>NZ_JAYMNO010000009.1:0-1134 GCF_036941055.1 Sporofaciens sp. JLR.KK001 | reverse complement strand
TCCATGCTTACGGGCAGTACGGTTCGCTTCCGTTGGAACGGTCTTTCCTTTATAGCAGTCAAGTACAAATGTTTCATCCAGTTCAGCGATACCAAAAAGAAGAACAGGCTCTTTTTCAAGCATGTCCTGAAGTGCCATAAGAACTTTATGCCTCATATTAAATGCTGTTTGATGAGAAAATCCGAACTTTTCAGCAGAGAAGTCCAGAGATGCACCAACCAATGTGTCATGAATGAAATCGGCCCAAATGGATCGGCTAAAATGCGAATTGGCCGTCAGTGTACCGGTTGAGTGTAGGTAGGTCTTTCCGCATTTATGACAATAGAAACGCTGTTTCCCATTTGCATGACCATACTTGATAACTTTTGAACTCTGACAGTACGGGCATTGGGGTCTGTCATCTAGGCTTTGATTAACGGAAACGATCCCCATTACAAAGTTAATGATGCGTTCCAAGTCCGAGTCACATAGGTTTTTAATGAAATCAAACAGCGTATTGATTTTATCTTTCATATGATTATCACCTCAAAATTCATTAGATAATCATATGATACTACTTTGGGTGTCCCAAAATCTGGACACTCAGCAAGACCAACATATTTTTTGACTAACACCTTATTTTTAATAACTTGCAGGATACCCTTTACAGTGTCCAACATTTCTGTGTAATATCCCTTTTCGCTGGATTTTGCAAGAGGGACATCGTACTCATCTATAATCAGGATCACAGGTTTTCTGTAGTATAATTCCATGAGCTGAGTTAGTTTCAGTAAGCTGTTTTTGATATCTTTCAGATTTGCTTTTTCGGCTGCTATCATAAGAAATTGATTTTGTCCGGGGGATGAATCCGGTCACTGTACGTCAGGTAAATGTGCTTTTTGTATAGCTCTGCAATTACGGATGCAAGCTGTGCGTATGCGTCGGAAAAGTTCAATCCGTGTACACTTTTGAATGTTAAAGATAATGTAGGATATTGATTCATCCAATGCCTGCAAAGGTCTGCATTGTCTATAATAGAGAGTCCGGCGAATAAACTCTTGCTGCTCTTCTGAATGTAAAAAATTCTGACAGCATACTCATACAAAGTGTCTTCCCAAAATGACGGGGTCGTGTAATCAATGTCACTTTTCTATC
>NZ_JAYMNO010000008.1:0-2186 GCF_036941055.1 Sporofaciens sp. JLR.KK001 | reverse complement strand
CCGTAAACCGCGCAAAGCCATCTGGCAAGGAATTGTATGAAATATTTGGCACATATATCTGCGAGGAGACTCTAATACTTACAGATGGACTTCGAAGCTATAGCAGTCTGGGGGCAGCGACGGGTTGTACGGTTATGGATGTAAACCATGAAGAAAATAAGAAGCTGTTTAATCTGAATATAGTGAACAGCATGCATTCCTATATTAAGGAAACATACAACCATTACCGCGGAGTGGCAACAAAATATATCAATCGTTACAATGCACTATTTTCGATAGCTTTCCGGTGTGCAGGAGATTTAGCAACGTCTCTGTTTCATTCATTGTGCAATATTGGAAACAGTTGCTATTGGCATGGTGTCTATGATGTACGCAATTATCGTCTGGTAATACTGTAATGAGATTAGACCAACATATTTATTGACTAACACCAAAAATAATGATTCGTTAGAATTTGCAGTGCAATGTCATTTAGTTAAGGGCGAAAGAAATGTGTGCCGCTTTTTCCAAAGGGCCAATGGGCAGGGAAAATGGAAGTGCCAGAAAGAATCCAGGGATATTTTTCATCCTGTATCACTTAGAATGGAATAGAATTGCATGGCAAACAAGCAGATTTACATCTGCCTCATAAAAAGGTATTATAGGTATTAATGGAACTGCTTTATGCTGCCCGGTATATAAAGTACCGTGGTTTTCGGAAGTGTGCTGTCTGAAGGCGTGGGTACCGTCGGTCATTCCGGACAGGGATAAGCTCCTTTTGAAGCAGTGACATTACATCTATAGGGTTTTCCCCCGTGTGCAGACGGAGGGAGACCCTACAAATATGTGCAGCCATACTGAAATTTACTTTATATTCATGTTTGGTCTGGCCATGCCTGATGACCGTAAGGCTGATAAGGGTTTCCGTTATGTTGTATGCAATCAGTTTTGCCCATATTTCCTGTTTGATGTATTCCGGCTTGTATGCGTGGAAATTACTTAAGCCTATGGTATATTTCAGCTTACGGAAGGAGCCTTCTATGGCCCATCTGGAAAAATACAGGAGTTTTATCCGTACCGGCGGGAATTCCTCCCTGGGCAGGTTGGTGACAATGCATTCATAAGAGTCATCGGATATGGGGAACCTTACAATACGGAAGGAGAGGTCGTAAGTATCCAGGGAGCCGTATGCCACATAGTCAAAGGAAGCATTCGCATCCACATAACGTCTGTAAAATCCTTCTTTGACAGGGATCGATTTCTTATGGCTGCGTACAAGTGTAACGTTCACCGTAATGTCAAAGGAATCCGTATCCGGGAAATCAAAATTTCCAACAAGCCCTTTGGAATGGATGTCTTTTGTGCGGAAGAGGAAATACTGTCCTTTTTCCACAACATGCGCCATGTTGTTATAGGAACAGTATCCTCTGTCGCCGATGAAGACATCCCTGGTTCCGGGCCGGGTATCGTGCCGGTCAACCATATCACAGAAAGCCCGGAATTCATCCTTTTGGTGGACGGGCTGGATGAGGGCGTCAGAATAAGTATGTTTCTGCAGGTCATAAAAAGCATTCAGGTGCATGCTGTAGAAGCCTTTTGTGGAATGTCCTTCCGATACAAAGTATTCTGGGGAAGAAAAGGAGGGCCTGCTGAAGAAGGTGAAGGTGGATCCATCTGCGGCAAGGAAACGGAAGCGGGGGTCTGCACCGTCCAGAACAGCAGAGTTGAAACAATGGAAAACGGCTTCCAGGGCTTCAGGTCGGAGTTTGGCGCGCTGCTGGTTAAAGGCGGAGGCAGATGGGGAGTCTGCCTGCAGGCCAAAGAAATCAAGCAGTTCTATCCTGGTGCTGGAAGAACCGCAGGAAACCAGGAAGGAGATGAGTTTATCCGCCCCCATTTTTCTGGAACGGGTAAAATCCCTTTCAGGAGTGACCGTATACCGGGAGATGTCGGATACAACACAGTTAACGGAATCAGTAAAAGCGGCTTTGATTTTTTCGAATGACATAAAATGTACCTCCTTGAAATTGAAATGAAGTTTCTGTTTCCAATTTCAAGGGCCGCGCTCACTACCTCTAAAATTCATCAGTAGTGAGCGCGGCCGCACATTTTAAGCTTTCTGTCAACCCCTTTGAGAGAAATTTTTAAAAAAATAGGTTAGACCCCCATTAGCAGAATCTAACCTAATACTTATCTAAATGACATTG
>NZ_JAYMNO010000007.1:0-4433 GCF_036941055.1 Sporofaciens sp. JLR.KK001 | reverse complement strand
AAAGGCAATTCATGAGTATTCTATATTTTACATAATTTTGTAATACGTATTTTTTTATTTGTCACGAAAAAGTTGATATAAATCGAGGTAAATATCTCAATGAAAATTGATTATGAACACCAAGCAGAAATCTATGAACAAACACGAAACACAGAGCCGCTCGTATATAGTATGTTATCTAATTTACTTAAACTTTCAAAAAAGGATATCGTTCTTGATTTTGGTTGTGGGACAGGCAATTATTTGAAACAATTTGTTATAGATTATGGAATAATCCCATATGGAATTGAGCCCGCTACAAATATGAGAGAAATTGCACAAAAGAAATTGCAATCCGGTTGTATTTTAGCAGGGGATGATACATATATACCATTTTCTGATATTTTATTCAATAAAATATATTGTACAGATGTCATACATCATATAAAGCAATTAGATATTTTTTTTCAGCACATTTATAACATAGCAGCATCTGGAGCAAGGTTCTGTATTTGTACAGAATCTTTTCAACAATTAGGTGAAAAGTATTGGATTCAATATTTCCCGGAATTGCTTGATATAGATTTGCAACGTTTTCATCCAATTGAAAATATTATAAAAACAGGTGAGTCTACTGGATGGATATACAGGGAAATGTTAAAAACGGAGGATGAACTTATTGCACCTATATCAACATCCTTTATAAATCGTGTGAGGAATAAAACGTTGTCAGTATTTCATCTTATTTCAAATGACGCTTATGAACGTGGAATGCTATTAATGGAAGAGGATTATCGTCAAAAAACTTTACTAAATCAACATGAAGGATATACATTTATTCTTTTTGAAAGGAGAAAATGATATGCAATTTAAGAAATATTTTATTATTGCCAATATGAGAGAGCAATTTGAAAATGAATCAAAAATATCACCACGCCCATATAGTGATCACCCTAGCCAACAAAGTATTTATTTTGTAATAGAAGAATTAGAGAAAGCAGGTTTTGAAGCTCAATTTTTTGGAGGTGTAGAAAGCCTGATTGATGCATGTAATCGGCATGCTAGTTTTCCTCAAACTTTATTTTTAAATTTTTCCGATGGCTTGAATCAAGTTAGTCGGAAAGCACAGTCTGCCATATTGCTTGAGTTACTCAACGTTCCATATGCTGGTTCAGATCCATTAGCTCGTTTAATGGCCGGAAATAAAGCATATGCAAAAAAAATAGTATCATCCTGTTTGGAAGTTCCGCAAAGTTTAACTGTTTTTAATTGTTCTTCGCATTTAACAGACATAAACTTTCCTGTTATAATAAAACCAAATCGAGAGGGTTCCTCTCTAGGAATATCTCAAGAAAGTATTTGTACCAATGCAGAAGAACTTAGAGAACGTTTACCAAATTTAATAACACGCTTTCACGAAGTGTTGATTGAGGAATATATCCCAGGCTATGAAGTTACTTGTTTCGTTATTGGAAATAAAGGACACTACTATTTTACTGAACCGATTATATGTGAGTATAACGGTATTCGATATTTTGATAATTTTGTCTTTGGTCTGGAAGAAAAAGCAAATAGAAAAAGAACCGAATATCTTGCACAAAAGATTTTAACTTCACAACAGATTACAGCAATCCGTATAGCCGCTCAAACAGCTTTTGAAATGCTAAATATGCATGATTTTGCTAGAGTTGATTTCCGTCTTCAAGAAAGTGGCCGGCTATTTTTCATTGAAATAAACGGAAATGCTGTAATCAGTGAAACATCTGAAGTTGGAATTATTAGTCGTGAATTGGGAATACCTTTTGGGGAAATTGTTGGAAATATTATACGTGCGGCTACAGAACGTCTAAATTTTAGTCATGACTAAAATTTAAAATCCAAGGTTCAAATTCCAAATCACAGTAATAATCCGTGTAGCATGGATTAGATGGTGGAATTAGTTCTACTTTAATTCCTGTTAATTGATGATATAATTTTAGAAAACGATATTTTCCATGTGGCCATTCCATTGCAAGATGAGGGCGGCAATATTCAAGGACTTTATTTCCTTCACTAAAATATCCGTTTTTCCACGCAAGCAATGCCAAATTGATACATATTTTTTTGTAAATCTTATCATCTACGTTATGTACGGAATTAATATAGTCCAACAATTTTATATAAATCTTTTTCCATTGTGGATTACCTAAAAAATAATAGCATAACATACGATTAGTTTGTAATACCAAAGAAGCATAATCTGATTTATTCCAAAACAATGCTTCTACAATATTACTCAACGCCTGTTCCCAGTCACCAGATATCATATGTAATACAGCAAGGTTGCTATAAGGATATACTTGTTCATGAGGTTGATTTTCTTTAAGAAGTAATATACTTTCTTCATAAAACTGTTTGGACTTTTCGTAATTTCCACAACGCAAATATTCAAACCCCATATTAGTCAGTATTTTCCCTTCTGTAATATAATCTGAAAACTTTCTAGCAAGAAATAAACCTCTATCTAAATATTTTAAAGAGTCTTCTCCTTCATAATAGTCCATGGCAGATTGATAAATAATAGCCATTTCACGCACATCTAAATCTTCAGTTACTAAATCATCAAAAATAGATTTTGCTTTCTGGAAACCACCAGGAGAAAGAAACATGATGCTTTGTTTTGCACCCAAAATCATTATACGGTAATGACTATCTTTAGCATTCAATTGTTCTGCTTGACTAATTGCTTCAAGAGCTCGTTTACTATCAAGAGTACACGATCTTGATCGAGCTTGAAATATATATAATTTAATATACTGTTCCAATGAAAAATTATCGGCTAAGTTTCTTGATTGAATAATTGAAAGCAGATTATCTGCTTTATGGTATTGACCACAATAAAAAAAAGTAATACCCATAGTAAGTAATTGCTCTCCTAGAAGTGACGAAACCACTGTTTCCAGTCTGGAAAAAATTTTTTCAGCATCTTTATACATGTCTATTTCAAAAAAATGATAACCATAAGAATAATTAAACTCTATCCATTTATCGGCTTGCGCAGCATAAGAATGGTATGCAAGTAATTCTTGATAATAACGACACCAATAAGCTGAATTTTCAACATTCTGTTGCTGCATTAGATATTCATAAATACTATAATGTAAAAATGGTACTGAACGATCATCTTGAAAATATTTCTTTATGGCAAGTTTTAGAGAATCGTGTTCAAATTGAAATGATATCACATGATTTTCATAAACACGAATTAAAACATGCAAATTCTCTAAAGTTTGAAGTGTTTCTCCTATTTCTCTTTTTAAAATAGGGATGGGTTCAATATTTGCAAAAAAATCCAAAAAATCATATAGAATTATAGACGGGATAGGATTTCCCCAAAGCGCAATAATTTGGAGTATAATTTTGGCTCCTTTTTGCTTTTGGCACAAAGCATCCATATCAAAAGCTAATTCATCTTTAATTAACTGTTGATTGAAAGCATCAAGAACAAATTGGGCCTTATCTCCATCAATTGTAATTCCTTGAATTGTATACAAATTGATAAGAATTTCTTTGAATCGTTGTGGAAGGCCATGACACAATTCAAAAGTTTGAGAAAGTAATTTTATATCGGCTTCGTTCAATTCAAATGTACGCTCAAGCATGCGTGCAAACAGTTGTTTTTGTTGAAATGGTGATATTACTATTGATTTATTTGGTATTTTCTCTGCCAAGATGCTTTTAATATCAAAACGATTTTTCAAATCATCATCCGTGGTACAAATTAAAAATCTTATGCGCGCATTATATATTACTTCATGAATAACAGAAACTATTACATCAAGAGAATTAGGATCACACTGACTAAAATTATCAAGAAGAAATACCATATTTTCACATTTTTTTAGTGCTTCAAAAATATATTTTTTAATAACTACTACTGTATTTTCTTTTTCGTCACGCTTAGAAATGAAATAATTTGTAATTGAAGAACTTAATTCATCTAAACCAATATCATCTAAATCCGTCATATTTAAAATCATATTGACTGCTTTCTGACCAATAGTAGCCATAGACTTATAATTTGCTCGAATATAATTTGTAAATTTTAAATTTGCAGCTTTATTTAGCTGGCTAATAAATGCTTTCAAGTAAGCTCCTGAAGATATATTTTCGATTTCGATGTTCACATAAATACTTGTAAAATTTTTTTTGGACATAACATATTCTGTCAAAAAATAACTTTTACCGGTTCCGCGTTTCCCATGTATCCACAGAATATAACTAAGATTACTTGAAAAATCCATAAGGTAACTATCAATTAATCGACGTTCCTCTGTACGATCAACGAATTCAAATTTGAAAATATCTGTGTTAAGCATAATTATTTCCTTTTAAATATTTAATTATGAATTATCTGTTTGATAACTAAAGCTTATATTGATACATAAAATATGAATCAATAGTGTCTCATTTTG
>NZ_JAYMNO010000006.1:0-6001 GCF_036941055.1 Sporofaciens sp. JLR.KK001 | reverse complement strand
ATGCTAGTAAACGAAGAGGGATAAAACAGTCTGGACGAATTCTGTAACTAACGCTTCAGATGATGGTGGATGATGATATGTTGTATAGGGATCCTTTCGGCGTTGAACCAGATACAGTGGTGGTAAATGACAGCGTGACAAGAGAGGCTGTGGCTGTATTACGGCTCATGTCTGCCGCCGCACCTACTGCAATAACATGGTCAAGCCAGGTATGAATACAAAGACGCTCCAATATTTGACGGGGCATAGTGATATCGGGGTAACGCTAAATGGATACACCCACCTTGGACTGGAGGACTTAGAGGGTGAACTGGAATGGATGGAAGAATTGGAAAGTGCGAGGAAAGAGCTGGATAGGACAAAGGGAGAAAATGATATCACAAAAAATGTTCCGGTTAATTTAATATAGAAAGGCTAGACGCTCTGTCTCGGCAGGGCGATTTTCTGTAGCTGCTGTAATTTGTATGTGATATTTTATGCTGGATATGGTATAATCAGTTTTTGATGATGGTATATCAATCAGAAAAAGATTTTTGAAAAATAGAGTAAAAATATTTGAGTGTTGAATGTGACTGATTACAAAAAGAAATTATTAAGGAGTAGATTGTTTATTATGAAAAAAATAGCAGACAATTTTTGCGGTTATCTAAAGGTAGGGGATGACAAATATACATACTATGTATCAGAGAATATAGTTACTTTGCTTCCGGCTCAAAGTGATAAAAGAAAGATATATGAGTCTTTTGATAAAATACAAAATCGTAATATAGAGCGACCAGAGTATCTGTATGGTGAAGATAATGGTGGCATGATTGCAATATTGCGCAATGGGAAATTTAGTACCAGTGGTATGGGTTTTAGTCCTATTATTAAGTTTTCAACTCCTATCATAATAAAGGCAAGCGGTAATGCACAAGGCTTTTTTGGTATGATGACAGAGCCTTGGGAGAAATTTCATGCCATTACATTTTATGGTGGGAACATAAATGCCCTATGCGATCCCGGATTGGCAATCCAGCCGCCTGATGTTGACCAATATTTAAAATATGATGGAGCAAGGGAAATTAGAATGCGACCTTGGAGTGAGTACACTCGTTCAATTGACTTTAAAATAGGAAATGAGAAAGTAACATTAACATTTTCTATTAGACAGGATGGGGGAACAAATGGCATAGGACATCAAGGTGCATATAATCTTGGGAATCTAAATTCTTTTATTCGTTTCTCGTTTGAAAATGCACAGCAATTTGACAGAATACAAGAATGCTATTTAATTGCAAAAAAACTTACTGCGATTTTAACTTCTCAAAATAATGTTTACTTCGAAGGATATCTTAGTCAGAAAAATGCGGATGATAAGTTTTTTGAAACAGGAATTTGCAAAATTTTTGACCGCTATGATAATTACTCTACGAGAAAATGTCATAATGTGATACCGATATTTAGTATTTTTGATTATATACCGAATTTAATCGAGGGAATTGTAAATGGTAAAGCTGACACGTTACTTGAACTTTTGCCAGAAAATAATGATATGGTCAACCGGATATCAATAAAAAATGTTCAGGATTTATGTACAGCGTTAGAGGTCACTTACCATTTGGATGATAAGGGGAGCAGAGAAAAAGATGTTCTCATAGAGGAAATAAAAAAGAATATCAAAAAAACGATAGCAGATTTTTCTAAATCCCATATTGAAATTGATGTTAATAAAGAAACTACAATAAGCAGTGCTTTTCAATATCTTGATTATACATTAAAACAGAAAATTCTTACATTGTATAATGAAAACCATGAAGTGGCTGATGCAATAGTTTCAAAATGGGTGTTGCCACAGGTTAATGAGACTAATATTGCTTCCTTTGTAAATCTACGCAATAACAAAACACATTCTGGTACGGTTGAATGGGGTGATAGTGCAAAATTATATGCACCATTATTGGCTATTGTTTATGCTGGCTTTTTCAAATATATTGGATTGCCAGATGAAATAATTATATGCACATTATTGCAGATTTTTTAGGAAAAGTATAAAAATATGTATAGGGAAAATCTTATCGTTAAATAATGCACGCGCTAGCCGGGAAAATGTACCCATTTCCATAGGGGGGGAGTTTTGTACACTCCTATCCGACTACGGAAAGATTACGAATGAAGACTGTGAATTGCTACGATTTGTCCCATTTACAAAAAGTGTATTAAAACGAGGGTGCTGATATTTAAAATTAGAAGTCCGCAAAATGTGCCAAAACACGGCGTTTCCGGGTATTTTGAAAAAGGAATAAATTATGATTAAAATACTTTTTATCTGCCACGGCACGGCTGGCAAATAAGCAGTAATGAATGAGAAAACGCAACAAATGGTTACACTCTAAAAATAGTAGCTAGAATAGGATTGTCGGCGTAGTGGTTTAGTGAAAGTAATAGAAAAGCAGTGAACATGATTCGGAAAAAAAAGTTCGCTGCTTTTTTACAATAAAAATTAAATTTGCTTTTAGTTTTTATTCAGGTTCATAAAATTCCGTGGATGTTTGGTCGTGAGAATATTATTTTGCTTTGCCATGGAAACGCTTGTATAGATTTCAGTCGTTTTGATTGAGCTATGACCAAGCATTTTTTGTATATATCGGATGTCAACGTCAGCTTCCAGCAGCAAAGTGGCGAATGAATGACGAAACATATGCGGAGTGATATGCATATCAATCATTGCCAGTTTTAAATACTTTACAATCATAGCCCGTACGGATTGTTCTGAATACCGCTGATGAAGCCGATTGATAAAAAACCATCCGGTGGAGAAAATATCTGTCTGGAAGGCAGCATAATATTCAGCTACCACCTTTTTGACATCATCATTGCCAATCTGGATCAGGCGCTCTTTAGAGCCTTTTCCATAAATGATTATTTTGTAGGACACCAGATCTACTTGCTGTAGTCTTAAGGCACACAGCTCTGAGATCCTGACGCCTGTGGAAAAAAGCAACTCAATAATCGTGATGTCACGAAGGATCGCATTGTATTGATAGGTTGTATTTGCAAGTGACTTTTGCTTATACATCGTGGAGATAAAATCAGCAATCGTAGTTTCCGGTATCGTCCGGGGCAGTATTTGTGGTTCCCTGAATTTTACGTTGATCTTGTCAAATGGATTCAGGGTAATAATCTCTTCATAAACCAGATGATGAAAGAAAGCTTTTAGAGCAGCGATCTTTCTTTTGGTAGTCCGAGGCTTATACTGGTCGTGGAGAGATGAGATATACTCGTTTATAGCAGTTTTATCTTCAAAATCAGGATATTCCAGCATAAATGCGTGAAATTGTGCCAAATCAATGCGATAAGCTTTCAGTGTCTTCCTATCCAGTTTTTTAATGGATTCACAGTTTTTCATGTAGTCTGCAATTAAAGTCTCTAATCTGCTCATAAATGAATACTCCTTAGTTTTTTATACTAATTATGAGTATCCATCTATGAAATGTCGATCATTTTATTCTTCAGGGAAAAAAATATTCAGTATCTCAATGGTTTCCCTTGCGGTATACCCCCAGAGTATGGTACTCAGAGATTCGATTGCCTTATGCCTTTTTCGGTAATAAGTGCGATAGGAAATATTGGAAATATGTGACCGCAGCTTCTCTAAGATCTCATTTGTACCGTTCGGCTTCTGGGGAGACAGGAATGTATAGTAGAGGATCCAGTAATACTGTTCTCCGTGTTTGTGGTTGGTTCTAAGTAAATCCACGGAGGAATCCAGCATTTTCAGCATCCGATTACTTCGTTCAATGCTCTTTGCCCGTTCTTCAATATTATCTCCAGATAGATCAGCCCCTGCAGCATAGATAGAATCAAGGAATTCATCTACACTTGTCCCATATTTCAGCCGGAACTGTGTCTCCATCTGGTGGACTACTACCTTCAGGCTATATGTGGCATCCCGGTATCTCCGAAGAAATTTGTAGGTGTCATGAAAGCGTGGATCCTCCTCTGGATTCCAGTCACTTAATCCATTCCGGATATTCCTCTTTCTGGTATCCCTTTTCTTTATATTTGGAGTTTCTGTGCCATTCTTATTTATTCCCTGACTCTTTTTCACATCAGTCTTTGCATCTTCTATTCCTGCATCCTCCGATTCTGCACCATTTGCTCCTGCATCCTTCCATTTTGCTCTTTGCAGCCCTGCATCCTTCCTGCTTGTATCCTTCATCCTACTCAGCTCCCTTCAAAATCTTTTCCACAACATCCGCATACTCTTTCAGAATCGGATTTCTCTCCAGATAATCCTTCTCTTCAGGCTTGACAGTCAGCTCAAACCGATAGGCTGCATTTCCGTAAGGGCAGATAATACTTAGAGTATATATATTTACTATATTCTTGCAGGCAGAGGATAAAGGAGATAATATATAGCGGGTTTTGGGACACTCGCAACACGGAATCCCTTGTGATTTCAGCATTTCCACCACTTTTTGGATGATAAACTGCATGTGCGATTTCGGAACGCACGGATCATTTTCTGGAACGCTGACCTGTTCTTCCTTCACAGCTTCTGAAACGCAGACTTCTCCCTTGTTTTCTGGTACATGGATTGGCAGTTGCATAGTCATAGCGATCTCCTCCTTGTCGATCATCACATCACTAATATCGAACATAACTGACAGATAATCATTCAGATAGATCATGCTGCCATGTTTCCCGGTAAAGGATACTAATGTGATGAGATTCATTTCTTCAAATTTCTTTAAGGTACGTGATATGGTTGTCTTGGAATGGTTCCAGCGGTCGCCCAATGTCTGGAAGCTGGTTACCGGATTGCCAGTGTTGTTGCGGTAATACACAACCGGGCCGGAATAGGAGCCTTGCACAGACGGATCGTTATAGATGGCGTGAATCCACATATCCAAAAGCATGTCCATCTCCGAGCACTTGCCCATGCTGATTAGTTCATGGACTTTGGCAATCGGGAAAAAGAAAAAGCCGTCATCCTTCTTGCAGGGAAAGTTGTACTCCAGTACGGTATTATCCTTTGGCCAGTCTGTAATCTTAAACTTCACAACCTTCTTATTCTCCAGAAGGGAGTATGTGATATAGTTCTGCTTCTGCAGGTACTTCAGGATCGAGACTGCCTGATGCTGGAATCGGCACCGAAACCATGTGCGCAGATCTGCTAGGGTGCAGATCCATTCCCCAGGCCCGACAAGATAAGTCATAGTTTCTGTACGGCGGTAGGATGATCTGTAATTTGCATAAGAGCACAGGACGATGTAATAAAAAAGAAAAGAGCCTCCGTTTGTCCGGATGCCCATGTTAGTGATTAATGACCGTATGAAATCTCTGTAAATTCTGCAGCGTGGGAATTCCACAATCTGCTTCAGTTCTAGTTGATAATCTTGATGGTTCTTAATTTGTTCCATAAATGTCTCCTTTATTTCTTTCAAAATATTTTAGTCTATAAGAAATGAATTGCCCCAATGTATAAATATGATTGGGGTGTCAAAAGGGTATTTTGCGAAAAACATTTGTACAATTTCACTAAAATAGTGGCCTTTAAAACACTTAAAAGGTAGTTGATCGGCATTGATTTTTGTGCAATATAGCAGTGCCTGTTTGAAAAATTAACCTTTTGACACCCTAATCATAAATATGGAAACGGTATATCAATTTCCTTGTAGAAGTGGGAAGCCTATGGTAAAATAAATATAAAATAAGCCGCCAAAAGCAGCTTATGAATAGGCGTCCTTGTGCTAATAAGTTAGTGCCAGTACAGAGTTCAACTCTTGTATTTGCTAATAACCTGCTAATATCACGTCAGAATATTAGCAGATACGAGAGGGAATTTGAGGATATTCCCTCCCCATGAAAATTGTAAAATGTCCAGGGAAATAGGGGCTTCCGAGGACATTAGAGGAGTATAGGCTACACGTAATTTTTTTGGATTGGTATTTCTCCTAAGCGAAGGGTCGGACGTTCAAATCGTCTCAGGGACGCTAAGGGTGCTGGAAATCAAGGA
>NZ_JAYMNO010000005.1:0-36453 GCF_036941055.1 Sporofaciens sp. JLR.KK001 | reverse complement strand
ATTACGAAAAACTACATATTTTCGTAATAATTTTTTATTCCATTTTCTTAAAAATTCTCATTTTTCATAGATTCATTTATCGGTTACTTCTACCTCCCCCGAGTCCAATCAAATCCATTGAAATCCAGTTATTATCATACAATCCACTGTCATTGACCTATAATATATGTTATACTAACAGCAGAAAAGAACGTTTTTATAAGAGCTGAATCTGATATCGCCTCTCTGACAAAGAAACCGACGAATTATTTACAAAATCCTAAAGGAGCATTATTATGGGTATCTTCTTAGACAGCAGAAAGCCTTACGAGAATTTTAAGGAAATCCTCTCTGAAAAATATTTTGTGGATAAATCTATGTTGATCCAGGAATTAATTCCCTCCATTGGGAAGTGGAATCGTTACTTCTGTATTACAAGACCGCGCCGCTTTGGGAAAACCGTCATGGCAAACATGATCGGCGCTTTCTTTGGCAGCGCCGTAGACAGCCGACACTTGTTTGACAATCTGGCGCTCGCCACAGGAGAAGACGGCAAGGAGAATCCCGACTATCGTAAGCATTTGAACCAACATCATGTCATCTATATTGATTTCAGTGAGGTCCCCAGACAATGCACCAGCTATTTTCAGTACATCGACCGCATCCAGAATGGTATTAACAAGGATCTCTCCGAAGCATATCCTGAGTTTGATATTCATATAGGTGACGCCACATGGGATATCATGACAAATATCTTCCAAAAGACCGGTCAGCGTTTCTTCTTTATCTTAGACGAGTGGGACGCCTTATTTCACATGTCCTTCTGCACGCCAGAAGATCAGGAAGCATATCTTCTGTTTTTGAAATCACTGTTGAAAGACAAGGTTTATGCAGAACTTACTTATATGACAGGGATCCTTCCCATTGCCAAATATTCCGACGGCTCTGAACTGAACATGTTCTTGGAATATAATATGGCAACTTCAGAACGGTTCAGTGAATATTTTGGATTTTCAGACTCGGAAGTAGATTCACTTTTTGATATCTATCAGAAGACCACTAAAGAACCCCGGATCAGCCGGGATGAGTTAACGTCCTGGTATGACGGCTATCATACTGCTTCCGGCGGCAGGCTCTACAATCCCCGCTCCATTGTGTGCGCATTAACAGACAACCAACTTAGGAATTACTGGACAAGCTCTGGAACTTACGACTCTATTTTTAACTATATCAAGGATAATACCGATAACGTACAAGATGATCTGGCTCTATTGTTCGCCAAAGAAGCAATTCCGGCTGATATTCAAGAATACGCGGCAGTTTCCATGCGTCTGTCTACAAAGGATGAGATCTATTCGGCAATGGTCGTCTACGGTCTTCTGACTTATGCAAACGGCTCTGTATTCATTCCGAACAAAGAGCTGATGGACAGCTATGCCTCCATGATGAAAAAAGAAAGGTCTTTGGGATATATTTACAATCTTGCAAATGCTTCCCGGAAAATGCTTCAAGCAACGCTGAATAAAGATACAGAAACAATGTCGGAAATCTTACAGTTTGCCCATGACACAGAATCTCCCATTCTCTCCTATAACACGGAAACAGAATTAGCGGCAATCGTAAACTTAGTATATCTGTCCGCGCGGGATCAGTATCGTGTTGAACGAGAAGAAAAAGCCGGCAAAGGGTTTGTTGATTTTATCTTTTATCCTGAACATCGAGATTCTGCCGCTTTTATTCTCGAACTAAAAGTAGACAGCACGCCAGAAAAAGCTATACAGCAGATAAAGTCGAAGAATTATGCTCTCCGCCTCAGAGGGACGCTAGGCGAAAGGCCGAAATATACCGGGAAAATCTTTGGAATCGGAATCAGTTATGATAAAAAAACGAAGAAACACACCTGTAAAATAGAGGAACTTTAAGAATTATGAGAATCAAATGGAATCTCGATATATTCATGCAGGATACTCTTTCGAGCGTGCCGGACAAAAACACAGGCGCAGCGGGCTGCGATGAGGCTTTTTGTTTTGTGCGATTGGACGCATAGACAAATAGAGATGATAGTAAAAGCGAAAGGAGCGCGGGCATCATGACCAGAATGATCGGAATCGGTCACCAGAATTTCGAAGAATTAGTTACAAAGAACCTGTTTTATATCGACAAAACATTCTTTATTAAAGAATGGTGGGAGAATAATGATGTAGTCACCCTGATTACCCGTCCCAGGCGTTTTGGAAAAACATTGAATCTGAGTATGGTAGAATATTTCTTTTCGACTCAATATACAGGAAAAGAAGCTCTGTTTCAGAACCTCTCTATCTGGCGGAATGAAAAATACCGAACGCTTCTGGGAACCTATCCGGTTATTTTTATTAGTTTTGCAGACGTAAAAGAAACTACATTTCACAACACAAGACAAAAGATCTGCCAGCTTATCACTGATCTATATAATAGATTCGATTTTCTATTGGACAGCGGACTATTAAATAGTAAGGAAAAAACTCTATATCAGTCAATTTCCGCTAACATGGAAGATTACCTGGCATCCGGATCTCTAAAGGCTCTGTGTGATTATCTGATGCGTTACTATAGAAAAAAAGTTATTATATTACTGGATGAATATGACACCCCCATGCAGGAAGCCTACGTCAATGGCTTCTGGGATGAACTGACTTCGTTTATCCGCAATCTGTTCAATGCCACATTTAAGTCCAACCCCTATCTGGAACGAGCCCTTATGACCGGAATTACCAGGATCAGCAAGCAATCTGTATTCTCTGATCTCAATAATCCAACGGTGGTTACCGTTACTTCCGATTTATACACAGATAGCTTTGGATTCACACAGCAGGAGGTATGGGATGCTCTGGATGAATACGGACTATGCTCAAAAAAAGCGATGGTAAAAGACTGGTACGATGGATTTACATTCGGCAAACAAACAGATATCTACAATCCCTGGTCCATTATAAATTATCTGAAGTTCGAAAGATTCTCCACATACTGGGCAAACACCAGCAGCAACAACCTTGTCAGTAAGTTGGTTCGCGAAGGAAGTGCAGATGTGAAGATTATTATGGAGGATCTCCTGAAAGGAAAAACATTCTGTACACAGATTGATGAGCAGATGGTATACGACCAGTTAAACTATGATGAAAATGCAATCTGGAGTCTTCTTCTCGCCTGTGGTTATCTGCGCCTTATCAATTATCATCTGGATGAAGAGTGGGGAACGGAGGAATATGAACTTGCAATCACGAACAAGGAAGTCCGGATCATGTTCAAGACGATGATTGACGGATGGTTCTCCAGATTCACCCCGGCATATAATGATTTTATCAAGGCGCTCTTATCAGATGACGTGAAAGCCATGAATATCTACATGAATCGGGTTGCTTTCGCAACCTTCAGCTTCTTCGATACCGGGAAACACCCTTCCAGGCATACAGAACCCGAACGCTTTTATCATGGTTTTGTCCTCGGTCTTACAGCGAACCTTGCCGCACGCTACGTAATCACTTCAAACCGGGAAAGCGGATTCGGAAGGTATGATGTGCTATTGGAACCGCTTGAAGATTCGGACGATGCCATCATCCTGGAATTCAAAGTCCGCGATCCGGATGAAGAAGCTACGCTTGCAGATACCGTCCAGGCGGCTCTTGCTCAGATTGACCAGATGAAATACTCTGCCTCTCTGGAAGCAAAAGGCATTGCACCAGAACGAATCCGGAAGTACGGATTCGCATTCGAAGGAAAGACAGTCTTGATTGGTTAAGACTACTCCGCCGTTTCGGGTAATCCGTAACGGCGGAGCATCATATCAAAAATTTACACCCCGAATACATAATATTAAGTCGGTTCTCTGCCCATTTGTCCGCCGCATGATACATGAAATACAGCGTCTCCAACGTCTCTGCTATATATCCGATGTACCGGTCCGACCGTTCTGCTCCTTTCGGAATGCTCAGTTCTTCCACCCGCTCCAGAATCGGGAACAGCCAGCCACAATACTCCTTAAGCACTTCTTTTCTCGCCAGGATAATATTATAATTATAGAAATACTTCTGTTTCAAAATATCTTCAAATGCTTTTGCATACCCCGGCTGTAATTCCTGAACCGCACTTTGCACCGCCTTCCAGTCCGCTTCCTTCAGATACCTCTTATGATGCTCTTCAATGTCTGGTTCATACGGCATCGGGTAGGGCAGGACCACATCCACGCCATTGTCCACAAGCCGCAGCACATCATCCTCTGTCAATTCCAGGATCCTTCTATAATGCGACAAACCATAGTATTCATTCCACGCGCTGTCGGATAGATCGCTTCCCTGGCTGTCAGTTGAACCGCTTCCCAGACAGTTTCTCCAGATCCAGTAGAGCGCCGTGAGTTCCGAATAATTCCCATTCTTTGCGGAAATATTTTCTCCGTCGCAATCTAAAATATCAGCAACACGCTTCTGGCTCCGTACCGCGCCCACCTGAATCGGCGTGATCCATTCCGGCAGGTCATAATCGACAGATAACGGCTTATCTCCATGGAACTTCGCCATAAATACATGCAGGTCAGCCCTATGGAACCCAACAGGGAGCGCGCGCAGCGGCATAAACTCCTTCTCACCCGCATGATGACAATTCATGAGCTCCGCCCATCGCGAAGACGTTAAACGCACATAACAAAGCAGCCCATGCTCCTTAAGGCTCGCCTCGATCGCAGGCATCATATTCTCCGGTGTTGCGATCAGGATCTCGATGTTCCCCTTCTCCTTTGGGGATAATGATCCGGAAAATGCTTCTAACTCCAGCACAGGGATTCCGGATAAATACTCTGCATTGCCGCCCCTTTCCGATACCAGGAAACATCGGATACGTCTGCGCGGATACAGGTTATGTATTGCTTCATAGACTCCAAGCGCCGTGCCCTGGGCGCCGTATATAGCCAGATCCATCGCTTTCCCTTCTTGTTTCCGGCATGAATTACCACACTCACATCTGCTCCCCTGCACTTTCATATTCCCTCCTGTTTTATGCGATGTACTCTCTAAGCCTCTCCTACGGTGAAATGGGCGCATCATTTCATCGCTGCACAAAGCGCTGTATCATATAAACAGCTCAGCTTCTCACACGATGCCTCTATACTATAGCCCGTCTGCCGGAATGCTTCATCTATCCGGCATTTCCAGATCCCTTCCCGGTTTCCCGCAGCCATATCCCCTGTCTTCGCCGCTTCAGCCAGCGCCTCCGCCCAGCATTCCTCTTCCAGCGGAAGGAATTCCACCAGCCCCGTGATATCCACTTCTTCCGTCACCAGATCCGATACCAGGCACCGCAAACCCGCAGCCTGCGCCTCTATAACCGAGATCGGAAGCCCTTCGAATCTCGAAGGCAGGCAGAACACATCCATCGCCTGCAGGAAATCCGGCGTGTCCTCCCGCCATCCATAACACGCGATCTGTTCCTGCATTCCCAACTCCTCTACAAGCTTTTTCACTACAGATATATTCTCCCCCTGCCCCATCAAGATAAGATACAGCCTCTTATCCTTCTCATATGCCCTTGCAAAGCAGCGGACCAGAAATTCCTGGTTCTTCGCATAACTATACCTTCCTATATGCCCGACCACAACCCGGTTCCCGATTCCAAGCCTGCCGCGGATGTCTTCCCTCGTTTCCCGGTGATACCGGAACCGCTGTACGTCAACCGCATTCGGAAGGATCTGTATCCTGTCCCTGGGAATATCCTCCGGAAAGAGCCAGTCCGCCGCCACATGGGAGCAGGCGCATATATCCGTCGCATAATCCATGGAAAACCTGCTTTTATAATAAATATGGTCCCTCCACAGCTTCTCCCGCTCCGCCGGATCCACAAAATCTATCCCCGAACTATGGGAATGGACGATCACCTTCGGGACCTTCATCTCCATAGCGATCTCTTCGATCAGGAATCCCCGCCATGAACTTGTATGCAAGTGGACCGCATCGAATCCCCTGCCCAGGACATTCCTGATTTCCCTGGCAAATGCTTCCCTCCCGTCTCTTTGAACCGTGTCCAACTGATACACCGGGAACCGGAAATCCTCGTATTCCCTGGTCTTCTTAAGGCTGTCCGCCGATTTTGTCAGAAAGGAAAACTCGTATTTTGACTGGTCTATATACGGCATGTGGTTGAAAATATATCTGTATACACCGTTGCTGACCTCCGGCGGCGTCATATGCAAGATCCTAATCATCCGCCCCATCTCCTCATTTCTTTCTTTATTTCTTTCTTATAACAGCCGCTACGATCAGCTGGTAATTCGGATCATGGAACTCCAAGTCTTCCCGGCTTAATTCTTCACTGCTGATCCCGTATAAAAAAGCCGCAGAAGCCTTTACATTTCCATAGGTAAACACATCCACGGACTCCACCTCTGCAATCCCTTCAAACAACCGTCTCATCGACTGCTCCGTAAAGCTCCAGAAATGTCCGTAATGAATCCTCTCATACTGTATGATCTGCGAAATGCCGGCAGCCGTGATAAGCGCTGTCCCTCCTCTTTTCAGAAGCTTCACGATCTGGCATACTGCGGCCCGGACATCATAGATAAACGGCAAAGTCTGGGTACAGATCAGGCAGTCCACGCTTTCCGCCTCAATGCCTTCCCCCGTAGACAGATCCCCTTTGATCTGGTTGATCTTTGGCGCCTCCCTCTCCACATGGAGGATCACCGATTCCGTAACCTTCTCCCCGCCGAACCTCTCCGTATAGGCACGGTCTCCGATCTCCATCACTTTTCCGCCAATCCACTCCTTCTGAAGATCCAGAAACGCTTCTATATAATACCTGTCAACCGGCGTTCCCCGGCACATGCCATAGGTATCATCCAACGGAGCCGGCGGAAGGTTCTGTAAAATACCGTCCGCTTTCGGATATAGCGGCGTATCTTTGAGGCTTTCGGCAAGCTTCTCCAGGTCTGACGGATCTATTTTCATATCCAGCCGATGCTCCCTGTTCCGGTAGAAGATATCCCCTTCCTCCCAGATCAGCTCACCGCCGTTTCCAAACAGCATCCTTTCAAATGTGTTATAAGGTCCTATCTCCGGGCCAAACCGGAAACGCTTTGCAGGCACCCCTAATTCCCGAAGCTGCCCGGACATATCCCCAAGCGCATAAGACAATAAGATCACCGGCACATCCGGATCTTGAAGCATATCCGGGAACTTTCCAAGATCTGCCGGGTTCATCACAATCTCACGGTGTTCTATTGACGGATAGATCGGATCTCCCGGCTTTACTGCGTTATCCAGTATCGCTATTACCTCATACCGTCTGTACAGGCTTTCCTTTTTCCGCTGATATACCATGCCTCTCCCAAAGAGGATCACTTTTTCCTTCTGCTCCATAGTACGGCTCCTTAATACTTATTCACAAAAACCCGGCGTGTCCGCCTTGACGCAAGATATTCCGCCAATGTCGGCTGGTAATATTTCACATCGATCACCTCCAGGCCGCCAAGCCTGTTATAGGTATGTACCCCCAGGATCTTCTTCTCTGTCTCAATCCTCAGATTCTTAGGGGAAATACGCTTCACTGCGTGTTCCTTATATACCGGCTCCAGAGAGTCGATCTCACTGAATACAAGCCCTGCGCCGTAAGAATTCCGGCAGTCCTGCGACACCCTGTAGAGCCTGCCGTTACGCCGTAGAATATTCCCGCCCGGCCTTGCCGTCCCGACATCCCTTGTAATAACCACCGGCTCTGTCATCGTACCGTCCGCTCTTTCTTTCGCCAACAGCAGTTCTCCTTCATCCCCTGAAAATGTCGGCGCAAAAGTAAAGATATACCTCTCCTCCCCCTGTTGTAGGAACGTCGTATCCACATATCTCGCATTACAAAACAGGCATCCTGTCTGTTCCCATTTATCCGGGAACTGTACAAGCCTGTATATCCCTACTTCATTCTTCTGCCAGGATTCCGGGCACATAAAAAGCTCCCCATCCCGGACAAATACATTAGGATAAGAAAGATGCCAGTGCTCGTCCATCGTAACCTGCCATTCTCCAAACCTGCCGTCCTCATAGACACAATACCCGATCACGCCGTTCCTCTCCGAACAGTATAAGAACAGTTCTGCAAAGAGATACATCCGCCCCTTGTATTCTACTAAAAACGGATCCGCAGCCCATGCATAATCCGGATTGTTTACCAGGCGGAACGGTTCACCTTTTGATGTCCGGTACGCGATCTGCCAATGCATGTATCTTAACTTATTCATATATTCTATCCCTTTCTACTGGAGATCCAAAACATGCTCTCTTAAATACGCGGCTACCTTCTCCGAGGCATCTCCTCTGTCATAATTCCCCATAGAATCCATAAATGACGCTAATCTATCCGCATAACTCTCCTCGTTAAAGTTTTCTATCTCTTCTACCAGTTCATCATTAGAATGTGCTTTCACATAAGGGAGCCTGTCCATTGGAATATAAAAATTCCGGTCTTCCAAATATTCCCTGTAATCCTTCTGGTACAGGAATACCGGCCTGCCCGTATAAGAAAAATCATACATACACCCCGAATAATCCGTGACCAGGACATCCGCCGCCGCAAGAAGCTCCTGAAAATCATCATACTCTCCCACAAAAAGATACTCTGCATCCTTCCGGAAAGAATACTCCCGATAATTGACCGGATGCCTGCTGACCATCATCTGAAAACGTTTATGAAATCTCTGTTCCAGAGCGCACACAACCCGCTCCAAATCCAGGTCATAGCACTTTTCATCCGCATAATCCCTGAATGTAGGAGCGTATAATACAATTGCCGCCTCTTTCCCGACCTGGTAGAACCGGCACACCTTCTCCCGCGCCGCTTCCATATCCCAGAACACATCATGCCTCGGCAGCCCATACTTCAGGATTACCCCATCATACCAGAAGGAGCTTCTGTATAATCCCGTATAAAACTCACTTCCCGACAGAAAAACATCCGCCATTTTTGAATCGTTCTTCGCACCTTCTATGTAATATGCCGGGAGCTTATCCTCCACATCCTTTTCCACCCTTTTCACCGGCGCCGCGCCATGCCATGCCTGGACATAGAATTGCCCCTCCCGCTTCCTCACAGACTGCCCTTTCCTGCTGTTGTCAATCCATACTTTTGCCGTGGCAAGCTCCCGGTAATATTCCTCACTGCCAAAGATAACCTGCCTGATCCGTTCCGGAAAACTCTCCCTATAATGGGAGACTGCCCACACAAGCTCCAGTTTCCGCTCCTTGTCAGCTTCCAGAAGTTTTTCCGCGATATATTTTGGATTGCCCCCATAGCCTTCTCCGGACTGGTTCTGCAGCAAGACCTTATGCCCATCTACCGGCTCCCGGTACAACGCTTCATAGAAACGGTCCAGAAGCTCCCCGGAATCCACACAACAATAGCCAGAGATCCCATTCTCCCTTAAGACTTCCCGGATCTCATCCTGCAAGCCTTCCTGCACCGCCACGACCACCAACGCTTTTTTCAGCGTCTCCGCCTTGCCTGCCAGTTCAACAACCTTAAGCCCAAACTTCTCCGGTACATTTCCACCCAACTTTGTGACTACAAACGCCCTGACCTTATCCTGCATCCCCTTCTGCTTTAAATAAATATAAAAAATATCCGCAACAGCGCCTGCCCCGTATATGTAAAGGGTATCCGCCATCCTGCATTCCCTCATTAATCCCGCTTTCATGCCTGCCCTCCTGTAATTCTATATACCCTTTTCCCACATCCTTATATAATTCTGGCATCCGCGTTCTTCAAGCAGCTTTGCAATCTCATCCTGTACCTCCAAGGCGTAGACCGTGATGACCACCGCCCTTCCCGGCAAGTGCTCCAACCGCTCCAATTCTATCACGGGAATACAATCCACCATGGAAACCCCGCCGCCCTTGCTGACAACAAACCCTTCCGGCTGTATGTTTTCCTTCCGTAACAGCGACAGGCAGAACTGCCCCATTGTCCCGGCTCCATACAGATATACCTCCTGGTTTCTTTTTGCAAATTCGATCACGCTGCTCTTATTGCTTCTATAACGCTCCAGATCAGCCAGGTTATTCACAGGGAAAAAGGGCTCTGCCTCCTTGAAGATCAGGTTCGCTGCATGCTGCAGGTAATTGGTCTGTATCGCCGCATACGCTTCCGTCATCACCGTACCTGTATCATATCCCGCATCCTGCGCGACATATGGGAAGATACGTTCAATCCCATAACTCAGGTAATCCTGCCTTCGCAGCCCCTCGTCGTCAAAATCCGAGTATTCCCATCCATGATCAAATAATTTCTGCAAAGCATCCCTTCTGAACCAGAGCGCCGTCCCTATGGTAACCGGCGGCTTGTCCTGCCTTATATCCGTATCCAGGCAAAGTTTTTCTACAAGCTCTTCCGTGATCCCAAAGGAATCATGCCAGCCATATCCATACCAGGTACAGAAATGATCCCCCACCGGTTCCGGCGGTGCAAGCACCCCTAACGAGGGATTCTCTAAAAACAGCTGCAGGACACGGCCGATATATCCCGCGCTGCCAACCGTATTTCCCCATAAGTTTTTGATCCACAGCTCCGTATCCCTTTTTACCTCCGCACTGCGCTCCTTCTTATCATGTAGGAAGCAGACATATTCATAATCTTTTATTAAGTCCGCGCAGGTAACCAGAAGGGCGCTCACGTCACGCCCGCGGTTTTCTTTCAGAATATACCGAATATTTTTTCTGCCGGATGCTTCCATATGTCTTCTGGCCTCTCTTAAGACTTCCTTCCGGGATGAAACCAGGCAGACATGGATTGCTTCCGGTATCCCGTCAAGATAATGCAAATAAACCGAAAGCGTGTCCAGGTAGTATAAATAGACGATGATCAATGTATCAGAATATATTTCCTGCCAAAGAGCCTCCGGAGCAGAAGACAGAACATATATTAAATTGTTTTCATATCGTATATCATATACATTTTTCACGATTCCCTCATCTCACTGCCGTACTGCGGACAATACAATTGTCCGGCGCTCAAATCATCTTTTACTGTTTGGTAAACCTCATGAAATGCTTTTTCACCCAGTGCCAGTATTACTCCGTCGTCTTCCTGAAACTTCATATCGTCATAAGCAGATACCTGCACTCTATCTTCTTCAGGCTCTATCCGGCTTACAACAAATCCCTCAAGCTTCCATCCCTTATATTCAAAATATCTTGAGATCCCTTTGCCATATATCCCATGCCCATAAATAAATATCCTCTCGTGCATATCATAAAATTCTTTTAATCGATCCGGTTCAAAAGGAGCAATTGGATTCATGTAACCGTTCCTGCATAATCGAGATGCATTCGCACCGATCAGCTGCGTTTGATAATCCGTATTTTTTCTTATATGATCCATGACGCCGTTTAGCATTTCCAAATTCATCAGGCATATCGTTTTTTTCTTCAAGACTGGAAATTTATAATTACAAATCAAGTCCTGGAAGTAACAAATATACGGATTATTTCCTTTTTCCATTTTTATAGGGATATGATCTGTATATGCGCTGTTCTTAAATCCTTTTTCCGTAAAGTATCTCGTAAAATGGATTTCAAATCTCTCAACTGTATCTATGTAGGATCGCGGATACTTAAGATTATTCCAAAACTCTTTCCAGAAAAGCGATAAGAACATTGTCCTTTTACAAACGAGAAAATAACTTTGGATATGCGCCGGCATCTCTTCGCCCGTTGAAATCCTACGTCCGCCTCCGGGATGTCGGCTTAATCCCCAAAAATCTGCTTCTTCTTTTTCCATGAAGCGAAAAATCTCTTCCCATGGATGTATCGGTCCGTAAAATGTATCGTTGAAAAGAATGATCTCATCCCAGTTGACCCATTCATCTTCAAGCAAACGTTCTGTAAAAATATCCTTGTATGCGCCGACATCATACCCCCGATTCTCCCTTACGAATATGCTGTCAGAGAACTCTTTTATCCTATTGTATCCTTCACAATTCAATTCTCCATTTATGATAATGATCAATTTCCGGACGATATTATGCATACTCTTTAAGAGAACCTCTACATAATCGTCAACCTGTCCGGCGGAATCATAAAATATAAAAATACCAATTCTCTTCATTGCACGTTTCTTTCCTTTCATCAACCAATATGCCCTATGATCTGCTTCAAATATTCCTCATCTGTTACTTCCGTAATTTCAGCCGGCGGAAGCTGCGATACATACCGATCCGGAATTGGCACGCGTTTTTGTGCACCTGCCAGATACCACCCATAATCCATATCTATCTGCCCAATATCCACTGCCTGAAATCCTTTTTTCATCAAATCATAAACCAGAAGTTCAGACACCGTTCCCAATACGACCAATATCAGGCAACTTTTCTTCAATTCCAAAGCCTTATCTAATATTTCATCATACTTTTCAAAGGAATTCTTTGTCGGACACAGAAGCCTCTGCAGAGACCTGACATTATCAAACAGATCATTTCCATATCCCGTTCTTGTCTTATCCCCTTCGATCAGCACCACATCCCTGTTATTCCATATCTTTTTGATCAGAGATAACCTTTTCCATGTATCTTCGCGGTTTTTATATGGAAAATATGACTTAAACATATATGCGTCATAATATACTCTGTTGTGGTCTAATACAGACATATGAAACCGCCGGGTCTCTTCCTTCATATAAAACCGGATCCCATCTGCCGAATCTTCTGTATACATGTCCAGATTTCCGTAATTACTCGCAATACCAATCAAAAGTTTTTCCTCTTTTGAAACCAGAACTTCTAACAACCGATCGGCGAGCTCTGCCGAATAGTTCTGAAAAACAGGACCTTCTTTGCCCTCCATAATATTAAACTCTCCATCACCATAACGTACAAGGGAGCATCCTTCGTTAACGATCTTATCCACAGCTTCTTCCGTGGAGGCGATCCTTGGAAACTGATACAAATCTTTATTATATTTGTCTATAATCTCGTAACCAATATTATCAATCCGGGCTTTTAGGTCTCTTTCAAGGCACGCAACCTTTTCTTCCAATATCAGGATTTTCCACTTTTGCTGATCTATAACGTGAAAATACCGAGACTCTTCACAGGATGATCCATTAAAAAAAACAATGATTTTTGAAAAATCCGTATGATTTTCCTTCTTTAATTGATATAAAACAGCTTCATATCTGACAATTCCTATAATCAGAACATCATAGTCTTCTGCAATCTCTTTAAATGATAAAATCTTTATATTTTCATATGTTTTACCATGTTTTGACGGGTCATTGTCTACAAATCCAAGGACCTGGCAGTTTTCCGTCTTTACAGCCTGCAATACCTTTCTGCCATATTTCCCTGTTCCCCAGATATATACTTTTCTTTTGTCTTCCCGTTTTTCCTGCCTTGTATCTACCTCTGATCTCACGCCGATTCTCCCTTTCACTTCAATTTCATCAGATAATCCATGAATCCTTCCTTATTCTTCACTGCACTGGTTGTCGGTCTTCCAAGATCACTGCGGGAGCCGACTGCACACTTGACCTCTATCAGCGCTAATTCATTCCGTAATCTCACTGTCTCCAGCTCCTTTTCCAACTCTCTATGATCATCTACACTGATCGCATAACGATAACCGCATGCCTTTGCAATGGCTGTCAGATCCATCCTGCCTGCAACCGTCGGCATTCCCCCAACTGTCTCGTGTGCGCTGTTATTGATGACAATATGAATCATATTCTTCGGCGCATTTGCTCCGATCAAAGCCAGTGCTCCCATATGCATCAATACTGCACCGTCGCCATCCACACACCAAATCTTAGTATCCGGTTTCTGTTGTGCGATCCCCAATGCAATTGACGAACTATGCCCCATTGAACCAACCGTCAGGAAATCATACTTATGCTCCTTACTGCCCGCTTCGCGGATTTCAAAAAGCTCCCGGCTGGTCTTTCCGGTCGTAGACACCACCGGATCCTTCCCGGAATACTTCACAATATACCGAAGAACCTCCTCACGAGTCAGTTGGTTCCCATTTTGATATTTGATTTTTTTCTTATAGGAAAGCGCCCCTTTTCTAACTACAAAAGCAACATCCCTTCCTGCGGCAAGCTCCTTTCTGAAGCCTTCCATCGCCGCTATAATCTCGTCTTCCACGGTCTCCTTGCTGATAATATAAGAAGAGACGCCTATATCCTCCAAAATCTTGAGAGTGATCCTTCCCTGATGGATATGCTGAGGCTCATCCTTCACCCCCGGTTCTCCCCTCCATCCGATCACAAAAATTACCGGAATTGCATACACTTCACTGCTTAACAGAGAAACAACCGGGTTGACTGCATTGCCTTCACCGCTATTTTGCATATATACCACCGGGATCTTCCCGGTAGCAAGATGGTATCCCGCCGCCAATGCCGTACCATTTCCTTCATTTGCCGCAATCACATGATGCAGCGGATCAATGCCGTATGTATCCATCAGATAATCACACAATGCCCTTAACTGGGAATCCGGCACTCCCGCATAGTAATCTGATCCCAATATTTCAACAAACTTCTTCACATCCATCCCGCATTTATCCCTCATTTCTCATATACACGCCTGACACCGCCCCATCACAGCGCCCAGTCAACCGCAAGCCGCATGATATTGGCTTTACACATTGAAAATCTGACGATACAGGCATTCTATATCTTCTGGCTCCAAACATATCGGATTATTTCTTAACCGGACAATATTTACAGATGTCTTCAAGAATTGTAACTCTTCAGAGGCTCTCAAAACCGGCGCTTTCAACCCCCACTCATCCAAAATCCCGGCAAACAGGCTTACAGCCTCATCAATCTCCCGGCATCCCATAATCCTGGCAAGCTCCTTAAACCGACGTTCCAGGTATCCCTCTCCTCTCGGGTCAATACACTGATCCAAATGTGAGGTCATATAGGGGAGCAACTTCGCTACGCAAATCCCTGCCGCATGCCCATGGGCAATCCCATACAAACTGGTAAGCTTATAACACATCGCATGACCGGCAGTCGTCTGTGCAAGATTAATTGCCTTCCCTGCCACATGAGATGCCTTTAGCATTTCTTCCTTGCCTTTTCTGTCGTTTACAAGATATAAATCCTTATATCTCAGTATTCTTTTTATAGCATCCATTGAATATGCACGGCTTTCTTCATTAGAAAAGACAGACCAGAACGCTTCCATTGCATGACACAGTGCGTCCATTACCGTCGCTTTTCGTTGATATTCCGGCAATGTATCCAGCGAAGACGGATCCATCACCACCACCGCCGGCAGACAGCTATCATCTGATATGGACTGTTTCTCCCCACGATAATAAATCACGGCAAATCTGGTCGCCTCACTTCCGGTACCTGCTGTCGTCGGCGCCGCCAGAAGTTTCGTCTGATTCCGCTTGACAGTCTGTAACAAGAGATTTTGTTCCGGCTCCATATCTGAATACAATTTAATACATTTCGCTACATCTATAGCGCTTCCCCCTCCAACTGCCGCAACCATATCACAGCCTTCTTCGCGAAAAAGCCTGACCCCTTCTACTACCGCGCTATACTGTGGATTCGCAGTATAATCCCTGAATCTGACAACTTTGATCCCTGTCCGTTTCTCCAGTGTCGAGAAATAGACTGCCATCCTTACCTGCCCGACAGAATCTCCGCAGACCAAAAAAATCTTCTTTACACCCTCATTTTTCAAAAAATCATCTAATTTCTCATAACACTTCGGCGGCGTCAATATATATTGTCCCTGCATCACTTGATTCCTCAGCTTTCATCCGGTATCAAACGGATAATCTCGTTAATCGGCATACAGATCTCATCGCACTCCATTGCACGATGGTGTTCCAGGATTAGCCTGGCAGCATGCTGCATAGCCGGAAACCCAGTCCTTGTCAACTGATTGGCATATATAACAATATTAATTCCATGCTGTCTGAATTCTTCCTCTTTTACACAATGAAAAGATGTCGGCACTACTATCACCGGCGTCCTGCCGTCCGACTTTCGGAAGCGATCTACAAACGTAAAGATTTCCTCCGGTTCTTTCCTGCGGCTATGTATCATAATTGCATCCGCACCTGCTTCTACATATGCATAAGCACGTTTCAACGCATCTTCCATCCCTTGTTCGAGAATCAAACTTTCGATCCGGGCGCAGATCATAAAATCTTTTGTCTTCTGTGCCCTTTTCCCGGCTTTAATTTTTTCGCAAAAATTCGAGATACTATCCTGCGTTTGTTTTACTTCATTTCCAAACAATGAATTCTTCTTTAATCCAATTTTATCTTCGATGATCACCATGGAAACGCCCATACGCTCCAATGTCCTTACCGTATAGACAAAATGTTGCGCCATGCCGCCTGTGTCTCCGTCAAAGATGATCGGCTTCGTCGTCACTTCCATAATGTCATCAACCGTCCGGAATCGAGAGGACATATCGACCAACTCTATATCCGGCTTCCCTTTTGCGGTAGAATCACAGAGAGAACTGATCCACATAGCGTCAAACTGACGTGCCCCTCCGTCCTGATATACTGTCGTATTCTCCGCAATAAGCCCTGTCAGCCCGTTATGCGCCTCTATTGCAGTCACAATCCCTTTTATCGAAAGAAGCTTTTTCAGACGGGCGCGCCGCATCTCAGGAATAGAAAGTTCTTCCCGTGTTCTCTTTTCCAACTCTTCATACCGTTTACCTGCCGAGTAAGGGAACTCAACCAGACATCCTCCATATCCGGCAAGAACAGACACCACTTCATCACGAATCGGTCTTTGAAACCCAGTTATCCAGTCATCTCCATGTACGACATATGCCGGCTTCAACCGCTCCAGATTCTCCTTATAACTCAAAGTCTGCTGTTCAATTACCTGGAATACTCCTACGATATTTTCAAACATGCTTTTTCTTTCTGAAAACGGAAGCAATGGAAACCTCTTATAACCAGCCACGGCTTCATCCGAAAGAACACCGATAATTAATTTCCCCAATTTCTGTGCCTTTTTGATCATCGCAATATGACCGCTGTGGAGAATATCTGTGGCAAAACACATATAAACGATCCTATTTTCTATTTCATGCAGACGGCTGCGTACAACGGCAAGATCATCCGGATTATCAACCTCACTGCACAACTGTCCCCTGATATCCACCGGGCAGATCTCACAACCATCCGATACCATATTCAGGGCGTCTTCTGCATAACATTTTACTTCTCCCTCTTCACAGAAACGGATGATCTCATCCAGCCATACTTTCCAATCCTTCTGAAGCAGCTTGTATAACGGCTGGGCGCACACAGCTTCATGAAAGAAATCTATCCCTACTTTTTCAATTCTTCCAGCTCTTACTACTGCCTTAAAATCTTTCTCAGGAAGCGCCTGCAGTGTGCTCACTGCCATACAACTCTTTTCACTGCCTACGATTTCATCAAATACTGCATTTTCGAACACCAAGTCCCCGTGCATCAGAATCAGATCATCATCCAGATATTCCCTGGCGCAGTAAATAGAATATATATAATTTGTATCCTGAAACGCAGGATTCTTCACAAAAGTAAAACACAACGGCAGGTCTATGTTCTGACAATATTCCACCAATACATTGTCATAATATCCCGTAGTAATAATAACCTCGTCAATCCCCGCGTCCTTTATTTGTTTCAATTGTCTGCTCAAGATCGTCTCCGTACCAGATACTTCCGTCATACATTTCGGCTGCTCAGAAGTGAGTACTCCCATACGGTTCCCCATCCCTGAATTTAGAATTAATGCTTTCACGGCGCTCCCTCTCTATTTATGCTGTTCAACATCATATCTGATGTATATTTTCGAAATCCAATTCTTTCATCTTATCCGGACATTCTGCATGCTGAAATAAACGCCCTGCCTCTTCCCGGAGTTTTTCCCTATAATAATAAAAATTCTGCCGGATCTGCCGTATTGCTCCCATATCAATGATAAACAAATAATGATAAGACAGATTGCTGTTCAACTCCCTGTCCACGTGCAAAATTCCCTCTTCGTATACAAAAAAACGCAATAAATTATTCTGACAGAGCAGATCCATCTCAATGTCATACATCTCCATTCCTAGATTGCTTGCCATGAACAGGAATCTTCCGTCTGTCAGACAATAGCCTTTATTAAAAGAGTTCTTCCTGACCGGCTGCGCCGCATATGCGTTTCTCGCTATCACATATTCTCTGCTAAAAATCCCAAGCTCATCCCACTCAAATTCTTCTTCCGGCATCTCCAACAGTTTTTCTGTAATCTCCCGGATATCTAATGTACTTAAAAGATTCTGACAATTTCCTTTTTTTACCAGACGATCGTCATAAATCCAAAACGGCGTATGGATCAGTCCTGCATATGGCTCGATTGCATGTGTCAATCCATTATGAACCCCATGTGCGAAATAGTCGTCGCCATGATCTCCATAAAAAATAATTGTCGTATTGTCCATACATCCTTTCTTCTCCAAAAGTCTCATTACTTCGTCCACACAAACATCCATGTATTGATAGCCCCGCCTTCTCCGATCCAACCCGCTGTCAAATCTGCAATCGGAGATCTTGTGATTCAGCGCCACATTACTTACCGCGTTACACAACAACAGGGCAAACGGCTTCTCTGTATCCAAGCTCCTCTCTATCTCCGCAAAATAACTTCCATATTCTGTAAAAGCCTCCAAATCATTTCGAAATCCGGCGATATATCTCTCCTTCGCGCTCTTGCAGTCCTCGCCGCCGGGATAATACAAAAGCCTTGTCATATAGCCTATCTCCTTTAAATAGTCAAACAAGGACTCTTGATAGCAATAGCGCTCCGGAATACTATTCATATTGTCACAAGATTCATATTGAAGCATCCCGCCGTATAACAAATCACCAATTACCATCAAGGTAGAAGTTGCAGTGGAAAAATATTTTGAAAAAGACAAGGATTTTTCTTCCCAATATAACAAATTGGGGAAGAATTCCTTGTTCGTTCTATAATTTGTATAATTTAGACTCTCCAAATGCATTAATACCAGATTCCGCATATTTCTATCTCTTTTCTGTATGATTCAAAGTTTTATATACCAATTCCTGTATAGAGATTACCTCTATGTGATTTTTCTCGCATAACTCCCGTTCAATCTTCATATAGTCTTTTGATGTGGTTACCACGATCAGATCCGTTTCCGGTAATACATTAGCATCCGCGCCTTCTTCCGTCGGGTTACGCAGAATCTTTATACCTGCTTTCTTCAGTACGCGCATCAGACGTTCCGCCAACAGATCTGCCCCGTAAACCGCTATCCTTTTATACTTTTTGGTTCTGAAAAATGCTGCCGCTTCATTACCATCCTCATATAACCGCATCCAATAATCATCAAACAAAGGATTTTTGTCATAGCTGATCTGTTCCACATACTGTTCAAAGATATTGTCAATCAAAAAAATCTGCTCTTCTTTATATCCATCCTGAACCAATTTATCTCTGATCTCATCAAAGTAAACATCCGTTGTAACCATGATCTTGTCAAATTCATTTTTAGAAAAATCATCTATATTATGTATCAGAAATCTCTGTCCGTTATGAAGAATCTCCCTTCCCCAGAGTTCCGGGTTTCTGTCTGCAAAACCGCTTATCTGTATCTCATTTTTAAATATACCCATACTAACAAATTCTTTAAAATCAAACAAAATGTCATATCTGTTTCCGATGCCGTATATTATGACTTTCATATAGTTACACCAGCTCCCTTTATATCTTTTCTTTGCCTGATAATATTCTTACAATCCGTTCTGATGCTTTGCCATCCCCATATGGATTCACTGCTCTGCTCATTTCTTCATATACTTTTTCATCTGATAATAATTTCTTTATTTCCGGATAAATCCTATCTTCTTGTGTCCCCACAAGCTTAATCGTGCCGGCTTCAATTCCCTCCGGACGTTCCGTTGTATTTCGCATGACCAAAACAGGTTTTCCAAGCGACGGCGCCTCTTCCTGGATCCCTCCGCTATCTGTCAGTACCAGATAGCTTCTTGCCATGAAATTATGAAAATCTACCATATTCAATGGTTCGATCATTTTAATCCGGTCTGTCCCGGCAAACACTTCATCAGCAATCTCACGTACCAGTGGATTTTTATGCACTGGATAGATCACCTTTATATCCGGGAATTCCTGAACAACTCTTTTCAACGCGCCAAACATATTTCTCATCAGATCCCCAAGGTTTTCCCGGCGATGCGCAGTCAGTAATATCAATCTGCTATCTTGAGCCCATTTCAAATGTTCATTCTCATAATCCGATCTGACCGTTGTTTTTAACGCGTCTATTACCGTATTTCCAGTCACATATATTCTTTCCGTTGGTTTCCCTTCTTTAACAAGATTCTCTCTTGCATGCTCTGTAGGGGCAAAATATATATCACTTACAAGATCTATTACCTGCCTATTAAACTCCTCCGGATAAGGAGATGCTAAATTATACGTACGTAATCCTGCTTCAACATGCCCTACCCTGATCCCGGCATAAAAGCATACCAACGAAACCGCGAATGCCGTCGTTGTATCCCCGTGCACTAGAACAATATCCGGTTTTTCCTCCTCTATTATTTTTTGTATATTCTCAAATATACGCATCGTTATGTTAGACAGTGTCTGATTTTGTATCATAATATTCATGTCGTAATCTGGTTCAATATGAAATATATGCAAAACCTGATCCAGCATCTCCCTGTGCTGCCCTGTCACACAGACCACCGTTTGAATACTCTTATCTTTTTTTAGTTCTTTTACCAGAGGGCACATTTTGATCGCCTCCGGTCTTGTACCAAAAACAATTAGTATATTCTTCATTTATTCCACCAATGTTTGATCCATAAATTTGCATAGTCGTTTCGACTGGTTTTGTCTTGAGAAAAATTCGATCTTATGACTGCCAACATAATTTTTATTTTTCTTTTCGATGAATTCAATAATTTCTCTTTCTTTTACAGAAGCAATTCCCTTCTCCGTATAATTCATCACCTTCGCAACATCCGAATGTTCCGGGACGATTGCAAGAATAGGCGGTTTCTCCTTTAGCAATTCATACACTTTCCCCGGAACCGTAGTCATCAATGCCTGATCTTCCGAATGGATCGAACTCAATACAATATTAATATAAGCCTTTTTCTGTTCCTGTCTGACAACATCCTCGCTGACTGCCGCCAATACTTGAACATATTCTGGCATTTCTTCCTGCCGTACAATATTTCTGGCTTTTGCAGTCATATTCCCAGGACTCGCCGATCTAACTATAAGCTTTATTTTGTCACGGCTGTTTGTATTAATCTTTTTCAGGCATCTTACGAGCAAGCGAAAGCTTTCCAGTCTGTGCAGATACAATGTTCCTGCATAATAAAGGTATTTTTCCGTTTGAATTTCCCACGCACCCTGTTCTTCTGTTCTATCTGCGTCCCAACCGTTATACACAATCTTCATTTCCTTCTTGGGATAACGTGCTTTCAGTATTTTCCGGAATCCCGGAGTGACTGTGACAAACGCCGATGCTTTTTGCAAGACATATCTTTCTATTAACCTGTCGATCAAAAAGGCGCGTTTATACCCTGTGGGAGATTCCGAATAATCACTTATAAGATCCCTTATGTCTGCAATAAACGGAACTTTTAGCTTGCGGGACAGATAGCATGCAGCAAAAAGATTCGTCATTGGCGGGAATGTACCGATAATAAGATCTATGTCCTTTAACCTCTCCAATATCCCCTCTGTTTTCACTTGTTCACACCACCCGATCCCGCCTGCTTCTATAGTTCGCGAACAATACTTACCTCTCTTTAAAAGTTCCAATATCATATCCCATCCCGGATTTCGTATTTCCGCATTATGCCTGACATTTCCAATTCGAATAACTTGTTCCTTATCAATCGGAATTTTCTGCCCGAGACTTATTCCTGCTTCCCGGTTTTCATAATGCTTTGTCGTTAATACGTAGGGAATATAGCCGTTTTCTTCGAAATATTTACACATAGTCCCATATCTTTTTGAAGCTATCATACTGACAGGCGGAAAATAGTAGGAAACGATCAATACCTTTCTCATGAAATTAAACCTCTTGAACAATATCCTCCAGTGATATGATCGGACAGTCGAATACGTTCTCCAACTGTTCCTCAATTTCATCAAAGAAAAACACGGATGTAACAATAACGGCATCCACCTCGTCCATAGCGTCTTCCGGATCTCTTACCTCTACATCTGCATAGATGTTTTCAGCATTTTTATCTATCGCATACGCGATCTTAATTCCAGAGTCTCTAAGCTCATCCTCAAGCCGCTCTCCGAGATAACTCATCCCGTAAATTGCAATTGTTTTATACCCATTTTCTTCAAAAAAGGTTACAAGGCTCTTTCCTTCCTGCTTATTGATGATCCACTGATTCATAACTTGCATGATCGCCAAATGCTTATCTGCATATTTCTGTGCTTCTTTCGTTTTCTTACTTAATGCAGACCAGACAGATGAAATTCCTGCCGCTCCTCCGCAAACAAATGATAATGTTGATATAATGCCTTTTTTCATGATGAATCCCTCCATTTTTGTCTTATACTACTTAGAAACTTACAAATACCCCTTCCATCCCGAGGGGAGTTTATATTTATAAACATCTTGAAAATGATCGACGCCTTTCATATATTCATCATTCATTCCCATAATCTCAATATCATCTACCGTAAAATCCATTAGCCGTTTTTCTGTTTTTTCTTTTATATTCAGACTTTTAACTTTCTTATAATCCAGACCCATGTAAGCCGTTGCAACAAGATCTGCTGCCATCGGATTCACTCCGGCAATAATGACCCCGCTCTTCACACCGGTCGGCGCCAAAGGACCTTCTCCTTCACCGCCTACAATACCGTCGATTACAGACAAGTATCTTCTTTTTTCTTTTGACGGTATACCGTTTTTGCCATGATACAACAGCACTCTGTTCAGATCGACTGCCATTCTCCATGTCGTATCATTCCCATACCAGTCGCCCCCTCTATTCTGGCCGCTCTTGTCTTTTATCCTCAAAAGCTCTTTTCCCTTCAGATATGCCGCATATAAATACTTCCCATATTTCCAGTTTTTCCCGAGCGTCAGATCCTTCATCCGTCTGTCTAAAACTGCTTGTCTGCTTTCAACAGAAAACTCATCTCCCCCTTTAGACTGTGTGCCGACTTGATAGTGGACCAGGTAATTTTTATTCCCATTTATTCCCACCATATTTTTAATATTCAGAGTAACTCCCACTTTTCTGTGCACTTTTAATTTAGGGACAGATATCACAACATCTGCATTTAATATTGTATTAGAAATAAAGTATTTATGATGCCCATTAGAATGCGCGGCTATCGTTTCTTTACGGTTATAATCAGCTCCATAAAATCTTCTGGGATCCACGCCGCTTAACTCACTGTCCTGTTTTAGATCCACTATCGTATATCCCATGGGATCGCCTTTTTGCTGTATCCGTTCCCATACGATCCCATTCTTATATACGGTTCTTTCTCTACGCAGATCTATCAACTCGACCGCTATAGAAGTATCTCGAAGCTGCCTTTTATAATAATCTATTACAGCTTTCATTCCGTTTCTTCGTGTAAGCCGATCAAAATCGCAATTCATCTGAGGTGCATCCGCCACAATGACCTTTCCGCGTCCGCACAAAGCCAGGATCACATAATCTATGATCGCGCGTATTACGGAACCATGTGTAACCGTTGACTGGTTCGTCTTGTCATTTATGTTACGATCATATACAAAATTCGGTTTAATAACCACACATTCCCCAGGCTTAATGATATCAGCCAATGGATTCCAGTCTTCCGACGCAGAATGCTCCGAATCCAATCCCATAAATATGAATGCATTTCTGACTGCTTCATAGACCTGATTACTCTGATCTGTTTCTAATTCAACATTCAGGCGTTCCAATTCCGGGTAAATTACAGGCGGATAAAAGGGCGGTTTTTGTGGATACCCTTTTTTACGATCCTGAATTTTAGCTATAGATACTTTTCTCTCGTCTAACATACCTTCCTCCGCAAGACTCTATTTAGAATCTCAGATAATTTTTGTTCTTTTCAATTTCGGCATATAATCCTTAGAAGATTTCTTTATAGTATTCCGTTTTTCATATAATTGACTTACCGTCACAATTTCAACCTTTGAATTCCCGCACAAATAACCCATAATATTATGGAATTTTTTTATAGTGTCTTTATCCGGTTCAAATATAGAACTCTCTGACCGAACTCCCGCCATAAAAAACTTATATAAAGAAAAGCTATGCATAAAAATATTCATATAACTATGACATCCTGCTATGTTCTGCTCACATGCCTCTTTTATCTCTTTACCAGTACTGTAATTAATATCTGATTTTTGAATTTGATTGCTGCATGATTTGTGAGGAATTATATAATTCGTCTTAAGTCTATACACACTCACAGGATATTCTAATATACCGTGTAATTCATGGATTCTATTTTTGTATCTTCCCGAAACCTCACAATTGGAATTTTTATAAAAAACACTGGAATCTATTTTCATGTTTGCCGTATTCAGCGCCAGTAATGTGTTTCGATCAATACCATATGCGCCTCCCCTGTGCGCGATCGGTCTTTTCCCTGTTATATTCTGTAAATCCTCTATCCCCTTCTCAATGATATAAACTTGTTCTTCAAAGGAATATTGCTTCATATAGATACGTTTTCTTTCGTCGCGGTCCATCAACCACACCGGATGTGTATGAAGCTGTATATCCTGTCCGTTTTTCAGTAAAATATCACAGACATCTGCCAAAAGTTTCTCCCCTAGAAGATACTTTTCATATATATTCAAATACCACGTCGCATGAATTCCATACTCTTTAAAAACAGATAAAATATACTGGATTCCATAATTTCTTTTCCTGTCAGAATGAAGCAAAGTGTCCGTCCTACATGTATTTGCCATAAACGGAATCTGTGGATTTTCCGTATCGATCGTTATTGTCACATATAATTTATCCATACTCTTCTCCATAACTACTTTTCATAACCGATAGGCTGCGTCTGCCCGACATATATTTCTTGTATCCAGGATGATCTTGTCCTTTATCTTCTCCATATTCTCAATAATCTCATCATGCCCAACCATGATGACGATCAAATCAATATCATTTAAGAATGCGTCCAGTTCATGATATTGATTTTCTACAACCTCCCTGCCTACATTGGGATCATATACTTTAACACCAGATGCCAGATGTCTCCTCATACACTCCATAAGCTGTAATGTAGGACTTTCCCTTACGTCATCCACATTTTCCTTATAGGTAATCCCATAGATTCCTATTCTTGATATGTCCTGCAGTTTCTCTGCATCCATAATTTCTGAAACACGGTTTAACACGAATTCCGGCATTGAATCATTAATCTTTCTGGCTGCGAGAATGATATTGGCAAGTCCTGGATAATCTCCGACCAAAAACCAGGGATCCACTGAGATACAATGTCCCCCTACGCCTGGACCCGGCGAAAGTATATTTACCCGCGGATGCATGTTTGCCAACCGAATAATCTCATATACATCCATATCGCCGGCTCTGCATATCTTTGCAAGTTCATTAGCGAAAGCTATATTGATATCCCGATAAGTATTTTCTACTACTTTTGTCATTTCTGCTGTCTTAATGTCTGTTAAAAAGATCTCCCCTTTGCAGAAAGACTTGTATAACGCTCTGACCCTTCTCCCTATGGCAATATCCTCTGCTCCGATTGTCCTATTATTACTTCTGAGCTCTGTTATCATTCTTCCCGGGATAATCCTCTCCGGGGCATGGACTAGATGGAGATCTTCTCCACATACATATCCTTCTTCTTCAATAAAACTGCGGACTGATTTACTTATCGTTCCAGGAGAAACCGTAGATTCAATAACTATAACCGCCCCGCTTTCACATACCTCCAATATATGACTGACCGCATCCATGATATATGCCGTATCTACTTTTTTGCTATGCTTTATATACGGCGTCGGGACCGCCACTATATATATGTCTGCCTTTTGATATTCTGTACTGAATTCTATCCCCTTCTTTAAGGCACCATAAAACAATTCTTCTATTCCATCTTCGCTAAAACTAATCTTCCCGGCTTTCAAATCATTTACAACTTTACTGTTATTATCTGTTCCGACCACTTTGGTTCCACTCTCCGCCATAATCAGCGCTGTAGGCAAACCTATGTATCCCAAACCAATCACATTCACCATCTGCGTCAGCCTCCATATATTTCATCCATCTTTTCTATGATTTTTCTCACATGAACATCCCATGTATAATTTTCAACCACGTCCTTTCTTGCATTCGTCCCAAGCTTTTCTCTAAGTACATCGCTTCTTAGCAATATCTCAAGCTTATCTGACATATCCTTCACATTTCCGGGTTCAAACAAAAGCGCATTTTCTCCATCTCTCAAGATCTTGCTCATCTGTCCCAGGTCAGAAGCTGCTATTGCCTTTCCCATAGCCATATATTCGAACAATTTTGTCGGCGACCCAAAGAAATTGCTGCCATCTTTGTTGCAGACATGAGGGGCGACCAGAATATCGCAGGCTGCCAGATATAATGATATCTTTTCGAAACATATACTTCCTACACAGTTCACACAATCTTCTATCTGAAAACGCTTCAGGATCCGTTTTACTTCCGGAAGCGTCCTCCCCTCCCCGATCATCATCAAACTGGTTTTTCTCTTATAATTTTCATCCCGGGAGATTAATTCGGCATAACTTTCCGCCAATTTTTCAGCTCCATGAAACACTCCGAACGAACCGCAAAATCCAATTACGATTTTATTCTGCAGGCAATATTTTTCTCTTATCTCTTTCCCACTGATCTCAGGGTTGTATTTTTCTATATCAGCCCCATTATAATCAACCAATATTTTTTGGCTTTCAATTCCCCGTTTTATCAAATCTTCTTTTAACACATCGCTGACACATACGATCAGGTCCGCTTTGTCAAGGTTGAGATTCTCTATTCTCTCAGCCAGATTTTTATATTTCAGTCCATTTCCCCAGTGTCTGGACGTCCATATCTCGGAACTATTAAATTCAAGGACAAAAGGCACTTTATATCTATAAGAGATCTGCAGCCCCACGAAATTATCCAGAGCATAACGCTGATAAACAAAAGCAGGTGCTCTTCCTTTTTGTAATCCATATATTTCTCGGCAGGCGCTGAAATTAAAATATAAATTTCTCAGCTCGCTAAAATCATGATAGGCTTTCATTGATATGTGATGAATATTTCTGGTCTGTACTTCGCTGGAAATGTAGTCTGTCGTATATACTGGAATCTGCCCATATTGCTTTGCCAATGCGTTTATCACTCCCGTAGAATGAGCCACCATCCCGCCTGACTGTACACCGTATGCCATAGTTGTTTTTATATACATGGGCATAGAATTCTTCCTGTATCGTTTCCTGACGATCCGGTGTTCCAGCCAATCCATCCTGTCGTTTACCACACGTACCAGCTTATCCGAATCGCGTTCTTCCTGTCTTTTTTTCACAAGCCGCAACAACAAATGCCAAACAGTTATGTTTTTTTCTCTTTTTGTATCTTTTAATACAATTACCGGCATCCTGGACTGAATGAATATATTTTGCATCTTCATAGTCATGTTTGTAATAGAATCAATATCTGCCGTTACAAAATAAATCTTAGTACAAAGTCCCAACGTTGTTCTGCCTGCCATAAACTCATCATATGATAATATCTTCCCTCCTGCTGTTACAGGATTAAATAACGGAATATTATCAATGATATATACCTTTTCAGACATCATACTCAATATCCTTTCGGTCCCGGTAATGTATCACAGTATCGGCATAGCTTTATTTCCGCCCTGCCCTTTCTAAGCTTTTTTCTTATCTTTTCATATCTCTGTGAATACCAAGCTTCACGCAATGACATTCTGTTTAGATCCGCTAACGTATATTTTCCATAAGGGTCGTTACAACAAAGACTTGTCTTCCCATCAGGTCTCACCACCATCTGTTTATACGGCAAAATACAGGACATCCTTAATGTCCTTTTTTTGTTATTATTAGGTGATTGGCCACCTCTGGTATTAAGGACTTCATGTATCTTCCTAACATGGATTTCAACTTTCCTATCTAATCCCTTGTCTTTCTTACAATATTCATGAATATTAGCTACATTATCAATCAATTTTAATTCATCATCATAATTATCAATTACCATTCTATCCAAAGAAGGAATGATAGCTTTGAATTTTTCCATAGTCAGCAAAGTTCCATTTGTATACATATATAAATGAGCATTCGGTACATGTTCACGGGCATACTTTGCAAATTCTACAATTCTTGAATCTAAAAACGGTTCGTTATTGGAATGCAATGCCAGTCTACCCGAGTAATGGAGTTCTCCTAGTTCATCAATAATTTTTTTAAAGAGTTTTTCATCCATTTTTTTCAATTTCCGTGGGTCTGTATTTCGATTAACCGGACAAAACGGACAAATACCATTACAACGGTTAATAACCTCTATTTCGATTGATGAAAACATAGGTTGTTTCCCTGCGTCATAATTCTTCTTCAAATTTTCTTCTGTTTCTTTCCTTATACGTCTATACTCAATTTTTTTCTTTACCCATTTTTCATACTTTTCATATTTAACATCCGCCAGACTTTTTTTCAGCAATGGCGCTATCTGTCCAAGAAAATATAAAAGAATACCATCTTCGACTATATCTGTCTCCCACTTAAAATTATATCGATTTACAATCACTGTATTTCCTCCCTATGTAACTGTCCATATCCAGTCGAATAAATCCTATTTTGAAAGGATACTGTAAAAGGCATATTAGAAAAGTCCGTCACTACTATTTTATGAGCCAGTAATTCAACGTCTCTTACATGCTCAATTCCCGCATAACATGCTTTTCCGATTATTCGGTCTTTTCCGGCAAAAAGTATTTGACCCCTCGCCCGCTTTTTCATCCCAAAAGTCCCGGAAAACACATTCTGTTCAAAATCATCGACATGAATTGTATTATGCGCTTTCACGCTCCTGAATTTATCTCTTATCATCGGAAATGCCGTATAAATATATGCCCCCGGATCTCTTGTTATATATGTTCCGTCAACGAACACCTCCACAGATAATTTATCATTATGTGTATGCCCTAAGAGACCGGTATTTTCAGCCGTGTCGATTACCATACAGATAAATATTCGTTTCCCCCTCGCTATCAAAACACCGAATTTTTTATAATAAAATATTTCTACCCCTTCCAACAGACTTGCCGCCTTTTCAGATTCATCCACATATAAAACTGTCTCTTTTTTATAAGGGTATTCACTTTCTGCCAAAGTTCCAATTTGTTCCACTCGAACATCGTATTTATGAAATGCAGATCTTCTCTTTGCCATACCATGAACCATACTGGCTTCCAACGGAATTTCATTCGCAATATGTTCAAATCCGGAATCGAAAAATAATCCAGATACTGCCGACAAAAAATTCCGATGATCAATCACCGTATCAGTCGCTCCCTCTCCCATAGGAGTTAGTTTCAATAATCTGCCGCTGTCGTTGTCTCCTACCTGAACAATCTCATGATTATCTTTTGAAATCGTTTCCGTAAAAGCCGCCATATTATAAATCCTGTCAAGATACCACTGCGGGAAAAATCGATCCGTTTCCACATCATATTTTTGTGAAGGCAATCCTCTTAATCCCTTAATATTCCTGCGCATATAGGACTGATAGCTTTTCTTTCTGTCTGACTGCAGCGTTCCATAAATCAACGCTGTTGCATATACTACAAATTCCCCGCTTAACCTATGATAGCTTGTTGATCCTTCGATGTGACTCCCTTCCTCGTAGAACTGCTTTTGCACTTCATTTATCAACTCCTGTACTCCAAAGACAAGACAGGCATCCGTCCATTCATCCGATTGAAGATATGCAGCTGCAAAGATAACTCCTGCCAGATTAGAAAGATAATGGTTGGAATTCATACCGTTTCTTCCCCGCTCCAATCTCTCCATTACATATCTAAGGCTTTCTCCAATGAATGCTTCAAATCCTGACTCAAAGTCATTATCTAAATATCCGGATCCATCCAATTGCCGCAAGATATCATACGCCACCAGGAGATTGACGATGCGAATCGAAGAATCCATAACCGCAGACCACTGAACCGTACGTCCTACCGGATTTATTACCATAAAATCACGCATCTCATTCTTGAATTCTCTGATTATATCATTTCTATATTCTTGATCCGCAACCGCAAATATAGCCATCTGGACAAGATGATAAAGACGCCCTAACTCCCACGGACACTTTACATCCACTGCCACTCTGTCCGCCATGACCGTTCTGCACTTCTTTACAGAATGGTAACCTCCTGGTTCAAAGAAAAATCCACTTTTATAATCTACAAACCAGTTGATCGGCTCATATCCCAACATATCACCATATCTGTTCCGTAATTTTTTAGCCGCAGTCATTCCATATCTCGCCATAGAACGGCTTTTATAGCGCCTTCCATGCAGACCCTTTGCGCATATGGTGTAATCTAGCTTAACAAATCCGCTCCCTAACAGATCAAATCTATGCTGCATATATAAATCACACAATGTTCTCAGCTTTTCCCTGCAAGATTCATCTATCATAATTTCATTAATATTTATAAACGAATACATACTTCTCTCCTACTACTTAAGCTTCTATGTGTAACAGTTCAGACAAGGATTTTTATATTTTGAATCAAGAATTTACTTTTCCCTCTTGGCGTGCTTTCAAACTGTTCTGTCTCGCATACTTCAAGGTCAAAGGTTTCACCCAGACGTTTTTTGAATTCCATGTAAATGTTTCTATGATCCGTTGCCGTATACCCTTTTGCCGGCATTACGTTAATTTTTACTCTTCCTTTTTCTTCCTGAATAAACTGAAACCGATAGATATGATCGAAGATATCCGCATGCGTATTGATTGCTACAAAGTTAACCAGATTCCCATCTTTACCAACCAGGAATTCATCCTTCCTACGCCGTCCGGCAATCCCGCAGATCACCCTTTGTCTGTTCGCGCATCTTATTCTATATTGTGTGTCAAGCAACGCTATATCGCCCGTATCATACCGGATAAAAGGCATTGCAGAATTAATAAACCCCGTCCCGATGATCCTTCCTTCTCCGGTCTTTACCGGCAGATCTTCATCATCCAGATATTCCAAATACGAGTGACACATATATTCATGGTAGTGCCCTTCCTTACATTGTCCGATCATACCGATCTGTTCACAATTCCCATATAGATCCACAACTTTAACATGCATCTGTTCTTCTATCAATCTGCGCATATCCGCCGTCAATGTTTCAGAACTGGTAAAAAGCGTCTTAATCTTCCCATCTTCATTGAAACAGCTCCCTGTATCTTTTATATACTTTGCCAGAAGTTCTGCGGCAGATGGATATGCCCTAATATGTTTCGCCCCAAACTTCTGAATCTGATGTAGGTACTGTTTCATATTTTTTTCTGACATATTCATGCTGGAGCAATACAACACGCCATATTTATGATCACTGAATATATCTCCATTTCCTATCACTTTTCCGCGAAGAACGGCTATCTTGTCTCCAAAATAATACCCTCCTTCATGAAAACTATGCCAGACAAAGGCAAGCCTAACCGCACCAGTACTTCTGGCATCCAGAAATAACTTGGTCGGTATGCCTGTAGAACCCCCGGTTGTCACCGCCACACAATTATGGAGCGGAATCGCCCTCAGCTCGTTTAAATTTTTCTCTAAAATATCCTTTGTAAGAATGGGTATCTTTCTTATATCATGAAAATTACGAAAATCCCGCGGAGTCCATCCATATTCATCAAACATTCTTCGATAATATTTTGTATTTGCATACGCGTAACCAATCAACTCCTTCAATTTTTGAAGCTGATATTCTCTGAACTGCAAAGTGCTCCACGACTTGGTTTCTTCCAACAGATCATATGTCTTCCAGAACAAATCATTATATTCTTCCATCCCTCTTATCTTTGCAGTGATATTACGATAGATTTTCCCTCTTAAACTATGTGATAAATCCATATATACCCCAATCTCTTATTCCTTTTTAAGAAGCATATACATATGCGAATATTTATTCGGAAAAACTTTTCTGTTAATCCATACACAATACTCCGCCAACTTGTGGTTGGTGATAACTTTTCTCAAAATCTTTGCAGCGCCTCTTTTATTCATCTTGTTATAGTACTTTAATATCGCAAACTCGATTTTGCACCACAACCAAAGGAACCCCATCTGCTTATGTTCAATAGTGAACCGCCCTCTCGCCTTCTCAAGCCTGCGCACTTCCTTTTTATCATAAGGCACACATACAAACAGCCTTCCTCCGCATTCCAGATGCTCATAAAAATTGTCCAGGCATTTTTTTTGCTGATAAGCCGATAAATAATAAATAACGTCACAGCAAATAATAAAATCATATTTCCTGTCCAATTGTAAATCAGCCAGATCCCCGACAAACCAACGGCATTTTGAATTTAACCCTTTCTCTTCGCATATCGAAACAGCTTTTTTAGATATGTCAAATGCATCATAAACTTCCAGGTCTTTGATTTGTCTTAGTATGAGTTCCGTCATATCACCAGTCGCACAGCCTGCTTCTAAAACTCTTAAATGTTGTTGCTTCAGAAACGGACGTATTATCGCTATAATATCTCCCATCCTCTTATAATGAGAGCTACGCCAGTTTATTCCCCATACGCTCCCATCCTCTTCGCTATAACAGTCAAACTTTTCTTCAAAGGATTTTTTCATTTCGTACTTACCTTCCGATATATGTTTCCGCCAATCTTACCTGCCTGAAGAGTTTCTGCGTCTTCACCATACATCTCTTTATCCAATCTTATAAAAGTAGATATATATGTCTTCCAGTCATATCCATTTTCCCCCCGGTAATTCTTCTCCCCCATTTCAAAAAGGATCTCTTTCCATATCTGGTTTTTATACTCCTCAAATACCTGCGAACCAATGACCTGTGTCTTCATATACCTGACCTCTAAGCTATTCAGATCCACTTGTATGATCAGATTGGTCACATCGCAAAACAGATAAAGTTTATCGCCGTAAATCCGTTCTTTTACCCCCCAGTATTTTGCCTTTGGATATATGGTATCCGGGGGAAATTGTGAGAGTACTTCCATTTTTCCGGTTCCTTTATTCAAAAGAAACAGTGCGTTCTCATGACATGAAATAATGAATACATATCCCTTCGCACATACTAATTTCCGGCAAGGCGGCATGTCATATTCATCCAATTTAAAGCCAGGCTTGTAACAATTTTGTATTCCGCCTTCTATATTCCACTGGTATAGTAGATCTTTACCAACTACAGTAAACCAAAAATCCTCCCCGTCATAAGCGCTTCCATATAAAGCTTTTTCCTCTACCTCGATCGTATACTTTTTAAGAGAATGCATTTGGAAATCAGATATAAGCAAAAAATTACTTTTTGTACAATGACTCCACACTTTATGATCATCGTACATCCCGGTATATAAAAAGTTAGAACTTACATCGCCTAACATTCGTTCGACATCCCACCAATCATGCTGAACATCAATGGTTTCTTCTTTTAAATCAATAGTAATAAGCCCTTGCCTTGCATACCATGGAAATAATATCAATTTATCTCTGAAAATACAGGAATATCCTACTTGGCAAAATCCCAAATCATAATACTTTTGAGATCCATTATCCACATGATAGGCATGTACTCCATATCCGTTATCCGGATAGAAGTATACCGTCCCTTTATACTCTATACAGCCTCCATGATAAGCAAAAGAAGACGCATCCATTTGCATGAAACGTTCTGCTTTCTCTATGGTTTCTTCTTGAAGATCATATATAAGAAAGGTATTATAAAAACGATTCGATATATATGCCTTCCCCTTTACTATGAGAACATCCATGACGCCAATCATTCTCTTTAATGTCTCAATTTCCATGTTTTCTACCTCTGCATATTATCAGACTTCATTTCACAAGTGTCGCAAACAGTATCACTAAAATGAGGAGCTGATATCTCATTTCTCCTCATTGACTCCTCTTACATATACACAATTATAAATGATTTAATAAGGCATATTGGTCACCCTTTCCCAAGAATGATGCAGCTCTTCTCCGCTTCGCTCCCTGCTACGTCATGACATGTATCCCCATTGGCGACAACCTGCGATACTTTATCGCAACACAATCTCATGTTCACAAGGTCCTGGCGTACCCAATACGCAGAACTCAAGATTTGCATCCTTTCGCATCTGCCTTCTAACGCCGTGTTTTCTTTTTATATAGCAGGCATCATACCTGCTTTTATCATGAACACACCTCTTAGTCCATAAAACGATCCAGGAATTTCCATGGTTCCTCTGAAAGTTATTTGGTAAAATCCTGATCTATCATCAGAATTTATCTAAATGGCTATTCTTATGACCATATTAAATAAAATACATATACTAACGAATTTACTATCGCTAACCATTCTAAAACAGCGCTCCGTCTCCCTTTCCACGCTTCTTTACATTCCGAGCAGTATTCACTTTCTCTACCATCTCATACCCGCACGCCGGACAATGAAACCTTCCTTCCGCCTTCATCCCGATCGCACCACACTCACTGCACTCATTACTGATGTCTTTCCCGAGCACTTCCACGATCTCAACCGACTGTTCCTTACATTTCTGCGTCAAGCGCTTTCGAATATATCCTCTCTGCCACTGGCCGACCACATAATTTATCTTCTTGTTATGCCCGCCTGCCTGCGGCTTCGGCAGCTTCACAATAAATATCGTCTTCGGTTTCTCCTCTCTCAGAAGTCGATTCAACTCCTGATTAATGTAACAATGCAGGCGTTCCTCCATCCTCCGCTTCTTGGCGTAATATTTCTTCCGCCCCGGATTATCCTTCTTATTCCGTCTGTAACTGTCGGTCTGCACCCGTATCCATTCCGAATACTCCAACTGGAACTTGCCCAATTCTTCCCCATACCGATGCCCCTCATCTGTGGTCATCATCGTATAGAGCCCTACAGCCACACCGACTTCGTTCCGATACTCCTTGTGATTGTGAATGGAGACATTTACAGGAATCTTAATCTCAATACGCCGCTCTTGAGGATAGAGCTTCATACGTAATTGACATTTGTACTGATTATTATCTGTCAGCAGCACAAAAACTCGCTTCCGCTTTTCTTTAATCGAAATATAGATCCCATGGTCTGCATAACGGTATGCCCGCTCTGCTATGGCAAATCCGTCTGCTCTGTCTGTGTGAAGCTTCACATGATGCTTCCTCACCTGCCTGCACAGATATTTATTCAACTTTTCTGCGTCAACTTTCGACGACACTTTAATGTACTGCTTCTGCACCGTATTAGGCAGTTCAACAGGCTTCTGATTCAGCACCTCTTCAAACGCATTGCTGACCTTGAGTAAAAAACGCAGGTAATGCTTATCCTCCTCCGTAAAACCCTCATTCTGATTGATCAGCTTCGAGATCTTCGTCTTTGTCCTGGTCCACTGGCTCTTGATATCGCCTAATGCATCAAAGATCGCCAGATAGAAATATACCGCCGGCATACCTAATGTTTCGCGGTATCCACTGCCTGTCATCTCGTTCTGTACCGTATATCCCGGATAGATCTTTGACAGGCTGGCGATCCCGCCGTAACGCGAATACACGTAATTCTTTACCTTTCTGTAATCCTCGGCAATTTCCTGAAGCTTCTCCATATCAGCCTCTTTGATCGGTTCTCTATTGTACTGATGAATGGTCTTACATACTCTGTCCATTGGCATATACTCTTCTTAAAAACAAGGATTCTTGTTGAATTTCCGCCATTATCTCCTGTTACGAAAAAGTGTAGTTTTTTGTAATAATGTACAGGGAAAAATTTTAATGCAAATATCACAAAAAAGGAGGATTAAGTTTATTGACTTTTTGTCGATAATATATTAAAATGGTTAAGAATTTATAGCAGGTTTTTTATTACAAAAAACTACACTTTTTCGTAACAATTTTTTATCTGTTTCTTATAAAAATTTTCATATTATACAGAACTCTATATCGTCTGCATCTCCGTCAGCCTTTCATTGAATCCAGCCATAATAATAGTCCACTATCATTAATCTTCAATATATGTTATACTTACAGCACACTTGGTACTCCATTCGGAATCGGCTTACTCATTAGGAGCACTCTCGGAAACTCAATAGAGAATAAGCAGGAAAGGGTTGATTTTCAGAAATGAGAGGGATAAGGGATGGATGGTTATGGGGCTTGAGCAGTCCAGAGAGCATAAAGAATAAAAATGTGCAT
>NZ_JAYMNO010000004.1:0-45620 GCF_036941055.1 Sporofaciens sp. JLR.KK001 | reverse complement strand
CAGTTTGTTTCTGTACATTCCTCAAAATACCGGTCTGCAATATAACCGGCAGATTCTGCCCATAGGGTGTTCTCCGTGTTCTGAAGGGCTTTGTATGTTTGGGATTCATAAAAAGCCAAAGTCGCATCCGGGAAATTTAACCCGGTTGTTTCCTGAATAATATCAATCACATCCCGAATCTGGATGAACATATTCATAGTAATATCTTTTCCATTAAAAAAATACTTTCCTTCCACCATGAGCGAACCTCCTTGCGAATTTCAAATATGGTTATCTCCATAATTGTAAATTTATTATAGCAAAAAGTTTGCGCCTATCCAATTGAAAAAGCAAATCACGGTTTTTCGGGCTTTGCTGACAGAAATGAGCCGCCCTGAAATCAAGCGGCTCAGTATATATTTGTTTTTTTGATTTATCACAGGTTGGATATTGGAAGTTCCAACTCCGTAATAGACCATTCCATCCAGTCACCTTGTATGACAGCCCTGGCACTGTATCCGCTCAGATAGGTATTCTCCTGTTCTTCTTCTGTCTGGGAAACGTGATCCCGTGTCATGCGGAAACTTTTCTCCATCTTTTCATAGAGTTCCTGATAATCTGTGGAGACATCGGGATCGTTCAATCCATCTCCATAACTGCATAATACATATAGCTTCATACATCATGCCTCCTCGTCTGTCAGTCATTCAGGGAATAAGGATCTTCAAAGCAGTGAACCTCCATTCTCGTATCTTCCAAAAGCGTCTCCAGCATTTTCAGTGTATCTGCAGGATATCCCATCTCGGCAAAGTGTTCCAGCAGAGCGGCATCCGTAGTAAACAGTTCTCCATATTCCAGTTTCTCACTCACCGGAATACCTGTTGGTGTCAGGAAAGTTTCGTCTTGTATGGATACTGCATAATGGTCTGGGAAATACTGGCCGGAATGATCGGTATTGATATAGGTCCTGCAACCCGGCTCGATGCTCTGCATGACAAAATCCACCTGATAAGCTTCGGCAATCGCATGGTATGCCCCATAAAGCGGAGACCATGCGGCAGAAGTACTGAGAAGGATATTATCCGGATTCCGTTCCATAGCGATGACCGTTCCCCGGAGGGAGAGACTTTCTGTGGGAATACCCTTTAATTCAAACAGGTTCCTGATCCCTGCCAGATCTTCATTGCGGCAGAAAACGATGGATGTCTCCAGGTCTTCCCACAATGCAGCCAGATGTTCCGGATTGGATTGTGAATAGAAATAGACGTCATCACAACAGATATTTGCCATTACTCATCCACCTCTGTTTCCATTTCCTGCTCATAACCTGGCACATGCAGTGAGTAACTGCAGTTTTGAAGGCCGGGTTCTTTTAGGGCAGCATCATAAGTAGAAGAACGAAGCTCGGAATCCGCATAATTTCGGTCCAGCTCAATAATGTCAATCTGGATATCCGGATCCGATGCCAGCACTGTACTGACAATTCCGTCCTCAATGATAATAACAACCCGTGGATTTCCGGGAGGTTCCGCAGCAGTAACAATCCGGTTATCCTGTATCCGGCGTTCAATCTCATCAATGACAAGATCAAGTGTCACATTATAGGCCGTATTAGAGTCTTCCATATTGTTATAGAGTTCATAGGCCAGGTCAAGAAGCTTTTTCTCCTCCGGAAGCGTTTGGTAAGGAAGGTTGCATAAGCCAATTTCTTCCAGTTTACGTTCCCTGCAGCGGCTGATAAAATCCATTTCCCAGTAAAAACGCTGCCGTATGCGGTAGATTTTCTCCATTTCTTTATCTGACAGGCGTGCAGTTGTTTTCCGTTCCATTTGTGTAGTCATAGTGATTTGTCTCCTTTTCTTCTTTGGGTAATTCATTGTCTGGATAAATCCTTGTATTTGGGTAAAAGATAAATTTCCATTGAAGATCTAATTCCTGATTCGCCCAGACTCCGTTTCTTAAAATTTGTCTGGTTAAAGTATTATAGGTAACAGGTTCTGTTTCCGGATTGTCCAGATCAAACACCAGGCAGGTTTTCAGGTCAATGTACGGCCATAAGGCACATTCTATTTTCCGCCGCAGTTCCAGAGCCATCTGGTAAAGCTGGTCTGAATTGTAAGTTCTGGAAATGCAGGCACTCATCTGTTTTTCCATGCCGGAGTCTGCAATCACCTGGTTGATGAGAGCCGCCTGCTCTTCTATGGAAATATCCGGATTCAGGATAAGCCGGTCAGTAAGCACTGCCTTCACAAATGCAGATGCAGTCCCGTTGATCTGCTGGATCAGAGCATAATAAGGCTGCCGGTAATGGGATCTCAGAATTTCAAGGGAAATCATTTCCCGGTTTTTCTTTAGGGTGGAAAGCAGCTTTTCAAGGCTGCTTCCCAGTTCCTGGATCTTTGTCAAGCGCACATCACCCCGCTCTCCGTAGAAATGGTTTCGTATCTGAGATGGTAAATGGTATTACAGGTCTCAAACTTTATGCCGTCCTCCGCCACTTCCATAATCTTTAAGACCATAGAAGTTGTAAAGAGCTGGTGACGGGTACGGATCCATGCATGCTCTCCGATACAGAGAGGCAGGGACGGGGTGCCGGTCATGGTGACGATTGCTTTCTTGACATTCTGTAAAGGTTCTTTTCGGTGCCTTTTCATGGTAGATATCTTCCTTTCTTTGGGTGATTGTGTTATATTTCTATGCCACAGCATAGTTTAAGCGGTAGCATCCCTAGGCTGTCCTGAGATACTGGTCCGGATGCTCGTAGATGGTTGCCCGGATGCGGTCCTCATAGTGTGGATTCTTCCGTGCTTTGGGATGATCCCGCAGCAGGTCATACAGATCCGACAATGCGGCTGTTCCGCCAATACTTTCCATGGTCATCCGGATCAGATGGTGCCAGGTGATGGTCTGAAGGTCTGTACAGCTTACCGACAGGCAGCCTTCCTGCCTGCAGGAAAAGGGAACCGTCAGGGAATCGGCTTTCTTAAGTATCAACACATATTCCGTGACGACCGGTATAAACGGTTTCTTGTACCTGCGGTTATCGGATACGCAGTTGAACTGGCCTTTTACAAGAAAAGATTCAAATTCGCCCATGCGAATAAGGTCGTTCTGCATGCTGTAGAAAAAATGTCCGTCTTTCCGGATGTCCCCCACCAGTACCGCGAGCCTGCCGTCTTTCCGTAATGCAAAGAAGAACTTCCGGATACAGTAATTTAACTTTTCCAGGAAATCCTGATAGTTCTCACATCTCGACAGGTCATCCGGGTGGGGCCTGCCCCACATATTTCCGCTGTATTTGATGATGTCGTGGTACGGCGGATGGAAAAAGATCAGGTCGGCCGAGTCCTCCACATCATTTCTTAACGCGTTCCAGTTTCCATAGTCGTAAGCAGGTGCAGAATTCAGGTCGTAAAGTAACGACCGTACCTGGAAATGATCTGCCACAGCCTGGGAAGTTCCGGAACCGCTCATAGGATCCATCAGGGTAAACTGGCTTACATCCTTGCCGTAATAACGCTTGCAGTCCAGGACATAGCGCAGGATGGAAGCAACCACTTCCGGAGAGCAGTTGCCTCTCCAGTGGCTGTTCCCGCCGTTTCCGCGTTCTGGAAATGCCATAAAGGAAGTAAGCTCTTTGCCTACCCGTTTCCGCAGTCCCTCCGTGCCGAGCATTCCGGCGATGGCCTGCCATTCTGTACCAAATTCCTTTTGCAGAAGCTCTGCTGCACGCTGTATCTGTGAATCATTCATAGCAATTCTCCCCTACATTAGTGCAAGTGCCCGCAGTCTCTGTCGCATCCGGCTGAAACGGCTTTCCACACCATAGACTGAGATCCTGCATTTTTCTGCAATCTCCTGATATGTATAGCCGTCTGCCTTTAGACGGACAACTTCCTGCTCTTTTGGAGTGATATAAGCAAGCAGTTTGACCAGCAATTTCTGGTTGTCCAGAGTTTCCGCCGCCCGCTGCATCCGGTTGGGGAGAAGTCTGTCAATAGACAGATACTCCTCATCCAAAGGGCTGGTTGCTGCTGAACGCTTCCCCCGGTTCCAGTAGGTATATTCGTTAATCAGACAGTCATTCATGTTCCGCCATGCAATGGTATTGAAGGCGTAGTTGTCGGTTAACCTGGGGTTTTCCAGATATTCCTGTACGGCTAACAGATAGCCGAAGATGACCACATCGTAAAATTCGTCCGCATCCAGTCTCTTTCTGGAGAGGAAACACTCTACGATTTGATGGTTTTGTTCTGCAAACTGCTGTTGCTTGGGGGTTAATAGATGTATTTTTTTCATAGTATTTTTATCCTTTCTTTCAGTTAGATTTTATTTCTTGTTCAAATTGTCTTTGACCGATAAATTCATGTGTAATTGTGGCTGCCACTAACCTTGCACATCCGATCTCCACCTCGGTAAGCGGCTTTGCAGAAAGTACTGCTAATGCCAGAGGCTTTTCGGCGTGGACAGGGAAAAGCGCAGCGACTGGTGTGCCTGGACAGGAGGTAAGATAGACTGGCCTGCTCATGTCCGGGAGATATTCTTTTTCAGCCTGGATGCAGGCAGAGAGTTCCTTGGAGACAGGGGTTCTGTCTGGAAGAAAACTTCCTACCGCGCTAACGACCTGTGTATCGGAACAGAGGGCAACGGTGTGCCGGCTGCTGTTGTACAGGATGGTAAGGAAAGATGCGAGCCTGTGTGTGTCTGCAGGCAGATCTCCGCATTTCCTGAGATGGATTTCCTGGCCGGAAAGCTCCGCTTCCAGAGAGTCCTGATTCACAAGGTTTAAAATCTTACGCATCTTGGTCGGGATCACGATCCGTCCTTGTGCATCCAGTGTGCAGATATCGGTATATTTCATAGATTCACCTTCTTTCTAACGGAAAGGAAGCCGCCATAGGGCCGTTTCCTTTTCCAAAAATGATCGTGCCTGAAATCTAAGCGGCATAGGTGTTTCCCTGCCCCTGATTTTGGTACTGGTTATTCTGTGTATTATTTTGCATATAGTACGGAGCCTGGTTTTGGTATTGTCCGTTCTGTGTATAATTCTGATTTTGCCCTTGGTACTGATTGTTCTGGGAATAATCCGGATTCTGCCCCTGATATTGCCCGTTCTGAGCGTACCCTTGATCCTGCCCCTGATTCTGTGCCTGCCAGTCCTGCTGCTGTTTCTCATATGCCTGCTTTCCATTTGCGATCAGTGACGGCGCCATACACGCTTCCCAGTTGGTGATATAGGAATCCGTGCGCTTTAGGAGCGTATAGAGGTCCATATCCGTCAGCTGGATAAATGCGTTTTTCTCTGAGAGAAAGCTTCCGGATTTCATATAGGAACCGCCTTTCTGGTTCTGGACTTTCACACCTTTTCCATTTACGATCTGGATCCGCCACGGGCTCTTCATCGGCCGCCCGCTGGAATCGTTCGTGTGGCGCGAAATGGAAAACTGCTGCGCCGTAGAATACCCCTGTGCATCAGGTGCGCCGTAGATCTTGCTCTGGGACCACTCAAATTCCTGGAACCCTGCAGTGATCCGGGTTAAGATAAACTGGATCTGTTCGGGAGCCAGATTGAACTGGGCGATTATATTTTTATCTCCGGTGCCGTTGGAATAGTCCTGGATGGTGAGTTTGATCAGGGAATTTGCCTTATGATCATTCTCCTTATATTCACCTTTTGCGTGGAGCTGTGCATAGTGTGTCAGCGCCGCGCATTTCAACTGGTCATAGACGGCGATTAGCTTCCGGTCGGTCTGGACTTTGCAGATCTGAGGGGAAATCCTCGTCTGATAATTCTGATTCATGAATCAATGTCCCTTCTTTCTTTGTTGAGATTCCAGTGCTGTATTACCGTTTTAGTAATGGACAGCATGGTTTATCATTCCGCTTATTATTTCAAATATTGCTTTACCAAAAGCGCCATATTTTTTGGCAGTTCTTCAAGCCGGGTGATATCAAGGAATCCATCCTGATAGATCCGTTTGATGTTCTCCTTGTCTGAGCCGATAGCTGCAGCAAAGAGGACGATCCCCTTCTTTGAATATTCCTTCTTGATCCCACGCAGGTCTGCCTCTGCTTCCGTACCGCTGTATCCGTAATCCGCAGGCTGCCCGTCGGAAATGATGATGAGCAGCTTCTGGTTTTCCGGACGTTTGCTCAGATGCTCTGCCACATAACGCAAGGCGGCGCCGTCCCGGTTCCCGTTTCTGGCGCTCATGTCCATTAAACGATAGCGGTCAGAAGAGTCTATGGAGTCAAATTCTGCATAAGAGTAAAGCGCTACTCCGGCCTCACAGTCTGGCGTGGTATGTCCGTAGATGGTGACCGGGATCTGCAGGCTCTGGCAGAAATCATAAAGGACAATCGCTGTCATCCTTGCATAAGTGATCCGGTCGGAGCTGCTCATGGAGCCGCTTTCATCAATCAGGAGACCTACCGCCAGTTTCTGTTCTTCCGAAGGGAGCCTTGTCCTTGTAAAAAATGTACCGTCCTCATGGTGCAGCGCTCTTGTATCCAGGCGTTTTCCAAACTGCAGGTTCTTTAATTTCCCGCCCTCGCTTTCTTCCCTCAGGAGAGGGGCGATGGTTTTCTGCAGTCTTTTGGAAGCCCTAAGAAGCGGCGGTGCAACGGACTGGTATGCTTTAATTAAGCTATCCGGTACACTGTACATCCGGTTTACCGTTACATGGATACCTGCATGGGCGTTTCCATAATGGATATCATTGGCCGCTTTCTGCAGTTCCTCCGTCATTTCCTGCTGGTATTGTTCCTCCGCTTTTTCCGTTGCTACACTGTTCAGGATGCGGAAAAGGTCGCTGGCGGATTTCTCATAACCGGAACCCAGATACTGGTGGTTATAAGTGATGCCCGGATTGTTTCCTTCTAAGATTGTGGAAGTCTTTGCAAGCTGGATCCGGTCGCCTTCTTCAGTCACCACATCCTGCACACCGGACATGATATTTTGGCGTGTCTGTGGAGAAAACTGCAGAGGTGGATTGGAGCTTTGTGCTTTCTTTCCGGCTTCCGCCTGCTTCGGCATAGCTCCGCCTTTTCCGGAAGGCAGAGGGGTGCCGCCCTGGATCTGGTCGCCCAGAATCCCGCTCAGCAGTTTTTTCACATCCTCCTCCGAAGCCGCTTTTAGCTTCTCCCTGGTGTCCTCCACCATTGGTTTGATATACTCCCAGAGAATCCCCAGGATATGGTTGGAGGCATGGAGCCGGTCTTTCACGTCATCCGAGTAGATAGATTCCTCCACATATGGTACGCAGTCCTCCAGGTAATCCAGATAGGGACCGGTGTAACCATGGAGATTATTAACTGTACCTGCCCTGCAGTATTGCAGGAGAAGGTTTGCCACAATGGAAAAATCAGAGTATTCATTGTCAATCTGGCTCTGAAGGGACGGCATCAGTTCATTCATCCGCAGGCAGTTCAGCTCGATCCCCTGCTTAAAAATGCCGGAATAGGCGTCACACATGCGGGCTTCGATGTAAATGTCTTCTAAAATGTTGCTGATATGGGAGGCGCATTCAGAAAGCGTCAGACATACAGCCTTGTCTTTTTCATGCACGGCTTCCAGCATTTCCACACAGCTTTCCTGGTACTGGTCATCGAAAGACGGTTCTTCTGGATAGAAGGAGCCGTTCTCCATGCTGCGCAGATATAACCCAAGGGTTGTAAAGTCCGTAAATAAGAGATGGGCCGTTTCATGCCCGTTCATCCCCACAAGGCTTTCAGAGCGCAGCATCCGGGACGGGAAACTCTGGGTAATGTGGTTGCCGGCATTGATGTGGATCTTGTAGTTATCCGTGTAAGCAAGTCCGGCACCATCGGAAGCGTCCCACTCCATCAGTGTCTGCAGTCCTTGGCGGTAGCGGCCGGTAGCCGCTTTCGCCATTGAGGACAGGTATTTCTGGTAGGCAGAGGACAGGAACAGCTCTTCATCCGTCAGGGTAAGAGTCTGGTCCTTGATCATCTGCTGTAGTTTTTTCTGGTTGCTGTTCAAAATTCATTCATCCTTTCTTTCCATTATTTTTTATTTGTAAACGCAAAGGCTTCATACAGCACATATTTAAAACAGCTGTACGGCTGTTGCGCTTAAAATACCTTCTCCGTCAGAAGTTCTTCCATGGTACAGCAAAAATACAGCGCCATACGGTAAGTGATATAGGTCGGCGGAAGGACTTTGCCGGATTCGTAATTCATGATGGCTTTTCTCGGTACGTGCAAAATTTTTGCCAGCGTTTTCTGGGAGAGCCTCCATTGTTTGGATTTCCTGAGATAAGAAAGATTGGCGGCTAACACGCCCCGCATTTCTTCCTCTGTAATCTGATAATCCCTCATAAAAAGCCCCCTTTACGCCGCAAGGATGGAATCCAGACAGCCGTTCTCCACTTCCTGACGGCTCTCCGCATCTGCCGAAACAGAGGAGAGGACCGTGTAGCGGGCGGCTTCCCGGATATCCCCGCAGACCATGAAGGACTGCACCCAGGAGATCAGCTCCCGGACTCCGCAGCATCCGTCTGTGATCAGGTTTTCCCTGCAGTATTCAGATACGGCTTTGACAATCTTTGCCATGGTTGCTACTGTTTTCTTATCTGTACAGCCGGTAATGCCAAGGACTCGTTTGACTAAGGTATCCTCGTCCGGTTCGTCCAGGTCAATGACCAGGTTCATTCTGGAGATGACAGACTGGTTCATCTGCTTACAGCCCGCATAATCATTGTTGGTAGTTACGACAATCGTGGTATCCGGGTGGCGGTTAATGACCTCTCCGTTTGGCAGGAACACGCTGTTACAGCGGTCCAGCAGGGAATTTAAGCCTACCAGCACACCGGGATTGGCAATGACCGTGGGCTCCTGTAATTCCACAAGATAGCCGTAACGGATCGCTTCTACTAGCGGAGTGTCCACATATTTAAACTTCTGGTGGGAATCCTGCTTTGCGTAGTGGTCGTGCATTTCATCGAAAATGGTATCCACCAGCTTCTGATAAACCGCGTCCTCATCCACCGTTTCATCATAGGTGCCGGTCAGCTTCTGGTAAGCCGTTGCCGGGTCCATCATGATGTCCTGGAAGGTGGGATATTCGCTCTGGAGAGCGGAAAGCTTCCCGTCTACATCAGGCAGGATCTGCCCGAGCAAATCGAATATTTCTGTGTTTGCGGAACAGGTAATACACCGGTAAGGGAGATGGAGGCCGGAGGCGATTGCTTTGGCGCCTTCGGTCTTTCCTGTCCCCGCAGGTCCTCTTAATAAGAAGTTCCGCATGGGTGACACGGTATTTGTGGTTAATTTTGCGTGTTCGCAGATCCGTTTGATCTCGGCCGGTATGATGTACCAGTCAGGGAGCTGCGGCACAGTGAGTTCTTCCTGGGGAGTCAATGTCCGGGATTCGGACAGGATGTATTTGCCTACAAAATCATGTTTGGAAACGCTTGCGGTTACTTTTCTGGTAGAAGTACCAGGCTTGATGACCTGAAAGGCTCCAAGAATGACATCCGTTGGAGAATAGGTGCCTTTCTGTATCGTAAATGCCTTTAGCTGGGGGATAGAGCCGTTGGTTGGCGTATCGCTTGGAATTCCGCCGGTTGCCAAGGAGGTTCCATAGCGGATGCGCCGGTAGAGGTTATCGCAAAGGACTGCTGCGGTCTCCACCGTATCGTCAATGTTTGGATAGCCGTTATCCCGGTCGCTTTTCAGTTTCTGGTAATATTCATTGAACTCGTCATCAGCCATAGCAGTTGGAAGGAGTGTAAAGATCAGGGCAGCGCCGCTTTTCTCGTCTTCCTTCAGCATATATTTCTCCGGACTGCTTTCCGAATCCGGCGGCGTCTGGTAACAGCCGACGGTAAACTTGCCGTTTGTCCGGTTGTAGACTGCTACGTGGAGTTCTCCGGTTTTGCTCGGATATTCCGCAATCGTAAAGTTGTTGCCCTGGCTTCCGACTGCACCCAGTTCCTCCGGCGGCTTTGCGCCTGTTGGGGATTCTAATTCCATATACGCCAGGATTGCCCGGAGCGTTGCCGCATGGAGCGTGGAGCGCTTCTGGGGCTGCGTGCAGTACTTGGAGTAGACATTTTTACATACCGGGTCGTCTGTGTAATCCTCGAACGGTTCCGGCAGCTTCCGGCGAAAAGACCAGTTGGGTAATAAATTTCCATTTGCCATAATCAATCGCTCCCTTCTATGCCCATGATAATTCCAGTGTGTCATTGGTTTCCTTTGCGTTCAGCTCATCCCGGATAAAGATATCCGTGAGCGCTGCCCAGTAATCTCTGGGCGGGAAATGCTGGAAAGTATCTTTTACTTCTGGTGTATGGTTATTCAAGATAAAAATTTCCCCGGCTTCATTGATATACAGCTTCTGGTGTCCCCTTGCCTGCAGGTCTCCGATCAGCTCCGTCAGTAACGGCTTCCCGATGAGGGAATACCAGGATTCCGGATCTACATGGACAGGAGGTTCTGCCGGATTTTCAGGATGATCAGTCTTAGTGCCATCTGGATTCTTCTGTCCCGGAAGGGGCGTGAAATCCGTAATGGTCATCATGAAGAGCTTCAGATGCCCGAACTGGTCCAGGGAAACATCCGCAAAGTTGTAATCTCCCGTATGGAAGGTTCGGATGCGGATAAGGTCGCAATTCAGCAGGGACGCTGCTTTGATAGGACGGGTATACTCCCAGGATGCCTCCGGGTAAGCCGCCTTGATCTTATCCGTGACCTGGTAACTGATCTGTCGGATCAGCAGCGTCTCCATGTCAAAGAAAGGGGCTTCCTTCTTTTGTTTCTTATGCTTATGAGTGTGAGTATTTCTTAAGGAAGACGGGACTGAGACGCGCGGCAGCATGGGGAGCAGGAGAAAAAGAAAGCTTCCTGCAATCCCGGTGATCGCGATGCCGGCAATGACAGACCGGTTCCTTTGTTCCGGAGTAAAGAGAAGCGCCAGGAATAAAATAATGGCGACTGCTTTTATCATCTTGATACTTCTGTGTTCTTCTTTTCTTGTTTTCATTGTGGATTCCTTTCATAAAAATATTTTGCAGTTCGAATTGTTTTGAAAAAAAGGAACTGCTGTGTTGAAACGTAAACACGCAATTCCTTTCCTGAAGTGATCTGCAGGAGCGGCTGCCACTGGCAGGCTCCGTAACCGGGTGATTCTGAAGTTATGCAGTGAAGGGAAGCTGTGAGGCCATACCTTCCGGGATGTTGGTAAACCCGTCTCCGGCAAAGCCGCCCTGCGGCGGTGTCTGGCCGTACTGGGCATTCCCTCTCTGCTGCTGGTACATCTGATTTCCAGCCGAACCATTCTGTGCAGGGGCGTTTGCCTGGTAAGAACCGCCTTGCGGGGGTCCTCCGTTCGCAGGCTGCGGGCTGTTGCCCATGTTGCTGCCTCCATTCGGATAGCTGGTGCCTGCAGTACCATTCCCGTTATTTGGATAGCTGGCACCTGCATTGCCGTTACCAGCATTGGAATAATTCCCATTCGCATTGCCATTGCCGCCATTGGGATAGCCACCTCCACCGGAGGGATTGCTGCTGCCCGGATAGTTCCCGTTTCCGGCAGCATTTCCATTGGCAGGATATGCGCCTCCCTGTGCAGCACCGGCAGGATTCTGATAACCGCCGTTTTGCGGACCTGAAGTTTGATATCCTCCGGCTCCCGGCGTAGCTGCGCCTCCATTGTACGGCGGTGTGCCTGCCTGATTTCCGCCTGCATCTCCTTCTGGCTTGTTGGAAAGACAGAACTGCCAGTCCCGTACATTGATCCTGGCACCGGAACCGGCCTGGCCCGCTCTCTGTCCCTGACTGTAAACAAAGGGATGGAGTTCAAGCTCTCCATAGATATACAGACAGGTTCCTTTCTTGACTCCCGCCTTCGAAAGCCGTTCTGCCAGATGCTTGTTCAGATAGCACTGATAGAAAACAGATTCATATGGATTTTCCGGGTTATTCTGTGCGTTCTGGCTTCTTTGTGAGGTGGCAAGGTCTAAAGAAATATACTCCGTTCCGTTGTTCCTCCCCTGCTGCATGACGGGATCTCTGGTGACCCTTCCCATGAGATGAATGATTGCTGACATAAAATTTCTCCTTTCTGCCCTCTTAGGCGTTGAAATAATAAAGATAGGTAAAAGAATAGGAAATCCATGTTTCAGATTTCCTAAAAAATAAAAAAAGAGCCATTAAACGACCGCAGGGTGCGGCTATCCTAATGACTCTGATTTCCAAACTTAAACTCGCGTGTGCTCTGGAGGAATGGTCCAGACTCCCGATGTGGGATAACACAAAAACTTAAATACATGATTATAATAACACAAGATATAGCGATAGTCAATGGAATAAATTCTATATATAGATTTTTGGCTAAGTGAAGAGTAAAATATGATAATTTCGAACGATTTTATTGTTGGAATCGTTCAAATAGGATATAATAAAAGTAATATGAGATGAAGGAGGGATTCACAATGTCTATTACGGCTACAGAATTAAAGCTTAATCTTGGCAAGTATCTGCTTCTTGCAGAAAAAGAAGATGTTTTTATTACAAAGAACGGGAAAATAGTTGCAAAACTGACGAATCCATTTCAGGACCGGGTCAGCATGGCACAGTCATTATTTGGCAGCGTACCTGCTGAAATGACACTTGAAGAAGCTCAGGAAGAAAGGCGAAATAAAATATGAGAGCATTGATAGATACCTGTATTGTGATTGATGCACTGCAGAGCCGGGAGCCTTTCTTTAAGGAGGTCCAGGAGATATTTCTGGGAGCGGCAAATAAGCAGTTTGAAGGATTCCTGACTGCTAAATCTGTTACTGATATTTACTATCTCACACATAGATGCACACATAGCGATCAAGAAACCAGACAAATTCTAAACAAGCTGTTTTGCCTGTTTGGATTACTGGACACGGCTGGAATGGACTGCCGTAAGGCAATATCGTCCAATCTTTCGGACTTTGAGGATGCAGTTATGACAGAATCTGCGATCCGTGAGGAAATGGACTGTATTGTTACAAGAAACCTTGGCGACTATAAAAAGGCAGCTCTAACAGTATATAGTCCTGAAGAATTTTTGTTGAACATGAAATAAGCCAGCGAAATCTCTGTTTGGCTTTGTCCTGATTGGTGCAGGTACTTCCGTTATGGTCATATGAAAAATCAATACATGAAGTAGAAGAAATTGCAAGAGTGGAACTGGAATTCAAACAGTGGTGATTATGGGAAGAAAAAATAAGGGTTCATCGAAAACGATGAGAAAAGAAATACGTTTACAAAAAGCAAGACAATGGATTCTGACTTATAATGGGACACCGAAGCATATGGCAAGGAATTACCGGAAGCGGTTCCACGTTGATATCAATACAGCGCTTTCTGACCTTCAGGCGATAGGCGTGGAATTTACACAGGAGTATCTGGAGGCTGTAAAGCGCAGCGAGGAGGAACGGATCCGGCAGAAACATGCGAAAAAAAGACAGAAGCTGATGGAAGAAGAAGCTTTTTTGTATGCAGATTCGGATGACAGGTTTGCCTTTATTGCAGGATATACAAGTGGGGGCATGCCTTATGGAACGACATGGGAAGAGCTCGGACTGGAACCGTATGCTTCATATGAGCAGCTAATGGAGGCATATGCCAGCCTGGAAGGCATAGGAGAAAAGGGTGATCATGATGATGCGGATAAGGGCGAAAAGGAATTATGTGAACTCTATTTTAAGTAATCAGGACAGGAAGGGTGGTTGAACAGATGTTAGAATTTCGGTATGATACGCAATTATTGATTGAAGGAGAAGGCCTTGATGAAGATGTGATAAGTGAATATTTTACGGAGAACTTTAAGGGGGATTGTCTGCTGGTGGTTGGGGACGAGGAATTAATAAAAATCCATTTCCATACAAATGAACCCTGGGAGGTGTTGGAATATTGTGCTTCCCTGGGAGAAATTTATGATATTGTTGTGGAAGACATGGACAGGCAGGCAAGAGGCTTGAAAGGATGACAGAATTAAAAGAACAGGCAGAGTTATTGTACAAGCATTTATCCGAAACTGATGCGAAACGGATTTTGGGAATTGCAAATGGGAAATATAAGATTCCAGATGATATCGACGAATGTAATGACGAGATAACAGAAATGTTTGAAATGAAGAAGATATGAAGATATGGGGAAATTTTATTTGGTCCTTTGAGCATAAGTTTATAAAAGAATATATTACCAGTATAATGACAAAGCGTGATATTGGTGATATAGTGAGTACAGATAAAAATAAAGCGGACGAAAATAAGTCCAGAAAGGAAAGAATCATGACAACAGTTAATTTCGTATATTGCCTGAATAGTGAACATTATGAGACGCTGCACAGTAAAGAAAAAAAGCAGGGTTTGATTTTGGTACGCTCATGTAAGGTAAGAAAACGGAAAATAACTGTGTGATTAAAAAGCTGTCTTTCTATACAGGAGACTGACAGATAAAAACATGGATATCAGATGCCACTTATCTTGTATGAGGTAGGCGGTATTTTTTGTCTTAGAAAGCAGAAAATTCCAACGGAAGGTTTTCTGTACACGCTCCATTAGCTCAGCTGGCAGAGCACTCGACTTTTAATCGAGCGGCCGTGAGTTCGAATCTCACATGGGGCAGTACCGCCTGGATATTTGTAAAATGACAGGAGGTGAATGAACATGGATCTGCCGACAATAAATATGATACGGACAGGAAAGAACATTAACAGGTTGAGGAAGCAGGCAAACTTATCAGTAAAGGATTTGCAGAATATTTTCGGATTTGCCACACCGCAAGCGATATACAAGTGGCAGCAAAGCGCAGCGTTACCATCCATAGATAATCTGGTCGTACTTGCAGCAGTGCTTCAGGTAAGCCTGGATGATATTTTGGTGGTAAATACAGTAATTCCGATGCAGATAGGTGCATGAAGAAAATAGATAAAATATGCAGGTGAAAGCCTGCAGTAGGGTCCCCTAGTTTAAAAGGTCAGGACACCGGCCTTTCAAGCCGGAGATATTGGGTTCAAGGTCTCCGCGCTGCTTCGGTCGGTGCTAAGCATGGTCCACTGGAAACGCCACATGGGGATTGATGTGGCCATAGATAACGGTAGTCCAGCAGATCGTGAATCTGTTTTAGAGCGCAAGATATCGCCGGACATCTTGCGCCCTAACCCATCCACTTTATGTTTACGTGTCTGAGTGGTCGAACGTGCAATCATGCTAAGATGGTGTGCGGCAACGTACCGAAGGTTCGAATAATTCAGCAAAAGTTATAAATAGCAAAGAGAGTAAAACATGTTAGCTTGAAAATTCGTTATAATGCTTTCTACATTTGTGAATTATATTTTTTATATAATCCTTGCAATGAAGTAAAATCTCCATTCCGTACATCATTCCAAGTGATTCCAAAAGCCGATAACTTGTCTGTATCTAATTTATATAGCCAGTCCTGTTCATCTGTATAAAGTAACTTTTCCATTAAAAGAAAGTCCAAGATTTTTCTTTTTCCCTCATTTTTATTAATAATTCTGTTATCAATAAAATCCATCTTTCTTGCCGGTGTATCTTTACTATGGGATCTTAAACAACTAAAAATACGTCTAATAATATATGAAAAATTAATAAAACCAACATCTTCAGATTCTAATACATTATCATCTTTATATTTTAGTAATTTATAATAATTTCCTAAATTACTTGCCGATATTTTTAAGTTTGTTTTATTATCCACTTTTATTTCAAACCTGGGATTAATGTTGGAAGATACCTCAAAAGTATTTCCAATTAAAATACTCTCTCCTGGTGAATATGCTTCAATCAAAATCTGTTCACTACTCCAAATCAATTTATCACAAATAATAACAGAGTTATTAATTCTTGCTTCGCCGGAAGCGTTACCAATATATACACTTCCAGCAATGTCAATATAACAATTTTGTAGTTGACTAATATAGATACCTTTTTCAATATCATTTAGCAAAAATGTCGTATTATATATATCTTTATCTTCCCTTTTTAAATTGAATTCAATATAACATTCTTTTTTATCACCACTTATATATAATGCCGTCATGTCACCTAATTGAGCGTGCGCCTTAAAAGAGTTATACATTAATGGAATATATTCTCCTAATATCAATTTTTTAGAGAAAATCTCATAAAATTCAATAAGCATCTGTGATGGACAATATTTTGAATTATTTGCCAGAAATTCATTAACAAATTCAGACATTTCATTTGAAGCAAGACCATAAGCAATTACATAATCTTTAAATGCTGGACCTGTAAATTCATAAATCGCGTTATTATCTATATTTTTTACGCGTAAAAAAGGATGTTGAGGTAACTGTGTATTAATAACCTCTAAATATTCGTCTCTATAATCTATGGGTATTGCTTCACTTATTTCGCCAAACATTGTTGTGTCTTCGAATAACATCATTCCAATAATTCGGTAAAGTTGTTCTTCTTTTTTATATAAAACATCCCATTCTATATCTTCTTCAATTTTTGAAAATTTATTTTTTAATGCCTTAATAAATTTGTTATGTTCTCTTTGCAATAAATCATCTAAGATTTTTAATATTAAATTACAACTATTTTCACCGCTTGTAATATTTTTTAACAAATTAACAGTGTTCTTTTCCTTGCTATATGACGCTGCTAACGCATCTAAAACAGGAGCATATCCCAAAAATTCATTTGCACTACCATTCTGAAAAATTCTATGGATTTCACGAAATTGCTCATCAATACATTCAGTAACAATCGTAGATATTTCAACTTTATCTCTTTCTAATTTATTTTGTATATAAAATTTAGAATTATACTCTGCAAAATATCCAATTTCATAATGTGTAAAAGAAATATTATTCTTGTACATAAAGTCTTTAATAAAAATTGCGCTTTCTGTTCGAGCTAGAAGAATAGCGCATGTTTCGTTACTTTTTTGGGTTACATCATTCAAATCCCTCAAAAAGTATTCAACACCGGACCTTCCTGAACTGGCTTCTGCTTCATCAAATGCGTCTATAACTAAAAAATTTTCTCCATCTACAATACTTTTTATAAAATCGCTCATATTTTCAAAACCCACGGATTCCGCAATAGCACCTTGAAAACTATATTCCGCAATCTTATTTTCAGGCAAATCCCAGTATATACCATTTTTTGTATAGCAAATATGTTTAGCTAATGCCGTTTTTCCAGTCGCTCCCGGTGCGGAAAACAATAGAAATCTAGACTTATCTATTCTTTTTCTAAATGATTCAATAAATTGAGGTTCTATATATTTATATACATCTTCGCGATATTCGTTTTCTTGAATATACCGTATGGTCTGATTTTTACTTTTTAATTCAAAACAATGTTCTTTTTTAGTTATATTTTTAAGTATACTTTCTAAAGTCATCAGATAGTTTTCCTTTCTTATTATCTTTTTGTTCAAAGTATACTCCCAGTTTCCAAGCATGTCAAACCTCTTTTCTGTTTACAGTTATCATAGAAACAACTTTCTAATATATTATATGTCCTATTTTTTCCTTGATGATATAAATTGTATTCCAAACATGACTAATAGCAAAGAAAAAGCCGACTGCCGCTTGGGCAATCAGCTTTGATAATAATGGTTTTGGCATAGTTCTCCTTTCAAAACTGCTGAAATGAAATCTGTTTGTTAAGGTATAGGTTCCCGATTGCCTGCAGTACCGGATACTGGACGTGGAGAAGCTGTGCCTCATCTGCCAGTGATTCGTAGGTCGCATCCGTATCTTCATAGAGCAGATCCCATACTTCCTTCGGGTTTTTTGTTTTTGCCCCCTGTTCTACACAGGCGAGCAGTTCTGCGGTGGTAAGTTCCGTCGCTTTAGCGAGTTCCAGGACAGTATCTTCCATTGGATCGCATTTCTCTTTCCTCAGATACCGCCCGAAATCACGAAACCTTATTTTCCCCTCCAGATAGAGCTGGATGCAGGTGAAGAGCCGTACCGAAAAATGGTCAGTAATCGGCTGGATATACAGTTTTCCAAGGAGCCGGTACAGGGCGTCCACGCCGGTCAGCCCGTCACCCTTTACGATCAGTCCCCGCAGAAGCAGGCGGTTTAAGTAATGGGAAAAGGAAAGTCCTTCCGGGCGGCCGGAATCTGCAAGCCGTTTGCTATACGCCTTCTCCAGTTCATAGATCTGTAGGATCTGGAAAGCAAGACAGCTCCACAGTACAAGTTCATGTTCGGATAATCCATATTCCTGCCTGTTATTGATGACTACCGGTACTGGATTTCCCATCTCATCCCTTTTGATTTTTAAGTTTCCGATTGCGGTGTATAATGTCAGCATAAAAAGTACCTCCTCTTTTCATGTGTTTTCCGTTAGAATTACGCTAAAAGCGCATATAATTCCTGATCTTCTCTCAACTGTTTCCTTGCTTTGCTCTGCCATGCCCGGACATGGTTGGAAGGGACTTTGTAGAGCTTTGCCACTTCCGCGCTGGTGTATCCGCTCTGCTGGAGACGGAGTGAGATAATCCCTTTTTTCAGGTGATTACTGCCTGCACATTCCAGTCTCTTCAGGTAAGAGTCGGATTCTTTCGACAGCACCGCCTGTTCTGGGGACAGTGCGTCTGTTTTACAGAGCATAAATTCCGGTTCATAGGTACTGCCATCTTCGGCAGTAAGGATTGCATCCAGAGAGCAGAACGCGCTTTTACGTTTTCCGCAGTCCCGCCAGTAATCATAAATGGCATTCCGGATTGCCGCCCTTGCATATGGCGGGAACGGCTGTGTGGGACTGCATTTCATGGCGGCATTGCACAGGGCAAGATATCCGGTCTGTGTCAGCTCGTCAAACTCATCCTGAGACAGATGGGAAAAGCTTCTGGTAAGTGCCCGCACCATCCGGGGAACAAGGCTTAAATGAGTGGTTACAAGCTGTTTCTGTTCATAACTCATGATTCCATCCATGGTATCCCTCCTTTATCCGGCCATACCAAGCGGTATGAGGTTATTCTGTAGAACTTTGGAAGCTTCCTGTATCAGCTGGTCGCACATATAATCGCTGAAATTCCCGATATGTGCCTGACGCGTTTGCAGACAGAATTTATCTCCAATCCACCGGTAAGCCTCTTCGCGGCTGAAGATCCCCTTTCTCCAGAGCTGGTCGAAAATCTGATGTGCCTGGATGCGTTTCTTACGGAGCGTACGGTTCGCCAGGGAGCCTTTCGGTAAGGATGTCCCCTGATGGACGCCTACATAGGAATCACAGGCCGGAAAGCGGCTGCATACATAGACCCTCCCCCCGGATGAATGATGGCCATATACATAGGAAGCATCTTTTAAGATTGCAGGACTGCCGCAGTATGGGCAGCGTATTGTCTGTTTTTTCATAAATGTTCACCTCTCTTACGTTTTGTATATGTATAAAATACTTAAAAATAACAATTCTTACGTTTTATATACGTATATTATAAGTAAATTGACAAGGGATTCCTATAAGTCAAGAGTAAAAACAGGTGCCAATTTGGGACTTTTCCCCAATTTCCTCCAGTTAACACGTTAATGTAATAAAGTAAAAGAATAAGCACTGAAAAATTGTGCTGATGCAGAACCTTCCAATGCTTATTTTGGATGCTTTCATATGCGATTTTATGTAGGAAAGGGATTTTTGTCAGATCCCAATCACCTTATGATTTTCTTATCCTTCCTTGCCTGAAAATTTAATTTGCTAAAAAAGCTTGCTGTCCGCTATCATATTTCCGGATAAAATACTGCCTGGATTAGAGGAAACAGGCCGCTGTCTGTAAATCTCGGATAGTTGATTGCGGTAAAAATAAATTTATCACAGAAATACCGGAGCAGGAACAAAATCACCAGTATGATACATACCCGGTAAAAAATGCGCATGCGTCTGCTTCTTTCTTTGGAAGGAAAGAACCTACAGTATAAAATAAAGCACATGGGTATGAAGATTAAGCTGGTAAACGTCTGGTCAATGAATTGTATGATAGTGGTAAGATTTTTCATAGGTCATCCCTCCGGTTTTTCTTTTCTCTGTACGTGACAGGCAGAAAAAGTGCAACGGATCGATGTAAAAATAAATATATCTGCTTTATTACCAGTCATAGCAGTCCTTATTCTGGATGTCTAACAGCGCCATACAGGGACAGTCCGGAGAGAGGATCTTCTGTTCTTTTAGGAATTGTGCATACATATCCAGGAAGACAGAATCTTTAAATACTGCAAGGCATTCTCCAGGTTCCGGACGGCAGGCGAAAAGTATATCTGCATCCGAAAGAGGAAGAACCAGCGGAACCGCCCGGTAATCCGGACAGAACAGGAATCCAGACTGATTGCAGGGATTCTTTACTCTGCAGTTGGCACATTCTACATAAATACAGCGATGCCAGTTCCCGTCACAGGCATCTAAGAATCGGCGGATATGTTTGGCATCCGTGAGGCAGTGTGTTATCTCCATAGTTATCTCCAGATACAGGCAGCCCGTAAAAAAGCTGCCTGTGTTGAAATTAATGCCGGTAGATGCGGCAGTCAGTGATTCATCTTGAAGCCTGCTAAATCTGTCGGCATAAAGTGAATGAGTTACCCTATCAAAATTACTTCTCATGCTTACGTCTCCAGTAGAAAACAAGCCCGCTGATAATGATAAGAAGCAGGGAGCCTGCAGCAATACAGATGTATAGCAGGATCGACGCATCATCCCCGGTCTTGACAGGAGAGGAGATGTCCGGTTCCTTTGGCTCGGTCGGTACTTCCGTCAGCTTCACGGTCTGGCTTTTGGACTTGATGTCTTCATGGCTGGTCACTTCTACCTCTTTCTCTTTGTCCTCTTCCTTCATCGTAACAAAGAGTTTCTCAAAGACAACCACATCATGCCCTTTCAGTTCTGTCGCGTCAAAGGTAAATGTGACATCCACGGAGCCGCTGGATTCTTCTGGCTTAAAAGTGGTTTCCGCAGTAACCGGCTTGCCGTCCATCAGGACTTCCTTGCCGGTTTCCTTATCCATTAAGGTTCCCACCAGACAGTAGGAAGGGCCTCCGTCAACCAGATCCTTATATTTTACGGTATCTATGATCTGTGTCTCCTTCTCCGCCAGGGCTTCCTGATCTCCCTCCTTACCATCCTTGGCAGTAGTGCCGATTTCCGGGATATAGATGCTCTGCGGCTCGGACTCGATATCTGCATGGACAGCGACTTCTTTTTCCTGATAGGAAAGGGACTCAAAAGCAACGATAGTTTTGCCTTTCAGGGCCCTGGAATCAAAAGTAAAGGAAAGCTCCACGCTTCCTTCCGCTGCTTCTGGTGTAAAGACAAGCTCCGAGGTAATTATTTTCCCATCAACCAACAGGAATTCGCCATTTTCCTGATCCATGAGGGTGCCGGTCAGTTTGTATTCCTTCCCCGGAACCAGACGCTGGTAGGTAACGGTATCTACAATCGTCAATTCCTTCTTAGCAGGCGCCATCTGGCTTCCGGTTTCCGGGCAGGAGGCTTTTGTGCCAATCTCCGGGAAATAGATGGTTTGCGGTTCGGATTCGATATCAGCATGAACCGTAAGTTCCTTCCCCTTGTAAGAAAGAGATTCAAAAGCAACAATCGTTTTACCTTCCAGTGCGCTTGCGTCGAACGTGAAGGATAATTCCACCGTTCCATCTGCTGTCTCCGGTGTAAATACCAGCTCAGATGTAACAGGCTTCTTATCAACCAGCAGGGGCTCGCCGCTCTCTTTATCCATAAGGGTGCCGGTCAGTTTATACTCTTTTCCCGGAACCAGATGCTTGTAGGAAACGGTATCTGCAATCGTTACTTCCTTTTTCGCAGGCGCCATCTGGGAATCTGTCTCAGGGCAAGAGGCTTTCGTGCCGATTTCCGGGAAATAGATGCTCTGGGGAGTGGATTCAATGTCTGTATGGACAGCGATCTCTTTCTCCTGATAGGATACGGATTCAAACGCGACAATGGTTTTGCCCTTCAGGGCGCTTGCGTCGAATGTGAAGGATAATTCCACTGTGCCTTCCGCCTCTTCCGGTGTAAAGACAAGCTCGGAGGTCATCGGCTTTTCGTCAATCAGCAGAGGCTCGCCGCTTTCCTTATCCATGAGTGTTCCCGTCAGCTTATATTCCTTTCCCGGAACCAGATGATAGGAAACGGTATCTACTATCGTAAGATCCTTCTTTGGAATCGCCATCTGGGAATCTGTCTCCGGACAGCTTGCCTTTGTGCCGATTTCCGGGAAAAACATCTGCTGATCTTTAAATTCCGGATCTGCATGCATCCCCACCTCTTTTTCTTCCTGGGTGACGGATTCATAGATGACCGTATTTTTCCCTTTCAGGGAGCTGCCGTTAAATTCAAATACAACGTCAACGGTGCCTTCGCTGGCTTTCGGGGTAAAGGTGGTCTGTGCCGTGATCGGAGTGTCGCCGTCTAAGAGAGGTTCTTCTGTCTCCACATCCATCAGCCTTCCGGTCGCAACATACTCCAGATTTGGAACCAGCCCTTTGAAGAAAATGGTATCGGTAAGCTGTACCTTTTCATCTGCATTAGCGATATTCTCTTCGGTATCGGAGTCCTTCGCCTTCGTGCCGATTTCTGGGAATGAGATCTGCTGGTCTGTATCCTTTAAATCTGCATGGACAGCCAGCTTCTGCCCGTCCTGATGCAGTTCCTCAAAAATGACCGTGGTTTTGCCCTCCAGAGAGGTTGCGTCAAACATGAAGGTAACCTCTACGCTTCCGGAGGACATCTTTGCCGTAAATTCCGTTTCAGCGGTCACAGGCTTTCCGTCAATCAGGATTGCTTCTCCGGATTCGGCATCCATCAGCGTGCCGATGACCTGATACTTCTGGCCCTTCTTTAACCCGGAATATTCCACAGTATCAATCAGTGTCACTTTCTTTTCCGGTTTGCTCATATGGGTTCCGGTATTCTTATCCAGGGCGGTGGTGCCGATCTCAATCTTGTCATCGGTCAGCGTCCCTAAATCCACACTGACGGAATCCTTATAAATGGTGACCTCGAACTTCAAGAGATCCATGCTCTCATTCGCCTTGCAGCGCTGTTCTTCTATGATATAGGTATCATAAGGAAGCGCGCCCTTGGAATCTTTTGGCTTAGATGTCCCGAACCAGATTCCGTCTTCGGAGGTCTTCCCCTGGTTGGTGTTGTGGGTGTGCTTATTCCATTTGGAAGCAGTGTTGGCGTAACCGTTCTTGTCGGTAACAATCGTGTGGCTTTCCCCGGTGGTAACGGAGGTGATAGAGAACGGGATATCAGAAAGCCGTTTCTGTTCTCCATCAGCGACCTTGACGAGTTCCAGATCTCCGCGGATAATCTGGTTTGATATGGCAGCCTCTTCAGAAGTCAGGTCCACGATCTCGCCGTTTTTTGTGATATCAAATTCCACAGAGAGCTTTCCTTCATTCAGATAGCCTTCCGGAGCCTTGGTTTCATCTGCCCGGTAATGCCCGAAGGGAAGCGCATCTTTCTTTGTGGAGATAGAGCCTTTGCTGTCTGTCGTCAGGCTCATAACCACCTGGTTCTTGGTATAGGATTTGCCGTCAACAATGACAGGATTTTCATTTAAGGACGTGATGGTAAATGTCGCGCCTTCCAAAGTGGCAGATCCCTGGGGTTCCGCTTTCTTTGTCTCAAAATCCCGTTTCTGGAGTTTTACACCGCCCCGATAGACCTGTTCTTCTACGGAAGAGGCGTTATAGCAGGATACAGTCTCCGCTTTGCCTCCTGCTGTAATCTTCTGTACAAACACGGTATCATTGGCAAGATATCCGGTCGGAGCCTTTGTCTCCTGTACCGTTACGGTGCCAAGGGGAAGACAGGGGGTTTTCCCGTCCTTCTGGGTATAGAACTCATCCCCAGAAACCAGATAATTTTTGGAAAATTTTGCTTTCCCTTCGGAATCTGTTTTAAAGATCCAGGTACGTGCAGGTTTTGCACCACCAGCAGCCGGATCTGTATCAGACTGTTCGGTATAAAATTTCACCGTAAACTGAGCCTCTGCCAGAAAAGCTTTGCCCTGCGGCTGTGCGGTCTTCAGTTCTTTATCAAGCTTCTGGAGCAGCAGGTCCATGGGGTCGTTCTGGGGTATTTCCGTTACATTTAAGGAAGCCGTCTTTTCTGGCTCTACCGTCACATTATGGGCAGTTACATCAATAATGTAGCCTTTGGATGCCTTCAGCTCCTTGACCGTATAGCTTCCGGATTCTAATTCACCGGATTTTGCGTAACCGTTCTGGTCAGTGGTCAGTTTTCCAACCAGTTTTTCTCCCTTATAAATGCCATACTCCGCACCTTTTAAGGAATAATTGCTATTCCCGTTAGAGACGGCAGCATTTGCGGATGCCTTGTGAAGCTCTATGTAACCGTAGGGGATCTGATACCAGCTTCCAACTAAGGTCTGGTCGTTATTGCCTGGAACGATGAAAGCCTTGAAGGTTGCCGGAGGATTAGGAAGTCCCTTGATGGCATTTGCTATTTCCACAGATTTATCAATATAATTCTGGGGCGCACCATGGAAGGCGCCGCTGTCTGAAGCATAGCCTGCATAGATGTAGGCGACCACCAGATGGCCGATGACATAGGAATTATCATCCGACCATCCGCCAAGATACTGGTTTTTGATATGTTTGTCATACCCGTATCCGCCATTCAGGTAATATAATGCTTTCCGGATGGGAGAGTCATTGCCAAGCAGTGTGTAGGCATAGGTTCCGGATGAGGGCGTAGGCTGTAACGGCTCTACGCAGTAGGCGGTGTTGCTGCCGTCAAAGGTCATTCGGGAAGTAGAATAGCTTCCGTATTTGATAGAAGCTCCGGCTTGGTACTGGATGGTGCCGTCTGCGGCATGGACAGGGACACTGCCGGAGAGGCAGGTGCCTGCGGTAACAAGGACTGCCAGCAGAAATGCAGACAGCCGCTTTGTAAGGTGTTTTGCTTTTTGTAACATAGGTTACCTCCTTGGAAATAAAATTTTGCCATCTCTACGGGATCCACCGTTGGCAGATTCCCCTCGTAAGATGGCAAAGAAAAAAGCAGCCATATCAGCTGCTTCATCTACGGATTATTTAGTTGTATTGGGCGGATGTTGGTTCTTTTAGAATTACTCAAACATCAGAAACATACCGCTTTTGTAACTGCTTAGTGCTTATACAGTTACATATAAAAACTTTGGCGGGCCACGATTCCTCCATAGCCATAAGCTCTGCACTATAAATAATATATTTTTGCGCGTATTGAAATCTTTCTCCATAGAATTAACCTGCCTTCTGTTTCTGGCGTGCCAGGATCTCTAAAAGTTCCTGACGGTCGGTGGTGATCAGTTCCTTTTCCAGTGCAGAAGCTTTAAACTCTACGGTGATGTTATTGTTGTTGGTTGAAATTAAGCCATTCCCCCGCTGAAAATGTGTGATGTTCATGACCTCTGTTTCAGAGAGATGAAGAATGTGCTTCACCCTCTGGGCTTCTTCATCCTCCATGTTCAGGATGATCTTGGTCTTACAGTTGTTGATGATTCCTTTTCCATATTTGCCGTCATCTAAAGCAAAGAAGTCATTTAAGTCCTGGGTGGCGAAGATCCCGGCTCCTGAGTATGCACGGATGATCTTGGCAATCTCCAGCACGAATTCCGCAGCCAGACGGTTGCTGGAAGCTCCGATTAACTGCCAGACCTCATCCACAAAGATTGCCTTTTCCTCCGTCCGGTTCTCCTTCGCCTTGTCCCAGACATAATCCAGCGCCACGAACATGCCGACCGTTAAGAGGTCGCTGGAACCGGTCAGCTCCGAGATATCCAGTACCGTATATTTATTGGTCAGGTCTACGTTGGTCTGCTGGTTGAAAGAGGAAGCAGAGCCATGCACCAGGCGGTTCAGGATGTGCGCCAGCCGTTTCGTATCCCGGCTTTCCATCAGGATATCATAGACATCCTCCAGGATTGGCATTTCCTTATATTGGCCAGGATGTTCCGGGTCAAGCAGGGATTCGTTCTTATGGGTGATCCCTTTTCTGGCATAGGTTTTGATCAGAGCCTCATCCAATAATTGTTTCTCCTCGTGGTTCATATCTGGAATCAGCAGGCTGAAGAAAATATGCAGCTTCTGGATCTTGGAAGCTAATGCCGAGGCATCCAGCGTCGGGCCGTCCAGCAGTTCATTGACGGAATTATCGACCTTCCGGATCTCCATGATGTTGATGCAGCTCCGGCTGGCCGGAGAGATCTGGATAAATTCTCCGCCTACATTTTTACAGGCGCGGTAGAACTCATGCCCCTTTAAAGGCGCGATGATGAATACCTGAATGCTTTTGCGGCGCATCCGGAGCGCCATGGTCTGCATGGTAAAGGTCTTTCCGGCTCCGGAGCAACCCAGGATGCAGATATTGGAGTTCTTATACTGCTTGGAATCGAAGATATCCGCAATGACCAGCGAATTATTATGCTTATTGACTCCGAACAGGATGCCATTATCATCGCAGATACTATAGCTGGTAAATGGATAACAGCTTGCGGCTCCAGTAGTCAGCACGTTCCGCTTGGACAGCTCATAAAGCTTTTTATCCAGAGAAGCCAGCGGCAGGGAAGAAAGGAATCCCTGTTCCTGTAGAAAATAACAGGAACGTAAGTCCATATCCTGAGAGATCAATAATTTCTTCATCTCCTGAATCCTCCACTGCAGTTCCTCCAGGTCTGACGCCGTAATGGTAATGAGTAGGTTCATGTAGTAGAAATCCTCATTATTGGCAAGCCCTGCTTTTAAGAAATAGCCGGAACGGATCGCAGAATCCAGATCGTCAAAGTCTGAGTTGGTATCCGAGGCATCCTTGATCTTGGAGCGGTTGATACGGATCTGCTGTCCCAGACGCTGCTGGATCTTGTCCTTCGGCTGTTTATGCAGGTAGAAGTCAATATCAATCCCTTCCCCCGCATTGATGAGGAGGGAGAGCCAGCCGGGAGTGACTTTATTCTTATAGCCGTCTGACGGAACCATGAGGTAAGTATGGTAAAGCCCGTTAATCCGTACATAATTGCTGTGCTTCAGATCCAAAGATTCCGGTGCGGTAAATGCATTGCAGTGGATGGTATCCACATCTTTACCCTCCGCCATGCGCTGTCCCAATACTTCGGTAATCCGTTCCGGAAGAGGCTTGTCGGTACATAATGTCCGGTTCAATAGCGTATAGAGTACATCCGTAGTAAACTCATCTTCATTTTCATGTGCGACCACATTGTTGCCGCACTGATAGAGAAAAGTCTTTGCCGTCTGCGCCGCCGTCTCCAGCGCCGCCAGGATTTCCTTTTCCTCCGTCTTCCGGTTTACATTGAACGGCTCGTACTCAAAGATAAGAAAAAAACGGCGGGATACCGCTTCCCTGGAGCTTAAATGCCGGACAAACTGGATATAATCCCGTTGAAGTTCCCGACATCTGGAATCTGATTCCCGTTCCAGCTCTCTTGCAGACTGCTCTAAGTGCCGGTTGATATCCGCTTTCTTGGAGATCATCTTAATTTGGAGCTTCACAGGGCTGATCTTTAAATAAGAAATAAAGCTGTAAATGATGCTCTGCTGTTCTCTGGCGCTTCTTAACAGGAAGTTGATCGGTTCAATCTCCAGGATCTTGACGTAACGGTGGTCGGTCGTATAGACAATCCCGTTGGCAATCTTTTCGATGGGAAGATAGTCCTTCAATGTCTGATATTTCCGCTTCTTCTTTTTCGCCGGGGAGGAAGGCGGGCTGTCCGGATGTTTCTTCCGGTAGGCAGCCTCCCTCTTTGCTTCCTTTTCAAGCCGTGCGGCTTCCTGTTTTTCGTATTTCTCCCGCCGAAGGGCTTCTTTCTTCTCATACTTGGCTGTGCGGACGGCTTCTTTTTTATCCTCCTTTCTCTGCCGTTCGCGTGCGGCCTTTTCTCTTTTGGCATCTTTTAGTGCCTGAGCCTGTGCTTTCTTCGTCAGCTTCCGTTCTACTTTCAGGATCCGTATGTCTTCCTTTGCCTGCTTTTTAATGCCGCTGCTGGTAGAAGTATCGAAGATCCGGCGTTCCCGTTTCTTTTCTATTTTCTTACGGACAGCCTCTTTTTTTCTGGCTTTCCGGCTGGAACGACCAGCTTCCTGAACTCCTCCAAAGTTTGATTGAGAATCCTGATCGGTATTTTCTTCTGAGATATCGTTATCATGACTCTTTTGCTTATCAGCGCTTTGCTTTGTGTTTCCTTTATTCTTTTTCCGCTTCTGGCTCTTTGGCTCCCGATCCCTTGCATGCCGTCTCCGTTTCCAGTAATCCGGCATAACATCAGAACGGTAGATGATCCTCCTATTCTTCACAAACCGGAGGGCATTCATTAAAAATGCAGTCAGGCTTTCCCCGCCAATCCCGATGAGGGCAACCATGGCGGCCGGGAGGGAAGTCATGCACAGGATGATAATGCGTGTGGTCAGGGACAAGGGCAGGTGGACAACCGGAATCCCGATTCCGCCTGCAAGCACAGCCCCTTCAATGGCATTTCGGATCTTGAACATCCCACCCATAAAAGTATCGCGTTCCATAAAATTGCGGGGGATCAAAGCGACCTGCTGTTCTTCCGTGCTGCTCATGGCGTCACCCCCTCTGTGTTATTTCCTGAATGGTTTATAGTGCCATCATTTTGATTACCGCTTACGGTGGAATCTGAAGCAGTATTACTATCCATATTTTCCGTATCTGCATAACCGCCTTCCTGCATGGCTTCAATCTCCTCCGTTGTTACGGCAGGGAGAGTATCATCTGTCTGACGTGTGTAGATACGTGTATATGCAGTATCGGATGTGGATGTCTGCTGGTTTTCCTCACCAAATGTAAATGTCCCGTCTGCAGTAAGGCAGGTTACAGGAAGCTTGCTGCCGTCTGATAGGGAGAACTGAAACAGGGTTTCTCCATTGGAGGGATAAGTGGTCTCATCTGCAAGAAAGGTTACGGATGCGATATTTATATATCCCGTCTCCTGTAAATAAGAAGCCAATTGTGTTTTTAAATCCTCTATCTGGATAAGGGGGAGAAAGGTCTCCAGATTTTCAAACCCCAGGTACTGTAATCCGGACAGAGAAGATTCTTCTTTGATAGGTGCTGGTTTCGTTGTTTTCCCGGCAGCCGGAAGAGATTTCTTTCTTGCCGGCTGTCCTTCCGTCTGATTCCGGTGCATGGCCGGCAGTATAATGCCGACTGATACGAGTGCAGCCATCAGAAAGATGGATAAAATAAATTTTTTTCTGCTCATAGGTTCTCCTTTCTATTTCTTGTCAAAAATCCAGTATGCGTTAGAGGTAGCATGGACTTCGGACATCATGTCAAATTCCCGGTTGATATAGTTCTTGGAAGCGCTGTCATTGGGATCGTTCACCAGAACCTTTCCATTAACAGTGACTCCCCGGAGGACGATGAAATGCCCGCCGCTTGTAAATAGCCCCGCCCGTTGTGAACTGATGACGGGATGTCCCTCGGATAATGCCTTTAAAACAGCATTTGCATCCGTAGTCTGGATAACGGAACCGCATCCGAAATGGGATGCCGCCGCCCCGAAATAAGACCAGTAGGTTCCCACGCCTGGTTTATAATAGGAATTCCCGCACCAGGAAACCGCGTCTACAGGGGTAATCGTTGTTCCTGTCAGGTAACTTGCGATCATGGCAAAACTGGTAGGGCCGCATCCGCTGGAAGCAATGGAGCCTCCGCCGTAAGGGATATTCCCGTAATCCGTCTGCAGGTAATGGGGAATCTGCATTCCGTTTGCCGGATAGGTGCCGCCTGTAGAAGTGACGATATAATAGCGAAGGACGTGTTCCACATACTCCTTGTCGCCATAGACAGAATAATGCCATCCCGGACGGGCGCACATCATATCGGAGTATGCAATGGCATTTTCCTTGGTGTACCCGCCGTCCCTTGCCATCGCCCAGTCAATATAGCCGGAGCCGTAATTATACCCCTGAAGCGCCAGCTTGATCCGGTCCAGGTCTGTCGGCCCGGTACATCCGGCTTTGGTGAGGACGTGTTTCAATGCCTGAATCCCGCACTCAATGCTGTATTCCGGATCCGTAATGCTGCCCGGCGAATGGGAATACTTCTGGTTATAACCGCTTTCCGATGCCTGCATGACATCGGTTCCCCGGCCTCCGGATTCCTGCATCATGACTGCCAGGATCAATTCCACATACTGGCTCATGCCATATTTAGCGGCAATCCGTTCTACCGTTGCCCGGTAAGCCAGTACCTCTTCGGATACATTGGCAGTGGCAACCCCGGAAGCAGATGAGCCGAAAAAGAGTTCAAGGTTTTCCGCATAGGCTTCAGCCAGCTCTTTCTGTTTGTCCGTCAGATGGAAGACGTGGTCTGCAAAATAGGTATCACCGGCATATTTCACAACATAATTGTGGCGCGTAAACGTGACTGTTTTGGTCTGGGGTGCTGCATTAGTGTTTCCTGCGGTTGCACCATCTCCGGTACTTCCATTCCCGGACTCGCCTTCTGCACCTGCGTCAACTTTAACTTCCATGGTGACAGTCTCCGTTGAGACATCATAAGAAAAAAGATCATCCTTATTTTCCCGGATGACCTTCTGAAGCTCTTTTATATTTATTTCTTTGTAACTTTCCCTGCTGGCACAGAACTGCGCGATCAGCAGGTTGGAATTGACGGAAATGGAAGCGGCATAAGGATCGGTGATGGATATGGTATCTCCTTCCGGAACTTTGGATGCTTCCTTTTGGATTTCCGCCAGCACCTCATCGTGGCATTCCATTAAAACCTCCACGATTGCCTGGTTTGCTTTCTGCAGGTTCTCATGGATCAGGGTGCCGCTGTTTAATACGCCGGAGTTCTCCGATAAGTCCCCGAAGGTAAGTCCGGGGAGCATGGTCAGGAACAATACCGGCAGCATCAGTGCTGCAGTAATGGCGATGGCAGATTTTTTGATTTCTTCCTTATACGAAAGAGCCATGCCGATTGCAGCACCTGCAGCGCCGCCGACTCCGCCTTTTACAGCCTTTGCAAATGGAGCCGCCTGTTTCAATCTTAGCAGATCAGAGACAGCCGTGCCTACACCGGCTGCTTCAGACAAACTGCTCTGCCGTTCTGCCAATTAGATGCGCTCCTTTCTCTGAGGAGCCTGCGGAAGTTTCTGGACAATGGATTCGTGGTAGGCAACTTTTCCATCCTCCGTTTCATAAGGCGTTTTATTGACGGCTGGTTGGGCGTACTGCTTGTACCAGGTAGCGCCGTCAACCGACTGCACGGTATCGAATGTCCCCGGTGAGGGAGCCATATACTGGTCAGCGTGGTAGAGTGCAAAATCCCGGCTCCCGGAATCTGCGTTTGTTTCTGTCCCGGTGATCCGTCCGCCGCCAATCTCGATGTTGGTGTATGATGGGATTGGCTGGATGGGATCAGCCGGGTTCGTACCGCCACAATCGAAACCAGTCTGGTTTGTTCCATTATGGCCGGTATTTGTCTGATTTGTATTAGGCTGGATTGTACCCGCATTGATGCCCATATAGGAAATGAACGCTTTCTCTGCCTCTTCCCCTTTGATGGAGCCGACCTGGCTGTAATCTCCCTGGGCGATGTTGCTGATGACGTTGTTAGCGAAGTCCCCGCCCTTATTTAAGGAAGAATGGTACATGGCGCTTCCGATACTGGAGTGTTCCGTATATCCAGTCACATGATTGACAGCGCTCCGTTCGGTCTGCCTTCCCACAGACCCGGCGAGCCCGCCAGACAGGAAATTCCCCCCTACGGCTGCATCACCCGGAGAAACGGATTTCCGGTATCCGCTGCCTCCGCTGCTTCCGCCGCCCTTTAAGTGCATGGCCCCGGTCAGACTCCGACCGGCAATCAGAAGCTCCGCCATCATGTTTCCGCCTGTATTCCCCACATTGATGCCGAGGCTTGCCATGAAGGAGTCAATCTTTTGGCTGACCTTTAGAAAGGCAATGGCGCACAGGAACCAGATGAAGACATTTCCGGTCACGGCTTCCTTTCCCTGGTCTGCTACCGCCTGCTCGACATCAGCTTCCGTCAGCTCTGAGGCAAAGACTGGCATGGAGAAAAGCAGTACCATACAGGCGACCAGCAGGATTATATACAATAGTTGTTTCTTATGTTTCATCATCTTCTCCTTTCATCAGATGGACAGCGGGTTCGCAAGGAAGGTGCCGACCATGGAGGTGAACAGCCTCAAACACCAGGCGTTCATTAATAATAGGAAGAACTGTCCTCCGAGCATCCGGCACCAGCTCTTGAAAATGTTTCCGGTGGACTGGGAAGCACCTGTGGCAAAGGCAACCGGAGCCGTAAAAACCAGAACCCCTAAAAGGATGTACCGTTCCGCCGCTTCAAAGAGGAGTTTGATGTAATTCCACGCCAGGATCAGCACCAGGATTAAAGCAATCAGAGCCACCGCCCCGTTTGCACAGACTCCTAAGATAACGGTAATGACTGAGTTAAAGTCTGCAAACTTTAAGGAGGGCAGGTCGTCAGTCAAGATCCAGCTGTAAGGCGTTCCCGCGATATTCAAAAGCAGGTCCACAATATCCTTTGCATAAAAAGTCAGGAACAGGAAGAGGAAGGTCCGCATGGATAATTTCAGCGGATCCTCCGCCTCCACCCCTGCCCCTGCAAAATAATTTTTAAAGAGCTGCCAGACCCAGTTTAAGAGGATGAGTCCGATGGCCAGGGCCAGAAAGATCTGGTACATGCTCTCGGCTGCCGGGAAGTAGCGGAGGAAGGTATCCATGGAACAGCCCAGTGCGCCCAATACTGAAGTGGTGATGAGATCCAGGATGTTCATAACCTGCTCTGCGATCCATTCCACGATTCCGTCTAAGATCTTCATGCGGATGCCTCCCTTCTTATCCTAGCCATTCCACTGGCCGCCCGCGAAGAACGGGGTGATGTAGGCCATGATGAATCCAAGCCCGTTTAGGATTGCCCAGGTGATGATGATCCGTTTGAGCCATGCGCGGGACTCATCCACGGTCTTGCCGGATTTAGAGAAGTTCATCATCAGCAAAGCGACAGATGCAGTCACTACGGCGGCAATGGTGGAGATCAGGACGATCTGGTTGTAAACATCCTTCATGATCTCCTTCGCCTTATCCCACACGTTTGCCGCCATGACCGGCTGTACGCTGCAGGCTAAGAGCGTAAATAAAAGGGCCGCCGTATAGAGGTATTTCATGTAGTCGATATGGCGTTTTTCACCATGCGGACGATGAAAGCGTTTCATGAATGATTTTGGATTCGGCGGTGTTTCCTTGACTTTGTGTTGTCTCATATCAGTGTTGTCTCCTTATTCTGAATCAGGCAGGGAGACTTTGTGTCTGCCCTGCCTATGGTTAATACCTGAAATCAGGATTCCTGCAATCTGCCGTTCGATCAGGAACGGAAAAACTGCATCCTTTATTAAAAGGATGTTATTCCTGTTTCAGGAAGGTTTCCTGCCTCTGGCCGGATTTCCCGGCAATGCAGAGAATGCGTCACTGGCGTATTCTCCTGCATATAATAATGTAAAAAGCAGCCCGGTCAATACAGGCTGCTTCTTATGGTTCCATATGAAGTTGTAAGTCTATTTTCACCTCCCTGCAGCAAAAAACGCAGCCAATATCCAGGGATGAGGCAATGCCCCCGATACTGCTGCGCTGTTTCTGCACATAATTTTGACAATATCAATTTTAACATATGACTTTTACGGTGTAAATCGCACAACCGTGCCAGTTTAAGAAATTATTGTGCCATTTTTATAGCATGTTCCAAAAGCGTTGGTACAAACTCTGTTGGATACTGTTTGCGGATTCCGGGAACAAATATACTGATAGAAATGGTATACACGCTTTTAGCGTTGGCTGAAAATGGAGGTCGAACAGATGCAGGGATTAGGGAAACGGATCCAAAAATGCCGGGAGAAGGCAGGAATGACGCAGGAAGCGCTGGCAGAGCGCGTGGGGATCAGCTGGAACTATCTTGGGGCGATTGAACGGGAAGTGAAAACACCGAAGCTTGCTACCCTTGTCAAAATCATCAATGCCCTGGAGGTATCAGCGGATGATGTAATGCTGGACGTGCTGCGTGTCGGGCGGAAGGCGCGGTGCACAAAGTTGGAGGAAAAGCTTCAGAGTCTTCCAAAAGAGAAACAGGATAAGATCCTGCGGATTCTGGACTTTCTAATTGAGGAAGAGAGAAAATAGCCTGTGCAAGTGTACGGGTTATTTTTTTGAATATTTAATTGATGCGCAGTATAATACTGGAAAAATATAGAAATCAAGTAGTATATGATGAAAATACGGTCTATGTTTGCTATACTGATTCTAATAGCGTTGGGACTATATCTATTAGAATCAAGGAGGGAGTATGAGCAGAAACAAGACAGTATTTGGAATCGGCATCCTGTGTTTTACTGCAGGGATGTATTTTGGAGGAGTTTTAGCAGGGTTTAAGAGGCAGGAATTCCTGGCTGAAGAACAGGAAACAAGGAGGACATGGGAAAGGCAGGAACAGTCTCCGGCAGACAGTACGCTGGCTGATCCGGCAGAGTGTTATCTATGCGGGAACCATAACCGGAGTCTGATGAGCATGTTCCGGGGAAGGGACGACCTGGGAGTGATCTGTGTCAATGACTGGTATGTGATGGATATGCAGATCCGGGATCTGGACGGGATGGGCGGAGGCGGTTCCGGCTGGACTGTTGGTGCCAAAGGAGCCTGCAGCTTCCGGACGGACCGGAATCCGGAACGGGGTATCTCAGAAGTAACGGTAGAATATGGCGAGAACAGCATCTTTGACGTGAAGAAGGTGCAAAGCCATTTGTGCCAGACCTGTCTGGATAAGCTGCTGGAGGTCATGGATAGTTATAGCGAGGAGGGGAAGGAATCGGGGGCAAAGGATGTATGCCTGGTGGATTTTCAGACGCTGGAGCTTTACTCCCTGCAGGAACATTATATTTCCCATTACATAAGGGATTATTATGTACAGATTGATGGACGGGACGGAGACGAACTGGAAGTCATCGGAATCTATGCACCGGTACTGGAGAATGGGGAACGGGTGGAGGAATGATTGCGCGGGATAAAAAAGAAGGATATAATATAAGAAGAAAGATGCAGGAGGGAAAGATACAGTGGAAAACAATAAGAGGATCTGCCCAAATTGCGGAAGAATGATGAAACAGCAGTTTATTGGACTGAAGCATTGCAAATGCGGAATGAGCTGGAAACTGGATATCGGTTATTTTGAACGCACAGGAGATATGGTTTTTGCATTGGAAAGAAGAGAATGCGGGAAAAAGTGGAAACAGGTGCCTGTAATCAGATATAAATAATGGAGTTACAAAGTGAACAGGAAAGGATTAGCATGAAAAATATGAGATGGAAGAAAAGAGTAATTATTCCGATAATAGGTTTTCTCTTAATCGCAATCATTGGTATCTGGTATGTAAATGACTACTATCATACAGATGAGAATGTACAGGAATATTTGCAGAAAAAAGACTCCGTATTGATGACGGAGATTTCAGACGGATTATATCTGGATGGATCGGGAAACGATACGGCATTGATTTTCTATCCAGGAGCGAAGGTGGAATATACCGCATATCTTCCATTATTGAATGACTTGGCAGAGCGGGGAATCGACTGTTTTCTTATCAAGATGCCGTGTAAACTTGCGTTTTTCGGGCAGAATAAAGCTGAAAAGATTATGGATTCTTATGAGTACGATCACTGGTATCTCTCCGGGCATTCTCTGGGCGGGGCAATGGCGGCATCCTATGCGTCCGGACATCTGGAGAGTCTTAATGGTCTGGTGCTTTTGGCAGCATATCCAACGAAAAGCCTGAAGTCAGATTCTTTTTCTGTTCTGTCGCTCTATGGAAGTGAGGATGGTGTCCTGAATATGGAGAAGGTGGAAGAAGGAAATTCGTATATGCCTGCAGATTATACAGAAATCTGTATAGAAGGCGGAAACCATGCACAGTTTGGAAATTATGGGGAGCAAAAGGGCGACTATACTGCAGAGATCAGCCGGGAGAAACAGCAAGCGCAGACCGTGGAGGCAATTTTGGATATGATGGAAGCTCATAAGGATCAGAAGCAGGAGGAAGCAATGATGACTTATGAGCAGATTAGCCCACAGGAGGCAAAAGAGAGAATGGATAAAGAGGCGGATGTGATTATTCTGGATGTCCGGACGCAGGAGGAATATGATTCCGGACATATCAAAAACGCCGTATGCCTGCCGAACGAAGATATTTTAAGTGAACCGGATATACTGCCGGATAAAGGTCAGCACATTCTGGTATACTGCCGGAGTGGGAACCGAAGCAAACAGGCGGCACAAAAGCTTGTAGATATGGGATACGAAAATGTTCTGGAGTTCGGCGGGATTCTGGACTGGCCTTATCCGGAGTTGGTAGAATAAATTAATTTATGAGGGGAGACCAAAATGATCAATAGGGAAGATATGCTGGAACTGACCAGGCGGATGACGCCGGCCCGGACATCCATGACGAGGATTGCCGGGTGCTACATAGACCGGGACGGGGAGTTTGACGGAAGCTTTAATACTAATTTCCTGAAGCTGTCCGGTTCCGACAGAGCGAAGAATCTGAAACTGGCAAAAACAGCGCCGTTTTCTGATACGAATAAGAATCTGAAAAAATATGAGTTCGCACCGAAAGCGCAGAAGCCGGGAAGCATGTGGCAGTTACTTATGGCCATGAAGGAATGCGGGCTGAAAAATGATACATTGATGGATACCTTTTACGATGTGGTGATGGAGCGTTACCACGCAGATTCCGAATATGCCATCCTGATATTTCATGATCGCTACGATATTCCGGCGAAAGCGTCGGATAAAGAACGGCTGGGAGAATCGGAGGAAGTGTTTGAATATCTGATCTGCGTAATCTGTCCGCTTTCCGGTGAATATGAGCCGGGAGAACCAGATTGTGGATTCCTGTTTCCGGCATTTACAGACCGGTGCGGGGATCTGAACCATGTAAATGTCTATCAGAAGAATCCTGACAGACCGCATATGGAACTAATAGAGAAAATTTTGCTACTTTAATTTAGAAGTTCGTTGGTGAAATAAATGCTTATGAAAAATTTAATAGATGTTCAGGAATGACTGCGATAAATAGTATTAAAGAATATTGAAAAGAAGTGTAAAATATAGTAGACTAAATATTAACGCGTGGTTAGATTATGGACTTGTGTTTCGCAAGTATTGATAGAAATGGTGGGAGGATATGCACACTCTTAATCTCTTTTGACCTTGATTATAATATATTATGGTCTATGCATCGCATAATGAGTAATCACGCGTTATTTGGGTGAATAATATGCAAATGATAAACGAAATAAAGAATAGGAACGAATTGGCAGATTTTTTGGCTGTTCCACGAAAAAAATTGACATATATTTTATATGTGAAAAAAATTGATAATTATTATACTTCATTTGATATATCTAAAAAAAATGGTGGAGTTCGACATATTTATGCACCGTATCGTGATCTGAAAAATATTCAACGTAAAATTGGAGATGCTCTTTGGAAATATCAAAAAGAGATTTGGAAAAAGAACAACATAAATCCCATCATTTCACATGGTTTTGAAAAAGGAAAAAGTATTTTAACTAATGCAAAAGTACATAGAGATAAAAAGTATGTAATGAATATCGACTTGGAAAATTTTTTTGATTGTTTTCATTTTGATCGAGTAAGAGGTTTTTTTCAAAAAAATATAAATTTTCAGTTATCCAAAGAAGTGTCAACGGTTTTGGCACAATTAGTTTGTTATAATGGGAAATTACCACAAGGGGCGCCTAGTTCTCCAATAATAACTAATATGATTTGTAATATATTCGATATAAGGATAGCTAAATTAGCAAAAAAGTACAAATTAAATTATACACGGTATGCTGATGATTTAACCTTTTCAACAAATGATAAGAAATTCATTGAAAGGTATAAAGAGTTTTATCAGGAGTTATTACAGGAAATCGAGAAAGCAGGCTTTATAATAAATACAAAAAAGACAAGATTATTTTATAAAGATTCTCGTCAAGAAGTAACAGGTCTTGTAGTCAATAAAAGAATTAATGTGAATAGGGACTATTATAAAGAAACAAGAGCAATGGCACATGAATTATATAAAAAAGGTGTTTTTCAAATTAATGGAGATGAAGGGACGATACATCAGTTAGAAGGACGATTTTCTTTTATTAATCAAGCAGTACGTTATAATAATATTCTAGATTCAGAAAATCATAGTTTCTATAAGCTTAATGGAAGAGAAAAACAGTATAAACAATTTTTGTTTTATAAATATTTCTTTTCAAATCCTAAGCCGCTTATTGTAACAGAGGGCAAAACAGATATTGTCTATATAAAGGCAGCATTGAAAAATTTATACAAAGAGTATCCCCAATTGAAATCAAAAATGAAAAAGGGCAGTTTGAATATAAAATTTCCTTTTTGAGAAAAACAAAACGTTTGGAATATTTTCTAAATATTAGAACAGATGGCGCAGATACAATGAAAAACATATACCAGTACTATTTAGATAAAGGAGATAAAAATTATCCCAATTATTTGAAAGTATTTAAACAACTGAGGGAAGGGGGTGGGAAGCCTAGTAATGCTGTAATTTTGTTATTTGACAATGAATTGAATTCTAAAGAAAGACCTGTATATAAATTTATAAATGATAAATTAGTTAAATTGAATGATTCTCAGAAAAAGGAATTGGCTAAAGAAGAAAGAATTATTTTAACTGATAATTTGTTCCTTTTGGTTACTCCTGCTGTCCCTCAAAAAGAAATAAGTGATATTGAAGATTTATTTGATGAAGCGACTCTGAATACAGAGATCAATGGAAAACATTTTTCGAAAGATGATAAATATGATATAAATTTATACTACGGTAAAGATACGTTTTCGAAATACATAATGAAAAATTATGAAAATATAGATTTTTGCTCTTTTAAAAGATTGTTAGACAATATCAAAATGATAATATCTACGTATGGTGAGAGGGTTAAAAATTCGTCATGAATAAATAGATAATTTAATAAAAGGGGGTTGTCGGGAAATGACTGTATCTCTACAATAAATTGCTGGTTCATTATATCGTATAGCAATATATTGTAGACAAACCACATTTCCCGACAACCCCTTATTTTGATATCAAAGATTCTGTCGGATAATCCGGGAAATCAATCCTACTGCCACATTCCGCTCTTCATCAATATGAGTCACGACAAAGGAAACTTCATCCTTCTTTCCCACCGTCCGGCTGTCATAGCAGGAATGAGCAATGGCATTGACTCCAATAGAGAGCCGGACAAATACTGTCCCCTTGTGGATATCTTCCACAGTTCCGGCATATTTCCCCTGAATCTTGCATTTCTTCATGTTCTCCTTGCTGGTATTACCTTCCACGCTCTTGACATCTGCCTTGACTGTGATCTTATCCAGGCTTTCAGCAGTCACGGACAGAATACGCACCAGGATATGCTCGCCTACATGGAAGCGTTCCCGCGCGTCCCCTAACCAGTCAAAGGACAGGTCGCGTGCCAGGATGGAAGTCTCCACGCCAAAGATCTCCGCCCGTACAACCTTTTCCGCCACAGCGACAACCCTTGCCTGCACGATACGGTCTTCATAAATCTTAGAATTGCCTGACGCATCCCGGTCGAGATAAAAGATCTGGCGTTTCTTCAGCATAGCCTCTTTCCGGCTGGCAACCACGCTCCTTGACTGGGCATCCAGTCCCTTCACAATAAAGTCGATCTCACAGCCGAGCATGTTGTTAAGGACTTTGTTTTGGCGAAGGGAAATGTCACCGTAATCGTGTGATTCATCCTGTACCAGGTTGATCATCATTTCCGTAATCGGGATAACGGTACGGAAGTCCTTATAGTAGACGATAGCAATTAAGCTGCCATTCTCCGTCTTTTCAATTCCGCCTAACATCCCGGTCAGGATCTTCTTTGTGCGGTAGGCATTCTGGATCTCGTGCCAGATGAGGTCTGCCTTTGACTGGGCCGTTTCCAGCACAGCATCGGAATCCAGGGTTAATACAGGTACGTTTGTGATTGTGTTCTGTTCGTTTTGCATAATTGATCTCCTTTTCTATGACATGATTGAATTTTTATCTAATGGAACCATTTCCGGTTTATCGGACCATGGGTTATCGGATGGCCTATCTGAAGAATCCGGATCTAGCGGTTCCTGATAAACATGCTCTTGGGTTACATGTATCGGCATTGCAGGCGACGTTGGTCCTGGTGGTTTGCGGGGAACTGAAGCTGAAGAGCTATTCCTTTGCCTGCGTGGTTTCGGAGGCGCTTTGGGAAGATAATCATATTCTTCTGTTTTTCCCTCTTCTTGCCATTTCGGGATATGTTCTGCCGCCTTTCTCGTCACCAGCTTTTTGGCATCTGGATGCAGTGTGTAGTCGTATTTCTGTACCTTGAGCACTTTCTGTCCCCTGAGAATAATAAGTGCAGTATCCAGCGGGAGCCGCAGGATCTCATCCGGCGTCAGGAGCTTCCGCTTGCCGATGGACTGGGTTTTCCGGTACTCCGGAGAGTAGTCAGACACCCGCCAGGTATTGAGCTGCTTCGCTTCCGAACTGACACCCACCGTTACGTCTCCGGAACGAGAACTGATAAATTCAGCCGTTACTTCGTCCGTGCATCCTAAGAATAACTGAGTGTCGCAATTCCCTATGATTTCCTGCCACTGGTTAAAGGGATAGCGGTTCTGCATCTGAGGCAGGTTTTGGAAAATGCACGAAATACTTAAGCCTCTGGACCGACAGACCGAGATCTTCTTATTTAATTCCAAGATTGCCCCGGTATTTGCCAGCTCATCTGCAAGGATATGTACCGGAACCGGCAGATGCCCGTCTATCCCCTGCTTATCTGCAAACCGCACCAGTTTAATAAACACAAAGGTCATAAACAGCGATGACAGGAAGTCGAAAGTGCTGTCCTGGTCGGAAGTGATGCAGAAGTACGCGCATTTCTGTTTCCCCGGCAGTGTTAGGTCAATCTCATCATAGGAAGTAATCTGCCGGATCAGTTTATTCTGGAACACTTGAAGCCTGGCTCCAAGCCCGATAATTACCCCGGACCGCACGGTATCACTTGCCTGCTTGTAGATGCAGTAAGGAACTTTTGCCGGGTGGCTCACCGGAAGCAGGTCAAAGAGGCTGTTCAGTTCCTTCTCCGAACTGAGTGTCAGTAATTTGTATACCTGCCCGATGTTCTTGGACTCTGGCGGGAATCCCTGCTCGACATAGAGAACCAGCGCCTTTAGCAGGTTTAATTCCGCATTATCCCAGAAGTGATCCCCTTTGGCAGAACCCGTATTTTGGATGATAACATCGGAGAAAACCTGTGCCATAGTCTCCTGACCATCAATCTCCATCAGACAGTTCCATGCGTCGGAGTTCTCCGGGTTTACAAGGTTAAAGCATCTCACAGTGTAGCCCTCATTTTCCAGATAACCAGCCATGCTTTCGTACAATTCACTTTTGGGATCGGTGATAATCAAGCTTTCCCCGACTCCGCCATTTTTCCCGCGTGCGACACACTGGAAGATCATATTACGGGCAAATGCCCTGGATTTCATAGAGCCGCTGGCACCATAGACGGCAATATTACGGTTCATACGTGTTTCATAAGGAAGGCAGACCGCCTTCCCGTTCAGCTTTCCAAGGATCGTCCCTTTGGTTTTCTTTACATGATCTGTCAGCTCCAGCACTTTGTACATTTCATCCGGCGTCATAAATCCGGATGTTCCATAGGTTCCTTTCAGGGAATAATTCAAGTTCCGCTCCTTATCAAAGACCTCTCCGTTCCGGTCAACGCCCATCCGCATCAGCAGAAAGACTAAGAGTCCGAGCGCAAGAAGGCAGAGAAAAATCCCATACAGGTTATATGGGAACTGAGCCAGTGCTGATAGGCATGCTATCGGGTGCAAGGAGGGAGCTTTCGGGTAGGAACCGTTACCGGCGAAGTTGCCGGCACTGGTCCAGATCTTGTAGTTACAGATAAATTGTGCGATATAGCCTCCAGCATATAAAATGCAGAGGAAGATCGGAAGCACGAAAATGAGTTTCCACCATTTATAATTCATGTAAAAACTCCCTTCTGAACTTGGACAGGTCAATACTGGAGAATTGCACCTTATCGCCCATATATTTCTCCAGAACTGGAATCTGAAAATCAAAACAGATCACGTTCCCGGACAATTTTAATACATTTAATCCCGTATTGAACCGGTTGATTCTCTGCATATCAAAGTCATAAGCGAGCAGTGTCGGGCAGCCATCCGGCGAAATCGCATCGTGTTCCATGGGAATGTCTCCCCGGCGTTTCTCTTGGTCAGATAATAAAAGCTGGTTTAACTTTGTAAGCAGCTCTGGATTTGCCAGCAGCTTCAGGATAGGTTCGCCCTCCTCGCTGTTTGGGAGAAAATGAAAGAAATCAAAAGCTTTATCCAGCATAAACAAGTCTCGACGAGACCCTCCGGTACTGGTCATAAGCTGTAGGGCGACATCCATCGTATCTCCAAACATAATAGCCCGGATTGGGGGATGCCCGGTATACGGATAGCCTTTGAGGTAATGCTGCAAGAAAGCAGTCAGCCGCACTTCTGTCCGGTATTCCCATTTCATAACAGCGGAACCTGTATTGTAAATACAGTAGACACAATGTCCGGCCAGCAGACTCCCAACACTTCGGGAATTCCTGATCTTTGTAGTTGCGTCACCAAGCTCCTTGATCTCCCTGGAAGAATAAAAACAGGGGAGACTTGATAAGATGGTATCCGCATTTTGTCGGTCTCCACAAAAGACAGGCGGTTTCTCATCAGGAAGAAACGGGATTGCTGTATGGGAGAGCGTTAAATAGGTCTGCGCTTTCTGATGAAGTCGGATCCTTCGCTGTGGTTCACTGCGGATACTGTTTGTTTCCACATTACCATCCAGATAGCAATGAAACCGGGTAGGGTTGTAGTACAGCAACATTTCCTTGGCACGCTTTGTCAGCCGGTAGCCTCTCAGCCCATCCTTATAATGGCACCGGATAAAATGGTTTGCCTTCAAATCTGTGATCATCTTCTCTGTATAAGCCGGGGTATCAAACAGCCTGGATAATTGGCTGGCAGGAAATTCCCCGCTTATCCCGATCATTTCTAACAGTTTATATTTCTGGGTATTTGGTTTTAGCAAAATAGCATCTCCTTTAAAATGTTTTTAGTAGTATTTTTACCTTTAGAGAGCCTGCTTCGGTATTTTGGAAATTTCCTCTTGGAAGCAAATTGCAGGAAAAATGCAGGCTTTCTGGTAAATTTACCGTTATCGGCACAAAATTTGCAAAAATCACATGTTTTCGGATAAGGTATTTTTCGTTTTCATGTGGTTCCCAAGCCAGTCGGGAAACTTATCTTTTTCCATGATATAGATGATTGTCTGGTCGGTTTCACCCAGTTCTGTAGTATGGTGGTCGTCGCAATATAATCCGCTGTCATCAAACAGCGCATAAGATGAGATAACATCCAAAATCAGTTTGAGTTCCATGTTGTCGTAATCCTTGATCCGGCGTTGGGGCAGTTTCTGGTCGTAGACCAGACAGAAGCAGATGACACATTCTTTAAAAGGAGCCACATCATGATTTGTAAAAAATTCCTTTAATGCATAGTGCAGCGGATCATGTAAAAATGCCGTACTGCTCCGGATTCTCCTTTTGGGAAATAGTCCTGGCAATGTGACAGAAAGGATGCCATCTTCATAGGAAGCCTGTATTCCCAGGGCGTTTACAGCTTCCTTCATATAAGCGGATTTTCCGGTAAGATCCGTAATCCGTATGAGATTCCTTAACCGGCAGGCGATCCGCTCTGCACAAAGGGCGGCATCTGTGCTTAGTTTCTCATAATTTGCCCCATGTTTTTCCATGTCGGTGTTTTTTAGGGCAAAGATAGTGTTACTGAGTTTGTCAACTTCATTTTCGATACTATGAAGTCTCTGATAGATTGTTATAGAGTCCATACAATACCTCATTTCTGTTGTTTTTGATAATAGTTTACAGTTCCATCTGGGTTTACCAGGCAGTAAGCGGTTACCCCGTCAAGAGAGAGACGGGATGCCTGCTGTTCAGATTCCAGTATAACCAGCCGGTTTGTATCATCTGCAGGAAGACTATTCAGGACATGATTGATCAGAATTTCCTGCTCTAAGCCGACATAGATGACCTCATAGGCTTCATTTTGCGAGAAAAAATGGAGTTTTACCGGAAATTCTCCGCTGGTGTGATAGACAACTGCCTCTTTGAAGTCCAGAAGAACCCAGACGGCGGCAATTGTGCCGTAATCCGGGGAATCAGAAGCTTCCAAACTGTCACATAGGAGGTCTCTATCCTGGTCATAGTAGATACGCCCCTGCTTGATCAGGCTTGTAATCAGGGATTTCATGGAGTCCCTGTTACGAATAAAAAACTGCAGTACCTGTTCGTACTGCAGCGCATGGTAGGTAGTAATGAGTTTTAGAAGACGCTCACCTTCCCCTCTGTAAATTTGGTTTCTTGATTTCATGACGTTCTCCTTTGTTACGTGGATTGGCAGGTCTTTACATAAGCTGTACGTCTATGTACGCATCATATACATATGATGTATGTACAGTATACGGGTTGTGCTCGTATTGTACTGATTTTTAATAATGGTATGCATAGTGTACGTACAGCCTATGTATCAGCCTGCGGTCAATCATCGGTTTACGGGGTACAAAAAAAGCACCGGCGAGGGTGCTGTAAAAAAGTATAACTTTAACCAATATCAATTATAACACGCATGGATATACGCTTCAATCGCAGAACTGTGCCAATGAATGTCAATTCTGTGCCAATTCTAAATATTACATAAAATCAGCCTGCAATCTGCATTAAAAACAGCATAAAAGCGTGTTTTATCTTGAAACACGGCTTCGTGCAAATGCTGCCAGAACCTTCGGTGCATAGCGCTGGCTCATGTGAAGCTGGATATGATTGGTTAAATGAATGGTATCGTTGCAAATACTATGGATCTTCTCCAAAGAGACAAGGCAGTTTTGCCGGCATCTGATAAATCCATATGGTGCCAAGAATTTCAATTCATCTGCCAGGGAACCATATTTTTGATATGTTCCATGTCCTGTGTGGATTGTGATGGTATGTGTCTGTATTTCCAAGTAGTAGATGTTATCCATTTTTATTTTGGTAACGGTAGCCTTTGTTTTGCAGATGTATTCTGCCTGTGTGTTTGAATAAAGCTGCAGGGCCTTTTCTAACCCGGAAAGCCCATGCTGGTCTAAGAAAGCATTCAGAGAACAGCATAAGGATTCATTATATGTTAATTCCTGTATCCAGTCCATGTTTACACATCCTTTTTTGCATCGTTCTATATATAAAGACAATTGAGTTGTCAAAAACTGACGGCATTTGAGAAAATTTAAGATATTTTTTATGATGTGATGTGAAAAGATACGGATATGATGTAGAAAATTTGCCAAATTATGGAAATAATTGTATGATTAGTGTAAAATAAGGGGTAGAGTAC
>NZ_JAYMNO010000031.1:0-205 GCF_036941055.1 Sporofaciens sp. JLR.KK001 | reverse complement strand
GTTTTTCGTCTTAAAATCCCCTTCTCACATCTTTTTCTGCGTGGTTTGATATCCATTTGTCTTGAAAAATCAACGATTTATCCCTGGCAAAATGACGAATACCAGATTTCCTTCATTCGCTTTTTTTCCAGATTTCTGCTATACTTTTTTTATTACAAGTGCGGAGGCAGCAATGAGTAAAGAAACATCACTTATAAAAAAATAT
>NZ_JAYMNO010000030.1:0-206 GCF_036941055.1 Sporofaciens sp. JLR.KK001 | reverse complement strand
CTTCTTCTATCACGTGGCTGTCCTGCCTTCCATGGAATCCGGTCTCATACCAAGGGAACACCTTACGGTTTCCGGAGACGGCACCGCCGTGCATACCCATGCCTGCCCACGCGGGCACCACAGGGTTGGCGCACCGGAAAACCTGCGGCATTTCCCCGACCCCGATGCTTCCTGGGGCTGGGACAGCGACCTGGAAAAATATTACT
>NZ_JAYMNO010000003.1:0-322514 GCF_036941055.1 Sporofaciens sp. JLR.KK001 | reverse complement strand
GAGCAGTCTCGGAAACTCTTTAAGCCCGAATTTCCGCTCTTTTTTCATGTTCTTCTTTTTTGCTTTCCTCCATATCCCGGAAAACATTTTTGTTAAATTTTCAAAAAAGTATTGACATATAAGTCAAAATGTGCGGCGCGTTTGGTGACCATATACGCCAGTCACCAAACGCGCCCCTTGTAGTTAAGAAGCGTCTGTGCCACACGCACAGCATTAAACTAAACTACTAGGAGGTGCACTTTATGATCAAGTACTGGCAGTCCATGCAAGATTACAAGTACTTTCTCAACGAATCCAAAGTCCATTTCGATTCCTCTGAAAGAGTCCGGCTCCATACGGAGCTTTGGAAACCTTGGCAGAAACTCCGCCTTTTCGATACCGATAAGGCCATGGAGTTCCTTCTGCCCTTTTACTCCAACACTGGCAGGCCCGCTAAGAACCAGCCGCAAATCTTAAGGTCTTTTATCCTTTTCTTTCTTCTATTTTCAGAAGGTTTGGCCAAGCTATCCCTTACCCTTTGGGTCGACAGGCTCAAACATGACCGCCTCCTTGCCGCTCTCATCGGCTGCACTACGGATTCCCTGCCGCCCCTCGGTTCTTATTTTGACTTCATGGACAGGCTCTGGACTGCACCGCCAACGGACTTATATGCGCGGGACAAACTGCTTCCGGCTTCCTGGAACACCAAAAAGCCGGATAAGCCCAAAGGCAAAAAACAGAAAGCACAGGAGGCAAAGCCCAAAATCACAGAATCTATCGAAAAACGGCTCATGAGCGGGAAGGATATCCCTTTTAACTTTGAAGGGCGGCTGCAGCGCTTCTTCTATCACGTGGCTGTCCTGCCTTCCATGGAATCCGGTCTCATACCAAGGGAACACCTTACGGTTTCCGGAGACGGCACCGCCGTGCATACCCATGCCTGCCCACGCGGGCACCACAGGGTTGGCGCACCGGAAAACCTGCGGCATTTCCCCGACCCCGATGCTTCCTGGGGCTGGGACAGCGACCTGGAAAAATATTACTTCGGCTACACTTTGTTCCAATTATCCTGCTATAACAGTGAACTCAGGACAGATCTCCCCCTGCTTCTGCGTTTTACCAGTGCAAAGCGTCATGATTCGGTCAATTTCCTTGTCGCTTTCCATGAACTGGAAAAACATATGCCGGCTGTTTCCACCTCGAATATGTGCCTGGATTCTGCAATGGACAATTACCCCACCTACCGGATCCTTAAAAACAGGGGAATACGGGCCTTCATCGACCTGAACGACAAATGCGGCCGGCCAAAAACAATTCCTGATACCATCACCATTGACAAAGATGGAACGCCCTTATGTCAGGAAAAACTGCGCATGAAGCCTAACGGTTATGACAAATCCAGCGGTTACCTCATGTGGCGCTGCCCCTATGGGAAAGATCACTGTTCCAAATGTAAAAACTCCTGCACCGATTCCAAATATGGGAGAGTCGTCAAGACCCGGCCCGAATGGGATATCCGGCTTTACACCGACGTCCCCCGCGGCACAGATGCTTATAAGAAGATTTATAATCAACGCACCGCCACGGAACGTATCAACAACCGCATCCTCAATGATTACGGACTGCACCGTATGTTCATACACACAAAGGAGCATTATTCTTTCATGACAACCATGATTGGAATCTGCATCCATCTGGATGCCCGCTATAAACAGCAGGTGCAGGCAGTGGCATAAACCAAGTTTCCTGCTTCTGGATTCTTTCAGGCCTGTTTTCCGACAGGTTTTAAAGTCATGCACATTTTTATTCTTTATGCTCTCTGGACTGCTCAAGCCCCATAATCATCCATCCCTTATCCCTCTCATTTCTGAAAATCAACCCTTTCCTGCTTATTCTCTATTGAGTTTCCGAGAGTGCTCATCTCAATTTTGAGTTCAGGCAGAACAGGAAGCTGTATTTTTCTATTGCACTGTAAATTTCACACATAAAAATTCCCTCAATATAAAATCCTATTTTACGTTCGCCACAACTTCCCGACAACGGAAAGTTTGTCATTTTAATTTTTCCCATTCTTCACGCTTTATGGCATATGCATATGATATCCCATTCTTTTCATCGGGGTATTCTTTCACTTTCCTCATACCAATTGCAATGGCAGTAGAATATGAACCAATATTTGTATATTTCATATAAGAATATAGACAATCGTATTCTGTATTCATAAATGCCCAATCTCTAACCGCGCTTGCGGCCTCACTCCCAAAACCTTTCCTCCAATGATTTTTATGAATGTGATACCCTATTTCAGGCAGGAATTCTCCATCAATATTCTGTATTGTCAGCCCGCAGTCGCCGATAAATTCACCTGTTTCTTTTAAAACAGCAGCCCACAGACCGAATCCATATTCCTTGTAATTCTGGAGATTCCATTCAATCCATTTCATAGTACGCTCTTTATCAAAAGGATTAGGATAATGCTGCATGGTTTCTGCGTCTGACATTATTTCATATAACGCATTGAAATCTTGTAAGGTATATTCTCTTAGAATCATTCTTTCTGTTTCAATAATCATATTTTCCCTCTCCTAAATTCTGATTTTCCAGCATGTCAACTGGATTTTAGTGTTCTTTTTCTATTTCCAAATCAGTTTTATAAAATCCTAAAAACAAAAATCCCAGTCCTACAAAACCTCCAACACATAGAGCTACATGAATTGAGACATGGAATAAATACATTATTACGCTTAATAAAATCTCGATCAGTCCCAAAGCTTTTCCAAAGGATATAAAAATATCAGGCGCAATACTCTGTGCATACTCCCAATGTTCCCTTGTTTTTCGTGAAGTTGGTGTGTTATATCCATTATTTGAATCCATGTCGGATGCCGGATGTTTCTTGAAGGTATGTCCCACTGAAACCATTACAATTGGCATAATTAAATTTACCGTCAGTAAAGAATACAATCTAAACCTCCACTAATATTCCTTATATTTACTTCTTTTGTTCCAAATCAATGATTGTCTTATCCGCTTTTAAAGCCTCCTGTGCTTTCTTTTTTTCTATCTCTTTACAGGCTTCCAACATTCCATTTTTGACCGCCCATTTAACCACAAAATATAAAGCAATCAAAACAATAAAGGTTCCTTATTTTATTCATCAATCTCAATCATCCGTTTATATACACCCGAAGATTTTTCGTCAATCATAATTGCGTCTACACATTTTTTATAAAAATCAACAGCGGATTTTGCAGGCCATCCTATAATAGCATAAGCATAGCCCATCTCCTGCATGGATTCCAAAGACTTCAACAGCAGGGCTTTCCCTATTCCCTTTTTTCTTTCACTTTCCAGCACAGCCATAGGGCCAAAAAAATTCCTGGCTGTCGCCTCATAACATGCAAAACCGATGATTTTCTTTTCCCTTGTTGCAATATAACAGGTAATGGGATTATTAGAAAAAGCGGCCTTAACTTCATCTGAATAATCATCTTTTGCACATGTCCTGGAGAAAGCAATGATCCTGCTCCTGTCAGGCGCTAATGCTTTTTTGATTCTGATACCACTCTTGAATAAATTTACTTCTATGTCGTGCGAATGAGGTATATTATATAATTTAACAAGCATATCTGCCATATGATTACCTCCCAAAAAATATTGGTTTGCTGTCTATTGTGCCATATACGCATAAAGTGTAATCCATTTATTCTCTTCGCCAACTTTTCCTGCTTTAAATGCCGGGACACTTTTTGATGCAGTTAACAGGTATCTCCCATTATCCAGCCTGTGCCGGTTCAACACCTCATATCCGGCCTGCATCGCTTCAGATTCCCCTGGACACCCTAACACTCTTAATGCATATACAATATTCTGAACGCCGACTTTAATTGGATCTGACGGATAAAATGTCTCCAGCATCACATCCACCATCGGCGCTTCACTGTTATCCGTCCGGTAAAAAATATTCCTTTTGGTGAAATAATGTACTAACGCGCTCTCACACTCACATTCAATCCCTAAAAGATGAAGTTCTGCAACAAGCAGAAGATACTCAACCGTCAGCCTGGCACAGCTTTTATGTGGTTTCTTTGGGTCATTGATTTTCTTATTACTGCTGATACAGCCAAATCCGCCGTCTTCTTTGATCTTACCAAGCATACATCCTATCTCCTCTTTCACGATATCCACCTGGTAATATCCCAGTTTCACAAGATTCCTTAATAAATAAGGTTCGCCGCATAACATTTTAAATCCCGTGCTTTGGATCAGCGAAAACACTTCTTCGTCGATATCACTTCCGATATCAGCTCTGGTTAATCCCCATTCGGCAAATGCCATAATTGCGTCAAATTTCGCCCAGGGTTTCTCCTTTTCTAATTTCTTTAATGCCCGCTCATATACTTTGCTTTGAAGTAATTTATTTTTACATTCGATGACTTTTGTATCATCATCACTTAGTCTCAGATACTCCTTTAATGTCCGGAGCCTGACTTCAGGAGTGTCCTCTGCTAACAGATATTTTCATCCATTTTTACTCCCTTTGTAAAGTTATTTATTCACAGTTCCTAAACGGTCAGTCAATCTTATGAAAGAGTACCGTCTGTTCTTTCATGGATATTTTCCCAACCTGCCACCCATATTCCGCAAGCTCTTTCTTATATTTCAAAAAAGAGTGGTCAATCGGTATCCCCGCAATATTCTGAATCTCCTCAAAGGTCAGCCGGAAAGATTCCTTTCCGCTTTTCTGCACATATTCCCATAATGCGTTGTATTTACTCATCACTTTTCACCTTTCCTTTCTGCCGTTTCTTTTTCCTATAAACAAGAGTGACGGTATTGATGATACATAACAGCACAAAAAGACTCGTAAAATTAATCCAGATATCCCTGTATGCTGTTTTCGCCAAAGGCTCCCGCAGTCCGGTAGACCAGACATATGCAAACGCCAGCAACAGGGATGGAATATACGCGGTTACATATCTGAGAATCAAGGGTTTAACAGGCAGCTTCGTACACAACTCAAATGCCGCTACCCCTATCAGAAGGATCATAGCCCTGTCTAATTCGTGCCAGTTACCGCTTGGATCTTCATAAATACCGTCACAAAGATACAAAATGCTGCTTAACAATGTGATTCCTGTATATATAATCGAATAAATCGATACGATGCGGATCCATTTTTTCTTATTCATTTCTCTTCTCCAATCGAAGCAATCCGAACGGCTGAAGCCATTCCTCCGTCACCATATGTCGGACTTTCCAAAAACTCCTTTGACAACCGGCTTATTTCCTGATGACTTCTTATTGCGTGAGTTACTTCATTTTCCCAATGATATAACCTTAAATTTGATATGGTCTCTATTCCCAACAATGCATCTGCTAAATGGTCGTGATAGCTGCTAATATGCTTTTCAATCATAAAACGCATAATCTCCAGCCGTTTATCCATGCTTTTTATATTGGATGAAGCAGGAGCTGTACGATACTGGATCAGCGGCTTATCAACAATCCCAATCCATGCTTCCGGAGATGTTTCTATCATGCTTAAAAAGAAATCCCAGTCTTCAAAACCAGAACGCATGGATTCATCATATCCTCCACACTGTTCAAATATTTCCCGGCGAAGAATGTGTGTCGCCGGACAGCAATTGCGTGATAAAAATGAACTTATATTCCCTCCGGCAGGACAGACAATGGAATCCAAAATCCCAAATGTATGCATCCGGGACGAGGCGGCGACCATGGATGGATTGTCACGAAGCAATTGGCTTACATACTCCGTAAATTCAGGTTCCAGTTTATCATCCCCGTCTAATACTAATACCATTGGCGCCAGTGTTTTCTTTATACCGGTATTTCTCGCAGAGGATACTCCCCTGTTTTCTTGATAATGTATCATTACCGGAACCGACAGATCAGCCTTTTTTTCCATATCTTTTAATATACGTATGGAATTCTCTTCTTTGGAGCCGTCATCAACAATGATTATTTTTTTGGGTAATAATGTTTGGGCGCATAAAGATTCAACGGCTTCAAGAATCATAGTTCCTTGATTAAAACTTGTTATGACCGCCTCAATGTCTGCTCCAAAACAATCTCTGTTCTTATCCATTTTTATTTTTCCTTCCAATTCCAATGTCCGGGCTGCCTCATATTCTTCACAAAAAATGCAATTCCCTACAAGCCTGTATACCAAAAGAATCCTAACTTCCCCGGCAGGTTTTGGAACCATATGCAGTTCCTTCCCGCCGGGGATGGATTTCTTCTATGCAGAAATTGAAATATTCGTACCGGATTCGGGTCTTGCTGCTTCTCCTGTTTTCGTATAAATTACAGACTCTGTCATAATAGCATCTGCTCCTTCTACAGGTGTGCTGCTGTCTGTACCAACCTGAACCGAATCGGATCTCTCACCTGACACGGCCTTCCCGCTTTCGCTGATGCTGACTGTATCCATGTTGCCATTCCCGCTTTCCGCTATCCTCTTTTCCTGTTCCCCGCGTTCTTCCTTTCGTTTCCGGATCGCGTTTTCCTGCTCTGATTTCGCGTTTTCCCGCGCCTCTTTTGCCTCTTCTTTCATTCCTTTCTCAATCTTCTTCTGATAGTCCTCTGCTTTGTCTGCAGTCTCACCGACATACCCCATTGCCCGCGCCATGGTGGATGTATCGCCTCTCCTCTCTGCTTGTTCATAGACACGGAACGGCGTATTCATCATTTTCATATTCATACTTGCTCCTGCAAGGCCTTCCATTGTTTTCGCATGCATAATGATTCCTCCATCCAAATTTTTCCCGGCATAATCTTTTCAAAAATACTGGAAAACAATATACATTTGCCACCATTTCCCGAAATTCATTCCTTGTGAAACTATTTCATCTGGGAAAATTCAGCATGCTGCTTCCTGTATGTATCATTGTCTTTCTGGCTTAACTCATTCTCTACCTGTGCCAGTTTTTTCTCCAACTCCCGGATTTTCTTCTCATCTCCAGAAGCTAACCGAATCTGCTGCTCAAACTGCTGCTTTTTCTCTTTCAGTTTCTTAATTTCTCTGTCAACCTTATCCGTATTCCCGACACATTTCTCCGCCGGCTTTCCCTGGCCGTTCCCGTCTACTTTCGACTTTTTGCCATCCTCATCTGCTTTCGGCTCTTCCTTGTTATCCGCACGGTTTGCCTTATCCGGATCATCAAAAAAGATTTTCCTGCTGCCGTCCTCATCCTGTCCGATCCGATACAGTCCGACAGGCTCTTTTTCTGATTTTTCACCACGAATGTAAACATCCTGCGGTTCGGACAGTCTGCCTGATCCTTTTTCCCCGGCCGCCTTCTTAGCTTCCTGTGCTTCTTTTGCTTTTTCCGCCCTTTCCGCAGCCTGCTTCTCCTTCACCTTCTCTGCATAATCAGTTCTGGATTGCGCGTAATTTCCACTAACCTGCATTGCCATAAATATGTTCCTCCTTTAATCTGATATGATCGGGCAGCTATTTCTTACATTTATAAAAACAGCTTCCCTTTTCGCTTTTCGGCTGCAAAATGCGGGCGGTTAATCCATTTGCTGTGAGATGCATTCTGGATGCTGTGGAATGACAAGCAGCACCTGCAGGGCAAATACATCCTCCCTTGTCTCTATGCTCATGGCGCCGCTATATTTTTCTGCTACCGCCTTTATATTAGACAATCCCGTTCCCTTTTTCACCGCGCTTTTCCCCCGGAAGCTGTTCTCCACTTCCATCATGAGAAAATCTCCCTGCATACGCCCGGACACATGGATATACCCATCCATATTTTTACATGCCTGGATTGCATTATCCAACGCATTCGACAGGACAATGCAGATATCCATGTCTTTAAGGCCGCAGGGGTATGGCAGGAGAAGGGAACAGTTCACGCGGATTCCCATGCTTTCTGCAATCCCCAGTTTGTTTCCCATTAAGATATCCACTACAGGGTTATTGGTGCTGCAGGGAAATGACATTTTTTCGGCCATATGGTCCATATCCTCAATATAGCTTACAGCTTCTTTAAATTTCCCGCTCTCTAAAAGGTCTTTTATCACTGCGATATGGTTTCGGATATCATGGCGGAAGGACTTTGTCCTGTCATAGCGGGTCTTCGCTTCCTCCACATACTGGTTCAGGGTATGTTCCTCCTGCTCCAGCAGTGAAATTTTTGTGTTGAGACGGAAGTTTTGCTGCAGTTTCTTATAAGAGAACAGGATGCAGAACAGGCTTAAAAGCCCCAGAAGATGTATAACAAGCAGATGCCAGTGGCTGAACAGGTCTCCGGAAGGCCCGCCCTCCGCTAAAACTTCAAACTGACATTCAAATTCAACCGTATTGATATACTCACTCATAATAAATATCATCAGTATTGGAATGATAACCAAAAACATCTGCTGCATCTCCGCCGCAGAATAGCAGGAAAAATAACGATACACCATATAATAACAAAAACCGGACAGCGCCAGTGAAGCCGCCTCACTGACCAGCATAACCGCAATACCGTCCATATCACGGAAAACCACAGGCATCCATGGGCGTAAAAGAGCCAGTATGGATTTCACAATTCCGTAACAGAGCAGCATGATTTCAACCGCCAGGGCCGCATACAGAATGGATGACTTAACATCCGCATGGCACACCAAAATCCCGCATGCCGTAAGCAGAAAGACAAGCGCCGCAAAGCCTGTGATCGTGCTAGTCGGGACAAAATCGCAGACAATCACCGCACAGACTGCAAAAAGGAAGTAAAAAGGCAGCGATATTTTCTTTTTCAAAATTTTTCCCAAAAAATATAGCTGGAAAGCCATCTCAATGACACCCATGACATATACATTAAAAAAATCTAAATAGTGCCTGCTGATTAAGTCACCATTACCAACTTCCCCGAAATCTCTTCGGGGAAGCCTTCTAAGAGACTCAACAGGGCGCAGAGAATCCTCCTCTGCATTTTGAAGAGATTCGCTGTAAGTACCGATAACGCTATTGAGGTGAGTTGTGTTTCCTCCAGTTTGCTTACTATTAATCCTAATCCATAACTATGTTTTTCAACACTGAATTCCCGCTCCGCTTCAATCCGGTCCGTATTGTCTTGATATTCCTGTTTCTTCTCTATCTTTGTCTGTTTTTGCTTCCCTGGCCTTCCCAGCTTTGGACCTGACATCCGAATCCCTTTGCTTTTACAAAACCTTCGGTTTTCTCTCGTCCGGTAGATCTGATCTGCCAGTATCCGTTCCGGATAATGTCCTGTCCGGTTATAGTATCTCTTGACCGCTTCCTGAAGGTAAACACTTTCATTGTATGCTTCAAATGAGATCTGCTCAATCCGGCTATACCCTTTTTCATCTATGCTTAAGTCCAGTTTCGCCCCAAATTCTACCGAGGCTTTCGCTTTCCCCCTTACGATCGGACGCAGCCACGGCTGGCTGATACTTACAATGCGGTGTTCGACCGTATGCGTTTTGTTCTCATACATGTACAACTGTTGCTCATACAGTTTCATAATCGTCAGCAAAAACGGAATCTCCTTTTTTACTGGCGCATAGCCCTCTTCCATGAATTTCTCCAGATATCCAAGATCCCTCCGGACATAGGACAGCTGTTTCTTTACCGCCTTTCGCACCTGCTTTTTGGAATGTTTCTTTCCTTTCGCAAAAGACAGATATTCTTTCCGGGCTTTTCTACGGTAACGTCTTGGCAGCGGCAGTCCATAGGATTTACAAAACCGATAAATGATCATCTCCAGTTTTTCTCTTGCTTCATTTAAAAGGGATACATCCTGGGGATATCGGATGTTAGCTGGTGCACAGGTGGCATCTATGATCAATGTCCCCTCATTGCCTGCATCTTCCTGGTCCTTTTCATAATCCCTCTTTTCAGAAGAATCCTCTGACGGAGGATCCTTCTTATCATCATCCTGATTCAAAATATAGTCATTGGCTTCCATAATGATCTCAGGAGACAAACGTTTCCGGAAAAGGACAAGGGTACTTGCATCAAACGGTGGTTCTTCCTGATAACCCGGAAGCCCTATGAAGTATTGCAGATATGGATTCTCTGTAATCTGTTCCACAAGTTCGCGGTCTGAGAAACAGAGTTTCTTTTAGCATATTTTGATTCAAAAACATCCCATGGGATTTGTTCTGCCAAACGCACCCATCTGTTTTCGGGATTCATATGCATTCCTAATGGCTGATTAAAATCGAGGAATGAATGTTGTAACTTATCAAGATATTTGTACATATATCGGACTCCTTGCTTGTATATTTCTAAGGTTATCTGCACGAAAAATGAACGATTAATCTGCATTACCTTGCAAATATTATATACCAAATATCCAGAAAAGTCAGTAAAATCAAGCATTTCAAGTTTAATCAGCAGGCACTAAATACTCAGCCATTTTACCTGCCCCCATATGTATAACTTCTGTATCCATCCCATACCTTCATAGCTATACACAACTTACCTATTTTTCATATACTGCAGAATAACACCGGAAAACTCTTTGCTCCGCAGCCGTGATACAGGAACCTCTCTGCCGTTATCCATATATGCAACCCCGTTTTTATATCCTTTTAAATGTCTCAAATTGATGAGATAACTCCTGTGACACCGAAAAAAATGGCTGCCCAGTTTCGTTTCCAGATTCTCAATCTGCTCATAATAATCAAGAACCTCGCCGGATGTCAGATTCAGATATATTTTCCGGTCTATGATCTCACAGAAAATAATCTCATCTTTTTGGACGATGCGTCCCTCATACCCCTTTTGTATAAGCATACTGTCTTCACCGGCACTGCACATGGAAGCATAAAGGCGTTCCATGGTTTTCTCAAACTGTTTTTCTTCCACCGGTTTGAGCAGGTAATCGTACGCCTGCACTTCGAAAGACGAAAACACCATCTCTTTCAGTACCGTGATAAAGATCAGGAATCCTTGGAATTTATCTGCCCTCAGTCTCCTTGCGGTTTCCATGCCATCCATACCCTTCATCTGGATATCCAGAAAACAGATGTCTATCTGCCCGCCGCCGCTTAACAGCTCTTCGCCGCTTGAAAATGTCCGTAGGCAAACCTCCCTGTTCTTTTTACGGAAAAATTCGGAGACCAAAGTTTTTATATGATCGGACATATATTTTTCATCATCACAGATTGCAATGTGAATCAATGTGCCACCTCCCCGTACACAACAGCCGATGGCAAAATCAAATAGAATTTGCCATTGCTATAGGCAGACATTTTATTATAGTCTGCCTGAAACGCCAAAACAATCGAATTGCTGTGAAATGCTTTCTGAATGCTGTGGAATGTGAATTACGAAAGCGCCCGCATCTGTTCAATCAGGGACTCCTTTTTCTGCCTGCGTACCATCCAGACAGACAGGAGCAGTTCCACCGCGAACAGCGCCAGCAGGAACAGCCCCATTTCCAAAACCGGGAATTGATATGGCACAATCTTTCCCGCAAAGGCTATTTTGCTTATTTCCCTGGAAACTACAACGGCAATCGGAAGCCCCGCAAGCAAGACTGCCAATGCTGTAAAGAGCGCATAACACAGGCTCTCGCAGATGTTCATTTTACATAGCTGTTTTCCAGTCAGGCCAATGGAGTGCAAAATACTGTTTTCCCGTTTTCTGGATATCTGGTTTGAAAGGGTCGTGTTTATGAGGTTGATCACGCCAAACAGGAATACCAGCCACGAAAGCACCTGCATACTGCCGAACATGATCCTGCTTTGTGTTTCCTCATACTCCAGACTTTCAGCAAAGGTCCATAATGAAATGTCTGTATGGTTTGCAATCACATTTCTTAAACCCGCTTCTACACTCTGCGCTTTTTGGGGATCGCTTACAATATTCCACGAATAATCAAAATTCTCAACTTCAGGGAATAATCCCTGTGCAAGGTCTCTGGTGAGAAAAACCTGCGTAGAATCCATCGCCAGGCTACCATGCCCGTTTGTAACCTTCTTTGTATCAAAAGTACCTGCTAAAGTAACAGGAACGGTCTTCTGTTCCACAGTAAGTTCCAACGTCTGACCGATCTTGATATCTGCGGATCGTTCGAGGTATTTATATACACTTTCAGCTATTAAGATTTCATCCTTATCCGTCGGCATACTGCCTTTGACCAAAGCCCATTCTGCCTCCTGTTCGTTTTCCTCATCCAAAATATCACACATACTGGCAACAGGCTCATCGTCCGAAACAGCAACCTTCCCTAGAAAAGCTTCCCGTTTTTCAACAACATCTGTCACTCCGTCAATGGACATTATTTCTTCTTTCAACCGGGCATCGAACGGATTTCCCTTGGTCATAAGTTCAATTTCAGATTTTTCGGAATCCAGATAAAGTTCATAATCCCCGTCAGGAAAAAATTGCCGCGCATACTGCTTGGGCGATCTTGTCAAAAGAGCAGAAGCAATGACCAACAGACAAATGCCGCCTAAACTTAAAGAAGCCACAATCGCGGTTGTCTTTTTACGGTCGCGCATGAAGTTTGCGATTCCCATGGAAACGGGATTAAGCCTGATGTGTTTCCTCCGCCTGTGTACGGCGTCTGGCTCCGGCGAAAACCGGACTGCCTCCACGGGAGAAATGCCGGAAGCTATTTTCATCGGCCTGCGGATGGAGACGAACACCATAAACCAACAGATTACTGCCGCTAAAACAGCGGCTATCGCATAATACAGGGCGTGAAATCCTTTCGGAAATAGGAGAAAGCTGCCAGACACTCCCAACACTGTTCCAATCAGAGTCCCGATACTGCCAAGCCTTCTCCCCTCGCACTTCACGATCTGTTTGATCTGCTTCCTCGTTGCGCCAATCATCCGAAGCTGCCCGAAGCTTTGTATTTTGTCGTTGACGGAGATACGGAAAATGCTCTGGATTACCACATACCCGCCAATCAGGACGAGCAATGCGATACCGCCGACGACCGTAAAATCTATGGTTCTTTTATAATAAGTAAAATATCTGTTGTTCATTCCCACAGGCGGCAGCCCGTATTTTTCCGTAATCTCGCGGCAGGAAGCCGTCATGACCGCCTCATCCAGTTTCGTGTCATTCTCAAAATGCACATATGCACGATATCCCGCAGGGTCGAATCCTGCCCATTCTGTCAATGCAGCCTTTGACAGGACAAAAGGACAGGTATTCATCTCCTTTTCGCCTGCGCTGTCCATAATTCCGGTAACGGTATAACCGCCATGAAAACTCTCTGTATCTAAGGTCACCGTGTCCCCAACCTTAGCATTATCTCCATAGGTGGAAAGGAAGTATTTACTTACAGCAACTTCGTTTGCTTTTTCAGGAACCCGGCCCTCTAGCAGCCTCATCTGGCCACGGGCAGTATCCATCATTTCCCTGTCCATATACACATAGGACGCTGTATACCCTTGTCTGGAGGGTTCCTGGTCAAGCAGATAGTAGCCGCCCACGCGGGCAAATTCCGGCTGTTCTTTCAGGATTTCAAGATCCGCTTCGTCAATCCCCTGCCAGACCGCCTCATACGTATCTGCTACCTGATTACGCTGTATTTGTGCCAGAGAAACAGACGCAGTTCCCGCAAAGCAGATCAGGAACGCCGCCAGAGCGACCGCGATGATCACCATCCGGTTCCGGCGTTTCTCGCTTCTCATGCTTTTTTTTGCCAGCTTTTTTGTAATGGCGCTGGTGTCGTTCTCAAAAGGCCACGTCATGATCTCCATCTCCTTTTTTCAATCTTCCCTAATCGCAGACAGTATACTTGTTTTCTTTAATTCTGACCTGGCATATACAGAAAAAGTCAAATATATGACCGCCAACACAGCTGCCAGGGCCAGCAGGAATATCCATGGCAGTTTCAGAGTAATGCAGTGGTTCATCATATCCAGCTGTCTGCATACAATGACGCTTAAAATGCTGCCGCAAATAAGGGATATTGCCAACGAACCGCCAAGATAGATCCCAATTTCTCTGTCCAGCATTTTATTTAGCTGGTTCTTCGTTGTTCCCACAACCTCAAACAGACCAAATTCACATTTTCTGCTCTGGAAATCAACCAGAAACATGTTCATCAGGCTGATACTTCCAAAGATAAATAAAATGGCTGAAATCATATACATCGCCCTGATAGACGAATGATATCTGTACTGAATGTTGGCAATCGTCTGCTCAACCGCATTTACCTCTATTGTCCCGTTCCTGTCCGCTATCTTGCGGACTGCATCCAGAACCTCCTGAAAATATCCGTCGGAAGCTTTCACGGCGAGGATGCCTGTCTGCTCTGTGATCCCGGTCAGTTTTTTTGCCGTATCATACGTCATGATAAAATAAGGGCTTCCCGGTACAACCGGGCTGTCTTCCATCAGATCGGCCCTGTTGTATGTCCCGACTACGACAGCTTCTATATCAAAGCTGCTGCCGTCTGAAGCCCTTCCCTCGATTTTTAAGGTATCTCCAACTTTAGCCGTTTCTTCTTCCGCTAATATTCCGTTTCTTGCAGCCATATCATCATAATCTGCCGTTCCGTCAGATAAAACGGTCTGCTTCTCTTCTACCTGTTCCCGGTTTAAGGTCGGGAAAAAGTCGGTAATGCTTGTAATTGACCCGCTTCCGCCCGGAAATGTTATGGTCATATGGATACAATCGCATTCCGTAATTTTCTCTATTCCATCTATTTCTTCCAATTCCTGAAGCAACGTCTGGCTTTTCAGCGGATTTCCCTCCAGCTGCAGCTTTGAGCTTCCGTATGGCTCCGACTCCTTATCAAACGAACTTCCCACCGTATTTTTTATCTGTATCAGGATGTTCCCATAGGGATAGTACTTGAAGTTCGCCTGTTTTTCCGGATCAACCGAACCGGCAGCCGTGGAGGTAACCAGCAGAAACGCCCCACTCATTCCAAGCATGAAAAGTGTCAAAACTGCTTTTTTTCGATTCCTCTGTATATTCATTTTGGCTAAATTGAACGGTGTAAATCTCCGGTGCAGCCCCCGGCTGTTCTTGACCTTCCCTGTATACGCAAGATACCTCGTACCCTCTACCGGGGACGTATGCATTGCCACCCGTACAGGCTTAAATATCGCAATATTCACGGTCAGAAAAGCTGCCGCCGCAACCAGAACGGCATAAAGAACTGCCGTTTTCACACGAAATCCATCGGGACAGCCGGCAAACCCGATCAGAATGCCAAATACAAGCCCCATCGGGATCCCCATCAGGGCATACAAACGCCCCTCTTTCCCTGCCATCCTTTTCATCTGCTTTTTTGTCATTCCAATCGTCCGCAGCCGTCCGAACATTTGAACATTCTTTACAATCTTTGTATAAAAAACACCATAAACAATCGTCGCGGCCAGAACCGCCGTCAGCGCGGCCAGAACCGGGACCGGAATGGGAATCCCGGATTTTATTGCCCCCGACATAACCGCAAAATATTCTGTAAGGTTGATCTGTTCTTTTACAATGCCCGTATCCTGTATGACCTCTTCGGCAAAGTCAAGAATTGCCCCTGAGCTTATGGCTTTCGTATTCAGTCTTGTATATGCGGTTACCTGAAACATATCTTCTGATAAACTGCGCGCAAGTTCTTTATTTACATAGATGAAATATCCGTCGCTCTCTTTTGTATCATTCAGGATGCCCGAAAGTATATATTCTGCCTCCTGACCAGTTCCGGTCAGGTCAAGCGAAACCGTATCGCCTGCCTGATAAGATTTTCCCAGATAATCTATATAATTTTGCGGCAGCATGATCTCATTCACTTTTTGCGGAGTATTCCCCTGCAAAGTCTTTTCTTCCTGATGCAGGAAATAATCCTGGTTCCCATATGCAACCGTGATGGTCTTGCTATCTACATAAAACAGGCCGATTGCAGAGTACTCGCCAATCCATAAAACATCTTCCTTTTCAAGCAGCCGCTCCGACTGCTCGTCTGTAATTCCCAAAATGCCAATCTGCGCTTTGTTTCTCTGGGTATTTTTATATTTTTCCTGTAAGCCTGACGAAATCAAAATAATGGAAAAGACCATGCAGACAGAAAGCGCAATCGTAAAGAGCAAAAGCAGCCTGCTTCTCTTATCTGCCCTCATGCTCCTGTTTGCCAGTTTCTTTACAACAGAGCTGGTATCGTTTTCAAAAGGCCATGTCATGATCTGCCACCTCCCCTGCGAGGCAGCGCCCTCTTTCCGGTTCCTGGCAGCATTTCGTCAGAAGGCTTTCCTAAATCGCGTCGCGCCTGCCTTCCTCCTTTACAAGGCTGCGCCCCCTCACTAGCGTTCGAGGGCAAGTCGTCGGAAGGCATTTTTAAAGCGCTTCGCGCTTGCCTTCCCCCTCCAACAATCCTACCATCCTCAATTCGGACTATGCGGTCGGCAAGCTGGGCTATCTCGTTGTTGTGGGTGATCATCACAATTGTCTGGTTGAACTCCATGCTGGTGCGTTTCAGAAGCCCCAGCACATCGGCGCTGGTCCTGGAATCCAGATTGCCGGTCGGCTCGTCAGCTAAAATGATAGCTGGTTTGGTAATCAGGGCACGTGCGATAGCGACACGCTGCTGCTGCCCGCCAGAGAGATTGTTCGGCATATTATTAAGCTTATCTTCCAATGCAAGCATCTCCACAATCTCATCCATGAATTTCTCATCTGCCGTGTCACCGTCCAGTTCCACAGGCAGGACAATATTTTCATAGACATTCAGGATCGGGACAAGGTTATAGTTTTGGAAGATAAAGCCGATGTTGCGGCGGCGGAAGATGGTCAGCTCCTCATCATTCTTTTTCGCCAGCTCGTCCCCGCGGACAATGACACTTCCGGAGGTAGGCGTATCCAGCCCGCCCATCATGTGGAGCAGGGTGGATTTGCCGCTTCCGGAGGTCCCTACCACCGCCACAAACTCCCCCTGTTTCACAGACAGGCTGACGCCGTCCAGGGCGCGGGTGATATTGGGCTCGCTGCCATAATACTTTTTCAGGTCGATTGTTTGTAATACATTCATAATCAAATACTCCTTTTCCTGTTAATAAGGACATTGTAAAACTCAAATGTCCGCGAAATGTTACAGCAGCAAAAAAATACACTTATCGCAGAGCTTCCATCATTGATAACTTGCTTTGCTGCTTTAAGGCGCCTGTTGTAATCAGCACACTACATAAAATAACAATCGCACAATACAAGATTGTAATACACAATGGAAATTGATAATTCAAATAGCTCATTAGGTTGTTTTTCAAAAATGAGCAAAGAACATATCCAATTCCTCCACCAATTATCACAGATAATACAAGTCCCATGCCGACTACGATCAATCCCTCTTTATGAACCATCACGGATAATTGTTTTTGAGACATTCCCACTGAACGCATGAGAGAAAATTCCTTGCGCCTTACGATAATTCCCGTCAAAATTGTATTTAACAAATTCATCACAGAAAAACAACCAATTAAAACAATGGCTATTGCAAGGGCTAACTGTGTTCCCTGCAGGAAGTTTTCATTCTGGGCAATCGCAGCAGAAAGTGAATCCACACTCAGCCGCGGGTTATCTGATACAATTTGGTCTATTTCATTTTCTGCCTGCTGTCCAAAAGAATCCTCTACACGAATCACATACTGATATGTTAAATTGTTGTGTGCGATTTTTTGCATGGAATCAACCGGCAATAACAGCATATCTATTTTATCGCCATTATTTCCAATCTTACTTTCGTCAAGAACTGCCGCAATCTCAAATTCCAGGTTCTCCGTATGCTGCCCATCAAAAATCTTCAGCGTTACAGACAAGCCAGCCTCTGGATGAATACCAAAATACTTCTCAAAGTCACCCGGCCTGCCAATCACCATCTGATTCTTAGATGCCATTTGCTCATAATCTGATATTTTTCCATTTAAGAGACAGCTTTGCAGCAAAGTCATATCTGCTTTCTCAAATCCTACAATTTCAGCATCTGATTCCAGAGCCTGCAGATCATAGGAGACTGGGAGATGCTGATCATTCATAATCTTTTGCACACCTGATAATTGCGAGAGTTCTTTTTCTACTTTCTCCGTAAAAGGACTTGATTCCTGCAAAATCTCTAAAGGATTTTCCATTAGCTCCTGATTTGAGATTTTTAAAACGAACTGTCCTCTTGCAAATCCAGATAAAGACATATCTTTTGCATTGATAGAAGAAAGGACAGAGGATAAACCTGACAGCAGAACGCCAGTCAAGACAAGAGAGGCGACTGTCAGTATATTCTTTTTCTTATAACGCAAAACTTGATTTACTGCCAAAGACCCCGGCGTTAGTTTGTGCTGCCTATGTTTACATTTAGGCAACTTATTTTGTTCATAGCGTGAAGCCTCTATGGGTGAAACGGTCGCTGCTATTTTAGCAGGTTTTTTGATGGACAGGCGTACAGTGGCATAGGTTAACACAACAACAATTGGGCATATCCATAGTACATTCCATAGCCCAAATCCATGTGGAATTAAAATATAAGCCACTACAATTCCCGCAATTAGTCCAATAGGTATTGCAGGTAACATCAGCAAAGTTCCCTCCCTAAGAACAAGTCTTTGAATCTGTTTTGCTGTCATCCCTATTGTGCGAAGCTGTCCATATTCTTTAATTGAATTGATAATGGAAATATAGAAAATGTTGTATATTACCAAAATACCAGCGATTACGATAACAACCAGCCCGGCAACAGCCGCCAGAACCATCGATACCGAAGGCTGGCTAAGATTCAAATACGCTTCATTATAAGAAGGATCCGCTTTACAGCCTGCATCAGCCGCTATCTCTGATATTAAGTTTTTTACATCCCCAGAGTTCGTCTTTGCATCTAAATTTACACGAAGCATTACTGCCGGTGAAAAGTGATTCCATCCATCCATTTCTAAAAAGTATTCTTCAGAAACCATAGCCCCATATAATGAACGGTCAGTGCCTTTCGCCCCTGTTTTCAAGTATCCTGTTATAATAAAGGATTTTTCCTGGGCGTTGTTTGGATCTGGCAATAGAATGGTATCTCCAATTTTTGCATTTATCTTCTGTCGAATTAAATACTCTTGTTCAATCAGTATTTCATTCTCTTTCTCTGGCATTTTCCCCTGGTCAACAGACAGCCCATTTAATGTAAGTGCATCATTGTTGGAATATGAAATATTAAGACGATCATTTCCAGATTTAACACTGCCAATAGAAGCTGTGAATCCGCATAAATCCACTCGCACATCATCAGACAATTCTTGATATTGTTCTTTTTCTATGCCGGAAATAAGAGCATGATAAGACCCTGTTATGTTATTGCCTCCATTTTGGTTCACTGTAATAATTCCAGAAACCAGAAGCAATACGGATGCCATCAAAAATGTTGCTAATGAAATTGCAATAATCGTAAAAATTTTCTTCAAACGCTCTTTCTTTAATTGAGCAGACGCTAATTTTTTAATAATAACGCTGGTGTCATTATCAAAAGGCCATGTCATAGCCGGCCACCTCCTTACTACTTTTCCTGTTGATAAGGACATTGTAAAACCCAAATGTCCGCGAAATGTTACAGCGACAAAAAAATTTCTATGCTCTGCTGGGAAGAAAAACCGAAAACGTCGATCCCCTGCCGACTTCCGAAGTTACTTTCATGTAACCGCCCTGCTTTGTGACAATCTCACGTGCCAGATAAAGGCCGATGCCTACCCCTTGTTCTTCGTGCACTTCCTCCTCCCGGTAGAAACGCCGGAAGATAGACGCCTGATTACTCTCCGGGATACCTTTACCGGTATCGGATACATTAAGCTTCACATACATTTCCCATTGTTCCGCTGAAATTCGGATTGCCCCTCCCCTCGGAGTATATTTTACCGCGTTATCCAGCAGATTGAATAAAGCCTCCGCCGTCCACTTGCTGTCATGGGAAAGGCGAAGGCCATCCGGACAGTCCACCGTCACGGAAATGTCCTTTTTCTCCGCTTCATATACAACACCGCTGCAGGCAACCGCCAGCGTATCGATCAGCGGAGCCTCTTTCTTTTCTAACCGGATTGCCCCGGTTTCCAGCCGTGAAGTCTTCACAAGAGCCTGAAAGAGAAATTCCAGCTTGTCTGTCTGGCTGCGGATGCCCTTAAGGAACTCCCGCCGCGCTTCTTCTGGGACCGGCCTGGTAAGCAGCGTGTCCGTCACCATCTTCAGGTTGCTTACCGGTGTCTTCACCTGATGGGAAATGTCTGACACCAGCATCTGTAGCTCCTGGCGTTCCACATCTACTTTCCGCCGGTTCTCCTGCATGATACCGTACAATCGCGACAGGCGGTAACTGATACGGGCAAAGAGTGTTTCACTGTCTGTCACTTGCACAGGCTCTTCGCTCCCGCTTATCATCCGGTCCATTACCCGGCACAGCTCTCCTGTAAAGACAGAAAGCCGTTTACTGAAAAACAACATCAGAAGGAACTGCCAGATGACGGCACAGGCTGTTAACAGGATACCGGCTGTCAGCACCCATCTTTCGCCTGTCATGACAAAGAGAACTGCACAGACCGACAGCATGGAAGCTGTCATACCCCCGCAGAGCAAAAGAAATGTCCTTTTTACCGAGATCCGCCCCAGATTCATTTTCTCTCGCCTCCCATCCACTGATATCCCATTCCGTAAATCGTCTTAATATACGTGTCGCCCTCTGCCTCAATCTTGCCCCGGATCCGGCTGATGGAGGTTGTCAGGGTGTGTTCATCCACATAATTTTCCTCTGCGTCCCACAGTCTTTCTAAAAGCCGCTGCCTAGTGAGGATCTGTTTCGGATTCTTGCAGAACAGATACAGCATCTTATACTCCATGGGAGAAAGGGTAAGGGACTTTCCATTGAGTGCAGCAGATTGTTCAGAAAAATCCAGAAACAGCCTGCCATCGTCATAAAAATCCTTAGTAACCCCCCGGTGTTCCAGCATGGCGAACATTGCCCGTATCTTCCGAAGCAGCGCCTCAATGGAAAAGGGCTTGGTGATATAATCTACCGCCCCGGCTTTATACCCCCGTATCTGGTCGCTCTCCTGGTCATTGGCAGTCAGAAAAATCACCAGCGTATCCGGACTCTCTGGCTTTATGAGCCTGCACAGGTCATAGCCATTACCGTCCGGCAGGTTGATGTCCAGAAGCACCAGGTCAAATTCCGTCCGGGCTAAAGCTTCGGTAGCTGTATCTGCATTCAGAGCCGATACCGTATCGTAACCCTCCGAAATCAGGTTATAAGTCAGCGTTTTATTTAAAAGGGCGTCGTCCTCTACCAGTAAAATTTTCTTCATGTCCATTCTCCTTTACGACATTATTTTGCCATTCATTATATTTTAACAAAAAAATGTCCGCGAAATGTTACAGCGGACAGATTTTTATTCAAAAATAAAAATTTCTTCAATCGGAGCTTCTACAACCCTGGAAATATCAACCGCCAGCTTCAAAGACGGGTTATACTGCGCTTTTTCCAGGCGCATGATGGTTTCCCGGCGCACGCCTACTTTTTCCGCCAGCTGCCCTTGCGTCAGGTCTTTCATTTGCCGGTATTTTTTTAATCTGCATTCAAATTCTGCCATATCTTATTCCTCACTTTCATCTGCCAGGTCGTCATGGTCATACCTGTACAGCAAATATTCAGAGAGGAAAATCCCCAGAGCTAACGCAACGGAAAGGGTGATAATTGTAGCAATCAGAGTATATTCAAGACTTCCAAAAAGTTTTCCCTGACAGAGAATGATCAGTGCAACAAGCATGATAGAAAACGAAATTCTATATGCTTTCAGCCTAGCGCGAACCATATTCTCGCGGAAGCGCTCATCCATAAATGTTCCTGACATCCTTCCCTCATAATAAAAACCAAAGAAGCCAAAGAAAAGGAAAAAGGCAAATGGAAAGACAGAGCCATCCGCAGAGTATGTAAAGAAACCAGCAAAACCCAAAAACCCCAGTACTCCTAACCAGCCCCACTTTGGATTGACCTTGCGCGTGACGCCTGTTTCTTCCACCTGTCTCTGCTTTTCACCCGCATAGACAAAAAGCATGACAAACAGAGAGATTACATAAATGCAAATGAGAAAAATCGAAAGAATCATCGGCAGATCTTTTGCGCGAAATACATAATCTTTAAAATCCATGGGAACTACCAGGCGGGAATCATTGAATGTAACCGCATACCATGTCGATAGAAACAAACTCAAGACACAAAAAATCCCACAGCCAATCCAAATCTTCATCTTGTTCGTTTTCATAGTACTCCTCCTCTTGCTTTTCTCTGCTATATGCCCTATAATAATCCATACAGAAACTGTACGGTCAATAGGGAGAATGAAAAAATGGATAAGAGGAGTAAACTGCTTACTATCGGCCAATTTGCGGCACTGCATGGCATTAATAAAAAGACTCTGATGTGGTATGATGAGATCGGGCTCTTCCATCCGGCGGCAATCGATCCGGCAAACGGATACCGGTATTATAATTATCACCAGAGTTCTGTATTGGAAACTATCCTGCTTCTGCGGGAATTAAATGTCTCGACGGAGGAAATACGGATATTTATGCAGAATCGTTCCGCTGCCAGTATGGAACAGCTCCTGCTGGAAAAGATAGAAGACGTAGATCAACAAATCGCGCATCTGAAAGCAGTCAGGAAAACCTTGTCTTATCACTGCCAGAATATGCAGACACTTAAGACCATGGATTTATCCGAGATCAGCCTGGTAGAGAAAAAAGAACGCTGCCTGGTCACGGTAGATATTGAGATAGATACCCCATTTGACAAACTGGTGGAAATGATCATTGGGGAAACAAAGAAATATCAACTCCGCCGTCTGCATGATGCCTCTTATGGAACCATGATCGCCGTGGAAAGCCTGCGCCGTGGAAATTATGAAGGTTATTCCAGCCTTTTTATTGAGATCCCTTTTCCCATAAAGAAAAAGGGGCTGCATATACAGCCCGCCGGAAGATATATAAGAGCGTTCTATCAGGAGTCTCCCGAAAACGCAATCACATGCTACCAGAAAATATTTGATTTTACCAGTGAAAACGGATTTATATTATCCGGGTTTTCCTATGAGGTCATCATCAATGAAAATGTGATCGGCCGGACGGAGGACGCCGTTGTCCAGATTGAAATTCCCATAGAAAAAATATAGCGAAAGGTTAAAATTCACTTCCGCTATATTTAACTGTGAGCACAGCAACTATTTTTTCAGCATCCAATACTTCATAGATAATAATGTAACCAGAAACAAATAACTGACGATATTCTTTATGAGCATAGAACCCATATTTACGTTCCGCTCCACGATAAGGCTGCTCTTCTAAGCTGAAAATCGCATCTTCAAGCCGTTGTGCCAGCCTTAATGCATTGTCACCGTAATTATCATTAAGAAGTGTCTGTTCATAGATTTTGTCTATATCACGATAAGCCTGCGGAAACATCTTAACAGTATATTTATCCAAAATGTTTCCTCCTCAATTCACTTAGGGCCTCTCTTGCATCTAACAGTTCTGCCCCTTTTGACACCTCCTGCTCCGCCTCCAGAATTGATTTGTCAATTCTGTTCATGTTAATCAATTCATCATAAGCTTCTATGCTCATGACCACCAAATCTCCATACCCATTTTTTGTAATAAACACCGGCTGCTGCTGCTTATGACAAATTTCAGATATCGCGTTTGTATCTCTAAGTTCCGTAATTGGTTTAATTACTGGCATTTAAACGCACCTCCTTTGTACATAATAATAACATTATTATGCGCATTTCGCAATACGCATATTCTTATTACAATTACGGTTCCTTATTTGCGATATAAATATAAGCATCCTCAAGCGTTGCCTCACAGGGGCTGCATTTCGTCCGGGGCGGTGCGGCGCTTATCAATCTCACGTGCAATTCATCTCCCACATACTGTTTTGATGAAACATGATATCTTCTTTCCAGTTCCCGCGCTTCCCCTTCATCTTTTGTTTTGCAGATCCAGACATGCCCTTTTGCCTGATTAAGCAGTTCCCTCATATTTCCTGAATAAAGAAATTCCCCTTTTTTCATAACTGCAAGCTGATTGCAGGTCGCTGTCAGGTCTTCCACCACATGGGTGGAAAATAAAACCGTACGTCCTTCCGAAAAATCAACCAGAAGATTCCGGATACGGATACGCTCCTCCGGGTCCAAGCCTGTTGTGGGTTCATCGACAATCAGAAATTCCGGCTCATGCAAAAGCGCCTGAATCAGACCTACCCTCCGTTTCATGCCGCCTGATAACTGTTTCATCTTCTTTCTGCGATGCCCGGACAGGCTTGTTTTTTCAAGGTAATACTGGATGCGCTTCCTACATGTCTCTTTGGGTATGCCGGAAAGGTCTCCCATGTATTCCAGGCATTCCTGTACGGTCAGGCTCGGGTACAGGTCAATCTCCTGGGGCAGATATCCAATTCTTTTCTGTATTTTTTCATAATTCCCTTCACTGTAGAGCATACCATCTAACGTTACCGTTCCGCCAGTCGGCGATAACACCGTCGTAAGCACCCGCATCAGCGTTGTTTTTCCTGCCCCGTTTTCCCCCAACAGCCCAAAGATACCTTCGGGGATTTCCAAATTTGCATGATTGATCGCTGTTACCTTATTCTTAAATGTGACTGTTAAATCCTCTATCTTAATTCCCATAATCCTAACCTCTTTTCTTTACAATACATTTATGGCTATAATCACCTGTCTTGCCGCTTCATGATTCCAGGCAATGCCGCCGCTGCCAGGATTCCAATACAAATACAAACCATTTTCCCATATATCCAGCGAAAATCGCCGCCGTCTTCCAACTCCCTGAATGTATAGGAAAACAGATTCCATACTCCGAGATATTTGTCGCCAAAACTGGAATTCGTAATCAGCCACAGTATCAGGCAGCCGCCGATCCCCACCCACATATTCCGGAACAGGCAGGAAAGCAGATTCGATAAAAGCCCCCAGAATCCAAGAGTAACAGCGACAGCCGCAACATAGATGAGAAACCGGCCTATCTCACCTGCCGGTCCTTCTGTTCCCATTCTGTCCGTTCGTGGATTCTGGAACAGAAAAAACAATCCATATCCGGCGGCTGCAACAAACAGCAGAAATACTTCCTGTATCGCCATCCTTCTGTAAATAGCGCAAACTCTCCTTTTCATTGGACATAACCGCCAGATTTCTGACCGTCTGCTGATAATTTCCTGGGTATAGGTATCTGCACAGAAGGTCAGGGCAAGCGCCGCCATCGGCGCCGGAGACGTATCAAAAAACCCTCCCGGAAACCGCACCATAATCGCTAACGGTCTGCCGTCATATCCATAAATGCCCTCCGCATTCCGGCTTCCCATATTGGAATACACGATGTAGAGAAGCAAAAGCGGCACCGCAGGCAGCGGACTTTTACATAACAGTGAAACCAGACTGTAGACACTTACAATCATCAGCATATTCGGCAGGATATATAGGCAGGTTGCTAATAGAAAGTCTGACAGGCGCACCGTGAATCCGCTGTCCCCCGCTGATACAAGGCATAAACCAAAGAATATCAGATTCAGAATTGCCAGTATAATCAGACAGACCGTGAAACCGCCGCCCACTTTCCCGGATAGGTATTTTCCTGCGCTGACAGGCTTTGTATGGAGAAGCTCATAGGTATTCCTCCTCGTATCCTGCATAAATAGCATGGATAATAAAACAGTTGCAAAAAATCCCATGAACAACCCTGCAAAATCGGCAAACTTTCTGGAAAAATAGTAGGAAAATGTCTTATTTTTCAATTTCCCTTCAATAAAAGCATTGATCTCTTCACGGGTTCCTTTGTGATAGGCCGTATTCACATACTCGTAATGTGCATCGTAGAAACCGTATTCTTCCAGATGTCTGCTCGCTTCTGCAATATCCATTCCTTTCATTTCGTCAATCACAGACTGAGCCTTGGCATCCTCCATCTCAAATTCGGAAACCAGGATTTCCCGTATCCGTTCCTCCCACATTTTCCGCCGTGGCTCCTTCTCTGTCGGCACATATCCGTCAAAAACATCCCCATCCCGATGCATTTCCGGATAGTCATTCACAATGGTTTCCCCTTCCTTAAGATAATGGATATCCAGATAGGGGCCTGTATCCTGGAATATCATCCAGACACCGACTGCAATACCAATCCAGAACAGAGGATTTTTCATGTAATTTCTTACCTCTCTTTTCAAAATCGACCACATAATTCCGCCTCCTTATTCTTGATAGCTCTATTGTAGAAGCGAAATATCAACAGAAAGACAATAAAAAGAAAAAAAGCCGGATCACTTACGCAATCCGACGGAATATCGCTGTCACCACAGCCCCTCCCTGTTCATCATTTCCCAAAACCAGTCTTCCCCCATGCTTTTCACAATACAGCCTGCTGATATACATGCCCATTCCCGCGTGCTTTAAGCTGTCCTTCACATTCTGCCCGTAGAATGCTTCCGTAATTTTCTCCGCGTCTTCCCGGAAGCCCCCGCCGTCGTCCCTAACACAAATGCTTAATTCAGAATATCCTGTCTTTACCAGGATCACAATCTGTTGTTTCCCATAGCGGAAGGCATTTGACAGCAGATTTTCCGTAACCTCCAGGATTACTTCCTTATCTCCGCAGAATACTTCCCCTGATTCCGGCACTTTAAGCAGACATTGTTTCCCATACTCCTTTTTCAGAATGGCAAGCTCTGAGCAGATATCTTTCTCCAACTGCCCGGCAGAAATATCCCCCGGAACCAGCTCCCGGTTTTCCAGGCTGCTCATTTTCCGCATGGTCTCTACAAACACGTCCATTCGCTCGATCTGGCGCCCGCTCTCTGACAGCATCTCCATCGCCTGTCCCAGATCGATATCTTCACCCGGTAGGTACTCCGTCAACATTTCCTGATACCCTTTCAAAACGGACAGCGGAGCGCGTATATCATGGGCGATAGCCGCCCTTAACATCTTTTCCTCCTCAATCGTTCTCCATAAGATCTGATTATTCCTGGCAAGCGCCTCCCGCATCCGCTCAAACTCCTTACAGAGTACGCCCATCTCATCCTGATTCTCATAGGCAATATGAAAGTCCAGGTGATTTCCGGCAATCTTCTGCGAAGCCTGCGCCAGTTCTTCCATCGGCATTTTCAGCTTGTTCCGGTAAAAGAGGAACACCGCCCCGCAGCTTCCCGCCATGGACAGGATCAGCACCGTATACGTCTGTAAGAAATCACAAAGCTCTGATACAAAATAATCGGACCGTGTCATCTCATAAGCGCCCGGCCTTGGAATATCCGCCACATAATCAGGGCCTTCTTTTTCCACAGCTTCAAAATATGCGTCTTCATCCACATACTTCCACCAGACCTGCCTCTGCGTCTGTCCTGCAATCCTGACAATGACTGCCGAGAGGATAAAACTTCCAAGTAAAGCAGCCGCCATATACAAAAGAATCGTTTTTCTCACGGAAAGATTTCTTATTTTGTCCATCGGTATCCCATCCCCCATACGGTTTCAATGTACTCCGTTTCTGTATATTGCCGGAATTTCTTTCGGATTCTGCGGATCAGTTCTGTAATCACCCTGCTGTCGCCCTCCGCGTCATATCCGCAGACCTTCTCATAGATCCTGTCCTTATCAAAGACCATTCCCGGATTCATGGCCAGGAACTCAATGATTTCGTATTCCAGTTTTGTAAGCTCCAGATATTCCGCATGGATCTGCACGGTCTTTGCCTTATAATCAATCGCTAATTCACCCGAAAAGCAGCATTCTGTCTTTTCTCTGCGGCGCACCTCCCGTTTCAGGTGCGCCGTAATCCTTGCGTCAAGTTCCTTCAGACTAAAGCAGCTCTGACGCTTAAATTTATACTTACACTCTCAGAGTACATTGGATTTTATTTTCTCATTTTGCTTTATCAACGCAATCTTATTTAAGCCATAAAATCCCTGTATTCTGCTTTTTTAACTTTTGTTGTTATCTGCTCCTTCACCACCTTTCCACATGGTCCTCTATATCAACCGTATTTGTATCTTTTTAGCGATCTCTTCCTTGTATTCTCTCAATGGAGTCTCTTTCATGGATTCCAGTATCCTCCTGTGCTTTTGCTCCCTACTCTGCTTTACCTTTTTCCATATTTTTTCCCAAGCCTCCATGATCTGGCTGATCATGTGCCCAATCTGGATCAGATAATAATGGTTTTTCAGTGCCTGATAATTCCTGCTGTACTGGTGTTCCAGATGGTATCCCTGCCTTTTCTGCGCGTTGAACCCATCATTCTCGATTCTCCATCTCATCCTTCCGCGCTCCACCAGTCCTGCCACATTTTTTCTGGTGATTGGCAGATCTGTGAGAAACCAGAATTCTTTCCGGATCGTTTCTGCTTTTCCCTTTTTCCTGCCCTTTTTGCAGATATGCTCCCCGCTTTCTCCATACTCTGCCAGATTTACCTGATGTCCTTTATAATCTATATCTGTCACGTAATCATACCATTCCTTCCCAGTCTGTGTTTCGCGCTCCTGGTAATTCTTCTCCATTTCTTTCAGTTCTCTGTATTCTTCCCCAATGCTCGGGATGCTCCCCTCCTTATACCGCAGGATATACCGCCAGTTTTTTCCTTTGCATCTCTCAAAGAAACCTTCACAGGCATACAGACTGTCCCCGCACAGGCAGATCGGCAACCTTGGAAACGCTTTTTTCAGCTTTTCCATTAAACGCCAGCAGGCCTTCCTTTCACAGTCCTGTTTCTCCATTTCTTTTCCCTCTTCATTATCCACAAATTCCGTCTGAATACTGATCAGGATTTTCGGATGCAGTACCAGCTTTGCTTCCAGCACATAATAATAGTTCTCCTGATACTCTTTTTCCGTCCCCTTGTTATGGGTCCGGTGCAGGCTTTTCCCATCCAGTTCCCTCCGGCTGCTGCAAAGCTGCGTTCCATCTATGATCACCTGCCAGTACTTGCCCCTGATTCGCATATTTTCAAAAGCCCGGCTGCAAAGAAGCCTGCTGCAAAGGCGGTTTAAGATGTCCTGCAATTTTTCCGGATCTACTTTTTCCAGATACCGGTTGATGGTTTCCCAGTAGGGAAGCTCCTCCACGGTCTGTTCCTCCCCGGATAGATGCCAGATGTTTTTGATCATTTCACTGGAATTGAATTCTTCACTTGTTTTCCTCATACTGCTGATGTAAAATAGAGAAGAAAGGATACGGGTCATAAGAAGTAACACAGCAGGATAGGTAATATAGCTCTGGTTTCTGGGATCTGGAATCTGTTTTAACAGGGGTAAAAGATCTGGGAAAAAATGCCGGATTAGCTTGGCTAATTCACATGCAAGGTTCAACTGTTCCAGGTGTTCCCTAACCTCTTTTCTTCTGATTTTTATTCTTGCTTCATAGTAAAACCTCCTCTCTTTTATGGTGGTGCGAAAAAATAGTTGTTTGGTTACTTCTATTATCGCGCATCTTCCCATAAAATGGGAGGTTTTTTTATTAATTTTTTTTTAAGCGTCAGAGCTGAGACTAAAGGGCTTTAAAATATAGTCGTCGCCTCCCGAAGAAAGCCCGTTCACAACGTCCTGCTCTTCCACCCGTGCAGTCAGGAACAAAACAGGGCAGGTTACTTTATCCCGTATCATCCGGCATACCTCTATCCCGTCAATGTCCGGCATATTTACATCCAGAAGTATGATATCCGGCTTAAGCTTTATCTTGTTTAACCCTTCTGTTCCATTTTCTGCCGTAATAATCTCATACTTTTTTATCTCAAAATATTTCTTCAGCATCCTGAGAAGTTCGGTATCATCATCAATAATCAATATCTTGTAGGCCATTTTTGCTCCCTTTCCCCAATATCCCCTGCCAGCGATTAAAGATGATTATACTACACAAATCACAACAAATAAACAATGAACCCTATTCCATCTTTTTTATCTCATATACGGTCGGGTAATAATAGGGTGTTTCTTCTGTAAATGCATCCTTGAGTTTTACTGTAACTGCATTCCCTTGTTGAAAATCATCAATTGACAGTTCTTCCCCATCTTTACCAAGCAGTTTTGTATCTTCGCTAATGCCAAGTGAATTGACCGGACTGCCGTAGACTTCTGTTGTCCGTTCGATCACCAGCCGAATCTCTCCATCCGGCTGTGTGACAGTTTCCTGGACAATGGCCTTAAATGATTTTTCAGACCATCTGGGGGACTGGCTGACCACCGTTACGCCAACGACAATGGCCGCCAAAATTATCATAATGCCTATAACCATTCTTTTTTTCTTTCTCATACATTACCTCCTTACGCAACCTGATGTTTCTTAAATCCCAACCTTGCTAACGACAACATAATTACAGTTAAAACAGTATAGAGTACTGCCCTTACGGTGAGTACATCAAAAACCATACCGCCGAATTGATACGAAATATATTTGCCAAATTCCGGCATTGTCGAACGGTAGGGCAGTAAAAATAGCAGCAGATTATATGCCCCTGTGGTTCCGTTAGGCGTTAAGAACATAGGGATGAACAGGAGCGGGACAAGAATAATCAGCACAGCATACGGGCTTTTCATCTTTGCGGACAAAAGAAGCGTCACCCCGATCATTGCAAGCAGTACCAGGTAAATAACGCCAATATTTATTAACGCCGCCTGTAAAAATGTGTATGGGTAAGGGATTGTGGTATTTGCAATCTGAAGCGGCAGATTCCATCCATCTGTCCCAAACGCTGCAAGCGGCAGGCCGCACGCCACAACAACATGGAGGATAAATGCCGCCGTTCCAAATAAAAGCGATGCTGCGATCTTTGCTGTCGTCAGCTTTGTCTTCCCATACTTTGCAGACAAGATCACCGCATCCGTTCCCGCCTGGTATTCGCCGGAAAAGACAGGGGCAATCACAATGCAGATGGCCAGCAATGCAAACATCAGAAGCTCAAAGCTGCTTATAATGATCTCCCATCCCCCATGATATCCATACTGCAGCGGTATACCTACCTTGTCAGCCATACCTCCCCAATACTCTTTTTGCTCATCGGTCAATGCCCGGGACGGACTGTCGAGCAGGGTCTGTATCTTCCCTTTCATCGCCTGGTAAAAGGGGTTTTCCTCTTTTACCTCCACCTCAGGAAGATGATTGTAGCCCCAACTGTCATTTGGGCTGCTGTAAGTATCGGCAATCAGGTTCAGCAGTTTTTCCCTTGGCGCAACTCCGTTCCAATAGGCGTCGCCGACTAAGAATTGCTCGTTTCCGTCCGTTCCGACATTATCCGGATCTTCAAACAACCCCTGCACTTCCCGGATTGTTTCGGCAACATATTCTTCGGATAAAGGGACAGATAAATCTGCAAACTGCTCCTTTTCATACGCGATCCCCTTTGCCCCTTTTATCACGCCGTCCTGATTGTAGATCTGGAACTGTATCATGGGCAACCCGAAAAGGAATCCTGTCAAAACCAGACTGACCGCCATCACGATTAACGTATATTTTTTACGCAATATTTTCAAAAACTCATATTTTACCAACATATTACCTTTCCTCCTGTTGTTCAGCTTCTTCCCCAAAATGATACAGAAATAAATCTTCCAGGCTCGGCTCCACAGCCTGTGCATCTTCCCCCGGCGCCGTTTCCTCTATCATGCGTAACCTTACCATATTGTTTTCATGGTGAAGATTCACAACAGAAAATTTCCTGCTGTATTCTGCCGCCGTCCTTTCATCAACCAAAAGCTCCCATACCTTGCCCCTGATACTGTCTGTAACCGTACTCATCGGCTCCTGCAGAAGAAAATGCCCCTCCTTCATCATCAATATGGTATCCGCAATATAAGAAACATCCGAAACAATATGTGTGGACAGAATCACGATCTTTTCTTTTGCAAAATCAGAGATCAGATTGCGGAAACGTACTCTTTCTTTTGGGTCAAGCCCTGCCGTAGGCTCATCCAGTATCAGAATAGCCGGGCTGTTCAGTTCTGCCTGCGCAATCCCCAGACGCTGCTTCATGCCGCCGGAGTAGGACTTGATCTTCTTATCCGCCACATCAGAGAGATTGACCATATGAAGCAGATTTTCTGTCCGTTTTTTTGCCAGTTTTTTATCAAGGCCCTTCACTGCCGCCATATACAGCATAAATTCGCGGGCGGTGAAATCCGGATAAAAGCCAAAATCCTGCGGCATATATCCCAAATGGGTATAATACTGCTCGCCTAACTGTTCCACCGTCTTTCCATTCAGGCAGATACTACCCGAAGTTGGTTTCAAAACGCCGCATATCATCCGCATGAGCGTCGTCTTGCCTGCGCCGTTTGCGCCAAGCAGCCCATATATCCCCGGCGCTAAATTAGCGCTCACATTGTTGACGGCACATTTCTCACCGTACTGTTTTCTTAAATCCTGTAACTGTAATTCCATATAAAACCTCCTCGTATAATAAGTTTATATCCATCTTCCTCCTAGTGGTTTGCCAAAGACAGTATCTGCCTGATATGCATGCCTGGCTAAGTTTCCTGCGGATGCATTACTGCATAAAAAATAGATGACTTAGCTCTTAGCATAAATCATCTATCTTAGGCAGTGCTTTTCTGTATCTTAAGTTAACCTTAATTTATCTCTCTTAAGTTATGGATTTCCCAAAGAAAGAATAATCGTAAAACATGTTCCTTCACCTAATCTGCTCCTGACATCAATATTGCCGCCATGGAGTGTGATAATCTGCTTTGCAATCGCAAGTCCAAGACCGCTCCCTTCTGGTTTCTCCTTCGTGTTTGTCCCTCTGTAATACCGGTTGAAAAGCTCCGACTGTTCCTTTTCACTCATGCCTGTCCCGTTATCGGAAATACAGATCAGCACTTTCTTCTCTGCGCCAAAGTCTATGCGGATGGTCACTTCTGTTTCCGGCGGGTTATGCGTCAAAGCATTAATGATAAGGTTATTCACCGCACGGCGGAACAAGCCGATATCAAGACTGACCTGGCATTCCTGTATATTGCTTTCAAACCCAATCCTGCGGTTTGCAAAAGCAGGGTCATTTACAATATCAATGACCAGCTCTTTTAAGAAGCGGACAAGGCGTACCGTCTGCGGATGATATGGAACTGCACCTGAATCCAGCTGATAGGTCAGCTTCAGGTCATTCATCATTTTCTCTGTGTAATTCGCGCTTTTTAAAATAATCCCACCGTATTCCCGTACCGCTTCCTTATCAGGGGCAGGGGTTCCCATAAGCAGCTCCGCATAGCCTTTAATGGGTGAGAGCGGCGTCTTTAGATCGTGGGTAATATTTACAATCCATTCTCTGCGGAGCCGTTCCGTATCCTCCTGGACCTTATCACTCTTGCGGAGCTCTATATCCATCTGATTGATCGCCCCGTAGACTTCGCCAAACACTCCTTTTTCGGTCAGCGGAACATAGGAACGCAGGGAAATATCCCCGATACCTTTTGCGATCCTGCCAAGATGCCTGGTAAGCCAGAAGCCATACCAAACCATGAACAGAAAAACGAAGCACAAGATAAAGGAGATTCCCATGAGGAACAAAAACGAAAGCCGTCCGACATGCTCCCCGTTGTAATAAAGCATATGTTTTCCTATGGCATAAGGAAACCCGATCAAATAACTCCATGTTCCTTCAAGACTTTCATAACTGCTCACAAAAACTGTATATCCCTGCTCATAAGCACCCCCGGAAAGTGAAATCAGTTCAGACGCAGAGTATCTTGCCGGGTAATTCTCGGGCTTGTTGCGGGAGAAAACTTCCTGCCCTGTCTCATCAATGACCTGAAGCCACAGCCCATATTCATCCAGCCGTTCAAGCCCTATTTCTTCTATCTTGATCTCGCCGTTATCGTTCCCCATCCATATGGAAAAATTATCCGTAAACCGATTCGGCCATGAAGCAAGGCTTAAGCCCTCCGGCTCAGTGATTCCGAAAAAATAATAAAACATGCCGATTGCGGCAGCGGCAGCGATGAGAAGTAATACTGCCACGAAAATGAAGATTCGTAAAAATGGATTCTTTTTATTTTTCATATGGATTCACCAGTTTATAGCCTAATCCTTTCATCGTGATAATATATTTGGGCGCCGCAGGGTTTTCCTCTAATTTTTCTCGAAGATGACGGATATGCACCATCATCGTATTATCACACCCAAAGCTGTCCTCGCCCCAGATCGTTTCATACAAGCGCTCCCGGCTGATCACCCGTCCCAAGTTCTCCGCCAGATACCGCAAAATCTCAAATTCCCGCGCAGTCAGCCCGATTTCTTTTCCATTCTTCACAACCCTGCAGCCGTCAGTGTCTATCATCAGTTCGCCGATTTTAACAGAAAAATCCCGGATTGGAGCTTGCCTGTATTCTGCGCGGCGTAACTGTGCTTTTACCCTGTATGCTATCTCTTTCGGACTGAACGGTTTTGTAACGTAATCATCGCCTCCGACAGCCAGTCCAAGTATTTTATCCAGTTCATCATTTTTTGAAGAAAGGAACAAAACAGGGCAGTGGGAAAACTCCCGGATCTGTTTACACACTTCATACCCGTCTATATCCGGCAGCATGACATCTAAAACCATCACATCCGGCTCCATTTCCCTGCATGTGGTTACAGCAGAAAGCCCATTGTCAATTTTCGTGATATTGTAAAACCCCTCTATGTTTAAAGCCCTTTCCAACAAATCCAATATAGCCGGCTCATCATCAACAAGCATAATCTTATACTGATTCATTTAACAGCATCCTCCCACAGCATCATATTGTCCCAATTTAATCATCTCCTCCTTTTTGTACATAATAATATTACTATGCTCATCTTGCAATACCCACTTAATAGTAAAATATAAAATCAAGAGTCATAAATAACTATTGCTTTTAAGATAATATTCCGATAAAATTACGGTGATTCGACCTCCCCGCCAATCTGGAGCCAGTCAATATCCTGGTGATTGGCTATGCAGGGGAAAACTTTGCTGACCCAGAACGGCACAGCCAAACACGAATCCCTGTGAGCGAGCTGGTTTCCTACAAAAGCCTGTAAACCGTCTAACAGCACCAAGGGGTTATCCTCCTGGTGCTGTTTTTAAGAAAGTTCAAAAAGCGGGAAAACGATTGATAAAGTTAAGGCTGAATATATTCGGGCACATCAATAAATTTTGCACATCGGAGATACATCCAGATGTGAGTTTATTCCAACGCAAAGGAGAAAGCGAAGTGGACACTGTTTTGATTACAGGTACTACAAGCGGGATTGGAGCCGCTTTTGCTGAAAAATTTGCAAGAGAAAGAAATAATCTCGTTCTTGTATCAAGAAGTAAGGCAAAACTCCAGCGGCAGCAGGCAGAACTACAATCATGCTATCAAGTTTCGGTTGAATGTATTTCCTGCGATTTGGCAGAGAATGGGGCAACCGAGTTAATTGCGGACAAGGCCAGAGAACTTGGATTGTCTGTTGATGTTCTTATCAATAATGCTGGGTTTAATGAAACAGGATATTTTACTGACACGCGGCTCTCCGAAGAACTTGACATGATACAAGTACATATTAAAGTTTTGACAGCTTTAACAAAGCTGTTTTTGCCCGGAATGATAGAGCGTGGGTATGGACGAATCTTGAATGTGGGTTCTACGGGAGCATATATGCCCTGTCCATGCGATACGGTATATGCTGCCACAAAAGCCTATGTCCTCTCTTTTTCAAATGGGCTTTATCAAGAACTTAAAGGAACTGGTGTTACTGTTACTTGTTTGTGCCCTGGTGCAACAAAGACCCTTTTTGCAAGCAAGGCAAATATTGAGAACACACTGCTTTTCAAGCTCTTTGTAATGCAGCCAGAAGATGTTGCGTCCATCGGCTATAAAAGTCTGATGAAAGGAAGGCGATCAACAACTGCTGGTTTATATAACAAACTGCTGGTGTTTTTCTCTAAACTGCTTCCTATTTCTGTTATCAGCCCCATCGTTCAATGGATGTTCAAAGAGTAGAGGGCAACGATACCAGGTCTTGTCTCATTCGCTAAAAAGATTTTTTGAAATAGCAACTTGATAATTTGTTCCCCAATCGCACAGCGACTTCAAAACGGGACAGATACTCTCACCAAGTTCTGTCAAAGCATATTCTACTTTTGGTGGGTTTTCTGGGTAGACTGTTCTCTGAATGATTTTCTGATCTTCCAGTTCACGAAGCTGCTGCGTCAGGGTCTTGGTGGTGATCTTGCCTAGACACCGCTGCAATTCGTTGAACCGCACCGCTCCTTTGGAAATCTGCCACAAAATTTTCAGTTTCCACTTCCCGCTTAACACATTGAGACCGATCTCCATTGGGCATTGTTCCGTAACAGCGATTGATTTTGCCATAAATTTTCCTCCATAATGCACTATCAAAAAAGACACTACATATCAAAAAAGTGCGTACTTGTTCACCCTTCCTGCCTGTGATATGCTTGATCTTGTCATATAAGAGCAAAGAAAGGAATGGATACCATGATTGTAGACAGTCACCAACACGTTATGCTCCCCACATCCATGCAGATTAAGAAAATGGATGATGCCGGAGTGGACAAAGCAATCTTGTTTACAACGACCCCTCATGTTGAGAGGGCCGCAACTGCGACTTTGGATGCAATCGGCGCAGAAATGCAAGTGCTGTACCAACTCCTGTCCGGCAGCTATTCTCCCGAAACGCGAATATCAAAAATGAAAGACACCATTCTGGAGCTGAATCAGGCTATACGGACTGCGCCAGATCGGTTCTACGGTTTTGGCCCGATTCCGCTGGGGATTTCCGAACAGGCAACAGCAGAGTGGGTATCCCAACATATCATTGGGAACTCTTTCAAAGGCATTGGCGAATTTACCCCAGGTTCTGAAACGCAGATTGAGCAGTTAGAACCTATATTTAAGGCTTTGGAAGATTATCAAACTCTTCCCATTTGGGTACATACCTTTAACCCGGTTACGCCAAACGGCATAAAAGCCCTCATGGAACTGTGCCGGAAACACCCTGCTGTGCCGGTTATCTTCGGACACATGGGCGGCTCAAACTGGATGGATGTAATCGCCTTTGCAAAGGAGCATGGACAGGCATACTTGGACTTGTCCGCAGCTTTTACACCGTTGTCAGTCAAAACGGCCCTGACGGAAGTACCGGAAAAATGTCTGTTGGGTTCTGATGCGCCGTTTGGGGAGCCGCAGTTATGCAGACAGCTTATTGAATTTGTCAGTCCATCCCTTTCTGTCACAGAACTGGCTTTGGGCGGTAACATAGAAAGGCTGCTGCAGATTTAAGGCTCACCCTCCCGGCGACACTCAATCTCCTGCCGGTAAAAAGCGATTTTTTCGTCCAACATGGCCTCATGTTCCTGCAGTTGCCTGATCCGCTCATCCAGGGATTGGCGGTGCTGCATCAGCATTTCCATACGTTCGGAAAGAGTAACATCCCCTTTGGCCCGTAACGCCGCATATTTTTTGATTTCCTTAATTGGCATCCCCGTTGCTTTTAGACGCTTAATAAAAGCAATCCAGGCAATATCTTTTTCCGAATAGCGGCGGCGGTTGCTGGAGTTCCGTAACGGGATAATCAGGTTTTCATGCTCATAGTAGCGCAGGGTATGTATCCCCAGCCCCGTGGCCTTTGAAAATTCTCCAATGGAATAGTCCAAAAAACTCCCTCCATCCTCTTGACGTAGAGTTTACTCTACATTGTATGCTCTTATTATACTTGATGAATGGAGGAATTGCAAATGAAGCCAACAAAAAAATACACTGTTGTTACCGGGGCCAGTTCCGGGATCGGGAGGGAAACCGCAAAAGCCTTTGCGAATCGGGGGAGGAATCTGATTGTCGCCGCCCGCCGCACAGAAAATCTTGAAGCCCTAAAGCGTGAAGTCACAGAGCGGCACCCCACACTGGATGTCGTAATCAGGACTGTTGACCTGTCTGTGCGGGAGAATGTATATCAGTTTTATTCCGATTTAAAGGACTTCCAACTGGAAACCTGGGTCAACAACGCAGGCTTTGGAAATTACGACAGCGTGGCACAGCAGGACTTGGGGAAGATTGACACCATGCTCCGGCTGAATGTTGAGGCTCTCACTATCTTGTCTTCGCTGTTCGTTCGTGACTATAAGGACGTTCCCGGAACACAACTTATCAATATATCTTCGGCGGGAGGATATACGATTGTCCCTACTGCTGTTACCTATTGTGCGACAAAATTCTATGTCAGTACGTTTACCGAAGGGCTAGCTTGGGAGCTGATTGAAACAGGAGCAAAAATGCGGGCCAAAGTTCTGGCTCCTGCGGCAACAAAAACGGAGTTCGGGAAAAAGGCCAACAACGTGGATGCCTACGATTATGACAAAGCGTTTGGCACTTACCACACAAGCCGGCAGATGGCGGAGTTCCTGCTGAAGCTATACGACAGCGACAGCACTCTCGGCATCGTGGCCAGAGAGACTTTCCAATTTAAACTGCAGCCCCCGGTGTTCCCTTATGCAAACAGCTCTACTCATAATCAGAATCCAAACTAAGTAAGGATTTTTCCATTGAACGGCAGCCAGAGGGTAAGGTCTTTCCTTGCCCATTGACTGCCCATTCATGCTGAACAGTCCGCAGAAATTGTAGGTTCTACCATAATTCCATATACGTTTCATACCCATCTGGTGTTATTCTATGGGTGCAAGGAGGTGCTATTTATGAATTTCTATTCTGTATGCGATTTAAGAACCGAAACCAAAAACCTATGGGATAATCTTTCCGCAGACGGAGAAGTGGTCATTACCAACAATGGAAAACCGGCTGCCTTAATGATCAATATCCCTACGGACTGCTTTGACGAGGTCGTGCAAGCTGTCCGTCAGGCAAAAGCCATGATTGCTTTCAACAATATGCGAAGCAAAGCTGTTTCCCGTTATTTTGGTGTTGGACACCAATAAATATAAATACAAGCAAAAAATAACCCGCTAATCCGAATACTGCATAAACAGTATCGGATTAGCGGGTGTACTACTATTCCATCAATGTCTTCTGAACAATCTCTGATTCGAAAAACTCTTCAGAAAATTCCCGGCTCGATACACTATATTCTTCGTATATATCTACAAAACCGTATTTTAACTGATCTAATTCTACCTCTCCCAACCTATAATCCCGCTGAAAGATTTCCCATGACTCTTTTTTATTATCGCTTTGGTACAGCATATCGCCGGTTTTTATTTTTGATCCAACCATAATATAGATTACATTCAGATCCATTGATACCCCGACTAATCTCATACTACTGAACGCTTTCCATTCATTACAAGAATACAACAAAAAATATTGTTTAATCCTTATCATCCCCTTCCTGATCAAAAGAGAATAACTTTTTAAAGCATGCACCGCACATATTCTGGCCTATCGCAAAAAGCCCCCTATCCTCGCAAGACATATCCGGGAAAACATTCTGTATCAGATAAGGGGCGCCATCCTGATACTCCCGGTATTTTTGTGCCTCTTCCTTTTTCACGGTAAAGCAAAAATCCTTATAGCAGGCTCCGGTAGCTCACAGTAAGATACTCTTCATCTTCCCCAAGGGCTTCCTGCCACGTGAGATACTGCTCATAATTTTCATTTGTGCAATCCCTTAACACTTCCTCCCTGAACGAAAACTCTGGATACACCACATAACCAGACTGACGCTTTTTTCCGGTTCTTTTCCCGAACCCTTCTTCCTCCAGCACGTCCACTGTCGCCCAGCAAACTAAAGTTCCTATCTCCCGCACAAAAACATCGAATTAAAATCTCATCTTCTTAATACTGTCTATCAGAGCGCGCTGTAGGAAACGGCGCATTTTCCTCTTGACCATTCCTGCCTGTTCCGATATAGTTTTTTTGGAACAAAAAAAAGAGAAAGAACACCAACCTCCTACAGTTTGTTCTTTCTCTCACACCAGCGTGCCTGCCATATACGGGATCATGTCCCACTCGTGAGGCTTTGGCACTACCGACATATACTATGATAAGAGAAAACTCCCTATTTTGCAAGCTGATCCATATAAAAACTTCATCAAAAGCACTATTTGAGTCTTTCATGGTTGGATTCCGTCCCCATCTGCAGACCTGTCCCTTCTGTGGGGCAGCAGGCAGCTGCAAGATCCATGCCTATTATGACCGTTCCCTGGTGGATTTCATAGATGGCGCCCCTGTCCGACACAGCCTCTGCATCCTTCGCCTCATCTGCACCTGCGGCCATACCCATGCCATCCTCCCGGATTTCATCATCCCCTATTCCGGCTACGGCCTGTTCTTCATCCTCCGTGTCCTGGCAGAGTATTTCCTGCACCTCTCTACTATAGAGGGCCTCTGCAGGCGTTTCTCCATCACCCTTTCCCAACTGCACCGTTTTCTGGAACTCTTCCTGGTGCAGAAGGAAGAATGGCTCGGGGCACTTTCCTCTATGGAAGTCTCTTCCCTCTCCTTCCTGAAGACACTGTTCTCCCAGCCCTCCTATTCTGATTTTGCTTCCGCCTTTGTCCGCCGTTTTGCAAAATCCTTCCTCCAGTCCCATAAAAATCCGGCGTCTTACTGCCAACAAGTGTTCGGTCCCTGAACTGCTTTTCCACGACCACACGACCAGGCATGGTCTCCCTGAGGAAACTCCTTTATAATGGCAGAAAACCATTTAAGGAGGATATTTTTATGGACAACAAACAAAAGAACCTTTCGGACGCTGCCGCCATGGCACAGTTCCGGCTTGCCCTCATCGCACCGGTCATCCATGGCCTTTATCCTGATGCGTCCAGAAATGCCTATTACCAACGCATCACCGAGAACCCGCTCACCCTGCCTGATGGTTCCGCCTTCCGCTACAGCCCCAAGACTATCAGCAAGTGGGTGTCTCTCTACCAGAACGGCGGCATCGATGCACTTATGCCCCGGGAACGCTCCGACAAGGGCGGCACACGGGTCCTGACGGATACAGCCATCGAGGAGATCTACCGGCTTAAGGAAGCTTTCCCAAGGCTTAACTCCACGCAGATCCACCGCCACCTTGTGGAAGAGGCGTTCATCCCTGCCTCTGTCAGCGTGTGTGCTGTCCAGCGTTTTGTAAAGAAACATGACCTGAAATCGGCACGTAACCCGAACATGCGGGACAGGAAGGCTTTTGAAGAGGACGCCTTTGGGAAAATGTGGCAGGCTGATACCTGTTACCTTCCATATATCACAGAAGACGGCCTGCGCAGGCGGGTCTACTGCATCATGATCATCGATGACCATTCCCGGTTCCTGGTGGGCGGCGGGCTCTTCTATAACGACTCAGCTTATAACTTCCAGAAAGTGCTTAAGGATGCTGTGGCTGCACATGGAATCCCTTCTAAGCTCTATGTCGATAACGGTTCCAGCTACTCGAACGGGCAGCTTTCCCTCATCTGCGGCTCCATCGGAACGGTCCTTTTACATACAAAAATCCGGGATGGCGCATCCAAGGCTAAGATAGAACGCCAGTTCCGGACACTCAAGGAAACCTGGCTCTATACCCTGGATCTGGATTCCTTAAGCTCCCTGGCACAGTTCAATGGACTCCTTAAGGATTACATGCGCTCCTATAATACTTCCCTCCATTCCGGCATCGGCACTACACCCCTTTCCCGTTACCAGCAGACCCGCGCTTCCATACGGACACCTGCGTCCAGGGAATGGCTGGAGGAATGTTTCCTGAACCGCATTACAAGGAAAGTGAATAAGGATTCTACCGTCTCCATCGACAAGGTATCCTATGACGTCCCTATGCAGTTTATCTCATCAAAAGTGGAGATCCGCTTCCTCCCGGATGACATGTCCTCCGCCTTCATCCTTTACGAAGGGGTGCATTATCCCATCCGCCCTACGGATAAGAATGAGAACTGCAGGACGAAGCGCAACAATACACCTGGCATCGACTACTCAAAGTTAGGGGGTGGCTGTTGATGTTCCGTTCTTACTATGGATTGTCTTTCAATCCTTTTGACAAACAGATGGCCCGGGAAAAAGACCGTTTCCTTTCCAGGGACATCTCTGAGATGCTCTCCCGGCTGGATTACCTCAAGGATACCAGGGGCATTGGTCTGTTCACGGCACGCCCGGGCATGGGGAAGTCTTTTGGACTCCGCTGTTTTGCAAAGGGGCTCAACCCGAACCTTTACCATATGGAGTACATCTGTCTTTCCACCGTAAGCGTCATGGAGTTCTACCGCCAGCTCTGCTCTGTACTGGGAGTAGAGCCTAGAGGCGGCAAACCCGGGATGTTCCGGGCCATACAGGAGCAGATCCTCTACCTTTACCGGGAAAAGAAGCAGCCCCTTCTTCTGGCCGTTGACGAGGCCCAGTACCTCTCCACAGGCATCCTGGAGGACATTAAGATGCTCATGAACTACGGCTATGACTCCCTGAACTGCTTTACGCTCATCCTGTGCGGGGAACCGCACCTGAACAATACCCTGCGCAAGCCTGTCCACGAAGCCCTGCGCCAGAGGATCACCGTGCATTACAACTTTACCGGGCTCACAGATTCAGAAGTGGCGCAGTATGTACTCCACAAGATCTCCTGTGCGGGAGGCTCTGCCTCCATCATAGAGCAGGCCGCCCTTTCCGCTGTCCACAGCCATTCCCAGGGGAATCCGCGTCTGGTGGATAACCTGATGACAAATGCCCTTACCCTTGGCGCACAGATGGAGAAGAAAGCAATTGACACGGAAGTCATACTTGCCTCCGTCAGCAGCCAGAATCTTGGATAGGGGGTGTTGTTTTTGGAATACAGATGTTTTTTCAGGGATGGTTCCCGCATAGAAACCTGGACAGGGGAGATTATCCTGCTGCGATGGCGGCCTGGATGGTATGAAGCTGAGATGAATGGACGGGGGACATACTTCCACATCCTGGCCGGAGTGCATAAATACGGAAACTACCTGTGCATCCCGAACCATGATGTGGGATGTGAACTATCCGATTTTTCTGATATTTTCTGGAATGAGGGGCGGATCAGCAATCTAATGCGGAAGGTAGATGCCGTAACTGTTGCTGCCGGTTTGGCTTATCTGCCGACTCTGGCTGACAAACAATAAAAAATCCAAATACATCATGTGGCTATGGATCTCATAATGGGATTCATGGCCTTTCGATTTCGAAAGAAAAGCTATACCAACAGCGTGCTGCATTTTCGGCGGTATTATGCATTTGTAGACAGCACTGCGCAGTCAATGCGAAAAAGGTTGGAAAAATAATTTGCCGTTTATGTCTCCCTCAATTCGCCGTCCAACAGTCCACAATATCTATTCCCATATTATTTACATCAATGTAAGCGCAATTCCTTCCCGGTGCATCATCCAGGCAACAAGTTATACCGAAAAGTATCTTATCCCGAATTCTTTAATAAAGCCTTATAAATTGGGCTTTCTCATATAAAAATTCGGGATAAGATTTTCCAACCCGTTGCCAGTGCTCTTCTCAAAAATTCGGGATAAGATTTTTTTATTTCAATCCATACAGACGTTTCAATACAGCATCATCATTGACATCATACGGGGATTTTTCTGCAGAAACTCTTGGAAAATAATCACCCGTTGCCTCTTCCATGGCTTTACGCTTCATCTCTGTGTCAGCATGTGCGTAAATTAAGGTTGTGGAAAGATTTACATGCCCAAGCCATTGAGAAAGTGTTGTCAGATCCATCCCATGCTGATACAGATGCATTGCACGGCTATGCCTCCAAATATGCGGGTGGATTTTTTCTGGAACTTCCGGGCATATCATATGTGCCTTTTTTGCATATCCATTCATAAATGCCCTGATCGTATCATCAGATATTGGACTATATATGCTTTTGCGTATCGTATAAAATAATGCTTTTGGAGATCGTTTGGCCTCACCTGGATGAAATGCCTGCATATAGTTGTGGTAATGCAATACTGTTTTTTTCATAAGTGGAAGGGAACGGTATTTATCTCCTTTTCCATGCAGCTTTACCTGTGGAGCGTTTCCGAGACGGATATCGCAAATCCTCAGATCTATGACCTCCTGAATCCGGGCAGCTGTATCATACATTAAAAGCATAAGGAACTGGTCACGTACACCTTTTCTTCTTTTTACATCCGGTTGCTCCAGAAGAACTTTAACAGCATTCTCGCTCAGATAGTCAACCGTTTCTACTTTCACACCTTTTTTAAAAGGGATTGAAAATAAATCCGCCTGATAAACTACAAGGGAAGTGTCCCTCATTACCGCATAGCTGTAAAAAGACCGTAGGCAGTTTAATTTATGGGTTCGTGTTTTTATGCTGCATTTCTGGGTATTTTCTAAAAAATCAAGATACTCCGCAATCATTTCGCCATCTAGTGTGTCAAATGTGATATCTATCAACCGGATCTGTTTTTGATCTTTTGCGAAATCAAGCAGCTGGTTTAATGCTGTACGGTATGCTTTAACTGTATGACGGCTGCAGTTCCGCTTCTGCGGCAGATAGTCTGTCAGAAAGTCATGAATCAGTGTGTATAACAGATTTCCATTCATTCTTGCCATGGTTCCACCTCCGGAATGATCTCGGAAAAGGCTTCCCAGTCAATCCCCCTGTTTTTAGATAAGTTTTCAGGGAGGAGATGTACATAGTAAGCAGTCTCCTTCAAAGTATAATGGCCCATATAGGCTCTTAAGCGCGGAAGCATGGCATCCAGATCTTTCTGTTCGTCCAGCCAGCGGTTTACATTGGCAGTAGCAAACTGATGACGGAGGCTGTAAACCCTTACGGATGGAAGCTGCTCTTTGGGAACGCCTGGATTTATAGTCTGCCAGCATTTCTGGAACTGGCGGTTTAACCATTGGCCATCCAGAGGCCCCTCGGAAGATCCAGGGAAGAAATACGGATTATCTTCATAGAAAAACTGACGCATCTTATCATAACGTCTGCAGAGCATAAGCATATCATCAGACATGACGACAAATCTCTCTTTCTTCTTCTTTGTATTGGTAATGAGGATTTCACCTGTTTGAAAATTAAGGTGTTAGTCAACAAGTGTGTTGGTAACATTTATAGCACTATATATAGATGTTGGTAAACCCAAAATATTCATAAATATAGAGGTTCAAGTGATTGCATAAACCGCCAAACAGAGTTACCAACACAGTTATTGACTAACACCAAAATTAATATTCCTTCTTTTCAATTCCCTTCCCTCCTGCGGACGCAGCCCACAGGTGTAGATTAGGCGGAACAACACAGGAAGCATCTGCCGGGTATACGGAATCTTCTTGTCTTCCGGCAATGTATCAATCGCAGAAAACAAGGAAGATAATTCGCTATCTGAAAAAATATAGGTTTCTTTTGGCTTGGGATTCCCAAAATAACGGTCTGGCAATACATAAGCCTCCTGTCCGCTGATATTCATATACTGTGCCAACAGGCGGATGGCAGATGCCCTGCCTTTTATTCCTTTTGTATCGTTACCATCCTTAAGAACCCATGGCATGACTAGGTGTTCTGTAAGCTCCACGCAGTCTGGATGCTGCATAGAACAATACTTGTCAAAACTAAGCAGGGTTGCCGCATGTGGTTCCCGTGCATAACCAAGTGCATCCCTGGCATCCAGCATCCCCTTGATGTATTCGGCAAAACAACTGACGTAATCATGATTCATGGCCGTATCCCTCCAATGTGACTTCAATGCCAGAAAAGTCTAGGGCACATTCTTTCAAATGATAGCTGTCTAAGGAAATATACTGTTTTGAAGAATCCATACTCCGATGTCCAAGGATCTGTGCAGTTGTTGTAACAGGAACTTCTGCAAGGGTAAGCTCCTTCCCAAGTGTACGCCTCAGTGCATGGAATCCTTTCCCGTCATGGGCATAGCGTTCGATACCGGCTTTTTTCTGGTAACCTGACCAGAGATGCGTTAATGCCACTGTTTTGTTGAAGGGCAGATATGGATGCATCGCCCTCAAAAAAATAAATTCAGATGAAGAATCGGGCCTGCCATTCAAAATATATTCTTTTAAAGCTTCCCCTACATCAGGCAAAAGCGGCAGCACAAGGGGATTTCCGGTTTTCTTTTGAATGAGCCTGATTTCCCCGGCTCTCCAATCAATATCTGTCAGCTTCAGATGGATGATATCACATCCCCTGAGACCGTTCCTGGCACCGAGAAGAATGATTGCATAATCCCGTTTCCCCATAACCGTTGAACGGTCAATCTGGGCAACGGTCCTTTGTATTTCATCCTTTGTCAGTGGAGGGAACACCCTCTTTTTCCGTATAACAGGCAGTGACAGGACAAATTCATAAGGGATCTCCAACCCCTTCTCCGTATTCAGAAACTGATGGAACTTTTTCAGGAAAAGCTGAAGATCATGCAGGCTGCCTTCTGAGTATTTACCTGCCGCCATTGTCATAAACCCTGAAAAGCTGTGCGCATTTACATCCAGAGTATTATCTACTCCCTGACATTCCAGCCAGAAAAGATATTGTCTGACAGCCCATTCCATATCTTGCAGTGTTTTCGGATTAGCCGGCATACTCCAGTTCAGAAATTCCCGAAGCAGTTCTTCATTTGAAATGCTGATATGTTTTTTGGCATGACCGCCTGCTATAACGTGAGACAGTTCCCCACGGTTATAAAATTCTTGCAGCCTCGAAACAGCCCTTGTCTTGTTCAAATAGTTTTTCCGTACCATTTCTTCCCGCTCGTAACGGTTTTGTTGCTCCTGCCGGTATTGCGCCAATAATGCCTCATCATATTGAGGGCATTCATGTTCCTGAAAAAAATGAAGGATTGGACGGTAGTTATAGCTGTAATCTGACCAGACAGTGTGTGGTTGGACACCGTATTCAATTAATTTTTTGCATACCAGAGATATAAGCTCAGATATGTCAGTTACCTTTACCATGTTCATGGCCTCCTCATTATAATAGTCAGGCAGTAGCCTGCTGATTAGATTATTGAGGAAATATCCTTCACATGGAAGAACTAAAAAAATATTATCCCGAATTTTCTGCGCATCCTCTCCACTTATATAGGAAAATATTATCCCGAATTTTGTTTCTACTCGGCTTATATATTAAGGGGATTTTTCAAATATCGGGATAAGATACTTTTCGGTATAACTCTTATTATCCCGAATTCGGGATAATAAGAGTAAGATTCCCATATGGCTCGCCCTCCTCAAACAATGAAATTGCCAATGTCCTATTATATGCATAATATGTCGGCCAAACCTCTAACTTTTTCCCTGTCCGTAATTTTAAAAATCTACTCATTTTCATCTTCCTTCCTGTCATTTTTCGTAGAAACAAATCCCTCATTTACAGTCCAGTGACCTATTCATTTACCAGCATATCCAGATGCGCCGGACACATGATGATAACCCTGAACTTTATCAGCCTGCCGTCCGTATAAACCTCCTTTACGGTCTTTTCAGAATGCTTCCTAAGATACTCCTGGTTAAAAAAAGCCTCAGCAACCCCCAGCCCCTGAAGGGTCTTGCCTGCTCCCATGCTTTCAATGAGAAATGCATATTTCTTTTTTTTCAGACATTCAACCGCGCCGTTCACGACAGCCGCCTGCTGTGGGTATAAACTCTTGCCGATAAACGTAAGCTCTTCCACTTTATCCTTCATCGATGTCAATGGCTTCAGCAGTCTTTCCAGGTTATCAACCAGCGTATGCCCGTATTTGTTAAAATAATCGTCCATATCTGAGAAATCCAGTGGCCGCTGCTCCTGTTCTGAAATATGGATCTTTTTATCTGACAGACCCGCCTGCAGAATGGAAAGAAGCGCTTCATTTGTCATTTCTGAATGCCAGATTTCATACCCGTCAAACAGCCCTGTTTCCCCGATCACCTTCATCTCCGATATGTGTAAAAGCTTTTTTGCCATGGCTTCCTCTGTCACATACGGGATCCAGCGGCGCAGGATTGGAAATTCAAACTGGTTCATCAGATAGGCATACAACTGCTCTTCCCAGTTCTTTTTCTCAATAAAAAGGTATTCTCTACTGATAAGTCTTGACAGGCTCACACCCTGATACAGACACTCGCGTCCGTTTTGTATCTTTACTTGATAGTTATCCACCTCCGCTGCCGGCGGAAATGTCTCTATATACTTCCCATTCTCTATGATTGCAACAGATTCCGTCCCTAAGCCGATATTGGCACATAAACCCGCCACAGACATAAAATCTTCATTAAAGTTTGACAAGATCAGCAGTCTGCCGTCCGCCGCTACTGCATAATATAGATGGGTAATTATATTCCCTGCTGTTACATGCAAATTCTTTTCCTCCTCGTTAAAAAAAACAGGCTCCTGCCTGTTCTCCCTACAATCTGCGTATCATTCCACTATTTTCAATAATCTGGAAGCCAACCTTGGAAAATCGCTGAACTGCCTCTACCATTCTGCCATTCTCGTCCATCCGCATCTCACTTTCCTCTACATTTGTAACCATTCCTCTCTGCAGATGCAGGTCACTGGACGCTTCCGAACCCACAAGCCCCTGCCCGGCGCCGGATATTGCCATCAGATACATCTGTCCTGCATTTGGCATGATCGGGGGCCTGCTCAGGTTATCCGCAATAAATTTCTGCTGTGTTATCTTCTCTTTCACCAGATCATTAAGCGCACTCTTTCCCAGACATCTCTTTGCACGCTCGGCATTGAATTCTTTGTTTTTAAATTCTGCTATATCTTTTTTCTTAGATGGCAGCACTCTTATTTTCTTCCCGTCATACCCTGTCGGCAAAAGCGGGATTTTCTCCGGAGAGTCGATATCCATTTTTATCTTTGCCAGCTGCTCCCCATCTATTGGCCGCTTTTCTGCTTTCCTTCCAATCAGGACCACCTGCTTCCACTTTTTATACTCCTGTTCATGAAAACGGTAGCAGCATTCCGTGATAAAATTCGTGTGCCATGCCTTTAAAAACATAGGCTCGGCCATTACATAATAAGGAATGACAAAAACAAAGATGCCCTGTTCTCTCAGGCATGGTACGATTTTGTTGAAAAATCTCCATTCCAGCCTCTCCCCGTCTTCTTCCCCATAGGGCGGGTTCGCAAAGCAGAAGGAAAATGCGCCTTTTGTGATAACCGCATCTGTCAAAAAATTACCGTAGATACATTCATCAATCAATGGATGATTGATTGATTGCTATATCTGCTGTGGCCTCATTTAACTCTACCCCGAAAATATGTATATTTCCGTTGTTTCGGCGCCCCATGACCGTAATAATCGCATTTCCGTCACCGATAGCGGGCTCCAGGCCGCAGACTTCCTCATTTTCTGGGAAATCCAAAAGCCCGGCAATCCATTGGCAGTGTGCCGGGTCTGTATAATACGCCCCAAGCTTTGCCTGATTCATTCTTGTCTGAAAAAATGAATTCTGTTTCTTTACATGTTGCTCCATAAAAATATCCTCCTTTTATATGATTTCCTGACCGCAAAACGGGTAACAAAAAAGCACCCCGCAAGGTGCCCTTTTACTCTGTATGCATAGACCTGTTTCCAGGAATTCCCCCATCTTTCCAAATCTAAAGATTTCGGAATAAAACAAATCAGGTTTGTTCTAGTTTACCATTCTTTCCCTGAAACCGCAATTCTTTTTTCTGTTTAGATTCTCTTTGTTATCGTTTTTCACGGCTCCAGTATCTGCTGTACCCTGCCTACCTGCCCATCCTTTAACATGACCTTGATACCTCTGGTATGAACCGGCCGGTTAGTAAGTATCCTGTCCACGTACCCCTCTGTCAGCTTACCTGATTTCTGATCCTTCTTTAAAATGATTTTTACCCGGCTTCCCGGTCCGATATTCCCCCGATACATATGATTCTCCATATATCCACCTCCCTTTTGTTATCCATTTTACAGTAACTTCTCTCTTCTTACAACCAGGCACATCTGATTTATTTGTTCCATACTGATAGCTGCTGTCCAGCTCTGACGCTTAAAAAAAATTAATAAAAAAACCTCCCATTTTATGGGAAGATGCGCGATAATAGAAGTAACCAAACAACTATTTTTTCGCACCACCATAAAAGAGAGGAGGTTTTACTATGAAGCAAGAATAAAAATCAGAAGAAAAGAGGTTAGGGAACACCTGGAACAGTTGAACCTTGCATGTGAATTAGCCAAGCTAATCCGGCATTTTTTCCCAGATCTTTTACCCCTGTTAAAACAGATTCCAGATCCCAGAAACCAGAGCTATATTACCTATCCTGCTGTGTTACTTCTTATGACCCGTATCCTTTCTTCTCTATTTTACATCAGCAGTATGAGGAAAACAAGTGAAGAATTCAATTCCAGTGAAATGATCAAAAACATCTGGCATCTATCCGGGGAGGAACAGACCGTGGAGGAGCTTCCCTACTGGGAAACCATCAACCGGTATCTGGAAAAAGTAGATCCGGAAAAATTGCAGGACATCTTAAACCGCCTTTGCAGCAGGCTTCTTTGCAGCCGGGCTTTTGAAAATATGCGAATCAGGGGCAAGTACTGGCAGGTGATCATAGATGGAACGCAGCTTTGCAGCAGCCGGAGGGAACTGGATGGGAAAAGCCTGCACCGGACCCATAACAAGGGGACGGAAAAAGAGTATCAGGAGAACTATTATTATGTGCTGGAAGCAAAGCTGGTACTGCATCCGAAAATCCTGATCAGTATTCAGACGGAATTTGTGGATAATGAAGAGGGAAAAGAAATGGAGAAACAGGACTGTGAAAGGAAGGCCTGCTGGCGTTTAATGGAAAAGCTGAAAAAAGCGTTTCCAAGGTTGCCGATCTGCCTGTGCGGGGACAGTCTGTATGCCTGTGAAGGTTTCTTTGAGAGATGCAAAGGAAAAAACTGGCGGTATATCCTGCGGTATAAGGAGGGGAGCATCCCGAGCATTGGGGAAGAATACAGAGAACTGAAAGAAATGGAGAAGAATTACCAGGAGCGCGAAACACAGACTGGGAAGGAATGGTATGATTACGTGACAGATATAGATTATAAAGGACATCAGGTAAATCTGGCAGAGTATGGAGAAAGCGGGGAGCATATCTGCAAAAAGGGCAGGAAAAAGGGAAAAGCAGAAACGATCCGGAAAGAATTCTGGTTTCTCACAGATCTGCCAATCACCAGAAAAAATGTGGCAGGACTGGTGGAGCGCGGAAGGATGAGATGGAGAATCGAGAATGATGGGTTTAACGCGCAGAAAAGGCAGGGATACCATCTGGAACACCAGTACAGCAGGAATTATCAGGCACTGAAAAACCATTATTATCTGATCCAGATTGGGCACATGATCAGCCAGATCATGGAGGCTTGGGAAAAAATATGGAAAAAGGTAAAGCAGAGTAGGGAGCAAAAGCACAGGAGGATACTGGAATCCATGAAAGAGACTCCATTGAGAGAATACAAGGAAGAGATCGCTAAAAAGATACAAATACGGTTGATATAGAGGACCATGTGGAAAGGTGGTGAAGGAGCAGATAACAACAAAAGTTAAAAAAGCAGAATACAGGGATTTTATGGCTTAAATAAGATTGCGTTGATAAAGCAAAATGAGAAAATAAAATCCAATGTACTCTGAGAGTGTAAGTATAAATTTAAGCGTCAGAGCTGGCTGCTGTCGGAAAAGTTTGCATATTTTTTCCCTTTATAATATAATAAGAAAATAGACGCTTGCTGTTACGGAGGTGAATAAGATGTCAGATATGATAGATAGCAACCAATATGAGAAATATGAAAAGATAGCATTATTCATCCAGCCAAATATCCACAAAAACCTGATTGCCACTTATGAGAAGTATATCAGGGGTAAAAAGCCAGAGTTATATATAGATGAAAACTACATCAAAACCACAAAACCTTTATCCAGGGCATCAGATACGGAGCCTTCTTCCCAGGACAAAAAAGATTCCCGCAGAAAGTCCGTATCACTGGAGGATATTATCACCGTCTGTACATATATTGCACTTTCCAAGGAAAATATTGAGCAGTCGATTCGTACCTACCGCGAGAACCGGCGCGTATATAAAAGGAACTGGTTCAACAGTATCAAGGAAGAAATGGGGCCTCCAGAGAAAATGAGGCCAAAAAATCCCCGGTTATTGAGAAAATATGCGGAATCCACGTCATTAATCAATAATATGGACCGTTCACAGGATGATGACCGGACCATTGAGGAGATCATGCTCGACAAGTACAATGAAATTGACAACTGGCGTTCCGATACGACCGCTCCTATTACAGATTTTTCTTTTACGGCACAGAAGCCGACCAAGACCCTGGCCAACGCTTTCATCAATGACATCACTTTCGAGTCCCTTCTAATTATAAAGGATGCCTTTGGCGGATCGATTGAAGGCTTTAATACAAAATACCCCACCGAATTCAACGAGCATCCACTATTCTCGTTCCGAAGCACGGTAATGGATTTCGAGCCGCAACTGTTAGAAAATGAACTTACTTTTTTCAACCAGTACAGCTATAAGGACGAAGACAAAGGGATAGAAGGCGATATTACAGTAAAATATAATCCGGACGTGGATCTTCCAAGTACAGTCACGGAAAAAAATCTCTCTAAGATTATGAAAGAGTTCCAGATTAACCTGAAACAGCGGGAACTGGATATGAAAGACCGCGAGATTATGACGCAGCTCTTTAATCTGATCAATGGAGAAACGCTTTCAACCCAGCACATCCGGGTTGATTTAAGGGAATTTACAAGAAGGGTTTTCAATATCCGGGTCCCAAAGAAAAAGCACTATGAAGACATTGGAAACCGGCTGGAAAAACTGAAAAACTATGATTATACGATTACTGTGCGGAGCCGGGAGACCGGTGAACTTATTGAAACAACATCCCTTGGATTGCTGAATTACCTGTACATCAACTTCCAGGAGAATTATTTTCAATACACCCCTTCTGAGCAGTGGATCCGCACCTATGTCCAGAAAAAGTACATCAATATTTTAACAGACTCCTATAAAAGTGTTGACTCTCCGCAGACAAAGGGTATCATGATGATCCTTCAGCAGGAGCGCCTTACGGAATATGCCAAGAACTCCTATACCAAGACCCTTCCGCTGAATTATTTCCGCCTTCACATGAAGCTTCAGAAAATCGGAAACGCTGCCCTGGTCAAAGAGCTGACAAACCATATGTCCATTTTGAAATCAGAGCAGATTGTAATTAAAGATTTTGAGTTTATCAATAAAAACTCTGCTGTTACAATCCAGTTCCTCCCACTGGACTCCAAAGAACTGATTGCTTATGAGTTTAATACAAAAGCGCTTGATGATCCTTCAAAGATTATTGATGTAGAATGTGTCGATATCACAAAAACCGCAGGAGCAGATTAAGCTTTCTGCGGTTTCTTGCCCTTAAAACTTTGTCGCTATCTCAATCCGGAACTTTGTCTCCATCTTCCATCACCTATACCGCATATCTCGATTTTGTCGTTATCTTTTGCTGATATACCCCTCATTTTATCATTTAGTCCGCTTTTTTGGGTGCACTTTTTATCTCTATATGCTCCGATTCATCATTTAGTCCGTTTTTGAGGGTATGTTTTTCTGCTACTCTTTATACCAAACTTACTTTTAGTCCGCTTTTTACGGCATATTTTTTCAGTCTGTACACATTCCCGGTTTCTATTTAGTCCGCTAATCCGGGTGCATTTTTCATGAATCTGTATCCCTGCCCCTTTATTTAGTCCACTTTTTCAAGCTCATTTTTTCTATCCATTCCGTTCTCGTTCCCCCATTTAGTCCGCTTTTTCAGGTGTTCTTTTTCACGGAAGGCTGCCGCCATCTGCACCGGATATCACAACAACTGCCGCCATTTAAATACAAATTTTAATTTTGTCGCTATCTTTATCATTCTGTACCAAAAAAATTGATTTTGTCGCTATCTTTTTGTTTCAGATAGCAGATCCATTAAGTTTGTCGCTATCTTTCCCACGATTCAACCTACAAAAGATGAATTTAGTCCGCTTTTTTAGGTATTTTTTTCTATTTTTTTTCATTTAGTCCGCTTTTTAAGGGTACTTTTTTCTTTCAAATTTATTCAGTCCGTTATTTGGGGTGTATTTTTTCTGATTTTTTTATTTAGTCCGTTTTAAAGGGTACACTTTTTTCATTGTATGATTTCCCCCAAAAAATATATCTTTCCCCCAATACAGATCCTTTGAGGAAAATTTGAGAACTCAGCCATGATTCCTGTTAAAATCTTCTATTTAGTCCGTTTTTTGCGGCTTCTTTTTTATAATCTGTCATGATTTCCCAATTTAGTCCATAAAAAATGGCTCATTTTTATAAAAAATTTTTTTCACTTTTTTTCTAAAAAGTCCCGAATCCTTAAAAACCCCGTAAAATCAAGGCTTTTCCGCATTTTCCCATTTTCTTGTATCATAAATTCGCAGAAAAAATATATTTAAAATCCCCTTTAAACACATAGTTTTTTCAATTTAGTCCGCTTTTTCGGGTGCGACTTTTTGATTTTACAAATCCCAAAATATGTAGTATATTTAGAATGTTGATAAAAAAATGTGAATAACTTTGTGAAATTTGGCGGTTTCAAAAAAGTTATTCACATCGAATATAAAATATACTTACAGTAGCTTTTCTTGGCGGTTTAGCTACTACTACAATATCAATCAGAGATCAATCATATATACTGCTATTGACCAATGGCTGATACTGCATTAATATTATAGACTATTCTTTCTCTATTTTCAAGTATTATTGCCGAATCAGTCAATATTGGGTGTTTTTGTGGTACAGACATATATTTTTATTGTTTGTCCTGAATCAATATTCTGACATGAGGTGATTAGCTTGGAATTATCAAAATATGCACGGATCGGTAAAGCTCCTTTTATCAAAGCAATCGGAATTCAGAAAAACCATAAAGAAGTCATCTATACAGAAAGCCAGGAACTGGATTATGCAGCGTCTGGCTGTTTTGCGTGCGATAATTACAAGAACATTGATTTTTATGAGTTTATGCCGGAGGAGGTTCAGAAAGAAGCCAAGAACCGTTGTAAGAACTGCCCCTGTGCCGTTTACAAAACAGTTGTACATGAAACGTGTAAAAGCGTGAACGAGAAAAATATTTTTGGAAATGCCAAAAGGTTAAAATCCATAGCCTTAAAGCTGCTGCTCATCTATCATTTTGCCAGTCCTGATGAGCATGGCTTAGTGCGCGGCCTTTCCCCCAGAGAGCTGGCCGGCATGCTTGATTGCACCGTCCGTTCCGTTAAAAATGCTAATTCTGTATTGCAGGAATATGGATATATTATGTGTTCATCTGATGGACTTTCTAAAAAAAGGATCCAGGTCATCCTGACTGAATATGAAACATATTCTCTTCCTGCTGATAAAGGCGGCCGGGGATATGCCACATTTAATTATGAATGTCTGGAGAAGCTGATTCAGATTACAGACCTGAACCAGCTCCGGATTTTTCTGCGCGCTGCTTTAGATATTGATACGAACCGTAATCCGGAAAAAGAACTGACTGTCACGCAGGATTATGATTTCCTGCGCCGTTTTCTTCCTAACTACTGTAAGCCAGGAATCATACGGCATGCTTTATCTTCTGTTTCGGAGCTTTTTTCGGTCGCTTTTGACGGTGACGAAGAACATATCCATTTAAAAATGAATCCCCTCTGCCATGGCCGCAGGAATTATGATAAGAATGTTGCACAGAATACTTCCCTTATAAAAGATTACATTTCCAGCCTCGATAAAGCAATGGACTGCATAAACCAGAGTATCCTTACAAAAATCCGGCCCGACGAGGCTGACGCATCCTTTTTGGCCCAGGAGGGAATTCTGACCAAAACTCTGACAAAGCTGGATAAATCCTTATTTGTTCCTTTCCACTTATCCGCAAAGGAATATAAGGACTTAGGGGTTCTCTGCACTACATATACATTTGATGCAGTCAAAAACTGTATCGGTTATGTTTATGAAAATTATAACTCACAGTTTAAAGTCACAAGCATAGGCGCCCTTATACGGACCATTCTCCACGATAAGAATAACCGGCAGGAATCTTCATTATTCCAGACGGCATAATGGGTCTTTTTGTTGTGCCCTTTTTTATTTCCAGCCAGTGATTCCCCTTCTTTTAGCCGGAAAATCAATAAATCTATTCCATTTTTGAAAGGATAACTTTACCTTACCATATAAAAACTATTTTGCGATTCATCCATATCTATTGTTTTGGGAACAAAATGGAAAATTTTCATCCACAAGTGAAAAATATCATCCTTCTGCGAAAATTTTCATCTACATTATAAAAAAATCTTCCACAGAGGCATACTTTCATCCACACTGGAAGTTTCTCATCCGTCTATATTTCCATTTTCCCTTGTAAATACGGGGTTTTTCATATTCAGCATTTATCAATTATATATATAACTATATATGAATTATATTATGATAAATATATATATAAGGTTTTACTCCCCTCCCCATACATATATCCACAGAATAATCTTATCAGATCCATAGAACGATTTTAGTATAACACGTTTTTACATTAATTTATAGTTTATTTTCAGAATACCCCATAATCATAGATGAGGTATTCTGAACTACTTAACGTATATATTCGATTTTACAAAAAAACAACCCACAGACATCTATATATTTTGCTGCAATCACGTATACAGGATACAGATTTGTCTTAAAAGAATAGGAATCAGACGTTCTTTCACAGCATTCCAGAATTGTTGCAAATAAGAAATGTTTTCTCTTCGCATTCTTATATTTCCATTTATAGTAACTCATACTTCGCAACCTGAATTTGTGCTGTGTTAGTTGAAAATACAGAGAAAATCAAAAATAAAAAGGTATAAGCACTCTGTTTTTGTTATAATGGAATTAGCCGAAAACCATTTAAAAACGGAGGCTTATACCATGAATAGCATAGCAGAAATCTTTGATAATAGCAAACAACTCTTAGATAGTATTGAAAATTTTTTTGATAAGTACATTGGTCGTCCCCTTCTTAGGAAATGTGGTGTCATAAAAATGGTCGATGACATTTTTGTCAACAGCGGGATGACATACTTTGATAACCCGATTTCCCGTCTGCTGGGTGATCTGAAACAATCACCCGTCCTTGAGAAAGTTGTGAGTGCCAAGGATCTGCTTATCGACAAACTTCTCGTGTGTTTTGCCCCTGCAAGTGCGTATCTGATGTTTAAGACGGACACATTCTTCCGGGATTATAAGCAAGACACATTTTACCGTTTTGATAAGCTTCCCGGAGCTAACTGGGAAAGGCTGCAATTGGAAACAGCAAAAAATGTCATTTTAGATATAGAGTCACAGACCACAGACAAACATATCAATGCTCTGATTTTTGATGATTCTTTATATGCGCGGACCGGCGGAAAGGGAACCGAATTATGTGCCAGGGTTTTTGACCATAATGATCATAAGACCCGTCTTGGATACCGCATGATGACTGGTGGATGGACAAATGGAGAGACATTCATTCCTTTTGCACAGTCCCTTTTGTCAACGCGCGATGAGAAACAAATGGTTGGACCCAATGTCCGAATCGATTGCCGTACACTACGCGGAAAGCGCCGGGCAATGGCAAAAACAAAGGGAACCCTTGTTGTCCAACATATGGTAAAGCAGGCACACAAAGCAGGGATACCATTCGATTATGTCCTGTTTGACACATGGTTTTCCAGTCCATCCCAGCTGGCTGCGCTCAAGGGGATAGGAACAGATGTCATAGCGATGATCAAAAAGAACAGCACGAAATATATCTGGAGAGATCCCGCAACAGGCGAGGAGAAAAAACTGAATGTAAAAGAAATCTACAGCAGGAACAAAAAGCGCAGGGGGCGTTCCAGATACCTCCTGTCTGTAGATATTATCATTCCTGACAGTACCGGGAATGCCATGAAGGCAAAACTGGTCTACGTACGGAATCACAGCAACCGCAAGGACTGGGTATGCTTTGTATGCACTGACATGACCTTAGATGAAGAGAAAATCCTCCGTGCGTACACGATGCGCTGGAAAATTGAAACCTATTTTAAAATGTCAAAGAGCTATTTAAAACTTCGTACGGAATGCCACAGTACAAGCTATGATGCCATTACTTCACATATGGTAATCGTTGCAATACGGTACATGATACTGGCAATTGAGCGTTTCCAAAATACAGATAACAGAAGTCTGGAAGAACTGTTTTATGAGGTACAGCGGGATATCATAAATGAAATGATGGACTGTGCAATCATTCTCATTTTGGACATCATGCTGCAGAGTGTGAAACAGCATTTCAAAGCTTCGGATGAACAGATCAACGGACTGCTCTGTACATTTATCGGCAATCTCCCCACACCGTGGAGAGAACGCTTTACTATGCCCAATGCGGCATAAAGCTATTTTATTTTTACTATTGCAAGGCTTATAAAATCGTAATGATAAGCAGTTTTAGGTTGCGAAGTATGAGTAGTAACCTGTCTGGGAAAATATATAGCTATAATCATACCATACAGCAGGAAGATTGGCAGAGTTAAAGATGACCTCCGAGTAAGCTTAGTATATAATCATCCATTCCGTCATCGGTCTCTTCCTTCACATCCTGTGCCGGAACCAGGCCGGCCTGCTCATTTTCAAATGTTTCTGTGTCAACTGTAAATGGATTTTCATCCATGTCTGAGCCTGTATGAAAACTGTCATCGGAATCATTGACGATGTTATCGTTTAATTCAATTTTGTCGGAATCTTCTTTATGCACAGAACCGCATTCATGACTGAGTATTTTTTCCTCCAAAACACTGATTCGTTGAAGCAACACTGCTGTGTCACTTTGAGGGAGTTTTATGTTGCAACATTTTATCAGGTATACAAGGACGTCCATATAAGGATTCAGACTGTTCCTTATTTTTTCACGAAGAATACTGAATTGCTCCACATACCAGAATAATATTTCAATTTGGCAGGAACTAATTATTTCATACAGTGCATCCTGATATTCTTTTGTATTATATAAAGCTGCAGTTCCAGATGATGCAGAAAGAACGATCCCATCCGTACAGCATTGGAGTATATGATCGACCAGCTGCACCAAATTTTTCCCTTCTTCGCAGATTCTCTGAAGCAAGAGGATTGCCTGCCTGCCGTCACCATTTACAAGCGAACGCATGATCTGCAAAGCAACCTCGCTATCCATAAGGCAAAGGGATTTCATCACATGCTCTACTGTTACTTTTTCACAGGAGATCATTAGCTTTTCTGTGATACTGAGGGCATCCCTCATAGACCCGTCAGCCTGTTTTGCGATCAGCTTTATGGCATCATCCTCATACTGTTTTCCCATTTCAGTTAAAACGAAGGACAGTCTGCCGCAGATGACATCAATTGATATAGTCCGGAACTGGTAAATAGAACATCTGGAACGTATAGTTGCAGGAATTTTATGCATTTCTGTCGTACAGAGTATGAACAGACAATGTTCCGGCGGTTCCTCGATTGTTTTCAGGAGTGCGTCAAATGCAGCTGCTGAAAGATTATGTACTTCATCTATGATATATATCTTTTTCGGCAATATGGTAGGCATATACTGGGCTGATACAATAAGTTCCTTTATGTCTGTAATAGAGTTATGCGATGCCGCATCCATTTCAATACAGTCTAATGTTTTTCCTTCCAGAATCGACCTGCAGTTTTTGCATTGATTGCAGGGACCGTTTTCACTTGGGGCCTCACAGCATACTGTTCTTGCAAGGATACGTGCAATGGTCGTCTTTCCTGTTCCCCTGTGGCCTGCAAAAAGATAGGCAGAATCAAATTTTTTTGTTTTACACTGTTCTTTCAGCGTTAAGATATTATTTTCCTGCCCTACTACTTCTTTGAATGTTTGCGGCCTGTATGTTGAGTATAACATAAAATTCCTCCTACTTGTAGGTTCGTTTTAGACAAATATAAATAGTTATTGAGTTTTGAAACGTATACTGCCCCACTTTTCTGTTGGTTTTCTGTCATATAAAATTCCATACTACTGATCTGCAAATAAGATGTGTATGCAAGGTTCAATATTAATGCTTCCCGGTTCATAGCCTTCCATCTTTCCTTTTTATAAGCTGTTTGGATCACATTATAAAGAAGATTTTTATCTTCTGTCGAAATATGGTGTTTCATTTCTTTTATATATGATTCAATGATCTGTATGCTTAGGATATCTTTAGGGAGCCAGTGATTAGCAAGTCTTCCTGATATGGAATCTTGAGGTCCGGATGGTATGCGTACATCTTTTGTGAACGTATAATCTGGATTGCAATGCTTGTGACAGATACGGTCTGGACGAGCAGGGCGCCGTTATATGCGCCCGAACAGGTCAGGCCGGCAGGAGTTTCAGCCAGCCTGTTTTTTTGACCTTTCAATACCAGATTTAATAGTTCCCGGAAGGGGGCATGTGTGACTAAACTGCTCTGTTTATCTAGCAGGTTTAAATAATGTTCTTTTTCCAGCTCATTTAAACCGTCAATAAAGCTGCTGAGTGAATACTCGGTTACAGGGCTTATTTTTTGAATTGTGAACTCTAACTGGTTCTTGTAGTTTTTTAGCACCTCGCCCCATATTTTGATGACTTTGCCTTTAAAATGAAGGTATCTCTCGTCTATATTATTTTCCCATATCCGTCCGTAGATAACGCCGGTTTTATCCTGGAGTTTCAGGAACAGATATGGGATTCCATTTCCTTCTGTATAGCTTAAGGCAATTTCTTTTAGATAAAACTCTTCTTCCAGTTCTTCTGCCAGATGTTCAGACAGATGCGAAATGTAGATTTTTTTCATATACATCTTCTCCCGTTTTATAAGATATATTTTTCATTCTGTCTAATAAGTTTGTATAATATTCCCCAATCATACTGTTTAGGATTTTATCATCCGGGTAAGCGAAATAAGAGGTTTCTTCGGGCTTTAGAAGGGAACCGATAATGTGAAGATTGCGGAATAAATGTATTTCTCCACATCGTGCAAAAATCTCACACTTTCTTAGAAAATAGTTAAGATTATATTTCCCCTTTTTTGGCAGAATTTCCTTTCCCTCCTCGCGTTCTTTTTCCACAGAAGATATCAGAAGCTGCTGGTATTGCAGTGCCACCTGGTCAAATTCATATTTCATGGACAGGTCGCCGAGCATATCATCAAGCATATGAAAATATTCATGGATAAAAGATGTTGGATGCCTGAAATCAACTACCATAGTATCAATGGAGGGATAATACAGACCAGTTGCATGGTGTTTCCCAAGTTTCCGAAAGCGCAGAGCAACGTTTTTGCTTATATAGCCATTGAAAATATTCTGGTTTAATTTCTTGAATTCTTCCGTTATGGAATCAACCAGATTCGGGTCTACATCTTCGTCAAATTCGATAAAGCCGAAATATGTGTTTAATTCTGAGGATTTCATTTTATGTACGACATGCTTTGGAATATTTTTCTTGGTTTGGTAGGCACGTGCGACTATCCTTTTTAGTTCATTTCGATGTTTTTCTTCCTCTGCAAGATCATGTATGTTTGCGATATAGTGCCTTAATGTCATGAATATGTATTCTCTGTAATAGTAAGGCAGGTCTATCATGGCAGATTTCCCGGAAACATTTAGTAAAATATCATAAGACAGATAGGAATCCCCATATACAAAAGAAAGTAGGTTAAACAGTTCGGAATGGCTTTTGAAATAATCCTTATAGAGTGTTGCCGGTTTGCTTTCGGAACCGGATGCTTTGATATAACAGTTATGTATTGTATCCTCCTGATAACCACAATCGATTAGATAGCTGGAAAACCATTTTGGCAGATCAGTCATATCCCATTTATAATTTTCCAATATCGATACCAAGTCACGAATCAGGTGCTTCATGGTATTTTCGATATCCGGATCATCAAAAGAATCCATTTTCAGCTGGTTAAGCCAGTTTATTCCGAACAAAGGATAAAAAAAGTTTTCGGCATGGTAAATATGGATGAAATGACGAGGATTTGATTTGTAATGATAGCTGCCATCAGAGAAACGTTTCCCAGGACTGCATGGAAGATAAAATGTTGTGTCTTTTATTTTAATGAAACATTCTAAATCCCCCAGCAGAGCTGGGGAGACTAGCAGACGCAAGTGGCGATAAACAGAGTACCAGAATATCCCCCGTTGTATAATAGGTGCAGGTCTGGCAAACCGCACAAAACACAACGGAGGTATATTCATGGACACTCAAAGTTTATCACATAGTCGCTATAATTGCACGTATCACATAGTATTTATCCCGAAATATCGTAGGAAAGTGATGTTTGGGGATTTGAGAAAAGAGGTAGGCGAAGCCATTAGCAAGGTATGCAAGATGGAAGGAGTCACAATTATCAAGGCAGCAACGCTGCCGGATCATGTGCATATGTACGTGTCGATTCCGCCCAAGGAGAGTGTGTCGAAGGTAGTGGGTAGGATTAAGGGGAAGAGTAGCCTTATGCTTTTCGACAGACATCCGGAGTATAGAGACCGGTATAACCGTCACTTCTGGGCAAGAGGGTATTATTGCGAGACAGTCGGTAATGTAAATGAAGAAACGATAACAAAGTATATCAAAGAGCAGTATGAGAGGGATCGACTGGAAGGAGAGCCCTCAAAGTAAGTACAACAGAGCCGCTTTTAAGCGGCCACCAGTAACATAATGAACAGGGTTTGTCAGACCGCCTTTAGGCGGAAACACAACAGGCCCCGGAGGGGCTTATCCAGGCCACCAGCAGAGCTGGTGGTTGAGCCGATGGCCGTGATTTGTTAAAATAATGTTCGACCGGCTGACATCCCTGGCCAATCCTTTTTCAAATAAGTTGGATGCAGATTCGATTTTGCAGCCATAGTTTTTATTAACAAAGTGCAATAAAAAAGGAATGCCTTTGCTACTTAGACATTCCTCCGTTTTTATTTCTTTTAGATTTTTTTTGATTTCTCTTTCTATAGCACTTTGTATTTGCTGCTTGGCTTTATATTCTTCCACATCAAGCCGGGGATATTTTAAATCGCACAACCTAACCGTTAGGTTATGAGTTTTAAAAACGACCCGTTCTTTTTTCTCCCTTGCTAATGATAATATTCTTTCCCCTTCTGACAAGTAATTCATGCAATCCTTATCTTCTTGACTTTCATTGGATTTATCTGGTTTATCCTCGATAAGTCCAAGCATAATAAATAGATTTGTTGTTTCGTTCATGTTTTCCTCCTTTTAAAATAAAAAAGACATCAATGGATGTCTGCCTACATAGTATATCAAAACTTATTTCACCTATCGCTAGGGATTGAAAGAAACGGAAAACCAAAGGTCATCCGGGATCAAAAAACAAGTTTTTTTAAGTATATCAATCATGTGTCAGATTGTCAATTCATATGTATGTCTGACAGCTCTGACGCTTAAATTTATACTTACACTCTCAGAGTACATTGGATTTTATTTTCTCATTTTGCTTTATCAACGCAATCTTATTTAAGCCATAAAATCCCTGTATTCTGCTTTTTTAACTTTTGTTGTTATCTGCTCCTTCACCACCTTTCCACATGGTCCTCTATATCAACCGTATTTGTATCTTTTTAGCGATCTCTTCCTTGTATTCTCTCAATGGAGTCTCTTTCATGGATTCCAGTATCCTCCTGTGCTTTTGCTCCCTACTCTGCTTTACCCTTTTCCATATTTTTTCCCAAGCCTCCATGATCTGGCTGATCATGTGCCCAATCTGGATCAGATAATAATGGTTTTCAGTGCCTGATAATTCCTGCTGTACTGGTGTTCCAGATGGTATCCCTGCCTTTTCTGCGCGTTAAACCCATCATTCTCGATTCTCCATCTCATCCTTCCGCGCTCCACCAGTCCTGCCACATTTTTTCTGGTGATTGGCAGATCTGTGAGAAACCAGAATTCTTTCCGGATCGTTTCTGCTTTTCCCTTTTTCCTGCCCTTTTTGCAGATATGCTCCCCGCTTTCTCCATACTCTGCCAGATTTACCTGATGTCCTTTATAATCTATATCTGTCACGTAATCATACCATTCCTTCCCAGTCTGTGTTTCGCGCTCCTGGTAATTCTTCTCCATTTCTTTCAGTTCTCTGTATTCTTCCCCAATGCTCGGGATGCTCCCCTCCTTATACCGCAGGATATACCGCCAGTTTTTTCCTTTGCATCTCTCAAAGAAACCTTCACAGGCATACAGACTGTCCCCGCACAGGCAGATCGGCAACCTTGGAAACGCTTTTTTCAGCTTTTCCATTAAACGCCAGCAGGCCTTCCTTTCACAGTCCTGTTTCTCCATTTCTTTTCCCTCTTCATTATCCACAAATTCCGTCTGAATACTGATCAGGATTTTCGGATGCAGTACCAGCTTTGCTTCCAGCACATAATAATAGTTCTCCTGATACTCTTTTTCCGTCCCCTTGTTATGGGTCCGGTGCAGGCTTTTCCCATCCAGTTCCCTCCGGCTGCTGCAAAGCTGCGTTCCATCTATGATCACCTGCCAGTACTTGCCCCTGATTCGCATATTTTCAAAAGCCCGGCTGCAAAGAAGCCTGCTGCAAAGGCGGTTTAAGATGTCCTGCAATTTTTCCGGATCTACTTTTTCCAGATACCGGTTGATGGTTTCCCAGTAGGGAAGCTCCTCCACGGTCTGTTCCTCCCCGGATAGATGCCAGATGTTTTTGATCATTTCACTGGAATTGAATTCTTCACTTGTTTTCCTCATACTGCTGATGTAAAATAGAGAAGAAAGGATACGGGTCATAAGAAGTAACACAGCAGGATAGGTAATATAGCTCTGGTTTCTGGGATCTGGAATCTGTTTTAACAGGGGTAAAAGATCTGGGAAAAAATGCCGGATTAGCTTGGCTAATTCACATGCAAGGTTCAACTGTTCCAGGTGTTCCCTAACCTCTTTTCTTCTGATTTTTATTCTTGCTTCATAGTAAAACCTCCTCTCTTTTATGGTGGTACGAAAAAATAGTTGTCTGGTTACTTCTATTATCGCGCATCTTCCCATAAAATGGGAGGTTTTTTTATTAATTTTTTTTTAAGCGTCAGAGCTGTATGTCTGAGAAAATATTTCGTTACGGTTCAGCTTTTTGATCCATTTATAGTTCGCTTCGCAAAGGGGTGGATTTTTTTGCTGTCACCCTAACGGTTAGGTTCTGTGTTTTATACGAAATGTGGTATGGCCCTATGGTCAGGGATAACAAAATGTTTTTTTAGAATGACCCTAACGGTTAGGTTTTATGATTCCGTAACTGCTTCAGAGTAGCTTTAAAAGCATGCGGAAATACAGACGGCTGGTAAATAAAATTATATAAAGAGATACAATGTATACAAAATACAGTATACAATAATAATATTAAACATAACTGAACCACTACCGGCTAAAGCCGGTAGGTTCGATTTGCTGCTAAAGCAGCCTGAAGTTGTCCGTGCTCTTCTTTATGCTTTTGTACTTTAATTTTATCCAATCTCGAAGTTATCTGATTTGTTTTTCTCCTGCAAATCCTGGTTTTTGATATACTCTCTGATGATTTCATCCGTCACATTTCCACTACTTGCCACAAAATATCCTCTTGCCCACAAATGCTGTCCCCAGAATTGCTTATTCAAATCCTTATATTCCATTTGCAACTTTCTGGATGTATTCCCTTTGATATATTGTACCAATTTGCTTGCAGACAAGTGCGGTGGAGCAGATACCAGCATATGGATATGGTCTGCTCCTACATGCCCTGCCAAAATTTCCACATCATTACTTTGACAGATGATTCGGATCAGTTCTCTTGTCCGTATTGCTATCTTCCCTGTAATCACAGGTTTCCTGTACTTTGTAATCCACACCAAATGATACTTAATGTCATACGTACAATGTGACGATTTTCTATAATGCTGCATATTCTTCACCTCAAGTTTAGTATCTCTATTTTTTCCCTTTTCTAAACTTGAAGATATAGGGTTGACCTAAAGGTTTCGCCTTAAGGCGAAGGTTTTAACCCCATTATACAGACAATAAAGTGAATAGAGTAATTATCAAAACCTAACCGTTAGGGTTTTGGCTTTTACCTGTTTAAACTCTCAGAAAATTAATTCGAGGAAAATGTCGGAATTTCTGATTTTATTTCTTCTGTGGTAAAGCCAGATAATTTAAATTGAAAAATATATTTTTAAAATCTATAAAATATTAATTTGTTCTTAAAGATAAAATTTAAGTTGAAATTATAATTCATATGTGTAATAATAAGAAAAGTAATAAAATATGAAACCTAACGGTTAGGTTGTGCAAAAGGAGGAAGCGGCGTGGCTATTGTAATAGGGGATTATAACAGAAAAGGGGGCGTGGGAAAGACCAGTTCTATCATCAACCTGGCAGCCGAATTTGCATTAGCGGGAAAAAGGGTTCTGCTGATTGACGGGGATTCCCAAATCAATCTGACTCAGTTCTTCTATGAAGACAATGAAGATATTCTGGAGAACGGAAGAGTAAAAGAGGGGATTGATACACTTTATAATTTGTTGGAGGAAGATCTGAATATTCATAATCATATCAGGACCTGTGAATTTTCCGCTCGCAGGAAATGGAGAAACAAATTCAGGAAAATCAATTTAAAACTGGATATTATTCTCGGAAGCGGAGATATGGATTATTACAGTGGAACCGACATGAATCTTCTGAAACGCAAACTTGATATGTTGGATGGATATTATGATTATATATTTATAGATTTTCCGCCCGCACATAATATGGTGACAATGACCTACCTGGTAGCCTGCGATTATGTAATTGTTCCTCTGCATCTCGCCAAGAACACCAGTACGCATGGATATGAAGACGTCATTGACAGGTGCCGCGAAGCGCGGGAGGAATATGGGAATAAGAGACTGCAGGTACTGGGGTTGTTTTATATAAGTACACAATTATATAAAGGGGATCAGAAAGCCTTATATGAATACAGCATGGAGGATGAAACAAGGACTTCCATGCGGCTGTTTCGGACAACGATCCGCCATGATTATTCGAGTATGCAGATTAGCGAGTGGGAGAAAAGGCCGCTTTGCATCAGCTGTGGAAGCAGTGAGATTGCAAAGGATTATAAAATGCTGATGAAGGAGATGGAGGAGAGAATTCAGGAAGAAAGGGGAATATAAATGGCAAAGAGGAGTTTGGCAAGCCAGGCGCTTACAAAACGTAATACGATGCAGAAAGCAGCAAGTAAATCAGAAGATTTCCAGAAGGAGATAACGGATGAAACGAATGTAAATGAACTTCCAGACGAAGTAAAAGAGAAGATAAGGTATCTGGAAGATAACATGCTGGAAGATGATCCTTATAATCTTGAAATATACGGTGAATCTGAAGTGGAAATGCTGTCCCGATCCATGAAGGATTATGGTTTCCAGGGGATCATTCTGGCATATCCGCATGAAGGGAAATACAGGATAGAATCCGGGCACCGCAGGAGAGAAGCAGGGCGGCTGGCCGGTATTGATAAATATCCGGTTCTGGTTACAGAAGCACCAAAAGAGGAATGGGAGCGAAGGATGCGGCTGTTTCTTGGCAATCTGCATGGCAGAAAGGAAAAGCCAATGATTCTGGCAAGACTTGCTCAGGGACTTTTTGAGGCCCATGAAATGGAGATTAAGCATAAGAAAAGGGAAGGGTTGCTCAAAGAAGGGGAGATAACGGCAATTAATGAACTGGTCGCTATTGACATGGAACTGGATATCAAATCCGTTGAAAAGTACCGGGCGCTTTTGAAGCTGATACCGGAGTTGCAGACAATGGCAGATTCGGAGATTTATTCCTGGTCCGGACTTTCCAGTGCAAGTACATTGAATGAAGAGAAGCAAAGAAGCCTTGCAGAGATGATACGGAAACAGACGGAAAAAGAAGGAGCTGAAAGTGTAAAAAAGGTTCGAATTTTAGAAATGATTAGTAATCTGAAATTAGAACAGCTTTCATCCGATGTGAAATCTGCTGTTGGAAGAAATGAAAAGCCAGAGCAAAAAACGGGTGTGCGCGTCAGGCGTAAAAACGGGACTAAAATAATCATGAAGTGTGCGAAGAGCCTCCATGAGGTATTAGATGAGGAGTCCTTAATCAAGGACAACGAAGTCTCGGTGGTCATCGAAACGCTGGAAGGGCTGAAAAAGAGCATTGATGAGAAGATTGATGCATTAAAAATGGAAACCTAACGGTTAGGGTCTGAGAGGATGGGTACACCATCCTCTATTTTAAACTGGAAATACCTGAGGCTTTACCCCAAGTACCAGAATGTCATCTAATCCTTTTCCGAAACCTGGATTCCAGCTGCCGATATACGTATGAAATGAATGATTTTTTAAAAGTGCTACTAATTTTTTTTCATGCCGATGGACATGCTCATTAACATTTTTATCGGCGTCATAGGCAACAACCGCACTCTTGCATCCCAGAGTTTTCAAAAAATCAAGAACGGATCTACCGGATTTGTCCGTTTTGGTTAATTTGGCATGTGAATTTACACCGGGAAGCGAGATTACAATGCAACGCAGAAAATAGTTTGCAACGATTGCTTTTTTCTCACCCTCTGTAATATAGCATACGCCAGGGTCATCTGTGGAAGGGTGAAAATAGAACCCGATATGGCTGCCGGCCCGGCAGCCATTAAGATATTCATTCGAAAGAATGTTATTGCTATCTTTTGAAGGGTAAAATGAAGAAAAGTTTTTATACTTATCCTTTTCCTTCCCTTTCTCATCTTTTCCTGGATGGTCGAGGCGCAGCCGGATACGGTACAACATTCCGTCAGTATCATAGATAGGTATCAGCATTCCGGGGTGTCCTGTGAAAGTCCATTGAAGATCAGCCTCCTGATAAAAACCAGGAACTCCCTTCAGAGTTTTGTGTTTTTTCAGCAAAAGCTGGCAAATCCTGTGCCGTTCCACATGGTCACTGTAGAACCCTTTGACGCTGTCAAACTTTCTTGGAAAAGACAGGGAACGTATAAAACTATCTCTGATTAAATCCTTTGGCCATCTCTCGGATCGCAATCCTGCATAGTGCTTCTTTGATAAGCAAAGCAGGTTCATAAAATCTGTATAAATTAAATCCAGATCGTTGTTAGGCAGAGGAATGGTCCCATAGTCGGCTGGCGGAGCAGGGGCTTCCTGTGCGGGACGATAGGTGTAACCAAAAGACTTTTCAGATACCCGGCCTCTTTTCTCAATATCAGAATAAAGGCATGAACTGTCAGGAAGCTCCTTTATGTAGTAGTAGGTTTTGCCGTTGACTGGACTCTGTGCTTCGGGAGAGTGGATTCTCCGGCAGACGTAAAGAAGCTGTCCGGGATAAGCGGCGTTGTCCGGGATGAGAATGCTGCACCAGTCGGATTTGCCGCAAATTGGACAAGGTTCTGCCTTAGAGACATTACGAAATGTACCCATATATACCTCCCATGGCTTTATAGCCTGTGGCTGCAAATGCAGTCACAATAGATCATATCAACCTGTAATATGACTGCATAATGCAGAAATGGTGGAAGATGGACAAAAGCCCCGGTTCCATCCTGGCATAAAGCAAAAAATAAATTTTAAAAATTATACCATAATAACATGGCATATATTAATGTGAAAAGTATAAAGCGTAAAGGAACAAAAATAATAAGACAAATTTTTAGTGAACAATACAAATCCGATAATTTTGCTGTGAAACCCTAACGGTTAGGTTTTCCCTTTTATCCATGGCAAAGTGAAGCAGTCATTCCCAAAGAAATCTTGCTGATTTTACATCTTCCGGAGTCTTCTTCGATTTCACATTGGTATAATGCATCAAACAACGGTTGAACCAGTACGTTTGTATCCAAAGTAAAATAAAGTGGATACAACGAATCTGTAATGCCTGTTTTACCCGACATATATGGCTTGCGAACCTGAAGATAAACTGGGGGAATATCAGAGATACTCTCTAACAGAAGCAAAATCATATGGCAAGGATATTCCTCTTTGCGCCGGTCAAGCCAGCAAAAGAGCAGGCGGCTGCGAAGAACTATATCAGCATAATTGTCCCCGTTATCCCTTCCGCATAAAAGAAACAGATGGACAGCAGGAGAGGAGCTGTCCCCCTGGCTGGCGGAATAACGGATGTATGCATCCAGAAGGAGCAGATGAGAGCCAATCTGTTTATGCAGATTAAAAAGGATCTTTTTTACGGAATTGCGGTAGGATGCCTGAAAACGAATCAAAAGCTGTGCGGCTGCCATCAACTCAATGATCCGGTAAGCAGGCAATGTCTGGTTGGAGATATATGGGACTTCCATAAGGGAAGAAATATAACTGCGCGCTCCGGGGGATAAGGAATAAAACCGTAAAGGGGAAACAATCTGACGGGCGCTGCCCTCGCCGTCAGTCTGCATACAGATGGAATGCTTAAGGAGAATTCCGGCATATGACAGCTTTTTCAAATTTCTTTTGTAATCTTGTTTTCGGTAATTTTCCGGAAGAGTGTGGTTTAAAGCATAGTTCAGGTTGTGGGTGTTGACATAGCAGTAGGTTCCGAGAAGCTTCAGGATTTCAAAGTCAACAGAGTTTAACAACCCTTTTAATGCAAGGGTGTCGATTTCGGTGTGCGAGCAGTTTTTGTTCCTATTTTCAATCTGTATTTGGTATCCTTCTTGAAAATGAAATGGACTGTGGGTCATAAAGGCGTCGGTTTTATAATTTTTTAGTTTTTTTATTGCCATAATATCCTTCCTATTCTGTCAAGCCTAAATTTATTGATTTTATAGGCTTTGACGATTTTATTTACCTCAAAAACAGAGCCGGGAGTGATGGATATCGTTGTATCATGTACCGAACAGCTGATAAATGGGTATAGTTTTTAAAGCATCCCTTTTGGTTCGCTTTATAAAGGCTATTTTCCCTCTGATCAACTATGATGATGAACCTTCCGTGTCTAAGGGGATCGTGTCCCAACTTCCTTCGTCCCATCTACCATACACTGAGTGCCGGCCAAGCTCCTAAACGGGGTCATGCCCCACGGAAAAAAACGATGCCGGCTACAGCTCTTGTTTTTCTGTTTGATTGTTACTAACCTGCATTCACCTGTCATGGTACTGACTTAATCAGTGGACGCTATACCACTACAGACTCTTGTTGGTTTTTGGCTGATGCAGTCCCTTTCAGTCTCCATCGTTTACGGGTTTCTCTTCCAGAACCCTGTCCAGTCTCCAATGCTTATGATCAGTGACTCGACAGAGTTCTGGAGTGTATTGCTCATTTTTATTTCTTATGCCGCCATCTGGGCCGGTGCAGCTTCCGGGCGTTTGATATCCTTCAACATTTTTTACGGATCATATGTTGCCCCCGTCTTCAGGATTGTGTAGATCACCCTTAGTATCTTGCAGGCTATCACAATCAGTGACTGCATCTTTTTTAGCGGATTCCTGGCCCGTGTTGTGTAGTACACATGCAATTGTTTAAATTCTTCTGCATGTGAAACCGCTGATTTTGCCGCCTGGAACAGCCAGTACCGGAGCCGTTTGCGTCCTCTGTGACTGATTTTGGTCTGTCCCCTGTGCTTACCTGAGCTGCATGCCACAAGACCCATTCCACTTAACTTCTGGATTTCTTTTACGTCATCAAATCTGCTGATATCCCCCATTTCTGCCACAATCCCGGCTAAAATGTTCTCACCCACACCTTTGATTTCCAGAATATTTTCTGCATAAGGTATTTCCTTACATTTCTTAAGATTGCGTTTTATTAGGAAAACACACTGTCAAAAGGATTTTATGCTTTGGCGGGGGTCAGCCCGCCTCGGCGGTGTTGATTTCAATGTACTCGGCAATCTTGCGGAACTCGTCCGCAAACTTAAAGTGAACGCTGATATTGCCGTTTTCGTAAACCTTGATATGGTCTACCAGCTCAATCAGAATTTCGCGGGTCAGCTTTTCGATGTTCTGATATTTTGCAAAAGCTACCAGCGCGGGATGCTGCTGGTCAACGCCGTTTGAGAGCTCTTTCCGTTCAGCCGTCAGCCGGGCCAGCAAATCCGAGAGCCCAGCGGCCTGCCGTTCATAATCGGCTTTCATTTCCCGGTATTCCTGCTGGGTGATTTCCCCGTCTTTCCAGTCTTGATACAGTGACTGCTTGTAGCGGGTGATTTTCGTCAATTCCTTTTCCTTTGCGGCTATCTGGTCGTTAAGGCGGTGGGATTGACTTTTTTTCAGCGGGGCCGCATTGATACGGGTTACTATTTCCGAATAAGAAACGGCGGTGCTTACTTGATACTGAATAGCGAACAGAACGGCGGCCTCTAAACGGTTGTGCTTGATAGAGTGCATGGTGCAGGCCGTCCGGGAGCGGTTCTTGTAGGTGGAGCAGGCATAATATACATTTTTCCCGCTCTGGCTCCGGGTGACGGATTTCCCACAGTCCGCACATTTCAGAAAGCCGCTGAACAAATGGAGCTCCCGGCCCTTTGGGGTTGTCCGGGTATCGCGGAGCAGGAGGGCCTGCACCCGGTCAAAGGTTTCGTGGGTGATGATGGCCTCGTGGGTATCGGGGACGCGCACCCATTCTTCCTCCGGCACAGCCTCGATCTGGTGTACCTTGTAGCTTTTCACCCGGCGGCGGCCCTGCACCAAATCCCCGGTATAAATGGGGTTTTTCAGAATGTCATTGACAATCTTGTTTCCCCACATGGGATTGTCGGCCACGGCAGGGGAATAGGGCAGGCCCTTTTCTATCCGGTAGGCCGTGGGGCTGGGTATGCCGTGTTCGTTCAGATAAAGTACAATCGCGTGTTTGGTGGTTCCTTGCAGGCACAGCTCGTAAATCTTCTTGACGATTTCAGCGGCCTCCGGGTCAATGATTAGCTGGTGCTTGTCTTTGGGGTCTTTTATGTAGCCGTAGGGAGCAAAAGAGCCTATGTACTGGCCGTTGCGCCGCTTATAATCAAAAACCTGCCGGATTTTCTTTGAGGTCTGATAACAATACTGGTCATTCATCACGTTTGTTATCGGAACGATGATACTGTTCACGCTATCCGGGTTTAGGTAGCTATCCACGCCCTCGGCCAAGCTGATAAAGCGGACACCCATTTGCACAAAAAGGTTATCAATCAGACTTCCGGCATCGCTATAATTCCGGGCGAAACGGGAAAGGTCTTTCACCACAACGCAGTTGATTTTCCCGCTCATTACATCCCCCAAGAGCCGCTGGAAACTTTCGCGCTCCGTATCGGTTCCCGTGTGGCCGTCATCCACATACTCGGTATAGCTTTCAAATTCTTCCGCATGGTTGAAGTGAAAATCATTGAGAATGTCGCGCTGGTTTTTCACGCTGTTGCTATCGTCGAGCCCCCGGTTGATTTTCTGTAAATCCTCTCGGGAAAGCCGGATGTAGCCGCCCATTTTCCAGAGCCGGGCTGTATAGGTAGGGGTCAAAGTCTGCTGATACCCTCTGTTTTTTGTTCGTGCCATTGTTCCTCCTTCCCTATCACATTACACTTATATTATAACTCTGCCCGGGGCAATCAACAAGGATGTCGATGCTTTGGGACAGTTTGTCTCGAAGTAGGAACGGGCCGCAACAGCAGTTACAGCCCGCTCTTTTGCCGGATAAGAAAGGCGGTCAGCGTCTCCTGCAGGGAGGGGCCGCCCTCGGCAAATTCGATTTTTACGCCCACGCCGCCCACGCTGAAGCAGTAGGGATTGACGGCCCGTTTCACAAACCGGGCCAGCCGCTCCTCCCGGGGGAGGGTGCGGTCAAAGGCCATACCGCTCACGTCAGCCAGCGCATCCGCGCTCACCGCGCCGATGTTCACGCTTTTCATTTGTTCCAGCTCTTGTGCGGTCAGTTTCACGGCAAAACCTCCTTTTGCGTTTTTGGTTGGTGGGGAAACGCGAAAAGGCAGCACTCCGAAAAGTGCCGCCCTTTAGCCTGTCCTCACCTTGGGACAATTTGTCTCGAACTTGTTTGAAATGGGGAGCGCCGGGCCCGTATGTTTGGCTCGTCAAAAGACAGCGAGTAGCGGCCCGGCGTTCCCTTGTTTTGTGCGGCGGCCCCAAGCGGCCAGCGGCCAGCTTGTCCCTCGCGGATCGTGGCCGTGGGGCTGGCAGGTTCCCCACTCGCGGCGGTGGTGTTGGTCGCTCGTCCTCCCGTGGGAGAAGTCACAGCGCACCCGCCGCCCGGCTCCCCGCGTTCACCCGGGGCCGCCCGCTATTCAGTTGTGGAGAAGAAAAAACTTCCTCTCATATACCACCAGAAAAATGGAGCAAATGGAGACGGCAATCACGGATTTTTTCTCAAATATTTTTTCATCTGTGCGATGCCGCTGAGAACGGAGCGCCGCACCGCGCTCTTATCCACGCCCTCGGCCTGGGCAATCTCCCGGTAAGTCATACCGAGGATAAAGTGAGCGTCCACCCGGCGGCCCTGGGTTTCCGGCAGGCTGTTCAGCGCGTTCCAAAGACGGCAGAACTGATCCTTGAGCTCCAGAACCTCGTCCGGGGTGAGCTCGTGCAGGCAGGCGGAATACTCAATGCCGTCATCCGCATCCAAGGAATAGTACGCCTTGTTGTAGCGGGCCCGCTCGGTATAGGCCGCCTCATAGCGGACGCTGGCTCGGAGCGCCTCGGCCATATCGTCAGAAACCTCAATATATTCATCCTGGGTGTACCAGTAGTAAAAGTCGCGCAAGTTGATGATAGTCATTATATGTACCTCCATATTGTTTTTGTGGTTGGGTTGCCGGGAAACGATATGGAGGGCGGCGGGGAGCGACACCCGGGGGAGCCGCCCCGCACCTTGGGACTGTTTGTCCCAAAGTGGAGCCGACAAGAAACGACAACGCCCGCACAGCGTTGTACTGTGCGGGCGCATGAAATGACGCAGTTCTTTATGTACTTACAAATTTCGTGTTGATGGCCAGAGTAACCCGGTGGAGGGGCTAAACTTTTTTTAACAAATTAAGTTGAGTGCAGATAAAAAAGGACACAACGATACCTCCTGGATACCGCCGTGTCCTTAAAAATGGGTGACTTTAATACACCCTCCGTATTCTATTTTTCAAAAGAAAACGGCGGCTTGAAATTTGTTATTTCAAAACCGCCGCAAGCAAAATGTTTTGCAAATACGCGCAAGAAATCATCTGCCTACCCGAACGGTTTTTTTCTTTCCCCGTTCGGGGCAGATACTGTCTTTTAATAAGAATATTTTTTCTTGTAATGTATCAGGCAGATTGTAGATACAACGAACATAATCCCCTCTGCGACTGGAACAGCCAGCCATACTCCCGTTATTCCCCAAATATGCGGCAGTAACAGGATGCCTCTGGCCAGCAATCCGAACGTCCGCAAAAAGGAAAGAACCGCCGATACTTTTCCGTTTGATAAGGCTGTGAACATCGCGGTGGTAAAATTGTTCAAGCCGCAGAACAGAAAGCTGTATGAAAAAATCGTAAAGCCATTCGCCGCAATTTGGTAGACTTCCGATGTATTATCCGCAAATAGCCGCACAATGTAGGTGCCGCCGAACATTGAAATCGAAAATATCAGCACCGATGCCAACCCGATAAACCGCATACTGATGGAGAAAACGCGTTTCTGTTGGACATCATTTCTATTTCCGTAGTTAAACCCGATAATGGGTGCTATTCCCATAGAGTAGCCGATATACAGTGTGTTCAGCAGGAATTGAGAGTAGATAATAATGGTAATTGCCGCGACGCCATTTTCTCCCAGCAGGTTCATCATGGTGCGATTGAACAGGAATGTCGTGACGGCTGTTGCCAGTTGGCTCACCATTTCGGAGGAGCCATTGAAACAGCTCTCCCCAATCACGGCCCATTTCAATTTTGGCCTTGTGAAAGACAGCGTTCCTTTGCTCCGCGCAAAATAGACCAGCCCGGCAACCGTGGGGATCAGATAGCCGAAGCCTGTCCCCAAAGCAGCGCCCCGGATGCCCAGGCCGCAGGGGACAATGAAAATGTAATCCAAAATGATATTCGCCACGCCAGCCAGAACAGATAGCCCAAAACCGAGGCCCGGTTTTCCTGCCGTCACAAACAGATTTGAAAACAGTGTTTGCAGTATATTGGCCGGAATGAACAGAAACAGCACCATGAGATAGTCCTTGCAATAGGGAAACAGCAGGTCACTGGCCCCAAGAGCATAAACAATTTTGTCAATCCAAATTGTACCGCCTAAAAGAATAAGAAATCCTATCACTGCTCCTGTGAGTATGAGCAAAGTGAAATCTTCCTTTGCCTCCTGATTTTCACCCGCCCCCATTTTTCGGGAGACAATCGCGTTTCCCCCTGTTGCAATCATTGTCCCCAGCCCCACCGTGATATTGATAATGGGGCAAACGATATTGATAGAGGAAAGCGCATCCGTATTCACAAACTGCGCCACGAAGATGGTGTCCACGATGGTGTATAGTCCCATAAAAATCATCATAACGATGGTTGGAAATGCGAAGCGCAGGAGTGACCCTGCGCTCCATTTTTGGTCTAAAATGTTATCATCCATTGTCGCCTTTCTCCTGTTTTGGTGGTAGAATGAGCCGCTGGGTGGGGTAGCCAAACTCCGTGAGAAGCTCCGACTCGGCAAAGCCCAGCCGCTTATATTCCTCTCGCTGGCCTGTATCGGCCTTGTCCCCCTCGCGGAATGTTGTAATGCTGATTTCACGGCCCACAAATAAATTGCACATCATAAAATCAAGAAAAGCCTTTGCCACTCCATAATGCCGGTACTGCGGATGTACCGCCAGAAAGTCGATGCTCCCGGTCTGATAGGAAAACGCGGCGGCCCCAATGATCGTGGAGCCATCCCGCATAATCAAAGCCTGTCGCCGCTGAACATATTGCTTGACCTGTTCCAGATGTGAGTTTTCATCCAGGCAGGGAAAACCGTCAATGACAAGGGTGATAAAATTCATCCAGTCGGGAATATCCGCCAGCGTAGCATAAGAAATTTCCTGCATCATCGTATCAGGCGCAGTTGGATTTTTGTTCAATGTAAACTCCAGTTGTAGAGGATAAAAGACCTCGTTTTGCCGATATTCCAGCGGCGTTTGCTTATACATCGTCTTGAAGATAGACGAAAAAGCCTGTTGGCTTTCATAGCCAGCAATCAGCGCAATTTCAATAATCGGCTTTTCTGAAAATACCAACAGTTTTGCCGCCTCAGTCAGTTGGCGGCGTTGTATATAGTCGTGGAGTGTGATACCAACCGTATCTGTAAACATTCGGTGCAAGTGATACTTGGAATAGCAAACCGCATTTGCAACAGTGTCTAAATCCAATTTTTCATTGAGATGCGCTTCAATGTAGGAAATTACTGTCGCTATATTCTCAACCTTATGGCCGTTCATGGTTTCCCCCCCTTTCAGCTTTCATTATAGCAGAATGAAAAAAATACTTTTCATTATTCTTGCGGTCTTTTCGCTCTGGTGCTTATTCTACCTCTTTTAAGACCATTCATCAAGGATGACGAAGTTAAATACTACTAAAAAGTAAAATTGTATTTCGTTCTCATATTCCACCCCGAAATGTAAAATAATATAGGGGTGATGTAAGAATGTACCAATATGAAAAACGCCTGGACTGTCATGCCCTGGGCCAAGAAATCAAGCGCAGACGAAAAGCCAAAGGCTGGACGCAGGAGCACCTGGCCCAGCTTGTAGACCTCACCCCTCGCTCCATCATGTATATTGAGAACCGGGGCCAGCACACCAGCCTCAACGCCTTTTACAAGCTCGTTACCCTTTTTGATATTTCCGTGGATGAATTTTTCTACCCGGACAAGCTGGGCGGCGAGAGTGAGCGCCGGAAACACATTGACCGGATGTTGAACGGAATGGACGAAAAGGAGCTTATCATCATAGAGGGAGCCGCAGAGGGTATCAGAAAAGCCAGAGAAACGGAGGGAGCGTAAGGAAAAGCGCGGCCTCCGTTTTTCGCGCCATGTATGGGGGAGCGCATGAAACGGCAAGCAATTCGGGTGTGGCCACACCCGAAATTTTTGCTGGGCCGCAGGCCCGCAAAAATGCTTGTTGGGGAGCCTCCCCAAACCCGGCTCTTTGGGACAAAATGTCCCAAAGAGGTTGGCTGCGTCACCGCCGCTATCGCGTCTGTTCCTTATCGGTGCGCCCGTTCGTAAGGCCGAGCAGATGGTCGATGTTGGCCTTGACCGCCACGGCCTCCCGCATATCCCGCTGGGCTTGCCGATACTCGGCATAGAGGGCCTTTTTCTTATCCGCCAGCTCCCGCCGCTGTTTTTTCAGCGCGTCCATTTTGGGGAGCTTTTCACCGCCTAACAATTCATTCATAGCGGCCCGGGCCGCCCGGTAGGTGGCAAGTGAATATTCTAATGCTTGAGAGCCACCAATTTAAAGCTTCGGAGCCACTTGTAATTTAATGTTTGAGGGTCATCTAAGAATACTAGATATAGTATGTGCTATTTTATACCGCTTATTATATTGTTCCAGAATTGCTTTAGAACTGCAAGGGTAAATGCACTGCATTGCAGCCCTTGCAGTTCTAAAGCAATTCTGGTGTAGGGTAATCAAGCGGTTAAGGATAACCTTACTATGCCCGTGGTGTTACTACATATTGTGGTGGCTCTCAAGCATTAAAATATACAAAATCGGTGGCTCCGAAACTTTAAAACAGTGGCTCTCAAGCATTAGAATAATCACTTTTGCAAAGAAAAAAGCTCGGCGCTTTCGCACAGGCTTTTTTCAAAATATGTCTTTATCTGCATGTTTTCTCCTTTCGTTTGATAATGGTTTCGTGTAGAATCAAAAGACCTGTCTCCAGGAATTGCTAAACGAATGTTTCCGAAAGGAAATAAACTGAAAAAGTATCTTAAGTATAACAGTAAAAGTTGAGGCAGGCAAGTTTTATAAAGAAATAATTTGTAATACATTGTATTACAATGTAGTGTATTACATTTATTTATAATAGCTTATTATCAAGGTTGTATTAATAGAATTCACGTGTTACAATCAGATGAAAGAGAAAATAACGGAGGAAAGTAACATGGCTGAGACAAAACCCAAATCGTATCGGATCGATGAAGAGACCGCCGAGCGGATACGGCAGATTACAGAGGAGATCGGGGAAGGGCAGCAGGCGGCGTTTGCCCGGATGATAGAGGCATATTCACTCCAGAAGGCAAAGGTGGTACTGGTAGATGACAGGGAGAATCTGGAGCAATTTGAGAATTATGGCAGTATCTTAAACCGGATGTATATGGATGCGGTGGAAGGAAAGCATAATATGAAAGAAACTGTCCGGGCGGAGTATGAGCTTTTGCTCCGGTCAAAAGACGAGACGATTTCAGACCTGCAGATAAAGAACCGGACGATGGCAGAATTAAAGGATGAAAATTATAAGAGGATCTCTGCGCTGCAAAAAGAAAATGAGGAGCTCGTTGAAAAAATCCATGCACAGGATGCAAAGATTATGGAACAGCAGGAAGATTTTCGTAGCAAACTGGCTGATAAAGATGCCTTAAACCGGAATTTGAGCGAGTCATGCAGTGATTTGCGCAATAAAATTGCCAGTATGGAATCGGCCGTTCAGAAGACAGAAAGTATTCTGGCAGAGAAAGAGGAGCTTGCAGACTCCAATACAGAGCTTCAGAAACGCATTGAAAATCTGGAACGGCTGCAGAAGGAAGCAGAGTTGGAGAAGAAGCGTGCGCTCATGGAGCAGGAAGAAGCGCACAAAAAGGCAGTCGCCGAGATGGAAAGCAGACTGGCAGAGTCAGCCCTGTCGGGTGAAAGGGAACAGCTTAAGTTAAAACAGCAGCATTCGCAGGAAATCGAAAAATTAAAAGAAAAAATGCAGGAGAAGGTAGATTCCTACCAGAATAAATATATGGAATTATTGGAGAAGCTTGGAAGTGAAAGTATATAGATAAGGGAACAGCCCTCTGATGTTCAGTAAGGAATTATAGGGGAATTATGTATAATATTATAATTTGTGATGATGATCGAGCGTTTGTTGATTATATAAAAGGAGTTATGGCAAAAAGCGGAATGGATAAGGGAGAGATTCTGTTTAGCGAGTATTATTCAGGTGAAGAGCTTGTGCAGGGAATCCGGAACAGAAAGAGGTGCGATCTGCTGATTCTGGACATGCAGATGGAGGGGCTTGACGGACATGAAACGGCGGCAAGGTTTCGGGAGGTCTTTCCCAGGAGTATCCTTGTATTCTGCTCAGGTGTACACATGCCCACGGATGAGTCGTTTAAAGCGACACCGTTTCGTTATCTGCTTAAAAGTTATTCTGAGGAACGGATGATTTCAGAGATGTGTGCAGTGGTCAGGCAGATTAAGGAGAATCAGAATGTTCCCTGTATTGTTGGGAATTATTACCATAACAGCGTAGCCCTCGTTCCGGATGATATATTATATATTGAGAATACAAAACATGGGAGTAGGATTCATGTGGGCAGGGAACAGATAGAGTATTCTTTTGAACATAAGCTGACCACAAGGCAGAAGCTTGGGGAACTGTATGAGATTCTGCACCCCTTTGGGTTTGCATACGCACATAACAGTTATATTGTCAATCTGAGGTATGTGGTCAAGATGTGCTCGGACGGGGAGATGAAATTAAAGGATGGCACGATTCTGACGATTTCCCGCTCCAGGCTAAAGGAATTCCGGAGTTATTTTGCAGAATGGGTCAGCCGCAAATATATGGAGTGATGCTATGAATAGTATGAACTTTATTGATAAATATATATTACTGGTGTACTGTATCGTGGAGATATATCTTGTCTATACCTTTTTTGAATGTTTTTTTGAAAAGAAGTCCTGGGCGCTGGAACCTAAGAGGCTTTATCTTACGAATGCAGGGGCGGTGTTCAGCCTGTATGCGGTGAATCTGGTGGGGAAACGAGAACTGAACCTTGTCATGTTCATAGTCATAAGCTTTGTCTTTGTGATGGTTTTATTTGAAGGAAAGACGGGGAGCAGGGTTTTGTGCCACGTAGTCGCATATTCCATTATATTCGCGAGTGAGTGTCTGTTTGCAATTATCTTCAACCAGACGAATGAGAAGAATATGCTGATGTCAGGGGTTCATCTGGAGATCCTGTCCCTGAAACTTTTAACCTATATTATGTTTGTACTGGTAGAACAGTTTATCGGGACATCAAAGAGGAAGATGGATAATCATATCTTTTTGGAATATCTGTGCCTGCCGGTGGCCGGTTTTGGTATCATGGCAGGAATTTTCTATTCGGGTTTTGATTTTGGTACGAATGTCTATGTAAAGGTACTGATCACCGTTTGCTTCAGCCTTCTGCTGACCGGGAATATCCTTGTGTTCTATGCATTTAACAGATATTCGGAAGAAATGTACCAAAATGCGGAAAATCAGATTCTCATTACAAAACAGCAGGCAGATTTAAAATATTATACGCAGATGGACGAAGTGCAGGGAAGCCATAATGAGTTCGTTCATAATATGAACCATTACCTGTCTATGATTCATAATTTTGCAAGGCAGGGCGACTGTAAAAGTATTATGAAGGCAGTGGAGGAGATGAACGGGCATATAGAGGACAGTGGGACGGAAATATTCTGCAGCCATCATGTACTGAACATGATATTATCCGAGAAAAAAGAACGGGCGGAAAAGAACCAGGTTGAATTTGATGCTTATGTGGAGCCGGGAGTAAGATTAGAGATGGTTTCCGATATTGATCTGGTCGCAATACTGGGAAATCTGCTAGACAATGCGCTGCGTGCCGCCGGAGAATGTCGGGGACAGAAATATGTGAAGGTACGTATTTTTATGCAGGATGTCGAAGGGTTTTGTGTATTCAGGATTATAAATGGATATTCAGGGGAGATTGCCGTGCAGGGGGATACGCTCCTGTCAACCAAAAAAGAAAAAGGTCTGCATGGCCTGGGGATTGGCAGCGTAAATAAGATGGCGGAAAAGTATGGGGGTTATCTCTCTTGTAAAGTAGAAAAAGATGTATTTACAGCAGTACTGTTATTGTCAACACAGGATTAAAAGTAGAAAAATAGAATGCCTGATAGCAGGAGATCCTTTAACTGCAAATATGGCACCTCATTCTGCAAAAATGGACAACCTTGTTGCAGGAGAAAGGTAGGGTTGATAAACTTATATTGCGTTTCTGGGGCTTAAAACCAGTGCCGGCAAGGCACAGGCATAGCAAAGGGAGATGTAAGGCAAAGAAAGAGAGATGATATGGAGTGGGATGAAAAGTTACAGAGAATAATCAGTTGTATTGAGAGTAGCCTGGATTATGGAGAGCGGGCTATAGATGAAAAGGAAATTGAAGAGATTGCCGGTTGTTCTTATGCTTTTTTCCAAAAGGTATTCTCTTATATAAACGGAATCAGCCTGTCCGAATATATCCGGCTGCGTAAGCTTACATTTGCCGGATATGATTTAAAAGGCAGCTGCATTAGGATTGCAGAAGTAAGCAATAGATACGGATATGAATCACCTACCTCTTTTACTAAGGCGTTCCGCAGGTTTCATGGCGTTTCACCGAGAGAGGCAAGGAAGCATGAAACAAGGTTGCAGATTTATCCCCAAATGGAGAAGATACGAAAACAGCAGTATTCCTGGAATATTCAGACAAAAGAAGAGATCTGGCCGGCAGGGGTCTCTGATAATAAAAATGAATGGCAGCATTCAGTTATGATTGTATTGTCACAGCAGCTGGAAAGTGATTTCAAAGGAGGCATTTCGCTGGGTGAAGTCCGTCCATCCATAAGGCATGAATTACGGAATGTTTCTGAATATAAATTATCAGGACATACTTGGGCGATTATAGAGTGCAGGGGTGAGGTACCGCATGCAATACAAAATGGATGGAAATATTTAAAAGGGGAATGGCTGCCCAGACATTCATTCCAATATGGGGAATGTCCGGCGGTGGAATGGTATGGTGAAGGGAATCCAAAGGATAAGGATTATGTAAGCCAGATATGGATTCCTATCATTATATGAAAGATAAGGAAAAGTCCAGTCGTTTCTGGATACGGAGGACAGATCATGGATGAAATATTGCAGATTAAGGATTTGACAAAGAAATATGGGGATTTTAAACTGGATCAGGTTTCCTTTTCAATTCCTAAAGGTTCCATTATGGGATTAATAGGAGAAAACGGAGCCGGAAAAAGCACAACAATCAACGCCATTCTGGGTCTTATAAAAAAAGATAAGGGAACAGTAAGATTCTGGGGGAAGGAACTTGATTCGACAATACAGATCAAAGAAAATATAGGCGTTGTATTTGATGGGATTAATTTTTACGAGACACTGACACCAGAAAAAGTTGGAAAAATTTGTGCTGCAGCATATAAGCAATGGGATAACCCTACATATCAGAATCTCCTGGAGCGTTTCAGTATTCCACAGATAAAAGAAATTAAAACCTTGTCCAAAGGGATGAAAATGAAATTGAGTATTGCTGCTGCATTGTCGCATCGGCCGAAGTTGTTAATTCTGGATGAGGCAACGAGCGGACTTGACCCGGTTATGCGGGATGATATTCTTGAGATATTTGCAGGATTTGTCAAAGAAGAGGGGCGTTCCATCTTGATGTCGTCGCATATTACTACAGATCTGGAAAAAGTGGCAGATTATATTACATTCATTCATCGTGGGAGGGTTATCTTCTCTAAGAGGAAAAGTGACCTGTACAATGGTTACGGGGTAATTCGATGTGAGTCAGGCTTGTTTGAGAAAGTTGATAAAGCAGATATCTTAGCGTGCCGGAAGGATGGGACCAGATGGAACATACTTGTTGGGGATAAGGAAAAGGCAAAAAGAAAATATAAAAATGCTATGGTAGATACAATATCGATAGAAGATATGCTTTTGATGTATGTAAAGGGGGAGCAGCCAAATGAAGAGTCTCATTATAAAAGATTTATATAATATTGGTCATAATGCAAAGTCGATGCTGTTAATCTTACTGGTGTTTGCTATTGGTTTGATTATGGCTTCGGGGGTGGAAAGCTATATTATTTCATCGGGAGTGTTATGCAGCATGATGATTGTAACAACGTTTACGTTTGATGATCATTGTAAATGGTTTAAATATGCTTTGGTCATGCCAATATGTAAAAAAGATATAGTTAAGGCCAAATTTATTGTTCTTATTATTTTCTGTATTGCCGGTATTTGCGTAGGAACCGTTTTTGGTGTGGCAGGGGGAGTGGCTATGCATAAGATGGCATTAAGTATGGAAGGGATAGTAACAATGCTTTTTATTGGATTTGTCGGACTCATCGTCTCGGTTATTTTCGGAAGTATGTCTATTCCATTGGTCTTTAAGTATGGTGCGGAAAAGGGGCGTATGCTTTTACTGATTTCATTTGCTGTTCCTTTGGGAATATGTTTTATGGTGTATGAAATATTAATGATGCTCGGTGTGAAAATCACGGATCAGCTTATTTTTACAATTTTATGTGCGTCTCCCTTGATTGCGGCGATCTGGATTTACACAATGTATAGAATAAGCTGCAGAATATTTTATAAGCAGGAAATAAACGGGTGATGAAAAGAGAATTTAAGAGAAGAAAATATATATTTATGCAAAATGTATCCAACCTTTTCTTTATGGAGTCAAAGTGGTACAGAATAGTCCGGTATGGTATGAGGAATCCATACGGATCAGAGGCTTTGCATGTTATACTTTAGATAGATGCAATATTTTAATTTTGGCAGACAGCTTATGCTGGATGTAGTTTGGAACAGAAATAACTTTGCTTTTTGGTGAAGTTTTTTTGTTTTATAGGGTGCGCCCAGCTAAGGGCTTGGAATTCGGTGGGTGAAAGTCCTACGGTGTAAGGTACAAGCTATACCGCACCAAGCGAGTCTTGGGTGGACAGCAGAGATGCTGTCTGCTAAGCGTAGACAGCGAGATTGCAGGGCATAACTGCACATAGCTTCGATATGAAAATGAAAGTGGGAAGGCAGAGGTGCTCCTATACACTGAAAGCAACACAACTGTAGTCACTAAGAGCGAGAATACAGTTGCTTCCCCGGAGTTTTGAGGTTGGTCATGCAATCAAGGATTTCAAGTCAACTGGAGGAGGTCTGTCTGGTTCCAGATGAGTTGCGTACATCAGGTATGCGGAACAACTGTCGAAGGGAGAACCGCAAATGGCCAGCAGAAGTCGGATGGCCGAATAGTACACGGTAAAACATACAGTGGAAGTCGAGAAATGCCTGTCCTCGCAGGCTAGCCATGCAAAGTCATATCAAAGAGGAAACATAGACTGTACGCAGAGACAGGAGGAGCTATGGAAACGAAATTGGCGAGAATATCACAACTATCAGGCGAACATCCAGACATGGTATTTACGTCCATAGGGCATTTGATAAATAAGGAATTATTAAAAGAGTGCCACAAGGAAATGGATGGAAAGAAAGCAGTAGGAACCGATGGGATAACCAAAGAGGAATACGGGGCAAGGCTGGAGGAAAATCTGGAAGAATTAGAGGAAAAGCTTAAGAAGAAAGCGTACAAGCCCAAGCCAGCAAAAAGAGTGGAGATACCGAAAGAAAACGGAAAGACACGGCCGCTCAGTATCTATTGCTATGAAGACAAACTGGTGCAGGAAGCATTGAGACGAGTACTGGAAGCAGTGTTCGAACCGCATTTCTATGATGAAATGATGGGATTCCGACCAGGGAGAAGTTGTCATAAGGCATTAAGAAAGCTGAACGGAATGCTGGAAAAAGAAAAGACAAACTGGGTACTGGATGCGGATGTAAAAGGATTTTTCGACCACTTGGACCATGAATGGATAATAAAGTTCATAGAATCAAGAATAAAAGACCCAAATATCATCAGGCTGGTACGCCGGATGTTAAAAGCCGGAATCATGGAAGATTACAGATATGAAGAGACAGAGGAAGGAGCCGGACAGGGTTCGGTCTGCTCACCAGTAATCGCAAACATATATATGCATTATGTACTGGTGTGGTGGTTCAAGGAGAAAATGCAGCCGATCATGAAAGGGTACGCAGGGCTGGTGGTATATGCGGATGATTTTGTAGTCTGCTTTCAATACAAAACAGACGCAGAGATGTTCTATGAATATTTAAAGCGCAGAATGATGCACTTTGGACTGGAAATGGAGGAGAAAAAGACGAGGCTGATAGAATTCGGCCGATTTGCAGAAAGGAACCGGAAAGAACGTGGAGACGGGAAACCGGAGACCTTTACATTCCTCGGATTCACGCATTACTGTTCGCATGGAAGAACGGGAAAGTTCAGAGTGAAGAGGAAGACCAGTAAGAAAAAACTAGCAAAGAAAAGCAAGGAAATAAATGCTACGATAAGAGATATGAGATTTCTACGTATAAACCAGATAGTAAAGAAGCTGAATGAAATCTTAACTGGTTACTATCATTACTACGGAATTACTGACAATTCAAGAAGCCTGAACTCATTCTATAATGTAGTATGGTTCAGGTTATTCTACTGGCTGAATAGAAGAAGCCAGAGAAGAAGCTATACAAAGGAAGGATATAAGGAATTGATGAGACAATTCCCACTCGTCCGACCACGTATCTATGTAAGTATATACGGATAGTTGTAGATGTATTAGCTTTGCAGGGAGCCGGATGCGGGAAAGCTGCACGTCCGGTTCTGAGAGGGGTAAGCCCCGTAAGGGACTTACCTACTTACCAGACAGGAAAGTTTTATATTGCATTGTGAGATTATAGAGAAAAGGAGGGCTTGTCTATTTCATGAAGCTGTCGCTTAAGATAGGCAGATAGGCTTCACATAAAATTCATTTTTCTTAAGACAGTCACTTGCAAAGCAATAAATGGAATGATATAATTCCTATAACAAAATAAACAGGGGAGCTTGTGTGACAGGCTGAGAGGAAGGTAGACCTTCGACCCTTGAACCTGATGCGGATAATGCCGCCGGAGGAAGTCGTGGAGATCGGTACTTTTTCAGGGGGCATGCTATGCAGATGTCTCCTGTTTTTTGTTGAGTTTTTGCAGCTAGTACAGCTTTGCATTAATTCTTGAGTAATAAGCACTCGCTATCCGCGCCATCTGCACGTCTCTTAACCTAGACGTAGCCCGCTACGCCGTCGGTTAAGAGACGCACAGATGACACGAATATCGAGCACTATTACTTCAAGATTAATGCAAAGTTGTACTTGGCAGACGATATCGGCCTGCCATCAACCGGGAAAGCGCCGCCATGCAGGGATGTTTTTTCTCATTTTACAAAGGAGTATCATACTATGTTTGAACAGATTTTTGAAAATGTACGGGGGAAGTCACCCCTGGTTCATTGTATCACCAACTATGTCACCGTCAACGACTGTGCCAATATGCTGCTGGCCTGCGGCGGCTCACCCATTATGGCAGATGACCCGGAGGATGCCGTGGAAATCACCGGCATCTGCAAAGGGCTGGCTATCAACATCGGCACACTGAATCAGCGCACCATCCCGGTTATGCTTGCTGCCGGGAAGCGTGCCAACGAGCTGAGGCATCCTGTGGTGCTGGATCCGGTGGGAGCTGGGGCCTCCGCGCTGCGGACGGATACGGCACTTCGGCTGCTTGAGGAGCTAAAGCTTACGGTAATCCGGGGCAACATCTCGGAGATGAAGACGCTGGCTTACGGCAGCGGCACCACCAAAGGGGTGGATGCCGACGTGGCGGACAGGGTGACAGAAGACAATCTGGACGGGGCGGTATCCTTTGCCAGGGAACTGGCCCGGCGCACCGGGGCGGTTATTGCTGTCACCGGAGCCATTGATATCGTGGCGGACAAAGAGCGGGCATTCTGTATCCGCAACGGCCATCCGGAGATGTCTTCTATTACCGGGACCGGCTGCCAGCTTTCCATCCTGACGGCGGCCTTTGTCACCGCCAACCCGGAGCATCCCCTTGAGGCGGCAGCCGCAGCCGTGTGCGCCATGGGTCTGTGCGGGGAGATTGCCCACAGGCGTATGACCGAACTGGACGGCAACGCTTCCTATCGGAACTATATCATCGACGCCATGTACCGCCTGACTCCTGCAAGGTTGGAGAAAGGAGCAAATTATGAAGTGCGATAAACGCTATATGCTGCTCTATGCCGTTACTGACCGGGCCTGGTCAGGGGAACAGACGCTCTATGAGCAGGTGGAGGCGGCATTGAAGGGCGGTGTGACTTGTGTGCAGCTGCGGGAGAAAGAGATGGATGAGACGGCGTTTCTTCAGGAGGCCAAAGATATCTGTGCCCTGTGCCACCGGTATGGCGTGCCGTTCATTGTGAATGACAATGTGGACGTCGCCATCGCCTGCCAGGCGGACGGTATCCATGTGGGCCAGGAGGACATGGCGGCGGGCGAGGTTCGCCGCCGGGTGGGGGACGCTATGCTCCTGGGTGTCTCTGTCCATACGGTGGAAGAAGCACGACGGGCTGTTCGGAACGGTGCGGACTATCTGGGTCTGGGGGCGGTGTTCCCCACAAGCACGAAGACAGATGTGGATCAGATGACGAATGAGACCTTACGCGCCATCTGCGATGCGGTTGACGTGCCCGTTGTGGCCATCGGAGGCATTAACCGGGGCAACCTTCTTAAGCTGTCCGGCAGCGGTGTGGACGGTGTGGCCCTGGTATCAGCCATTTTTTCGGCGGAGGATATTGAGGATACCTGCCGAAAGCTTCGCCTGTTGGCAGAGGGGATGGTGAGGGCATGAGGATTCGCGGCGCGATTTTTGATGCGGACGGCACGCTGTTGGACTCCATGTTTATCTGGGACACCATCGGAGAGACTTATCTGCGCTCTATCGGATATGAGCCGAAAGAGAATCTGAACGAGGTGTTTAAGAATATGAGCCTGCGCCAGGCGGCCCGCTACTATCAGACCGAGTATGGCGTGAAGCTTGGTATTGATGAGATCATGGATGGGGTCAACGCCATGTTGGAGCGGTATTACTGTTTTGAGGTTCCGCTGAAACCGGGGGTGGAGGAGCTGCTTAAGCGGTTTAGGGCAAGCGGCGTCAAGCTGTGTATCGCCACTGCCACTGACCGGTATCTGGTGGAGGCCGCTCTGAAGCGGTGCAAAGCGCTGTCTTATTTTGGCGAGATTTTCACCTGCAATGAAGTGGGACACGGCAAGGATGAGCCGGATATCTTTGAGGCGGCGCTTCGCTTCCTGGGAACAGAAAAGTCAGAGACGGTTGTGTTTGATGACGCGCTCTATGCCATCAAAGCGGCGAAAGAAGCCGGGTTCCCTGTGGCGGCGGTCTGTGACAGCCATGAAAAGAATCAGGAAGAAATCCGCGTTCTGTCCGATGTATACCTGAAAGACTTGGCGCAGCTGGATAAACTTCAGAAGCTCCTTCCGGTTTAAGGAATTTACTTCCTGACATCCGAAAGCTTCAAGCGGCGGATCGGGGGCACCACTTTCCGTCGCTTAATAAAAATAATGCAAAGGAGAGATAGCAATGAGAACAGTATTATCAATCGCTGGGACAGACCCTAGCGGAGGCGCCGGGATTCAGGCCGATCTGAAAACGATGACCATGAACGGTGTTTTCGCCATGAGCGCCATTACGGCGCTGGTAGCGCAGAATACCACCGGTGTAAGAGAAATTGTAGAGATGACGCCCGATTTTCTCGGACAGCAGATTGACGCGGTATTTGAGGACATCCCGCCCGATGCGGTGAAGATCGGTATGGTGGCCTCCTGCGGACTGATTGAGAAGATTGCCAAGCGGCTGCGCTTCTATCAGGCGGGGAACGTTGTGGTGGACCCGGTAATGGTGGCTACCAGCGGCGACCGGCTGATTTCCGAAGTGGCGGTGGATACACTGAAAACCTGCCTGCTCCCCCTGGCGGCTGTGGCTACGCCCAATATCCCGGAGGCAGAGATCCTGTCTGGCATGGCCATTCAAAGCCAGGAGGATATTGAAGCCGCGGCCAGACAGATCAGCGGCGCCTATGGATGCGCGGTCCTGCTCAAGGGCGGGCACAACATCAACGACGCCAATGACTACCTCTATGCGGATGGCGCGGGGACATGGTTCTACGGAACTCACATTGATAATTCCAATACCCATGGAACCGGCTGTACGTTGTCCAGCGCCATAGCGGCAAATCTGGCCAAGGGATTTGACCTGCCCACATCCATCCGGCGGTCCAAAGAATACATCTCCGGCGCGCTTAATGCCATGCTGAACCTGGGGAAGGGCCGAGGACCCATGCAGCACAATTTCAATCTGACCGGTGAATACGCAAAGGAGGCAGAGTCATGAAAACAACCATAAAGACAACAGAACGGCTTTTATCCGCAACAAAAGACATTTGGGCGGCTTACAATGAGAATCCCTTTGTGAAGGGTATCCAGGACGGTACTTTGGAGCAGGCGAAGTTTAAGTATTACATCATTCAGGATTACCTTTATCTGGAGGAGTATGCCAAGGTGTTCGCCCTGGGCATTGCCAAGGCAAAAAGCCCCGAAACCATTCAGCTTTTCTCCAGGTATGTGACCCTGCTGACCGAGGGAGAGATGGATATCCATCGGGGCTATATGGGTAAGTTCTCAGTTTCACGGGAGGAACTGGAGGCAACGCCCCGGTCGCTGGACAATCTTTCCTATACGTCCTATATGCTCCGGGTGGCTTATGAAGAGGGGGAGGCGGAGATTCTGGCCGCTATCCTGTCCTGTGCCTACAGCTATGAGGTGATTGCCAAAAAGATTGTAGAGAACAATCCGTTGGCACAGGATCATCCATTCTACGGCGATTGGGTCAGAGGCTACGCTGATCCCCATTACGGCGAAGCGAACGTCCTGCTGCTGGAAATGACAGACCGGCTGACCCTGCACTATACCGAACAGCAAGTGCGGCATCTGGAAGATATTTTTGTGGCCTGTTCCCGCTACGAGCTGGCTTTCTGGGAGATGGCCTGGAACATGAGCAAATAGGGCGCTAATTGTTGTGATAATGGAGCTTGCCGCTGTCTGTCTCTATAAACCGGATGTCATATATTTCCCCTAGTTGTGCGGGATAGGATTCCATAATTTCACCGTTATACTGGATGCTGATGATATCCCCAACCTTTGGAGTGGGGGATTTTGGCATATATTCTATAGGAATTGAAATGCGGTCAGAGGATGATAATTCAGCAGAGCCCTCTACAGGTTCGACCAGTAAGGAATGCTCGTCGGCTTCTATAATGGCAGCCGAAAAAGAAGCCGAATGCTTTTTGTCATCCGCTGAAGCTGCAGGATTACTGCTGTCTTCCTTTAAGTTTCTGGAAAAGAGTATAAATACGGTAAGGCATATTATGGCGGCTGCGGTTATTATCCAGAATGTAGGTTTTTTGTAGTATGGCATGTGTTTGATCCTCCTGTCATTTTTGATTATATCTGCAAATAGAAAGTACTTCCGCCACCGTCTGTATCCTGCACGCCAAGCTTTAATCCCTGGATTTTTGCAAGGGTAATGGCAATGGACAGGCCAAGTCCGAAATGGTCTTTTTTATTTCGGGATTTATCACTTTTATAAAAGCGGTCGAAGATAAATTCTTTTTCCTCGTCAGGGATTCCGGGGCCATGGTCCACGACGAAAACCAGTGTATGGGGATGGCAGTGTTCAGCCCTAAGAAGGATTTTTCTTGAAGGCCGCGTCAGAGAATATGCGATGGCGTTATCGAGCAGGATGGTCAAAATCTGTCGGCATAGTTCGGGGTCTGCTGATACTGGCGGAAGCGGCTCCTCCGGCAGGCGTAACTGCAGGGTTCCGTTTTTGGACAGGCAGAGCGGTTCGTAAAGCTCCAAAAGGCTTAGGAGGAGATCGTCTATTTCAAATTTCCGTTTTCTTACAGCCCATTCCCTCTGTTCGGCAGAAGCAAGGAGCAGAAGATTTTTAATCAGGGCGCTTCCCCTGCGGCATTCGTTTTTAATAACAGAAAGCAGACGGGTATCCTCTGCTGAATGGGAAGAGACTGCATCTGCGGTCATTTGGATGACTGCAATCGGAGAACGAAGCTCATGGGAGGCTGCGGCTACAAAATCCTGCTGCTTTTGGTATGTTTCTTCCAGAGGGCGCAGGGAACGGCGGACGAACCAGCGGCCGCTCAGAAAGAGGAGCAGGATTCCAAACAGGTCGATAAATAAATAGAAACATCCGGTTTTCAGGGATTTCTTCCTGCTGTCAGAGATGTCCTGCAGCAGGGTGAGCTTCTTATATCCGGCAGGGGTCTGGAGGACAAGGATATTCCCAAGATAGACATCCCGGCTGTCTCCATGGATTTGAAATATGGAGGTCTGCAACATGTTTGAGGAGATAGGGTAGGAATCTGTGAAAATGCCTTCCTTGTCCGCGGCTTTTTCTGCATATGAAAGAAGAATCTCCCGTCTCGTATCCGGTCTGTATGAACCAGGAAAGAAAAGGGGCGAGTTGTTTTCTTCTATATGAATGATGAGCTGGTTTTTCTCCTCCATCTGTGCCAGAAACAGATCCGTAAAGTGGGAATTACCCTGAAGCTGGAACATCAGAGTAAAAAGATGTTTTTGGAACAGTGATTCCTGGCGGTTTTCCTGTGAGGTAAAGTAGAAAAGAAATGTTATGGACAGGATAAAAGTTATGATCAGCCCGGTACTTAAGGTATAAAGAAAAACTAATTTTCTCTGTAGTTTAGGAAACATTGCCGTCCTCCAATCGGTATCCCATGCCATGTACTGTGGCAATATTTGCGCAGCTCCCTAAAGAGCGCAGGTGTTTTCTGAGGAAATAAATATATGTATCAAGATTGCCGTCTTCTACGGCGCTTTCCGAACCCCAGACACGCAGGAAGATCTGTTCCCTTGTCAGGGTCTTTCCCGGATTGCGTAAGAAGAATTCCATGAGGAGAGCCTTTTGTTTGGAAAGGCGTTGCTCTTTTTCGTTGCAGGTCAGAATCCTGGCCTCCATATCGAACTGGATATCCAGAAAGGATAGACAGGTCTGGTCTGAAAATGCAAGGGGCCTTCTGGAGAGGGCGCGGATACGCGCAAGGAGCTCCTCTATGGCGTAGGGTTTTACCAGATAGTCGTCTGCCCCGCAGTCCAGGCCGGCAATCCGGTCGTCTACAGAACTCAGTGCAGTTGTCAGGATGATGGGTATGCTGATGTGATTCTGGCGGATGGCTTTCAGGATGGCCAGTCCGTCGAGCTCCGGCAGCATGCGGTCCAAAAGAATTAGGTCGTAAGCGCCGGACATGGCAAGATAGATCGCCTCACTTCCGGCGTGGCAGCAGTCAACAGTATGTTTTTTGGCAGAAAGCTGTAATTTTAAGGCGCTGCATAATTCTCTGTCGTCTTCTACAATTAAAATACGCATCTTTCATACTCCTTACGTTGAATCATATAAATCACAATGCGATTCTATCATCAGGGCAGACTGCGGACAATAACCTCGTTCTCTTTTGCAAAATGAAGGGCCGTTTTTGTATTTTATAAATCTTTTCATGTTTGGTGGGAGGGGATGGGGCGAGGATAAAAGATTGGATTTTAATTTCACAAAAATTTTAGCAGCTTTAGAGTTTTTTTAGAGAATGGATTGGTAGGATATATATGACAAATATTTTAGAAAGGCAGGATTTTAGAGATGGCAAATGAAGGAAAGAACAGAAACCGAAGATTATGCGTCATGGCAGTTGCAGCCTTTTTGGCGTTGTTGCTTGTAGCATGCGGAAGCGGAAAAGAAGACAGTACGAAGGATACAGATACACAGGGAGCTTCAAAACCGGAAAAGAAGACGGAAGATACACAGGCAGGGCAGACGCCGGACAGCGACAATCCAGAGATAGCCGGGGAGACGGAAAGCACAGGCACACCGATAAACGGACTGTCAGTAGAAATAGGAGAAGTTTTAGAAGGCTCTTTTACGGGAAAGGAGATTCAGACAGACGACCAGGGAGATGCGGGGCAGGTTGCGGTGCTTGACCCGGAGGAAGCGAAACAGTTGGAGATTGTATTTACAGAACAGACCACCTTCACGGTGCGCTCATCTACGGATATGGGGGCAACGCATACAGATACACCGGGCAGCAGCAGTGATTTGGCAAGCGGTAGGCAGACAGAAGTATCAGGTACGAGGGATGGCGATACCATACATGCTTCTTCCGTAATGATTATGGATTTTGGTAATTGAGCAGATGAGCTGTTTTATATTGGCAGGATGGACTGGATGTACATAATATGAGATGGTAATAAAAAGGGCTCGCCGGGAAACAAATCATTTTCCGGCAGGGCCCTTTTTAGCATCCTCTTGGTTACAGGGGAGAAATCGAGGCAGATGTGGAGGAACCAGAGTCAGGGGCGGTGGTGAATGTAAAATGCTGTGAGATGATGGAAACCTCAAAAAAACCTTAACAAAGGGCGGAAAAGTAGTTTTGTTCTTGGAAGTCTTTTTGAGGAAAAATGTGTATAGTGGTAGATAGCATTTATGACCTGCCTGCTTTCAGCAAGCTGGCGTGCAGCTGTTCATAAACTGCGCATTATGTATGTATGAAGGGAGATTATGTGAATGAAAATGGGAAGGCATGGAAGATACGTAAAGCGTACGGCGGCATTTTTGTTATCTGCCGTATTGGCAGCAGGTTTATTATCCGGCTGCGGCAAGGGAAAAACGGAAGAACAGAATAAAGAGAATACTTCTGTGAAGGGCCGTTATGTGGAGAATGATATGGAACTGCCGATACAGGAGGGGGAGAAGATCCTGAACATGGCAAAGTCAAAGGATGGAAACCCGGTTCTATTTTCAGAGGCAGAAGATACGAAGGTATTCCGTTATGAATATAAGGAAGGGAACTGGGAACAGACCCCGCTGGACTGGATTGGCCAGCTTTACGGAGGGCAGAACCTCCGCCTGCAGGAGATACAGGAAACAAAAGAGGGGGCACAGATTGCAAGAAGTACGGACGAAGAGATGCTTACGCATATTGCAAAAAGTGAGGACGGACAGACAGGTGCTGAGCAGTCCATTCCTTATCTTAGCCAGCAGGGCGATAACGGATACCCTGCGGTGACCAATCTTCAGGTTGACGGGGCAGGGAACTACTGGCTGAGTGACATGTACCAGTCAAAAGTGGTAGTGATCGACGCATCTTCGATGGAGGTCATGCAGGAGCTTAACAGTGTAGAAGGCAGTTCCAGTGAGCAGAGGATGCTTTTTGCGGCGGAAAACGGGGATATGGCAGCAAATACGGAGGATGGCGTGGTTACGGTCTATGATTCCGGGGCAGCAGAGAAGGGCACGATGAAGATTGACCAGCAGGAAGGGATCATGATGTGCGGTAATGAAGAAAACTGGTACATCATTTCCGGAGAAGGTATCATGCGGATGGTATTGGGCAATGAGGTTGGAGAAGTAATCTTGGATGGCACGATGGCGTCAATGGGATCTTCTTTGAACCGTATAGCGGGATTCATAAAAGGGCAGGAGGATGATTTCTATGTCCTCTACAGCCAGCCAAAAGCGTCAACGTGGAGCCTTATGCATTATGTGTATGACGCCGAGGCAATGGCGGTTCCCGAGAATACGCTGAGGGTATTCGGCCTTTCGGAAAATGCGACGGTAGAGGATGCGCTTCTCGGATTCCAGAAGGCACATCCGGATGTTAAAGTAGAATTCCTGACTTCGGGGAAAGAGGAAGGGATTACCATGGACGATATCCGTACCCTGAACACAGAGCTGCTTGGAGGAAACGGGGCGGATGTACTTCTGTTAGACGGCCTCTCGGCAGAGTCGTATATTGAGAAAGGAATCCTGGCTGACCTGACAGACCTGGCAGATGAGCTGACAGCGCAGGAGACGTACCTGGAATCCATATTGAAAAGCACAGCGCAGAAGGACGGAAAGATATACGGAATGCCGGTGAAATTCAGCATGCCGGTTATATACGGAGATGAAAATACAAAGGCAGCGCTGTCATCCCTTGACAGCCTGAAATCCTACTTGGAAGAGCATCCCCAGGCAAGCATATTTGGAATTGCGCAGAGGGATTATATCCGTGATTTCTTATTTCAGATGTATCAGGATGAGGTTATTAATAAGGACGGCAAGGTTGACCAGGAGAAGCTGGCAGATCTGCTGGAGATAGAAGTTAAGATTGCGGCAAATGCGCGGGCGGAGATATTCGACGAGGACGGGTCGGCCCAGATGGATATGGGAACGGCGGCAAAGATTTTCCAGCAGGATATGTTCAGCAACGGAGGAAGCGCAGCCATTATCAACCATCCGGACAGCGTCGCCACCAGTAAGATTGCAAGCGTGACGGATATGATGACCCCGTATACGCTTATGCGTCAGATGAGTCTTTCACCGGATACACTGGATGGGCTTTATATACCGAAAGGTATCATAGGAATTAATAAAGACACAAAGCAGAAGGACATCGCAGAGGAATTTGTGAAGTATCTGTTTTCGCCGGAAGTACAGGGCAAGCCAGTAGGAGACGGATTGTCGGTATTGGAATCCGGAATGGGAATCCTCAAGGAGGAGCTGGCAAGTGAATATGCAACAGGGCTTGTGACCATGTCAAGCTGGAAGTTTGAAGGTGAGGAAGAGATTGTGCTGGATGTAAGCTACCCGACAGAAGAGGAGGTCGATGGCCTGATTGCCATTTGCCGCACATTAGAGAAGCCGGCTACACAGGACTGTGTCATCTGGAATATTTATCAGACAGAGGCAGATGAATGTCTGGGAGGAAATGTTGATGCAAAAACGGCAGCAAAAAACATCGCACAGAAAGTGGATACGTACCTTGCGGAATAAAAAGAGATCGGAAAGACAAGGAAGGGATGTCAGGAACGGATACCTGTTCCTGCTCCCAAGCCTCCTGGGGACGGGGGGCTTCGTGCTCATTCCATTTATGGATGTTGTCAAAAGGTCTTTTCAGCAGGCAGTAGGCAGCGGATTTGTGGGCATGGAAAACTACCGGATGGTGGTGGAGAATGAGGCGTTTCGCTTGGCATCAGGGAATACGGCGAGATTCATGGCGGTCTGCCTTCCCCTGCTTCTGGTCCTGTCGCTTGGCACAGCGGTTTTAGTAGGCCATGTGACAAAGTTCCAGAGATGGATGAAGACAGGGTTCCTTCTTCCGATGGCGATTCCGGCGGCATCTGTAGTGGTTTTCTTTCAGATGGTATTTGATGAAAAGGGATGGCTTGGGCAGCTTGTAGGAATATTCGGGATTACTGGACGTGACTGGCTTGCGTCTGACTCGGCGTTCTGGATACTGGTTGCCTGTTATATATGGAAGAATCTTGGCTATGACATGATACTCTGGCTCGCGGGGCTTGGCGCGATTCCAGAGGAGCAGTATGAGGCGGCAAGGGTACAGGGGGCGGGAGAATGGGCCTGTTTCTGGTATATTACCCTGCCGCAGTTAAAAGAAACAACATTTGTAACGGGGCTCCTTTCGTTTGTAAACGCATTCCGGGTATTCCGGGAGGCGTATCTGCTGGCGGGAGACTATCCCCATGAGAGTATTTATATGCTGCAGCATCTTTTCAACAACTGGTTTGTGAATCTGGATATTCAGAAGATGACGGCGGCGGCTGTGATGTTAGTCATTCTGACAGGAGGGATACTGGGTGCGGAAGAATGGTGGAAAAATCATACAAAGAAAATCGAAGAGCGGAGGATATAAAGTGCTGGTGCAGTGGGCTCTTAGGGTGTTCCTTCTGATTGTCCTTGCGGTTATGGTATTTCCGCTCTTTATGCTTACTGCAAATTCTCTGATGGGAAGACAGGAACTTCTGGAAACATGCGGCGCGGTGCTTGCAGATTATGGGGAAAGTGCAAAACTGCGTGTTTTCCCCATGTACCCGACATTGCGCGCGTATGTCCGCCTTTTGCTGGATTCGCCGGAGTATTTTACCGCTTTCTGGAATTCCATGATACAGACCATCCTGGTGCTGGCAGGGCAGCTCCTTGCAGCGGTGCCTGCGGCATGGGCATTTGCCCAGTTCCGTTTTCCGGGGAAAAAGGTGCTGTGGTTTCTTTATATGCTTCTGATGATCCTGCCGTTTCAGGTAACAATGGTATCTGGGTATCTGGTCCTGAATACGATGGACTTAATGGACACCCGTGCGGCGGTGATCCTGCCGGGTATTTTCTCCACACTGCCGGTATTTATCCTGCAGAAGACCTTTGCAGGTATTCCGAAGGAACTGCTGGAGGCGGCAAAGATTGACGGCGCCGGGGACTTAAGGATATTTGTATCTATGGGCATACCGCTGGGGATGCCAGGTATTTTCTCTATCCTGATACTGGGATTTCTGGAATACTGGAATACAATCGAACAGCCAATGACATACCTTAAGACAGAGGCGCTGTGGCCCCTGTCGCTTTATCTGCCGCAGATGGTAAATACGGAGATTGCGGCAGCTTTTGCGGCATCCATCATAACACTGCTTCCGGCGCTGCTTTTGTTCTTCTATGGCCAGGACAGCCTGGAACAGGGGATTGTGGCATCCGGGGTGAAGGCTTAACCACTTTTTACAGGGATATGTATGGGTTCGCTTGTCTGTCAACGAGACAAGACACTAATTATGGAAGGATTGACGAAGTGGACAGGAAAAAAAAGATAAATCAAAAATGGATGATTCGGATTATTGCCGGATTTCTGATCATTATGGCGGCCGGCGGGGTTATTTCCAGAGCGGCAGCCTCTATGCTGGTAGCTCAGGTGGGAGTAGAGAAGGTGGGACGGGGAAAGCTGTCTTATTCTTACGATGGGAACGGTACTGTGGTGACGGTACAGCAGGACCAGTTATTTTTATGGCCTGAACAGCAGGTGGAATGGGTGGCAGATCCGGGAAGCACGGTAAAAGCGGGGGAGCGTCTGGTTCAATTCCGTAAGGAGTATCTGCAGCAGTCAATTGATAAGAAACAGGCTGAACTGAACCAGTTAGAATTGCAGGTATCACAGCAGCAGGTGTCTGCCAGGGAACCGGCGAGGGTTCCGGCAACGACAGGGGCAGGACAGACGCTTTCCGAGGCGCAGCTTGGGCTTCAGACGGCCCAGCAGAAAGCGGCGGAGGCGGAGGCAGCCTACAACCAGTTTATTAATTCGCCTGTACCGGATGGGGAAGAGGACGACGTTGCTGCGAAGAAGCAGGAGCTGGAAGCAGCACTTCAGGAAGCGAATGCAGAAGTACAGACAGCCCAGCAGGCCGTAAACCAGGCACAGAATGCTTATGAACTGGCAAGACAGGAGGATGCGGCCCAGAATACGAATGCAGCAAATGCAGCCCAGGCGGCGCTTTTGGGAGCCGAAGCAGCGCAGGTGCAGGTTGAACAGGCCAGAAAGGAGCTGGAACGGCTTTTGTCCTATCAGGCGGCAGACGGTAAGATCTGCGCAGTTTTAGATTGTACCGTATTGCAGGTTGGTGTGCAGGCCGGCGCGGTGACTACAGGCTCGGAAATCTTTGTGACTGGGAGCGGCGGTTTCCAGCTAAAGGGCATGGTCAAGGCAGAAGATAAAGAAAAATTAAAGGTCGGCGCCGAAGTGGGAGTCCAGCTTGCAGCAGGGAAGAAAAAAACCGTAAAGATTGAATCCATAGGAATGGAGACGGGAGAAATAGCAGAGGGAGGCAGCGGGGACGATGCGGCAGGCCAAGGCGCTTCTTCTATGCAGACATTCTGGCGAGCGCCGCTTCCGGAGAATACAAATGTGGGAGGCGGGGAACAGTTTACCTGGAGTATTGAGACCTCATCAGAAAAAGAGTATGACCAGATTATACCGCTTAGCGCACTGCGGGAAGATGCAAATGAAGCGTACTGTCTGGTTCTTTCCGAGGAAGACCGTATGCTTGGCACGCTGCAGACTGCAAAGCGCGTTCCGGTTACTGTGTTAGAGAAAGATGCGAAAAGTGCGGCAATCACTTCCACGCTTACGAACACGGATCAGGTGATTGTATCATCTGAAAAGTATGTGGTAGAAGGAGACCGGGTAAGGCTGAAAGAGTAAAAACGGATATGCGGATGATAATTATCTATGAAAGTGATAAGAATGGGATCAATGCATTTTGTATGGAAACAGGCATAGGTGAGAGAATGAAAATAAGATGGCAGAAAATCAGAATCCTGGTGCTGATGCTGGTATTTGTCATGGTAAATATCTGGATCATAAACGGGCTTTTGCGGTTAAAGGAACAGGCAGACATGATGTCCTTATCTTATCCGGCAGGGGCAGTGACAGAAACGGCTTTTGAGCAATGGAAAAAAAGTGAAAACAGTGAGATTTTTTCAGAAGGGGCAGTCTGGAAAGCATGCGGGGATTTCAAGGTGTTGTCCGAGGATACCGGGCACGACCAGAAAGTATCCTGCTATCAGATGAAGGGGCAGCCGGCCGCCGTCTTTGGGAAGGAGCTGGCTGACGGAAGGTATTTTAAGGAAGGAGAAAAGAATGTCTGTCTGCTTGACCAGGATACGGTCCGGCAGTTGTTTGGCTCGGATAGTGTGCTGGGGTTGGAAGTCAGAATGGATGAAAAGAACTGGCAGATTGCCGGAGTGCTGAAAGGGAGTGCTCCTATCTGTGTGATTCCGGCAGAGGAAGGAGAAGTATTTGACGGGATTACGGTACGCAAAAAAGAGGAGGACCAGTCTGTAAATCAGGCGGTCAGTATCATTGAAGCGCTATTTGGAAGCACTGACGGCCAGCAGATAGACGGCCAGCTGTATTATGTTCTGGATAGTCTGCTGTATTTTATGATTCTGGCAGTTTCCCTGATTGTGATTGGAATTGCGGCTTCGAGGAAAACCCGTAAGAAGCCAAAAGAGATGGAGAATGAAAAAGCGGGGGAACAGATGGGTGCTAAAGCGTCGGAGATCGGCAGACGGTGTATCCTGCCGTGCTGTCTGGCGGCAGCGCTTGTGATAATGATAGCGGGAGTAAATGCGGCGAATCCGGGAAGCGATTACCTGCCTACCTACTGGTCGGATTTTGAATTTTTCAGCAGGCTTTTTAAGGATAAGGCAGAGCAGATACAAAGTCTTGCCGTTCATCAGGAGTTTTTTGTCTGGCAGAAGATGTTTGGCCTTTGGCGGAGGGTTATTCTGGCGGAGGTTCTTGCAGGGGTATTGATACTGCTGGTCTGTATGGATTTCCTTTTGCACCTGCGGGTTCGCAGGAAGAAAAAGGGGAGAGGCTGGATACAGCTAAAACCTATCCTGAAAAATCATTTGAGATAGCACTCAGGGCCAGTTTTTTCTCTTCCATTTCGGCCAATGAAATTTTTTCAGAAGGGACAGTCTGGAAAGCATGCAGGGATTTCAAGGTGTTGTCCGAGGATACCGGGCACGGCCAGAAAGTATCCTGCTATTAGATGAAGGGACAGCCGGCCGCCGTCTTTGGGAAGGAACTGGCTGTCGAAAGGTATTTTACGGAAGGAGAAAAGAATGTCTTTACACTGTTTGAAGTCCTGCAAGATGCTCTACTTCTGAAACACTAAGACCTGTATCCTCCGCTATTTCTTCAACCGTCTGTTTTCCTCTTTTCAGCAATTTAAGCGCTGTTCTCTTTTTTGTTTCATTTTCAGCTTCATTTTTTAATCTTCTTGCATTTGTTTCAATCAATGCTCCGCTCATTATATCACCTACGCCTTTCTGCACATTCTCATATTTCTGTGCAATCTCTTTAATCACATCACTGGAAAGTTCTATAATTGTCCGTTTATCAAATGCCCCGATTACTTCCTGCTGTTCCAGCCTGTCAAGCCTTTCCAAGATAACCTGATACTCTGCTTTCAGTTTTTCCAATTTCTGATCATTACTATTATACTCCGGAAAGCTGTTCTCATGTGAAAAAATATAGAACGGAATTAACATCAGCAGACGTTTATCAAAAATATCATCAAGCGAATATTTCTGTACTTTCATAATCGGTATGTCATACCGAACCGTTCCTCCCGGTGTAACAATTACATATTTCATTTTGTCCGGTGTTTTTTGGTAAGTCCGAAGATACAGAACCGCAGTATTGGGGAATGTCACTGTCAGCGTTTCCTCCGTAACCTCGCCCTCATCAAGCGCTATCTGCGCATCATACTCAAAAAGCCTTATGGTGATTCTTCTGTCCGGCAGGCTGCTTTCGCACTCAACATGGTATTTCTTTGGTATCTTCCCGAAAACCGTAAAATTTGTGTCCGTAATCCGCTCTTTGTCCGCTTCGTCCTGCTGGTCTAAAAAATGTTCATTGGGGAAAAAACGGATTTCTTCGTCTCCCGTATATGTTTCGTCGAAAATTTCATTGATTACGGGTATAATCAGCTTCCGGCAGTCATTTAATATTGTCCGGAATGCCCCGTCATATATATTTGCCATATCTTGTTTCCTTCCTTTTTGTGTCTTTATCATATCATTTATTTGCCCCAAATTCAACAGCATTTCACGTTGGTTCATCCCCCAATATGCCCGTAGTATTCTCCATGTTCTTCCTGCCTTTGTTTGTCCGGTAATTTTTCCCGGAAAATATAACAGGAATTTCGTGAAATTTGTGGAGTTCATTGGACAATATGCAAAAATGGCCTTTCATTTTGCAAAAGACGGGTGGTTTATTGTAAAGGAAGTATATAGATGGTACAGTAAATGAACGGGTATGTAACGATACATGTAGAATTATAAGAGAAAATCCAGAGGAAGATAATATACGGAAAATATATCTGAGATGATGGAACGTATCAAAAAGAGTTTCCGTTTTCGTGCCGGACAGGAAGAAAAAGAGATTATCCTTTCAGGAGATGAGTCTATAGATTTTGTCTGTGACCGTAACTGGCTGATAGAGGCAGTGATGAATATTGTAAAAAATGCTTTGGATCGTACGGAAAAGGGAGGTCTTATCCGGATTGAGTGGAAGATGTCAGCGTCTTCACTGCAGATTGCCATAAAGGATAATGGGACTGGAATCCATCCGGAGGATCTGTATTATATTTTTAAGAGGTTTTACAGAAGTCGGTATTCCAAGGATACACAGGGAATTGGTCTTGGCCTGCCTCTTGCAAAATCTATTATTGAAGCGCATGGGGGCAGTATTGCAGCTGACAGCGGATTAGGGGCCGGCTCGGCATTTTATATAAATTTTCCTACTCTCTGAAAGTTTCTTGATATTTTCGTGCTAAAATAGAGATCTATCAAACATTTGGAGGAAATCAGATGCGATATAAGATACTGATTGTGGACGATGAACCGGGAATCACCGACATGATAAGAGAGTATTTTGAGCCGGAGTATGAAGTGTATACCGCTGACAGCGGCGAGGAAGCGATAAAAAAACTGTCTGTGAAGCCGGATTTGATTCTTCTTGATATCAATATGCCAAAGATGGACGGCCTGGAGGTCTGCCGGAAAATCCGCGGATTTGTCACCTGCCCCATTCTGTTTCTGACTGCAAGGGTGGAATCTCCGGATAAGATTACCGGCTTTCAGGCAGGGGCGGATGACTATATTGTAAAGCCCTTTGAACTGGATGAGCTTGGCGCGCGGGTGGCGGCGCATTTGCGCAGGGAGCAGCGCACGCTGGATAACCGGGCGGCCGGCAGGGCAGTTCGTTTTTTCGGCGAACTGGCGGTTGATTATGGGACCCGAAGTGTGTCGGTAAACGGAAATCCGGTTTTGCTGACGAAAAGAGAGTTTGACATCCTGGAACTGCTCTCTAAGAATATGGGACAGGTATTTGACCGGGAACGGATCTATGACATGATCTGGGGGATTGACGGGGAAGGAAACAGCGGCACTGTGATGGAGCATATCCGCAAGCTCAGGGCAAAACTGGCCGAGCATACGCTTCACAGCTATATTGAGACAGTCTGGGGGTGCGGATATAAATGGAACGCCTGAAAAAAATGGGTCTAAAGAGAGCGTTTTTTGTGCTGTCATCCGGCTGTGTCGTTATTTCGTTGTGTCTCCTTTTACTGCTTTTCGTGTGCTGTGAGAAAGTCCAGGACAATTACCCGTCCGGGGGAATTGAATTCAGGGCGGATGGAACGAATGTACTGCTTCAGCAGCCGACAAAGGAGCAGCAGAGAATCTTGCGTATGATAGACGGCTTTCAGCTTTTTGCATGTATCTTGCTGCCTGCCGGCGGAATCGGGGCTGCTGGGCTTCTGTTTTACCGTATCAAGCTGAAAGCGCCGATTTCGGTTCTGAAGATGGGGACGGAGCGTATCCTGAACCGGGATCTGGATTTTTCCATTCCGGACATTTCAGAGGATGAACTGGGGCAGATCTGCAGAGGATTTGAGATTATGCGGGCAGAACTCCTTCAGGCGAACCAGGAATTGTGGGAGCAGGCGGAAGACAGAAAGAGGCTGAATGCCGCATTTTCCCACGACCTGCGCAATCCGGTTGCTGTTTTAAAGGGAACGGTTAAGCTGATACAGCAGGGAAAAGGCGACCAGAGAACCTTTGACAGGCTTGCGAGTTATACGCTGCGTATCGAGAATTATGTTGAGGCGATGAGCAGTATCCAGAGAATGGAACAGCTTCCGGTCCGGGCCGTAGAATGTACCTATTCCATGCTTGAGACAGAACTGGCGGATACGGTAAAGTTTCTTGCTCCGGCATTAGAATCTACGGTTACGGTGGAGCCCAGAGGAAGTACCCGGCTGGATTACGGGATTTTCCTGAATGCTGCCGAGAATCTGATCAGTAATGGGGCGCGGTTTGCAGTGAAAAAGCTGTCTGTACTGCTAAAGGAGAAGGATGGCAGAGTCGTTTTGACGGTCATGGATGACGGCATCGGATTCCCTCTGCAAATGCTTCGGGAGGGTCCGAAACCTTTCGGAAAAATGAACGAGGACGCGGAACATTTTGGAATGGGATTATATAGCACCCATGTCCTTTGCCTGAAACATGGAGGGACGCTTAAATTAGAAAATCCGGCAGGCGGGGGAGCAGCGGCAGCCGCTTCGTTTAGAATTATTTGACAATTTTATAATCTTGAACGTTTCTTGAGATTTATGAGTTACACTCTTCTTATATGGATATCTAATGGTTTATATTCCATTACCGACATTCAGCTGTTTTACAAAATATATAAGGAGAGTGTTTTTATGATTATTGAGGCAAGAGAACTATCGAAAATCTATGGCAGCGGGGAGAGCCGCGTAGTGGCGCTCGACAAGGCAGACCTTAAAATCGGGCAGGGGGATTTCCTTTCTATTACAGGCCCTTCGGGCAGCGGGAAGAGTACGCTGCTTCACCTGCTGTCCGGTCTGGACCGTCCCACATCAGGGCTGCTTTCCTATGGCGGCAGGGATATTTACAGTTTCCATGATAAGGAGCTTTCCGCTTTCCGGCGCAGGCGTATCGGATTTATCTTCCAGCAGTTTAACCTCCTTCCGGTTCTGACGGCTAGGGAAAATATCATCATGCCGCTTCTATTGGATAAAAAGCAGCCGGATGAAGCTTACCTTAGGAAGCTTACAGAACTTCTGGGAATCCAGAAGCGGCTGAATCATCTGCCCCATGAGCTTTCCGGAGGGCAGCAGCAGCGTGTGGCCATTGCCCGTGCCTTAGCGGCACAGCCGGACATTATTTTTGCGGACGAGCCGACGGGAAATCTTGACAGCAAAAGCGGCGGCGAGGTGATGGAGCTTCTTTGCAATATCAGAAGGGAGCTGGACAAAACGCTAGTGGTCATTACCCATGACAGCCGGATTGCGAAGATGGCTGACAGGCAGTTTGTAATCGTGGATGGAATCCTTTCAGAGACAGGAAGCGGGGTGGAAGTATGAAGTCCTACAGAACTTTGGCATGGAGGGAGCTGTGTGTACAGAAGGTTACTTCCATATTAATACTGATTGCGGTGGTTCTCTCTACAGTCATAACAACCGTAATCGGCCAGTCGCTTGGGATTCTGAATGCGATGAAGGAGCAGCAGGCAGCCGCCCTTGCAGGGAAAAAGTATGGCTCTTTCGTGCAGCTTTCAGAAGAGCAGCTTGCAGAAGTGAAATCCGATTCCCGTTTTTCCTATGTCGGAGCGGCCATTGACCTTGGGACAATCCAGTTGAACAGCCAGCTAAAGCTTAGCCTTGTAGAATATCTGAACCATAGTTATGAGATGTATCCGGCTTTTACAGAGCTTCTGGAAGGACGGCTTCCGGAACATCCAATGGAGATTGCACTGTCAGAGGATGTGTTAAGGTTTCTTGGCTTTCAGGGAAAATCTGGAGATCGGATTTCCCTGACGGCTTCTAAATCGTGGCGGCATGGGATTCTGCCTGCAGTGGATTATACGGAGGAATTTACCCTTACAGGAATCACGAAGAGCAACTATGTAGCCTATACTTATGGCATGCTCCCTGGTATTGTGGGGGAGGGGACGGCTTCCCGGCTGTTCCCGTCGGAGCAGATATATTATGTGGCGGATTTCTGTACCGCGGATAAGAAGACTATGCAGAGTACGGTGGAGGATGTGGCAGAGAACCTGCAGATTCCTGAACTGGATGTGACCTACAATATCGTCTATCTTTCGGCAGTGGGCATCCCCTATGAGAATCCGGAAGGAGGCGGGGAGGATGGAATGGACGTTTCCTTCCTTAGGATTGCGGGTATCATGGTAGGCGGCCTTGTGCTTCTGGCATCAGGGCTTGTGATTTACAATGTGCTGAAAATTTCCGTGTCAAAGCGCATGAAAGAATACGGCGTGCTACGCGCCATCGGAGGCGGGAAAGATCAGCTCTGGGTGATAGTTTTCCTGCAGATATTGCTTTTGTGTGCAGCCGGAATCCCGGTTGGGATGCTGGCAGGTTATTTTTCAGCAGAAAGTATCTTTTCGATGGCAACGAGCTTTGTGTCCCCGGAGCTCTTTATGGTAAATGATACTGCGGGATTAAAGGAGCTGATCCGGGAAAACAGCGCAGGGAAGCCACTGTTTCTTGCCGCCAGTGCATTTCTCACCGTGTTCTTTGCATTTGCCGCGGCAGTACCGGCGGTCCGGTATGCGGGGAAGGTGGCGCCGACTGTAGCCATGTCAGGCGGGAATACGAAGATCCGGCGCAGAAACCGCAGGACAAAAAGGATTAAGAATTTTGCGGCTTATTATGCCCGGCTGAATCTGAGGCGGAGCCCCGGACGGACGGCCATTACAATCCTGTCTCTTGTGATGAGTATTTCGGTGTTTATTGCCCTGCAGAGCTTTACTTCGCTTTTAAATGCTGCCAGTCTTATGGAAGAAATGCGTCTTGGGGATTATTCGATTATCAATGAGACGGCCGGCTTTACAGAAAAAGATTTAGATGAGTTATCTCAAAATGATGCTGTTGAATCTGTTGCGGCAATCCAGTTTTCTCTTTATGATACGGAAGAACTGGTTGCCGGGATGTCTCCGGGATTTGAATTGAAGCCGGGGGAGACCTTGCAGGTTGTAGGGTTCAATGAAATGTATATGGACGCTTATACGGAAGGGAAGCTTTCAGAAGAAGAGTTTCAGCGTCTGATGGCAGGAGAGGGCTGTGTGATAAAGAATCCGTTTCCGGTAGTTTATGAGGGGGAGGAGCTGGAACATTCAGAGTTTGCCGCAGGCGATACAGTTTCCATAAAGGGATGGGAGCTTTTGGTCATGGCTGCATTTGACGGAACGGATGGATACGCGGGAATCGGGAATCAGGGATTTACAAATGGCGTGCAGGTGATTGTATCTGACCGGATTTATTCGGAACTGACGGGAAAGAGCGAGTATCAGGAAATGCTTCCGGTGCTGAAGGAGACGGCGGACAGGAACTTGTTTGACCGGGCGGTGGAAGAACTATGCCGGGAAATTCCGGGCACGACTTATCTCTCTTATGAAGATACGGATCGGCAGCTTGCGGAGAGCTATGAGCAGATCCGGCTGCTGGCATGGGGGCTGATTTTGTTCGTAGGTCTGATTGGCCTTTTGAATATCGTAAATACGGTGTATACGAATATCCATACCAGGGTGACGGAGATTGGGATGCAGAGGGCAATCGGCATGAGCCATGGGGCATTATATCAGACATTCCTGTGGGAAGGGGCGTATTATGGAATCATTGCTGCTGTGATTGGGGGTGTGACTGGGTATATCTGCACGATTTTTGTGGAAGCTGCCCGTACAGATACCATCCAGCTGGTCTCGATTCCTGTAGTTTCCCTGGCGGAGGCGGCCGTAATGTCTGTGCTTGCCTGCCTGATTGCAACGTGCATACCATTGAGGCGGATTGCGAATATGAGTATTGTGGATTCGATTGAAACGGTAGAGTGATAAATACTATTCGGATTTATTTGCTAAGTAGAAAGACGTATTTTTTAAAACTGTCTCATTGCATATGGGCAGGTATTGTATTATGATTTACCGGTGTTAAGACCCAAAAATCAAAACTGGAAGCAGAGGGACATACGATCATTCAAAGGGGAAGAACGAATATCCGATATTATGTAAGTGATTATGAGGACTTTCTGTTTGATTTAACATAAATGTGCTAAACTGAACGCAATAATAATTCGGAGTTAGGAGGATAACTTTGTGAACATAATCGAATATTTCAGTACAAATAACAAAGAATATTGGCTTTCAAAGATTAAAGAAAGTGATTGGGGGGCAGGTCAGTTTTTATATGAACTGTTAAAAAATCAAAAGTTAAAGGAATATGTCGGTGAAAATACAAAGGTACTTATGTTGACAGAGGGAGGAGATTTGATTTCTTTTTGCACATTTGCTGATAAGGACGATATTCAGCCAACAGAATTAACACCATGGATTGGGTGGGTATATACCTTTCCGCATTATAGAGGACACCGTTATGTTGGAAAGCTGTTAAGTTACGCTGAAACATTGGCAAAAGCAGATGGAATTAATAGCATTTATATTTCAACAAATCATAATGGGTTATATGAGAAATATGGGTATGAGTTTTTTAGAATGATGAAAGATATGCATGGAGAAGATTCAAGAGTATATGTAAAATATCTGTAATTTCCAGCTTGCTGGGAAGCTGCATGGAGTTTAAAATCGGGATTTTTTAAATAGCGTAGAAAATATGGATTATTTAACAGAATTTGATTTCCAACTTGTCAGCAACCCTCCAAAAAAGGCAGCCGCTCCCCTCAAAGCGTCTGCCTTTTCCTGTCCCCGTCCTTTTACTCGTTCCTGAAAACCTCCGCCATCATCTTTGCCCCCAGCTTAAAACCGTCAATGAACATTTCCGAGAATTCAACGTAATCAAGACCGTTGGTATCGTCATGGATTCTTTCTGGCAGTTCTTTCATTTGTGACCTCCTGTATTCAGTTTTCCAGAATCCAGTTGTTCGTGTCCCTGTTCATGTGAATTTATTAGGCAACTGAACTCTTCACGAACAAGTATGGCATATCTTTTCCTTTTCTTTGTGATTTAACCCTACCAATAACAAAATCGAAAGACAACCGCATAACAATAGAATTATAATACTTGCAATTAATTTCTCGGTAGTAGTTTCATAGTAACCTGCAACACCCAATACCGCCGTAATAGGATAGAACGCTCTTAAAGTGCCGGACATACTCATAAACATTCCTGCAAAAGAGTACATTTCTGTTAAGATTAGTGCTAACCAATAGCTTTTCTTTGTATATGTTACTAATGCAATGATAGGAGAAACAGCTAAAAATACGCCTATTCCCTCTAAAAAGTATGTTTTCAAAAAATCGAAAACCATTCCTGCCGACAATTCGGAAAAATGTAAATATGCTTCCGTCAAAAAAGTTATAATAAAAAGCAACACATAGACAAATATACTGAAAGCAAGAGTAATCACCAGCTTTACGATAGTCAATTTTACTTCATTGACAGGAATCAGCCTTAGCGTTTTCATTGTGTCGTCCTGTTCCTCCCGGCAAACCATATAACTTCCCAACAGAGCGATAACAGCAGGAATAACAAGCAAAGTAGCCCAAGGCTGAACCATTGTCATGTACCACCCCGCATTATCAATATACTGTCCTTCTAAATCCATACTGTTCCCGCCGATAAAAACAACAATAGCGACTAATACGGTTGCAAATATGGTAAGTAAGACGATACTTGAGCGACGAAGCTTTTGACGTTCCGCCCAAAGTAATTTCATCATGGAACACACCTCACTTCTTTTTCAAAGCAATATTAGCAAGCAGGATAAAGATAATATCCCAAGCAGCAATACAGAGCAATGCAAATGGAACATTTATCGTCTGTGAAAAAGCAAGCCCTGGAATATCGCTGTCTCGCATGATGATAGCCGCAGTTGAACAAATCGGGTGTAGATATATGTTCGTGTTCATTAAGAAAAATCCTAAGAGGGCATATATCAATGTGATACAGGAAGGGAGAATATATCCCTTTGTCATTGTTGCGATTGACAGAACAGGTAATAGTGCAAAGGCTGTAATCACTCCTATTTCTAAACATCTTTCAAACAAGTACAAAATATGATTCCCGTCAAATCCGATATATCCGGGAAGCACACCAAACGCCGCAGAAGCTATTGCAGTAATCATCATAAAAACGACTGAATAGAATAAAACCACAAAAAACTTACTGAAAAAATAGCTCATTCTGCTTATCGGTACGATCCAAAGCTGCTTTGCTACATCATGCCGCTTTTCTTCATAGATAAGCATTACACAAAATATCCCCAACACGACTGGTAGAATAATAAAAAGCGTATAACCAAATGCAGACCACCGATAAAACTCTAATGGGTTTATTCCTGTTTCTCCTTTGTAGCGAAACAGCAGCATTGCGAAAAAGGGCATAATAAGTGCTGCGAGCAGCATAATCAATAAAAGTTTTCTTCGGCGAAGTTTCAGCAGTTCGGTTTCAATCAATTTAAGCAATGCCTTCCCCTCCTGTAATTTTTTTGAAATAGTCCTCCAATGTATCGTTGCAGACCAGAGAACTCATAACGGTAATATCCTGCATGAAAAGTACCTTGTTGACTTCGCCCATATCAAGGGAAGCGTCATAAAGCCGTAACGTATGGTCGTCTTGAACAGAATAATCGGTCAAATGGAATTGACGTTCTAAAATCAATATCGTCTTTGGAATATCGGACACTTGCAGCAGGATATATTTACGGTTTTTCTTTTCCAGTTCCCGCATGCTGCTTTCTTCCAAAAGAACGCCATTATCAATAATTCCAATATCGTCGGCCAACAGTGAGATTTCAGAAAGAATATGGCTGGATATAAGAATCGTTTTACCCTGTGCCGCACTTAACTCTTTGATAAAATCCCTTACTTCTGCAATGCCGATAGGGTCAAGCCCGTTTGTCGGCTCGTCTAAAATCAACAATTCCGGGTCATGCAGGATAGCGTTTGCAATCCCAAGTCGCTGTTTCATGCCAAGGGAATATTTGCTGAATAGCTTTTTATCCTTATAGGGCAATCCAACTATTTCCAGAGCGTTTTTTACTGCATGAGGGGCGGCTGTGCCGCGTAGCTTTGCAAAGATTTCCAGATTTTCTGTTCCGGTTAGGTTTGGATAGAAACCCGGCGTTTCGATAATTGCACCAATACGGGGATATACACGTTTTTCCCGTCCTTTGACATTTTTACCGAATACATCCACTTTGCCGGAAGTAATAGAAGCCAGTCCTAAAATCATTTTCATAATTGTTGTTTTTCCGGCTCCGTTACGCCCTAACAGACCATAAATCCGTCCTTTTTTTACATGGAGATTTACTTTGCTGACAGCCGTTTGTTCTCCATATATTTTTGTCAGCTGCTTTGTTTCAATTACGAAATCATTCATAGATGTTTCCTCCTTTTGCACTCCCTATTATAAATCACTAACCTTGCCATAACCTTGCCGATACCTTGCTTTTTTCTTGTTTTATTAAGAAAAGCCCTGCACTTTTTACAGGGCTTTCGGAAGCAATATGGTAAATTTGGTCCCATGGCCGGAATTGCTTTCGGCGGTGATGGTTCCTTTATGAACGCTGATAAGTTCCTTTGTAATCGCCAGACCTAATCCGTTTCCTTTCGCGGACCGCGACTGGTCGCACTGGTACATTCTTTCAAAGATATGTGGGAGATTGTCGGGAGTTATTCCTTTTCCATTATCCGATATTATAATTTTAGCTTGCCGCATATCCTCGAAAATATGCAATTCCATTTTGTCACCCTCACTGTGAACAATCATGTTTTGCAAAAGGTTATTAAGGACGCGGGTATATGCATTTACATCTATACGGATAAAATACTCTGTTTCGGGTATGACAAATTCATATTCAAAAGAACTGTTTTCCAAGACAGGAATCCAGTCTGCTATAATGTTGCGGGATAGTTCATTCAAATCAAATTTTTCAAAATGAAAAATCTGCTCCCCAGAATCCAGTTTTACCCACTCAAACAGATTTTCCACAAAGGATTTCAGATATTGTGCCTTTTCATGTGTGACATGGATATATTCGTCTTTTTCCTCCCCAATGACTATTTTGTTTTCTACCGCTTCCAGATAACCCACAAGGGAGGCAAGCGGGGTTTTTACATCATGCGAAAGGCTTGTCATCAGCCGTTTATATGCCTGTTCAGATTGTCTTTGCCGTATAAGCTGCGCCTGACTGTTTACGGCTATTTCGTTAATACCATAGCAGATTTTCTTTGTCATGTCGTTTTCGCCTGCTAAAATACGTCGGTTCAAGTTCCCGCCCTCTATGTCCTCTAAGGCGTCTTTTATCAGCGCAAGCTGTGTTCGCACGCGCCGTAAGGCAGAAATGAGATACACAATGATAAGCAGCATGAGGGCTGACACAATGAAAAGATAAACAGTGATGTCCATGTTATGCCTCCTACTTGTTAAAACGATAGCCGACACCCCGGACAGTTAAAATGTAAAAGGGGTGGTCGGGGTCCGGCTCAATCTTTTTCCTTAATTTGCTGATAAAAGACATAATATTGCTATCGTCAAAAGCATATTCTTCCTCCCATACCTGTGAATAAATTTGCTTTTTGGTAAATACCCGTCCTTTGTTGGAAGCAAGAAAGAGCAGTAAATCAAATTCCTTCCCTGTAAGCGAAACAGGAATATCTTTGACCGAAACTGTACGGTTTAATTTGTCAATTACCATATCTTTCAGCGATATATAATCTGTATCTGCCGTAGAGGGATTTAAGGTAGTGTATCGTCGGATCAGGGAATTGACACGCGCCATAAGCTCGTTAATGCTAAATGGTTTTGTCAGATAATCGTCTGCCCCCATTCGCAAGCCGGACACTTTATCTTCCTCGTCGCTTTTGGCAGTGAGCATAAGGACGGGAACATTGCTTGTCCGCCGTATTTGCTGCAACACTTGAAATCCGTTTAAATCGGGCATCATTACATCCAGAATAATAAGGGAACAGCTATCTTTGTTTTCATCGGCCAGACGCAGCCCCTGAATGCCGCTATATGCAACTATGGCTGATAAATTTTCCTGCTCTACGCATTTTTTCATAAGAGCGCAAAGTTCTTTATCATCATCTATAATCAATACATTATTCATGGCGTAACTCCCTTCCATCAATCAGCTTTTTTGCGTCTTTTTGCATCAGCCGCATATACCCAGGTCTTGAAATATCCGGTATGCGGTTCTCGCTGCAAAGTATTTGTACCTGTCTTTCTTTAAACTGTATCAGTATACAATAGGAATTGCGCTGAAGCGCAAGCAGGTCATCAATTTCCTGACGGAAATTGGTGACAAATATAATTGTATATGGATACTCGAATAATAGCAAGTGTCTGATTGTGTATTAGAATGTATTTTACACCGCCATTTGAGTATGATAAAATTATGGAGAGAATCCCTTAGCGGAAGGGCTTTCTAAAATGTCGTATTTTAAAGGGGCAATACAGATATGTTGCAGATTTCATTTATTCTTTTTTTAATACCATTTTGCATATTTGCGAGAATTATGCTGCACGATCCCAGAACATTATGGATCGGCGTTTCATTTTTCTGGATGATGACAAGTCTGGCAGTTTTTTTGTTTTTTATACTTTCCCAGTACTCAGAATGGCTTGCGTCACATGATGCAGTCGTCGGACTTCTTGTTTTTCTGTTTATTTTGGCAGTAGTCAGCGTAATCGCATTTCCGGCAGTTTTGATTGTTACGTTTTTTATAGAAGGAATAAAAATTATCCGGCATGAGGGAATGAAGCCTTCTAATTTATTATCTATGCTATTTTCAATCCTGCTGTTTGGATATCTTGCAGTCTGGCCAGTGATTGGGAGTCTGGAAAAGGGCAGATTCAGTACAATACTTTATGTAACGATTAGTTTTTCTGCTGTATATGTATTGTCACTGATGGCGATGTATTCACTATCTGCGGTTCTTAATCTTATTCATCTGAGAAAAAAGAGGAATGCGGACTATATTATTGTACTGGGCTCCGGGATTATTGGGACTAAGGTTACGCCGCTGCTTGCGGCCCGGATTCATAGAGGAATAGAGCTTTTGCGCTGCAACCAGAATGCGGTACTGATTATGTCCGGAGGGCAGGGGCCAGGCGAAGACATTTCGGAAAGCGCCGCTATGGCGGCATATGCTGTCGATCAGGGAGTGGATGCTGAAAAGATCATAATGGAGCAAAAATCGGTATCAACGGAGGAAAACCTGATGTTTTCAAAGGAGTTGATAGACAACGAGAATGCGAAAATTGTTATTGTTACAACTGCTTATCATGTCTTTAGGGCTTTAATTCTGGCGAAGCAGCAGGGAATAAAATGCGTAGGGTTTGGTGCAAAGACGAAATGGTATTTTACACTGAATGCATTGCTCCGTGAATTTGCAGGATATCTTCGGCTGACCTGGAAGAGACATGCCATTGTAATAGGCATCATTATAAGCGTTGCAGCAGCTTTTTAGATAATAGACGTGAAGTCAACTTGCATTTGACATGTGAAGCTATCGTTTCTATGATTTATGGAAGCTTTCTGACATTATATAGTGTGACTTTTCAGGATATTGGGTTTTTTTTCGCTAGTGTCCTGAAAGTCGAATAATAGTCACTAAATACTGATTCTACCGAATTAAAAAAGCGATAAAAACCTTGAAAATACGGCCCTTTTCCTTTGAAAAAATACTTAGTATCTGTTATAATATAAGAGAAAGATAGATACTAAGTATTTGGAGGGAAATATGGGCCGTATAGCTTCTGGAAAAGAACGTGTGGATCTGATCGAAAAGGATCAGGGGAATGGAACCGTATATGTCTATAGGCGGGTTAGCATCTACAATAAAGAAAAAGGATATTATGTCTCAAAAGAACAAAAACTGTTGGGGAAGAAAGTGAATGGATCCGATGAGATCGTACCCACGCGGGCCAAGGCATCCAATGGATCCCGGAAAAAATGTGCGGCAGAAAGTACAATGAGCGAAGTCGGCGTCACAGCCGCACGTATTCGGATTGGCGCATCAGCAATCATCGGCCATATCGGTGCAGCCAGCGGAATAGATGACGATGTGTATAAAAGCTGTGACACGGCGGTAGCCAAAAAGATTATTGCCTTGGCGAGATATTATCTGCAGAGTGACGGCGAGGCTACTTCGCACATTGAAAAGTGGCAGTTGACACATATTATGGAACCCTATGGTTATCCCATTTCTGAAGACACGGCTCATGACTTGTTTGAACGTGTCGGGGCAGATGAGACGATCTCGCAGAGCATTTTCTTTAACAGGGCCGCCCGTTTGGAAAACGCACGGGTTCTGGCGTATGATTCTTCTACGGTTTCGACCTATGGATTGAACCATGGCAGGGCCAGGCAAGGATATAATAAGGATAGGGACGGGTTGGAAACGGATAAACTCTTTACGTTTTACTCCATATCTACCAGGCAGCCAGTGTGTTACATGTCAGTCCCGGGAAATATACCGGATGTGATTGCAGTGGAGAATGCCACAAAGCAGTTAAAAGCATTGGGGCTTGAACAATCCGAGGTGATTTCCGATTGTGGGTTTTATTCCGAAGATAACCTGTCACTATTGTTACAATCATCCTTTGATTTTATCACTCGTGCACAGTACGATGTGAAATGGATACGGCCTGAAATTGACAAAGTTCTCAGGAAGCTGGAGGATACGGGGAACATGTGCCCGGATGAAGCCGGGACGTATGGTGTCAGCACCTGTATCATGCATGAATTTACCAGGACAAGGAAGTATGCCAGCAAAAAGAAAGGGCTGGAGGCCGGAGATACAGAATTATTCAACCGTAGGGTATATCTGCATATTTATTTCAATGATGTCAACCGCATAAAGAAGAACAGGGCATTTGATGAAACGCTCAATAAACTTAGGAATGCTTATCTGGAGGGAGAAAGAGACTTTAAACCTGCAGCTCGGAGAATGATCGACCAGTTTTTGGATATCAAAGAAAAGCGGAATGGAAAGCCCGTAATTACATTCAAAACGAAAGCGGTAAGAGAGGCAAAAAAGTACAACGGAGTATTTGTACTTGTAGCAAACAAGGAAAAAGATCCGTTCGAGTCGTTAAGGAAGTTTCGCAAGAGGGAATGGATTGAAGATTTTTTTGAAGAATATAAGCAGCGGGTTGGAGGCAGGAAACACCGTGTATGGGATGACCTGACAGTAGATGGTAAGAAATTAGTCCAATTTGTCGCGCTATGTTACTATGAACATTTTTCGGGTGAGATTACCCGGATGAAAAATACTCTGGGGGTACCGAACGGCGAACATGACCATGATTTGAAAGTGAATCTGGATAAAGAAAAGCAGTTAAAAACATGGTTAGAGAATAATTCTATCCAGGAAATATTTGATTGGTTTGATGCTGTGGAGAAGATAGATGTAACCACGCCATATGCAAAACAGATATGGACGACAGAAGCGATAGCAAGAGACCAGTTATTTTTAAATAGGCTTGGAGTGGAGTTATAGGAAATTTTCCGCCTGTATGGTTAAAAATTATTCCAGTGCGTAGGAAGGGTATCCCCGACTTCCGTTTCTCGAACAACAGTTCAACCATACAAGTGGAAAATTTTTAGTGTCTATTGCTCGACTTTCAGGTAGTGTATGTCTGATATTATGGAAGAAATTAGCGCTTGAATTGTAACGACAAAAGCGTTACAATATAAAAAACTAGGAGGTGTAATTATGGAAAAAACAGCAACATTGAACTTAAGAGTAAATCCAACTGTTAAAGAACGGGCAGAAAGAGTATTGTCTCAGTTAGGTGTTCCCATGTCAACAGCAATTGATATATATTTGAATCAAATTTCTCTTACAGGTGGAATTCCTTTTTCTGTTTCTTTACCAAAAGCACCAGTACCGATTCATGCAGATGCCATGACAACGGAAGAAATCCATCAAAAATTGGAAAAAGGTTACAATGATATAGCAACAGGTAGAGTGCAAAATGCAGCGGAAGCGTTCGCAAAATTTAGGGAGACTCATTGATATGAAACAATATACGGTTGAGATTACAAATGAAGCATTGGCTGATATGGATTAATTATACAATCACATTGCTTATGTCCTTCAGGCACCGGAAAATGCAATGGATCAGTATAACCGGATTGCAGACGCTATTTTGACATTGGATACTATGGCTGAGAGAATCTGTATTATGGAATCAGAACCGGAACGAAGCAAAGAGATGAGAAGATTGTTGATAGACAATTATTCTGTCTTTTTTATAATCCAGGGAGATAAAGTGATTGTAACAGATGTATTATATAGTGCATCAGATATTGAAAACCGATTAAAAGGTTAAATGATAAAATCAAAAAAGGAAATATGAAACATGAGGCAGGATATGTTCCCGTAAAAAGGAAGGTGTCCTGCCTTTTTGTATTTCTTTTCAGTTTTACAAATATGAATCTACAGCAGAGTAAATTGATTTTTCTCAAAGGTCAGAAGCCCTTCATTCCGCATCCTGCACAGCTCATTGGACATAGCACTGCGGTCTACGGAAAGAAAATCCGCAAGCTGCTGTCGATTGAAGGGAATGGTAATGGAACTACTGTTCTGCTTTTTTGCCTCTTCGGACAGATAAGAAATCAATTTTTCCCGCGTGGTACGCTTTGATATATGTCCAAGCTTCTGTACGAGTTTCCTGTTCTTATCAGATATTGCAAAAAAAAGATTCTGCAGTACGATTGAATGGAAACGGCAGGCTGATGAGCAGACGTTCAGCATTTTCCGTACATCAAAGAATATGACGGTGCTGTTGTCCACAGCAATAACATCATTCAGAATCGGTCCGCTTCCGGGGGAGACATAGGCTTCTCCGAACATTTCACCGACATGGATGACGTTGACAATGCTCCGGTTTCCCCAATAGTCATCCCGCTGGATGTGCAGCTTCCCTTTTACCAAAACCGTAATATGGGTCAGGTGTTCCCCCTGCCTGAAAATATATTCCTCTTTTTTATAAATACGGGATTTTGCTTGGAAACATCCGAGTATTGTATTGACTTCGTCTGCCCTTACACCAGCGAACAGCTGTGTCTCTTTGAGCACAGGCACATATTTTTCCATATAAAATCCTCTTTCTGTTGTAAATACAACCGAATTGTTTTGTTTATTGTATTATGATAGCTACAGAAAAGCTAGGAGGAGTTCATATGATCAGAAAAATTATTAAAATTGATAAAGAGAAATGTAACGGATGCGGTGCCTGCCTATGATGAGGCGGCCGTACTCGCTGCAAAAAAGGCTGGCTGTCCCGGATCAAACGCAAGGACGATTACAAGAAATGCAGCGGATTCGGTTGTTTCTGTTACCGCTGTCCCGGTCAGCAGCCAGCTAAAGCAATGGCCTGTACAGATAAAACTCGCACCTGTAAAGGCGCCTTATTTTGGGAATGCCAATCTGCTGATTGCCGCGGACTGTACGGCATATGCCTATGGGAATTTCCATAGCGAGTTTATCAGGAACCATATTACGCTGATTGGGTGCCCCAAGCTTGATGAAGGGGATTACACGGACAAACTGACGGATATGATTGCAGGAAATGATATCAAGAGTGTGACGGTTGTAAGGATGGAGGTTCCATGCTGCGGCGGAATTGAATATGCGGTAAAAGAGGCTCTTAAAAGGAGTGGCAGATTTATACCATGGAGAGTTGTAACCATTTCTACGGATGGGAAAATTCTGGATAATTAATTGTTTTTCATGAAAGAAATATCTATAAAGTATCTTACAGGAATTGGTCTGACGAACCTAATCGTTCGCAGACCAATTCCTGACTGGAAAAATCTTAATGAGTGTTAAGATAGTGTATTGAGATAAAGCTGTAAATTCTCCGCTAATTTTTTCCATCCCTTTTTTCATATCTGCCCCAGTCAAATAATGGTGTTGCGTTATCTTTATTTCTGGAATCTGTGTGGGAGATATGAGTATATGCGTTCCAGGGATTGCTATATCCCATGTCTTGTATTACCAACCGAAAAGAAAATAGACCTATTGGCTTATTGGGACAGCGACACAAACACTATATTCGGGAACATAAGAGAGCATTTTACGCTACACTACCTATGAGTGGTAAATTGAACAGTTATCTTGCTGGCATCAACAAACAAGCACAAGAAATATTTTCTCGGCTTGTAGAACAGATGGCTGAACGTGAAGGCGTAATTGATTAGTTGCATATTTGGGGTGGCTGAAAAGTGGTTGAAAAGTCAAAATAAATCATTGTGATATAGTTGGGTATGTGCTATAATATCCAGTATTATTGACAGTGACAAATCAAAATTTTCGACACCTCAAGATTATGAATTAAAAGCAAAGAAGTTTAAGTTGACCACATTAGACATAGTGGTAGCTAAGAAAGGAGTTGTAATGAAAATAAATAATAGTAAAAATCGTTTATCTCATATTATAGCTTTTTTCGTTATGCTGCTTTTTACTATGTGCTTGACTATGAATGTGCTTCTGGGCGGTAATTATAATCTTTATGAATCATTAGATAATACAACCGTAATTGAAACGTGGACAATTTCGGAAAGTGTTGCTGCCAATCAAGATAGTGATAATACGACATATTTTAAGCCTTTATTTTTGAATAATAAAGATTCTCATACTGAAATTATAACGAAGAGTATATGCCCAATATCCATTATTGCTGCTATACCAAAAGGATTCAGCTTGTTTCCTTTTTTACTCATAGTTTTTCTTTTTATCTTTTTAACCTTATTTATATTATTGCCCAATAGTTGGACATTAATTAATCAGAAGATACGTCTGGACATTTGAATCAACTCCTTTTCAAAATCATTACAAGTATGATAGTGATTATGAGCCATTTTTAGAATTAAATAATGGCTTCCTTTTTGTATGTAAATAAGCGGCGTTTATAAACCGCATACTTATTATGAGAGTGAAACAAAGATTGATTAGGAGAAATATGAATGAAAAAAAAGTTATATAAATTATTTCTTGCGCTAATAGTAAGTCTGTCTTTGGGTTCAAATCCCATAGCACAAAATGAGATACGCAAAATGCTTGAAGCTCTTTCAGGAGCTGCTGAGACGCAGGTTCAAGAACTTGAAGAAGAGCCCGAAAAAATCGAGAAAGAAAAAGAGTTTCTAAATTATTTTTAAAATATTCTATGTTATTGCTTTCTCAAAACATAAAAATAGAACGATGTATTTTGATTTTGGGCATAAACATTGAGCCTGACGATTTGGCAGACTTGAGAAAAAGTATTAACAGGCTGGATGTTTATTGTGCTGCTAGTTCCGGATAGATTTTCCGTTTGGTTTCAATCAGGGCTCCCATAACCCGCCTCCCTTTATCGCTGACCAGATATCTTCTGGAGTGTGGGATTTTCCGGATCAATCCATGGCCCCTGAGTTTTGAAAACTCCCGGCTCATTTTCCCACGACTTTTTGCAGATTCAGCCCCTTTTTTATAGAGACTTTGTCGGATATCGCGGTTGGTAAATCCACGGATCAGATAGCGGCCATCACAAATCGTTTCGAAAAGATGGAAGGTTTCAGGGGACCATACATTATATCCACTGTAAGTTTTTCCCTTTACTTTCTTTTTCTGGCAGACATGATTGATTTCCTCTTCCACGCTTTTTTGAGGAATCACATGGCACATGGAATCTAAAAACCGTTTGTTTGCGGTTTTTGAAATCTCTGCGTACCGATAGAGGTTAGCAATGGATTTCCCCATGGGAACCCACTGCCTGGAAGCCGTTCCGTCCTTATGATGGACCTCCTTATAAACCTTAAATTCCTTTGGGTCATTGATCGTCATTTCTATCCGCAGGCAGTTAAATTTATCATACATCTTGATACTGTTGGACTTCAGCTTGAATTTAATCCTCCAGCCTACTGGGCGTTTTCGGTAATCGGAGACTGCTTCTCCCAGAAACTTTGCATTTAGTTTACGTCCCAGAAAGGAAAATACATCTGTGCATTTGAAGTCATAGAATGCGTGCCCAACCAGGGAGGGATAAAGATCCTCCAGAGCTTCACGGCTCTCAAACATCACATCGGTTGCGAACTCGCATTGGTCAACAGACCAGTGGTAACCCTGATGGAAGATGGTTTCCAGCATATCAAGATAAGGGTTTACTTTATGCGCAAAGAAATCGAGCTGGCGGCAGAGTTTTTTTGAGTCAAATTGATCTGCCAGTTCCTGTGCTTTTGGAATGTCACTGATTTCTGAAAAAGAATTATCATACATACGGTAGGTGATCCCGTTTTTATCAAACACATGCTTCATCATCTCCCTGCCGTTGATGTACACCTGGATCAGAAATGGGAACCATGTTTGGAGTTTTACATGCATGAATCCAAACTCTTTATCGAGGTAATAGAAGTAATAGTATTTACATTTGCGGGTAACGCTGCGCAGTTCCAGGAGCCCGGAGGAGTTCTTTACTGGTTGGAGCGTCTGGCATCCTTCCACAACAGATAAGATACAGATCAGTCCTTGCTCAACAGGATTTTCGAGAAGGATTTTTCGAGCGTTTTCCTCTTTTGATATTTGTGAGGAAGAGAGGTAGACCAAAGGCCGGCCTTCTTTGGCGGCCATTTTCTCAACATAAGAGACAAGGTCATTGGTCATTTGGTTTGCATAGGCAGAAAAGTCTTTGAGAAGGAGGTTCATCTGTGACAAAAAATACATTCTACCCGATACGGAAAAGAAGGGGAAAAGGTAACCTTTTATAATCATGCGGTCAAAAAACGCAAAAGTACCATTGATTTTTTTCTGGAATTGTTCTAATATAGTGTTCATAGGATCATCCTTTCGTATGAATGCTTGCAGGGGAATTTAGTTCCCGATGGATTTGGTACAAGATACCGTATATGTGCATTATAGCACGTGCATCTACGAATAGGATGATTCTTTTTGCTTTTTGGTTTGATTGCAGCCGTAGGCTGCGGTATGATATATATTATTCAGTTTCAATTTGACTAATTCAACAATCAAATATTAACAAACAAAGTAGCGCAGGAACTTAGAAAAAGCATTGCAGGACTGGAGCTGGCAAAACAGCGTGTAGCCAACGAAAAGAAAAAGCAGAACGAAAAGAAACGCAAAGCCGAGAACCACCACAAGTACATCATGGGCGATATCATTGTGAAGTATTTCCCTATCTCTAAAATCAAAGCGGAAAGCCGAGATACAGTCTTTGCAGTCTGAATATGATAGTATCGGCAAGGAGCAGACCAAGACCGTAATAGAATTAGCGTATGACGAGGTAATCAGCTACAACAAAAAGAACCTTGAGAGGGAGCTTCAGAACGAGAGCCGACAGCATAACAGGCAACGAAACAAAACGAAACGGAGGGAGGAAGAAATTTAATGCGAATTTTATTGTAAAGACAGGCTTTTCTTTGTATAATTGAAGTATGGCAGGAACAGGATATATCGTATCTTGTGTCACAGATTTTTAGAAATCGAGGTGGTAAGGTGTCAGACGATACAAAACAGACGCAGGAAGTTAAGGCAAAGCGTACCGCAAAAAACAGTGTGTTTTTAGACCTTTTTCAAGATAAAAAGAATTTGCTGAAACTGTATAAAACATTACACCCAGAGGATACAGATGCAACAGAGGACACATTGGATATTGTAACGATAGACAATGTTCTGACAGATAATCTCTATAATGATTTGGGTATAATGGTAGGTAACAACAGATTGCTTTTGCTTTTAGAGGCACAAGCCAGTTGGACGGTAAATATTTTAATCAGAATACTTCTGTATTTAGCACAGAGTTACCATGAATATTTTGAGCGAACCAGTCAGAGCCTATATAAGAGCAAGAAAGTAAAAATGCCAAAGCCCGAATTATATGTGATATACACAGGCAACAAGGGCAGAAAACCCGACACAATATCGTTGTCCAAAGAATTTTTTAACGGTGCGGATATTGATATTGAGATAAAAGCCAAAGTCATATATGAGAGCGATAAGGACAATATAATCAACGAGTACATTGTTTTTTGTAAAGTTTTTAACGAACAAATAAAAGAGCATGGAATGACAAAGCAGGCAGTTACAGAAACAATCCGTATTTGCAAGGACAGGAACATCTTAAAACAGTATCTAAGCAGCAAAGAATTGGAGGTAGTGACGATTATGATGAGTTTATTTGATGATGAGCAGATTATGAGGACTTATGCAAAAGATATGGAAAGAGAAACAACAAAAAGAAACGTGTTAACAATGATAGAAAGAGGACGTATTAAAGTGGAAGAAGTTTCTGCATTTTTCCCCGAATTGACATCAGATGATGTAGAAGAAATCGAAAGGGCGGTTATGCAACTGGCATAATCAACAACTTAATATCAATAAAACAGCGTAAAGGCGCATGGAACAGTAAATTGTAAACCATGCGCCTTTTTTGCGCCAAAAAGGAGGAGCATGAGCGACAACATTCAGACCAACACCGCAGGGCGATTAACGCTTGATGGAAATCACCTTGTCCAATCCTGTTCCGCCTCGTGAAATCGGTTTTTTATATCAGGATATACAGCCGTTCAATGACAATATTCTGAAATTTATCCATGCAAAACCTGTCGCTAACGGTGTTTCTATATCTTGAAGGAAAAGGAAACATTTACATTTTTCTCTTGACTTTAAAATCCTACATATGTAATATTGATTTTGAGACAATAGTTTAATAAATTTTTTAGCTTTAAATCCTACATATATAGTATTTCTTTTGAAGCCTATAGATAAGCGGGATTTAGAACAGATGAATGGAGGCAGATATGAGGTTTGAAGGAAAAGACAGGTACAAGCAGAAGATGGGAAGAAACTGGTTCGTTCTTCTTCTTATCGTGCTTTTGAGTATATCCGGATGTGCTGATACATCCCAGACGGAATCTGGAGATGATGAACAGGGGAACGGGGTGGCAAAGTCCGGGAAGGAGGCCCAGGAGAAAGCAGACCCAGTGATCGAGATTGGATATGAGCTTTTTAGAGATGCTGAGGAAGCAGGACGTATGGAGGATTTGGAAATGTTCCGCAGTATTGTAAACCAATTTGGCAATCATGGTTATGCGGCCGTTGACGGAAGGAACCAGATTGACATGGCAGAACCGGAGCAGGTCATCAGCTTCTGCGGGAAAGTAGACGCGAAAGAGGAAGGAAAGCTGACCATTCTTAAAATCAATGACCTGGAGGGAGTCTTGGACGGGATTGTGAAATATGACCTGAAGACAAAAGACGGACAGGTAGAAGCAACCACCAGTTATTACAAGTATAAGGATCAGGACATGGAAAAGGTGTCTACAGCCGGTTTTCATGCGGACCGGTGGGAATACACGGAGGACGGATATCTGATGTTTTCCGGCAGTTATTTTTCCGAACAGTTATATGTGCTCACTATGAGTGAAGCCAGCGAGTATGCTGCGTTTCGGGTGCTGCCTTTAGACGAAACATGCAGGGAGCTGAACCGGCAGTATATCCTTCCTGCCGGTTATGAGAGGAATAACCTGTTTCTGGTGGATTGGAATGAGAATGATTTTGGGACGTTGGATTTCTATGATCTGTATGACCTGTTTTACCCCAGGGTAAACGGCGGGCAGATCCCATATGGTATGGACGATAACTTAGGGGTCGGCGCGGTATACAGGATACCGGAGGATGAATTTGAGAACGTCATTCAAAGATATATCAACATAGACAGCGGTACATTGCAGTCAAAAACGGTTTTTTATCCGGAGGATGGGACGTATGAATATAAGCCGAGAGGCTTTTATGAAGTGGAATATCCGGAGTATCCATATCCGGAAGTAGTTCAGTATACGGAAAACAGCGACGGGACCATAACGCTGACAGTAAATGTGGTATTTCCCTATGCTGGCATCTCCAAAGTATATGCCCACGAGGTGGTGGTCCGCCCTTTGGAAGGCGGAGGGGTGCAGTATGTATCGAACCGAATCATACCGTCAGAGGAGAACCAGGAGGGAACCTGGCATAAGCCGCGTCTGACTCCGGAACAGTGGGAAGAGATGTATGGAGGCATGGAATGATCGAAAATGTGAAATGGCTGATTCAAAAAAAGGGCGTTTTCATCATAGAATTGCTGGTTATTGTTATCGCCTGTGTCATAGTTTTAAAAGGACCAAAGCAGGATAATGCAGGAGAGGAAAACATAGAGGAAATCAGGGCGCAAAAGGCAGAAGCTCCTGTTAATCATATGGAAGGAATAAATGCTGACGAGATAGACGGGGACGAAATAGATATCGGCGATATCACTGCAGAATCTTCTGGTTCCCAGACACCAGTTACCCTGGAGAGAATGGTCTGTCTTTTTACAGAGGAAGAAAAGAAGCAGATTCAGGAGACGGCTTTGACGGCAGCAGAGCAGGTAAAAGGTATCTATCAGAATATAGAGGTTGCTGACGGTCCTGCTTTTTCATCGAATATTGCAGAGTTTACAGGCGAGCAGTGTAAGGAAGTGGTCTCACTTCTTGGACAGGCGGGGGTTGTAAGCATTACGGAGGACTGCAATATGGTAAATCCGGAAAGGCTCCACGCATTTTATTCCGATTATCTGAATCAAAAAGAGTCCATGTTCACAATCTTCCAGGTGAATCCGGACGGCCTGATCGGTGCATTTACTTTCCTGTACAGGAAGGATGAACTGCAGACCTATTATGTAGGGATAGGCTGGCAGCAGGGAGGTATACCTGAGATAAGGAGTACTTTGGAAAACAGCATAGCAGAAATAAAATTAACGGAAAAAGGATATTTTATCTATTCTTATGAAATCCTGATTCCACATTCAAGCCTGCGCCAGTGCTTTAGAACAAGTCCCATATCAGATAAGTGCAGGGAATTAACCAAAAAGTATTTATCCGGCCTAAGCTATGTTAATTATAATATGCTTGTGACGAACTGGGACAGCAGCAATGTGGAGGATATTCTGATGCCTCGTATGTTTGAAGATATTTATCGCATTTACACAGGTGAGATTTTCAGAACGAAGGACAGGACTGTCCCTGCAGAAGTGTATGAACAGGTCATGACCGCATGTTTTCCGGTATCTGTAGAACAGGTACGAAAGGTATGCGGCTATGATGCAGGCAGCGGCAGTTACCCCTATGAAATGATATATGCAAGGCCATACCCGCCTTTTGGAGAAGTGGTTGATTATACGGAAAACGGTGATGGAACGATAACGCTGTTTGTCGATGGTGTATGGCCGGATTATAATTCGGATTATGCGTTTACTAATATGATTGTTGTACAGCCGTTTGAAGACGGGACATTTCGATATCTTTCTAACGTGATAGAGCAGAAGGAGCTGGAAATTCCGGTAATAGAGTGAAAGGAAGATAATATGCCGTTGCAGAAGAAATGTATTTTGGTTATTGTGTTTGTGCTTGCTGCTATTTTGTGTGCTTGCGCAAAGACTCCGGACAGGAAGGAATCTTCTTTAGAAAAAGAAACACAGAAAAGGAAAGAAGATGCAAAACAATGGGAAAAAGGCTACAATCTTCCGGTCGATGATAAGGAAAGGGAAGAGGCAGAGGAGGATTGTATCAGGATGGCGGAGGCGGTTTCTGATGTGTACACTTTATCAGACGGATTCTCTGATGAGACCATTCAGATGATGCAGGAGAAAGCCGGGGAAACAGGGGAAGCGGTCCATTCAACTCTGTTGTATTCCAATATGGAAAATTATGAGAAAATGGATGGCTTCTTGGAAGAATGCATAAAAGGAAACAGTGGATTTGCGGTAGTTTATGAGATACAGTCTGATGGAGGGATAGGAAGAAGAAAATATACGTTTGACGGGAATGATATGTATGTCCTAAGTGCAAGGGCAGCGTGGCGGGAAGACAACTATCCAAGGGTGGAGTATATTTCTTATACCAGGATAAAGGACTGGAGTTACACAGACAAGGGCTGGTTCTGCTATGAAATGTGCGTTCCCGAACCGCCGGAAGTAACGGAGATCGTGGATGGAAGCTGTCTGCTCCGGATAAGACCAATGACTGAGGAGCAAAAAGAGCTGTCTGAAAAGTGCGTCCGGGATATCGGGTATAAGGGAAATAATCTGCTGTGTTCTGATTGGGACGCAGGACATATGGAGAAATTGGATTATAATGGACTGTATGAATATCTGTATAAGATGAAATACCAGAAGACCTTTTTGTCCGCAGATGATCAGGATGGGATACCGCAGGATGAGTTTGAGAGTCTGCTCATGGAGTATCTGCCAGTGACAGCAGAACAGATACGGGAATATGCCGTATTTGATGAAGAAAGCCGGAGATACACGTGGGAACGGCTGGGATGTGGAAATTATGATCCGAATTTCTTTGGGACATCGCTTCCGGAGGTTACGGATATCAAAGAAAATGAAGATGGAACGGTCTGGGCAATCGGATTCTTGGTGACGGGATCAGGGAAATCCCAGAATACTGGTATCGGGTTGGGGGCAGATAAAAGGTTTGGATATTTATAGGATATTGACTTTAGATATTTATTCTGCTATGATGAAAGCATGTACTTGCATGAAAGGATATTATTAATGATAAAACTGCAGAGAGGGGGAATAGAATGTGGATGAGACAAGCCAGAAGATCATTGATGCGGCGATGGCGTTAGTCCGTGACAAGGGATATGTCGCAACAACCACGAAAGAAATTGCAAGGGTAGCCGGCGTAAATGAGTGTACCTTGTTCCGCAAATTTGAGAGCAAGAAGGATATTGTTTTACAAGGGGCAAACCAGGCTGGCTGGCGGGCGAATGTGACACCGGAGATTTTTGAAAATGTAGAGTGGGATCTGGAGGCAGACCTAAAAATGTTCATGGGGGCATATATTGACAGGATGACGCCGGATTTCGTGAATCTGTCAATCGGTCTGAGGGCGCCGCAGCTCTATGAGGAAACCAAAGAGCTTATTATGAAGGTTCCCCAGGCTTTTCTGAGGACATTTACCGATTATCTGAATAAAATGTGCGCGATGGGCAAAATACCGGAGAAAGATTTTGAGGCTCTGGCATTGACTGTATTTTCGGCAACATTCGGCTATACATTTCTGAATGCATCGTTCGGAAAAGAGCTTACAGAGATTGAAAAAGACAGGTACATTAATGAAAGCGTGCAGATGTTTGTAAAAGGAATCGATCCGTAAGATTTGGCGCTGTCAGAGGGCAGTGCCAAAAAAAGAAATATAATGCATGCAAGCACACGCATTGAAGAATGGAGGATGCTATGAAACAGATAACAGGTGCGGATTTATTTGTAAGGGCGCTAAAAGAAGAAGCAGTTGACACATTGTTTGCTTATCCGGGGGGACAGGCGATAGATCTGTTTAATGCACTGTATGGGGAAAAAGAAATAGATGTGATCCTGCCTCGCCATGAGCAGGGGCTGATCCATGCGGCAGACGGTTATGCACGTTCTACGGGTAAAGTTGGTGTCTGTCTTGTAACAAGCGGGCCAGGGGCTACGAATCTTGTCACAGGGATTGCTACGGCAAATTATGACAGCGTTCCGTTAGTATGTTTTACGGGCCAGGTGGCGACAAACCTTATTGGGAATGACGCCTTTCAGGAGGTAGACATTGTAGGTATTACAAGAAGTATCTGTAAATATGCCGTAACGGTACGAAACAGGGAAGATTTGGCGGAAACAATCAAAAAGGCTTTTTATATTGCAAAGACCGGAAAACCGGGGGTAGTGGTTGTTGATCTGCCAAAGGATGTCCAGCGGGCTTATGGCAGTGATTTCTATCCGGAGGAAATTGCGGTCAGAGGCTACAAGCCAAATACCTCTGTACATATGGGACAGTTAAATAAGGCGCTGGACATCTTAAACCATGCGGAGAAGCCTGTGTTCCTGATTGGCGGCGGAGTTCATATTGCCCATGCAGAGAAGGAGATGACACAGCTTGCAGAGCTGACAGGTGTGCCTGTTATTACGACAATCATGGGAAAAGGCGCAATTCCCACAACAAACAGTTCCTATGTCGGCAACATAGGGATCCATGGGAGTTATGCCGCCAATGCAGCGATCAGTAATTGTGACGTTCTTTTTTCCATTGGAACCCGGTTTAATGACCGCATTACGGGGAAAATAGAGGAATTTGCGGGAAATGCAAAGATTATTCACATTGACGTGGATGCGACATCTATTTCCCGCAATATTGATGTGGATGTTCCGATTGTAGCTGATGCGAAAAAGGCCATATGTGCTTTGCTTGAGAAGGCAAAGCCCCTTCATATCTCAGAGTGGACGGATGAAATCAGCCGTTGTAAAAAGGAATATCCGATTGATATGGGTGCGTCCGGTCTGACGCCGCAGATGATCATTCAATCCATAAATGAAGGGTTTAAAGATGCCGTTGTCGTTACGGATGTAGGCCAGAATCAATTATGGGCAACACAATTTCTTGATATCGGTGAGAATAAACAAATGCTGACATCGGGCGGCCTGGGGACAATGGGTTATGGTTTTCCTGCGGCAATCGGGGCAAAACTTGGCAATCCGCATAAGGATGTTATTGTCATATCCGGCGATGGCGGTATGCAGATGAATATCCAGGAAATGGCGACTGCGGTTGTTTATGAACTGCCGATCATTATCTGCATACTGAATAACGGATACTTGGGGAATGTGCGGCAATGGCAGGAAATGTTTTATGAAAGGCGGTATTCGAGTACATGTATGCGTTATCGGAGAAGCTGTGAGATTGGCTGCAGCCAGCCTGGTCATGATTGTCCGAAATATACGCCAGATTTCATTGCACTGGCAGAAAGCTATGGTGCAAAAGGAATCCGCGTCACAAAGGCAGAAGATATAAAAACAGCTTTAGACAGTGCAAAGCAGAATACAAAAATGCCTACGGTGATTGAGTTTATCATAGACAGAGAAGCCAATGTCCTGCCGATTGTTCCGCCGGGAAACGCCCTGAATGACATGATTTTAGAAAGAGAGGAAAACAGGGAATGAAAAAGAGATGGATTTGTCTGTTTGTTGAAAATGAAATAGGTGTACTCGCCCGTATTTCGGGTTTGTTTTCTGGAAAATCTTATAATCTGGACAGTCTGACCGCCGGAGTTACTGAGGACGGCAGCATATCACGGATGACAATCAGCCTGACAAGTGATGACCGGACTTTTGAGCAGATAAAAAAGCAGCTTAGCAGAAGTGTTGAGGTGATCAAAGTGGTAGATTATACAGATATACCTATCCACATGAAAGAAATTTTATTTGTTAAGGTGAAGCATTGTTCAGATGCGGACATAACGGAACTTTTCCGGATTTCAAAAGTATTCGGGGCTGCAATGATTGACTATGACGGCGCTACCGTCCTTTTGGAATGTACCCAGACAGAAAACAGGAATGATGATTTGATTGCATTGCTGAAAAGAAAGTTTGTGAACAGAATTGAGATTGTAAGAGGCGGAAGTGTTGCGGCTGAAGCTGTCAGTGTCTCGGAAAGATAGAGAAACCGTACAGGAGTCAGCCGCTGCTATGAAGTGAAACAATAGTATCAAGGGAAAAGGGGCTCCTGAGAAAGGCAGCCCCTTTGTTCCTGCAGGCAACGAGCCAAGTGGGCATATTTGTTGTATGGACATTTGACTTTCTATCCAGAAGCTCCTTATTGCCATATATTTATCTTAGAAAGAATGTGCCGCGTTATTTCTGCCGCGCTGCTGCCGGAGGCACCGCCGTTCGCGGCGATATTTGCTGCAAAGAACCACGTATTGTCAGGGGCTTCCACATATCCTACAAACCATCCGTTTACATCCTTGCCGTCGATACAACCGGTGCCGGTTTTTCCATAGAGGTTTCCGGCTTCGGAAGAGGACAGGAGGATAGAGTCCTTTACTGCATTAACATTTTGGATGCCAAAGCCGAGGTTGTTTTCATAAAGCTTTCGCAAAAGCTCCACCTGTTCGATGGGGGAAATCTTTAAAGAAGATTCCATCCAGTAGGGGGAGAGGCCGCCTTTGGAATTCTCATTGCCGTATCTGATTTCCCGGAGATAGCGGTCAATGCCAGAGAGTCCAAGCTGTTTATCTATTTCCTGAAAGTACCAGTTCACGGAAGCGCTCATGGCGGACTGCAAAGTCTGGTCAGCGTTCCATTCTTGGAACGAATAGAGTTCATGGTTCCATTCCATGGCGGAAGCTTCCGGTGTAGTGGCACCGGCCTCCAGCCCGAACAGGGCGTCATAGATTTTATAGGTAGAGTCAGGAGAGACCCGCAAGGCGGCACGGTCCATATCATAGATATTCCACGTATCCTGTGCCATGTTGTATAGGACGAAGCTTCCTTCGTATCCCTGAAAGCAGGAAGACAGATCTATGACGTTGATATTTTTATGAGATGTATCCCATCCATAATAATCATCCTTTGCTGCATTTGCAGACAGCAGGGGAGCCAGGCTTGTGAGGAGAACTGTTACCATCAGGAATGCCGTCATGCCTGTAAGCCGTTTCTTTGCGGTGGGCGTCTCGTAGGCGGCGATATTGAGGATACGCCGCTTCATCTGTGACATGTTTCCGCTTAATCCAGCGGAAAAGGGAAAAGCAGGGCGGGACAGCTTTTCGGCAAAATGGATCAGCGTCATTCCGTAATCCTCGTAGGAATCTGGTTCAAGCATATTCAGTACGGACGTGTCGCAGGCGATTTCCCTGTCATTTCGCATTTCCTTAAGTGCAATCCAGACCATGGGATTGAACCAGTAGAGGATTCCCGTGAGGGTCATCAGATAGCCTGCAAGCGCGTCTTTGTGCCTGTAATGCTGCAGCTCGTGCAGCAGCATGTAGCGGATCTGGTGAAGCCCGTTCATTCCGGATGGACTTGAACCGCAGGATGCTTGGCAGAGTTTGTCGGTATCTATCTTACTGTAATCGGAGATGATGTGGATGGGAAGATAGATACGCGGCCTTAGGAACCCTATGATAACCGGCGACTGCAAAAATGTGGTACTGTATATGGGAATCTCCTTTCTGATATGGAGTTCTTTCAGGCAATGGCGGTATAGTCTGCAGATTGCCGGATTTTGGAGAGGAAGGGCAGATTGTCTGATGTTCTGCAGGCGGAGGGACGATCTGGCGGTCCGCACAACCATGACAAGGATACCGGCAAGCCAGATTCCCAGTAAAATGGTTCCGGCAATGGATGGCGTCTGATTGCTTATGGAGAGAGTAAAATCATTCAGCCAGCCCGAATCTCCTGCAGGAGTCGTCACATCTCCTTGATTTACAATGTTTCCGGTATCGGGCAGGGCGGGGTTACAAAATGCCAAAAGCCGGGCAAGAAGCATTGGAAAACCTGTCAGGCGAAACGGCAGGAGGAACGGTAAGCAGGCCGAGCAGCAGAAACCACAGGTGATACTGCATCCGGCCTGACAGGATATTTCTCAATAAATGCCTGGCGGCCAGAAGGATTCCAACCAGGGCACAGATGAATAGGTTACATATAAGAAAACGAATCATAAAATCAGCCATAGGTATTGTCTCCTTTTTGTTTCCTTAACCCGGACAAGCCGGAGCGCAAGATTTCGTTAGGAACAGTTCCTGACGAAAGTTACAAACTCATTTATCCTTTTTTACAGAAAGCAGGGTGCGAAGCTGTTCAAGCTACTTGGAAACTGGTTGTTCCGGATGATTTGCAAAATATGAAGAATGGGGTAATGATGGATGCCGATGTATAATAAAACAGAGATTGGACGTATTGCACAGCAGCATGGATTTGTGAGAGATACCTTTGAAAAGGTCTTGCACTTGAAGGATGTATTGAATTATCTGAATGAAGAAGAATATCTAAGAAACCATCTGCTTTTAAAAGGTGGAACAGCTATCAATCTGGCGGTGTTCAATATATCACGTTTGTCTGTGGATATTGATATGGATTACACACCAAATGATACGAAAGAAGAAATTGTGGAAAGAATTAAGGAACATCCGATGGCAATTTGGAAATGCCAACAATAACATATTGAGTTTGAAGTGATGACTGGTAGACTGAATAATATAAAATCTGCAAAAACCGCCCTTTATTCAGCAAAAAGGGAATGATTTGTTATAGCCAGGCATTTATTTTCATATGTTCTACCTGACAGAAGAATTGTAAAGCATATTATCAGGAAGGGAGAACGATAGAGTATATGAAACGTACTTTACAGAAATGCAGCGTATGTTTTTTATCAGCGCTATCCTTGGCAGCCGTTGGGCACGTGGTTGGGGAGATGAAAGCAGCAGTGTATCCGGCCGGCAGCAGGGGAGTAAAAGTGCCGTTTGCCAGGATTGAATCCCAGGAACAACCGGGGGCGGCTGATGGGGAGCCGTATGCGTATACGGAACCGGAGTGTGTCCTGTCAATGGAAGAACAGAAAAAAATACAGAATGAAGCAGTATCGGCGGCAGAAATGTGTGCAGGTTATTATTCTGCCGAAGAGTCAGTAAATAGCAGCAAGGACAGCGGTTATGCTTCGGTTATTGAATTGACAGAACAGCAGAGAAGAGATATTGTCAATGTGTTGGGCAACAATGGAATGGTAAGTGTTTCGGATGATATGAATATGCGTAACTATGAAGATGTAGAAAATTTTTATTCCCAATACCGCATAGGGCAGGAGGCACTGGTTACAATTTACGAACCTTTTATAGACGGGACATTTTCTTCCAGAACCTTTGTCTACCGGCAGGGAATACTGCAGACCTACTATATCGGGATTGGATGGCAAGACAATGGTATACCGGTTATACAGGCTGCCAGAACCAACGATATTGCAGAAATCCGGTTGACGGAAAAGGGATATTTGATTTATACAAATGCAGTAATCGTTGCACATGGCAATTTGAAGGAGTACTACAGGGTTAAGCCTCTACCGGAAACCTGCCGGGAGCTTACCCAAAAATATGTTTCTGGACTTAGTTATGTGAGTTATATGGTGATGATAACGGATTGGGACAGCGGAAATGTGGAAGAAATTTTAAGGCCATGCATGTTTGAGGATGTTTATCGGATCCATACAGGGGAGGTATTTGTACCAGACGGTGAGGGGATCCCGGCAGAGCTTTATGAATCTATTATGATGACTTATTTCCCGGTAACAGCAGAGCAATTAAGGGAGTACTGCAATTACGATGCAGCCACGGATACATATAAATATGAAATGAGTATCTCGCAGCCTTTGCCGCCGTTTCCCGAAGTGGTGGACTATAAAGAAAATGTGGATGGAACGCTTACACTGTTTGTGGACGGTGTATGGCCGGATTATGGTTCGGATTATGCCTTTACAAATCAGATTGTGGTAAGACCGTTAGAGAATGGGGCCTTTCGTTATTTATCCAATTCCATCCAAAAACAGGAATTAGATATTCCGGTAGTGGGGAAACGGTGAGAAAATAAGACGGGGCTGTAAGATTGTAGATAATATAAGTTATTCTTGACTTAAAATCTTACAAATGTAATACTATATATAGATTATACGACCAGAAAAGGTAAGGAACGTTATGAAGTATAGTAAACAGAGAAAAATAGAATGCCAAAGGAGTTTATTTGAAAGTATCTTTTTTGTTGCCGCAGGTAGCTTTGTTGTCTTATTACTTTATTTCGGTTGTGATAAGGCAATCTCCCCTGAAAAGGAATTTTCAGGGGAGCCGCAGGAGCAGCAGGCAGAAGAAAGCAGGGAAAATGTGGATGGCAGCTCTTATGGGAAAGAAATAGAAGAGGCGGTGAGCATCCTGGAAAGCGAAGAACAGGAACAGCTTCAGGAAGCCGCAATATCAGCCGCCGAAGGATGTGCAGATTTATATAAGGACATCAAGGTGCTGGATACGACTTTTTATCAACTGGGGCAGAGGACAAAAGAACAAAGGCGGGAGACAGTCAGCCGGATGGGCGGGCTTGGATATGTTTCAGTGTCAAAAGGCATCAATATGGAAAATTATGAAGAGGTAGAAATGTTTTATTCCAGATATTCAGATGGAGAGGAGGCCCAGGTTACAATATGTGATATCTATGGGGACGGCCGGTTTGGATGCCGCACTTTTCTGTACCGTGCAGGGAAGCTGCAGGTTTACTATGTGGAAATTACATGGCAGGAAGGAGGCGTGCCCATACTGTCCCATACATCCGTATGGGATTTGGAAGAAATCAGGCTGACAGAAAAAGGGTACTTTATCTATACCAATAAAATAAAGATATCACATGGAAATTTGCGGGAGCACTACAGGATAAAACCATTAGCTGAGGACTGCAGGGCGCTGACAGAGAAGTATATATCCGGCTTAAGCTATATAGATTATAATCTGCTGACTGTTGACTGGAACGGCAGCAATGTGGAAGATATAATAATGGATACTATGTTTGGGGATATTTATCATATGCATACGGGAGAATATCTGAAAGTGCATGGAGGAAGAGTTGACGCAGAGATATTTGAAGAGATTATGACAATATATTTTCCTATAACTATAGAACAGCTTCACCATTGCTGCGGTTATGATGCGGATAGCGACACTTACGAATGTGATTTGTTTTCAGTCAGGCCATATGCGCCGTTCGGTGAAGTGGTGGACTACACAGAGAATGAAGACGGTACATTAACTCTCTTTGTGGATGGCGTATGGCCGGATTATGATTCGGATTATGCGTTTACAAATCAAGTTGTCATACAGTCATATGAGGACGGTACATTCTGCTATTTGTCAAATGTCATAGAACAGAAGGAAATGGAGATTCCGGTCATAAAGAAATGAATAATATACACAAAATACCGATACATGACATAATTTGATTACTTATAGAAAATAACTTATTTGGCGCATTTGAAAACATCTTTCCCTTTATCAACGGAAAAGATGTTTTTGAATAATACAGATAATTAGTCATTTAAAGGAAATATATACCCTAAAAATGTAAAAGAACTACTAAAAAGCTCTTCAATAATGTTTTCACTTGTGATATTTTTTTCGATGCTATTAAAATATTTCTTGTCCAAAAAATTAAAACCATATTTAGGAATACGATCACTCGTAATTATCAAATTATTTCCATAGTTCATTATATGTTGATGATAGTAATTCGCCCATTCATTATTTAAATTACTGCTTTCTCCATCAAATTCTATAAATGGTGTAAACTGATTTAATACAGTCAGATTTTCGTATTTATAAGCGCCTATGAAAATTTCTGAAAAATCAGTTTCAAATATTTGGCTATAAATTTTTCTGAAAATTGAGAGTATTGAAATAATACATGCAATATTTACTTTGCTTTTTCCAGCGTTATTAGTAAGTAGAATCCTTAGTTTTACACTTCCATCTCCTATGATTTCCATAAAATTATGAAGATTAGCTTCAACTATATTATTGGGATTTGTTACTTCTCCTACACTAAAAACGATGGAGTGACCTACCCGTGATATACTATGTTTATTATTTGGATCTTCTAAACTATGTGAAAGCTGTTTTAAATCTGCATTAATAAATTGCTCCCATACACTATCGTTATTTGTAGTTCTTAAGCTAAAACCAATATCCAGATAACCAAATAAATTAGGAAAAGAATTTATTGGTGATATTGCCAATTTTTTTTCTATTCGACTAAGTTCATGTTCTCTTTTATAATACATTTGACTTAGTCTAGTTGAATCATTGACTAGGAAGGAACCAGAAGACAGGCGTTCATATATTTTTCCGCTATTTGTTATATATGGTGGAGTAGGCCCTTCTTCAACTTTTATTACGAAAATTGTTCTTTCATCATCTGTTATAAATTTTTTGACATCAAAATTTGGTGCTGGAGACAAGGCATCATGAATCAATGTATGAATTCTTTGTTCAGTCCATTTTGTACATCCGTATATTTTTTTGTCATCCGATACACCTAAAAAAATATAGCCACCGTATGTGTTAGCTAAGGCAGATATTTCTTCTAACATCTTTTTTGTGTTTACTTGATCACTTTTGAACTCGAAATAAAAAGATTCATCTTCAGTGTTAATTGTGTTTACAATATCTTCTACTGTCAAATGTTTCCATTCTTTGTTTGCAATATTAATCATAATGTATCCTCACTTTTAGTAATCGTCTAAGTCTTTTTAATAAAATTGTAGTTAGATAAAAGTACTTTTGAAATAATACCTATAAAAAGGAAAGCTGAACATCCATATCTTCTTTTAAAAAATTTTATCTTACATCGGCTTGAAGCTTTACATAAGTTTTGAAGTGCTCTTCATTGTTCTTTTTACACTCATACAAAATATTGATTGTAGACATTATTTACAGCTTCAATATAAACAACAAATGACGGATGATCTATGTCCCACCAACGAGATAGATACATTTCTTTCAAATTGACATATTGGTTTCTCACATCAAGCCATAATCCCGCTGCTTTAATTTGTTTTGCTTTAATAGTTACATTGCGGGAATGAGGGACTTCATTCCAAACATATTGATTACTCCCATATCCCCAAGCATTTTTGTTATGCATCAGCCGACATAGTGTTCCATCAGAATTTCTGGTAACAATTGCAACATCGAAGCTGAACTCAATTGTTGGTTCATCTTTGAAGTGTAATAGTGCTGTTAGACAAGAAGTTGAGTCTTTCGATTCAGAAAAACATTGCAGCCCCGCTGCATCATCGAGCAAAATACGAACAGTATTTTTCATATGGCGCAGGTTATTCCAATATTCGTTTGGCGCTTTGAAAATTTCGAGATTATAGTCAAGATCAAACGGGCCATTTCCGTTTCTTGTGACCATGTTTCTTGCACCGCTGCCAACGAGAGTAAATTGGGCGGTTATTCCCTTTCTTTTGAGTTCGGTGCATACTTTTTTCAGTGTAATTGAGCAGTCGGAACGATATCTTTTACACTCTGCTTCATCAACAATTCTGATCATTGGTCTTTATCCTTTCCGCCCATGCCTCCATTTGGCATTCTAGTACCAAATCGTTTTATTATAGCGGTAAAGTCGATATTTGTCAATTATTAAATTCACCATTTGACAATGTGGAGTAACAGTTCAGCCATGCGATTGACCTAACGGGTATTACACCGGCTAAAATATAGCCGGTGTGCCCATAAATAACATTTTTATATTTTCTATAATCCCCATTTTCCTTTTCTTAAGGGTTTCTATGACTGTCATAATAGAACAGTACATTTCACTGCCGCTTTCCTTGCGAAAACCTCCAGCCATTTTCTGGCGATTTTTTGCTTTCCGTAAATCTCGTTCCGAAATATTGTCATCAAAGGGCACGGAAAAATCATGCAAGAATAAAAGATGGTTATGACTGTATTTATCCATACGGTTAAGTAATGTCTTTTCCTCTTTTTTCGCATATTTATGTGTGGTCGTTTTATTTTCTGCCTCTCCTTTTCGTATCAGGGAAAAATATTTTTCTTCATATTCCCTTAGGATTGCAGGCGGAAATGATGGGAACCCCTGCCCTAGTAATTCTTTCCGTTCCCGATTCATTTCACACAGGAGCCCACTCATCTCCCCGGACCATGCATTCCCTGTTTCCTCCGTATTTTTTCGGAGATAACGCATGATGTGGACATTGCATTCTGCGTGCTCCGTGCCAAAGTGGTACAAAGCGGTTTCATGGTCATGCAGAAGAATCCCTGTATAGTGTTTCAAAAAATACAGTCCCTTCAGTGCTTCTATGGATTTGCTGTCCATGGCATGGTATACCACGCTGTTTTTTATGCTGAAATTCCGGATATAATTCTGTTTCCCATTTACTGTTACCACTGTGGCATCGGTTGCAACAACCTTATGGTTCAACAGTCCGTTTTCCAAATTTGTAATGCTTGTTTGAGAAACCGACGCCAGTTTTTTGCAAAATCCATAGACGCTCCCTTCTGATAATTCGAGTTCTCCGTTACCGGCTGCATTTAAAAAAGAAGCGATCCTGTCGTTTGACATAACCCCTTCGCTATACAGGGATACAGCCAGTGCTTTTACATTTGCTCCATAGGTAACATCACTGCGGTATTCTTTTGGAATGTGTATAACCCCTTCTTTATCTGCATAGATACGGATTTCTGTAATCATCGGTTCCACAGCTAGATCAACCACATATTTTGTGACATATTTCTGTCCGGCTGCATTACCAATCATTTTTACTTCATGTCTGCATTTGCCGGAAGCAATTTTTACTTCTATCTCTGCTTTTGTAAGCGTTGTTCCTTTATGCCCTTTTTGTCCGCCTGCTTTACGTTTTGTTTTCTTTCTTCCATTATAGGTATTTGCAGGTTTTCCGCCTTTTTGATCGGTAGATGGTGGAAGGGAAGTATTGGAGCTGTCATGATTGATAATACTTTTCAGACGTGCATTATCGTCTTTAAGCAGTCGGTTTTCTTGATGTAAGAGCCGGTTCTCTTCTTTTAAATCTGCGATTTCCGCTTTCAATTCCCCAACTTCCTGTTTGTGTTCTTTTTCAACCGTATCCAGACGCCCCATGATTTCCATGAGTTGCTGGTACATTCCATTTTCATAGTTGCTTTTTCTTCCCATGGGGCATCTCCTTCCGTTCATTTCTGATAACCATAGTTTATCAGAAACGGATAGAAAAGAAAAATCCTCTTTAGAATAGGTTCGTCAAAATGACGGTGGATTATTTTTGTGTATTCCAGAGGTTCTGTGGAATACCGGTCACAAAAACTATGAAAAATGGAATTCTGAACAGACATGTTGTTCAAAAGTTATCCACATACTAATCACAAAGCAATGAAATTCGTGAAATTACGTGTTTCCATGTGGATAATCAGAAGAAAAAACTTTTTCAATTTCTCTCTTTTGCCAGTCGCAAGGCTGAACTGTTACAATGTGGAAAAGATTTGCGGCATGGAAATGTGGATAACAGGCTATGGAGCTATGGAAAACGCCATTCACAGCACATGGAAAAGCCAAAGTACGGCTTTCCCACGTCCTGCAAACGGCGTTTCCCACAACCCCATAAGACAGCCAGTTACCCACATTCCCACAAATCCGAACTTTTGGATTTTACCACAGTGCCTACGTCGGCGAAATCCCGCGCATCATTTATAACATGAGTAATCTTAATCTTTTAATTTTTTTCAGATATACCATTGACATTAGATATACTGTGTGGTACGATATATAGCAAGGAGGTACAGTATATGAATATTGATGATTGGAAATCCCAAATCAAACGTGGGACACTTGATTTTTGTATTCTGTTAATGATAAGGCAGCGACCATCCTATGGATATGAAATTATCAGCACATTAGAAAAATATCCTATTTTAGCTGCAAAAGAGAATACAATTTATCCGCTACTCAGACGATTAATGAAAGAAGAATATGTTTCGTCCTCATGGCAAGAAAGTGCCGAGGGTTTGCCGCCGAGAAAATATTATTCCATTACAGACAAAGGACTTGAATATATTTCTGCTATGTCTAAAGAATGGAATAATTTGTTAAATGCAATCAATGAAATTAAAGGAGAATAAGACTATGGAAAAAAATTTGAATGACTATCTTGATAAGGTTGAAAAGTATCTGAAACCCTTGCCGATATCCGAGCGAGTTGATATTGTGAAGGAAATCAAGAGTGAAATCCTTGAATTACAAAGCGATGGAAAAACCGCAGAACAAATCACTGGACGGCTGGGCAATCCCAAAGAATTGGCAAAAGCGTATCTGGGGGATTTGATTGCAAAAAACGATTCTTTTAGTTGGAATAGAGTCCTTGCGATTTGTGCCTATTATAGTCTCGCAAGTCTTTCCGGTTTGATTGTAATACCGGTTCTTGCAATTTGCAGCCCGGTGTTCATCATTTGTGCAATAGCCACTCCTATTATGGGCTTTGTCAAATTGATTGATGCATTACTGAATTTAGGTATTCCCTGTGCTAACTATATCGGCATTTCCGGGATTGAAAATCCGGTAGCCGTCTTTATTATTAGTATTGTCATGGGAGTAATTCTGTATCATATTGGGCGTGGGTGTTGGAAACTGCTGGTCTATTATATCAAAGGTGTCAGCAAAGCCAAACAGCATTTGTCCATCTAAAATAAAAAAAGCCAAGGAGCCAGTTGGTATGAAAACGAAAAGTAAAGGTGAAGGTGATAAATTAGCAGCATTTGCAAGGTTAGAAGCATCCAGAAAATTATTTTCCGAATCAATAGAATGTGATGTGGAAAGGGATGAGGCTATGAATGCAAAATATGGCAGTGTTTTGATGCCAATGACTTGCAGATGTCAGTCAGACGACCGTTGAGGTGGTGCTTGGGGCAATAGTTAAAGACAGCAGGATTAAGTGCATGGGGCGGCAAGGAACACAAGATATATGCGAAACGGATAACAAAATAATGAGTTTATGTATGGCATCTGTCAGCAATGGCGGATGCTTTTCTAATCGATAGCAGAAGATTTTAAAGCTAATCCGGAAAATGCGGCAGCGGCTATTAAGGTGTCATAGGATGAAATATGCAAAAATTGCCCCTCATTTTGCAAAAACGGAAAGGACTGTTGTTTTGGGCAGATGTAAATGATAAAATAAAACATTAAGGTGGCAATCATGCAGGTAGAATTATTATCAGATAAATATAAGGCTCATATACTTACCAACAAGAACGTAGATGAAATATATGATCTGCTTAGCAAGAATATCTTATATTATGAATATTGCCCTCCCTTTGTTACACGGCAGACGATCCAGGAGGATATGAGAATATTGCCGCCTGGCAAGGTAATCGAAGATAAATATTATATCGGGTTCTGTCAGGATGGAAAGTTGATTGCAGTTATGGACTTAAACGATGGTTATCCCGAAAAGCTGATTGTATATATCGGTTTTTTTATGACGGATATTTCGGTACAGGGTCGTGGAATAGGAACGGAGATTATTGATTATTTGTGCAGATATCTTTCTGGTCTGGGATATGAGTCGGTTCGGCTGGCATGGGTCAAGGGGAACCCGCAGTCGGAACACTTTTGGCTGAAAAATGGTTTTACACCATTGATGGAAACGACGAGCAACGTTGCAGAGGAAGTCATCTTAGCTGAAAGAATCCTGTAAAATGGAGATTAAAAAACAATGAGTCAATTTATAGAAGGGCTGAAACGGCATAGTTTAGAAGATATAAGAGTCTGTGCAAAGGCGGACTTACATAATCATTTTGTGCTTGGAGGAAGCCGCGAGTATATAAAACGATATAAAAATATAGAGATTATGCCGCTTGAGAGGCCGCTTTCATCCATGCAGGAAATGAATGGATGGAGTGATAAGTATATCGGTTCGAGATTTGATTCTTCGGATATGAGAAAGTTTCTGATTGAAGCGACTTTTCAGCAGGCAAAAAACGATGGTGTGACGGTTTTAGAGATTGGAGAGGATGTCTGGGGGCTTGGAGAGTTTTTTAGAAATGACATCCATGAGCTTATCAATGCTTTTTATAAAGCGAAAGCGAAGATCGCTCCTGACATGGAACTACGGCTGCAAATCGGGCTTTCCAGGCATTGTTCCATTGGCTATCTGGAGGACTGTCTTTCGCATTTTTGGGGGAACAGTGCTTTCTATTCGATTGATTTGTATGGAGATGAGATGGCGCAGCCTATTGAAACGTTTATACCCGTTTATCGCCGGGCTAAGAAAGAAGGCCTTCGGTTAAAAGCGCATGTTGGAGAATGGGGAAGTGCACAAGACATCCAAAAAGCAGTGGAATTGTTAGAGTTGGATGAAGTACAGCATGGTATTGCGGCGGCTTATGATAAAGGGATTATGAGGTTTTTAACGGATAATCACATCCGTCTTAATATTACACCTACAAGCAATATATTACTGGGCAGAGTGGAAAAGCTCAAAGAGCATCCGATCTCATTGCTCTATAGGAACGGGGTTGACGTTACGATTAATTCAGATGATGTCCTGATGTTTGATTCGGATGTTTCAAAAGAATACCTGCGCCTACATGAGTCGGGATGTTTGTCAGCGGAAGAGTTGGATGATATACGAGAAAATGGATTGAAAAGTATTGAGGAGATTATTACGTGAGTATAGCAGTCAATGAAAAATTGGTGACTTGGATTGAAGAAAAAGTAAAAAGTGAATATGCAGATGATATCAGTCTGGCATTGCTGTATGGTTCATTTGTAAATGGAACAGCAAACTCCAGATCGGATATAGATTGTTATTTTATTCCCCGGACAGAACGGGGGTATCGGCTGGCAGGAACTTTTATGATTGCGGGCGTAGGATATGACATCTTTCCGATGGACTGGGAACGTGTCCGAAATATTGCAAATTTGGAGGAGGGTCTTCTTCCGCTTGTCGGAGATGTAAAAGTTCTTTATTCTTCTTCGGAAGAGGATTTAGGGAGATTCCGAGGGCTGCAGGTTCAAATGAAAGATAATCTGGCTGATAAGCAGAAATCGCAGACGGCCGCACGAAAGAGGGCCGAATCCGCTTATAAATTATATCAGGATATGTGTAAGCCGAATCCGCTTGTGGAAATTCGGAAACTGGCTGGACATATCATTATGCAATTAGCAGATGCCGCGGCGATTTACAACAATGACTACTTTCACTGCGGCCTGAAAATGCAGTTCCAGGATTTGCTGAAGCTGCAGAAAGAAAAGGACATACCGATCCGGATCTGTGAGGAATATTTACATACGGTACAGGCAAAACAGCGGAGGAATCTATCCGGCACAGCTATGGGATGCTTTGTACGGTGGGAGAGTATATAGGAGTGAGTTTTTCAGAGGATTTGTCAAAGGATCATGCAGAATCCGGGGAAACAACGGAGGTAAAGGATTCTGCACTTTTGGCTGGATTATATGAAGAAATCAGTTCCACATTTAATAAAATCTATGTCTGCTGTGAAACGAATAATTACATACTTGCATATTTGTCTGCCGTATGTCTGCAAAGGGAATTAGACGATGCGCACAGGGAGTATGGCTCTGAAAAGTATGATATTTTGAGTTTTTATGAGTGGGATGATCTGCAGAAAATGAATCTGGCAGTTAAGGCAGCAGAAGACCATTTGGTTCGGTTTATAGTCGGCAGCGGAGGAGTTATAAAGAGATACAGTACTTTTGAGGAATTCCAAAGGAGCGCCTGGGCATGGTAATTACAGGTATTGTTATTATGAAATGATCTAATGGAGGAGTGTTGACGGTGGATATACAAGGATTCTGGGATGCTGTGCTGAAACAGGATACACGCAAAATCGAAAAATATTTTTGGGATGACGCCTATATTAACTGGCACTGTACCAACGAACATTTCAATGTTAAGGAGTACATAAAGGCGAACTGTGAATATCCCGGTGACTGGGAAGGCGAAATCCAGCGGGTAGAGCAGGCGGGGGATGTGAGCATAGTTGTCGTACATGTGTATAATCAAGATAAAAGCCTTTCTTTTCATGTGGTTTCCTTTCTGCGGATAAGAGACGATAAAATCTGTTCTGTGGATGAATATTGGGGAGACGATGGGGCTGCACCTGACTGGCGTTTGGAGATGCAGATAGGAACAGCGATTTTGGAGTGATTTCCTGCGGGAGTATCAGCTTTGAAAATTGTGTAAAGAGGTGTGGCATGTATAAAGAAGAATTGAAAGAATTGGCGGATCAAATGATAAGGCGGATAGATTTTCTGGATGGGGCCGTTAAGGAGGTTTCAGAAGAGGCATTGTCTAAGGGACGTGTACTTGATGTACGCTGGCGGGGAAATGTACATTTTGTATTGCAGACGTACCATTCAGATTGGGGCTGGTATTTTGCAGAGCGAAACGGGGAGCGTGTTTCCAGCCTTTATCGCGTGGGCAGATTTGACGAACGGTTTTATCAGGCAGTGCAGCATTTTGTAGGGGAGATCAATCAGGGTGATTTTGGCCATAAGCGGACAGCGAGTGAAAAGCTTGCAGAAATTATTGAAAAACGGCAATTGACAAGTTACATGAATACTACGAAGTGGATCGAGTTCCTTCAGGTGATGACAGAAGAGATGCCTCTAAAAATTCCCTATGCTTATCGTACACTTTTTGATGTGGACGGAAGAAATGATGACTTATTTGACACTTGCTATTGCAGTGAATGTTTTAATGGTCATGACTTTAAATCATTAGAATGGGTAAAAGTTAAGCCGAAATTTTGCGAGAGAAAGTACCGGGGAAGGCTGATTGAGGATGAAGAAATCTGGCATGATTTGGAAGGGGAGTTTATCAAAGGGATGAAGAAATATTCGATTCCATATGAAGCGGAGGATGGGATGTATATTGTTTATGGCTACCGGTAGAAATATAAGTTTTAGTCTTTGGATCAGGAGTGTACAATATGCTTAACCCTTGGGAAGAAATTTTATTAGATGATTATGAAAATCATATGCAGTTAGATACTGTTATGCAGCTGCAGGCGATGAATAAAATGATGAAAGGCCAGCTTGGGGCTTATTCAGTTTCCAGTGTGATGATATTAGGCATTGCCGGAGGAAACGGTCTTGAGCATATACGAAAAAATAAATATAGAAGAGTATATGGAATAGATATAAATTCTTCCTATTTAAGAGAGGCCGCCCGCAGATACCCCGATTTAGCAGGGATTTTAAAATGTCTATGTTTTGATTTGACGAGAGACGCAGACAAGCTGCCAGAAGCAGATTTGCTTATTGCAAATCTGCTGATAGAGTATATTGGATACGAATGCTTTCAGGAAGCGATTTTGCATGTAAATCCAAATTATGTTTCTTGTATCATTCAAATTAATATGAACAATAACTGGGTTTCTGATTCACCTTATCTCCATACCTTTGATGGGTTGGAGAAAGTATATGCTCAGATAGAGGAACGGCCATTGGAGATTTTGATGAACAAAACAGGATACAACAAAATCAAGACATTGAAGCATCTGCTTCCTGATGGGAAGAAACTTGTGCAGATGGATTTTGAAAGAGGGAGGGGATTTGATGAAACGGTCCATAGTCGTAGCGGAATTTCCTTGTGACTGCAAGACGGTCTGGGATATTGTTACGGATAATAAAAATTATAGATGGCGTAGCGATTTGTCTAGAATTGAAGTGATTAATGAAACGTGCTTTGATGAATATACAAAGGAAGGATTTGTGACCCGTTTCCGTATCACAGAGAAAGAGCCTTATCGAATATATCGATTTGCTATGGAGAATAAGAACATGTGCGGAAACTGGATCGGCCTGTTCGAGAAACGGGACGGTGGGACACAGATTACTTTTACAGAAGAAGTCCAGGTAAAAAATCCCATTATGAACCTGTTTGTAAAGGGCTACCTAAAAAAGCAACAGGCAAAATATATTGCAGATTTAAAAGAGGCTATTAGGAGTTAAAGGAAATGAAAAGAAATGGGGACATGTAAAATGGAAATACAGTTTAGGCAACCATCTATAATGCAGATATGCGACCATATCTGGCTTATGAATGATAATAATGAAGCAACAGGATACGTCGTGGCTGGAAATAAATATGCTGCAGTGATTGATACGATGATAGGGCTGGTAAATGTAGAAGCGGAGGCTCGAAAGCTGACAAATTTACCGCTTATTTGTGTGAATACACATGGGCATTGTGACCATATCGGCGGAAACTGGAGTTTTGATGAGGCGTATATCAATTTTGCGGATTTGCCTGTAGCAAAAGAAGCTCTGTCTATTCCTGAGATTGAGGCGGCCAAGCAGCAGTTTGGTCTTAAGTATCCAGAATTTTTGCCAATTGATGATGGACAGGTATTCGATTTGGGCGGAGTAAAACTGCAGGCATATTACTTGCCAGGGCATACCGCGGGTGAAATTGTTTTATTAGACCGGGCGGACCGAATCCTGTTCACAGGAGACGGTGTAATTGAACAGATTTGGATGCAGCTGCCAGAATCTCTTCCAATAAAGACGCAGATCCAGAGCATGCAGCGGATTCAACATCTTCGGAATGAATTTGACACGATATTAACGGGTCACAGCCGCTGCCCTGAGAAAGCAGAGTTATTCGATCATTTACTTCTGGCGGCTATTGACCTGGAAAATGGAAACACTGCGGAAGATATCGAATATCAATGGTTTGGTGGAACGTGCAAAGCACATCCTTATGGCAGAGAACCAAGAAGAATTGTTTATCAAGGATAATTTATTATTAGTGCATCTGTTTGCAATGTGAAACGGCTAAAAGCAGGGAGAAAAATATAGTTTACGAAGGGAAAATACGTTAATGAGCGAAAAATTTACATTTAGATATGCAAAAAGGGATGATATTTCTTTAATTCTACAATTTATAAAAGACCTTGCAGCCTATGAAAAAATGATAAATGAAGTTGTTGCAGATGAAAAAACGCTGGAAGAATGGATTTTTGATAAACAGAAAGCAGAGGTCATTTTTGTTGTCGTGGATGACGAGGAGATTGGTTTTGCACTTTTCTTTCATAACTTCTCTACGTTTCTCGGAAGGGCGGGTATCTATCTTGAAGATCTGTTTGTAAAACCTGAATATCGTGGGAAAGGTTATGGAAAGGCGATTCTGAAAAAGCTGGCGGCTATCGCGGTTGAGCGTGGGTGCGGGCGATTGGAGTGGTGGTGTCTTGATTGGAACAAGCCTGGTATTGATTTCTATCATTCGCTGGGGGCAGAGCCTATGGATGATTGGACGGTATATCGGATTACTGGCGATACACTGTCTAATCTTGCAAGCTTTTGAACAATGGATTCTATTTTATGGGGTGTTAGAATGGTGCTGTTAATTGTCGATACACAAAAATTGATTACAAACAATGAACTATATCAATTTAATCTATTTGAATCACGTGTCAGACAACTGATAAATAAGGCTCGCAGCCGTGGTGTTGAAGTCATTTTTGTCAGGCATGATGATGGCAAGGAGAATGGATTATTAAAAGGTACGGAGGAGTTTGAAATATATGATGGATTCCAACCTGTCGGGAGTGAAGTTATCTTTGACAAGAACGTAAACAGTGCTTTTAGAGGTACAGGATTATTGGAATATTTAAGACAAAAAGAAGAAAATACTGTTATTATTGCTGGGCTGCAAACAGAATATTGCATAGATGCTACTATAAAAGCGGGTTTTGAGCATGGTTTCAAAATGATAGTTCCGGCAAATACCAACAGCACATTTGATAATCAATATATGTCGGCGGATCAGACCTATAAATACTATAATGAATTCATGTGGAATAAACGGTATGCGGAATGTATTTCTTTTGAACGAACGATAGAACTAATGGAGGAATGAGAGATGGGTGATACGAAAATCAGCTATGATGAGCAGTTTGGCATCAGGACTTTTAAGAAGGAAATCTGCTCGGAGCTGGGCGAACCGTTTTGGCTGGAGCTGACAGATGGTCTTGTTTTGCCGGATATGGAAACCGAGGCTGGCTGCAAGTGCTGCAATATGTATACATTTATATGCCGGTTGGAAGCGATGGCAGACGAAAAAACTGTACGGAAAATTCTTTACAGAGTGCGGCATGGAATACATCCGTCTCAGTCTGCGTGGGCAAGGGAAGAGTTTCTTGAAATCGGTGATTTAGATAAGTTTCTTCAAAAGCATTTGGAAACAGAGACAGAACGTTTTATTGAATTAAACCGGGAGCATAAAGATTTCTATGGGCAGGAGATCACGGATGAGGTGTTGGAATTCATTCAGAAAAACCCATCTATGCTTGCTCCGGTCAGGCATGGAAATAAACTGCACTGCATGGCATTTCCATATAATATGCGGGAATATCTCGATGCCCCTGATGATACGATGCGGCGTTACCATGCGTGTCATTGCCCGTTTGCGAAGGAATCTATTTTGTCCGATATGCCAGTATCTCCGATTTTGTGTTACTGCAGCCTTGGTCATGTGATGAATTTTACGGAGGCATTCCTTGGCCGGGAACTTGAGGGCAGAGTGGTACGTTCTGTGCTGAACAAAGATTTGACCTGTGAGTATGAAATTACGATTCCAGAGGATATTATGACCCAGTACATAGCACCGCGCGGAATGGAGAATGTTATAGACACAAGAAAAAATGAATAATAACAAATCATGGAGGGGTATGGAATGCTGCTGGAACTGATCGTTTTGTTGATAATTGGTATTATATTTTTGATTGTCGGCTGGTCCATTTGGAAAAGGGAGAAGATAAATCTCATACATGACTACCATTATAAAAATGTGGCGGAGGCAGATAAAAAAGAGTATACTGCGCTTATGGGAAAAGGTGCAATCATAATTGGAATAGGAATCATTCTTACAGGAATTATTGATTTTATTACGCAAACTGGATGGGGTTGGACTGCATTTGGGGTTTGTTTTGTAAGTGGATTTGGACTTATGGTTTATGCAGGGATGAAATATAATTAAAATTTATCGTCAGGAGATATCATTGTTTTGGCAAGGTTTAATGCTCAATTATGAATTGTGAAATCAGATGAAAGAATATGAAGATTGGAAATTGCAATATGGAGGTGGCGTTTGGGTGAAAAGAGAACTTGGGATTGCAAGATGTGGACTTGCTTGCTGTTTATGCTCTGAGAATGTCGGCTGCAATGGCTGTAACTCTGGTGAATGTCCTGATAAAGAATGGTGTGAAAATCGTACTTGTTCCATCAAAAAAGGGATATCAAATTGTTTTTTATGTGAAATTGATTGTAAAAAGGGACTTTTAGCAAAGCTCAAGCCATATGGATTTACGATATTTGCTAAAAGATATGGTCTGGAAACTTTGCTTGATTGCCTTGAAAGAAATGAAAAAAACGGAGTTGTCTATCATAGAGAGGGGATATATGGAGATTATGATGGTTTTACTGATTTGGAAGAGTTAATTGCGTTTATTAAAAATGCCCCTGATTTATTGGTGAGGTAGAGAGAAAGTGGATATTGAATTTAAGAAAATAACAGAATTTCCTCGGGGAACGCTTGCCGTCTTGTTGAAAGACAGTTATTCTTTTGAGCCGAAATTCGAGCTTAATTGGCATAACCAATGGCAGGACTTTGATGATTTTTTTTATGATAATCCCCATATTGCCGAGGTTAGCGGGTTTATGACAGTTCTGGAAGGAAAGCCCGTTGGATTTGTTTCATGGAATCCGACAAACCTGCCTGAATCAGCAGAAGTCGGGCACAACTGCATTTTGACGGAATACAAGGGAAACGGCTATGGGAAACGACAAATGCAGGAAGCGGTTCAGCGTATGATTGCGCAGGGAGCAAAAAAGATAGTTGTTTGGACAAATGAGATTTGCGTTCCCGCTCAGCACACTTATGAAAGTGTGGGATTTCAGTTTGTAAAAAAGAGTGAGGAAACATTCTCCGAATATGCGGGGCAAAGAATACATTATGAAATTATAGTATCGTAAAGAATCGATAAATGAAATCAAGAGGGATAAGAAATATGAAGATTGATAAATGCAAAAAAGCCTCTTTTGTTGTGATAGGAAAAGAGGGTTCAACATCAGATGGAGAAGGATTTATCCAAAAGCTTTGGGATGATGCAAATTCTCATTTTGGAGAAGTTCAGCATTTGGCAAAGAAAGACGAAAATGGCAATATCGCTGGCATATGGGGAGCAATGTCTGATTTTTCCCGGTCTTTTCATCCGTGGGAGGACTTTTGCAAGGGGCTTTATCTTGCCGGAGTAGAATGTAATGATGATGCAGAAGCTCCTAACGGATGGACAAAGTGGGTGGTTCCCGGCTATGAATATATTTATGCGGAACGTGAAAATGAGGACACTTTTTCAGAGGTGATAAAATATCTGGGAGATAATGGTCTTCAACTGACAGGGGCAGTTCATGATTTTACTTGTCCGCAGACTGGAAAGAGGTATATGTTTTTTCCGATTAAAAAGCTGTAAAGAGATAAGAGCTGGGAGATACGGATAATGGATATGAGACAGATTTTAAAGTATCTGGCTGATTTAAGCGAGAATAATAATTGGGAATGGTATCGTGCATATAGAATGGAAAATGACAGATCCCCGCTTAATCCATCTTTTCGTGCACATATTTCATCTAAGGGAAAGCAGCCTGTCCCAGTGGGATATTATCTGATGATCAAATCAGGCGGACAGTCTTTCCTAAGAGGGGGATTGTCTACGAATATGTTTAAGGATGCTACTACTATGATTCGGGATTATATTGCAGAACATGGAGACGAGTTTGGAGAAATTATTCATTTTCCTGAGTTTCAGAAATATTTTGAGGTACAGGGTACATCGCTGAAAAATGTTCCATGTTATGAAACCGTTTAATGATTATCTGAACAAAGCACTTGATGGATTCCGGATGCCCACAAGATAGAATTATAACCTGGATTACTTGGGGTGATATGATCGTGAGGCGAGATTAGATCAGGCAGCCGAACTGACAATTGCATATTGAAATGGTATATCGCCTGCTCCGGTATGATAAGACTGCCTTTCAGTCAGTAAAAATGGACAGTTTTTTGCAATGATGATATACAAATGGGAAATCGAAACAGATATCAGCAAGAGAGGAATGCTGAAAATGGGTAGAAATAAGGGAGAATCAAAGAAGATGGGGCAAAAATTCTCTGAGATGAGCCTTGGAGAATTATGGCGGTTATTTCCGATTATTCTGTCAGAGCCTAAGGCATATTGGAAAGAGTGGTACATAGAAGAAGAGGCGAAACTAAAAGAAGTCCTGCCGGCAGACCAGGTCGTCCGCATCAGCCACATCGGCAGCACGGCGATAGAAGGGATTTGGGCGAAGCCAATCATTGATATTCTGGCAGAAGTTACTAAGGACAGCGATCTGCAGTCTTTTAAAGAATATCTTACTTCTGCAGGGTATTTATGCATGTCAGAAAACAGCCGGCGCTTATCGTTTAATAAAGGATATACGGAAAAGGGCTTTGCGGAGAAGGTTTTTCATCTGCATTTGTGCAGGGAAGGCGATAACGATGAACTGTATTTCCGTGATTATTTGAATCAATACCCTGATACAGCCAAAGAATATGAAAAGTTAAAACTTGGGTTATGGAAGCAATACGAGCATAACCGTGATAGCTATACGGATGCAAAAACAGATTTTGTAAAGAAATACACTTTAATAGCAAAGGATATTGCAGTTTTTAAAACAATGTAACTAGGACTGGAACTTGGAGGAAACAGATGGAATATATCCCTGCAAAGACAATCGTAACGAAAACGAAGGCTCCTGCAAAATGGTTTGGGATTGATTACAATATGAATATTTACAAGGGCTGCTGTCACGGCTGTATTTATTGCGACAGCCGTTCGGAGTGCTATGGAGTAGATGATTTTGACAAGGTGCGCGTTAAGGAGAATGCGCTGCGGATCATCAGGGATGATTTGCGCAGAAAAACAAGAAGCGGGGTGGTAGGAACCGGAGCCATGAGCGACCCATATAATCCCTTTGAACGGGAACTTGAACTTTCAAGGCATGCGTTGGAATTGTGTGATGCGTTTGGGTTTGGCGCGGCGATTGCGACAAAAAGTTCGCTGCTTTCCCGGGATATTGATATTCTGCAGAGTATCGCAGAACATTCTCCGGTGCTTTTGAAGATTACAATCACAACAGCAAAGGATGATTTGGCAGAGAAGATAGAACCGAACGTTTCACGCCCGACGGAGCGCTTTGAAATGATAGAAAAGCTTGCCAGAGCAGGGCTTTATACAGGCATTTTGCTCATGCCGGTTCTGCCTTTTATTGAGGACAACCGGGAAAATATCGGTGAGATTATCCGGAAGGCAGAGGATACAGGGGTTAAATTTATCTATCCTGCATTTGGCATGACTTTGCGGGGCAATTAGAGGGCATGGTATTTTCAGAAACTTAACGAACAGTTTCCAGGAGAGGGTCTGGTGGCAGCCTACCGAAAAAGGTATGGGGAATACTATGAATGCACCAGCCCACAGGCGAGAAAACTGTGGGAATATTTCTCGGAAGAATGTCAGAAAAGACAGATTGTATACCGCATGGAGGATATTATAAGCCAGTATAAAAGACCATATAAGGTTACGCAGATAACGCTTCCGTTTTAGGTAATATCCAAAACCTCCTAAGCAGACTTGGTCTTATGCCGGAGGATATGTCGGTACACTTGCCGTACAGCCGGATGGTGCGATGAACATGATCCACATGCTCTAAAGCTTGATTCTAATGACCATTCAGAAAGTCCTCCAAGCCATTTTCGATGACCCGGAAGAAATATATTCGGATCTAATTCAGATAGTATATTTCAAGCGAGTTAAGGCAAGGGTTCCTTTATGGGCTTCTAGCATTTTGGTAAAATCAACTCTGGTAGCTGATACACGTTCATTCCGGGGTGTGTAAAATAATCTGTGTAAATCATCACAGATTATTCGACACATCCATTTTTGTATAATGGATAATGAATTCGACAATACTGTGATTAGTTGGAAAAAATTGGTAGAAAAATTTTAGGAGGAAACAACTATGTCACAGAAAATTGACTATCAGGCAGAAATAGCAAAATGCAACACGATGGAAGATATTACAGGTCCGAATGGGTTGATACAGAAAGTAATAAAGGATGCCGTGGAGCAGATACTCCGTAAGGAAGTAAATGAGTATATTGCGGATGCAAAGGAGAATGGAAACAGGGTATCTAAAAATGGAAGCAGCTCTAAAACAATCAAAACAGCTTATGGAAAGATTGGAATTGACGTGCCGCGGACACGGGAACCAGGGTTTGAGCCGGAGATCATAAAGAACCGTACAGTCGTTGAAGAAGGGCTGGAATCCCAAATCATTTCTATGTATGCAAAAGGGATGTCTGTACGGGATATCTCGGAACATGTACAATCCCTTTATGGGATAGAACTCTCGGCCGGTTCCATTTCCAATATCACGGATAAAGTAATGGAAGAAGCAAAAGAATGGTACTGCAGGACACTGGATTCTTTTTATCCTGTCGTATTTCTGGACGCAGTACATTTTAAGGTACGTGAAGATGGGCGGATCATAACAAAAGCAGCTTATGTGGCATTGGGAATCAATGGAGACGGTTATAAAGATATCCTTGGGATATGGATTGGGGAAAATGAGGGTGCCAAATTCTGGTTAAAAGTATGCAATGAATTGAAAAACAGAGGCGTTTCTGATATTTTGATTGCATGTGTGGATGGTTTAAAAGGTTTCCCGGATGCGATCCATACGGTATTTCCGGAAACAAGGATCCAATTATGTATCATCCACCAGATCCGCAATACGCTAAAATATATTGCTTATAAAGACCAGAAAGCATTTATGAGAGATTTAAAGCGCGTATATGGGGCGGAGAGTGAAGAAATCGCGATGCGGAATCTGGAGAGTATGATGGATAGCTGGAAAAAGTATGCCGTCGTCCTGGATAACTGGCTTGATAAGTGGGAGCACCTCTCCACCTATTTCTGCTATGGCCATCAGATCCGCAAATTAATCTATACCACCAACACCGTAGAAGGTTTTAACCGGCAGCTGCGCAAAGTTACAAAGAGCAAAGCACTCTTTCCAAATGACGAGGCATTAAGAAAAACAATTTATTTGTCTACCAGGGACATTATTAAGAAATGGTCCATGCCGTACCGTGACTGGGGAGAGACCTATGGACAGTTTGTGATTGAATTCGGCGACAGGGCCAGGATTGCCTAAAGCGTAGAAACAGAAACGTATCCGGCTGTAAATGACAGCAGTGCTGCCCTTTATCCCTTGACTGCCTCAATGCCGCCTGTATGGTTCTTATGCATAGGCATTTCATGCATAAGAACCATACAGGCGGCAATAACTAAAGTGAGGGATAAGGCAATCAGAGAGGTGTATAGAATGCGGATCAGTAAGGAACGAAAACGATTTCTGAAACAAGAATTAAAGGAATATGAAAAAATAACGCCTATGACCGAAGAAGAACGCAGGGAGCTCCATAAATGGATAGAAGCAGGATATAGTGTACATGAGAATACATGCTGCGCTGTTGGCGATGGGAACAGTCCGATTGACTTTCTTGACATATACAGAGAGGAAGAAGCATTGCGTAAAGCGACAGCCGGCATGGGGAATGAAGAAGCAAGAAAATACGTATTGGATTACTATGGATGGACGGAGGAAGAAAACGAGCAAAAAGAATACACTGTTGAAGCACTAAAAGAGAGGGTACGGGAACTGGAAAGGGAACTATTCCACCTGGAGGAATTCATAGGACAGAAAGGCTTTTGGGAAGAATCACAGAAATATATTGATGAATATGGAGGAGAACCTATTCCCTTTGAAATCAAATGATAGGAAAAGAAGGGAATACCATAAAGCCCCCACCTATTGGGGGTAATAGTTTATAAGCAGAATAGAGAATGAACCTGAAAACCAGCAGTAAAGTAAAGGAAATAATACAATGACACATCAATCTTCCAGGGCGTATGCCTGTGTAGCCTACCGGATCATGGAATACGAAGGACAGGAAATGTCTGAAGAATATTTAAGCATACTGATGGAGATGCTGTATGATTTTTATACGGAAAATGAAATCAAAAAAGTCTATCTGGATAACGTCCGGCTGGATGCCTATGAAACATTGCTAAGGGATGGGAAATAAAAGAAAAATAAAATAAAATGAATAGTATCACCAGAAAATGGCAATACTATTCATATAAAGAAATCGAAAATAGCGTCGAAAAATAACGGTAATTGTAAAAAAATCGGCACTGGGAATTGATTTTAGAAATGTCGAAAAAACAAGATTTTACATACCAATTTACGACAATACACAGTTTATTTTACAGTCTCTCATTCCGAATTTTTACACAATAACTGTGACAACATATTTTGAAACTGCGCATTTTCCTTATTAGTACTAAAGAAAAAGGCTTTATCAATCCCTTCAACATCTATAACCGCTTGTTTCAAACAGTTTTTTCCTTCCTCAGTATTGGAAATGGAATTTGCCCTTGTATCTGTCTTATGCGGTAAACGATAGATCAGCCCTTTTTTCTCAAGCAGTCTAACGGTAGAAGATACAGTCATAACATCAATCATAGAAAAATCAGAAATCTTTTTTTGTGTAATACATACTTCCTGTTCAGAAAGTTCTTCTATTACAGCTAAAATTACAAACTGTGTATGTGTTAGATTGTATGGCTGTAATATCTGCTTAATTTTCCTTTGCCAAAGCATAGATGACTGCCAAAAGAGTAGTCCTATACTTTCTTTGTGGTTTTTACATTCTGCAAACTTCATAATAACATATTATGCGGAAAAGAGCTTGCGTAGACAACCAGGTATTCCTGCCGCGATGCCTTCCCCCATACCTTTCATTTGGTTTTCTTCTCCGCCCTCAATGGTAACGGTATGTGTAATCGTAACTCCATTTGTGTCCTCTTTCAAGAGATGTCCAAATGTGACTGTAATAGGGCCAAGTTCGGATTTTGTTGTGAAACTTTTCTTATCCGAGCACTCGGTCAGCACGATAGGCAAGTTCGGTCCGTGAGTCATTTCCATAACACCGTAAGTACCGGCACAAAAGGGGCCGGAGAGTTGGACAGATTTAACGCTTTCGTCCCACAAATTCCACTGGGTTACATCGGAATAGAGTTCCCAGACCTTTTCAATGTCAGCTTTGCCTGTAACAGATTTTTCATAGGTAAACATATTTTCTCCTCCTTGTTATAAGTATACTTATAATAAGTGATATTATAATAAAAGTCAAGTGCCATTTTTTAGCTGTTGATTCCAGTATTGTTTTTTCAGCGTATCTATTTTGGAGAGTTTTTCGTTTTTCACCGCCTGGAATCAATCATAGCGGACAAGGCTGCCGCGGTAAGTAAAATGGTATGCATTGTTAATTGACAATTTGTCAGTTGTGTGCTATTCTAATGCATAAGGAGGTACCATATTATGCGTGATGTGAAAGAGCCAGAGGTTCGCAGGGCTGAAATCATGGATGCAGCAATCAGGTTGTTTACCGCAAAGGGATATTTGAATACAACAACACAGGACATCATTGATGAGGTAAAAATATCCCGTGGGCTTCTCTATTATCACTTTAAGAACAAGGAGGATATTTTATACTGCATCATCAATAGATATTCCGAACCGTTGCTGCGGCAGTTGGAGCATCTCACATATGACGAAAGTAAGAGTGCGCTTGAAAAAATTCGGTCTTTTGTTACAATGACTACTATCTCAGATAAAGATATTACGGTCGAAAATTCAGTCCTTCAGGAAGCAGTAAACCTGGAGGAAAACCGCTACATGCTGGATCGGTTTTACCACAGATTATGTAGCTGTGTGATAGAATATTTTGCATATATTCTTGAGCAGGGAAATAAGGAGAATATATTTCATGTGGATTCTCCGAAGGAAACAGCCTCATTTTTAATGACAGGATATATTTTCGTATCCAATGACGTTAAGCTTGCCGGCCGGGACAAAGGGCAATTAGAGAGCTATTTAGAGACATATAAAAAATTGTTGGAAAGAGCATTAAATCCCCAAATACCGCTTTTTTCATAAATCAGAATGAGAGTTTGCAGAATGACAATCTCATTCTATTTTTTTACATAACAACTGACAAAATGTCAGTTTACATCCGATGGATTATGCTATCGGTTATTTTTGAAATACTAACTGACGAAATGTCAGTGAAGGAGGACATATCAATGTTGAAAATTGAACACCTTATAAAGACTTATCCAAACGGAAAAAAGGCTGTTGATGATCTATCCCTATCGATACAGGAGGGGGATATCTATGGATTTATCGGTGCAAATGGAGCTGGGAAAACCTCTACGATAAAAGCTGTGGTCGGTATCCATGAATTTGACCAGGGGGAAATCTACATCAATGGTAAATCCATTCGCACAGATCCGCTGCAGTGTAAAAAAGTACTGGCTTATATTCCAGATAACCCGGATTTATATGAACATTTGACGGGATATCAGTACATTAACTTTATTGCGGATATTTATGATGTGGAACTATCTGAACGAAAGCAGCAGATTGAGAAGTATAGTGAACTTTTTGAGATGAGTTCCAGCCTGGGAAATGTAATTGCATCTTATTCCCATGGGATGAAACAACGGACGGCCATTATTGCTGCCTTGGTTCATAAGCCCAAGCTACTGATTTTAGATGAACCTTTTGTCGGACTCGATCCCAAAGGGGCATGGCATCTGAAACAGACCATGCAAGAGCTTGTACAGAATGGAGGAGCAATTTTCTTTTCTACGCATGTTTTAGATGTTGCAGAAAAACTTTGCAATAAAATTGCCATCATTAAACGAGGAGAGCTGATAACATCTGGGAATATAGAAACAGTCAGGGGGAACCATTCTCTGGAATCTGTTTTTATGGAGGTGCAGGGTCATGAATAAAACAACGCTTCTGTTAAAAACACAGATATATAATTATTTCTCATTAAACGAGCTATTTCATTCCGAAAAGAAAAGGAGCAATTTTGCCTTTATCACAGCAGTTGGGATATTTACATTATTGGCCTTGTTGAGTGGCTATAATATAATGACAGCGCTTGCGCTTGCAAAGATGGGGCAGGCGCAGCTAATTCCGGCTTACATGGTGTCCGTTTCCAACTTTATTATCCTTGTATTTACTGTGCTGCGTTCAAACGGCATACTTTTTGGCTGCAGGGATTATGAGATGCTTTCTTCCCTGCCGGTTCAGGCAAAGGAAATTATCAGCAGTAAATTTGGGTTTCTTTATCTGCTGAATTTCTTGTTAGGGATTCTCTTCATGCTCCCGGCAGGGATTATATGGCAGATTTACGCGTCGGCGCATTTGCTATTCTTTTTCATGTACTTGGCATCTGCCGTTTTTGTGCCTTTTGTACCGATGTGCATTGCCTCTTTGCTTGGAGTCCTGGTTACGGTTGTATCTTCTAAATTCCGAAGGAAAAACATAGTTTCTCTTGTTTTTTCATTTGCAGTTTTAGGAGGTTTGCTGGGGATTGGGATCTACAGTATGCAGACGGGTGCTTCTGGCGGCAGTTTAGGAGTCATCCTCATGGAACAAGTCAGCAGGCTGTATCCCTTATCGGCATGGTTTCGATATACGAATTACTTTTCATTGGCTGGGAATGTTGGGTTCTGGAGCTTATCGGCTTTGGTTTTCTGTATATTTGTAAAAATTGTAGAGTGCCGTTATGCGAGGCTGAATTCTTATGTTTTGCAATACCATGCAGCCTCCCCAGGAAGGAAAGCCAACCTCAAGAAACATTCTGTATTTACGGCTGTGTATCTAAAAGAGATGGGACGTTATTTTAGTTCCTACCTTTGGGTGTTGAATACAGGTCTGGGAGTTGTCCTTCTTTGTGTGACCAGTTTGGCTCTTTGCGTGGTATCTCCTGAAATACTGGGGACGTATGCAGGGATTGAAGATGTGGATTTATTTTTAGGGCAGTATGCCCCTTTAATAATCGCAGCGATGCTTTCAATCAGTTGTCCGGCAGCTTCTGCAATCTCTTTGGAGGGCAGGAATTTATGGGTATTACAAAGCATACCACTATCAAACAAGACATTTATAAAAAGCAAAATTGCCCTTACCCTGACGGTTCATGCTATTGGCTATATGTTGTCTGTCGCTGTGTTTTTGATACGGTTCCAGTTTAATGCCATTTGGTCATTCACACTTTTGGCTGTACCGGCATGTTATTCGGTATTTACTGCGGTACAAGGAACTTATATAAACTGCTGTTTTCCCAGATTTGATTGGGATAATGAGATGGTAGTGGTAAAGCAAAGCATATCTGTTATTTTATCTGGCGTAATTGGAATGATATGTATTACTGTACCAGTATTACTTCATTGGTTTTTAGGGCTTCCGAATGTGGGAGTGTTGTGGGGGATGGCGGCTATTCTTATAGTTCTGTCGGTTATTCTCTATTTTAAAGCATGTGGTAAAAAAATTATTTAATGTACGAGGAGGATGTTGCTATGAAAAAAAGTATCTTGAAGGATGTGATCGTGTTTTTGGTTATGCTGGCAGTAGTGGCGATTGTATGCTGCTTTTGTCCAGACAGTATTCCAATCCATTTCAATGCGCAGGGAGAAGCAGATTTGTTTGTGAATAAATGGTTTCTTCTTCTGGGAACGGTGATACCTTACTCAGCTTATTTTCAGTGTTTGCGCCATGGCGGAAAGGGGGATAAATGAGCGGAAAATATCCATACCAAAAGCTTGCCAAGAAATTGAAATACCGTATATTGATAAATGATAATTATTCTTACATTGAAAGAGAGCGTACTAAGGAAATTGCTGCGTTTCATAATCAGTTATATACAAATCTTTCTTCCTTAGGTTTTTCAAAGCAGGAAATTTTGGCAATGATCCAAAAGTATATTGAAGGGTGAGGGGAATTATTTTCCGCATAAATAAGAGTAGGTGGCAGAGACAGATTTTGCCGTCTAAAATTTTCAAAAAGGTATTGCTTGTGACGTCACGTAATGACTTATAATATTTAATTATAGGGTTCGCGAAACGGTTCTTATAATATGTATCAGGAGGCAAAAAGACCATGATAAAACACAAAGCGATACCGCAAGGCTATATGACAGTTGGAGAAGTGGCAAAGAAAATGGGCGTTACCGTCCGTACTCTGCAATATTATGATAAAGAGGGGCTGTTCTCTCCATCAGCAGAAAGTAAAGGCGGGCGAAGACTTTATACGGATAAGGATTTGATTACGCTCCATCAGATTATATCTCTGAAATTTTTAGGGTTTTCTTTAGACGATATAAAAAAACGCCTGACTTCTTTAGATACGCCGGATGATATTGCAAATGCCCTTACGGAACAGGCAGATGATATACGAAAAGAAATAGAACGTTTAACAGCTTCTTTAACCGCGATAGAACAGTTTAAGAAAGAAGTGCTTCAAATGCAGGAGGTAAACTTCAAAAAATATGCGGATATTATTGTCAATCTGCAGATGAAAAACGAATTTTATTATCTTATTAAGCGGTTTGATGATGACACACTTGACCATATACGCAATCGATTTGACAAAGAAAGCGGCTTGGATTTTATGGATAGATTTAACCGTTTGAGTGATGAGATCCTACGGCTGCAGAAAGATAACGTACCTCCAGAAAGCGAAAAATGTCAGCAAATTACAGAAGCTTATTGGAATTTGATTCTGGAGTTCACAGGCGGGGATGTGAGCATGATCCCGAAACTGGTGGAAATCGGAAATATAGATCATGCAGCAAATGAATGGGAAGAAAAGCAAAAGATAGTAAACGATTATTTAGAGCCGGCTTTGCAAGTTTATTTTTCAAGACTTGGGGATAATCCGTTGGGGGAGGTGGAGAAATGAAGAATGCGATACAAGTCTATGGATTAGAGAAAAGCTATGGCAGCCATATTGTTCTTCGAGGACTTGATCTTCAGATTGAGACAGGGGAGATTTTTGCCTTGCTTGGCGTAAATGGTGCAGGAAAAACAACGACTCTCGAATGTATCGAAGGTTTGAGAAAATATGACAACGGTATGGTTACTGTAAACGGGAAAATGGGTATCCAGTTACAATCCTCGTCGCTGCCGTCCTACATCAAGCCGATGGAAGCCGTAAAACTATTTGCGAAATGGAATAAGGCAAAGATTGATTTCTCTATGCTTGATACTCTCGGCATAAAAGAAATTGAAAGGAAGCAATATATTCAGCTGTCAACAGGGCAAAAAAGGCGGCTGCATCTCGCGCTTGCTCTTTCCGGCAATCCAGATATTATTTTTCTTGACGAGCCGACTGCAGGGCTTGATGTGGAAGGCAGGCTGTCACTGCATGATCAGATCCGAAAACTCAAGTCACAAGGAAAAACCATTGTTTTGGCAAGCCATGATATGGCAGAGGTAGAAGCCTTAAGCGACCGTATTGCGATTCTGAATGATGGAAATATTGTGTTTTGCGGTACAGCTTTGGAACTGACCGAGAAAGTCGGAAAAAAATATATTGTCCATATCAAAACACAGCAGGGAAATAATACGTTTGAAACGGACAATATAGAAGATACCTTGCTTTCGCAGCTCGGAGAGTTAAAGCACAAGGGAATCGGAGTATTAGATATTAAAGTTGACAGAGGCACGCTGGAACAGCATTTTATTGAAATTGCAAGGAGGGCAGAAGAATGAGTGGTTTTTTATATGGCGTGGCGTTACAGTGGAAATTGGATATAAGAAGCAAATCTTTGTTAGTTACCTGCTATATCGTTCCGCTTATTTTCTTTCTTCTCATGGGAGGTATCTTTACCTCTGTTATGCCTGAAATGAGAAGCACATTGATACAATCCATGATTGTGATGGGCGTATCAATGGGGGCGTTTATCGGATTGCCGCCGTCGCTGGTTGAAACTTATGGAAGTAATATCAAAAAGGTTTATCAAGCAAATGGGGTGCCTTTATACCTAGGCCTTATCACAATGTTTCTTTCAGCCTTTGTCCATTTGATGATTACCTGTATCATTATACTGCTGCTTGCCCCGATACTGTTTGAAGCAGCTTTACCGGTACATTTTCCGGAGTTTTTTCTTGCTCTTGCCATATATATTATTGTATCGCTGAGTATTGGAAGCATATTAGGGCTGATTGTAAAAAATCAGGCGAAACTGACGATGATAGCGCAGCTTGTATTTTTACCCTCTATCATGCTTTCCGGGATTATGTTCCCCACTCATATGCTGCCGGATTTTCTTAAAACCATAGGACACCTTTTCCCTGCTTCCTGGGGATACCGACTGATGTTGGATCATGGATTTCAACTTGAAAATATATGGTATTTGATCCTTGTATTTTGTGTGGCAGTAATCGTTTGCGGCGTACTTTTAAAGAAACAAAAGTCTAAATAGTTAAAGAATAGGCAATCGGACATCTTATTCGCCAAATAGAACAGGCGGCAGGAAAAACCTCCTTATCTCGCCGCCTGTAATAGCTAATTTGTTATGCCCCGTAATAATGCTGAATGGCATGAGCAACATATGCAGAACAGCCTGCACCAAACTGGCTATCAGTTGCTTCTGCAAGTTTTGTGCTCTGTAAATATTCTTTGGCCAAATCAAGCAAGATATTTCTTGCATTATCAAGTGCAAACATCTTCTTATAATTTTCTGCAAGCATTTCAACAGCAGAATGTGCCATATCCATATCGTTAGACTCTTTTGCAGCCATAAATTGTTTATAGATTTTGGCATTTTCTTCTTGTTCCTGTTTTATTTCTTCGATATTCCCGGTTGACTGCATAATGGCTTCTATTGCTTTTTCTTTGCTGCCATACCATTTCAGCAAGTCCGCAACAGCCTGTTCGTTTGTAAAACCTGATGATAAATGCTCTTTGTATTTTTCTATGCTCCCCCAATTTTTCACTTGTTCATCAATATGCTCTTTCGACATAGATTCCAAAGTATGGTTTACGATTTTCTGTACATCTTCGTTAGTAAATGCTTCAAAACTCATAGTATTAACTCCTTTCATCACATCTGTTATTAATTCAATGATTCCATTCAACCGATTACGTTTCTGTTCCAGTAAATTTTTTTGAGTTAGTAAAGCCTGTTCCTTGTCATAATTAGGGTTTTCCATGATTTTTTTTATATCAATCAATGGAATATCTAATTCTCTAAAGAACATAATTTCCTGCAACTTTTCTAATGCTTTGTTGTCATAGAGCCGATAACCGGCCTCCGTTAATTCCGTTGGATTTAGCAGACCGATTTCATCATAATATCTTAACGTCCTTATACTTACTCCGGTTATTTTTGACACATCTTTTACGGTTTTCATTATTTCCTCCTTTCGGTTTAATCGTAAACCGTTACGTCACGAGAGAGTCAATACGTAAATTAAAAATTTTATTTTTTTTTTCTTCTGACAATTATAAACAAATATCAAAAGTTTTCGTACTGGAAGCAGCATAAAAATGCCAAGTAACAAAAGAAATAGTAATAGCATTATCTGCCGCACATTTTAGAATGTATGCAAAAACTGTCCCTCAGTTTGCAAAAATGGAACAGTTCCTTGTGAAAAGAGTATATAGCTGATAAAATTAAATAATGCATTTGCTGCCGTTCCATGTACGGAAAAATAAGGAAACCTCGGTATGAGGAGATTTTCCGGCATGGCGGCGCAGTTTGCAGGCGGAGGGCTTGTAATCATTTTCCTTGTGATTTTGACAATCGGATTAATCCTGATCGGAATGCCGGACAAAGGCGGATTATTTTTTCGGGATCTGCTTATCTATTTCGGCCTCCAGCTGCTGTTTGGATCCGCTATCAGCAATATAGTCATTGCTGTCTGCGAGTGGAGCCGAAATATGGCAGCCGGGATTGGGATTACGATGGCAGTGCTCATATTTTCCCCGTTGCTGGTACAGGGAATGGATTTACTGCTATCTGCGCTGCGGTTAAAAATATCAATCAGCAGATATTGGATACTGAATCTTATGGCAGATTGCCCCACAGAAGCATTTCCATTGAGATTTTTGGTTCGTGGAATTTTGATGTCGGTTATCTGGACACTGTTGCCTCTGGCAATAGGTGCTGCACATTTTCGGAAAACCGATATCGGATAAAGACAGTATGAGTATGGAGGCAGACGTATGATGAATATAAAAAACTGTGGGGAGGGAAACTCTGGTCGGTTATTATGCAGCGACAGTCTGCTAACATGGAAACGAAGAAGTCTTTCTTCCATGCATAAAGATACGAAATGGGCAAAGCAGATTATTGCCATGCAGGAGGAAGACGGAAAGTGGGGATCCTTCCATACGCTTTCAGTTTCTTCCGGGAGGCCGATCACAACAGAACAGGCACTCAGGCGGCTGGAACGTTTAGGCTATACAATAGAAGACGTATGCATCCAAAAAGCAGTTTCCTATATGAATAGCTGTCTTGTGGGACGAGCAGATATTCCAGATCGCCGGGAAAAGCTTTTGGACTGGGACATTTTCGTTTCCCTTATGCTTGCAACATGGATCAGAAGGTTTTCCGATGAATTTCCGGCGGCAAATAAAGTTGCCGATCAATGGGCAGCAGTGATTACCTCAGCTTTCCAGGGGAATGCGTATCACCATAAAGAGTACATTTCCGCCTACCATGATATTTTCGGAGTGAAGCCGAGGGGTGGAAGATTTGTAGATTTTACGTGCTTTTATCCAATATCTCTGTTGGGAAATCGTCTGGACAGAAGAATCGAAGAGGCATTGATGGACTATGTTTTGAATAAAGAAGACGGGATTTACTACATATATAGTGAGAAAATCTCATCTTTCCCCCGGGTTTTTGAAAGCAGGCAGGCTAGCCGTTATCTTGCGGCTATTGAACTTTTGGCAAAATACAGACATGCGGCATATAAGCTACATTTTGTTGTGGACTGGTTAAACGGGCTGAAAAAAGAAAATGGTAAGTGGGATATGGGGAAATCAGTGAACGATAAGGTATATTTTCCGCTTTCCGATGACTGGAGAAAACAAGGGACGCATGAAGCAGACTGTACAGAACGCATTTCAAACTTGATTTCTATGTTATCGAGCATACAATAATAATTTGGGGGAATCGATTTTGCGTACTAATTCTGAAAAAACTGTAGAAATACCGATAGGGTTAAACATGGACAAAAACAAATCTTGGACAAATACAGATCTGAAAAATTGGAGTTACAAGCTGTTCTATGTTATTGCTTTCTCAAAACATAAAAATAGAACGATGTATTTTGATTTTGGGCATAAACATTGAGCCTGACGATTTGGCAGACTTGAGAAAAAGTATTAACAGGCTGGATGTTTATTGTGCTGCTAGTTCCGGATAGATTTTCCGTTTGGTTTCAATCAGGGCTCCCATAACCCGCCTCCCTTTATCGCTGACCAGATATCTTCTGGAGTGTGGGATTTTCCGGATCAATCCATGGCCCCTGAGTTTTGAAAACTCCCGGCTCATTTTCCCACGACTTTTTGCAGATTCAGCCCCTTTTTTATAGAGACTTTGTCGGATATCGCGGTTGGTAAATCCACGGATCAGATAGCGGCCATCACAAATCGTTTCGAAAAGATGGAAGGTTTCAGGGGACCATACATTATATCCACTGTAAGTTTTTCCCTTTACTTTCTTTTTCTGGCAGACATGATTGATTTCCTCTTCCACGCTTTTTTGAGGAATCACATGGCACATGGATTCTAAAAACCGTTTGTTTGCGGTTTTTGAAATCTCTGCGTACCGATAGAGGTTAGCAATGGATTTCCCCATGGGAACCCACTGCCTGGAAGCCGTTCCGTCCTTATGATGGACCTCCTTATAAACCTTAAATTCCTTTGGGTCATTGATCGTCATTTCTATCCGCAGGCAGTTAAATTTATCATACATCTTGATACTGTTGGACTTCAGCTTGAATTTAATCCTCCAGCCTACTGGGCGTTTTCGGTAATCGGAGACTGCTTCTCCCAGAAACTTTGCATTTAGTTTACGTCCCAGAAAGGAAAATACATCTGTGCATTTGAAGTCATAGAATGCGTGCCCAACCAGGGAGGGATAAAGATCCTCCAGAGCTTCACGGCTCTCAAACATCACATCGGTTGCGAACTCGCATTGGTCAACAGACCAGTGGTAACCCTGATGGAAGATGGTTTCCAGCATATCAAGATAAGGGTTTACTTTATGCGCAAAGAAATCGAGCTGGCGGCAGAGTTTTTTTGAGTCAAATTGATCTGCCAGTTCCTGTGCTTTTGGAATGTCACTGATTTCTGAAAAAGAATTATCATACATACGGTAGGTGATCCCGTTTTTATCAAACACATGCTTCATCATCTCCCTGCCGTTGATGTACACCTGGATCAGAAATGGGAACCATGTTTGGAGTTTTACATGCATGAATCCAAACTCTTTATCGAGGTAATAGAAGTAATAGTATTTACATTTGCGGGTAACGCTGCGCAGTTCCAGGAGCCCGGAGGAGTTCTTTACTGGTTGGAGCGTCTGGCATCCTTCCACAACAGATAAGATACAGATCAGTCCTTGCTCAACAGGATTTTCGAGAAGGATTTTTCGAGCGTTTTCCTCTTTTGATATTTGTGAGGAAGAGAGGTAGACCAAAGGCCGGCCTTCTTTGGCGGCCATTTTCTCAACATAAGAGACAAGGTCATTGGTCATTTGGTTTGCATAGGCAGAAAAGTCTTTGAGAAGGAGGTTCATCTGTGACAAAAAATACATTCTACCCGATACGGAAAAGAAGGGGAAAAGGTAACCTTTTATAATCATGCGGTCAAAAAACGCAAAAGTACCATTGATTTTTTTCTGGAATTGTTCTAATATAGTGTTCATAGGATCATCCTTTCGTATGAATGCTTGCAGGGGAATTTAGTTCCCGATGGATTTGGTACAAGATACCGTATATGTGCATTATAGCACGTGCATCTACGAATAGGATGATTCTTTTTGCTTTTTGGTTTGATTGCAGCCGTAGGCTGCGGTATGGTATAATAGGCTTTCAATCGGGTTGGATTTATATTAATTAAAGTCCTAATTTGAAAAAAATGGAAACTACAGTTTGGAAGGAGTATTTATATGAAGCACATATGTATGCTTATATCGGTGGCTGACATTAACGCCGCGAGAAAATTCTATGAGGATTTGTTCGGATTGGAGGTATTTCAAGATTACGGAAGAAACATTGCTTTTACCTGCGGTCTGGCATTACAGCAGGATTTTGAATGGCTCGTGAATGTGCCAAAAGAAAAGGTATTAAAAAAATCCAATAATGCAGAAATCGTCTTTGAGGAAGAGGATTTTGATGGGTTCCTGAACAAGCTGAAAGAATATCCGTATATTGAATATCTGGGAGAAGTGATCGAGCATAGCTGGGGCCAGCGGGTGATCCGGTTTTACGATTTGGACGGTCATATCATAGAGGTTGGCGAAGATATGAAAATGGTGATAAAACGTTTCCTTGCTGCTGGCATGACCATGGAAGAAGTCTCTGTGAAAATGGATGCTTCCGTTCAGGATTTAACAAAACTTTTAAGCAGCTAATATATAGTGAGTTAATAAATTTGCAGAGGAACAAAATGGTAATTGAAACAGAAAGACTTATTTTAAGAGAATACACTCTTGATGATTTTAATGCACTATTTGAAATAGTTTCTGCTCCAGAAACTATGCAACGATTCTCATTTATCGGGAAGTAACATAAAGAGAAATCGGAGTTTACTGATTTGACAAATTCTTATTTTCTTAACGATAATAAATTAAAAAAAACGGGCTAAGGAAGAATGTATCATGGCTAATAAAATCATGCGTAAGGTATTTCTTGCGTGTGCAATCATTATTTCGATTGTTTACGTTTCGATGTATTATGATAATGGTGAGTACACAAAAGGAAACATTGATAAATATGTATGTAAGATTTGCGAAATCTATAATGTCCCGGGACTTTCTCTAGCTATAATAGATGGAGATAATGAGTATTATATAAATTATGGTGAATCCATTGATGAGAACAGCAGATTTGAACTGGGGTCTACTACAAAAGCATTTACGGCTCTGGGAGTTTTAAAACTTGAGCAGGAAGGAAAGTTAAAGATAACGGACAGTGTTTCCGATTATCTTCCATGGTTCAAACCCACATACAAAAAGACTGCCTATGACGTTTCGATAGAAGATCTCTTATGCCATACAAGTGGAGTGCCGAGCTGGACGATTTCAACCATTCCGGAAGGAGAAGATACTGACGAAAGTTTATTGATAAGAACGATACAAAATATTCAGGAGATTAAACTGGATTCTGAGCCTGGAACTTATCATGAGTATGCTACCATAAATTACGATATTCTTGCGCTGATCATTGAAGAGGTGAGCGGCGAAAAGTACGAAGACTTTATTTCGTCCGAAATACTTACCCCATTAGATATGCAGGATTCCTTCTTTAGGACAAATGACGAGGATGCAGATAAGATGGTTAGGGGCCATAAGACGGGATTTTTTTCTCCGTTTGTATATGATTCCCCGACTTATTATGGAAATACTGCTGCGGGATATTTGGTCTCAAACACATCAGATTTGATGAAATGGATGAAGAATTGGTCGATTGAGTCACAGGATGAGTTGGGATTAGTAAAGGATGTGCTTAACTATGATGTTTCCGAAAAAGGGAATTACTACGCAGGTTGGAATATATATGAAGGTTATATTTGTCATGGTGGAAACAATCCTAATTTTTCTTCACAGGTAATCATTAGCAGGGAAAAGAGGCAGGGTGTTTTTGTATTATCAAATCTTGCCGGTTCATCTGCAACGAATATCGGAGACGGAATCTATAGACTACTCTTAGGAGATACTATAAGAATCGGACTTCAGACGGACACAAATGGATTAGTTGACTTCTTGAGTATAGTGATGGCTTTGCTGTTGATTTATTTTACGATGTTATTATGGGATAGAAAGTCTCCGAGAGCCTGTATAGTGCGTGTTACTGTCGGTACGGCTTCTATTGTTGCAATGCTTATCGTTCCCTTTATTTTTCATTATCCTTATAAAGTTATATATGTGTGGTTCCCTGTTACAGTTTGTATGACTTTGACAATTACTTTGACGATAGCGCTAATAAATATATTTGCAGGGTGCTTTTGGTGGTTTAGAGATAAAATGGGCTCATGAAATTGAAACATCAAAATGAACTATCTAGATTACGTTATGGGGTGATTCACTGACAGTTTCAGGCCAGAGAGTAATGCAACAGAAAATAAATAAGAATTTGCGGAGGTGATATTATGCTTGAAAATAAACCATCTCAATCAATTATGACTGAATTACTTGGACAATCCTTGTATCATATATGGCAAGCATTATGTTCGGCTATTGATGAAAAATACGATATGGAACAGTTATGGAATACTGGCGGTAAGAAATGGACTTACGAGTATAATACGCAAAAAGAAATTGCGTTGGTTTCATGATTATTTTTGGGAAAGATGAAAGAGTAAAATTTGAAGCTATAAGGGATACTCTTTCTAATGCTGTTTGTAGGAAATATGATGAAGCCCAAACCTATCATGATGGAAAATGGGTAATGTTTGAACCGACTGATACAACTGAATTTGATGACTATATGAAATTGCTGGCTATTAAAAGAAAAACGAACCGAAAATAACAAATCCAGTTTTATGAAGTTCGCTTAAACGATATTGATGGAAACGAGATAGTGATAGCTGACTTTGTATAATTTACAACCATGATTTAGAGAGGAAAATAATTTAATGGATAATTTATGTAAAGAAGCGGAGCAGATAATGATTGAACGTTTTGGAAGAGATACTATTATAGCATTGGCAACAACGGAAAATGATATGCCCTATGTACGATATGTAAATGCCTATTATGAAAATGGCGCCTTTTATATCATTACACACGCGCTCTCAAATACGATTCGGGATAGAAGCTTATAATGTGGAGCAGACGGAAAAGGCTAAAATACTGGACATTCTTCTGTCCGGTTTTCATGATGGCCGAAAAAAGACGCTCTTTTGTGCAGCCGTCAACCTTTTGGAACTGCAAGAGTTGCAAACACTACTCAGTGAAATTGAGCGTCAATCTGATATGGAAACACTGACGCTCAAAGAAAAAAGTGCTTTTGTTGCTGGACTATTGCAGGATACAGCGTCAACGAAAAATATCGACTTAAAGCTCCGTAAGAAAAAGAGATAATTGCTTTTTCTTTGCAATCGGACAATAAATTAAAAAATCTATAAGAATGATGTATAAAACGGAAGCAAATAAGCGTATAGAAGCGGAATCAGCGCTCTGTCTGTTCTGTCATAATGACCCATCGAAAGCCGAATTTATCTATAAAACTGACACTGCAGGAACTGTATGTGGTGCTGTGTACCGGATACATGATCTCGCTTCCGTCCTGCATAATCTCAAAGACCCGCATAACATCCTCTTTTGTTTCCAGTGTGATAGTCAGTGAAAGGGCAGTGCTTGGTTTAAAAGGGATATCCAGATTATCCGCCATCATGATCCGTTGATTTCCGATAAGGAGTTCCGCATGATAGATATATTCTTTCTGTTCTTCTGACAGTTCTCTATGAAAATCTTCCCATTTTGCATCGCTGTACCGAAGCAGGCAGTTGATTTCTGCGTCGAATGCTTTTTGGTAAAGATATACTGCTTCTTCACATTTCCCATCAAAATTGAAATTCGGTGTAATAATTGCCATATTCGTATTCCTCCAATATGATTTTGGAGCGGTCTCGGAAACTCTTTAAGCCCGAATTTCCGCTCTTTTTTCATGTTCTTCTTTTTTGCTTTCCTCCATATCCCGGAAAACATTTTTGTTAAATTTTCAAAAAAGTATTGACATATAAGTCAAAATGTGCGGCGCGTTTGGTGACCATATACGCCAGTCACCAAACGCGCCCCTTGTAGTTAAGAAGCGTCTGTGCCACACGCACAGCATTAAACTAAACTACTAGGAGGTGCACTTTATGATCAAGTACTGGCAGTCCATGCAAGATTACAAGTACTTTCTCAACGAATCCAAAGTCCATTTCGATTCCTCTGAAAGAGTCCGGCTCCATACGGAGCTTTGGAAACCATGGCAGAAACTCCGCCTTTTCGATACCGATAAGGCCATGGAGTTCCTTCTGCCCTTTTACTCCAACACTGGCAGGCCCGCTAAGAACCAGCCGCAAATCTTAAGGTCTTTTATCCTTTTCTTTCTTCTATTTTCAGAAGGTTTGGCCAAGCTATCCCTTACCCTTTGGGTCGACAGGCTCAAACATGACCGCCTCCTTGCCGCTCTCATCGGCTGCACTACGGATTCCCTGCCGCCCCTCGGTTCTTATTTTGACTTCATGGACAGGCTCTGGACTGCACCGACAACGGACTTATATACGCGGGACAAACTGCTTCCGGCTTCCTGGAACACCAAAAAGCCGGATAAGCCCAAAGGTAAAAAACAGAAAGCACAGGAGGCAAAGCCCAAAATCACAGAATCTATCGAAAAACGGCTCATGAGCGGGATGGATATCCCTTTTAACTTTGAAGGGCGGCTGCAGCACTTCTTCTATCACGTGGCTGTCCTGCCTTCCATGGAATCCGGTCTCATACCAAGGGAACACCTTACGGTTTCCGGAGACGGCACCGCCGTGCATACCCATGCCTGCCCACGCGGGCACCACAGGGTTGGCGCACCGGAAAACCTGCGGCATTTCCCCGACCCCGATGCTTCCTGGGGCTGGGACAGCGACCTGGAAAAATATTACTTCGGCTACACTTTGTTCCAATTATCCTGCTATAACAGTGAACTCAGGACAGATCTCCCCCTGCTTCTGCGTTTTACCAGTGCAAAGCGTCATGATTCGGTCAATTTCCTTGTCGCTTTCCATGAACTAGAAAAACATATGCCGGCTGTTTCCACCTCGAATATGTGCCTGGATTCTGCAATGGACAATTACCCCACCTACCGGATCCTTAAAAACAGGGGAATACGGGCCTTCATCGACCTGAACGACAAATGCGGCCGGCCAAAAACAATTCCTGATACCATCACCATTGACAAAGATGGAACGCCCTTATGTCAGGAAAAACTGCGCATGAAGCCTAACGGTTATGACAAATCCAGCGGTTACCTCATGTGGCGCTGCCCCTATGGGAAAGATCACTGTTCCAAATGTAAAAACTCCTGCACCGATTCCAAATATGGGAGAGTCGTCAAGACCCGGCCCGAATGGGATATCCGGCTTTACACCGACGTCCCCCGCGGCACAGATGCTTATAAGAAGATTTATAATCAACGCACCGCCACGGAACGTATCAACAACCGCATCCTCAATGATTACGGACTGCACCGTATGTTCATACACACAAAGGAGCATTATTCTTTCATGACGACCATGATTGGAATCTGCATCCATCTGGATGCCCGCTATAAACAGCAGGTGCAGGCAGCGGCATAAACCAAGTTTCCTGCTTCTGGATTCTTTCAGGCCTGTTTTCCGACAGGTTTTAAAGTCATGCACATTTTTATTCTTTATGCTCTCTGGACTGCTCAAGCCCCATAATCATCCATCCCTTATCCCTCTCATTTCTGAAAATCAACCCTTTCCTGCTTATTCTCTATTGAGTTTCCGAGAGTGCTCTTTTGCTGCAGATTCTATTTACAGTTATTTTATCAAAGAGAAATTAGAAATGCCATGCAAAAACCGCCCCTCATTCTGCAAAAACGGGGCGGCTTGTTATGCTTTGTTCTATGATAAGATTTTTTGCCAATAGGATTCTAATATTTTATTATCGGAATTGAAGATTTCGTGTTTACTCCCTTTTACCCGGATAAGCTTTGCGTCTATATTTTTCCTCCTGCATAATTTCTTCACAAATCGTTCCTGTTCCCTTTTGGAAACATATGTTTCGTATTCTGCCTGGAAAATCTGGGTAGGACAGGAAATCTGGCGCCACGCTTTCTTTTGGAGAGCATGGTTTAACCGATATGTCTGCCAAAACCATCCATAGGAGGCGGCGTTCATCTGGAATAAGGGCTCTTTGCAGCGTTTATCCTGATAATATAGGAATCGACATTCGGAAGCAGACGCACTGTCGGCATATTGTTCCATTCCATCATAGGGATGGTTTCCCGGCAGATAGTGTTCTTCCTCGCCTGCTATGCAGAAAGTCTTTGCAACGAGATATGCCAGCGGCCAGGGAAGGGGGGCGCTGTTTGGGCGTATCATTGGGGAAGAGAGGATCAGCCTCGAATAGATCCGGGGCTCTTGTGCCGCTGCACAGGCCGCAATCCCGCCGCCCATAGAATGGCCATACAGGCATATGGGAAGCTCCGGGAATTCCTGTGCCGCAAGGCGGCTTACAAACAGCAGGTCATCTACATATCTTTGATAATCATCAATATGTACCAGAGAGAGATCCCCAGTATCACTGCACAGCCTGTAGCTGCGGCCGTGTCCGCAGTGTTCCGGCATGAAGACATGGTATCCCCCGTGAAGAAAATAATAGATATTTTCCAGATGCTTGTCGGCTGTTTCCGTATAGCCGTGGGACAGGATGACAATGCCCTGAGGCTGGTCTGCAAGGCAGCGCAGATAGAAGATCTTTTTTCCTTGTTCCCGCTCACAGTATCTTTCCGTTTTCCTCTCTGCAAGATAAGGCAGAACGGACGACTCCATTATTTCCGCATATCCTTCTGCTGGTATGCAGTAAGAGAATTCCGCCTAAAAAGCAGAAGCAGGCCGCCGAAAACGCTGCAATGCGGTAACCCGTTCCTGATTGACCAGACCGGCACCTGCATACAGAAAAATGCGACGACAGTCATAACCGTGAACGTCGCGCGTATTGCGCCTACACGACTCAATACCGGGATGAAAGCTCCCCAGATTACCGGCGTCAGATAGGCAACTGCGGTTCCGGCAATATTTTGGCTGTACCGGCATGTTATTCGGTATTTACCGCGGTACAAGGAACTTATATAAACTGCTGTTTCCCCAGATTTGATTGGGATAATGTATGCTGCTTTCTTCCAGACAGTATTCCAATCCATTTCAATGCGCAGGGAGAAGCAGATTTGTTCGTGAATAAATGGTTTCTTCTTCTGGGAACGGTGATACCTTACTCAGTTTATTTTCAGTTTTTGCGCCATGGCGGAAAGGGCAATAAATGAGTGGAAGATATCCATACCAAAAGCTTGCCAGAAAGTTGAAATTCCGTATATTACGAGGTTATTATAAGCCAGGAGCATTTCTGCCGGCCATCCGTACTCTGGCAGAACAAGAGGGATGTAATCCGGCTACGGTTCGGCGGTCACTTGAAACATTGAAGCAGGAAGGTTTGGTAGTTTGTAAAGGTACGTTAGGTTTTTGGATAAATGATAATTGTTCTTACATTGAAAGAGAGCGTATTAAGGAAATTTCTGTGTTTCATAATCAGTTATATACAAATCTTTCTTCCTTAGGTTTTTCAAAGCAGGAAATTTTGGTAATGCTCCAAGTATATGAATGGATGAAAAGGTTTGCAAAAATTGCCTCTCATTCTGCAAAAATGGAAAGGCCTGTTGTTTTGGGCAAATGTAAGTGATAGAATGAAAAACTGAGGTGGCAATCATGCAGATAGAATTATTTTCAGATAAATATAAAGTTCATACACTTACCAACAAGAACATAGATGAAATATATAATCTGCAAAGCCAGAATGTTCTGTTCTATGAATATTGCCCGCCTTTTGTTACGCGGCAGGCCATTCAGGAGGATATGAGGATATTGCCACCTGGCAAAGTGATTGAGGATAAATATTATATCGGGTTCTATCAGGATGGGAAGCTGATTGCGATCATGGATCTGATTGATGGTTATCCGGAAAAGAGAATCGCATATATCGGATTTTTCATGACAGATACTTCGGTGCAGAATCAGGGAATAGGAACGGAGATTATTGATTATCTGTGCAGACATCTTTGCTCCCTGGGATATGAGTCGGTTCGGCTGGTCTGGATAAAGGGAAACCCGCAGTCGGAACATTTCTGGCTGAAAAATGGTTTTACGCCATTGATGGAAACAACGAACAATGCTGCATATGAAGTCATCCTGGCCGAAAGGAGATTAATACGTGAGTAAGGCAATAAACGAGAAATTAGTGGTTTGGATTGAAGAAAAAGTAAAACGTGAATATGCAGAGGATATCAGTCTGGTATTGCTGTATGGGTCATTCATAAATGGAACTGCAAATCCTAAATCAGATATAGACTGTTATTTTAGTCCCAGGACGGAGCGGGGGTATGAGCTGGCAAAGACTTTTATCCTTGCGGGCGTAGGGTATGATATCTTCCTGATGGACTGGGAACGTGCCGGGAACATTGCGGAGCTGGAAGAATGTCTGATTCCGCTTGTCGGAGATGTGAAGATCATTTATTCTTCTTCAGCAGAAGAACTAAAGCGGTTTCAGCGGCTGCAGGCCAAAATGAAACACAATCTGGCAGACAGGCAGGTCTCGCAGGCCGCTGCACGAAAAAGAGCCGAAGCTGCTTATAAGCTGTATCAGGATATATGTAAGCCGAATCCGCTTGCGGAGATCCGGAAACTGGCCGGACATATCATTATGCAGTTAGCTGATGCCGTAGCAATTTACAACCATGACTACTTTCACCGCGGCCTGAAAATGCAGTTCAGGATTTACTGAAGCTGCAGAAAGAAAAGGACATACCGCTCCGGATCTGTGAGGAATACTTACATACTATTCAGGCAAAAACGGCAGAGGAATCTATCCGGCACAGCTATGGGATGCTTTGTACGGTGGGAGAGTATATTGGAGTAGGCTTTTCGGAGGAACTGGCAAGGGATGACGGGGAATCAGGAGAAACAGCCGAAAATAAACCTGGCAGTTAAGGCTGCAGAGGATGATTTGCTCGGAACTGGGCGAACCATTTTGGCTGAAGCTGGCAGATGGCCTTGCCGGATATGGAAACCGAGGCTGACTGCAAGTGCCGCAACATGTATTCATTTATAAGCCGGTTAGAAACGATGGCAGATGAGAAAACTGTAAGGAGAATTCTTTACAGAGTGCGGCATGGATTAAGGCGTTCCTTGACAGTGAGCTTGAGGGCAGAGTGGTACGATCTGTGCTGAACGGAGATTTGACCTGCGAGTATGAAATTATGATTCCAGAGGAAATTATGAAGACAGAGAATGAATAAGATCTGCTAAGAGATATGGGGTGTTTGGATGGTGGAGGAGTATAAAATGTTGTTAGAGTTTATAGTATTATCGGTAATTGGTATTGTTTTTTTATAATCGGCTGGCTTATTTGGAAATGGGAGAAGATAAATCTCATACATAACTACCATTATAAGAATGTAGCAGAAGCGGATAAAAAAGCATATACAGCACTCATGGGAAAAGGTGCGATCACAATTGGAATAGGAATCATTCTTACAGGAATTATTGATTTTATTACACAGACTGGATGGGGGGATTGCATTTGGAGGTTGTTTTATCGGTGGATTGGGGCTCATGATTTATGCAGGGATGAAATATAATTAGTGGAGATGATGAATATGAATATAAAAACAAAGCAATTTCAGATATTAACCGATATTAATCTTGTATGGAATTTTATGACAGATATATACGATCCTTATTTCGCTAATGGAGCGGCAGCTCCTTTTTTCGAGTATGCGCTTACATCTAAATGGATGGATAAAGAATATCTCCATTTGAACAGGCTCTGGATGGCTGGAGATATAGTAGTGGGGTTTGTATTTACGGAAGCTGTTGTCACGAGTGTCTTTTTTAATTTACGCCCTGGATACGAAGGACTAGCTGATGAAATGGTTGAGTATGCACAGAACAGCTTCCCGGATTTGGGCGGAGAAAGAGAATTAGTGATTTTTTCAGGCCAGGAAGCGCTGATACGGGCGGCAGAGAAGGAGGGATATAAGGTATCATATGAAAATGCGGACTTTCTCTTTGATTTCAGGAAATCGGGATTAAGTTATGATCTCCCGGAGGGATTTCATTTTGTTGACCCGTTTAAGTGTGATTTGCTGAAACTTGCCAAATGTACATGGAATGGTTTCAACGCCGAGGAACTTGGACCTTTTAAAAACTGGAATATTCCGGATTCCGAAACACCTTGGAATCCGCATAAAGCATATACTGGTGTGGTGAATTCTGCGGTCGCGCCGCCGCCACACGCAACCCATGAGTATAATGTCATTATTGCCGATGAAAATGAAGATTACGTGTGTTTTTCAGGAATGTGGTGGGTTCCGGAGAATAAGCTTGCCTATATGGAACCGTTGTGTACGGTGCCGGAATATCGGAGAAGAGGATTGGCAGCGGCAGCGCTGACACAGCATTATAGACGTTTAAAAGTATTAGGGGCAGAATACATGACTGGCGGCGGTGATGATTTCTACAGAAAGGTAGGTTATGGAGAAGGTATACACTGGCTCCATTGGAAAAAGCGGAGAGGACATAATTGGCTAATGGAGGTGTGTTAATGAAATACGAAATAGCAAAAAAAGAGAACATTGAACAAATTTATCAATTGGTACAGAACACGATTAACGCTATTTACCCTTTATATTATCCTCAAGGAGTAGTTGAATTTTTCCGTGGGCTTCATTCAAAGGAAAGCATTGCTGCAGATATAGAAAATGGCTTTGTTAGAGTTTTGTTATCGGGTGATTGTTTAGTAGGAACAGGAAGCTGCAAGGAAAATCATATATCAAGACTGTTTGTTTTTTCCGATTTTCAGAAAAAAGGATATGGCAGTTATATTATGCAATGTCTTGAAAAAGAAATATCTCTTAATAACACCAGTATTTACTTAGATGCTTCGCTTGCGGCAGCCTGTTTTTATGAGCATAGGGGATATCAAACTTTAAAGCATGAAGAATTATTTATCAATGGAAATGTAAGGTTAGCTTATGAAGTAATGGAGAAACATATAGCAGTTCCTAATACAGATATTTTTTATGATGGAAAATGTTTTATACCAGAGATGAATACTGAAAATGGTGAAGTGGATAATCAAACGCTTTTTTTATATCATCAAAATGAGAATATTTTATGGGCGGATTACTATGGCGGAGAAATAAAAAAAGGAAATATAGTTGGAACGGTTGCTTTGAATGGAGAAATAGATTTTTATTATCAGCATATTAATTTGAGCGACCAGATAAGAATTGGGAAATGTCACAGTGTACCACAGATTTTAAGTGATGGTAGAATAGAACTGTCAGAACAATGGCAGTGGCTGAATGGCGATAAATCAAAAGGTTCATCAATCGTTGTAGAAAAACCCAAAAATATCTATTAGGCTATCTTGGTAAGGATAAGATAACCTTGCTTGGTCATTCTTGGGGAACATATTTCGGATGTAACCTTGTTCTTGAATATCCCGACGGATTATAACATAATTGCAGCAGTTGTATTTAATCCATATTACTCACTTGGAGATATTTACAATAACATCACTTCGGATTACAGCGTGTATTTGGAGTTTTTAGGCTCAAAGGAATTTGAAAAATTTTCATTACTTGGCAAAACTGACTATAAAGTGCCATTTTATAATCAATGTTAACAACTTAGTAGTGGTATGGTATCAGTAGCGAAAATACAGCATTAAATTAACCGGAATATAACAAATAGTATATTTGATGAAAGAAAAAAGGGCAGACTTCCCCCTTGGTGCTGTAAGCAAATTTTAAAAATATTTCTCTGACGTCATGTATCATAGAAATGTAGGACATCACCACCTTTCAGAAATGATAGTTAGTGTGTTGCCTTGTTATTGTAATGATGCTTTACCTTTCTGGGAATGTCTCGTGGATTTGACTCCCCACAACCTTTTTTATCCCGTACCCGATGTGATATGGCAAAGCGAAATATGCCCTGAATCACGGTGAATTTTTCGGTAAGCGTCTCAGAATCCATATATTCCGGCAGGTGACGGCTCAGGCATCCAACGAGTTCATTCATATTTGTCATGTATCTGTGCTTATTGTTTTTCTGGTTAATGGTATGGTCGATGATTCCGTCCGTTTCCCTCTTGATTGCAAGGGTGAGGTTCGCGAGCAGTATGGATATCCAGAATTCCTGAAGGACCGAGTTCTCGGAATAACCACGAAAGTTCGTAAGTCCTATTTTTTCCTTGATCAGCTTGTAATCTTCTTCCACCGGCCATCTAAGAAAGTAGCACTGACGGAACAGATCTTTAACTAGGCCAAAGTCATTTGTGATCAGTGTTTCCAGTGTCCCGCTTGGAAGATAGAACTTTAGGACGCGGACTTTCCTGTCATCCAAAACGAGAATGTGGTCGGTAGTCCCATACTGGTCTGTCGGTGCGGGAATTGCATCGATTGTATTGTTAAACTTAGATCTGAGCCGGAAGAGATACCCGGCATGGATCGTGTCTTCGATATAAGCGATCAATTCTTTTGAAGCATATCCCCTGTCGAAGACGAACATGGTGTATAATAAGCTTGCCCGTGCTTTGTTTTTGATATTGTCCATATGTCTCATGGCAAGTGTACGCTCATCCAGATGGATTGGTTCGAACTGGGCATCAAGGACGCGGTCATTGAGAACGTCAAAAGCAACACTGGCAATGGCAGTGGGAGAGCTGGCACCTCTCCCTATGCTGCCGTATTTATCAAGGAGGGCTTTCCGGTTGGGCAGTGGGATTTTAGAGCCGTCAATAGCTATGATCTGCCGTCCCCAGACACCCAAGAACCGTGTATGGAAAGCAAAGGAATCCTGACTGCAGAGGAAATCCAGTGTACGCTCAAAAGCTTCTTTGAAAATGGAATGATTAATTTTAGAACGCGCTTTGCTGAAAGCCTGCTGTGAGCAGCTGACAGAAGGTGCTCCCGATTTCAGTTTGAGTTCATGGAAAAAACTATCCAGGGACGCGGAGATTGTCTTTTTAACATTGCTAAGTAAAAGTTTGACTAAGGTCCAGTAAGGAAGTTTTCGGCAGTTACGGGTAAAAGCACCTTTTTGTCTGCGCGCCCTGTCTAGGGCATTTGGGTCAAGCAAAGTATCGCAGATAATATCGGCAAGAATCTGTGTTAGTTTCATAAGAAGCAGCTCCTTTCAAAATGTACTATAATCAGGGGCTGCGCCGCAAATCTTGGTTATTTTGTCAAGAATAAATGTGCCGAAAATTCAAAAAAATTTTTGTGCAATATTTTGCACTTGTTCATTAGGAGGAGCTACAAAGAAGACACAGAAAAATCCTGTGCCGATGAAAAGATGATATAAATTTTAGAATGACAAACACTATATATTGTGGTTGCTTTGATTAAGTTGTTAACATTGATTTTATAATATAAACGGAGATAGGGATTATCAGACGAACTTTAGCCTTGCACAGAAATATTTTGACGAAATAAACGCTCCGTACAAGCAGATGTTTATTATGAAAGACACTACACATGGATTGCTTGAATCAAAATCGGAAGAATTTTCAGATATATTACTACGGCTATTAAAAATCGACATTTTTAATAGCCGTACTTTTCAATGTATTTTAGCTTTTGATGCCGAAAATAGCAGGATACTTTATCTTCGCATTTCTGTAATCTATGTATAAATCTTCTGCTTTATTACGAATTTGCTCCCTTGTATGCGGAATTATTCCGCTGTGTATGTTCTGTTTTAAACTGTGGTTTAAGCATTTCATCAGGGTTTATTTCCGGTGAGTAGGGGTGATGTGAAGAACAGCTCAAAAGGTATTTGATAAGAACAGCGTTTATCTTCCCACCAAGAAAATCGGCAAAAACAATCCCAAAGCCGCCGAGATTGAACCAGACAACACCGCAAGGCAGAATCCTGCAAAATTGTAGGATTATTGCAATACTACAGTAGGATTTGCGTGCTATGATTTTCGTACATGGAAAGTGAACTTCCGGATTCATTTTCGATGTACGAATTTTTATATGAAGAAAGAGGTGTTGTATCTGTGAATTTATTGGAAGTAAAATCAATTTCTAAAGTCTATGGAGAGGGCGATACCGCTGTACATGCCCTGAAGAAAGTTAGTTTTTCGGTGCCGAAAGGAGAATTTGTGGCAGTCGTCGGGGAGTCCGGTTCCGGAAAGAGTACCCTTCTTAATATGGTCGGCGCGTTAGATACGCCTTCCTTTGGCAAAATATATATCGGCAGTAAGGATATCTTCGCGATGAAGGAGAAAAGCCTTACCGTCTTTCGGCGCAGGAATATCGGGTTTATTTTCCAGAGTTTTAATCTGATTCCGGAGCTGACGGTGGAACAGAATATCATCTTTCCGGTACTGCTCGACTACCAGAAGCCAAACCAGAGATACCTGGAGGAGTTGCTGGCAGTATTGAATCTTACGGAACGCCGGCATCACCTGCCGAGCCAGCTCTCAGGCGGTCAGCAGCAGAGAGTGGCAATCGGACGGGCGCTGATTACCCGTCCCGCTCTCATCCTGGCGGACGAACCAACCGGGAACCTGGATACGCAGAACAGCAGGGAGGTTATCGGACTCTTAAAAGAAGCTTCAAAAAAATATGAACAGACGATCATCATGATCACCCACAGCAAGGGCATAGCACAGACAGCGGATCGTATTTTACAGGTATCGGACGGAGAAATGACAGATTTTGGGAGGGTGCAAGACGTCCGGGGGACGTCTGTTATGCACGGACCGGAATGGAAAGGAGACAGGGAATGAAAAGTTATCTCAGCCTGATTCCGATCTCTGCACGTGTACACAGGCGGCAGAATCGTATGACACTTCTGTGTATTATCATCTCAGTGTTTCTTGTTACGGCTATTTTCAGTGTGGCTGATATGTTTGTCCGGACAAACAGCGAATCCCTGCAGGAGAAACACGGAAACTGGCATATCCGGGTCAACGGTATTTCACAGGAGACTGCAGAAAAAATCGCGCAGCGTTCAGATGTCGCGGCCATCGGTTGGTGTGATTTCTTTAATGTGGATGCGGATCAGCCCTATTATATCGGCGAAAAGAAAGCCGTCTTGTACGGCGTGGACGACACCTATATCACTCAGCTTGTCAATGCGCTTGAAGAGGGAAGTGTTCCGCAGAACGATAATGAAGTGATGTTAAGCAGCAATGCAAAGCTTGCTTTGGACGTACAGGCCGGCGACCAGGTGACGGTGCATACGCCTGCCGGGGATACGGTTTTTACGGTATCTGGCTTTGGCTCCGATGATAAAGAATATTATAGGGGGCAGACGTATCTGGCTGCCGTGTACATGACAAGAGAGGCGTATCATGCAATCATGGAGGCAAATACAGTGGGAGAACATCCATCCTGCTATGTGCAGTTTCAGAAGGCGTCTTCCGATACTGCCGCAGAGATCAGGGAGCAATATGGACTGGCAGATGAGGATATTTCTGACAATACTGCTACGATGGGACTGTCAGGGCAAAGCAAGAATAAATCTATACAAAATATATATGGAATCGCAGCAGTGTTGTTTGTCATGGTATTATTGGCAGGAGTATTGATGATATCCGGAAGCCTGAATAGTAATATATCTCAGCGGACAAAATTCTTTGGCATGATGCGCTGTGTTGGAGCAAGCCGCCGGCAGATCATTCAGTTTGTGCGGCTGGAAGCCCTGAACTGGTGCAAGACGGCTGTACCTGCGGGAGTCATCTCAGGCACACTGGTCAGTTGGGGGATATGCGCGTACCTGCGCTATGGTATCGGAGGAGAATTTGCCGCCATGCAGGTATTTGCCATAAGTCCTGTCGGATTGCTGAGCGGCGTATTGGTCGGTGTTGTTACTGTTTTGTTAGCGGCGCAGTCACCTGCAAAGAGAGCGGCTAAGGTTTCCCCTGTTGCAGCGGTTTCCGGTAATTCAGAAACCGTCCCGGCGAGGCGGCGTGCGATCAAACGGGAAGTTGGAAGAGTAGAAAGGACGCTGGGTATTCATCATGCAACCGCTTCTAAAAAGAACTGGTTTCTGATGACGGCATCTTTTGCACTTACGATTATTCTGATTCTATGTTTCTCGATTGGTATGGATTTTGCAAAGGGGCTGATGCCGACGCTGAAATCCTGGCAGCCGGATATTACCCTGAACGGTTATGCCAATGCGCTGGTACTTGAACAGGATGTAAAAGAGAAGGCGCTGGGGATTCCCGGTGTTAAGAGCGCCTTCGGAACCGCCTATCTGGACAATGTTCCGGCTGTTTCTTCGCGGCAGGGAATCGACCATATTAATCTGGAGTCCTACGATGAGTTTTTATTTGAAAGCGTAAAAGATGAGGTGGTGGAAGGAAATTTGTCTGATATTTATGGAGACAGCGATATGGTTATGACCGTTTATAATAAAGATAATCCTCTGAAGGTAGGAGATACGGTTCAGATTGAAGGAAAAGAGGTTACGATCACCTGTTCTGTCACGGGAGCCCTGTTTCCAAGTGAACTGCTTGTCATCTGTTCTCAGGAAACTTTTGAAAGACTGACCGGAGAGCAGGGACTTACAATGGTCGGCGTGCAGCTTGGCGGCGATGCGGATGACGAGACAGTACGGCAGATCAGTAAGCTTGCCGATAGCGATGTGATGTTTTTAGATGGAAGAGAAAGCAATAAGGGAAGTAATACCACTTATCTTACTGTAAAGGTGGGCGTCTATGGATTTCTGGCAATTATAGGAATGGTTACCTTGTTCTATATCATTAACAGCATTTCTATCAGTGTGGCGGCGAGGACGAAACAATATGGCGCCATGCGGGCAGTGGGCATGGACATCGATCAGCTTACCAGGATGATAACGGCGGAAGCATTTACCTATGCCGTATCCGGTCTCGTGGCTGGCTGCGGAATCGGACTTCCACTCAGCTATTTCCTGCATACTCTGCTGATCACACGGTATTTCGGAATGGTATGGCATCCGCCGGTGACAATGCTGTGTGTTATTGCTGTGTTTGTGGTGACCTGTGCGGCCGTGGCAGTATACGCTCCTACAAAACGGATTCGAAATATGGCGATTACGGATACGATTAATGAACTATAGGGGGAACAAAATCGTAGGAATAAGAAAGATGGCTGCCCGCAGACTGGAGAGGGATATATGTTCTTTTCGATTAAAGAGCTGTAAAGAAATAAGGGGGGGAGATACGGACAATGGATATGGGACTGGTCTTAAAATATCTTGATGATTTAAGTGAAAATAATAACCGGGAATGATATCATGCACATAAAGTGGAAAGTGAAGCGGCCTGCACACAGTTTGAGGAACTGGTGCGGACGCCCATTTTCCGTATCGGGGAATTTGACAGTGCTATTCTGCATAATCAGGCGGAAGACTGTATTTTCAAGCTGGTTCGGTATCCCCGGTTTGGCCATGATAGGTCACCGTTTAACCCATCCTTTCGTGCGCATATTTCTGTTCAGGGAAAGCGGCCTGTTCCAGTGGGATATTACCTCATGATCAGGCCGGGCGGACAGTCTTTTCTAAGGGGCGGATTGTCTACGAATATGTTCAGGGATGCGACTGTTATGATCCGGGATTATATTGCAGAACATGGAGACGAGTTTGGAGAAATCATTCATTCTCCTGAGTTCCTAAAATATTTTGCGGTACAGGGTACGGCGCTGAAAAATGTTCCTGCCGGGTATGATAAGGAGCATCCGCAGGCAGAATACCTGAAGTTTAAAAGCTGGTATCTGAAGTATCCGGTGGCAGATGAGGCACTGAATGATTCCGAGGTTTTTATAGAGGAAACGGTGAGGTTGTTCCGTATTATGAAGCCGTTTAATGATTATCTGAACAAAGCGCTTGACGGATTTCAGATGCCTGCAAGATAGAAACAATTATAGCTCGGATTAATTTTCCTAATTTTGTTTTAGGGCATATGCAAAAACCGCCCCTCAGTCTGCAAAAAAGGGACTACTCCTTGTAAAGGGCGATTACACTTGATAAGATAAATCAATCCAGTGGCAATGCAGAAAGGGGTATATTATGATTCGGAGACTATTAAAAAGCATTCTTGGTGAAAACTTTACGGAAAACAATGCAAAACTGGCTGCTGTAAATTTTGGTATCATTCTGCTGATGTTTGTATTATCCGGCATTATGCTGTTTTTCCTGCCGGAGCAGATTTCCATCCTGCATTCGGGTACAACCTATTATCCGGTTCCCAGTGTTCTGGGAGTATGGCTGTTCCCGGTGATTGCATTGATTGTAAACCTGCTGTTTATCCGGCAGAACCGCCTGTCTAAGATGAACAGCGCCATCTTTGTGATCCTTCTGGCAGCTATGATGGTTTCCTATATAAATATGATGTGAAGGCTGTATTCGGAAAGGCTGTCCTATGAAACGTATCTTATGCAAAATTTTATTTTATAATAAGGCGAATCCGGTGGTCGTTGCTTCGCTATGTTTCATAGGTGCTTATATAGGATATTTAGTCTGGTACATACTGAACCATTATCTTCCGGCTTCGGCAGCAGATAACAGCTATGTGCTGGTATCGCTGCTGTCGGCCTGGTTCTGTGCATTTTTGGGAATCTATCAGCTTCCGGACCAGTTGTGCATGAACCGCCGGATTCAAACGATTCTTTGTTATCCAGTGGAGGTACGGACGATACTAAGTGTCGTGGGAATGAGGGTTTTCCTGCTGCAATCGGGTATCTGTGCCACATTCCTTTACCCGTTTTTCCTCTTTGAAGCACATCACCGGAAAGAGGCGGCTTTGGCAATGCTATTCTGCTGTATCCTGACAGTCGCTTTAGATATTGCAGTTATCCTGTTCTCGATCCTGATCAGCAGATTTTGTGCCAGTGATATCGTGGGATATGCTTTTGTTGTATTTCAATACGGTTCTTTTCTAATACTTGCCTGGCTTGCGGGAAATACAGTTTTTTCATGTTTTCATAAACCTGGATTTTTATCTGACAGTGCCGGAGTTCTGAAGCGATACATTACCGGACAAAGTCCAGCCGCCATGCAGGGATATGAATTACGGAGTATCCTTTGGATCTGGGGCGCAGCATTGACAGGCATGACCGTCTTAATAGCGGTTCTTAAGCTTGCCGCTAAGCATTGGTATGTGCGGGGATATCTGAATGTACAGAGCTTCCGCCATAGAGAAACAGAGAAACAACCATCAGTATCTCATATTAAACACCCGTATTTTCTGCTGGAGTGGAAACGCGTTACCAGAAACAAGGAGCTGATTTTCTTCTCCAATATCAAGAACATTATAACAGTGGTAATCCTGTCCAGACTCCTGTTACACAATTTCAGCCAGTTTGGCCTTAAAGGAACCTGTGTTGAAGAACTGTTTCTGCTGATGTCCTGTTGTTCGGTCAACACCATCTCCAGTACGGCCTATTCCAGTGATGACAATAAATCCTGCTATGCGTTTCTTCCTATTTCCGGGCGAAGGCTGTTTTTATGGAAAACAATACAGGGATTTCTGTGGGGAGAGATTACCGTACTTTTATTTTGGTTTATCCTGATCGGTTTTGAAAGGCCGCCGGTTATGAACACCTTCCTGCTCCTGTTTTATGGCACTTCGATGAATTATGTATGTGTGTGGCTGGGAGTCTGTATTGATTTGAAAATGCCCAGGATCGTAAACAGTACGAACGAACTGCTCCATGGGAACATAAGTAAAGTGATTGTATTGATTACGGCAGCAAGTTTAACAGTCGTGGAAATCATTCTGGTCGGCGGGAAATGGGTTCCTATTCCGCTTCTTCCATTCGCCTGTCTGGCAGGCGCCGGAGTGGCGGCGGGGGAGTACGGTTACTGGAAATTCTGCAAAGGAGATTTTTATGATACAGATTCATGAATTGTCTAAAAGCTACGGCAGCCGGAAGATTTTTGACAGGGTATCCTGCCAGATGGAAAGCGGCCGTATCTATGCCCTTGTGGGGATGAACGGGATTGGGAAAACAACGCTGCTTCGGGCGATTACACAGCCAGAATGCATGGATTCAGGGCAGGTTTTGATTGATCATATTGAGAGCAGCATATTTGAATCAAAATACCGTCTCTTCTATGTCCCGGACAGCAAGGAGATGTTTCTGAATCTTACCGGAAGGGAGTATTTGAGATTTATAATCCAACTGTACCGGCAGAAACCGGAGAAAGCGGAGATTCTGCAAAGAGGATTGATGGGGGCTTTTAAGCTCGATGGGGCGCTGGATGCATATATTGCGAACTATTCTTTGGGGATGAAGCAGAAAATATACATGGCCGCCGCTCTGTTGTCCGGGGCAGGGAATTTTATTTTGGACGAACCGTTTAACGGGCTTGATCCGGAGAGTATCTCGACATTAAAGGGAATATTGGCAGAGCGGCGTGACGAGGGAGCTATGGTTTTGTTCTCGGTTCATAATCTGGAGCTGGCGCGTGGTTTTTGCGATGAGGTAATCCAAATTGATGGGGAGCATAATATTAAGTCTGCTAAAGAATTAAATGATTATAGGTGGGTTTCAGGGGAGACGAAGGCAACAATATAGAGTAAATCAAGTTCAGTGTAACACTGGTGTTGCAGGGTAACAGTTCTGCCGAAGGCTGAACTGTTACGTTACAGGAAAGGAGACAGGTATGAGTATTACTAATTTAAGCAGCATAGGGATGAACCCATATGACTACGCATGCAGCAGAAAGAAAGCGGCAGGTACGAAAAATTTTGCCCAGAAGGCGCTGGGGGCTTCGGAAAAAAAGAATGCGGCTCAAAAAAACGGTTCATCTTCATGGGCGGGGGATATGGTAGTCTCCCAACCGCCGAATTATTCTGGTTTTACATATGACAACAGCGTATCTAAGAAATCCAAAGAAGAAATGACCATGGACGAATACAAACAGTGGTTCATGAATGAAATGTCGCAAATGCCCGTCAGCGGATGGTATCGCTCTACCTGCGTGGGAGGAACACTGACAATTACGGAAGAATGTTTTGAGAGAATGAAAAATGATCCGGAGTGGGAGAAAACAGTATTGGGTATGGTAAGGAACATGTATTCCAGTACCGGTCTTATGGGTTCTAAGATGATTGGGAACCAGGTCATCGGAGCAACGCCGGAACAGTGCTACGGGGAAGGGATACCTGTTAAAGATGATTCGCCGCTTAACACAGACAATGAAAAATCATGGTGGGAGAAACGCCATGAAAGGATGGAAAAGCTGATGGAAGAACAGGAAAAAGAAGCATTGAAAAGGGTACATGCCAGGAAAGCTGCGGTACAGGAGGATTATTTGGCAGATCTGGTGGTGAGCGAATAGTGAGGAGAAGGGGGTTGAAGACGATTATCCGAATGGCAGCATCTACTTGTTGTGCCTGCCTGGTTGCGCTGACGGGATTCGGGGTTTGGCGTAGCGGAATGTTGACCGCACTGCCTGAACAGACCGAAGCAGGCGCATTAAATCTGGGTGTAAAAGAGACCTCTGTTGAAAGCAAGGGCGAATCCCCTGGCAATATGGCCGCCAACAACAAAATCATTGTTCATCAGATCGACTGGAGCCCGTCCGACGAAATCAAATTTGATGTTCATGAGGATGATTTTGTGGTTATGAGCAAGGCGGAAATAAACAAGTATTATGGAATCAATATTTTTCCGACCGTTCCCGATGACCTTAAGGAATGGGAGGACGAAGAATTTGGTGTTTACAAACGGAACGGCGGTACAGGAGAGATTTATTTTGACTTTAATATATTGAATTATTCCAACGAAACGTTCTCAAAAGGAATAAATATTGAAATTCAAAAGGGCTCTCTGCCCACGAGTGACTGTGTTTTTCTGGATGAATATATCGAAAAATCCATAATCAACAATGTCGAGGTGGCAATCGGACAGGATACGAATAACGAATATTATTTTGCTGAGTTCCTGCTTCATAATGTCGGTTTCCGATTCATAGTGGAAGGCTTGACACAAGATGAGTTTGTAGCTGTTATTTCCTCGTTGATCCAATAATTCGTATGAAGAGGCGTTTATTACAGACAGAGTGGGAAACCTATTTTCAAATGGGCTTTTCGCTCTGTTTGCTTTTGTGCGAAAAGGGACTATTATAACTTCTAATTGCTTATTCGCCAACCATGAACTTTCAGACATCCCCTTGACAAAACTGCTATTTCTGATTATACTGTACTTGTTATATAAAGTACAGTATAGTAAAGGGATGATGAATTGCACATCGTGATATCAAACAGTTCTGACTTGCCGATTTATGCGCAAATTAAAGATCAGGTAAAGGAGCAGATATTGTCCGGCGAGTTGATCGAAGATGAAATGTTACCCTCACTTCGGCAGTTGGCAAAAGATTTGAAAATAAGTGTGCTGACGACTACAAGGGCATATAACGAATTGGAACAAGAAGGATTTATAACAAGCCGACAGGGTAAAGGTTTTTTTGTTATGTCAAGCGGCTCAGATTTAATACGCGAACAGCTTATCCGTGATGTGGAGCTAAACCTCACGAGAGCGATACAATCAGCAGGGCGAGCTGCAATGACTAATGATGAAATTATCAGCCTGTTGCGGCTTTTGTTGGAGGTAGAAAATGATTGATAATTATTTGGAGTTAATGGGTGTAAGCAAGAGCTTTTCTGGATTCAAGCTTGATAATATCAGCCTTTCCTTGCCCAAAGGGTATATCATGGGGCTTGTCGGCCCGAATGGAGCAGGAAAGACAACAACGATACAGCTTATTCTCAATATGCTGGAAAAGGACGCTGGAGAGATTTTGGTTTTCGGAAATGATAATGTAAAAAGCGAAAACGCCATCAAGCAGGATATTGGTGTTGTGTTTGATAGCATGTTTTATGTGGATAGCTGGACGGTAAAGGACACAGAAAAAGCAGTATCTATTTTTTATGAAGGTTGGAAACATGATGTTTTCAACGAAATGGTAAATCGTTTTGAATTGCCGCAAAGTAAAAAGCTGGGAGAGTTTTCAAGAGGTATGCAAATGAAGCTAATGCTTGCTTGCGCTTTCTCGCATAATGCAAAATTACTGATACTTGACGAGCCGACAAGTGGCCTCGACCCTGTGACCAGAAGTGAGTTTTTAGAAATCCTGCAAGAATATATAAAGGATGGCGAAAGAAGCATCTTGTTTTCCACTCACATCACAACAGATTTAGAACGCGTTGCCGACTACATTACACTTGTGAATAGTGGGAAATTGATTTTTACTGGCAGCATGGAGGATTTATTGAGCAGTTACCGGTTTATTAAGGGCAGACCGCGAGATTTAACAGCCGAACTTGAAAAAAGCATCATCGGTTTGCGTAAAACCGATATAGGCTTTGAGGGGCTTATCAGCGCAAAAGAAGCGGCAGGATATAAGAATTGCGTCCTTGATACCGCAACGATTGACGATATTGTTATCAGCATTAGTAAAGGGGGTGCGAGAAAATGACAGGTTTTTTGAGGATTACAAAACTGGATTTATTTACAATGAAATCACAACTTGTCATGTATTTATCATTGGCGCTAGTCGTGATGATGTTTGGCCTCATGGGGTCATCTGTTACAATATTGTGTATTACTGGTGCATGGTTTGTGGCTCTTATGTCATCTAACATTTTTGCCATACAAGAAAAGAACAACCTTGACCGCCTATATGGTTCGGTTTCCGTTAGTTTGAAAGACATAGTGCTGGGACGATATGTTTTTTCCTTTCTAAACTATTTCATATCCTTCCTCGCAGTGATTATTTTGCATTTTGGCTTTGCAACTTTTCAAGACAGAACAATAGAGTTATCTGAAATTGTGCTTGGATTTAGTGCGTCATTTTTAGTTTTCTCTACTATTACGGGAATACAAATGCCTATATATTTCAAAATGGGCTATACAAAAGCAAAGGTTTGGTCTATGGTTCCGTTTGTTGCAGTGATGGCTTTGGTGGCGATACCAGCTTTCGTTCCAGCGTTATCCGGCATTGTTGAGTTTATACAAACTCATAGAAGTATTTTGATTGTGGTTGGTATAGTAGTAAGCTGTATTATCCAATTTCTTTCATATAAGATTTCCATTATTGCTTATCGTAACAGGAAAAGAGGTTGATTATATGAAATGCAAATCTTGTAAAATGCGTATGTCTGATTTCTTTATAACCTTTGATTATGAAAACAACGGTATAACGAAAAAGGCTATGAATGTTCCTGCTTATAAATGTCCAAGTTGTAACAAAGTTATCGTTCCCGATTTGATATTAGGAAAACTGGAAGCCTTTGCAGAATGGGAAAAAAGTAATATTATCGACTATACAAAATGTGAGCAAATGGAAGCTGAAATATTTACGGTTGTGCACAACATATTAGGGATTTAAGCTTGTAGTGGGGAGTGAAAATATCAGTTATCAATGAATATGCCGCCCTTGTGTGCTGTACAGGTATTAGGCAGCTTGAATTTATAAAAATAAAAGCCGCCGTTTTGGTATAAGAAATAATAAAAACTTATAAACTGCTATCGGGTTCCTCGCTGTTTTGTATTTGCTGTAAATCATTTATTTTGACAGCAAATTCCTGAACCGCAGGGGAATCCTCCGTATAACCATTTTCAAGCAGGAGCCAGATGGTGTGAGAATAGCTGGTAATGGCAGTCTCATAGTTTCCCAGTGTGGTCATGAGATTGGCGAGGGTACAGTATGGATAAATGAGCTGGTGCGCATTTTCCGGAAGCATTTTCTGATATATGTCAAATGCTTCATTTAGATGTTCCATTGTCTTGTCCCCGCTTCCCTCCAATAAATAAGCGCCTGCAAGATCTGCGTGAGTAAGGGCAAAATCCAGATTGAGTTTGTCAGGATATGCCGTTTCATAGATTTTTAAGGCATGCTCATGTTCCGGAATAGCCTTTTCAGGATGTTCTGTTTCTGAATATGCCGCGCCGATGTTATTATAAATATATGCTGTTGAGGGATGGTCTTCGCCATAAACAGATATGTTGATCTGTATGGCTTTTCTGTAATTCCTGACAGCCTCCGCAGGCTGTCCCATGTAATAAAAGCAGAGTCCGATATTGTTGTGGATGGTTCCTACCTGCGGGTCATCTGGTCCGTATGCCTTTATGAATAATTCCAGCAGATGCTGAAGGTCAGACAGGACTTCCGGGTAATTGTCCTTTGTCGTAAGTTCAAGAGAACAGATAGAATTCAGGACATCCAGGGTATCCGGGTGGGTAGGGGAAAGGATATTCCATAAAATATCTTTCGCTTCCATCAGGAAAGGCATTGCTTTATCAGGGGAATAGTCCGAGTATATATTCCCGATATGATGAGCAACGGAGGCGCGCAGCAACAGTGTATCATAATCATCCGTGTCTGCTTTGCTCTGATTATATATTTCTTCATATATATTTTCTGCTTCCAGCAAGTGGCCGGTATCCTCTAAAAACATTGCCTTATGTGCAAGGGCGTTTTGTGTAAGCTGGCTTTCCCTGCCTTCTTCCAAAAGCAGCACGTCATAGGCACGGTCAAAGAACGTACCTGCCTTGTGATAATCGGTCTTTAAATGAAATCGCTAATCCCCCAGCTATGCTGGGGAGAATAGAGTAGGTTGTGACGAAGAGGATATTATAAAAAAGCCTCCTATGTTAAAATGAGAAAGGTGTCGCAAGCCAATCTCAAGAATAGGAGGCGGTCCAAATGGACAGTAAAAGTTTATCACACACGAGATGGAAATGCCAGTATCATATTGTATTCATACCAAAATATCGAAAAAAGAAATTATTCGGTCAGTTGAAATACGATGTACGGGAGATATTAAGTACCTTATGCAAATACAAAGGAGTAGAAATTATAGAAGGCGCAGTGTGTGCCGATCATGTGCATATGTGCGTGAGCATTCCGCCCAAGATAAGCATTTCAAATTTTATGGGATACCTGAAGGGGAAGAGTACGCTGATGATATATGACAGGCATCCGGAACAACAAAGTAAGTGGAATAAGGCATTTTGGGCAAGAGGGTATTATGTGGCAACAGTAGGAAATGTAACAGAGGATGCCATAAAGAAATACATCCGGGAACAGTCAGAAGAATCCCGGAAAGAAGAAAGTGAAGGAGCCGCTTTTTAGCGGCAGCAAGTAATATACGCTTGCGACACCCGCCTTTTAGGCGAGCAGTAACAGAGCCCTTGGGGGCGTTTTTCAAACCCCCACTTGAAGTGGGGGTTGGTGATTATGTTTTTCCAATATTCAGGTCAAGTTTTGCAAGTTCTATTTTTGCCAAGGAAGAAACTGCTTCAGGGGTAATATGTTCATCTATAATATCACGGCTTTTTTGATAAAAATCCAGTGCTGCATCAAAATGGGACAGGTTATATGCAATCATCCCTTTGCTGTTGAAGACGGAACCAAGCTGGATACAGTCATCTCCGTACAACTCTGTATAAAGCTTAAAAAGCAGATCCAGCAGGGGAACGGCACGTTTATAATAACCAATATCCCGATAGATTTCAGCCAAAGCCCACAGAAAGCCGCAGTCGTTTTCTGAATGGAACTGCCCCTGGAAAATATCATTCAGTGACCAGCTGAACTGAATCAATTCCTTTTTAGCCGCGTCATTCTGGGAGCGGATTTCCTTCATTTCCAATGTAATTTCATAAATGAAGCTCTGACATGCCTGATAAAGCTTCTCTGTAAATTGGGCGCGGATTGCGGATGCTATAACAGAGTGCATGTAATAGAGATAATGCTGCCGGCCATTGTCATAAAGCGGTTCTTTTTTTATCCAGCCTTTTTTGGCTAACTGATTCAGCGGGGTACGGTTTTTTAAGTCAAACCACTTTTTCGCTTTTTCAAATCCGAACTGGATATTGGGGATGGTCGAAATCTGAATCAGTAAATGCTGTGCTTCAGGGTGTTGGACGGCGAATTGAGGGAGACATAAACGGCAAATTATTTTTCCAACCTTTTTCGCATTGACTGCGCAGTGCTGTCTACAAATGCATAATACCGCCGAAAATGCAGCACGCTGTTGGTATAGCTTTTCTTTCGAAATCGAAAGGCCATGAATCCCATTATGAGATCCATAGCCACATGATGTATTTGGATTTTTTATTGTTTGTCAGCCAGAGTCGGCAGATAAGCCAAACCGGCAGCAACAGTTACGGCATCTACCTTCCGCATTAGATTGCTGATCCGCCCCTCATTCCAGAAAATATCAGAAAAATCGGATAGTTCACATCCCACATCATGGTTCGGGATGCACAGGTAGTTTCCGTATTTATGCACTCCGGCCAGGATGTGGAAGTATGTCCCCCGTCCATTCATCTCAGCTTCATACCATCCAGGCCGCCATCGCAGCAGGATAATCTCCCCTGTCCAGGTTTCTATGCGGGAACCATCCCTGAAAAAACATCTGTATTCCAAAAACAACACCCCCTATCCAAGATTCTGGCTGCTGACGGAGGCAAGTATGACTTCCGTGTCAATTGCTTTCTTCTCCATCTGTGCGCCAAGGGTAAGGGCATTTGTCATCAGGTTATCCACCAGACGCGGATTCCCCTGGGAATGGCTGTGGACAGCGGAAAGGGCGGCCTGCTCTATGATGGAGGCAGAGCCTCCCGCACAGGAGATCTTGTGGAGTACATACTGCGCCACTTCTGAATCTGTGAGCCCGGTAAAGTTGTAATGCACGGTGATCCTCTGGCGCAGGGCTTCGTGGACAGGCTTGCGCAGGGTATTGTTCAGGTGCGGTTCCCCGCACAGGATGAGCGTAAAGCAGTTCAGGGAGTCATAGCCGTAGTTCATGAGCATCTTAATGTCCTCCAGGATGCCTGTGGAGAGGTACTGGGCCTCGTCAACGGCCAGAAGAAGGGGCTGCTTCTTTTCCCGGTAAAGGTAGAGGATCTGCTCCTGTATGGCCCGGAACATCCCGGGTTTGCCGCCTCTAGGCTCTACTCCCAGTACAGAGCAGAGCTGGCGGTAGAACTCCATGACGCTTACGGTGGAAAGACAGATGTACTCCATATGGTAAAGGTTCGGGTTGAGCCCCTTTGCAAAACAGCGGAGTCCAAAAGACTTCCCCATGCCCGGGCGTGCCGTGAACAGACCAATGCCCCTGGTATCCTTGAGGTAATCCAGCCGGGAGAGCATCTCAGAGATGTCCCTGGAAAGGAAACGGTCTTTTTCCCGGGCCATCTGTTTGTCAAAAGGATTGAAAGACAATCCATAGTAAGAACGGAACATCAACAGCCACCCCCTAACTTTGAGTAGTCGATGCCAGGTGTATTGTTGCGCTTCGTCCTGCAGTTCTCATTCTTATCCGTAGGGCGGATGGGATAATGCACCCCTTCGTAAAGGATGAAGGCGGAGGACATGTCATCCGGGAGGAAGCGGATCTCCACTTTTGATGAGATAAACTGCATAGGGACGTCATAGGATACCTTGTCGATGGAGACGGTAGAATCCTTATTCACTTTCCTTGTAATGCGGTTCAGGAAACATTCCTCCAGCCATTCCCTGGACGCAGGTGTCCGTATGGAAGCGCGGGTCTGCTGGTAACGGGAAAGGGGTGTAGTGCCGATGCCGGAATGGAGGGAAGTATTATAGGAGCGCATGTAATCCTTAAGGAGTCCATTGAACTGTGCCAGGGAGCTTAAGGAATCCAGATCCAGGGTATAGAGCCAGGTTTCCTTGAGTGTCCGGAACTGGCGTTCTATCTTAGCCTTGGATGCGCCATCCCGGATTTTTGTATGTAAAAGGACCGTTCCGATGGAGCCGCAGATGAGGGAAAGCTGCCCGTTCGAGTAGCTGGAACCGTTATCGACATAGAGCTTAGAAGGGATTCCATGTGCAGCCACAGCATCCTTAAGCACTTTCTGGAAGTTATAAGCTGAGTCGTTATAGAAGAGCCCGCCGCCCACCAGGAACCGGGAATGGTCATCGATGATCATGATGCAGTAGACCCGCCTGCGCAGGCCGTCTTCTGTGATATATGGAAGGTAACAGGTATCAGCCTGCCACATTTTCCCAAAGGCGTCCTCTTCAAAAGCCTTCCTGTCCCGCATGTTCGGGTTACGTGCCGATTTCAGGTCATGTTTCTTTACAAAACGCTGGACAGCACACACGCTGACAGAGGCAGGGATGAACGCCTCTTCCACAAGGTGGCGGTGGATCTGCGTGGAGTTAAGCCTTGGGAAAGCTTCCTTAAGCCGGTAGATCTCCTCGATGGCTGTATCCGTCAGGACCCGTGTGCCGCCCTTGTCGGAGCGTTCCCGGGGCATAAGTGCATCGATGCCGCCGTTCTGGTAGAGAGACACCCACTTGCTGATAGTCTTGGGGCTGTAGCGGAAGGCGGAACCATCAGGCAGGGTGAGCGGGTTCTCGGTGATGCGTTGGTAATAGGCATTTCTGGACGCATCAGGATAAAGGCCATGGATGACCGGTGCGATGAGGGCAAGCCGGAACTGTGCCATGGCGGCAGCGTCCGAAAGGTTCTTTTGTTTGTTGTCCATAAAAATATCCTCCTTAAATGGTTTTCTGCCATTATAAAGGAGTTTCCTCAGGGAGACCATGCCTGGTCGTGTGGTCGTGGAAAAGCAGTTCAGGGACCGAACACTTGTTGGCAGTAAGACGCCGGATTTTTATGGGACTGGAGGAAGGATTTTGCAAAACGGCGGACAAAGGCGGAAGCAAAATCAGAATAGGAGGGCTGGGAGAACAGTGTCTTCAGGAAGGAGAGGGAAGAGACTTCCATAGAGGAAAGTGCCCCGAGCCATTCTTCCTTCTGCACCAGGAAGAGTTCCAGAAAACGGTGCAGTTGGGAAAGGGTGATGGAGAAACGCCTGCAGAGGCCCTCTATAGTAGAGAGGTGCAGGAAATACTCTGCCAGGACACGGAGGATGAAGAACAGGCCGTAGCCGGAATAGGGGATGATGAAATCCGGGAGGATGGCATGGGTATGGCCGCAGGTGCAGATGAGGCGAAGGATGCAGAGGCTGTGTCGGACAGGGGCGCCATCTATGAAATCCACCAGGGAACGGTCATAATAGGCATGGATCTTGCAGCTGCCTGCTGCCCCACAGAAGGGACAGGTCTGCAGATGGGGACGGAATCCAACCATGAAAGACTCAAATAGTGCTTTTGATGAAGTTTTTATATGGATCAGCTTGCAAAATAGGGAGTTTTCTCTTATCATAGTATATGTCGGTAGTGCCAAAGCCTCACGAGTGGGACATGATCCCGTATATGGCAGGCACGCTGGTGTGAGAGAAAGAACAAACTGTAGGAGGTTGGTGTTCTTTCTCTTTTTTTTGTTCCAAAAAAACTATATCGGAACAGGCAGGAATGGTCAAGAGGAAAATGCGCCGTTTCCTACAGCGCGCTCTGATAGACAGTATTAAGAAGATGAGATTTTAATTCGATGTTTTTGTGCGGGAGATAGGAACTTTAGTTTGCTGGGCGACATTCAGGGCTGCAGCCATACACGGCAAAGAGTTTTTTCAACTGTTCGATTATCCGGCCTTCGGAATGCATCTTTTCATGAGCCGTAGTCACCTCTTCGGCACTGATGTGGAAGCCGCATTGAACCAGAGAATCGTAGAATTCATATAAGAGAACTTCCTCCGAATCTGCAATTTTTGCAAGAAGCTCAATGGTAACGGTATGGCGGTCTGCAAGCTGTATAATTTTCTTAAGCATGATATCGTCTTTTTGGCCAAAGTAATAGGAATAGAATAAAGTCATGCAATCGTTCTCAGAGAGCGCCGGGACAGGTATTTTGGTAAAAGACGGGAATCCCTCGCAGCGGCTCGTAATCAGAAAACGGCAGTTAAGGTATCCGCAGAGTCCAAGCAGGTGCTCATCATCAGCATTTTCTACGTTATCTATAATAAGCAACAGATTTTCATGGTATTGGTTTATGATGGAAACGGCCTTCTGGAATGCCTGTTCCATGTTATTGATTGTCCCATCCAGATTCAGGGCGCGCACGAGGGAAAGGGCGAAATCTCCATCTGTGTAATTCACCCATACAATGTGGGTAAAACCATAACTGGAAGAGGTCATACTTAGAATCTGTTTCAGAACTGATTTTGCAATTTCGGTTTTACCAATACCGCCTATCCCATGCAAGTAACAGGAATGTCCGGAAAGTAACTGCTCCATCAGGAAAGAGGTTGTATTTTGGCGGCCAAAAAAGTTGGAAGCCTGCTGGCAGGGGGCAGGGGTCAGCAGTTTTGGATATGTGGGAGCAGGCATATTTTCGGCAGAATGGATTTCTGTCATATAGTTATTTAGGGAATCAGCAATCTTTTCTGACGGCAGTAACTCGGTCCCTTCTATCGTTCCCAGAACCACATCAAGACAGGAAAGCAGATGGGAGCGGCTGGTACTATTGTCTGTTGTATAATTATTTTCCCAGACGGATAGATTGATATGAAAATATTTTTCTGCAAGGGAAATAAAGGCATTTGCCGCTTCAACTGCCTGTGGCTCCTGAAATTTTCCTTTACGGTTATCGGGAGAAAAAACATTTTCAAAAAGGCGTTTCAGCCTCTGGCGTGTGAGGGTATTTACCGGAACTGGGCGCTTGAGCCGGTCATTAAAATAGCCTCTGTCAAAGGAGGGCTGGGGGAAATCCCATTGTTCCCATTCAATCATAACAGTGCCAATGCATTTCATTAATAAGGTACGAAGGAAAGCGGAAGTGGTGATGATATCTGCCATGAGATTTTCTCCTTTCGTCAGGTTTAGAAATCCAACCATAATCTGACTGGAATCCAACTTCTCAAATATATTACAGTATATGCGTAAGCAAAGGTTATAGCTGTACAGACATTATACCATTGTTGGAAACAGAACGGTAGAGAAAGGAGAGGCTTGTGTATGAGTATTTTGGAGGTTGTATCAATTATTTCATGTATCTTTGTAATTCTTACTTATGTTGACCGTAGGAATAAGAAAGATGATTAGAGGAAGAAGCGGCTGCTCTATGCCTGGGTGGCTGCTTTTTGAGTACAAAAACCGCCCCTTAATCTGCAAAACTGGCCCAGTTCATTGTAATAGGTGCATATAAATGATAAGATAATACATCTTGCAGAGCCTGGAATGAAGATAAGAAAAGCTGGAGGCCAATATGAGCGATATACTAAAGACAGAAAGACTGACAAAGACCTATGGGAAATGCATAGCCGTAAATCAGGTGAGCGTAACAGTGCGCCGGGGAGACATATACGGGCTGATTGGGAAGAACGGCGCAGGAAAAACTACTTTCATGCGTATGGTGCTGGGGCTTGCCTCACCGGATAGCGGACAGATGGAGCTCTTCGGCAAAACAGATTTAGAGCAGCAGAGAGCGTATATCGGAAGCCTGATTGAAGAACCGGGCGGTTATCCCGGCATAAGCGCAAAGGATAATTTGGAAATCATCCGGAGGAATCTGGGCATTGCAGATAAGGCAGTCGCAGATCGTATGCTGGAGCTTGTAGGGCTGGAATCGGCCGGGAAGAAAAAGGTAAAGAATTTTTCCATGGGGATGAGACAGCGTCTTGGATTAGCCATTGCCCTGATAAGAAGGCCCAATTTCTTGATTTTGGACGAGCCAATAAACGGATTAGATCCATCTGGTATCAGGGAAATCCGGGATTTGTTATTAAAACTGAATCGGGAGGAACATGTGACGGTATTGATTTCAAGCCATATTTTAGGGGAACTGTCAAAGATTGCGACAAGGTATGGTATCTTACGGGACGGCGTACTGATTGAAGAGATTGGCGCTGATCAGCTGGACGTAACATGCAGGCGGTATCTGAAGCTTACAGTGGATGACGCACAGAGGAGTTCTGATAGTTTTCCACCATTTGTTTCAATAGAGAAATAATCAATAAGTAGCACTATTAAAAATTATTACAAAGAGATAAAGGGAAGGTCAATGAGAACACTTTTTTTAAGTTCAAGTGGTTTGAATGAAAAGACTACTAAGTTATTTTGGAAATGTATCGGCAAAGAACCCCAAAATACAAAAGTGATTTTTGTTCCATCTGCTGCAATCGGAAATGATGGCGCAAGAGAGGGCATTATCGTATGCTTGGAGCGACTTATGAGTATGGGGATACCTATAAGTAATATCTTTATATATGATTTAGCACTTCTGCTCTCCGACAGATATAAAAGGACGTATTCAAGCTATGTTGATGATATACCCACACAGATTCGTTTAATGAATGTTGAAGAACTTTCTCAGTATGACACGATTGTTTTTTGCGGTGGAAATGCCTCAGTACTTCTAGGCGAAGTAAACAGAACAGGGTTTTCAAAACCTTTAAAACAAGCAATAGAGAATGGTTTGGTATATTTGGGGATTAGTGCAGGAAGTATGATTGCCGCAGGAAATTTTGCTGATGGATTAGGCTATTTAATAAATCCGCTGATACCACACGCTGAAACAGGAAATCCTTGCGGGAAAATATCTAACAGCGATTCGATAGAATTGTCTGATGGTCAAATTGTATTGATTCAGGGCGAGCGTCAGGAAATTATTTGCTAACTTCCAGTTTATCAGAGAGTAACACAACAAAAACAAATTCGGGCTTAAAAAAAGGAAAATTTATGTTTGAGGACGGTCGAAGCAAAAAAGTTATTTTTATAGCGCATTGTGCCATGTCCTGAACTTTGCTGTTTAGGCCACTTATAAATATTTTTTGACGCAAAATGGCAAAATTTCTGCATAAGAAAAACACTTATGCCAATGCTGGTATAAGCACAAGGTTTCTAACGGTTAATCCTGCCGCAATGACCTCTTTGCCGTAAGCTGTTGTAAAATACTTATAAGTTCCTTGAACCCGTTCAATAATCCCATGGAGACGGAGCCGCTTAAAAATTCTCGACATGGCAGACGGACTGATATCCTCCAGATGGCGGCGGATATCCTTTCCCTGCATTCCAAAAGTCATGTATTCGCCCCGGCTGATCACTTCCAGTACCAACAGATCTTTTGGGGAAAAGAAGTTCAGCCCACGGTAGGAACGGCCTTTCTCCTTAACAGCCTCTGTTGCTTTTGTAAGATTCTTCTTTCCGCCGCTGTGGTCATCAAAGGATGATACGAATTCCAGATACCGGTAGTTGGCGGCTTTCATGATTGTGAATAACTGATACAGGCTATAAATACTTTTTTTCAAAGGCGCTTTTTGTTCTGTGGAACTGCCGTCCCTGTGTTCCACTTTCCGTTTTACACGAAAAGTCCCGATGTCATTGCAAGTACTTTCTATCCGTAAGACACAGCCAAATTTATCATACATTTTAATTGATACATCACCCATATGGTGTTTGATTCTCGTACCGAGAATACGCTGGTTATAGTTTGTACCGACTTCTTTCTTACAGTTATAGGTAATGCGCTGTCCCAGGAATGCAGCGATGTTATCCGGCTTTACCGTAAAGATTGCCGTCCGGATGATCTCATCATAAAGGGGCTCCAGGTCACAGGCCTGTTTGAACATGATATCGGTTGCGCACTCAATCTGTTGGACTGTCCAAGTGTAGCCGAGACCGAGCGATTCCGCAATGGGACAGTAGCGTTTTGCAAATACATCCAGGATTTTATGGAGACCTTCCGGGTTGATTCTGTCAGATAGTTTCTGGGCAGTTTCGACATCTGAGATTTCAAGGAAGGCGTTATCATGCATACGGTAAGTGATCCCTTTCTTTTGCAGCTTATGGGCCAGAAGATTATGACCGTTCATGTAGAACTGTAGTCGGAAGGGAGCCCAGGTGGGGACCCGGAGATAACACAAGCCGAGTTCTTTATCTATAAAATAAAAATAATAATGGAGACATTTGCTTTGGTCAAACTTAAGGAATGTTTTTCCGGTTGTTTTATCATGCCATGGCTTATAAGTATTGCATTGTTCCATGGCAGAAAAGATATGAATCAGCCCCTCAGACTTACCGGTTTTCTGAATGATCTCCTGGATGCGGTCATCTTTTCGGAACGCCCGGAGTTTCCGGATGAACTCAATCTGGATGCCGTTTTCATCTGCAATACGCTGGGCATTGGCACGAACCTGTTCCGTAAGAGGCTGGGAGAAACTAGAAAAATCAAAAATACGGATGTTGTTGGCTTTTAAATAGCTGGTCATACCTTCCGCATAACTCCATCCGGGGATATAGCCCTGGATGATCATACGGTCATAGCAAGTGATGATACCATTCATTTTGTCAGCATATTTATCCGTAAGTAACATGAACACATCCTCCAATAGTTTTCTTTATTGTACTTGAAATTTGGAGGAAATGCAAAAAACTTTTCCGGTTTATCCGGGTTAGGGTTTAATAGAGAAAACAATGATGGGGCAGATGTTCCTGTCGTTATTGAAAATACCCGTATTTGTAAGGAAATGCAAAAAGCGGAATCTTACAAAATGCTAATGGTTCAATGAGATAATCGGGATTATTGGTGCAAATCGCTCGCCGAACTGCGGTGTTGAAACCACATCAGATTTTAACAAAGAGATAAGCGGTAAAGGTATTTTTATGAGCGAACTTAGCAATAGAATAAATGCGGAAAACTTGAATATTCCTATGCTGGGTATCAAAGGCACTGATAATGTTCTTGAGCAAGTAAAGTCTATCATTCCAGTTTGTCAGGACTTTGAATAGATATGGAAAATGTAATTTGAAGGGAGAATAATTCAATGAAAGAATTTAGTCAAGAAGCAGAACAGGTCATGATTGAGCGTTTCGGGAAAGATACGATTATATCATTAGCAACAACGGAAAATGCAACGCCTTATGTGCGATACGTCAATGCCTATTACGAAAATGGAGCATTTTATGTCATTACCCATGCACTCTCAAATAAAATGAAGCATATAAAAGATAACCCTGTTGTTGCAATCGCCGGCGAGTGGTTTACAGCACACGGGAACGGCGTCTGTCTGGGTTATTTCGGGAAAAAAGAGAATTGTGTAATTGCTGAAAAGCTGAAAAAAGTCTTTGCTGAATGGATTGATAACGGTCATACTGATTTTAACGATGAAAACACCATCATTCTGCGTGTGGAATTGACAGATGGCCTGTTGCTCTCGCATGGTACAAGATATGAGTTTTAATTTTCAAATTTCCTACTGTGTTAGGTCAAGTATTATTAAAGCTTATCCTAACCGTTTGCAGGTAGGCTGCTTAAGGAGGCTCCATGAAAGGATTTAACCGGCAAAACAAATTATTTTCCCTCTGCGGTTTGAATTGTGGGCTTTGCCCCATGTTTTTGAATCAATATTGTCCTGGCTGCGGTGGCGGTGAGGGGAACCAGTCTTGTAAAATCGCAAGGTGCAGCATGGAGCACGACAGTGTCCAATACTGTTTCCAATGCAGCGAATACCCTTGCGAAAAATACGATCATATTGACGATTTTGATTCCTTTATAACACATCGAAATCGAAAATCCGATATGGAAAAGGCCAAACGCCTTGGAATAGACGCTTATAATGCAGAGCAGGCGGAAAAGGCCAACATTCTGGGGATTTTCCTATCCCAATATAATGATGGCCGTAAAAAGACACTCTTTTGCGTAGCCGTCAACCTGCTGGAGTTGCAAGAACTGCAAACGGTACTTAAAGAAATCGACCGTCAACCTGATATGGAAACACTGACGCTCAAAGAAAAAAGCGCTTTTGTTGCTGGATTACTACAGGATGCAGCGGCAACGAAAAATATTGATTTAAAGCTACACAAGAAAAAGAGATAATGTATTTGAAAAAGCGCCACATCACTATCAGTTAGCCAAAATAAATCTATATTACTTAATGCGAATTTCTGTTTGAAGTATCAAAAACTATGGATATAATGATAGATAGGTGGTGATAAAATGTTTAGAATAGGTGAATTTTCAAAGCTGGTGCAGGTATCTATTCGTATGCTTCGCTACTATGACGAGGTAGGACTTCTGACACCGGCAGAGGTTGACAAGTGGACGGGACACCGACTGTATTCAGTAAAGCAAATACCGCGTCTAAATAAGATTCTGTATTTGCGGGATAGTGGACTAAATGTTTCGGAAATTGCGCTTGCCCTGACGATGGACGAGCAATCACTTCTTGCACAACTTGACAAAAAGCGCATAGAGATAGAAAATGCAATACAGACCGAACGAGAAAAACTGCGGAAGATCGAACTTGCAAAAAGTGAAATACAGGGTGGTAAAGGAGAACTGCACTATAACATCTTCGTTAAGTCGATCCCCGCGTATCAGGTGCTATCCTTGCGGAAAATTGTACCAAACTACTATTCCGAGGGCGACTTATGGAAAGAACTTTCTACTTTTACAGGTGCGCAAAAAATAGAAATAACGGGCAATACATTTTCCATTTATTACGATACAGAATTTCGAGAGACAGATGTTGATATTGAGCTATGCGCCCCGGTAAAGAAAATGGGAAAGACAAAAGAGCCGTTTTGTTTCCACATGACAGAACCAGTCCCGTATATGGCTTGCACAATGGTTTATGGCGATTTTGCAAATATAAAAGGTGCCTACCTTACCTTTGCCGAATGGTTGCAGACAAACAGCGAATACAAAATGTCTAACCCGATGCGCCAAATCGTGCATAGAGGTCCGTGGAATGAGAATAACTCTGAAAAATATTTGATTGAGCTTCAGATTCCGCTGGAACACGCATGATTGTATAGACTTTGAAATGTCCTGCTAAAAATGTAGGGCGTTTTTTATTTTTCCCTATTGCATCTCACATGATGTGAGGTCTTATACTGGTTTTACCAACAAAAGCAAGGAGGAAAAATATGACCTATCAATTAAAAGCTATTGGCAAAGTAAAAAATGATGAAAATGGAACATTTATTCAGTTAGAGCCGGAGTACATTCCCGGACTGCAAGCCTTAGAGGGCTTCAGCCACATCAATGTCCTTTGGTGGTTCAGCGATTGCGACAACGACGCAGACCGGAATGAATTACAGACAGAACAGCCCTATAAAGGTGCGCCCGAAGTCATGGGTGTATTTGCAACACGATCTCCTGCGCGTCCGAATCCTATTGCATTAACAGCGTCCGAAATTATTAACATTGATTTCAGTAACGGCATGATTCGTGTTACATTCATTGACGCAAATGACAATACGCCCGTGCTTGACATCAAGCCCTACACTCCGAGTTTTGACCGAGTTGAAACGCCTGGTGTTCCCGTATGGTGCAGCGAATGGCCGAAAAGTACAGAAGAGTCCGGCTATTTTGATTGGGGACAGGTATTCAAATTTTAAGAGGTGGCTTATGAAATTACAGGATTATGCGCAGAATAAGCCTAAGTCATCGGGGATATGTGGGTGTATCTCATTGAAAATGGCCGCATGGCAAAAGTAGCATTTCGCCTTTCTACTGCCTATCAAGGCAACCGACTTATGACAGAAGCGCTGGCGAGAGTAGCTATCTTCTGTTTTGAAGAAACAGAATTTCAATCGCAGCCAATCTAAATACTACTGTTGAAATGGGAATGTCCCATGCGGAAGGTACTGCACAAAACCTTTTCACTTATTTTGCAGGCGGCCTTGTCCAAAATATTCCGGACCGGCTGCAAGATGGTTTTGTTAAGAGAGAACTCTCGGCAGGAGAATACATCGTTTGCAGAGTCGAAGCAGAAAATTTTGAGAATTTGGTGACGGTAGCTTTGGATCAGGCCAGCAAGTACCTTTTTGGTACATGGTTGCAGCACCACAGTCTGGCCACAGAGCCCTTCTCTGCAGAGAAGTATTACAGAGATGCGGAGGATATGGCCTACATGGAAATTTGGGTTAAGCCCCTGTCGCTGAAAAATAAAAGCTAAGGAGGAAAATAGGGATGGATTGGAATTCGCTCTATTCAAAAGGAAAGAAGTTACTTTTGTAAGACAGTCAATAACCATGTAAGCAATCTGCGGAAGAAACTGAAAATCACGCCGGATTCCCCGGACTACATCAAAAGCGTTGTTGGCGTTGGTTGAACAAATAATGAGTTCTGATTTTCTTGACACATAAATACTACAGGTGTAAGATATATGAAATAAAAGGTATTGTATCTACAGACGCAATGGAACATCCAACCGTACAGGTGGAATATTTTCAGGAGGATGGAGGCAGATATGGAAAGGAAAAGGAGGCAGCCTTACAAAAGGAATAAAAAGCGTATCCACATCGTTGCGGCTGTCCTGTCTGTAACCGCAGCATTTGCAGCAGTCTGCGGGATTGTTTATTTCATGAGGGGCAGCGGCCGGGAGACGCCGGAAGAGCTTCTTGTCAGATATATGGAACAGATTGGGCAGCATAATTATGAGGAAATGTACCGGATGACGGATCCGGCCCATTCCGCATATACGGACAAGGAAGCTTTTATAAAACGGAATTCTGCCATTTATGAGGGAATAGAGATTGAAAATGTCCGGGTCGAGGTTCTGGAAAATGACAGAAATAATAGCAGGGAACAGGATAGCGTAGCTTACCAGATGTCCTTTGACACCCTTGCCGGTAATCTCCGGTTTGAAAACGAAATGCAATTTACAGATACGGAGGATGGATATAAAATCATTTGGCATGACGGCCTGATCTTCCCGGAACTGGCTTCCGAAGACAAGGTGCGTATCGAATCAAGCCCGGCAGAGCGGGGGAAAATATTGGATCGGAATGAACGGATGCTTGCCGGGCCTGGAACCGCCTCATCAGTGGGACTCGTACCTGGAAGGCTGGAGGATCGGGAAAATGCCTTACATCAGTTATCCAGGCTGTTGGACATGGATCCGGAAACAATCCGGAACTGTCTGGACGCAGCCTGGGTGACGGAGGATTCCTTCGTTCCGCTCAAAACGGTTCCGAAGGTCAGTGAGCTTGATCTGATGGCGCTGGATCCGAAGGAAGATGTGCTTGCGGAGAAAGCACGGCAAGATGTACTGCTTGCCATCCCGGGTGTCATGATCAGCGACGTGGAGGTGCGGACATATCCATTCGGTGCTGCAGCCGGGCATCTGACCGGCTATGTAAGAAATGTGACCGCCGAGGATCTGGAGGAGCATGCGGGGGAGGGTTACAACGAAAACAGCGTGATCGGCAAAAGCGGCCTGGAAGCACTGTTTGAAAAGGAATTGAAGGGGCAGGACGGATGCAGCATTTATATAGAAAGGGAGGATGGCAGCAAAAAATCTGTACTGGCCAATCTCCCGGTGAAAAACGGGCAGGACGTCCGGCTGACCATCGACACGCAGCTCCAGGAAGCTTTGTATCAGCAGTTCCAGGAAGATCCAGGCTGCTCCGTTGCGATGGATCCCTGCTCGGGAGAGGTACTGGCACTGGTCAGTACACCCTCCTTTGACAGCAATGAATTTATCCTGGGTCTGTCTGATGCCCGGTGGAATGCCCTCAATGAGGATGAACGAAAACCGTTGCTGAACCGTTTCCGGCAGATCTGGTGTCCCGGGTCTACGTTAAAGCCGGTCATTGCGTCCATCGGTTTGAAAACAGGTGCGGTCGATTGGCAGGAGGACTTTGGAAATGAGGGGCTGAGCTGGCAGAAGGACGCTACCTGGGGAGACTATTATATAACGACGCTTCATGCGTATGAGCCTGTGACCATGGAAAATGCTCTGATCTATTCGGATAATATTTACTTTGCAAAAGCGGCGCTGGGGATTGGTGCAGATGTATTGGAACGAGAGCTGAACATCATGGGGTTTGGGGAGCAGATTCCCTTCGAGATCGTGATGCCCCCATCACAGTATTCCAATACGGAGCATATCGAATCGGAGATTCAGCTTGCGGACAGCGGCTATGGCCAGGGGCAGATCCTGGTCAACCCACTGCATATGGCCGGCTTGTATACAGCGTTCTGTAATGGGGGAAATGCATTGAAGCCGCGGCTGGTATATGAAGATGAAGCTGACATGGACGCGGGCAGCAATACCGGTGCTGAAATCTGGCTTCCGCAGATTTTTTCGGTGGAAACTGCAGCGCAGGTTCTGGAAGGCATGAAAAAGGTGGTGAACAACCCGGAAGGAACCGGCTATGCGGCACATCGTGAGGACATCGTGCTGGCCGGAAAAACCGGGACAGCAGAGATCAAGGCATCTGTGGAGGACACCGAAGGGACAGAGATCGGCTGGTTCGCCGTATTTACCGCAGAAAAGGACGCGGAGGATTCACTGCTGATCGTGAGTATGGTGGAGAATGTAAAAGAAATCGGCGGCAGCGGGTATGTAGTCAGTAAAGACAGGAACGCGCTGGATGCATATTGGGGGAGCGGACAGTAGGTGGTTTACTGTCCGTTCTAAAACTTCCGCATAAATGGGGGCGGCTTGTTATGCTTTGAAATATGATAAAATTTTATCCCAATACGCTTCTAAGGTTTTAGGATCGGAATTGAAGATTTCGTGCTTACTCCCCTTTACCCGGATAAGCTTTGCATCTATACGTTTCCTTCTGCATAATTTTTTCACAAACCGTTCCTGTTCCTTTTTAGAAACATAGGTCTCGTTTTCTGCCTGAAAAATCCTTGTGGGGCAGGAAATCCGATGCCATGCTTTCTTTTGAAGATTACGGTTTAACCGGTGCGCCTGCCAAAGCCACCCATAGGAGGCTGCGTTCATCTGAAATAACGGCTCCTTGCTGCGTTTTTCCTGATAATACAGGAATCTGCATTGAGAAGCGGACGCACTGTCGGCATATTGCTCCGTTCCATCATAAGGGTGGTTTCCCGGCAGATAGCGTTCTTCCCTGCCGGCCATACAGAACACCTTTGCAACGAGGCATGCCAATGGCCAGGGGGTCGGAGCAGTGTTTGGGCGTATCATTGGTGAAGAGAGGATAAGCCTGGAATAGAGCCGGGGATCCTGCGCGGCTGCACATGCGGCGATTCCGCCGCCCATAGAGTGGCCGTACAGGCATATGGGAAGGCCGGGAAATTCCTGTGCCGCAATGCGGCTTACGAAGAGCAGGTCCTCTACATATCTTTTATAGTCATCAATATGTACCAGAGAAAAATCTTCAGTATTACTGCATAATCTGTAGCTGCGGCCGTGTCCGCAGTGTTCCGGCATGAAGACATGATACCCGCCGCGGAGAAAGTAATAGATATTTTCCAGATGCTTATCGGTTGTCTCCGTATAGCCGTGGGACAGGATGACAATCCCCTGCGGATGGTCTGCAAGGCAGCGCAGGTAAAAAATCTTTTTTCCCTTTTCCCGCTCACAGTAATTTTCAGTTTTCCTCTCTGCAAGATAGGGCAGAACCATCGACTCCATCCTTTCCGCATATTTTTCTGCCGGTATGATCAGATTATGAATTGTTCTTTTATCCATTTTATGAATCTCCTTTGTAACCATTTGCACAGTTACCGTATATCCTGGTTGATTTTGTTTTCATCATAAAACAGGAATACAATTCCACCTAAAAAGCAGAAGCATGCGGCTGAAAATGCTGCAATACGGTATCCAGTCCCCGATGCATTCCCAATTGTAGAAACCGCTGTAAACAGGAGCATAGAGAGGCTCTGGCCCAGCTTAAAGGCAAAAGTCCTTGCGGCATAGAACATGCCTTCCCGGTTGCTGCCGCTGCGCTTCGCATCGCTCTGGGCAATGTCGGCGACTACTGCCTGCGGAAGGATTCCAAAGACCGCCATGGGCAACGAAGCCGCAATCATAAGGAGCAGGCCCTGCGCATTGGCGGAAATAAACGAGATCCTTCCAAGGAATCCGGTATAAAGATAGGATAACGAAAAGATTACAAATGCCACAACTATCAGTTTTTTCTTGCCAAGCTTCGGCGCCAGCTTATTGATTGGGATATAAAATATCAGTGACAATGCCGTCATGCCTACAAAATAGAGCGTGGTCATTGTTTCCGGAAGCTTCAGCAGGCTGGTGACGAAAAACGGAAGGCCTGTCTGGAACATGGTAATGGCAATCCAGTACAGGATGTCTGAACCTACGAATTTCCGGAATTCTCCGTTGCGGAATGTGGAAACAAGAGAAGAAAACGCAGTATCCTGTGAAGGGACGGTATTGACATATTCTTTTTCGCGTATGGACCAGACCGGTATCTGCATACAGAAAAATGCGATGACAGCCATAATTGTGAATGTTGTGCGGATAGCACCTACACGGCCAAATACCGGGATCAGAGTTCCCCAGATGACCGGCGCCAGATAGGCGACTGCGGTTCCTGCAATAAAAGTAAAAGAAATTACAGTGGAAATATTTAAGCGTTCCTGCTGGTTGTGCCCCAACTCCGGAATCAGGGCATTATACGGTGTACAGTAAGCTGTAATTGACAGATAATATACCAGTACCATTACGAACAGGAAAATGGCATTGGCCCAACTGTTCCTGTTGACCGGGGACCAGAATATCAGTATGGTAGACAGAGAAAGAGGCAGGGCCGCCCATTTCAAAAATGGGATTCGCCGGCCATTTTCAGAGGTACAGCGGTCTGAAAGCGATGCGATCAACGGATCTGTGAATGCGTCAAAAAGCCGTCCGAAGGTAGTAATGCCCCCGATTACCGTAAATGATTATTCTAATGCTTGAGAGCCACTGTTTTAAAGTTTCGGAGCCACCGATTTTGTATATTTTAATGCTTGAGAGCCACCACAATATGTAGTAACACCACGGGCATAGTAAGGTTATCCTTAACCGCTTGATTACCCTACACCAGAATTGCTTTAGAACTGCAAGGGCTGCAATGCAGTGCATTTACCCTTGCAGTTCTAAAGCAATTCTGGAACAATATAATAAGCGGTATAAAATAGCACATACTATATCTAGTATTCTTAGATGACCCTCAAACATTAAATTACAAGTGGCTCCGAAGCTTTAAATTGGTGGCTCTCAAGCATTAGAATATTCAGGCAGGCACTTTTTGTATGATGACAACTGCAGCCACATCTGTTTCCATGGAAGGGAAGGAGTGGTGGCTTGCCAAAAGCCTGCCGCTGCCGGCACGGACAGTCCTGGACGCAAAGCTTTTGATGAATCTGATCCTGATTCTGCCTTTTTACCTTGTGTCGGAGGTTTTCCTGCTCCTTGCATTAAAGCCGGGATTACAGGATAGCTTCTGGATGATGGTGATTCCGGCGGTGATCCTGCTGTTTGCCTGTGTATACGGGATTACCGTTAATCTGCATTTCCCGGTTCTGGATTGGGAGAATGAGGTAAGCGTGGTCAAACAGAGCGCTTCAGCCGTACTTGGCGGCATGGGCGGGGCTGTCCTTGCAATCCTTGGCGGCGCGGGCGCCTGTCTGGTTCCGGAAGGATATTCCGGGGGATATCGGGCTGTTCTGTGTGTGCTGCTTCTGGGGATAACATGTCTGATGTATCGAAAGAATAACCGCATAGATTTGCGGGAACTTTGAGCAGAACAGGACTGATATCTGACATCATGCAATATTGTATGTGGGAGCTGTGATGAAAAAGGGCATAGGGTGAAAAGCCTGATAAAAAACAGTGTGGTATGATTTGAGCATCAAATAAAGGAGGTGCCGCAATGCACGCATGGGAAACTATAGACCAGTCATTGAATTATATCGAGGAACATTTATCAGGAGAAATCTCTACAGAGGAGCTTGCCGATATGGTTGGCTTGTCCCAATTTTATTATCAGCGTCTGTTTAAACGTCTGGTCAGAAAACCGGTCCAGGAGTATGCGAAACTCCGCCGTTTGGCAAAAGTGGTTGAGGGGTTAAAGGATACGGACCGAAGGATTCTGGATATTGCTTTGGACTACGGCTTTTCAAGCCATGCAAATTTTACTAGGGCTTTCAAGGAGACATATGGGATTACGCCGGAGGAATACAGGAAGACCTTACCGATGCTTAATACTTTTGAAAAGCCGGAAATTTCTATGAATTATGTACTGGTGGACGAAGGGGTTCCGCTGGTGGTGGGCGGTATCGTCCTGGAGATCCAAAGAAAGACGTTGGAAAAACCGGAAATTTATCTTGGCTTTGAAGCAGAAGTTGAAATTTCCAGACAAATACCCGTCGGTGAAAGCACCGGCATAGATGTGCCAGGACAGCTTTGGAAACAGTATCATGCGAAAAAAGAACTGCTTGCAGCGAATCTCAACGGCAGGGTGGAAATAGGGATGTCCCATATGGGAAATTTCGCACAAGGGGTGTTCAATTATTTTGCGGGCGGAATGATCCAGAAAATGCCGGAGCAGCTGCCGGAGGGATTCGTAAAGCAGGAACTTCTGCCGGGCAAATATATTGTCAGCAGAATCGAGGCGGAGAATTTTGAAGACTTGGTAACGGTGAAGCTTGACCAGGCAAACAAATATCTATTCAGCACATGGCTGCCTCGGCACAACCTCACTACAGAACCATTTTCGGTAGAAAAGTATTTCCGGGATGCAGAAGATATGGCGTATATGGAAATCTGGGTGAAACCGTTGCTGCCTGAAAAGGAAAAATAAATTTGGGAAGATGAGGTATAAGCAAAGCCGACAGGCAGGGAGTTCCCTACTGTCGGCTTTGTTTCGATTTTATTCATTATTTTTTATTCTGGCCTCAAACATTTTCACATCACGCATGGAATATTTCGCCGCTTTCAGTATTTCTACCAAAACGCGTATCTCATATTCATTACAATCTCTAAAGATTTCATTTGCTTCTTTGCTAAATACATATTTAGTTTTCAATACCGTATCACATATCAACTCATCGACCGACACTTTTAGAAGATTTGCTATAGCAATAAGCGTTGTCAGGCTGACGCTGGAATTACCGGTTTCAATATTGCTGACATGCTGAGGTGTAACTCCTATCTTTTCTGCCATAATTTCCTGAGTCAGATCGGTTTTAAGTCTTGCTATTTTGATTCTCTTACCTATGGCTTTAAAATTAAGCTCCATGGATGGGGGTACTCCTTTGATATAAGTATTTCTGTACATTGTAACCTTTGTAAAACTATATTATAATAAAATTATAAAGTTAATCATTCTATGAGTTATAGTTCTATCACAGAATACATTTTATTCATGGAATTTAATTTGCAGATGACAGGCAAATAAGCAGTAATAATTTTACAAGGGCTATTTAAGCAGTAAAACAATAAAATCTATCCATGAGGTTCCGAAAATAAGAGATATTTTATATTTTTTATTGAAAGTATTCATATAAAGGTATACCATATAAAAAGACAGATATATGTTTGCAGTTGGCGGAATGATAGGAAATCGTGATGTAAAAATATAGATATGTTTAATTAAGCTAAATAGCGGGGATTGCCGTATTTACCTGTGTCTGAGGTGTTTTTTGCAACTTGCCGAAAGAAATATCCGGAAAGAAATAGATGGAAAGAAAATTTTGCTTTTTATATGGTAAATAATGGTAATTAGCAGGAACTGCTGGAATCGTATATTGGTATCTGATATAATTTCAACCAATTTGTGGCGCAGATATGAAAGGTACAGGAGACATTAATATGGATTTGACGGGAAGATTTACTGGTAAATTAGGTGGAGAAACGGATTTTAACAGCGTAAGAAATGCGATTGAATCTGTTGATGCTTTTTTTTCAAGCGTACTGAGGAAGGAGACAGAGGAAGAGGAATGTCTTCAGTTCTTTTTTAAAGATGAAAAGGCAGCACAACCCAATGAGCATTACTTTGATATTATGGACTTTTGGAAAACAATAGAGCCTTATGTATGGAACTGGGCTGGAGAAGATTTAAAGGATTTTTGGATTATCCGCGTTATGAAAGAGGTTGAGACTGTTCGGGAAGTAGCGAACTATAATAAGATTTTGGATCAGGAGACGAAGGAACACTTATATATTCTCAGGAGGATGTCGGAGTCTATTGAGGATTTGCCCAAAAAGGGAACAGCTCTAAAGCTTTGCAGGGATGAGAATGCTGACAAAATAGAAGTGGTATATTCACTGAGATATTTTGATGAGCAGTGTTACCATCCATACCGGGAATTCATCATGCAGAATCTCTATATGCTGCTGAAAAATGGTGGCAGGCTCCTGGTTACTACGAGTCAGGATGAGTATTTTGTGTATGAAATGGGTCATTTTGAATGGAAAAGAGATAGGATGGACAATCAAGAGGCATATAAAATATGTATGAGCAGAGAGGATTCAGCGATTAGAAAAGGACTGATTGCCGGTTTTGTCTACGATGAATTAAAATAGTAGGAGAAATATAAAAATCAGGAGCTGTCCAGATGTCTCAAAACGGTCAGTTATCCTGATTTTTGTATTACATTTATGTTATAGTATGAAGTATACATATAACATTATTTGCTCTTCCCCGCTATTTTTTCTCACTGCCACCTTACATTAATCAAGGCACTGCCACACATTTTTAAAAGTATTCATACAATTGATAAGGCTCGTAACAAATGATTTTGCGGAAAGCACTTTTTTCAATATAGGGCAGTATGGTATCTAATATGGTCAGATTGCTGCTGGAATAATAAAAAAATTTGCCTTGAACATAGAGAAGCACCCATGACGAACCCTTATTATCTATCAAGGTTTCCATAGGGAGCAAGGGCGTCATTAGCAGTTTTTCAAGAAACAATCTCATCTGCCATTTGTCTGCTGTATCCAGGTTTACTGCCGGAAAATCTTGAAGCTCTTTATAGGTTATCTGCCATATATGGGGAGGGCGTTCCATAGCTGCAGCGGAAATTGGTTTTATCAGTACAGATGAAATATCTTTCGTATAGCAGGTGTGAACTGCCTTTTCACGCTTATCATCTGTTATTTTTTTCTTACTGGCAGTTTCTTGCAGAGGATTTCTGTTTCCCGCTGTTGTCAGAGATTTCCCTGCTAGCAGGCCCTCCAGGCGCAGAGGGCTTTCTTCCATAATTTCTTCCTGTTTTTCCTGTTGTGTTGAAGGCTCAGGAGCCGGTCGGAAATGCAGCTGAAAGCATTTTTTCAAAATGTTTTCAATCTTTTCCGGCGGCAAAGCATGATAATTACTTAGGAAGAGATTATCAAGGTATTTTTTTGCAATTTTAAAATCATCTGCAGAGAGCTTATTTTTATTATTCTGTTTCAAGGTATGGATGATATTTTCGGAGATGGACAACATATCCGATTGTGATTTTGGCACCTTTTCCATATATTCAAAAGCCAGCCGATTTAAAGGTATTACTGAGACGGATGATTTTTCCGATACGGGAATCATTGCCCGGAAGTGGCGGCAGGTAAGACCGGATTCTAAGAGAGCCTGTAAATTATTCCAGCTTCTCAGGGCATAACCAATTAATATGGATTCCTGCATTTCCCACTGGTTTTTAAAGAGCGGAGAATAGGCACATAATTGACAGGTTGAATTACATTTATATTGGGAGATAATCGTAAAACAAAGTTCCGGATGCTCCGTATTCAAGTCTTCCCCTTTCGTTTCTTCCGGAATCACATGGTTCGCCTTTAAGAAACTGATCAGTTCCCTATCTTCTAATTTCTAATTAGGATATTTTGCTTTAAATGCAGACTTTGCAACGTTGAATATGCGCTGCTGGTCGGGAGTACCATCTCTTTTCCTGATATATTTGTGGCATGCCGGGACATATAATCCTTTTTTCATCTGTATTTCTCTCCTTATTGTATTATTTTGTCGGAAGTCCTTTTGAAATCCAATATCGTATACCCATAGCTTAACAGAGCCCTCCGGAATGCTCAATGAAAGAATAAGGAGAAGATGTCGCAAAACATGGAATGGGCAACAGAATAAAAGAGAAAGGCAGGGGAACAGATAAGTTGTCTTAATATCAGATATGTTTTCCTCGAAGGACAGCTGTAATATGTATTTGGCAGTATATGGCGTTTTGTGGATTTGAAAGAGCATGTTTCTTTCTATATAATAAGGATATATTTTTTTAGCGAGCCAAAGTGCGGAAGGCTTTTTGTACAATTCCTGGAAACAGGTATCAAGAAGCAGTCTGCCTTTGGCTTTTTTGGGGCTTGCAGGAGAAAGGAGGAGAGAAACAAAAAGGCAGATTTCCCGCACTTAAAAATTTATTTAGCCGCAGGGCTAGCCGAGCAGGGATATTCCCTGCCTTTTCATTATTATATCAGGAGGAAAACGATGATTAGAAAACAAAGAATTATGTCAGGAACCCTGGCATTCTTAATCTGCTGCACAACAATACTTCATTCAAGTATGACGGCGTTTGCAGCAGAATCTGCAAAGCCGGAAATCCAGACAGTGGAATCAGCAGAGGATAAGGCACCGGTTCAGGAAGATAACTTTATTTTGCATAATGAGGGTGCATCCAATCTGCCTTTTTTATCTGAAATGAAGGAACGCTTAACAGAAGACGAGTTTGTTATTGCCCAAGATATATCCATAAAAGCGCAGACAGACTTCGATATCGAACATGATTTTACCAAACTGTTTTTTGCAGAAGAAAAGGTAAAAATTATATTTAAAAATGCCGTTGATGAAAAATTAACCAACGCATGATTACATTTTGTTTCAAGAAATGAATATCCCGCTAATTTACACATTTCTTCAAAACGTTGAGAAGAAAAGGTTATATTTGATTTGTGAAGAGAATGTTTAATTGCTATTTCCCATACATTGGAAAAACTATAATAAATATTATTATTTTCCGATAACAATATTTCTCTTGCTTTTTTGGATAATTTAGGACTATCTGTTATTGCCCAAATTAAAATATGTGTGTCTGCTAGATAATTCATTTTTTTATATCCTCAAATAAATCAGCAATTTCCTCGTCCCATTTATCAAAATCAGTTGGCTCTTCAATAATTCCCTTTCCAACGCCGATTCTTTTTGATACATCTATCGCCTCTGTAGTAGATTTTAAATTATTTTTTCCTATAAAAAAAACAGGATTCATATTATTTATTACTTGCTCAATAAAAGCAGCGCCTTCATCTGACATGTTAATAATGCGTGCACATACCTGTTGCTGTACGGTCATTAAACCACATCCTTTCTGAATTATGATTTGCATTTATAGTGTTAATACTTTATATTATATGTATCATAACATGGTAATCTTTAAAATTCCACCCTCTTTTTATGTGCTTTTCTCATGTGTTTTTTTCAAAGGGACAATATTTGCCGCACGTTTCCGATTATCATTGGTCATCTCGGCATAATGCTTTTTGGTAGTATTTACATCTTTATGCCCAAGAACATCCGCTACCAGATAAATATCTCCAGTTTCTTTATATAAAGCTGTTCCATATGTACTCCGAAGCTTATGAGGGGTAATTTTCTTATTTGTATTTATCATTGTACAGTATTTTTTTACCATAACCTCGATACTGCGGACCGCCATACGATTCCCTCTAAGCGAGAGAAATAATGCTTTCTCTTCATCATTGCCTTTCAATAGGGCATCCCTGGGGGATAGTTGTTTTATCTCTTCGTTCGTATTTTCTGGTTCTTCCTGAATACCCAAATAGTAGCAGAGGGCGTCCCGGACATCATCTCCAAAGTATATGTATGCTTCATTTCCGCCTTTCCGGATCACACGGAACGTCTGATTATTAAAATCTACATCTGTAACATCCAATCCGGCCAATTCTGATACTCGCATTCCGGTCCCCAAAAATGATGTTAAAATAGCACGGTCACGAGCCATGGTAAGATTATGAAACTTTTTCTGGCGGTCTGTCATATTAGTCGGGCTTTCGACTGCATCCATTAAATCAAATATCTGTTCCTGATCCAGTGTAATGATTACTTTATCATGAACTTTGGGCCGTTCAATGGCATTTAAGGGATTATTTGAAACAATCTGCCGTTTATTAAAGAAGCTGTACATATTACTAAGGGCAGACAGTTTCCGTGCTTTTGCAGATTCACCGTTTCTATATTCAGTTCCTTCAAATATATAGTAGTTAAGATGTTCCAGATATTCGTCGATATCCGCCGGCGTCATTTCCTCAAGGACTTTAAGGGGAATATCCTTAATTTCGGAATCTCTGTATATGGGATTTCTCATAACAACAAATTGTAAAAAGGTATAGATATCCCGGCAATACCCAGTCTGTGTCCTTGGAGATGTTGACGAAGCAATTCCCCTAAAATAATCCGTACAAAAAGGAGGCATTTGCTTCAGCAACGCCCTCAAAGCCAGTATATTCTGTGTTCGTACAGTATCCGTATATTCACTCATAAAATAATCCTCTATTCTCTTTCACCCATATTATTGCGTAAAATCTGCATTTCACGCAATAATATGGTATACTGTCACAATATCTTTTGATTATAATTTTTTTACTGCTTTCTCAAATTCCTTCTCTGTGTCAATAAATTGATATGGCTCATATTCTCCATATGCCGATGGACGGCTGATCGTAACTATAAGACGAAAACATCTCCCCTAATTCCGCAAGGTTATCCAATTTCCTATGGATCATTTCAAGCATCCTGCGCTGTTTTTCCTCCGTCTTATAGTATTTCCGCACCAGCTTTTCCAACGATTCTATTGTGACACGCTGCTTTTTTATCGCATAGGCGCCGAAGTCTCCAGTGAACTGATTTGGCTTTCCAAGATACTGCATTCCCATTAAATGCGGTATCTTAATCTCTGAATTTGTAAGGTGGAGGATACGCTTCTGTGTGTGGATATAATAGTCATACTCACACAGCACCTCTTTCGTATCCCGAAAAATTTGCAAAAGTGTCCGCATTTTTTCATCCTTCCGTAAAAAGAAACTGCCTGAGCGGTTAGACTCAGGCATTACATTTCTTTTTTGAATTGCAATTCTGGGAGCAGTCCTATGATAATTCCATAGGCAGAGACGACCTTTGTATTTCTATTGCCCGCAAAGTCGGGACGGGTAGCTCCTCTCTATCGCCGCAAAAGCACAGAAGCTTTTCATTACCTATAATCTATCATGCCCCTGCCGCATTGTCAACTGCTTTCCTGCTCTTTTCGCGGGGAGGGGGATTTTATGCCCTTTTGACATCTTCTTATGCCGCAAAGCTTTCATACTTATTTATTGGAAGGAAACGGAGACAAGACAATGGAACCTTTAAAAGAAGCATTTGACATATATCAGAAAATGCTTCCGGAAAATGCGCATCAGCTCATTTATTCGTACTGTACCCTCGCCAATCTCATGACTGCACTGAGAAACTACGAGACTGCCATTACCAGCTATTCTCACACCATCTGGCTCTTGCTTGAAAATAATTATACGGAGGATTCCTCTGTAGTTTAGGAATTTGCTGTGAAAATAAATGTTATACAGCAAATACAAAACAGCGATGAACCGGATATTGGCGTATAATTGTACCTTTTCACTGTCTGCCAAAATCAATGAAATATCTTTACAAATTCATGCTTACTTATACACAAGAAGCGATGGAGAATTACCCATATTTCCCATCGCTTCATTTTGCTGATATAATTTATAATTAATACCGGATTTATCAGATTATCCCCCTGCGCCGTGGCTTTTTTGGTAAGTACTCTTTTATACTGTCATCTCCTACTATTTAAATACTCCACCAAATCTGCTACTGTTGTCACCGGATTACTTTGCCTGCAAATAATCTCCAATTTTTCCTCTTTCAAAGTGCGGACACGCTCTTTTGCATATCGAATAGCGCTTTCCTGTAAAGGTTTCAACTGATCATATACATCCTGACTTTTTTCGTAGCGCTCCAGACGTCCTGTCTGCTTCAACATTCTTATCACCGATTGACAATCTGCAATTTCTGCTTTTTGGTTTACAAAATGAAGAAGAAACCACAACTCAAATGACGGATTGGAATATGCAAGTCGATATCCTTCTCTCATCGCTGTCTGCTTTGCTTTCTGCAATGACCCGTCGGAGTTCTCGTCACGGTCAAACACGCACCAAATCATATCTCCCTCATCCGGATAGTATGGATTTGTCCCTATCGTTGACCTAACCTTTTGGACAAGGCGGTCTGCAGCTTTGTATTGTGATGGAATCGGTATAATATCGATATGGAATCCACGGCTTCTGAATCGCTTAAAATATCGAATCTCTGTTTCTGTCCCTTCACAAATCAGGTATACTACAGGATTGCGTTTTCTCCGATAAGCAGATTTGCGGCTTATTTCCTTTATTCTTCCCATGGAACCTCACCTCCGATAAATGGAATCGCTCCGTATCGTCCCTGCAGATACCCTTTGGAAATGTTTTCACCCTTCCTTGGGGAAAAATCTGTCAGGGCGTAAACATCCGTCTCCATTGACTTTTCGTCTTTTTCTACAAACCAAATCTGATCACGCCTTAAAAGAGTAAGATCCAGGAATCCCGTATCATGTGTGGTAAAAATCAGTTGCGCATGGCTAGTGTTTACTGCTGCATCCTGAACCATTTCAATCAGATGCCGGGTAAGTAATGGATGCATACTAGACTCAATCTCATCTACCACCAGCACAGAACCATTTTGTAAAGCTTCCATCCACATCCCAATCCGCGAAAAAAACTTCTGCGTTCCTATGGACTCCTGCCCCATGCGTAGAGAATATTCTGTCTCTATTCCCTCCTCGCTAACCAATCTGTGTACAGCCTCAATCTCTGAATTTTCTTTAGAACCAATTACCCGTACATCTTTAATCCCAAGATCTGCATACAGCATCTCCCTTAGGATAAGCTGCTTCTTTCTTCCGCCTTTTTGAATTGCCGATAAAGTAATATCCAAAGCTTCTGCGCTGCCAGTAATTCCCTTTAGTTTTTCAAAAAACCATTGATACGCTTTTTCAGTCTGGGCACAATTCCATTCATTGGAACTGACCAAATACAGGCGATTTTCCGCCGTCCTGCTTGCCAGTGTCATTTGCTCTTGAATATTCTCACGGAATTCAAAAGTATCTTTTTCTCTGGAAAATACGAGTGCCTCCCGACCCTTTGGCCAGTGATAAAGATATTCCGTCAAAATACCAGATTGGTTGAAGGAATAACCGTATGCATATTTAATCCCCTTATAAAAATAGATAATCTCAAAACTGGTCGGTTCCAGGCTTGTGTCCATAAACGCAAACGGCTCTTGCGGCAGGTTTTCTCCTTTCAGCAATTTTGCATAATTGCCACAGATCATCTCTTTCATCAAAAGAAGTGCGTGGAGAACATTGCTCTTACCCGCTGCATTAGCCCCATATAATGCCATAACCGGAACTAATTCCTTTTTTTTATCTGGCGAAATGAGACTATTCTTCATAGAACTGTCCTTAGATGCCTTCATACTAATAGTTGCTGTATCTTTTATTGACCTGTGGTTTGTCACAGAAAACTGCAATAACATAAAGTTTCCTCCTTAGGCTTTGTTTCCATTGTATCATTGTTCCTTTTTTAGTCAAGTTTTATTTGTAATTTTTGCAGGAAATAAGCGATTTTCTCAAATAAATTCTCCCCTAAGGGCCCGATGGATTCTTCAGTTAAAAAACCATATGTCTCCTTCAACTCCAATACTTTATGAAAATATTGATTTCTTTGTTTTGCTGTGCTGTACTTTCCAAAGTTAAATAAATGGTAATCTGCCACCGGGTAGATAAGCGAAAGCATTCGTTACACATCGTTAGGTCATTGAAGATGTATAAGCGGATGCTTATTTTATTTTAGGAGTTAATCATGTGTAAGCGAAAGAACAAAATTATCATTTATTTTGCAGGTTTGAAATTGCAGCTGCGAAGCCTCAGGCGTCAGCTGGAATCTCGAATCAGCGACCCGGTCAAAAAGCCGCTTGCACTGGAAATGCAGGATAACGACCTGAAGGCAATGACTGCAGCTTTAAATCAGATATTCAGACAGGACGAGGAGTTCCGACAGCTTCAAAAAAGGAATGAAAACGAATATAAAGATTTGATTACCAATATTTCCCACGATCTTCGGACTCCTCTGACCGTCCTGAGAGGATATCTGCAGCTATTGGAGCGCTGTGAGACTGATGATACGGGTAAAAAATATCTGTCCGTCTGTTTCCGGCATACGGACGAATTAGAGCAGCGGATCAGGCAGTTTTTTGAATACTCCTATTTGATGAATCAGGAGCAGGAGCCGCAGCTGAAAATATTAAATGTAACCAACCTGATTGCTAACATTATGACAGATTTTATACCCATGTTCGAGGAAAAGGGTCTCACAATGCGCTTAAGCCCCGGTGCCATCTACAAAGGCCTGGCGGAGGAAGAACTGCTTAAGCGGGTGATGCAGAATCTCCTGAAAAACTGTCTGCAGTATTCTGTTGGAGAAGTGGTGGTTTCCATCACAAAAGATACAGATATGCCTGTGCGTCTCCCACATATCCATGCACCAGGAGACTTCATCTGCATCTGTGTCCAAAATCCAATTGCCGAAGATTCAAGGCTGGATCCTTACAAAGTATTCCAACGGTTTTATGTGGAACGCCAAGAACGCAACCAGTCTACCGGCCTGGGATTGTCCATCGTAAAACTCCGCGTAGAAAAAATGCAGGGGGAAGTATTTGCCATACGTGATGAAAATCTGCTTCATATTGGATTTTATCTTAGAATCGGTTTCTGAAATAGATCAATCCCTTTCTCCTTGTAACTGGTAAATCGTATTACCTCGCTTCAAAGGGAAGCCTGCCAAGAAAAATGATTGCCGTACCACTTCCCAGTAATAACGGAACTTGATATACACATACGAGACCGCCGCATATGGCAATGAAGGTTCTTGCCCAAGATTAGGCATGAACCGCAAAACCTAGCGGCGGTCTATACATTTCACTGATATTTCATGTTATTACTTGTTTTTTGAGGCATTTTCTGAACAGTCTCTCCATTGCTCCATACTCACAGAGGAAAGACTCCCTGCTCGCCTCCAGCATTTCATCCTTGTCCGCATTCACGAAATTTATCACATATCCATTATGCAGCGCCAGGCAACGGATGAATTCCCTCTGGCTCCGGCCGTTGCCTTCCCGGAACGGATGCAGGGCATTGATTTCTGAAAAATAATATGCCAACCGGATGGCAAAGCCATCCTCTTCCAGCCCATGCAGATAATTCTCCGCTTTCAGCTTCCCAAAAATCTCCTCCGCCTGCCCGAAAAGAAACATGGCATTGCAGAACATATTCCCCTTTGCAATATCAAGGTAGCAGTATAACTCATCCGGCATACGCTACTTTGCACCTCCCAGAATTTCCCGGCGCAGGTCATCACCCGAAACATCACCATTCTTATAAGCATACAGCATCCGGACATCCTCTTTTGTCAGATCCATGTTTTCAAACGCCATTGTCGCCCTCACTTCGTCTACCGCCTCTTCTGCCGAATACACAGGACGGCCCATCTTTACCTCAAACGGAATCCCTTCCGTGATAATTATCTGCTTGATGAGCATATTTACAACTGCTGACAGGTTCGTCCCCAGCTTTTCCAGTATTGCGGATGCCTTTTCCTTATCCTCTGCAGAAGTCCGCACCTGCAGTAATGATGTGTTTGCCATAATCATCCCTCCTACAGCTATTATACAACATTGTCATTACATTGTAAAGCAGAAAAAGCTTCGGGTGCTCTCCACGCCCCACACTGACAACAATTTCAAATAATATCCATCCGTTTCTTATTCCTGCCCGTATACAGACATGAAGCAAAAAAGGCAGGCATCTTTTTTTATAATCAATCCTAAAATACTTCCAATGCTTAATGACACAATAATGTATATGGCAAGTGCAAAAAAGAAAATCGGAAGTTGTGCTGGTAAAACTGCTTCAAATAGCACGGGAGCCAGCAGCACTATCACAGCACAGGAAATCATCAAATGTATAAATGCGGAAAGAAACATTGTAACAAGACCTAAATGAAATCGCTAATCCCCCAGCTATGCTGGGGAGAATAGAGTAGGTTGTGACGAAGAGGATATTATAAAAAAGCCTCCTATGTTAAAATGAGAAAGGTGTCGCAAGCCAATCTCAAGAATAGGAGGCGGTCCAAATGGACAGTAAAAGTTTATCACACACGAGATGGAAATGCCAGTATCATATTGTATTCATACCAAAATATCGAAAAAAGAAATTATTCGGTCAGTTGAAATACGATGTACGGGAGATATTAAGTACCTTATGCAAATACAAAGGAGTAGAAATTATAGAAGGCGCAGTGTGTGCCGATCATGTGCATATGTGCGTGAGCATTCCGCCCAAGATAAGCATTTCAAATTTTATGGGATACCTGAAGGGGAAGAGTACGCTGATGATATATGACAGGCATCCGGAACAACAAAGTAAGTGGAATAAGGCATTTTGGGCAAGAGGGTATTATGTGGCAACAGTAGGAAATGTAACAGAGGATGCCATAAAGAAATACATCCGGGAACAGTCAGAAGAATCCCGGAAAGAAGAAAGTGAAGGAGCCGCTTTTTAGCGGCAGCAAGTAATATACGCTTGCGACACCCGCCTTTTAGGCGAGCAGTAACAGAGCCCTTGGGGGCGTTTTTCAAACCCCCACTTGAAGTGGGGGTTGGTGATTAGACAGGCACTCCGTTTGCTTTATAAACTTTGTTTATATCGCTTCCATATGTTTCAATCAGCGATGGTGGCAATCCAATAAACGCCCCCATTGAAACACTCATTACAACCATAGATTGGATGAGCGTACATCTCATATCGGGCATAACAGAAGTGAAAATACCGCCCATAAGAAGAAAAAATATAAGCGGAATGACATAGCAGGTGACTAACAAGGATTTGCTTCGTATATCCAATTTCCACTGTAACGCAACGCCGTATAAAAACCCACTCATTCTGATCCCCTCCTTGTCATTTCCATAAAATGCTGTTCCAGTGTGCCACGGTCAACTTTAATATCTATCACATGGGTTCCCTTTTCTTTCAACTCACCAAGCAGAGCAATCAAACTATCTTCTATATTGTCCGTTTCAAAAGTCCTCTCCCCTTGCTGTGTTTTGATATGGATAAAATATTTTTTCCCAACCTTGTCTGTAAGTTCCGAAGCTGTGCCGCAAAAAACAATATTTCCGTGATTTAAAATGGCAATACGGTCACATAAGGCTTCTACCTCCGCCATATCATGGCTTGCCAAAACAATTGTTTTTCCTTGTGATTTGAGCTTTCGGATTTGCTCATGAAGTGAAAGTCTGCCCAGGGCATCTAGCCCCGCGGCTCATCGAGGAAAATAATATCTGGATTGCTGATAAGCGCAAGGGCAAGATGCAGACGCCTTTTTTGCCCTGTGGACAGCCTGGCATACTGCTTTTTCTCAATTTCTTTGATACCAAGAGTATGAAGCATAGAGTAGTCAATCTCTGTCCTATTCCATTTTGCAAACAGCTTTATAGCCTCCATAGGTTTGATGTGAACGGGCAAAGATGATGATTGCAGCTGGATACCCATTTTCCCATTTACGATAATTGTACCGCTGTCGTATTTCTTCAAACCCTCGATACATTCCAGAGATGTCGTTTTTCCTGCTCCATTTACGCCAAGCAGAGAAAATACTTCTCCTTTTTCGATTTGAAAATTAAGTCCCTTAAGAACAATATGGCTGCCATAGCTTTTCCTTAACTCACTAACTTGTATTGCACGGTTCATCATTCCACCTCCTCAAACGGATTTACTCCGAGTTTTGAAAAGTAAACTTGCAAAGCTGGCTCTAAATAGTCGTTTACAATTTTTTGTCTTTCTTCCCAGGCATTTGCAGCAGTATCAATATTTCCTATTTCCATCAATTTCGGCAGCATACTCATATCGCCATTTGTAAATTCCATAATCAGGCCCCAATATTCTTTTACAATCTGCTGACACTTTTCACTTTCGGGGAGTACATTTTCCTTTTGCAATTGTACAATTTCATCGCTCAAACGATTAAATCTGTCCATAAAATCTAAACCACTTTCTCTGTCGAATTGATTACGTATATGGTCAAGCATATCGTCATCGAAACGCTTAATAAGATAGTAAGAGTCATTTTTTATTTGCAGATTGACAATAATATCTGCATATTTCTTAAAATTGACTGTCCGCATTTGTAACACTTCTGTCTTTAACTGTTCGATTGCTGTCAAAGAAGCTGTTAGCTGTTCTATTTTCTCTCGTATGCTATCTGCCTGTTCGGTAAGGGCAGTTGCTACATCAGTCGGTGTTTCTAAAGGAATTAAGCGTTGCTTTATATCATTCAAAGAAAATCCTAATGATTTCAAGGACAAAATCTGATGAAGTATAACTAAATCTTTATCCGTATAAAGCCTGCGCCCGCCCTCACTTTCTGCTGATGGAGAGAGTAATCCCTCTTTGTCGTAATATTGCAAAGTTCGGACAGTTGTTCATACTTTCTTCGCAACTTCACCAACTGTCATATATCCGTCTGGAATTGCCCTGTATTTTGACATAGTCCTTTACCTCCTGAAACGTATTATAAATCATTACGCGACGTAACAAGCAAGATATTTTTGGGAAATTTTTAGGCGGCAAGATTCCTCTGCCGCCTTTCGTACTTATGCAAAAATAATTTCTGATACCTCTCTTACTGAACAAAATTGATAAACAGGGCAAGAACAACAATCCCCGCCATCATCAGAATCCACAGGACACTAACCACCATAGAAATGATATTTACGGTACTGCGGCTTTCTTTGTTTCGTACACAGACCACCGACAGAAGTCTTATTTTTCATAGTTTTTACCTCATTTCTTTTTTACCAAATCGTGTGACTGCCAGGGCGAATACCAGGCTAAACATCAATATCGCACAGGGCAGGAACGGAAAATACGAAAACGCAGTACCGGAGGATTCTGCTGTAAAGTCATGAAGTGAGCAGGACACCAGATAACCGCTGTAACAATACGGGTATGCAATCCAAAGCGGCGTATTCGCTGCCAGAACGCCGGGAATTACAAGGAGCAGGTTCATTCCCACGGAAAGAAGCGGTTTTTCAAACAATACGGTAATCGCCCACATCATCGCTACACAGGGCAGCATGGTAAGGAATAAACCAACACACCATTTCAGTAAATAAAGAACGGGCAATGTTTCCGTAATCCCCATCGTGTGCGTGGCGTACAGCCCTGCTGTTACGAATACTACAAGGAATACAACCATTTCCATGAACAGGTAAAACACCAGCACACAGAATTTGGCGATAGAAAGCATATGCCGGCTGACCGGTAAGGCCAGCATTTTCAGGATGCCATTGTTTCCCGTTTCCCGTCCCGCAATCATCACACAGACCACGATCATGCTGAACGGAAGCAGATAGTAAGCGTAAACCAAAGCGCTTTGAATAAACATCGCAGGCCACGCATTTGTATATTCCGGCGTGAAATAACTGCTCAGATTCGCGATCCCGGAAGCGACCACCAACAGCGGGGCAATAAAGATCAGGGGCACGATTTTGGATCGTTTCACTTTCATAAACTCGATTTTGAGTAATTCCAAAAAACTCATTTCAGTCATCCCTCCTATTCATAACGAAGATTTTTTGCCATCCATAGGCCGATGGCAAGAAACAAAAGTGTTTCAATCAGAGAAGCAATGATAACGGTCCCATCCGGCTGTGCGCTCATTGCAACCGCCGGTTTCAGCATCACAACAAAAGGGTGTGCCATCAGAATATCCATATCCGAATTTGCCAGCGCCATACCACTTAAAAATCCCGCAACACCAACGCCGAGGGGAACCCACATGTTTTCAAACCGTGAGGAAATCAGCAGCATAAAGGCCAGTACCGGCATAGCGGTAATAAACGAATATGCCGCAAAACGAATCACCGTCATCATTTCAAATGAACCCTGCGGCAGGTCTGTCATCCCGATTTGGGCAAGCGCAAGATTTTGCAGAATTATCGCTGCCAAAAGCATAAAGGTCAGGATCAGAAATTTGCAAAGGTACATCCCCGGAACGCTCATAGGCAGCATATACATTTTTTTGACCGCGTTTCCCTTAAACTCCATGTTGTAAGCCATGCAGGAAGCGACTACGATCCCAAACATATTCAGAACCACAATCATGCCATAAAGCTGTGTCAGCAGAACATCCATAGGAGCCAGCGGCAGGTTCAAAAGCGTATCTTTCCGCACAATAAAGTTGACAAATGCGTATGCAGCTCCTAAAATGCCTGCGGCCAGCAATACGGAGATGACGCCGGTTCTTTTCTCTTTCCGAAGTTCGATCCCAAGTGCATTCATAAGTCTGCCCTCTGCTTTCTGACGGAGTTATCCTTTTCCACCATAGAGAGAAACATATCTTCCAGATTATCCGCTGCAAATCCAGAATGCAAAGCTCTCTGACGCAGATCGTCTAAACTGCCCTCAAACAGCAGCCGTCCATGATTGAGGATACCGATGTCATCTGCCATCAGCTCAATTTCTGACAGCATGTGAGACGAAATCAGAACCGTACAGTCATACAGGTCAGGCAGAGACTTTACCAGATTTCGGATTTCATGGATGCCGGAGGGGTCGAGGCCGTTCGTCGGTTCGTCCAGAATCAGGATCGGTGGCCTCCCCAACAGTGCTCCGGCAAGCCCCAGACGCTGTTTCATACCCAGCGAATATTTCTTTGCCAGCCGTCCGCCAAATTCGGTCAGGCCAACCAAATCCAATGCATCCTCAACGGCATCTTTCGGCAGCCCCAAAATTCTGCGGATGATATCAAGATTTTCCCGGCCGGTCAGATTTGCATAAAAAGAAGGTGATTCAATGAATGAGCCAATCTCTTTGAGAATGGCAATCCGGTCATCGGGAAAGTGCTTTCCGTCAATGGTAAAGCTGCCCTTTGTGGGAGCGGTCAGTCCCAACAGCATTTTCATAGTCGTAGATTTGCCAGCGCCGTTGGGACCTAAGAAACCATAAATACTGCCTTTTTGAATGTGAAGCGAAACATTGTTGACGGAAGTAAAGTTTTTGTATTTTTTCGTCAACTGTTCTGTTGTAATAATGTAGTCCATACAAACATCTCCTTTCGATATTTCTATGGTACAACATCAATCTGACATCTACGCTCCCACGTCCTTACTTTTACCTTACTTTTTCAAAGAGCCGTTCACAAGGCAGACAGGCTATGCTATAATCAAGCTGACAAAAACACAATTTATGTAGGTTGTACAGCTTGTCGGGGAGGTGCCGCGATGGACAATACATTTTTACACAGTAAGAAGCTCCTGCTGGTTGATGACGAACCGGAGCTTTTGAAAATGATAACAGCTATACTAACAGATGAGGGCTTTCAGTATCTTGTTACTGCCCCCAATATGAAAGAGGGAATTGCCGCCGCCAAAGCGGAAAAGCCTGATCTTGCGATTCTGGATGTGATGCTCCCGGACGGTGACGGGTTTTCCCTGATGAGACAGATACGCACATGGACGGACATTCCCATCATTTTTCTGACAGCCCGTGACGAGGCAGCAGACAAGCTGGCAGGCCTTGGCCTTGGAGCCGATGATTATATCGCGAAGCCCTTTCTTCCCCAGGAATTTTTACTGCGGATCTACGCGGTTTTGCGCCGTTGTTACAAGGAGGACGAGCCAATTTTGAAGCTTCATAGCTGTACGGTGGATTTCAGCCGGGCCGAAGTAGACAATGGCAGTGAGGTACTTCCTTTGACGGCGATGGAGCATAAGCTGCTGGAAACCCTTGCGAAGAATGAGGGACGCATTGTGACTGTGGACACGCTCTGCGAAGCCCTGTGGGGCGACAATCCTTTTGGCTATGAAAACAGCCTGAACGCCCATGTGCGCCGCATCCGGGGGAAGATCGAGGCAGACCCGTCAAAGCCGGTTTCCCTGCTGACGGTTAAGGGGCTGGGCTATAAGCTGCTGGCGAGGAAATAACCGATGAAAGCATTTGGAAAATATATATCAAAGTATCTCCTTTCCTTTTTTGCCTTTGTTCTGATCCTTTTACTTGTCAACATCCTGGCGTTTTCTCTGACATTTGGGGGGATCGTATTCCAGGAATACGGCGCGGCGTCCCCTGCAAATATGCTGGAGAGAGTGGCCGCTGATCTGTCTGTTTCCGGCATATCAGAAGAAACGGTGCAGGAACTGAACCGTAACCAAATCTGGGCCATGTATCTGGATGAGGGCGGGAGCTGTGACTGGTCGGTGTCTTTGCCGGAGGAAGTACCAACACAGTACAGAGCCCAGGATATCGCCGTATTCTCAAAAGGCTATCTTAAGGAGTATCCCGTTTTTGTGCGGAGTATGGAAGAGGGCCTGCTGGTACTGGGCTACCCGAAAGACAGCTTTATGAAACTGACGGGAAACTATCTTCCCATGCGGGCAGTCAGGATTTTTCCACTTTTCGTAACGGGCATCCTGGCGGCAGACATATTGCTTTTGTTCCTGGTCTACTATTTTTCCAAACGTAAGATTTCCAAAAACACGGAACCGATCATGACCTCGATTAAAACACTGTCTGCCGGCAGGCCCGTCAGCCTGTCTATTCACGGCGAGTTGTCGGAAATTGCTGACAGTGTGAATCAGGCATCCCAGGTATTAAGCAGGCAGAACCAGGCCCGCGCCAACTGGATCAGCGGTGTCTCCCATGATATACGCACCCCGCTTTCTATGATTATGGGTTATGCTGAGCGGATTGCCCGCGACCATGCAGCCAGCGGAAATATTCAGCAGGAGGCAGAGATTATCCGGGCACAGAGCGCAAAAATCAAAGACCTGGTACAGGACTTGAATCTGGTATCACAGTTGGAATACGATATGCAGCCGCTCACAAAGGCTCCGGTACGCCCCTCCAGACTGCTGCGCTCATATGCGGTGGAATTGCTCAATGCCGGTATCCCTGAAAAATATTCGTTAGAAACGGAAATTTCCAAAGATGCTGAAACTGCGGTCATAGAATGTGACGCGCGGCTGATCTCACGGGCAGTTGGCAATCTGGTACAGAACAGTATCCGTCACAACCCGCAGGGTTGTACCATCAGCTTGCGGCTTGCCTGCTCTGACACGGCTATTTTTCTCACCGTTGCCGACAATGGCGTAGGCCTGTCCGCCGAAAAGCTGCGGGAACTGGAAGAAAAACCGCACTATATGAAGAGTACCGACGAACGACTGGACCTGCGGCATGGGCTTGGGCTATTGCTGGTAAGGCAGCTTGTGGAGGCGCACGGCGGAACAATGAAAATGGAAAGTACGCCGCAGAATGGATATAAAACAATTTTGGCATTTCAAAAGCTGCTTTCCTGAAAGGAAAATACAAGGCTCCGATTCGCACCTTGTCTTTTCCTTTCTCTTTACTCCAATTCGTTTTTATCTCCCTTAAGTCTGCCATTATATTCTTCCAGTGTGATATTTTTTTCTGTCATTTCTTTTGCTGCCTCCTGCCCCACATAACGATAATGCCAGGGTTCATAGATTATCCCTGTTACATCTGCCTTTTCAGGAGGATACCGCAGTACAAACCCATATTTCCAGCTGTTAGCGGCAAGCCACTTCGCTTCCTCTGTATCTGCCTGCTTCTCATTCAGTTCCACATACTGTGCGGATGTAATGTCCAGCGCAAGCCCGGTGGCATGCTCACTCGTTCCCGGAAACGCCACGGATTTTTTTGTTTCTTCATATGCGTCCAGCGGTCCATACCCCTGAGAAAGCCGGTCTGCCATGCTGCTGTCGAAAATCTCCCTTTGCTTCTCATAATCCCGATATGCAGAACAGACATACAGGCTCATTCCCGCACCAGCCGCATCTTCCAGCATTTTTGCCGCCGCATCCAGAATCCGGGCATCCACATAACGGTCTTTCACGACTTCCGCAAGTTCCGGTTTCCATCCTTCATCCAAAGGATGGGATTCATTGACCAGCGCCAGTCTCCAGTCATCCTTTTTAGACGGATAAGTATCCGTATTTAAGCCGACTGTCGCCGCATTTCCATGAAATGAAGCCTGTCTGGAAACTTCTTTATTTTTTTTCGCAGCATTTCCGGCTTCATTTCTTTTTTCCTTCCATGCATTTCCGATGATAAAAGTCAAAGCTCCAAGCAGTAATCCGCATACCAGTCCTGCTAAAAAACCAATAAACAACACTTTCTTTAATTTACGTCCATGATTTCTCTGCCTTCTGCTGTGTAAATCTGTTCCCATATTTTCCTCCTTGGTACTGTCACAATATCCGGACAATATTATACCTTACTAATCTCTAACCTATCTCTAAACTGAAAAAGCTTTTTTAGAGGTTTCTTAGAGGTTTCTGTGATATAATCAGTAATATCCAGGCTGCATTGACAGAATACAAAACGAAAGGCAGGGCTACTTCATGCGAATTTTAATTATAGAAGACGACAAATCACTGGCAGAGACCCTGCGCTTCCAGTTGGAACGGGAACATTTTGAGACAGATATCTGCCATGACGGTGTGGATGGCCTACACTTTATTGAGCAGCAGGCGCATGACCTGATCCTGCTGGACCGGATGATTCCCGTATTGGACGGAATCTCCGTCTTAAAAATCACACGGGAAAAGGACATCTATACACCCATTATTTTTATAACTGCCATGGGAGCATTGCAAGACAAAGTCACCGGCCTTGAATGCGGAGCGGACGATTACCTTGTAAAACCCTTTGATTTCGAGGAGCTCCTTGCCAGAATACACAGCATTTTACGGCGCCCTGCCAGGTGGGAGGGTGACAAACCTTTAAAATTGGGGGATATTTCTTTTGATGTGAAGCAGAAGGTTTTATACTGTAATAAAAATTCCTGCTCTCTTTCGGCAAGAGAGGGAAATTTACTGGAAATATTTCTTCGCAACCCCGGCATGACGATTCCCCGCGCCTCCCTTCTTTCCAGAGTATGGGGACCGGACGCTTCCGTGGAGGATGGGAATCTGGATAACTATATTTATCTCCTGCGTCGCCGGCTGAAAGGAGTGAGAAGCACCCTGCAGCTTAAAACGGTGCGGGGTATCGGATATCGTCTGGAGGTGCCTTATGTTTAAACGGCTTCATATCCGGCTGACCCTCTTCTGCACCTTTATAAGCGGCCTGATCCTGCTTCTGACGTCCTTAATCTGCATCTCTTTTTCTGAAGCAGAGGCCAGGGAAAGCTATTTTTCTAATTTTGAATTGAAAGCTGCTATGCTGATCCACCAGATCGAGAGCCAGTCTGTGCTTTCTCTTGAATGGTTCTCACAGCTAAAAGCAGATACAAAGTTCGAGATGGACATTCAGGATAACGGGACAAAACTGATATTCGAAGACCTGTCACCTCAACGGCTGGATCCCAGAATATTTGCTTTGGCAAGAAAGGCAGCCCGGGACGAATACGGACTTACGGAAGAGTCCATCACCTCAGACACAAAACTTTCTTCCAATGCTTCTTTTGAACTGCATACAGGCGGAAAGAAATACTATGCCTGTATCGCACTGATCCCGAAAAACAGCCATATACTGAATACCGCTGTTCTGCAGCCTTTAACGGAATTATCCCATTCCATAAACGTAAGCCGGGTTTTATTTGCCGGTGCGGATGTTTTGGGGATTATCTTACTTGGGATATTTTTCTGGTTCTACACATGGCACATGATCCGCCCCTTAATCATAAACCGCCAGAAGCAGACAGAATTTATAGCAGCAGCCTCACATGAGCTGCGTTCACCTCTGGCACTTATGCTCTCCTGCCTTTCCTCCATGAGTAAAGCCTCTGCTGATGAGGCAGAACATTTCTCTGAAATGATTATGCAGGAAGGGAAACGAATGGGACGGCTGATCGATGACATGCTGACATTATCCAGTTCAGACAGTACACATTTCCCCATAAATAAAACAAACGTAGAACTGGATACCCTGGTACTGTCGGCCTATGAAAAGTTTGAGCCTCTGGCACTGAAAAAAAATATTTCTCTTGATTTCATCCTGCCGGATACATTGTCCACCCCTTATTCCTGTGACAGGGAGCGTATCGAACAGGTGCTGTCTATCCTGCTGGATAACGCCTTAAGCTATACTCCGGAAAATGGCCGGGTCTGCCTTTCCCTTTCAGAAACTTCCGGCAGGATTACCATTCGTGTCGCAGATAATGGGATCGGTATTCCTGATTCAGAGAAAGAGTCAATATTTGAGCGTTTTTATCGCTGTGACAAGGCGCACAAAGACAAGAAGCATTTCGGTCTTGGGCTTTGTATCGCACAAGAAATCGTCCATATGCACAAAGGGAAAATCCGGGTGGAAGATACACCGGGAGGCGGTACAACCTTTGTGGTTATGTTAAGTTAATACTGTCAGTAACGCCGAACCTGTAAGAAAATGCTGGCATTTTTCGGGATATTCTCTTCCAAATCTCCAGCTTATTACCCCGTCACTAAAGCTGCTCCCTTCTACAAATAAGCGGGTCTTTTTATCCGCATGGATTAACAGCCTTCCGCTTAATATACATGGTCCAAGGATATACTTCTGACCATCCATGCCGCATACACATCTTCCTATATCATCCATAAACCTTCTTCTCACTTTCCGACAAGGATTGCCGACATTCATCTCCTGTATGGTTTACTGCCTGGCATATTTCCAGAACCAGTAAGAATCCATATTTTCCGTAGCCGGAACCCTTGCCTGTCTCATTTTTTCAAATTCTGCTTCCAAATCCTTTAAATATCCACATTTAAGCACGCTGAAACAAATCTGTTCTTCCACCATCTTTGCTTCTTCAAAAATATCCCGATGGTAGCAGTATACCTTGTACCAATGCTGTTTCCCGGCTTTCAGACATCCAATACAGTTTGCATGCTTTGATTCAAAGTACACCCTTGGCCTGGAAATACCTATTTCTTCTATATTATTGATCGTTCTCGGCCACTCCACTAAAGGATAGAGGGTATCATATCCCATGCTTTCCAAATGCCTGCGCCTTCTTGCAACACGGTGTATCTCATTTTCATCAAAACCATAGATAAGCACAATCTCTTCGGACATCTGGCCGTCATAAACCGGATAATTTTCTTCCAGCCACTGGTAAAATGGCTGTGTTTTTAAAAAATATGTACAAATTTCATGGCCTGAACGGAACTTTACTCTCCCATGCTCCAGACATAAAGAAAGCGGAGTCTTCTGCTCAAACCCTTCGCAATTTGCGTAGGTTATCGGCAATTGAAGATACTCCGCTACCTGGTTCTTAAACTTTTTGATTTTTATTGACTCGACCTTCGAGCTAATATCATGATTTAGAAGAATAACGTTTTCATTTCCAAACCGTCTTACTGTTTCTACCGCTGCAAGAGCCGAACTATGCCCGCCGCTATAACATACAACATACTGCATCCCTTTTCTCCTGATATCTTATTCCTACATGGTGAATATCAAAAAGACGCATGGTTTACAGTCTCTGCTCCATGCGTCTTTATGTTGATATTTTAAGAAACTTTTTATACCAACTGAACAATCTCTTCTTCAAGTTCTTTTATATCACTTTCAAGCAATTCTGGAAAGTATAAACTCACCTCATCTATTGTAATTTTACCATCTCTCAACATCAGTATAGCCTTCTCTTTGGCTAAGTCATACTTTTCGCTTTTAATAAATGATCTCATAATCTGTTCTTCATCAAACAAACTCATCATAATCGTCACAACCTCCTTTTCCTTTTTAAGCAGATAATCCCTTAAAACATTCCTGTCCTTGCATATACAGATTGTTTCCGTAACTGCCTTCCTTGTCATACCGTGCATTTTTGTCTGCTCATTAAAGACTTTACAGAAAATAATATACTGATTAATGATATCGTCCTCATTGCTTTCATAGATAACCTTTGCTTTTACTTCAATGTCAATATCTGCGCCTTCAAAAAATTCTTTTGATAAAGATATTCTATCAGGCTTTCGTCCTTTATTGCCCGTAAATATCACATAAAGCTCCGGCTTCGGCATTTTTACTTTTTTGCTTTTATAGTAGTTTTGGCTGGTACGTTGGAAATATTCGTGATAGCTTTGCGCCAGATATAGCAAAACTCTTACTAAAATATTCATTGTCCATGTGGACTGAGCCTCTACCAGTATCATCAGCTTATTGCCCACAATAAAGCCTAAGTCATTGTATAAATTGTCTGTCAGCACATTTTCTATGGTTACGTCAGTTAATGAATCTTCCGTAGCTGCGGTATCCTCTGGATGGAGTGTTTTATACAACTTTAACAGATAACTTTTATCTTGAAAGAGGTTCAGGAACACGCTGTTTTTTGCGGTGCGCTTTGCCATAATTTCCTGTACCTGCTTTGTCTCGTCCTGCATCCTATCACCTCAGTTCCTTAAAATCTGTAGCAATAATACAATATTATTTACTCCTGCTACATCTCAATTATACAAAAAAACACTCATGTTTACAATAAAATTCCTGCGAATTCTCTATGTATTATATTTTTCCTTTCTTAAGCAGCTCACCCTGGTTATTTCCTTCATGTTCGTTCTGCAGACAGCACAGCTTCGCCAGTGCAACCTTCAATGCGATATCCGGCCGATAGGTGCCCCGTTTTATCAGGTTCACCATATCATCCAGAACATCCATCGCCTCACTGCACCTGTCAGCAGACATCCTTGGAACGAACGTGCGCCCGTTAACCCCTAATGCACTCAACGAACAATGGCACACCTCCATTTTATATGCCAGCCGGTAGCTTCGCAAAAGCAGCGACAGCACACCAATCACATTATTGGGCTGATTCTGCAGGATTAATTCCGCCTGCCGGAACACATCACTGTATTTTCCTTGCATAATAAGCTGTATCAGCAGGAAAATATTCTCCTGTTCCCGGTCCAGCACCGTATACTCCACGGTTTCCTTCGTAATCTCCTTCACAGCACACAGCCGTTTCAATGAATGAAGCACATCATACAGATTTGTTTCCTCTGAATCATAATTAATCAACTGCAGATACCGCTGATATGCCTCTGTAGTAATCTCACATCCGGCCTTTTTCACAAACTGCATGACCGTCTTCTCCAGAACATCCCGGGACAGCTTTTTGAAAACCTGGACTTCTTCTTTTTTGAACATCTTGTACACTTTGCTCCGCCTGTCAACTTCCTGGACAAAAATATAGGTGTCCGTAGTTTTCCCTTTTTCAGATACATATTTTACGAATTCCCCGCTCTCTTTCAAACTATTCGCGCGGTAAATCAGCACCTTCTTATCCCCGAATAACGCATGCTGACATAAGAAGTTCTGCTCTGCTTCCGTAAATTCACTCGTTTCCATAAGGTTAAACTCCGGTGTTTCCACTTCATCTATAATTTTTTTGCGAAACTTATCAATCAAGTATGGTTCTTCCCCATACACCAACCATTTAGGCATATTGCGTTCCTCCCATAATCTTCAGCTTTTCTTCAAATTCCTTGATAAACATACTCTTTCCTTTACATATCTCCGTTAAATACAGCCGTTCCTTTGCCCTCGTCATAGCCACATAAAGCAGTCTACGTTCTTCCTGGGGCTCGTTTTTTTCAAAATCATCTACTCCATAGACCAGCACCACCGGGAATTCCTTTCCTTTAGAGTCATGGGCTGTCAGTAATTGAATCCTCCCTTCCTGCCCGGTCTCGTAAAACAGCCTGGTATCATCCCGAAAACGTTTGACCGAAGAAAGGTATGTCCACATCTGACCTGCATTTCTTATATTCCGTTCCCGAAACTTTTCATCCAGTATCTCCAGCACCTCCTTATAATCGATCTGCTCATCACAAAATAATTCCATGGCACGCAGTATTGCCTGCCGGGCTGGCAGGACAAAGCATTTCGCGGCCCGGTATATTTTTGAAAAAGCCTGTAAAATACGGCTGTCAGAAGCTGTGACACTCAGATATCTCGTCTCCTCCTCTCCGGCAAGGGGATAAATCATCCCCCTCGCCAGGTAATCCTCGTAAAGTGTCCGTTTCGATTCTCCTTTTTCAGGTATTTCACCCAGCATATTCAATAGCCGGAACCAAACCATATCATCGGAAAAGTCACCAAGATAGATTGTCAGCAGATCTAAAATTGCTTGAAATGTAGAATCATTACAAAGATAATATTTCGGTTTATTGAACCCAAGCATTGTTTCATCCGGATGCGCTTCATTATATTGCCCTAGCATACTGCACATGCATTCCAGCTCTTTATTCGACCTTGCAATCACCGCGATATCTTCCTGCCGGTATCCCATGTGAAGCACATCCTGGATAAATGCACCTATCCGGTTTGCCCTGAAATTATGGATTAAGACAGGCAAAAACTCCGTCTTTACGTGTGCATTCATTTGAAACGCTACCCGTTCTATATTATGGCTTATGAGTGTATTCGCCGCCGTCATAATCCCCTTTGCAGAACGGAAATTATCATTAAGCCTGATATCCGCCGCATCCGGATAGATTTCTGAAAATCTTAACATGAACTGATTGCTTCCGCCCCGAAAGCCGTAAATGGACTGATCCGCGTCCCCATATAACGCAATATTATTACAGAGCGGGTCCGTCACAAGCCGAATCAGGCGTGCCTGCATCTCATCCAAATCCTGGGCCTCATCCACCATAATATAATCATATGCCTTCTGCATTTTCTTTTGCACGCCCGGATATGCCTCCAGTATTTCCACAGCCAGGCGCACCTGATCCTCATACAGAATATAACCCATTGCACGAAACTTCTGCTCATACTGCTCCTTTATCTGCAGAATACCGGCCACATCCTTCTGAGGATACTGTTTTTGCAGTTTTTCTGCCCCATACTGGTTGATAAAAGAGAAATCTTTCAGCAGGCACTCCAGGAGTCCGCCTGCGGTACATATCCTCTCATAACTGGCTCCCTGGATGACCGGCATTCGATTCAGTATATAAAGCATCATCTGCATGCAGTCAACCTTGTTTACAAGTTTCTTTTTCCCGATCAGGTGCTCATGCTGGCGAACAATTCGGTATCCCAAAGCATGAAGCGTCATAACATCCGGCTTTTCCTTTGACTCTATCCGTTCCATAATCTCTCTCCCAGCCCTTTTTGTAAATGTAACTGCCAGGATTCTTTTAGGACTGACTCCATTTTTCATCAGCCGGCAGATACGGCCGGTCAGAACCTCTGTTTTCCCGGCTCCCGGACCGGCGCACACCCGCAGCGCCCCGTCACGATGCCGGACTGCTCTTTCCTGTTTCTCAGTATAGCTCAGCGGTTCCCTCACTTTCATTTTATCCGTGGCTTCTCTTTTGAAATGTATCTGTACCGGCGGGCTGCAGATTTCTGTAAAAATGCAGTTCCTGCAACTCTCCGTATGTACATGGCTCATAATTTCTCCAAGCCTTTCCTCAACGCTCTCCACGCCGGATTTCCAGAGTTCCTCCTCTGTAAAGCGCAGGATATTGTCGCCTTTCTTTTCCTCAAACATTGAAAAGTACCCTGCCCTGTCACTTGCAGATTCCGCCCGAACCATCATAACCTCCACCTGTTTTTCAGGATAACAAATCTTTATTCCACCCATAAGGCAAAGTAATTCGGCAGAGAAAAAAACGTGATTATCTGCCTTTTTCGCATAATAAGAATATGGGCGGGAGAATCTCCGGTATAAGATAATTCCCTGAATTTTTCCATCCGGCTTCTCTATGACTAAATCCGCCTGAATCTGCAGATTATGGATTTCATGTCCGGCATAGGAAGCCTCAAAATTTACCTCCAATGGCTTCAGCGCCTGTGCTTTCCCCGCCGTACGCCCTGACAGCCAGCAGTATAAGCGTCTTATCCGAAACAGATCATCCCTGACGGCCAGTTTCTTCTGCCAGCTTAATTCAAACCATTGCTCCGCGTATTCTTCCCGAAGGACAGACTCTATCTTTCCGGCCGCATCCTCCCACCCCGCCTTCCCGGCGAGCTGGATGGCGGCTATATCCAGAGCTTTCCGAAAGGATGCCTCTTTCTGAGTCTCGTAATGAAACACGGTCTGTTCCAATTCATATTTCTTTGGACATTTGAGCAGAGTCATTAAATTATCAGCCTTCATGATATAAGCCCAAACTCCAGCTGAATGTCCATGAGCTGGTATACCTTGTCTCTAAAATCCCGAAGCAGTTTTCCTAATACTACACAGGATATCACCCACTGCATACTCAGCATTGAAAATGAAAGGTGATTATATCCATCACATCCCGTATCAAAATAAATATAGTAATTATCTCCCAGGTATCCGTTATCATGTACATTCGTATAAGTCAGAGGATACATCAAGTCATCCAGCACATCCTCTATTGCCTGTTCCTCTTCTGCAAAGTAATTATGAACCATCTCTTTATGTTCTCTGCGAAATTTTTTATATGCGCCAATCGACCTGTTCTGCATAATAATAATCTCTCCATCTTCCATAGAACCATACGACCTTTCTATCTTGGATAAATTTTTCCAGAAAAGTGGTAACCATGAATCCGGGAATCCCCTTGTATGCAAAAGATCCAACAACGCTCTCTTCCTTGCTTTTTTCTCTTCCATCCATATCTCCACAGGAAAAATATCTTCCGAAATCATTATTGAAAATACATCAAACCCAGCAATAAACGCCGCATTTGAAAACAGGTCGCTGCAAAAATACTCATATTCTACATAGAGGTCCAAACACTCTTCCTGAAACACCCACTCCTTTTCTGTTCTTGATAAAATCAAATTGGACAGACTCGAACAGGCCAGACTTGTGTGATATCTCTCATCAAATTTTTCCCAATAACGGTATAAAAGCAAAATACATAACGCCGTATGAACGTCTTCTGTAAATGCCATCATATCATACCCCAAAGCTTCTATCCAACCTCCCCAAAAAGAATCCCTGTCAATTCTCATAATCTCCTGAAATGTCATACTAATACTATCTACCTTTCTTCATAAAAATGGAAAAAACTATCAGCTATTTCCAATAGTTTTTCCAGTACATACAGTGCAACAAAGAAATTCCAATTAAGGTTCCTAAATGTAATTCCATGTTCTATATCTTCGCCTATGTAAAACCCAATGATATAATATCTGCCCTTTTTCACATGGCTTTTGACCCACTCTCGTGCAACAGGCTGTTCCACAATACGAAGCGCCCGTCTGATACGCTCATGTTCCCTGGCAAACTGATTATGTATGATATCCTTGTTATCTGCCGCAAACTCCAGATACTTTATGATTTTTTCACTGTACAGATATATTGCGGCCCTCCCATATGGAAAATCAAGGCAATCCAGGACCGGTCCAGGAATTTCCCCAAACAGCCCTGTCTGGATTTTGGTAAATAATTGCTTCTGATATTTGCTGATGTAATCAGCCCGTACCGTATCATCCCAGGATAGCAAATCCTCATAATCTACATCCATGACCGTTTCTGCAACTGACAAATCAATAAATTCCTTTTGAAAGGATGACCAGTTGATAAAAGCTTCCCATAACTCCCCGCCGATTCCTTCCATAACATTTACCAGGCTGCTGCGGCAGGAGTTCTTTGCTGCATAGTCAACTTTGATATTCAGCAGATTAACAGATTGAAAATGCAGTTCTATATCTCCATGGGCCAATTTTTCAAAAAACACACAAAATAGCTTTATTGGAATTAAAATATTACAGTCCTTATCTTCTAACAGCTTCTGTATTTCTTCTTCAACATCAAAATCAAATGGCGTTAAGTTACCTGTCATAACTGCGTTAATATTCATCATGGCTTCTCCCTGAAAACCGAATAACCTTTAAATGCATCAAAATAATAAATCCCGCCGTTCCACTCCTGTTCAGACAGAATCTCAACCACACATTTCAAAAGCAGATTTGCTGCCAACAGATTCGTAACCAAATGCTGAGGCTGCCTCATATTCACCCGCTGACAGCTCTCCTCGCTTCTTGGCAGGGAATCGTCCTGCAGGATTTCCGGAAAATAATGTACCCGGTCAGGGGATATCTCGCTTCCTGCAATGCGCACACCTACAACGACTTCTCCAACTGAATATTCATTCGCAGAATCCAGATAGAAACAGGAAATGCTCTTCCGGAAATATGCATGCAGTACTTTTCTGCACGCATGATTATCCACACACCCAATCAGGATCGTTACATAGTCTTCCTTTTCAAATTTCTCCAGTTCATATACATGTTTCAGATATTCCGGATAATAACTGCAGGTTACCTGAAATGCCTCCTGTAAAATCTCCGCCATAACAGCCGCCTTCTTCCGCCCGACATCCTCCGGGAGGAACGGCTGTCTGGAGACATTATGTTCCTCCACCAGATCGCCGTCTATTAACAGTATGCTGCAGCTATTTTTATTGGAGGCTCTATATAAAAATCTGCCAAGTTCTTTGATAAAATTACCTCCGGTTCCCCCGCAGCCAACAATAATAATATTATATTTCATGCCTCTGACCTTCCTTCAAAAATATCCTCTAATGCCACTTCACCGAATATGCCTGCAACACCTACTCGAAGCGCATATCCAGGCGTATGCCTGTCCAGATTTCCAAACACCATATACAACCGTATGCCTTTCTCGTCTTCATTATCTACGCTCGAAAAAAAGGCTGAATACATTCCGTGGCTATGGATATCCATAACCAGAATATATTTCTGCTCCATCTGCAGATCTCTTTTGAATTTTACGGAACCTCTGGTTACACACTGCTCTGGTTCAAAGAGAATGTAGGAGTCTTTGGAATTATCATAGAAAATCTGCAGCGCATGCTCAAGCGCCGGTGTTTTCTTAAAAATCCTGATTACATCCTCCAATATCCGTCTCGGAATTTTGTGGGCAGACAGCTGAAAGGCTGCCTGATCCTTTTTTGAGCTGTTACATCTGAAAACGCCAAATGGCGTGGTTTCCACACGCCATTTGTCCTGATACTCATCTTCTATGATCTCATGCTTCCATCCTGGGTTCAGCGGCCGGATTTCAAGCCCTTTCCTTGAACTGATCAATACCGGCACAACAAAATGTCTCTGATCGTACTGCATATCCGTCCTGTCCTTCGTATATTCGGGATAAACACCTTCGAGTACCTCTCGGATCTCCTCCAGGGTCGCGGAACGTTTCCCCTGAATATCCTCCGGATTAATCGTAAGGGAGAATCCGCTCGCCCTTACTTCCACTGGAATTGCAACCGATTTATCCTTCTCTTCCTGCCCCGATTTCATAACTGGAAACAGATGATTCTGCTCCTCAATATAGGCAAATCCACACTCAGAAAACTCCGGATAATGACTGGCAAACTTCTGTTGAAGCTCTGCCTCTGTCACCTCTGAAACGCCGAAATCCTCCTCCCCATATGTTTCCTGTATCCCAAGATATCCAACCGTAACAGGGAAGGTATACTTTTTCCCGCCTGGAGCATTTCTCTCCATAAATGGAATCAGCAGCTTTTGTTTTTCATCATACTGGAATCTGCAGCCGTCATATTCAGGATGTGCTTCTACCCACAATGCCCTTATCTCATCCAATGACATCTTTGTGTCCAGCCATAAAGACTCCGTACCGGCTGCTACTTCCAATGGGAATTCCAGCTTATCTTCATTCGTAAATTCCTTGTACATAATCTCCGGCCGGATATAGGTTTCTATTCCTTCTTCTTTTTCTTCTACATTCATAACAGAAATTTTGAAGAAGATACTAGCCAGTTCCCTGAATGTGCTGCGGATGTTTTTCTTGAGCGTATCTTCACTCCACGTGCCCGCGGCCTCATCATAAAATACATGACGCAGATGCCCTGCACAAAATGAAACCGGCAGCTTGTAATTTGTTCCCTGCTTCTTTTCCTTCTTTTCTTTTTTTTCTTTTTAGGCTTTGCAGATGCCTTCTTTTCATCCTTCAGTTCTTCTTCTGTAATTCCAAAAATATCAAATAGATCCATTCCTGTCCTCCTTCTTTATAATACCCTTAATCAGGGTGCCAATATTTCCCCTGTCGCTCATTACAAGCAGCTTTTCCGGGAATTCCTCTTTTTCTTTTAATTTCTCCAGCACATTGCGCAGATTGTCTGTCTTCCATTTCACCGAGCGCTCCGCAGTAAAATAATCATTGTTGCAGGGACTGTCATAAAACAGAGAGCATACCACATCCAATTTCCTTAATTCCGTAATCTCCGGCAGACTGTTGCTCCCCCAGCACACTTGATGTGACTGCACATTTACATTTCCATACGGAAAATTATATAAAACAGACTTCTCATTCCACTGTGTACCCGTCAATGCATATACCTCCGTTGAACAAACCCGCCCGTGTATAATATGAAAACAGAACAGAAGTGCAGGAAACGGGATTATGTACTTCGTCTCCTCAAACTGTAATGAGATTCTCTGCTTTGAAACTGTCAGCAGCATATGCCCGCTTATTGTCATATCGGATTCCCTCCGGATCGTCCCATCATAATAATTCTGAGGCAGCCTGCCAATTCTGTAGAACACATCCACATTCCTGGCATTTTTCATTGCTTCCAGCAGTCTGTCAACATCCACATACTTTGCACTGCGCGTTTTGTCTCCCCGGATTACTTCTACATGTGCAGCATGATAATAATTACCGCCAAATTTTTCATCATCCAATGTTATAACCGTCTTCATACTCAGTACCTCATATTAAATAGCCCTTCTCATTGCTGTACTGCATCCTGGCATGGATTCCAGTTTAATCACCGGATAATCTTCCTGCAGTTCATTATTTAAGATAGTCCCCAGATGATTTAGCAGATAAACAATCAATGTTAACAACCTAACTCAAGCAACTACAACATATAGTGTTTCTTTTAATTGGCACGGGATTCCCTGTGCCTTTCTTTATTTATAACCACTAATACGATTAAAATATTGCACAAAATTCGCCCATAAAAATCAGCATATTTACTATTGACATAAGCTCCAAAAAATGCGGCGCAGCCCTTGTTTATATTACTTTTTTAAGGGGGCTGCATCGTATGAATTTAATTCAAATCTTAGTCGATATTATCTGTAACACATTACTTGATCCACATGTCCTTGAACGGGCCAGAAACAGAAAAGGGGCTTTTACACGCAATTGCGGGAAACTTCCCTATTGGACATTGATCAAACTGTTATTAAGAAATTCCAAGAAAACTATTTCTTCATCACTGGATGAATTCTTTACCGAATTGCGGCATATATCAGGAATTCCAATCTCTGATACTGTGAAATGTTCCCAACAGGCTTTCAGCAAGGCCCGTTCCGGCATTGATCACTCTATTTTCAAAGAATGCTTCGAACGTGTACTTGACTTCCTTTGCAGCAGGGATTCCCTGGATTTCCATTCACGTTTCATGGGTGTATGGGGACGGCAGATCATTGCTGTTGACGGCTCTAAAATACCTCTTCCTAACCGTAAGACTCTTCTTGATAAATACGGCAGCATAGGGAGAGGCCAAAACTCTCCCACTGCCATTGCCAGTGTTGCTTTTGATGTACTGAATCACCGCATCCTTGATGCACAGCTCGAACCCATGAGCGTCGGTGAACGTACCCTTGCCATAAGGCATATGCAAAATATAAAAAGCAAAGCACGGACGAATCTATTATACACCATATTTGTCTTCGATAGGGGATATGCTTCAAAAAATTTATTTTCTTTTATCGAAGACACCTTACATGCCGGATATCTCTTCCGGTTAAGGACTAAATTTAACACGGATATTGATGCACTCCCTGTACCGGCGGATCGAAATGGAATCAGTGACTATATCTTTTTCCTTGATGGCAGGAAAGTACGCATCCTTAAATTTTACCTCCCAAGTGGGACGGTGGAAACGCTGATCACAAATGATTTTGACCTTGCCAAAGAACTGTTCCGCCAGTGTTACTTCCTTAGATGGCCGGTGGAGGAGAATTATAAGCTTGTCAAAGAAAAGATCGGGCTCACTAATTTCCGGGGCTATTCCGAGAACTCCGTTCTCCAGGAATTCTGGATATCGGTATTGCTTGCAAACCTGGCTCTTGCCATAAAGCGGGAGACGGACGGCATTGTTGACAGCACCATAAACCAGAAAGGGAATCAGAACAAATATATGACAAACATGAATGAGCTTGTCGGATACCTGAGCCGTCATATAGGAGAATATATGGATGCTGATACAGACACAGAAAAGTATGGCATCATCCGCTGTATATTTGATTTTGCCGTATCTCACCGGGTGTGTGACAAAAAGGGCAGCGGGGAATCAAATCTACGTACAACTCCAAGAAAAGTCAAACATCATTACAATAACAAGACTACACACTAATACCATTTAAGAAAGGTGGTGGTGCCAGTTTCTTTATATTCTACAATACAAACGCCATATCTAAAAAAACAGCTGATAGCAACCAAGGGGAAAGTCTGCCCTTTTTTCAGTGTATTTTAATCATTTCTATCATCTGCTATTATTGGTTTAATAGCTTAATCCTATTGTGATATCATGCCACTACTAAGTTGTTAACATTGGATAAACAATATCTTCCAGAGAAGCCTTTTTTAGACATGCTTTATTCCCTGAAACAATTCCCATTACCTGTTTAAAATCATCGTTATCTCTCGGTTCTACTTCCTCCAGTTTATCAATCAGCGCTATCAATTCATTTACTTTTATCATATTCCTTCCTTTCAATGTGCAAATCCACAGTAATTCAGCACATAATCAAACCCAAGCCCATTTTCATACAGCGGGCGCATACAATAGTTGTAAAGTCTATAGTCATCAGACTTCATCCTCTCAAAGCGGTTCGGATGAGGTTCCAGCTGTACCCCCATGCAGCAGTAGACACAGCCGGATCTGTAAACCCCTGTATTTTGGAACACGCCATTGCGGCACTCTATTGTCCCATAGATACTGCAAATGTTGAGATTATTTACGGCAATATACCGTAGGATATCCTGACGGGTCCAAAAACCTAGGGGCTGGGATTTTGGGTGCTTTGCATCATATACATTGCAGCCTGTACGGTTATATTCCCTCTGCCTTCTGTACCCTTCATCCTGTGTGATCCCAATATAGGGAACCCTGCCTGTCTCCTTGTTATATGCATAAATTGGCTGCTTTTTCGTAATGTCACAGCACAGTTCGCTGATATCAAAAGGCGCATTTACAAGGAATTTCCACTTTTCGGCCAGCTTTCCAAAACTTCCTCTTTCGTCTCCGTTCAGAAGATAATTTCGATAACGGGCGCTTAGGTTGCCATGCCGCAGCTTTCTAATCTTTGCTGCCGTCTCTTTACTGACCAGCGGGTATCCATGCACTTCCAGCACTTCCTTGAATGACATCTTTGGCCTCAGAACAGTCACATTATCATATAAAGAAACAAATCTGACGATTTCCGGATACTCAAGCCCAGTATTCACAAATACCAACGGAACATCCCCGACCGTTTTTCTGACAAGATCAACAAGTACCGTTGAATCCATCCCGCCTGAAAAAGATACATAGACGTCACCCTCGTGGAAATCATACCAGTCCTCAATTCGTCTCCTGGAGAGGATAAGCTTTTCTTCAAAAGGAAGATACTTTCTCTGGGCAAACTGCCATTCATTCAGTTTCAGTTCATTGTCCATTATAAACATCTTATCCGCCCTCTCCTATAAAGCCATAATCAATCTCTTCTCCTGCCAGGTATAGGATAAAAACTGCGACTTCATATAAGAAAAAGTCCTGAGAAATGCTTTTTTCCTTCATTCCATCAGAACTTTTTCCTGTATTTGCTGCCTGTCTCTTTTTGAATCTGGCCAGCCAGCCCCGGGCGGTTTTTACCGCATGATCCTTATTCCCGATAATCCTGCCGTTCTCCAGTCTTGCCTCTTCCAAAGTAACTGTCTCTGCTGTGTCAAATTCATAATTCCCTATATTCAGTTTGTTTTGGAAATATTTTAATGCCTGATACGAAACATGCAGATTTTTTACCACTGCGCTTACCTCGTATTCATCGAATATTTCACCGTCCTCGATCAATTCCGCATAACGGAATGCGTCCGCGGAATAGGCATAATAGAATCCCAGCGACATATGATAGTTATAATCATCATTTCCCGCTGACATCCCATGAAACCTTAGAAATTCCTGGACATCTGTATCCTCCTTCTTCTTCACTCGATCTGCCATTTTCTTCTCTTTGTTGTACGCATAACAACTTCCTCCTTCTATTAATATTTTTGCATAAAAAAACATCTGGCATAGTACCAGATGCAAAATTCTTCCCACGCTTCCCCCTGATGATAGATAAAAACCTGTTACCAGGGATTTCACGCCTTCTCCTCTTCCTAAGAATCAGAGTATGAAAAGAATCTTTATGCGTTCATTATATTGCATACGAAGCAGAATGTCAAAAACTTTATAATGTTAATCCACACTAATTCCAACCGCCCTTTTCTCTTATTTGACATTTTACAAGCATAAAATACAAAACCTTACTGTTAGGGTGAAATGTATCCGCAGCCTTTCCCTACTTCGGAGGCTCCACCCTTACTTTCACTAACTCATTCGCTGCACGGACAAGGTTGTCCCGGTAAGACAGATTCTTATAACGTTTGATCTGAATCTGTGTGACCCCCATCTGCCTGGCTACCTGCTCCGGGCTTGCTTCATATGCAAACATTGTGACCGCACAAGTATTTCTCAGCGCTTCTGCACTGTAATTCGGTACGCCGGCAAGTTCTGTATATTTCTTCATGAGCCTGCTGATATACATGGTATTCAGCTTATTCCCGCGGCTGTTATAGAACAGATATTCATGTTCTTGCCTCTGGGCAATATACTGCCCTAAAATCACAAACACATCCTCCGGTATAAAACAGGGGTCCTTCCGGCTTGGCAGTTCCGCATACACACCATTGTCATATGCAACAATATCACACAGCTTCAATCCTACAATCTCTGTCGATGAAAGCCCTACCCTCTGAAGCAGGGCAAAAATACAATATGCCTGGAGGTCATCCTGCGCTTCGGTAAATATCTTATCAATATGTTCTACCGGGATCGTCTTTGCGTATTTATCTATCTTTGCAATCCTTTTTAAATAAGGAAGGAAGTAGTCCCGAAATGATGCCGGGACCTTGTATTTCCCACGCTCATCACAGATATATTCAGCCAGGGAATGCAATTCCCGGATTTTCTTTGCCATTGTGCTTGGCTGCATCTTTCCTGTCTCCAGTTTCTTCTGCAGATATTCAAAATAGGCTTCTGCTTTTTCATAGTCCAGCTGTAAAAAATCACTCTCGCAGAACCGCATAAATTCGGCCACATCTACTTCATATGACGCAATACTGACTTCATTACGGAAATGTGCGGTAAAATCTGGCCAGATTACTTGCAGAAACTGGTCGGAAGCGTGTATGCTGTTCATTTGGCCTGCCCTCCCTTGTTGACTGATCCGCGGAAGCGGATTCACAATATGTTATAAGTATATATTCATACTATAACATATATTATATGTCAAATTCAAGTGATACTATAAATTTGATTACTCCGCACTATCTTCTACTTTAGCATTCCCTACCACAGATTCCTTAAAATCTTTTCATAATCAACACGCAGCGAATTTACCTGTCTACTTGGCAAGGAGCAATATCAAATCAATATACCATTTTTCGGAACTCTAAAAACTCCGTAATTGATAAACAGACTCTAGGTCTAACAAAATAGCGCATAGCCCGCTGGATTTCCACAAAAACTATACGCTAAATACACATAACTATATTTTTATACCCGGGGTCTTAAGCCAAACTACAGATTCCCCTTCAGTCCTATTTCCGCAGCCTTCTCCTTCATGCCTTCTATAGTTTCCCGAATCACTTCATCCAGTTCCATCCCCAGCATCTCACAGCCACTGCGGACAACATCTCGATTGACGCCGAACGCAAAAGACTTATCCTTAAATTTCTTCTTTACAGACTTTACTTCCAGATCCAATACACTTTTGGATGGGCGCATCAGACATACCGCATTAATCAGACCCGTCAGTTCATCCACTGTAAACAATACTTTCTCCATCCGGCTTTCCGGTTTCGTATCCGTACAAAGTCCATAGCCATGACATTTCATAGCACGGATATAGGCTTCATCAATTCCCCGCGCCTGCATGATTTCTTCTGCCTTTTTGCAATGTTCCTCTGGATATTTCTCATAATCCAAATCATGCAGCAACCCGGCCACACCCCATACGTCCTCATCTTCGCCATTTAAACGTGCAAAATGCCTCATCACTGCTTCCACAGCCAATGCATGCCTTTGGAGCGCCAATGTCTTTGTATATCCCGTCAGCAGCCCCCACGCTTCTTCCCTTGGTAACTTTCTTTCCATTGTAAAACCTCCTAGTATAATAATGTAATGTTTCCCACCGCTGGTTCAGCGGCAAATTAAAAAATTGTATAAATGGCCGCGGTACCCATCATACGGCGGCATGACATTCCCGTAAGGAAATGCTAACGAAAACAAACCTGTACCAAAAACATGTACAAAACCGTTCCTCCCCCGATGCTGAGCAACGTGTTCTTTCGCCATTTATGAAGCACAACAATAGAGGAAACTGCAATCATCTCCGGTATCACAAAATACTTTCCGGCAAAAGCATCCTTTAGGCAGTAAACCACCAAAAGCCCAATCACCGCATATGGAAGTACCGTTCCCAAATAAGATATGTATGCCGGCGGCTTCTTCCCTTCCGGAAATATAATAAACGGAAGAAACCTTGTAAGCATAGTGCCAGCCACCACTACAATTATTGTAACAATCTCCTGTACGGCTGTCATAATACCGCCCCCTTATCTTTTCTCTTCTTATCAGCAGAAAAACACAGTATAATCAAAGCCATCGCCGGCAAAATAAAATTCCCGCTCCCAAATATCAGCAGACAAAGCAGAGAACATCCAAGACCTGTCAAAGCCGGCCGGTGGTCTTTTGCCTCCTCCCACTGATTTATAAACATCACTACAAATAAAGCTGTCATGACAAACTCAATCCCCGTTGTATCAAAATGAATGACATACCCCAAAAGAGCCCCAAGCGTCGCTCCAGAGACCCAGTAAATCTGGTTCAACAGTGTTACAAAAAGCATAAACCAGCCTTTATCAACATCCGCAGGAGGCGTTACCGTACAATTGACAGTAAAAGATTCATCACACATGCCAAAAATCAGATATGGTTTCTTCCATCCCGTATTTTTATATTTTTCCAACATTGATATCCCATAAAACAGATGTCTGGCATTCACCATCAATGCCAGAAAAAAAGCATGCAGCGGATGAAAAGCAGACAGCAAGAGTTCTGCTGTGATAAATTCCATAGAACCAGCAAATATAAACATGCTCATAAGCATTGGATAAACAAATGAGAAGCCTTTACTCCTCATCAAAAACCCATAGGACATCCCAAGAAATAAAAAACCCACACAAATCGGCAGTGTATAAGGCAATGCCGCCTTAAATGCTTTTGTTTTCATCAAATTTTTCTCCCTTTTGTTGACTTCCTTTTCGATATTTTTTATAATGTGGAATATCATACTGTACATTCGTCTGATATTTTGAACGATTTTGTTTTTTATATTTTACAACTGTTCGATATATCTGTCAAGCAGAAAGGAAATTTTATGGAACTGGGAAAAGTTATAGCAATTAATCTGAGAAATTTAAGAACAGAACGGAACCTGACACTGGGACAGCTATCAAAAATATCAGGTATCAGCAAAGCGATGCTGTCAGATATAGAAAAAGGCGGCAGCAATCCTACCATCAACACCATCTGGAAGATTGCCAATGGATTGAATGTGCCATACACCCGACTAATGGACGGTATCGAAAAAGAGGCGACTGTTATACGCAGGTCAGAAACTACTGCACAGAAAGGGGAATCCGAGCATTACCGGGTATACTGCTATTTCAAAAGTACTCCCGTCCGGAATTTTGAACTTTTTTATGTAGAATTAGACGCCCAATCCTCCAATGCCTCTATTGGACATTCCAAAAAAGCCCAAGAATATGTTTATGTGATTCGCGGGGCGCTGATTCTTCATACGGAAACAGGGGATTATACACTGGAAGAAGGAGATTCTCTTGTATTCGACTCCTCCATCGGTCATACTTACATCAATCAGAAAAATATAATGGCGGCTTTCATGGTAATCAACTACTACCCTAATTAACATCTTCATCTGCCTTCCAATACAGACTCACTATAATCCACGTTCACTATTGTCTGCCAATATTTTGTCAAATTTAAAAAAAGCCACTATAGGATACCTATTCCTATAATGGCTTATCATCTATTCTGAATCTTCCTTTGAAAGCATTTCAAGGATTTCCTCAATACTTCTTCCTGACTCAGCTACTGCCTTGTACAATCTTTCTTTTTGAGCCTCTTCAATTTGGCTGTTTAATTCCTTCTTCTTTTCTTTCAATACTTTCATATGTTCTTTACATTCTGCGATATCCTTTTCCACAGCTTCCAGCTGCTCTTCCAATGTAAGATTATTTGTAAGTAGGAAATAATCCGTATCTGTCAATTCATGTGTATTTCTGATACAATCACTTCAAATTATGGAGGTATTGCCTATGGATAAAAATGAACTTACAAAGACAGAATTCTGGACAAAACGTATCCAGGACTTTCATGAAAGTGGTTTATCCCAGAAAGAATGGTGTCAGGAGCATCAAATTCCACAATCAACTTTTGGCTATTGGATCCGGAAGCAAACAAAAGAACAGCCAGATGAACCTATTTTTGCAAAACTTCCTTCCCAACAGGAAATCTCATCTGATCTTTCAGTCGGCGGTGTGCCTGTAACGATCTATCTTCCCGGAAGCATCCGGATTGAAATTGGTGCCGGGTGTCCTGTCGGACTTATGGCTTCTTTGATCCATACACTGAGTGCTTATGCTTGATCTGGCCGGCGGAACAACTGTGTATCTTGCATGTGGTGTCACGGACTTACGAAAGAGCTACCAGGGATTGGCGGCTATTATAAAACTAAAATTCCATCTGGATCCGTATTCCCGTTGTATGTTTGCCTTCTGTAATCGCAGACGCACATCAATCAAAATCCTCCAATGGGACGGGTCAGGATTTTGGATCTTAATGAAGCGGCTGGACCATCATTCCTTTCACTGGCCGGATACACCAGATGAGTTGAAAAAAGTTACGTTAAAAGAAATACACTGGCTGTGTGACGGATTATCCCTGGATCCCAAGGGCGCTTTCAAGGAGCACCATCCCAAGATTGTCATCTAGCCAAAAACGGAGTCTGTCAATTCGCAAAAAGCTGAAAATCTTAGGATTTTCAGCAATTTTTCCTCTGTTTTTCTAACGCATTTCCCCTCGAAAACAGCACGGTTTTATGGTATTCTTTTCTTAGCTTAAAACAATCAGGAGCACCGGACTATGGAACCACTTTTTTCTAAGAAACAATTACAGGAAATGAGTAAAGAAAATATAATCACACTGCTTACAACCATGCAGGCGCATCAGCAAAAGCAGGAAACTAAGATCCAGCTCCTGACGGAAAAAATGAAGGAGCTGGAGTTCATGAATGCGCTGCTTTCTGACAGGCTGGCGCTTGCCCAGCGGAAACAGTTTGGTGCCTCCAGTGAAAAGTACGCGGATGGATATACGCAGATGGATCTGTTCAATGAAGCAGAGCAGGAAGCGGATCCGAATGCAGCGGAACCGGAAATGGAAGAGATCCATCCGAAATCTTACAAACGCAAAAAACCTGCTGGAAAAAAGGAAGAAGATCTTTCTTCTTTTGAGACGACAGAGGTGATCGAACATAAGCTGGAAGGGCAAGAACGGTTCTGCCCGGAATGCGGGACGAAATACAAAGTAGTGACGACAGAGAAAGTAAAATATCTGAAATTTATACCGGCCCGTTTCGAAGTCGTAGAAGAGATCACATATATTTACAGCTGTCCAAAATGCGGAAAAATGCAGCGGCCAGAGAAGGCCCAGGCACTTATGAAAGGGAGTGTCGCCACACCATCCCTGGTTGCAGGTATCATGAATGCCAAATATGTAAATGGGATGCCGCTTGCACGCCAGGAGCGGGAATTCGCGCGGTATGATCTGAATCTGTCAACCAAAACGATGGCAAACTGGATCATCCTGTGTGCCGGGCGGTATCTCCAGCCGGTCTATGACCTGATGAAGGAGGAATTCCTTTGCAGTAGGTATGTCCATAGCGACGAGACACGGATCCAGGTCATAGACGAACCGGGGCAGAAAGGTACGACACAGAACTGGATGTGGGTGTATCTTACGGATGAGAATAGTGGATCTCCGAGAATGGTACTCTTCCAGTATGAGAGAACCCGGGGCGGCTACCACCCGGTGGAGTTTCTGGGAGATACATTTGAGGGTTATCTTACCTGTGATGGATACCAGGCGTACCATAGTCTCCCGGAGAAGATCACCGTGACAGGGTGTATGGCCCATGCAAGGCGGCGTTTTGATGAAGCCCTTACAACATTGAAAAAGGATTTCACCAAAGAGCAGCTGAAAGAAACAACTGCATATCAGGCAATGGAGCGGATCGGCATGCTCTATAAGATAGAAGAAATGCTCCGAGGCAAATCGCCGGAGGAAAAATATACCGAGCGTCAGAAGCAGTCAAAACCGCTTTTAGATGCCTTCTTTGAGTGGCTGCATTCCCTGGAGGATGCAGTAGACAGATCATCGAAAATAGGAGAAGCGGTATTGTACACGATAAACCAGGAACAATACTTAAGAAGATACTTGGATGACGGACATTTGAGTATCGACAATACGGCCGCTGAGAGAGCCATTAAGAACTTTGCGGTAGGACGCCGCAACTGGCTGTTTTCTAAGAGTATCAAAGGAGCAGAGGCCAGCGCAACCGTATACAGCATAACAGAAACGGCGATCCTGAACGGACTCAAGCCCTATAATTATCTGACCTACATATTGGAAAAGATGAAAGATTTGGCTCCATTTCCGACAAAAGAAGACATTCTTCCACTATTGCCCTGGTCAGAAACAATACCGGAAAACTGTCGTACCAAACGACCAGAGGGGACATCCACTTAGCAGAAACTGTTAGGTGGATTTTTTTGTCAAAGTACGGATGAATCTCTATTCATCTTTAAGGAATATTTTACCAAATGCGTAGATTTATGAACAGATACGGATTATTTCCTACTTACGATTATTTTGTTTTTTACGTCTTCCAGCCATTGCTCGTCCTCCAATCAAAAATATTATCTACATCCTACCACCGATCCGGTGAAATTACTATACTTTTCTTTCCATTTTTCTTTAATATTTCAAATCCACGATGGAGCAATATTGTCCGTTCAAGCCACTTAATCTTCTTTCAATAAGTCAGTACTTAAATCATCTTCACTCAGGCGTGAAAAAACCCCAACGTAAAATCTCGGATTTTGCAATAGACATCCCGGCATAGGATTCTATTTCTTCCGGGGTGATGTCCTCATCCAGCTGTGCAAACTGCTTGACATATCCGGCAAGCTGCTCATCGCTTAACGAGCAGATCTCGTCCCCGGTATCTCCGGCAACAAAAAAGGGCCGCATACCACATCCCATCGATACGCCGGTTGCCCTCCATGCCGTTCAGCTTGTTTTCTTCATTGATTACCAGAAGCGTCCCATCGCCATTGCCGATATTCAATCCGCCCCTACACAGCCCTCTGTTCCCCTTCCAGCGTGTTTGGGATCTCCGATTAATAAGGTTTCCGGTGCGGCTCCACCAAAATCCTTTGAAACAAATTCCTTTATTTTCTCTTTAAAGTCTACAATTTTTTCTCTTATGATATCCTCTGTTTTTTCTTGCAAATATGATAACAAACCATTAAACTTCTGTTCTTCTAATTCATTTTCTGCTAAAAGACACAATATATAAAATTCTGTTTCATCTTTATTCATACTTGGTATTCGAATCGGATATTGGATAATTTTTTCCTGATATTCTTTTCCAATATCCATATTAATGCCCTCTATGTCTTTAAATTTATTTTTGATTGCATAGGACACATGTCTTTCATCAGCGCCAATTACAAAAGCTACTTTTCCATTAAATAAAAACAGCCTCATTGCTTCTAATGTATCTAAAATAGTATTTGGACTGCATCGATCCAATTCATCCACATAAATAACAAGTTTCTCAATTCCTGCCGCTTCTATCAACTTTGCAAATTTCTCTCTGAACTCTTTTATATCTTCCCGCAGTTCCTTATAATCTAACTTCTCCTTTATATCTTTAATTACTGCTTCTTCATCTAATTCCCCTAAAACTTTTTTTGATTTTTTTATTACAGACTTCATTGTCAAATTAGCAATTGAACCGATTCCACCTGTTAGTGCCAAATCAATTCCAAATTTTATTCCTCCTTTAATTAGTTTAAATTTATCAACACTTTGATAGAGTGCCCGTATTATCTCAAGCGCTGTTCCTTCCAATTTTCGGTTTTCTTTTATTCCATCTAATATTGATGATAAAATTGCCGTCTTTGCATCGTCATAGCTCTCATACAACCAGCCATTAAATAATAAACAGACTGTATCATCTTTTTGCTCTTTAAGCTTTTTCATACACATATGCATCAAACTCGATTTGCCACTTCCCCAGTCACCATACAAACCTATACAAGATGGAAGCAACTTTTCATCATTTATGGTATCAATCATAATATCAACAATATACCCATAATCTAAATAATCAATTTCTGTTTCACTATCTCTCCACATAAATTCCTCCATGATTCTGCCTATAGTAAATATTTATCGGCTAAATTTACCTTTTTCTTTATTTCCTCCACTAACTGGTAAACCGTCGTACATTGACACATCTTAGATGGTATCGTTTTTCCTTCTCGAACACACTGCCCATACTTCTGCCTTGCTATTTGTAGAGCTTTTTCTTCATCTCCTGTCCGGGAAATCTTTTCTTACAATCCCGCATCTGATTTTGAATATTTTTGTCCTGTTTTTCTTTGAAAAATCTTTTCAAACTCATCACAGCATACCCAAGATTCCATAATAGCTGGCATTGCTCCATAATAGGAGTACATCCATATTTCAAAACATGGATTTGACCAGCCCAAATTTATGCCCAATGCCTCCGCTTCCTTTATGATTTCATCAAAATCTTTTACCTCATCCCTGTCAAACACAATCCAAGGCATACGATATTGCGCATCATATGCTGTCATTTCCAGACATTTATCAATCATTACCCTTGTCTTAGTTTCCACTACCTTGATTACTAATTTATTCTGTATGTCTTTCGGAAGCTCTTTATGCAGTCCCTGAAAATAGCATCTTTCTGTTGCCTCTGTATCTGTAACCACCAAATAATAACCCAATTCCGGAATCTTTAATGGCTGTCGCTGTTCTCTGGTCTTTCGGTTACCAGTCCTGTCTTTTCTTGCCATATTATGATCATCCCTCCTTAAAGATATCAATACTCTTTAATGTTGGAATCGCACCATACTTTCCAATCAGATAATTTTTTTCGTAGCTTTCATCTTTTCGAATCCTGGCACCAGATTCATCTACAAAGTCCGCCAGAGAATACAATTTAGAAATCCCCTGTCCATCTTTTTCCGTAAACCACACCTCATCCCTCCGAAGAAGCTGATTAGACAGCTGCCATGTATCATGTGTTGTAAAAATCAACTGTGCATGATTCGTATTGATTTCTGGATTCAGGAAAGTAAGCAAAAAGTTCCGAACCAGTAACGGATGCAGACGAGCATTTAATTCATCAATGAAAAATACGCTTCCCTTTTCCAAAACATCCTGTAATTCTGGATACAATGCAAACATTTTCAATGTCCCCGCCGATTCCATGCCCAAAGGAATAGCTGCAAATTCATCAGAATCTATTTTTTTGTGCAATGCACTGATTTTATATGTTTCTTCTTTCGTTTCAGTGTCATGCGGAACCCTTTCTATCTCAAAATCTTTAATGTGCTCATCAAAAGAGGCAAAATACTCTATCACTTTCTTTTGCACACTATCATCGTCTACAAAGCCTTTCGGCAAACGACGTGACAAAAAGAAATTGGTAAATGGATCCCCAAAATCTGCGAACTCATTTGCCAGAAACCAGTCCCGAATGTCTTTACACTTATTCACTTTCAATTTTGCTCCAAGAGAAACAATTAAAACCTGCTTCTCCAATGCCACCTGAATATTCTCCCTACTGCTCTTTGGAAGACCTGACAAGTCCAGTGTATTTTCTTCAATAGAACGATAAAAAACAGACTTAAACTTACGCGCTGTCTTAGCCTTCGAATTCAGCCATTCCTCTGTAACTCCATGTCTGTCAACACAAAAGCCATAATTATATGTTTTTTCTGTCTTATCCCCTGAAATTGTAAAATATATTTCAAAACTAGACTCAGCATTACCTGAAATACTATCAAACAAAAATGGAGTTGGCCGATATTCCTCAAATTTTTCTTCTTCATCCCCATATTTGAAAGATTCAATCACATAATCTGCCATATATTCAAACGCATTATATATATTAGACTTCCCACTGGCATTTGCACCATATATAGCCGCCATAGGCAAAATTTTTTCATTTCCTTCCGAAACCACCCTGTCAGAAAATTCTGTCATCTTTGCCGCAGATAAATCCAAAATTGCTTCATCTCGAAATGATTTAAAATTTTTAAAATTAAATTGTATAAGCATGCTTGCACCTCACATTTTTCTTTACTAACTATTGTATCACATTTTATCATTTTTTCAACATGTAAATTCGATTTATTCTCACTTATATGTATTTTATTATCGCATTTTAACATAATTATCTTTGTCTATCCATAAATTTACAATAAAAAAAGATGGGTCCAGCTACTTCCTGCCAGATACATCTATTGCTATCCTCACTTTATGTTATTTATCTGCTAACGCTATACACACTTTTTACAGCTATCTGTGTATACTGTTCCTTTTCCTGCCCTTATGGGGACACGATACACATAATACACACTCAAAACGGGGCTACAATTTAGGGTAGCCCAAATAAATTTCATCATAGCTATCCAGACTTTCCGGCACGGATACCAGCTCTGGCCTCGCCTTTGCCCTCAAGTCATTTTTTGCCTGCTCAATACAAGTATTGTAATCGGCGGCATACGGAACCTTTTGCTCAATCTTGAACAGATCGGCTCCAACTGCGGCGGCGATCATTTTTGCCACCTTTTCCGAAGCCAGTACCATGGAAATCAGTTACAATGTAACCGGCCCCCGCCGAAAAGAGCTGGCAACTGCAGTAAGCGACTTCATCGGAACGGCTCCGGCAGCGGGGTTTTTGGTGCCTACAATTTTTCCAAGGCAATTCCGTATATAAAATATCCGCTAAAATGTTCTCACGGCATAATGTCGGAATTATACTTTTTAGCGGATATTGTTTTTTGCCCCCAACTGTGCCTCCGATATCCAAGGCCTTACCGTCTTTTTACTCCCTGCTTATTGTATCCACCACCGTCATTTTCTTGATCTGCTTCGCCGGCCCCATAACCGCCAGACATACGGAGCCAAGCATAATGAACACAATCACCAAAAGCTCCCATCCCGGAACGCTCCATTCATCTCCCCATCTGGAAGTCACAAGGTTTTGAAACAAAACCTTATTAAGCGGCAGCCCGATCACACATCCTAAAAGAACACCAAAGACCGTATAGGTCATTGTCTCACCCAATACCATCCTGTTTAACTGCCGCACAGTCATTCCAATCGCCCGCATCGCGCCATACTCCCTCATCCGCGCCGACACGCTCATGGCAATGTTATTGATGATATTAAAGAAACCAATCAGAGCAATCACTGCCAAAAAACCATAGAGAAATACGGACATCGAATAGCTCGCCCCTTTCGTTTCTTTGTTTCCGATCCGTTTGTCAGAAAATGCAACACTACTGCTACATTCCTGTTCCATTACCTTGCGGATCTCCTGCACCTGTGAATCCGTTGCATCCCGATTAAGCTGTACATCAAGAACCGCATACCCGTCTTCTCCTGTCAGTTTCCGGAACAATTCTTCCGAACAGACTGCCATCCCTGTCATACTGTCTGTATTACCGTCCACTCCATAACTGTACGGAACATCTCCAAGGGTACCGACGATGGAAGCTTCCTGCTCCCTGCCGCCTGCCGATACCGTGACATTGCTGCCTGCTGCAAATGTATTCCCTTCCCGATGTACGGAAAGCATGCCTTTTCCATCTATCGCATCCTGAAGATTTCCCTCAATCAGAGAATCCTTTGCCCACTGAAATTGCTGGTCATCATAAGAAATCACGATAAGCGTGCTCCCTTCTCCTGGAACCGTAAACTCTGCATAACCCCTGCCAAATGCACGCTTCACGCCCGGGTATTTTCTGATTACTTCATCAAGCTCTGACGGAATCTGATTAGTATAATCTTCCTTATAAATATAAAGATCAGGAGCGGACGCACGAAGCGGCGTAAGCGCATGATGCATAAAATCAATAGCTGTGCCAAATGCAAGGAACAGGATAATACTGAATGCAAAAGAACTTGTTACCAAAAGGAAATTCTTCTTACTTCCAGAAGCATGATGAACCCCCAACGCCATATCCACTTTAAAAATCCGTGTATTTGCCGTCCTTTTTACTGCCTGCACGGTTCCTGCATTTCCGGAAACTGCTGTTAACGGAGACACTTTCGCAGCACGCTTAGCCGGAGACCTTGCAGCCAGAAATACAGTAACGAATCCCACGATCATTCCGGCTGCGACCGCTATATAACTGACTCCGAACACCGGCAATCCTTCAAAAAGCCCCGGACTTAGACAACGCAGCATTCCACAAAGAACCCATACCATACAGATCCCCGCAATAATGCCCGCTGGAATGGCCGTCCTGCACCAGCCAAGCGCTTCTCTTCGCACAAAACGGATCACTTGCTTTCCGGTTGCCCCAAGGCATCTCATCATACCAAAGAATTCTGTCCGCCGTGCGATATTACTGTTCATACTTGCTGTAATCATAAAGATTCCTGCAATCACGACTAACGCCGCCAAAACTGCCGCCACAAAATATAGCTGCAGGATATAGGTATCCTGGCTCTGAAACATTAGCATAAGAACCTTTACATTCTGACGCACCTGTCCCTCTTCCATGCCAAACTGCGCGCTGATCTCACGGATTGCTTTCTGGATATTACAAAACTTCCGAAACTCTACATAATAAAGCACTTCCTGTGCCGATTTTGTTTCTTCCGGCCGCAATGCAGAAAATCCGTCCGTATTCAGATACATGCCAAACGCGTCATGCTCTGCCTCTAATGCCGTATCTTTCGTAATCCCGGTAATATGATACTGCTTCATCTCCCCCTGAGGAGTTGCCATGCTGACAGTATCTCCCACCTGCACGCCCAGCCGAGTCTTTGCACTCTCATTCAGTACTGCCTCTTCGGTATTTTCCGGAAATGTTCCCTCTGTAAGCTCCGCTGCCGGAAACATTTCCAAAAGCTCTTTGTCAAACCCACAGACTGCCGTCTCGATTCCCTCAATCCGATAACCGTCTCGCAGATAATAATTCAGCACCCCATACCGCGCGATATGTTCCACCTCCGGCCGTGCTTTCAAAAGCGCTCCCTGTTCTTCATCCATCACAAAACCTGCATGCCAGCTTCCATCGCTCTTAACCGCCTGTATCATCTGGGAACGAATCTCCATATCCGCCATCCCAAAAATCACCGTGACCAGAAATACTGCCAGCACGATGCAGAGCCTGGTCATCCGGTTCTGTTTCTTATGCTGTTTCGCCGATATTTGTATCAAATCCAGATAATGCTTCAATCCGACACACCTCCCAGCTCAATAAGCTCACCGTCCGTAACCTGGAACACCCGGTCTGCCTGGGACGTCAGGTTCATATTATGGGTAATCATTAAAACAGTCTGCTGATAATGCCTTGACGCTTTGCACAAAAGATCCATTACATCCTGGCTGCTCTGGGAATCCAGATTCCCGGTCGGCTCATCGGCAAGAACCAGCGCCGGTCTCATAATCAAAGCACGCCCTATGGCCACCCGCTGCTGCTGTCCGCCAGAAAGCTGTCCCGGCAAATGCTTCCGTCTGTTCGTAAGCCCCAGTACCTCTAAAATCTCATCCACCTGTTCCTGATTCGGTTTCTTGTAATCTAACAGAAGCGGGAAGATAATGTTCTGCTCTACATCAAGCTCTGGAATCAGATGAAAGGACTGAAAAATAAACCCGATATTCTGTCTGCGGAAGACTGTTCGTTCATTTTCCCCCATCGCAAATATGTTTCTGCCATTTAAAAATACACTCCCGGCGTTTGCCTCATCCAACCCGCCAATACAATTCAGAAGCGTGCTCTTCCCAGAACCGGATGCTCCGACGACCGCTCCGAATTCTCCTCTCTGCATGGATAAAGAAACATTCTTTAACGCATCTACACGGGCCTCTCCGCTTCCATAAACCTTACACAGATTCTCTACTTTTAATATTTCCATACAATCCCCTGCCTTTCTCAACTATTCTTTTTTGGATGTACAAAAAAAGAATAGCATCTTGACCTTACATTCCGGTGAATGGAAACTTACAGATTAGTAAGAAAGGTCAGCCAGAAGACGCTCCCCTCTCCCGGCCTGCTCTCCACAGACAGATTTCCCCCCTGACCTTCCACAATTGATTTCGCCAGGGAAAGCCCAAGCCCTGTCCCCTGCCGGTCACTGGAAGACCGGCTCCGATAAAACTGTTTAAAAATATGATGGATGTCTTCCTGCGCAATGCCTGACCCGTTATCTTCTACTGTCATGCGAAAAACTGCAGGGGTTCTTTTCCACGATACACGGATAACATCTCCTGTTTCCGTATGATCGAGCGCATTTTTTATAAGATTCCCAACCGCCTCCTTCGTCCACTCCTGATCGCAGAGCAGTCTCTCCTCTGGCCTGCCGTCCATCAAAATCTCTTTTCCCTCCTGCTTCGCGCGTTCCAGCAGATCGTCCACTGCCTGCCCTGCGACTTCTGCCGCAAAACACTCCCGTTTTTCAAAAACTATATTCCCAGTATCCAGACGCGCCATTTTTAAAAGAGACTGTATTAACTGCTCCATCCGTTCCAGAGATTTCATGGATTTCTGAGAAAAAATCTTCACCGTTTCTTCATTCTCGGGCTCATCCTTTATGATCTCCATATACATATTTAGAGCTGCAAGAGGCGTTTTCAGCTGATGTGAAATATTCGATATCATATCTCTTAAAAACATCTTCGCTTTATGTTCCATCTCACTCTTTGCCTGCAGCGACATAGCAAGTTGTTCAATACTGCCAAACAACTGGAAAATTGCCCCTGTTTCTCCTGCGGGCAGATGGTTTTCAAACCGGTTCTGGTCATACTCTGCAATCACCGTTTCAATACTCTCATACATCTGCTCTCTTCTTCGCAAAAAAAATCCCGTACCGCCCAACACCATAATCGCAAACACCAGACCTACAAAAAGCAGCGCTGCAATCTTCCAAACGGACGTTTGCTCTGCAAACAGCAGTAAATAACTCTGCGTATGTTCTGTATGTCCGATGGTTTCCAACAGTTGTTTCCCTTCTTCCGTTACCTCCACATGATTCCATGCAGAAGCCACCAGCGCAGGTGAAACTTCCTGTTCCAACAGATAAGAAGCTGCCGCAAGCTCGCGTTTTATAAGAATTCTTCTGATATCCTGTGCCTGAAAAATGCCGCAGATTCCCAAAACGCAGATCTGCAGCAAACAAATCACTACAAGAAACAGATAAAACCTTCGTGTCTGCTTTTCATATAGAAATTTCACACTTCTCACTCCTCCCACTGGTATCCAAATCCCCGGACCGTTTTCAGATGCTCCGGCCGAGACGGGTTCTTCTCCAGTTTCTCTCGCAGGCGGCGTATATATACGGACAGCGTGTTATTGTCCACAAAGTTCCCTGCGCCGTCCCACAGTTTGTCCAGGATCATCCCGCGGGTAAGAACACGCCCGCTGTTTTGCAGCAACAGACAGAGAAGCCTGTATTCTGCCCCTGTAAACTCTGCCAATTTATCTCCTAAGAATACTTTCCCTTCTGCAAGATTTATCGTCAGATCACCCGAACGCAGGATATTTCCTTCCTCATTCTTCCTATTACTGCGCCGCAGTAGTGCGCGGATACGGGAACACAATTCTCCAAGCCTGAACGGTTTTGTAATATAATCATCACCTCCGCAGTCAAGACCGCGGATTACGCTTGTTTCCTCATCGGATGCCGTCAGGAAAATGATAGGAACCTGGTTTCCGGATTCCCTGAGCTTCTCACACAAGGTAAATCCATTCCCATCCGGCAGTGTCACATCAAAAAGAAGGATATCAAAATCGCTGCTCTTCGCAATCCGTTTTTCTGCCTCCTTTATCGTTCTGGCAACATCTACATCGAATCCGTTTTTCTTCAGAGAATATGTCAGACCGTCAATCAGACTGATATCGTCTTCAAGAAGTAACAGTTTCTGCAAATCAAACGCCTCCCTTTATTCGCATAATAACTCTGTTAAAATATATTATACATTATTCTCATGGAACAATATATATTTTTCTCAGATAGCCAATATTTCCAGTATTTACAAGGCTTTCATATATCACATTCTAGTATTTTACATCACGTTTGACACCATTCTGCATAAATCAGGCAGCAGGCTTCTGCTCTTCCTGCTTCCCTCTTCTGACCCAATAATGTCCTTATATCAAAACTGGCTTTCAATCTTCTTGATCTCCTCTCTTTCCAATTCGGCTGTCACATGAGTATATATGTCCATGGCCAAATCAACCGTAGAATGGCCAAGGTGCTCCGGACGCACCGCCTGCAGCTTCATATTGCCTATCTCCTGCTTTATATGCTTATAGCTTTTCTCATTGCTAATTATAGTTGTTTCCCGGACAACATTCACCCGGTATTCCTTTAACCAAGTGCTATACCATGAGTCAACCGTTAACCGCTGCGGCTTTGCATAGATTCCATGGTCAATCTCATATTTCACATCCCGCAGCTTCTTTTCTACCTGGAAGGCGCTAACATCAAACTGTCCGACACAGTGTCGGATATCAATGGTAAGAGCGCACACAATATTTTAGAATACCTTCTCACCGGAGCATCTATGGATGAGGCGAAATATAACGAATTGTATAAACAGAAAATCATTGCCCATAACCTCAAAGCCACTAAGGAACAGATCATAGATGACCTCAATGGTGTTATGAGTCCCCTTCAGCGCCGGATGATGTAGGACGGATTTTGCGGACATTCAAAATAAAAAAGAATGTGGATGTAACAGGTAATGGCAAAGACGATTTTTGAGGAACTGGGCGGAAAATACGAGCGGCAAACTCAACGCCCATCTTTCTGATATAGACAGACAGGCGCAGGAACGCTTTGAAAGGCTCATAGAGGGTATGAATCAAGCACAGGGCAAACGGAACAGCTAAAGGCTGAAAACGCCTTAGAATGGATAAAGCAAATCCAAAAGTTTAGATTTTTCCTGAAATCCAAACTTATATAAAATCCAAACTTTTCTGAAAACGGCTTGATAACAGGGGATTCTTGCCGGAAAAAGTTTGGATTTCATTTCACAAAGCGCAATACTCTAATTATGACAAAATGAGTAAAATATTGCTATTTAGCTCTGTTTCAATCAATTTATTCTCATTTCTGACAAGAGAAGGGCAAAACAAAACCCAAACTTTTCTATCAGAAAATGCCTTGAATAAAGGAGTTACAAAAGAAAGTTTGGATTTCTCCTAAGTTTGGATTTCAGGACGAATGAATAACATACGGGCTTGTGCGATGGAGATTGTGAACAAAGAAATTATTTACGTATAACAGACTGGCGGCAGAGGATAAAAGCTCTGCTGCTCTTCTTTTCGGGGAGTTATGATTAAGCGATATGAAACCGCTTAAAACAAGAGATTCCATATTTGTATTTAGGAAATAAAAATATGAAAGTCGCTTTTTTCGGGAATACACTTGACTTTAACGCAACGTAATAGTTTATAATTATAAAAAAATTGGGGAGGAAGGATGATATAATTATGAATGTAAATGCAATTCGTTCAGACGGTATTTACGCAAAAATTATGAAAGCTCCGTTTGATAAGAAAGACGATATTTATCGTTATGAGATGATGATGCCTTTTGAAAAAAAATTGGCTTGCTACAGTATACCGCTAAAAGCAACTACACCAAATGGATATGACGTGATAATGGCAAGCGGCATGCTTGGTCATATTGTGCCAACAAAAGTGGATGAAACTCAACGGGATAATATTGAACGTATATCTTCTGATAGTCTTTGGATTGATTGTAAACAGTCAATCCAAAGGTCGTTGAACTGTTTTTCTAAAGCAGGAGTTGAACTGCCTGTTCAAGAGTATTTGTTTACCATTCTGTTGGCTAATGCTGAAAGCCCTTATACCATAATGAATGAGGGTTATTGCGGGGACGGGGGCATCCCAGGATATATTATGGCTTGGCTAATCCCTAACGATTACACAATAGAGCATCTTCCAGTTGCATTTGCACATGAAACTAATCATAATGTGCGTTTCCAGTTTATTAAATGGAAAAATGATATTACACTCGGAGAAATGATGGTCAGTGAGGGGCTTGCAGAAAACTTTGCCACATATTTGTATGGAGAAGATAAGGCAGGACCGTGGGTTAAAAAAACAGATATGAAAATGCTGAATGAATATATCAAACCAATTATTTATGACGGACTAAATGTACAGGGGCTTGAAAATCTCAATGCTTATTTATATGGCGATGAAATGGCGGCTTTACAAAACTATCCCCCCGTTGAGCTGCCCTATTGTGCCGGATATGCCTGCGGCTATTATTTAGTGAAGCATTTCTTGAAAAAAACTGGTAAAAGTATAATTGAAGCGACACTCTTGCCCGCAAAAGAAATTTTAGACGCTGCGGAGGATTTTTGGAATGATTAAAAAGACTATGTCTGTCCATGAAGTTGCTAAATTGACTGGTATCACCGCCCGCACACTTCATTATTATGATGAAATTGGGATTTTGAAACCTACGGGCTTAACCGAAGCGGGCTATCGAATGTATGACGATACAGCACTTAGCCGGTTGCAAAGTATTTTATTGTTCCGTGAGTTAGAATTTCCTTTAAAGGAAATTAAAGCAATTCTTGACAGTCCTGACTTTGACGCATCAGAAGCTATTTCTCAACAAATTGAGCTGTTAGAATTAAAATGTAAACATATAGAGGAACTGATTACCTTTGCCCGCGAAATTCAAAACAAGGGAATAACGGCAATGAATTTTGAAGTTTTCGGCAAAAGCGAGATTGAAAAGTATAAAGCGGAAATCAAAGCAAAGTGGGGCAATACCAAAGAGTATCAAGAGTACAAGAAAAAGGATATTGCCCGAAACGGAGGTAGTTATAGTAAGATTGCAAACGAACTGTTGACAATATTTTTTAAATTAGGAAAATTGAAGCATTTAGCACCTAATGCTGATGAAGTACAAAACGGAATCGCTGCAATACAGAAATTTATAACTGATAATTATTATGAATGCACCAATAAAGTGCTTAGTGGATTGGGTGAAATGTATGTAGGTGATGAACGCTTTAGGAACAATATTGATAACGCAGGCGGTGATGGAACTGCTGTTTTTGTTAAACAGGCTATTGTTGTATATTGCAGTAAAAGAAAGGTGTAATTAATTGTGACGGAATGGATACGCTGTCCTGCTTGCGGAAATAAGACTCATAACAAAATTAGAGAAAAAACGATTTTGAAAAACTATCCTTTCTATTGCCCGAAATGCCGACAGGAAACATTGATTGAAGCAAAAAATTTACAGGTAACGGTTATTGAAAGGCTTGATGTGAAAACACAGAGCTAATTAACAAATCGACCTATCGGTATTTATGAGGTGATTAGGCCACTTATAAATATTTTTTGACGCAAAATGGCAAAATTTCTGCATAAGAAAAACACTTATGCCAATGCTGGTATAAGCACAAGGTTTCTAACGGTTAATCCTGCCGCAATGACCTCTTTGCCGTAAGCTGTTGTAAAATACTTATAAGTTCCTTGAACCCGTTCAATAATCCCATGGAGACGGAGCCGCTTAAAAATTCTCGACATGGCAGACGGACTGATATCCTCCAGATGGCGGCGGATATCCTTTCCCTGCATTCCAAAAGTCATGTATTCGCCCCGGCTGATCACTTCCAGTACCAACAGATCTTTTGGGGAAAAGAAGTTCAGCCCACGGTAGGAACGGCCTTTCTCCTTAACAGCCTCTGTTGCTTTTGTAAGATTCTTCTTTCCGCCGCTGTGGTCATCAAAGGATGATACGAATTCCAGATACCGGTAGTTGGCGGCTTTCATGATTGTGAATAACTGATACAGGCTATAAATACTTTTTTTCAAAGGCGCTTTTTGTTCTGTGGAACTGCCGTCCCTGTGTTCCACTTTCCGTTTTACACGAAAAGTCCCGATGTCATTGCAAGTACTTTCTATCCGTAAGACACAGCCAAATTTATCATACATTTTAATTGATACATCACCCATATGGTGTTTGATTCTCGTACCGAGAATACGCTGGTTATAGTTTGTACCGACTTCTTTCTTACAGTTATAGGTAATGCGCTGTCCCAGGAATGCAGCGATGTTATCCGGCTTTACCGTAAAGATTGCCGTCCGGATGATCTCATCATAAAGGGGCTCCAGGTCACAGGCCTGTTTGAACATGATATCGGTTGCGCACTCAATCTGTTGGACTGTCCAAGTGTAGCCGAGACCGAGCGATTCCGCAATGGGACAGTAGCGTTTTGCAAATACATCCAGGATTTTATGGAGACCTTCCGGGTTGATTCTGTCAGATAGTTTCTGGGCAGTTTCGACATCTGAGATTTCAAGGAAGGCGTTATCATGCATACGGTAAGTGATCCCTTTCTTTTGCAGCTTATGGGCCAGAAGATTATGACCGTTCATGTAGAACTGTAGTCGGAAGGGAGCCCAGGTGGGGACCCGGAGATAACACAAGCCGAGTTCTTTATCTATAAAATAAAAATAATAATGGAGACATTTGCTTTGGTCAAACTTAAGGAATGTTTTTCCGGTTGTTTTATCATGCCATGGCTTATAAGTATTGCATTGTTCCATGGCAGAAAAGATATGAATCAGCCCCTCAGACTTACCGGTTTTCTGAATGATCTCCTGGATGCGGTCATCTTTTCGGAACGCCCGGAGTTTCCGGATGAACTCAATCTGGATGCCGTTTTCATCTGCAATACGCTGGGCATTGGCACGAACCTGTTCCGTAAGAGGCTGGGAGAAACTAGAAAAATCAAAAATACGGATGTTGTTGGCTTTTAAATAGCTGGTCATACCTTCCGCATAACTCCATCCGGGGATATAGCCCTGGATGATCATACGGTCATAGCAAGTGATGATACCATTCATTTTGTCAGCATATTTATCCGTAAGTAACATGAACACATCCTCCAATAGTTTTCTTTATTGTACTTGAAATTTGGAGGAAATGCAAAAAACTTTTCCGGTTTATCCGGGTTAGGATATGGAAGATAATATTTATTGTATAATAAAAAAGTCTATGCGCTCTATTTTTATGTAAAGGAGCAAAATTTTATTGGCAAAGACAGAAACACACAACAAAGAGTCACCCGACAGCACCCACCCGCAAAAATTATCGTGGAAAGTCACTATGTAGGCACTGAAAAATGGAAACGGTATTCAAACGGATAGCCGGGGAACAGATAACAAAAAAGATTAAGGAGATAGCGGAAAACAGCGGAAATTAGCACTGGAAACGGAAAAGGGAATATATAGTATAATAGGAGTTGCGGTACGAATTATGACCGCCCCGCTTTCCGCCAGCTTATCGAGGACATACAGGACGGTGAAGTGTCAACGCTCATCACAAAAGACTTGTCATGATTGGGAAGGAATTATCTTGAAACGGGTACTTATATCGAGGTATTTTTCCCAAACCATAATGTACGGTACATTGCAATCAATGACGGAGTGGACTCCATAGATAACGCACAAATGGATATCATGCCGTTCCGCAACATCATCAATGAAATGTACGCAAAGGACACGTCAAGGAAAATCAAACGCGCACTCCACGCAAGGAGAATGCAGGGCAAGTATATGGCTACTACCGCCCCGTTCGGTTATATATGTGAAACGGTTACTTCGCTGTGCAAATTTTATGTATCTCCATGCTTATTTTCTCTGACGGATGGCCACAGGCATATTATAATGCCTGCATCCCCCCAATTTGCTTATTTGGCAGGTTACCTGCCCCTGCCGGACTGCTATTCCGGTAAGGGCATTTCATTTATACTATTGTAAATCTCCGGCTTCTTGCCAGCTTCACGAACTGGCTGTACACATCCGGGAGCACCGCTTTCAGAGTTTTGCTGTCAATGCGCGGTTGCTGATGATTTCTTTCCAGTAGATGATGAAATTCTTAGTTTTTAATTCATCGACTCCTTTTCCCTCTAAATCTGCCTTAATCTCGGCTTTCACTTTCTCCGCCTGGGCTTCCAGCTCTTTCATTTGCGCTTCAATAGTCTGCAGCTTTTTAACTCTGTTCTCAATCATTCTCTCCGTCATGGTGTGTTCTCCTTTCATGCAACGTTTTTCTTTATCTTTATGCTTTTATTCTACATCATTATATATAATATGTATGCTTTTTATAGATTATCTATATTTTTTTGTAGGTTTATTATTGCATTATATAGAAACATCCGCTATAATACAATTACCGAAAGGAAGTGAGTAAATGGCTTTTTCTTATGACAAACTATGGAAATTACTAATAGATAAAAAAATGACTAAAGAAAATTTCCGTATATTAATCAAAGCATCTCCTACAACAATAGCAGCAATGGGTAAAGGGGAAGGTATTTCCCCTAAAGTCTTAGACCGTATATGTACAGCTTTTAATTGCCAACCTGGTGATATCATGGAGCATGTACCTAACACTAGTACAGCATTGCTGAAATAACAATGAATAAATATTGCTTTTTTATTGTAGTCGGTGCATAATAATTCTATCACTAAAGAATGGATGGATTACTATGCGAAGGAAAACAATTGATACTATCCCAGTTTTATCTGATGCCATGAAAAGCATCTTATCTGCTTTTTCAAAAAGCCGCTCCCTTCCGTCTGGACTGGTCAAAAGAGCCGGCATTGTCCTGCTTGCGTCACAGGGGGAACTCAACCAGAATATTGCATCACAGGTCGGACTTCATTATAATAATGTTGCCACCTGGCGCAGCCGATTCCTCGCGGCGCTCCCCGCCTTGCGGAAGATTGAAATGGACGATCCGGAAAAGCTCGAAGATGAGATACGGGCAGTCCTGTCCGATAAAAAGCGTCCCGGTGCCCCGTCTGTTTTTACGCCGGATCAGATTATGCGGATCATCGACCTTGCATGCAGTAACCCAAATGATTTTGGGTACGAAGTAAGCCAGTGGAGCCTTCCGCTGTTAGTGGCAGAAATTAAAAAGCAGGGGATCGCTGAACAGATTTCTGAGAAATCTGTCAGCCGTTTTTTAAAAATGAGGTAGATTTACATCCCCACAAAATCCGTTATTGGCTCCATTCTTCTGAAAAGACGGAATCCCCGGAATCTTTTGCGTGTAAAGTAAACGAAATCTGCGGCCTGTACCAGAGCGCCCCGGAACAAAACCGGGAAGGTGCACACGTTGTTTCCACGGATGAAATGACGGGGGTACAGGCGTTGGAACATAAATATCCTAACCCGGATAAACCGGAAAAGTTTTTTGCATTTCCTCCAAATTTCAAGTACAATAAAGAAAACTATTGGAGGATGTGTTCATGTTACTTACGGATAAATATGCTGACAAAATGAATGGTATCATCACTTGCTATGACCGTATGATCATCCAGGGCTATATCCCCGGATGGAGTTATGCGGAAGGTATGACCAGCTATTTAAAAGCCAACAACATCCGTATTTTTGATTTTTCTAGTTTCTCCCAGCCTCTTACGGAACAGGTTCGTGCCAATGCCCAGCGTATTGCAGATGAAAACGGCATCCAGATTGAGTTCATCCGGAAACTCCGGGCGTTCCGAAAAGATGACCGCATCCAGGAGATCATTCAGAAAACCGGTAAGTCTGAGGGGCTGATTCATATCTTTTCTGCCATGGAACAATGCAATACTTATAAGCCATGGCATGATAAAACAACCGGAAAAACATTCCTTAAGTTTGACCAAAGCAAATGTCTCCATTATTATTTTTATTTTATAGATAAAGAACTCGGCTTGTGTTATCTCCGGGTCCCCACCTGGGCTCCCTTCCGACTACAGTTCTACATGAACGGTCATAATCTTCTGGCCCATAAGCTGCAAAAGAAAGGGATCACTTACCGTATGCATGATAACGCCTTCCTTGAAATCTCAGATGTCGAAACTGCCCAGAAACTATCTGACAGAATCAACCCGGAAGGTCTCCATAAAATCCTGGATGTATTTGCAAAACGCTACTGTCCCATTGCGGAATCGCTCGGTCTCGGCTACACTTGGACAGTCCAACAGATTGAGTGCGCAACCGATATCATGTTCAAACAGGCCTGTGACCTGGAGCCCCTTTATGATGAGATCATCCGGACGGCAATCTTTACGGTAAAGCCGGATAACATCGCTGCATTCCTGGGACAGCGCATTACCTATAACTGTAAGAAAGAAGTCGGTACAAACTATAACCAGCGTATTCTCGGTACGAGAATCAAACACCATATGGGTGATGTATCAATTAAAATGTATGATAAATTTGGCTGTGTCTTACGGATAGAAAGTACTTGCAATGACATCGGGACTTTTCGTGTAAAACGGAAAGTGGAACACAGGGACGGCAGTTCCACAGAACAAAAAGCGCCTTTGAAAAAAAGTATTTATAGCCTGTATCAGTTATTCACAATCATGAAAGCCGCCAACTACCGGTATCTGGAATTCGTATCATCCTTTGATGACCACAGCGGCGGAAAGAAGAATCTTACAAAAGCAACAGAGGCTGTTAAGGAGAAAGGCCGTTCCTACCGTGGGCTGAACTTCTTTTCCCCAAAAGATCTGTTGGTACTGGAAGTGATCAGCCGGGGCGAATACATGACTTTTGGAATGCAGGGAAAGGATATCCGCCGCCATCTGGAGGATATCAGTCCGTCTGCCATGTCGAGAATTTTTAAGCGGCTCCGTCTCCATGGGATTATTGAACGGGTTCAAGGAACTTATAAGTATTTTACAACAGCTTACGGCAAAGAGGTCATTGCGGCAGGATTAACCGTTAGAAACCTTGTGCTTATACCAGCATTGGCATAAGTGTTTTTCTTATGCAGAAATTTTGCCATTTTGCGTCAAAAAATATTTATAAGTGGCCTAATAAGCTCCCATTACCCGGCCAGTGCGCCAAAATGGAGTTTGAGTATATCCGCCATGGCACGACCAGTCTCATCGGGTTCTTTGATGTTGCAACGGGCCGTATGGAAATGCCATATCTAAACTCCACACGCACAGAAGAGGATTTTGTGGAAGCTGTAAAAGCATTGACAGAAACAGACCCGCAGGCTCCATGGACATTTATATGTGATGGCCTGAACACCCATAAGTCGGAAGCCCTTGTCCGCTTTGTGGCAGAGGCCTGTGTCCCTGGTGTGGAACTGGGCAAAAAAGGAAAGACAGGGATCCTCAAAAGTATGAAAAGCCGGGCAGATTTCCTGCATGACCCTTCCCACCGGATCCGCTTTGTGTATACTCCGAAACACAGTTCCTGGATGAACCAGATTGAGATATGGTTTGGCATCATTAACCGAAAGCTGCTGAAGCGGAAAAGCTATCTGTCAATAGAAGAACTGGAAGCAAGCATCTTGCGCTTTATTGAACAGTACAATCTTACAGCACACCCATTTAAGTGGACATATGCTGGGATACCATTAGCAATTTAATCACTGATATTTAAGCAATGATGTACTAGTTCAGAAAGGGGAGAAATATTTCAAATGACAGAATATGATTTTATTAAAACCGTAACAGTAAAAATTGATAACAGGCAATCCGTCTCAAAAAAAGAAATTAATACCGCCTTGAATTATCTTCATGCACTTCAATCAAGCAATGCATATCCAGGCTCTAAGATTGAAGCTATGCATATCGGTGGAGTACTCGCTGATGAATTAAGCAAAAAGTAATTCGGAAAGGAAGTGTTGCCATGTCAGCATTACAACCACAACCTATCATTACCACTCTGGAAGAATATGAAGCACTCCCGGAGGATACAAGAGCAGAAGTCTTTGACGGACAGATTTATTACATGGCCAGTCCATCACAAGATCACCAGACTATTCTCACAGAACTGCTTGTCTCTATCCGCAATCATATACGGAAGAAGGGCGGAGGATGCCAAGTATTCCCGGCTCCATTCGATGTGAAGCTTTCTACGGAGCTGCTTACCATTGTCCAGCCTGACATCATGATTGTGTGTGATAAGGACAAGCTAGATGGTAAGCGCTGCAATGGTGCCCCAGACTTCATCATTGAGATTGTTTCCCCAGGGAATCCGTCAGATGATTATATCCGCAAACTCTATTACTACAAAAATGCTGGAGTCCGTGAATATTGGATTGTAGATCCACGCCGTAAGACTGTGACAGTTAACTATTTTGAGGGAAATATGCTCAATGTTCAATATTCCTTTGATTCTACAATTAAGGTTAATATCTATGATGATTTGTACATCAATTTCTCTGATATTGCCGGTTTGCTGAATATTTAGCCAAAAGAAAAGGCATGTGCTCCGCTGCATATGCCTTTCATTCCGTCTATGTAATTTTCTGTCATTCTCTACTGTTCTTTCTTATTTTCTTCTAACCACTGCTCAAAATTTCCCTCTGGATTCCACTTATAAAACGCTATTTTCATATTTTCCAAAATAATTTGTGCATTTGGATGGGCCTCTCCTAGTACCCTTTCTTTAATCTGCAGACTCTTCTTTTGCAGTTCTTCCGCTAAATTTCTGACACCATTTACACCAATTTTGACACCGTTTTTTTGTAAATCAGTCAATAATATACGAGCATAGACGATATATAATGCTTTGATATAACGTATTGACGATGGGAAACGGCAACAAATACTAAGAGCAATTTTATTCTCATGGGATATTTTCTTACAAAAATGTAAGGTGAATGCTTAATCTGAAAGCCAAAGCAAAATTGCCAACGGAAAATCCGCTGGCAACCAACATTTACTTCGATAATTCATATTCAAAAGAAGCCCTGTCTGTCTTAAAGTAAAAGAAAATACGTTCTCCCTTCCGAAATCTGTAAAATGCCTGGCAAGCCGCGCTTTCGTGAATCGTCCTCGTCATGTCTCCATTAGCAGGAGCTTTAAGAGGGCGCTTAACTCCCTCCAGCAATCTTGCTTCTAACTCCAAATCTCCCTGAACAATTCGAAGTTTCCCATTCTGAGCCTGTACTGCTCTTGCCCCCAAATAAGTTGCCAGCCGATATTCTCTGCCCTTCCATAACACAACACCTATGACGCCGCGAAAATGAAACCCTGCAACGGGAACATCGGCCACAGATAACATCAGCGACCCGTCCGGGAAACCGCACTGTGTCCACACATATTCTTTAGGAAATGAACATCCCTGGTCACCCTCCCAATATCCGAATGCATCCTGAAACAAATATTCCTGGCCATTAACGTACACCCTGCCTTGAACAAAATGCCGCATGCTTTGCACACTATGCCGGCATTCTAGAAAAGGTAGTACGGAAAATGGCCCCATAATATCATATTTTAAAGGAAAAATCGGTCCAAAATGCAATTTTCCATTTATATTTAACTCTGGCGTATGTATTGCCAAAAGGATTCCTCTCTTTCCAAAGCGATTTTGTCCTATCCGAATATCCTCTCCTGTCCGATGAAATGCAGCAACAGGGAAATCAACTTTCCATGAATGATGTTCTGTAATGATCTGAATGGAACAAAATTTCTTTTGTTCTGACTTGTGGACTGCCGGTATAACTGCCAGCGTCTGAGTCGCAGACTGACATTTAAAATACCATCCATAAAAAAAATTACGCATAAATTCTGTCCTCCATTGAGAGATATTTTATTTTTCCTCAAATAGCTGTCATTTATACACCGCAGTCCCTATAGTCAGAATCACTGATTATATTTTGCTAATGTTTATTCCCACTGAAAGCACTTCACCGCAATTCCCGTGCAAACAATAGCAACAGCCCCCATGACCACTACCGGCAGCCACAGGTTATCAACAGCCAGCCCCAGTGATGCCGCTTTCATAAGCTGTATCCCCTGTGTCAAAGGAAACAATCCGACAATCTTCTGCAGCATCTTTGGCATTACCTCAAACGGTACAGTTGCTCCTGAAAATATCAACATAGGGAAATACAGGATACTGGCTATAACGCTGGCTATTTTCGTATCTTTTGCAATCCCGCCTACCATCATGCCGATACTTAAGGTAGAAATCAATGTAAGAAACCAACTCCCAATAAAGGCAGGCCAACTCCCACGAAACGCCACTCCCCAGAAGCATGCAGCGGCCAAAAAGAGAAGAACCATAGAAACAAGGGCATACAATACATAAATCGTAAATTCTACAACGAGAAGCATGACCGGGCTCACAGGAGTCACCTGAAAACGTTTCAGGATTTTACGTTCCCGATATTCCGATACCACAATCGGCAGACCCATAAGGCCTCCGGCACAAATAGATATGGTACACACCGCACTCATAGACTGCTCCAGAAACGTATACTCTGCTCCGGGATATGCCGGCCTGGACTGATAAATAATCCCAAGGACAACCAGTACTACTACCGGCATAATCACCGCAAAAATAACCATATTCATATTTCGGATATTCAATTTTAGTTCTGTTTTCAAAAGATTTGTAAAAGTCCTCATGCATCTGCCTCCTCATCTGAAAATTTTAAATAAGCATCCTCAAATTTTTCACATCCGCTTTGCTCTTTTGCCTGCTCTATTGTTCCATAAAACACCGTCTTACCTTTTTTCAGGATACAGACCTCATCACAGAGCGCTTCCACCTCATCCATAAAATGCGATGTAAGAAAAATAGTCAGCCCCTGCGCTTTTAAATCCTCCAGAATCTTCCACACTGTCCTCCTTGCCTTCGCATCAAGCCCCGTTGTAAGCTCGTCTAAGAAAACCAGCTCCGGCGCCGGGATAAGCGCCAAGGCAATAAACAACCTCTGACGTTCACCCCCTGACAGACTTTTTACCGCATTTTTCAGCTTATCGCCAATTCCAAACCGCTCACAGAGTTCCCTCCAGTCTGACGGGCTGTCATATAAACATGCTATTTCCTCGCATATTTCGGAAACTTTAATCTCTGGCTGATAATCTCCTTCTTGAAACTGGACGCCTACCTTTTGGAACAGTGCCCGGCGTTCTTTTCCTGGGTCACGTCCCAATACAAGCGCTGTCCCTTGTTCGGCCCGCCTGGTTCCTAAGATACATTCAATCGTTGTACTTTTCCCTGCTCCATTTGCTCCCAGCAGCCCAAAGACTGTGCCATTCTTAACGGAAAGATTCAAGCCGTCCAATACCTTTTTCCCGTTATAAATTTTTGTAAGGCCGCTTACTCTGATGGCTTCTTTCGCTTTTCTCATTTTTATCTCCTCTCTTACTCCTGTTTTCAGATTGCAGTATAGCATTACCCGGAAATATCTTCTCGACTTTTTTTGGCATATTTGAGGTGCCGCGCTTTTCAGCTGATGGAGCTTGTATGAGATAAGTTATGGTGGAAATTTCTTTTCTGCCGCTGGGCAGATTGATGTTACTTATTAGCCTTTGGTAGTGTTTGCATAAGCGCAAAGAAATGTTGTGTCTCGCCAGTATTAAAATACGCATACCATTCTTCCAGCGTGTCGGGTCTAAAAACGCCTAAGTGCTCAATAATCTGCTTTGCCCACAGCAAGGCTCCAGATGCACTTGCGGTAATGAGATTGTCACCCACAACAGAAAGCTTGTCCACAAAGCAATCTGTCCCTTTATAGTTGGGGCAAAACATTTCAAGAAACCCTGCTCCGTTGCTTGTGTGCGGGCGCTGATCTAGCAGTCCTGCGCGGGCCAGAGCAACAGTAGCGCCACAGATAGCGCACACAGTAGCACCCACAGAAAGTAGCTCAGTCGCTTTCTTGATAATAGCACCATGTTTCGGATCATCCCAGGTGTTTCCCCCTGGCAACAGTAGAACACTCTTATCATTCATCACAATATTATCAATTACACAATCTGGAATAATGTTAAGACCGCCCATTGTTTTTATGGGCTCTTTTGAAATACCGACCGTTTTGACCGATACGTCTGGTGCATCCTTTTTGAAGAATCGACCAGAATTTAATTCCGCGGTAACGTACCCTATTTCCCAGTCTGCCATAGTGTCAAGAGTATAGACATAGATCGTAAACATAAATCTCCTCCATCTTCATAGTTGATTAGTCTGCTCCCTTATTGTATCATGTAATTGTTGACATCATTATGTCAGCATTTATGTGATAATAAAAGAATTTGAAAGGCGGCTCTCGAATGAAAGTAGATAGACTTGTTAGTATTATTATGATACTCCTTGAAAAAAAGAGGGTAAGCGCACAGAAGTTAGCAGATACGTTTGAAGTCTCGCCCCGCACAATATACCGCGATATAGACACAATTAGCATGGCAGGTATTCCTATCCGTTCTACATCAGGAGTAGGCGGAGGATTTGAAATTATGCCAGATTATAAGGTTGATAAAAAAGTTTTTTCGGCGGATGACCTCTCAGCACTTTTGATGGGCCTTTCCAACCTTTACAATATAGTTCGGGGGGATGAATTGATACACGCTTTGGCAAAAGTCAAAAGTTTTATTCCTGCCGACAGAGCGAAAGATATAGAGCTAAAAGTGAACCAAATATGTATAGATCTGAGCCCGTGGGTAAGCAACAGAAATACTCAATCGTATTTGGAAATTATAAAAACTGCTTTGCAGGAAAACAGGGCAATTTCCTTTAGTTAGTGCCTGCTGATTAAGCCACTATTATTAACTTCCCCGAAATCTCTTCGGAGAAGCCTCTTAAGCGACTCAACAGGGCGCAGAGAATCCTTCTCTGCATTTTGAAGAGATTCGCTGTAAGTACCGATAACGCTATTGATGTGAGTTGTGTTTCCTCCAGTTTGGTTACGATTAATCCTAATCCATAACTATGTTTTTCAACACTGAATTCCCGTTCCACTTCAATTCGGTCCGTATTATCTTGATATTCCTGTTTCTTCTCTATCTTTGTCTGTTTTTTCTTCCCTGGCCGTCCCAGTTTAGGACCAGACATCCGAATCCCTTTGCTTTTACAAAACTTTCGGTTTTCTCTGGTCCGGTAGATCTGATCTACCAGTATCCGTTCTGGATAATGCCCTGTCCGGTTATAGTATCTCATGACCGCTTCCTGAAGGTAAACACTTTCATTGTATGCTTCAAATGAGATCTGTTCAATCCGACTATAACCTTTTTCATCTATGCTTAAGTCCAGTTTCGCCCCAAACTCTACCGGTGCTTTCGCTTTCCCCCTTACGATCGGACGCAGCCACGGCTGACTAATACTTACAATGCGGTGTTCGACCGTATGCGTTTTGTTCTCATACATGTACAACTGTTGCTCATACAGTTTCATAATCGTCACCAAAAACGGAATCTCCTTTTTTACTGGCGCATAGCCCTCTTCCATGTATTTCTCCAGATATCCAAGATCCCTCCGGACATAGGACAGCTGTTTCTTTACCGCCTTTCGCACCTGCTTTTTGGAATGTTTCTTCCCTTTCGCAAAAGACAGATATTCTTTCCGGGCTTTTTTACGGTAACGTCTCGGTAACGGCAGTCCATAGGATTTACAAAACCGATAAATGATCGTCTCCAGTTTTTCTCTTGCTTCATTTAAAAGGGATACGTCCTGGGGATATCGGATGTTAGCCGGTGCACAGGTGGCATCTATAATCAATGTCCCTTGATTCACTGCATCTTCCTGACCCTTTTCACAATCCCTCTTTTCAGAAGAGTCTTTTGACGGAGGATCCTTCTTATCATCATGATTCAAAATATAGTCATTTGCTTCCATGATGATCTCAGAAGACAAACGTTTCCGGAAAAGGACAAGGGTACTTGCATCAAACGGTGGTTCTTCCTGATAACCTGGAAGCCCTATGAAGTATTGCAGATATGGATTCTCTGTAATCTGTTCCACAAGTTCGCGGTCTGAGAAACAGAGTTTCTTTTGGATAATTAATGAACCAAGAGCCGTACGCAAAGGCTTTGCAACGTTTCCTGTATCATTTGGAAACAGATCAGCATATTTTGATTCAAAAACATCCCATGGAATTTGTTCTGCCAAACGCACCCATCTGTTTTCAGGATTCATATGCATTCCTAATGGCTGGTTAAAATCGAGGAATGAATGTTGTAACTTATCAAGATATTTATACATATATTGGACTCCCTGCTTGTATATTTTTAAGGTTATCTGCACGAAAAATGAACGATTAATTTCTATTATCTTGCAAGTATTATATACCAAACAGCCAGAAAAGTCAGTAAAATCAAGCATTTTAAGTTTAATCAGCAGGCACTAGTTATATAGATCGTCATGGAAATAAAACAACACGAACAGTCGAACCATATCAGCTTGTACTAAAAAGCAATCATTGGTATTTTCAAGGATACTGTTATAGCAGAAATGATTACCGCTTATTTCGATTGTCTCGCATGACAGATTTGCAAATGAAAAAAGATACTTTTGTTCCACGGGCTTATCAAAAACCTATTTTAGACATCGCAGAAATTGTGGAAACACTGCAAATAGAAATCAAAATCCGTATCCATAAATCTATAATGGACAGAGTACTTGACTTCTGCGCTTATGAACACTTTACGCCAGATGACGATGAATATTACATTGTAGACTTCCCCTTTATTGATAGAGACTACTACTATGATATACTTCTAAGTTTTGGCGATAAGTGCGAATGTCTGGAACCTTTACATATCCGTGAAAAAATAAAATATAAAGTACATAATATAGTTGCCCTATATGATAATTAGAATCTTAGATATTTACTTTATTCTATCGCTCTGACAATGCACATTAAGCGCCTTAATTGCACGCAATTCTATATATCCCCGTTCCCCCCGCGGTTCCAGCTGGATACGTGGGCTATCGTCATCCCATTCGTAACCAATCACTGCCGGATCATATTGGTTCATAGAATACTGTACGGAAAGGATTGCCTGGGAATAATCTTCCTCCCTGAACGGCTCACCCTGAAAAACCAGATACTCCGAAGCAGGCAGGGAAATGATATCAAATCCTTCCGGGATCCCACCTGCATAGTCTGACTCCACTTCTACCCCCTGTACATAAGTAGACGTACCCGGCGTCTTAAATCTTTCAGGCAGCCAAAGGCAGACGGGCTCCCCGCAGAGAGAATCCATACTCGTGAGAATTCCCCATATGTCACAGTTTACCTCGCTGCAGTAATCAAAATAATCCTCTGCGCAAATACCCCGCTTGATGATTGCCTTGCGCTCTGGCTTTCGGATTACCTGTACAAAAACACTCTGCAAATTTTCCATATCAACAACATCCTTCCTTAATTCTTTGAATTTCACGCCATAAGGGATAAAAAGCGCAATAGGAACCGGGTCCTTTACATAGTCTCCTGGATTACAGCCAAATTCTTTGTAAAAGGCTCGTGTATATCCGTCCACACTGCCAAAGCCGCACTCATAAGCTACATCTGAAACAAGACACTGCTCCTGTTTCAGCCGCATAGCGGAACGTGTAAGACGCAACTTCCGAATATATTCCGCCGGAGTTGCCCCCAGATAATTCTTAAACAGCCGGTAGGAATGCCATGGGGAATAGAGCGAAACTTCCGAAAGTTGAGTTAATGTAAGTTCTTCTTCCAAATGTCCCTCAATATATTCCTGCATCCTCTGAACAGCCTCCATTTGTTCGTTCATACCATCCTCCTGATATACTGCTAATGCTCCACCCTGTCAGAATCCAGATTCAAAAACCATACAGTTAATGAATCTAGTACAACCTCGCAGAATTCACTGTTAATTATGCAATGCTGTACTAGATTCCGGCCAGATAAAACACTCGATTTATTGCAAAGACCTCCGTAAATATTCAGCCGTAATCGTTTTCCCATGCCATGCCATCTCTGACGGAGTTCCGGTAAAGACAATTTCCCCTCCGGATGTTCCGCCATCCGGACCGATGTCAATCACATAATCTGCCAGCTTTACCACATCCATATTGTGTTCTATCACAATTACCGTATTGCCCCGCTTTACAAAACTGTCCAAAAGCTCCATGACTGCCTGTACATCCGAAGCATGAAGCCCCGTTGTCGGTTCATCCAGCACGTAGATATTGCCTCTCTTATCCAGATATTTTGCCAGTTTCACCCTCTGGCGCTCTCCGCCGGATAACGTAGACAGAGGCTGCCCCAATGATAGATAGGATAACCCAACCTCCACCATAGCATGTACAGCTTTGCGAATCTTTGGACAGCCTGAAAAAAACTCTTCTGCTTCTTCCGCATTCATGTCCAGAATATCCACAATATTTTTTCCATGATAGGAATACGAAAGGGCTTCTTCACTGTACCGGCTGCCGCCGCAGGCCTCACAGGTGGTCGTCACCGGATCCATGAAAACCAGCTCTGTCACAATCACTCCCCGTCCTTTACAGTCCGGGCATGCCCCTTTACTGTTAAAGGAAAACAAGCCTGCACCTACACCGTTCTCTTTCGCCAGCAGTTTACGTATATCATCGAAAAATCCTAAAAAAGTTGCAGGCGTAGAGCGTCCTGTGGCCGTCACCGGAGATTGATCCACTAAAATCACCCGTTCCTCATACTGCTTTGCAAAAATATCACGAATCAGAGAACTCTTCCCCGAACCCGCCACACCGGTCACAGCGGTCAATACATTTAGTGGAATATCAGCGGAAACATTCTTCAGGTTATGGATATTTGCGTTTCGGACCGGAAGAAACCCTTCCGGTTTTCTGGTCGTTTCTTTCAATGGTATCAACGCTTTCATGGCATTACCTGTTAGAGTGCCAGAATCCAAAAGCCCGGTATAGCTTCCCTGATATAGGATTTCCCCGCCTTTTCTCCCCGCCAACGGTCCGATATCAATCACTTCATCTGCAATGGAAATCACATCCTTGTCATGCTCCACCACCAAAACACTGTTCCCCTTGTCCCGCAAGGACAAGAGCAATTTTGTCATACGGTGGACATCCCGCGGATGCATTCCGGTACTCGGCTCATCAAATATATAAGTCATTCCGGTAAGCGCACTTCCCATATACCGCACAAGCTTAAGACGCTGCGCCTCACCGCCTGATAAAGTGGCAGACTCCCGGTTCAGGGAAAGATAAGGAAGCCCAATGTCGATCATCCGGGTCAGAGTTGTAACCAGCCCTTCTGCAATCGACTTGCCCCTTGGATCTGTAATGGTTTCCAACACTTTCCGAAGCTCTGTAAGCTCCATCCCGCACATCTCGTTAATGCTGTAACCTGCAACTTTGCAGGAAAGCGCTGCAGAATTTAAGCGTTTCCCATGACAGAGCGGACATTCCAGAGGATGCACATAATTTGCCAGACGTTTCATGGATGTCTCGCTCATATCGGAATAGTCACGTTTCAGAAGCAGGCGGCTCATCATATTATGGATTCCCTCTACTTGCTTCGACACACGCTCTCCGCCCTGTTCCCTGGAGCCATATAGCAGGAGGTTGCGTTCCTCTTCCGTATAATCACGCCATTTTTTTTCAAGGTCAAATAAACCGCTTCCTATATACTGTTTCCAATACCAGTTATTCACATGAAATGTAGGGAGATCCACCATCCCCTCATTCCAGCTCTTGTCCTCTGCAATCAACGGCAAAATATCAAGCTCCATCACCTTACCGATTCCAAAGCATTCCGGACACATCCCGTTTGGATTATTGAAAGAAAAATAGGAAGCTGTACCCACATACGGTTCCCCGATACGTGAATAGAGAAGACGCAAGGCAGAATACATATCGCTGATCGTCCCTACGGTAGACCGGGCATTCCCTCCAAGCCTTGTCTGGTCAATGATGACCGATGCAGACAGATTTTCAATCTTCTCTGCTTTCGGCTTCTCAAACTTGGGGAGCCTGCTCCGAATATATGCCGTATACGTTTCATTCATCTGCCGCTGGCTCTCTGCGGCAATCGTATCGAATACAATACTGGACTTTCCGGAACCGGAAACTCCGGTAAATACAATAATTTTTTCTTTTGGAATTTCAAGAGAAATATTTTTCAGGTTATTCTGGCACAATCCCTTTATGATAATGCTGTCTTGATGCGGCATATCTGTTCCCCTTTCTTAAATTTTCTGTTCGCATTATAGCATTGTTCCAGAATATAGTCTCGACTTTTTTTGGCATTTTTAATCCGGTTCTCCTGTCTCATTAGACAGCGCTTTCCCTCACGATAGCAGAAAAATTTATTGCAAACCGTTTTCCAGAGCATTTTCAACAGCTTTCTTTATGACCTTGCTTGAGTTGGTCGCACCCGATATGGCATCCACATCAATCTTCTGTTCCGAAACAATCTGATCCACAATCGTCTCTGCCACCTGTCCGCGTTCATTTTTATGCTCTAATATCCTGATTTTCTCAATCTCTTTATTTTGTACTGTAACTTCAACCTTCGCATAAATGAAATTGACATTGCATTCTCCAATATAAACTCCGTCGGCAACATCACTGATACGGACATCTCCAATGGAAATTTCCTGTACTGCCTGCTTATAATCCCATACACTTTTCAAATAAACTGTCAGAACAATCAGTCCTAAAAAAACCGTGGCTGCAGCAACGCCTACAAGCAACTTTTTATTATGTTGTCTCATTTGAATCGCCTCTCAATCTTTCTCAAGATGTGGTCTGGTACGGCCTTCCTCTTTCCTGTATTGGCACAGACGATTTTCCCAATTGGTTTCATACCGGCAGTTTTAAAAAATTCATCCATATTACGGATTGCGCCTCTGCTTTGCCCGAATATCCAGGAAAACGGAGCCGGGGTATTACAGGCGGTCAGCAACATATATTTCTTTCCGCACAATCTTGGTTTGGGGAAAGCTCTCGTCTCTTCCATAGCAATTCCAAGCAACCGGTCAAAAAGATTTTTCACAGGAGCCGGAACATTTGCCCAATATACGGGAGCAGCAAGGATCACGACCTGACATGCCCCAAGCTGAGAAGTAATTTCATGGATATCATCCTTCAGCACACATTGCTCTGTCTTTAAACATGCCCTGCATCCTGTACAATAGGCAAGATTTTTTTCATATAAATTGATTTTGGTAACGGCATATCCCGCTTTTTCTGCCACATTAACAGAATGTTTCAACATAGTTGCTGTAATTCCACTCGAATGAGGGCTCCCTAAAATCGCAAGCGCTTGCTTCTGGATCATTGTTTTACCTCCATACCTGCAATAGACTGGTAGATCATATCAAATCCACATTGAAGAAATTGTTCTTTGGATAATCCCATGGACTGTTTGATGTAATCCGCTTTACTTGCCGTAAACTGAATCAGCCCTGACAACATTCCCCAACAGGAAAACGAAACAGGCGCAATGTCTAAATCTGCCCGCAAGTCGCCCTTTACCATACCGGACATCAAAACAGTCTTTATCATTTCATTAATCTCTTCTCCCACCTGAAAAGTTTCCCTTTCCTCCGGATAGAAGTCCTGGCTCTCAAAATGAAACTTTATTTTTTCCAGCGTCATTTTGAAATAGAACGGATATTCTTCCTGGTACCGTACCAGTTCCTTGCAGATAAGGTCATACTTTGAACGTGTGGATTCCTGATGCTGTATGGCAGATGAGATGTAGGCGCAGAGCTTTTTCATGCTGCCCAATACCAATACGCTGACAATTTCTTCCTTGCTTTCAAAATACACATAAAGCGTTGCCTTACTGTAACCTGCTGCTTTTGCAATATCATCCATAGATGTCTGGGAAATTCCCTTTTCCATAAAAAGCACGGCTGCAGCAGAGGCAATGTTCTCCCGATGCACGCCTCTCGGTTCTTTTTTTCTTCTTCCCATAATCCCTCCAATAATTAAACTATTAGTTTAATTATATGGAAAAGGCTTTCGTTTGTCAATGTTTCTCTGAATAGCTTAGACTGTTCTTTCTGTTTTTTATATCATATTTCCATTCTTTCGACTTTCCGTACCATATTAAATGTCAACAGGAGCCCCGTCACAAATATTACAGATGACAAGCTGAACATAATCGCAAAGCTTTGATTGATATCCGCTGCCATATTCACCAACAGCATACTGAGTAGAATCGCACTGATAATTGTCATTGAATTAGATTTTTTTATAAATCCAATGCGTAAAGAACAAAGGGTGATTCCATCCGCAAGACATGCCAGTACCAAGGCATTTCGATATGCTATAGCAATATCTATAAACTGCAGATTATCGTCCAACAGTGAAAACATATAACCTGTAAGTGCAAATACGATAAAGCTGCCAAATGTACATACAAGTATTGAAGCAGAAACAAACAGCAACAACAGTTTAATTTTGGCCCATACTATACTTTTCCTATCAACGGGGTATGTGAACAAAAGAATTACATTTGCACCGCTGTACTCCCTTATCACATACCGGTATCCCATGGCAGATGCTAAAGCTGAAAATGACATAAGTCCGACAGCCCCTCCCATAGCTGACCGCATTTGCCGGATACCCATAGGGTCGAGGCCGTTGACTGGTTCGTCCAATACCAGAAGCTTCGGTGAATGGCTGATTGCCCTGGCAATGGCCAGCCGCTGCTTCATGCCGAGAGAAAATTTAGAAACCGGCTTCTTTCCGGTATCAGCAAGCCCCACCATCTGCAAACTATTATCAATGGCTGTTGACTTACATCCCATATAAGCCAAATGAATCTCCAAATTTTCTCTCGCTGACAAATGCTCATAAAATACCTGCGTTTCAATCAAGATTCCCATCTCTTTCAGAAATTTTCTGTCCTGAACCTGAATTTCTTCTCCATCAAATTGAATGGCTCCTGCATTTGGCTGCAGTAAACCGGAGATTAATTTGAACGTAGTGGACTTTCCGGCGCCGTTTGCACCGAGTAGCCCATAGATAGTGCCGCGTTCCACACTCATATTGAGATGCCGCAGCACTTCCTTTCCATCAAAGACCTTGACTACTTCACGAACTTGTACCATCTTCGTTTCCTCCTACATACCACATGAATTAATTCCGCTTAATGGCCTTGCATCCAATCTTGTCTTACACCCAAGTTTTTTTGCAATACAGCACATCACGAATCTTTGAACATATCGGAGCGGGCCATTCGCAATGCGGATCTGCTTTGCCGAAAGATATTCCGGTATCGAGAAAGACTCCATGATTTCAGGCCGGAAATAACCATCCTTTCCAAACTGCTGTCCGGCTTCCACAAATGGCTGCAACAGTTTTGCTCCTAGTCTTCCTCCCATCAGGCTGAGACCGAACATATCTCCTTTGATGATCGTTCCGCCATACGCACATCCAAGCTGTGCCGGAAGCATTTTTAAGAATTCTTCGCAGCATCGTCCTTGAGATACTTCCGGGAATCCTCCCTGCAGGAGAAAGGATATTTGGGTTCCCGGCTGTTCCTTTGCAGATACACCTGCTAAAAACTCCAGCATAATCCCTGGCACATTCTCTACATAAAGCGGCAGGGCAAACAGGACATTCTCATTCTCTTCAAACGCAGCCTTTGCTCTCTTCCACTGTTTTCGGTCTGAGAGATACCAAGTCTCCGATGTATTCCCGCTGCTATTCAAACCCGCGCCAAATGCAGCAAGGATCTTCGCAGTGTTGCTCTTAGACTGTGTACGGGCAGCACCGCTGATCATTACGAAATGCATACAGCCATCTCCTTCCACGCTTCAATTGGATATGCCCCCAGACTGATTCCATGAAAATTCAAACAAAACCGACTCATCCAGTGTGATAAATAATCCTTATTTCCTTCACCTGCATATAGAAGCCCGAATTGGAATTCTTTTTTATAACGAGGAACATGGCGTGTCTGTCCGTTTTCAATTCTGGTATACATAGTCGCCATGGGCAGCATCCGGTCTATTATATTTTTCATTTTATAGCCAACAAATCCTAGTGTCGTATCAGAGATAAAAACAGTAACATCATATTGCAAATAAGCCCTTAGGATCTGTTCGTAATCATCTTTGACAGCGCAAATACCAGGTGTTTTTAACCAACAGGCATTGCAGCCAATACAAGGTGTTATCTTCATATCTTTTATATAAAATGTCTTACACTCCGCCGTCTTTTCCTCCAGGCGGCATATTGCTTTTTCTGCCAGCAGATGCTCTTTAGGCAATGTATTGATAATTAACAGCCTCATTCTTTTTTCTCCCTTCTATTCAATAGGGCCAAAAAAAACCGGCCCTGCAAATAATACTGTAAAGCCGGTGGAATCCCCCAAGTCAAGAGGAAAGTGTAATTCATTTTAGAGGAACCCATACTTCGTAAATGTGTTTGTCTATATCCTCATTTGGCATCGCCATACGGACAAAAATATACACCATACCGCGAAACGCTGCCTGATTTTCTTTTGCCCATGCATGGCACAGAGAAAACATCTTTTCCGGAACCGAAGTGTCATTATTATCTGCAAGCAATGTGGTATACAGGCATTTTCCATGCTCCAGATAAACATTTTGCTTCTCATGTTCTATTTTTCCGGCAGGTTTTACTACATACATTTCTGAGCCTTTGTAACCTGTTTCATCAAAAGTAAGCGTCCGAACCATGCTTGAAAGAATATCCTCATTCTCCACGTTGAGAAACCGCAGCACTTTATTCCTGTACTCTCCAAAGGAAGCTACGGAAGGAAACCGCTCTGCCACATAATAAAGCGGTAGTTCCCGGATCTCAAGCTTACCGGTATTCTCGGAAAACTCCTGATAAAAACGCTGTGTCTCCTTCAGACGCTTCTGCATCTGAGAAAGCCGGTCTATCTGAGCCTGCAGGCTGTCTGACTGTTGCTGAAGCTTTTCGGCATATTCCTCTGGCTTTGCCTCTAGTATTCCTTTGATGGCAACTGGTGAAAATCCCCGTTTCTTATAGAAATCAATCGCCATCAGACGGGAGATGTCAAACAAGTCAAATTCACGATATCTGCTATACTGCCCTCTTTTCGGCTTGATAAGTCCGATTTCCTCATAATACCGCAGGGTTTCACGGGTAAACCCCAGATGTTCAAAAATATCTTTCATATGATAAACCGCCGATTCCGCAATATCTACAAGTATGTCGCCAACTGCCTGACTCTCTTTTGCTTTGATAGTATCTCTGGAATAACGCTTATCCAAGGGTTTTGGAGCGTCGGCCGGAATAAACCAGGTCTTTCCTTTTTTTACAGCGCCCTCTATCCTTCCGGCCTCACAATAATAAGCAGCCATCCGGCTGGACACTTTCCATTTATTTGCAATCTCTGCAGCAGTGAGATAATCCATTTCCATCCCTCCTGCATCTATTATATTTCAGATACCTGAAATATAATAGAAAGTAACCTTGGATTTATAAAAATTATCACCAGCTTGGCATTCCTTTGCCTAACAGGAAATATTATAGTATTTGTGATTTCATTTATTTCTCCCGTTCTTTATGTGACTTGATGATTCGCAAAAAATCTACGGGAAGCAAAAGCACCTGTTTCTATAAAAATAAATGCTGTCGGAATAACCCATATTGCATATAATATGCCGTTATCCATTTGTTCTATTGACATGAGAGAAACAAATTGAGCATGATACATAGGTAAAAGCCCTATAAACCGAAACAATGGATTACTTTCCGAAATGGGTAATACAGCAGGGAAAAAGTACACTGCCGCTGAAGCAACCAGAGCCACCATCTGATTCCTGCTGATAGCTGAGATTAGCAGCGTAATTCCCGCAACACTCAATGTTCCCGTAAAAGCCAGCAAAACTTGATATTTCAGCAAAGTTCCACAGGTAATATTAAAAGGAATATACCCATTATCAAATGGCATAGGCGCAAAAAGAACGCTGCAATTCAATCCATCTCTTCCATATAGAACAAATGCAAACAAAATATTGACGGCAGCTACTGCCAGTGTCACTATAAATGCAGCAATCAAACCAGCGCCCACTTTCGCCGCCCCACATTTCGTCCTTCCATATCTACTTGTAAGGATAATATTATCCACTCCGCCATATTCACCACAGAAAACAGGTGCGGTCATAATAACAATAACCAGCGAAAGAATGAAAAAAATCTTAACCATGTTCTGGCTCGTTGTAAGCCAGCCGTCAACATAACCAATCCTGACTTCCTCACCGCCAAATGCATCCGAAACACGAACACCGTTCCAGTTTCCATTCATATCAGAAAACCGCGTAAAAACTGCAGACTGCAGAGCGTTATGATAGAGATACGCAGCATTCATTCCATGTAAGTTCGTTTGGGCAGCAAAGTCATTCATCATTTGCTGAACTTTTTCATCTGTCAATACTCCCTCATATTTCGCCGCAATCTCCTTATCAATCTCTACGGCTGTTTTTCCTGTCCCTTCCTTGCTCACTCCATCAAATGCGTATTTATTTTGATAGCTGGAAAACCCCAAAATGGCAGAAAAAAACAGTACAAAAAGCAAAGCAATCTGTGTCAGGCGTTTTGAAAATATTTTTCGTAATTCAAATTGAATTAGTTTTTTCATTCTTCTGTGCCTCCTTTGAAATAAAATAGATACAAATCTTCCAAATTAGGCTGCACCTGCGAAGCATCTGCCATAGGCGGATGATCTGCAATGATCCGTAAAACCGTTTTGTTATTATTCATGTTGCGCAAATTGCTGGTGTTAAATGCTGCTGCATATTTCTCCGCCTTTGCCGATGGGACAATGCACTCCCACACCTGCCCATTGATTTCAGACGTGATCTCCTGTGGTTTCCCGAAGTGAATAATTGAACCGGATTTCATCATAATAATTTCCTCTGCAATAAACTCTACATCAGAAACAATGTGGGTAGATAAGATTACGATACGATCTTTTGCAAATGCACTGATCAGATTACGAAAACGGACACGCTCTTTAGGGTCAAGCCCTGCTGTCGGCTCGTCTAAGATTAATATACGCGGGTTATTCAACATTGCCTGTGCAATTCCCAATCGCTGTTTCATACCGCCGGAAAAGGTTTTAATTTTATGTCTGCTTTCTGCAGATAATCCTACCTCTTCAAGTAATTCGTTTGATTTTTTCTGCGCCGCTTTTTCACCCACTCCCTTTAGAGCTGCAACATACAGCAGAAAATCAAGTGCGGTAAAATCGGGGTAATACGCAAAATGCTGCGGCAGATATCCCAAAAGATTCCTATACTTTTCTCCAAGCCCTGCAATGTTTTTCCCATTCAGAAATATTCTTCCAGAAGTAGGTTTTTGAAGATTGCACAGCAGTCTCATAAATGTAGTTTTCCCCGCGCCATTTGCCCCCAATAGTCCATAAACACCATTTGATAAAGTAATGTTCAAATCATTTACGGCTGTCTTCCCGCCAAATTGTTTGGTCAGCCCGACTGTTTTTAAAACCATGTCAAACTTCCTTTCCTATGTTTTTATGACGAGTATAACGCGTAAATTTCAACTTTTTATCTACAAAGAAAGATTTTTGAAAAATGCAGATACCATAGCTCCATTCGGCGTATTATCAATGTTCAGATATCCGCCATGATGTTCGCAGAGCAGCCTGCAGATATATAATCCAAGGCCAAAGTGTTCCGCACGGTCTTCTTCTGTGAAATATGGATTCGTTACCTTACGTACAATATTCTTATCAAAGCCTTTTCCGTCATCCAATACCATGATCAGCAATCCTTTATTCTGTAAAGAAAAAGACAATGTAATGGACGTCCGGGCATAGCGGACGGCATTTGCTAACAGATTATTGCATACTTGTAAAATGAACGCTCTATCTATAAAAAGTTCACAGGCAGGCACCTCATTTTGCAGGTGCAATGCTTTTCTATTTTGTGTACATACCATTTGTGCGTTTTCCTGTAGAGAAGACAAAAACGGCTGCAGAGAAACCGCCTCGTACTTCGGCTGTGTGTCCTCCAAACGCCTGAGACTGCTCATACTGCTTACATAAGCCTCCATACGGGATATGTGTTTTCCCATAGTAGCAGCGATTTTTCTTGTCCGTTCATCTGCATCTACCTGCAGCATTTCATTGTAGCCTTTTAATACTGTAAGCGGGGTACGCAAATCATGAGCAAATGCCGCATTAAGTGCTTTCCGTTCTTCGACCTGCTTCCACATTTCAGAAAAATTATTTACAAGAGCCGTGCGCATGATTTCAAAGGAATCCACAAGCTCCCCCAACTCATCCTTACTGTCGTATCCTACCGCAAAATCCAAGTCATTATTTGATATTTTTTCAGCCGCAATGCGCAAGTTTGCAAGCGGCTTTTTCAGCTTGTCCCTGTAAAACAGAAATGCCGCCGCTATAATACATAATGCGGAATAGACAGGTGCAGCAATCGTAGAAAACAGTTCTAATAAAGTGATAATACGTTCATCCTGCCCGGAAGGCATAACAGGTACATTCCCGATATAGGTGCCGTCGCCCAGTCGTTTGCCCTGCTCATTTGTCAGGTAATATTTTTCACCGGCCGACGGGTAAGACTTCCTTATTGTATCCACTGTGTTATCGCATATGGAAATTGTCATGATAGAGAGAATAAGAGCAAGTACCGCAAAAACTGCCACGTAGAGCACCAGACTTTTCCTAAGAGATAAATTCAGTCTATAGTGCTTTATTTTCTCCATTTGTATCCGCACCCCCAAACTGTTTCAATATATGCCCTGTCCGTATATGCTGCAATCTTTGACCGTATCCTTCGGATATGCTCCGCCACAACACTGCTGTCCCCCATGCTGTCATAACCCCAAATGCGCTCATAAATCCGTTCTTTCGTAAAAACCTGTCCCGGATTTTGAGATAACAGTTCCACAATATCAAATTCTTTTTTAGCAAGACCAAGACGCTGCCCCTCAAAGAAAAGGCAGCGCTCTGAATAATCAACCGTCAGGTCACCGGAGAACTTGATCTGTGCATCAAAGGTACGCCTTGCTTCCCGGCGCAAATGCGCAGTCACCCTTGCTTCAAGCTCCATAAGGGAAAAGGGCTTGACAATATAATCATCACCGCCGACGGCAAACCCTTTTACTTTGTCTGTATCTTCTATTCGCGCAGTCAAGAAAAGAATAGGGCAGGACACATAATCCCGAATACGTTCGCAAACCTTCAGGCCATCCAGTCCGGGCATATTAATATCAAGCAAGATAATATCCGGTTCCTGTTCCACTTGCTTTAATGCTTCTGTTCCATTTACGGCTGACAGGACAAAATATCCTTTGCTTTCAAAAAAGGCACGAAGCATTGACACAATATCTGCTTCATCATCCGCTATTAATATTTTTTTACGCATGCTGGCATCTCCCCAATTGCCTGGCTTCCTTTTTTCTCTACTGAAACCGCAATTCTCTTAATCCGAGAGGCTAACTCCCCGTTTTTCTCCAGAAAGACTGCCCCATAAGATTCTGCCCTCTTTATTTCCATACTGTCAATATCACCGGACATCAAAATAAACGGTATATTCATGTCGCTCCGTATCATCTCCTGTAGCAGAATAACACCTGTCTCACCGCGCATATGCAAATCAGAACAGACCAAATTGACCTTTTTATTTTTCAGAATCTCCATTGCCGCATTCACTCCCGACGTTGTATATACGATAAACTCTTTCCTAAACACACGCTCCAGAATCTTTAAGCAATCGAAATTATCATCTACAAATAATATTTTAATCATTGATTAACCTCAAATTATCTTTCCAAAATCTATGGCGCACTGATTGTATCCACGTATCTGCCTATTCTGCCGTCTTACCTTTTCACATACATCAAATCCTGTTCCATCCGGTAAAGTAACATCAAGCAGTAATAGATCGTACTCACTGATAATTGACAGGGACTCAAGGGCTTTTTCCACTGTCCGTACAACCGTAACATCAAATCCGTTCTTCCCTAGAGAATACTTGAGTCCATCTACCAGACTCACATCGTCCTCTAATAATAATATTTTACTTATCTTTAGCCATCTCCTGCCACACAGATATTTTCTTTCATATGCTCATGGGCAGCACATCAAAATCTTCTGATTTAAAGTTAGAATAGTATCTCCCTTTTTCAGCAGTAAATTTTAAAACACAATAATCAGGATCTGTCACGCCCTGGGGATAATACATAGTATCACCCTCAAGCCAGATCATCTGCTTAGCTTCAGCATCCTCTAAAACCTCCATGGTGCCAATCAGCATAACTCCACGGAAAAAACGTTTGTCATAAAAATAAATGCTGGCATTTGGATTTTCCCTGTATTGAGCTACCCGCATAGAAGATGTATTAGTTGTAAACCAAAATTCCTTGATTCCCACTCGTTTTCTGGGCGGCAGCATAGCTTTCATATTTGGGAAACCTTCCGCGGAAATCGAGGCAATGAATGAAACTTTCTGCTTATCTATTAAGTTTCCTATTGTTTGTTCTGGATTTCTCATTTTGTCGTCTCCTCCACTCTTTTCAGCAGCGTTCCCGTCTCCAGTATATTTCCTCTTAGAAAGGCATTAACTTTCATCCGCTTTTTCCTAGGAAGCTGCACTTCTTTACTTGCTTAATCCTCCAACTTACAATTTTGCTATCGCTTTTCTGAGATCTGCAATATACCCGACCTGCTGCTTTTTCAGATACCCCTTTACAAACAAATTCATAATCGGGTTCTTCACCTGGACTTGTTCTGTAAAAGTAATCTGTGTACCATCATCGCAGCTCTCAAATATGCCGCTCCAGTGACCTCTCATGTTCTGATTTTCCATATCAAAGCGGTATTCTCGGTATGGCTCCTTTGCAGTGATCCGAAAATGTGTTACAAATTTATCCCTTGTATACTCGTCAAAACGATTTTCATCAATTATTTCGATTTTAGATAAATCACTTCGCCATTCAAAATTCTCATTATCTGTAACAATATCCCAGACCGTTTTACAATCACAGGGAAATTGTGCTGTCACTCTTGAGATCTTCACTGGACGTCCCTCCACTCTTTTATTGTTTTTTCCAGAAGATCCATTTTAGTTCCATCGTTTGAACACAATAATCTCTGCATCAGTTCCAAAGCCGCTGTACTCAGACACCATGAGGTATTTCTCGTCAGCGATGATCCCGTAGCACCTGTCGCTGTCCTTTTTTTGCAGCTGGTTCCCCAGATAGATCCTGTTGTCATCCCAAAACTTTACAATCTGGCTGTTGGGAAGGGCATATTCAATGTTGGCAAAGGAACCTTTCAGCGCATTCAGCTCTGTTACTTCTTCCATATCCGGAATGTGAAGCGCATTGAAGGCCGCAATCAGCTTTTCTTTCAATTCACTTAACGCTGTCTTGCCTTTTTTACAGCATTGTGCAACAAGGCATTCCGCCCCAAAAGGCTGGCCTCCTGTTGCCGCACACCCGTTACAAGTGCTGCTTAATTCACAGTTCGTACAATCAATTCCACAAATAGATTTCATTATGTTTTCCTCCGTATACATTATTACTCCATAGCTTTCCGGTAATAAAAAAATTCTTTCATTGCTACAAAGATAATTTTATTGTATCTACTTTATCCATTACTTTCAACGAGACAGTCCACTTTTGCAAAATAAAGTGCCATATTTGCAAATTTAGGGAAAAATTTAGCGAGAGCTGTAACCACATTGGTTACAGCTCTCGCTATTTTGGACTAATCATTTCTCGAAAGCCTCTTCACTTTTGATAACCCCGTGTATCTTTTCATCATAAAAACCAACAAAATCCCCAAACAGCTCCAAATCTAATGAATTGAACCTTTTTTCCCTGTCAAGGTTTTTATGTATATAGTCAGCTCTATCCTTCGAAAACCGTTCTTTGTTTTCGGAGACATTATAATCGTAATCCAGTGTTTCAAGCCATTTGTCAAATTCCGCATTAAATTCATCCCTATAGGTTTCATCATTGAAATAATTATGTCCCTTATCCTGGAAATGAATGAAACGAAACCGGGAATCATCTTTATATTTTTCATAATAAATGTCGTAGCCGTATTTGGCTGGAACAACTTCATCATCCAAACTATGCAGGATCATAATGGCGGCATCGCTCTCTGAAAATCCGTCCATCGCAGTATTTGAGGCATAGCCGCCGTATTTCATCCTCTCGTGGAGCTTCACAAACGGCAATATAAGATAGATACCGTTCCCTGCCTGTTTTTTCCCCTCTGCTTCAAACATATCCGATGAAGAGTTAAAACCGGAACACGCGATAACTGCTTTTACTTCAGGATGATAGGTAAGTACACTGCAAACACTGTAACCGCCCCAGCTATGCCCGAATAAAACGATTGGCAGATCTGGGAAATTCCCACTTTCTTCCACAAATGTGATTGCATAGTCAAGATCTATGACTCCCTGTGGAAGTCCTCCAACTCCTTCACCTTCGCTTTCATCATTTCCCGTAGCATCATAAGAAAAAACACAGTATCCATGATGCGCGAAATAATTTGCGCAGTCCATATAAGAGTTGTGCCCGCCACCGCCAAATCCGTGAGACATTACAACGATTCCATGCGGTTTTTCCTCCGTGGTGTACAGATATCCCGTCAATTTCTGTCCCTTATTGGAAACAAACTCATATTTCGTGCGCTGCAATCCGTCAAAATCATCAACATGCCGTATAAACGCCTCATCACTTTCAAAACGCTGGTTAAAATTTTCGTTGTATATTATCACGGATAATGCCCAATCTCCGGCAATGAACAGCACAATAACTACAGATAATACAATAATGAGAATTTTTCTCTTGGATTTCATTTTCATATTGGTCACCTATTCTTCCTTATAACTTCAATACAGCAATCAATTCATTGCAATCTATAGTAAATAGCCTACAGCGATAAAAAGATAGCTATACAAACATTTTCTGTTTAGTCGTAAATACATTACACCGCTAAGAACAGAAAATATCATAGTAGAAATTCCATTCCATATTTCAAGTCCTGCTCCTCTCGACACAAAATGAAACGCTCCCCATGTCACAGCCAATATGATACCACCGAAAGGAATCGGACTTTCTTTTTTCAACAAGGTTTCAATCGCTTTTTGCCCATACATTATGATTAGAGTAACAAGCATTACCTCAAAAAGATAGTATAAATATTGTGCACAGAATTGGTATGCATTTTTACCTTGAACTTCACCAAATACTTTTAGAGTATGCCAATCTATAAAAGTCAAGATTTTGCAGCAGATTAAGCAGGAAAATGTTATGACCCAATTTTTCAAAGAAGGATGATCCTCTTTATTTTCTCTTGAAGGAAAGTGATAATACCTCTGCGAAAAAAATAGTGCCATTACAATAACAACCGCCCATATTAAAACCATTATCATACAATGAACACTTCTTTGGTTTACTGTATAGTTCCATATATCTACATGCAGAATCATGAATTCAATTACAAATATTGAAAAATATTCCAGCATAAATGCTCCAAACAAGAGCAGGCTCAGCCATAGATATTTTGTCCATTTTACTTCTCTAACCATTTTCCTCACCTAATGAAATCCCGATTTCTCTTATCCTGCACATTTTCTCCAACCATTTTTTCTTTACCTCAACTCTTAATGCATCTAAAGAGTCTATACCAAATAAACTAACACATACAAAAACATATGCATCTTTTACTAACGGAATAAATTTGGTATTAATAAGATATGTTTTACCACATCCCCACTCTCCAGATAGCATTAAGGCACCAACCGGATTGTTTATTTCACAATAATTTTTTAATTCTTCAATCAGATCCATACGTTCCTCCGACTCCAAGATGGTTCTTAATTATCACATCATCTGAACAAACTTCGACAGATTCATTCTATCGGAATTTCTTCATATCCACATTGTTGATGAATATCACACACCACACTCTTTTATTTTACCAGTCTATATCTCTTTCCGGTATTCGTACCCGTAAACTCGAATTGAACATTTTCTACCAATATAGCAGCAGACTTTTTTCTTAATATTGCAGATACTCATTTCCAAATGTGGCAAGCCTACTACCCTTTTTAGTACATTTCAGATTCTTTTTATAAATTTCCAATTCATAAGTTTTTCCGCTGCACTGGTCTGTCCTCTGTTCCGAATACTGATACGCCAATCCACAGGATAATGCCAGCGCCTTTGAAGCAAGATTCCCTGCCCGTGTAGAATAATAAAATTCCTGCCCGTCCAATGAAATACAGTACTCCATCAATAAACGCAGTATCTGTTTCCCATATCCCTTTCCGACATACTCCGGTCCCAAGGCAATCCCAGTCTCATGATAAATATGCGGCTCTGTTTCCTCCACTCCGGCAAATCCGATGGCCTGTCCGCTCCCCCTCTCATATACCAGCCACGCATCATGTGTTTCCTGCCATGCGATTGTCCGTTGTATCCTCTTCCTTGCCTCATCCTCATCAGCCGTCACTTTCCATATCATATATTCCGCAGTCTCCGGCCTTGACCAGACATTACGGTATATGGATCTCCAATCCTCATATTTTGCTTTTCCAAGAATAATATCTTCTGTCTCCATCCTGCTTTTTATCCCCCATGAACTGCCCTGTCACAGCCAGACCGCCCAGTTTCCGTAATGTAAAGTTCCGCTCCCATAATGCAGTTTCCTAGTTTCTTTCGATCCTCGGAAAGCATCTCTCATCCGGCCACCGATTTCCGGCTGGATTTCCAGAGAATGATACGTTTCCTCTCAATGCCAATTATATACCTGTTTCCCCTAAGATGAAATAAATTTTTATATTTCGTGTCCATCGAAACGGAACTTGATATCTTATGATAAAGCCGGGCAATCAATCCTTTTTAGGCGGCGGCCTGTTCGCGGATATGTTCAAGGATGCGACAACAATGGTACGGGACTATATCGCCAAAAGTGGTGAAGAATGGGAAAAGATCATCCACGAACCGGATTTTGAAAAGCATTTCACTGTGCAGGGAACGGCATTAAAGAAGGTTCCTGCAGGATATGAGAAAGAACACCCTCAGGCAGACCATCTAAAATTCAAGAGCTGGTATCTGGAATATCCGTTAAGAGATGAAGATGTAATAGATGCAGGGGTATTTCTTGCAAAAGCAGTGGAGCTTTTCCGAATCATGAAACCTTTTAATGACTATCTAAACAAGGCGCTTGTCGATTTTAAAATGCCGGCAAGATAAAGGAATGTATAAAAAACTCCGATACTCAGTATGTTACCGGGCGCCGGAGTTTTTTGATGATTCATGCATGGCTCAAATTGTTATAAAGCTTAGTCTTTTCATAAATTTTTGTCAGCCTCCTTGTTACTGCTGAAGCTTTATGGTATCCACTATTGACAGTTCCCCGATTTTTTTGATTGGCCGCCTGATAGCCAGCGCCGCAGAACCGAAACACAAAATGACGATCAGCAGCAATGATACGGCCGGAAACTGCCAGCCAATTCCCCATTTACCGGCAATCAGGAACTGGAACATCATTTTATTTAACGGCAGGCCCATGACACACCCGGCCACACATCCCAGTACTGCATAAGTAACTGCTTCGGCGGCAATCATCTTATAGAGCTGCCCGGCTCCCATTCCAATGGAGCGCATCACGCCATACTGTCTGGTTCTCGCCGCCACGCTGGCATTCATACTATTAAAAATATTGAACACAGTGATCAGCGCAATGATGAGCAGGAACCCATAAATAAACACGGCGCCTGTATAATAGGAACTTTGAGATTCCGAATTTGACAGCCGTTTATCTGCAATGGTGCAGTCCGGCGGGAGCAGGCTTTGTATCACTGACACTGTTCTGTCATTCCCGCTTTCTGAAAACTGTATATCCACAGCTGTATAACCTGACCTGCCAATACACTCCGTAAATAACTGTTCTGAACATATGATATAGCCAAGGCTTCCGGCTTCACTTGACGCATTTGTGGAAGACAAGATTCCCGCAATCCTCACCTGTTTTTCTCCCAGAGGCGTATGGAGCGTCATGGTGTCCCCAGCCTGCCAGCGACAGCCACCCCGGTAGGACACTAAGATATCCCCGGTTCCTCCCGAAACAGCATCGATACTCCCCTTATTCAATTCCTCTTTCGCCCATCTGAACTGGTTTTCTTCATAGGAAACCAGTGTAACCGTGCCGGTCTCAGTGCCAGAAGAAACGGATAATCCGCCGTATTCCATCCTCCCAAAGGCGCGCTTCACACCCTCGACTGCTTCAATCTTTTCTATCACAGAATGCTTAAGCTCCGAGTCAGACATCACAGCTACGTCTCCCGCCCAGGGCGCTAACGCGGGCATGCCCTGATCAAGGAATACAACCATCACCTGGAAAGCCAGAAACAGCATGATGCTGATGGCAAAGGAACAGGTCATCAGGAATAAATTCTTTTTCCCCGACAGTGCATGGAAAATACCCATACCTGTTTCCACATGGAACAGCTTTGTATTTGCCGCATGCTTATTTTGTGTAAGCTGTGAATTGCCGCTGATCGCTGTGACAGGCGAAACCTTGGAAGCCTTTTTTGCCGGGGAAAGAGAGGCAAGGAATACAATCAGGAAACCCACCACAATTCCCGTTAGTATACCGATTATACTGAATTCAAATAGTGGAACTTCTGAAAACCGGTCGCCGCTGATGGATTTCAACAGCAGACAGGCAGCCCAGGTCACGATTTGTCCTGCCAGCAGGCCGACAGGCACACCCCTGGCGCTCTGACGAAGCCCCTGAAGAACCACAAAATACTTTACCTGTTTCCCGGATGCCCCAAGGCAGCGTAGCAGCCCATAAAATTGTATTCTCTCCAATACATTTGTGTTAAAACTTGCGGAGATCATCACCGTCCCCGCAATCAACACAAGGAATACAAGGATTGCAGCAATCAGATAGAGAGCCTGCATGATATTGCTTTCGCTTTGTCCCATCAATCCTAACAAGGCAGTATTCTCTGAGATCTGACCGTCTGAAAGGCCATATTGGTTTTTGATCTGCTTTATGGCTTCCTGGATGTGGGCGCTATCCTTAAACTGAATACGGTAGGTGGTTCCGTCTGCTGCGTTTTCATCCGCAATAGCAAGAAACCCCTCTTCGCAGAGCGCCATCCCACAGATATCTGCTTTCAGCATGGAGCCCATATCCGCAAGGGTTCCGGTAATGCGGTATTGTTTTTGTGAGCCGTCCGGAACCGTCACCGTCACCTTGTCGCCAATGGACAGACCCATCTGCCCCATAGCGCTTTCATTCAGCAGCGCCTCGTCCGGCAGGGCGGGGTATACGCCGTCTGTCATATCCATTTCGGTCAGGGATTCCATGGTTTCTTCCTTTGCCCCCACAAAGCTGACGGCTTTGCCGGACAGCATCCCCGTACTGCCCTGGTAGACCCATCCTGATAAAGCCACGTCAACCCTTGCCGATACCAGTTCCGCCGTCTCCTCTTCCACATCATGGAGCGCCGCATGGTACTCGCCATTGGTTTTAATAAAATAATTCTTCTGGGAGCGCACCGCCATATCCGCCATACTGAAAATCGCCGTCACAAGGCAAACCGAAAGCGTAATACACAGCACGGAGATCCTGTTGTTTTTGCGGTGAACTCTTTCATACTGGAGTATCAGTCCAAGATAGCTTTTCATCTCGCCGCCACCCCCAAATCCTTCAGCCTGCCGTCCGTCATGCGCAGTACCCGATCCGTTGCATCCGCATGGTTCTCATTGTGGGTGATCATCAGGATTGTCTGCCTGTACTTGGCCGACATAGATTTTAAAAGAGTGATAACCTCTTGGCTGTTTCTGGAATCCAGATTTCCGGTCGGCTCGTCTGCCATGATGATTGCAGGACGGGCAGCCAGCGCCCTCCCGATTGCCACCCTCTGCTGTTGGCCTCCGCTTAGTTCACCGGGAAGATGCTTCCTGCGCTCCTTTAAACCCAGGATTTCCAAAAGCTCCTCCACATGCTCCTGATCCGGCCTCTGGTAATCCAGCAGCAGAGGGAATGTGATGTTCTGCTCTACGTTCAGTTCCGGGATCAGGTTAAAAGACTGAAAAATAAACCCAATGTTCCGACGGCGGAATACCGTAAGCCTTTTTTCAGGCATAGAAAAAAGATCCTTCCCGCCAATCAGTACTTTTCCAGAAGTCGGGTTATCCAAGGCTCCCACTACATTCAAAAGCGTGCTTTTACCGGAGCCGGATTCTCCTACAATCGCGATAAATTCCCCTTTTTCCACAGAAAAAGAAACATGGTCAAGAGCCTGAACCCCCGCTTCCCCTTTCCCATAGGCTTTACATAAATCCTGTACTTCAAGAATTTTCATATCCATTACCTGCCTTTCGGGAAACATCATACCCGATGCGTCTTACTTTCATATGAATTTCATCTTACTCTTTTGTAAGATGGAAAAAGCTTAAGACAAATCTGCTGCCCTGGTCGACCCTGCTGGTTACAGAAATTGTCCCCTGATGGGCTTCCACAATGGATTTTGCCAGCGGCAGCCCCAAGCCGATTCCATGGGTATCCTGGGAAAAACGGCTCCGGTAAAACCGTTTGAAGATATTATGGATATCCTCTTGATGAATCCCTTTCCCATTGTCCTCCACTACAATGTTGGTAAGAAGCGGCGTCCTCTCCCAGCTGACCACTACCTTCCCGCCCCTCTGGGTATGCTCCAGCGCATTTTTTATCACATTCCCCAGAGCTTCCGACATCCATAGGGCATCGCAGTAAAGACAGGTATCGCTGCTTCCGGATAACAGGATTTCCTTCGACTGCCGGGCAGCCATAGTCTCAAAGCGTTCTGTCACGTCCTGAAGGAGCATTTCAATATTCTCATCCGCCTTCTCCATCCTTACCGAACCAGCATCCAGCCTGGCAATTTTTAAGAGCGTATAGACCACATCCTCCACACGGCGTATTTCCCGTAGGGATTTCCGGCTAAATTCCTGGATTGTTTCCCTGTCCGTACCGTCCTGCCCCATAATCTCATCATACATTTTAAGGGCTGCCAGAGGCGTCTTTAACTGGTGGGAAACATCGGAGATCATATCCTGCAAAAATTCACGTGTCTGTTTTTCATGTTCTGCCTGAGCCAGGAGAATGGCGGCGAGCTCATTGATCCTGTGGAACAGGCTGTACCAGTCCCCGTCTTCCTCACTGTCAATCCTCTGACCTGTATCCCCTGAAAGGAACCGGGTGATCACGGTATCTGCCTTTGCTATCGCCTTGTTTTGTTTCCAGATATAAATCCCGACTGTCAGAAAAACAGCCAGAAAAATGCTAAAAAGCATACCGCCAAGCCAAACAGCGGTACGCTTCCGATATGCGTGGGCAGCAGGAATCAGGTCAGAAGCTGTGTTTTTATGATAGCCCGCTTCCTGCAAAATTCTTCTTCCGGTCTCCTGGTCAGAATCTGTTTTGTCTTTCGTAAATGCGGATGCCACACTTATGTCTGGATGAGCGGCGAAATATCCCGCCGTTCCATAATCATGCTCCACCATTGTTTCTCTGAAATCTTTTACCATATACGATAAAAGGACGGCTAGGCCGCAAGCCGAAAACAGGCAGATGGCCAGAAGCCCACGCAGCATCCCTCTTGTTTCTTTCCCCATTCTTTTCATACTGCATTACTCCCCGGCAGACGGTCTGCCAACCCATCTATAGCCAAACCCTATTTCTGTCAGAAGCTTTGTGGGGGAATTGGGGTCATCTTCAATTTTTCTCCGCAGCCTGCGTATATAAACAGAAAGAGTATTGTCGTCCACATAGCTGCCGTTCCCATCCCAGAGGCGGTCTAAAATCAGCTCCCTTGTCAATATGCGGTTGGGATTCTTAAGGAACAGGCAGAGCAGCTTATATTCCACCAGTGTCAGGGGCAATTCTGTTTCCCCCTTCCAGCACGTCCGCTCCGTCTGGTTAATCTTAATCCCGTTGGATTCCAAAATTGTATCATTCTTATGGAACTCTCCAAAGCGGCGTAGCAGTGCATGGATTCTTGAAAGGACTTCCCCTAATTTAAAAGGTTTGGTAATGTAATCATCTCCGCCCATGTCCAACCCTTTTACAATACTGGTCTCTTCATCCGAGGCAGTCAGGAATATGATCGGAACTGCAGAGATTTCCCGTACCTCCTTACAAATATCAAAGCCAGTCCCATCCGGCAATGTAACATCAAGCAGCAAGAGGTCGTACTGACCGGCCTTATAGAGTTGATGCGCCTCCTTTACAGTACGAGCATTATCTACCAGAAAACCATTTTTCTCCAGTGCGTACCTCAGCCCTTCAATCAGGCTTAAATCATCTTCTACATATAATATCTTTTTGTCTTTCATGATACTTTTCTCCAACATATTAAAAAGCTGCCATCTTCTTATGAAACATATACCAAAGGATAAAAACCGGGAACAACATGCAGACTGTCATCACCCCTGCATCTGTCACCGCAAACCTCCTGGGAAACGGCTCCTGCCTGTTCACACTCAAAGCAATCTGCGAGGCCACTGCCACTCCTGCTGCCATGCAGCCCTGGCACAGCCCCTCTTTCATCACCATCCAATACATCTCTTTTTTTCGGATACCGATCTTATGCATGATCTTAAAATCATTCCTCCTGTTCAGAAGATTGGCAAATACGGTATTGAAATAGACCAAAAGACCGATTACCGCAAGAATGACGATAAAAAAACAATGCATCACCTTCTGGCAGTGATCCGAATCAATATACTTCTGTATCTGCCTGCCGGCATTGCGGAAGGAATATCCGTTTGTGTCTGAAATACGCTCCAAATCAGACGCGGCGATTGCCTCCCCGCCTTCCCCGGTCCACACGTTGACAACCTGCCGGTACAGCCCGCCCGGAAAACCCTCAGCGGTTTCCCTGTCTACAACCAGCAGATTTCCCCCTATATGATTTTCCGACAATATAATATTCCGGGTATCCACAAGCTTTACACGGACAGACTTACATCCGTCTTTCGATCCGTCTATGATCAACTGCTCATCATAGATGGTAAACATATCCCCAATCTCCAGATTCAAAGTCTTTGCAAGCTCTGGTTCCATGATTGCAACAGGGCCGTCTCTTTTTTCGTCATAACCCGGGGCCAGCACCTTCATCTGCTCTGTCGTCGCCAAAACCAGATTGTATAAGCACTGCTTCTTTCCGTCAATCTCCTGCTCCATAGCGAGCATCGACTCATAATTCGCGCTGTCTGGGTTTAATCTTTCCCTGTCCTCGCACAGAAAGATTCCCCTGTCGTAATTGATCTCATAATCCTGCACCTCTCTCACGCCCGGAGTCGCTTTCATTTCCTGAAAAACCGGATCAGATATGGATGGGATATCCCCACCCTGTATATTTTCATAAATGCTGCCTGCCGTCACCTGCAGATCTCCAGGAACATATTCCTTGACAAAAAGGATACCTTCGTCACTGTGATTATCCTGGATTCCCAATAAGCTGATCAGGATTGCGGAAAGCGATACAATCAGAAGCGCCAGTACCTGCTTCCTTGCATTTTTTCTGTTACCGCACATAACCTCCGTCGGCATGGTATTTTGAAGCCGCAGCATAAGGCCAGCCAAACCCGGTATGATAATGAGCAGGAACATCATTCCCGTATTCCGCACGCTGCTCCATGACAGTTTCGGTGAAACCAGTCCCTCCGCGTCATAAGCATGAGCGAATGCTTTCATAATCTCGCCACATACCGCCTGATTCAGGAAATACCCTGCCAGGATTCCTGTCACAAATCCGATCAGGACAAGAATCAGGAATTCCATCCCGGCAATTTTCATCAGATCCTTTGTCTGAAATCCTACTTTTCTTAGGGCAATAAAATCCCGTTTCTTTTCAAAAAGACGGTTATAAAAAATGTTATACACAACCAGGGCACACACCAGCCATACGGTAACATTCATGACGGTATTCTGCTTTTTCAGGGTTCCTCCATCCGAGACAGCTTCTGCAAGCATATAATTCATCCGCACATGTAAGGTTTCTGACTCTTCCTCTCCATAGCCCAGATAAAAATTCAGCTTATCAATATTGTCCGGGATTTTCGCCTCATCGGCAAACCGGATCACAGCGTTTACCCGCCCGTTTTTCTCTCTGAGAATTTTTCTTGCAAGCGCCTCTGAAACATATCCATTCTTCCGGTCCGTAAACCCGGTCACATTGTCAATGACTCCGGCAACCGTAAGGGTAAGATCCGGTATGCGAAATGTCACATCTCCTGAATCCGCATCTGTAGCTGTCAGATTTACCGTAACCGTATCCCCTAATTCCAGCCCATATTTTTCCATATAATTCTTCGTAAATACGGCTTCCTCTTCTTTTTGTGCCCAGCGCCCGTCTATGACCTGCTTTATATTCGCCTCTGCTACGGCCGCCCCCAAATCCCGGTAGCTTTCATCTATGTATTCAAATGCCGTCCCATCCTCCGTCTGTCCCAGATGGAAACTCATTCCTGCATCCGCAACGAAATCACAGTCTTTTATCTTCTGAAACTCTGGCTCTGAAATATCAGAATATGTCGCATGCTGCTGTCCCTCCAGGGCTTCTGCATTCAATCTGTCTGCCGTCCGGACATTTGCAAAAAGCTGATTCCCAATCAGAAGAAATACCGTAACAAAGGAGAGAAACAGGCCAGTCAGGACGGTATTGGTTTTCTCCCTGAAAAGATACCCTCTCACTACAGATAAGACTTTCCTTCTATCCATTGACAATTTCACCGTCCTCTAAGCGGATCACTCGATCCGCATCTCTTACAAGCTCTTCATTATGCGTGACAAGCAGAATACTTGTACCATACTTTGCCGCCAGACTTTTCAACAAATCTATAACAACCCTCTCCGTCCTGGAATCAAGATTTCCGGTGGGTTCATCTGCAAAAAGAATGGGTGGATGATTGACCAGCGCCCTTGCAATGGCCGTCCTCTGCTGTTCCCCTCCTGATAATTGATCCGGATATGATTTTTCATATTGCCTGATTTTAAGCGCGTCAAGAAGCTCCTCTACGTACTGGGCATCTTTCGTAAGCTCCGGCAGCCGGATATTTTCAATAACAGTCAGTGAGTGCAGTAATTCATATGCCTGGAATACAAATCCTATTTTTTCCCGCCGAAGAAGCGTCCTTTTTTCTTCACTCAGATGAAAAATATCCGTACCGTCAATGCAGACCTTTCCCTTTGAGGGTTTGTCCAGACCGGCAAGAATATTTAAAAGGGTTGATTTCCCTGAACCGCTTCTCCCAAGTACAGCGACAAATTCCCCTTTTTGGATTGTCACCGATACACCGCGCAGCGCCTGCAATGACACCGCATTTTGACAATATATTTTTGAAATGTTCTCAGCTCTCAATACTTCCAATTTCATTTACCTCCGGCAATAAAAAGTAAAACTACGGTTTCTAAAGCCAGCAAAACCAATAGGACAGGCAATAACACCGGCCACGCCGAGACAGCTCCCGCAAGCAGAAGCATGACCATCGGAACCACATATTTCCGCGGATGGTGCCACAGGTCGCTTTCGATCTTCCAGTCCCGGATGGGATAAAACCATTCCAACAGCACAGACAGCACCGCACTCTGCAGGGCAAAGAAAACAGCTCCGGAAATCATAAGAACAGTGACACCGCCGTTTTGTATCTGCCAGCTTAAGAGAAATATCACATCTACGGCCATATTACAAAAGAAAATGAACAGGCTATACGGGATGCAAAAGCGTCGTTTCTGCCCGGGCAGGAAACGGATTGCCTGCTCCAGATCTCGGTCACAGGACAGCAGGATGCCGATGGGCGTATTTAAGGACAGAATCGCAAAGCCCACCGGGACAACGGACATACCCGCCATTTCTCTTAAGAAATACGGCAATACGAGAGCTACGCACCACATCACAGCAGTATTAAGCAGATAATTCTTATGACAGTTCAGATACCGGAAAAAATACCGCCAAAGGGCTGCCTTCTTCCTCTTCCGAATGGCATAGCTTTTCTTACTCTCCCACTGATAAAAAGCATATCCGTCAGCCCGCCACAAAATCAGGACGGTGAACATCCCATTCACAAATAGTAAGGGGCTAAACCATGCTCTGCTTCCTAAAAATAGAATAACAGCCACTATGGCGACAGTCCAGATGCCGCCCGCATACCAGTATTTTCTCAGAGAATAAACGGATGCAGCCATAAGAACTGCATGAATCATACAGAGCAGCATTCCCACCATCTCTATCGGCTTCCAGACAGACACAGCAAGAACAACCGCAAAAAGCAGCCCTGTCTTTGTAAGAACCGCATAAATTCCCAGCGCGGCTACATAGAAGAAGACAAATTCCCGGCTCTTATGCGGCAGCATCAGCATATGCCCGAGTTCAGTAATATTATCTCCAGAGGAAAGGGCCTGCCACATCACACCTGCAGTAAAGGCGCTTATCATCAGAATCCGGACAGACGGTGCAATCTGCACCTGAAAACCGGCAATATACAGCCCCCAGAATACAATCACATCAATCAAAAGTGTCCTGGGCAGCCGCTCATATCTTGCCCCAAACAACTTTTTAGCAAAGGCTTTACCTGTCATTTTCATCATGCAGAGCCTCCCTGATTTCTTCGGCACTTATCTGCCCGTGTTCAAAAGTCTGCCGGATCTTCCCCTCCTCCAGGACAAATACCCGGTCAGAGGTCAGCGTGATACTCTCTAAGATATGAGAGGAAAACAGGACAGTTCCATACTTCTTATATCCCAAAATCTGCTGATACAGGTATTCCGTGCTCTGGAAATCCAAACCATTGACCGGCTCATCCAGAAGAAGCAGTCTGGGCTTCAGGGCAAACGCCGTGATCAGAAATGCCTTTTTTCGGTTTCCGGTTGACAGTTCTCTTAAGAGGACATCCGTATACTCTTCAAAATGGAACCCCCGTATCAGTTCCGACACATCCGGCAACTTACGGGCATAGGCGGCGCATACATAGGCCAGGTATTCCCGGAAAGTAAAATACGAAAAAGAATTGTCCTCGGCAAACACCGTATAGCGGCAGAGCTTAAAATCCTCTCCCCTGAAATCCACAGGGGAATCGCAAAAGCAGATACCATCTGAATGAAAAGTAGGAAGCAGGCCGGAGAGAACCTTCAAGAATGTGGTTTTCCCGGCTCCGTTCAGCCCGATCAGTCCTGCCACTTCATGCTCTTCCAGCGAAAAAGAAAAACCCGAAAGTATCATCTTCTCTTCACCGTACCACGCGCTTAAGTTCCCCACAGTCAGGAGTGCCTGTCCCATACTACCTTCCCCCTTTGCCATCTTTTTCATTTTTCCATGCTGTGTATGCAGAATACAGGAATACACCTGCTAAGATGATGTAAAGTCCCGTCATCGGGAAATTTCCCGATACCCCGCATGCAATAGCTGCAATCAGCCAGATCAGGCCGATCATTCCACGAATATAGATATGACGCATTTTCTTTCCCTCCTTCATCTTATTCTGATTTTTTGTACTTATAAAAAATCCATATGCGTTCTATAATCTTACTAATTTCCCATTGGCAAAATAATAGATATCTTCTTTTTTATATCCATACCGGGAATTCGGAATACTGATATGCGGTTCAAAGGTAAATATTGTAACATCTGATAATCTTTTCCGATTCCCTTTTTCTGTATAGATTCTGTCATTTTTATTTTTTTCAATGGAATGTCCCAGGTTTCCGAGAAAATCCAGGTTTACAAATCCTTTATTTACAATCAGTTCATTCATGTAGCCGTATAATTCTTCAAATGTCATATCCGGCGTCCCCACATCAATCAGGGTCTGATGCAGATATTCTTCCATCTGCAATCCTTTTCTCCACTCTTCTTTCTTTATTTTTGAGGTTTCATCACATAATACACCATCTTCAAACACAAGCGTTCTTGCATAATCTCCCCAAATACCATTTCTTTGGGGACTCAGATCAATGGTGATAATGTCATTACTCTGTATCACTCTGTCTGCTACTTTGTAATCCTTTCCTGAAACAGAAAGAGCGGTCTCCTCTCCAGCAAAAATAAACGCGCCCACATCCCAATACCAAAAGGAATCTGCACCATTTTCCAACAAATAATTTTCCAACAATTCCTTGATATCCGACAGACTCATTCCGATTTCAATCGTATCCGCCGCATATTTTATGGCCGAACGATTCAGATCCTGCATGGAAGAATATAAAGCAAAAGTTTCCGCTTCTTTCAGCAAGCATTCTATTAATTCTTGCTTGCCTGCTGTATAGCTCCTTCGGTCATCCGGAAATTGTGATGCCAACTTTTTCTTACAGGCATCATATAACATTGCTTTATCAGGACAACAGTTCAAATAATCCCGAAAATTGATATAATTATTCCATTCTTCCCCATTCCATTTGACTACATGGATATGATGTGTACGCGTATCTTTTTCAAAATCACCCATTACAAATAATAGTTGTCCTTCAACATCTTCGCCACGGAAAACAAAATCATGCTGCTTTAACAGTTCCACATAGGATACAACATCGTTCAAATCACGGACGCCAATCACAATATCAATAATTGGTTTTGCATAAATGGAAGCAATCGCAGTGCTTCCGACATGCTGAATATCAACAGCGGCATCTCCTAAAAGTTGTTTCAATTTCAAAATTACCTTTTCAGCGTTTTTATTCCATTCCTCCTGGTGGGATATCAGCTTCACGCTTCCTCTTTTTAATCCTATCATATCTATCCCCGGCAGCTCCTTCTATTTATTTCATTTGAATCCAAAATGTACGGCAGTCAGACCGGCCAGTTCATCCAAATCCATGTTTCCGTCATTGATGACTGAAGCATAATTCTCTTTATGGCACTGCCTCCTCACTTCCTGCGCAAACAGAGCATCTCTGTCCATCCAGTTTAAGAAAGCCGCGTCCTTATCACTGCATCCCTCCAATACCAAAGGAACAAAGTCTCTTTTTCTATAGTGGGTGACCTGAAATCCTTTCGTAGGCGTAATGGCGATATAACGGCTGCCAGGAACGCCAGACTGTTTCATCAGTTCCGGGAAATATGCTGCCCCTTCTGTAGTAATGCCGCCTTTCCATTCAATCCGATCCAGGTCTGCTGCCACAAATTCAAAAATGTCCCTGTAAATATCAAATTCCTCTCTGCATTGGAGCAGCGGTTCCCGCATCCAGACCTGCTCCGCACTCATCCCGGCTGTTTTCCTGCAGACGGGATACCCTTTTCGTGCTCCTGCCTGCATATATCTGTCCAGAAAATCATCTGTTTTAAAGTAGTATAAATCATGTTTTTTTGAAAGAATCTCGGCAACACTGCTTTTTCCCGCGCAGGGGGAGCCGCCGATATAGTATATATTCATTTCCAGTTCGCCTCCCGTTTCAGAAAGTGTTGATTTCCACTATTCATTTACCTCACTATCTACAATAGCTTTTATTTCATCAATTATTTGCTGAACACTTTTATTATCTGTATTGATAACATAATCGTCTTTGTATGGCTTTAAATGCAGCCAGAAAAAGGAGCATTCATTTTGATCTCCACGCTTTTTATGATGTTCACGCAAAGTTTCTTCTGAACAGGTCAAAGTAATGCCAATAACAGAATAATCTTTTGCTGTTATATCTTTTAATATCGCTTCTCGAATTGTTTTATCCACAACAACCACCGATGAAAAAAAGACATAATCAAAACCAGAGTTTAAATATGTTGATAATGCAAATGACATTGTTTTATCACCATTTCTCAGTCTCGGATCATCAGTCGAAAATGGATTGACACACCATGCCCAATCACCATCAAAATGAGCACTGTTTTCATAAGAAGTAAAAAGTTTCTGTGTCACTGTTGTTTTCCCCACACACGGAGAGCCTGCTATAATAATCAATTTTTGTTTTGACACCTATATTCCTCCCATTATTCGTCTGAAGCTCAATGATTCCCACAATTCTATCATCATCGACAGCACAGAATGCGTCCGTTATGACCCAATTCGGATTAACGGTCTCTTCTTTCGTGTTTGCGTCTATGATTCAGCACCATTCTGTGTAATCATCCGTTTTATCAAATAATTCGCTTCCGTTTATGACGAATTCCCCATGTTCAAAAAATTCCTGTCTGAACTCTATGGCCTGTTCTTTCATCGCTTTTGTTGGTCTGACTAATGGAATCATTTTTTACACTCTTTTATCCGTTAAAATTTTATCAAATTTCTTTTCCGACAAGATTTCATGGGTCACGAGCTGTCTGTCATAGAAAAGGGAAAAGGTGGTAAAGGGCGAAGGGGCATTCTGCGCATCCTCTCTGGTCTGGATATGTACGGACTGGAACACAGCGTTCCTGGCCTTTGCCAACTTCTCCAGTATCGGTACATACTTTGCCGTAAAAGGGCATTGGTTTGTGTAATACAGCACAAATCCCTCCGGCATATCTTCATGCCTGCCCACGCTATCCCGGAAGCGGGGACGGGGTGCGCCCCCTTCAAAGGGCAGGTACATCAACTCAAAATAAGGCTCTGCCGTATCCGCTGTCTGAAAGCCCTTATAGCACATATATTTCGGGTCAGAGAGGAATCCCATTTTCTTTTTGGAGGACAGAATCACAAGCCCCTTTTTCCCTTTCTCTTTACTGTCCTTGACACATGCATCCAACAGCAGGTTCGAGTATCCATGCCCCTTGAACTGCCCGGATACCCACAGGCAGTCAATGTACATATACCCTTGCGCCTCAATGGGCGCCCATGCATATTCCGTGGGGATATACTCAATGAAGCATTTTCCCCGGACGTTGCCTTTTAGGAATACAAGCCCCTCGTCCAGCCTGTCTTTCAGCCAGTTCTTTTTGGACATAACCTGGATATCCTTGTTATTGGAGATTGCACAGCAGATGTGCTCCTTTTCAATATTTTCGTGTGTCAGTTTTACAAGTTCCATATCCTATTGCCTCCTTATCCTTCAATCTGCATTTCGGTATAAAATGAAAATTTTAACCCAACCATCCCTGATAAAACGCGACTGCCCCAAAAATTGCACCCACAACCATCGCCACCAATGTTACAACAATCATGACAGGGTGCTCTTTCATCAGTTTACCTAATTCTTTTAAATCTTTCATGGAACTACCTCTCCTTTATCCTACACCGGAAATTTCACGCTTTTTTTTTAGTTCTATAAAACTATATATTCCTAAAATTATATATACGGGCACAACAATATATAATGTCAAATCAGCATATCCGTTTATACTCGAAAAGCAATAAGGCAAAGCGCAGACATTGATCATAAAGTGGAACATAATTGGTAACCATAAATTATTTGTTTTCTTATATACCATTCCAAAGAACATACCCATGCCTATCGTCCACACAACCTTGCTTACGATTACAAGCAGCGTCTGGTTTAGCACACCAAATATATGTCCAGCCCCAAAAATCACGGACGATAACACAACCGCAATCAAAGTGCTGTTTTTACTTTTTATCAACATCTTTTCAATAAGATTCAGCAATAAGCCCCGCACATAGAGTTCTTCAATGATTGCCACGCCAATATAATACACAACACCTTCGATAAGCACCTTCCCAATAGATGGCTGACGATCAAAAGGTGATAATCCCACATAAAAAGCAAGAAAACCCACTGCCGCAACCAGCGCTCCAATGATTCCGTATTTTTTAAGCCCATCGACCAGGCCCTTTTTCCTAAATCCCAAGTCCCATGCAGGACATAAGGTTCTTAAAAACAAATAAGCTGCCACTCCTATGAACAGGAAATTTACCATAAGCGTAAAGTAAACAGGCTCTATGTCCGCAACTTGAATATGGACGAAAAACGCGCCTGGAATACCTGTTATATCCATAAACGCAATGAGCAAAGTCAAAACTGCTATATAAATAAACTCCCGCTTTTTCAAAGCACTTCCTCCAAATTTCTATCTGTTTCCTGTTTCTGCAATATAATATGTGACTTCCTGACAAACAGGAATTTAACGCACTCTCTCAGTATTTGTAATATTAAATCCGACTTTTTCGTATAGTTTTAAAGCTTTTTCATTCCATTTAGCAACATGTAACAAAATAGGCCCATTGCTAATTTGGCGAATATGGTTCATTCCCCATAATAAAAGCTGCTTTCCATATCCTTTATTTTGAAATTTCTTATTAACTATCAAATCGTCTATCTCACTTCCATAACATGCGACAGAACCAATAATTTCTTCCCCGCTTACAAGTAAAAAAATATCTTTACTTTTTTCACGGATTTGTTCATAATCACTCAAAAAATTGTATGGCCTAATATCAAGTGATTTTCGCATTTCATAAAAGCATGCATTATATATTTTCATGTATTGTTGAAAGGACTTTTGCTCAAAGGGAATACACGAAATACTATTTTCCCCGATACCGTCTTTTACATATTTCATTTCATATACCATTATTTCCATACTACAATCTTTCCCACAAATCCCGATTTTGACGTTATCGTTTTATCATATCTATGCACCAATCTTCATACTTTCCTTGATTGCCCTGTTCATCGGTATATTCGTATACACCGTCTAAGTGTAGTTCACCGACCGCATGATATCCTAATCTTTCATACAATCTCTTTGCCGCAGAATTGTCCGTTGGATTTACATCAAGTCCTAAATAGGGAATTGCGGCCTCTTTGCAATATTCTTCACATACCAACGACAGTCGGGTTCCAATGCCATAATTTCTTAAGGACTCTATTACCAGCAAATCAATCATATCTGCACATTTTTCTTGGTTTGTATATGGCATGACATCTTCTTTATTATCCAGCGATAACAACACATATCCAATTGCGCAGTTATTGATAAACGCGCCAAAATAAACTGCTTTTCCGTTATTCTGTTGCTGAAATCTATTGGCATGTATGGAAGCATCACTTTTCACCAATAACAAACTATCTAAATCACATTCTTTCACTATCCTGATTTGATACGATATAGACTTTATTTCATATAATTTTTCCTGCACATTTGTATTCCTCCAAATTTTTTTAATCAGGGTGATTACAGCACGACCAATCTTTTGGTTCAAACTGGAAGTTATTGAATCGGTAACAATTCTATATTTTTTGCTCGTTTTAGATTTATTTTAAGGTCTTCATATTCAAACGGCTTGCCATGTCCCGGATATATTAGATTTGGTCTAAGTGCAATGATTGTTTCCCAAGATTTCAGAAAAGCCGTTTTGTCCTCTACCCAAATGGTTATTCTATGTAAACTTGGCAAGCCGTTCATAGCAGCGTCACCGCAGAATAGAGAACCGTCATTTAGTAAAAGCGATATGGAATCGGAGGTATGACCGGGAGTATCAATAATTTTTCCTTGCAGTAAAAGTTCCACTTGCTTACGGTTTTGTTCGGTCACTTGAATACATCTACATTGATATTCTTGTTTTATTGAGGGAAACAAATGCTTACCTTTGCCAACGAACTTCATTAAATAACAAAAGAACAAGGCAATCTTAGTTGTGCAACCGCCATGAAAAGAGTTTTGCCCTCTATATAATCTTTCTAATGCTTTGTCGCTCATAACGATTTGGAGGTCAGGGCATTCCGAAAGTACTTCATTCAGATAACCTGCGTGGTCATCGTGAGCGTGTGTCAAAAAAATATATCGTATCTGTTGAGGGGCTATTTGCATCTTTGCCAATTGCTTTTTAAAATGTGCAAATCCGCTTTCATACCCTGTATCAATCAGTACATAGCCTTTGTCAATAGGATATATCCAATTATTTACTATCCTGCTTCCTGCATTGAGCATAGGTGTTCTCTCCTTTCATTCATTTTCATCGGCGTCAACTTTCGATTTCTCCACGAGTGCGTTTTATTTGCTATTTTTAACCCATGTGCCGACTTCCGATGATTTTATCATGCCAAGATGTTTGTAGAAATCCTGATCCAAAAGCACGATTGCCCTTTTTGCACCTTATACAGCCCTCCAATCAGCACCATTTTCATTTTCATATGCAGCTCCCTGACAAGCAGGAAGTTACCAAGTGAATAATTTTTTGCCTGATTTTTTATACAATAGAGTACCAACAAAAATTATGGTCGCTAATACAACAATGTTATATTGTATTGGCGCTAAATAACAGATATTAAAAGCTGCGTGCATAATGGCAATCAGCAATATATTTCTGCATTGATAATAGGTTATTCCCAAAACAACGGAAACAAGTAATGTCCATATGCAAAAACAAACAATTTGTTCCATGCCCAATGCATTTCTGATGATCCACATTGGTATATGCCACACTGCCCAAACGGTGCCAACAAAAAGAACACTTTTGATTTTCTTAAAAGGAAGTCGTTCCAACAAAAATCCTCTCCATGCTATTTCTTCAACAAACGCAGTTATCAGCAGGTATATACAGCTTGTTAACAGGGATATTACTGTCGAATATGTATTTTTAAATACCTCAGTTTTCATAATGAACGAATAGCAATAAGAACCAAATATACCTGCAGCCATACATATAACCCCTATTAAAATATATTTGATTGTTATTTTCCCTGAAAACATCCGCATAAAGTACACCTTGATGTTCTGCTCGCAAATCAGCAAAAAAATAGCAGCTATAGCGGGAATACACACATATAAGTATTTTAAGTACAATAATATATCAGGAATAGTAATCCCGTTCTGTCCTAACAATGTAGGTGCATAGCATATAAACGATAAAACATATACCACAGAAACCCATAACGTAAGTTTCAACTTATTTGTATATCTCGCCATCACAATTTCTCCTTGCAGTGCGAAAATCTTACAGAAATTTCGATTTCTCCACGAATGCGTTTTATTTGCTATTTCTAACCCATGTGCCGACTTCCGATGATTTTATCATGCCAAGACGTTTGTAGAAATCCTGATCCGAAAGCACGATTGCCCTTTTTGCACCTTGTTCTTTTGCGCGGTTTGCAGCTTCATAGACAACTGCCCTGCCAAGACCTTTTCCCCTATGTTCGGGAACTGTCGCGACAGGCTCTATATATGCTGTATTTCCGCCGTTGTACCACACTCCGCAATGAGCAGCATATTCTCCATCCTTAATTGCAAAAACCTTGATGTATTCTGGGATTTCGAGATGTTTCTCGGCTTTTGCTACCTCCTCGCTCGGTTCTTGCAAAATCCCCTCATGGTTAAAGCCACGATATATTACCAATCGCCATTGCCAGATATCAATTTTTGAATCTGGGGCATTCAGATAATATCCTTGCGGTAATTGGAAAGAAAGATTACGCGGTAAGTCTATTTCCAGAACACTCTGCAAATGCTGGTTTTCAAATCCTGCATTTGCAAGTAATCTGCACAACATTGTGTCGTTGAGATTTGCCTTTATGATTGCTGTATTGATGTCCGCTTCCGTCACATATTCAATCATCTGTCCTAAAAGGTTTTCATCAGAAATCGAGTGAATGATATACCACCTGTCATTATAATCTGTATCATACACTACCGCACCAACAAGTTCTCCGTTTTCTTTCCTAAACAGAACATTTCTTGATAGCATTTCCACATCCAAATATGAATGCGCCATACTCCAATCCAAACGCCCCTAATGGAAATGCTCATTATAGCCGTTGTCTGCAACTATTTGAAGAAATTTACTGATTTCTTCGTACTGTCTGTTAAATCGTATGCTATCTTTGTAATTTTCAGTTAAATACATTTCTATTCACCCTCTTTTTCCTGCTCCTGTAAACATAAATTACCAGTACAAAAGTGAAGGAAATAAGCTGTGCAGCCATAATCCGGACAATTTGTAATTCGTCTGCACCATTTAGAGAAATGACATGCAGCATATTTGTAGCAACGGTATTATTGAATAAATGGTCGCCAAGCCCCGTCCATATATTTCCTGTCATATGGTAAAGAAGTCCCCATTTAATTCCCATAATTCCGGCAAGGATTATATACCCGATACCCATCAGAACCATTGCCGCAAATGACATTTCACCATCCATGTAGCTTCTGGCCGGCATTACAATATGCCAGATTCCGAATAAAAATGCGGCAATAAAATTCGCCTGCATAAATGATTTCGATTCAGAAAATATTTTAATGAACAGTCCTCGAAAAATGCCTTCCTCCATCCATACATTGACCACATTGAATACTACACATAACAGAAAGAAAACAAAATCCGTATTTTTTATTTGAGAACCCGTTAAAGAAAAACTGCTGATATATATTTCTAAATGTGCAGGGTTGCCTTGCAAAGCTAAAATTGTTAATTCCAACCAATACGAAATAGCAAAGCAGACGCTTCCCAATGACAAACCTTTCAACATACTGGTTACAAAACCGTTTCTTTGAAATCCAATATCACTCCACGTAAGATTTACCCTTTTCAATGTCAATGCTAATATGATAATTCCGGCTGCTTTATGAAACACATTTTCTCCAATAGCCGTCCTATCTGTCTCAATCAGAAAATATTCTATAAACCTTGCAGCTAGACAAAGCGTAAATATTGCAATGCACAAACTATCTAATTTATATTTTGTATTTCTTCCCATTCCAAATCATTTCCCTTTTGAACTGCAAGATTCTCCGAATGTATCCTGATAAATATTCTGTGTATTGTTCGTCAACACAAACCATTCTTCCTTCGTATTCCATATATGCTCTATCCGCTCTATATTTCCATCCGGATCTTCCAGCAATTCTGCCAAATAATCAAGTTCACATAGCTCATTCTCGCTAAGCGCCTGAATACCGCTGCGGAGATGCATTGGTTGATAAGAATAAAAAATCTCATTGTTCATCAGCGCATGAAAATCCATCAGAAGATATTCACAGACACCCTCCAATAGATTCGTTGGATATACGTCTAAGTTTTTATGCAGGGTATGCCTTCTCAGTCCCAGCCATGCTTCCGACGCAGTAATAAACTTGTACCGCGGCAAATCAAACTGACTATAACCAAAACGTTCCTCATATTCATAATAGCCGTCTACATCCACCAAAACCCACCTGTTTTCACCAAAATCCCAATACTCATTCACCCAATGTTCCACATAACTGTCCCCGTCATTGCCAAAATCCATAAAACCGGCTCTTGAACGGCAGGGTATCCCCTTTGCTTTCAGTATTGCACTGAATAAGATGGAGGCCTGCCGGCATGATACAGTGAGCCTTTTTGTTACATCCTTATTTTCGCCAAAGCCTGCCTCGTCCAGATAAAAAATACCCGCAATCATGGATGTAGCCGTTATATATAGTTCGTCTTCATTTTTAAAACGATGACTGGGATAGGATGCGAATTTCCCATAATAGGTATCCTCCAAATACGCAAACGGCTCTGTAAAATACATGGACGGATGCGTGATCTGGTCACAGACCAGCTTTCCAATCGCCGCTATATCACCCGGCAAAGATATCAGCAGCTCTCTGTATGCACCTGCATAGGTATAGATGCTTGTTTTTAAATAACGTTTGATATTATTAGATAGATTGAATTGTGCTTTATCCAATTCATATAAAAACGTGCTGATTAAAATTGGATTACCATTTTTATCATTTTTATATGATTGATTATCAAGTCTTCTTATACGGTTAAATCCCAGTCTTTCTAATAGTTTCCATGATGATATATTCCGCACATCACAATCTCCATAAATTGTACTGATACCGACTGATTCAAATAGATAACGAATAAGCGCATTGCCTGCCTCTGTTGCATAACCCTGTCCACAATATTCCGGATTAAAATCATAATCCATACAATAATGTCCTTCATCATCTATCCAATAGCCAATGCTTCCTATAACATTCTGTTTTGATTTTAATTCGGCAACAAGACGGTTATCCATATCCTGCCACTCAGTAATCATGTTTCTCACCTGTTCTTCTGACATTGGATAAAAATCTTCAAATTTGCTGACTTCTTCATCAGAAAAATATTTTATAATATCCTCAAAATCTGTCACTCTATAATTTCTCAAAAGTAATCTACTGGTTTCTATAGTTATCATCGAAACACTCTCCCTTAGATGTCAAGATACGTCATATCCCAAACCATATCCAAAACAATCATATATTCCTATCATACCAAAATCTCTCTTTTCTCCCTGGCACATTAATTCCCTTCATACGTTTACAGGGCAATTCTATAAATATCCGCCTGTTCCCCATCCAGTTCAAAGCTGCGCTCAAAGACTCCGCCGTTCCGAATGATCGTCTTCACTGAGGGTTCATTCGTCTTTTCCACGGAAAGATGCAGTTCGTTCATCCCTGCCCTTTTCGCAATATCTAATAATTGCCGCAGCATTTCCGTAGCATAGCCCTTTCGTCTTTCTGACGGACGAACGCTGTAGCCGCAATTGCCCAGATCCTTCAGAAAGTCGTTGAGCGTATGCCTTAAATCAATGATTCCCACAATTCTGTCATTACCATCAACGGCAAAGAATGTGTCTGTTATCACCCAGTCTGGATGAACCGTTTCCTCTTTCGTATTTGCGTCTATGGATCTGCACCATTCTCTGTAATCATCCATTTTATCAAGCAATTCACTTCCGTTAATGACGAATTCCCTGTTATCAAAAAATTCCTGCTTAAACTCCAGCGCCTGTTCTTTCAATGCTTCTGTTGGTCTGACCAGTCTAATCATTCTTGTCCTCCTTAAAATACCGTTTTTCGTAATCCTCCACAAATTCTGTCATACTCTCAAAATGCCTTGGGCAAATTCCCACTTTTTCATATTCTGCAAGATACTTATTCAGAGCCTGATCGAAGACATCCTTATTCTCCTCCAGATTTTTGGGGCTAAATTTATCCATAATTTCAAAATCATCTACTGCGATACATTCTGCAATCTCATAGAACATCCACTGTAAAGACAGTAAATTCATAAAGGAAGAATACACATCGTCTCTGCCTGCTGCCTCGGTCATTTTGTTTTTCCAGTTAGAATACATTTCCTCATATGTTCCTCGCAGATTTTCTGCAGAAGGAAGTTCCTTTTTCTTCGGAACCTGCAGATACCCATCTGTCAAAATGAAAACATCCATCAGTCTTTCCCGTATCTTTTCCACCGTTTCTGCCTGAATGACGGCAAGAATCCTGGTTTCAAGGTCAAAAGGAAGCGTAAGCTGTTTAAGCTCATCCAAAGCCCTTTTCGTTCCTTTTCTGAAATACTGGCCATTATACAACATTAGAGCATTTTCTATAAACTCAATAGCCGCTCCTGCACAGCTTCTGGCTTTTGATAAAGACTGTGCAAGGCAAACCTCCGCAAGCATCTTTTTTGCATCACTATATACCTTGTCAGCTTTCTCATACCGCCTGTCCGACGCAAGCAGCTCTGCTGCCTTTCTTCTGATCTCATCCAACCTTTCCAATGCACTTTTATCTTTGCAATAAACGATCCTCGAATCGAACAACTTAGACAAATGTGCGTGGCTGCACTGCGCATCTTCTTCAAGCATATCCCAACTGGTACAGTAAAGGTCATACCCTATATCAACATCATCCATCCGCTTTTTTTATAATAATGTCTATAATTTTTTCATTCATATCATTCATTCCATACCCTCCAATATAAATCTC
>NZ_JAYMNO010000029.1:0-215 GCF_036941055.1 Sporofaciens sp. JLR.KK001 | reverse complement strand
ATATATGCACATATTCTTGATGAAGATCGAAAGGTCAATGCCCAAAGGTTTTAAGAGGCTTTTTATGCTAATTGTGATCTGCGGAAAATCACTCCGCCTGAAGAAGAGAAATTGGCGCCAGAGGTAACAAATATTGTACAACTGCTTCAGGACTCCCCTGAATTAACATCTATGCTGAGTAATTTAATTGCACAAGCTGGAACAAAGGCGAATTG
>NZ_JAYMNO010000028.1:0-215 GCF_036941055.1 Sporofaciens sp. JLR.KK001 | reverse complement strand
GTATATGCACATATTCTTGATGAAGATCGAAAGGTCAATGCCCAAAGGTTTGAAGAGGCTTTTTATGCTAATTGTGATCTGCGGAAAATCACTCCGCCTGAAGAAAAGAAATTGGCGCCAGAGGTGACAAATATTGTACAACTGCTTCAGGACTCCCCTGAATTAACATCTATGCTGAGTAATTTAATTGCACAAGCTGGAACAAAGGCGAATTA
>NZ_JAYMNO010000027.1:0-260 GCF_036941055.1 Sporofaciens sp. JLR.KK001 | reverse complement strand
TTACCAATACAAAGTATCACTCCAAAAGTAGTTGATGAATACTATCAGACCCTTAAAAAGACAAAATCAGTGGTGAAAAGAAATATGAAACCAAGATCTGAATATGTAACATCTGGTGTTATTAACAGTGTCCACAAAGTTTTAAGGTGTGCTTTTGATCAGGCTGTAAAATGGGAGATGATCTCAAGGAATCCGTTTCCAATGGCTAATCGTCCAAAGACCAATTACAAGAAAAGAGAGATTTGGGATGCTGAAATGAT
>NZ_JAYMNO010000026.1:0-268 GCF_036941055.1 Sporofaciens sp. JLR.KK001 | reverse complement strand
AGGGTATAATCTATTTCTCCGGTTAAGGGAATATAAAGAAAGTGAATTATTGTTCCTGCATGATAAACGGGTTCCAGCCAATAATTCCCTATGTGAAAGATTGGCAAGAGTCTATAAACGAAAACAGAAGCAGGCAATTACTCTGCGGAGCCAAGAAAGTTTAAACGATATTTGTAATGGCTTAAGCATAGTCTATTTGTTACGCGCACAAAATGTAGATGTATATCAGAAGATAACAGAAATATATGAACGGAAACGCCCGCCCAAA
>NZ_JAYMNO010000025.1:0-268 GCF_036941055.1 Sporofaciens sp. JLR.KK001 | reverse complement strand
AGGGTATAATCTATTTCTCCGGTTAAGGGAATATAAAGAAAGTGAATTATTGTTCCTGCATGACAAACGGGTTCCAGCCAATAATTCCCTATGTGAAAGATTGGCAAGAGTCTACAAACGAAAACAGAAGCAGGCAATTACTCTGCGGAGCCAAGAAAGTTTAAACGATATTTGTAATGGCTTAAGCATAGTCTATTTGTTACGCTCACAAAATGTAGATGTATATCAGAAGATATCAGAAATATATGAACGGAAACGCCCGCCCAAA
>NZ_JAYMNO010000024.1:0-278 GCF_036941055.1 Sporofaciens sp. JLR.KK001 | reverse complement strand
TGAGCGCATGGTTATCGGCCGCTGTCTCTGATTCAAACTGTCCCGATATTTTCATGTGGGATTTTACACCTCGAAGCCCGCGTTCACTGAGATTATTGGTGGTCGGCAGACTGAAATCCTCAACCCACAGGAAATAGTTTCTGCGGTATTGGGCAATTCTGGTAAGCAGAGTCCGCTCAAAGGATGCCCCGTAGTTGTTTGGATCAGACTCATTTTCACTCCATCCGTTTTTAAGGTATTCATCTATTTTATGATGAAACTCGTTTATGCAGGCTTCG
>NZ_JAYMNO010000023.1:0-297 GCF_036941055.1 Sporofaciens sp. JLR.KK001 | reverse complement strand
GAAAACAGCGGAAGAGAAAAAAGAGATTATAAAGAAACTAATGCAGTCTCCGGTCATGAATGCAGATTTTACAAACGCATCTGTAAATGGGCACAGTGCGCAGGTCCTTATACTTGCATCCCCGATCGCAGATGTGGCACTTTATATAGGCAGGGAGAAAAAAGGGCATAAAGGAATAGAAGGAACGCCGCTTGAGAATTATGTTGGGATTGTCTTGCATGACCATGACAAGACATTTTACCGTTATGGAACAAAACATCAGGAGTGTACCCAGCATGACTGCCGCTATCTGATCGG
>NZ_JAYMNO010000022.1:0-325 GCF_036941055.1 Sporofaciens sp. JLR.KK001 | reverse complement strand
TAGATATTATCATTCCTGACAGTACCGGGAATGCCATGAAGGCAAAACTGGTCTACGTACGGAATCACAGCAACCGCAAGGACTGGGTATGCTTTGTATGCACTGACATGACCTTAGATGAAGAGAAAATCCTCCGTGCGTACACGATGCGCTGGAAAATTGAAACCTATTTTAAAATGTCAAAGAGCTATTTAAAACTTCGTACGGAATGCCACAGTACAAGCTATGATGCCATTACTTCACATATGGTAATCGTTGCAATACGGTACATGATACTGGCAATTGAGCGTTTCCAAAATACAGATAACAGAAGTCTGGAAGAACT
>NZ_JAYMNO010000021.1:0-350 GCF_036941055.1 Sporofaciens sp. JLR.KK001 | reverse complement strand
GATCCTTTGAGGACTGGCTGAATAGCGGAGCTAATTAAAAAAGGAGAAAACGTATGGCTACGATTATTAAACGTAAGAAGAAATATTCTGTTGTTTACTATTATGAGGATGAAAAGGGAGAGAAAAAGCAAAAGTGGGAAACATATAATACACCTGCAGAAGCCAAGAAGCGAAAAGTTGAAATTGAGTCAGAACAAATAAACGGAACATTTATTCCACCAAAGGATATTAAAGTAAAAGATTTCTTATATGATTTCATCAAAATTTATGGCAGTGCTCACTGGGCACTATCTACCTACGAGTCAAATTGTGCACTGATAGCAAATTACATCAATCCGATCATTGGGGAT
>NZ_JAYMNO010000020.1:0-367 GCF_036941055.1 Sporofaciens sp. JLR.KK001 | reverse complement strand
ACCGAACATACATCGAAACCTGCCGTCGTAATGGCATCAATGAAATCGAAGCGTTGCAACGATTATGCGAAGGGAATCCTTATACGGTTGCCGAAATCTTCTCGGTCTAATCTTCCTAAAAACACATCAGAACATTGAAAGCGGTGTTGCAGCTCCGCTTTATTTGTCGATCCATCAAACCGACTGTGAATAGTAACAAAGATCATCATTTGCTTCCATCCATTGATTCCGGACAGACCGGATCTCCTTACGTGCCTGTGCTAATTCTTGTTTTAATTCCCGGATATTTTTTTTCAAGTTTCCGGATAATGCTCTTATATTCTTCTTCTAATTTCCGATATCTCTCGCCGGATTTAAATTCGGCGAT
>NZ_JAYMNO010000002.1:0-991748 GCF_036941055.1 Sporofaciens sp. JLR.KK001 | reverse complement strand
AGGAAATATTACGAGCCGCTCATATTGGGCGGCTCTTTTCAGCAACATACAAAAAGGTTTTTACCTGCAAAACTCATGCGCACGATGATCTCATTGCGGTATCTGTCTTATATGCCGCTGCACATCCCTTATGGCTAACAGTACCTGATATAATAGTCTTCCAGGGAAATATTACATTCTTCCCTTGCGGCTACAAACTGGTATTCTTTTATCAGTTTCTGTCTCTCTCCGGCATCCTTCTGGATCTTCATGAGGATAGAAGCAACCTCAAAATCCTCATAGATATGGCAAATTAATACATCCATCAACTCCCTCAATACCGGCAATCGTTCATACTCTGATTTTAAATCAATCCGTAGAATCCCCATCTGCTTTCCGTCAACCGCATACTTCAGAGATGGGCACACTTCCATCGTTCCAATCAGTAACCCGGTCTTCCTATCCAGAACACTCCACCTGACAAAATCTTTTGCCTCGTATCGGCTCAGCCAGTATTCCACACATCCCCGGAACTTATCCTTATCCGTATAATAAAAATCATCTCCACAGCAGTCCCCGTTAAAAAAGCGTGCTGCTTCCGGATCGGAATAACAGGAAAACAGCCCCTCTGCATCTTCTGCCTCCAGTTTTCTTATCTTGAAATGTCCGGTTTCATATTCTGGACATATAGTAAATACATCCATGTTCTGTCTCATCGTCTCCACCCTTTTTATCCTGCAGTAATTTGCCCATATATATCTGGCATTAGCTCCCATTATATAGAACATACATTCTTTTATCAAGTAGATATTTCCAATCCTCTTTTCCAAATTTTGGCAGCCTTTGTATATAGTATCCCCAATATTTAGTATTATATACACAGATAAATCAATATTTTGTATTTTGTTATTTGACACCATCAAGATATAGTGGTAATATGATATTGTAATTATTTTTTGTGTCAGTCCGAAAAGGATATCACACGCAGTTTAGGTTTGTATATGAAGTCAGGAGAATCACTATGCCCGGCATAGGATCTTCTGGCTTTTTTTGTTTGTAGAAGGGAAGATGTCTCTTTTGCATTTTGCAGGTTTTCTGCATTTAATGGGAGAATGGACGCTTATGGTGTACATTCTCTTTTTTTGCCTGAACGCAGACGGAAGGAGGATGAGTAAACAATCCCTTCGGATGACACCACAAGAAAAGGAGGTCTCACATGACATACGAAACATTTAGGAACGAGGTTTTACAGGGCTTACAGAGCCGGGAGATTGGCAATGTCAGTCTCAGCCTCACAAAGACACTGAAATCCAATGGGGAGATGAAGCACGGGGTTGTGTTCAAAAGCCCTTCCTCAAATACTTCTCCCACAATCTATCTGGAAGAATTCTATGAATTTTATCAGGCAACAAAGGACTTTGATACCGTGATTGACCGGCTTTCAGACCTGTACCGCTCTTTGCCGGTGATACAGGTAAATGAAACGGAACTCTATGATTTCTCTACTGCCAAAAGCAAGATCATTATGAAGCTGGTCAACACAGAGAAAAACCGTACATTCTTGGAAACAGTCCCGCATATCCCATTCCAGGACCTGTCTATCGTCTACTATTATCTCATCGGGAAATCGGACAGGATGCTCCTGGATATGCCAGTCCGGGATGGGCTGTTAAAGAAATGGGAGATTGATACTCTTAAGCTGCATCAGCAGGCGTTGGCAAATTATAACCGTTTGCTGCCAGTAAAATTCGGCAATTTGGATCAGTTTCTTCTGGACAGAGGTTTGCTGGAAAACGAGTATTATGCGGCTCTTTCTGCCAATGACTACACTAATTCCATGTATTTTTTAACAAATGACTTTTTCTCAAACGGCGCTGTCTTAATGACCTGCAAAAACCTGATGGATAAGATTGCAGATTTCTTTGAAGAGGACTTCTACATTATCCCAAGCAGTATCCATGAAGTGCTTTTGTTCCCAAAATCCAAGGCTCCTTCCAAAGAGAAGCTGGATCAGATGATACAGGAGGTTAACCGGGATTATCTGGACCCGGCAGAATATCTGTCTGACCACGCTTATTATTACAGCAGATCAGGTCAGGATTCAAATGGTTATGTCATTCAAAACCTGTTCCAGCGTCTGCCCGGAACTATTTCTTAGGAATACCCCAAAACAACAAAAAGAAAGGACGAATATCATGAACCAGATTCAGGAAATCACATCTCTGGTGCAGGAATTAAATGAGCACAGAAATGCTTATTATAACCTAAACGCACCAACGATCACGGACAAAGAATATGACCAGTTATTTGACAAGCTTCAGAAGCTGGAAGAGGAGACCGGATTCATCCTCTCCAATTCCCCGACTCAGACCGTGGGCTATTACCCGGTCAGCAGTCTTTCAAAAGTGCAGCATCCCATCCCTTTGCTTTCCTTAGATAAGACCAAGCAGGTGACGGAGATCACAGCGCTTCTTGCCAGGAACCCGGCATTACTGATGCTGAAGCTGGACGGACTTACGACCAAACTGGTGTATGAGGACGAGCATCTGATACAGGCTTCCACCCGTGGAAATGGAGAAGTCGGCGAAGAAATCACCCACAATCTCCCTGCCTATCAGAATGTCCCCTTATCAATCCCTTACCGGAAACGCCTGGTCATCACCGGGGAATCCTACATCCACATCAATGACTTTGAACGTCTCAAAGAAACACTCACAGACAGCAACGGAAAGAAATTCCGTAATGCGCGCAATCTTGTCTCAGGCACAGTACGGAGCCTGAATCCGGAAACCTGCGCAAAACGCTGCGTCTATTTCTCGCCATTCAATGTATTAGAAGGGCTGGATGAAAGTCCCTACAGCGACAGCAGGCAGATGCGGCTTTCGCTTTTAAAGGAGCTTGGCTTTGATACCTGCCCCTATATTTCTATAGAAGGGCCGGCGCCGACAGAAGAACTGGCTGCCACCAGTATCGACATGCTGGTAACCGAAGCTTCCAGGCGGCACATCCCGATTGACGGCATCGTTGCAGTCTTCGACAGCCTCAGTTACTCCAAAAGCTGCGGGAAGACAGGACACCATTACAAGGACGGGCTTGCTTACAAGTTTGAGGATGAGCAGTATGAGACCATTTTGCGAAACATTGAATGGACGCCTACCCGCTTCGGAGAGATTGCGCCGGTCGGTGTTTTTGACACGGTTGAGATCGACGGCTGTGAAGTATCACGGGCATCCCTGCATAACTTAAGCTTCATAAAGAATCTGGAGCTGGTTCCAGGGTGCAGGATCCTGATCTCCAAACGGAACATGATCATTCCCCACATCGAGGAAAATCTGGACCGGGGAAGATATCAGGATATGGTCCCGCCGCTCTGCCCGTGCTGCCAGTCGGCCACCTTGATTAAACGGCGGAAAACCAGCGACGGCAGAATCGTGGAGACTGTCCACTGCAACAATTCGGCATGTGACAGCCAGATCCTGCGGAAGTTTGAGCATTTCGTGGGGAAGAAGGCTATGGATATCGAAGGGCTCTCTTCAGCTACGTTGGAGAAGTTCTTAGAGCTAGGCTATCTGGATTCCTTTCAGGATCTGTACCATCTGGATCTGTACCGCGAGGATATTCTTGCACTGGACGGATTTGGCGAGAAATCCTATGAACGCCTCTGGAGCGCCATTACCAGAAGCCGGGAGACAGACTTCGTGCATTTCCTGGTAGCAATGGACATCCCCATGGTGGGGCGTACCAAAAGCCGTATTTTAAATACCGTATTTTCCGGAAACCTTCATGACTTTGAAGCCGCTGCTGTCGGCAGTTATGACTTTACAGCGCTGGAGGACTTCGGGGAGATACTGAACCACAACATTCACACATGGTTTTCCAACGAAGAAAACTTGTGTTTATGGAAAGAATTACAGAAAGAACTTACATTCAAATCAAAGGAGGAACACATCATGAGAGAAGTAAAAGAAAATCCATTTATGGGACGAACAGTTGTTGCGACAGGAAAGCTTACGCATTTTACCCGCGACGGTATCAACACAAAGATCCTGGAGCTTGGAGGAAAACCCGGAAGCTCCGTAACGAAAAAAACCGATTACCTGATCTGCGGGGAGAAGGCAGGAAGCAAGCTGAAAAAGGCCCAGGAGCTGAACATTCCGGTTCTGACAGAAGAGCAGTTCCTGGAGATGATTGCGTAACCAGCACTTATCACATAATAAGGGAAACAGCCATGAAAGAAAAGATTTATGAACTATGCCCGCACTGCAATGCGGAGGTCTCGGTCTTATGGGATACAGCGTCACAAGGGTATCTGACAAACTGCCCTTCCTGCGGCAAGCGCTTACTGCTCTGCAGTGAATGTGTAAACCGTGACGGCTGTGACTATGATCAGGAATCCGGTCTGTGCAGACGGGTGGTAGAAGCCATGTGGAAGGAGCTTTCTGATATACCTTTGGAAGTCCCGGACGCCGGAGACGAATTCTTTGCAGAACCATTTACACTGCAGGGGATCTCATTTCCGGCCGGAATCACACGGACAGAACTCTGGCACTGGTTTGATGACCGCCATCCGAAAGGCGTGGCATATTTACTGTATGGATTACGAAAAGAATAAGCAAAGAGAATCATTAGATAAGAGAATGGGAAGGTATGGCTTGATGCCGTACCTTTCTTTTTGGAAAGGAAATATTATGAAATTTGCAGAGAAAATATTTGAGAGGGCAACGGTAAAAGGCGTTGCAGATTACCTGTTATACGGCATGGTTCCAGACCGGGATGACCGTAATTACGAGACACGTCTGGATGATGCAGACCTGGCTTATGAAAAGGTTGCCAAACAATATGATGAAGACGGAGCTTCGGTGTTGTTATCCGCGGCAAATGAGCTGGTCAATGAAAATACCAGTGTGTACATGGAACTGGGGCTGCAGGCAGGATTTCTGTTAATTACTGATCTGTTCCAAATTATCTGTCGGGAAAGAGACCAGGCCGGATATCGTATGGCTTCGGATAACCATAGGACACAGGAAGAACAAAATCCAGCTACCAAATCTGATGTAGATCCGAATGCTGAATCTACTGTAGATACAGATACCGATATGGCATCGGAGTTCCGACACTCGGTCCTGCAGCAGATCATCCGGAACAGGCTCGATACCGCTTTGGAGGATACCCTTAGAAAAGACAGGAGATACCAGAATTCAAAGCAGAAAGCCAAAGAAAAGGCCGGCAGACTGTCAGAAGATATGTTCACGCCTGAACAATGGGACCTGATTGACGATGCCCTGGAAGAAAGCAATGCAAGCGGTTCCGAATATGGGCGGGTTGCTTATCAGCAGGGATTTTTTGACGCTTTAGACTTTTTCAAAGACATATTATTGCAAAGGAGGGACTGGGTATGAGTATGGATATATCGGTTTTTCATAGTTATGGACTTTTGATTTCTGAAGAGTCTGCTTCTATAATCCTATCTCATATGCTTCCAATCTGGAAGGCAGAGAAACCAGAGCTATATGACAGATTTTCAGAAGCAGATGTCTTCCTTAATTTCGGTGACTACCTGAACAGTCATTACGATGCGAGCTTCTATGGGAATGCTGATCATCTTAGCTGTTACCGGATTTGCGACCATGAATTTTCTGAACAGGAAACGGGTGATTATTTCTATTTCCTTGACCTGAACAGAAGCCCTTCTTTATTCCGTCCGGCCTATACAGACTTTAGGGAAATCATTCAGGAAGTAAAATCAAAAATAGGCGAAATCCTGCCTCCAGATTTTCCATTTGAAGAATATCTGTTGGAAATCCTGGGAGAGACATGGGGATAACCACATCAGAAAATATATATCAATGAAGGGAGAATCTGTATGAATACACCAGAAAACAAGAATGACACTTTAAAACTGAAACCGATTGGTACGGACTCATGGTCACGTCCAGTCTATGAAGACCAGTATGGGCATTTATGGAAGGATATTACATTAGGCCGTAACAACCCAAAGCTATGTTCTGCACTATATAATGCATTTGACGGCGAGCCGGATCTGCCGATTCGGAGACCATTTATCATTTTATCCAACGAAAAACAGATTGACGAAGATAAAAGATTTCAATATCAGATGCTGGACAGATACAGATGCGATTGCGACTATTACCTTGGATACGGTAACCGGAATCCTGACGTCTTATCATCAAAAGAGGAAAGGGAGCACATAGAATCCATGAAAAGGATGTGGCTTAGTTTTCCAGAAGGAGAAAAACCCGAATGGCTGACATGGGATCAGATTCTTGCATATGAAAAAGCAATGTGTACCGAAGATTAAACAAGGGCCATTCCATCCGGAATGGCTCACTTTAACATTTATATATACGAGGAAAAAACAAAATGAAGAAATCATTAATGGAAAACGTCACTCCCATTGCGTGGAATGAACGGATACACTTTGAATGTCACCATTGCGGCGCATGCTGCCGCAATGTAAAGGACAGCGTCCCGCTGGAGAGCCTGGATGTCTACCGGATCGCCAGGTTCCTGCAAAGCCAGGACAAATCTCTTGATTCCATAGAACATTTACTGTCCCTGTATGCAGAGCCGGTTCCGATTCATGAGTGCGGTTACTTTATCTACACACTAAAGACAGTCGGCTCAGACGATGCCTGCATTTTCCTAAAGGATAACCGATGTACGATCCAGGCCGCAAAACCGCGGGCCTGCCGTACTTATCCATTGGTAGCGGAGCCGGATGATTCTTCCTCTTTTCAGTACTATCTCAGTATGGAGAAGAGCCACCATTTTACAGGAAGAAAATTCAAAGCACGGGACTGGATGAACCAGTATTTCACACAGGAAGACGAGCATTTGTCAATGCAGACATTTCGGCAGTGCCAGAGATTGCGCGGCTGCTCAGGCAGATACCAGAGACACACAAGCACAGGGCATTGTTCTTCTTTCTGTTATATAAATACACAGACTTTGATCTGGATCAGCCGTTTCAGGAACAATACGAGCGAAATAATAGAGAATTAATTGCTTCCTTAGAGGCAATGATTTCATAATCAAGGAGGACTACATATGAATACAAGAATGGAAGAAATCATGAACGCTATTGAACATAACAAACTGGCTGCCGATGATCCGTTTCGTTTTCACTGCACACAATGCGGGGAATGCTGCATCAACCGGGAGGATATCCTGCTGACACCGCTGGATCTCTTCCGGATTGCAAACGAACTGAAGCTGTCCTTAAAAGAATTCATCGGCCAGTATTGCGAGTTGTATATCGGGCCGGATTCGCACTTTCCGATCATCCGGCTGAAACCCAGAGATTCCATCAAACGGTGCCCTCTGCTTAAAAACCACAAATGCTCCGTCCACAAAGCAAAACCTGCTATGTGCGCCATGTTTCCAATCGGACGTGTCATTGTGTTTCCGGAAGATGAAACATCTTCAGAAGCACCAGTGATTGAATACTTTTATATGAATCCAGGATGTGGGAACAATACCAGGACGCAGACTATACGTGAATGGTTTGATTCCTTTGGTATTCCGCTTAATGATGACTTCTTTATTGAGTGGGCGACATTCCAGAAGAATTTTGTAACGCTCATAAGAGAAGTGGAAAGATTCCTGGACGAAGCAACTATGCGGCAAGTATGGAACCCGATCTTTGGCATCCTCTATCTCTGTTATGATCTAGAAAAGGATTTCCTGCCACAGTTCCGGGAAAATGCTGAAAAACTGTTGCGAGGATTACAGATGATGGCAGACACAAAAACAACATAGGAACGCTGCAGGTTTTACCAGCGAAGACAGCTATACTTGAATTTAAAGGTAAAAAATGATATGATAAAGTCACCAAACAGAAAGGATAACATATGGGAAATATATATGATGGCGCGTTCCGGACAATCCTGAATGACTGCCGGAAATTGATTATACCTGTAATCAATGAAATTTTTGACGAACATTATACGGGAGAAGAAGAGATTCGTTTTTTCCCTAATGAACACTTTTTAGACCAGCAGGATGCGGCTGACAAGGAACGAATAACAGATACTAATTTTCAGATTATTGGCAGAATAGTTAAAAAGTATCATCTTGAATGTGAAAGCAGCTTACCAGATGGGAAGATTACAATCCGTCTTTTCGAGTACGACGCACAGATAGCGCTTGATGAGGGCGAAGTTACAGAAGAAACTCTGACGGTAACATTTCCTAATACGGCGGTAATGTATCTTCGGGCATATAAAAAAACTCCGGATAAAATGAAATATGTGATCATAACTCCAGGCGGGACGGTACAATATGATGTCCCGATTATGAAGGTGCAGTCATATTCACTGGATGAAATCTTTGAGAAACGCTTATTAATGCTTATTCCATTTTATATTTTCTCACATGAGAAAAGTTTTTCGGAATATAATAACAATGAGCAGAAACTGGAAGAGCTGAAAACAGAATATAGGATAATTTTAGAAAGACTTGATGATCTGGAAAAGCAAGGTATTATTGGCGCATTTGACAAACGGACAATCCTGGAGCTTTCAAGCGATGTGATCCAGGAAATCGCACGTAAATATGAAAACGTGCAGAAAGGCATAGGTGCTATGATGAGAGGACCATTGATTCAAACAGAAGCAAGAACTATTTTAAATCGGGGAATAAGTCAAGGCAAAAAAGAAACGGCACTTAGGATGCTGAAAATGGGAAAGCTGACAGTCGAGGAGATTGCGGAATGTTCGGCCCTTAGTGTAGCAGAAGTAGAACAGCTTGCGAATCTTCAGACAGTATAAACAGCAGGGTGACAAAACAGACTGTATTTCCGAGCCATCTGATCTTAACAGGTGGCTTTTTTAATGACTCTACAACTATTAATATCTCTGCCGCACACTTGGAAATATTTAAAATGAATGGTTACTGAGGAAATCAGAAAGGGAATATTATAATGTATCTGAAGCGTAGTATCTACAACCAACTTCTGGATTGGAAAAAAGATTCCTTCCACCGGATTTTAGAAGTAAACGGTGCCCGGCAGGCAGGAAAAACATATATCATCAATAAATTCGCAGATGGACACTTTAAGCATAAAATTTATTTCAATTTCTTTGAGCAAAGCGGAAAGCAGTTCATGGAATGCTTCAGACAGGCGATAGCTGGAGTTCCCGATACAAAACATCCGGAGTACGTTTTCTATAACGCACTCCGGCTCTTTGAGTCTGATTTCATTGATTCCGATGATACCGTCATTATCATTGATGAAATACAGGAGTCTGCCGCAATATATAACTGCATCCAAAAGCTCGGCTGTCCCTTCCAATCCCGTTTTATTTTGATCAGCAGTTATCTTGGGCAGTTTTTGAACCCGAAATTCCAGTCTCATAATGAGGGGCAGAGAAAGCTTTCTGTTTATACACTCTCCTTCAAGGAATTTCTGCAGGCATATGATGAAGGGCTGTATACACAATATCTCCATCTGCCACCAAAGCCATTACAGAATAATGGCACTTGCAATAAGGTAAAAGCTGTATACGATATCTATCTTCAAATTGGCGGATATCCTAAAGTAGTCAAAACTTATCTGGAAAAGCAAAGTACAGAACGGGCCCGCGGCGAAGTGATAAAAATTATTGATACCTTTACAAATGAATCTACCCGGTATTTCACAGATATTCAGGATACCAGAATATTTACGCAGATTTTTCTATCTATCTGCCGGATCGCAGGCCGAAAGAGCAGCAGTAGAAGAGCAGAGAGCAGTATTCATGAGGAAATACAGGAATTAATCGCCAGAAATGATTCTCTTTACATTTCAAGGGACACCTGCAACCATTTGTTAAATTGGCTGTATCTTTCTGGAATTACAGGTTTTCATGGGGAGACCATGGGGACGGATACCCTTGATTTTAAACCAGCGGATCGTTGTTACTGTTATTTTATGGATCCCGGACTGGCTCATTACTACCTTTCCCTAACCGGGCTTGATCCCAGACTATTTTTAAATACAGATGAATAGAGAGGAAGATTGATTATGATTAAAACATTCACCATTGAGACCGGTCAAAAACTTACGGAAGAACAACTTGCGGAAATTAGTGAAGCAAAAAAATATCCGATTGTTTTTGATGATGACTGTCCAGAATTATCTCCTGCAATAATTAAAGCTTTTAAATGTGCGGTTACTCAGCGGAACCGGAAATGACAGAACTTAATAGACTTTCAAAGAATCAGAAAGATTGTATGTGTTCGGTTCGGATTAAGAAAATCAACTACAGATTATCCAAGTAAAAATTCCGGCAGAGAATTAGCCCTAGCCGGAATTTTTCTTGCAGCCTGCGCTCATATAAAGAAGCACAGTCAAATACATACATTTTGTTCTAACGACTGTATTTCCCTGTAATATGGTTTCAGAATGATGTCTGCCTTCTCCAGAAAATCTATTCCGCCCGTACTCTCCTGATAGACTTCCCACAATACCTTATGTAAGTTCTCCACCTGGATGCCGCTACAGTGTCTCTCCAGCATTTTCAAAAAGGGAAGCACCATAGTCTTGCGGAAATCCTTTCCAAGCCGCAGGTTATCGCTTTCCAGACCATATACTTCCTGAATACACTCCAGCACAACATCATAATCTGCCTCAAACCTCATAAATACCTGCTCCGTTGACCTCTCCATCTCACAAATACCTGGCCATCTCTCTTACATCCGCACAATCAGTCCGTCAAGGCTCATCCGGGGCAGTCCTGCCAGATACCATTCATCCCCCATCTCAATCCTGGCCGAAACCCAGGCATTATCCACCTTCAGGTCGAAGCAGTCTCCACAATGCAGCCCTCCATAGAACGAATCCAGCCCAAACCGGATATCATACCGTCCGCTTTCTTTGTCATAGAACAATGCTCCTTCTCTTTTTTCACTCATAACGCTATTACCTCCTCTAAAAATTTTGCTTTCATATAAGTAATAGTGTCATTTTTTCTGAGATTGGAAAATTTCCGGATTTTTTTCAAAATATTTTTTCCGGTAGCGGTAAAAAGTAGTGTGAGATAAGCCCAACTCACGCTTCAGCTCTGCCTGTGTAATCTCGCCAGCCGTTACTCTCTGGTATGCCTTGGCAAATTCTTCTTCTTTGATTGCGGGCGGCCGTCCATAATCATCCCATTCTCCTCGGAGCTTCTTCATGGCAATTCCTTCACGCTGACGCTTCTCCTTTTTCTGAATCTCGCTTTCACTGATGGAAGCGTAAAGCTCCAACATCATGTTGTTGATCGTTTCCATCATCAGGCGTGCCATAGAGTTATCCATCTTGGACAGATCCATCAGTGTTGTCGGGAGTTCCAGCACCATTAGCCGGACATCCCTGCTCTGCAGTTTCCGGATCTGCACCATAGTATCCCGTTTATTCCTGCCTAATCGGTCTAACTCTGTCACAAGCAGAATATCCCCCTCCCGGAGAACATCTTCCACAAGAACCATATACCTCGGTCTGTTAAAATTCTTTCCGGTCTGCTGGTCTGTGAAAATATTCTCCAGTTCCAAGTCGTGTTCCTTGCAAAATATTTGAATCTCATGAATCCCCCTGTCAAGATGCTGATCCCTCGTACTGGTTCTGTGATACACGTATACAGCCATATCCGCTATCCTCCTTCTGAAAAGCGTGCCAAAATGTTCACACTTTTTCCGGCATATGCCAAAAGCCGTCATGTATACATTTTGGTACAGGATTTCCGCCTGTTTTTTGCTATGCCAAAAAGTTTACTTTTTGAAATATATCTTTACTATCTCTGTACGTTCTAAAACAGAAAAGCGCAACTGTTTTTTTGTACGCACAACATAGGTTTTTTCAGGCAGAAAATAATCCCAGAGGATTACTCCTCTGGGATTGCAAATTTATATCCTGCGCCTCTGACAGTCTGAATATATTCAGGATATCGTGAATTTGTTTCCAGTTTTTTACGCAGGCTGCGTATTAAACAATAAATAATATTATCTATCTCCTCCTTAAATTTTCCATCGTATACCGCATCATAAATTTGTTCCTTTGTACATATCCATCCCGGATGCTCTGTCAGAAGCCGAAGTGCAAGAAATTCCTGATGGCTCAATGGAATCCGTTTATCTTTTCGATAGACTTCCTGTTCTTTTAACTGTATTTTTAAATCCTTAAAATACAATACCGACTTTGGCATGACTTCAGTATATTCTACATTGGTTTCATTCTTGATGATGGACCGCACTTGCTCCATGATTTGTTTTTCTTTGTCCGAAAATTTCAAAATCATAATCTTACCTATAACTATCACCTCTTTAAACCGATTAGGAATTTCAGCGAACATACTGTTCAACTTGCATACCACGACCTCCCCGAATAGAAAGAACATAACTATGTCGAAACTATGGTATAATAATATTTTTTGTTTCCAATAGTAACTCTAAAGACACTTTCTTTTGGCTCACGTTTCCACCTATATAAAAAAGGCATAATTCGCACTAACTCTATATCATATCCTTCATGCATGTCTTCTTTCTGAACTAATACTTTTTCAAACCCAAAATAAACAAGATAAATATCGGTCGCTTGATAGTCATGTCTACGGGTTGCTCCCAAGTCATACTGCATCTTATATTCGTTTACTTTTTTTCTTGTTAATACTCCATCAGAAACAAAAGCTATTGGACTTATATACATAATTGCTGTACCGACCAATATCAAACCGACTATTACACATACCCACTTCTTCTTGCTCAAATTATTTGACATAATATTTATTTCTTTCATATGACCTCAAAAACGCTAACCACACCACATAATTGTCTTGAAACAATACCCCTTTTTTCTAATATGTTCCATTCCAAATAGCCTGAAATCCTGCCCGGGAATGATGCTCTTTCTCCTGCACATGAGTGGCTGCGTAGCCCGGCGCTTGCCTTGCCACATAGCTTGCAAAAATTGTCTCCCATGGCCGCATAATCTCCTGAAATCTGTCTACAGCCGCATCATAAGTACTTTTATCATTCGGATCAATCTTAGAAAATGCTTCTGTGATCTCGGAAATCATCTTTGTATTGGAAGCAACCGGCTGTGTTCCGGTTCCACCGATATAGTACCCTTCCCACATGGGATTTTGTTTAACCGCTGCCGCCAGTTCTAAAATAAGCCTTGAACTTTCCAACTTCCTGTCTATCTTTTTTTCTACCGCTTCACTTAAAAATTTTACCTGATCTTCCGTCAGACCCAACCCCGATTTATGCACATAGGCCCTTGCAATCCCTATGTTTGCATAAGTCATATAGGTGCCCGCACCTCCGGCATCTAAAAATTTATCTATGTACTTTCCTGTCTTTTGCATATTCATTAATTCTTTCCAAGTAAGCTCTATTCCACCTGTAGAAAGTTTTGTTTTCAGGTTATCTGGGGTATTGGAAATTCCTTTCGAGATATTCTCTCTCATCTCTTTCACAAGGGCGTTGATACCCCCTACCCAATCATCCGTGTTCAGAGTATTTTTAACTTCACTTTTAAACGCAGCAGAATATGCTATAAATTCATCTTCACTGATCTGCCCTTTTGCATATTGGTCAAATACTCCGAAATACTGTTCCGTATTTCTTAAATAATGCCTATCTTCAGTGTGCACCACCTTAATGCTGCCCCCTGGTTGGTATGTATTTGCCAATGAAACAGAATTCTCACTTTGCACATGTGTAATTTCCCAACTGTCCAATCTTTTTCCTTCTGACAGCTTCATCCCTGTCAATGCGCCCTTTCTTCCCTCACCCTGTAATGGCTGAATGGGCTGCTGCTCTGTCTTTTGCATATTTCCATGATAAGAAACACCTGATATATTCATTATGCGATATCTCCTCTACTAAATATACTGGTACGCTCATGGCCAAACCAATAGTGCTACTTCTACTGCCATCTACAATGCTGACCGCCTTTTGCAGAAATCCACCATTTACCCACATTAATACCTGCATTATTTTAAGAACTCCAAAAACACTTCATAAAATAATTTTTCCGTTCTCTCCGCATTATTCTCAGGTATGCCTAATCTGCCAAGTGCCTTTTGAACCGCTGTTTTTGCTGAATACACGGTATTCCCCAGGATATCTCGCCCCCTTCCATTATAAGCACTCTCCATTGACATGGCAAACAGCTCCGTTATGCAAGTAAGTTTGCCTCCTGTCTTTTGTATATTTCCATGATAAGAAATACCTGATATATTCATAATTTTTACACCCAACTTTTATCGTCGGTGTTTAACTTATAACAAATATTCGTTATGCTAATACGGACATACGGTTTATAGCCACTTGGCATTCCTGAAGCTTTGAAACATCGTAAGCATAAGAATTCCATGAATCTATCAGTTTCTGATACGATGTCCTCCGATCAACCCCTTCTGAATAATAAAACTGCCGGAAACATTCGGAATTATCATAAAATCTTTTCCAATAATAATTCGTCTTATATCTGTCCACAATTGCATTTGCGTTTTCTTTACTCCTGCTTCTATTTAGGGCATATTCTATACCTGCCAAAATTGTTTCCGAGTAAGTACCTTTTTCTTTATAAATCTTCAACATCATTTTGCTGACATCATAGATCTCGGACTTATCATACATCGGTGCTCTTTCCTTATCATAGTAAGGATCGTCATACAGTCTCCGTATCCGGTCATTGATCCTGTTAAGCACATCATCTATCCGGGTATTTACAGCTTTTGTCATCTTATCTGCAAACTGCCTTGACACCATACTATTTCCAGAAAATAACTGTGTCTTCAATAATAACATTCCGGCATCTAATCCAAAGCTTTCTTCATTTCCAAGGCTGTCAAATAATCCGTCAAACGTCAACTCCTGCACCAAACGATTGGCCAGAGAGATTTCTTCTAGGCTATATCTTTCAGATTTACCTGGCTCCTGTACTGTATCACAGGCCCTCCTCAACTCCTGAGCCATATAAGCAATATCCTCCGACAGCCATTCGTACTCCGTTCCTTTTAGATTTGCATAATCTCTGTGATTCTTAATAAATTCATTGTACTGCTGAATTTTATTGTTATATTCGGATGTAATGATGTCATATATTTTGTTTTTCTCACCAGCAAATCCATTACTCTCCAGAAATCCCCCTACATTCTCTACAAAAACATTTGCCCGTTGCTCCATGACCTTAGAAACCGCCGCATCCAATTGAACCCTGTGAGCTTCAAACTCCGTACCGCTAAAATGAGCATTCATGTGCTCAGACGCAGTTACATAAGACGCCGCAAGCCTGCTTAAAATCTCATCTAAATTCCCGCTCCCTCCAATATCAAATGCTTTCTGAAACCGGAATTCATCCCACGAGTATTCTTCTTTGTTTAGACTGACCAAAAACTCATGCGGTATGTCCGAAACATTCTCTACTGGTTTAGATTTCTGATCCTTCTCAAAGATTTTTATCGGATTAGCCTTCCGATATTTATATAAAAGTGTATTAGCCTTCGTAATCTCCTCATTGCCTCCATAAAAGGAATGCATTTTTTTATCAATCAGTTTGAGAAATCCATTCTGAAGTACCGGCGGTCTGCCGTTTAAATTCACAAACAATGAACTGGTATTAATTTGCATTACACGACCTCCCCGAATAGAAAAAACGCTATTACAATGTCTTACATAGAAATTTATCTATATACTTTTCCTTGTTCAATCCACTTTAATCTTGCATCCATAAGCATCCTATATATCGGCACATTCTTAGGACGTTCATACTTCTCTTTAAGTTCTTTCAGTTCACGTCCCTGTGTTATATTTTCTTTTGTCTCCAATTCCTGCATTATATTCCGATTATGCCGTTCCTCGGCGATCTTCTTCAATTCTTCCATAGTTTTTAATACGCTTGGAGATACTCTGTCAATCATAATTGCATAATTTACATGATCTTCAATATCTTGCGCATACTTTTCAAAAGCCTGATCTAATGTAGCAAGCTCTTCTTCCATGGTAAGTTTTCTATAACTTTCCATTCTTCCATTACTTATAAATTCGATCCCGTTAAAGTCATCACCTGTGTTATTATCTTTTATCCATACTTCCCTAGTACCGTCACTATATCCATCTACAATCTTATTATACATATAAGTATATGCTTCCATCAAATTTCCGATATGACTGTTTATATTCAAAAAATCTTCTTCTTTTGATTGTAAATCCTTATACATCTCCCACAAATCTTTAGATATAATCTCTGTACAGTCGCATGTCGTCAATGTATTGACATTAAGATGAGACTGAATATAATTATATATTTCCTGCTCTTCTTGCGGCATAGGCATATAATTTTGTATGTTTTCTTCCTTATGTAAATTTTCCTTCATATACTCAAGACCCTCTTGCGAAATATGAACCTTATCTTTTGAAACCTGATTAGCAAACAACGTTATCTCCTGTAATTTTCCCTTGATATTTGAACTTTTATTATTTCCAGGTTTCTGCAAACGACCATTACATTTTTTGTTTAACTCTGAAAAGATATGATTATAATTCCCATATATCTTCATTTAACATTCGTCCTTTCCTATTGACAGTTCTGTTTTCAAATTTCGATTTTGTTATTACATACGTCTGATATATTCATAATTCCATTACACCTTTCATCTATTTTCAATCAATCCACATCGTATTCTATTTTATAACCTTTATTATCGTCATTCACTACTTTATAGCATCCTGCCGACTCTTTATGCTCTGACTTCTCATACGTATCGAAATGATTATGCGTGATAAGTCCTCCACTTTCTTCCACTCGTTCTTCTTTGGCTGTCACTGTCTCCACAGTTTCTTGTCGGTTTGTCTCAAGCTCTTTTGTGATTTCCTCAAGTTTCTTTTCTAACAACTCAATATTTTCTTCTGAACTCCCTGCATCGCCAGAAGTTCCTTTCATAAGCAACAGGGAATTCTGAATAGATTGCTTTTCTGCTTCTAAGGATCTTTTTCTCTTTTCCGCTGTCTCAATTCCCTCTAAGTAAAGAGGTTTTGCCTGCTTGTTTTTACTGCTCCCTACCATAGTCAATGGATTCACATAACCGGGTTTTACATTGTTTATCATATCATCTACCTCCATTTGTTATAATCTTTCAAGATATATCGGACAAAATTTTATTTACGCAAGCGGCTTTTCGCGAACGGCGGTTCCTCCTTCGTAAACGGTTTTAAACACAACAATGCCGTCAATTTAAAATAATTTTTGCTTTCTTCTATCTCCATTGTTCCTTCATACTTTTCAACAGTATGCCTGATATTTTTTAATCCGGTTCCATATTCTGTTGCCTGATATACTGCACTTACAGGATTTGCAATTTCAAGGATAAGAAAATGGTGCCGCTTACAGACCATAACAGAAATCTCTGGCTGCTCTATGTCTCCTTTCATACATGCCGTAATCGCATTGTCCATTGCATTCGCAAAGATCACACACAAATCTAAGTCCTCCACAGGACAATCCGATGAAAACCGGATATCATATTTCACTTCAATGCCATTTGAACGCGCATAATTGATTTTCTCATTCAAAAGAATATCTATAACCGGATTTCCTGTTTCAATCCCAATCAGCAGATGATCCGAAGCTTTATGCAGGTTCTCAAAATAGATCTCTGCCTCCTCATATTTCTTTTCATGGATTAAACCTGATAAAACCAGAAAGTGGTTATCAATATCATGGTGGAACCTGCGGTATTTTTCATTTCTCATCTTGGCTTCTTCTAAATAGATAGACTGCTCTTTCATCTGGTCTTCAAGCCTTTTCTGATCTGTTTCCTGCATGGACAATATCACAATCCTGCCCGCTAATCTTAATATAATAAAAAAAACAGCACATGCGCCCAAAATCCAGAACAATGCCCACAGATTTGACTGATTTCCCGGCAATAAATGTCCTGTGCCAGAATCCATCCACATATCCAGACTCAGGCCGCTGCGGATGGCCCACACAATAAAGATACATGGAAAAAGCAGTGCATACAAACAATGGGAGATCTTTTGCTGTCCTGTAAAAAAATAGGTTTTAGAAATATAATTTAATGTCACAACCAATAACACAGTCAATATGCCTGACACCAGTATCTGTATAACAATCGCCGTGCTGAAATCTGTCTCCTGTCCTGAAAGGAAACGCATGAAAACTGTCTGAAAACCCTCCATGAAAGTGAATAGCGTTAAAATAATCATCGCCGGAGCAACCGCATCTGACCATTTTATTTTTAAGCAGAAAACAGGAAAGCCAACTATAATTCCGGCATGCAGCAACAGCCTCAAAATGCCAGGACTTTGATAGAACATCACAAAAAATGTAAGAAGATCACTGAACATCACATACCACATCAAAAACTTTTTAGCATGGATTCCCGTAAAATTTTGTATAAAGTGGAATTCCGCAAAATAAAGGCATCCATTGATGCCCAGCCACCATAAATAGAATCCAATGGGAAAATTTTTTACTAATTCCATCATATCACCTCGTTTTTCAAGAAATTCAGTAATCTCTGTATAAAATCTGTCTGCTTCCGCCTTGATATAAATATCTTTTCTCCATTTGTCAGAATTGCTACTCCTTTTTCCTGCCCGGCAACACAACTCATATTCACTACAAAACTTCTGTGACACCGGAAGAAGCGTTCATCCAACTTGGTTTCCAACATATCAAGAGTACCAAAATAATCATACGTACCATGCACGGTATGAATTCGGACCTGATGGTTAAACACCTCGCAATATAAAATATCACGGATAAAAATCACTTGTGTTTTCCCACTTTTCATAAGTGTCAATGACTGATTATCCATCTGCTCTGTTTGGTTAACCGCCCTGTCCAGTGCCAAAAAAAGACGTTCTTCCGTAACAGGCTTCACCAAATAGTGTACCGCATTGGCGTCAAAAGCCTCCACAGCATATTCCCTGTAAGATGTTACAAAAATAATGCGGCTTCTGCAGGAAATCTGTCTTGCTACTTCAAGTCCGTCTATCCCAGGAAGCATCAAATCTAATAGGATGATATCAAATTTCTTTTTTGCTTTTAATAATTCCTCGCCTGACATAAAAGTTTTTATACTTGCATCCAATGATTTTCTGTTTATATATTTTTCTACTTTTCTTCGCAGTTCCTCCAAAATATATCTTTCATCCTCGCATATAGCGACTATTATCATTTTGCATCTCTCCCCCATAATCTTAAACAGAAAAGCCTGCACATTTCATAAAGAAAGTTGTGAGACAGAATATCCTGTTTATATATCGGTAAATCCACTGAAACATTTATAAATGCTACGCAAAAGGCTTCTCTTATTACGTAAAAGGTAATATTTCAAATTATTTATGCACGATTAGCACTTAAAAATCTTTGAATTAACTGTGAAAACTCTTCTGCATTTGTTAATATAGCCGGGTGCCCTCCTTGATTGAATATATATACTTTTGCATCAGGAATAACCGTTGACATTTGTTTATATTCATCTTCAAGATCAGATCTACACATTTCGTCCTCTTTGCTTCCGACCAATAGTATGGGTACTCTTAAATCTTTCAGAGATTTATGGAACAAAGGACGTTTTTCTCTGGCACACTGCAATAGTGCTTCAGTATCAAGGTCAACAATTTTTTCCCAGTCTTTACCTTGGCACCATTCGTAAAACTGTCTTGCCTGCACATCGTTTTTTGCCCTTGTTCTTTCTGAAAGTAAATTATCAGAAAAATTATCGTTAAGTGTCCATCCGTCAAAACTATCTGCTATAACTGCATAAATTAAATCTGGCCGTTCTAAAGCAGCATTAATAGCTACCCATGCACCTCCGCTCGTTCCAACTAAATTAACCTTTCCACAATTCAAATGTTCAATTAGAGCAATAGCCTGTAGCGCTTCATCATACCACATATCCGGTGAAAACTTTCTAATTCTATCTGATTGTCCATTGCCTAAAAAATCAATAAGAATACATCTGAACTTTTCAGCATATAACGGCATAAGAACTTCAAACATTTTGGAAGAAGCCGTATTGCCATGCAAAAAAATAAGTGGTTCACCTTCTCCATATTCCTTATAAAAACACTGTTTATCTTTATAGCTGAAATATGACATTTTCGAACACCTCCTGCTTTTGTATATTAAGCTAATTATAATCGTACAAACCCTAATGTAACGCCTCACGTTCTTTCTTAAAAGAAAAATGTGCCACATATACTCTGTGACACATTTCTAAACTACATTTTTTCCTGTCTAAGTATTCTTTGTATGCTTTTCTCCGTCAAAAAATATTTTTCCGATAACTGTTTTATTGTCATTCCATTTTGACGGTCTGAACAAATCTGACAATTGCGTAAAGCCAATACTTGCTTGGTATCTGTATTTTCTCCCCATTGTTTTTTGTTTTTCTGCTTTTTGGGAATATAAATCACTTTACCGTCTACATATTTTTGAATTTGTTCAATTAACTCCTTCGGCAATATATTCGTTGAGTTCTGACAGTCCATTCTGCACCTCCTAAATTGTTGCTTTTAGGATTTGCAAAGGCTACTATCACTCAAAAATTATTTTACGTGCAATAGCCTTTGCTATGCACAGAATTTTGTTCCCATAAATTGATGCTCCTTCCTACTGGTCAAAGGTTTTCTCTATTGTCCTCATATTGAGTTCAATAAAAAGTCTGCACTTTTATTATATACATTCCAGAAGATAATAGCAATCGCTTTTAAAAATATAGGAATGAGAGGGATTCCGTTAGTGGCATTGTGGGAAAATCCAAAAGTTTAAATTTTTCTATAATGCTTCTTGTCTTTGCGATACAATCTATTCCGTTTTTTCTGGCCAACTGACTTTTCTTTCGTCTCCCCGGCTTTCTCCTGTTCGCGCCTTGCCCTTTGCGGGCCGGCTTTCTTCCAGCTTAAAAATACTAAAAATAAATATACACAATATATACCCTCAAAATACCTAAAATAATTTATTCATTCAACAATATAGCATTTATATCTTTGCGACAGGCTATCGTTAAAAATGCCAGTAAGAAAATATATCTATGCCTCTCCATATATTAGGGACAGCCATAGAGACTGCCCCTTTCACTCCTTATCTACTCCAGTTTTCTAAAATTTCTGATGCACTTTAGCGTTTCCAAAATTAATTCCTGATACAAATCTTCGTCAAATACACCATTCACCAGTGCATTTTTTACTAGCAATGGTTGATATATCTTCAGCACTTGCTCTGTTGCCTTTTCATCACCCATTTTAGCCTGAAATAATAACTCTTCAAAATTCATTCTTACCTTCCTTCCATCATTTTACGTACTTTTCGAATTGCATAAAAATAAATCCCTTTAATCCTATAAGTTGGATGACAATTCATCAGTCCCATTTCAGTAAATGTCCTGCCTTCGAACACATGCTGATAAATTAGCTTGCGTTCTTCCTCACTTAGCCTCAATAGTGACCTTACAAGTTTCTGATCTGTCAGTTCATTCCATTCCGGGTAAACCCCTTCTGCCTCCTGAAATAACAATTCTTCTTTCTGTCTTTGCTCCAAGGACTCTTCAAAGGGAATCCCCATTTCAGTCTGCATAAACTCATCGACAGATATTTCAGCATTAGCAGTCCGAATTTTTTTCTTCAGGTAATAACTCCGTTTTCCACGAATAGAACTTAAAAGATAAGCGGTAAATTTGTTCTTTACTTCAGAACCAGTAAATTTATTATTTTTGTTCATGATTTTCCTCCAGAATATTCAAAATTAACCCGTTTTGAAATTCTGGAGCGGCGGAGAACGGCAATGCTGGCTGATAGCAGGTTCTTTCTCTACATAAAAAATACTGCCAAACCGGCATATTACCAGTCTGACAGCATTAAAAAACAACCGAATCTCATGTGCTATATGAAATGTTGACACATCATATACTGCATATGCATGAGTCTCATGCCTCCACCATGCGGTTGCGATTTTTTTAACAAACTACTTACTGCACATTTTCCTTTCCTGCCATATATAAAATTTAATTCCTTGTTTTCCTGCCTGTCACACACCAAACACGCAATATAATACGCGAAAACAGGTATCTTAACGCATTTCATATAGTGCATATCTCATGTAAAATATAAGAACTAAGTGAGGTGGTACAAATGATGGCTAAGAAATTATTAGGAGATGCGGTAAAAGAAGAACGATTAAGAAGAAATCTGTCCCAGAATGCTCTTGCCGAAATGGTGCATGTTTCTCTCCGCACCATCTCGGATATTGAAAATTACAATGGTAATCCCCGGTTTGAAAATCTGTACTTACTAGCATCTTATCTGAATCTGTCCATAGATGCAGTCTTTAATGGTGAAAACGAGCCCATGGATTCTACCATGAAACAGATTATCGCAGAACTTAATCAGTGTTCCAATGAAACAAAGCGCCTGGCACTAGGGGCATTGCGCGGCCTTTTATCCGCAGCATCCCAGAACCAATAGTCTTCATTTTTGCATCCCATATTGACTTAACCATTATTTCTGAGTATAAAAATGAAATCTGTGAATAGTCTGTGAGTAATCTGTGAGTTTAGATGGATGATAGAAAAAAGTTCGGATATGACAAAAGCAGCCCCGCTTGTGACAGGACTGCTTTTCTCTGTTACTTTTTGTGACATCTATATCCTATATTCATGAACCCGGTTAATTCCTTCGGAAAGTGTCCATGGCCGCCATGATGTTCTGGGTTATACTTTTATCCATTTCCTTTTCTTCAGGCGAAAGATCCAAAACCAAATCGGAAGGCTGCCCTTCCTTAGCAGCAGGAGGTACCAAGTGCCTGCTCATGACTTTTTCCAGCTCCTTCTGTATCAGCTTTTCCAATAGAGGCTGAAATGATTCCACATGAAAATCAGGGATTCCTTCTGAATCAACACTATCCACATAGCTTAAAATAGCGGCAGCTATCAACTGAGCCTTCTTTTTCGTTCCATTCAGGATCTCTGCAGCCCGTACATGGGTTGGATCTGTTTCATCAAATCCAATGGTAAATACATACGGATTTTTCTTTGCCATTCCTATCACTTCCCATTCTCATATGCGCGGTATAACAGGTCATATCCTCTGGCATTGGCTTTCAGATCCTCGATAAACAGATATTTTCCCAAACGGTCTGATTTTTCAAGGAATTGCTTCAGCAGGACGGCGCCTCCGCCAATAAATACTGTATAAGATGTCTTTGTATCTATTCCGCGTTCCCTGATGCTGTTCAGAAGATCTGTCACAAAATCCTGCACCATACTTTCTGTCATACGTACCACGCTGTCATCATAATACTGTGTATTTCCGGCAAGGATGCTGTCAATGTCTGTATCCTCCAGAAGCATGTCATACTCGCTGTTGACACTGGAGATAATCTGGTTATACATGGTAATCACACCCTTTTCCAGAGAATCGCAATATCCCATATCCGGCCTTCCTTTTCGCATAAGGAGATAATCAGTTGTAAATCCTCCTATATCAATGCCGACTGCTTTCGGAACCTGCATAATGTCCTGTCCTATAGTCATCATAGCCGCAAAGTCCTGTACAAAAGCCCGTACCTCCTGAATACAGATATGATAAATCTTTCCGTTAAAATTCAGATCCAATACTTTGCCTTCCGCCCGGAAAAATGTCTCATACTTTTCATAAAGCTCTGCAAAATGCTTCGGCGGCAGTCCGATAGGAAGCTGGATCTGCACCACGTCCTCAGGCTGAATCTGTTCTTTGCCTTCTAGCTCCATTGCAATCGCAAACAGTGTGAGAATAAAGAACCGGAAGTCTAACGTCTTATCTCTTTGGTAAGGAATCCTCTGCTCACTGAGGGTATAATACTTTCCCTCATACTGAAGATATTGCTCGCCCCTTGCAGGCTTCTTATCCAGCACATTCAGACCGCTTGTGAAAATAAAATGGCAGGTTTTCATATTTCGGTTTCCATGATCCACCGCAACTCTTAGTTTCTTAATCATATATCATCCACTCCTTTGTCGTTGATACATACTCTATACGTGTGAGATATGTAAAATGCAACCTTTTTCATAAATTCGCTTTGTCAAGTTTTTATCCCCAGCCATGTCCTGTCACCATAACTTTTCTATCGCACGAAAAAAGCACCGGTCAAATACCGATGCTTTTATCCATTTAATATTTTTCACTGCTTCATTCATCCTGCTAATCTGCACATATTGTTATATTCCAAACATTTTTCTTGTGCTTTCTACCTCTTCTGGCTCGCAGCCGACTTCCGCCGCAATTTGCTCATCTGTAAGATTCGGATTGCTTTTCACTGTCTGAAAGATTCTTCCTGACAGAATCAATCCTTCCTGTCTTCCCTGCTGTTTCGCCTCCTGCTGCTTTACCTGGATATCTTCTTCGTAACTGTACTCTGCAATCAACATGTTCTCAACCTCGCTTCCTTTCCGCTTCAGATAATCCGCCAGTATTCCACGGTCAATACATTCTCTGATTGCCTTCTTAATTGCACTTTCTTCACCGGAATGCGCTCTCACCGTATCAATAAACTGGCTGTATTCCCTCAATATGTCACATTTCTTCAAGAGTTCATGTGCCTTATCGGAATTAATATTGATAACTTTCACCTTTAATTCTGCGGAATTGTTCCCTACCGGATTTATAAATGCATCTGACAGTTTCAATTCCTGCTCTAATGGCTGATCCTTTTGCCCATTGTAAAAAGTGTAAAATTCTGGCGTAGGTATTCTGACCAGCGTTGTCCTGTAACGAGCTTTCTTATCGATCAGCTGTTCATACGCCCTTCCCACATATAACAGGCATCTAAACGGAATGTTCGGGTTCACAGTACTTTGGTGTTCCCCCAGGACAAGCACCTGTCCATCTACTTCAAAGGAAATATCATTTTTAAAATTCTTATACAGAACATCTGGGGTCTTCACTTTCCGAATGACATCCTCATCCTGATACTCTGTATCGTGCAATGCATTATATAAACTTAGCAGATTCTTTTTTGCTGTCTCATCCTGATAGAACAGATCTACAAAGAGACTGTCCTTATGTTTACGGTTCTCCTTCTCCATTATCATATACCGCCTTTCCTTTCTCTTATACTATCACATTTCAATTTTTGTTTCAATTATGCTTTTACGCTGCTTCATTCCTTGCTTCATCCTTAACATATTTCTCAAATAATTCCTGATACCGCTTATATCCCTGCGAAATCAACGGCGCTTTTAAAGAAGTCTTTGACCACAGAATTAATTCTTCCTCCTCCACATGATAGGGGTTGCCAGGATAAAAAATCCCGCCGGAATGCCTTGGACTGCTTGGCTTTATAATCTCCTCCAGTTCAGCCTTTGTCTTTGCCCTCATGATGAAATCAGCCTTTTTACAGAATACCGTCTCAACCAGTTCCGGCAGAAACTTTTCTTCTTCATACTGCGCCGTAATTCCCCTCATTTTTCTTAACGCATCAAATCTCCGGGAACGCAATTTTTCATTCAATTCATTATCCATTAATAGCTCCGTGATATAACGGCTGTATTCCAAATCTATCATCTCTTGGTTCTCCTCTTAATTCTGAATTTTCTGTACCAGCTTCCCATGTACAAGATAGCGGTAATTCCTGTCTGTATTCACGCAGGTCGAGAGTGTCACGATATGGTCTGAACCCGTTACCGTTACTCCCGTATCATACCCAGAATAGGAGAGTACCGTATCTACAAACTTCTGGAAATCCTCTGGCTCCGGAAAGGAGTAAGTATATCCAATGCTTCCGTTCCGGCCAGCATAACAGGATATGATCTGATGTTCCAGTACAACTCCCGGAACATAGATATAAAAATACGGATACTGCTGGTATAGATCTTGGTCCTTGTAATGGTCAAGCGTGCCGAACATGCTGCCATTTTTCATATTATGGCCATAGACAATGGTATTGCTGTCTGAAAAATCCGGCTGATTATGATAATCCACAAAGATACTCCCGTTTTTATTTTCCTGACCGTCAAACATATGGTGCAAGTAATAGTAATTGTCCTTCCCACGTACTACCGGATAACTGATATCCAAAGCCGGAATCTGAATCCATGCAATAACATCCGGGTTCACTTTCTTAAGCCCTGCAAAATCAACCTGCAGATAAATATTTTCGGTATCCTCCGGTGATTCCTTTGAAGTTCCATCCTCTGACGATGGCTCGTCCTTTTCTTTCGGCTCCTGTACAAAATTCTGCAGTTCCTCATAGGTTTCCGCTCCCTGATGATATTCTGCATAAATACCAAACAGCTTCCACGCTGCAAATGCAAAAACTGCAAGAGAAGCAAGCAGTAAAATCAAAGATGCATAATCTCTCTTTTTTTTCATGTATCATTTCCTCCTCTTTAAAATAAATATTTCTTCTAAAAGCGCGCTTTTTATGGTACCTGTAGAAAAGCCAGAGTGTTATATCCTCTGGCTTATGTAATTTTCAAATACTTCCGTTTTATTGTTTCACTGCATTTCTCCTGGTGACATAATAAAAATCATCAATCCCTTTTATCCTACCACACCATTCACCCTTCTCATCCATGTCCCAGATCATCCTCTGTACCGGCAGGGAAAGACTCCGGCAGCCTTCATAAAGCTTTTTGCAGCCATTCTGTATAATCTCCCTCTTTTTCACTTTAAAAGGGCAGTAGTCATGTACACCGGCTTCCAGGCATTCCCCGCATTTTTTGTGGTTTCCATTGCAATTCACCCGCATCTTCTTATCCATATCATAGGCCTCATAAACCAGCTTCAGATTTCTTTTTGAAAGACCTTCCAATACAGGATGAAGGCTTCGATACTGATTGACGCCTGGCGCACATAGAAATGTATCTCCGGACAGATAATGGGCAATCGTTCCTTTTAGTGCCCCTTCTGTCACATACATTGTTTCAGCATCCAAATTCCCGATTACATGCACCGGGCTGCCAGAAGAGACACCCATCTGATAGTTAGCGCTGGAAAGCCAGATGTATTTTCTGGAGTCTGTCGCAAAATCAAGCCGTATCTGGAATCCTTGCATTTGTCCTTCCATAGAAAGAATCGGAATCAGGATACCAGAGTTTTTGGCTGTAAAATGGATACTCCAAGCTCCATCTTCACATTGATAGAACCCAGGTACTCCTTTTATAGTACAGCCTTTGTCTTCCAACCGTTCCACCAGTTTTTTGATTCCAAATAACGGAACACTCCGGTATCTCTGTACAGCAATCTGCTCCGGCGTTAATCCGCGTTTCTGCAAGTCTTCCTGATGCTTCCGCGATAGTGTAAGCATGGAAAGCATCTGGGAATAGGTCTGGTCGATTTCCACATCCGAAGCCCGTTCGCTGTTTACCGGTGCTGGCGGTTCCAAATCCCTTTCCTGTTTTACCGGCCTTTGGTAATCATCCCGGTACTGTCCGAGATGTAATGCCTCCCGGATCTGCTGGTTTGCCTCTGTCTTTGTGACGTTATACAGCTTGGAATACAAATCCAGCATCCCGCCGTGCGCATCACAATAATTACAGCGGAAAACATTTTTTTCAATATTGATGTTCAGCTTTCCCGTCTTGTGGTTGCAAAATGGACAGTCCACGTCATACGACCTCGCATTTTTACGCCGGATGGTAAGATTCAGCACCCGCACCACATCCCGGATGTCGTAGCCAAATCCAGATATATCATACATCCATAAACACGCCTCCTCTCGTTATCAGAGCATTCCGGGAACTCTAAATCTGCTTTCAATGGATAAGATTATCCGTATAGAGTATGCAGATGTTAAGTAAAGCTTCCCGGAATAACGCTGATAACTGTTTTTAATTTAAAAAGGGTTCATTCCTCTAACCAGCCATTGGCATGGCCGCATTTAAAAGGACTCTGGCCGAAGCTGGGATCAGATGGTTCTTGCCGGAATAACTCTGTGCAAACCACTCCAGATTCTTTGGGCTTTCCACAGCAACCTGTCCCATGGTCTTGCCGCCAAATTTTCCGTTCCCGTTAATCACTACCTGTGTAGCCTGCTCATACGTCATGCGCTGCACCAGTTCTTCTACCGGAAGTGATTCATCCAGAGAAGCGGCGGGAGAGTACTGACTGGAAGCTTTGGAATTTCCCTGCATCTGCGGCATCTGACTTACCTGCTGGTTCTGATTTCCAAAACCATTCTGCATCTGGGGCATTCCTGACGGATTCTGCCCGATAGTTGTGCCTTTTTCCTGAGCCTGCTGATAAAACTGGTTCATCATAGGATTGGATTGTGCCGACGCTGAAGACTGCGGATTAGCTGTTCCCTGCGGCATAGTCTGTGACTGATTGCCCTGGTTCTGTGCGGCTGCCTGCATGCCTTGATTTTCCGTCACGGCAGGCTGCATCTGCGGATTCCCTGTCATAGCATGCTGTGGATTCTGTCCATACTGATTAGCAGGCGGGATACTGTTTCCCTGCATACCAGGCTGCATCTGTGGGTTCCACGGCATGCCTCCCTGCGGGATATCATTCCCCTGTACCTGGGATTGCGCCGTCATACTTGGCATCTGGATTCCCGCATCTACCTGCATGGGATCATTTTCTTCCCCTACATCTGCAAACTGTAACCCAAACCCAGCATCAGAGAGCGCACGCCCTACGGCAGCCGTTTCCGCCATCTCCAGGAACTTATCCCCAAAATTCGGATCATTGGTCCGGAACCTCTGGGAAAAGGCATTGGCAATGTAATTCTCCTCTGCATCGCATTTATCCAGATAGATCCTTGCCTCCACGATTGCCATGTTCTCCGTAAAGCTTCGGATACTGCTGACAATCTTTCCTAATGGATGTACAAGACGGAACCATAGCTTCCGGTATTTCACATCCAGATAAAGCTGATCCTCCTGTCCCTCCTTAGTAAGTGTTCTTGCCAGCTCCATCGGATTAAATCCCTCTACACGGTTCAATGCCGCGACTGCCTCCGACCGGTCAAATAACTTTTCTTTCATTCGCTTACGCTCCTTTCATTCTCTTCGTGAAAATGAAATGCAGACGATACCCTTTCATAAGAGTAATAGTCTGCATTTCTTTAAGATTGGAATATTCTTTTGTTTTTTATACTTTTTAAATTATTTACTGGAATATCATACATAAAACCAGGAATATACCTAATGATACCAAGATCATTTCCGCAATTCCATGTTTTCTCATAAGATATATACCTAAGATAAGAGAAATCAGTAATCTCATTTCTTCCTCCTTAAACTGTTCGCTTTACTCTGTAAAAAGGCCACTTTCCCAGCCGCATTTACGACATTCGTAGGACCAACAGCCGCCTCCGTTAGCTAGGTCAGCATGATCAAAAGCAAATGCTTTCTCACGCTTTGACAACGGCTTCATCCGTCCATTCTTCATGCAAAAAGGCTTTTCCGTAGACAAATTCACCGATACCTGCAGATTCCTCTGTTCATGCCTTGTAATTCTTGTACTGTTACATACCGGACAGCAGTTACCTTCTCTCGTATCACTAATTGGTATTTTTTCTATCATCCGTTTTTCCCTTTCTTATGGCAGTTTACAGATTATTCTTTAAACTGCCAGCTTCAACTGTTCCATTTCTTCTGTTCGCTTCCTTTGTTCTGCATCATAATATCCCTGGATTCTCTGCCCTAAGACGGTATTGCGCTTTCCACTGTCATCCGTATGGATACACTGGCACACTGCGTTCCAGTCTCCAACCAAATAAACCTTGCATTTCGCCCTGGTAATCGCTGTATAGAGGATGTTGCGCTTCAGCATGGTGTAAAATGCTTTTACACACGGGATAATCACGACTGGATATTCGGAACCCTGAGATTTATGGATAGTAATTGCATTGGCATGCTCCACCATCTCCATCTGTTCCCGTTCGTACCGGACCACCCTGTTTTCCGAGAACAGGATCTGCACCTTCTGGCTTTCATCCGAATCCTCGTAAATATCCTGAATAATCCCCATGTCTCCGTTGCTGACCAGATCCGTATTCTTATTCTGCAGAATCTTATCGCCCACCCGGAATACATCTTTTCCTATCGTAATCTCACTCTTTCCGATAGCGGGCGGGTTAATCAAGTCCTCTAATGTACGGTTCAATTCCACCACGCCAGCGGCAGTCTTCACACGGTACGAGGTCAGGATCTGCACCTGCTCCAGCCCATATTTCTGCACTTCCTCCAGATACAGCTTCTTTACCATCTCTGCAGTCGGCTCTGTTCCATCGCATGGGACAAATATAAAATCTTCCCCCATAAACAGGTTTGTCCGGTTCTGCTGAATCAGATTCGCATTGACCGGGATATTGCTTGACGCCCCCTGGCGGTATACCATATCTAATACGGTTACCGGGATCAGGCCGCAGCCAATCAATTGCCGGAATACGTCCCCGGCTCCTACGGATGGGAGCTGGTCCACATCTCCTAACAGCAGCACCCTTGCATGATCTTTTACTCTGCTGAAAAATTCATAGGCAAGGTGCATGTCTACCATGGATACCTCATCTACGTTTAGGAACTCTGCTTCCAAATACTGAAATCCCAGATTGTAATCGCTTCCTCCGAGCAGACCTAATGCCATATGCATCGTAGATGCGTCTTCCCTGCCGGTGCTTTCCGCCATTCTCCTTGCCGCGCGTCCGGTAGGCGCCATCAGCTGTACCGTAGTCTTGCATTTCAGGCCATGGATATAAAGAATGACCTTCAGAACAGTCGTCTTGCCCGTTCCCGGTCCTCCCGTAATGATACTTAAAGGGCTTTCAAACACCATCCTTACCGCCTGTTTCTGCCGTTCGGACAGTGTAATCCCTAAGACCTGCTGTGCCTGATTCAGTTCATTTTCAATCGGGAATGGCTGTCTTGCTGTCTGTATCCGTTTTGCAATCATCAATGCCGTCAGCCGCTCCTCCTCATACTGCTGGAAGATATATACCTTCTCATGATCAATCACAATGCTCTGCTGCATGACCAGCTGATAGAGCACACGGCTGATATCCTGTTCTGTTACAGCCGGAACCGTTAAATCCTTATTCAGCAATACTAATGTTTTATCCATTAGTGTCTCCTGATTCAAGTACAGATGCCCTTCCTTCATGGCTTCATGCAGGATATAGCTGAGACACCCTGAAATACGCATAGGATCATTCAGTGTCCTGCATAGCTGCCTGCCAATCGCATCCACCGTCAGAAAGCCAAAGCCTTTTACTGCACACAGCATATACGGTCGGTTCTGGATAATACGGACAGATTCCTCATGGAAAGTTTTCAGGATCATGTTCACCTTCTTCGGCGTTACCTTATAAGGAGCCAGAAATGTCATCAGCTCCCGGAATACCTGGTTCTGCCCATAACATTCCACAATCTCCCTTAACTTTCGCTCAGAAATCCCCCGGATAGACAAGAGTTTTTCCGGAGACTTTTCTATCACATCCAATGTCTGCAGCCCGAACTGCTGGTAGATTGCCTCCGCCGTTCTCTGCTTTACGCCTTTAATGGCTCCGGAAGAGAGGTAGCCGATGATCCCCGCCTTTGTCCGAGGCACGATCTCCATAAAGGAGTCAACCTTCAGCTGTAGCCCGTGGCTTCCGTTCTCCCAGTCGCCTTCCATTTCCAGCTCAATCGTATCGGTCAGCGGCAGGTTGTAACCTACCGCCGTAAAACCAATAATATTTCTGCTTTCTAGGTATTTATTTCTGGCAGAAAGGGGTACGGACTCATCGGAAGTGGAATAGACAGCGACCGTAAATCCATTTTCCTCGCTTAAGAAGATTTTATTTACATACCTGCAGCGCATCCCATTCCTCCCTCCAGCTTTCTATGGCCCTGAGTTCAAAAGGCTTTTCCTCACTGTCATACCAGTATACTTCCATGCCCTTTTCTAATGCTTCCTTGATTTCCCCTGCCATGCCGGAACTGACACGCCTGCCGCAGATAATCAAGGCATCGCATAAGTCCATCAGCTCCATACCGATCCGGAGTGCGGTTTCCCGTTCCTCCGGAATCGAATCATCTAACATCAGGGGCAGATACGCGTGGGAAGCAAACGTCCTGCAATGGTAGAGAACCTGCATCCTTTCCATATAGAACCTCGCCATGTCCATGTTGTGGCTGACTCCCTTCGCATCAGGGGCAGAAAGCGGAGAGCAGATATATGCTTTTTTTCCGCTTAACATCATGCCGCCTCCTTCTTTACCCGGAACGTCCGGCTCTCTGTGGTCTTTGTATATTCCTTAAAAATATCCGGATGCTGGATTTTCAGCTTTTCCATTGCGTCCTTCCCAACCTGGGTTCGCCTGGTTGGATTATAAGTAATCCGGTAACGGCTGATCCCGTCGGATAAGACTGCCTTGCAGGAAGCGCCAAGCTGTTCTACAAACGGCACACTAAGCTTCCTCTGCATTGCCTCAATTTCCTTTTTCCGTTTTTCCAGTTGGGATTTTTCTTCTGATAAGGTAAGATACTTTTCAAGATCAACTGAATGTTGCACCCCAATCTCAATCTCAGGAAGCTCCTTGTCGGCATACCCGCCGTATTTCCGGATGCTTGCAAGGATCAGGTCAGGTTTGCCGTTGTATGGCGGCTCTGCCTGCTTTTCCACATATTCCTTCCAGAAATATTCCTCCTGTGCAATGATTTCTTCTTCCTCCATCATATTCCGCTCAATCGGACGGATGACAAATTCATTCTCATTATTTCCATAGAGACAGGCAATATAGGCTTTGTCCATGTTCATCACAGACAGATAATGCCTTACCTGAAGGATGTAGTTATCGGGAATCCCTCCGTCCTCCCACTTGGTCCTGGCATTATAGTTGCAGGTCTTGCACTCTAAAATACCATACGAGCCATCCGGGAAAATGATAAAGAAATCCACATCTGCCAGCATAAACGGATACAGCGGATGCCGGAACATCTTCCGCACCGGGAAGACCGTAAGCCCTGTCTTCTTTGCAAAGATCTCCGCTACCAGATCCTCCAGCCGGTGTCCGACTTCCTTTGCTACCCAGTTGCTTTCTTCCTCTTCGATCAGCGGTTCGATTCCGAGCTTATCGTTATAAAGGTCGCGGATGGTTGCAAAGGGTGAAATCCCCATAATGGCAGCAACATCACTTCCACCGATTCCAAGCTTCCGGTAAGACAGCCAGTCTTCACGTGAGAGAGTGTCCGTATCAACAATAACCTCCGGTTCATAATTCATGTTCAAACTTGTTTCGTTCATCTTAATCCTCCTCATATTATCAAATTTATTGGTATTTCTTCACCTGTTCTGTACAGTGCTTATCAGAAATCACAAACTGTTTGTCAGCTATTTGCTAAAATAATCTGCTATAAAGTTGGGGCTACCACTTAATCGCACCGCTGACATCATACTCTTTCCAGTTCAGCGCCAGTGCGCGGGTAACCTGTTCCTCCAGGCTGATAATCCCATGCCCCTGCATCCCTTCACAGGCTGCGAAAAAGCAAGCCTCGTTGATTGCAAAGTAAAGATCATGGGCGGTACAGGGATCTGTCCCGTTCTGGCTCTCAAACATTTCCGCCACTTCGTTGATCAGCTTCTTTCGGATTCCGATACGCTTCATCACAAGCTTCAGGCAGTTTAAAGGGTTCCGGATCTCAATATCCATCAGCTTCGTCATATCCGCAACTGCGTCCTGATATCTGGAACAAAGCATACGGAGGTTGTTCATAAACTGTACCAGATCCGCACCTCCCGTATGGGCCAGCTTGATCGGACTTCCAAGACTGATGGTCCGGTTCCCACTGTCACATAACAGCATTGGGTACAGGTTCGCACCGCTGGCCGCCACATCTGATGTAGTAAGCCGTACTGCAGGCGCAATCACCTTGTCGGTCATACCATGGTCGGCAAGGGCCGTCCGGTAAGTATCCAGAAGCTCCTGGTTTCCTCCAAGCTCCCACATCGCCGATACGATGGAATGGTCAAACGCACCGGAACCTTCCATATAACTGCTTCCTTTGAAATTTGTGTCAAGATACTGCATGGTCGTCTCAAAGACTGCACGCATATCAAGGATGCTGTAATCATGACTGTCTCCGCCGTGAACGGCAGATACCTTGCCATCCGCAATCTTGATCAGCGCATCTCCCTTTGCCACCTTCAGACAGTAGTTCACCACCCTGGCATAGTTGGACTTTTCCAGCTTCCGCAATCCGGCGCCAGAGATACCTGCACGATCCAGGATAGTTTTAATGGCACAGTCCCGTACCGGGTAGGTTTCCCCTCTGACCTTTAATGCCAGCTGGGTATTCTTTTCCGTATCCTTAAGGATCTCCTCCCAGTCTGCTGCAGAAGAAGCCTCCATATGCTCTGCCTCCTGACTGATTGGAACCAGCCTGAGAGACCTGGTAGGCTTTCTGATCCATGTGGCAGCCTTTGCTCTTTCTGCCAGAAAATCCAGCATTTCCTTTGGGTTTGCAAACGTCGTTTCAAATGCGTCTGCATAGATTCTTGTCTCATTCATGTTTTCTTCCACCTTTCTTAAATAAATTTTTTATCCATAAACGGCACGCTGGCCAGTTTTGGCTATCTCATCCGTAAAATCAGCCTGTGGCAATTTCTTTTGGATGATTGCAATAAAAAAGGAATGAAACAGAGATATATTCTCCATTCATTCCACACTGACTGGCTGATATGTTAATGAACATCTCCAGCCTAAAAAACAAAAAGTGCCACTACAAGCCGGAAACGGCGTATGGTGACACTCCTTACAAACATAAACAGCTTATGCCGGACAGATTTCTTTTTCTTCTGTCCTCTGCTTTCGGGATTCCTAAGAATCCAAAAGCTTCCCCACAAGGGACATGCATAAAATCAACTATACCAGTATAGTAACACAAGATATAGGTGATGTCAATTTTATTTATACTATATATAGTTTATTCTTTTACGCATATACAATATACAGCATCACGCATCACTTTCTATAATAAACTCTATAGCCTCTCCCAGAAAATCCTTACATGTATGCTGAACCTTTCCGTACAGCCGGTTATCCTGCTTTGCAGACTCACTGCAGGACTCCATATAAGGGCACTGGTCACAGCTATTCTGAATAGCTTCCTTTAGCCATTCAATTTCTTTGACGGTTCCAATTACCTTCACTAATATTCACTCCCTTCTGTCCAGAAATTATCTTCAACTGTCTGTAAAATATCCGAAATAGTCTTCTTAAAGTTTTCCTGCCTGTATAATATCTGAAAATTGTCAGGTATAAGTCCGGCTTAATCTTCAAAATACAATTCTTACTTACAGATTCCGTATAAAGCGTATAATAAATACTTCATCTCTTGTATTATATCCATAATATACGGATATAATCAATCATATATTTCTGTATATGATACTTATAACTATTTTAATCCGCAATTCTACATACCTAAATGGGATAAAATGAGGATACGAGGTGTAGAAGATGGATAAAAAGTATGTAGCAGACCGTATCACGGAGTTACGGATTAAGAAGAATGTATCAGAATACCAGATGAGCTTGGACCTGGGGAAGAACAAAAGCTATATCCAGAATATCAGTTCTGGGCGTTCCCTGCCATCCATGAGTCAATTTTATGAGATCTGCCAATACTTCAACATCACACCATACCAGTTCTTTGACGAGGAATTACACAATCTTCCGTTGTACCAGAAAGCCTGTGACCTTCTAAAACAACTAGACGAAGATGACATGATGACGATCATTCCTCTCTTAAAGCGCCTGTGTAGCAAAGAAAAATAAGGGATTTTACCGGGTTGTCTCCTGGCAACCCGGATTTTTCTTGACCTTTTTTATCATTTCTTGATTTATTTTAACTTTTTTCAAAAATTTTCCAATCTCCCAAATTTCAACACTATTACTTATATAGATGGACAAATAATCCAAGGATTATTTGTGCCTTCACGTACCTTGACAATTCCATACATCTTTCAGGAGATTGATACCGGGTGCTGTAGGTAGTGTGCATGAATGCGCGCCTGCAGTTTAATGATTACACAGTAACGCCTGCTACGTGGCCGAGAAGGGCATAGGAACTGGCTTCTGGAAGATCACTAACATTATTAATTTGAAATTTACAAGGCAGCAAAAGGGACGTATAATAGAAATATGAGGAGTTTTGGCTATACGTTACTCATGCTGTCAAAAGAAAGGAGTACATATGACAGCAAATTCTAACCAAGAAACATCTGCTGTACATCCAGAAGGATCAACGACCTACTCTGTACAAGAAATTGCCGTCATTTTAGGTATAAGCAAGAAATTAGCATATAAATTATGTGAAGAGAACTGCTTTATCTCAAAACGAATCGGCAGAATCATACGGATAAATAAGAGATCCTTTGAGGACTGGCTGAATAGCGGAGCTAATTAAAAAGGAGAAAACGTATGGCTACGATTATTAAACGTAAGAAAAAATATTCTGTTGTTTACTATTATGAGGATGAAAAGGGAGAGAAAAAGCAAAAGTGGGAAACATATAATACACCAACAGAGGCCAAGAAGCGAAAAGTAGAAATTGAGTCAGAACAGATAAACGGTACATTTATTCCGCCAAAGGATATTATCGTAAAAGATTTCCTATATGATTTTATCAAAATTTATGGCAGTGCTCACTGGGCATTATCCACATACGAGTCAAATTGTGCACTGATAGCAAATTATATCAATCCGATCATTGGGGACTTACCAATACAAAGTATCACTCCAAAAGTAGTTGATGAATACTATCAGACCCTTAAAAAGACAAAATCAGTGGTGAAAAGAAATATGAAACCAAGATCTGAATATGTAACATCTGGTGTTATTAACAGTGTCCACAAAGTTTTAAGGTGTGCTTTTGATCAGGCTGTAAAATGGGAGATGATCTCAAGGAATCCGTTTCCAATGGCTAATCGTCCAAAGACCAATTACAAGAAAAGAGAGATTTGGGATGCTGAAATGATCCGTACTGCTCTGGATGGCTGCAAAGAACCAAAATTATATATAGCCATGAATCTGGCATTTGCATGTTCTTTGCGTTTGGGTGAGATCATTGGCCTTCAGTGGGACAATGTTCACATCTCAGATGCTGATATAGCTGCTGATGATGCACATGTGATTATTATGCAGGAACTTTCAAGAGTATCCAAGGATGCAAGACAGTTTATGGATGAAAAAGATATTATTCAGGTCTTTCCTTCTATGATGAATGGAACCAGCACCAATTTGATATTAAAAACCCCTAAAACTGAATCCAGCGTCCGTAAGGTATGGCTTCCTAAAACAGTTGCCTATATTTTGAGAAAATGGAAAGAAGAACAGGAAGAGGTAAAATCGTTCTTTGGCGATGAATATTACGACTATAACCTGGTCGTTGCTTTACCCAATGGCAGACCATGCGAATCCAGAGTTATAGAGAAGGAATTTAATAAGTTAAAAGAAAAACTAAACCTTCCCAATGTTGTTTTTCATTCTCTCAGACATTCAAGTACGACTTACAAATTGAAATTAAACAAAGGGGATATTAAGGCAACACAGGGCGATACCGGACATGCACAGATTGATATGATTACAGATGTATATGCACATATTCTTGATGAAGATCGAAAGGTCAATGCCCAAAGGTTTGAAGAGGCTTTTTATGCTAATTGTGATCTGCGGAAAATCACTCCGCCTGAAGAAAAGAAATTGGCGCCAGAGGTGACAAATATTGTACAACTGCTTCAGGACTCCCTGAATTAACATCTATGCTGAGTAATTTAATTGCACAAGCTGGAACAAAGGCGAATTAAATTATCAAGATTACCTTATTAGCAGATTTTTGGCTAATATTTCTTATTAGCAGGCTATTAGCAACTGTTCGAATCCTTAAAATAATAGTTCGTCCACCAATTAGCAGGATATTCACTAAATATGCATTTAGAATTTTTACAATTTGAATCATGCATATGTGATTTTTCAAAAGAGAAAGTGCCGGAAACCTTTGATTTCCAGCACCCTTAGCGTCCCTGAGACGATTTGAACGTCCGACCCTTCGCTTAGGAGGCGAATGCTCTATCCCCTGAGCTACAGAGACACTTTGTATATTATAACAGTTTATTCAACTGATATAACCTCTTTATTCAATTTTGGTGGACGACCTCCGACTACTTAGGAGGCGAATGCTCTATCCCCTGAGCTACAGAGACACTTTGTATATTATAACAGTTTATTCAACTGATATAACCTCTTTATTCAATTTTGGTGGACGACCTCCGACTACTTAGGAGGCGAATGCTCTATCCCCTGAGCTACAGAGACACTTTGTATATTATAACAGTTTATCCAACTGATATAACCTCTCTATTCAATTTGGATGAACGTATCAATACTTGTTTATTATACTTCAACCAAAATAAATTGTCAACAACTTCTCTACTTTCTCAGCTCTGACGCTTAAAAAAAGGTTACTTTTCACACCCACGCCATCTGTATAATAAAGAAAAAGGTTGCTGCTTTGGCGTTAAGCTTTAGCAACAACCTTTTCCTGTTTTAGTTTGGGCGGGCGTTTCCGTTCATATATTTCTGTTATCTTCTGATATACATCTACATTTTGTGCGCGTAACAAATAGACTATGCTTAAGCCATTACAAATATCGTTTAAACTTTCTTGGCTCCGCAGAGTAATTGCCTGCTTCTGTTTTCGTTTATAGACTCTTGCCAATCTTTCACATAGGGAATTATTGGCTGGAACCCGTTTATCATGCAGGAACAATAATTCACTTTCTTTATATTCCCTTAACCGGAGAAATAGATTATACCCTTCCCTATAATACTCAGTCGGCGGCTCATCCTGATATTCTTTCTCCGCCTTGTTCAGGATTTCGTCATACCTTTTCTCGAATCCCTCAACAATTATCGGATCAAGTTCTTTCTCCCCCAACCCATTTCGGTAATGCAGCATCTCCTGGAACAATCCGTGCATCTCCTTGTTCCATTCCAGCTGCGGCTCATTCTGCTCGCTTCCGATCAGATAGCGGCAGTCATGCTGGGTACACTCCTGATGTTTTGTTCCATAACGGTAAAATGTCTTGTCATGGTCATGCAAGACAATCCCAACATAATTCTCAAGCGGCGTTCCTTCTATTCCTTTATGCCCTTTTTTCTCCCTGCCTATATAAAGTGCCACATCTGCGATCGGGGATGCAAGTATAAGGACCTGCGCACTGTGCCCATTTACAGATGCGTTTGTAAAATCTGCATTCATGACCGGAGACTGCATTAGTTTCTTTATAATCTCTTTTTTCTCTTCCGCTGTTTTCGCTGAAAATTCCCTGGTAAGACCATTGATCATGCCGTCGGACAGTTCGATCTCGCCTTTTGTCAATTCTGAGATTAGCTTTCTTATTTTTCCATGGGATACGTTGCATTCATTGCTCAGGAGAAAGGCAAGTGCCTTCACCGTCCCGTCATAGTTCACTTCATTAATATATCCTTCTGGAAATGGAGCATGTACACGGGCTCCGGTTCTTTTGTCACGGTATTCCTTTGTCGTATATTCCATGACCGCTACAGACATCTGGATGACCACTTTCTGTTTCCGAATGATTTTTCCTGTCTCATAATAATTCTCTTTATCCAGGTATTTTGCAGGCGCAGGGATTTCATGTCTCTGTTACGGCATGGAGCTTCCTGCGGTGTCCGGCATGGCCTGGCTGTCCGCCTGGTTTCCGGTCAGTTTTTACCCGGCTGTTCGGGATTTTTTTCCTGCCGGGTTTCTGCTGGGAAGAGGGGATGGATGAATTCTCAAAATCCATATTGACCTGCGCAGTCAGTTTTTGGTTCAGGCCTTTTTCTTCCTCCAGTTCAGCCCCTACCCTGTAGAATTCCTGTCTTATATCACGGCATTTATCTAATGCTTCATCTCTCTGGCGAACAACTTCCAGATTCTCTTTTTTGAGCTTTGCAATGAGACGGTCCTTCCTGTCAAGTTCTTTCTGGCATTCGTGGTAAAGATCATCATTTGCTTCCATCCATTGATTCCGGACAGACCGGATCTCCTTACGTGCCTGTGCTAATTCTTGTTTTAATTCCCGGATATTTTTTTCAAGTTTCCGAATAATGCTCTTATATTCTTCTTCTAATTTCCGGTATCTCTCGCCGGATTTAAATTCGGCGATCTGCTGTGCCAGTGATTTCACTTTGTACTGTAATGCACTTGTATATTCAAATGGATTCATCTGTACTCTCCTTTGATGAATTAGGGGCGGAATCTAATACCTGTGCCATCGTTCTGCTTAATTCTATTGTCTCTTCCAGTTGTAATGTCAGCATGGAAATATATTCTTCTTTCTGTTCAAGAAGCTCTTCCGAAGTCCGAATGCATTTTTCCTGGATTCGGATTACATTTTCTGCTTCTTTAAGAGCATTCTCCAATTTAGAGATCTGTAATTTATATTTTTTTATAAGTGATGTTTCTTTACTCATTGCTGCCTCCGCACTTGTAATAAAAAAAGTATAGCAGAAATCTGGAAAAAAAGCGAATGAAGGAAATCTGGTATTCGTCATTTTGCCAGGGATAAATCGTTGATTTTTCAAGACAAATGGATATCAAACCACGCAGAAAAAGATGTGAGAAGGGATTTTAAGACGAAAAACAGAAAGGAGAAAATGTTATCCACAAGAAATACCTGAGGACAAAATATTATTAACATTTTGTCCTCAAACGTATCATTTACTGTGGATAAAAATTTTTTCAATTTCAGCACATTTACCAACACTTTCTAAAAAGCCTATTACTGGCGTGGGTGTGAAAAGTAACAAAAAAAGTTACTTTTCACACCCACGCCATCTGTATAATAAAGAAAAAGGTTGCTGCTTTGGTGTTAATCTTTAGCAACAACCTTTTCCTGTTTTATTTTGGGCGGGCGTTTCCTTTCATATATTTCTGATATCTTCTGATATACATCTACATTCCGTGAGCGTAACAAATAGACTATGCTCAAGCCATCACAAATATCGTTTAAACTTTCTTGGCTTCGCAGAGTAATTGCCTGCTTCTGTTTTCGTTTATAGACTCTTGCCACTCTTTCACATAGGGAATTATTGGCTGGAACCCGTTTATCATGCAGGAACAATAATTCACTTTCTTTATATTCCCTTAACCGGAGAAATAGATTATACCCTTCCCTATAATACTCAGTCGGCTGCTATCCAGGTATTTTGCAGGCGCAGGGATTTCATGTGTCTCTGTTACGGCATGGAGCTTCCTGCGGTGTCCGGCATGTCCTGGCTGTCCGCCTGGTGTCCGGTCAGTTTTTACCCGGCTGTTCGGGATTTTTTTCCTGCCGGGTTTCTGCTGGGAAGAGGGGATGGAGGAATTCTCAAAATCCATATTGACCTGCGCAGTCAGTTTTTGGTTCAGGCCTTTTTCTTTTTCCAGTTCCGCCCCTACCCGGTAGAATTCCCGTCTCATATCACGGCATTTATCTAATGCTTCATCTCTCTGGCGAACAACTTCCAGATTCTCTTTTTTGAGCTTTGCAATGAGACGGTCTTTCCTGTCAAGTTCTTTCTGACATTCGTGGTAAAGATCAGTTACCATTCACAGCCATTTTAATTTCTGATGTTTAATGAATTCCCATTGTGGCTTTTTTATTGGCATAATGCACTGTTTTTGGTGGTTTTATTTATTAATAAATATAGCCACTACATGTTGACTTTTTTGTAGTGGTTGTAATATAATATATACAGCCACTATTGAAAGGAGAAACCGTTATGCCTACTATTGTTAAACACTTCGATAAAAAATCAGGAAAGACCCGGGTTTACGAATCTACTCCCACTATGACCCTGTTACCAAGCAATCAAGACCGAAGAGGAAATATCTTGGTACCCTCGATCCCGAAACAAAGGAATTGATCCCATCTTCCGGTCGCAGGGGCAGAACAGCATCTTCGAAAAATGTTACCACCACGGAAGTAGATACTGCTTCTGCAAGGAACAGAGATTTTCAAAAAATCATTTCCGAGAAAGAAACAGAAATCGCCTCTTTACAGTCTGAGGTGAAAATCCTAAAAGCTACTATCAGGGCATATGAAAAAGTATGCACTTCCATCTCCAATACTTTAAGAAGGCCCCTGTGATCTATGATTAAATATACCGGAACTCCCGCCGCAGTTCAGGCAGGAAGAAAGGCGGACAGCCTGGACATCCCAAAGCAGCCCTTGAAGCGCCGGAGGAATCTGAGATCACAGATACCGTTGGGCACCCATTACAGGACGATGAATGCTGTCCAAAATGCGGGCTTACAGACTGCGCCCCAACCGGCGAGTCCGAAGTCAAATTTGAATACGATGTACGCATTAAAGTCGTTAAGATCAAACACGAATTCTTTTATTACGAATGCAGCAACTGCGGCACTGTATTCCGGTCACAGATACCCCCAAACCTCAAGGAGAAGGTTCAGTATGGCAGCGGATTGCAGGCTTTTGCTTTATCACTCACAAATACCGTCAATGCCGCTATGAACAAAGCATCCATGTTTCTTGCCGGAATCACCGGCGGTGAATTAATGCCCTGTGAGGGATACATTGCGAAACTCCAGGCCCGTGCCGCAAATGGGCTCCGCCAGTTTCGCCAGGATCTGAAGCTTGTCCTGATCACAAGAAAGATCGTTTACTGGGACGACACGGTCATCTTCATTCTTGCGCAAAGAGCATGTTTCCGATTTTATGGAGACGAGTCTATTGCCTACTATACAGCGCATGCACACAAAGACATGGAAAGCCTTGATGACGACAATGTACTGAATCTCCTGACATCGGATACCAAAACCATGCACGACCATAACACCGTAAACTACAATGAAAAGTACAGCTTTGAGAATATCAAGTGTAATCAGCATCTTCAGCGTGACTGCCAGAAGAATACGGATGATACCTGCCATCAATGGTCTGATGATCTGAAAAAGCATATCAGCGCAACCATCAAGGATCGCAATGATGCCATAGCCCGGGGCGAGGGTTCTTTCAGCGAAGCCTGCATAAACGAGTTTCATCATAAAATAGATGAATACCTTAAAAACGGATGGAGTGAAAATGAGTCTGATCCAAACAACTACGGGGCATCCTTTGAGCGGACTCTGCTTACCAGAATTGCCCAATACCGCAGAAACTATTTCCTGTGGGTTGAGGATTTCAGTCTGCCGACCACCAATAATCTCAGTGAACGCGGGCTTCGAGGTGTAAAATCCCACATGAAAATATCGGGACAGTTTGAATCAGAGACAGCGGCCGATAACCATGCGCTCAACCGAACATACATCGAAACCTGCCGTCGTAATGGCATCAATGAAATCGAAGCGTTGCAACGATTATGCGAAGGAATCCTTATACGGTTGCCGAAATCTTCTCGGTCTAATCTTCCTAAAAACACATCAGAACATTGAAAGCGGTGTTGCAGCTCCGCTTTATTTGTCGATCCATCAAACCGACTGTGAATAGTAACAAAGATCATCATTTGCTTCCATCCATTGATTCCGGACAGACCGGATCTCCTTACGTGCCTGTGCTAATTCTTGTTTTAATTCCCGGATATTTTTTTCAAGTTTCCGGATAATGCTCTTATATTCTTCTTCTAATTTCCGATATCTCTCGCCGGATTTAAATTCGGCGATCTGCTGTGCCAGTGATTTCACTTTGTACTGTAATGCACTTGTATATTCAAATGGATTCATCTGTAATCTCCTTTGATGAATTAGGGGCGGGAATCTAATACCTGTGCCATCGTTCTGCTTAATTCTATTATCTCTTCCAGTTGTAATGTCAGCATGGAAATATATTCTTCTTTCTGTTCAAGAAGCTCTTCCGAAGTCCGAATACATTTTTCCCGGATTCGGATTACATTTTCTGCTTCTTTAAGAGCATTCTCCAATTTAGAGATCTGCAATTCATATTTTTTTATAAGTGATGTTTCTTTACTCATTGCCGCCTCCGCACTTGTAATAAAAAAAGTATAGCAGAAACCTGGAAAAAAAGCGAATGAATGAAATCTGGCATTCGTCATTTTGCCAGGGATAAATTGTTGACTTTTCAAGACAAATGGATATCAAACCACGCAGAAAGAGATGTGAGAAGGAGGATTTTAAGACGAAAAACAGAAAATAGGAAATGCTATCCACAAGAAGTACCTGAGGACAAAATGTTAATAACATTTTGTCCTCAAACGTGTCATTTACTGTGGATAAAATTTTTTCAATTTCACCACATTTACCAACACTTTCTAAAATCCTATTACTGGCATGGGTGTGAAAAGTAACCTGATGTCATAATATCATAAAAGGTCCAGTACATATTCTTTTCATGTACTGAACCTTTTCATACAATATGATCAGAAATTTATCCTGCCCTGAAGCCACATATTTCCTTTGAATCTTCTTCCCACAGCAGGATCTCCTACTATATTCTTCACAGGCACACAGATATCGAAGGTCAGTTCATTGACATCCAGCTTCATCACATAGATCTCTTCTTTTGAATACTCATTCGTAATCCTCTGCAGCTCCAGAATTTCTCCCATAATGGAATAATGGTCGCATTCTATGCCGTATGGCATGATATATGTCTCTACGATACTGAATACATCTTCACTGACCAGTCTCTGTGATACCTTGGAATATGTATCAATATCATCCATTGTCAGATTTTCAATCGCTTCCGGATCTCCCATTCTGGCTGCGCTCACAAGCATCATACGATTTTGAACTTCTTCTTTCTGCCTTTCTTTCTGTCTCTTATCCTTCAGGACCGGGAGAAGGATCGTCCCCCCATTGCATAATCCGGATAGCGTAACAGACTTATATTTTACTGTACTTCTTGCTCTCTGTCGTTCTTTGATAAATTCTACTGTATTCTGAAGGTGGAAGATCAGATTGATCCCCACCTTGACATCTTCACAGATTCCGGCATAGGCTTCTTTGTCCATGCGCCGCTCCACATACACATCTGCATGACTGGTAATACCCGTTCCGTAGAAATACGGATAGTAATAATTCTTCTCGAACTCTTCATGGATACTCATATCGCCGCATATCGTGATGCCCATCCCTGCCCCATACTCTTTCTGGTACTCGCAGAAATCCATCTCCGTATCCTGTGCGATCAGGTCGTGCTGTGTAAATGAATCCCTTACATCTGTCAGAATCTCTCTTAGTTCTTTCTTGCTGCTAATATTGCCAAATCCGATGGCTTTCAGATATTGATGCATATTATATTTTCCTTATAAATGCTATTTTTTAGGTGTAAGTTTCTCTAATCCGCCCATGTATGGCCGCAGAACTTCCGGCACTCTGACTGATCCATCCTCCTGGAGATTATTCTCGAGGAACGCAATCAGCATTCTTGGAGGAGCCGCAACCGTATTATTCAAGGTGTGGGCAAAATATTTTCCATCTTTTCCTCTGACACGGATACCAAGTCTTCTTGCTTGGGCATCCCCAAGATTTGAACAGCTTCCTACTTCGAAATACTTCTTCTGTCTTGGAGACCACGCTTCTACATCACAGGACTTAACCTTCAGATCAGCAAGATCTCCGGAACAGCATTCCAGGGTGCGTACCGGAATATCCATGGAACGGAACAGATCTACCGTATTCTGCCACAGGTTATCATACCATTTCATACTCTCTTCCGGCTTACATACCACGATCATCTCCTGCTTCTCGAACTGGTGGATTCTGTACACGCCTCTCTCCTCTATGCCGTGCGATCCTTTTTCCTTACGGAAGCAAGGAGAATAGCTGGTCAATGTCTGCGGAAGCTGATCTTCATTCAACATCGTATCGATGTATTTTCCAATCATAGAATGTTCGCTGGTTCCGATCAGGTACAGATCTTCTCCTTCTATCTTATACATCATGGCGTCCATTTCCGCAAAGCTCATAACACCTGTCACCACATTGCTCCGGATCATGAACGGAGGTATACAATAGGTGAATCCGCGTCCGATCATGAAGTCGCGGGCGTAGGACAATACCGCCGAATGAAGTCTGGCAATATCACCCATCAGATAATAGAATCCATTTCCTGCCACCTTCCCGGCGCTCTCAAGATCGATTCCGCTGAACTTCTCCATAATATCCGTGTGATAAGGAATTTCGTAATCAGGAACAACCGGCTCCCCGTATTTCTGTATTTCCACATTCTCGCTGTCGTCTTTTCCGATCGGCACGGAAGGATCGATGATGTTCGGGATCGTCATCATGATCTTCTTGATATCTGCTTCTACCTTCTTCTCTTCCGCAGATAAGGATTCTACTCTGTCAGCATTCTCCTGAACCTTTTTCTTCAATTCGTCTGCTTCTTCCTTCTTGCCCTGTGCCATACATGCGCCGATCTGCTTGGAGATCTTATTGCGTTCTGCACGGAGTCCCTCTACCTCCTGCTTTATATCTCTATTCCGCTGATCTAATTCTAATACTTCGTCCACCAGAGGTAATTTCTCATCCTGATACTTTTTCTTAATATTTTCCTTTACTACATCCGGATTCATTCTTACAAATTTGATATCTAGCATTTCTGCTCCTCCTTTGCTCCTATTCGATATTCAACTGTTATTCATCTTCGAAGATCGCCTTGTCCAATGCCTCTGCTTCTTCTTCGGCTAACTCAACATAACTCTCTCCCTTGACAATCTCCTTAATATAAGTATAACATCCTTCCCGGCTGTGCATTGCATTTAGGATCCATCCGTTATTATGGCTGTCCAGCAATGCAACTGCGAAGCTCAGTTTGCCGCCCATCTCGTTAAATGCATCATATTTTACAATACCTGTCTTCTGGAAATTCTTATCTTCCCTCTTGATCAATTCTTTAATATCTGCGCGGTTCTGCTTTGTAACCTTAAGAATGGAATCTACTTCACCGAATTTTTCTTTCAAGCTGTCTTCAAGAGTTTTCCCATTTCTTCCCTTCATAAACGTATTATAACTACTTTGCAGCTTATTGTATTTCACTGTAAGATTCACATATAGAACAAAAAGAACAACGATCAGAATTAACAGGAACAAAAGTATGTATGCCGGGTCTATTCCTAATGTAACCAGTATCTTACTTTCCATATATCAGTCTTCCCTTCGTATACTCATTATCATCTCGAACACTCGTTCTAAGTCTCTGTCAGAATAATATTCTATCTCTATCTTCCCTTTCCCATTTCCTTTAGAAGCAACACTGACTTTCGTCCCCATTATTTCCTTCATTCTATCTTCAAAATCTCTATATAAGAAACTATTCTCTATAACTTTCTTCTCTTTCGGCTTCTTCGGATTCTTAAGATCCTTGATCAGTTTCTCTGTCTCCCTCACACTCAGATTCTCGTCAAAGATCTTATTAGCTAATGTATATTGCTGTTCCTTGTCATCAATTGCCAGAAGTGTCCTTGCATGACCAGTACTTAACATCTTATCTATGATCATCTGCTGAACTCTCTCGTCCAACTTCAACAGTCTCATAGAGTTCGTTACGGCCGTTCTGCTCTTCGATACCCGTTCTGCCACATCGTCCTGTCTCAGATTGAATTCTTCCAAAAGTCTCTTGAATGCCATGGCTTCTTCTATAGGATTCAGATTCTCCCGCTGAATATTCTCGATCAGACCGATTTCTATAATCTCTTGTTCTGAATATTCTTTGATGATTACCGGTACTTCCTTGACACCGGCCATCTTGGCGGCACGCCATCTCCTCTCACCGGCGATGATCTCATAATAGTCTTTTCTCTTTCCGACAATCAACGGTTGAATTATTCCAAACTGCTTGATAGAATCCGCCAGTTCCAGCAAAGCATCTTCTTCAAAGTTCTTACGCGGCTGATCTCGGTTCGGTTCTACCATATTAATTTTCATCATCTGTCCGCCGGATTTCTGTTCTTCTTCTGGCGTCTTTTCCGATTGTAATTCTGGTTCTGCTGTTTTTGCCCCCCTATTATCAGGAATTAGACTGTCCAGCCCTTTCCCCAATCCTTTCTTTTTTACCGCCATTATATCCTCCCTTTATGATTTCTTTTCTATTACTTCCTCCGCAAGTCTCATATAACTCTCCGCTCCTGCTGATTTTGGATCATATTGATTGATCGGAGTTCCATAACTTGGCGCCTCTGCAAGACGGATATTTCTTGGAATAATTGTCTTATAGATATTCTGCTGCAGATTATCCTTAACATTCTCCACAACCTGTAAGGATAGATTCGTCCTTGCATCATACATCGTGAATACAACTCCTTCTATCTCAAGAATCGAATTCAATCTTTCCTTCACCAATTCAACCGTATGTATCAATTGGCTCAATCCTTCCAACGCATAATACTCGCATTGAATCGGAACCAATACAGAATCGGCTGTAGTCATTGCATTAATTGTAAGTAAGCTTAATGACGGCGGACAATCTATAATGATATAATCATAGTTGTCCCTGATTTTCTGAATAGCATCTTTAACAATAAATTCTTTATTATCCACGTCAATCAGTTCAATCTCAACTGCCGACAGATCAACATTAGAAGGGAGTATGTCCAAATTATCAATAGTTCCATGGTCAATTACTTCCTCAACATCATTTTCTCCAATTATCATATCATAAATTGTTTTATCTATAGAATCCTTATCTAACCCTAGTCCACTAGACATATTCCCCTGTGGATCCATGTCGATAGCAAGAACTTTTTGTCCCTTTTCGGCAAGGCAAGCCGACAGATTAATTGCCGTCGTTGTCTTTCCAACTCCGCCCTTCTGGTTGGCAATTGCTATAATTCTTCCCATCTATTTATCACCTCTCTTTTCTCATGGGTTAAGTATATCACTTTTCAATCCGGTAAGCTAGCAAATGTTTTATATAATATAATTTTTTCTGTTTTATATAAATGTTTCACGTGAAACATTTATTTTTTAGTTGAAGATTTTTTAAGAGTCAAACATCCCGCGGCAAATAACAAGACATCAAACTTATAACACTATAGAACAATAGAATGTTTTATTTACATTCTGCTTCGATCACTAGGCCCTATACTAACAGCTAAAAGTATAACACACACATATTTTTGACGAATAATGTTTCACGTGAAACATTTACATTGATTTTATTCTATAGTATAATGATTATAAGCAACAGTTCATTGTTCTTCATGAAAGGAAAAAATGCATGAGTCTGAAAAAGAAAATTATAACTGGAATTACATTGTCAAGTACATCTGCACTTATTATTCATATTATCAACAAGTTCATTTACTATTCTGCATCACTGGATAATTTATTGGACAACCCTTCCGGCACTTACTATGATTGGAAATTTGGGAAAATATATTATAAAAAGACTGGGAATGGCTATCCTCTTCTTTTGATTCATGATCTGAACACCTTCAGTTCTGGCCATGAATGGAACAGAGTTCTAAAACAACTGTCCAAGACGAATACTGTTTATCGTATAGACTTACTTGGATGCGGACGCTCTGACAAACCTAATCTTACATATACTAATTATTTATACGCTCAGTTGATCAGCGATTTTATTAAGCGTGTGATAGGACAAAAGACAAATGTAATCGCAACCGGTGAATCGGGTTCATTTGTTATTTCAGCATGTAATAATGATGATTCTATTATTAAGAAAATTATATTGATAAATCCTACTGATATAAAAGAATTATCGAGAATACCTACGAAACGGAATAAGATATCTACGAATCTGATCAGTACTCCAATAATCGGAACCTTCTTATATAATATACTGACACGTAAAACAATGATTGAAAATTTATTTGAAGAATGCTACTTCTATGATAAAAATAATATAGAAGATGAGTTAATACAAACCTACTATGAAGCAGCTCATATGGGAAATGGTTCTCCCCGTTATCTTTTTGCCAGTTTAAATGGTCACTACACTACCATGAATCTGAATCACTGTCTGAAATCATTGACGAATAGTATCTATATTATAATAGGAAAAGAGACGGATGAAAATATTGAAATTGCTGGAACCTATCAGAAGATTCTTCCTTCTATAGAGGTGGACACAATAGAAAAAACAAAACTGCTTCCGCAGTTGGAAAAACCTCAAGAATTTATGAATCAGATTGAAATTTTCCTGGATGATGAATGTTAGTCAAAGACCCCGCTGCAGTCGCCAAATGTGCATGCAAGATGCCCGCTTGGCTCGTTGCTCGCAGGAATAAAAAGAGGCTGTTTGAATCTATCTCAACAGCCTCTTTTTGTTTCACGTGAAACATTTTTTATTTTATCGGTTCTTTTCCAGGAAGTCCTGCTTTCCTTGGATATTTCATACTACATTTTTTCACTTTATTTATCTTAACAAAAGATCTGTATATATCAGTTCCAGGAAGATGAAACCTTACTACTTCTTCAACTCTTCCGCTCAAGAGTTGAATCGCCTTTTCTGAACCTTCCATCTCCTCATCGATATCCCCAGACTTGTAAGAGATGAATAAACCTCCTGTTCTAACATATGGCAAACAGTATTCCGACAAAGTCGCCAAATTAGCAACTGCCCTCGATACACACAGATCATAAGACTCTCTATAATCTTCCTGACGGGCATAATCTTCCGCTCTTCCATGAATCGTACAGACTTCTTTCAATTCAAGCTCATCAATCACATGATTCAGAAACTTGATTCTCTTATTGAGAGAATCCAATAACGTAACTCTGATATGAGGAAATGCAATCTTCAATGGGATTCCTGGAAAACCTGCTCCTGTTCCTACATCGATCAATGTATGGATATCCTTCACATCACATACTTTGACGAGAACAAGGCTGTCTACAAAATGCTTCTCAACCACCTCTTCATATTCTGTGATTCCTGTGAGATTCATTATCTTATTCCATTCAATCAACAACTCATAATATTTATTAAACTGTTCTAACTGTCTGTTATTCAATTCAATACCAATATCTCTTAATTTCTTATCTAATATATTATCCACAATTTCTCCTCTAATAAAATCTACTTTCCGCTCAAATATACCAGCAGCACCGATATATCCGCAGGCGATACTCCCGATATACGGGAAGCCTGTCCGATTGAAACAGGACTATATTCCTTCAGCTTCTGTACCGCCTCGATCCGAAGACTCTTGACCTTATCATAATCTATATCTTCCGGAATTTTCTTATTCTCCAGCTTCTTAAACTGCTCTACCTGTTTCTTCTGCCTGCTGATATACCCCTCATACTTAATTGATATTTCCACCTGATCGATTACTTCATCGCTTAATTCCTCCGGAAATCTTGAACGCTTTTCATCTATTTCTTCCAGCATACGGTAAGACAGTTCCGGACGGCGGATCAACTCGGCGAATGAAGCTCCTGACGCAAGAGGAGCGCTCTTGCAGTTTTTTAACAGGGCCTGAACATTATCTGTATTTCCTACATTTGTAAGATTAAGACGTTCTATCTCTGCACTTATTAATTCCTCTTTCTTAAGAAGCCTTTCGTATCTCTCCCGGGAAATCAAACCTATCTCATATCCCAGCTTCGTCAATCTCTGATCTGCATTATCCTGTCTGAGAAGTAATCTGTATTCTGCCCTGGAAGTCATCATCCTGTAAGGCTCATGGCTCTCCTTGGTCACAAGATCATCAACCAGCACTCCTATATAAGCCTCCGACCGATCCAGTATAACCGGCTCCTTCCCCTGTAATTTTCTTGCCGCATTGATCCCCGCGACCAACCCCTGCGCCGCCGCTTCCTCATAACCGGAACTCCCGTTGAACTGACCGCCGCTGAATAATCCATCAATATTACGGAATTCCAGAGATGGCTTCAACTGTCTCGCATCAATGCAATCATACTCTATGGCGTAAGCATTTCTTACGATCTTCACATTCTCAAGTCCGGGTACCGTTCTGTACATTGCATACTGTACATCCTCCGGCAGAGAACTGGACATCCCGCCGATATACATCTCGTTCGTCTCTATCCCTTCCGGCTCGATGAATACCTGATGCCTGTCCTTGTCTGCGAACTTGACCACCTTATCTTCGATCGACGGACAATATCTTGGCCCCGTTCCCTCTATCATCCCGGAGAACAACGGAGAACGATCCAGATTCTTTCTTATAATATCATGTGTCTTCTGATTCGTATAAGTCAACCAACACGATACCTGGTCAATCTGTACATCTTCCGGATTCGTTGTAAATGAGAACGGAACAACCCTCTCGTCTCCAAACTGTTCTTCCATCTTACTGAAATCAACCGAATTCTTATCAATCCGCGCCGGAGTTCCCGTCTTAAAACGATACATCCGAATTCCCAATTCTTTCAGAGAGTCTGTCAGATGATTCGCAGCCTGAAGTCCGTTCGGTCCTGTATTGCTGCTCACTTCACCATAGATGCAGCGGGCCTTCAGATATGTCCCCGTACACAGGATTACCGCCCGGCAGGGATAGACGGCCCCCGAGTATGTCTGCACACCTGTAACCTTCCCCTCTTCTGCCAAGATCTTCACTACTTCCATCTGTTTGATCTCCAGATTCTCCTGACGCTCCAATACCTGGCGCATAGCCCGACTATACTGCGCCTTATCCGCCTGCGCCCGAAGCGAGTGAACTGCCGGTCCCTTTGACTTGTTCAGCATCTTCGACTGGATGAAGGTACGGTCTATCACCTTCCCCATCTCTCCTCCAAGGGCATCTACCTCTCTCACCAGATGTCCCTTAGAGCTTCCTCCTATATTCGGATTACAGGGCATCAGCGCAATACTGTCCACACTGACCGTAAATACGATCGTACGGAAACCAAGTCTTGCAGAAGCAAGCGCCGCCTCACAGCCTGCATGCCCCGCTCCAATCACAGCTACATCATATCCATCCTCATTTACCCATACAGAATTTACTGAATATCTCATTGACCAAATCCTCTCCCATCGTCTCACCAGTAATTCTTCCAAGCGCCTCATAAGCATCCATCAGATCGATCGAATAAAAATCCTCCGGCATACCTGCTTCTATACTATCTATAACCTTTTCCAAGGATGAAAAAGCATCCCAAAGGGCTGTCTTCTGACGTATATTTGTAATATAAATCTCATCATTAAATGCAAGATTTCCTTCAAAAAACATTAACTTTAAAGTTTCTTTCAACAGATTAATACCATTTTTCTCCGTTACAGAAATCGAAATAACAGGGATTGTAAACTTTTTTATTTCTTTTACATTTTCAATTGAAGGATTGCTTGCAAAATATGTTCTTTCAACATCTGCCTCTGTCACCACCATATCCAAGTCAGATTTGTTCAGCAGAATGATAGAAGTCTTTCCTTCTATCAGCCGCAAGATCTCATGATCGCTCTCATCCAGCGGCATAGAGGCATCTATGACATATATGATCAGATCTGCCTGATCCGCATAACTCCTGGCACGCTCTACACCAATCTGCTCTACAACATCCTGAGTCTGTCTGATTCCCGCAGTATCTACGATATTTAAGGATATCCCTTCAAGATTGATATGTTCTTCCAGAATATCACGGGTCGTCCCCGCAATATCCGTTACGATTGCCCTGTCTTCCCCCAGAAGTACATTCATAAGAGATGATTTACCGGCATTTGGCCTGCCCAGGATAACAGTCTGTATTCCTTCTTTCATAATTCTTCCGCTGTCATAGGTATCTATAAGCTTCTGAATCTCTTTCCGCAGATTTTCCACAATTTCCCTTAACTTATCCCCATATCCGTCCACACTGATATGCTCAGGATCATCAAGGGCAGTCTCTATAAATGCAGTATGATAGATAATCTGTTCTCTGATCCCGGTGATCTTATCCCTGATATTTCCTCTTAACTGACTGACAGAATTCCGAAGTGCATACTGATTCTGCGAGACTATCAGATCCCCTACCGCCTCTGCCTGTGACAGATCTATCCTCCCGTTCAGAAAAGCTCTCTTCGTGAATTCTCCGGGTTCCGCAGGTCTTGCGCCCCTGGAGATCAATAGTTCTAATATCCGCTTTACAACATATACTCCTCCGTGACAGTTGATCTCTACCGTATCCTCACCCGTATAGCTATGAGGTCCCCGCATAAGCATCACAAGGACCTCATCGATCATAAATTCTCCATCCATAATATATCCATAATGAATTGTATGAGACTTCTGACCGCTAAGCCTCTTTTCCTTCTTCCCCTTATATACTCTGTCTGCAATTGCAAATGCTTCCGGTCCGCTCATCCTCACGATTCCGATACCTGCATTGCTTACAGCAGTAGAGACCGCAGCGATCGTAGCTTCATAATTCTGCACATTTTCCGCCTCCCTTTTGCCGATGTTGCCAAAAAAAGATATCAATATAGAAAAATAGGGGCCTCATACACCCCTATCTCCTGTCATCTCACCTATTACGTACCAGAGTAACGACTACTCTCCTATAAGGTTCTTCACCTTCGCTATGTGTGGAAACCGCAGGATCAGCCTGCAGCGCCGAATGAATGATCCTTCTCTCATATGGATTCATCGGCTCAAGCGACACGGTCCTCCTGCTTCTCTTTACCTTACTTGCGATATTCTTAGCAAGATTCTCAAGCGTCTCTTTCCTTCTTCTGCGGTAATCCTCCGTATCAAGCTTCACTCGTACATATCCGTCCTGCATCTTATTGGCTACTCTGTTTGTCAGATATTGCAGAGAATCCAGGGTCTGTCCGCGCTTTCCGATCATGATGCCCATATTACTGCCTTCCATATCAATAGAGAGGGCGCCTTCTTCATCGATCAAAGATGTCACCTTGACATCATCCATACCCATTGCCTTCAGTACATCGCTGATGAATTTCTCACATGCTTCTATCGTCTGACTCTCTACCTTCGCAAGCTCCGCTTCCTTCTTGGCCGGAGCATTCGCTTCCGGCTGTTCCTTTACAGTCTCTTTCTTCTCCTTCTGAGACGGCTTCTTCTTGGATTCCTTCTTTGGGGATTCTTTCTTGGCAGATTCCTTTTTCACCTGCTCCTTCTTCTCTGGCTCTCTCTTAACATTTTCCTTCTCATGCTTCACTGTATCTTTCCTGGGTTCCTTCTTCAATGGCTCCTTCACCAGAGAAACATCCACCTTCGGAAGCTCTATCTCAGGCTCTTCTTCCTTGATCTCCCCTTTTCTCCGCGCTTTGATCACAGCCTGCTTCATCCCGATTCCTAAGAATCCGGCGCTTCCCTTCTCAATTACCTGATAATCTAACTGATCGCTGGTCACTCCTAACTGAATCAATGCTTCCGTGATCGCGTCGTCCAATGTCTTTGCCGATACAGTAATATATTCCATGATTAACGCCCCCTAATTACTTTCATTGTATTTTTTAACCATGTTTGCCTTTGCCGCTAAACTTCCTGGCTTAGCATTCTCAGCACTTGTTCTCGCCTGTTCTACTTTCTTCTCTTTATCTTTTTCACTCATTCCTGATACGCTGCGGTTCGCAGAATCCTTGATGCTGCGTGTGTTAGCCTGTGCCATCGCATTGATTCTCTCTGCCTTCTCCCCGCGTTTCTGTCTCTTCTTCTCCGCCTTCTCCTTATTGCGTTCAATCAGCTCCTCCACAGATATCTTAGCCAAATGCTTGTTGATGATCACCTGCTGTATGATCCTTACAACCGCACTTAATACCCAGTACAGACCGATACCGGTAGGAAGCGAAAATACCATGAATACGGAGAATAACGGCATCGTTACATTCATTGTATTCATTGTACTTGCCATCGGGTTATCCTTGTCAAGCTCCTGGCCTGAGATAGCCTGCGAGATCTTGACACTCAAATACTGTGTAGCTCCTGATAACACCGGAAGCAGAATTGCCGTTATAATAACAAGGGCAGGTGCAATTCCATAATCTCCGCTGTTCTTAATCATGGTGATCGGAGCGATCGTCAGATCCGGGATAGTAAGGAACCGGTTGACAGTTGCCGGTGCATCCTTGATTGCTGGAACGTAACCCTGGATGTTATAGATAACAGGATAGAGAGCCAACAGAAGCGGCATCTGCACCAGAAGGGGAAGACATCCTCCCATCATGGAAGTACCGTACTTGTCATACACCTGTTGCATCTCTTCCTGCTGCTTCATCATGGACGCCTGGTCCTTCTTATTGCGGTACTTCTTCTGGATCGCCTGAAGCTCCGGATTCATTACAGAAGTCATCTTCTGCGATCTCTGCTGCTTGATGGTGAGCGGTATCATCAGCGTGTACACGAATATCGTATACAAGATGATCGATAAGCCCACCAGGCCGTTGTCGCTCGGCAGCGCACTGTCTAATATTGTATAGATAAAGTTCATGACCTTACCTAATAACCAGCAGAGCTGACCTACGATCGGCCAGTTTGCCGCTGATAGTAAACTAAATACCATATTCATCTCCTCCATTATCTCTTATGCTACGGAACGGGGTCATAACCTCCTTTGGCAAATGGATTACAACGCAGTATCCTCCATGCCGCCAAAGCACCGCCTTTCAAAGCCCCATACTTTTCGATTGCTTCCACCGCATACTGAGAACATGTAGGATAATAGATACATGACGAATATCCCTTCAGAGAGGACAGATATTTCTGGTAGAATCTGATACAGCCTAACAGAATTCTCTTCATACTACGTTACCCCTAATCTATAATATCATGAAGATGACCCAGATGGAGCATTGCGCTTTCAATATCACGGTAACTCTTGTCTTTTGCGCCTGTTCTTGCTATCACTACTATATCCAATCCACATCGGAATCTATCTTCTTGCAGTCTATAGCCTTCTCTGATCAATCTTGTCAATCTGTGTCTGACTATACTGTTGCCTACTTTTTTACTTACAGATATTCCTAATCGGTTTTTCAAGGTCTGGTTCTTAAGTACATACATGACCAGATATTTATTCGCATAGGATGTCCCATTTCTATATATATGCTGAAAATCCCTGTTTTTCTTCAATGACTCGGAATATTTCATTGTCTGATTCACCTGTTCAACTATTTTTTATAGAAGAAAAGGCCACATATATGCGGCCTACGCTGATAATACTTTTCTTCCTTTCGCTCTTCTGCTTGCAAGTACTTTTCTTCCACCTTTGGTGCTCATTCTGGATCTGAATCCATGAACCTTAGATCTCTGTCTCTTCTTTGGCTGGAACGTCATCTTCATCGATATCCACCTCCTTATATATAAGGGAATACTCCCACAAATTTTCCTAAGACATCAGCCTTGATTATATAGAAAAAATAGCTCTGAGTCAAGCAATTCCTACACATTTTTGAATTTATTTATCCACAAATTGTGGATAATATCTTTATTTTATGTGGAAAAGCTGTGGAAATAAAAAATTTAGCCTTACTTTTTATTGAAAAAATGCATTTTTCCACTGTGAAATGAGTTTTCCACACTGATTTAGAGATTGCTTAATTTTATATTTTGATGTAAAATAATAAGAACGAAACTGGGGATATGGGGTCATGCTGTCTTTTTTTACCCCTCTGACAGATGAGAAGTATATATTTTAGAGAGTAGGAGTCTGCGTAGTATGGATATTGTGAATGAAAAATGGACGGAGATTATAGAGCATCTGAGAGTAGAACATGAATTATCCAACGTCTCATTTACCACCTGGATCCAACCGTTAAAAGTATATGAGGTAATAGACAATACAGTATTTATACTGGTGAATATGAATGCAAGCGTAGAATATATTGAGAAGAAATATCTTCTTCCTCTGAAGGTCTGCATTTCCGAGATTACAGGCACAGACTACGAAGTGGTATTTATCTCTGAGGACGATTCCAGGATCAGCGAGATCCGGAACATGTCTATTGAGGCAACTCATAAGAAGCGGAGCAAGACTGCCAGCGAGAAGGCAGGTCTGAATCCGAAGTACACCTTCGACACCTTCGTAGTCGGAGGCAATAATAATTTCGCCCATGCCGCCTCCCTTGCCGTGGCCGAATCTCCGGGAGAAGTGTACAATCCCTTATTCCTGTACGGAGACGTCGGACTGGGGAAGACGCATCTGATGCATTCTATCGCACATTTTATACTGAATAAGAACTCTAAGAAGAAAGTGCTTTATGTTACGAGCGAGACATTCACCAATGAACTGATCGAAGCGCTGAAGAACGGCAAGACTGCCAAGAACGAATCTGCTATGGCTGAGTTCCGTGACAAATACCGTAACAATGACGTGCTTCTTATCGATGATATCCAGTTTATCATTGGTAAGGAGAGTACGCAGGAGGAATTCTTCCATACGTTCAACCATCTTCATACGTCCGGCAAGCAGATCATCATCTCCAGCGATAAGCCTCCCAAAGACATCGAGACACTGGAGGCAAGACTTCGGACCAGATTCGAGTGGGGACTGATCGCGGATATCTCCGCGCCGGATTACGAGACGCGTATGGCGATCCTCCGCAAGAAGATCGAATTGGACCATCTGGAGAAATACAACATTCCTACCGATGTGTTAAAATATATCGCAGAGAACATCAAGTCCAACATCCGTGAACTGGAAGGTTCTCTCAACAAATTAATCGCGCTGTACAAGCTGGATAATAATACCGAGACGATTGATATCTCGCTTGCCGCCGAGGCATTGAAGGATATCATATCTTCTTACAATAACAGAGAAGTAACCCCCGAACTGATCCTTGATATTGTATCTGATCATTTCAATATTACGATCGCCGACCTTAAGGGCAACAAGAGAAGCGCCAGCATCTCTGTTCCGCGGCAGATCGCCATGTATCTGATGAGGACTCTTACCGAGACCCCGCTGCAGGCAATCGGCATCATACTCGGCGGTAAGGACCACTCCACCATCAAGTATGGAGTAGAAAAGATCGAGAAAGAGATAGCCAAGGATGAGACACTTCATAATACTATCAGCATTATTATGAAGAAGATCAATCCTGCTTAATGTGAATAACATTGTGGACAACTTATAGATAACTTGTGTATAACCTTCAGAATAGCCTTTTTTAAGAAATAAAAAAGTTTTCAAAGAAAAGTTTTCACCACAGCTTCCACAGCTTATCTTGTTCCAATCCACATAGTTTTTAATTCTGAAAACACTGATGTTTACTGGTGTGGAGGTGGTTTTCCACTTTTCCACAGCCCCTAATAAGAAGAAGGCGGAACTATTTGATATATTTATCTATCCGCTGCCCGCTGAAAGGAGTTTTTCACATATGAAGATAATCTGCAACAAATCCAATCTTGCGAAGGGAGTTAGTACTGTATACAAGGCTGTTCCCTCTAAGACAACGATGCCAATCTTAGAATGTATACTTGTTGATGCTACGAATGACATCATCAGATTGACGGCTAATGACATGGAACTGGGCATACAGACAGACGTTGAAGGAGAGATCATTGACAGAGGGATGATCGCGATCGATGCCAGGATATTCTCAGAGATTGTCCGGAAGCTTCCGGACAATGAGGTGATCATCGAGACGAAGGAGAATCTGCAGACGACGATCACTTGTGAGAAAGCCAAATTCGACCTGGCAGGCAAGCCGGGAGAGGAATTCTCCTATCTTCCGATCATTGAGAAGGATGAATCTATAGAAATATCACAGTTTACTTTGAAAGAAATGATCAGACAGACCATATTCTCAATTGCGGATACTGAGAGTAATAAGCTGATGACGGGAGAATTATTCGAGATCAGGAATAATGTCCTGAGAGTAATCTCTCTGGACGGACACCGGATCTCTATCCGTAAGATGGAACTTAAGGACGAGGTCGGCGACAAGAAGCTGATCGTACCGGGCAAGACTCTCATAGAAGTCAGCAAGATATTATCGGGCGAGGCCGAGAGTATGGTGAATATCTCTTATACCAGTAATCACATTGTATTCGAATTCGACAATACAGTGGTAGTGTCAAGGCTGATTGAAGGAGAGTATTTTAAGGTCGACCAGATGCTTTCCAACGATTATGAGACGAAGGTCAGGATCAATAAGAAAGAGCTGCTCAATTCCATTGACCGTGCGACTCTTCTGGTAAAAGAGGGGGACAAGAAGCCGATCATCATCAATATCGGCGAAGAAGTGATGGAGCTTAAGATTAAGTCACAGATCGGTTCCATGGATGAAGAGATCTATATCAACAAAGAAGGCAAGGATCTGCTGATAGGCTTCAATCCGAAGTTCCTGATCGATGCGCTCCGGGTGATCGACAACGAAGAAGTTGTGCTGTATCTGATGAATGCGAAGGCGCCTTGTTTTATTAAGGATGATGAGGAGAGCTATATCTATCTGATTCTTCCGGTTAATTTTAACGCTGTAGTTTAGATATAATAGTTCAGAGAGGTAGATCAGATTGGATGTTATTAGATTAAGGGATGAATATATTAAGCTGGGGCAAGCCTTGAAAGCGTCCGGTCTTGTTGAGTCCGGGGCGGAAGCGAAGGAAGTGATCACAGAGGGGATGGTCTGTGTGAACGGAGAAGCGGATACCAGGCGAGGACGCAAGTTATACGCGGGAGATATCATCAATTTCAACGGGGAAGAAGTGAAAATAGTCAATTGAAGATAAGATCTCTAAAGCTTAAGAATTACAGGAATTATGATCTTTTAAAACTAGATTTCGACGGCGCAGCCAATATATTTTATGGGGATAATGCGCAGGGCAAGACGAATATTCTGGAGGCGGTATATATATCCGGAACTACCAAATCCCACAGAGGCGCCAAAGACAGAGAGTTGATACGGTTTGGACAGGATGAATCGCATATCGAAGCGATTGTGGAAAAGAATGGTATAGATTACCAGCTTGATATGCATCTCAAGAAGAACAGTCCCAAAGGAATTGCGATTAATAAGATGCCGATCCGCAAGGCGAGCGAATTATTTGGAATTGTGAATTTTGTATTTTTCTCACCTGAAGATCTTAATATCATCAAGAATGGACCGTCAGAGAGAAGAAGGTTCATTGATATGGAACTGTCGCAGTTGGATAGAGTGTATCTGAGTAATCTGACGAATTACAACAGGATCGTGAATCAGAGGAACCATCTCCTTAAGAGTATGGGGATAGGAGGGGAACTCAAGGATACATTGGAAGTGTGGGATATGCAGTTGATCCAGTATGGGGATAAGATCATAGAGAGAAGAAAGGAATTTCTTGATAGGGTAAACGAAATTATTTCTTCTATACACAAAAAGTTAACCGGAAACAGAGAAGAGATACAGGTTATCTATGAACCCAGCAACGGCAATCTTACATTGGAGCAGGCATTACAGAAGAACAGAGAAAGGGATATACGCATTAAAAGTACGTCGGCCGGTCCGCACAGAGACGATATCTGTTTTATGGTGGGAGGTCTGGATATCAGGCGTTACGGGTCACAGGGACAGCAGAGGACTGCCGCGCTTTCTTTGAAGTTGTCTGAGATTGAGTTAGTAAAACAGGCGGCAAAGGATACGCCTGTTTTATTACTTGATGATGTGTTGTCTGAACTCGATAAACATAGGCAAAACTATCTATTAGACAGTATAAATGATATACAGACACTTATCACCTGTACAGGTGTAGAAGATTTTGTAAATCATCGTTTCTATATCAACAAAGTATTCCATGTCCATGGCGGGCAGGTAACGGATGAAAACTAGGAGGATAAGAATGAGTACGGAAAAGGTACAGCATGAATATGGTGCAGACGAGATTCAGATATTAGAAGGGCTTGAGGCTGTCAGAAAACGTCCGGGGATGTATATTGGAAGTACCTCATCACGCGGACTTCATCATCTTGTGTACGAGATTGTGGATAACTCTGTAGATGAAGCCCTGGCTGGTTTTTGCGATACCATATTTGTAACGGTCAATAAGGATAATTCTGTAACGGTTGTGGATAACGGCCGGGGGATTCCTGTGGGGATCAATCACAAGGCAGGACTCCCGGCGGTGGAGGTCGTATTTACCATACTTCATGCCGGCGGCAAGTTCGGAGGCGGGGGATATAAGGTATCCGGAGGTCTTCACGGGGTAGGCGCTTCGGTTGTCAATGCTCTGTCGAACTGGCTTGAGGTGGAGATTTCTCAGGAAGGACATATCTATAAGCAGCGTTATGAGCGGGGAAAAGTAGTGGAAAAGCTGCATGTCATTGGGGATTGTGATGCTGACAGGACTGGAACGAAGGTGGTATTTCTGCCAGATGATACCATATTTGAGGATACTGTGTTCGATTATGACGTGTTGAAGCATCGTTTCCGTGAGATGGCGTTTCTTACCAAAGGGCTTAAGATCGTGCTTCGGGATGAGAGGCCGGAGGAAGGACCGGTTGAGAAAAGTTTTCATTACGAGGGAGGAATCAAGGAATTCGTCAAGTATCTGAACCGCAGCAAGACAGCGTTATATGAGGATATCATCTACTGTGAGGGGATTGTGAATAACGTAGCCGTGGAGGTTGCGATGCAGCACAATGATTCCTACAGTGACAATACTTATGGATTTGTCAATAATATCACTACGCCGGAAGGCGGAACTCATGTGGTGGGTTTCAGGAATGCGCTGACGAAGACGTTCAACGACTATGCGAGGAAGAATAAGCTGTTAAAAGACAGTGAGCCGAATCTGTCCGGCGAGGATATCAGGGAAGGGCTTACCGCTATCATCAGTGTGAAGATCGAGGATCCTCAGTTTGAGGGGCAGACCAAACAGAAGCTTGGCAACAGCGAGGCGCGCGGAGCTGTGGACAGCGTGGTAAGCAGGCAGCTCGAGATTTATCTGGAGCAGAATCCGGCTGTTGCGAAGATGACGATTGAGAAGTCGGTGATGGCTCAGAGAGCGAGGGAAGCGGCGAGGAAAGCAAGGGATCTGACCAGAAGGAAATCAGCGCTTGACGGAATGTCACTTCCGGGCAAATTAGCGGATTGTTCGGATAAGGATCCGAGTAATTGCGAGATCTATATCGTTGAGGGAGATTCCGCCGGCGGTTCTGCGAAGACTGCGAGAGACCGTTCTACTCAGGCGATTTTGCCTCTGCGCGGCAAGATATTGAACGTGGAGAAGGCGAGGCTCGATAAGATCTATGGAAATGCGGAGATCAAGGCGATGATCACAGCGTTCGGCACAGGGATCCATGATGATTTCGATATATCCAAACTTCGTTATCACAAGATTATTATCATGACGGATGCCGATGTAGACGGAGCCCATATCAGTACTCTGCTGCTGACCTTCCTCTATCGGTTTATGCCGGACCTCATCAAGGAAGGCTATGTGTATCTGGCGCAGCCGCCTCTCTATAAGCTTGAGAAGAACAAGAAGGTATGGTACGCGTACAGTGACGAAGAGTTAGACCTCATTCTGCAGGATGTCGGACGCGACGGCAGCAATAAGATCCAGCGTTACAAGGGTCTGGGAGAGATGGATGCGGACCAGCTCTGGGAGACGACCATGGATCCGGAACACAGGATCCTGCTTCGTGTGACGATGGATGAGGAGACTACGTCTGAGCTTGACCTTACATTTACCACCCTGATGGGGGATAAGGTGGAGCCAAGGCGTGAATTTATAGAAGAAAATGCGAAATATGTAAAGAATCTGGACGTATAGAAAGAGGGAGTATTTTATGGAAGACAATATATTTGACAAAGTCCATGAGGTTGATTTGAAGAAGACGATGGAGAACTCCTATATTGATTACGCCATGAGTGTGATCGCTTCCCGGGCGCTGCCAGATGTAAGAGACGGCCTGAAGCCTGTACAGCGTAGGATTCTTTACTCCATGATAGAACTGAATAACGGTCCGGACAAGCCGCACAGGAAGTGTGCCCGTATCGTCGGCGATACCATGGGTAAATACCATCCCCACGGAGACAGTTCCATCTATGGTGCCCTGGTCAATATGGCCCAGGAATGGTCTACCAGGTATCCACTTGTAGACGGGCACGGGAATTTTGGTTCTGTAGACGGGGACGGAGCGGCCGCAATGCGTTACACTGAGGCGCGCTTAAGTAAGATATCCATGGAACTGACGGCGGATATCAATAAGAATACGGTTGATTTCGTGCCGAACTTTGACGAGACGGAGAAGGAACCCACGGTATTGCCGGCAAGATTCCCGAATCTTCTGGTGAACGGTACGTCGGGAATCGCTGTCGGCATGGCGACGAATATTCCGCCTCATAATCTGAAAGAGGTGATCAATGCCGTTGTCAGGATCATCGACGACCAGATTGAGGAGAAGGGCGTTACTACGATCGAAGAGATCCTGCAGGTCATCAAGGGACCGGATTTCCCTACGGGCGGTATGATCCTTGGTACGAGAGGGATTGAAGAAGCATACCGTACCGGACGCGGTAAGATCCGTGTGCGTGCGGTTACGGATATAGAGGCGATGCCCAATGGTAAGAGCCGGATCGTCGTAACGGAGCTTCCGTATATGGTGAACAAGGCAAGGCTGATCGAGAAGATCGCCGAGCTTGTAAGGGATAAGAAGATCGAAGGGATCACAGAATTAAGCGACCAGTCCAGCCGCGAGGGGATGCGTGTTGTCATCGAACTGAGGAGAGATGTGAACGCAAACGTGATCCTGAACCAGTTGTATAAACATACACAGCTCCAGGATACCTTCGGCGTGATCATGCTCGCTCTTGTCAATAACCAGCCGAAGGTCATGAATCTGCTGGAGATGCTGAACCATTATCTGAAGCATCAGGAAGAGGTAGTTACGCGCCGGACGCAGTATGAATTGAATAAGGCGCAGGAGAGAGCACATATCTTAGAGGGATTGCTGATCGCCCTCGACAATATCGATGAAGTGATCCGTATCATCCGCGGATCTCAGACGGTGCAGGCAGCTAAGACGGAGTTGATGGAGAGATTCGGTCTGTCTGACGTCCAGGCTCAGGCGATCGTGGACATGCGTCTGCGTGCTCTGACCGGTCTGGAGAGAGAGAAGCTTGAGAAAGAATACAACGAGCTGATGGAACAGATCGACAGGTTGAAGGCGATTCTTGCGGACAGGAAGCTGCTTCTTGGCGTGATCAAGGAAGAGATACTCGTGATCCGCGACAAATACGGCGACGAGAGAAGAACCTCGATCGGGTTCGATGAATTTGACATATCCATGGAAGACCTGATTCCGAAGGAAGACGTAGTGATCACCATGACAAAATTAGGGTACATCAAGAGGATGTCCAATGATACCTTCAAGTCTCAGAACCGCGGCGGCAAGGGAATCAAGGGCATGCAGACTTTGGAAGAAGATTATGTAGAAGAATTATTCATGACACATACTCATCACTATATCATGTTTTTCACTAACACTGGACGCGTATACCGGATGAAGGGGTATGAGATACCGGAGGCGAGCCGGACATCCAGAGGTACAGCCATTGTCAATCTGCTCCAGCTCATGCCCGGTGAGAAGATCAGCGCGGTGATCCCGATCGATGATTACAGAGACGGGGAATATCTGCTGATGGCGACGAAGAGAGGATTAGTCAAGAAGACTCCGATCAAGGAATATGCATTCGTGCGCAAGACAGGTCTTGCGGCGATCACTCTCAGAGAAGAAGACGAGCTGATCGAGGTAAAATATACCAACAATGACCAGGACGTATTCCTGATCACCAAGTATGGCCAGTGCATCCGGTTCGATGAAAAGGATGTGCGTCCGACGGGCAGAACTTCTATGGGAGTCCGGGGAATGAATCTGTCCGATCGGGATGAAGTGATCGGTATGCAGTTGGATTCGCAAGGGGCTGAGCTTCTGATCGTATCAGAGAGGGGTATGGGGAAACGTACCTCTATAGGAGAATTCACTAGCCAGAACCGAGGCGGCAAGGGGATCAAGTGTTATAAGATCACCGAGAAGACCGGCAATGTAGTCGGTGTTAAGGCTGTCAATGACGACGACGAGGTTATGATCATCAATACGGAAGGCATCGTGATCCGTATGAGATGTTCCGGAATCTCTGTGCTTGGCCGCGTTACTTCTGGTGTGAAGCTGATTGATCTTAAGGAAGGCGATATCGTTGCAAGCATCGCGAAGGTGAGAAAGGGCGATGAAGAGACGGAGCTGGATACGGAGGAAGAATCTGAAGAAGTTTAGAACCTTAAGAGAGGCTGATGCATTTTGCATCAGCCTTTTTTTGAATATCAATAATAATATATCGAAAAACAATAAAAAAACATTGAAAAACAATATTATTTATGATATAATCGGCACATCAGAGAATGAAGGGTGTGAATATTTATGGACGAACGTCTTATCAGGTTCACGAAGATCGTGCTGGATATTATGTTCTATGGCGGGATGGTGGTATTTGTAACGCTTCCGTTAAGTTTAAAATTTCTTGGGAAATATTATTCAAGCGTGATCAACGAGTATTTTCTGTTTATGCTTGCGGTATTCGGAGCTTCCGGGGTATTTGGGATATTGATCATCAGGCAGCTCCGTAAGATGATGCGGACTGTTATCCAGGAATCATGCTTTGTATATGAGAATGTCAGGAGCCTGAACACGATGGCGGTATTAAGTCTTTGTATCGTAGTGATGTTCGTGATCAAGGTATGTGTTATGCCGACGCCTGCAACGGGAATCATTGTTCTTGTATTCTTCATTGCATCTCTTTTTTGTGAGGTACTTGCACATGTATTTGCCAAAGCGGTGAATTATAAAGAAGAGAATGATCTGACAATATAAGGGGGTGATGCTGTGGGAATCAGGATAAATATAGACGTGATGATGGCACAGCGCAAGATTGGGCTTACAGAGCTTGCAGGGAAGATTGATATCACTCCGGCCAATCTGTCTATATTGAAGAATAATAAGGCTAAGGCAGTGAGGTTTTCAACACTGGAGGCAATCTGCAGGGAGTTAAGATGCCAGCCCGGAGATATTATAGAGTATCTGCCGGAAGATTAGTTAATAGAATAGACGAATGGATTTTATGGAGGTGCAGTCTATGAAAGAAAATATTTTAATCATGAAGCTTCGTGAGAATTACAAGTATTTTGGCGGCTTAAGCCTGATATATGGAATCATTTTTACGTTCTGCTTATACAAGAATATATCCGGGATCACATTTCCCATATGTGTAGGAGTGACTATTGTTTTTGCCGTATTGTTTATGAAGAAGATTAATTATAGGCTTATGAAGCACTCGCTCCCTTACCTGGCTGGCATGGGGCTGCTGGGATTGTCTTCTGCGTTTACAACTTCAGTTTTTATGCACTTTTTTAATATCGTCGGTATTCTCCTTCTGTTTATGGTATTCATGCTTCATCAGTTTTATAATGATTATAATTGGAATTTTCCGGCGTATCTGAAGAGAATCCTTATCCTGATGGGAACGACGGTTCAGTCTGTTCCATATCCTTATTGGCATGGGGGATGGTTTTTCAGCAAGAATAAGAATATCAGGAGGAATAATACCATGATCGCCATAGTGATCGGATTCATGGTAGCGCTGGGGATATTGTGTATAACGCTGCCTCTTCTGTTAAGGTCGGATATTATGTTCTCTAAATTATTCGGTAAGACACTGGATTACATTAATTTTGCAACATTATTCGGAATCAGTCTGACATTCGTTATAGGATTCACACTGCCCTATGCTTTCTTTGTGGCCCTATGCAGATATAACCTGATCGAGACATCCCGGCAGTACGCGGAATCTGGGATTATAATGCCGGCAGACGGGATGAATCCTGCTGCAGCTTATGGACGCCGGGTGAGATATTTTGATCCAGTGATCGGAATTACATTTACAAGTATTGTAAGTTTCATCTATCTTATCTATTGCGCCATACAGATCCTGTATCTGTTCATTGGCATGAAAGCAGGGCTTCCGGAATATGTCACCTATGCGGAATATGCCAGGGGAGGTTTCTGGGAACTATTATTTGTCAGTGTGATCAATTTCATCATGGTGCTGCTGTGTATGTATCTTTTCCGGGAAAATGTGATCCTTAAGGTGATTCTTACTATCGTATCGGGGTGTACTTTTGTTATGATTATCTCATCGGCATACCGGATGATGATGTATGTCGGCGAATATTATCTTACATTCCTGAGGATACTGGTACTGTGGTTCCTGGTCGTACTGGCGCTCATTATGGCAGGAGTGGTGGTAAGTATCTATAAGGGCAGGTTCCCTCTGTTCCATTATATCGTTGCAGTAGTTAGTGTGATGTATATCTTGTTCTCATTTTCCAGGCCGGATGTGATCGCGGCAAAGTATGATCTTGCACACTGGAAGGGGACTTCGGATACGGACCTCTATTATCTGATGTATGAGACGAATTCCATCGATGCAGCGCCGGAGATCGCGAAGATTGACCTGAGTGATGAAGAGTGGGGATATGCGGACAGTGAATATATGAGTCAGAGCATGTACAATTATTTTCTCAATATTTCAGAAGAAAATGAGGGGATTTATTTCAGAAAAGCCAATTATTCCAGAATCCGTGCCAAGGCAGCGGCAGATCGGTATATCGAAGAGCATAAGAACGATGCGGGGGTAGATTCACGGTAGATAAAAATTTGTAAAATATAGTTTGTAAAACATGCGGTGTGTGATAAAATAAACAGGCAGAGATTTATACTATAACTGATAAGGAGCCGTACTCATGAAAAGAATATTGTATATGGTACTGCGTAATATTATTCTCGTGCCGTTTATGTGGATAAAATTATGCTATCATGCGTCACATGTAGAGAAATATACGGAAGAAGAGCACTTTAAGATGCTGGAGTTCATCGTGCGCCGTGCAAATAAAGGGGGTAACGTGACTATCGATGTTCACGGGCAGGAGAATATCCCCGCCGAGAATGGTTTCATGTTCTTCCCCAACCATCAGGGGTTGTTTGATGTACTTGCAATCCTGGAAGCGTGCCCCAGGCCCTTTTCTGTGGTGGCGAAAAAAGAAGTGGCCCATATACAGTTTCTAAAGCAAGTATTCGCTTGTATGAAAGCCTACACATTGGACAGGGAAGATGTAAGGCAGGCTATGAAGGTGATCACAGACGTGTCGAAGGAAGTTATGAACGGAAGGAATTATATTATATTTGCCGAAGGGACTCGTTCTAAGAATGGCAATCAGGTCCAGGAGTTCAAGGGCGGAAGCTTCAAGGCGGCGACCAAGGCCAAATGTCCGATCGTTCCGGTTGCATTGATAGATGCATTCAAGCCCTTCGACACGAATACGATCAGCCCGGTAAAGGTGCAGGTACATTTCCTTGCGCCCCTGTATTATGATGATTATAAGGATATGAAGACGAAAGAGATCGCTGCTCTGGTTAAGGAGAGGATACAGAAGACGATACGAAAGAATAGTTAAAATAAAAAAAATGATTGACAACGGTAGTAAGGTTTAGTATAATGATTATCGCTTGGAGAAATACTCAAGAGGCTGAAGAGGCGCCCCTGCTAAGGGTGTAGGTCGGGTGACCGGCGCGAGGGTTCAAATCCCTCTTTCTCCGTGAAACTGTTCGAAACAATGTTTTGAACAGTTTTTTTAAAAAATTTAAAAAAATTGTTGACAGGATTCGCCAAATATGGTAATCTAATTTAGCTGTCAGATGAAAGCAATTTGAAAAATGACAGCGAAAAAGAAATTTTAAAAAAATAAAAAAAGTTGTTGACAAACTGAGAAAGATATGGTAATCTATCATAGCTGTCGCAAGCAAGACAACAGCAGCGAACCTTGATAATTAAACAATAGACAACATCCCTGAAAATTTCTTATAAGAGAAAAATTCAGAAATTCAGAACGAGACATCGAAAGATGTCAACCTTAAAACAGTAAAGTAAACGGGAAAAGAAAAGCGAGCATTTTTCTTGACCCGGATTGGACTTAAAGGATGCTTCGGCAATACTAAGCTTGTGAAAAACCTCGCTAAGTATTGCGAAGCGCCTAAACGCTAAGGTTTGTATAAAACCAAACCTAAGCTTTTTAGACGAGAGTTTGATCCTGGCTCAGGATGAACGCTGGCGGCGTGCCTAACACATGCAAGTCGAGCGAAGCACTTTAATTCGATTCTTCGGATGAAGATTTTTGTGACTGAGCGGCGGACGGGTGAGTAACGCGTGGGCAACCTGCCTTACACAGGGGGATAACAGTTAGAAATGACTGCTAATACCGCATAAGACCGCAGTACCGCATGGTACAGCGGTAAAAACTCCGGTGGTGTAAGATGGGCCCGCGTCTGATTAGGTAGTTGGCGGGGTAACGGCCCACCAAGCCGACGATCAGTAGCCGACCTGAGAGGGTGACCGGCCACATTGGGACTGAGACACGGCCCAGACTCCTACGGGAGGCAGCAGTGGGGAATATTGCACAATGGGGGAAACCCTGATGCAGCGACGCCGCGTGAGCGATGAAGTATTTCGGTATGTAAAGCTCTATCAGCAGGGAAGAAAATGACGGTACCTGACTAAGAAGCCCCGGCTAACTACGTGCCAGCAGCCGCGGTAATACGTAGGGGGCAAGCGTTATCCGGATTTACTGGGTGTAAAGGGAGCGTAGACGGCTGTGCAAGCCAGATGTGAAAGCCCGGGGCTCAACCCCGGGACTGCATTTGGAACTGTGTGGCTGGAGTGTCGGAGAGGCAGGCGGAATTCCTAGTGTAGCGGTGAAATGCGTAGATATTAGGAGGAACACCAGTGGCGAAGGCGGCCTGCTGGACGATGACTGACGTTGAGGCTCGAAAGCGTGGGGAGCAAACAGGATTAGATACCCTGGTAGTCCACGCCGTAAACGATGACTACTAGGTGTCGGGTGGCAAAGCCATTCGGTGCCGCAGCCAACGCAATAAGTAGTCCACCTGGGGAGTACGTTCGCAAGAATGAAACTCAAAGGAATTGACGGGGACCCGCACAAGCGGTGGAGCATGTGGTTTAATTCGAAGCAACGCGAAGAACCTTACCTGATCTTGACATCCCGGTGACCGGGACTTAACCGTCCCTTCTCTTCGGAGCACTGGAGACAGGTGGTGCATGGTTGTCGTCAGCTCGTGTCGTGAGATGTTGGGTTAAGTCCCGCAACGAGCGCAACCCTTATCTTTAGTAGCCAGCATTTGAGGTGGGCACTCTAGAGAGACTGCCAGGGACAACCTGGAGGAAGGTGGGGATGACGTCAAATCATCATGCCCCTTATGACCAGGGCTACACACGTGCTACAATGGCGTAAACAAAGGGAAGCAAGCATGTGAATGTGAGCAAATCCCAAAAATAACGTCTCAGTTCGGATTGTAGTCTGCAACTCGACTACATGAAGCTGGAATCGCTAGTAATCGCGAATCAGAATGTCGCGGTGAATACGTTCCCGGGTCTTGTACACACCGCCCGTCACACCATGGGAGTCAGTAACGCCCGAAGCCGGTGACCCAACCAATCGGAGGGAGCCGTCGAAGGTGGGACCGATAACTGGGGTGAAGTCGTAACAAGGTAGCCGTATCGGAAGGTGCGGCTGGATCACCTCCTTTCTAAAGGAAAAGAAGTAAGGGAATGTTGTCTATTGTTTAGTTATCAAGGATGGAGAGAGTAAGTTGATGGTTCTGTCAAAAGGATCGTTGGCAATGTCTGGTGGCGATGCGCTTAGGGGAAACACCCGTACCCATCCCGAACACGATGGTTAAGCCCTAAGCGGCCGATGGTACTGCATTGGAGACGGTGTGGGAGAGCAGGTGGCTGCCAGACTATAAAAATCTTAGTGAGAGCATCCGAAGGATGATCGAGGTTAGATTTTTAAGACGTTCACCGAACGAAGGTGAGGTGAACATACCCGTATTGAACGGGGATCAGAAGGAAGGGCTTATAGCTCAGCCGGTTAGAGCGCACGCCTGATAAGCGTGAGGTCGGTGGTTCGAGTCCACTTAAGCCCAGTAAGTAAGCCTTACGGTAAAAGAGGTAAGGCCCACTTAAGCCCAGTAAGTAAACCTTCACCTATAGAGGTAAGGTCACTTAAGCCCAGTAAATTTATTAAAAACCCTAACGGGGGATTAGCTCAGTTGGGAGAGCGCCTGCCTTGCAAGCAGGAGGTCACGAGTTCGAATCTCGTATTCTCCATTGGATGTTTTCTGACATAATGCCGGAAAACATCAGCATGTACCTTGAAAACCGCATACAAGAAATAAATGAAATGATGAAGATATTAATATCTAATTCAAGACATCCGAGGTAATACTTCGAAGAAAACGAAGAAAAATAATTGACCTATAGCCAACGCCGGCAACGCTATGCCGGTGAGGATGAGCGGGACGATTCCGTTTCCGCGAGTCAGTTGGTCATGCAGAAAAGAGCATATGGTGGATGCCTTGGCACTAAGAGCCGATGAAAGACGTGATAAGCTGCGAAAAGCTTCGGGGAGGAGCACATATCCAACGATCCGGAGATATCTGAATGGGGAAACCCGGCGGAGAAGACCTCCGTCATCCTTACGCCAATCCATAACGTAAGGAAGGGAACCCGGTGAACTGAAACATCTAAGTAGCCGGAGGAAGAGAAAGAAACATCGATTTCCAAAGTAGCGGCGAGCGAAATGGAAAGAGCCCAAACCAGGGTGCATGCATCCTGGGGTTCGGACCGCATAATTGATTCATGAGTTTTAGCAGAACGGTTTTGGGAAAGCCGGCCAGAGAGGGTGAAAGCCCCGTAAGCGAAAAGACGAATGACAAGGCGGGATCCAGAGTACCACGAGACACGTGGAACCTTGTGGGAATGAGCGGGGACCACCCCGTAAGGCTAAATACTCCTTAGTGACCGATAGCGCATAGTACTGTGAAGGAACGGTGAAAAGGACCCCGGGAGGGGAGTGAAAGAGAACCTGAAACCATATGTTTACAAGCTGTGGAACACCTATATATGGTGAACCGCGTACTTTTTGTAGAACGGTCCGGCGAGTTGCGCTGGCCGGCGAGGTTAACTTCTATAAGGAAGGGAGCCGAAGGGAAACCAAGTCTTAAAAGGGCGAGTAAGTCGGTCGGAGCAGACCCGAAACCGGGTGATCTATCCATGTCCAGGATGAAGCTGCCGTAAAAGGCAATGGAGGTCCGAACCCACATCCGTTGAAAAGGGTGGGGATGAGGTGTGGATAGGGGAGAAATTCCAATCGAACCCGGAGATAGCTGGTTCTCCTCGAAATAGCTTTAGGGCTAGCCTCATACAAGTCTAGCGGAGGTAGAGCACTGAATTTCCTAGGGGGCGTCAAAGCTTACCGAAGAATATCAAACTCCGAATGCCGCCGAGATGGTGTATGGGAGTCAGACTGCACGAGATAAGTTGGGCAGTCGAAAGGGAAAGAGCCCAGACCTACAGCTAAGGCCCCAAAATGTGTGTTAAGTGGAAAAGGATGTGGGATTTCAAAGACAACTAGGATGTTGGCTTAGAAGCAGCCATACATTCAAAGAGTGCGTAATAGCTCACTAGTCGAGAGGTCCTGCGCCGAAAATGTCCGGGGCTGAAACACACTGCCGAAGCTTAGGGATCAGAAATGATCGGTAGAGGAGCATTGCATACTGGAGGAAGCAGTACCGATAAGGAGCTGTGGACGGTATGGAAGAGAGAATGCCGGAATGAGTAGCGAGAGGAAGGTGGGAATCCTTCCGGCCGAATATCCAAGGTTTCCAGGGTAAAGCTGATCTGCCCTGGGGAAGTCGGGACCTAAGGCGAGGCCGAGAGGCGTAGTCGATGGACAACAGGTTGAGATTCCTGTACCACAATAAGACAGAACTGTGGGGACACGTGTGGAGAGCATAAGCCGGGAATGAAGAGACCGGTGCAAGCGAGGTAGGAGTTGTAGAGGCAAATCCGTACAATGATCCGAATACGTGATGCGGACCGAAGAAGAGTAGGGAAGTATGTGAGCCATGCGTCGAGAAAAGCCGCTATCGTTCTTATTGTGCCCGTACCGTAAACCGACACAGGTGGATGAGGAGAGAATCCTAAGGCCGACGGGAGAAGCATTGTCAAGGAACTCGGCAAAAAGACTCCGTAACTTCGGGAGAAGGAGTGCCAGGTAAGACTGGCCGCAGAGAATAGGCCCAAGCAACTGTTTAGCAAAAACACAGGTCTGTGCGAAACCGAAAGGTGAAGTATACGGGCTGACGCCTGCCCGGTGCTGGAAGGTTAAGAGGAGAGGTTAGCGAAAGCGAAGCTTAGAATTGAAGCCCCAGTAAACGGCGGCCGTAACTATAACGGTCCTAAGGTAGCGAAATTCCTTGTCGGGTAAGTTCCGACCCGCACGAAAGGCGTAATGATTTGGGCACTGTCTCGACAATGCACCCGGTGAAATTGAAGTACCAGTGAAGATGCTGGTTACCCGCGCCAGGACGGAAAGACCCCATGGAGCTTTACTCCAGCTTGATACTGGGATTCGGTATTGCATGTACAGGATAGGTGGGAGGCAGAGAAGTGGTGACGCCAGTTGCCATGGAGCCGCTGTTGGGATACCACCCTTGCAGTATTGGATTTCTAACCAGAGGCCGTAAGCCGGCCTGGGGACAATGTCAGGTGGGGAGTTTGACTGGGGCGGTCGCCTCCGAAAGGGTATCGGAGGCGCTCAAAGGTTCCCTCAGAATGGACGGAAACCATTCGGAGAGCGCAAAGGCAGAAGGGAGCTTGACTGCGACACCGACGGGTGGGGCAGGTACGAAAGTAGGACTTAGTGATCCGGTGGTATAAAGTGGGATTGCCATCGCTCAACGGATAAAAGCTACCCTGGGGATAACAGGCTTATCACTCCCAAGAGTTCACATCGACGGAGTGGTTTGGCACCTCGATGTCGGCTCATCGCATCCTGGGGCTGAAGTAGGTCCCAAGGGTTGGGCTGTTCGCCCATTAAAGCGGTACGCGAGCTGGGTTCAGAACGTCGTGAGACAGTTCGGTCCCTATCCGGCGTGGGCGTAGGATATTTGAGAGGAGCTGTCCTTAGTACGAGAGGACCGGGATGGACTGGCCGCTGGTGTATCTGTTGACTTATCAAGGTCATGGCAGAGTAGCCAAGCCGGGAGGGGATAAACGCTGAAGGCATCTAAGCGTGAAGCCCCCCTCAAGATGAGATATCCCAACGCAAGTTGTAAGACCCCTTGAAGACGACAAGGTAGATAGGGCGGAGGTGGAAGTGCAGTAATGTATGGAGCTGACCGCAACTAATCGGTCGAGGGCATGACCAAAGCGGAGATAGGTAAGAGGATGAATAAGATTTCTTGTATGCAGTTTTGAAGGTATATGAATACCTTTTATATGGCCCAGTGGCTCAGTTGGTTAGAGCGCCGCCCTGTCACGGCGGAGGTCGAGAGTTCGAGTCTCTTCTGGGTCGTTATATGGGATCTTAGCTCAGCTGGGAGAGCATCTGCCTTACAAGCAGAGGGTCATAGGTTCGAGCCCTATAGGTCCCATATATATTTGGATGGGTTCCCGAGTGGCCAAAGGGGGCAGACTGTAAATCTGTTGGCAACGCCTTCGAAGGTTCGAATCCTTCCCCATCCATTGGTGGCAAAGTGTGAATCGTTTGCTAAAACCAAAACGGTTCGAATCCTTTCCCATCTTAAGTCTATGATAATACGTGCCGATGTGGCTCAATTGGCAGAGCAGCTGATTTGTAATCAGCAGGTTATCGGTTCGAGTCCGATCATCGGCTTGGCTTCGTAAGAAGCAAATAATAGAATATCGCGGGGTGGAGCAGTCTGGAAGCTCGTCGGGCTCATAACCCGAAGGTCGTAGGTTCAAATCCTGCCCCCGCAATCCGCCCAGATAGCTCAGTTGGTAGAGCAGAGGACTGAAAATCCTCGTGTCGCTGGTTCGATTCCGGCTCTGGGCATTTTGTTTACTCAAATTATGATATGGGTGTGTAGCTCAGTTGGTAGAGCACTTGACTTTTAATCAAGTTGTCCCGGGTTCGAACCCCGGCACGCTCAGTGAAAGAAATAGCCCAGAAACGTAGATTTTAAGCGGTTTCTGGGCTGTTTCAGTGTTTGTTTCAATTCTTATTAATTCCTTTATTTTTTCATAGCAATATTATAGCTTTTCCAGGGCTACTATAGCAAAATTATAGCAGATCATAGTGCGATTGCACTGTTTATTTTTTCATGTACAGCTTCTTTCTTTTGTAAGCGATGAATAACCTACCGGTTTTACATATTCTAAAATCTGTGGGAAATCTTTTTGACTGACAAGTGAATGACGTGATTCAAGATTTGTTTATAATCAAGTTCTTAATGAACCGAAGTATATAAGAATTATAAGTTCAAAACTGGAAAGGTTCATAGAATCCTGGAACTATAAGCGAATACAGCTTTTATCAACGATTGTTTTTTCATCACAAATAAGGGGCAGCTATCAAAGCGGTATCTGCCCCCGGTTCTCCGGTGTTTCTGTTTCCGTGTCCATCACCTTGGAACATCGTTCCTTTATAAAGTCGTTCCACGGCATCATTGCTTCCACACCTGCGGGCTCCTGTTTATAGTCTGGCATGTAAAGCAATAGTGTGTAAAGGTATTGAAACACGTTCAGGTTATTTGCTTTTGCCGTTTCTACCAGGCTGTAGATGATGGAGCTTGATCTCGCACCATTCACAGTATCGTGAAAAAGAAAGTTCTTTCTCCCGGTTGCGTAGGATTTTGCGCATCGTTCCGCCCGATATCCGAATAGTAAGAACGGAACATCAACAGCCACCCCCTAACTTTGAGTAGTCGATGCCTGGTCGTGTGGTCGTGGAAAAGCAGCTCAGGGACCGAACACCTGTTGGCAGTAAGACGCCGGATTTTTATGGGACTGGAGGAAGGATTTTGCAAAACGGCGGACAAAGGCGGAAGCAAAATCAGAATAGGAGGGCTGGGAGAACAGTGTCTTCAGGAAGGAGAGGGAAGAGACTTCCATAGAGGAAAGTGCCCCGAGCCATTCTTCCTTCTGCACCAGGAAGAGTTCCAGAAAACGGTGCAGTTGGGAAAGGGTGATGGAGAAACGCCTGCAGAGGCCCTCTATAGTAGAGAGGTGCAGGAAATACTCTGCCAGGACACGGAGGATGAAGAACAGGCCGTAGCCGGAATAGGGGATGATGAAATCCGGGAGGATGGCATGGGTATGGCCGCAGGTGCAGATGAGGCGAAGGATGCAGAGGCTGTGTCGGACAGGGGCGCCATCTATGAAATCCACCAGGGAACGGTCATAATAGGCATGGATCTTGCAGCTGCCTGCTGCCCCGCAGAAGGGACAGGTCTGCAGCTGGGGACGGAATCCAACCATGAAAGACTCAAATAGTGCTTTTGATGAAGTTTTTATACGGATCAGCTTGCAAAATAGGGAGTTTTCTCTTATCATAGTATATGTCGGTAGTGCCAAAGCCCCACGAGTGGGACATGATCCCGTATATGGCAGGCACGCTGGTGTGAGAGAAAGAACAAACTGTAGGAGGTTGGTGTTCTTTCTCTTTTTTTTGTTTCAAAAAAAACTATATCGGAACAGGCAGGAATGGTCAAGAGGAAAATGCGCCGTTTCCTACAGCGCGCTCTGATAGCTGCCCCTTAATTGTGATGAAAAAAACAAAAATCGCTGATAAAGAGTTATATTTCGCTTATAGTTCCCGGATATGGAGCTTTCCGGCTTTGAACTTATGATTCTTATATACTTCGGTTCATTAAGAACTTGATTATAAACAAATCTTGAATCATGTCATTCACTTGTCAGTCAAAAAGATTATCCCACAGATTTTAGAATCTGTAAAACCGGCAGGTTATTCATCGCTTACCAAAAAAATACCGCCTACCTCATACAAGATAAGCGGCATCTGATATCCATGTTTTTATCTGTCAGTCTCCTGTATAGAAAGATAGCTTTTTAATCAAATATCCTGCGTCTGTCAAGCCTGCGCTATGCAGTGCCTATCCGAGACCGCATGTTTTCCGTTTTCTTACCTTACATGAGCGTACCAAAACCAAACCCTGCTTTTTTTCTTTACTGTGCAGCGTCTCATAATGTTCACTATTCAGGTAATATACGAAATTAACTGTTGTCTTTGTCATTATACTGGTAATATAATTTTTGTATTGCGGACGGCAGACTTAATTACACACTCATCACACATTTTTCTCCATGTGTAAGTAATACTAAATTCTCATATTTAGCCTGCGCTATCAGAAGCCTGTCAAATGGATCATTATGTTTTGGTGCATCGTTCGGTCGTGATAACGTCTTTAACAGGAAAATATGTCCTGTCTCTATCGGCAGGCTGGTAAATCCTGTATCCTCACACAGCCGGACAAATTCTTCTTCTGATACAGGCATATTTTCTGGCTTGATTATATGCTTGATTGCAACTTCCCATACAGAGGCCATACTATAAAATACTTCATTACTTTCCTTTTCGAGAAGTTCTATCACTTCATTCGACAGCTTTGACGTATTTGCAATGGCCCATAGTGCTATATGCGTATCCAGCAAAATCCTCATGTCTATTTCACTCCAAACATTTCTGCTATCTCGTCATTATTCTCATCAATATTATCCGGAATCTTATATTTTCCATTTGCAATCCCCAATGTTCTTTTCCGCCCGGCTGCTGATAAATGCATGGAAAAAGGCATTCCCTGATCCTCCACGCTTTGCCTTGCAAATATTCTTACCGCCTCTGCAAAAGATGTCCCCAGTTGTTTATACAATAATTCAACCTGTTCCTTTAACTCTGAATCCATTCTTACTTGCAGGGTTGCCTCCTTAGCCATAACAAGCACCTCCTTTTTGTAATACAATTATATTACAACCGTATTGCATTTTCAATTATATTATCGTATTTAATATCTCCACTATTATTCGTAGTCTATTCGTTCAATTTTGAAAATTACAGGTCTTGTACCATCTGAGCAGCAAGCAATCATTGTGTTTTCTTCCTTCATCCACCCTGTAATCCCGCATAGATATATCGCGAGATTGCATCCCATGCCTCAGAACAATGCGGCATTTTAGGTCCACCTGCCACAGTATCAGGATCAGCTTCTGTTTTAACCAGTGTGTCAAGTCCCATATGCCAGAAATCATCCCTCTCATCATCCCTGAAAAAAATGAATTCGTCACCCACATTATAACATTGACATGCTCCGGAAGCAGGATCCGCACAATACTGCTGTTGAAGTTCAGGATATAGTTTTTTATCAATTACAGTTACTTTCACTTTATATTTCATACTCTCCATCTCCATTCATTCGTTCAGAATCCAGTCTTTAAATCATACCATAACGGACATTAGCAGCCCATTAAGTGTACCTTATTGAAAATTAGTAGTTCAATAAGTATACACTGTCAAATACTTTTATCAGCCTTCTTTGTTTCTTCTCTTACGGACTGCTTGTTTTCCTTCCATGACATCCTTGTAGCGGAAGCACTCCTCTGTATGGTCATTGATTATCCCGCAAGCCTGCAGATGGGAGTATACTGTCACAGAGCCAAGGTATTTAAACCCTCTCTTTTTCAAATCCCGGCCAATCTCATCCGAAAGTCCGTTCTTTGTCGGAAGACTTCCTTTTTGATGGCCCATATACAGAATTATCTTGCCTTTCGTAAATCCCCACAAATAATCGCTGAATGTACCAAACTCCTTTTGTATCTTCAAAAAACACTGAGCATTATGGATTACTGCACGAACCTTTCTCTCAGACTTTATCATTCCTTCTGTATCTATAATCCTCTGGACATCTTCCTCCGTATATTTTGCCACGCTCTGATAATCAAAATCATCAAAACATTTACGGAATATCTCCCTGTCAGCCAGCAAATTAAATTTATCTATTACCGCAGGTTTGCAGCAAATTAAAATCTTCATTCTAAAAACACTACAATACTATGATAAGAAAAACTCCCTGATTTGCAAGATAATTCGTATAAAAAAAACATCCATACAGCTTTTCAATGAATATATGCTGTCTTATTCATGGGAGGATGAGGCATGTCCATGGTGCGGCTCCAAAGGGAACTGCGTCTCCCATGGCTCTTACATGCGCTCCATGGCTGATTTCACGTATGGAAAGGCAGTCTATGGGGAAATCTGTGTCCTGCGGCTGTGCTGTACAAGTTGCGGGCATACCCATGCCATCCTCCCGGATGTCATCATCCCTTACTCTGTATATGGCCTTTTCTTCATCCTGCGGGTGCTGGCAGAATACTTCCTTCCTTTGTATACGGTAGAAAAACTCTGCGCCCGCTTCGGCATCTCCGTGTCCATGCTTTACCGCTGTTGCGAACCAGGTGTCGGCAACGATGCGGTCGGCGCTTAAGGTGCATTCTCCGTCCAGTTCAGACAGTGCGAATCCGTTTAATCATGGAAGGGGGCACAATGACATCCGTAAGGAGGGGGATAAGGTGACTTGGTCTTGCTGGGTGTACCAAAATCTGGACATTCAGCAAGACCAACATATTTTTTGACTAACACCAATGCTATTTCGCTAGATCAGACGTAATCTTATTATGACGGGTTGAACATTAAAAGACCAGACATCTTCTGTCCTTGCTGTGCCATTTTCTGCTTTTGTAGCATCATGGAGATACTTTGTAAAGTCTGTTGATGTTTCAGTTCTGTAAGGGCCTTCGCAATGTCCGTATCGCCCATGCGGCTCTTGGATGCAGTAAGGTTGACCGACGCATAATCGTTGTAGTTGATGGAATGATCAAGTCCGTTGGATTGCGCGCCTAAGGAACTGCGGCTGCTGGCAACCATTGACAGGGCGTCGTCAATGGATTGCAGATCAAAATTCTTAGTAACGTCAAAATCTTCGATACCAAGTGCTTTCAGCGTAGAATTTACCGAGCTGTTAACGCTGATAGAATCATTATCCCCATTCGCTATGAGCTGAATACCATTGTTCTGACTTCCGTCTAGCAGCTTCAGACCATTGAAATTGGTCTGTGTGGCAACTTTTTCGATGCCTTGCTTCAATTGATTGATCTCTTTCTGGATCTCTGTCCGGTTAGAGTGGCTCATGGTTGCTGTATTGGAAGCCTGTAATGCCAGTTCACGAATCCGCTGCAGATAACCTGTTACACTGCCAAGCGCTGAGTCAGAAGTGTTCAGCAAACTGATCCCGTCGCTTAAATTCTTGGTACCGGTGTTGTATCCTGTGATCTGTGCCTGTTGTTTCTCCGTAATCGCCAGTTCGGCTGCTCCGTCAGCGGCAGATGGCAATCTGTTAGCACTTGCAATATGTCCGTACAAATAAGGTGTTGTACTGCTGATTGCAGAAATTCTGCTCATATCTTACCCTCCTTTTTGTCTAAACCTTTTTAAGAGATTTGAGAGACTTTGTAATATATATTCATATATTATATCGTTCATTTTGATTAAATGTTTACCTTTGATTCTAACTTTCCTGCCTGCAATATCGTTTAAATATAAAAAAGTTACCAAAAGCTGGCAGGAGAGAATTGACCATACATGTATTCTACAGACAGAACAGCAGAATGCAGGGGTGGAAATCAGAGCAGGAGAGAGGGCGGCACTTTTCAGGAGTTCTCTGGAACTTTTCAGGATGTTTTATGAACTTGTAGAACAGAGACATGAGGAAATGGTGAGGAAAAAGCAGTGACGGGTATGATGCAGGAAAATAATAACGGAGAGCAGATTCATCAGGTTAGAATGTTTGGAACATTTTCTATGAATTATAATGGTAAACCTCTGGTTGGGCGCGTTATTGAATTTCATAGGGAAGAGATAAGAATGGGTCAAAATCATATAAAGTGATTTTGACCCGTTGCTTTTTAAAGAATTCTCAGGTAAGCTGCAGACAGTTTCAGGGTGTTCATGATTCCATTGATATGTGTCCGTTCCATTCCGTGAGAAGCATGTACCCCGGGACCGATTAGCGCTGCACATGTGTCGTAGCCTGCTTTCCACAGTGCGGCAGCATCCGAATTATACCGCGGATAGATATCTGTAACGGCATCAATCTCATGCTCTTTTGATAAAGCTACAAGGCGGCTGGTCATGTCCCAATCGTATGGCCCGAGAGAGTCTTTGGCACAGATGGAGACCTGTTCTTCCGTACAGCTAAGATCAGAACCGACGCATCCCATATCTACGACAAGAAGCTCTTTGATATCTTTAGGAAGGGTTGCTCCGCCGTATCCGATCTCTTCGTGGGTAGAGAAGCAGAGATAGGTCTTCTTTGCCGGCTTGAGGTTCTGTTCCTTCATGATCTTGAGAAGAGTGATCAGTATGGATGCACAGCCCTTGTCATCGATGAATCTTGATTTTAAGAAGCCGCTCTCTGTAAATGTAGTCTTGGTGTCATAGCAGACAAAATCACCCGGACGGATGCCAAGCGCTTCTACATCTTCCTTGCTATGTACGATCTCATCAATGCGGACAGCCATGTTCTGTTCATCTCTCGGACGCGTTGACGAATCTGCGAATACGTGGATCGCAGGGGAGAGGGAGAGGATAGTTCCGGTATAAACCTTGCCTTCGCGTGTATGAATCCGGCAGTATTCTCCGTCCAGTGTGGGAAGGATCGGACCTCCGACCGCCGTGATCATGAGATAGCCTTCGCTGGTGATGGAACGTACCATAAGTCCCAATGTATCAATGTGGGCGGATAATGCAACGGATTCTTCGTTGTCTTCGCCGTCTACGGTTACGATGACATTACCGATCTTATTACGGTATACGGGATATCCGAGTTCCCTGACCGTGTCGAGAATGTAATCTGAAGCACGGCCTGTAAAACCGCTTGGGCTGTCAATTGCGAGCAGCGATTCTGCTGTCTTGATGATAAAATCTTCGTACTGTTTTGTGTTCATAAAATCCTCCTTTAGTTTATAAATGTTTAATAGTTACCAGAGATTGACCCTACAAAAATTATACAATATTTTGATAAAAATTTATCTAAAATGGTTAAATTATTGTTGCAATCTATAAGTAAATGTGATATATTAATAAAACAAAGTACATTGTAAACAATCTACAATAAACTAAAGCAAATGTCAAGCTGTAAAATTGTACAAAATTACGGATTTGAGGAATGAAAGGAGAAATGGATGGGAACTCTCATATCAAGTACGCAAGGGTTATTATTTGTTATTTTATTGATGGTAGCATTTTCCCTCTGGCTTCAGAAATACAAAGTATGTAGGTCACTGGGTCCTGTACTTACAGTTGTAGTTATTGGTATTGTTTTATCAAATACCCATATTGTGCCGATTTCGCATGAGTTATATGATTCTATCTCTACATATTGCGTACAGGCAGGTATTTCGATCTGTCTGTTGAGTATGAATGTTACGGAGCTTAAGAAGCTGAACAAGGAACCGGTGATCGCGCTGGTATCCGCGATCGCATCGGTGTGTGTTGTTGCGATCGTTCTTGGAATGATCTTTGCTCCAAGGATCATTGAAGGATGGAAATGCGCAGGTATGTTTGTTGGAACCTACACAGGCGGAACACCGAACCTGACAGCCATCGCTACAGGTGTTGATTGTTCAAGAGAGACGCTGGCAGCGGCGAATGCAGCGGATTATGTGGTATCCACACCTTTGATGGTAGCAATGTTCGCAGCTCCGGCATTCTTCAAGGCATCTAAAAAATGGAACAAGCTGTGGCCGTATTCATTTAAACCGGAAGAATTGGATGACGGCGAGACAGAGCCGCTGATGGCTGATAAGAAGTGGGCGATCAAGGATATTGCATGGCTTCTGACCATCGGTTTTGGAGTAGCGTTTGTCACAACCATGATCGCACAGAGAATATTCCCGGATACTTTCTGGAAAGCAGGAAGACTTCTTATGGTAACAACAGTTTCTATCTGTCTGGCACAGTTGAAGCCGATCAAGAAGCTTCGCGGTAATCTTGACCTTGGACTTTTCATATCACTGTGTTTCCTGGCAACTATCGGATTCGCAGTTGACCTGCAGCAGTTTATCGGATCAGCATTTTTGATGACATTGTATGTGTTCTTTATGTTGGTTGGATGTACATTACTTCATTTCCTGATATGCCGTCTCTTCAAGATTAAGTATGAGTATGTGCTTCTTTCCATGGTCGGATGTATCGTAGACGGACCTACGGCATCTTTGACAGCAGCGGGAGGTAACTGGAAGTCACTGATCAACGTGGGATTGATCATGGGAGTTATCGCCGGAGCGTGCGGTAACTATGTCGGTATCTTTGTCGCTTATATAGTGAAGGCGATCTGCGGTCTGTAGATGGGGTAATCTGGTAATAATAGAATTTATTTGTAGAGCAATGTACGAGTAGATTTAAATATGGGATAACAGCCCTTTGCATGAGAGTATGCACGGGGCTGTTTTCATGTTTCAAAAATTCATACTTTTTGTTTCACCTTTTTATACTGTTGACGGGAAGAATATATTATAATGGTATATAACAATCACGAAAGGGGACAAGAATGGAGATGAAAGCGAAGTTTAAGCAAATGTTATACGGCGGGGATTATAATCCGGAGCAGTGGCCAAGGGAGATCTGGCAGGAGGATATGAGGATGTTCAATCTGGCGGGGATCAACAGCGCAACGGTCAATGTATTTTCCTGGGCGAAGCTCCAGCCGTCGGAGGAGGTATATGATTTCAGCGAACTGGATGATATCGTGGATATGTTGGCGAAGGAAGGGAAGCAGATCGTCCTGGCGACGTCTACGGCGGCGCTTCCGGCATGGCTGGTGAAGAGGTATCCTGAGGTGTCAAGGACCGATTATGAGGGGCGGCGTCACAAGTTCGGACAACGGCATAATGCGTGCCCGAACAGCCCGGTCTATCAGCACTATGCCAGGGAGCTGGCGTCGAGGCTGGCACAGCGTTACGGACAGAATGAGAATGTGGTGTGCTGGCATGTGAATAATGAGTACGGCGGGGAATGTTATTGTGAGAATTGTGAGAAGGCGTTCCGTGTCTGGCTCAGGAAGAAATATAAGACTATAGAGGCTCTGAATAAGGCATGGAATCTGTCATTCTGGGGACATACTATCTATGACTGGGATGAGATTGTACTGCCGAATGCCCTCAGTGAAGGTCTGGAAGGGGACAAGACAGCATTTGCGGGCATTTCTATTGACTATATGAGGTTCAATTCAGACAGTATTCTGAATAATTTCAAGATGGAACGGGACGCTATACGGCAGTATGACAAGGATACCCCGATCACCACGAATCTGATGGGGACGTTTAAGGGACTGGATTATTTCAAATGGGCGAAGGAGATGGATATTGTATCTTGGGATAACTATCCGGGCTATGATACGCCGTGGGGTATGACGGCGCTGCGCCACGATCTTATGAGGGGGCTTAAGGATGAGCCGTTCATGCTGATGGAGCAGACGCCGAGTCAGCAGAACTGGCAGGCTTATAATTCCCTGAAGAAGCCGGGGCAGATGCGCGCCCAGAGCTATCAGACGATCGCACACGGCGCGGATACGATTCAGTTCTTCCAGCTTCGAAGGTCGGTGGGCGCATGTGAGAAATTCCACGGTGCGGTGATCGGTCATGTGGGATCGGAGAATACAAGAGTTTTCCGGGAGGTATCGGAGTTAGGCGCGGAGCTTGAGAAGATCGGTAAGTTTATCATCGGCTCACGGAATGAATCGAAGGTGGGGATCATGTTCGATTGGGACAACTACTGGGCTTTGGAATATACGAGCGGCCCGACCGTGGATCTTAAGTATGTGGATCAGATCTGGCAGTATTATGAATATTTCTATAAAAAGAATATATCTGTAAGTATGATTCCGGTGGATGCGGATCTTAGCAGGTATGACCTGGTCGTGGCGCCGGTGCTGTATATGGTGAAGGAGGGTATGGCAGAGGCGATCGAGGAGTATGTGGCCAAGGGAGGAACCTTCTTGACGGGATTCATGAGCGGTATTGTGGATCAGTCGGATAATGTGCATCTTGGAGGCTATCCGGGACCTTTGCGTAAGCTTGCGGGGATCTGGGCGGAGGAGATCGACGCGCTGGCTCCGGAGCACAGGAATGCGATCGTATTCAAGGACGGAACCAGGGAAGAATGCAGGATGCTGTGTGACGTTATCCATCTGGAAGGAGCGGAAGAGGTTGCGCAGTACGGCAGTGATTTCTACGCAGGGACTCCGGCGGTTACGAGGAATCATTTCGGAGAGGGATATGCATATTATGTCGGAACGGTGCCGTCGGAGAACGGGATTGCCAAGGTTCTCGAGATGGCGTGCGGCGACGCGAAGGTAAGCCCGGTTATTGGGGAAGAGACGGAACTTGAAGTGATGCGAAGGGAGACGGAGACGGAGGAGATCTACTTTATCTTGAATTTTAAGGATGAGGAGCTTGTGCTTCCGGAGGTATTCGCAGGGAAAGTGGATGTGCTTACCGACAGGGTGCTTGAGGAAGGCGAGAAGCTTAAGAAGTATGAGGTTCGGGTAGTGATGTGTCCGAAACTGTCATAGATGATGGGGTGGACCTATATGGCTTCTATAAAAAAGAAGCCATATAGGCAGGAAGACAGAGGATATCTTTTTCTTTCCGCAGATCTTTCGTGTAGATCAGATATCTCTGCAGGATTCTGTCAGAGAACTTTTCTGTAAATGCATCGAGAGAAGCGTGAGTTCTGTATCCAGAAGATTTTACTTCAATCGGACATATTTTGTTCTTCCGTGCGAGCAGAAAGTCTATTTCATAATTATGACGGGACTTTTCATTCATAAAAGTATGGTAGAATAAATCATTTCCATTGGCAGTGAGTATCTGTGCGATAACATTTTCGTACAGATATCCCAGATTTGAGGATAATTTGTCGTTGAGTAATTTATCGTAAATGATATTTTCTGTAAAGTCCTTGTCTTTAAATGCCAGAGTGGTGAATAATCCGGTGTCTGACAGATATAATTTGAATTTGCTCAGATCCTTGTTGTTTGCCAATCCAACGTTTGGGTCGCTTGTGTGATATGCGGCAAGTACAGTTTTAGAGTCTTTCAGTTCTGCAATCAGATTCAGGATGGTATCGTCAGTCCGCTGATGGTTCAAAACACTGGATATCTGGTATTTGACAGCATGTTTATTCAACTGAGCAGGAATTGCGTCAAAAAGCTGGGATATTCTGCCGGTAGAATCTATTTTGTGGAAATCGTCTTCGTATAGATTGAGGATATCTCTTTTTATCATATCGACTTTCCGCAGATTGTTTGTCTGAATATATTCATCTACTGCCTGCGGCATACCGCCGACCAGCATATATAAGCGAAAATCCCGCATTAGTTTACGATTCAGCTGATCGCCCAAGGATTGTTGCTTCTGAAAAACATTGTTTAGCAGAGGTATGGTGGTTTGATCGTCCAACGCCCAGAGAAATTCTTCATAATCCATAGGATACATATTGAGTTTCCGTTCTTCGCTCGGAATCAGAATGTCCTTTACATTCTGCCGGATGGAGATTAGTGAGCCAGTCTCGATGTAGTCATACCGATGATCTTTTACAAGAGCCTTGATTGCTTGTCTTGCAGGAGGGCATAGCTGTACTTCATCGAAGATGATCAAGGAGTTGCGTTCATGCAGATCGACTCTGTATTGCAGCTGCAGCTGCAGGAAGATATAATTCAAATCGGATACGTCATTGAATAAATCTTTTACAGTCTGGGATGCCATAGCAAAATCTATCAGGATATAGCTTTGATATTCGTTTTTGGCAAATTCTTCTACTACGGTAGACTTACCGACTCGTCTGGCTCCTTCAATTAAGAGGGCTGTTTTACCGTCAGATTCGGCTTTCCAGAGTTTTAACTTGTCATAGATTTTCCGTTTGAACATAGATCTCTCCTTTCTTGCTGCAAAAATCGTTAAATTTATAAAACTATTTTACTACAAAATCGTTAATTTCATAATCTAATATTACTACAAAATCGTTAAATTTGGAAGGATGACATGAATAATTCAAAAAAAATTGCCCGTTTGCTATGTTATATATATTTCTTATACCAATTATGGCATTTGTGCCAGTATGGAGGCATACGAAGCCATTTGCCCAGATTGATCGTAAGCCTGGCAGGATGCGGCATGTTCTTCGTATTATGGGTAATTTCCAGAAAGAATAAGCAGGAAGAAGCCTCTGAAAATAGAAAGAATATAGTTCTGATAGAGATTCTTCTTTTTTTCATAGTAACCGCATATTTTGCCGGGCAGATTATCTATTCGGCGATTCCGTACAATGGAGCGCTGGCATGGAAGATCGATGACTGGATGCGGAAGAGGGATGTGAAGCTGGAGCATAATAACATATTCAAGGATGGAGCGGCAGGCATACTTATGGATCTGGACAGGGTTGTAGGGTTGCCGGATGAACTGTATCTTGTGAATCAATGCCAGATTACGTTCGATCAGGATGGAATTATCCGGACAATTTATATATTCATGTACGGAAGAGATGAAAGCGAAACAACGCATACTTATCTGGTAGATTACGATGCCAAGAAGAGCAGGAATATGAGGGTCTCGGTAGATGGTGAAGCGAATCCGGATTATGACGGGAATATGCGTCTGTCGCCTATGTTGAGGATCTTAGAGAGAGCCGATTATGAGAAAAAGGTAAAGGAATGGTCAAAGAACAGCGAGTCAGATCTGTATGAGATATTGTATCTGGGGAAGCGTTCTTTTGAGACGAAGGAAGGGTTGGTCTATCTTCCGGGGGATGTGGATGGAGACGGAGTTGACTCGGAGGATGGATATCTGAATATCGACGGGAGGATTGTTGGTTTTGAAGTCTCCCTGCATATTCCCGGCAAAGAGTTGACTCCGGTCCGCTATATAATGGAGCCGGAATATATCAGTCAGGATGAGTTGATTAAGGAGCGGGAACAGGAGAGCACGGAAGAAGCAAAGGATACGGCAGGCTGGACAGTGGATGAGGCGGACGGTACGATGTATTTCTTCTTGAATGACGATAGGGGCTGGCAGCTGGAGGTGACAGATGCAGCGGCAGGAAGCCGGTTCTATGGGTTGGAGAGGACAGTAAACGGCGGTTCGTCATGGGAAGATGTCAATGGAAATCCGTTTGAAGGGAATCTTGGTGTGGCGGAAGGACTGGTGTTTTTCGATGAAAAATTTGGCTTTGCCGGGCTGTCCGGGGCATCTCAGACACATTCACAGTTGTATGTTACCAGAGACGGCGGGGAAACTTTTGAAAGCGTGCAGCTTCCTATGGATACGGTTACCGAGCTGCCGGAGCATTCGGCGCAGTATGGATTTGCATTGGAGGATTATGATTATTGTCATATGCCGGAAGAAGAGGATGGGGTGCTGACGATTAAGGTAACCTCAGATGTGTGGGAGAGTGAGGGGATGTTGTTCGAGTCGCGGGATGAAGGGAGGACTTGGAGATTTGCTTCTGTGGTGCAATAAGGCTCCAACGGACGAAGAGCAACTGCAGACAGCCGGGAAGTGAGATTATTCCCGGCTGCCTTGTATTTTAATATTACGCCAACAATTCCCCCATGCAGTTAAGAAGCCGCGTATTATCCTCTGGCTTCATGATGCAGAATCTTACATATTCTCCGGGAAGCCCCTCGAATGAGGAACAATCCCGGATCATCATGCCTTGTTTTATAGCGTGTTCGAACATATCGAAGGAAGCGATATCTTCTTTCACGATCTTTATCAGGATGAAATTCCCATAAGCAGGATATACCTTTACATGATGAAATTCCTTCAGCGCGGCCAGACATCTGCTGCGTTCCGATAGGATCAGCTCTCTTGTACGGTTGATATAATCCGTATCCTTCAGCATCAATTCCCCGGCGTATGCTCCAAGGCTATTTAATGACCAGGGATTCTGGTGCCGCTTCAATTCATCTAAGAATCGCTGATTACTGGTTATCCCATAACCCAGGCGGAGACCGGGAGCGGCGAAGAACTTGGATACGCCCCTTAAGATCATTAGGTTGTCATAGTCGGATACCAGAGGAATTGCAGTGATCTCTTCCACGGACGGAGCGAATTCCACATAGGTCTCGTCGATCATGATGAAGATATCACGCTCTTTGCATAATTCTGCCAGAGAGCGTAACTCGCTCTGTATAAGGGCGGAAGAGGTAGGATTGTTCGGATTGCACAGAATCAGGAAATCCACATCATCTGCCAGGATATGCTTTAGATCGTCCATATCTAACCGGAAATCCTGGGATTCATCCAGATAATAATTGGAAATGCGCCCGCCGGTGAGAGACAGTTCCCTCTTATATTCAGAATAGGTGGGGCCGATCACCAGGGCGTGACGGGCGTTACGCTGGCCGATCAGAAGGGAGATCAGTTCGGTGGAGCCGTTGCCGGTTACTACATAATCCATATCTGTATTGCAGTAGGATGCGATTACCTGCCGGAGGCTCTTATAGTCTCTGTCTGGATAACTGGTGATAATGTCCAGATGTTCAGACAGGGATTGGCGTACGGAATCCGATAGGCCAAGGGGATTCACATTGGCGCCGAATTTTACGATGCTCTCCTTGGGGATTCCATAGTATTGTTCAATCTGTTCAATATCGCTCCCGTGGAAAGAGGGGCGCGATTGATTATTATTTGCGGTCATGGTTTATATCCTCTCTGTATTATGCTTAATGTATTGTATCACAGAATAGATGCTGCGCCAATGTTCAGGAATTGCTAAAAATTATTTTTTCTAAATTGTATATTTCCCAATGCAAATATGAATTAAGAATTGGTATATTTTCTACTTGAATCTGGAAATACATTTGATTATAATATTTTGGTAAATTGATAAATATTTCACAAGGAGGAAGATGAAATTATGACGATACCAATGTGGCTCTGTATTCCATTTGCAGGGCTTTTATTCTGTATTGCGGTGCTTCCGCTGGTTAAAGGAGAGTGGTGGGAGTCGCATCAGCCCTTGGTAGTTGCGGGATGGTCGATTCTTTTCATTATACCCTTTGGGGTCTTGTTCGGAGCCGGGACGGCGTTAGAGACGGTGTTGGAATGTCTGATCAACGATTATCTGACATTTATTGTGCTGTTGTTTGGGTTATTCTGCGTAGCCGGAAATATCACGATGGAAGGGGATCTGGCAGGTTCGCCCAGGGTGAATATCATTCTTCTTACGATCGGTACGCTGCTGTCTAGCTGGATTGGGACGACGGGGGCGAGTATGCTGATGGTGCGTCCGGTTATCAAGATGAATGCCTGGAGAAGGAACCGTTCGCATATTCTGGTGTTCTTCATCTTCCTGGTTTCTAATATCGGAGGATGTCTGACACCGATCGGAGATCCGCCGCTTCTGATGGGGTTCTCCAGGGGGGTTCCGTTCTTCTGGAGCCTGCATTTGCTGCCGATCATGATATTTAACATGGTGGTGCTTTTGATCATTTTCTATTTTATTGACAGAAAGCGGTATTGCCGGGATATGGCGAGGGGGCGGAAGCCAGATATCAGCAAGCCAGGTACGAAGATACAGATCCGTGGTCTTCACAACCTGATTTTTCTTGCTATGATCGTGGCAGCAGTCGTTTTAAGCGGGATTCTGCCGGATCTTCCGATGTTTCAGGATGCAGAAGGACATGTGCGGGGGATACACATTTTCAAGGAAGTGTCGTTAAGTTTTCCGGCGATGATTGAGATCGTGATCATTCTGATCGCGGCTTTCCTGTCATTTCGGACGACGGACCCGGTAATCCGGAAGAAGAACCATTTTACCTGGGGTGCGATTCAGGAAGTCGGGACGTTATTCATCGGAATCTTTATCACGATGCAGCCTGCCCTGGCGATACTGAAGGGGATGGGCGCGGGCCTTGGGATTACAGAGCCTTACCAGATGTTCTGGACGACGGGCGTGCTCTCAAGCTTCCTTGACAATACGCCGACCTATCTGGTATTCTTGACGACAGCGGGTGCGATTGGTTTTAATGACGGGCTTGTTACAGCTCTTGGTATGGTGCCTGTGAAAGTGCTGACGGCGATTTCCTGCGGCGCGGTATTCATGGGAGCCAATACATATATTGGAAATGCGCCGAATTTCATGGTGAAGGCGATTGCGGATGAGAATGGTATCCATATGCCGTCGTTCTTCCGGTATATAGGATGGTCACTGATGGTTCTGGTTCCGGTATTTTTGCTGGATACGTTATTGTTTTTCCGATAGGGAGGAGGATTTAGGATGGCAAATGAAGAGAAGAATTTAAGAGAGCTTGCCGGACGGATCTATGATCTGGATGAGGAGGTTTACAGAGAACTTGGCTCCTCTCTGGGACGCGTATTTAACGGAAAGAAGGAAGATTGTATCGAGGAGACCGTCCGTATGATGCATGAACGCAACCAGGCCCATATCCTCAGAAACGAGCTGGCGCTGATCAGTAATATGGCGCGGACGATTCCAAGCCATGCAGCCAGGCATCAGGTCATGGCAAAATACGATGAGATCTTAAAAGAAGTGACGGAGCTTCCCACCAGCTTTATCAAGGGGGATATTCTGGATGAGAAGATGGCGCAGCTGAATACACTGAATCTGCAGGCCCGTTTCGGGGAGAAGGACCATCTGATCATCTGTATTGGGCGGACATATGGCTGCGGAGGCAGTGAGATTGGATTTACTCTGGCTGATACGCTGAAGATCAATTACTATGATGTGGAGATCTTCGACGAGGTATTGAAGCGTCTGGAGGCTGAGAAGGCTTTTGTGCGGGATAAGGGAGGCTATCCTTATAAGAAGGGGGCTGCGGACAGCAGGCAGTATATAAACGAGATACCGGCTTTTGCACCTGCGCCGAAGTCGACGCTCAAAGAGAAATTACGGGAGTTCAACCGATATCATGGACTTCCGAAGAAGGATGCGGTATTCTTTAACCAGAGCGATCTGTTATGTGATATGGCGAAGAGAGAGGATTTCGTGGTGATGGGGCGGTGCGCAGACGCGATTCTTACCAATAACCGGATCCCGCATATCAGCATCTTCATCACGGCGCCGCTTGAGCAGCGGATTCATCGGGTTATGGAGGTGCGCGGCGTGGAGAATGAGAAGAAGGCGCAGAGACTCTTGGCGAAGCTTGATAAGGCACATATTAAATATTATAAGTATTATACCGGACGCAACTGGGGGAAGGCGAAGAATTATGATCTCTGTATCAACAGCGCGAGTTACGGGATTCAGGGGTCTGTGGATCTGATCATGAGGATGATCAGCAGCGGGGAGGCTCGTTAAGTCAGATTGATAATAGGCTATTCGCAGTTTTTTATGATTTGCGGCGAATAGCCTTTTTTTGCTGTTCATGTATTGCGTAAATGTAAGAAATCAGAAAGCGGTGAAGGATTACCGCGTTAACGATACATTTTGGAAATCAAAGATGGAAATTGTCAGAACAGAGATGATTCCATATCAATGGAAAGCATTGAATGACCAGTTAAAGGATACAGTCCCCAGTCATTGTATTCATAATTTTAAGATAGCTGCAGGGATGGCCGAAGGAGAATTCGGCGGATATGTGTTCTAGGACAGCGATTTGGCTAAATGGCTGGAAGCAGTTGGATACACTCTGGCATGGCATGAGGACAGTGATTTAGAGAGCACGGCTGATCAGGCTATTGAAATCATAGAAAAAGCCCAGCGGGAAGATGGATACCTGGATACTTATTATATCATTAATGGTTTGGAGAAAAGGTGGACGAATCTTGCGGACAATCATGAGTTGTATTGTGCGGGACATATGATTGAGGCGGGAGTTGCATATTACGAAGGAACAGGAAAGAAGAAACTTCTGACTATTGTTCAAAGGCTTGCAGACTGCATAGACCGGACATTTGGTGCAAAATCCGGTAAGATTCATGCCTACCCGGGACATGAGATTATAGAAATGGCACTGGTACGGCTGTATCATGTAACAGGTGAAGAGCGATATCTTAACTTAGCAGCTTATTTTATTAATGAAAGAGGACGTTCACCATTGTATTTTGCCGAGGAGCAAAAGAAGAATGGAAATACATTTTATTGGAAAGACAGCCTTTTTCAATATCAGTATTATCAGGCTGGGAAACCGGTAAGAGAGCAGGATGTGGCAGAAGGTCATGCGGTAAGGGCGGTATATCTATATTCAGGGATGACGGCTTTGGCAAAGGAAATACAGGATGAAAGCCTTCTGAAAGCAGTAAAAAGGCTTTGGACTGATGTGACTAAGAGACAAATGTATATTACTGGTGCAATCGGATCCTCTGAATATGGAGAGGCATTTACTTTTGGATATGATCTGCCTAATGCTGAGATATATGGAGAGACGTGTGCGTCGATCGGTCTTGTATTCTGGGCAAGAAGAATGTTGGAGGAAGAACTTGACAGTGACTATGCAGATGTGATGGAAAGAGCTCTTTACAATGGATGCGTCAGCGGGATGTCAATGGATGGAAAACGCTTTTTCTATGTGAATCCATTGGAGATAAATCCAGAAGCGTGTAAAAAGGATCAGAGAAAAACGCATGTCGCTATAGAGAGACAGAAATGGTTTGGATGTGCATGCTGTCCGCCGAATTTGGCACGAATGATCGCATCTGTAGGGAATTATGCATGTTCTGTCGGTGAGAAGCTGGCAGCATTTCATCTATACATAGGCGGAGAAGTGGTATTGCCTTTTGATGATGTGCGGATTCTGGTAGACAGCAAGATCCCCTGGAGCGGTAATGTGTGTCTTACCATGCAAGGAACTGCGGAGTATACGTTCGCGCTTAGAATTCCAGGATGGTGCGGCAAGTACCGTGTATGTCTCAATGGAGAAGAGGTTTGCAATGAGCCGAAGAAAGGGTATATTTTTATAGAACGGGAATTTAAGAATGGAGATCAGGTACAGATTGAGTTCGAGATGATTCCGAGGAAGAATTACGCCCATCCGAGTGTAAGAGAAGACTTGGGAAAGGTGGCGCTCTCCAGGGGACCGCTTATCTATTGTCTGGAAGAGATAGATAATGGTAGTGGAATTACCAGAATGTTTCTTGGCAGGGACAGTGAGATTCGTGAAATACAGGGGATATTAGAGGAAGAAGAGATTGATCTTGAGGTTACAGGGAGACAGTTCCGTATAGATGAATGGGATAATAGTCTGTACCGATTTGAACGGCCGAATGAATATGAAGAAAAGGTACTGAAATATATTCCTTACTACCTCTGGAATAACCGCGGGGTGGGAGAGATGGCCGTATGGATGCATGAGATAGATATATGATAGCTATACACACAATGCCGACTACTACGGAATCTTCCAAATCTTTATATATCAGAAAACCAAACTGAGCATTGATTTTAACTGTTTTAAAATATATAATATTTTTTAGCAGAGGAGGTAAGATTAATTTATGAGTAGAACAAAAGCTGCATAGCATGAGCTATTGCAAAAAATAAAAAGTAATAGTTCATGCTTATCCTAAATGATTTCTTTAGGAGGTGCAGCACATGAACTATATAAGTGCAAAAGATGTATTGCCAATGGAGATAATTAGGCAGATACAATCCTATGTAGATGGTCAGATTATCTATATCCCGAAATCGGAATCTAAGAAAAAAGGACGAAAAGTTGATACTTTGGCAAAAAGAGAACTATCTATACGAAATACAAATATTTACATGGAATATATTAGCGGGCTTTCAATTAAGCAACTCTCCCAAAAATATTTTCTTGTGGAAAAAAGTATTCAAAGAATTATAAGGCAGGAAAAAACAAAGAACTTATAATAAAAGATGTGCCATGTAGAAAATGTGGCACATCTTTTATTATAAATTCAAAGCGTTCCCCTATCAATAATAAAATAGATTATACTATTTCATGTGGAGGAAATGGAAATTTCTATAATTTTCACAGAACAATATAAGGAGCATAAGGAGAGAATGCATGGGGAATAAAATAATCGTAGCCGAATCAGAAAGATTAATTTTAAGAAGATACACTAAAGAAGATATACAGGACTTGTTTGAATATTTATCTGATAAAGAAGTTGTGAAATACGAACCATATAAACCGCTATCTTTTGATGAAACAAAAGAAAATCTTGAATGGCGCATAGGTACAGATGAAATGATTGCTGTCGAATTGAAAAATATGCATAAAATGATTGGAAATGTTTATATGGGAAAACGTGACTTTGAAGCACTGGAAATAGGATATGTATTTAATCAAAATTATTGGGGAAAAGGATATGCTGCTGAGAGCTGCAAGGCTTTAATTCAACAGGCATTTTCAAATGGTGTGCATAGGATATACGCAGAATGTGACCCCGACAATAAGAATTCATGGAAATTACTTGAAGCGTTAGAATTTCAGCGTGAAGCTCATTTTAGAAAAAATGTATATTTCTGGAGAGATGAAACTGGAAAAGAGATTTGGAAAGATACGTATGTATATGCCAAATTAAATGATAATATGTAATACCTTGCCGGGCAGATTTCCGGGGATTTCGACAACAATACGGTAAGGTCCCGGTATGTTGATAGAGTATTATCCTGTAAACCTTTGCTTTTTAATACAGTAATTTTGTCATATATGATATAATAACAAGTAAAATAATAAGAAAGGAATACAGGATATTTGATAAATTATGGCGACAGATTTTTCACGCAATACCGTATCAAAAAATATCATCTCACAGGCAGTTCCTCTGATCCTTGCGCAGATCGTACAGATACTCTATAATGTGGTAGACAGAGTATATATCGGTCACCTGCCGGGTTCAGACGGCCTGGCGCTGACTGGGATAGGCCTGGCATTCCCGGTTACGACTTTGGTTATGGCGTTCACGCAGCTATTGGGAGCGGGCGGTACGCCTTTATTTTCTATGGCAAGAGGAGCGGGTGAGGATGAACAGGCAGGGAAGATCATGGGAAATGCATTCTCGATGCTTCTGAGATGTTCCTTGCTTCTGCTTGTATTCTGCTATATCTTCCGAAGGCCCATCCTGTTTTTATTCGGGGCAAGCGAGGCATCCTATGTCTATGCAGATGCGTATCTGAAAATATATTTGCTTGGTACATCATTCTCTATGGTATCAGCCGGAATGAACGGTTATATCAACGCACAGGGATTCCCGGGAACGGGTATGTTCACGACGATCATAGGAGCAGTCCTGAATCTGATCCTGGATCCTCTCTTTATCTTCGTATTTCACATGGGAGTATCGGGTGCGGCGCTGGCTACGGTGATCAGCCAGATGATATCGGCTCTGTGGGTGGTAAGGTTCCTTACGGGATCGAAGGCGGTCCTGCATATCAAGAGAGAATTCTTAAGAATCGACTGGAAGCTGACAGGGCAGATCGCTTCGCTGGGATTGTCGGGCTTCATCATGCAGTCCACGAACTGCCTCGTGAGCATACTGTGCAATACGACGCTGCGGGATTTCGGAGGGGACTTGTATGTAGGAATCATGACGGTGATCAATTCGATCCGGGAGGTCATGACGCTTCCGGTTCATGGATTCACCAGCGGATCACAGCCGGTCCTTGGCTATGACTATGGGGCGGGGAAGCCGGGGAGGGTCAGGGAAGGGATCCGATTCGTGACGGTTACGGCCATCGTCTACACGCTTCTGGCGTGGATAGCGGTCATTGTCTCGCCGCGGTTCTTGTTATCGGTATTTACGAATAACAAAGAAATGCTGAATGCGGGGGAACATGCCCTCAATCTGTACTTTATGGGTTTTTGCTTTATGGCATTCCAGTTTTGCGGACAATGTACCTTCGTGGCGCTTGGGCGGTCGAAGCAGGCGGTGTTCTTCTCCCTGCTGCGCAAAGCGGTCATTGTGGCTCCGCTTACGGTCCTTCTGCCAAGATTAGGGCTTGGGGTGGACGGCGTCTTTCTCGCAGAACCAATATCCAATGTGATCGGAGGAAGCTCTTGTTTTATTGCAATGTATCTGCAGGTGTATCGGAAGCTGTGAAGAATATATGGAAAGTGAGGAGAAATGAGTATGATTCTTAGAAAGAAATTATTGCAGGCATTATCCATATTAGGGATGTGCAGTGTGATCATTGCCGGAGGCTGTGCATCCGGGGAAGATTCATCTTCCAAGCTAAAGGAAGATGCAGCGCAGGAGGAGAAGGCGGATCAGGAAATTCTGGATGCTGGCGGATCAGAGGCTTCCGATGGCGGAAGTCTGGGAGAATTCTCCATGGAGGATGTGAACGGCGAGACCTATACCCAGGAGATGTTCGCCGATCATGACCTGACTATGATCAATGTATTTACAACCTGGTGTTCGCCGTGTATCCGGGAGATTCCGGATCTGGAGAAGTTAAGCAAAGAAATGGAAGATCAGGGAGTGCAGGTTGTCGGGATCGTTCTGGACGTTGCCGGAAATGCAGATGAAGAGACCATAGAGAAGGCGAAGCTTCTGGCAGAGAAGACGGGGGCGGCTTATCCCTTCCTGATACCGGATGCAGGCTATCTGAACGGCAGGCTTGCAGGTATCAGTGCGGTGCCGGAGACATTTTTCGCGGACAAAGAGGGCAATATCGTCGGAAAAACGTATTCAGGAAGCCGTTCTTTTGAAGATTGGAAAGGTATTGTGGAGAAAGAGCTGGAAGGAGTAAGGCAATGATCCGTTTGATCAGGTCATCCCGGATCGGAATCATCGTGGCTGCCGCAGGGCTTCTGATCATGGGATGCGGCATTTCAAGAGGAGAGATGCCGGTAGTTTTCGAAAAGGCAGTCAATATCTGTATGGAGTGTGTGGGAATTGGATAGAAGAAATAAAGATAGGCAGACAGGGGCAGCCGGGAAGAGACGCCGTATGATTCAGGTATTATGGGCGTTTCTTATCAACAGCTATCTTGTGGGATTCGTACAGGGGAAGATCTACAGGGGGAAGCTTAAGAACTTATGTGTTCCTGGTCTTAACTGTTATTCCTGTCCGGGAGCCGTCGGTTCCTGCCCTATCGGGGCGATGCAGGCGGTGATCGGAAGCTGGAACTTCAAATTCGCGTTCTATGCGGCGGGTTTTCTGATGTTCATAGGTGCGCTGATGGGACGGTTTGTCTGCGGATGGCTGTGTCCGTTCGGATTGATTCAAGATCTGCTGTACAAGATACCTTTTTTGAGAAAGATAAATACATTTAAGGGAGACAAGCTGCTTCGAAAGTTAAAATACGTGATATTGCTTGTGTTTGTGATATTGCTTCCGATGTTCCTGGTAGATGTGCTGGGGCAGGGGTTGCCGTATTTCTGCAAATTCATCTGTCCGGCAGGTACGCTGGAAGGAGGAATTCTGCTTGTATTGTTTAACGAATCCATGCGGGGCGCTCTTGGATGGCTGTATGCCTGGAAAAGCGTGCTGCTGGCTGTCACGATTCTTTTGTCTGTCGTGATCTACCGGCCTTTTTGCAAATATATATGTCCGCTGGGGGCGGTGTACTCGGTATTTAACCCGATCGCGGTGTTCCGCTACCGGATAGACAAAGAAAAATGCACAGGCTGCGGTGCCTGTGCAAGAGTTTGCAAGATGCAGGTAGATCCTGCAAAGAATGTCAACCACGCGGAGTGTATCCGCTGCGGCGCCTGCAAGGACGCCTGTCCGGTGAAGGTAATATATTAGTGTGCTGCCTGCATTATCTAGCGAAGTTTTTTGGACAGCATATCTGGATTGGTTGCATAGGATAACGCCGTATCCCTTGTGATGGTTCCCTCCTGGCAAAGCCGGGCAAGACAGGTATCCATGGAGAACATATCCTGGTTGGAGGAGGAATAGATAATACCGTCGATCTGCGGAATCTTGTTGTCGCGGATCATGTTGCGGATCGCAGGTGTAACGGTCATAAGCTCAAAAGCCGGCACCATAGTTCCGTGTACGGAAGGAACTAATTGCTGTGATACGACAGCCTGCAGGACCATAGACAACTGAACTGCGATCTGGCGCTGCTGGCTTGGCGGAAATACGTCGATGATACGGTCGATGGTATTCGCACTTCCGATCGTATGCAGGGTAGAGAAGATCAGATGGCCGGTCTCGGCAGCAGTCATTGCAACCTGTATCGTCTCATAGTCGCGCATCTCTCCTAAGAGAATGACGTCCGGGCTCTGACGGAGGGATGCCCTGAGAGCGGTTACATAGCTCTCGGTGTCCACACTGATCTCACGTTGGCTTACGATACTTTTCTTATGCTGATGAAGGAATTCTAACGGATCCTCCAGTGTAATTATGTGCTTCTCAAAATTACGGTTGATATCGTCGATCATACAGGAAAGGGTTGTGGATTTCCCGCTCCCGGCAGGACCGGTTACTAAGACCAGACCTTTTGAAAAACGTGCCAGCGACATGATATTGGAAGGAATTCCAAGTGTTTCCGGGTCTGGCAGTTCGAAAGTGATGATTCGGATAACTGCTGACAGCGACCCTCTCTGCTTGTATGCGTTGACACGGAAACGGGACATGCCGGGGACGGCAAAAGAAAAGTCATCATCGCCCGATATCATCAACTGATCCATAGAGCGGTTTCCTGCGAGTTCATAGATATTTTTCAGGATCTCTGCAGTGTCTTTGGGAAGGAGACGGTCTCCGGTATCTATGTTCATGGTATTGTTCATTCGCATAGAGGCCGGAAGACCGGCTATGATAAATATGTCAGAAGCATTGTTTTCGATTGCTTTCTGGAGTAATTCTATTGTATCCATATAATGAAATCTCTCCTATTCTATTAAATACATTTGGTCTGCAGAACACTGGCGTTACTTAAGGAGTAAAAAGATTAAGACGGTCGTCGCCCTTCCAATCTGATGCAGCGGCTTCTTTCCAGGATGTGATTCTGTAATATCCTTCTTTGACCTGGTCCGGTCTGTTCAGAGACAGGGCTACTCTGAGAACCTTAGATTCGCTGACAGGCACTTCATAAGTTATGGTTGGTATATCCTTCGAAAAATCGGCTGTAATGCGGTCTAAGCAATCCAATTGTTCACAGGCCTTTGCGTAGTATTGGCTCTGATCCTGGGTATAAGCGCTGTGAAGGATATCGTCAATCTCCATAAGTACCGCGGTCGCTTCATTTGATGCGTTGTAATAATCCGTGTTGTGTTCGGCTAGCTTCTGGCTGTAACGGTATTCACTTACCGAGCCGGATAATGACAGTGTTGAGAATGTTACCAGGCACAGGACAATGAATGTCATAAGTAACGATACGGAACCTATATTCGTTACGGGAAATGAATTTTGTTTCATAGTGGAAAATGTCCTCTCTGTGTAAGTAGTCGAATTGTCAGCGGTTAGTTCACCAACGGCGTATAGGCAGTTACTTCCAAAGAATAAATCTCTTTGGAAATATTATTGGCATAGACTGTGATACGGTAATCGGTCAGTCTGCGGTCAGCAGAGGATGCATCGACATCAAGATGATAGACAGAGGAATCCTTGGTGCAGGACTGAAAATTCTCGTTATAATAGATGGAACCGCCGTTTTCATCTATGTCACAATAGGAATAAATCTCTTGCAGATGATTGACTGGCTGTTTGGATTGGCTCAGAATCTCTGCTACAGAACTTGCCTGCCTTACTGCCATATCCAGTTCTTCCGTATTCTGTCCGAGTTTATGTGACTTCACAAATAGTTGAAGGCAGATGGCGCTTACAACAGAGAAGAACAGGATAGCAATGATGATCTCCATCAGAAGGAGCCCGGAGCGGCTGGATGTATGCTTCTTCATTGAACGCTCCTTTCTGAGACAACCAGTGAATCTTCGCGGTCCTGGCTGTCAACGGTAATAAACTGATAGAGACGGTCATCAATCTGTAAGATGGTCAGTGAAGATATCTCCATAATATCTTTGCCGTCCTTTAAGGAGACGGATGCATCATCTCTGGCAAACAGTTCCTTAAGCATTCCTTCATATTCATAGATATAAGTCGTATGAGGAACGTCGTTATAATCAGCGGCCAGAGCCAGACATTCAATGCCCTCAACAGTAGCAATCTCAAGGGCGCCGCCGGCGTCGTTCTGCCGTATCTTCTCGGAAATATAGGCCAGAGCCGTGCGGTTTTCATCATTTGCCTGAAGCTGATTCGTAGTAGAGCCGTAAATATCTGCGGCGAGGATCAGTACGACGAGCGAGGAAGCGGCAAATACGAAGAATAATGCAATTGGAAATATAAAATCTATGACATGCCTGCTTCGAGTCTGAAATCTCATCTATCTGCCCCTCCTGTCTATGATCGTGACGTCCGGCATAATATTGCTGCCAAGCGTCTGATAATCTACAAAAAACTTGTCGTCATCATAAGTAAGTCCATAATGCTCCTTCAAGTATTGAAGGCTCTCCGGGTAACTGCCTTCCATGGAATAACAGTGAACGATCCCTCGGTTGACAGCCTGCTTAAGAGTTCTGATCTCCTGCTCGTCTGTCTTATCCGATACAAGGGAGGTCCCTGCTGTGAACAGGAACACGATCAGGATAAAACAGCCGACAGATATTATAAAGTTCTTGGATACGGAACTTGTTTTCTGTGTTTCAAAACGATGTTTCATGACTGTTACCTCTTATAAGCTGGACATAATACCCATGAGCGGAAGCATTACCGACAGAAGAATCATACCAACGATCAGAGAAAGGATGATTACCAGCGTCGGTTCAAGGGTTGCGATCATATTGGTGAACTTCTGGTCGATCTCTTCCTGGTATTTGTCGGCAATCTCCTGCATTACTTCATCAAGAACACCCGTCTTAGAACCGATAGAAGTCATACGTGCATAGATACCGGAGAATACGCCTGCATCCAGCAGAGATCTGGAGAAATCCTCACCCTTGTCAAGAGATTCCCGGCAGGAATTTAATTTGCCTGTGAAGCTGTCGTTATGAATCAGTCCGGTTACAAGATTCAGGCTTTCTTCCGGGCTCATTCCGCTGCTCAGGGTCAGAGCCATCCCGCTTGCAAACCGGCAGGCGGCAAGCTTCTCAGAGAAAGATCTGGTCCATGCGAATCTGGATGTAAAGGAAGCAAAAGAATTACGTCCCTTCTTCGTCCTTGTAAAATACAGGATCAATATAACGAACAAAACAATTACAGCAATCAGGATCACCGAATAATTATTGATAGTGATTCCAAAATCGAGGATTGCTTTGGAGAATCCGGTCATCTCACTTCCAAGCTGCTGGAATACCTGATTGAAGATAGGCATTACCTTCGTCATTAATACCAGGATAACCAACAGCATCATGAAAACCATGATAAGAGGATAGGTTACGGCATTCTTAATAGATTGGGAAATGGAAGCTTCGCGCTCATAGTGGGAAGTCAATGCGTCCATGACCTCATCAAGCTTCCCGGTATATTCACCGATCTGTACCATGTGCAGCATATAGTCAGGAAATGCCTCAGTGGAGACGAGCGCCTCGTGAAAGCTTCCGGTTGACTGTAAAGTATCATCCATGAGCTTAAGAAGATTAGTCTCTTCCTCATCGGATGTTTCTTCCAGCATCAGAGAGATTCCTTCCATGGCAGAGATACCGGAATGCAGTACCATTGCCATCTGTGAACAGAAGGAGGCAATCTCTGTGTTAGATAAGGGGGTTAGTGTTGCCATATGAACTCCTTTCTCTAGTAAGAATATTTTAAAACGTAATTAGAACCGTCGCCGATGTATTCTTTTAAGCCTTTGCTGTTCGTGCTGGCGGCAAATGTTGGGTCTATCAGGCTCCAGGAAGTGCCGTCGAATTCGATAATGTCATCGATCCATCCGGTACCGTTGATATAGGTACTGATCCAGGCATGATAAGCCTCGCCGGCATAACCGACTTCTAACTTGGTAGGAATGCCCTGGGAGCGGAGCATGGAAGACATCAAAGCGGCATAGTCAAAACAGATACCCTTGCCGGTCTTCAGCGTGTCGTCTACATCAGGGAGATAACCATAGGCCACGTTCTTGGCCTTATCGGTATCGTAGGTTACATTCTTGATCACATAGTGATAGATCTCGCGTACCACATCCAGGTCAGAATGAGCTTCGGATGCAAGGTCTTTGGCCTTGGCAACGGCCTGAGAATCGGATGTGAAGGACACATACTGGTTCGGGTACAGGAACGGCAGGAATTCATCTGAAATCGCCGCGTCAAAATCAGCAGTATATGCTACCGAGTACATATCTCCTTCTACATTCTCATAGACAGTAAAGGAATAAACTCCATTCCCCGCTGCCAGAGGGAATGTCTCGAATTCTCCGCTCTGTGACAGCAGATATGTGTAGGTAATATCACCGGGCGCTGCAATCTGCAGTTTGACTTTGGGATTGGTTCCGCGATACTGAACCATAGCATATCCCTGGTCTGTGTGGGATGCGTCAATGGTTACAAGGTCGGAGCCGTATGAGACGATTCCGTCAGCCGCCGGACTCAATACCTTGGGGGTGTTATCTCTAAGCGGGCCAGAATCCTTATCGGCGGTGTTCTTACCATTCTTACTGCCGCCGCCGGACTCAGCCGCATTGCTTTCCTGTCCGCCGCCGCAGCCGCAAGAAAGGATGCTGCATAGGATGAACAACAATATGGAATATAATATTGTCTTTTTGTTCATGTATAACATCCTCCTAGTTTGCTTATTAATGTGTTTAGTATACTACTTGAAAGAAGGAGAATCAATTAAAAGTTTTTCTTTTATTTTCCGAGAATTCGTGGTATAATCTGTTTATGGGGCATTAGCGCAGTTGGGAGCGCGCAACATTCGCATTGTTGAGGCCGTGGGTTCGAATCCCATATGCTCCACCAAAAAGTCGTTACTCCAACCTTTACCAAAAAAATTTGATAAGCGGTTGGATATTGAAGATAGGAAGTCCATGAGCAAATGCTCATGGACTTCTGCGTTATCTGCGGCAGCATTTAGCTGCGCTAACTCATCTTTAATCGGTTCTGTAAACATAGCAAACGGCTCAGCAAACTCTGCCGTCACTTTCCCGTCGGGACCAACCAGCAGACGTGTAAAGATGGCTTGGTTCATCATTTTTTTCATTTTATCGTTCGCCAGACGGTAAGTTAAGCCGCAGTCGGTAATCAACTCTATCGCATCATCCAGCCGTTCAATGATTGTGGTAAATGTATAATCATATGCTTTTGTCTGGTGATTAATCGCGGCAAGTTGTTTGGCGATTTTCTGTTGCTCGGTTTTAAGCAGATCAAGCGGAATAGCGTCATTGTAATGCGCCTCAAGGAGTTTCTTACGCTTTCGTTCCAGTTTGTCCTTTTCCCGGCGCAGTCCGTCTAATTCTGCCGCATATTTATCACGTTCCTTCTCTATATTCTTCCTTAGCCAGCTTTCCAAGTAATCAGCAACTTTGGGTGGGAAGGAATATTTGTTATAAAGCTGTTCCACTTGATGCTCTACGTCGGCAATTAATACTGCCCGCTGTTTACAATCGGTGCGTTTGTTATGCCGTCCGCCGCAGACAAAGTACGGATAACGGACGCCCGTATGGGATTTTGTATAGTTTACAAACATCCGTGACCCGCAATTTTTACAGAACACACTGCCCTTTAAGAAATGTGGGTGTTCACGGGTACGTTCACCATTAAAATGCGATTCCAAAATATCTTGTACCTGTTGCCAGGTGTCAGCGTCTACCAATGCAGGGTGCGTTCCGTCATACTCTACACCCTGGTATACAACAATGCCTTTGTAATAAGGGCTTATCAGTACTTTGTTTAAGGACTTTTTGTTGATAGGCTGGGACGGGATTCTGGGCGTGGCACGGGTAGTGAGACCGCAAGCCGCCAGATGTTCTGCCAAATCCTGTATTGTCCAGTTGCCGGTGGCATATTCCTCAAATGCCAGTTTAATCAGCGGAGCGCGTTCTTCGTCCAGTATGACTGTTCGTTCTTCACGCCCCTTATCGTCAATCCGCCGGATATTGAGATATCCAAGCGGGGCGCGGCTGGGTGTGCCGCCGCCTTTGACTTTCTCGTTTAAGCCCTTTCTGACCTCATTTGCCAAATTCTGTGAGTAAAACTCAGCAATGGAACTCATAATGCCATGCAGCAGCATTCCTGCCGGAGTATCGTCAATGCTTTCTGAGGCAGATACCAGCTGGACGCCGCAATCACGCAATGTGCGCATAATGTCAACGTCGTCGCCACGATTCCGGGCAAGACGGTCAACCTTATGTACAATCACGTAATCGACTCGATCTGCGTTTTCTTTTACATATTCCAGCATTTTCTGGAGTTCCGGGCGATCGGCAGACTTGGCGGAAGTTCCACGGTCAACAAATTCTTTTCCGACCATTGCTCCCATAGATAAAGCCTTCTTCTTGTTAGCTTCGCGCTGGGCAGGAATAGAAAAGCCTTCATCTGCCCCGCCGCCGCGCTCCGCCTGACCACGCGTCGATACGCGGAGATAGGACACAGCAAACTTCGGAGCCATAGCAGTAGCCAGAGACTGTAAAGGATTGTCTGATGCTTGGTTCATAAAACCTCTCCTTTCTGGGTATTTGTGCGATTATAACTCTGTTCGTACCTCACATCAAGCCGTTTATGCCTTTGTTATCAATAAGTTAATAATATCAGTTTAGTATTATGGAAAGTCTGCCCGCTATGGGGCAGACTGGTGTGTTTTGCAGCATTTTACTGCTGTGATTAAGGTACTAGCGATGGAACTATAACTTCCGTATCCGGTCAACCCCATATACAACACCAAGCCCGGAACCAGAGTCCCAGTCAACAAACACTGTTGCAGTATCGTCAACTAAGCGCACTGTGCCTTTATCGCCGGGTTTAAGGAGGCTGTAGGGGTCATCCATTCGGATAAGTTCTACCCGTGTGCCTCTGGGGTACATTTTCCGCACTTGTTCTACAGTGCGCTGGTCGGGGAAATTATTTGCCATAAAATTCACCTTCCTCATCTTCTTTTTCTGGCTCAGCTCTTATAATGCTTATCTCCTCTGGCGGAAATACGAGTTTCGGCGTAGTTGACGATGCTGTCTCTGTCGGATATGACGAGATTACGGTGTCCGTATCACGCTCCGGCTTATGACCAGATTTCCAACTGCTGTTGCCGGTGAGGTTTCTGAGTAGGATTTTCCGAGCGGTTTTGTACTCGTCCCCGATAAAGCCGAGCCTGATCAGAAACAGCCTCATATCGAACTTGGCATTCTCAATCGGCTTCTCTGTTGCTGTCACTCGCTTCTGACGCTTTGCCATGTTACAGATAGCGGTAACTAAGCGGCTGTAAGCATCGGCTTCGCCATCTAGTCCATGTAGTGTGAACCATGGGAAGGTGATTTTACCGTCAGTTTCTACAATCGACAGGTTGCCTGTTTCCAGAGCCTGCTTAAGTAGTGTCGCTTTACTGGCAACGATTTTTTCCAGATTCGCTCGTGCTTCGGGAGTAAACCCGGTGTCTGCGATCTCGATGGTCAGTTGATTTGGCGTGTCACTATCTGGTATTGTATCATCTGGCAGATTCTCATCTGTAGTAATTTCTTCCGGTTCTGTCCCATCTACGGTGGTTCCCGTGGCTGTAGCTTCTTTAGCAGCAATTTCCTCAATAATAGGCTCTGTTGCTGTGGTTTCTCCTGCCAAAACCTCCGTTACCTCGTCTGCTGGAGTTTCTTCGCCAACAGATACTTCCGTCATAAATTCTTCCACACCGGGTTCCTCTGCTGGATTATCTATGGCTACCGTTTCTGCCACAAAGCCCCGTTCTTGTAAATCACCGACAAGAACCGCTGCGAAGTCGGGATGGACGGTGCTGTTATACGATAGTACACCATTACGGTCTACGGTATAATTGCCAATGATATAGGAGAAACTAGGTGCGCCTTGGTATGCAGCGGGTTGATCTAATATCTGGCTGATGGCTTCAATCAGCGGCTTTCTATTACTGCCGCTAAGGTTGTAATTGTACTTCATGTTCACGTTTTGCTCCTTTCGTTTGCTTACACACATCTATCACTCTGATTGCATATTCCAGCAAGTCTTGTTTTGCTGGAATAATTATGGGCTAATGTGTGTTATTCTTCCGGAGCTTCACCAGTAAAGAGATAGTTAAGGTACTCTTTTCTGTGTTCTTCCAGATAAATTATCAGCTCAAAGTAGTTGTCGCGGTTAGCAAGCCACTGTACCATCTTTACATCCAGCATATTAGTTTCTCCGCTTTGCCGGATGGCTTCAATCTGTTCTTTAATTCTCTCCGTCATCCTATTCACCTCCCTCGTACTTTTTAGACAAATGTGACTCCCAGACCGAGTCCAGTACGGCTTGGCACAGGATTTTGGCGTCAAACCCAGAATCCTTATAACCTTGCCGGATGGTGTCAAAGTAACTGCGGGATGGCGTACCATATGGGTGTAGTCGTTTGTTCATGATATAAACCATCGCCTGCACCCGTTTGCCGTCCACCGTCACCTTTAGCATTTCTTTGCGGTAAAGATGAGGATAGCCCTCATAAATGTCGAGATTATGCTCATCATTTGGCTGCAACCGCCAGATGAGGATGGGAACTTTACTGCCTTGGCGTTTCTCAATCGTGGCTACGGCAGTACTTTTACCCAGGAACATCAACCGGTAGTTCTTAAGATATGTGGCTTTTACAGCCTCTGCTGTCGGACAGCGTTTTGCCATCTGCTCTAAGTTGAGATTGGAGCCGTAGGCGATATAGAATCTGTCTTTGATTGGATTGTTGGTTCCCATCATATGTTTTGTCCTCCATTCTGTGTGTTTCTGGTGTTAATGTGACTCCTGACATTCTCTCTGGAGCCGTACCGCCAAGCGGCATTGCCGCTTAGATGCTGGTACAGATGCTCCCGGCAGCTCTTGAACTCATCGCCGATAAACCCAATACGGTTGAGCCACACCCGCATGGCAAATTTCTCATTTTCTTCCTGTACTTTGCGGTAACTGGCGCTTTTCTGCGTCAATGCCTGATGGTTGAGCGCTAACGCCAGTACGATGTAGGCTCGGATCTTGCCAGCATGGAGCGTACTGTTGAACCCCCTCAGTTCTACTGTGTGGTTACCGTGGAAGAAACTGTGTAGATTAAGAAAATGATAGCGGCTGGTATGGTAGTGACCGTTACGGTTGCCCGTATAATTCTCATACCAGATAGATTCTATCTGTTCCAGCGTCTTTGGCTTAACCTCATTCATCCGCTCTACTAAGATAGCGTCCATTTTCTTACAATAACGTACCCTTTCCGGCATAATCTGCAGTGACTTATAGAGCAGATCATTATGCGCATAGATGATGTTGATGAAGTTGCGGATACTTCTGGGTGTATGGTTGGAGCCGTCGAGATGGATGTGGATGCCGCAGGACTTGTTGACAAATCCTCCGGCTTTTCTGAGTCTTCTAGCTAAAGCCTGTACCCGGTTAATATCTTCCCGGTAGAGCAGGATGGGGCTAACCAGTTCCACACTGTAACTATCATCAGCGGATATGGTTCTTCGCCCCTCCTTCTTCTGGCAGTGGAGACTGCCATCATACATGATCTTCCAGATCCGCCCATCGGGAGCCGTGATTTTATGGGTATCATAATAATCCCCGGCAGTGTCAATCGTGCCGCCTAAGAAATGTGCGGCAGTTTCTGCAGCTTCTGTCCGGGTAATCCCGGTGAACTCAATCTCCAGACCAAATCTTTTAGTAAACATTTGCCCTCCTTTCTAGCAGCCATATGCGGCAGGATGGGGCATATACGGATGCGCCCCAAACTACAGGCACGCATCATACTGCAATGTTTACTTGGTTTTTGTGTTATTTGTCTTTTGCTCTTTAATCCTCCTTTCTGGCTTTATCCAGACATTTATCTTTTGGTAAAACAGATATTGTTTGGACAGTCGCCTATGATATTTTGTATGGGGGAATAGGTTTGTAATTTGAAACTATGTCATAACATCCCCCTATCTTCCATAGCAGTAGATTTTACCGCAGTATCATCTACTGCTTTGTTACTGTCCTTAGTTTTAGAGCGATTAATTGCGACAGAAATCAATACTCTGCCCAATTTCTCAATATCCGGCATCTCTCTGAACTCTGGCGTAACAGATACGTTATGTGAGGACATCGGTCGTCCGCGTTTTCTTTTTACTGTCATATATGTTTTCCTTTCTATATTCATTATTTGTTTCTTTGGAGGCGGTATGGATCAACACAGCATCCCCCGATCCCCTCCCTCTAAGATAAGTTGCTCTAACTCGTCACTGGTGATTATGGCAAATAGTTTCGGTTGTTTATCAAAAACTGCTTTTAGGTGTCGGATAAGTTTTTCTTTCCGGGTGATACTTGGCACAATCCAAATCGTAAGAGGAAACATCTCTGATTCCATCTGCTCTAGTCCGCTGTGGTAATAGGTGTGGTATCTTTGACATTTCTCAATAATCTTTACGGGTGATTCGGTATCAAGGTCAACCTCGATAAAGTAACGGTCTTCATATTCTTTGGTTGTAGTTGCCGCATAGAGGTCGGGCTTGAGGGAGAGTGCCACCCCGGCGTTACTGTATGTCCGCCAGCACTCCGGCTCCAGCTGTAGAGAGGCAATCTCTGGTTCATGCTCTCGGCAAATCTCTGTCAGTCGGATAGCAATTTCTGCAACCGCCAAAGTATGAGCTAAATGATGAGGGCTAGGTTCAAAGAACCTCCGTATAGGATGTGCTTTGTTGTGGTGCAGCCGAAGCAGCCTTTCCCCGGCATGGGTCAGATACCAGATGAGTGAACTAGACCCGGCTCTTACTCCGCCAATCCTCCGGGAGAGGCTGTCAACCAGTCCAAAATTACATAGCTTCTTGAGGTTGCGGCTGGCAGCCCGGAGTCCGGCAGAAGGGTTAGCAGCATCGGTGAATAATAGCCGCTCAATTTGTCCGGTCATAAGATAGCGATATTTCTGTGCCGCCAGAAGTACCTCCCGGTCACGTATTCCTAAGCGGCTGTCAATCTCCTGCAACTTTCTCCTAGATATCCGCTGAGATATAGGGCTGTCGGTATCAGGGGTGGTACCTGCAGAAGTAGAGTCTGTAACCGGTACGGAGTAGGAATCGCATACCTTGTAACGGGAAAAGTCCGGTACTGCGGGCGTTTCCGCTTGTGGTTTGCTGTCTCCGTTCGTCAGTCGGTTCGTCATGGTCTTTTCTTCCTTCCGATATTAATGTCGCCGGGGTTCTCCTCGGCGTTTCTGTTATTAGTGGTAAATATGTTGAGGTATTCCTCCTCAATTTGTTCTGCTGGAATACCATAGATGGCTTGACAGCTAGCCTTAAGGTCAGCAGCGTTTCGCAAAGCTGGCGGTGGCGATAAAGTCTTGCCCTGTACCCAGCCAGTGTTCCTACCATTTGATTGGAACGAGGTATAAATCTGGTAACGGGGCAGAGTCATAAAATCCTCGGCTGTAAGTTCTGGTGCCATTGCTGCCATATCCTTTGCGTCCTTGCTGCTAAGTCCAAACACAATTTTGTTCCTCGCATTGGCATCAATCCCAGAGCGAATGTTGATGGGTAACTGGTCTCTATATTGGTGCGCCAGTGTTAACCCTACGCCTAAGCCTCTCGCCTGTGCTAAAGCGTCGGATAAATCAGTTGGCAAGCTGAGATAATCCTGAAGCTCATCGATGTAGATTTCTACAATGTGACGTTTCTCTGCTGGAATACCCGCCCGTGACAGTGCCAGTGTCCAAGTTAAGCCGACAATTAGTGAGCCTAAGAGCCTAGCACTTTCTCCTCCGGTTAATCCTTTGTTTAGGGGAACAAGTACAACTTTGCGCTTATAGAATAAATCCATCAGAGAAAACTTCGGCTTGGCTTGTCCAAGGACATTTCTTAACCCCGGTCTAAGAGTCAGTTGCCGGAGTTTATTCAGGACAGGAGAGATTTGTTGTTTCTTCTCTGTATCCCGTAAAGCCTCAAATTGTTCCCAGAATGGTCTGAGTGCCATGCGGTCTTTAACTTTGCTGGTGATTTTACGCCGGAAATTCTCATCCGTCAGTAGTGGCAACAACCATAAAAGCGTGGCATCCTCTACTCCTACAAGTGTCAGAAGTGCAGCTGTCAAAACATCTTGTGTATATATGCCCCAACAATCACTAAATATCTCCTTAAGAACGGAGAGGATGGCATCCGCAATCAGCGAGGGGCTGCCATAATCCTTGAACGCCAACGGGTTGAACCCACAGGGGCAGGAATCGGACGAGTCGATAATTACTAGATCATCAATGCGTTCTTCGGGAATCCGCATCAGTACATCGTTCACAAGGTCAGTTTTAGGATCGAGTACAAGGACGCTTCTTCCAGCATTAATATCTGATAAAATCAGGTGCAACATAGCAGTTGATTTTCCGCTGCCTGTCGGACCGATGAGGTGACAGTGTTCCAAGCTATCTCTTGGAGAAATACTTAGTCGCTTCGGGTTTGTCGCGTTCATGCTGACGGCAAAACTGCGGTCATTCTTCTGGTTGGTCGGATTCTTGTACCAGTTAGGCGGCAGAGTGAGTTTTGGATGCAAACCCGGCGTTCCGGGTAATTCTTCCTCCCCAGCAGGAAGCAACAGAAAGTTAGCTAATTCTTTGACAGATAGTTGTAAGGGAAAATGCCACGGTACATGAGCAGTGTTGAGGTCGGAAATCTTACTGTCTTCCTCCCGGATGCGTACACCTGCCGCCTCCAATACCTTGAACGCGCTAATAATACTGTGTATCTGGAAGCTCGTATTTTCTCCAGTTGTACCAATACGGATAGTAGCTTGGAAAGTATGTTGTTCGGATTTTTCTTTGACAGTTTTACGGCTCTCAGCGGTGGCTTTTTGCACATCACCAAGAAGTATTTGTAGCCATGTCGCATTAGGGTCGACGAGGTTGGCTGGTACTGGGGAAGGGGCATAAGCCCTCCCCAGTACAACTTGTATTACTATTTCTGTGCCGCTTTTATCTTCGGTCAACGCCGCCAGCCCCGCCCGAATTACTGCCTGTGTAATGTCGGTTTTGAGGGAGAGTATCGGACGGCTAATCTTGAGTTGTCGGGCGGCAGTAACAGCTATACGTTTTTCTGCACTCACCTCATGGAACTGGATATCGCCATGTGCCTTAATTGCCTCTTCAATATTTCTGATATACCGCTTGGCGGCTCCAAGGAGGTAACGCACTTTCCCGTTCCGGCTGTGTACCTCCCAGATAACTGCTCCCCGTGGCGATAATGCCGCTAAATGTGAGAGAGTCTCCCAGACGGTTTCTATTTTGTAAGGTCGCGCCCAGACCAGCTCGCGCCAGACCAGGCCTTCAATTGGATGCTTCAAGAATGCCCACTCCTTCCTATGTTTCTTGTGCTTATTTCTACCATTTTCCCAAATCATCGTGTCTATGTCTCCAAATACGAATACCGATGATGGTGACAGTGACGATAATGGCGATGGTGAGAAGAATTGGCCAGACTTCCTGTATCCAATATGCCGCCGTTCTGATGAGGTAGGCACTCAACGCCAGCATGAAAGCAAGTTCGAGTATCCGGGTGATCAATCCTTTTGGTGGCTCCAAACATCACACCTCCCACTTTGGCACTTTATCACTATACTGCGGCACGGGATAACCGGGAATAACGATATCACTTTCAATCTCATTGCCCCATACATCCCAGCCGAGTTGTCGGCGACGTGCAAAGAGCTCAAGATAATCTGGTGGAGAAACCCGTTCAATGATTTTGTGTATTTCTTCGGGTTTGTGTGAGTGATCTTGAAGCGGAAAAACACCAAAATTTATCTGATTTTTACAACGTACAGGAGCTCTCCCGCGAGTCCCGAACAGAATATGCTCTGTGCAGTTTCTCAGATAAGTTCCAAGTCCCATCCGAAGTTTAACCCAAGTGAACACGGAGCGAGGGGTGAAGCCCCATTCCTCTAGAACGTCAAAACCAGATCGCAGCGTATTATTTGTTACCCAGAGCCAGCAATGACTATTGTCTGCCGCCAGCTCTTTGATTGGCATTGCTTTGATACGTTCCAGTGACATCAGATTATAGTGCTGAATTGCACCAAAAGCCCCTTTTTGCATAATGTCCCATGGTGGATCAATGAGGAGGGTAGCATAACGTTTGCCCGAATTGTCTTTGGCTTCTGTGTTGTTGATTATTCTTTCCATAATACATGTTCCTTTCTTTGGTTGGCTGCTTTGACGCCCATTGTACCCCAAAGCAGCCCTGATCCCAAACATAAGAAATAAAAACTGTTAGAACGACTGGACACCCCTTAACAGGGGTTAAATAGTAATTTAGTGTAGCTAAATCTTAATGTTGTAAAAAAGTCAACAATGTGTTGATGACGGCTTCCTCCTCCTATTCATCGCTGCCAGCATCTTCTGCCCATGAACGGCAAGCTTCGTGGAGTAAATCTTCCTGCGCCTTAAGCCTTGCGGCATCAAGCTCTAGCTGTTTACGCATCAGTTTCTCAAAATCGTCCTTTTCTTCCACGATTCTTTTTAGATCATAGTATTTCTCTAGCAAGCAATCTGCCGCTATGATCAGGCAGACGCCTAAAAGAATTAAGATAATGATATCGAGCATTCGATCACCACCTTTCTATGGTTCTTGTGGCGGTATCGGCGTAGGCTGATAAGATCCTCTGGTAATAGGGTTTTCCAGACGGAGCTAAACTTGCTAGACGGTCAACTGACATGGCGATACTGGCGGTATCGTTAATGGCTGATTGTGCTAACATTGCACGGCACCTGTTCTCGCTGGCCGCTAGCAGGGCATTTTCCTGCAGTAACCTAAGCGGGCGTGGAGTAAGCAACGCGTTTACGCTACGTTTGGTGGGGATGGTATCAACTACATCCCCGGAAAATGTTTCGACAACGGATTCAATGTTAGGATACTTCATAGGTATTCCTCCTTGTGATATGATTTTGGAAGAGCGATTACATCGCCTCTTCATTGCGGGAGTCATCGAGAGGATTGGAAATTTAACCTTTGGACATAAAAATATTAGAAAAGTATTTGATAAGACAGAAATGGGGCATAAATATAAACTTGAAGGCATCAAAAAAGGACGCTATGAAACGTCCTTTGTAAAAGGTAGTAGAAAAATATATTCATTTTAGATTTTTTTGATTTTCCATTTATAAAGCAATAATACAACAATAATGATAAAACATAATACAATCAGGACAACCAGTATAGTAGTTACGATGGGAAACCATGCAGCATTTTTATACACGATAACCGAAGCGTGGTCTTGTATTGTTTTTAGTCCCACCCCGGCTTGTGACCAGTTAGTGAGAGTATTTGCTCCTGTCTTTAAATTGTCGTCAACTACTTCTGCCTTGAAACGGATATAAGCATTTGCGCCCGAACCGTAGCTACCAATCTTAGTACCTTCTTTTACAAGGTAGTCGTGGGCAGCAGTAGCACCATTCGGATGAGTGCTATTCTTCAAAACAGTTGTGCCATCAACATACTTCAAATTAGATGGAAGAATGTCTTTAATGGTCACACCATCTTGTTGTTTGTCGCTAGTGTTTTTATATCCAATGCGGAATTCAACTTTATCTCCAACTTTGGCTTCTATTGCATCTTCCCAATCATTGTCACTATCAGCAAGACGGACTTTTTGCTCAACTGTGTATTCGTAATCAAAAACAGCCCGTACTTTTATCGTTACAAAATTGTCATATTGATAGCATCCGGGAATCCTTCCATCAAGCGCATCATAGCCTATTAAGACACCGCCACTCTTGGCTTTTACCACATCATCACTCAGGATCAATCCACCTAAACCGATGCCGTTATTCTCAAGTAGCCCGGAATTATTGATAAACTCAAGATGGAAAGGTGTCTCACTTATCAGATTTATGTAATCCCAATATTCAGAAGGTGTAGCGTTTGAGGAATCAATATAACCATTGACCTGGATCTGCTTATTTTCTTCGTCATATTCATTGGGAATACTGAAAGACACATGAACATCCTCTGCGACAGCATTTTCTCCGTTTGGATTATTATTATGAACATACGTTCTAATGATATAGTATTTACCATCCTCAACTGTTATATCATTACCGTACCATTTGGTATTCTCAGTTACGCCTTCCCAACTGCCATCTTCAAGCAAAATACACTCCCTTGCCGCAACAAAGTTCTTTTCACTGCCACCATTAATCCCATCACCAACAGGCATACTATCAGAAATTGAGTTAAGGACAATCCGGTTTCCCAGGATTCCTTCATTTATCTCTTCAGTTGTATAACTTGAACGCCCGTTTTTCCCAGTCTCTGGGTTATAACCAAAGTTGTCGCCCCAGGCGAAAACTGTCATAGGAGCCAATAGGATAGCCATGACAATAACTAATGTCCCTACCCTCATCAAAGAGGTTATATTAGAAAATCTCATACAGCATTCTCCTCCATAATTATCAGTCAGCTTTTTATCTTGGGGTATCGGGTGTTCCGTCAGCAGTCCCGCCCCTCCCCGCAGGTTCGTTTTCGCCGTCTTTTATTACATGTACAGTCATTTCGTCTTTAATACTCTTGTTATATGACATATATGCTTTTATGCGAACATTGCATTCTTTGCTGTCTTCCGACTCTTCAATAGCTTGAATATGTAATTCTGGCTCAGACAATATTTCTATAATATCAGGATTTTTACTCTCACATCTTAACCCTTCCAGCGTGCCATCGCTCGGTTTTGGCTCTACCGTTAAATAATAACTTTTTCCGAAGGGAAGCCACTCATCTGGATTCCGAAACTTAATACTGTATGGTTTCTGATTTACTTTTGAATTTTCCATAGCCAACGAAATTGCTTTTTGTGTAGTGATAATACCTCCAATCCCGATAATTGCCAAAGCGAATACTGATACTATCAACACGGTAACTGCAACTTTTAGCCAACCTGTCATTTTGGAAAGTTTCGAGTGTAAATCGGGTGAATCATCAATTATAGGAGCTGGTGGATCTGAAGGGTTTGGCTTAATAGGTTTAACCCTAGGTTCTTTTTTCAGATCTTGGTCTGTTGTTTTTTCACTTGTTTTACCAGGCTTTCCCATCTCGTCATCACTTAACGCTACTGTTAGATTCCCAGGCTTTCTGACCGGGGAAAAATTGTCTGTAGTGTAACATATTGACGTCAATTCAGATACTGGTATTTCTATGGCCTCGTTACAATATTGTTTATAAGCTGCCCTATTGTTTGACTTTTTGCATAATTCATCTCTAACAGCATCCCTGCCATCCCCTGAAATCTTTGTAAGCGTGTTTAATGGTGTAGGCTGCACATGCGTATCTTCACGTTTATTTCTGATATTGGTTGCCTTTTTTATTTCCTGATATGTTCCTTGACCTGGATACTCAAGTTCGATAAAGTCGCTATTATCAAGATACTCTTCATATCGATCACTTAGCCAGATATTTGCCCCGCCTTTTGTATGAGGATAACCATCTAAAAGCCCGAAAGATAATAAGGTTATATCCCGCAATTTCGCTTTTTTCCGCGACTCATCTTTGTTGTCCTCCTGATCCCAATCACCATATAGATCATTTATTATTCTAATAAGCAGACTTTCAAGCATTTTACAATCAGGATTTCCTTCCAGCTTGAGTTCGTTCCATACGCTTGGAACGATAGATTCAACAGTGTTTATTTCTTTCTTAGGTCGCGTTTTATCCCCATTTGGTTTGCGGATGTTCTCCAAGGCTTTCTTTACCGCTTCCGATTTATTTGTGCCCACTATCAAGTTCACCACCCATATTGTGATATTTGATAATATTATACAATATACTCCCTAATATTACAAGAAAAAGCCGCGACCGAAGCCGCAGCCTTTGTGTTGTTATTCTGCTCTTAATATTCTGTAATAATACAACACTGTCCACCAGGTGCATATGGAATACCAGGATGTTTGTCGCAAAACTCCAGTTTGCGGTATTTGTGTCCACCGACATACTCTGTCACCTGAATCCTGTTGTCGCCGTCTTCCGCTTTTTGGGATTCCACACGGTATTGTTTCACTGGTGAACCATCAAGGTATTCGACTTCAAACAAGAGCGTATAATTTCCATGAACAAGAATCTGTCCACCGCTGTATCCTTCTGTGCCGTCATAAAATTTTTCAGGTGGTAACGTTGAATAGTATACCAGATAGATGCCAGTTTCATCTACATTTACGCCAGTCAGGCGAAACTCTGGCATCTCCCCACGCAAAACGGCCATCAGGTTGTCACAGAGCTTCGAATGATTCATGGGATTCTCTTCAGCGTCAAAGGCAGATTCCCAATCCCTGTCAACAGCCTCCACTGTCATCTTAATGGGCGGGTTGGTAAAAGACTCGTCAGTTACATCTTCCGCGTAATCCAAATCCGCATTTGTAATTACATAACAATGTGCATCTTCCAGCAAATAACAGCCATATTTAATTCTTGCCATCTAGATACCCTCCTTTTCTATTTGATTATCGCGTCATTACCTGTCCTTTGTTCTAAAGTACAGGTAAAATCCGCAATAATCAGAGGGCTGACAGCAAAAGTAGAATAATCAATGTGCTAACAAGTTAGTTAAAACTATATTGTTATATATAATATAGCACACATAGAATATTTTGTCAATACAAGACATGTTAATTAGTCAATTTTACGCTAGCTGACAGGGATACTGACAGGCAATTTTACGCTGATTATCAGTATGTCCGTCAGCTATATCCTGTCAGCCTAAAGCGTTGTAACATGATTTCAAGCAATAAATTAACCAACAAAACAACGAAACGGAGGCAATCATCATGAAACATCCTACTGTACAAGAAATCCGCAACCACAGGGGCAAGTTATTCGCTAAGTACTATCCAGGAAGGGGGGTTATAGAGATCGCAATCAAAGGATGCTATTTACGGATTATCATCCCACCCTGCACACGGCTGCAGGTCAAATGTAGCACTGTGCCTATGGAGTAGGCAACAACAACAACTCAAACTTAATCATACCGTGAGACCGCAGCCTGATGGCTCAAAGCGACGGCAGTACGGACATCAAACACTGGTGATCCGCGCTGTCGTCTTTTTCTGTATTTCCCAAAGACGCTCCAGCGGAACACCGCCACTAAGAAAGGAGCAGGAATATGAGATTCCCATACGGAAAGAACAGAAAGATTATGGAGGAAGAGTATAACGAACTAGCAATTATTTGTCGCGAAGAAAACAAGTCTGAAGAAATGATTGAGCAGGTACATGATTTACTATTACGCCAACTTAATCGCGACCGAGCATATATTACTCATACGCAGCCTTACGAATGCTACGATTCTTCCAATAACAAAAGCAAGGGCAGGGTTCGAACACAAAATAGGAAACAGCCAGAAGATGAAGATAACGATATTGTCGATGAGGGACGGTTGCCGCTACTAAAAAGATTCTTAGCACAACTCAGCGTAACTCAGGGAGAGATTTGCGAATGGGGGCGTATGAACTGGATTGAGGATTTGGACACCGTTGAGATTATCTTCTGGGTTAAAGAGCAGTCCGAGAAAGATATTGAACTACTGACACTACTCAGTGTAGATGGTCTAAAGCAAAAAGAGGTAGCAGAGATGTGGGGTGTATCTGATGCTGCTATCTCAAAAAGAATAAAGAAGATTAGGACGAGTTTGAAAAAAGTTTTGCCGGAATGGTTAAAAAAGCGTTACGGTATTTGACTACCAAGTGAATGAGGTGTCTCTCTAGCGGTAATTCCGCCGACAGAGAGACATTCATCAATAAAAATCCCGAAGGAGGAATATAATTATGAAACCCACCAACGAATCCAATAGGAGCAACAACCGTAATTTCTCTCACACAAAACGCACTGCAACAAACTATCAACAAGGGCAATCAGCTATGGCTAGACTGCTTCAAGCCAATGCCGGATCTAAACCAGTCATAGAAGAAGTCCCTTTAGGGATTCCTCGTACATTAAGGCTTATCGGCGATCCCAATGACCAAATGCCACTGTTGGCTGATATAGTGCAGTACGGAAAGCGTTTTAAGGTAGATAAAGACAAGATTTATACAGTGCGCCTCGGCATACACAGCGATCCAAATGGATATGGTGCCATTCCGGCAAATTCAGTTGGAATACTGGCTATTCCTATGGAGCCTGCGAAAGAGATACAGATAACGGCACTTTTTTCCTTTGAGGAAATCTATCCAGCTGTATTCGGCGATTCTGTCATACTAACTAGCAACCACATGATACATCTGGAGTATGTTCATAATTCTGCACGCCTTGAACCGAATAATGGATTAGGTGGGCTTAATCTTGGTGAAGACCATGTAATCAGAGAGCGCAATCTTCTCTTTATTTGCCATAGGAATTTAGAGAATGAGCTTCCGCAGCCGAATACTACTTTTACATATGACTATATTACGGCTCAAGTCAAAGTAAAGTTTGACGAGTAAAAGTTTGCTGCCATCATAAGGTAAGGATAAAGGTAGAGACATAACCCTCTACCTTTATCCTTCCTACTTAGATGGAACCAACATTGCCGATCTTTTGGTGCTGTATGCTCGTATTAACTCGTGTTCCGTACTTAGCATCTCATCCCTCATGCACTTATTTCTCTTAATTATGAGGCTTATATTATCTATAACAATAAATTCTTGTACCACAAAAAGAGCAAGACGCACTCCAAACTCAAGTACTCCTTACTATAATTAATAATTTCTGTATGTAATTTTACGACTCCTTGCTAGAAGTATCAGGCTATATTAATTCCATTTCTAAATATGCTTTGTCCAGATCGTCCTGTGCAACACCGAGATATCGTCGAGTGATTTCATAGGACGAATGGTTGTAAACATGCATGATAACTACTGGGGAGACGTCTTTGCTTGTCCAAGCGTGATATCCCCAAGTCTTACGCAAACTGTGGCACGAGACTTTGCCAGTAATGCCGACTGCTACTACCGCTTCATGGATAATTCGCCACACTTGAACTCTGCTCAGCATTTTTGGGTCTTTTCTATTATTAGAAAAAATAAAGTCACCACGGCGATGGGGGAAACATAGCCTAAGAGCACCAATTACGTGTTTGTTCAGCGCAAAAGTCTTTGATTTACCGGTTTTCTTCTCGATAATAGTCACATGCTTCCGGAACGCCTGTTTTTCTGAGTCGTAGACATCTGCCCATGTCAGACGAAGCAGATCGCTAACTCTAAGTGCTGTATATACGCCCACTATAATTAATGTATAATTGCGTATTTTGCCTTGGCGCAAATAATATTCTGCTAATTCCTTGAGTTCCTGCTTGCTTCTAATGGGTTCTGTAGCCGCCATAATATAAAGCCCCCTTATATACTAATACCAGATTAGTATACATCGTCTCTGGGCTGAAGGGCTCATTAACAGAAAATTCATATTGATACCTATCTTAACATCAAAACTGTAAGAAATCAAGGTTCTATTTGGATTTTGACTACAAAAAACCGGAGTTTGATTGTGGTGTCTATTCTAATTTTACTTAGTTGCTTTTATTTTTTGCCCTAATGATATACTTTTCTGTGCCCAAATGTAACATAATGAATTTTGTGTTACATCCTTAATATAAGATGGCAATTCTGCATTAAAGGATAACCCAAAAACAAAGTTTTACTTGCTCAATATCATACAGAAAACTAAAAGGGTATGCGGTTCGCACTTTGCGCAACGCATAAAAGAAAACATATGAAATCCCTAAAGACTGTCCTATTATATTCATTATTGACAATCATATTGATCGGCACAATCTATTATATTAAGCTACCGTCCTATACTATTAATAGTAGTACTAATATGTCAGCCAGTAATTATGTAGAAACATCCCTAGACGTACAAGTTTATAAGGAGTTCGGCGGTAAATCCTTCTATGAAGAAATTGCAGACAATCATAACCGATTGAATGGAAAACCAGACAGGTTGGAGATGAACCTTTATCTGTTCAACTATTGTTATCGCACCGTAATCTTCGACTATGAAGAGCAGATGGCGTATATCTATGTAGGCTATTTACCAAGAGATGAGGAATAAATCATTGAGAAATACCGTTTAGTAAACTATGTTCTAGCACCTAGATTATTAATGAGTGTGGTTACTCATAGCATCTCATAGAAGTTATAACGATAGCTATTAGAAGGACTCCCTATAAATAGGGAGTCCTTCTAAGTTTAATTTTGTGTCAAACGTGTAGTCTGGACTTAAGGATAATTCTTCTTGGAATAATATTTGACGAACTATTTTAATTTACCACCAGCTTTTGTCTGCAGTAATATCAATTTAGGTAACTATCCTCGGAAGTTTCATCTGCGCTTACGGTATCAGCTGAACTGTCAGATTCTACCGTGTCAGGCTCTAATATCAATGTAAGGTCATCTGCAGCTGGGTATCCACATTTGATTTTGCAATCATTTAAGACCTCATCGCCGTTTGGATTATCTGGCGTGTAAGCATTGGAACACACTAACATCAACGGAACTGGCCCCCATGAATTATGAGTCATATTGGCGGATAGCACAGATGACATCCCAATCTCCCAAAGGTTAATATACTGGTGATTGTTTGAATATTCTATATATCCCTCTACATAGTGTCCTTTCATATAAATATCATGAGCATCTAGTATACAGCGAAAGGTTCTTGGGTTACTTTCTGTAAAATCAAATCCGTCTGTAATATTGCGGAATGATAGTGTTCCGAAAGCAACAGCGGCATTTTCGTTGGTAAAGCCATCATTAGAAAGCTCATGGAAACTACTTATGTCTGGTAAATCATTTTTGCCGCCTATGCTCTCCCATATGTCCTGAAGTGTTTCAGGGTTTGAAGCACGAATCCAATTTGTAACAGATATTGTATATTCTGCTTTATAACCATTTCCAGCATCTGATATTCCTGTACAGGTATTTTCCAACTCGTATGTCATAAGCGGTTCTGTTTCTTGCGTCTCGTCTAACAATTCGTCTTCCATATCGTCTAATTCTGTGTTCTCGTCTTCTGAATCATCTTCCCATATATCCGTATTATCTACAACGGCGGAGCTGCTGTCTCCGGAAGTGCCGCACCCACCGAGTAATAGGCTAAACAGTAAAATAGTCATTAAAAGTTTCTTTTTCATGTTCTTATCCTTTCACGCCCATGGTTGATGATGTCAGAAATCTCCGTTTTACAATCACCAAAGTAGTTGGCGCATTATCTCGTTGCACATTGCATTTTCTAGGCGTTAGGCAAGGTATGTCAAATCACGGCCATCGGCTCAACCACCAGCTCTGCTGGTGGCCTGGATAAGCCCCTCCGGGGCCTGTTGTGTTTCCGCCTAAAGGCGGTCTGACAAACCCTGTTCATTATGTTACTGGTGGCCGCTTAAAAGCGGCTCTGTTGTACTTACTTTGAGGGCTCTCCTTCCAGTCGATCCCTCTCATACTGTTCTTTGATATACTTTGTTATCGTTTCTTCATTTACATTACCGACTGTCTCGCAATAATACCCCCTTGCCCAGAAGTGACGGTTATACCGGTCTCTATACTCCGGATGTCTGTCGAAAAGCATAAGGCTACTCTTCCCCTTAATCCTACCCACTACCTTCGACACGCTCTCCTTGGGCGGAATCGACACGTACATATGCACATGATCCGGCAGCGTTGCTGCCTTGATAATTGTGACTCCTTCCATCTTGCATACCTTGCTAATGGCTTCGCCTACCTCTTTTCTCAAATCCCCAAACATCACTTTCCTACGATATTTCGGGATAAATACTATGTGATACGTGCAATTATAGCGACTATGTGATAAACTTTGAGTGTCCATGAATATACCTCCGTTGTGTTTTGTGCGGTTTGCCAGACCTGCACCTATTATACAACGGGGGATATTCTGGTACTCTGTTTATCGCCACTTGCGTCTGCTAGTCTCCCCAGCTCTGCTGGGGGATTTAGAATGTTTCATTAAGTTAATGCCCGCATATTACCTCATCAAAAAGCGGACAACATCTTCTAGTGACGCCGGACTTCCATCAGCAGTTATTACCTTTATCCCCCGCGTCAAAGGTGTGCGTTCAATAAAGAAAGGAAAATCCCCATTTGGAGCTACTGTTTTAAGTCCCTGAATTATCTCGGCTCCACCAAGATTCACCTCACCTACGGCTCGTGCGACCATCTTAAGCACCTGTTTACGTTTACTATCGGGGTACACTCCTGAATCTGCAGATTGAAATAATTTGTCAGCGTCATATGATGAGTAGTACACGTCCACTTCACCAGTTGAAGCGTCCCACCTACTGCAAGCACGTACTTTCGCCTTAAACAAGCCACGCACGTCCATAAAAAAGATTTCATCCAAATGAAAGCCTACTCTAACATAAATGTCAGATCTAATCCCCGTATAATGCGAATATTGTTGAGCTACATCAAATTCCATACTATAATGAACCATTTTATTTACCTCCTAATGCGTTCAAGTCTTCTACAACAAATCTTTGAATAGTTTCCGCTTTATATTAGTTGAGCGTAGGAAACTCCTATTTACCTTGTCTATACTGATTTCTTTTTAGTCTATAAGACAACCTTCTATTTATGAAGTTACAAAAAGTTTATTTCACATAATTAGCATCACCCCCTACTATTTGTATTCTGAGAAATATTGCTTAGTAGCAAAAAACTGCGGCTCATGAACCGCTAAATACAAGATGTAACACTTTATAGAAGAGTGCTACATCTTTTACGCTTCACAAGCCGCTGATATGCTATATAAATGCCGTTTATTATGATATTGTGTACCAATTTTCTTCATTTTAGTATAACTAACCTCTTGAATATAGATAGTTTTAGTGTTAGAATTGTATCAATATTCTATAAAGTGTTACATCAGCCTCCTTGTGCGTGGTGATACGCTATAATCAGCCGTATCTTACACGACAAGGGGGCTTTAATTATTATGGCAGCAACAGAACCAATCAGAAGCAAAGAACAGTTAAAGGAACTCGCAGATTATTTCTTAAGCAGGGGACAACTGCGTAACTATACACTAGTACTCATGGGAACATATACCGTACTCCGAATCAGCGACCTGCTCCGGCTCAAATGGTCAGATGTATACGATGAAGAAAGACAGGCATTCCGCACCCATATTACTATTATAGAGAAGAAGACCAGAAAACAACGTACCATCGCCCTAAACCCACAGGTAATTGGTGCGCTGAAGCAGTGTTACCTTCACCGCCGAGGTGATTATATCTTTGCTAATAACCGTAAGGAGCCAAAAGCTATCAGCCGGATACAGGCGTGGCGGATTATTCATGCAGCGGTCATGGAACTGGGGATTATGGGAAAAATTGCCTGCCACTCGTTGCGCAAAACCTGGGGATACCATGCGGTAAAGAGTGGTGAGGTATCACTGGCTGTAATTGTAGACATCTATAACCATAGCAGTTATGAAATTACGAAGCGTTACCTTGGAATCACGCAGGACGAGCGGGATGAGGCGTATTTGGGGATGGAGTTGTTCTGACTGTAGACATTGGAGACATGATGAGACGAATCTGGATATTTCTTACTAAAGGGCGTGCGGAAAACAATAAACTGACTGCTGCGCTCTATTTTGTGATAGATAAAAACATGCTAGATATGAGATAATAGTTTTCTCATACTATCCTCTTTACTCTTATTCCTTTTCCATTTCTCTAGGTAGAGGCAGCGAAGGGGGAAACCACGCCAACGATTATAATCATCGAAAAAACCGACAGCTAAAGGGTTTACACCTAAAGCATAACCATAGATGGTAGACTTAGCCATATGCGACCAGCCAAAAAGGCTGTAGCCGACATAGCTGGCTTTACCGTCGCCAGTGGCTATACCCCCACTACGGACACAAGCTAGGGGCAGGGAGATGATGTTGTTGGAGACATCCAGCATATTATCCATATGCTAAAATGAATATGTGGATAATATCGTCCATGGGAACTGATGGACAGCACTTGAGGTCAGGCTCCGACTGTTAGTTGTTCTCGTTTACAAAGATCGTGAAGTCGCTCTCTGGATTTTTAGGAAATAGCGGAGATGAGAAGTTGAGCCATGCCAAGGCTTGGACTCAATAGAAGCGAACTTCTTTGCTTATGTTCTTCTATGGTTGAAAGCTTTTGTCTGTAGTGGGAACGTCAATCTCAATGATGGTAGGATGTACAACGTCGGCGAGAGGGGCTATGGTTGGTCGCGCACTGCTAGGTCGTCTACAAACGCTTACAACTTATGGATGACACCTACGGGCGTTAATCCGTCCGATTACAACAATCGTTGGAACGGTTTCTCCCTCCGCTGAGTTTCCCATGCGGTGCCGATCTTTGAGATAGTTTCGTGTATTACATTAGGCTGACTCTTTCTAATGCACGCTACAAAGAAGATATATGGTAAGCGATACAAAACACACCGTAATGAAAAGAAGTGCATGTCGTGATATACTCTATCAAAACATACACTTCTTATTTATTCTATGTTCCCTGAGTCGGCAGCTTTCTGGCAATGTTTCAGACCAGAGAAGATATGCTTCCAGTAATTCAGGATGGTTTCGGTGATCAAGATCCGGCAGGCTTTCTAATAAATAACATAGATAGCCAAATACATCCAGATGATTCAGCTTCGCTGTTTCTACCAATGTATATACGATGCTGCTGGCTCTTGCCCCTGCCGGTGAGTCTGCGAACAGCCATACTTTGCGTCCGGTTGCAAATGGACGGATACTGGCCTCACAGTCATTGTTTGAAATCGGAATGCGCCCATCTTCCAGAAATGTCTCCAGATATTTTCTCTGGTTTGTTGTATAAGTAAGGGCTGTTTTGAGAGATTCATTGGCAGTATACTTTGCACTGGTCTCTTCTACCCACGCCCAAAATCCTTCCAGGACAGGCCGGCTCAGGGAATATAGAACAAATAAGAAGTGTATGTTTTGATAGAGTATATCACGACATGCACTTCTTTTCATTACGGTATGTTTTGTACCGCTTACCAACAGTTTATTGTTGATGAGGATTTGCACATCACTTTTAGTAGAGATGTTACAAAATTCCCTGAGACAGAGCTAAATGAAGTTTTCTCAAAGCGTGAATAGCTGGGGCAGGCAAAGGCAATACTTTTTGCCACACGAATTAAGGAAGCCATTTCTGAAAAGTTATCAGAAATTCGTGCATTGAGTAATTCATTTGAAGGTGAAGAAAGTTATACGTTGTAAAGGTGTGAATGTATAAATGAATTATAGTATTCTAATACAAGATAAGAAGGATGAATCCATGTACAGGTTCCTTCAGGTAAAAGAAGAGATTATGGAAGAAGTACCAAAAGAAGTAGTAGAAGATCCAAATACTCATGAAGTTCGCACCGAAATAGAACTTGTTGGTACCGGAAAGTTTCTCATGGTCAAATACAAGGAACCTGATAAGGATAAGTATGAAAGCTTTGTAGGACTTGTAGAGTGCAAAAGGGCATAAAATCCCCCTCCCCATGAAAAGGGGCTTTTTAAATGGGATACGATATGATACAATAAGCTACAGCAATCCAGTTTAGGCTGTAGCAGTTGCCACCGCAGGATCTTTTGGATGACAATTTAGGGCATGACCCTGTTGGGAGCCGGAGATAAGTACCGGACTTCCATTTACAGATTCCTGTATTGGCTGGGATATATCTGCACTTCCTGAAGTGGATTGCTTTTCTTTTGCATCCTGGACAACAGGTGACTTGCTGCAGGTATCTGTCGTTTCTGTCTCCTTGCCACAGCACTGTGTCTCAATCAGGTGGATCGTGCTTTCATCAGCGCCCTGTTCTTTTAAGAAAGCGATGACATTGTTTAAATTCAGCCCTTTAGTTTTCTTGGTGTTTTGTATGGTATCTTCATAATCCACCGGGAGGAAATCTGCATCATCCCGGATCATATGGTAAATGGCCACAAGCATTTTTCTTGCGATAGCGATGATCGCTTTTTTGTGGCCCCGGCGCTTTTTCAGCGTTTCGTATTTACAATGGAAATAGGGATCTTTCCGCGTGCTTTTTGCAGCCGCAAGCGCACATTGGACGAGCAGGGGCTTCAGATAATGCCCGCCGTCCCCCGTCCTTGTGGACTTCTTCTTCCCTGCGCTTGCATTATTTGCCGGAGAGAGACCCGCCCAGCAGGAAAGAGCGGCATCATCCTTCCAAACGGACATGTCTGTCCCAATCTCACCCAGGATATACAGGGCGGATATGTCCGTGATACCTACCATCGTTACCAGATGGCGGATGATACGGAAGTATTTTTGACGGTAATATTCCAGTTTTTCATCAATCAACCGGATGCATTCATTCAGCTGCCCGAGATGTAGCTGGATGATGTTCAGTTTGTCGCGCTGGACTCCTATGAATTCATAGCCGTGGATGCTTTCAAGGATATCTTCGTTGGATGCCTGAACCCGGCGGTCCACCAGGTTCAGTATCTCCTCATCGCTGACCTGGTCCGGATCTGTCTCGATCAGATATTCCATGATGGCAGATGCAGATTTTCCAAAGGGATCGGAGAACACGCAGTCCAGCCTCACCTTGGATACAGTCATGGAATTTTGGAAACGGTTTTTCTCGGAAGTCCGCATGTAAGTAAGCTTCAGACGGTAGCGGCACAGTTCCCTCAAATCCCGGATGTCCGCTGGTGGGATGAAGGATGCCACGACAAGATCCATCCGGAACAGGCTGGCGATATGGATGGCATCCCGGAAATCCGTTTTCCGCCCTTTGGCCTGTTTGACGTATTTCGGATGTGTCAGGACGGGCTTGAGACCGCACTGCTCCAGGATATTGAAAACAGGAATCCAATATTTGCCGGTAGATTCCATGCAGACATCTCGTACACCATGGGCTTTGAACCATTGCGCCATATTGCGGATATCCTTGTTTGTCGACTGGAACTGTCTGACGTAAAAGACTGCTTTCAGGGTTTCGGGATCCGTCCGGCAGACGGCGGCCATGAGGATTTCCTTGTGGACATCAATGCCCGCGCAGACCGGGCGTTTGATATCACCGTCAGCAGATGTGATGACGCGGGTGCCGTCATCAAGTGTAAGGCATTTGAGTTCTTCGGAAGAATAGGTTCCCTCAGACCGGATGTGTTTCTTTTGTGTATTGCGTTTTTTTGATGCCATAGGGGCCTCCTTTCAGAAATGGAAGGGCTGAAAAAGAGACGCCGCAGTGACTGCTATCCCTGCGGGAACCCTTTAAGGACGGGTTTATTCATAAGTATACGGGCTTTAAAAGCGCCTATCATTTGTGCAAGAAGGATGGCGGCAACTGATAAATTTTCGGGCTCTGGATCTCCAGGCGTTACAACGTGCTCTGTAGTATGCTGGCGTCTCTGAAAATAAGAATACACCCATTTAGTCTATATGGAAATATGGAATCGAGGCTTTCGTCATCATTTGTGCCGCCGCAGGCGGTATGGTAACAAATTTGAGAAAAAGGTTATTAATCTTCTGAATACATATAACAGAACTGAAATTGCTCCTATATCATTAGAAGAATATGATGTAGATCTGTTGTGGAATTCTGATAATGTATAAAATTTTAAAATAAGCATTTCTAAATAATCTACCATTTAAAAGAGGGATATTTATATATTATCCCTCTTTTATAAAACCAAATAGTGTTGCTTCGAATTAAACCACATGCTCCACCGCTTGTGCGGATCCCCGTCAATTCCTTTGAGTTTCATTCTTGCGAACGTACTCCCCAGGTGGACTACTTATTGCGTTTTCCCTAAGAATAAATAGGCTTGTCCCTTTTTAGGGATTGTGCTCGTCGCGGGACTTAACCCAACATCTCACGACACGAGTTTGAACAACAAATACTATGCGTTACTCACCCGTCTGCTATCTTGATATCGAGAAGTGATTTTGTAGATGCCTTAACCTGAATGAATTTATAGCATAAATTCAGGCAGGTTAAGGTTCATACTTACCATACTGCTTGCTTAAAATAGTAAAATATGATAATAAAGAAAATAAGTTTTACTATCCCTCTTACCATTTCATCAAAGAATCCATTTTGTTCTAGAAAGTCATACACAAAACTAGATCTTTGTCGCAGAAGTATGGTAATCCTATGTAAAAAATTTCTCATAGGAACCTCCATCCTCTTCAACGCGAAGAACACTATTTGGTTGTCAAGTTACAATTACAGTCTGATTATAGCATGTTTATTTTGCATTTTCAATATTTAATGGTATATTTTCCCTCCACTTTCATATCTTGTAAGTAGCGTACTATTGTTGCTAAAATAAAGATCCTGTTTAATTAAAAAAATGGTTGATTATCTTATCTCAAAAAAGCCTTGATTTACGGGCATACAAGCAGGATTTCAAGCTGAATTTACTACCAATTTACTACTTTTGAGGGAAAGAGCTTTGATATGCCGCCCGGAACCCTGCAAGCCCAGCCACCAGCACACAGCATTGAGAATGAATAAATGAAAACTGAATACGACGCAGACGCGGCGTTTCTCTATCCCTAACGGGGAGAACAAGAACGCCGCCTTTTTTTGTCCTCATGTTACGCAGTAGGGGCAAACAGAGTCTTGCTATATGCGGCTTTGCAGGCGCACTTTTGCCGGGGACAGGGATTTATTACCTAAACCCGGCAAAACGGCGTTCTATCGCGTAACAAATCCACAACAAAGGAGTGATGAAGTTATGGCAGTTTTCCGAGTGTAGCGCAACAAGGGCTATACCGTTATGAGCAACCACCATTTACGCAACAAGGAGCTGCAATGCCACCATAACGTCGTACTCTGCAACCTGTTTTTTCAGCTTGCCATAGTCGGCGTAAAGGCTTTCTTTCTGCGCTTATAACTTTTCATACTCTGCTTGCAGGGCGGGGACGCTGGGGAGCTTGCCGTCGATCTGCGCCACCTTTAGTGCCTTTGCCGCCGCGTCATGGAGGTGGACCTATGTCAATACTTTGGACAAAAAAGTCGAAAGATTATGCTGCTTTTTTTAGTTCCGCATCCTCCTTTTGCTGTGGTGTCAAATAACCAATAGAGCTATGTATCCGTTTACGGTTATACCAGCCCTCTATGTATTCAAAGATTGCCCTTCGGGCCTCTTTAGAATCCTGATAATTATGAAGGTAGATTTCTTCTTTTTTCAGTACAGAATGGAATGATTCGATACAGGCATTGTCATAAGGGGTTCCCTTCCGGCTAAATGAATGCAGTATCCCCCTGCTGTTCAGGAATTTTTCAAACGATTGACTCGTATACTGGTTTCCTAAGTCGCTGTGGAGAATGATCCCCTTTGTCTCCCTGACATTCAGACAGGCGTTCTCAACAGCTTCTACCGCCAGTTCTGCTGTCATGGATGTTCCATACGCGTATCCAATGATCTTACGGCTGCACAAGTCCATTACTGAAGCCAGATAGGTCCATCCCTCTTTTTGTACATAGATATAGGTTATATCAGTACACCATTTCTGGTTGATGGTTTCCGTCCCGAAATCACATTTCAGAAGGTTTTCTTTATCATCTGGAACGGTTCCGTGATTGGCATGATGGTTGTATTTTTTTACTACAACAGAGCGCAGTCCCTGCTTTTCCATATGCCGCTGGACTCGTTTTATGCTGCAGGGAGTCCCGCTGCCATTGAGGGTACGGCATATTTTAACTGCCCCGTACCGCTACATTGAATCTTCATAAGCTTCCTTTACCTTCTAGCTGAATTCCGCATATTCCTTCTGCCGGTTTGCGGGCACACAAACCAGAGCTTTGTAATAGGTACTCCTTGGAAATCTCAGGGCATTGCAAAGCTGAGATACAGTATAATGGGTTAAATTTTGTCGGATAAAAGAAACAATCTCAGCTATTGTTCTTTCGCGAATATGGCGGTCGCTTTTTTAATATTTCATTTTCAATTTTAAGGCGCTGGATTTCTTTCTGGAGAGCCTTGTACTCTTTTAATGTAACGGTTTCCTCCTCAGACACTTTGATTGGAGAAAGCTGTTTTACCCAGTTGCTGAGTGTGCTCCGATTTACGCCATATTCACGTTCCAGTTGTGGATACGAAGTTCCTCCGACATTGTACAGATCCACAATCTGCTGCTTGAATTCCGGGGGAGACTGTCCGAAAACTAATAAGTTGATGAATTAATCTAATAGGTAGATGTATTCGCAAATTAAGCGAGTGATTTTTATAAAAATAATGTACCTTGAAAACTGAATAAAGTATACAAATTATCTCCTAATAGAAGAATTTTTCTCTCAAATGTGATAAAATAGAAATATAAAAATTGATTACTTTAGGAGAAAGTCCCATGCCATATATAAAGAAGAAAATAGACAGAAATCAAGTTATGATCACATCATTTGATAGTCTTGTAGAGCCGGAAAGCATTGCACGGATCATTGACTTTTTTGTTGATCATGTTGATCTCATGAAAATGGGATTTCAAAGGGCAGAAGCGAATGCAGGAGGAAGAGGATGCTATCCGCCATCCAATTTAATGAAGCTGTATTTGTACGGTTACCGAAGAGGGATCCGTTCATCAAGAAAGCTGGAAGCAGCATGTAAAACAAATCTTGAAGTGATATGGCTGATGGATGGATTGCAGCCGGATTTTCGGACGATTTCTGATTTTAGAAAAGACAATATTGCCTGTATGAAAAAAGTATTCAAGGAATTTACAAAACGGATATCGGTAGATCTGGATACCGGTTATGTGTCGATTGATGGGAGTAAATTTAAGGCATGGAATTCAAAAGACAGAAACTTTACGGCCATGAAACTGGATGACCGTATCAAATGGTTAGAAGACCATACAGAGGAATATTTACGTCAGATAGAAATAGCAGATGAAAATGAAGAAACAGGAAACGGAAGCCTTACCAAAGAGGAGCTTGAGAAGAAATTAGAGGAGGCGCAGAAGCGTTTAGATCAATACAAATTTTATAGGGATTTGATGATCAAACATAACTTGACACAAATATCATTAACAGATCCGGATTGCCGATTGATGAAAAATAAAAATGGGATGGATACAGCATATAATGTTCAGACCGCAGTAGATACAGAGACGCATTTGATGATGGATTACCAGATGACAAACCGGAATACGGACCATGGACTCATGGCATCAACAATGGAAGAGATAAAAAAGGGTGCGGGGGATGAGATCATAGAAGCGCTGGCAGACAAAGGGTACCAACAGCCGGAAGATATGATAGAATGTCTTGAAAAAGGGATCATTCCGAATGTGATATTGCCAGACGGGCAGGAGACATATGAGTTGGAAATAGAGTATGAGGAAAAGGGATGTGACAAATCGAGCAAATCAACAGAAGAGATAAAAAAGTGCCTGCATAATGGAATTGTGCCAGACGTGTATGAAGAAGTAATAGAGAAAATAGAAGTAGTAGAGACAAAGAAGAAAGTAGTCGACGAACCGGCAGAAATGGCAGAGCCGTATGCAACAGAGGAAGAGATGAAGGAGCGTGCAGGGGAAGGATTTTATGTACGGGATCCGGAGCGTGATAAAGTACATTGTCCAGGAGGAGCGGTACTTCGGCATAAAAGTGTTAAGAAAAACGGAGACACGAGATACGCGAATAAAACAGCATGTCGGAAATGTCCATATAGAAATCAATGTATAAGTGGGAAAGGGCAATGGAAAGAAATAGATTTCAACAAAGATACGCTGGAGAAGAAAGCAGCATGGTGGAATCCGGAAGGGCCGGAAGGACCAGAAGGTCCTGGGAAAGAACCAAAGAAAGGGAAAAAGGAGAAGTGGCATTTTGAAAAGAAGAAGGTGGTACGAATAAAATTCCGACCAGGCAGGGAGAAAATGGAACTGAGGAAATGTACCTCAGAGCATCCGTTTGGAACAATAAAACGAGCAATGGGAGCAAGCTACTTTCTGCTAAAAGGCAAGAGGAAAGTGGATGGGGAATTTGCGCTCTTTGCAACAGGATATAACCTGTCAAGAGCAGAAAATATGTTTCGATTTGAGGAATTGATGGAAAAAGTAGGAAGAGAAGCAGCATAAAAATTGTGTATTTTATTCAGTTTTCAAGGTCAGGTAAAAGATTCGTGAGAGGATCTGGGAATACCTGATTTTTTAGTGCAAAAATTCAAATTTGATTGTTAGATTAATGCATTTTTCGGACAATCTGGGGGGGGATTTTTGGTTTTTCGCCATGCTGAACATCTCCTTTGCTCTTTCACTTGATAGTATAGATTATTCAACTTTTCCTGTCCACACTTATATACTAACACCAAACAATGACTGTGAGGCCAGTATCCGTCCATTTGCAACCGGACGCAAAGTATGGCTGTTCGCAGACTCACCGGCAGGGGCAAGAGCCAGCAGCATCGTATATACATTGGTAGAAACAGCGAAGCTGAATCATCTGGATGTATTTGGCTATCTATGTTATTTATTAGAAAGCCTGCCGGATCTTGATCACCGAAACCATCCTGAATTACTGGAAGCATATCTTCTCTGGTCTGAAACATTGCCAGAAAGCTGCCGACTCAGGGAACATAGAATAAATAAGAAGTGTATGTTTTGATAGAGTATATCACGACATGCACTTCTTTTCATTACGGTGTGTTTTGTATCGCTTACAGATATATGAAGATTTTTATGGATTTTTAGCATTGTTTATGTACAAATTGGCAGCCTATGCCTTATGTCGCTAATTCTAGGCATAAAGCATAGGCTGTTATAATTAGTTCTATTCGTAATCCCATCTACTCCTGATTTTAACCCCATGATTCCTTAGGCATTTGAGGATGGTTTGCGGATTTACGCCAAACTGTTTAGCGATTTTTCCAGACGTATAACCGTTCTTATACAGAGAAATTACTTCTTCGGCATTTAACTTGGCTTGGACTTTGCTTCTGGTCACTTCTACTCCTTGTTCCCTTAGTAACTTAACGATAGTAGTTTTACAGACGCCGAATATTTCCCCTATTTCACGAGTGGTTTTACCAGACTGATATAAGGAACTTATTTCTTTTAACTCATTTTCGTTAAACTCTCTACGGGTTTGTTCCAGATGACTTACTGCTATTTCTCCATATTCGTCAACTTGCTTGTTGCTGATCTTGGCGCTTTCTGATAGAATATGTTTAGGCGGAACATTATTAATCTGGTGCTTGAAGTTCAGTATGGTTTGATATTTTTTGAAGTCAAGCCTTGATAATTCCATGTTTTCAAGGCATAGTCCGATACGGTAATCGAGACTATGCCTTTTTAAGTTCTCTTTGAGTGAAAAAGCAGGTGTATTATTTGCTGGTTTGCAGTTACGACAGACAGAAATGAGTCTTCTTAAGAGGTTGTATTCTGAATTGTAAATTAGAGTTATATTTGGTAAGAGAAATATGCGGCAATGCCAGGAAATATCAAGTGTAATCATGAAGGAGTAAAAACGCTGAACTTCGGGAAGAAAGGCTAAGAAAGTATGAAGGCAGATAGAGAAGATGTAAAACCAAGTCAATTTAAAAAAGACATAGTTCATTTTTTGATATTGAGACTGTGTCTTTTTCATTTTCTTTAGTGTGTACCATTTTTGTGAATTACAGCGTAACCTCGCCGGCATAATTAGTATCGAAGATCTGCCTTACTTCCGTTGGATTCTGTGTCTGCCCCAATGCCCACATTAATTTTGTAACAATTGCCTCCGTTGTCATATCTCTTCCGGGTATCACACCGCATTCCAGAAGCCGGCGTCCCACCTCGTACAGAGACAAGTCGCTTTTTTCATAAAGGCATTGGCTGCACACAACGACACTTACATCATTTGCAACAAGTTTTTTTAATTTTGGGATCAGGTTTCTGCGTTCAAAATGTGTGCCGCCCATACCAAAAGCTTCTATCACAATTCCGCGGTAGTGCTTCTGCTGCAGCCAGTCAAAGATATCCGGGCTTGTACCGGGGATCAGTTTCAGTAAAAATACATCCGTGAACATCTGCTCGATCGGAACCTGCGCTCCGGTCAGGACTATGGGCTTATCCAAATTCTGCAGCATATAGCTGAGAGCGGAGGCTGTATAAGCCATGGTATCCGTTCCATGTGTGATGATAATTCCATCGTAATGAGGCAGCGCTTCTGCGATGATCTCAGCCATGAACTGCCACTCTTCCGGCTGTATATTTGAACTGTCCAGACTGAATATATCCCTGCTGTCTATTAAAAAGTTATCCCGCGGTACAGGAAGCATCTGAATAATGTCCTGACAAGTGATATCAGGGATTAAGCCTTGTTGCGTCGGTCTTGAAGCAATGGTCCCCCCTGTCGTCAATAACAATACCTTTTTCATCTCTGCCTCCAATGCCGGAGAGGATCGATATTAAACCATATCCTCTCCTTATAAATCCAGGTTAAATTTCTTTTACCATTTTATCATCGATTCTTGCATCAGGGGTCAGATTGTAAATCAGAATATAAATTATGAAGGATACGACCATTGCAAACAGGCCTGCGGGAAGTCCATAAGGCAGCGGGACGATATACTGGAAGACATACCCTAGGATCGCTCCGATTGCGAAAGAGACGACGCCTGCCCAACGGACTGCCGGATGCTTGTTCAAGAGTTCAGTGCTGTATTTTTTATTTTTCCGCTTTCCTATGACAAAATAATCTGCCAGAATAGGAGCACACAGCGGCGGCGCCATAGAACCGAGCACATTGATGAAATCGGCAAAAAATAACTGGTAGAATGCAAGCGCACCTAAGAGTGTTCCCAGAATACCGCACACAGCAACTAATTTCTTTCGGCTTACATGGATTCCGAATGCATCCAATGAAGGTCCGGTGTACAGTGCGTTACAGTAAAGCTCGCTGTTATCGGTGGTCCATAACGCTGTTGTCCACACAAACACACCCAACAGAGCCACAAGCAGATTCACACCCAGCATCCAGATCACGTAATTATATTCTCCGATATGTACGGCGCCGATATATCCGACTACGTTGAGGATCGGATTGGTGAAGATGAAGCAGGATGCAGCGCACCAGAAAACAGCGTTTACATTTTTATTAAATCGGAATAAGTCCACACCCATAACTGCGCCGGCAATCCAGCTTCCCACAACTGCTGTGATTCCATTTCCAAGTCCAAGTCCTCCAAGGCTTGATGCCTTATTCAAAAATGTGGAGACTCCTCCGCTCTGTGTGACAAAGATCACGCCAACTACGATCGCTACGATCATGATCAGAGGCGCGCACATTGCGGAGGGCTGTGATACGCTGGTTTCCTATAAATTATCGAAACAGATTGCCGACCGGGTTGAGGGAATGCTGGTGCTGCCTCCGGTCACGGTAGGCTACAGCGCACATTATGATTCCTTCCCATTTTCCCTGACGCTGAGTTATGATACAACGACTGCAGTGATCTATGATATTATCGAGTCTGTAGTCCGCAATGGGATCACACGCATTTTCCTGATGAACGGGCATGACGGGAATATTGCTCCTATTGAGATTGCTTCCAGGAAAATCAAAGAAGTATATCCGGAGGTTCAGATAGCATCCCTGACGCAGTGGTGGGTAGCCGCAGGTAATCTCCTTCCGAAGGATACTTTTGAGGTGTGGGGAGGACTTGGACATGCCGGAGAAGGTGAGACATCTATTGCGTACCATCTGTTTCCTGATTGGTGTGAGCCAAAGCTTGCAACGTGCGTTGTACCGGATCTCCCGGATGAAGTAGAGATCAAATGGGACTTTTCGGAATTGACGGATACGGCACAGACCGGGGATGCGACAAAGGCGACTGCCGAAAAGGGTAAGATGATGAATGACGCCATTGTAGAGCATGTAGTTAAAGTTCTGAATGAACTTGATGAGAAGGATTGGAAATACCGCAGATAATTATAACAGGGGAACGGGATGATCGGCAAGAGTCATTCCGTTCTCTTGTTATTGTATCAATTCAGACAGGCAGCCCTGTTACTGATACTTTACACTTTCTGGTAATTTTAGTATAATATGGTTGTTGTATATTTTAGAACGATATATGATAAAAAATGTGGAATGGGGTAATACTTATGGCAAAGAAATCAAGAAAAGATCGTAAGAAGACTGCAACAAAGCAGAATGTGACAAAACAGAGCTTGGGTGAACAGAACGTGAAGCCGGAAGAGAAGTTGGAAAATGCTGGAGTGGAAGCCCAGGAAACGGAGGCGGTAATAGAGCCAAAGGATATAGGCGAAAAGACTGAGACGGCCGTGGAAGAAGCCGCCAAGAAAGCAGAAGAAGCGAAGCAAGCAGAGGAAGAAGAAGCCAAGAAAGCCGAAGAAGTTGCTAAGAAGGCCGCGGAAGAAGCCGCCGCAGCTAAGAAAGCAGAAGAAGTAGCCGCCAAGAAAGCCGCGGAAGAAGCTGCTAAAAAGGCTGCAAAAGAAGAGGCCGCTAAGAAGGCTGCAGAAGAAGCAGTTAAGAAGGCCGCGGAAGAAGAAGCCAAGAAAGCCGAAGAAGTTGCTAAGAAAGCCGCAGAAGAAGCCGCCGCCAAGAAAGCCGCAGAGGAAGCTGAGAAGAAGGCGCTTAGCCGTGCAACATTTGAGAGGAGGTTTGTGAAGCACCTGGATGAGCTGAAATGGCTTTATATGGAATTATATGGCAATAGTTCGATGTTTGCGGAGCTGAGCGATAATCTGTATCGTTTTTATGAAGAGCGTAACGAAGAACTGAAAGAGATCGATCTTAAGCGGGAGGAGTACCCGGATTGGTATAAGCAGAACGATATGCTCGGAATGATGTTCTATATCGACAACTTCGGCGGTAATATGAAGGGTGTGGAAGATAAGCTTGAATATCTTGAGAAGAGCAATGTGAACTATGTTCATCTGATGCCGTTTTTGGACACTGTGGAAGGCCGTTCTGACGGCGGATATGCGGTGGCAGATTTCCGAAAGGTACAGGAGAAGCTCGGTACGATTGAGGACTTAGAGAGCCTTACAGCGGCATGCCACAAGAAGAATATCAATGTGTGTATGGATTTTGTCATGAATCATACGTCTGAGGATCATGAGTGGGCGAAGAAGGCCCGTCAGGGAATCGGAGAGTATATGAGCAGGTATTTCTTCTTCGATAATTATTCGATCCCGGCAGAGTATGAGAAGACTGTGCCGCAGGTATTTCCGACGACAGCGCCGGGGAATTTTACATGGCTTGCGGATGCGGAGCATTTTGTTATGACGACCTTCTATCCGTATCAGTGGGATCTGAATTATAAGAACCCCAGAGTATTTAATGAGATGATGTATAATTTCCTGTATCTTGCGAACAAGGGAATTGACATTATCAGGATCGATGCGGTTCCGTATATCTGGAAGGAGTTAAATACTTCCTGCAGGAATCTTAAGCAGGTACATACGATCGTCCGCATGATGCGTATGATCAGTGAGATCGTATGTCCGAGTGTGCTGCTTCTCGGAGAGGTAGTTATGGAGCCGGAGAAGGTGGTTCCGTATTTTGGAACGGTAGAGAAGCCGGAGTGCCATATGTTATACAATGTTACTACGATGGCAACTACGTGGCATACTGTGGCGACCAGGGATGTGGGATTATTGCGTCAGCAGCTCGATATTGTCAACAGCCTGCCGAAGGAATATGTATTCCTGAATTATCTGCGCTGCCATGATGACATTGGATGGGGATTGGATTATGCGTCTCTGGAGAAGGAAGGGCTTAGAGAGCGTCCGCATAAGCAATACCTGAATGATTATTTCCAGGGATACGTGGGTGACAGCACAAGCCGCGGGGAACTGTATAATGCAGACCCAGTCACAGGCGACGCTAGATTCTGCGGAACGACAGCTTCTATGTGCGGTATTGAGAAGGCCGGATTTGAACAGGATGAGGAGGCTATGGAGAAGGCCATTGACAAGGATATCATGCTTCATGCATATATGTTCATGCAGTCTGGAATCCCGGTGCTTTACAGCGGTGATGAGATCGGTCAGGTAAATGATTACACATATAAGGAAAACCCGAACAAGGCTGAGGATTCCCGCTATATCCACAGAGGAGCTATGCAGTGGGATCTTGTTCAGAACATTAAGAACCTTGAGAGTGTAGAGAGCAGGGTATTCCGGAGACTGGGGCAGTTAGAGGAGATTCGTAAGTCGGAGAAGGTATTTGTCTCATATGCGGATACATGGACGATCGAGACTTGGGAAGCAGGAGTCCTGAGTATCGGAAGATATTATGAAGGCGAGAAGCTGATCGGATTATTTAATTTCAGCGAATATGATAAGACGGCATGGATCAATGAAGACGACGGTATGTATGTCGATCTGATATCTGGAAAGGAAATGGAAGCAAGAGGGGTGAATATCCCTGCATTCGGCTTCTATTATCTGAAGAAGAAGGATGTATTATAGAAATGTACAGGCGGTGTCTGGAGGATGCGAGAAATGAGACAATGTAAGCGATTGCTGGCAGCAGTCCTGATAGTTGTACTGTATGCAGCCTTTGGTATAACGGTTTGCGCTACCGAGGCTCCGGCCAGTGAGGCCGGGCAGCCCGGTGAAGCGGGGCAGCCCGCTCAGGATGGAGAAGACAATCCAGAAGAGCTGACGGAAGAAGAGAAGCTTAAGCAGGAGCTTGACGCGGTTTATGCGATGCCGGTGGAGTCTAATGAGGCCGAGGGATGGCCGAAGGGACCGGGAACATACGGAGAGGCTGCGATTGTCATGGATGTTGAGACAGGGGCAGTGCTGTATGAGAAGAATATAGACGCGCAATTCTATCCGGCAAGTATTACCAAGATACTGACCTCGTTGGTGGCACTGGAGTATGGACAGTTTGCGGATCCGGTGGTATTTACGCATGACTGTGTGGCATTTCTGGAACCGGGAGATTCGTCCATCGGTATGAAAGAAGGGAATCAGATCACACTGGAGCAGGCGTTGTACGCGACGCTTCTTGCCTCAGCGAATGAGGCGGCGTATGCAGTCGCGGACAATGTGGGCAGGAATGCGGGCTTCGACTACGATTGGTTCGTGGAGCAGATGAACGTCAGATGCCGGGAGCTTGGCGGTGTGAATTCCAATTTTACCAATACAAGCGGACTTCCCGACCCGAATCATTATACCTGTGCCAGAGATATGGCGCTGATCGGGCGGGAGATGTTCAAGCACCCGGAATTCTTCCAGATCGCCCAGACATACCAGTATACGATTCCGGCATCGGAGACGACGGAAGAGCATATTTTCCAGCAGCACCATAAGATGTTGGTTGAGGGAGATCCTAATTATTATGAATATGCGATCGGCGGCAAGACAGGGTATACGAGCGATGCCCTGTCAACGCTGGTTACCATGGCGGATAACGGCAGTATGCAGTTAGTGTGCGTGGTTCTTAAAACACACGGAGTGAATATTTACCCTGATACTAAGAATCTGCTGGAATATGCATTTACGAATTTTGGCAAGGCGTCGGTAGCAGAGAACGAGTCTTCGGAAGATGTGGCAGAGGTATTGAACGCGCCGGATGCGGATACCCGGATCATATTGCCGAACGGCGTGGATTTCGGGGATCTGGAGAGGGAGATCATACCAGACAGCGAGAGCGTAGGCGAAGGTACGATCGAGTACCGTTATGGAGGGAATCTCCTGGGCAGCGCCCGGGTAGCGCTCAGCCAGTCGTATATGGATATGCTCAGCGCGTCTCCGGAAGAAGAAGAGATACCGCCGCAGACGGAGGACAGCAAAGCCGAAGGAGAGGCGGATTCCAGGGACGAAAAATGTTTATCGGGAGTTCTGGATTTCCTTCAGGAAAAGTCATTTACAGAGAAGTGTATTCTCGGCGGGGCAGGGGCGCTGCTTGTAATATTGATGATCGTCCTGACGGCAGTGGTCTCGGTCAGAAGGAAAAGAAAACGTAAAAAAAGAAAAACCTCTTGACGATTCAAGGGGTTTTTTACTATAATAGGAAACACACAAAAAGCAATGACGAAGACAGTAGATCATATCAGAACGAAACAGCGAGCCGGGGAGGGTGGAAGCCCGGTGCAAGTAAGATATGTTCGAATATCACTTCTGAGCTGCAGTTGTCGAAAGATTCTTGTTTATGATATTTGAAGAAGTATGATAGAAAAGTCAAGTAGATACTGACGGGAGTCCTCCGTTACAGGGAAGACATATGGTGGTATGTTTAGGTGGTTTATAAACGTGAGCGCAGCTTCCGTCCTATTCAGGATGGGAGTTTTTTGTTTAATTAAGGAGGTTTTTATGTACAAGAAGGTTTCAACTGATTTGAATTTTGTCGACCGTGAGAAGGCTGTCGAGAAGTTCTGGGAGGAGAACCACATCTTCGAGAAGAGCATGAAGGAGAGGGAAGGCAGTGACCTCTACATGTTCTACGACGGTCCGCCGACAGCCAATGGGAAGCCCCACATCGGCCATGTGCTGACCCGTGTCATCAAGGATATGATTCCAAGATACCGGACGATGAAGGGGTACGAAGTACCAAGGAAGGCCGGCTGGGATACCCACGGACTTCCGGTGGAGTTAGAGGTTGAGAAGGCTCTGGGGCTTGACGGCAAGGAGCAGATCGAGGAGTATGGTCTGGAGCCGTTTATCGACAAGTGTAAGGAGAGCGTGTGGAAATACAAGGGCATGTGGGAGGATTTCTCCGGGACGGTTGGTTTCTGGGCGGATATGGAGAATCCTTACGTTACCTATCACAATGAATTTATCGAGTCCGAGTGGTGGGCGCTTAAGCAGATCTGGGATAAGGGACTGCTGTATAAGGGATTCAAGATCGTACCTTACTGCCCGCGGTGCGGTACGCCGCTCTCAGCGCAGGAAGTAGCGCAGGGGTACAAGGATGTGAAGGAACGTTCCGCGATCGTGCGTTTCAAGGTGAAGGACGAGGATGCATATATCCTTGCATGGACGACAACGCCGTGGACACTGCCGTCGAACCTTGGACTCTGTGTCAACCCGGTTGAATCTTACGCTAAGGTCAGATGTATCGACGGATATACCTATTACATGGCAGAAGCGCTTCTTGATACGGTGCTTGGACCTCTGGCGAAAGAGGGAGAGAGCGCGTATGAGGTGATCGAGACGTACCAGGGGAAGGATCTGGAATACAAGGAATACGAACCGCTGTATCAGTGTGCCGCAGACGGGATCGCCAATCAGCATAAGAAGGCATTCTATGTGATCTGCGACGAGTATGTTACTCTGACGGACGGTACCGGAGTGGTTCATACTGCGCCTGCATTCGGTGAGGATGATGCGAAGGTCTGCAGGAAATACAACATGCCGTTCGTGCAGCTTGTCGATGAGAAGGGTAATATGGCAGAGTCTACTCCGTTTGCCGGATTATTTGTCAAGAAGGCGGACCCGGAGGTGTTGAAAGACCTGGAAGCAAGGGGGCAGCTATTCTCAGCGCCGAACTTCGAGCACAGCTACCCGCATTGCTGGAGATGCGACACTCCGCTGATCTACTATGCGCGCGAGTCCTGGTTTATCAAGATGACCGATGTGAAGCAGGACTTGATCGCGAATAACAATACGATCAACTGGATCCCGGAGAATATCGGCAAGGGCCGTTTCGGAGACTGGCTTGAGAATGTACAGGACTGGGGGATCAGCAGGAACCGTTACTGGGGTACTCCGCTGAATATCTGGGAGTGTGAGTGCGGACATCAGCACTCTGTTGGAAGTATCGCAGAGCTTAGGGAGATGTCGGATAACTGTCCTGAGGATATCGAACTGCACCGCCCGTATATTGATGAAGTGACGATCAAGTGCCCGGTATGCGGCAAGGAGATGCACCGTGTTCCGGAAGTGATCGACTGTTGGTTTGATTCCGGCGCGATGCCGTTCGCGCAGCTTCATTATCCGTTCGAGAATCAGGAATTATTCGAGAAGCAGTTCCCGGCAGATTTTATCTCCGAGGCGGTGGACCAGACCCGCGGATGGTTCTACTCCCTGCTTGCGATCTCTACGCTGATCTTCAACAAGGCGCCTTATAAGAATGTTATCGTGCTGGGCCACGTGCAGGATGAGAAGGGGCAGAAGATGAGCAAGTCCAAGGGGAATGCGGTGGATCCGTTTGACGCGCTGGAGAAATACGGTGCAGATGCGATCCGGTGGTATTTCTACGTGAACAGCGCACCGTGGCTGCCGAACCGTTTCCACGGGAAGGCCGTTGTGGAAGGACAGCGCAAGTTCATGGGAACATTGTGGAATACTTACGCATTCTTCGTATTGTATGCTAATATCGACGGATTCGATGCGACAAAATATTCGTTGGAATATGACAAATTATCGGTTATGGATAAGTGGCTTCTGTCCAGGCTCAACACGCTGATCAAGGATGTGGACAGCCATCTTGAGAATTACAGGATTCCAGAGACGGCAAGGGCTCTGCAGGATTTTGTGGATGATATGAGCAACTGGTATGTAAGAAGAAGCCGCGAGCGCTTCTGGGCTAAGGGAATGGAGCAGGATAAGATCAATGCTTATATGACGCTCTATACCGCACTTGTGGAGGCAAGCAAGGCGGCGGCGCCGATGATCCCGTTCATGACGGAGGATATCTACCAGAATCTGGTAAGGAGTATCGATGCAGATGCGGCGGAGAGTATCCATCTGTGTGATTTCCCGAAGGTGAATGAGGCCTGGATCGACAAGGAGCTGGAGGCCAATATGGATCAGGTGCTTAAGCTGGTCGTTATGGGCCGTGCGTGCAGGAATACGGCGAACATCAAGAACCGTCAGCCCATTGGACAGATGTATGTGAAGGCTGATTTTGACCTCCCGGAATTCTATCAGGAGATCGTAAGAGATGAGCTGAACGTAAAAACTATAACATTTACACAAGAAGTACGCGATTTTACAACCTATTCTTTTAAACCTCAACTAAAGACAGTTGGGCCGAAATATGGTAAAATGTTAAACGGCATCAGGGCAGCGCTGGGGACGATCGACGGCAATAAGGCCATGGATGAATTGAATGCTGCGGATGTTTTGAAATTAGATATTGACGGACAGGAGGTTGAGCTTCTGAGGGAAGACCTGCTGATCGAGAGCGCACAGATGGAGGGATATGTATCTGAGAACGATAACGGCATCACTGTCGTACTGGATACGAATCTGTCCGGGGAGCTTCTGGAAGAAGGATTTGTGAGAGAGATCATCAGCAAGGTGCAGACGATGCGTAAGGAAGCAGGCTTCGAGGTGATGGATAAGATCGAGATCACTTACGAGGGAACCGAAAAGGCCGAGACAATATTTGCTGCAAATACAGATACTATTGGGGATGAAACGCTTGCGCTTAAGGTTACAAAGGCGGCGCCCGCCGGTTATGTGAAGGAATGGAAGATCAACGGCGAGGATGTAACGCTTGGAGTAGAGAGGAAATAAAATAAGGAAGAGGTAGGTAACATGTATAATCCGAGATTTGAGAAAGAGGCATTTAAGAAGGAAGTAAAGCAGAATGTGAAGCATCTGTTCCGCAAGGAGATCGACGAGGTCTCACAGCAGGAGTTGTATCAGGCAGTTTCCTATGCCGTGAAGGAAGCGATCATTGACGATTGGATCGCGACACAGAAGCAGTATGAGAAGGATGATCCGAAGATCGTCTATTATATGTCCATGGAATTCCTGATGGGAAGGGCGCTTGGCAACAACCTGATCAATATGACCGCTTATACAGAGGTGAAGGAAGCTCTGGAGGAGATGGGCATGAACCTGAATCTGCTGGAGGATGAGGAGCCGGATCCGGCGCTTGGAAACGGCGGACTTGGACGTCTGGCGGCCTGCTTCCTGGATTCGTTGGCATCCCTTGGATATGCGGCATACGGATGCGGTATCCGTTACCGCTACGGTATGTTCAAGCAGAAGATCAAGGACGGTTATCAGGTAGAGACGCCGGATAACTGGCTTGTGAACGGCAATCCTTTTGAACTCAGAAGACCGGAATATGCCAAGGAAGTGCGCTTCGGCGGAAATATCCGTGTAGAATATGATGATGAGGGCAAGATACGTTTTGTACAGGAGAATTATGAGTCTGTTAAGGCAGTTCCGTATGACTACCCGATCGTCGGTTATAATAATCATGTTGTCAATACCTTGCGTATCTGGGATGCGGAGCCGATCGTTGATTTCCAGCTGGAGTCCTTTGACCGCGGTGATTACCATAAGGCTGTTGAACAGCAGAATCTGGCGAAGAACATTGTAGAAGTCCTGTATCCGAATGATAATCACTATGCGGGAAAAGAACTGAGGCTGAAGCAGCAGTATTTCTTCGTGTCTGCGAGCCTTCAGGCGGCGATTGCCAAGTATAAGAGAGGTCATGACGATATTAAGAAGCTGTATGAGAAGATGACGATCCAGATGAACGATACTCATCCGACCGTAGCGGTAGCAGAGCTGATGCGTATCCTGCTTGACGAGGAAGGACTTGGATGGGAGGATGCATGGGATATCACCAAGAAGACCTGTGCTTACACGAATCATACCATCATGGCAGAGGCGTTGGAGAAGTGGCCGGTCGATCTGTTCTCAAGGCTGCTTCCGAGAGTATATCAGATCATCCAGGAGATCGACCGAAGATTTATCGAGCATATTCGGAAGACTTATCCGGGAGATGAGAATAAGGTAAGGAAGATGGCGATCTTAAGAGACGGTCAGGTTAAGATGGCGCATCTTGCAATTGTGGCGGGATATTCGGTCAATGGTGTGGCAAGGCTCCATACTGAGATCCTTAAGAACCAGGAGTTAAAAGAGTTCTATCAGCTTATGCCGGAGAAGTTCAACAATAAGACCAACGGTATTACTCAGAGGCGTTTCCTGATGCACGGCAATCCGCTGCTTGCCGACTGGGTGACAGAGAAGCTTGGGACCAAGGACTGGATCACGGATCTGTCGCTGATGTCAGGGCTTAAGAAGTATGCAGATGACGAGGCGTCTCTTAAGGAGTTCATGGATATCAAGTATAAGAACAAAGAACGTCTGGCAGAATACATTAAGAAGCATAACGGAATCGAAGTGGATCCGAGATCTATCTTTGACGTGCAGGTGAAGAGGCTTCACGAATATAAACGCCAGCTTTTGAATATACTTCATGTAATGTATCTGTATAATCAGATCAAGGCGCATCCGGAGAAGAATTTCTTCCCAAGGACATTTATCTTCGGTGCGAAGGCGTCTGCCGGATATATCCGGGCAAAGGAGATCATCAAGCTGATCAACTCTGTTGCTGATGTGGTGAATAATGACCGCAGCATCAACGGGAAGATCAAGGTGGTATTCATCGAGGATTACCGCGTCTCCAACGCAGAATGGATCTTCGCGGCGGCTGATGTCAGCGAGCAGATCTCCACTGCTTCTAAGGAGGCGTCAGGCACGGGTAATATGAAGTTCATGCTGAACGGCGCGCCGACGCTTGGAACCATGGACGGAGCCAATGTTGAGATCGTAGAAGAGGTTGGCATCGAGAATGCATTTATCTTCGGTTTGAGTTCTGACGAGGTCATTAATTATGAGCAGAACGGAGGATATAATCCATGGGATGTATATAACAGTGATCAGGATGTGCACAGCGTCGTAGATCAGTTGGTAGACGGTACCTATGCAAATGGTAATTCGGAGATGTACCGCGACCTTTATAACTCACTTCTTGTAAAGAAGGGCAGCGACCGTGCGGATATGTACTTTATCCTGAAGGATTTCCGGGCTTATGCAGAAGCGCAGGAGAAGGTGGAGGAAGCTTACCGCGATAAGGAGCGGTGGGCGAAGATGGCGCTTCTGAATACGGCATGCTGCGGCAAGTTCTCTTCTGACAGGACGATCCGGGAATATGTGGAAGAGATCTGGAAGCTGGACCCGGTGACGATCGAGGCAAGGACAGAGGAATAAGATGATCATGTGTGTATAAGCACAAAACGATCCGTGTATCATAAAATATATGCATAAAACATCCTACCCTTCCATACAGTGTATGGGAGGGTATTTTTATGCGGCTGAAACTGAAAAAATTAGGATGCTATCTTATTATCATCATATTGCTGCCATATGTGATCACTGTGTTCTTAAATGGTCCAAGCATCACGGCATATTCTCATGTGGACAGTACCAGTGTGAAGGTAAAAAGCGGCGAGAAGGAAGCAGACATGCCGATCGAGGAATATTGTATCGGCGTACTTGCGAAGGAGATTCCGGCATCCTATGAGAAGGAGGCGCTTAAGGCACAGGCTGTTCTGGTGCGCACAGAGGTCTACCGTAAGATCAGGGAGTCGGGTAAGGATACCGTACTGGAAGAGGGATTCTGGACGCAGAAGCAGATGGAGGATGCCTGGGGCGCCAGATTCACAAGGTATTACAGTAAGCTTGAGGACGCCTGGAAGAGTACGGAGGGAATGGTGCTGCTCTATGGAGAGGAGCTTGCACTGACGCCTTTCTTCCGGCTTAGCAACGGATGTACCCGGGACGGAAAGGAGGTGCTTGGGAGCGACGCTTATCCGTATCTGAAGATCGTAGAATGTCCTTATGATATAGAGGAGAAGAGACAGATTCAGACGGTGATGGCGGAGGATATGGATGCGGAGGTGACACAGACGGATACGGCGGGATATGTGCTAAGTGTCCGTGTCGGTGAGGAGAACATAAGCGGCGAGGAATTCCGCAGCGAGCATAATCTTGCTTCCGGTTGTTTTACCTTGCAGCGATACAACGGGCAGATACGGATCACGACGAGAGGAGAAGGGCACGGACTGGGGATGAGCCAGTATTCCGCCGACCAAATGGCAAAAGAGGGAGAAACTTACGATGCGATTCTGCAATATTTTTATGAAGGGACCGAGCTAAAAGAAGTCGCAGAAATATTACTTGACGTAGAATAAGTCTATCACTATCTGGCAAAAATATAGTCAGAGGTGGTGATTAAGATGAACAAAAGGCAAAAACCTTCACAGAAAATGAAAGGTGCTACCGTTGCAGCGGTATTATGTTTTGTAGCGGCGATCGCGATCGTTGGAACATATACATTCAATGACTACAAACGTACACAGCAGAAGGCGGAGCTTGCACGGGTGGATGAAGAAGATCGAACAAAAGAAGAAGAGACAAAGGAACCAGCGGAGGAGGCCAATAATCTGGTAGTGAAGAACCAGGATGAGCCAGAGGAACCAGAAGAGCCGGCAGAGACAGTGCCGGAAGATACGGATGCCGGAACAGAAAATGACGCCGGAACAGGAACGAATGCCGGAGGAAATGCCCAGAGTACCGCAGGGAGCGGGATGTCGGTCAATTTTGGTGAAGACAGTAAACTGCTCTGGCCGGTGAACGGCACGGTCCTTATGAGCTACAGCATGGACAAGACGGTGTATTTCTCAACATTGGATCAGTATAAGTATAATCCGGCAGTCGTGATCTCAGGAGCAGAGGGCGACCAGGTACTCTGCGGTACTACAGGGATTGTCAAATCTATCGATGTGACAGCCGAGACGGGAACGACCGTTAACGTGGATATCGGTAACGGATACGAGCTGTTCTACGGACAGCTTAAGGAGGTTCCGGTCAAGGTAGGAGATTACGTGGAAGCCAAGAGCGTGCTTGGTTATGTAAGCCAGCCGACGAAATACTACAGCGTTGAAGGGTGCAATGTATACTTCGAGATGAGGAAAGACGGACAGCCGATCAATCCGGTGGAGTACCTGGAGGAGTAAAGGATCTGCAAGATCACAGGAAAAGAGCATACTATGATGAAAATGGAAAGACGCCGGGATAAGTTTCCGGCGTTATTTCTGTCGATTAAAGGACTCATGTACCAAAAAGATGTGATATAATACAAGGTATTAGATAAGACAGATCTGGAGAAGTTGTGATGAATTATACATATATGGTGCGCTGTAAGGATGGAACCTTGTATACAGGATGGACGAATAATATAGAGAGACGGATGGAAGCACATAATTCCGGGACAGGAGCGAAGTATACCAAGTCCAGGCGGCCGGTGAAGCTTGTCTATTGCGAAGAATTTCCGACAAAGGAAGAAGCTATGAAGCGGGAGTATGCCATCAAGCATATGAAGAAAAAAGAAAAGGAGAAGATGGTGTCTGGGATGGAACGAAGGGAAGATGAGCGGCTGGTCCGTGTACGTCCGGACAAGCGGCAGGTAGAGTTTCAGAAAGTAGAATTTTATGCGTTTATTCATTTTACTATAAATACATATACAGGAAAAGAATGGGGAGACGGAACGGAAAGCCCGGAAATATTTATGCCGGATCATTTGGATGCGGTGCAGTGGGTAACGGCAATTAAAGATGCGGGCATGAGAGGTCTGATCTTGACTTGTAAGCATCATGACGGCTTCTGTCTGTGGCCGAGCAGATATACAAGACATTCCGTTGCAGCCAGTCCGTATAAAGGGGGAAAAGGAGACATTGTCCGGGAAGTTGCGGATGCCTGTCAGGCTGCTGGGATTAAGTTCGGAGTATATCTTTCTCCGTGGGACCGCAACAGCGAATTGTATGGGCGGGGAGAGGAATATGACGACTATTTTGTAAATCAATTGACGGAGCTTCTAACGAATTACGGTCCTGTTTTTGACGTCTGGTTCGACGGCGCCTGCGGAGAAGGAGCAGGGGGCATGAGACAGTGCTATAATTGGGAAAGGTATTATGAAGTAATTCGGAAACTGCAGCCAGATGCATGTATCAATGTATGCGGGCCTGACATTAGATGGTGCGGAAACGAGGCCGGTGATACGCGGGATGCGGAGTGGAGCGTAGTCCCGGCGCGTTTGAGGGATACGGAAATGATTGCAGATAAAAGCCAGCAGACCGATGATACGGATTTTTCTTTCCGTAGAAGAACGATTTCCTCTAGTGATGCGGATCTGGGCAGCAGAGAGTTTTTGAAGGATGAGCCGGACTTGATCTGGTATCCGGTAGAAGTCAATACGTCTATCCGTCCAGGATGGTTCTATCATCAGGAAGAGGATGATAAGGTTCGTTCTCTGGAAGAGCTGTCCCAGATTTATTTCCATTCGGTGGGGGGGAACGGAACCTTTCTTTTAAACATTCCCCCGAATAAGGAAGGATTGCTGGCGAAAGAGGATGTGGAAAGGCTGAAGGAGCTTGGGGAATTTCTTCGGAAAGCATTCAAAAGAAATCTTGTAGAGGAAGCGGTATTGGCTGTTGACAGTTATAAGGAAGGGTTTGAGATCGAAAATGTCCGCGAGCCTGGATATGGCAAATATTTTTCTACGAGGGAGGGGATTACTTCCTGTACCATAGGCATCGAATTTGAAGAAGAAACAGAAATTCATTATCTGATTCTGCAGGAAAATATAGAGATGAGTCAGAGAATCGAAGGTTTTTCCGTTTGGGCTGAAACAGATGGGAATTTGCGTGAAGTATACCGCGGAAAAGTAGTTGGATACAAGCATATAGCGCAGCTGAAAGGAATCCGTACAAAATTCCTGCAGATAAAAATCCATGATGCAAGAGTTTGTCCTACAGTTGCTTTTCTTGGGGTATTCTAATGTCAGAAAAGGTATATAAATGGCTATGTGGAAACGCATAGCCATTTTATAAAAATTACGCTATTACAGGACAAAAGCATACATCACTACAAAGTGGCATGCGCTTCCGCCCATTACGAACAGATGGAAGATCTCGTGGCTGCCGAAATACCGGTGTCTGCTGTTGAATAACGGCAGCTTCAGCGCATAGATCACTCCGCCAGCCGTATAGATGATTCCGCCTGCCAATAGCCACAGGAAAGCGGCCGTTGACATAGAGTTCAATATCTGGGTAAATGCAAGCACGCAGGTCCAGCCCATTCCGATATATAATACGGAAGATACCCACTTAGGGCAGTATACCCAGAAAGCCTTGATAAGGATTCCGACAAGGGCGATTCCCCATACGATGCTAAGAAGAATAAACCCGGTTCTGCCGCCGAGTACCAGCAGACAGATGGGAGTGTAGCTTCCGGCGATCAATACGCTGATCATCATGTGGTCGATCTTTTTCAGGATCGTGTTGATCTGCTCAGATCTGTTGAATGTATGATAAGTAGTGCTTGCAGCATATAATAGAATCAGACTTGCAGCATAGACTGCAATAGAGATAACATATATCCGCCCCGGCTCATGAGCGGCCTTGATAAGAAGCGGTACGGCTGCAAATATGGCCATCAGCATTCCGATAAAATGTGTAATAGCGCTTCCCGGGTCCTTGATGCGGTCTTCGAGTGTCTGTGACATATTATCACCTCCTGGTTTAATAAAACATAACATGTAGTTTTAAAAACTACGTTGTATATATATGTATATTATACCCATTGAGATAAAAATGCAAGCATAATTTATAAATTTTTTTATACATACAGAAGATAAGAGCTGAGAATGGAGGAAGATCCTCGTTTTCTCAGCTCTTTGCCGTTATCTGTTTTTCAGGTGGAATTTGGATACTAATTCTTTCAGCATATTAGCCTGGCCGGATAATTCTTCACTGGCGGCGGCGCTCTTCTCAGCGGTAGACAGGTTGGACTGTACCACATCGGAGATCCGGTCGATTCCGCGTAAGACTTCTTCCGTAGCGGAAGCCTGCTTCGCCGAATACTCAGCGATTCCTTCGATCAGCTTGTTGACTTCATCGGCCTGAGCGACAACTGCAAGCATGGATTCAGCGGTATCCTTTGCCATCGTGCTTCCTTCTTCCACGGCCTCCACGGTCTGATCGATCAAGACTGCGGTATTCTTCGCGGCTTCGGAGGATTTGCTTGCCAGGTCGCGGACCTCGTCTGCTACCACGGCGAATCCTTTGCCGGCGACACCGGCGCGGGCGGCTTCTACGGATGCGTTCAGAGCCAGAATGTTGGTCTGGAACGCAATATCCTCGATAGTCTTGATGATATTATTGATCTCGGTAGACTTGCTGCTGATCTTCTGGATCGCCAGGTTCATGTGCTGCATCTTCTCATTGCTCTCTAAGATGCTGCTTCCTACCTCCTGAGAGATCTGGCTGGCCCTTTTGGCTCCCATGGCGGTTTTCTGGATTCCGTCGGATACTTCATTGATATGGCTTGCCAGCATCTCTACCGCATCTGTCTGCTGGAGGGACCCTTGTGAAAGCGTCTGGGCGCCCTCAGCCACATGACCGGAGCCTTCGGCTACCTGTCCGGCAGATACGTTGATCTGCCCCAGAGTTTCATTGAGAGACAGGGAAATTCCTTCCAGAGAATCCTTGATCTTCGCAAATTCACCGACATAGTCGTGAGAAAGTGTGAATGCAAGATTGCCCCGGGCGATCTCCTGTAATTTCTCAGCAACTTCGTCAATATAGTCAACATAATCACGCAGGCGGACAACCGTCTTGCTGAAATTATCAGCCAGTTCGCCAAGCTCGTCATTGGAGCTGTGGCGTATCGTCTGATCCAACTTGCCTTCTGCGATCTTAGTGGCGACATTATTCAGTTCGGCAACCGGTTTGCCGATGATATTCCTTACAAGAAGAATGATCAGGAAAACGGCTACAAGGACAGCAACAACGGAACCTGTTACCATCATTCCGGTCAGCAGACGGAGGTCGCTTAAGACTTCATCCTTGGATACATAGGAGACTGCGGTCCAGTCACTGTTCGGCACCTGTGCTGCCTGTATGTATGTGTTGCCATCATAGAGAGATAATCCGAATGCCTTCTGCTGAATCTTCTCAGCGGCATATGCATACATATCGCCTTTGAATTCGCCCAGAGTCCGCCCGGTTATCTCCTTGTCCTTATGTCCGATGATCGTATCCGTCCGGGTATCTACAAGAAAGATCCCGCCGGTCTTCTCCAACTGGATGTTGGCCACGATATCAGAGATAGAATCCAGATATACATCGGCAGCCGCGACACCGCGTGTCTGCCCGGCAGCGTCCTTAAGCTTGCCGGAAGCGCCTACCACGTAGGACTGGCTGTCTTCGTCGAAATACACATCACCCAGAATGAAATCTTCTGATTGAATGCCGTCCTGATACCATGATTTCTCCAGTGCATTGAAATCCGGGCCCGGTACGAAGGATGCGTGATACAGAGAACCGTCCGTCAATGCGACATACAGCCCGGCAGGGTATGCATCATTCTGTCCCACGGTGTGCCGGATGTATTCCATCATCTCGGGAATCTCCATATTCTCATACTCAATGGTATCCCGCTGCATCTGGAGCATGGTCAGAGTCTTGTTCATCCATGCGCTGGTTTCCTGCAGTGTCTTGTCGGTAGTCTCCTGAAGCAGCTTCTCGCTCTTATCCAACAACGCGTCTGAGACACGGTTGTATACGATCATCAGGAGCGCGGCAACCATGACGACGATCGTCGCAACGATCGCGCCTACCAGCTTCCTGGTAATACCCCGCTTCCCCCTGCGGAGCCTGGCAGTTGGTCTGTCTTTTGTTTTCATATTCGTTCCTCTCCTTTTTCATCTTCTGGTAAATATTTACATAATAAAATTATACTCGTCACAGAGGGAAAATACAATCTTTAACGGGAAAAAGTGACAAATGAATGCAAACAGGGTGCGGTTCATCAGACCGCACCCCGAATATTTTCTTATATTATTCTGAAAGCCCAAAATTCTCAGATACAACCGGATTCTCATTCTGCTTCACTGGAACAACCGCATTGTCCGGTTCCACAGGATCTCCGACTGTCAATCCTTCGATCTCATCATCCGGGCATATCGGCGTCCATGCCAGTTCCATCACTTTATCCGCCGTCATATCCTTGTCCTCAATAATTCCAAGACGGATATAATCCTCTGCAATCTCCTTAAGCGCTCTCTCGGTAAATGCATCCGACAGTCCGAAATGCAGGGAATCCCAGAATACCATCTGATCCTCTTTCTCGCCGGTCATCTTGTCGGTGTCAAACATTGCCTGAACCGCGTCCTCGGAATTTAGACGGCTGTACTCGCCGGCGCGCTTGATCGCCATTACCACGTATTTTGCATGTACGGGATTTTCCTCAATAAATTTGTTATTCATCGCCGTAACGCAGCATGGCTCATCCTGGAATTCCGGACTGTAAGTAATGGAGCAGATCATACGCATATCTTCAGGATAATTGGCAAGCACAAAGTAATCCGAGAAGATAGACGCGTCAACCTCGCCGCTTTCCATTGCAGCAACCGTAGCCGCACTGTCGGCGATGTCCAGATATTCTACATCTGTTGTAGGATCGATACCGTACTCATCCAGCAGGCGGTATGTAATGTTCTGGTCAGAATTTCCGATACCGTCATGAATCGCGATCTTCTTGCCCTTCAAGTCCTCTACTGTCTTGATGTCGCTGTCGGCATTAACAAAGATAGACTTACAGCCGATATGCGCTCCTGCAACGAAGGTCATGTCTACTCCGTTGGTCACAGGTACGAGCATCGTTGCAATGTGGTCGGTGCCCCACATACACTGTCCGGTCCCGACAGTCGTCACAACAGAATCTCCTTCCATATAAGTGGCATTGATACCGTACTCTTCATAGTATCCCTGCACTTCCGCCATATATTTTGCAGACACACAGGCTCCGCCGTTGAACAGATAGTTTATCTCCGTACCGAATACAGGTTCCTTCTGCATAGCCTCCCAATCTTCTTCGGAAACAGCTTCCGGACGTTCTGCGTTCGTCTCTGCGCCGTTGTCCTTGCTTTCGCTCTCGGTCTCAGTTTTTGCAGAATCATCCTTGCTTGCCGGCTCTCCCGGTGTCCCGCAGGCAGCCAGTGATACGGTCATAGCCGCAACCATTGCCGTTGCTGCCAGACGCTTTGCATCCATCCATTTCATTGTACTTTTTCTCCTTTTTCTTAAATATTTATCCATAAAAATCATTGGGGAACGGTTAAATTCCTCCTGATTCAACGGAACATAACAATAAATTACCCTCTCCCGCCGAAGTGCAGCCGGTTAAGGATCTGATTCCGGTATTCGACAAACGCCGCCGAAGAACGGTCTCTTGGATATTCTTCATCGATCTTGATATCCGCCACCACCCGTCCTGGGTTGGCGTCCATGACGATAACGCGGGTTCCCATGTAGACAGCCTCGTCCACATCATGGGTCACCATCAGCGCAAGCTGTCCTTTCGCCTGCCAGATCTTGAGGATCTCATCCTGCATATTCATGCGGGTAAATGCATCCAACGCCCCAAGGGGTTCATCCAGCAGAAGAATATCAGGCTCGTTGATCAGCGACCGCATCAGTGCGACCCTCTGGGCCATACCGCCGGATAACTGTCCCGGATAGTCATTGCGGAACGCCTCCAGGCCGATCACCTTCAGCAGACGCTCTACTTTGTCTTCATTTCCTCTCAGCTTGCCCTGCATCTTAAGGCTGAACGCAATATTCTTCTCGACCGTCAGCCATGGGAATAAGGTGGACTTCTGGAACATCATGCCTCTCTCCGGGGACGGCTGTGTAATCTCCTTGCCGTCTACGGTAAGCTTCCCTGTCGTCGGCATGATCAATCCTGCGACCAGTCTGAGGATTGTAGATTTCCCGCAGCCGGAGGGTCCCACCAGACTGACGAACTCACCGCTTTCTAGGCTTAAGTCGATCTTATTGAGCGCGTGGGTAACCTCGTCGTTTTCCACTTTCGCAAAACTCTTCGATACATTTTTAATCTCTAACGTAACCTTCTTATCAGCCATCTATTTCACAACTCCATTCTGCCATCTTAATACGCGCTTCTTGATAAGATCCAGCGCCTTAGTAACGATCGTGAATATAAAACAGATCACGAACAGCGCCGCGAACATCTTATCATAAGCCGCCCATGATTTGGCCCAGTTCATATACCAGCCAAGGCCTGCCTTCACACCCATCATCTCTGCGATCATGATTGCTACACATGCGGAGCTCATTGCCTGTGTGCATCCTTGCAGTATGGAAGGCATCGCATGAGGTATTGCGACCCGGAACACTAGCTGCCTGGAACTCGCCCCAAGCGTTCTTGCCGCGTCGAAAAAGTCTTTGTCCACGTTAGAGATTCCCGTCATGGAAGCAACCGTCACGGCAAACCAGGAGCCTAATGCAATGATAAATACCGCCCCTTTAAACAGAGATGTTGCGACAACCATTACAATGGGGATCCATGTGGAAGTAGGGATCGGACCAAGGAATTTGATGACCGGATTGACCCAGTAACGCACCCGTTCCGAGTACCCGCAGGTAATACCCGTGACCAGGCCAAGGGCAATCCCTATGAAATACCCCAGAAACAGCAGACGCAGCGTGTGTAACGTACATTCCAGCAGATAGGCGCGGTCGATCCACGCAATGTTAATAATATAGTTCATACAGGGAACAAAAGGCTGTGTCAGGATACCTGTCTTCAATGTCAGGTAATCATAGCCCGCAAGCAGCAAGAACAGCGCCGAAAAAAGCGGTGCCTGATAACGGAGTGTATCGATTCTGGTTTTGTCTCCTCTTAGTTTTAATGCAGCAGAAAATAGAAAATAAACCAGATATGCGCCGATCAATACGGCAAGAAATCCCACGTATGTATACGGATGATCGTTAGGGCTTCCGTTGGGGATCATCCAGTATTCCAGAACCGCTGCGCCGCCGCAGACAAACGGCAGGATCATGATGAGCCAGTCCAGGGCTTTCTGCCATGCAGTCTTCTCTTTTTCTTCCAGTTCATGCAGCTGTTGTTTTGTCAGATGGGCAAGCTGGCTGCTGTCCATATAATCTTTTTGTTTCTTTGACATGATCTTCTCCTAAACTGAATAAAATTACCAACCATAAAATACAATATAGTAGTGGTATCTAAAAAATACATTAGCATAGATTTTTGCAAAAGTTAAATTGATAATTATAATCAATATATGGATATATTGGTAGTATCTATCGTATATTAGTATTAGGAAAAATATTGCGATAGCAGCGGTCGCCAAATGTGCATGCAAGTATGCCCGCTTGGCTCGTTGCTCACGGGAATAAAAACACCTCAAATCAGTAGTTTTTCACAGAAAAATAACTGATCTGAGGTGTTTTAGAAAAATTAGAGTAATTCTGCTTCGATCCGTTCTCTTGCCTGAGGCGCTTGCTTTTCCATCTTTTCCGGGAATCCGAACATGGATACACAGGCGATGTTGTCTCCGCCTGCTTTCGGAGGAGCCGTTCCAAGCTGTTTGTTTGCGAAGTCCATTTCACGCAGGGTTTCAAAGATGCCGTCGAAATCAACGTCTCCTTCGCCCATTGCGAGATGCTGATGGATAGTCACATCTGCCTTGCCTCTGCCGTTGAGCCACGGCGGATTAGCAATGTAGCGGCAGTCAAGAGTCTGGTTAAAGGTATCAGCGAACAGAACGTGTGTCAGTTCATCTCCCGCATAGCGCAGCATGGAGCGTACATCACCTTTTCCCTGATCGTAGAAGAAGCCGTGAGGTGATGAATAGACATAACCCAGGTGCTTTGAGCGGAAGGATTTTACCATATCGCAGGTCTCGTTGTTCAGTTCACAGAAATCATATGGATGTGACTGGATCTCTACACGGATCCCTTCGCGTTCTATGAGCGGAAGAAGTTCTTCCATTGACCGAAACCACATGCCGTTGCAGATCTCCTGCTGGTTAGGGTCGCCGGAGAGCTCCGTGTTGATGACTTTGACACCCATATCGCCGGCGATCTGTATCATTCGTTTCCAGTTAGCTACCGCGAACTGTCTCTGCTCTTCTGTCGGTCCTGACCAACGGTATACTACGATGAAAGACGAGATCTCAACTCCGGTCTCCTTAAGCGCTTTTCTGTATTCTGCCTCGCATTCCTTTGAGAAAAGAGGATGCTTGTAGAACGGATTGATTCTTGGATGCGGGGACTGTTCGATATATTTGTATCCCCAATCGGCTACCTGATGGACCATACGGTTGATATCCATCTGCTTGGCCAGAACATCGACGTCAAATGCTATTTTCATATGCTTCTCTCCTTCATGCAAATTATATGTAATCTACCCAGGAAGCCCCGTTATCTGCAGAGCGGACGCAGTTCTCTACCCATCTTACGCCTTCTGCGCCTGCATGTACGTCTGGATACCAGAAGTCAACGGTCTTCCCATGGTCTGCCGCATCCATTGCCTGTGCAAATCGGCTGTACAGGTTGCTCCATGCTTCGAATAAGCCTTCCGGGTGGCCTCCGCCGATCCTATCCTCCAGAACAGAGGATTCGTCCAGGTAACCCATGCCTCTCTCTAAGATACGGACAGGCTCCCCCTGTACCTCATAAGTCAGTTGATTGGGTCGCTCGTCCCACCATTCCAGGGAGGCTTTCTCGCCGATCACGCGGATCTTCTGACCATGCATGGAGCCGCAGTTGACACAGCTTGACCAGACATATCCGACAGCCCCGTTATCGTATTCCATGATAGTCATTGCGTTGTCCTCCAACGGTGCGCGGGATTCTACGAAGGATTGGCGGCTGCACATCAGGCGCTTGATCTTCATATCCGGCAGCATGACCTCTGACAGATATAAGGGATGGGTTCCCACATCGCCCAGGACATAAGAAGGTCCGGCAACCTTTGGATCTACCCGCCACTTGGTGGAGGCTGTGTTCTTCTCCACGGCGACGTTGTGGAAACCGTGGGCGAACTGCATATTTACAATGCGGATCTTCCCAAGCATACCTTTTTCGATCAGCTTGCGCGCCTCCTGGATCATCTGGTGTCCGGCATATCCGTAGGTGACGCCTACGATCTTATTCTGCTTTTTGGCCAGTTCTTCTAATTCCTTAGCCTCTTCGGCCGTGAAACAAAGAGGTTTCTCGCATACTACATGAAGGCCGGCCTCCAGTGCGGCTTTTGTGATCTCAAAATGTGTTCCGTTTGGCGTTGCAATGGAAACAGCCTGGATGCCGTCTTCTCTCTTGGCTTCTTCGGCAAACATGGTTTTGTAGTCGGGATAGCATCTGTCTTCTGCAACGTGAAGTTCTCTGCCGAATGCTTTTCCTCTCTCTGGATCAATGTCGAATGCTCCGGCGACCAGCTCAAAGCTGAAGTCCCGAAGCGCCGCGGAACGGTGAATATAACCGATCTGGCTGCCCTTTCCTCCGCCGACCATCGCCCAGCGGATTGGTTTGTCTATTTTCTTCTCTCCGTAATACATGGTTTCTATCCTCCTGATCATTTGCTGAATCCGACGCTCTTAAGGTATGTAACGCTTTCCTTCACATCCCGAAGGCTGGTATCGGAATTCCTTGGGTCTCGTTCCTGTTCAATGGTGATATATCCGCTGTATCCGATTTCCAGCAGAGCTTCCTTGATTCCCGGATAGTCCAAAGTCCCCTTGCCGATGGGGCACATAGCGCCCTTGCCGCAGGCTTCAAAGAAGCGGATCTTCATACCGAGAACTTCCCGGTAGACCGTCTCGTCTACGTCTTTGAAGTGAACGTAATCCAATCGGGAGGCGTATTTTTTCAGCCATTCGACCGGATCCATGCCGGAGTAATACAGATGCCCCGTGTCCAGGCACAGTCCTGCCAGTTCGTAAGGAATATCTCTTATGATTCCATCGATCTCATCGGCAAATTCAATATATCCGCCTGCATGGGGGTGTATCACCGGGCGGACGCCGTATTCTGCCGCCTTTTTGCAGATTCCTTTGATGTGAGTGATCATGGTATTCCATTGTACCTCGGTAAGCCTCGGCGCCTTGTCAGAATGTCCTGCCGCGTAATCTCTTTCGTCGTGACCCCAGTCCATGATGGTCATATAGGGAGTGGGATAGTGCTGGCCTTCATGTACCGGAAGAGGCGGCAGCTTCGTAATGAGAGAGCAGATATCATCCGTCTGCTTCAGCAGATTTTCATAATTATTCTCGTCAACCAGATCGTCGAAGATCGTGCCCGCAACGATAGACAGTCCGTTCTTCTTAAGCTCCGCGGATACTTCCTCCACATTGATCGGAAGATATCCGTAAGGCCCCAGCTCGATTGCCCGGTATCCGGCTTCTCTGGCTTCCTTAAGAACTCTCTGCCACGGCGGGAGATAAGGATTCTTCACATCGTCTACGCCCCAGCAGCAGGGCGCTCCGCAGATATTCATACTCATAATTTTCCCTCCTGATAATTTTTTGACCAATCTGTGCAGCAATGAGATGATCTGCTGCGGTCGGCTTTGTGTTTATATATTTATATTATAAAGTATTTGGGAAATTCTGCCTTCACTATGCTGTATGGGAAATATCTGTTTGATGTGGAAAATGGTCTGTTTAAGATAGATTTTTCAGCCGTGCCTTCATAATCCTGTACTTTGACTTCCTATGACTGATCCTTAAACCCCTTCATTTCTTCTTTATAAAATTCTCTGTATCGAGCAGGTGATATTCCCACGACTTTAGAGAAAATGGTACTGAAATAATTCGTATTATCGTATCCTACGATGGCAGCGATCCGCGTGACAGAATGATCGGTTGAGATCAGAAGCGTCTGGGCGTGTCCGATCCGTCTGCGGATGATATATTGGATCGGGGTTCTGCCAGTTGCTTTCTTGAAGATATGGGAGATATAAGTTGCCGAGCATCCCAATGCTTCCCCGGCAGTGTCGAGAGTGATATCCTCCATAAAATGTTCGTTCAGATAGTTGCGGATCCGCAGTACCATATGTGCTTCGCCGGATTCCTTCGCGCCGGTCAGCGGGAAGCTCTCTAACTGACTGGTAAGTACGATGATCGCGGAGCATAGAAGTTGTGCCGTAAGCTTGCCCTTGTCGTTGGTTCCCTCCAGAGTATACATCTGTTCACACATGGACAGAAGCATTGGGTACAGGGAACCGGCCTGCCGGACGCTTGGTTCGCCGGGAGAGATCAGACATCCCGGAGGCAGATCACACCGGCGGAGGTTAGAGATACCGATACAGTAATCTCCGATCTCATGTTCTGTCTCGGAGATCACCTCGTGGAGATCTCCCTGGTTGTAGTAGATCACGCTGCCTTCCGAGAGCGGGTAGGATTTCCCGTTCACATAATAGGTGCCGGTTCCCTGGTATACGAATAGTAATTCACAGATAGAGTCATGCCGGTGCAGCGGTCGGCGGATGGCTTTCCTTGTGTGGTTCTGCTTATTGATGTAGACAAGGGTGGGCAGCCTGCCGTGTTCAAATACAGTTTCGAGCCGGTGGGTGGTGTCTGGGTAAAGCATAGGATCTTCCTTTCTTTGCAGTGGCTTATTTTGAGGAAATATAAAAAAATTATTAAAAAACCTCCCATTTATGGAAAAATGCGAGATAATAGAATTGACACAATTCTATAGCATCCGGCAGACTCTTCATGCTCTCCCTTTTCATATGCATCAAATTTATGCATTATAAGCTTTCCTCTTTCTGCCGTCTGTATTCCATCTGAATAGAGAGGTTTTACATTGTTTACCATAATCATCTACCTCCGTTTATTATTATCTTTCAACAGAGTATATCGGACAAAAATTTATTCTTTCAAGCTGTTCTTTGTAAGCGGCATCTCATTCTCCGTAAACGGTTTCAAACATAGCAGCGCTGTTAGCCTGATATTTTTCAATCTTGTTCCGTATTCTGCTGTCTGATCCAAAAAGTCGTATAATACGCACTAAAAAACTTAGTGCATAGACATCCCCAATTTTTCAAGATATAGAGCATCCCGCGCGGTAATCTCCGTGTTCCATCGTTTGTTACGCAGTTCGGACGATACCTTTACCTCTTCCACAGTGTCAAACCATTGTAGCTGAAGATAAACCGGCGTATTCTCCATCCAACTTATTGGATTTGCAATTTCAAGGATAAGAAAATGATGCCGCTTACGGATCATGACAGAAATCTCCGGCAGTTCTATACCTCGAAATTTGGTTTGTGTGACATAATTATTCCCGCGGGCAACGAGCCAAGTGGCATGCCTGCAAGTACATTTGAATGAGATTATAATACATTATGTTCCGGAAAGCCGCAAGCGCAAACAGATCTGGGCAATGGATCTCAGGAGAACCATAACTCCATACTCGTTGAATTTCTGCCGGAAGAATGATAAGATATAAGAAAATAGTTGGAGGGCGCCGTTATGCCAAGAGTAGTCGGGATTGGTCATCAGGACTTTGAACAGATGATAACAAGTGATAACTTCTATATTGATAAGACCATGTTTATTAAAGAATGGTGGGAGAATAACGATACAGTAACCTTGATCACCCGACCCAGGCGTTTTGGAAAAACATTGAATTTGGATATGACGGATCATTTTTTCTCTGTCAATTATTTCGGAAGAGGTGATTTATTTCAGGATTTGTCTGTCTGGAAAGAAGAAAAATACCGGGAACTGCAGGGAACATACCCGGTTATATTTTTTAGTTTTGCCGATATGAAGGAAACGACTTTTCCCGAAGCAAGGAAAAGTATCTGTCAGATTATAAAAGATCTGTATAACAGATATGATTTCCTCTTGGGAGGCAGTTATCTGAATGAAGATGAAAAAAAAGCATATCAAAATATCTCTGTTGATATGGAGGATTATCTGGCTGTCAATTCCTTAAAGGCATTATCCGATTACCTGATGCGTTATTATGGAAAAAAGGTGATTATCTTGTTGGACGAATACGATACGCCTATGCAGGAGGCTTATGTGTACGGCTACTGGGATGAACTGGTTTCCTTTATCAGAAAATTATTCAATTCCACATTTAAGACAAACCCTTTCCTTGCAAGGGCTCTCATGACCGGAATTACCAGGGTCAGCAAGGAATCTGTCTTTTCTGACCTCAATAATCTGACGGTAGTTACAACCACCTCTGATCTGTATACAGACTGTTTCGGGTTTACCCAGCAGGAAGTCTGGAGGGCATTGGACGAATATGGATTATCATCCCACAAAGACGAGGTCAGAAGTTGGTATGACGGGTTTACATTCGGTAATAGGACCGATATCTACAACCCCTGGTCTATCATAAATTATTTAAAATATGCAAAATTCGCTCCTTATTGGGCCAATACCAGCAGTAACAGTCTGGTTGGGAAGCTGATTCGAGAGGGAAGCGCCGATACAAAAATGATCATGGAGGATCTTCTGTCTGGAAAGTCCTTGTATACACAGATTGATGAGCAGATTATCTTCAATCAACTGGGACGAAGAGAAGGCGCTGTCTGGAGTCTTCTGCTTGCAGGCGGCTATCTGCGTGTGAAGCAGTTAAGCATGGATAAAAGAGACAGGACCACATATGAGCTTGTACTCACGAACCGCGAAGTATCTCTTATGTTTGAATGGATGATAGAGGATTGGTTTTCAGAGTTTACACCGGCATATAATAATTTTATCAAAGCATTATTACTAGATGATAAGAAAGCAATGAATCTATATATGAACCGGGTTGCGCTTGAGACTTTTAGTTATTTTGATACAGGAAAGAATACCTCTAAAGCAACAGAACCAGAAAGGTTTTACCATGGTTTTGTACTTGGATTGATGGTGGATCTTGCCGGGCGATATTCCATTACCTCCAACCGTGAAAGCGGGTTTGGGAGATATGATGTAATGTTAGAGCCTGCCGAAGATGCGGACGATGCTATTATCCTGGAGTTTAAAGTTCATGACCCGGATGACGAAGATACTCTTGCAGATACAGTTCAAGAAGCCTTGGATCAGATTGACCGTAAGAAATATACCGCTGTGTTGGAGGCAAAAGGAATCTCACAGGAACGGATTCGGAAGTATGGGTTCGCATTTGAGGGGAAAACGGTATTGATCGGATGAGTTATATTCTCAAAGATACGGCAGCAGTCAAAAGCTGCTGCCGTTGTAAATATTTATAATTCATTAATCGTCTCCGTGATCGCCATATTCCGGATCCGCTTTGCCGGGGCATAGACTGCCGCCGCCGCACACACCGCCACAAACAAGACGATCAGACACAACAGCGCCACCGGCGGATGCCATACCATTCCCATGTGCCGCGTTACCAGCTGGTCATACAGGAGGTAACTCAGGGGAAGCCCGATTCCGAAGCCGCATATGAGGCCGGACACAGCATAGGTAAATGCCTCTGCCACGATCATCAGGATAAGCTGGGTTCCGTCCATACCAACCGCACGCATAGCTCCGTACTGCTTCGTCCTTGCCGCCACACTGATAGATATACTGTTCATGATATAGAACATCGTAACCATTCCGATGATCGACAGAAAGCCATATACACCAAGCCGTAAGGCCATATAAGTGGTATTCGACTCTCTGTTCTGTACCCTGGTGTCCGTGAAGATCACATCACTCCCGGTTAATTTATTAATCTGCTGAAGGGTCCCTTCATCGGCATCTTCGTCAAGCTGTATACCAATCATGGTAAGTCCGTCTGCTCCGGTCAGTCTCTCGAATGTCTCCTGGGAGCAGATGACAAGACGTTCGCCCGGAAACAGGCTGCCGGATACGGAACAGGTAACCTCAACCTCATTTCCGGCAATCTGGATAGTGTCGCCGATTTTCAGGGGATTATCCTTGCTGTAGACCGTCATGACTTTATTGCTGTCTCCGGAGATATCCCGCAGATTCCCCTGGACGACCTCATCTTCGGCATTTTTCAGCAAATTCTCATCATAGGATTCCAGATTAATATAGTCGATTCCCGGTCTTGAAGAAGTTGCCGGAATGTGGTCAAGGTATGCAGTTCCAAAAGCACGATCCACCCCGGAAATATCAAGAATCACATCTTTTGTATGCTGTTCCAGTACCAGTGCATTGTTGTAGCCATTAAGGAAAAGATCCGGCTGCCAGGATTTTAGGCTGGGCATGAGCCCCCGTGCAAAATCGATGCCGACCGAGAAGCATAAGGCTATGATGATCGTGAGTGCAAAGGAAGAGGTCATCAGGATCCAGTTCTTCCTCGAACCGGCCGCATGATGAATTCCCAGAGTCTGCTCTATTCTTCCGACGTTATGCCGGATCACACGCCGCTTCGAAGCGGCTGCTTCTGAATTGCCGGAAACCGCCGACACAGGGGAGGTTCTGGCTGCCCGTTTGGCAGGGGCTTGTGCCGCCAGCAGAACAGTCACAATGCCGACCAGCATTCCGCTGATAAGCCCTGCAGGACTGATTGCGAATACCTGCATGGAAGCAAATTCTCCGCCTATCCCATAACGCAGATATGCGCATATCCCGAAGCTTACCAGCGTGCCGAAGATCAGTCCAACCGGAACGGCAGTTTTACACCAGTTCAATGCTTCCAGGCGAACAAACCTTACGATCTGCCGGCGGCTTGCGCCGATACAGCGCATCATGCCGAAGAATTGTGTCCGCTGAGAGATATTGCTGTTTAAGCTGCCGGAGATCATCAATACTCCTGCTAATAATACCAGGACGAACAGCATAGCCGCGATCTGATAGATCCCGTTGAAAGACTGGCTGCTGCTCTGACCGGAGATTCCCATGACGGCAGTATTTTCGGAAATATTCTCATCGGTCAGATCATATTGCTGCTTCATATCCGCAATCGATTCCGACGCACCGGATATCTTCTGAAACTGCACATAATAAGAGGGATGTTCTTCTATTGCGTTTGCAGCCATAATCGTGTGAAATGAGTTCCTTGTCATATACACGGCGGTCATATACATCTGTCCCTGATAATACTCCTTATCATCGGAACCGAAGCCAGACACGGTAAAATCCGTATCCCCGGCGGGCGTGCGCAGGGTCACCAGGCTTCCGACCTGCACGTCCAAAGCCAGTTTCGCATTGCTGCTAAGCATTACCTCATTATCATTCTGCGGGATGCCGCCTTCTTCGAGGCTGCTTGTAAGCTGAGACAGATAGGTTTCGTCCGCGCCGTAAAGTGCTGCTTTTTTCTCACCGATATAGTAGGGATGATCCGCATCTAAGTTGAATGAATCTGACCAGCCGGCAGCCATAACGTCCGCCCGGCGGCTGATCTTATCTCCCGTCTCCTGTGAAATGTTGTCAAGGCGGATATGCCAGCTGCCGTGTTTTTCCTTCATGGATTTGTCCGTGGCCCTTACGAAAGTGTCTGCTACGCTGAAGATCGCTGTCACAAGAAACACCGAAATCACAATGCACAGGAGTGTCATGCGGTTCTGCCGTCTGTGGATACGCGCAGAGATTGGAATCAGGCTAAGATAACTTTTCATTGTCTGTCTCCTTTCCTTTCCGTTCCGCGCATAGCAGACGTCCCCCGGACGTCTTGCGCCCTTCCGAAATCTGTCAGTTCCCCGTCCGATACCTGCAGGATGCGGTCGGCCGTCTGCGCAATGCCTTGGCTGTGGGTGATCATGATGATGGTTTGTTCATATTTTTTGGACGCTTCTTTCAGAAGAGAGATCACCTCTCTGCTGTTCTGGGTGTCCAGATTCCCCGTCGGCTCGTCTGCAAGGATGAGGGCAGGTCGGGTGATCAGCGCCCGCCCGATTGCCGCTCTCTGCTGTTGTCCTCCGGACAACTGACTTGGCAGATGATGACGGCGGTCCGTAAGATTTAACACGGAGAGCAGTTCTTCCAGGTATCTCCTGTTGGGCTTCTGATAGTCGAGAAGTACCGGGAACAGGATATTCTGCTCAACCGTCAGTTCAGGGATCAGATTGAAGCTCTGGAATATAAAACCGATATTTCTGCGGCGGAAGACCGTAAGGCTTCGTTCTTTCATTGCGAAGATATCTTTGCCGTCGATATAGACTTTTCCAAATGAAGGCGTATCCAGCGCGCCGATCATATTCAGCAGGGTACTCTTGCCGGAGCCGGATTCCCCGACAATCGCGACGAATTCCCCTTTCGGAACGGAAAAGCTTATTTTCTTAAGTGCATGTACGGCGGTATCTCCTTCTCCGTAAGTTTTGGAAATTGATTTGACTTCCAACAAATTCATAAATATAAGACCTCCTATAAAAAACTCGTACATCGGAAATGCGTTCATTTTCGATGTACGAAGAGAATATCATATCAGCCCTACTGTAATATTACAATTATCCTACAGTTTTGTAGGAATGGTCGTGGAAATAGATGTAAAATGCGGTGCCGCGTCCCAGATCGCTGTCGGCTGTGATGCTGCCGCCGTGTGCTTCGATGATAGATTTTGCGAGAGGAAGACCAAGCCCGATCCCTTGTGTGTCCTTAGAATACCGGCTTCGGTAGAATCGCTTAAAGATATAGTACAGATCCTCTGGATGGATACCGCTCCCATTGTCTATTACTGCAATCTGAAGCGCAGATGCCGACGTCTTCCATTCGATTCGGACAGAGTCTCCTCTTTTCGTATGATCCAAAGCATTTTTCACAATATTGATGACCGCCTCCATCAACCAGTTCCGGTCACAGGCGAAATCTGTCGATTCGTCTCCCGAGAGGATGATCTCTTTCCCTTCTTGCCCGGCGCGGAAAGAGAAATGCTTCTTGATGCGTTCCATCATCTCGGACACATTTTCCGGCGTCTTCTCAAGCACAATTGTACCGGAATCAAATTTAGAGATCTTTAACAGGTTCATTACCAGCGTTTCGATCCGTTCCAATTCCTGTTCGGACAGATCGGTAAATTCTCTGACCGTCGGAAGGTTTTCGGCTTCTCCCTGCAGAATTCCATTGTAGATATTCAAGGCTGCCAGCGGAGTCTTTAGCTGATGAGAGATATCGGATATCGTATTTCTTAAGAATTCTTTCTCTTTTCCCTCCTTCTCAGTGTGGGCATTCAGGATGGAAACTAAAGTATTCACTTCATGAAACAGCCTGTAGAGTTCTCCTTCTTCTTGACATTCGATACGGGCTTTTTCGTTGCCGGAAATGTATTCTCTGATCTGTTCCGCTGCATGTTCCATGATCTCATCCTGCTCTTTGAAATATCTATAACAGGCAGTCAGGATCAGGAATCCCATCAACAAAGCGCTGACTGCGATATAATGTGCGGTCTGTTTCGGTTCAAGCCGCAGGAGAGCGGCAGAAAACAGCGCAAATCCTGTCATGCACAACAGGATTTGGTAAAACAACGCCTTGATTTTCTGATTAGCAAGTATCTTACATAGATTTTCCATTAAAGGCCCTTTCTATCCGTATTCCATTTATAGCCCATTCGGCGGACGGTTACGATCCTCTCCGGCTTGCCCGGATCATCCTCGATCTTCGTGCGGAGCCTCCGTATATAGACCGTCAGGGTATTATTATCTACATAATTCTCATTACAGTCCCACAGCCTGTTCAAGATCTGTTCCGGTGAAAGTACGATATTGGGATTTTCCATGAACAGACACAGCAGCTTATATTCACTCGCCGTCAAATCGATCAGTTTGTTATTTTTATAGACCTCGCCTTTGATTAGTTCAATACGGATATCGTTTGAATTCAATTCCGGAGTCTCCCGGCTGAAATTACTGCTTCTGCGGAGCAAGGCATTGACTCTTGAGAGGAAGATTGCCAGCTTGAACGGCTTGGTGATATAGTCGTCTCCGCCGATATCAAGTCCCATGATCACATCCGTCTCCTCGTCTGCGGCAGTTAAGAACATGATCGGAACCTTGGAAGTCAGGCGCAGCTTTTTACATAAGTCGAATCCGGAACCGTCCGGGAGAGAGACGTCCAGAATGACCAGATCGTATTTCCCGTCAGCCCAAAGTGCATCTGCCTCAAGGCTTGTGCGGGCGACGTCGACTTCATAACCTTCTTTTCTGACGGCGAAAGAAAGCCCGCCGATCAGACTTAAGTCATCCTCCACTAGTAAGATCTGTTTCATGATATTTCCGCCTTTCAAGCAATTTTCAATAAAGAGATTTTGACTATTGGGGTTTACCATAAGCGGTCTTGTTCATGATTCCCAATCTCCCTTTTTGACTTCATTAAAAAGTCTGAACTGATACGATTATACTATATATTCGGCGGAATAGGAATGAAAATTTTCTTATATATATTCGCTGCCAATTTATACTAGTACACCGAAAAATAAGTTCCTAGTACATCATTGCATTAATTCTTTGGTAATAAGCACTTGCTATCCATGCCATCTGCACGCCTTCGAACCTAGATGTAGCCCGCTACACCGTCGGTTCGTAGACGCACAGCTGACACGAATATCAAGCACTATTACTTCAAGATTAACGCAATGATATACTAGCCCTTCACCGCTCCGCCCATCATCCCCGAGATTAGGAATTTCCGGAAGATCAGCGCCGTGATCGCCGGCGGAAGGACCGCGATCATTCCTGCCGCAGCTGTAAGGCCGTATTGGACAGAATCCTTCGTCATGAACTCAGACACCACGATTGCCACCGGCTTCGTCTCCAGGGAGGATGCCAAGATCAGAGGGATCTGGAACTGACTCCAGGTATTCAGGAACATAATAAGCGCTGCCGACAGGATAATAGGATAAGAGGTCGGCAGAATAATCCGAAGAAAGGAAGACAATCGTCCGCAGCCGTCGATCTGGGCGGCTTCTTCCAGTTCCTTCGGTATGGTGGCGAAATAATTCGACATCAGCCAGGTTGTCATTGGCAGATAAGAGCTTACATAAACAGTGCTCAGCCAGAACACGTCATCCAGCCATTGTCTTGCTACGAACAGGCGGAACAGGGGGATGATGGTTGCCATCACCGGAATGACCATGGTAATCAAAAGCAGGTTCTTGATCAGGCGCCGCCCTTTGAATTCCATACGGCTCAGGGCGTATGCGCTCATCATGGCTATAGGGATTCCAAGGATCAGAGTTGCCCCCACTGCCTTTAATGCATTTCTTATGCCGGTGACCAGGATGCTGCCCTTCTGTGTTCCAGATGTCAGAAGTTCCCGGTAATTGTCATAGGTAATGACTTCGGGCAGCAGTCTTGTCGTCTTCTCCATCATAGCGTATTCCGGGGTGACGGACAGTACGAATGTCCACAGGAACGGTCCAAGCGTCAATATCAGGAAGATCAGGAGGGCTATGAAATAGCCGATCTTTTTGCTGAATTTCATCAGTATTCTACCTCCTTATTCAGACTTCTAAGGTAGAAGATCCCTAAGATTCCCGCAAACAGCATTACCAGATAAGTAACTGCGCTTCCTTTTCCGAAATCCAGGAAAGAGAAAGTAGTCATATAGCTCTCTACCAATATGTTTTTCCCCAGATCGCTGTATCCAGATAATGCGATGATCTCGTCGAATACGTTGATGGCTGTGACGGATGTGGATGTAATGCCGATCGCCAGAAACGGAAGCATGAGAGGCAGGGTGATCATCCGGAAGATCGTCCGCCTGTTTCCGCCGTCGATGCGTGCCGCTTCGTAGAGACCGTCAGGGATCGACTGCCTGCCCGCCAGACATACCAACGCCGTAAATGGGATACTGCGCCAGGTCACAACCAGGGATACGATCAGAAGGAGCGACCAGCGGGAACTGAGCCATTCGATCGGTTTGCCAGCAAGGCCAAGACCGATGACTGCTTTGTTCATGAAACCGTACCCTGAGGAGAATACGAATTTCCAGAGGATACCGTTTACATAGGGGGGAAGAGCCCAGGGCAGCATGGCGACAGCCAGCAGGATTCCAGACCATTTCACATCAATATTCAGGAAAATGGACGTAAGGAATCCTAGTACAGTTGTCAGAAGGACTACGACCGCAAGGATAAAAAGGGTATTCTGAAAACTGTACCAGAAGGAATCGGATTTTAAGATCGCGGCATAGTTGCGAAGCCCCACCATATGGATATCGTTCGGGGCGGTCAGCTTCCATTTCTTTAAGCTGTATGAAAATGTTGCTATAATAGGATAAAATACTAATACACCCATGATCAGGATCATGGGTGACAGTAAGAGATAAGGTAATATCTTTTTTCTCATTCGTTATTTCCTTTTAATCATTATTCGGCTGCCAGTTCGGCTACTTTGGCTTCCATCTCTGCATAAGCCTCATCGGCAGTCATCTCGCCTAACGCCATCTTGTTGATTGCGTTGTACATTGCGTTGCTCATCTCCGCATAATAGGACGGAACTCCGCCCGGGAACGGGGAAGCGATCAGTTCTGCCTGCTCCATCATGGCGCCTGCGTTCTGGATCTTGCCGTCGTCGATCAGTTTCTTCAATACAGAATTCAGCGTAGGAATAGCAGTATTTGTCTCATTTAACGCTTCCTGCATCTCGGCGGATGTGTACCATTCGATGAATTTCTTTGCCGCATCCTTATTCTCGGAGAACTTTGTAACGCCGAGTGCCTCCGGCAGCGCCATAGTAACGGTTGCTTTGGCGTCCTTGCCGGGAACCAGGATCGGTGTGATCTGACCGATCACGCTGCAGTCCTCTTCGTTGGTGCTCTTAGATACGAAGGAAGTCGGCCCGGTCAGGAAGTTCGCAGATCCGGATAAGATACGTTTATAGGCGTCCATACCGGAAGAAGTCTTGTCTGCAGGATCCACCAGCTCGTCCTTGATAAGCTGTTCTTCGTATTTCAGCGCTGCAAGGACAGAGTCTTTGTTCAGAGTTCCGTCGTCGTTGAATACGATTCCGTTCATAGTATAAGCAAGCCACATCAGGTAAGTCGAGGTCTTCTCCTCTGCATTCAGAGGCAGTGCGAAAGGATAATCGCAGACGCCCTTCTCTTTCAATGTCTTGCAGTTCGCATATACCTCGTCCCAGGTCTGAGGCTCTTCTTTGATCTCGGCGTCTTCATACTGCTTCGTGTTATAATAAGACAGACGGTAGTCGTTAGCGTAAGGAATCGCAAGTACATTACCGTCCTTGGTAAATGTCTCCAGAGTAGGCATGTCTGCTTTTACTTCGTCGGATACCTCCAACGGCTCCAGCCAGTCAGCCGCATAGAATTCACCTACCCAGGACCAGTCTACTTCCACAACGTCGGCAACAGCCTGTCCGCCGGCCGCGGCTGTGACCATCTTGTCGCGGATATCGTCCCAGCCGACTTCATTGACCGTAACCTCGATGCCGGTCTCGTCGGTGAAGGCTTTGAGCTGGTCGTCTGTGGGGATCGCCCAGTCGGGAGCCATGAAGGTGATGCTGCCGCCTTCTCCGTCCACACCATCATCTGAGGCTGTTGTATCAGAGGAAGCGCCCCCGGTTCCTCCTGTGTTTGAATCACTTGATGATTCTTTGCCGCTGCATCCGGCTGCCATGGCTGCCGTCATGGATAAGATAAGTAATGTACTGATTAGTCTCTTCTTCATAAGTTTCCTCCTCATTCAATGACATTTTTGATACACAGGATTGCTCGTAGTTTATGCTCCTGCATATAATTAAGTTTCTCCTGAATATTATACCAATATGCGCTGAAACCATCAAATTGATAGATTCAATAAATGAAGTGATTTATTTACAATTTCTATATGTATTTTCATATCGATATTTTTTGGCAGAGATTCCTGTTTCCTTCTTAAACACTCTGTAAAAATAGTTATAATCGGAGAAGCCGATCTTTTCTGATACGCCTGTCTATGAAGGAATCCCTAAGGGGCAGGAGATGTATCAGGGGAATTATGCCATTGTTCCGTATGTTGTTCCCGGGCGGTATCTGACATATGTATTTTCCTTTACCGGAGGCGGCCTGGTTTATTCGGAATCTGGCGAAATGGGAGAGTTCTGTGTTTTATGCAGTGGAAGATGATGGGCAACAGGGATTATGTGTTGGGATTAGAGCCGGGAAACTGTTACCCGGACGGCCGGGATCAGGTGCGCCGGGAAGGAAGGCTTACATATCTCAGACCGGATGAAGAGGTATCGTATGGAGTACAGGTAAGAATGATAACGGAGAAGGAATAGGAAGATGTTAGTTACATATGGCTGTAGTAAATGCCGCAGAAGAGTGTAAGGCAAATATTCCGGTATGCGTGCATCTGGACCATGGGGAGACATTGGATTATATTGGAAAGGCGCTGGAGATGGGATTCACTTCTGTTATGTATGACGGATCCGCATTGCCATATGAAGAAAGTGTGCAAAATACACAGCAGGCAGTATATATGGCGCAGCGGACGGGGGCATCTGTTGAGGCGGAGACCGGTATTGTTCCATGACATTTCAAGATGGGGAATGAATGCGATGAAAGAAGATGCAAAATGCGCAATAAGAGTATTTGCCATGGGAGAAACAGGGAAAATATGTTAGTATTATATCATGTTAATATTTATGAGGAGGCAGGATATGCAATACAGAATATTGAAGGATACGGATCTGCAATTAAGTAATATTTGCCTTGGGACGGCTTCTTTTGGTGAAAAACTCAGTAAGGAAGAGTCTTTTGAGATTCTGGATGAGTATGTGCGCCGGGGAGGGAATTTTATTGATACAGCCAATATCTACTGCCGGTGGATTCCAGGACTTGCAAACTGCAGCGAGAAGATTTTAGGAGAATGGTTAAGATCAAGGGGAGCATATAAGGATGTGGTGATTGCCACCAAGGGCGGCCACTATCTGTTTGATACCCCGGACAGGATTCCGAGAGTGAACGAGACGGAGATCAGGAAGGATCTGGAGGAAAGTCTTTTGACTATGGGGCTTGACGTCATTGATTTCTACTGGCTTCACCGGGATGACGAGACGAAATCGGCAGAAGAGATCATGGATATTCTGGAAAGGCTTAGAAGGGAGGGAAAGATACGTTATTACGGGCTTTCCAATTACCGTACCGAACGGTTAGAGAAGGCAGAAACTTACATGCGCTCAAAAGGCCTGCCGGGGCCTTATGCGGTTTCAAATCAATGGAGTATGGCGTCGGTCAATCCTGGGAAAAATACCAACCCTGATCCTACATTGGTGGAATTAACAGAAGAAGAATATCGGTGGCACTGTGCGGCTCAGATTCCGTCCGTACCGTTTTCTTCGACTGCTATGGGATTTTTTGAAAAGTTGAATAAAGCATGTGTTGAAGTAAAGGACGGCCGGATTATTTCCGGGGGAAATATTGAGAATATCGCTCTTTCTCTTCGTGAGGCTTATCTGAATGAAGAGAATCTGAGAAAATATGAATTCTTATTAAATCTTAAGGAGGAGACTGGATACAGCCTGCAGACTTTGTCGGCTGCGTATTTGATCAGCAGTCTGTTCCAGGTGTTTCCTGTAACCGGAGCGAGGAATACGGAGCAGTTAGAAGACATTGTAAGGGCAGGTGAAATATATATAGAGCCGGAACGGTTTCGGCTGAATGGTTACGATTCGGGGAAAAGGAGTGAGAATATTATAAGATGAGATTACAGATTGAAGAAAATGGATTATATCTTGTATTTGAAATAGAAGCAGATCAGCCGGTTTGGCTTCTGCATATGGGAGCGCGGCCGATGAGCCGGGAGCCAAAGGAGGATCAGAAATTCTTATACACCATGCTTGAAGTCCAGACTACAGGCGAGAGCCGTCTGGAACACTTCGGTCTGGGGCACAGCGGAACGCTGCCGGGCAACCGAATGAATTATGTAAGCCATACGGATCAGGTAAATGAGATGGGCAGAGTGGTGGAGATCTATACAAAGGATGAGGTTACGGGGCTGTCCGGCAGAATGGTTTATCAATTTTATACCGGAATTCCTGTGATACGCTGCCGTCTGTTTCTGAAGAATGAAGGAAGCGAAGAGATCGGTCTTGAAGCGGTATCTTCCTATGTTCAGGCGGGATTGGGATCTGAAGAACAAGAGGAGATAAGCCTTCTGATCCCGCATAATTCCTGGCAGGAGGAGATACAGTGGAAGGAGACGCCGGTTAATCAGCTTGGGTATCATATCATATCTGACAGCGGAATTTCATCTAAGAGGATACAGATCCGCAATATTGGTTCCTGGTCATCCGGGGAGTATCTGCCCTTGGCGTGCCTGCGTAATTCGAGCAGAGGCATCATGCAGTTCTGGCAGATCGAGCATAACGGGGCATGGAACTGGGAGCTTCAGGAGAGAGCGGGGCAGCTTGCGCTTGTCATCAATGGCCCAGATGAGATCAACCATCATTGGTGGAAATCTCTGAAACCGGGCGAGGAATTCGAGACGGTTCCTGCCGCAGTAGGATGCGTGGAGGGAGGCGTTGATGAAACATTTGCAGCTCTGACTAAGTACCGCCGCCGGATCCGCAGAAAGAATCAGGATAATGAGAAGCTTCCGATTATTTTCAATGATTATATGAATTGTCTGTGGGCGGATCCAACGACCAGGAAGGAGCTGCCGATCATAGACGCCGCGGCTGCGGCCGGATGTGAATATTACTGTATAGACGCCGGATGGTATACGGATGAGAATTGGTGGTACAAGGTTGGAGAATGGCAGCCTTCTGATATCAGATTCCCCAATGGGCTTAGCGAGGTGACAGATTATATAAAAGCAAAGGGTATGACGCCGGGAATCTGGCTGGAGATAGAGGTTATGGGAACGCAGTGTGATCTGACCGGTAAGGCGGATTCAGGCTGGTTCTTCCAGAGACACGGGAAGGCGGCATTAGACAGGGACCGTTATCAGTTGGACTTTAGGAATGAGGAAGTTAGGGAATACACGAGAGGTGTCGTGGACAGGCTGATTCGTGAGTATGGGATAGGATATTTTAAAATTGATTATAATATTAACGCGGGAATCGGTACGGAATATCATTCTGACAGCCCTGGCGACGGACTGCTTGAACACAACAGGGCTTATCTGAGATGGCTGGACGGGATTTTTACTGATTATCCAGACCTTGTCATTGAGAACTGCAGCAGCGGAGGAATGAGGATGGACTATGCCATGCTTTCCAGATATAGTATTCAGTCTACCAGTGATCAGACTGATTATCTGAAATACGCTTCCATTGCGGCGAATGCACCGTCTGCGCTTGCGCCGGAGCAGGCGGCGATCTGGTCTTATCCGCTGAGTGATTCGACCAGAGAGCAGACAATCTTCAACTGTGTGAATTCCTGCCTTCTGAGAATCCACCAGAGCGGGCACATGGGAGCGCTGGCAGCAGATAAGAGGGAGATTGTGAAGGAAGAGCTTGGTTATTATAAGCGGATCAGGAAAGATATCAAGGAAGCGCTGCCGTTCTGGCCTCTGGGGCTTGCGAAGGATGGAGACGGCTGGATGTGCCTGGGACTTAAGACCAAGGAGAAGGGATATCTGGCTGTATGGAGATTGAAGGAAGGCGAGGCGTGCCGCCTCCCGCTTGTATATTGGAGAGGGGAAGAGGTGGATGTGAAGGTGGCGTTTCCTGCTGATGATGAGAGATGCAAGTTAAGCTGGGATTCAGAAGAAGGCGTGTTGGAAGTTGTATTGCCGCAGGAAGGTATGGCCAGGATAATCCAACTTAATTAAGCGGAGTGGTGAATATGAATTCTTATCTGGAACAGATTATTCAGAATGCGACAGTGCATATATACGTTATATTATGGAGTATCCGCAGGAGAGTATAAAGATGGGGGTAAAATTCTAAAAGATGCTTCAGATGTGCGTCTGCGAACCGGCGGCATAGCGGCCTGTGTCTAGTACACCGAATAATAAGTAACCAGTCATATAACTTGCCTGATTTTCCATCTGCGTCGTTGTTGTCAATCGGCGTAGCGCCCACTACGCCTCATTCCTCCGCCTTGCATATGAAAAATCATTGCGTTATATGGCTAGTACAGCATTGCATTAATCTTCGAGTAATACGTACCTGCCTTTTGCGCCATCGCTTCGTTGTTGTCAGTCAACAATGCCACCGCATTGCCTCATTCCTCCGCCTTGCGCTGACACAAAATTCAGTCACCTATTACTTTGAAATTAATGCAATGCTTTACTAGTATAGCAAATATTAAGTTGTTGATAGTTTAAATAGCTGCCGCTTCATCAGTATCAATTTCATCCATTTTATATGTCCAATGATAGACAATCGGATCAGCATTGATCTCATCAAAGTAACAGTATATTCGTTCCGATAGTTCCTCCTTGGAATTGACACGGATACCCTTTAACATTTGCTTTGTCATTTTGCTAAAGAAACTTTCAATCATGTTCAGCCAGGAGGCGTGCGTCGGAGTAAATACAAATACAAAACGGCCTTCTGGTAATGTTGCAAGAAACCGCTGTGTTTCTTTTGATGTATGGGCTGAGTGATTGTCCAGTATCAACCGGATCGTATCACCTTCCGGGTATTTGGCATCAAGGATCTTTAGGAACTCGATAAAATCAGAACTTTTGTGTGTCTGGCTAACCAACGGGATCGCCTCTCCTGTCAGGAGGTCAATACCTGCAAGCAGTGACAGCGTTCCAAACCGCACATACTCATAATCCCGGCGGACATACCCGTTTTCCACCGTTGGGTTATGGTCAGGATATTTGTTGGCAACAGCCTGAATGCCGGGTTTTTCATCATACGAAACAGTATGTGTCATGTGCCCGCTGTCTGGTATGGTGATAGTTCCATTATCATCCAACTGCATTTCGACCTGTTTATAAACCAGAAGGACATCATGCATCTTATTGTCAAAATCAGGGTCTTTACGCTCAAGGTAATACTTGATTTTGAACGGTTTGATATCCATCTTTTTGAGATATTTTTGAAGCCATGGTTTTGTGACTGTTTTTAAGCGTGGATAGCCGGCTTCCTCAGCATGTGCTTGTATGTGTTTGTGCAGCGCTGCCAATGTCCATAACTCTGCGTCATAACCAAGATCGCAGGGTTTTTGACAGGCTATACTGGTAATCCATGATTTTGCATCATCAGTAATCTCAGTCGGGCGGCCGGAGCGTTCGTCATCAAAAATAGCAAGGGCAATCCCACTACTGAGATAACGGCCAATACAGCGCCGGACGGTATTCACGCTAATACCAAGACCGTCTGCAATGACCTTATCCGTTTTGGCTTCAGACTTCCACAATAATATGCGGGCACGGTCAACAACCTGTGCCTGAATAGTTCTGGTTTTAATCAATGATTTCAGATAGGTACACTCCTCATCTGATATTGTAATCCTATAAGGTAATGCTGGCATAATTGGCCTCCATAAATTGTATTGGTTAAATCCATTATAACAGATATTGAAAATATCAACAACTTAATTTATCCTATACCAGCTCTGACGCTTAAAAAAAATTAATAAAAAAACCTCCCATTTTATGGGAAGATGCGCGATAATAGAAGTAACCAGACAACTATTTTTTCGCACCCCCATAAAAGAGAGGAGGTTTTACTATGAAGCAAGAATAAAAATCAGAAGAAAAGAGGTTAGGGAACACCTGGAACAGTTGAACCTTGCATGTGAATTAGCCAAGCTAATCCGGCATTTTTTCCCAGATCTTTTACCCCTGTTAAAACAGATTCCAGATCCCAGAAACCAGAGCTATATTACCTATCCTGCTGTGTTACTTCTTATGACCCGTATCCTTTCTTCTCTATTTTACATCAGCAGTATGAGGAAAACAAGTGAAGAATTCAATTCCAGTGAAATGATCAAAAACATCTGGCATCTATCCGGGGAGGAACAGACCGTGGAGGAGCTTCCCTACTGGGAAACCATCAACCGGTATCTGGAAAAAGTAGATCCGGAAAAATTGCAGGACATCTTAAACCGCCTTTGCAGCAGGCTTCTTTGCAGCCGGGCTTTTGAAAATATGCGAATCAGGGGCAAGTACTGGCAGGTGATCATAGATGGAACGCAGCTTTGCAGCAGCCGGAGGGAACTGGATGGGAAAAGCCTGCACCGGACCCATAACAAGGGGACGGAAAAAGAGTATCAGGAGAACTATTATTATGTGCTGGAAGCAAAGCTGGTACTGCATCCGAAAATCCTGATCAGTATTCAGACGGAATTTGTGGATAATGAAGAGGGAAAAGAAATGGAGAAACAGGACTGTGAAAGGAAGGCCTGCTGGCGTTTAATGGAAAAGCTGAAAAAAGCGTTTCCAAGGTTGCCGATCTGCCTGTGCGGGGACAGTCTGTATGCCTGTGAAGGTTTCTTTGAGAGATGCAAAGGAAAAAACTGGCGGTATATCCTGCGGTATAAGGAGGGGAGCATCCCGAGCATTGGGGAAGAATACAGAGAACTGAAAGAAATGGAGAAGAATTACCAGGAGCGCGAAACACAGACTGGGAAGGAATGGTATGATTACGTGACAGATATAGATTATAAAGGACATCAGGTAAATCTGGCAGAGTATGGAGAAAGCGGGGAGCATATCTGCAAAAAGGGCAGGAAAAAGGGAAAAGCAGAAACGATCCGGAAAGAATTCTGGTTTCTCACAGATCTGCCAATCACCAGAAAAAATGTGGCAGGACTGGTGGAGCGCGGAAGGATGAGATGGAGAATCGAGAATGATGGGTTTAACGCGCAGAAAAGGCAGGGATACCATCTGGAACACCAGTACAGCAGGAATTATCAGGCACTGAAAAACCATTATTATCTGATCCAGATTGGGCACATGATCAGCCAGATCATGGAGGCTTGGGAAAAAATATGGAAAAAGGTAAAGCAGAGTAGGGAGCAAAAGCACAGGAGGATACTGGAATCCATGAAAGAGACTCCATTGAGAGAATACAAGGAAGAGATCGCTAAAAAGATACAAATACGGTTGATATAGAGGACCATGTGGAAAGGTGGTGAAGGAGCAGATAACAACAAAAGTTAAAAAAGCAGAATACAGGGATTTTATGGCTTAAATAAGATTGCGTTGATAAAGCAAAATGAGAAAATAAAATCCAATGTACTCTGAGAGTGTAAGTATAAATTTAAGCGTCAGAGCTGATCCTATACTAGGAACTTATTTTTCGGTGTACTAGGATTGCGTGCTAGTGTACTGTGCCATTTATTTGGCGAAATATGAACGGTACAGTACACTATGCTAGATTAGTTTTCTCAAATCAGAAGTCCAAATAGGAATCATATTCCCTGTAGTGATTCAAGGAATCTACAAATTCCCGCATCCTTTTCTAAGACTAAGAAATCCCTTATCTTTTTCAGATATATTTTAATATGATACATCTTTTACATTTTAGCGAAATGTCCTATCATATCTTTCAACTCATCACTAAAATCATTTAGATCGTCCATCGTAATTGCACCGTCGTTCAACAGTGACATCATAATATAAAACTGATTTAATCTGCTCATCTCACATTGAACACCACAAGTTTTTTTGTCTGTCTTAATTCGTTCCTCAAGTTTCCAAAACTTATCTGACGGATTTCCTTCCACACTAAGAATTTCAATATATTCTTTATTCAGCCTGTCCATATATGCTTCTTGCCAATCAACAATCTTACGCCGAAATAATTTCCAGTCTCTCTCTGAAATCCTCTTCATGTTAATCACAGCACCTCACAATCTTTCCACCATGTCCTCCTATGTAAAATCTAATACATTAAACCGATATAATAAATTTTTCTTCATAATATGGAATTAGTGAATCATGTGTTAAAAACATTAATTTTTCTGCTTTCGCTTGGGCTATCATAATTATCCGTTGTCTTCGCATCCTTTTTCCAGGATATTCCCATTCATGAGAAGTTTCTCTGGATGCAGCATATGTTTTATTGTAATTTCCCAAATAGAAGCCGTACTGTATAATATCTTATTTTCCATATCAAGAAGCAATTCTTTTGCTTTCCCAGGCAACTTAGGATCATTTAATACTGCCCAGACAGCTATATGCGTATCTATCAATATCTTCATTACGGACACACTCCAAACATCTCTGCAATTTCATCATTGCACTCATCTATATCATAATCTACATCAATAAGATCCTGGCCTTCTAAACTGCCAATTCTTCGAACTATCTTTTTATTCATAGCCAACTCGTCAACATGTTCTTCTTCGTTTTCGGAGGGCTTCATAAAACGCTGTATTATTTCGAGTAAAAAGCTTAAATTGTCTTCTGACAAGCCATCAAGGGATTGAATTACTTGTCTCTGTAAAATTGACATGTCCGATTACCACCTTTCTTACTTAAGCTATATTCTTTTTCTTAGTATACCCTAAAAGTGTGTTTCTCTCAATATACTTTTAAAACTCTTTTTCGTCTCTTCTTGGATACTACGAAAGCGGAAGATGTTATATCCTCCGCTTTCCATCCATCACTTTACAATATATAACCGCCACCAACGTACTCACCGCCGTAGCCGCAATTCCCGGCCCCACAATAGCCGCCGGGTTCACGCTCCCATACTGGCTCCGGTACGGTTGTGTCAAGCTAAGACTAAAAATTGTTCTTCTATTTACTTAAGTAGTTCCCCAAAAGCAGCTAGACTGACTCAAGGCTTTCAAACACTAATTTGCAATTTTCATAATTATCTTTATACATTCGTTGCAATTTTTATTTTTATCTACGTTATAAATATGACATACAATTTTTTTTCCTTGCTTTAGTAATTTGCACACCTCTTTGCTATAGTAGCGTGGAATATATCCCAATACTTTTCCTGAAGTGTTCAAAAACTGTACCGCATTTTGATCATGAAAGTTTTCCGGTTCTTCACGTAAAAACACCTCATCTCCACGGGTTACTTTAATAGACCGATTGCACTCTTCACCATCACAATCTAAATAGTGTCGAACGCCCGCCATAAAAAAAATCCTGGTTACATTATTATCTAAACTTAATATTGGATCAATAAACTCAAGATTATCAATTGGAAGACGTGCGCCGCTTCTTTTCAGTAACATATAATCATCATATTCCTCCAAGCCGTATTTTCCCAAAATCTCTTGAATATTTTTTCTCTTTCTGTCTGGTAAACGGCTTTTAAAAATTGCGAAAAGTCTGTCATCTTTATATACTTTATTTAAGTCTGGAAAACAAAGCAAAGGTTTAAAGCCATCAGCAATAGCAGATTGTACTTCCTCACTATATTGGAATTCATATTGGCCATTCTTTGTCAACTGACCAATAATATATTGTTTTCTGGTCTGTTCAGATTTCCAAATCAAATAAAGGTAGTCTTTCCCATCTTTAACTGACATGTTATTCCTTCCTATTCTGTCAAGCCTAAATTTATTGATTTTATAGGCTTTGACGATTTTATTTACCTCAAAAACAGAGCCGGGAGTGATGGATATCGTTGTATCATGTACCGAACAGCTGATAAATGGGTATAGTTTTTAAAGTATCCCTTTTGGTTCGCTTTATAAAGGCTATTTTCCCTCTGATCAACTATGATGATGAACCTTCCGTGTCTAAGGGGATCGTGTCCCAACTTCCTTCGTCCCATCTACCATACACTGAGTGCCGGCCAAGCTCCTAAACGGGGTCATGCCCCACGGAAAAAAACGATGCCGGCTACAGCTCTTGTTTTTCTGTTTGATTGTTACTAACCTGCATTCACCTGTCATGGTACTGACTTAATCAGTGGACGCTATACCACTACAGACTCTTGTTGGTTTTTGGCTGATGCAGTCCCTTTCAGTCTCCATCGTTTACGGGTTTCTCTTCCAGAACCCTGTCCAGTCTCCAATGCTTATGATCAGTGACTCGACAGAGTTCTGGAGTGTATTGCTCATTTTTATTTCTTATGCCGCCATCTGGGCCGGTGCAGCTTCCGGGCGTTTGATATCCTTCAACATTTTTTGCGGATCATATGTTGCCCCCGTCTTCAGGATTGTGTAGATCACCCTTAGTATCTTGCAGGCTATCACAATCAGTGACTGCATCTTTTTTAGCGGATTCCTGGCCCGTGTTGTGTAGTACACATGCAATTGTTTAAATTCTTCTGCATGTGAAACCGCTGATTTTGCCGCCTGGAACAGCCAGTACCGGAGCCGTTTGCGTCCTCTGTGACTGATTTTTGTCTGTCCCCTGTGCTTACCTGAGCTGCATGCCACAAGACCCATTCCACTTAACTTCTGGATTTCTTTTACGTCATCAAATCTGCTGATATCCCCCATTTCTGCCACAATCCCGGCTAAAATGTTCTCACCCACACCTTTGATTTCCAGAATATTTTCTGCATAAGGTATTTCCTTACATTTCTTATGTAAGGTACTTTCTATCCGGGCAAGCTGTTCATCCAGCTTCATGATCTGTTCTGAAAACCACTTCACTGTCTCACGGCCAACACTGGTTCCATCTTCCAATCCCACGCTTTTCTCTGCATGGTTCACGATTTTACCGGCCCTGCTATAACCGCGTCCTCTTAGCTTCGCATCATGCCAGATGTTTCTCAGCCCTTCTGTTCCCAGTGCTGCAATCTCAGACGGGATGCAGGATACTTTCAGTACTTCCAATGCGAATGCACCATCGATTTTTCCAAATGCATCCATGTATTCCGGAAAATAGATCTTAAGTTCTCTGTGAAGACGGTTGATATTTCTGATTCGGTCTTCTGTAAGCTGGTCTCTGAACATCGAGAGTCTTCTCATATCTGCGTAGATTTTTTCCGGAAGATAAGGCATCCCATAATTACCGTCTTTTACAAGATTTGCAATTAGTTTCGGATCCTTTCTGTCATCCTTGTGCTGACTGTTATCCTCGATTTCCTTGCTCTGCTTTACAGCATATGGATTGACCTGAACAACGCTGATTCCTTTCGAAATCATCCATGCAGCTAATGCAAACCAGTAGTGCCCTGTCGGTTCAAGACCCAGGACGATCTGTCTTTTTTCATTCTGCGCCGCATGTTTCAGCATCCATGCTTTCGCATTCTCAAAACCTTCTGCCGTGTTACTGAATTCAAATGCCCCTTTGCCCAGTTCCCTTCCCCTGATGTCGATTGCTCTTATATAATGGGTTTCACTGCCTATATCGCATCCAACTATAAGCATGTCATCTGTAATGAAGGAAAGTTTGTCATTCTTGGAAAATTTACCATTTGTTTCCAGTTCTCTCCATGTATACGATTTTAATTCTTTTTCAACACCTTCCATTCTCTTTCTAAGTTCTTCTTTTGACAAAAGAAGATTTGCCTGGTTTTCTACATTTACTTGCTTTTTTGTTTGATTTGCCTTAACATTCATCTTAGATACCTCTTGTGTTTTTGGATTTTACCAACTGGCTGGTCAGTAATAATCCAACTATATACGAGGTATCTTTTTTTATCAACTCCCTTTACACTTTATATTATACAGGAAGCTCCTTTTCTCCATAAACTTTTCTCAGCAGTTGAACTTTTGATAAAATATATTTACCTATTAGATTTTTCCGTTGTTCGGTAAGCACCTCTTTATATTTATCTAATATATCATATACCATATCTTCTGTCACAAGTGTCTCAATTTTTTTTTCAATTTTTATTGTTTGGCTATAATAATTCTTCTTAAGAAACTTAACCATTGCCATATGTGTTGGCTGTTTCGTATCATTACTTGAAATGCGTATTAATGATTTTGATTTCGTATCAACAAGTGATTTCCACAGAAGCTTATCATTTCCTAAATAATCTTTAATTTTTGATTCTTTTACATAAGCACAAAGTGACGAACTGTTATCATACAGCGGACTTATACTGAGTTTTTCTTTTTCTAATATTAATGCCCAATTACTCTGATGCCTGTCAGTATTGCCAATCAGAAAATCAAAAACCAAAATAGGAAGAAAATCATTAAAAAGACCCAATGGTTCCAAAACTGTTTTTATCATATCCAGTGAATACTTTTCTCCTGTTTCCACATCCAACAATAGTTCTTCATCAAAACCATGATACATTGAGCTAATACAATAAATTCCTTCAATTAATACAATCCCTTTTTGATCAACAATATTGTAACTGATGGATCCTTCTCTACCTTCATAAACTCCTATTTCAAATTTGGCACATGAAAGACCTACTAAACCTGCCAGATCACAGGCTATGCACTCCGAAACATGATCTGTTGTTGCTGTATCCTTTTTGAACTTAAACAACCCAATCTGTCCTGTATCCGGATTCATAAGCCATAATTTTTCACTTCGGCCACTACCTTCGGCAGCTCCATCATACTCCATCCAAAAAGAAAAATCCTTCATCTGTTTTCCTCCGGCTCTCGGTATACCTATCTTATGCATTGCTCTATACCATTTCCAAATCTCTACGATTATAAAGCAATACTTCTATATTCAATATCATACTATAATCCTGCCATTTTTTCTAGTACACCGAAAAATAAGTTCCTAGCCATATAACGCAGAATAATTTTTTATATGCAAGGCGGAGGAATGAGGCGTAGCGGGCGCTACGCCGATTGATGACAACGACGCAGATGGAAAATCAGGCAAGTTATATGGCTGGTTACTTGTTATTCGGTGTACTAGTATATGGGGGTTCTATATATTTTTCTTTTTGTATCTGCCTGCCACCAAGTATTAGATCTTGGAGCACGTCCCCGTCTTTACAAGTACAGATGGTTTCTGTGATAGCCTCCCGGCTCCTCCCATATTTTCTCACCTCTGTGCACTATATAGTTTTGTGAATGCAACATATTGGCTGATGATGTCATTTCCCTTGCCGCCATAAAGTACTTTAAGCTTTACTTTCCGGTCTGTTGGCACGCTCTCCTGTAAAAATCATGTACAGCTCTGCTTCCGGCATATGGGCTTTCTTTACTCCCGGGTCGGCTTTGGCTAATCGGTCTGCCGGGTCAACTATGCCTTGTTAGCTATGGTTTTATTATACTGAGAAAATCTCCATTGTTCAAGACATAAAAAGAGAAGCACCCGGCTGTAGTCACCAAACAGATACTATTCACGACCTGGAAGGCAGCTCATAGCAACGGTTCGGGGCGACATTTAGAGTTTTGCTGCGCAAAAACGCCCCTCACTCCTAAATCATGTTCGCACGGAATGAGCAGTTCATCGCATTCCTGACCCCTGAAAAGTAACTAAGCGGAAGATGTTATATCCTCCGCTTCCCATCTATTATCTTACAAAAGTAAGTAGGAAATAATCCGTACCTGTTCATAAATCTACGCATTTGGTAAAATATTCCTTAAAGATGAATAGAGATTCATCCGTACTTTGACAAAAAAATCCACCTAACAGTTTCTGCTAAGTGGATGTCCCCTCTGGTCGTTTGGTACGACAGTTTTCCGGTATTGTTTCTGACCAGGGCAATAGTGGAAGAATGTCTTCTTTTGTCGGAAATGGAGCCAAATCTTTCATCTTTTCCAATATGTAGGTCAGATAATTATAGGGCTTGAGTCCGTTCAGGATCGCCGTTTCTGTTATGCTGTATACGGTTGCGCTGGCCTCTGCTCCTTTGATACTCTTAGAAAACAGCCAGTTGCGGCGTCCTACCGCAAAGTTCTTAATGGCTCTCTCAGCGGCCGTATTGTCGATACTCAAATGTCCGTCATCCAAGTATCTTCTTAGGTATTGTTCCTGGTTTATCGTGTACAATACCGCTTCTCCTATTTTCGATGATCTGTCTACTGCATCCTCCAGGGAATGCAGCCACTCAAAGAAGGCATCTAAAAGCGGTTTTGACTGCTTCTGACGCTCGGTATATTTTTCCTCCGGCGATTTGCCTCGGAGCATTTCTTCTATCTTATAGAGCATGCCGATCCGCTCCATTGCCTGATATGCAGTTGTTTCTTTCAGCTGCTCTTTGGTGAAATCCTTTTTCAATGTTGTAAGGGCTTCATCAAAACGCCGCCTTGCATGGGCCATACACCCTGTCACGGTGATCTTCTCCGGGAGACTATGGTACGCCTGGTATCCATCACAGGTAAGATAACCCTCAAATGTATCTCCCAGAAACTCCACCGGGTGGTAGCCGCCCCGGGTTCTCTCATACTGGAAGAGTACCATTCTCGGAGATCCACTATTCTCATCCGTAAGATACACCCACATCCAGTTCTGTGTCGTACCTTTCTGCCCCGGTTCGTCTATGACCTGGATCCGTGTCTCGTCGCTATGGACATACCTGCTGCAAAGGAATTCCTCCTTCATCAGGTCATAGACCGGCTGGAGATACCGCCCGGCACACAGGATGATCCAGTTTGCCATCGTTTTGGTTGACAGATTCAGATCATACCGCGCGAATTCCCGCTCCTGGCGTGCAAGCGGCATCCCATTTACATATTTGGCATTCATGATACCTGCAACCAGGGATGGTGTGGCGACACTCCCTTTCATAAGTGCCTGGGCCTTCTCTGGCCGCTGCATTTTTCCGCATTTTGGACAGCTGTAAATATATGTGACCTCTTCTACGACTTCGAAACGGGCCGGTATAAATTTCAGATATTTTACTTTCTCTGTCGTCACTACTTTGTATTTCGTCCCGCATTCCGGGCAGAACCGTTCTTGCCCTTCCAGCTTATGTTCGATCACCTCTGTCGTCTCAAAAGAAGAAAGATCTTCTTCCTTTTTTCCAGCAGGTTTTTTGCGTTTGTAAGATTTCGGATGGATCTCTTCCATTTCCGGTTCCGCTGCATTCGGATCCGCTTCCTGCTCTGCTTCATTGAACAGATCCATCTGCGTATATCCATCCGCGTACTTTTCACTGGAGGCACCAAACTGTTTCCGCTGGGCAAGCGCCAGCCTGTCAGAAAGCAGCGCATTCATGAACTCCAGCTCCTTCATTTTTTCCGTCAGGAGCTGGATCTTAGTTTCCTGCTTTTGCTGATGCGCCTGCATGGTTGTAAGCAGTGTGATCATATTTTCTTTACTCATTTCCTGTAATTGTTTCTTAGAAAAAAGTGGTTCCATAGTCCGGTGCTCCTGATTGTTTTAAGCTAAGAAAAGAATACCATAAAACCGTGCTGTTTTCGAGGGGAAATGCGTCAGAAAAACAGAGGAAAAATTGCTGAAAATCCTAAGATTTTCAGCTTTTTGCGAATTGACAGACTCCGTTTTTGGCTAGATGACAATCTTGGGATGGTGCTCCTTAAAAGCGCCCTTGGGATCCAGGGATAATCCGTCACACAGCCAGTGTATTTCTTTTAACGTAACTTTTTTCAACTCATCTGGTGTATCCGGCCAGTGAAAGGAATGATGGTCCAGCCGCTTCATTAAGATCCAAAATCCTGACCCGTCCCATTGGAGGATTTTGATTGATGTGCGTCTGCGATTACAGAAGGCAAACATACAACGGGAATACGGATCCAGATGGAATTTTAGTTTTATAATAGCCGCCAATCCCTGGTAGCTCTTTCGTAAGTCCGTGACACCACATGCAAGATACACAGTTGTTCCGCCGGCCAGATCAAGCATAAGCACTCAGTGTATGGATCAAAGAAGCCATAAGTCCGACAGGACACCCGGCACCAATTTCAATCCGGATGCTTCCGGGAAGATAGATCGTTACAGGCACACCGCCGACTGAAAGATCAGATGAGATTTCCTGTTGGGAAGGAAGTTTTGCAAAAACAGGTTCATCTGGCTGTTCTTTTGTTTGCTTCCGGATCCAATAGCTAAAAGTTGATTGTGGAATTTGATGCTCCTGACACCATTCTTTCTGGGATAAACCACTTTCATGAAAGTCCTGGATACGTTTTGTCCAGAGTTCTGTCTTTGTAAGTTCATTTTTATCCATAGGCAATACCTCCATAATTTGAAGTGATTGTATCAGAAATACACATGAATTGACAGATACGGATTATTTCCTACTTACTTACAAAACACCACTGCCACTAACGTACTCACCGCCGTAGCCGCAATTCCCGGCCCCACAATAGCCGCCGGATTCACACTCCCGTACTGGCTCCGGTACGGTTGTGTCAAGCTAAGACTAAAAAATTTGATGGTTACATATTTTTTAACCAGTAGATGAGTAGGTTGAAAAATTTATTATTTTTGTTTTAATAGATCCCATAAGGTCATTTCTTTTCTACGAATTTTTGATATCCGTCTATATTCATGCAACGCATTTATTAAGATATTTATATCAGAAAAATATTCATAAATAAAATCATAACTTTTTACTTTGCTATATTTCAAAGCACGCTTACAATATGTACTTGGTTTCTCTCCTGAATTTTTAAAATCTTTGTATCTGTCTTCATTACATATTATAAGCATTTCAATTTCAGGAGCTGTAACTACATTTATAACATCTACCTTCTTTTCATATGCTTTGCGTAGCTTAAAATTTTCATTTCTTGAATCTAAAATTCGATAAACTGTTATTTTTTCGGAAAAGCCTTTCTTTAGGTATTTTTCTTCAAAATCTCTTCCTCGTCGGCATTTTAACACTTCTTCTTCAATTAGATCTTCTCTCTCAAAAACTAAGCTATGGTTGTCCAGTAATAAATCTAATATCGCGTGTTCGGCACCGCCTTCGCATATACATGCTAAATATTTTGCCATTTTAAAGCCTCCTATCTTAATGATATTAGCGCTTTTTTCAGAGCAATATAAGATTCATAAGCAGGTACGGTTCCCTCAAGAAAATCACTATCGTATATCTCACTTTTTTTAATATCATTTCTTTTCAAAATACCAGAAAGTTTTTCGGCAGTAATCCCATCTTTGTTTTTTGTAATATAAATACTGTCGTTCCTTTCAAATTCATCTAGCAATTCTGAATAATGAGTTGAAAAAATCAGAGTTGCCCCTTCTTTATTGACTTTTTTATCCATGAAAAATCGTATTAATGTTGAAACAATTTCTTTGTTAAAATGATTTTCTAATTCATCTACAATCAAATATCCCCCTTCCAAAAATGAAAATACTGCCCCCATAAATACACTCAGACCTTTTATTGTACCTGAAGAAAGATATCTGTTAAGTGCTAACGGACTATTTAACGTTAGCTCTTCTTTTTCATAAAATTTCAATCTGATATCAACTTTTTTTTCAGTTGGTTCACAGCTAAGGGTTTCGATGCTAGGATCCAAAAAAGTTAATATTTCTTTCGGATACTGGCCTAAAAAATTCAACATATTATGATCTGTGAAATCTGACATATCATATAAGGAAAAATTCGTGTCTTGTTCTTTATTTAAAGCAACTATAATACTAACATCTTCTATTAGATACTGTTCATTTTTATTTCTTCGGATTTTTACTTGGGCATCATTAAAATCATAAAGTCTTTTTTTCGTTTTTATCTTATGTATTTCTTTTTCCCATAATGTTTCATCTATAATTACAAATTTTGTATTGCCATCAATAGCATTTCTTTTTCTTCCTACTATTGTTTCCAATTTATATACAATGCCATTATGATAAAAATAAGCAGTAAAAATCATATTTTGTTTACTATCTAAGTCGTCCAAAAATTTTTTAGAGGAAATACTATTAATAGGTTCATTATTTAATAATCCTATAGCAAAAGAAATCAATTTTAGGATTGTTGTCTTACCAGATGCATTAATCCCAATAAAAGATAATGTTGGACTTGTATAAACATTAGAAAACACATTGAACATTTGTTCTCTGGCATCATTGTCTACTCTTTGTTGTGCAACGAAGTCCACATCTAAAGTATTTTTTAAATTTTGTAAACCTTTTATGGATAGTTTTAAGATTTTCATGTCCTTCCCCTTTTTTCCACGTTATTTACGTTTTTATTATGTTATTATATATACTTTTTTGTGTTATTTCAACTATTATTTCCGATATTTTTGTAATTATACTGATTTCCTATAAAGGGGAATTTTTTAAAGAAAGCAGGGAATTCTACGTTCCCCGCTTCCTATCCATCACCTTGCAATACACCACCGCCACCAATGTACTCACCGCCGTCGCCGCAATGCCGGCCCCTACGATTCCCGCCGGATTCACACTCCCGTACTGGCTCCGGTACGGTTGTGTCAAGCTAAGACTAAAAAATTCCTTATCCTTTTCAGATATGTTTTAACTGTGATACATCTTTTACATTTTAGCGAAATGCCCTATCGTATCTTTCAAATCATCACTAAAATCATTCAGATCATCCATCGTGATTGCACCATCGTTCAACAATGACATCATAATATAAAATTGATTCGATCTGCTCATCTCACATTGTACACCACAAGCTTTTTTGTCTGTCTTAATCCGTTCCTCTAGTTTCCAAAACTTATCTGATGGATCTCCTTCCCCGCTAAGAATTTCAATATATTCTTTATTCAGCTTGTCCATATATGCTTCTTGCCAATCAACAATCTTACGCCGAAATAATTTCCAGTCTCTCTCAGAAAATCTGTTCATGTTAATCAAAGCACCTCACAATCTTTCTGCCATGTTCTCCTATGTAAAATCTAATACATTAAACCGATATAATAAATTCTTCTTCATAATATGGAATTAGTGAATCACATTGCACTCATCTATATCATAATCTGCATCAATAAGATCCTGGCCTTCTAAACTGCCAATTCTTCGAAACTATCTTTTTATTCATAGCCAGCCCGTAAACATTTTCTTCTTTGTTTTCGGAAGGCTTCATAAAATGCTGTATCATTTCAAGTAAAAAGCGTAAATTACCATTCCGACAAGCCATCGAGGGATTGAATTACTTGTCTTTGTAAAATTGACATGTCTAATTACCACCTTTCTTACTTAAGCTATATTCCTTTTCTTAGTATACCCTAACCCGGATAAACCGGAACCTAAATTTTGCCAAAATACGCAAAATTTCGTTGTTAGGTGCCTAAAAATCAGTTCCTCTCAATATACTTTCAAAACACTTTTTCGTCTATTCTTGAATAATACGAAAGCGGAAGACATTATATCCTCCCCTTCCTCACTGGTCCGTGAAGCCGCCCGGCCCTCCTGTGCTCCTCCAGCTTCTCCAATTCCTCCATCGCCTTCAATCCCCCTTGTGTCAAGGTAGTGACACGAATTTTTTAAATATTTTTTTGAACCGTGGAATTGTTTGTCGATTCAAGAAAACTTTCCAGTTTATCTTTAAATTTAAAGATAATTTATAGTTGACTATCCTTGTGAAATCACTCTCTACATTTTAGCAAATGTAATAATAAAGATACTTTTACAAATCTTGAGTATTTCTTCTGATGATTTGTTCGCCAGTTTCTCACAAAATAACTTTACGATTAAATTATTGTACTCGTATTCAGGGAGGTTCCCATTATTATCTATAACATTTTTTACAAAATCAAATAATTGCCGAGTACGGAATGGAGGGTCGTTTAATCGAAATCTTTTTATGTGCGCTTCTATAAATCGAAGTTCCCTATCAGAATATGTATGTGAATCTTTGGCGGGTTCAAATTCCATATTCATAACATTATACTGTAAAACTAGTGTTTCATTTGAATCCGTACCTTGAATACCTATAGGCTGTAATATAATTTCCGCATCAGTAAGACTACTGTACTTCTTTTGTAATTTCCTTAATGATTTACAAGGAACGGTACATTGTTTACGGCAGCTTGTTGAACATTTACTGGATTCCTCATATTGAGTAATATCGTTTTTGGGTATTTTTCTCCTTTTTTCTCCAATACGTTTAAATGTCTGGTTACAAACCGGACAAGACAGCCCTATATTAGGTACACATTCAATCAATTTATCTGAATTACTTTTTTCAATTGCATGTTCTAAATTAGCATATAGTTTTCCATCTACGCGAATCCGTGTATAACAATACATGCAATATCCACCTGTACTTTCTTCCAAAGTGTCCTTTAAATTATTTCTTTCTATTGAATTTGCATAACCATATTTTTTCCATTTTTTATAATGCGGCTGAAATACGGGTATCTCAAGTAACAAAAAATCTTCCATTTAGCAATCACCATTCTCGTATTTGATGTAAAATTATTTGCTGTGAAGCAGTCAATTTCCCGTTTCCTATCTGTTCAAGACATTCTTCATCTTTTTTTCCCCATGCGCCACTAATCTTATTATTCAGCAATCTTCTTAATGTATTTTCTATCTCTGATTCAAAGGCTTCATTATTTCCGAATATTCGGTCAAAAATAATCTGCACTTCTGAAATAGATGTGTAGTCATTACTATCCGCAACTTCATAACTGCCATTATCTAAAATTATTATATTAGAATCGTTTGAGGATGCTACTAAATCACAAGAGTGTGTTGTTACAATCCATCTTGCCCACGGAAATGTTTTCTTCAAAAATTTTAAAATTGCAGCAGAATATCTGGGAGATAAATATTCGTCCAATTCATCTATTACAATCCACGCATATTGCAATGCCTTCGTTTCAATTTCCATATCCTGATAATACAGTAATTCAAGTAATATGCGTACTATTGCCTGATAACCGCTTGATAAGAGTCCCTTTCCATTTCCAAAATTTACTTCCCCTAATGGAGCATCATAATCTATTTTAAAGCTGTCGTTTGTTAATTCACAAAATAAATCTTGGACTTCTTTTTCATATAATTGATAAATAATTTCTATCCTTTCTGTTAAAGTCCCAAAACAATTAAAAGAATCAACCAAATTAAAATTCTCGTCTTGCAGTCTTGTGTCTAAAATCGTTTTTTTATACTTTGGACTTTTATTTGTTTTAGATACTTTTTTTACATCAAATCCACGGTTAACTGCATCAATAAAATATACAGCTCTGTCATCCTTTATTTTTTCTATAAATAGTTTTAGTAACAATGTTTTTCCGCTAGAATTTTCCCCTATGATAATGTTGTCTGTATAAGGTAATTCTTCGTTAGATATTTTGTCAATGATATGATTTATCATCTCCAGACCAAATTTCATACACTGTTTTCCACCTTTCATTCATGCTTTTCATTTTAACTGTTCCCTGCCGCGCATGGGATATATATCTTGGATCATGCAGTATTTTGTTATATATTGTAGATGTAACTGGTTTATGGATACCCAATTTCTCATAAACAATATAGAAACTCTCTAATAAGGCCACCTTTGATGACTGCGTTACATTTACTTTAAACAAATCAAAAAAGCAACTCAAACTATTTCTATATTTTTTAATTTGTTTTTTATCAAATTTCATGGATTCTTCTGAAAACTTGTCTAACAATTTTGTATAGGAACTATGATAGTTTTCTATAATAAAATTAAAATTTATTGAGTCCTTCTGCTCAATCCTAACATACTTTTTCAATGCGCAAAACCGCAAAAGAGTTTCCATGTCGCGTTCCGCAGCATCCTCTTTCCCCCATATTTTTCGCCATTTATCATCATGCCTGTTATATTCCTGCAGCATGGCATAAAAATCACATACATATATTCCATTCCTCAATTCCTGCTGCGTCAAAAGAGATCCTTTTGCATTTAAATTTTCAAAAATTTTTCTTAATATTTTTGTACGCTGCTTTTCGTCATCAATTTTTATCTCTATAACAGTAATTGACGTGTAGTCTATGCGTCTTTTCATTTCCATGGGAAGCGCGGCATAATCTACATTAAAATTTTTCTCATCTTCATTTTTTAATTGAATATGAAGTTCTTCTAATGCCAGTTGGCTTGTCAAGGCTTCCTTAAAAGAACCGTTATCCACTTGAATCTCTGAAAAATCTACAGAATTATTTTTTCTTTTATCTAAATAATAACCTATATAATAAAAAAATAAACTCAAAACGCGCTGTTGTCCATCCAGGATTTCCAATTGATTTTCCTTGTTTCTGCAAGTATAAATTGGCGGAATCGGTAAACCACGAATCAATGATTCAACTAACGATATAACCTGTTCCTTACTCCAACGATATTTTCTCTGATATTTGGGTATAATATACAAATTTTCGTTTACACCTTCTACCAGAGTACGAAATCCAATATCCGTCTTATATTGTTGAATGCTAATTCCTTTCAAATCGCTCATCATGCTCAATATCGTTTCCTCCTCAGATTTTTTAACTTATATTATACAAACCGGATATCTGTTAGCTTTACATCTTAATTACTTAGTATACCCTAAAAATCAGTTTCTCTCAATATACTTTCAAAACTCATTTTCGTTTATTCTTGAATACTACGAAAGCGGAAGATATTATATCCTCCACTTCCCGTCCATCATCTTACAATATACCACCGCCACAATCGTACTTACCGCCGTAGCCGCGATCCCCGGCCCCACGACTGCCGCCGGGTTCACTGATCCGTACTGGCTCCGGTATGCAATTACATTTACCGGAATCAATTGTAGCGAAGATATGTTAATGATAAGAAATGTACACATCTCATTACTGGCGGTTCCACGTTTCCTTACCATACCAGGCATTCTACCCATTCTTCGCTCATCTTCCAATTTAGAAAGCTCTTCCATCGCCCGTAATCCCGCCGGCGTTGCCGCCCACCCAAGCCCCAGAACATTGGCGATGATATTTGTAGTAATATGTTCTTCGGCCGGATGATTGGCCGGAAGGCCGGGGAACAGGAATCGGACCAGAGGCCGTATTCGGATAGAAGCAGCGCGGATGATGCCGGCTTTCCCAGCAATCTCCATAAGTCCGACCCAGAACGACATTACCCCCATCATAGTAATGCACAGAGTGATTGCTTCTTTGGAAGAATCAAGCGCGGCGTTAGTGATATCCGGCATCCGTCCGGTGAATGCGGCGAATATAATGCCGATTAGTATCATACCTGCCCATAGATAATTTAACATGCGATATACCTTTGAAGTGTTTTGCATATAAGATATGCATCAGGGGATGTCCTTTAGGTATAAATTTCTGAAATTTTATAATTTCCCATTGGAAAAATTTCGTCATTGAAGAAATGAACAATGTAATTTATGATGGGAAAGAAAGATAAGAACAAATAAAACCAGAACAAAGATAGGAGAAAAGCAATATGATCAAAAGGAAGAATAATAGTAAGAAGATACTGGTATTTCTTCTTATTCTTGGATTCATCGGCAATACGGTGAGTCATATGCAGATCACCGCATCTGCGGCGGGAGCAGAAGGGGACAACGTCCCGGGGGTAATGGGAAGTGTGCCGGAACAGGATATGGATCAGCCGGGATGCATCTGTGAAGCACAATGTACGGAAGAGGCAAGGGAGGCAGATTGTCCTGTGTGTGAGGCGGATTTGCAGGCCTGCGGCGGGGAAGATTCGGCAGAACGGACGGATGGAGAGCCGTCTGCGGATGAAGATGCGTCTGCGGATGAAGATGCGTCTGCGGATAAGAACGAAGACGGGGATACAGATGCCGTATCAGGAATTTCGGCAAAGCAGGAAAGAATGGCTGCAGATACAGAACCGGCCGCTAGAGCGGCAACGGACGAGCAGGTGAAGAACGCATGGGATGCGATGACGGCGGCGATGGTTAATTGGGATAAGGAGATCGATTTATCCGGTTATAATCTTACAGCCGATGATTGGAATCGTATCTGGCCGGATGTGGCACAGGATAATCCAGATCTGTTCTATGTGCTGAGTTCTGAGTATTTTACTTCATCGGACGGGGTTGTGCAGAAGTGTCAGTTTACCTATAATCCGCAGTATAACCAGGACAGTGTTGTGAAGTACCGGGCTGCCATAGACAAGGTATTTGCGGAAGTTATCGGAAGCAATATGACGGATGAGCAGAAGGCGACGGCGCTGCATGATTATCTGGTACAGCATATGGTATACGATCAGAATGCCAACAACAATCTGGGAATTGAAAAAAGGAACGCCTACGAAGCCCTGGTGAATGGGATCGGCGTCTGCCAGGGATATACCCTTGCGTATGCTGCGCTGCTTAAAAAGGCAGGCATAGAGGTCGACTATTGTAAAAGCAAATCAATGAACCATATATGGAATTATGTGAAGCTGGACGGCAGATGGTATCATGCGGATCTTACTTATGATGACGCAACTGCCAGCAGTCAGGTTGGGGAGACCGGATATGTCAAGCATACCTATTTCCTGCTCAGTGATTCTGCTATGCAAAATGCGAAGCATGATTGGGATGCCAATGATATCACGTGTAACGATGCCAGATATGATAATTCCTGGCATAAGACGGCACCGCTGCAGGAATCTGCTATCTATACAGTGGACGGAGCGTCCTATTACCTCAAGGGCAGTACGGTTGAGGGTGCGCCTTCGACTATTTACAAAGGCGCTTCGCTGGTCAAGAGAGATTCCGGCGGAACGGAGAGTATTGTGGGCAGCTTCGAGATAGAGAATCTTGGAAACGGATGGCCGATGTATTCAATGAGTTTTTCCAGGCTTTCCTGTTCAAAAGGAGTCTTATATTTTAATGTAGGTAACTCTGTATACGCGTTTGATCCGTCGAAGGATACAGCGCCCGAGAAGATCTATCAATATGAGGATGCAGACAAGAGGATCGTGACCGGTCTGCTGGTAAACGGGAATATGATGACCCTGGAGATTTATAATACGAGTACGAATAAGATTGATGATAAGATAAGCGTGCCGATTACAGAAGAACCAGAAGATGAGAATATGTACAAGACCGAGGTAGAGAACGGTATATCCAAGGTCCCGGATTCTTTCAAGGATAAGGAGAATTTGAATACGCCGGAGAAGATCGAGCAGGAGATGAAGCTTAAGCTCCGGGATAAAGTCAGCGGGATTGAAGAGACGAACGTTGCTGTTTATGATGTTAAGCTTATGGTAAATGTTAACGGAACGGGCTGGCAGGAGGTGACGAAGGATGATTTCCCGTCAGACGGCCTGACTGTAACGCTGCCGTATCCGGCTGGTACAGGAAAGGATACCCATGATTTTGCGGCGGCTCATATGTTTACAGCAGATATGAATGGTTTTCAGGCAGGAGATATAGAATATCCCGATGTTGCCAAAACGGAGAAGGGTATTGAATTCAAAGTAAAGGGGCTGTCTCCGATTGCCATAGGTTGGAAAGAAGTGAAGGATGATTCTGACGGCGGCAGTGACAACAATGGAAACGGCAACAACAATGGAAGCGGTGACAATAACGGAAGCGGCGGCAACAATGGCAATGGTGACAACAACGGAAGCGGCGGCAATGGAAATGGCAACAATGGAAGCGATAACAACAGCGGCAACAATGACAATAACGGAAGCAACAATGGCAACAACGTAAGCGGTAACAACAACGGAAGCAACACCAACAATGGCAATAACAATAACAATAACGGCAATGCGTCAGTACGTTCTGTTACGAAGGCTCCTGTTACCGGAGATTCAGCACCGATCATGCTGTATGTATTATTGACGGCGGCAGCTTTGGGTATGGTGTTTGGCGGTTATATCCGAATGAGGAGAAAGAGCTGCTAACAAGACAGGACGATAAAGAAGACACAGCGAAGCGGAGAGCATCTTGCTCTCCGTTTTCTGATGCAGGGAATCCTGCCTGCCGGTGTCTTCCGGCGCGTATTCGCCTATCATTTGGCAACCATTATAAAAATGTGGTATGATATATACAACCAAAGCATAATCGGAGGGGATATTGTGAAGAAGCTGAGCATTCATCTGCCAGAGAAGGCGGACAGAATCATAACAAGATTACAGGAGCATGGATATGAGGCATACGCGGTGGGCGGATGTGTCAGGGATTCCATGCTGGAGAGGGAGCCCGGGGACTGGGATATCACGACGTCTGCAACGCCGGAAGAGACGAAAGAATTATTCGGCAGGACATTTGATACGGGGATCGAGCATGGCACGGTCACGGTGCTTCTTGAAGGGGAAGGTTTTGAGGTGACGACATACCGGATCGACGGGAAGTACGAGGATGGCCGGCATCCGAAGGAGGTTACATTTACCAGAAGCCTTAAGGAGGATCTTAAGAGAAGAGATTTTACGGTCAATGCCATGGCGTATAACCGGACGGAGGGGCTGGTAGATATCTTCGGAGGAGCTGAGGATCTGAAGGCGAAGGTGATCCGCTGTGTGGGGGATGCCAGAGAGCGATTTTCTGAGGATGCCTTAAGGATACTTCGGGGTATCCGGTTCGCGGCGCAGCTTGGATTTGATATTGAGAATGAGACGAGGCGCGGCATGCAGGCGCTTGCGCCGACGCTTAAGAAGATCAGTGCGGAGCGGATACAGGTGGAGATGGTGAAGCTTCTGATGTCTGACAGGCCCGGGCTTCTTAGGGATGCATATGAACTTGGTATCACGGAGGTGATCCTGCCGGAGTTTGACCGGATTATGGCTACGGAGCAGGAGACGCCGCATCACATGTACAATGTAGGAGAGCATACGTTGCACGCCATGGAGAATATCCGGGCAGATAAGGTGCTGAGGCTTACGATGCTGTTACATGATATGGGAAAGCCAGAGTTTAAGACGGTGGATGCCGACGGGGTGGCGCATTTTAAGCGGCATGCCGAACAGAGCCAGGTGATTGCAAGAGACGTGTTAAGGCGTCTCAAATTCGACAATGATACACTGCAAAAGGTATCGAGGCTCGTGGGCTTTCATGACTATCGCATGCCGTCTTCGGCGAAGAATGTCCGCCGCGCCGTGAATAAGATCGGGGAGGATATCTTTCCGCTCTATATGGAAGTCCGCCGCGCGGATGTGCTGGCTCAGAGCATGTATTTGAGGGAGGAGAAGATAAGAAATCTGGATGAGATCGAGGAGCTGTACCGGGAGATTCTAAGGGAGAAGCAGTGCGTGTCCCTTAAGGATCTGGCAGTAACCGGGAGAGACCTGATTGAAGCAGGAATGGAGCCGGGGAAGGAGATCGGAGTCTGTCTGAATGAATTGCTGCAGGTGGTGATCGAAGAACCGGAGATGAACGTGAAGGAGAAGCTTCTGGCAATCGTGAAGCCGTCTGGAGTATCGCTGCCTGGCCCGGGATACTCTCCCAAGACAAAGAAATAGAGAGCATGTAAGCATATTTCCATCATCTGCATCATACGTTAGAGAGAATATGTAATATAAGTGCAGGGGATGGATATGCAGGAGTATGAACTAAATGTATTGGAACAGTATGATATAGAAGTTGCCGGCACCCGCAAGACCAGGGGTGCTGTTTTATGCGATACGGATCGGGGGCTTATGCTTCTCAAGGAAGTGAAGGTGTCAGAAAAACGTATTCCTGCGTTGTATGAGCTGCATGAGTATCTTCGGGACCAGGGATACATCTGGACGGACCGGATCATACGGACGAAGGAAGGAGGATACCTTGCGGCTTTGGAGGAAGGGAACCAGTATCTTCTGAAATCCTGGTTCCAGGGGCGGGAATGCGATGTCAAGAAGCCTGCGGAGCTGCTGGCGGCAGCGGGGAATCTGGCGAAGCTGCATATGCTGATGTGTTATGAGCTGCCAGGCAGCGTGACTCCGGGCGCGCATCTGGGAGAGGAATATCTGCGTCATAACCGGGAGCTTAAAAAGGTCCGCAAATTCATGCGGGGGATATCGCCCAAAGGAGAATTCGAGGCAGCTTTCTTGAAGTATTTTGAGCAGATGTATCAGTGGGCGGCAGCAGCCGTAGATGAGCTTGAGGATTCAGACTATGACAGGCTGTATCGAGACAGTGTGGAGAACTGCTGCATGACCCACGGAGAATATAATTATCATAATATACTGATGCTTCCGGCGGAACCGCTCACAGGAGGTTATCAGCACAGGAAAGAACCATATCATATTGCGGTTACGAATTTCGAGAAATTTAAGAGAGACGTGCAGGTGGAGGATCTGTATTATTTCCTCCGGAAGGTGATGGAGAAGCAGGGCTGGAAGGTACGGCTTGGAGATAACATGCTGAATGCCTATTCGGCGATCCGGCCGCTTTCGCGGGAAGAGACGGAATATCTGAGGATTCGGCTGATTTATCCGGAGAAGTTCTGGAAAATTGCGAATTCCTATTATCATTCGAACAAAGCGTGGATCTCGGCGAAGAGCATAGAGAAGCTGCACATGGCGATCCGGCAGACGGAGGAAAAGAAGAGATTCCTGGAAGAAGTATTTTCTTTTCGCCTGTAACCTGTCTGCCGATGCAGCGGCGTTTTATCTAAAATTTCCCGGAATACATAAGAAAAAGTTTGTCAGTGCCTTAATTACAGAGTATAATAGAGATATTAAGGACAGGAGGTACTAAAATGGAATATCGTGAGAAATATGAAGAATGGCTGAACGACCCGTACTTTGACGAGGCTGCGAAGGAAGAACTGAGAAGTATTGCAGAGGATGGCAACGAGATCAAAGAGCGTTTTTATAAGGACCTTGAATTCGGTACGGCCGGGCTTAGAGGGATTATAGGCGCAGGGACGAACCGAATGAATATCTATACGGTAAGGAAGGCAACCCAGGGACTTGCGAATTATATCATCAGCAAGGACGGGCAGAAGAAGGGTGTGGCGATCGCGTATGATTCCCGCCGTATGTCGCCGGAATTCGCAGATGAAGCGGCTCTGTGCCTTGCTGCGAACAGGATCAAGGCATATGTGTTCGAGTCGCTGCGTCCTACGCCTGAGTTGTCTTATGCGGTGCGCTCTCTTGGATGCATCGCAGGTATCAATATCACGGCGAGCCATAACCCGCCGGAGTATAACGGATATAAGGTGTACTGGGAGGACGGAGCACAGATCACGCCGCCGCATGACAAGGGTATCATGGACGAGGTGAAGGCTGTTACAGAGTACAATACCGTGAAGACCATGGGGCTTGAGGAAGCGAAGGCAGCCGGGATGTATGAGGTGATCGGAGCGGCCGTGGACGACGGGTATATTGCAGAGCTTAAGAAGCAGGTGATCCATCAGGATTCTATTGACGCAGTGGGCAAGGACCTGAAGATCGTGTACAGCCCGCTTCATGGAACCGGGAATATTCCGGCAAGGCGTATCCTGAAGGAGTTAGGTTTCGAGAATGTATATGTTGTGAAGGAACAGGAGCTTCCGGACGGAGAGTTCCCGACCGTGTCTTATCCAAACCCGGAGGCGAAGGAAGCGTTCGAACTGGGGCTCAAGCTTGCGAAGGAAGTGGACGCGGATCTGGTACTTGCGACGGACCCGGATGCGGACCGTCTCGGTGTGTATGTGAAGGATGCGAAGTCCGGTGAATATAAGGTGCTGACAGGGAATATGTCGGGATGTCTTCTCGCAGATTATGAGATCGGCCAGCGCAAAGCGCTGTATGGGCTTCCGGACGACGGATATCTGATCAAGACGATCGTTACATCGAATCTGGCGGACGCCATTGCCAAGGGATACGGGATCGGTCTGATTGAGGTATTGACAGGCTTCAAGTTTATCGGACAGCAGATCCTTGGATTCGAGACGACGGGCAAGGGCAGCTATCTCTTTGGATTCGAGGAGAGCTACGGATGCCTGATCGGAACCCATGCAAGGGATAAGGATGCGATCGTGGCTACGATGGCGCTGTGCGAGGCTGCCGCTTATTATAAGACCCAGGGTAAGACGCTGTGGGATGCCATGGTGGACATGTATGACAAGTACGGCTACTATAAGGATGATATTCAGTCTATCACTTTGAAGGGGATCGAAGGGCTTCAGAAGATCCAGGAGATCCTGGAGACGCTTCGGAAGAATCCGCCGGCAGAGGTTGGAGGATATCAGGTTGTGAAGGCAAGAGATTACCAGGCGGAGACGATCAAGGATATCGCGACGGGCGAAGTGACAGGGACGGGCCTTCCGAAGTCCAACGTTCTGTATTATGACCTGACCGACGACGCGTGGCTGTGCGTAAGACCTTCTGGAACGGAGCCGAAGGTCAAATTCTATTATGGGATTAAGGGAGCTTCTCTTGCAGACGCCGACGAAAAATCAGCGAAGTTGGGGAAAGAAGTTCTGGCTATGATCGATAAGATGCTCTAAAGATATCGGAAAACCTTGAAAATACGGGGAAAACTAAAGAATTTGCCTTGACATTTACTTAGAAAGCGGTTATAACTTTAACTATAGGTCTTCTATGGGACAGGGATACATTGTCGGACGGCAGTTATGCCCGCCAGTGGGGTATGCGTCATGGGCTGCCCGGATGGGAATAGAGGCCGTATTAAGATGATAGAATAAAATAAGGGATTCTATGAAACAAGAGGAGGAAATTATCCATGAATAAGACAGAATTAGTAGCAGCGATTGCCGACCAGGCAGAATTATCCAAGAAGGATTCTGAGAAGGCGTTGAAGGCTTTTATCGACGTTGTAACGGACGAACTGAAGAAAGAGCACAAGGTACAGCTAGTTGGTTTCGGAACCTTTGAGGTGAGCAAGAGAGCTGCAAGAGAAGGAAGGAATCCGCAGACGGGCAAGACTATGAAGATCGATGCATGTAAGGCGCCGAAGTTCAAGGCAGGCAAAGCATTGAAGGACGCTGTTAACGAGTAATCCGTTGTATAAGTCTGTGTTTTCGGGATCTGATCCGGACAGAAGGGGAGAAGAGATTTCGGGAACAGATGGATAAATAGTGGGGATCAGGGTGCCGCAGGAGTGATAACACCGAAGGCACCCTTTTTATGTGCAGGGAACGTCTTCCCTGTCTGGTTGTGAAGGAGGCAGTGATGAGATTAGACAAATTTTTAAAGGTTTCGCGGCTGATCAAGCGCAGGACAGTTGCGAACGAGGCGTGCGATGCGGGGCGTGTATCCGTGAACGGACAGGTGGCGAAGGCATCTGTGAAGGTCAAAGTGGGGGATATTATCGAGATCCAGTTTGGGACGAAGACGGTCAAGGTCGAAGTTTTGGACATCAGGGACACAACAAAGAAGGATGAAGCAGGAGACTTGTTCAAATATTTGTAATAAATGCCGCCGGCCTTTCATATGATTATTAAGAAAGGTTGTGAAGCGCATGGAAGAAAGAACCGTACAGAAAAATCATAAACTGGTGATCAATAACCGGAAGACCAGTCTGGTGACAGGGGTGGTCGATGTATTGTCGTTTGACTTGAATGAGATCCTGCTTGAAACAGAGCAGGGAATGATGATGGTCAAAGGCACGGACCTGCATGTGAACCGGCTGAGTGTGGAGAAGGGTGAGGTGGATCTGTCGGGAAATATTGACAGTGTTGCCTATTCGGACGTCCAGAGCCACGGAAAGCAGCAGGATAATCTGTTCTCCAAGCTGTTCAGGTGATACTATGCCGGGGATCCATGAAGAGATGATGGTGTTCCTTATAGCAGTCGTATCCGGGGCGATCGTGCGTCTTGTATATCAGTGTATCCGTTGTTTCAGGAGGATCGTAGTCCATGATCTGGCGGCGGTAAGCGTGGAGGATATGATTTTCTGGCTGGGTTCTGCCGTCTATATGTTTGTGCAGATTTACCATACAAGTGATGGTAGTATTCGATGGTACTTTATACTAGGTGTTGCGCTTGGAGTGATTTTAATGACAGCTTTTTTCAGCGCCTCTGAAAAACTGTACAAAAAAATCTACGGCCGCAAAAAGAAAGATTTATGCCAGGGGCTTGATAAAAAAGAAGAAAAAAGTTAAGATAAGAGTGAGTATAGGGTGAGTATCGGCGTGAAGCCGGAATAAGGGTGAGTAATTGATTATGGGAAGAACAGAACAGGGGCGTCCCAGGAGACGCCAGAAGAAGCGCATGCAGCGTCACAGGAGAAGCGTGCTGGCAGTCAGTGCGGTTGTCTTGCTTCTGTTTGTAGTCATATCTGCGAACAGTGTGTCCTTGAAGGCCAAGGAAGAACATTACCGGACGCAGGAGATGGAGCTTGAAGAACAGATCGAAGAAGAGAAGGCACGCACGAAGGAGATAGAAGAACTCAGCGAATATGTAGGAACGGATGAATACGTAGAAGATGTGGCGAAGGAGAAATTAGGCCTGATACACGAGAACGAGACGATATTTAAGGCAGAATAACAGACAGAGGATAAGCTTTAGGAGACGGATTTCCTAAGGCTTTTTATTTTTTTCGGAAGAAATATGTCTGAAAACCGTTGAAAGGGGAGCGCAAGGATGACGGAAATAAAGGAGAAAAAGACATTTATCAACCCATATGTCGTACAGATGGACAAGTTTGCGGATTCTTTGGTACATTTGTCAAAGACGTTTCTTACATTAGAAGACTACAAGGGGACATTTTCAAAAGAAGAGATCGAGGAGATGTTTCTGAAGGTCACGGACAAGGTTTGTGATAATTGCGAGAAGAAGGAATGGTGCCTGGGAGAGAACCGGGTACATACTTATCAGCTTCTCTATGAGATCCTGTGTACGGTGGAGGAGTTCGGGGCGGAGCTGAATGTGGAGCTGAAGAGGAGCCTTCAGAAGCGGTGTGTCAAAGCGCCCAGATTCCTGAGGGAGACGTTGGAGACGTTTGAAAATGCGAAGAATATCATGATGTGGAACAATAAGATCGTCCAGAACCGGGAAGGCTATGCGGAACAGCTCGACCGGTTTGCGAAGATGATTCAGCATACGACCCGGGAATTGGATGCGGGTATTTTTGAGGACGAGCGTCTGGAGAAGCGTCTGAAGACGCAGCTTAAGAAGGGCGGCGCAAGGCTCTTGTCTTCGGTGTTCTACATGACGTCCCAGGGGAAGTACGAGATCCATCTCACGGTGAAGTCCATGAAGGGCCGAGTGATCGCCGTGAAGGAGCTGGCCTCTCTTGTGGGAGCGTGTACGGGGCGTACTATGACGCCGCAGATGGGCGAGCGTCCGCTTGTCGGCGAGGAATACTGTACGGTGGCGTGTGTGGAGAGCGCCAGATTCCATACTCTGCAGGGTGTGGCGAAGATAGGTAAGGGATGCGAGAAGATATCCGGTGATACATTCCTTATGACGGATCTGCCGGAGGGCAAGAAAGGGATCGCCCTGTCTGACGGTATGGGCTCCGGAGAAGAGGCGTTCCGGGAGAGCAAGATGGTCGTTGAGATGTTGGAGGAGCTTTTAGAGGCGGGCTTCCCGGTTACGATGGCGGTTCAGCTGATGAATACGGCGCTGGTGATCGCAAGAGAGGAGGTGCGCTTTTCTACTATAGACGCAAGTCTCTTTGATCTGTACAGAGGAACTTGTGAGTTCGTGAAGGCGGGAGCGTCCACGACATTTATCAAGAGGAAAGACAAGGTCGAGACGATCAATTCTTCAACGCTCCCGGTTGGTGTGATCCGGGAGCTGGAGTTGGAGCCGGTGGAGAGTAAGCTGGAATCCGGTGATTTTGTGATCATGGTTACGGACGGGGTTCTGGATGCGCTGCCGGTGGGTGAGCAGGAATCCCTGATGAGCACATTTATCCAGGATGCGGATATTGTGAACCCCAAAGAACTGGCGCATCATATTCTGGAGCAGGTACTGGAATGGACGCAGGAGGTTCCGGTGGATGATATGACTGTGCTGGCGATCGGTATCTGGGAATTATAGAAGAAGGTAAGAAGAGCTTGCTTTTTCGGGCAGATTTATTATAATAGTTACCCAAAGGATGTGTGAAATGATGTATCAGCGGGTAAGAGAGTATATCCGGCGGTATCACATGCTGGATAAGGAAGACAGAGTGATTGTAGGCGTATCGGGAGGTGCAGATTCCATATGCCTTCTTTTCATGCTTATGAAGCTTAAGGAAGAGCTTAACCTGGATGTTCTGGCGGTGCATGTGCATCACGGCCTCAGGGGGGAGGATGCGGACGCGGATGCGGAGTATGTGCGGAGAATATGTGACGAGTGGGGAGTCGGGCTTCGGACTTTCCGTGAGGATGTGCGTAAGCTTGCCGGCCAGAGCGGGCTGAGTCTGGAGGAAGCGGGCAGAGACATCCGCCGTGAGATATTCCTCAAGGTGCGGGGGGAACTGGGCAGCGGTAAGATCGCCCTAGCCCATCATCAGAATGATAATGCGGAGACATTGATCTGGAATCTGTGCAGGGGATGCGGGATCAGGGGTCTTGGCGGGATCGCGCCGGTGACCGGACCGTGGATCCGGCCTCTTTTGTACCTGAAAAGAGAAGAGATTGAATCATATCTTAAAAATCGGGGAATATCTTATTGTACGGATGAAACAAATCTGGAGGATGACTATACAAGGAATCGGATCCGATGGCATGTGATCCCGTATCTTGAAGAACAGGTGAATAGGCAGACGGTGTCCCACATGTCGGAGACGATGGAACAGATGCGTGTGCTTGGAGAGTATATCCGGCAGGAGGTGGCAAGATACGGGGCGGGCTGTATCCGTTATGAAGAAGACCGGGCGGTGCTTGATAAGGAGCGTTTTCTGCAGACGCCGGAAGCGCTCCGCCCGTCTGTGATCCATGAGATGCTCTGCCATGCGGCGGGAAGACGCAAGGACCTGGAGACCGAACATACGAGGATGCTTATGGAGCTGCTTGACAGGCAGGTGGGAAGGCAGATCCATCTGCCCTACGGCATGTGTGCGAGACGGTGTTATGAAGGGATCGAGCTGTCTGCGGCGGGGGAGCGTCCGCAAAGCGTTGGCGCCGACGGTGATGCTGTCTGTGGTGCGGAAGATGGGACGAAGGAATATCCGGCGGTATGCAGAGTGTTCGGGAGAACCGGAAATCGGGTAATATTTCCAGAAAACCCCTACACGAAATGGTTTGATTATGATATAATAAAAAATACTGTTAAAATAAGGCACAGAGAGCCGGGAGATTATATCACGATCACAAAAGACGGCAGGACTCAGAAGCTTAAGCAGTATTTTATTAATGAAAAGATACCTGCAAGACAGAGAGATAAGATATGGCTGGCAGCGGACGGGAAGCATATTATGTGGATCGTCGGGTATCGGCAGAATCAGAAGTATCAGATCACAGAGAAGACCAGGAGAATCCTGGAGATAGAATTTTACGGAGGACAAAGTGATGGCGGAAAGTATAAGGGTATTGATTCCGGAGAAGGATGTTGCTGCAAGAATTGAAGAGATGGGAAGACAGATCAGCGAAGATTATGAGGGCAAGCAGGTTCATCTGATCTGCGTCCTTAAGGGGGGCGTCTTCTTCATGTGTGAACTGGCGAAGAAGATCAATGTACCGGTATCTCTGGATTTCATGAGTGTGAGCAGTTACGGGGACGGGACAGCCTCTAACGGGGTAGTCAGGATCGTGAAGGATCTGGACGAATCCCTAGAAGGCAAGGATGTGCTTGTTGTAGAGGATATCATTGATTCTGGAAGGACGTTGTCATACCTGTTGGAGATCCTCGAGAAGAGGAAGCCGAAGAGCATGAGATTGTGTACGCTTCTTGACAAGCCTGACAGAAGGGTCAGGGATGTGAAGGTGGATTATGTAGGATTTGAGATTCCGGATGAGTTTGTTGTGGGATACGGTCTTGACTATGCACAGAAGTACAGGAATCTGCCGTACATTGGAATTGTAGACGGCATAGAATAGAAAGGGGCTTTGGGACATTGAATGATAGGAAGGTAAGGGGGCTGAGCGGAGCCACAGTTCTGACGTTTGTCGTGTTCTTATTCGTTATGTTGTGGCTTACGAATCAGTTTGACCAGAAGGATGAAGAACTGACCTGGAAGGAATTTGAAGAGCTGGTGGTGAGCAGGGATACAGAGAAGGTTGTGATCACACAGAACAAGAACGTGCCGACAGGAAGGGTCGAGCTAGAGCTTAAGGGAGATGAGGTCAGATATCTGTATGTATCGGATGTCAATGAGATTCAGGAATATCTGAAGAATAAGGATGTGGACTACGAGATGCCGGATGTCCGGGAGGACAGTTGGTTTATGACGGTGATCATGCCTGTGCTTCTGACAATTCTGGGAGTCATGCTGATATTTACAGTTATGAACCGCCAGGGAGGCGGCGCGAACGCCAAGGCTATGAATTTCGGGAAGAGCCGTGCAAGGCTCAGTACAGGCGGGGACAAGAAGATTACCTTTTCACAGGTTGCAGGCCTTAAGGAAGAGAAGGAGGAGTTAGAAGAGATTGTGGATTTCCTGAAATCCCCGAAGAAATACATCCAGGTAGGGGCAAGAATCCCCAAGGGAGTCCTGCTGGTAGGACCTCCGGGAACGGGTAAGACGCTGCTTGCCAAGGCTGTTGCGGGTGAAGCCGGCGTGCCGTTCTTCACCATATCGGGTTCGGATTTTGTGGAGATGTTCGTCGGTGTGGGCGCGTCCCGTGTCCGGGATCTGTTTGAGGAGGCGAAGAAGAATTCGCCGTGTATCATCTTTATCGACGAGATTGACGCGGTGGCGAGACGCCGAGGAACCGGTATGGGCGGCGGCCATGACGAGAGAGAGCAGACCTTGAATCAGCTTCTGGTGGAGATGGATGGTTTCGGTGTCAATGAAGGCGTGATCGTGATGGCCGCGACGAACCGTGTGGACATCCTTGATCCTGCGATCCTGCGCCCCGGCCGTTTCGACCGCCGGGTGATGGTCGGAAGGCCGGATATCCAGGGAAGAGAAGAGATCCTGAAGGTCCATGCGGACGGGAAGCCGCTCAGCGAGGAGATCGACCTTCACCAGATCGCACAGACGACGGCAGGGTTTACCGGGGCAGATCTTGAGAACCTGCTGAATGAGGCGGCGATCCTGGCTGCGAAGGAAGGACGCCTCTATCTTAAGCAGGAGGATATCAAGAAGGCGTTCGTGAAGGTCGGGATCGGTGCGGAGAAGAAGAGCCGTGTGATCTCCGACAAGGAGAAGCGGATCACGGCGTTCCATGAGGCGGGCCATGCGATCCTGTTCCATGTGCTTCCGGATGTGGGACCGGTCTACAGCGTGTCGATCATTCCGACCGGAGGGGCGGGAGGCTACACTATGCCGCTTCCGGAGAATGACGAGATGTTCAATACGAAGGGGAAGATGCTCCAGGATATTACCGTCGCCCTTGGCGGCCGCGTGGCGGAGGAAGAGGTGCTGGACGATATTACGACCGGAGCGTCCCAGGATATCAAGCAGGCGACCAGCCTGGCCAAGTCTATGGTTACCAAGTTCGGAATGTCTGAGGCGGTTGGCCTGATCAATTATGATAATGACAGTGACGAGATATTCATCGGCCGTGACCTTGCCCATGCTTCAAGAGGTTACGGAGAGACCGTCGCAACTACGATCGACCAGGAAGTGAAGAGGATCATTGACGAGTGCTACAGCAGAGCGAGAGCTGTGATCAAGAAATACGATCATGTACTTCATGCGTGTGCTGATTTATTGTTGGAGAAGGAGAAGATTTCCAGAGAAGAATTTGAAGCATTATTTTCAGGTGAGGTATCAGAAGCATAATAGAATAAAGGGGGAGCAACAGCGTGAATGAACAGGCATTATTTTGTGATGGAACTGCTAGTTATGTTATTCCACAGGAGCCCCAGGAGAATGAGACTGTAAGGCTGCGTTTCCGGACGGCTAAGAACGACGCCAGACGGGTACGTCTGATGACAGCGGTTGGTGGATATGACATGAGGAAAGAAGGCGGCAGAGATGACGGCAAGGATGGCGGCAATGACAGTGAGTTTGATTATTATACCATTAACTGGAGATTGAATGACAGGCCGTTCCGGTATTGCTTCGAGATCCAGAATGATGATGAGACTCTCTATTATGGGAGATGCGGTGCATCGAAGGAGATCGTGGAGTTCTATAACTTCGTGATCGTGCCGGGGTTCGCCACGCCGGACTGGGCGAAGGGAGCGGTGATGTACCAGATCTATACGGATCGGTTCTATAACGGTGATCCGTCCAATGATGTTGAGACGAATGAGTATTATTATATCGGCGGGTACAGTGAGAAGGTAACGAACTGGTATAAGTACCCGGCAACGATGGGTGTCCGTGAATTCTACGGCGGGGATCTTAAGGGTGTGATGGATAAGTTGGACTACCTTCAGGAGCTGGGGGTAGAGGTACTGTATTTTAACCCGCTGTTCGTATCGCCGTCGAACCATAAGTATGACATTCAGGATTATGATTATATTGATCCTCACTATGGAGTGATCGTGGAGGACGGGGGAGAGGTGTTGCCGGACGGAGTGACCGATAACCACCAGGCGACCAAGTACCAGAAGAGGGTGACAGAGCTTAAGAACTTAGAGGCGAGCAACCGGCTGTTTATCGAGCTGGTGGAGGAGCTTCACAGGCGCGGGATGAAGATCATCCTGGACGGTGTGTTCAATCACTGCGGTTCCTTTAACAAATGGATGGACCGGGAGAGGATCTATGAGAATCAGAAGGATTATCAGCCGGGGGCATATATTTCCCCGGACAGTCCGTACCGGAGTTATTTTCATTTCCTGAAGGATGATGAAGAGGAATGGCCCTATAATCCGAATTATGACGGATGGTGGGGGCATGATACGCTGCCCAAGCTTAACTACGAGGATTCGGTCAAGCTTGAGAATTATATCCTGTATATCGGGAGGAAATGGGTCTCTCCGCCGTTCAATGTGGATGGCTGGAGGCTCGACGTGGCTGCGGATCTGGGGCAGACCAACGATTATAACCATAGCTTCTGGAAGAAGTTCCGCGAGGCGGTCAAGGATGCGAACCCGAATGCACTGATACTGGCGGAGCATTACGGAGACCCAAGTGAATGGCTCCAGGGGGACGAGTGGGATACGGTGATGAACTATGATGCTTTTATGGAGCCGGTTACCTGGTTCCTGACAGGCATGGAGAAGCACAGTGACGAGCACATGGAAGACCTGAGGGGCAATACGAGTAATTTCGTAGGTTCGATCATGCACCATATGGCGAATATGCTGACGCCGTCGCTCCAGGTAGCAATGAATGAGTTGTCGAACCACGACCATTCCCGGTTCCTGACCCGGACCAATTATATGGTTGGAAGGGTGGAACATCTTGGTCCGGAGGCGGCGAACGAATATGTGAATTATGCGATCATGCGGGAAGCAGTTGTAATGCAGATGACGTGGATCGGCGCGCCGACCGTGTATTATGGCGATGAGGCGGGAGTCTGCGGTTTCACGGATCCGGACAACAGGCGTACGTATCCGTGGGGATATGAGAATAAGGAACTGGTTGCATTTCACCGGGAGATGATCCGTATACACAAGGAGCATCCGGCGCTTCGTACCGGTTCGATCAACATACTGAATGGAGAAGAACATAGCATACTGGCTTACGCAAGATTCCAGGGAGAAGACCGGATCGTGGTCATCATCAACAACCGCAGCGAGCTTGCCGAGGTCACAGTCCCGGTATGGATAGCAGAGATTCCGATGAAATGCCGGATGAGGAAGCTGATCTACTCCTACGAGGACGGCTATTCCACTGATTACGAAGAATATCTGGTCGACTGCGGAGAGGTGGTCGTCAATATGGGCGCCTACTCGGCGTTAGTGCTTGGCGGCCTGGAAGGAGATTAGGATAAAAGATAAAAATGTCATGCGCTTGAAGAATATAAACGGTCTATATCCTTCAAACGCATGACATTTTAACATTTGTCTATTTAGACAGGACTTCAATTCCGCTCTCGGTTACCAGTACCATATATTCGATCTGTGCTGACAGTCCGTCGTCAATAGTATAAACAGTCCAGTCGTCAGCTTCATCGACGAAGAAATCCGGGCTGCCTTCATTCACCATCGGCTCGATGGTGAACATCATGCCGGGGACCAGAACCATCTCGCTGCCCTTGGGCGTTACGTAACTGACAAAAGGCTCCTCGTGGAATTCCAGCCCGATTCCGTGTCCGCCGATATCCTCAACGACGGAGTAACCGTGCTTCCTTGCATGAGAATTGATGGCGTGGGCGATGTCGCCCAGATGTCCCCAGGGTTTTGCCGCTTTTAACCCCAGGTCTACGCATTCCTGGGTCACACGGACAAGCCTTGCGGCTTCCGGCGAGATGTCCCCGATGGTAAACATGCGGGATGCATCGGAATAATAGCCGTCCAGGATGGTGGACACGTCTACATTCAGGATATCGCCTTCCATCAGGAATTCATGCTCGCTTGGAATGCCGTGGCAGACGACGTTGTTCAGTGAAGTGCAGACGCTCTTGGGGAATCCCTCGTAATTAAGCGGGGCGGGAATGCCGCCGTGTTCCGTCGTGAAATCATAGACCAGGCGGTCGATCTCAACGGTACTCATGCCTTCATGGATATGGGCGGCAACATGATCCAGCACGGCAGTATTGAGGGCGGCGCTTTTCTTGATGGCAGCGATCTGCCGGGGAGTCTTTAACAGGGAGCGGGAAGGGACGATATGTCCTCTTGCGGCCAGAGTCCAGAGTCTTATGTCTAATTTGTCCACAGTGATAACCTCTTTTCCGAGTCCCATAGGGACTGTCTATCTTATTGTATGAGAAATGTCTGAAAATGTTAATGTGCTTCTGGTTTCCATTATAACACCGTTGTCAAGAGGAAAAAAATAGGGTATACTTTTAAAGGACAAACGAAAGGAATCAGGTGAGAAAGGAGTACCATATGTTAAGAATAGGAATGCTTACAAGCGGAGGAGACTGTCAGGCATTGAATGCAGCCATGCGGGGAGTGGTAAAAGGGATCTGCTCGAAGAGAGATGATGTGGAGATCTACGGCTTCCAGGAGGGCTATAAGGGACTGATCTATTCTAATTTCAAGATGCTGACTTCCAGAGATTTTTCGGGAATTCTGACCGTAGGAGGAACGATCCTCGGAACCTCAAGACAGCCGTTCAAGCTGATGCGTGTGCCGGATGAGAACGGACTCGATAAGGTTGAGGCGATGAAACATACGTATCACAAGCTGAATCTGGACTGCCTGGTGGTTCTTGGCGGCAACGGCACACATAAGACGGCGAATATGTTAAGGGAAGAGGGGCTTCATGTCATTACGCTTCCTAAGACGATCGACAATGACCTGTGGGGAACGGATATGACCTTCGGTTTCCAGAGTGCGGTGGATATTGCAACGGACACGATCGACAAGATCCATACAACGGCAACCTCCCACAGCCGTGTATTCATCATAGAAGTAATGGGACATAAGGTCGGATGGGTGACCCTGCACGCAGGGATTGCCGGAGGCGCCGATATTATCATGCTTCCGGAGATCCCGTATGATATTGACGTGGTGGTTGACGCTATCAATAAGAGAAAGGCTGCGGGTAAGAAGTTCACCATCATTGCAGTTGCGGAAGGCGCCATCTCTAAGGCGGACGCCAAGCTCTCCAAGAAGGAGATGAAGGAGAAGAAGGCGAAGCAGAAATACCCGTCCGTAGCATATGAAGTGGCTGAGAAGATCCAGAAGAGGACGGATCAGGAAGTGCGGATCACGGTTCCTGGGCATACGCAGAGGGGCGGATCGCCGTGTCCGTATGACAGGGTGCTTGCCACGAGACTTGGCGCGGCAGCGGCGGAAGCGATTCTTGACGGTGATTTCGGGTATATGCTGGGCGTGAAGAAGAATGATATCGTGCGTGTTCCGCTGTCAGAAGTGGCGGGCAAGCTTAAGTATGTAGATCCGAAGTCCCCTATCATCAAGGAAGCAGAGATGACGGGGATCAGCTTCGGTATCAAATAGACAGGGGAGTGCAGGGATGTCATATACGGCATTATACCGGAAGTTCCGTCCGGATGAATTCGAAGATGTGAAGGGGCAAGACGCCATAGTAAGGACATTGAAGAATCAGATCAAGGCGGGGCGTATCGGACATGCGTACTTGTTCTGCGGGACGCGCGGAACGGGGAAGACTAGCGTGGCGAAGATATTTGCAAAGGCGGTGAATTGCGAGAATCCGTCGGACGGGAGCCCGTGCGGGGAATGTGCCATGTGCAGGGCGGTCGCGTCGGGGGCGTCTATGAATGTGATTGAGATCGACGCGGCGTCCAACAACGGCGTGGACAATATCCGTGAGATCCGTGAGGAAGTGGCGTACAGGCCTACGGAAGGACGGTATAAGGTCTATATCATAGATGAGGTTCATATGCTGTCGATAGGGGCGTTCAATGCGCTCCTTAAGACTCTTGAGGAGCCGCCGGAGTACGTGATATTCATCTTGGCGACGACAGAAGCTCATAAGATACCGGTTACAATCTTAAGCCGGTGCCAGCGGTATGATTTCAAACGGATTTCGATCGAGACGATCGCTGCAAGGCTTACGGAGCTGATCAAGAAGGAGCAGTGGGATGTGGAGGAGAAGGCAGTCCGGTATATCGCGAAGATGGCGGACGGCTCCATGCGTGATTCTCTAAGTCTTCTGGATCAGTGTGCGGCATTCTATATCGGGGAGAGGCTGACCTATGACCATGTGCTTGAGGTTCTGGGAGCTGTGGACACCGAAGTATTCAGCAGGCTTCTCAGGGAACTGATTGCCATGGATGTGCATCGGGTGATCGGGACGGTGGAGGAGCTGGTGATGCAGGGCAGAGAATTGTCCCAGATGGCTTCGGATTTCACCTGGTACTTAAGGAATCTCCTTCTGGTGAAAGGGTCTGGCAATATGGAGGATATACTGGACGTGTCGACGGAGAATCTTGCGCAGCTTAAGGAAGAGGCGCAGATGATCGAGAACGATACGCTGATCCGCTATATCCGGACATTCTCAGAGCTTACGAATCAGTTGAAATATGCGACGCAGAAGAGAGTTCTCCTTGAGGTGACGCTGATCAAGCTGTGCAGGCCGTCGATGGATTCCGGGAAGGACGCGCTTCTGGACCGGATCAGAGCCATCGAGAAGCAGTTAGAAGAAGGCCTGCCGGAGCGTCCGGCCCGGCACGCTTCCGGTGTGGGCGAGCGGGTGAGCCGTCAGGAAGAGATTAAGCCCCAAAAGCTTCCCAAGGCCTTAAGCGAAGATATCAGGGAAGTGGTGAAGGACTTCCGGGCGATCGCCAGCGAGGCTTCGCCTATGCTCAAGATCTATCTCAAGAAGGCAAGGCTCAGTGCGGGCGAGGATAATCGTCTGCTGATCGTGGTCCCGGACGAGATGAGCGCGGGAGTGGTAGGATCCGAGGAGCATAAGAAAGAGATCGAGGAGTTGATCGAACAGAAGGTTGCGAAGAGTGTAGAGATTGAGGTCCGTCAGATGGAAGAAGGACGGCGGTTCGAAGATCATTTTGTAGATATTGAGAATCTCATTAACATGGAGATAACTGTAGAAGATTAGGAGGATATAGATCATGGCAAAAAGAGGCGGATTCCCCGGCGGAGGCATGCCGGGCAACATGGCGAACCTGATGAAGCAGGCGCAGAAGATGCAGAGACAGATGGAAGAGCAGGCGAAGGAGATGGAGACGAAGGAATTCACCGCGACAGCAGGCGGCGGTGCGGTGGAGGCGACGGTATCCGGTACAAGGCAGTTATTGAAGCTGAGCCTGAATGAAGAAGTAGTGGATCCTGAGGATGTGGAGATGTTAGAGGACTTGATCGTGGCGGCAGTCAATGAAGCGCTTGGCAAGGTAGACGAGGCTTCTGCATCGGCGATGTCTAAGTTCACCGGCGGCATGGGCGGACAGATACCGGGATTATTCTGATGAGGTGCAGGGGGAATGGATTACTACAGTAACCAGATCAGCAGGTTAATTGAAGAGTTGTCATGCCTTCCGGGCATAGGTTCAAAGTCAGCGGCAAGGCTGGCTTTTCATTTGATACATATGCCGGCGGAAGATGTGGACAGGCTTGCTTCTACGATGGTAGAGGCAAGGAGGAATGTCAGGTACTGCAAGGAGTGCTGTACGCTTACAGACCAGGAATTGTGCCCGATCTGCAGTAACGGCAGACGGGACCATAAGACGATTATGGTGGTGGAGAATACGAGAGATCTGGCCGCATATGAGAAAACGGGCAAGTATGACGGAGTGTATCATGTACTCCACGGCGCAATCTCTCCTATGCTCGGGATCGGGCCGGAGGACATCAAGCTGAAGGAACTGATCGAACGTCTGCAGGGGGATGTGGAAGAGGTTATCATCGCGACGAATTCAAGCCTTGAGGGGGAGACGACGGCGATGTACATCAGTAAGCTGATCAAGCCGGCGGGGATCAAGGTCAGCAGGATCGCAAGCGGCGTCCCGGTAGGCGGAGATCTGGAATATATCGACGAGGTGACGCTTCTGAGGGCGTTAGAAGGGCGGACGCAGCTCTGAGAGATAATTGGAGAGAAAAGATGGGAAAAAAGGTTACATCTACGGATATCGCGAAAGCGGCGGGAGTATCGCAGTCTACGGTTTCCATGGTTCTTAATAAAAAGCATAATGTTTCTTTTTCCAGAGAAACCATAGACAGGGTGGAGGCAGCCGCGAAGGAGCTGGGGTATTCGGCTCCCAAGAGAAAGACGAGAAAGGGTGCGAGGAAAGAGAAGCTTCTGGTCGTCTTCTGCTCGAATCTGACGAATCCTTATTATGTCATGCTGCTCCAGGGAATCGAACTGCGCGCGAAGGAACAGGGATTTGGATTGTTCGTGTGCAATACACAGCGTGACCTCAAGATGGAAGAGCGTTATCTTAAGATGATGTGGCAGCTTCGGCCTTTAGGTATTATCTATACCTGTAATCCCAGTCATTGCTTTATGGGGTTGGTGAAGGAGCTGGCAGAGAAGATTCCGGTAGCCGTCGTCAATAACCAGAATGAGAAATTAGACGTTGACGCGGTGGAGCTTGATAATTCCAAGCTTGGGAGTATCATGGCGGAGCATCTCTTAGAGCTTGGGCATCGGAGAGTGGCGTATATCGCGCCGCCGCTTACTGCCAGGCAGAAGCAGCGCTCGAAGCGGGTAGAGGGATTCCTGAAGGTGTATGAGAAGGCAGGCCTTAAGGGCAATGTGATCATCAAGGCGGCCAGAGAAGAGATCGATCTGGATGTCGCCCACATCGATTCCGAGTATAAGATCGGGTACGACCTGGCCTGGGAGCTTCTCAGAGAGGAACGGGATATCACCGCCATCGTAGGGCTGAATGATATGATTGCGTTTGGAATACTGGATGCACTGCATGAGGCGAAGCTTCGCGTCCCGGCGGATATGTCGGTGATGGGGTGCGACAATACCTTGTTTACCCGGATGCATAAGCTGGATCTTACAACCATCGAGCATTTCGTGATCTTCAAGGGGCGGGATGCCTGTGATATCATCATGAAGAAGATCGCGTCCCGCAGCAACTCCTATTCGGAGATAGAGCCGGTCAGCACCTATCACGTGGAGTATGAGCCTAAGCTGATCGTGAGAGGAACGACCGGGTATGCCAGAGCGCCGGGGAAACGTGTGAAAAGAAATAAAAATTAATATATTTTCAAATATTATTACTAATAACTAAGAGTGTCCCTGGATTTTATGTGGTATTTTCACCAGGAGCGCTCTTAATTATTTGAATGAACGCGGCGGAGGAATTAATATTCGCATATTATTAATTGGAAAAATTATTAATAAAAATAGCGCCTATTGACCGGAGTTAATCGTATAAGTTATAATCAATTCATACAGTAATAACACAGTGTGATTCAAAAGGAGGAAGAAAAATGAAATTTTTCATTGACACAGCGAAGGTAGAGGATATCAGGAAAGCGAATGACATGGGGGTCATCTGCGGAGTTACGACGAATCCATCCCTGATCGCTAAGGAAGGCAGAGTATTCGAGGAAGTGATCGCCGAGATTGCATCTATCGTAGACGGACCGATCAGCGGTGAGGTGAAGGCGACTACCGTAGATGCGGAAGGAATGATCGCAGAGGGTAGAGAGATCGCCAAGATCCATCCGAACATGGTAGTTAAGATTCCTATGACAGTAGAGGGGCTTAAGGCTTGTAAGCAGTTGACGGCAGAAGGGATCAAGACCAACGTGACGCTGATCTTTACTGCGAATCAGGCGCTCCTGGCAGCAAGGGCAGGCGCGACATATGTATCTCCGTTCCTTGGACGCCTTGACGACATTTCCGTAAGGGGTACAGATCTGATCGCTGAGATCGCTCAGATCTTCGAGACTGCAGGTCTTAAGACTGAGATTATCGCGGCAAGCGTGCGGCATCCAATGCATGTAACAGACTGCGCACTGGCAGGCGCACATATTGCGACAGTTCCTTACGGTGTGATCGAGCAGATGACGAAGCACCCGCTGACAGATGCAGGTATTGCGAAGTTCCAGGCAGATTACAAGGCTGTATTTGGAGAGTAGGAGGAAGGCATGAACAAATTGGAATTGATGAAGACAGCGAACGAGATCCGCAAAGGTATCGTGACGGCGGTACACAGCGCCAAATCCGGTCATCCGGGCGGTTCCCTGTCCGCGGCAGATATCTATACGTATCTGTTTTTTGAGGAAATGAACGTTGACCCGGCAGACCCTAAGAAGGCGGACCGTGACCGTTTCGTATTGTCCAAGGGACATACGGCGCCGGGATATTATTCCACACTGGCACACAGAGGCTTCTTCCCGGTAGAGGATCTTACCACTCTGCGTAAGGTAGGCTCTTATCTGCAGGGCCATCCGGATATGAAGCACATCCCGGGCGTGGATATGTCAAGCGGTTCTCTGGGACAGGGCATCTCTGCTGCGGTTGGTATGGCGGTCTCTGCCAAATTATCCGGCGACAGCTACAGAGTATACACCCTGCTTGGCGACGGCGAGATCCAGGAAGGACAGGTATGGGAGGCTTCTATGCTTGCGGCGCACAGGAAGCTTGACAACCTTGTGGTGATCGTAGATAACAACAACCTTCAGATCGACGGACCGATCACAGAGGTCAATTCACCGTACCCGATCGACGAGAAGTTCAAGGCTTTTAATTTCCATGTGATTAATATTAATGGAAATGATTTCGATGAGATCGCGGCAGCGTTCAAAGAGGCGAGAGAGACGAAGGGACAGCCAACAGCGATCATTGCCAAGACCATCAAGGGCAAGGACGTTTCCTTCATGGAGAATCAGGCATCCTGGCACGGCAACGCTCCGAATGACGAGCAGTATGCTACGGCAATGGCAGATTTAGAGAAAGTAGGTGAAGCATTATGTCAGATGTAAAGAAGATCGCAACAAGAGAGAGCTACGGCAATGCTTTGGCCGAATTGGGAAAAGAGCATGCGGACGTCGTTGTATTGGACGCCGACCTGGCGGCGGCAACCAAGACGGGAGTATTCAAGAAGGCATTCCCGGAACGCCATATCGACTGCGGTATCGCAGAGAGCAATATGATGGGAGTTGCGGCGGGGATCGCCACTACGGGCAAGGTTCCGTTCGCGAGTTCCTTCGCTATGTTCGCGGCGGGACGTGCATTTGAACAGGTGCGTAATTCTATCGGATATCCGCATCTGAATGTGAAGATCGGCGCGACCCATGCGGGGATCTCTGTAGGAGAAGACGGCGCGACCCATCAGTGTAATGAGGATATCGCGCTGATGAGGACGATCCCGGGGATGGTTGTAATCAATCCGTCGGATGATGTGGAAGCGAAGGCAGCGGTGAAGGCGGCTTACGAGCATGTGGGACCGGTGTATCTGAGGTTCGGCAGACTGGCGGTTCCGGTCATTAACGAGAACGAGGACTATAAGTTCGAGCTTGGGAAGGCGATCACGCTGAGAGAAGGGACGGATGTTACCATCATCGCGTCCGGCCTCCCGGTATCCGAATCTCTGGCGGCAGCCGAGAAGCTGGCGGCGGAGGGGATCAGTGCAGAAGTTATCAATATGCATACGATCAAACCGCTGGATGAAGAGGCTGTGATCCGTGCGGCCGGGAAGACCGGCAAGATCGTGACGGTGGAGGAGCACTCCGTGATCGGCGGCCTTGGAAGCGCCGTGTGCGATGTGGTTGCACAGAAGGCGCCTGCGAAGGTTCTGAAGATCGGAATCAATGATGTATTCGGCGAATCCGGACCGGCGGTTCAGTTGATCAAGAAGTATGGGCTGGATTCAGAGAGTATCTACGAGAAGGTAAGGGAATTTGTGAAATAAAGAGTAAGCGAAGAGGGGATGTGCCGGCAGCGGCGCATCCTTTTTGCGTATGAAGGATTTACAAGGAGATGTTCTCATGGTAAAATATTTCCGACTGTACGGTATGATCTGCAGGGTAAGGAGGTCGGAGAGATGCGTAATTTAAAAAGTTTGACAGACCGGCTGCCGGGGATTGCGGCGATACGGCGGATGAGGAAGCTCCGGCGCAGGTGGAGAAGAGAATTCTTCGAAGAGATCAGGGATATTGCCAGACATCCTGTGGTGAAGCACATGAAGAAATATACTCATCACGGGAAGACGACCTGTTACAGACATTGTCTGAATGTTGCCTATTATAATTACTGGCTTTGCCGTCTGCTGCATCTGGATGCACGTTCGGCGGCGCGGGCGGGGATGCTCCACGATCTGTTCCTGTATGACTGGCATACGCATGCCGCGAGGACGGGAGATCATTTCCACGGGCTGACCCATCCCGGCGCTGCTTACCGCAACGCAAGGAAGAATTTCTGGCTGAATAAGACGGAAAAGGATATTATCATTAATCATATGTGGCCGGTTACATTTTACCGGATGCCCAAGACGAAGGAAGGGTGGATTACGACGTTTACAGACAAGTATTGCGGAGCCTTTGAGACAACCCGTCGAAAGTGACTGTAACGTGCCGGAAATTTCACGGGACAAACCCCATCGATTGATAAAATACGCGAATTCCATATGCTATCATTAACAAAAATATGCAAAATGAGGTGAGAGTATATGGAAAGACAATTTCCGAAGAATGTAAGACAGATAGGAAACGTAAGCGATGAGCCTAAAATATACGTAGAAGATTATGTGGATATCTATCTGAACCAGCTTGGAACGCAGGCAGCAGAAGTTCCGGTCGGCATCATACTCATTGGCGAGATCCTGAGCCTGGAAGGACAGGATGTGGTCTGTGTGTCAGGGGCAATGAGGATGAAGGAAGTCCGGATGGAGGGTACGGAGATTGTCATAGAGGAGGATGTGCTTAAGGCGCTCAAGGAGGAGCGCAAGCAGTTCTTCCCGTCCGGCGAAGAGATCGGGTGGTGTCTGATCGAGAACGGTCAGCCGGCAGGACAGATGAAAGAGATCTCGCGGATACATAATAAGTCTTTCGCCAAAGATAATACGGTATTTATCTGGAAGGATGCGCTGGATAAAGAGGAAGTCTTCTATTCCTTCAAATACGGAGAGTTGATGCAGATGGGCGGCCATTATATCTATTATGAGAAGAATCCGTCCATGCAGAATTATATGATCGCCACACGCAAAAAGAATGGCGTGACACCCTGTGAAATGGTTGAAGATCGAGCTGCAAAGGATTTTCGTAGTGCAGTAAGGGTGAAGCTGGATGAGAAGGAAAGACAGAATTCCAGGTTCGTATATCTTACGAGTACACTGCTGATAGTGGTAGTTCTGGCAATCGGTATTTCAACCGTTAATAATTTTGACAGGATGGAGGCGGTTCAGGACTCTCTGGAGTCCTTGTCCCAGTCGGTCAATAAGACGGAAGAGCAGACGGAGACGGTCAGTGAGGATAATGCTGCCGTGGAGGCGGGCAATATGGCGGAGCCGGTGGATGTAGGAAGCGAGCAGGAGCCGGCAGGGACGGTGCCGGAGACATCTACCATACAGGAGCAGCTAGGAGACGAGGATTACTATGTAGTCCAGAAGGGGGATACTTTGGACAGTATCAGTGTGAAACTGTACGGAGATACATCCCATGTGAAAGCAATCTGCAAGATGAATGGGCTGTCGGACGGCAATCTCATTTATATCGGACAAAAATTGTTACTACCATAGCGGTAAAATATGATATAATCAAGAAAACAAATGAATAGCAATGAAGGGGAGATGGATGAAACGGCGAAAAGATAGAAACCTTCATGTTGTCAGAGAACAAGAGGATCCAACAGATAGGATTGTAAGGGAGATACTGGAAGAACTGAACAGTGAGGACGGCCAGTACCAGGATGAAGAAGGACGGGGCAGGAAGAAGCGGACGAGATGGAAGCTTAAGTTCGGGCTTGTGCTGCTGGCTGCCGCTGCAGTCGGAGTCTATCTTCTGGTGAATCTCCAGACCTACAGCCAGGTGCGGATAACGGAAGTATATGAGAATGAAGGCGCGGCGAATAATAATTACAGAGAATTTGAGGGAGGCATCTTAAAGTACAGCAGAGATGGAATCTCCTATCTTAATCAGAACGGAAAAGAACAGTGGAATCACTCTTATCAGATCAAGAGTCCGTTTATCGAACTGGAACAGGAGACGGGAGTGATCGCAGATAAGGGCGGCAACGATATCTTCGTGATCCAGAAGGACGGGATCAAGGGGGAGATACATACTGCTATGCCTATTGAGAAAATATCTGTGTCAAAACAGGGAATCGTGAGTGCGGTACTGAAGAATGACTCCTCTGCGGAAGTGATCTGCTATGATATAAAGGGGAATGTTCTGGTGGAACATAAGACTTCTCCGGCAGGAACGGGTTACCCGTTGGATGTATCTTTGTCGCAGGACGGAGAAGTGATGCAGGTGCTCTATTTCCACACGCAGGACGGCAAGATCACTTCACGGGTTATGTATTATAATTTCGGTGAAGCGGGAGAGAAAGAGACGGATAACCAGGTGAGCGGCCAGGAATATGAGAATACGGTTATGGCTACTGGATTCTTTATGAATCAGGATACGTCGGCCGCGGTCGGGGATGATTGTCTTGTGATCTATAAAGGCAGGGAGATACCCCAGGAGAGTGTCAGAGTCAATATCGATAAGAAGATTAAGAATGTGTTTCACAGTGACAGATATATAGGCCTGATCCTTAAGAATGAGGGGAAGGAAGGATATGAACTGCGGCTGTACAGTGTTGACGGCAAGCTGGTCATATCGAAGGATTTTACAGGAGATTACAATAATGTGAAGATCTGTAAGAGGCAGGTGATCATGTACGACGGGAAGGAATGCTGTATCTTCATGAGGAATGGGATACAGAAATTCGTCGGCGAGATGGAGCATAATATCCTGGAGATCTTCCCGATAATGGGTGTTAACAAATACATTGTGATGAGTACAGACGGGATGGAGAAGATCCGGCTTGTAAAATAAGGAGAACATATGAATTGGTTGTTAATAGCAGTTATGATAATCTTTCTAATATGTATAATAGTGGGAGCTGTCAGAGGCGCCATCAAGATTACGGTTTCCCTGGTGACGACACTGCTTACTTTCGTGATCGTATCATTTGCAACGCCGTTTGTGGCGAAAGCAATTGCAGAGTTTACGCCGCTTGATGATGCGATAGAGACGCAGATCAGCAATACGATCACCGACGCCGCGGCGGCCCAGATCATGGGCGTGAATGAAGAAGGATTGTCGGAAGAGGGAGTAAGGAAGGCTTTGAAGGCGGCGGGCGTCGATGAGAATACTCTCGCGGATTATGGGATTACGATAGAGGATATCGTGGAGGGAAGGGTCAGTAAGAGTGAGCTTGCCAAATATGGTATCTCCGGAAATGTGTTGGACGGCGTGAATTCCGGGCAGCGTTCGGCGCAGGAGGTGTTGGGTGAGACAGAGATTCCGCGGGATGTACAGACCGAGGTGATCCAAAACGCAGATATTCCGGAGGTGTATAAGAAGCTGCTGACGGAGAACAACAACAGTGAGATCTACAAGCAGTTGGGGGTGGAGACCTTCGCTCAGTATGTGGGGAGTTATCTTGCCAAGCTGCTTATTAATATTGTATCTTTCCTGTGTACATTTCTGCTGGTAACGATCATATTCAGGGCTGTCGTGTTTGCGCTGGATATCGTGGCGGATCTTCCGGGAGTCGGCGCGGTGAATCATCTTGTGGGCGGGCTCATGGGAGCCGTGGGAGCGCTGGTGATCGTCTGGCTGCTCTATCTGCTCGTCACGTTATTCTTCACGACTCCGGTTGGCAAGATGTTCTTCGAGATGATACAGGAGAGTGAATTCCTGAAGGTATTGTATGATTATAATCCGGTGATGAAGCTGGCTACGATATTTAAGTAAGACAATAATTTGGATAAAAAGAGGCTGGACTGCAGTATGCATTTCTTCAATATATATGATGAATCTTTGGGGTTCATATCTATATATTGTATGGATAAAAGATTGCATGACAGCTTCTTTATTTTTTGGAAAAACATGTAAAAAAGTTGTTGACAGGATTCGCCAAATATGGTAATCTAATTTAGCTGTCAGATGAAAGCAATTTGAAAAATGACAGCGAAAAAGAAATTTTAAAAAATTTAAAAAAGTTGTTGACAAACTGAGAAAGATATGGTAATCTATCATAGCTGTCGCAAGCAAGACAACAGCAGAGAACCTTGATAATTAAACAATAGACAACATCCCTGAAAATTTCTTATAAGAGAAAAATTCAGAAATTCAGAACGAGACATCGAAAGATGTCAACCTTAAAACAGTAAAGTAAACGGGAAAAGAAAAGCGAGCATTTTTCTTGACCCGGATTGGACTTAAAGGATGCTTCGGCAATACTAAGCTTGTGAAAAACCTCGCTAAGTATTGCGAAGCGCCTAAACGCTAAGGTTTGTATAAAACCAAACCTAAGCTTTTTAGACGAGAGTTTGATCCTGGCTCAGGATGAACGCTGGCGGCGTGCCTAACACATGCAAGTCGAGCGAAGCACTTTAATTCGATTCTTCGGATGAAGATTTTTGTGACTGAGCGGCGGACGGGTGAGTAACGCGTGGGCAACCTGCCTTACACAGGGGGATAACAGTTAGAAATGACTGCTAATACCGCATAAGACCGCAGTACCGCATGGTACAGCGGTAAAAACTCCGGTGGTGTAAGATGGGCCCGCGTCTGATTAGGTAGTTGGCGGGGTAACGGCCCACCAAGCCGACGATCAGTAGCCGACCTGAGAGGGTGACCGGCCACATTGGGACTGAGACACGGCCCAGACTCCTACGGGAGGCAGCAGTGGGGAATATTGCACAATGGGGGAAACCCTGATGCAGCGACGCCGCGTGAGCGATGAAGTATTTCGGTATGTAAAGCTCTATCAGCAGGGAAGAAAATGACGGTACCTGACTAAGAAGCCCCGGCTAACTACGTGCCAGCAGCCGCGGTAATACGTAGGGGGCAAGCGTTATCCGGATTTACTGGGTGTAAAGGGAGCGTAGACGGCTGTGCAAGCCAGATGTGAAAGCCCGGGGCTCAACCCCGGGACTGCATTTGGAACTGTGTGGCTGGAGTGTCGGAGAGGCAGGCGGAATTCCTAGTGTAGCGGTGAAATGCGTAGATATTAGGAGGAACACCAGTGGCGAAGGCGGCCTGCTGGACGATGACTGACGTTGAGGCTCGAAAGCGTGGGGAGCAAACAGGATTAGATACCCTGGTAGTCCACGCCGTAAACGATGACTACTAGGTGTCGGGTGGCAAAGCCATTCGGTGCCGCAGCCAACGCAATAAGTAGTCCACCTGGGGAGTACGTTCGCAAGAATGAAACTCAAAGGAATTGACGGGGACCCGCACAAGCGGTGGAGCATGTGGTTTAATTCGAAGCAACGCGAAGAACCTTACCTGATCTTGACATCCCGGTGACCGGGACTTAACCGTCCCTTCTCTTCGGAGCACTGGAGACAGGTGGTGCATGGTTGTCGTCAGCTCGTGTCGTGAGATGTTGGGTTAAGTCCCGCAACGAGCGCAACCCTTATCTTTAGTAGCCAGCATTTGAGGTGGGCACTCTAGAGAGACTGCCAGGGACAACCTGGAGGAAGGTGGGGATGACGTCAAATCATCATGCCCCTTATGACCAGGGCTACACACGTGCTACAATGGCGTAAACAAAGGGAAGCAAGCATGTGAATGTGAGCAAATCCCAAAAATAACGTCTCAGTTCGGATTGTAGTCTGCAACTCGACTACATGAAGCTGGAATCGCTAGTAATCGCGAATCAGAATGTCGCGGTGAATACGTTCCCGGGTCTTGTACACACCGCCCGTCACACCATGGGAGTCAGTAACGCCCGAAGCCGGTGACCCAACCAATCGGAGGGAGCCGTCGAAGGTGGGACCGATAACTGGGGTGAAGTCGTAACAAGGTAGCCGTATCGGAAGGTGCGGCTGGATCACCTCCTTTCTAAAGGAAAAGAAGTAAGGGAATGTTGTCTATTGTTTAGTTATCAAGGATGGAGAGAGTAAGTTGATGGTTCTGTCAAAAGGATCGTTGGCAATGTCTGGTGGCGATGCGCTTAGGGGAAACACCCGTACCCATCCCGAACACGATGGTTAAGCCCTAAGCGGCCGATGGTACTGCATTGGAGACGGTGTGGGAGAGCAGGTGGCTGCCAGACTATAAAAATCTTAGTGAAGACATTCGAAGGATGGCTGAGGTTAGATTTTTAAGTCGTTCACCGAACGAAGGTGAGGTGAACATACCCGTATTGAACCGGGATCAGAAGGAAGGGCTTATAGCTCAGCCGGTTAGAGCGCACGCCTGATAAGCGTGAGGTCGGTGGTTCGAGTCCACTTAAGCCCAGTAAGTAAGCCTTACGGTAAAAGAGGTAAGGCCCACTTAAGCCCAGTAAGTAAACCTTCACCCATAGAGGTAAGGTCACTTAAGCCCAGTAAATTTATTAAAAACCCTAACGGGGGATTAGCTCAGTTGGGAGAGCGCCTGCCTTGCAAGCAGGAGGTCACGAGTTCGAATCTCGTATTCTCCATTGGATGTTTTCTGACATAATGCCGGAAAACATCAGCATGTACCTTGAAAACCGCATACAAGAAATAAATGAAATGATGAAGATATTAATATCTAATTCAAGACATCCGAGGTAATACTTCGAAGAAAACGAAGAAAAATAATTGACCTATAGCCAACGCCGGCAACGCTATGCCGGTGAGGATGAGCGGGACGATTCCGTTTCCGCGAGTCAGTTGGTCATGCAGAAAAGAGCATATGGTGGATGCCTTGGCACTAAGAGCCGATGAAAGACGTGATAAGCTGCGAAAAGCTTCGGGGAGGAGCACATATCCAACGATCCGGAGATATCTGAATGGGGAAACCCGGCGGAGAAGACCTCCGTCATCCTTACGCCAATCCATAACGTAAGGAAGGGAACCCGGTGAACTGAAACATCTAAGTAGCCGGAGGAAGAGAAAGAAACATCGATTTCCAAAGTAGCGGCGAGCGAAATGGAAAGAGCCCAAACCAGGGTGCATGCATCCTGGGGTTCGGACCGCATAATTGATTCATGAGTTTTAGCAGAACGGTTTTGGGAAAGCCGGCCAGAGAGGGTGAAAGCCCCGTAAGCGAAAAGACGAATGACAAGGCGGGATCCAGAGTACCACGAGACACGTGGAACCTTGTGGGAATGAGCGGGGACCACCCCGTAAGGCTAAATACTCCTTAGTGACCGATAGCGCATAGTACTGTGAAGGAACGGTGAAAAGGACCCCGGGAGGGGAGTGAAAGAGAACCTGAAACCATATGTTTACAAGCTGTGGAACACCTATATATGGTGAACCGCGTACTTTTTGTAGAACGGTCCGGCGAGTTGCGCTGGCCGGCGAGGTTAACTTCTATAAGGAAGGGAGCCGAAGGGAAACCAAGTCTTAAAAGGGCGAGTAAGTCGGTCGGAGCAGACCCGAAACCGGGTGATCTATCCATGTCCAGGATGAAGCTGCCGTAAAAGGCAATGGAGGTCCGAACCCACATCCGTTGAAAAGGGTGGGGATGAGGTGTGGATAGGGGAGAAATTCCAATCGAACCCGGAGATAGCTGGTTCTCCTCGAAATAGCTTTAGGGCTAGCCTCATACAAGTCTAGCGGAGGTAGAGCACTGAATTTCCTAGGGGGCGTCAAAGCTTACCGAAGAATATCAAACTCCGAATGCCGCCGAGATGGTGTATGGGAGTCAGACTGCACGAGATAAGTTGGGCAGTCGAAAGGGAAAGAGCCCAGACCTACAGCTAAGGCCCCAAAATGTGTGTTAAGTGGAAAAGGATGTGGGATTTCAAAGACAACTAGGATGTTGGCTTAGAAGCAGCCATACATTCAAAGAGTGCGTAATAGCTCACTAGTCGAGAGGTCCTGCGCCGAAAATGTCCGGGGCTGAAACACACTGCCGAAGCTTAGGGATCAGAAATGATCGGTAGAGGAGCATTGCATACTGGAGGAAGCAGTACCGATAAGGAGCTGTGGACGGTATGGAAGAGAGAATGCCGGAATGAGTAGCGAGAGGAAGGTGGGAATCCTTCCGGCCGAATATCCAAGGTTTCCAGGGTAAAGCTGATCTGCCCTGGGGAAGTCGGGACCTAAGGCGAGGCCGAGAGGCGTAGTCGATGGACAACAGGTTGAGATTCCTGTACCACAATAAGACAGAACTGTGGGGACACGTGTGGAGAGCATAAGCCGGGAATGAAGAGACCGGTGCAAGCGAGGTAGGAGTTGTAGAGGCAAATCCGTACAATGATCCGAATACGTGATGCGGACCGAAGAAGAGTAGGGAAGTATGTGAGCCATGCGTCGAGAAAAGCCGCTATCGTTCTTATTGTGCCCGTACCGTAAACCGACACAGGTGGATGAGGAGAGAATCCTAAGGCCGACGGGAGAAGCATTGTCAAGGAACTCGGCAAAAAGACTCCGTAACTTCGGGAGAAGGAGTGCCAGGTAAGACTGGCCGCAGAGAATAGGCCCAAGCAACTGTTTAGCAAAAACACAGGTCTGTGCGAAACCGAAAGGTGAAGTATACGGGCTGACGCCTGCCCGGTGCTGGAAGGTTAAGAGGAGAGGTTAGCGAAAGCGAAGCTTAGAATTGAAGCCCCAGTAAACGGCGGCCGTAACTATAACGGTCCTAAGGTAGCGAAATTCCTTGTCGGGTAAGTTCCGACCCGCACGAAAGGCGTAATGATTTGGGCACTGTCTCGACAATGCACCCGGTGAAATTGAAGTACCAGTGAAGATGCTGGTTACCCGCGCCAGGACGGAAAGACCCCATGGAGCTTTACTCCAGCTTGATACTGGGATTCGGTATTGCATGTACAGGATAGGTGGGAGGCAGAGAAGTGGTGACGCCAGTTGCCATGGAGCCGCTGTTGGGATACCACCCTTGCAGTATTGGATTTCTAACCAGAGGCCGTAAGCCGGCCTGGGGACAATGTCAGGTGGGGAGTTTGACTGGGGCGGTCGCCTCCGAAAGGGTATCGGAGGCGCTCAAAGGTTCCCTCAGAATGGACGGAAACCATTCGGAGAGCGCAAAGGCAGAAGGGAGCTTGACTGCGACACCGACGGGTGGGGCAGGTACGAAAGTAGGACTTAGTGATCCGGTGGTATAAAGTGGGATTGCCATCGCTCAACGGATAAAAGCTACCCTGGGGATAACAGGCTTATCACTCCCAAGAGTTCACATCGACGGAGTGGTTTGGCACCTCGATGTCGGCTCATCGCATCCTGGGGCTGAAGTAGGTCCCAAGGGTTGGGCTGTTCGCCCATTAAAGCGGTACGCGAGCTGGGTTCAGAACGTCGTGAGACAGTTCGGTCCCTATCCGGCGTGGGCGTAGGATATTTGAGAGGAGCTGTCCTTAGTACGAGAGGACCGGGATGGACTGGCCGCTGGTGTATCTGTTGACTTATCAAGGTCATGGCAGAGTAGCCAAGCCGGGAGGGGATAAACGCTGAAGGCATCTAAGCGTGAAGCCCCCCTCAAGATGAGATATCCCAACGCAAGTTGTAAGACCCCTTGAAGACGACAAGGTAGATAGGGCGGAGGTGGAAGTGCAGTAATGTATGGAGCTGACCGCAACTAATCGGTCGAGGGCATGACCAAAGCGGAGATAGGTAGAAGAAGGATGAACAGGATTTCTTGTATGCAGTTTTGAAGGTACATGATAAAAAACACTTGCTATATACGATACGGAAGAGTATAATATAGTTAGTGTTTCTTTCGATTAATAGAATAATCCTCGATAGCTCAATGGTAGAGCACACGGCTGTTAACCGTGGGGTTGTTGGTTCGAGCCCAACTCGGGGAGTTAATAGAATAGTTTAGCAAAACCTGTAGACGCGGTTGTTTACAGGTTTTTGTGTATTTTTTTTGAAAAACAAGGTAAGAAATATGCAGCAAAAGATAAAGTATCTGTAAAGGTTATATATCAGTTTTCTGTGGTAGAGTATATTGAAAACAGGGATTATTAGAAAAAATTTTGAACTGTAAAAAGTAACTTATAAATGAAGCGGGAGCGCGCTGTATTTGAGTATTCGGAATTATAAGTGTTTGAGATAAATGAGTATGTTTTAATGAAGGATGGGCAGTAAGGAAGAATGGACAGAGAAATGGGTATATACGAAAACAGAGATTTGGATATATCTGAAGGAGAGAATCAATATACTGAGTGGAAATGGTCTTGGAATGATGATTTTTTAAAGTGGTTATGTGGTTATGCAAATATGGATGGAGGAATCCTTTATGTGGGAGTCAATGATGACGGATATGTTGTTGGACTTAAAGATTCCCGAATTCTTCTTGAATCCTTGCCTAATAAGATCAATGACAAATTAGGGATTGTTGCAAGTATAAAAATACATCATGCAGACAGGCAGGGAGTTAATATCAGGTATGGGAATAATGTTCCAATCAATATATCTGAAAAACTTGTAAATAAATATGCAAGTGGCAAAATTAATTCAGAGATAATTGATAATTGCGGTGAAACAGAAATTAAAAGATGCAAACAGGCTATTTTAAGATTAGAAAAAGAAACCCCAATCTATTTTAATCAAGAAGGAAGGCTTGATTATATTAGTATAGCGATTGAACGCTATCCTTTTGCAATAAGCTGTGATGGGAAATATTATAAAAGGTCAGGCTCTACGCTTAGAGAACTGCAGGGATTTGAACTGCAGAGTTTTTTGTTAGAGCGTGCAGGAAAAACATGGGATTCAGTTCCCATACCAGGAGTTTCTGTGGAAGATCTTGATAAGAATGCGTTAAATGCTTTTCGTTCTAAAGCTGTTAAGAATAGCAGGATGAGTAAATCTGAAGTAGATGTGTCAGATGAAGTTCTGCTTAAAAACCTTAAACTATATGATGGAAACTACTTGACCCGCGCTGCAATTCTTTTGTTTCATCCGGATCCTGAACAGTATGTTACAGGGGCATATATTAAAATAGCTTTTTTTGCACCGGCGGGGACATATGGAAAGAATAGAGATGCAGATATTATATATAAGGACGATATTCATGGACCATTGATTACGCAGGCTGACAGAGCGATGGATGTATTATATACGAAGTATTTCAAAGCTTTGATTTCTTATGATAAGTTACAGAGAATGGAGACATATATGCTTCCTGGTGAAATCATCAGAGAGCTGTTGTTGAACCCTGTTAACCATAAGCAATACGAGAAAGGCACGCCAATACAGATTTCCGTATATGAAGACCATATTAAGATTTTTAATGTCGGGAAATGGCCTGAGAGTATTCCGATAGGCGCTTCCTTATATCAGCAGCATGAATCCGTGCCATATAATCCTAAAATCGCAGATGTGTTTTACCGGGCTGGGGAGATAGAATCTTGGGGAAGAGGCTTTTGGAAGGTACGAGTTGAATGTGAGAAAATAAATGCTAAATTACCTATTTTAGAAAAAACAGATATTGGGATAACTATCAATTCATTCGCATGCGAAAAGTATCTAAAAATTCTTAGCGAAAATAAGGCTGTAAAAGAAAATCAAATGATAGAAGAAACATTCTACATTTTAACTTCAGATGGATATCGGCTAACTGATGATCGTGGAAATCCATTGTTGGGCAATGCTTTCAGAGAGATGACAGAAGAAGAAAAAGAAACCATGGAAGACAGAAAGAAAATATATGAGTATATGTTAGACGTATGCAGCCAAAAGTTAAGCGAGAGAGAGAAGAAACAAATATACCCAATTATTGAATATTTTAAAACTCATGATGAAATTGACCGTGCAACAGCAGAAACAATTTGCGGAAAGGGTACGACTACTACGGTAGGGTATTTGAATAGATTGATTGAGGTTGGAGTTTTGCAAAAGCAGAAAGAATCAGTTGCAACCAATTATAGGATTACTGGATTATAAAACTGAAAGCAATCTTGAAAGCAAGCGAAAAATTGAAAGCAATTCTGAAAGCAAATAAGAAATTGAAAGCAACTTGAATAATTTATGAAAGAGATTTTCCGGTATGTAAGTGTATCAATGGTAGAGCACACGGCTGTTAACCGTGGGGTTGTTGGTTCGAGCCCAACTCGGGGAGTTTGAAAAAGCCCGCAAACATCAGTGTTTGCGGGGTTTTCTTTGTATAAATGTCATGCCTTGAAGAATTTTATGAACGGTTCCGTATTTCCGCAATATAATATCTGATTATTGATGCAGCGGCAAATTGTTATAGGGATTATTATGCCCGAACAGGAATTGATCTGGCGCGAGGGGAGATGATTATGTTCTGCATTTTAGCTGTTCAGGGAGGGTGCGAACCGTATCTTATTGCCTATGCAGCATATTCTGTGGAACAGAGTTTTCTGAATATGCTTACTACGGAAGGCATCGATTGGCAATGTTACTTTTAAAGATTTCAATGGGGCTGTGTCTATATGCTGCATTTTTGTTGATATTGCAAGGCAAGCGTATCTTGCCCGAAAAGGTCATTCTGTCTCGTATGGATTGGCCTTTTATTATGTTTGAATCGTACAGGGGAATAATATATAAATGAATATAAATCAGAACGAAATTGGATCAATAACAAGAGAAATTATAAAATTTTTTTGAAACTTTTTTGAAAAAACAAAAAAAGTGCCCCAGACTATCCGTTTGGAGAGTGGACTTAACAGAAGAAGTGGCGTAAAATAAAGCGTAGCTTTGATACATCATGCATCTGTGACGTGAAAACTTTATGGAAATGAGGTTGAAAAAGATGGGTAAAGCGCACAATCTGTTAAGCAAGCAGTATAGCCGGTCCTTTTTTTGATCTGGGGATAACCTGAAGGGTGTGGCAGTCTCAGGCTTTTGAAGGGGGAAAGTCAGTTGGATAAAGGGTATATAGTGCCGGAGGCCGCATTAAAGAAACTGCGGGCGGCAAAAAGGCATGGGAAGACAGTCTATATCTATGGGGCAACCGGCTATGGGAAAACGGAACTGGTGAAGCAATACTTATCAAAGCGCAGGTACCGTTATATTTCCTGTGCAGAGGATTTTGCAGGTCTTTTGGAGGCGGCACAGGATGGAAGAGGAAAAGAGGCGGAAACACGGACGGTGGTGGCTGTGGATGACCTGCACCTGCTGAAAGATGCAGAGGGGCGCAGGGCTGTCCTTTCCCTCATAAAACGGCAGGATGTATGGCTCATCCTGATCTGCCGCAGCCCCATCCCGGCTTGGCTGATGCCGCCCTATGTGGGCGGAGGATTACTCGTCATCACGGAGGATGATCTCCGGCTTAAGGAAAAGGAGACCGACGCCTACATGGTGTCCCAGGGGCTAGACATCACGGAGGAAGAGCTGGCTTTTGTAACGCAAAGAAGCCGGGGTAATGCCTATATCGTGCGCCATGCCGCCCTTAAGATGCTGGAAGGCCTGTGCCCCGGTCCAAAGCTGGAGCAGGAGATCGCGGAGGCATTTGCGGGGTATCTGGAAAGCCACGTGATGGTACAGTGGGACAGCGATCTTCTGGAATTTTTGATGCAGGTGAGCATTGCCGATGAATTTACCCTGCCCTTTGCGGAGATGGTCACGGGGAATTGCCATGCGCCGGAGCTTCTGGAGAGGGCGGTGGAGACCGGGAACTTCATTTCCTGCGAGGACGGCGTATACCGCCTGCGGCCGCAGCTTATCAGGGCGCTGCGCAGACGGGCGGCAAAGGAGTACAGCCCCCAAGAGAGGGCAGGACATGTGTATAATGCGGGGCTGTATTATGAGATGCAGGGGCAGATCGTGCCTGCCCTTGCCATGTTTGAACAGTGCGGCAATAAGGAACGAATCAGGGAGTTACTGATCAGGAATGCGCGGCTGAACCCTGGCAACGGTCATTACTTTGAACTGCGCCATTATTATTTACAGATGGAAGAAAAGGAACTGGAGGAGAGCCCGGTACTGATGGCGGGGATGAGCATGCTCTATTCCCTGCTGCTCCAGGAGGAGGAAAGTGAATACTGGTATAAAAAGCTGGAAGGTTTTGCATCAGCCGCGAAAGGCGGACGCAGGCGGGAGGCATTAAGCCGTCTTGCCTACCTCGACATCGCGCTGCCCCACCGGGGGAGCGCGGACATGATCGGGATTATGAAGAAAATGCCCTCCCTGATCTTTGATAAAGGGATGAGCTTGCCGGAATTTTCGGTGACAGCCAATTGCCCAAGCACCATGAACGGGGGCAAGGACTTCTGTCACTGGAGCAGGGAAGATCGGAATCTTGCAGCAACCATCGGGAAACTGGTGGAGCGGGTGCTGGGACGGTACGGGAAAGGGCTTGTGAAAGCGGCCTTAGGCGAGAGCCTTTATGAAAAAGGCGGGGATACCTACGAAGTCCTGACGCTTCTTGCCCGTGCGAAGATGGAGGCGGAGGGCGGGGGTATGGCGGAGATCGTCTTTGCCGCCGTGGGCCTTCAGGTACGGCTTGACACCCTTCAGGGGCAGATACAGACGGCAGGGGAAGTCCTTGCTTCCTTTGAAAAAAGTGTCATAGGACAGGGGGCGGTGAAGCTTTTACCAAACATAGCAGCCCTGCGGTGCCGTCTTGCCCTTTACCGGGGTGACAGGAAGGCGGTGCTGGCGTGGATGGGGCGGGCCCCGGACGAAGACAGAGAGTTCTGTATTTTAAATCGTTACCGTTATCTTACGAAAGTGCGCTGTTACCTTTCGCTTGGGGAGTATTTAAAAGCGCAGGCATTACTGGAAAAGCTGCGCTATTATGCGGAAAAATGCGGGCGCACCTATATCCGCATGGAAGTGTGCCTCCTTAGCGCCATAGCGAAATATCGGACAGGCGGGGAGTGGAAGGAGGAATTTTTCCCTGCGCTGAAGGAAGCCTGCGGATATCATTTTATACGCCTTGTCAGCGAGGAAGGGGCGGCGGCACAGGAATTGTTTGCGGCGGCGGGGAGGAACCTTCTGGAAAAGGAGGTGCCGGATAAGATATGGCTGTCCCGGCTCATAGAGGAAACAGGGAAGGTGGCGGTGCGCTACCCGGCGTATTTAAAAGGCCGGCTTGCCAAAGCGCCGGATTTCTGTGAGGCGGCATTAGCCATCCTGCGCCTGCAGGCGGAAGGAAAGAGCGCATCACAGATCGCCGGGGAGCTCTCCATGAAGGAGGCAACGGTGAAGTATCATGTGAAGGAGAACTACCGGAAGCTGGGTGTTTGCGGCAAGGCGGATGCAGTGCTTACAGCCAGAGATTTAGGGATTTTATAAGAAGAGAGGAAAAGAAGTAATGACTACGCAAAAGCAAATCTTAAAACGCATCCTGATGATCGTACTGTCTGCCATATTATTCTACGGTATATCGGAAATGACCATGATGACTGCATTGTGCGCACAGATGGAGGATGTGGAGATCAATGAAGAGAATTTCCCGGATGCAGGTTTTCGGGAATACCTGCGGACTGATCCCAATATGCTAAAATTCCATAGCGACCCGAACAAATTTACCGCCGGCGAGATTGAATTAATAACGGTATTAGATATGAAAAACAGAAGTTTAAATGCCGAAAGTCTTGCAGGAATCGAGCATTTCGAGAATCTGACGACTCTGCACTGTAACGGCACGTATCTGAAGTCCATAGATGTGAGCAAGAACACTAAGCTTCAGTATTTGAACTGCTCAGAGACTTGGAATCTGACGACGCTGAATGTGAAGAACTGTACGGAACTGCATACATTATACTGTAGCGGATGTAAATTGACAGAACTGGATCTTAGCAGCAATGGACAGCTTCAGGTTCTATGGTGCGACAATAACCAGTTTACTGCTCTGGATACAGCCGGCAATTCACAGCTAAAAAGTCTATATTGCTACAACAATCAACTGGCAGCGCTGAATCTTGCTTCAAATCCGGCTCTTAAAGAGCTTCGATGTGAAAACAATCAATTGACCACATTAGATCTTAGCGGAAATACTGCACTGACTTCACTGAGTTGCGAAAACAATCAGCTGACAGAAATCCAGCTCAAAGGTTTTTCTAACTTGATAACCCTTTCCATCCAAAAGAACCAGCTTACATCCCTGGATGTCAGTGATTGCTCGAATTTGTCCCATTTGCGGTGTTCGGATAATCAGTTGACAGAATTAAATATCACCGGGGACAATAAGCTCAAGAATCTAGTCTGTGCCAATAACCGACTGACAGAGATAGATGTGAAAGATAAATCCATATTAGATTATTTTGATACAAGGAAAAACCTGTTGAAAACACTGGATGTATCCCAGAATGCTGATCTGCATTATTTTTACTGCGATGATAATCAATTGAAAGAGATGGATGTGAGCAAGAATCCAGATTTGATAATATTCTGGTGCCGGAATAATCAGTTAGAGATGTTAGATGTAAGCGGAAATATTGATATAAGTAACTTAGGCTGCACAGGCAACCGTTTAAAAAGCCTGATCATTCCAGATAAGGTAACAACATTTGAAGATTGTGAACAGTATGACACAATTATTTTGGCAGAAAACCAGAGTTCTTATGATCTGGGTTCAGCAGATCCGAAGCTGGATCCATCCAAGATATCGGATTTAACAAACGCGCAGCTTTCCGTTGACGGCATGATCCTGACAAATATTCCGTTTGGGGAAGATGTCACATACACCTATGACTGTGGTAATAATAGGTCCATGAAAGTGACTCTGCATTTCATCTGGACCAATCAATGGATTACGAAACTTACCGCAATCTCTGGGTGGAAATATGGTGATGTTCCGTCAACGCCCCATGCAGAAGCACGATTCGGAGAAGTGCAGTATCTCTACGGCACAGCTTCCGACAGCAATTCCTACAGCGCTGAGATACCGACAGAACCCGGCACCTGGTATGTGAAAGCCATTGTTGCAAAGACGGAAGATTATTTGGGCCTTGAGAGTGACCCTGTAGAATTTGTGATCGGCAAGAATGACAGCACGGTCACATTCAAGGATTCTTCCAATCTAAACAAGATGTATGACGGACAGCCTGCGGCAATCAACAGGGAGGATGTTATGATAAGCGGAAGCCAGGGCGAACTGCGCTGCACATGGTATCAGAAGGCTGCAGATGGCTGGAAGACATTGACGGATGCCCCTGTGAATGCCGGAAACTATAAGGTGTCAGTATTCGTAGAAGAGGACAGTCACTATGCATCATCTGCTCCGGCTGAAAAAGAATTCGAGATAACAAAAGCTCCCCCGGCAGAGATTACGCTTCCTGAAAACTTAAGTACCAAGCAAGGTGCGCCGCTGTCTTTGGCCGTTCTGCCCCAGGGATGGGAATGGCTTGCGCCGGATGAAACTGTCAGCAGCACGAAACCAGGCTACAAAGCCAGGCTGAAAGTAGATGACACAAATTATGATTATACAGACGTTGAAGGTTATGATGCGTCAACGCACAGCGTCGTTCGAGAATTAACGGTATCCGTCATCATGGGCGAAGAGATGCGTATTGATATCACGGAAGGGATCAAAGACATCCCGGAAGCATTGATCGCAGCCGGAATAGATACCGAGGAAAAGATTAAGCAAGCGCTTACCCGTGCGGCAGTGGAAAATCAGGGATATCTCAAAGAAAATACAGCGCTCTATGACGTCAGGCTTCAGATCAGCCTGGACGGCGGTAAGACCTGGGAAACTGCATCGCCGGAGAATTTCCCGCCGGAAGGACTGCCTGTGACATTGCCCTATCCCAAAGGAACCAACGGCACAGAGTATGATTTCATTATAACGCATATGTTTACACATGAGATGAACGGATATAAGCCGGGAGAAGTAGAAGCGCCTGAAGTTATGAAGACCGAAGAAGGGCTTCGGTTCACTGTTCACGGCCTGTCTCCCATTGCTGTCGCCTGGAAATCTGTAAAAACAGATAAGCCCCCAGTGAATCCGGGGCCGGCGAATCCGTCAATCCCAGGAAATAACGACACATCAACGCAGCCCGGAACACAACAACCATCCGGAGACTCTGACAGCTATACACCCGATTCCGGCAGTAAAAAGAATACGGGTACTGTAACTGCGGCAGCAAACAGGCGAAGCCCGCAGACCGGAGATGACAACTTATGCGGCAGGAGTATCCTTTAGACACAGGATACTCCTCCGTTCCGTAAAAACCACATGTCCCTTTTTCGGAAGATTATTCTTTCTTCCGCGTCAAGAATATTCCAATGACCGTACCGATAAGGATAATTGGTGCGACTCTGACAAACAGCCATTCAAATGAGTGAAATGCCGTCCCGAGAACGGCGGTTTCAGGATCACTATAATCCCAACCCGAGTAAGGACTTTCTAATGCCAATAAGACTGCAAAAATTGAGAGTATCACTATACACAATAAAATAAGGATCCAAAACACAATTCTTTTTCTTGTGGTTTTTCTCTGTGCAAGCTGCAAGTTTATTACCTCTAATTTTGCGGAAATTGCCTTTAACTCATCAACTTCCGTCTTAATGACATTTTCTCCAAGCAATGTACTCACGGGTGTTTCAAGCACTTCCGATATAGAGATTAACATATCTGAATCGGGAACAGACAGTCCTTGCTCCCATTTAGATATTGTTTGCCGCACTACGTCGAGCTTAACGGCAAGCTCTTGCTGCGAAAGTCCTTTTGATTTTCTGATTGTTTTAATATTTTCATTGAGCATTGGGGAAGATCTCCTTTCTTTTAGTTGTTACCAATATTGTAGACAGAACTGCCCGTTGCTACAAGCAACACATTTTAACATTTCAGTAAAATCAATAAAAAGTCAATAGGTGTTTAATTTGTTACCAAAAAAGTGGTTACTTTTCACACCCACGCCATCTGTATAATAAAGAAAAGGTTGCTGCTTTGGCGTTAAGCTTTAGCAACAACCTTTTCCTGTTTTATTTTGGGCGGGCGTTTCCGTTCATATATTTCTGTTATCTTCTGATATACATCTACATTTTGTGCGCGTAACAAATAGACTATGCTTAAGCCATTACAAATATCGTTTAAACTTTCTTGGCTCCGCAGAGTAATTGCCTGCTTCTGTTTTCGTTTATAGACTCTTGCCAATCTTTCACATAGGGAATTATTGGCTGGAACCCGTTTATCATGCAGGAACAATAATTCACTTTCTTTATATTCCCTTAACCGGAGAAATAGATTATACCCTTCCCTATAATACTCAGTCGGCGGCTCATCCTGATATTCTTTCTCCGCCTTGTTCAGGATTTCGTCATACCTTTTCTCGAATCCCTCAACAATTATCGGATCAAGTTCTTTCTCCCCCAACCCATTTCGGTAATGCAGCATCTCCTGGAACAATCCGTGCATCTCCTTGTTCCATTCCAGCTGCGGCTCATTCTGCTCGCTTCCGATCAGATAGCGGCAGTCATGCTGGGTACACTCCTGATGTTTTGTTCCATAACGGTAAAATGTCTTGTCATGGTCATGCAAGACAATCCCAACATAATTCTCAAGCGGCGTTCCTTCTATTCCTTTATGCCCTTTTTTCTCCCTGCCTATATAAAGTGCCACATCTGCGATCGGGGATGCAAGTATAAGGACCTGCGCACTGTGCCCATTTACAGATGCGTTTGTAAAATCTGCATTCATGACCGGAGACTGCATTAGTTTCTTTATAATCTCTTTTTTCTCTTCCGCTGTTTTCGCTGAAAATTCCCTGGTAAGACCATTGATCATGCCGTCGGACAGTTCGATCTCGCCTTTTGTCAATTCTGAGATTAGCTTTCTTATTTTTCCATGGGATACGTTGCATTCATTGCTCAGGAGAAAGGCAAGTGCCTTCACCGTCCCGTCATAGTTCACTTCATTAATATATCCTTCTGGAAATGGAGCATGTACACGGGCTCCGGTTCTTTTGTCACGGTATTCCTTTGTCGTATATTCCATGACCGCTACAGACATCTGGATGACCACTTTCTGTTTCCGAATGATTTTTCCTGTCTCATAATAATTCTCTTTATCCAGGTATTTTGCAGGCGCAGGGATTTCATGTGTCTCTGTTACGGCATGGAGCTTCCTGCGGTGTCCGGCATGGCCTGGCTGTCCGCCTGGTTTCCGGTCAGTTTTTACCCGGCTGTTCGGGATTTTTTTCCTGCCGGGTTTCTGCTGGGAAGAGGGGATGGATGAATTCTCAAAATCCATATTGACCTGCGCAGTCAGTTTTTGGTTCAGGCCTTTTTCTTCTTCCAGTTCCGCCCCTACCCGGTAGAATTCCCGTCTCATATCACGGTATTTATCTAATGCTTCATCTCTCTGGCGAACAACTTCCAGATTCTCTTTTTTGAGCTTTGCAATGAGACGGTCTTTCCTGTCAAGTTCTTTCTGACATTCGTGGTAAAGATCATCATTTGCTTCCATCCATTGCTTCCGGACAGACCGGATTTCCTTACGTGCCTGTGCTAATTCTTGTTTTAATTCCCGGATATTTTTTTCAAGTTTCCGAATAATACTCTTATATTCTTCTTCTAATTTCCGGTATCTCTCGCCGGATTTAAATTCGGCGATCTGCTGTGCCAGTGATTTCACTTTGTACTGTAATGCACTTGTATATTCAAATGGATTCATCTGTACTCTCCTTTGATGAATTAGGGGCGGGAATCTAATACCTGTGCCATCGTTCTGCTTAATTCTATTGTCTCTTCCAGTTGTAATGTCAGCATGGAAATATATTCTTCTTTCTGTTCAAGAAGCTCTTCCGAAGTCCGAATGCATTTTTCCTGGATTCGGATTACATTTTCTGCTTCTTTAAGAGCATTCTCCAATTTAGAGATCTGTAATTCATATTTTTTTATAAGTGATGTTTCTTTACTCATTGCTGCCTCCGCACTTGTAATAAAAAAAGTATAGCAGAAATCTGGAAAAAAAGCGAATGAAGGAAATCTGGTATTCGTCATTTTGCCAGGGATAAATCGTTGATTTTTCAAGACAAATGGATATCAAACCACGCAGAAAAAGATGTGAGAAGGGGATTTTAAGACGAAAAACAGAAAGGAGAAAATGTTATCCACAAGAAATACCTGAGGACAAAATATTATTAACATTTTGTCCTCAAACGTATCATTTACTGTGGATAAAAATTTTTTCAATTTCAGCACATTTACCAACACTTTCTAAAAAGCCTATTACTGGCGTGGGTGTGAAAAGTAACGGCTTTCTTTTTTTGCGCCGGCGCAAGAGCCGGCAGGAAGGAGCAGAATATGAACATTCAGAAACCAAGTTTACAATTTAGAAATTCGTTGTCAGTAAGGAAGAGTACCAGATGTATTGTCCTGCATCATGCGGATGCGGAGAAATTCAGTGTATATCAATGTCATGCATGCCATTTAAATAATGGGTGGGCCGGCATCGGATACCATTATTACATTACAAAGGATGGTACGATCTGGGAAGGCCGGCCGGATAACACTGTCGGGGCTCATGCATCTGGCGGAAATTCGGATTCTATAGGGATCTGTTTTGAGGGTGATTATGATGTGGAGCGGACGATGCCGGATGCCCAGAAGAAAGCAGGTAAGGAACTGGTCGCACATCTGAAAGCCAAGTACGGCATAACGACCGTAAAGAAACACAAGGACGTCACGCCGACCACCTGTCCCGGCAGTTTCTTCCCATTTGATGAGATAGCCGGTGCTAATGCTCATGTACGGTAAAGAAGCAAGCAACCGAAAACAAGAGATAGACCACCAGCACCACACTATTCCGAACCAAAGAAAGCAAAGACCAAAAGACAAGCATTATGGAAATGTGCATAACAGGCTATGGAATCATGGATAACTCTATTCACAGCACATGGAAAAGCTAAAGTGCAGCTTTCACACGTCCTGCAAACAGAGTTACCCACAATTCCATGAGATAGCCAGTTATACACATTCCCACAAATCCAAACTTAGAAGAAATCCAAACTTTTTCCGGCAAGAATCCCCAATTATCAAGCTGTTTTCAGAAAAGTTTGGATTTTATATAAGTTTGGATTTTACACACAATGCCGATTACTACGAAATCCATATTATTCTTATATCTTCTTTCAAAATAAAAAAGCAAGTACAATAGCAACTTGTTTTTTTCGCTTAAACGAAATATAATATCTTGCGAGGAGGAAACGATTATGGATTTTATGACAACTAAGGAAGCCGCCTTGAAATGGGGGCTTACAAACAGAATGGTACAATATTACTGCAAAGAGGGTAAAATTCAAAAAGCGGAAAAAATAGGAAGCATGTGGCTGCTTCCAAAAGATGCAAAGAAGCCTATTGATAAAAGGACTATGGAGGGGAGGGCTAAGGAAAGTGGCCAGTAAAATTTTTGTCGTTGAAGATGATATATCTATTTGTGAAATGGTTGATAATTATTTAGTTAGTGAAGATTTTAGAGTAAACGTTTTTCATAGCGGTTTTGAAGCAATAAGAGCTTTCCAGTTAAATACGGATTATGCACTTGCTCTGATCGATTTAATGTTGCCAGATACAAGTGGCATGGAAGTAATCAAAGCCATTCGTCAAATCAGCAAAATCCCTATTATTATTATTACAGCGAAAGACAATGATACGGACAAATCAATGGGTTTGAATCTGGGAGCGGACGATTATGTGGTAAAGCCATTTTCCTTAATTGAGCTTACTGCAAGAATCAAAGCCAATATCAGGCGTGCTACAAGCTATGACAACCAACAGGAAGAAACCGTCACAAGAATTAAGGATTTAGAAATTAACCAGACAACACATAGCGTAAAGGCTGCTGGAACCGTTTTGGAATTAACCCGCACAGAATTTGAAATTTTAAATCTAATGGCTTCTCATCCGGGACAGGCTTTTTCTAAAGAAAGACTTTATGATTTAATTTGGAAAGAACCGTATTTTGGAAATGAAAACGTGTTGAACACGCACATCAACAGGCTGAGGGCGAAATTAAAAATGGTTTCAAACAGTGATGCCACATATATTAAAACTTTATGGGGCATCGGATATAAAATGGAGGAATAACTGGTGTACACACTACTTATTGTTCTCATACTAATATTATTCGCAATGTTTTTATATGAATGGTCAAAAAACAGAAGAACATCCAAAGAAATCAAATATATCAGAGAATGGTTTACAATGGCTCCTTGCTTGAAAGAAAACCGACAGATTTTAATCCCGTCTGAAAATGCAGAAATTAAAGGGCTTTCAGTAGAATTGAATAAATTACTGGATGAACTTTATGCACAAAGAGTCAGTTATGAACATTCCAGACAAGCTATGATGCAGGTGCTTACCAATATTTCACATGATTTAAGGACACCTCTCACTGTTCTAAAGGGATATAGCGAATTACTAAACAGAGAAGTATCAGATATGCCGGTAAAAGAGAAAATTACGGAAATGGCAATTAGAATTGATAGTAAAGCAAATGAATTAGTTGCAACTATAAATGAATATTTTACTCTGTCAAAAATAACGTCCGGGGATATGAACATGGAACCCAGCATGGTAAATGTTACACAAATATGTCATGAAATAATATTGGATTATTATGATGTTTTGGATGAAAGAAAATACAAGGTTGAAATAGAAATCAGTCCTTTGCCGGAATATGCATATGCAGATACCCCCGCACTGAACAGAATACTGAAAAATCTAATTGATAATGCAATAAAACATGGCAATGAGGGGAAATATCTTGCGTTCCGCTTAAAAAGAATATCAGATAAGGTCATGATAGAGGTGGAAGACCATGGCAAGGGCATAGCAGAAAAAGAGCGGGAACACATTTTTTACAGGAATTACACGACAGCGCATAAAAACTATGGAAGTGGGCTGGGGCTTACGATTGCTAAAAATCTTGCGCTGCAAATGGGGGCTGATATACAAGTTGACAGTGAGCCAGGCCAGAAAACAGTTTTTACCTTGATTTTAAAAAGTTAGAAAAAAGTTAGATTTCAGACAGATAAAAGAGAATTCTGTTTTGTATACTGTGGAATAGCAAAGGAGGCGTACAAAATGGATTATATTATCGCAACATCAAATTTGACAAAATCCTATAAGGAAAAAGTTGTAGTTGACAAGGTAAATCTTCATGTTAAAAAGGGAGAAATCTATGGCTTTGTTGGGCCAAACGGCGCAGGAAAAAGCACTATCATGAAAATGCTTTTGAATTTAGTGCGCCCGGATTCCGGAGAAATATATATTTTTGGCGAAAAAATGGACGATAAGAATTATGAATGTCTGAAACGGATTGGCTGTATCATAGAAAACCCTTATTTCTATGAAAAAATGACAGGACTACAAAATTTGGAATTGCATTGTGATTATATGGGTTATCATAACCGCAGACGTATAAAAGATGTTTTGGAATTGGTCAATCTTCAAAACATTGAGGGAAAAGCAGTTTCGCAATATTCTTTAGGGATGAAACAGCGTCTTGCCATTGCAAGGGCAATTTTAGCAAAACCAGAATTGTTGATACTGGACGAACCTATCAATGCGCTTGACCCAGAGGGAATAAAAGAAATGCGTCTTTTATTTGGGCGGCTACATCAGGATTACGGGGCAACAATTTTTATTTCCAGCCATATTCTCTCAGAAGTTGAACAGATTGCGGACAGAATCGGTGTTATCGCAGGCGGAAAGCTCTTGAAAGAAATATCTATCCATGAAGTTCATGAATATCAGACAGAATACATTGAAATAGATACGGATAATGTGAAACAAGCCGCCTGCCTTTTGGAACAAGACGAGAGACTGTCACATTTTGATGTAGTGGACGATACGATTATCAGGATTTATAGCACCGTTGTTTCTGGAAAAGAAATCTCAGCGTTGCTTGTAAAAAATGGAGTTGGTTTAGAAAGCATAGGACGAAAGGAAAACAGCTTGGAGGATTATTTCTTCCAGCTTACAGAGGAGGGAAAATAGAATGGTTCATTTACTGAAACTTGAAATAAGAAAATTCAGACTGCCCCGCAAAATAATGACTGCTATTTTTGCAGTTGCTTTTTGTATATTGTTTATTACGGTGTCTTTGGTTGACAGCATGATCGACCCAGAACAGACAAAAGACACATTTGAAAGCACATTTCTTGTAATAGGGCTTTTGGTATCATTTATTTTTCTGATATATTCATCAATACTTACGTCTACATTGGTGATTAGTGAGTACAGCCAGCGAACCATTACAATCCTGTTTTCTTATCCTTTAAACAAGAAATTGCTTATCGTAATAAAAATGATGCTTATTATGGCTTTTACTGCTATTTCATTGCTGTTCGGATATGTTTGCTGTTGTGGATATATCGTCGGAATGGATTATGCTTTTGATATGTTGGAGGGTTCTTTTCAGATATCTTATTTATCAGAATGGGTGCCGATGGCAGTTACCGGCACTATCATTTGTAGCGTTTTATCATGGTGGCCGTTTGTTATTGGAATGATAAAAAAGTCTGTTCCTGCAACGATTGTTACTTCTCTCATTGTTTTATTTGTCAGACAACTTATCATTACGAAGAACCCGACTAATCAAGAGAATTTGTTCCAAGTAGTTTTAGTGTTAATAGTTACATTAGTAGCCGTAATGATTGTTTTTCGAGAAAAAGTAACAAAAATAGATTAGATAAAGCAAGGGATGGAATCAAAGTCACAAGGACTTGACTTCCTTATTTACAAAATTAAAAAATATAAAATTGAAAAGGAGAACTGAATATGGATACCAGAACATTCGAAATCAACCCGAAAATTGAGATGAAAAAAGTCCATTTCAAGAACCGCTTCGGTATTGAGCTAGCAGGAGATCTTTACTTACCGGAGAATCATACGGATACGAAAAAACCGGCAATCATTATATCCGGGCCTTTTGGAGCGGTAAAAGAGCAAGCCTCCGGTCTGTACGCGCAACAGATGGCAACCTTCGGTTTTGTTGCACTGGCTTTTGATCCGTCCTTTGGTGGAGAAAGCGGCGGCCGCTGGTACAGATACCAGAATCAAGGCTGTTGCCACGCTTTCCATGTATGATATGTCCCGTGATATGAGCAGGGGACACATGGATTATTATACCGAGGAGCAGAGAAACAAAATCAAAAAATATCTTAGTGAACAGCGTTGGAAGGATGCGGAAAACGGAACCTTTGCGCTGGGCAACTATGCCGGTGTCCTTTTGGAATTTTCCACTCATGGCGAATATCAAGGAAGTTTCACCCCGTCCGATTTTGATGATTGCCGGTGAGAACGCTCATTCACGTTATTATTCGGAGGATTTAGATCATGAACAAAATATTACCTAAAATTGCATTAGGAGCTTGGTCTTGGGGCGTTGGCACGGCTGGTGGGGATCAGGTGTTTGGGAATTATCTTTCTGCGGACGATTTGAAACCGGTATTTAAGAAAGCGATAGAACATGGGCTGTGCTTATGGGATACGGCTGCTGTATATGGAGAAGGCAGCTCTGAACGTATCCTTGGAAACTTTGTAAAAGGAGTATCGCGGGAGGATGTGATTCTATCCACAAAATTTACCCCGCAGATTGCCAGTGCTTCGCCGGACGCAATGCAGGAAATGATTGACGGCAGCAAGGAACGTTTGTATACAGATATAATCGACATTTACTGGATTCACAATCCTATGGATCTTGAAAAATGGACACCGGATATAATTCCGTTGGCAAAGAGCGGGCAGATCAAGGCAATCGGTGTTTCTAATCATAACCTTGCTGAAATCAAGCGGGCGGATGAAATTCTTGCAGCAGAAGGTTTGAAAATCTCGGCAGTACAAAACCATTTCAGCCTTTTACACCGCTCCTCTGAGCGGGCCGGTATCCTTGATTACTGTAAGGAAAACGGCATAACATTTTATTCTTATATGGTCTTGGAACAGGGAGCGCTTACCGGGCGATATACAGAGGAAAATCCTTTTCCGGCAGGTACGGGACGCGGCGATTCTTATAATCCCCACCTGAAAAAACTGGCGGCATTGATCCATGAAATGGAAATTATTGGAACCCGCTTTGACGCCAACCCGGCACAGGTTGCCACAGCGTGGGCGATTGCAAAGGGTACTCTCCCGATTATCGGAGTAACAAAAGTATATCAGGTGGAAGAAGCAGCAAAGGCAACGCAGATCGCATTAACAGATGACGAAATCAGACGGTTAGAGAAGCTGGGAGATGAAACAGGCATTTCTACTCTTCGGGAATGGGAAAAGGAGATGTAGGCTGTGACAACAAAAGAAGTGATAGATGGTTTTCGGGAAGGCTCAGGGGAAAATGCCGAGAGAAATGCGTATGCAAATGAACTCTTTCAGGAGGCTGTCCGTATCGGCATGGAACTGAATATGCAGTATCATACGCCGGAGGAAATTCGGGAGATAATGGGAAGGCTGATTGGGAAAAAAGTGGATGGCTCGTTTCGGATGTTCCCGCCGTTCTATACTGATTTTGGAAAGAATATCACGATCTTAACCCGGAAGAGAACAGAAAAAATCACTATGCGCCGATAACGATAGGCGCTCATGTATGGATTGGTTCTAATGCGACAATATTGCCCGGAGTAACGCTCGGAGATTGGGCGGTTGTTGCTGCAGGAGCCGTGGTAACGCAGGATGTTTCGCCTCGAACGGTAGTAGGAGGCGTTCCTGCAAAAGTATTGAAAGTAATCCCGGAAGAAAGGACGGTGCGATATGAAGCGCCTGAAGTTATGAAGACCGAAGAAGGGCTTCGGTTCACCGTTCACGGCCTGTCTCCCATTGCCGTCGCCTGGAAATCAGTAAAAGCAGATAAGCCCCCAGTGAATCCGGGGCCGGCGAATCCGTCAATCCCAGGAAATAACGACACACCGATACAGCCCGGAACACAACAACCATCCGGGGACTCTGACAGCTATACAACCGATTCCGGCAGTAAAAAGGATCCGGGTACTGTAACTGCGGCAGCAAACAGGCGAAGCCCGCAGACCGGAGATGAAAACTTATGCGGCAGGAGTATCCTTTAGACACAGGATACTCCTCCGTTCCGTAAAAACCACATGTCTCTTTTTCGGAAGATTATTCTTTCTTCCGCGTCAAGAATATTCCAATGACCGTACCGATAAGGATAATCGGTGCGACTCTGACAAACAGCCATTCAAATGAGTGAAATGCCGTCCCGAGAACGGCGGTTTCAGGATCACTATAATTCCAACCCGAGTAAGGACTTTCTAATGCCAATAAGACTGCAAAAATTGAGAGTATCACTATACACAATAAAATAAGAATCCAAAACACAATTCTTTTTCTTGTGGTTTTTCTCTTTGCAAGCTGCAAGTTTATTACCTCTAATTTTGCGGAAATTGCCTTTAACTCATCAACTTCCGTCTTAATGACATTTTCTCCAAGCAATGTACTCACGGGTGTTTCAAGCACTTCCGATATAGAGATTAACATATCTGAATCAGGAACAGACAGTCCTTGCTCCCATTTAGATATTGTTTGCCGCACTACGTCGAGCTTAACGGCAAGCTCTTGCTGCGAAAGCCCTTTTGATTTTCTGATTGTTTTAATATTTTCATTGAGCATTGGGGAAGATCTCCTTTCTTTTAGTTGTTACCAATATTGTAGACAGAACTGCCCGTTGCTGCAAGCAACACATTTTAACATTTCAGTAAAACCAATAAAAAGTCAATAGGTTTATCTAAAAACCAGTTTTGGGAATACGGTTTTTCGCTTCTTTATCGATTTGATTTTTACGGCGGTTTGATTTGTCACCAAAATTTGTCACCCAAAAAAGTGATAATAATTGATAAATTTTTTGATTGTGTTATTATAAGTAAAGTATCATTAATTATAGATGTAGAAGGCGAAGGTATGATGAGAATTTTGATTATTCTGCAGAAGATCAACAGGAGTTGATTAATACGATAAAGCAGATGATTTATCATCTCAAATACAGGAACACGAATCCTCAAACATTAGAGCTGCTTTTGATCGGAATGAATGCAGGGAAGAAAATTCATATAGCGGTATAGTCCCAATTATGGACTATACCGCCTTTTTATGTACTAAATGTTGTATTATAGCTTTCGAAGATGAAGATAAACAGTATTTTTGGAAATGTTCAGAGCATTTGCCACAAACTGAACGGAATCTTTGAAATTAAACACGCCTTTTCCATGGAGTTGTAGAATAATTGCTTTGTTTTTATTGGAGGATACAATAGAGTTATCCTCCATAATTTTTTTCTTTGTTGTTTCAACCAGATGAGACATCAATTCGTAAGAATCTTCGAAAAATTCTTCATTCACCATCCCACTGATTTCGGTTGAAGATTCGGTATGTAACTGTGGTGTAAAACTGTCCAAAATGCGTGAAAAAGGTACGTCTAGATAAAAGTTAATACAGAGCAAGCCGATAATTTTGTTTTTTTCACCCCGAATAGTGATGGTAGTTGATTTCATAGGTTTATTGTTTTTATTCGTTGTAAAGTAGGTGACATTATCCTCAGAAATGTTATTTTCAATATCTTTCAGAATATTTAATGCCATATTTGTAATGGGAGCGCCGACTTTTCGTCCAGTGTAATGACCATTGGCTATTGCGATTACAGAATTATCGTAGGATTCTAGGTTATGAAGGATCAGCTCATATCCAGGTCCCAGATAATCGGCAAGTCCTTTTATTAGATTCTTATATGAGTTCAGGATCATTTTGTCTGTTTCAGTTAAAATACAATTCATTTTTAATTTTCAAACCTTTCATTGCAGAATATAAGATATAACAAAAAAATCTTAACATAATTTGCTTTTTTTGTAAAGTAATAGATTTTTTTGAAAAATGTATTGACAATTATGAAAAAGCATATATAATAAAAATTAGTTTACTGAATAAAATAAATTTTATTAAAGAGAAAGGAGAGAGAGGATGAAGAAATTCAACACTAAAAATGCACCTGCAGCTATCGGACCTTATTCACAGGCTATAGAGCATGAAGGAATCATCTATGTATCAGGACAGCTTCCAATTGATCCGGCAGCAGATGGATTTTCTCAAGGAGGGATCGCTGAACTAACAAGACAGTCTATTAAAAATATTTCAGCAATTCTTGAGGAGGCGGGAAGTGATATCGGAAAGGTGATGAAGACGACAATCTATCTGCAGGATATGAATGATTTTGCAAAAGTAAACGAAGTATATGCAGAGTATTTTGGAGAGTCTATGCCGGCAAGAGCGTGTGTGCAAGTAGCTGCACTGCCAAAAGGAGCAAAAATTGAGATTGAAGCTGTTGCATATCGATAGTATGTACGGAGAGGAAAAGGAGAGATTGTGAATTCTATCAGAAAGAAGATGACTGCAGGTTTTTGTAGATTGCAGGGGGGTTTATTTTTAGAAAGTAAAAAAGCTGACGTGGGAGAAGGTGCAAGCCAGTTTCAGAAGGATGGCGGGGATAATATGGCTTGGGCCGATATGTTTTATCCAGATCCGTCTATCCCGGAAACGGTCAGATTGGCGACTCTGGAAGCGGTGGCAGACGGATTCCCGTCTCACTATACGCTTCCGGTTGGCCTCCCTGAACTCCGAAAGGAAATTGCTGCCCACATTGAAAAAAAGGATGGAATTAAGATAGATCCAGGTAGAAATATTGTAGTTACGCCTGGTTCAGATTCCGGGCTCTTGTTTGCAATGATGCCTTTTTTAGATTTCGGAGATGAGGTTCTTGTACCGGATCCGGGTTATCCTAATAATTTTCTAAATGCAGAGTTATTGGGTGCGCATGCAATCCATGTACCTACCTATCCAGAAGACAATTATCAGATTCGTATGGATGAAATGGAAAAGCGGTTGACGAAAAAGACAAAAATGATGGTAATTACACATCCGAATAATCCGACAACGGTAGTTTACCGGAAGGAAAACCTTAAAAAATTAGCGGAATTTATTGTCGCTAATGATCTGATTTTAGTTTGCGACCAGGCCTTTGAAGACCATATTTTTGACGGAATTGAATTTGTAAGTCCGTGTACGCTTCCTGGGATGTGGGAGAGAACAGTAACCGTATGTTCACTTTCTAAAGGATATGGACTGAGCGGTTACAGAATCGCCTATTTATACGCAGATGACAAAATTATGGATGTATTTTATGGGAGTGCGGTAAATGTGGTCGGAGCACCCTGTACGATTTCTACATATGGGGCGATTGCGGCATTAAAGGATGATACGATTCTCCCAGCTTACACAGAGATTCTGGAGCGGCGGAGAAGAGTAGCCTATGATATTCTGGGTAATACACCGGGAGTTCGTATGAGGATGAGTGAGAGCGGTATACTGTCATGGCTTGATGTAGGGGAACTTGGCTCTTCGCAAGAAGTTGCTGGATATATTGCAAAGCATGCAAAAGTACTTGTAAATCAGGGGACACCATATGGAGAGCAGGGAGAAAATCATATTCGAATTGTTACAGCATGTTTTAAAAAGGAGCAAGATGCAGTAAGAAGGTTTATGCGTATTAAAGAGGCGCTTACTCAACTTGCCAGAGAAAAGGATATTGTTTGAAATTATTATTTTATTCTAAGGAGGAGGGGTTCTTATGACGACATTAATTGCAGCTGATAATCATATTGCGTTATTTGCATTGTTATGTGCAATCTGTGCACTTGTGATTTATCTGGAGCAAAAATATGCCTGGGCAGCAAAAATTACAGGATGTATTATGGTACTATTGATTACATTAGTGTTATCAAATCTAAAGGTAATACCGGAAAGCGCCGCAGCGTATGACTTTGTGGGTACATATCTTGTTCCGATGGCATTGCCGCTCTTGTTGTTCAAAGCAGATATTAAGTCTATTCTGAAAGACAGCGGAAGACTGACTGTTTTATTTTTCATCGGAGCAATTGGAACCTGTGCCGGTTCTGTTATTGCATTTTTTATTGTGTCAAACCAGATACAGGAAGCGCCGAAGTTTATTGCTATGATTACTGGTTCCTACATTGGTGGCGGAATTAACTTTGTTGCGATGGCAGATAACTACGGAGCAACCGGAACAACTGTGGCGACAGCAAATGTAGCGGATGCGCTCACGATGATGTTTTTCTTTTTTGCACTTATGGTAATTCCTTCTATTCGGTTTTTCAGAAAGCATTGGCTGCATCCTCATGAAGATAAGATTGAAGCAGTAAATGCATCAGGTGAAGACAACGGCGAAGCAGTGACAAGCGCAGCGGCTTACTGGGGAAAACGAGAGATTTCTCTGTTTGATATTGCATTTGAGATTGGATTATCCCTTGTAATTGTGGCTGTTGCGACGCCGATTTCAGAATTTTTTTCTACAGTAATTCCTACCAGTAATTTTATCTTAAATTTTTTCAATGCACTTTTAGGAAGTAAATATTTGATAATTACACTTCTTTCGGTCATTGTTGCTACTGCATTCAGTGACAAGCTTTCAAAAATCGGCGGAGCACAGGAAATGGGGACATATTTTATATACCTATTTTTTGCAACTATGAGTGCACCAGTATCTATTCGTCTTCTTGTAGGAGATGCACCGTGGTTTTTTGTTGCATGTATGATTATTGTTATTATTAATATTGTATTCGTTCTGGTGGGTGCGAAGCTTCTGCATTTTGGAATTGAGGAAGCGATGGTATGTTCAAATGCGAATATTGGAGGCGGATCAACAGCAATGGCTTTGGCGATTGCAAAGAACTGGACTGCTTTGATTATACCGGGACTTTTAGTTGGTACTCTTGGAAATGTAATTGGAAACTTTTTCGGTATATTGATGGGAACTTTGTTTGGTGCTTAGAAATTAATGATGCGTTTAGATGAACAGGAGGAATGAAAATGAGAATTGATAACCGTGATATTCCTAAGGGAAGTAAGGTGAGATGGAACTTTCTTGCGGCCGAAATGACGGTAAATAAAATTGAGGTTCCAGTGACGGTAATAAACGGTGTTAAGGAAGGACCTACAGTAGTTATTACTGCAGGTGTTCATCCTAATGAGTTGATAGGTCAGGCAGCGACAGTTCGTCTGGCGAGGGAATTAGAACCATCTGAAATTGCAGGAACCTTAATATTTGTGCATATAGAAAATCCTATGGGGCTGCAGTTTAAATATGCTAACCGCTCACCGCTTGACAATGTGAATATGAATTCTGTATTTCCAACCGGTTTGGAAAAAGGAGAAGATATGGGAAGGGACAGTCTGCATTTGGGGATTTCTCCTACGAAGCAGGCAGCGGACAGAATCTTCAAAACATTTATCAGCCTTGCAGACTGGCATGTAGACATGCATGGAGGGGAACTATTTGAGGATTTGGATTTTAACATTGAGATTCTTCCAATTGGAGAGCCGGTAGACGAGAAAACAAGGGCATTGGCCCGTATGTTCAAGTCGGAAAAAATCTGGGAAGTACCTCAGGGAACGATACCTCAGATGCCTAATTATCCAGGAAGAGGCTCGGCAGTAGCAGAAGCAAATCATATGGGAATTCCATCCTGTTTCTTTGAGATAGGAGGAGAAGGAAGACTTAGGAAAGAACAAGTAGACCAGGCTTGTGACGCACTCAGGAATATGATGATGTGTGTGGGGATGCTGGAAGGTGAGGCTATACACGTAGAGCCGACGGTGTATTCCGGCGGAAATGTACTGTTTGCGCAGTGTGGCGGTCTTCATTATATTAATATCAATAGCGGAGATCTGGTGCATAAGGGACAGGAGCTTGGATATACGGTTGGCTGGGATGGAGAAGTTATCTCGCGGGATATCTGTCCGTGTGATGGTCTAATGACGAACATGGTTGTTCACGGCGGGGTAGAGCCTGGAGATATGCTCTATGTAATTGCCGATAAGTGTTAAGAATGCAGTTTTTATTCTCGCGAGCAACGAGCCAAGCGGGCATGCTTGTATGCACATTTGGTGACTGCCGCGGGGGCTTTGACTGCCTGCATCGCCGAAGCGCAGCCTGTTATAATGCAGGCTGCGCTTATCTGGCAACGGATTATTCCCCAAGCCTCTTCAGTACAGCCGCGGCATAGACCGCTGCGCCGATCGGAAGTACATTCTCGTTAAAACGGATCTTAGGATTATGCTGCGGCAGCCGTTCTTCAGGATCGTCGACGCCCGCTCCTATCATGAAGAAGGCAGCAGGGACCAATTCGGAGTAGCAGGCAAAATCTTCGGATCCCATCGCGTGAAATGTATCTATGGTCAGGGAATCATCAACCTCGTGGATTACTTCCCGGCACCAGGCAAGTTCTTTCTCGTCGCAGACCATAGGAGGAACGTCGCTGAGTACCTCGATCTCGGCTTTTGTGCGGTAGGTTTCGGCTATGCCCTGTGTGATCTCATGGATCCGCTGAATTATCCTTTTGCGGATATCCGGGTTGAATACACGGAGGGTTCCCTCCATCTCGGCAGTCTCAGGGATAATATTTGCAGCGCTTCCGGCGTGGAACTTGCCGATCGTCAAAGCAACCTCATCAAATCCAGAGATCTCCCTCGCTATTAATTCCTGTAATCCCAGATGGATATGAATTGCAGTGTTGATCGGATCGACGCCGTCCTCCGGTGTAGAACCATGCACGCCCTTCCCCGTAAGTTTAATGCGGAAACCGTATACCCCGGCGCAGGGGGCAAGATGTCCGCCTAATGTGCCGAGCGGCTTCTGGGAGAATACATGCAGCGCCAAGGCGGCATCAACGTGCGGATTATCCATAACCCCGGAGCGAATCGCGGCTTCGGCGCCTGCAAAAATCTCTTCCGCAGACTGGAAGACAAGCTTGACGGTACCGTGAAGCTCTGACTCGTGCGCTTTGATCAGCTTCGCCGCGCCAAGCAACATAGCGGTATGCATATCGTGTCCGCAGGCGTGCATACAGCCGTTAGTAGAAGCAAAAGGCTCGCAGGATTTTTCCTCGATCGGGAGCGCGTCCATATCGCCCCGGATCATATAGCATGTATCGCCCCGGCCGATGCAGGCGGCGATATTAGAACTCTCCTCATAAACGGTATACGCAATGTTCATCTCGTCCAGTTTTTTCGTTACAAATGCAACTGTCCTGGGAAGGCTGAGGCCGATCTCCGGAATTTGATGCAGCTCGCGCCTCCATGCGGTCAATTCTTCTTGAAGCTGTTCTGCTTCCAGCATGATCTGACTTTTCATGATAATCTAACTTCCTCCTTAGAATACTAAAAACTTATTATTCGATGTATTAATAACAGGATATCTCTTCCAGGTAAAAGTAAAAAGAAAAATTTTTTCTAATTTAGGGAAAAATTAGAATAGTCAGGACATTTTCTACAAAAAACGGCATAAAAAGTGAAAAAATCTTCACTTTATACGAAATTGATTGGAAAAGGAAAATTTATTTTATTTTTATCGTACAGACGAATTCGTATAATTGTATAAATTTAGAGAAACAGATATATGAAGGAGGAGACAAAAGATGGATGTAATGCAGATTGCAAATGGACTGCCTATGTGGATCGCCTGTGGAATTCCTGTGGTATTCGTAATCATTCAGGCGGTTCTTTTTGCAAAGGGGGCGTATAGTGCGGGGAAGAAGGTCGGACTTACAGACGATAAGATGAAGAAAGCTATGAAAAGCAGCGCTGTAACTTCGATCGGGCCGTCAATAGTAGTGCTCAGCGGTATGCTTTCACTGTTGGTAACGGTAGGAGGTCCGGTAGGATGGATGCGTCTTTCCATGATCGGTTCCGTTATGTTTGAATCCATTGCGGCAGGTCTTGGAACCTCTGCGGTAGGGGTGACATTAGGAACGGATGCAATGACGGAAGAGGCGCTTGGCATGGCAGTCTGGACCATGATATTATGTTCTGTCGGATGGGTTATATTCGCGACATTTTCAGCGAATAAGATGGAGAAGATCGAACACAAGCTTTCTAAGGGGAATGCAGGAATGCTGACAACGATCGCTTCTGCAGCGATTATCGGTGTATTTTCCGCCATGGTCGCAAGCCACTTATCTAAACCGTTCTATTCCATGATACAGAAGGCGGATGCCGCGGCTATGTCTTCAGCGTGGCACAACCTGCTGGCATGTATCTTAGGCGCGGTTATCATGTTTGTGCTGACTAAGGCAGCAAATAGTAAGAACATTGGATGGCTGAAAGAATGGTCGCTTACTATTACGATTTTGGGCGCTATGATTATTACGGCGCTGGTATAAGGCTGATATAAGGAGGAGAAGAAGAATATGAACAGTGATTTTTACAAAGACGAATATACGCCCAAGATTAATAGGATAGGTAAATTAACAGGATATCTGGGAGTTTTGGTTGCGTTCACTCCGGCGCTTGTGCTGGCGGTGGTATACGGTATTGTTCCGAAGCCGGCGGCGCTTCTGACTGCATTTATCAGCGGAACAAGTGCATTTGGCGTATTATGGTTTGTCGAGCCGATTTCTTACTTCCCGGTGGTAGGTCCTGCGGGAACGTATATGGCATTTTTGTCGGGAAATATTTCTAATATGAGGATTCCGTGTGCAAGTATGGCGCAGGTTGCGGCGGAGGTTGAGCCGGGGACGGAGAAGGGTTCTATCATTGCGACCCTGGGTATGGCTGTATCCATCATCATCAATGTATCCGTGCTGACGATCGGCGCGATCCTTGGAAGCTCTGTACTGGCTATGCTTCCGGATTCTGTCAAGGCTGCGCTTAATTATCTTCTTCCTGCACTTTTTGGGGCGCTGTTTGTTCAATTTGGCATCAAAATGATCAAACATAGTGTTATAATGGTTGTGATCGCATTCGCACTTTATTTTGCGATCGGTATGGGTGTATTTAACTGGCTTCCGGGAGCTTCTAACTGGCTTGGAACATTAGGGTGCGTGTTTATCAGTATTGCAGTGGGTATTACAACTTTATCTAACGCGAAGAAACAGGCATAGAGTAAGTAGGATAAACTGTCGAAGGGAAGAGATGGCAATGGAAAAAAGAGATCTTCATAATGAAGTGAAGAAGATGAAGTCACTGCTTGAAACCACAAGCAGGCTTATCTGGGAACATCCGGAAGTTGGGGGTAATGAAAAAGAGTCCGCCGATTATTTCAGGAAACTTCTTGGAGGCGAAGGTTTTAAGATTGTAAATGAGGAGCATATGGAGAATGCTTTTTATGCGGAATATGGTTCCGGTAAACCTGTGATCGCGATCCTGGGGGAATATGACGCGCTTCCAGGCTTATCACAGAAGGTGACGGACAACAAGGCGCCTGTAGCGGAAGGGGAACCGGGACACGGATGCGGGCATAATCTTCTGGGCGCGGCCGCGGCTATCGGTGCGATCGCGGTAAAACGCTATCTGGAAGCGGAGGGGATCAGCGGGACGGTGCGTTTCTACGGATGCCCGGAGGAAGAGCTCTTAAGCGGCAAGGTTAAGATGATATATTATCATATGTTTGATGATTGTGATTTTGCGATCAGCTGGCATCCGATGAGCGCTAATATGGTATATGACAGCGGTTATCTGGCAAGCGCGTCGGCACATTTTGAATTCAGGGGGAGAAGTTCACATGCCGCGTTCGCACCGGAACTTGGACGAAGCGCTCTGGATGCGGTCGAGCTGATGAATGTTGGGGTAAATTATCTAAGAGAGCATGTGACTTCTAAGGCAAGGATCCATTATACTACGGACAGCGGCGGATTTGCTCCGAACATTGTTCCGCCGTTGGCGGGCTCATGGTATTTTGTACGGGCCCCGTATATAGCGGATGTGAAAGATATTCTCAAAAGAATCAGGAAGATAGCGGAAGGCGCGGCGCTCATGACCGAGACTGAGGCAGATGTGAGAATAGATTACGGATGCTGTGAGATGCTAGAAAATCATGCCTATGGAGATCTTGCGTATCAGAATATGAAAGAAGCAGAGCTTCCGGTTTTTGATGATGAGGAGACAGAGTTCGCCAGCCGTCTTGTCGGCACCGTGACGAAAGCAGACGCGGAAAAAGCACAGAAGCTATACGATACGGAAGGCAGGCCGATGACATGGAAGCTGAATGACCGCAATCTGTACCAGATCAATCCGCTGACCGCGTCCTCAGACAGCGGGGATATCAGCCACATTATGCCGATGTGCGTTGTCACTACTTCCTGCTGGCCGGCAGGAGTAGCGCCTCATACATGGCAGGCTACGGCAGCAGCCGGATGCTCATTGGGAGAAAAGGGCGCGCTGAGCGCTGCACAGATTATTACAGGCATTGCATACGATCTGTATAACAGGCCTGATCAGAGAGAGGCTATCCTGACGGAGTTTAACCAGAAGAGGGATGCATATGTTCCGATGTATGAATCATAATTGTTAGAAGGTAATCCAGCCCTTTCGTTGAAGACGAGCTTGAACGGGCTGGATTTGTGCATATATATTATTTACAGGGGGAGATGAAGATGGGGATTGCGCTGTACCAACTGCTTGCTCAGGAGTATTTTAAAGATTTTCATGTAATAACCGGTCACAAAGGCCTGACAAAAGAGGTACAGGGAGTTGCGGTTATGGATGCGCCGGACGCGCTTCGGTGGACGAAGGGAAAAGAACTGATCATGACTTCAGGATATGCGTTGTCGAAGGAGCCTTATTGCCTGGAACGCAGTTTTCAGGAAGGTGCTGCACAGTTGTCGACAGGGCTGATGATCAAGCGGCAGCGTTATCTGGATACGATTCCCGAGCATGTGATTGAATTGTTTGACAGATATGACGTGCCGCTGATCAGCATGCCTTTTGAGGCTGCATTTATGGATGTAATCAATCAGGTAAATGTAGCTGTGATGAATCAGGCGTTCAGGCGTTTCAGCATTCGGAATAACAGTGTACTGCAGCTGTCAAACTTAAGCTTCAAGGAAAGGAAGATCAAGAAGATCCTGCAGGCTGTTGAGGCGGAGATGAAGTTCCCGGCATTTTTATACGATATAGGTGAAGAAAGGGCATATTACAGTTCTGCTAATTTCAGGCGGATCTCCGAGAGCTTTCATCTAAGGGACGAGGACTACTGGAACCCGTCAAGAGAATACAGCAGCCACAGCCTGTGCGAGCATATGCATATGACCAGATACCGGCTGATCGATCCGGTTAATCCAGATGGGCCAAGAATCAGCTGGGTGTTGATCCCGATTATCATGAACAAAGTGACACAGGCATATTTTGTTGTGATGGAGTCGAAGGATTTCCTGGACTACTGCGACGAATATTCTATACGGATTGCGTTTCTGGAGCTTCAGTCGGTCTATGAACAGATCATGGTTGCACAGAGTATCGGTAATATAGGGTTCGAGAATTTTGTGCTGTATGCTCTTAACTATGATGAGAAGGATCAGGACAGACTGATCTATCAGGCGAGTCAGCACGGGATCTCTATGTCGAAAAAGTATATATGCATCATGTTTGCTCAGACACAGGACGAGACGGTAAGCGTAAGGGATGAACGCAAGAATTTTGTGAGGAGTTTTTTGGACAGCGCCGTTTCCAATTTCGGAAGGATAGCGTTCTTAGATGAGAACAGGGGAATCATTCTCTGGGACGCGCAGGAGGGAGATGAATATGATCTGGAATATTTTAGCCGGATATTGGAGGAGTTCCGCATCAAAGTGAAAGCAAAATGCAAGGATGTGGAATTAGAATTTGCCGTATGCAGGGATGAGATCAACCTGCTGTCCTTGAAGGATGGAGTGAAAAAATGCCAGAAAGTAATGGCAATGGGCAAGAAATTATTTCCGCAGGATCATATCTGGGATTACGGAATGCTCGGCCCTTACGCATGGATCGATATTCAGGAGGACGAGCTGGAGGCTATGCTGAGCGAGTACCGTCTGCTGCTGCAGGATGAGAAGAACAGGGAGCCGTTAAAGACATTAAAAGTATATCTGGAAAATAATATGAACTTCAGCGTTACGGCAGAGAAAATGTATGTCCACATCAACACGATCCGCAAGAGGATCGATAAGATGAAGGAGCTTCTTGACCTGTCACTGGATGACAGGATCGCCAGGCTGAAACTGGAGATGCTGCTGCAATTTCTGAATTTGTAGCGGCTGATGATACCCTCAGTGGGCGTGTGTCCCCTTGTCCGCTGAGGGTAAGGAAATATAAGGAAGCATCCCCCTCTTTCTTGACAGTAAGGAGGGGGATTGTTACACTTATACTATCGTTGTATCAAGACGGCAGGGGAACGAGAGAAACGGAGAGTGTAATGTATGCAGGCATATCTACTTGCCCCGCGGTTTCGCGGGAACAGAGCAAAACAGATCGCAAGCGCAGTCTTGCTGGCAGCGGCGCTTGTATTGAGCATAACCGCGAGGATGGTTCCGGGATTCGCCCAATGGTACAGCACACATCTGTATCCTGTATGGGTGGGCAGTCTCGGGCGGCTGACGGGGTATCTGCCCTTCTCGGCAGCAGAAATACTGCTGTATCTTCTGCTGGCTGCCATAGCGCTGCGGGCGGTCAGATCAGCCGCGGATATCAGGAAGAAACAGGCGGGGTATAAAGGTGCAGGATGGGATCTGCTTCTGCTGGCAGCAGCGCTTTGCTTCCTGTATGTGGTAAACTGCGGGATCAATTACCATCGGGATTCATTTTCAGAAAGCTCGGGAATCCAGGCGGAAGAATATACAGTGGAAGAATTGAAGGAAGTGTGCCAGTGGCTTACGCGTAAAGTAGAAGCTTATAGCGATAAGGTGGCGCGCAAAGAGGACGGCGGCATGGTTCTTGAGGTGCCCCTGGATGAGAATGTCATAGCGGCTATGCGGGAGCTGGGGGAGGAATATCCAGAGCTGGCAGGTTACTACCCCAAGCCAAAGAAGCTTGTGAACTCCTGGATCCTTTCCGTTCAGGACTTATCCGGAGTCTATTCGCCGTTTACCATAGAGGCGAACTATAACGGCGATATGCAGGATTATAATATTCCGTTTACGGCTTGTCATGAATTGTCTCATCTTAGGGGCTTTATGCAGGAACAGGAGGCGAATTTTATCGCGTTCCTTGCTTGCAGCGGATCGGAAGAGGATGCATTTGCATACAGCGGTTATCTGATGGGATGGATTCATTGTATGAACGTGCTCTACCGGGCAGATTACGACGTATGGGAGGAGGTACGGAGCCAATTGCCGCCGGAGGCGGAAGCAGATCTCAAGCTGAACAGTGAGTTCTGGGCCAGATACGACGGCAGGATCGCGGAGGTGTCTAACAGGATAAATGATACATATCTTAAGGCCAATGGGCAGGCAGACGGAGTGAAGAGCTATAACCGGATGGTGGATCTGATCGTGGCATATTATAAAGAAGGCAGCCGCTGAAGGTATGTTTTGCGGCTGCCTCTTGTGCATTTACTGTAATTTGATTCCGGAAAGGGCATCTGCAAATGCGGTGTTGATGGTCTCTTCCTTTTGCTTTTTCAAATATTTCTGAACATCCTTTTTGGATACTCCGGCTCCTTCTTTTTCACGCCGGGCCTTGAATGCCGAGAGCTTCTCTTTGTATCCGCAGGCGCAGACGAAGGTTTCTTCCGAGCCTTTCTTGATCAGTTCCATCTTCTTGTGGCAGTTCGGACAGCGGGCGTTGCTTGAGCGGGCAATTGTTTCGCGGTAGCCGCATTCCCGGTCCTGGCAGACCAGGAGACGGGCGTTCTTGCCGTTGACGGCGAGCATCCGTTTGCCGCATCTTGGGCACTTGGTATTTGTCAGATTGTCGTGCCGGAAGGTACCGTCTGCAGAGCGGATCTCTTCGATCAGAGCCTCAGTATAATGCTGGATATCCTGGATAAATGCATGTTCCTTTCGATTCCCGTTTGCGATATCTGAGAGCTGCAGTTCCCATTTGGCGGTAAGCTCCGGCTTCTTCAGATCTTCCGGGACTAATTCTAATAGCTGCTTCCCTTTTGAGGTGATCAGGAGCTCATTGCCTTTCTTCTCGATCAGGAAGGAATGGAAGAGCTTCTCGATAATATCGGCACGTGTGGCGACGGTTCCAAGCCCTCCGGTCTCGCTCAGGGCTTTCTTCTGATGGATGTCCCTGGATTCCATATATTTGACAGGATTCTCCATGGCAGACAGCAAGGCCGCTTCGGTGAATCTTGCCGGCGGTTTGGTCTTGCCTGTGTTGATGGTGACCGTTGAGATTGGAAGCTTGCTGCCCTGTGTCAGATCCGGGAGCGGCTGATCGGCATTGTGTCCGCGGAATCCGGAGCCGGCATCGCCCATATCGTCATAGCCGTCTTCGTCTGTGTAAACGTCATAGTCTGCGTCGTATATTGTCTTCCAGCCAGGAGACAGGATGATCTTGCCCCGGGCCGCAAAATTCTGACCGGCTGCAGAGGCCCGCATAGTGGTCTGCTCGTATTCAAATGCGGGATAGAGGACGCTGATGAAGCGGCGCACAACCAGATCATATATCTTCCGCTCTTCATTGCTCATATGGTCTAGCTGGACATATTCTTCTGTCGGAATGATCGCGTGGTGGTCGCTGACTTTCTTATCATCTACGAAGGCTTTGCTGGTCTTGATCGGGCTTCTCAGCAATTGTGGGATAAATGCTTTGTAGGGGCCTGTATTGCATGCTTTCAGCCGTTCCTTGATAGTCGGAACGATATCTGTCCCGATATAACGGGAGTCGGTTCGGGGATAGGTGAGAACTTTGTGATTCTCATACAGCCGCTGCATGATATTCAGCGTCTCTTTCGCAGAGAACCCAAAACGTCTGTTGGCATCCCGCTGCAATTCAGTCAAGTCATAGAGGCCGGGAGCTTGTGTCTTCTTCCTGGACCGCTGAATGTCCGTAATGGTCAAGGACTGGCCGTTCAGCCGGTCTCTGAGGTCTGTAATAAATTCCTTCTGAAAGGAACGTGTACTCCCGTTCTTTTCATGCTGCCAACTCCATTTTACAGAATTGGCAGTACAGGTAAGCTCATAGTATTCCTGCGGCTTGAAGGAACGGATCTCCTTCTCGCGGTGGGCAATGATGGCAAGAGTGGGGGTCTGAACACGCCCGCAGGATAATTGGGCATTGTACTTACAGGTCAGCGCGCGGGTGGCATTGATGCCTACCAGCCAGTCGGCCTCAGCACGGCTCTTAGCGGCGTAATACAGAGCGTTGTACTGGGAGCCGTCCTTCAGATGGGAGAAACCCTCACGGATCGCTTTATCGGTGACAGAAGAGATCCAGAGGCGTCTCAGGGGCTTATGGCAGCCGCTTTTGTCCAGAATCCACCGCGCCACCAGTTCCCCTTCTCTTCCGGCATCAGTGGCTATGATAATGTCGGAAATGTCCTTGCGGAACAACTGGGTCTTGACGTTGCGGTATTGCTTAGAGGTCTGCTTTATCACCACCAGGTTCCATTTCTTCGGAAGCATGGGAAGATAAGAGAGATTCCATTCCTTGAACTTCTGATCATATTCTTCTGGATCGGCCAGGGTTACAAGGTGGCCCAGCGCCCATGTGACGACATACTGGCTGCCCTCTATGGCGCCGGGAAGATTCTTATGGCAATTCAGCACCCGTGCGATATCACGGGCAACAGAAGGTTTCTCTGCTAATACGAGTGATTTCATATATCATAAATTCTCCTTCTAAGTTTCATCATAACAAACATAGCGGATTTGGGATAATTTGTCAATAGAATGCCTGTATTCTATTATGAAGCCTGAATCCCCGCCGATATACTTATATAAGATATTTCAGGATGGATGGATTGCCGCGGCAGAAGGCGCCATTCATAGATGAGACGTAGAGGAAGGGGGATCACTATGCAGGTGAAGAATAACAGATATTATACGGATACGCAGGCGATAGGATTATCCCAGGTGAATTCTCAGAAGGAGTCAGAGAGTAGTTACGTGCCGGAGCAGACTGGCGCTGCATCTATGATGAATTATTTGACACAGAAGTATAAGAATATAGATTTTAGCTTCATTTCGTTTGATAATAACCGTCAGATCAGTCAGTATGGTGCGGCTCAGCGCGGAACGAACAACGTGGCGATCTCAGAGAAGCTGTTGGAGAGGATGAGTACGGATGATAAGCTCAGGCAGCAGATCGAGGATATCCTGGATCATATGAGCAGCTATCAGAGTTCTGCGAAGATTGAGGCGTTTCTCTGTGATAAGGATCTTGTGGGCATGGGGCTGGTCATTGACGAGGATGGGCAGGTATCCAAGTGGACGGCTATGAAGGAGAAGGATAAGGAGTCTTATCCTACGTGGTGGAGAGACAAGGAGTCGACATCATTCTATGCGAATGCGAAGAAGAAGACGCCGAAGACGAGATCCTACAGTTTCTCGCATACTTCGAATATGATGCGCTTAGCGAGCGCCAGGGATGTGAAGTCGGTCAAGGGCTTGATCTCAGCCAAGTACGGAGAGATGCTGAGGGTTAAGTCACAGGTGAGCGATCCGGCTGAGGCGGCGGCGGTGATCCGTAAGATCAAGTCGGTGATCCAGAGCGGGAATATCAAGGTCGCAAGGCTTCATAAGGAAGAGAACCTGAGGCTTCGCCAGAAGTCGGCAGAGCGTAAGATGAAGGAGAAGCTTGCAAGACAGCTTGCACAGGAGCTTAAGCGTAAGCAGAATTCCAGGATGGGGCAGGAGCGCTGTCAGACCGCCGGTCTGGATGATGTACTGGGGGCTCCGGTCAGTGACGAGAGATTCCGGCAGATTGCGGAGCAGTATGTGGATACCCTGTCGTCAACCGCATTGGCGGCGGAGATGCCGTCTCTGGGTACAGTTGCAGCCGGGAGCGGAGTGAGCGTAGAAGTTATGTCAGCGCCGGTGACTTCGGTGGCATCCGTTGATTGTTCGGCGTAATAGTGATGAATAAGAAAAAGGAGTTGACGGGAAATAATCCTAGCAACTCCTTTTTGTCTGATTATTATTTCTTCTTCATGATCTCATCCAAGACCTGTCTGGAAGCAGTTGCGGACGCCATCTGGTTCTCGGCAGCAGCTTCTTTCAGTTCGGAGCGCAGAATGGGGATCTCCTTGGGCGCATCGATTGCAAGCTTCACCCAGTCTGTTCCAGTGTCAACGACCGTCAGTGTAATGTTATCATTAATAGTAAGGGATTGTCCCTTCCTTCGTTGTAGTATCAGCATTCATTACCCCTCCTTACGCATATCGCCAAGGAAATGGCGGAATGTATATTCCGGATGATCCAGGATCACCTGCTTCGCCCGGCGGTTCAATGCGTTGACTGCGAGAGGAGCTTTCAGGTTTATGGTAGATTCTGCAACCGAATCGCGGATGACGCCTATTACATAGAAGGAAATATCATCTGCAGAGTCGGTTCCGAGTTCCTCTAATTCATACTTGGGCAATACAGGGTCATAGTCCGGGAATATGCCGAATGGATTCAACAATATAAAGGAAAGCGCCTCATCGTCCAGACATTGCAGGGAGATCATAGAGTCGTCATCCTCCTGAAATGAGATCGGAAGGTATTCGGTGTGGCTTTCAAAGCCAATCAAACCATTGATGATATGGATGGTTTCTTTTTTTTCGTAGGAAATTGGTCCAAAATATTTTGCGTTGATATTCAATATAGATTCCTCCTGATATAAAAAGTAAGGGCTTTGTTCTAAGCCCTTACATCAATTGGTTCATAGTTTGGATCTGCGCTTGGCGGTACATAGATGGGACCGCCAATATATTCAATTCGAACTTCTGGACGCTGTGTGATTGACATCTCAATATTGCCAGGTATAAACTCAAAATTGCCATTCGCTATCTTCAAATCAAAGTTCAATTTATCCATCTCATAATTAATCGTCAGATCAGCGGCTTCATAATTAATATCCACAGGTGCGGATGGAGTGAAGCCAAGCTGGAACTCACCGGTAGGTGCAGCAGTCCTTTGCTGCATGATCTGTCCGATCACATCTTCGCCAATCTTGGCATTCAGCAGAAGATGACCTTCCTGTGCCATCTGTGCTGTTGCACTGTAAGCTGCTTCTTTGCCTGCCTGTGCAGTCTGAGCAACGCTTCTGGCAGTGGTAGGAACGACAGAATTCCTTGCCTCTGTTGAATCCAGATTGAGCTTCACAGGACGGCTCTTGATGGATAGTCCGCCGTCATTCCGGCTGATCTCCAATTCGGCTCTGGAACGGGAATATTCCAGACGAGCATTATTAATCTTCAGTTCGTATTGAATAGGGACTGATGTGATTTTGATGAGTTGATTCATATAAGTATACCTCCTTTCTCATTCCTTTTTTTTCTATTAATTCATAAAATCAATAAACGATGGCGTCAATATATTGTTGCCGACCTTCAATGCTGCGTTGTATGCATATTGAGCCCAGGAGAAGTTCATGATCGCTTCTGCCATATCAATATTGACAACGTTATCAATCTGTGTGGTAAGGTTAATCTCGTTGGTTTCAAGACGTTCCTTTGTAGTAGTAAGAAATTCTGTCTTCGTACCAAGAGTGGTTACATGCTGCAGGACATTATTACGCTGGCCGTCAAACGTGCCTAAGAGTTCTCTGTAACCCTCATAATCGAACTCTTCTGCAGCTAACTTATTTGAAATCTCGCCCATGAGAAGAATCATGTTCTTTTTGTTATCACCGCCAGCCGTTTCATCATATCCGACTAATTTAATGCCGGGAAGACTGATGTTGAAAGCGCTTGAATCTTCTATAGCAACACCACCTATAGTATTTCCAGTTCCGTCAGTATTTTCACCAATACTAAGACCGAATCCCAAATCTACATAAGAAGTATCGTTGGCTAAATTCTTTAATCGTTCTTTACGTGCAGTCTCAGTATTATTAGCAGTTTGATCTATTTGATTATCGGCAGTGTAAAGTGCACCTGTAGTAACGTCAACATTCCTATATAATAAAACTTGTTTTTTTTCTCCGTTAGGATCAGCAGGGTCTTTAGGAACATCAGCAAGTCTGAAAGGCGGTGTTACTCCATCACTTCCGGCAAATACATACTTACCTTCGTAGCTAGCATTCAGACTTAAAACCATACTTTCCTGTGCATCGCGCCATGCCGTTGCGTAGGTCAGACGTGTATCACGGGAACCGTTCGTTCCGTTCAGGGCTTCAAGACCGTATTGTTTGTTCAGTGTCAGTGCGATGTTACTGATCTGCATCGCACCGTCTTCCTGAGCATCCTGATAAGACTGGACATCTTTTACCTGGTTTAAATAGTCTTCGTTTCTTGCGTATTTACGATTCAGCACAGCGGCGCGTAGTGCGCTGGAAGGATCTTCCATGGTGGAGTTAAACCTTCTCTGCGTCATAACCTGAGTTCTTGCAATATCCAGATTCGACATGGAAGCCCCAAGATTCGATTTATAATTTCTTAATATAGCATTCGTAGTAATTCTCATATTAGACCTCCTTGTTACCTTCCGACAACGCCGGTTCTGTTGATCAATACGTCAAGCGCTTCATCTAAAGTTGTCATAAGCCTTGCTGCAGCGGTATAAGATTGATTGTAGTGCAACAGGTTCATCCCTTCCTCATCCAACTGAACACCGGATACTCCGTCTCTGGAATTGGACGTCTGATTCAGAACAGAAATCTGATTAGCCAACATGGTGCTCTCTGACTTGTAATCAATACCCAGAGTTGCTTCGAGATTGGCAAAGCAATCGTGGAAACTTCCAGAGTAGAACTGCTTGCCGTCAACTTCAAACGAAATCTTATTTTCCAATAATTTGACCATGTTCAGAATGTTCTCATTAGCGGTAGAACCGGTCTCTTTATCAGTGACAACATAATTGTTGGAAGCGGTTATTTTGTAAGTACCATTAGCCCAACCGTCGGCAATCTTGATATTGGAAGCTGAAAATGGTAACGAATCATCCTTTTTCTGGAATAAGGCATAGTCATAAACAGGCTTACCAGTTGCCTTATCGGTATAATATAAAGGTGTAGGCGGATTCGTAGTAGTGTCGAATACAAGGTTTCCATCTTTATCTCGTTGTTGCAGATAAATTGGATTTCCGTCTTTATCTTTTACTTCAATAACATTCCCTTTGTCATCTGTAAGATTCTTAGGATTGCCGTCATTGTCTGTTGGAATGTTCATCTTATTAAACTCTTCAGCAAACGTAGCCACCAAAGAATCTAATGCCTTCTCATAATATCCAATTCCTCTGAAATCGCTGCCGTCAAAATCACCGGACTTATTGATCAGATCCAGAGTTCCCTTCAATGTACCGGATCCCAGAATATCTGTTACTTCTGTAGTGCCACCCTTCGCGTCAGACAGCATCAGTCTGGCGGATTTGTCATTGACAATAGCGTCGAACGAAGCAGCACGGCTGTCAGAAATAAGAGAATGTTTTACACCATCTGTATCCGTGAAAACAACATCTAAAACTTCTACATACTGATTCGGTCCGATCTCCTGATCGCTGTATTTTACAGAAATCGGCAGATAACTTCCAAGTTCATCCAACAGAGAATTCCTCTGATCCTGAAGTTCAAGAGCCGGGTTGCCAAGAATCTGGCTGTTCTTGATACTTACATTCAGATTCGCAATATTATCCAATAACTGGTTCAAGTCTCCCACGTCCGTGGTAGCAAAACCGGTCTGGACATTCTCACGTACATCTTCAAGACGAACGGAATTCTCACGGAACAGATTCAGCAGAATCTGCATCTTGGAACGAACCATGGCATCATTCTCATCGTTAGCGATACCAGCCGGAGTAGACAGCGTGTTCAGTGCGCTGGTAAGAGAGATGAAAGCCTCTCGCACACCGGACATAGTAGCTTCATCGAAGATGGGCGTCAACAACTCGAAACCGGCTGCATGGGCATCAGAAGTTCCCAGCTTACTGATCTGAGAACGATACTGAGCATCTAAAAACGGATCCCGAAGCTGGGAGATTCCTGTCATCTCTACACCAAAACCAACCTTGATATTGGACTTGGAATTGCAGTAATCACCTCTCTGTGTATTCAAACTGGCAATATCCAGACGCTGTCTGGTATAGCCGGGGGTATTAATATTGGTAATATTCTGACCGGTCACGTCAAGAGCACGCTGGCTGGCTGCCATACCTAACTGGGCAGTGGTGAATCCGGCAAATGTAGAACGTATCATAGTAATCCTCCTCCTGATCTATTATACGGAGCGGCTTGTAAAGCGCTTCCGGTTGTCATTGTCTGTCTTCTTACCTGATGCAGAATAAATATCCCTGCCGGGACCCTCAGAAGCAAGGGCGGATTGTATCATATGAAGGTTCACTTCGATGATATCCTTCGCACTCTCACTTACAGAACGAAACGAGGTGACCCGTTCGGATAACTGGTCGAACAAAGGGCTGAGAGAAGCTGAAACCTCTTCGGGGGCTTCCTCAAGAATCTGACGAAAGGTATAACCTTCCATACCGAGATGCTTCTGTTCTGCTTCTCGCTTCTGCTCCAGACCGCGTAATTGAAGAACGGCGGCCTGTTCCTTGTGCATACAATCTTCCACGAATGTAACGCGGTTCTTAACGGCGGCATCAAGCTTCTCCTGCTCAATCTCAATCAGATGGTCAAAGAGCGTGATAAATTCTTCAATTACTTTGGTAAATGCGGTAAAATCATTCATACTCAATATGTCCTCCTATAGCAGCAGCATCCTTGCCGCTATGGCATGGGCATCAACATGATACGTCTTAGCAGTAATCTGTTCCTGAAGATTCTGTAGCTTATCTGCAGACGCCGTATCCTTAACCTCAGAAGACAATCTCCGGGAGATATCTTTGGCAAATGTGCGTTCTTCGATCTGCCTCGGATCAGACTTTATAATAACAGCATCAAAGTTGTGTCCATCATTGGAAACTGCAGAAGGAGTAGAATTGTCCTTTGTATGAATGCGCAGATCCGTATAATTATTCATTACATTATTATTAGTCGTTATCTTCATACTGTACTCCTTTTTAACAATAATAGCCTCTTGTTATATTATGAATATCGGCACAACTTTCGGATTCATAACACTTTATAAAAGAAACTTATTTCTTAAGATGGTTCATAAGGACAGAGGAAATATTTTCACAGGAAGCCTGTGTGCATACGGCTCCGATATTGAACGCAACCATAGGCATTCCATATACAACGCAGGAGTCTTTGTCCTGTCCGATGGTAAAAGCACCGCTTTGGCGCATGGCCAGCAGACCGTCGGCGCCGTCGCGTCCCATACCGGTCATGATGATACCGACCTTATTGATGGCAACATTCTTCGCGATAGAATTAAACAATACATCGACAGAAGGACAGTGGCCGCTTACCTTAGGGCCTGGACGGCATTGCACCATATAGTTGCGTCCGGAACGAACGACCTCCATCTGCTTGGCGCCGGGAGCGATCAGGGCAAGTCCGGGCTTGATGATATCGCCGTGCTTGGCTTCGCGTACCTCCATGGCGCAGATCCGGTTCAGACGCTGAGCGTACATAGCCGTAAATCCTTCCGGCATATGCTGGGTGATGACCATGCCGGGGATATTAGCCGGGAGCCGTTTCAGCACTTCAAGGGTAGCTTCGGTTCCGCCGGTGGACGCACCCAGGCCGATGATGGTTGAATCAAGGACATTGCGCGGCAACGGAGGAAACGGCATCGGCTTGGCTGCAGCCTGTGAAGATGCCGTATGTACCGCGGGAGCAGCGCCCAAACGGCCGGACTGAGACGGCGCCTGTGGCTGGGGAGCCGCGGCAGGAGACGGAGCGCTGATGCGTACTTTCGCTTTGGCGGCGGTCTTGATCTTCAGCAGAAGAGATGCGAAGAAAGCATCCTTGGAATTCTGCATGGTCATGTCGGGCTTGCGCACGAAATCAACGGCGCCGGCTGACAGAGCGTCAAATACACTTAGGTTCAGGGACGATACCAGAACGACCGGCAGCGGATTCGTAGGAAGCAATTGCTTCAGGAATTCGATACCGTTAAGTCCGGGCATCTCCACATCCATAGTGAGGACATCCGGCTTCAGCTGAGGGATCTTAAGCTTGGCGTCGTATGCGTTGATTGCATAGCCGACGATCTCTATGCCGGCTTGTGTAGACAGATTCTGGATGATCGCTTGTCTGAACAGAGAAGAGTCGTCAACGACCAGTACTTTGATTGAATTATTCATACTTGATTCCTTTCTTACGCGGAAGATGCGTAACTGTTGTGATAGTATTGCGTTGTGACATCAACAAGGCAAAAGCCGCTTCTGAATCGTCAAAAGCAGCTTAGTATATATTAGTTATTTAAACTTTTCGATAAGTAGCAGGCTTCAGATACTTGTAAGGTGTCGTTGCCTTATTCAGACTCTCTGAGTGGCCGATCAGAAGATAGCCGCCGGGATTCGTCGCATCATAAAACCGCTTTACTAATGCCTCTTTTGTTGGCTGGTCGAAGTAAATCATTACATTTCTGCAGAAGATTACGTCAAATTTTAACCGGAACCGGATAGGATCCATCAAATTAAAAGTCCGGAAGATTACGTTGGACTTAATCTCAGGCGCCACAGTGTACGTACCGGGTTCTCCGGCGGGGCGGAAATACTTGGACTTCCAGCCCGAGGAAAGTTCCTTCAAGGAATCCTCATCATAGACCGCGTTCTTGGCGGCGATCAGCGCATTCTGCGAAATATCTGTCGCGAGGACACGGGTGTCCCATGCGGAAGCCTTGGCGCCGAAGAATTCCTTCAAGATCATAGAGATCGTGTAAGGCTCTTCGCCGGAAGAACAGGCGGCGCTCCAGATGCTGAGAACCTTATCCTTCTTGGTCTCTACAAGGTAGGGAAGGATCGTATCTTTGAACAGTTCAAAATGAGCGCCTTCACGCATAAAAAATGTATAATTGGTTGTAAGCTTATTCAGCATCAGTTCCAGGTCTTCCGGCTTCTTATTATTAATTAGATTGTCAATGTACTGTTCAAAAGAAGAAAAACCCATAGACAAGATTGTATTCGAAAGCCGGCCGATGATCAACTGACGTTTCTTCGACAGGTCAATTCCATAATTCTGGTGTACAAACGTTACTAAACGCTGGAAGTCCTTGTCATTGATTGTTAACATATTCTGCTGCTCCTTTGTATTTCTTGCTTAGTAGGTCTGGACAAGCTGTTCGCAATCCAGGAAAAGGATCACGGAGCGCTCGGAAGAGGAAATCATTCCGCTGATCAATTCCTGCTGATTCTCAACTGGAACAGGTGAGATCTTGCTCTGGTCAATGTCCATAACCTGCTGAACTGCATCTACGATAATGCCGATGTAGACAGAATTAATGTTCAAGACGATGATGCAGGTCGTGTTCGTGTATTCGATAGACGGTTTCCCCATGCGCAGACGGATGTCGATGATGGGGATGATCTGCCCGCGCAGATTGATGATGCCCTTGACATAATCCGGAACAAGAGGAACCATGGTGATCGCGTGATTGGTGATGATCTCGATCACGTAGTTCGTGCTGACTCCTATGTTAAGCCCGTCTGAGCTGAATGTTAAGAAACGTTCTGTAGAGACAGGCACGGCGGCCTCTACAACTTCGTTTACTGCTGTATTTACTGTATCTGCTGACATAATTATTCCTCCAGTTTTCTGTACACTTTAATATAGATTCTGAGTCGCCGCGTATAAGTTGCTGATATCCAGAATCAGGCTGATATTGCCGTCGCCAAGGATGGTACAGCCGCCGATTCCTGAATTCTTGATATTGAAATTACCAAGGAACGGAGAAAGCGGCTTTACAACTACCTGCTGTTCTCCAAGCAGTTCATCTACGAACAGACAGTAAGATTTGTCTGCGGTCTCAACCCAGATCAGGATACCGTCTTCGATATTGGTGATCTCAGTCTCAATATTATATAATTCATGTATCCTTACGATAGGATAGAATGTATCTAAGCATTTAATGATCTCATTGCCGTTAGCGTCGAGGATCACTTCTTCTCGCTGCGGCTTGAAGGACTGACGGATATTGGCGATCGGGATGGTGAACATGGATTTGCCGACCGAGATCTCCATACCGTCGGTGATCGCCATGGTAAGCGGGATCTTAAGGGTCGTACAGCTTCCCTTGCCGAGTTCGCTTGTTATGGAAATGGTTCCGCCTACCGCTTCTACGTTCTTCTTCACAACGTCCATACCAACGCCTCGTCCGGAGAACTCGGTAACCTCTTCGTTGGTGGAGAAGCCCGGAAGCATAAGAAGAGAGAGAATCTCCTTCTTGGAATAATCGCTTGCCGGCTTGGTCAGGATACCGTTGCGCTCTGCCTTGGAAAGAATCTTATCCGGATCCATCCCCTGTCCGTCGTCGCTGATGGAAATGATAACCTCGCTTCCGGTATGTGCCGCAGACAGAATGATCTCAGCCTGAGGATCCTTGCCTGCTGCGATACGCTCTTCGGCTGTAGTCTCAACACCGTGGTCCATAGAGTTGCGGACGATATGCATGATCGGATCTCCGATGCTGTCAACGACCGTCTTATCTACTTCAGTGTTCTCGCCGACCAGTGTAAGGCGTACATCCTTGTTGAGCTTCTTCTTCATATCACGGACGATACGGTTCATCTTCTGGAATGTTCCGGACAATGGAACCATTCGCAGAGACATTGCAATATCCTGAAGATCGTCGGTCAGCTTCCTTAACTGACGGGCCGACTTCATGAAGTTATCAAGCTTAAGGTTCTGGAGGTCAGGAGATGAGGTCACCATGGATTCAGTGATAACGATCTCGCCGACGATGGCAACTAAGCTGTCTAACTTGGACAGATTCACGCTGATAAGACTCTGCTTCACCGGTGCATTGTTATGCGCAGAAGAAGTTGCCGGAGGAGTCTTGGAAGCCGGAGCGGAAGCAGCCGCAGCCACTGTATTGGCAGGAGCGCTTGCGGTGTTCTCGGCCGGGGCATCCTGCGGGCTTGCCGCAGCCGGGGTATCCTCTGCGGGCTTCGTCGCGGCATTCTCAATCACCTCGTAGGTCTGGATACTGTTCTGCAGCTTCACAACCTGGAGAGCCTTCTCAACGTCATCGGAAGAGGAAACGGCAACGTAGAAACCATTATCAACGATGGACTCGCTGGTGCTTGAGTTCGTCTCAACATCTTCCGGGTAATGTTCAAACTGGAGATCGATCTCTCTTAACGCAGTGATCAGCATGAAAGCGCGAAGGTTCTCCATACCGGAACCTTCTTCGAAATGAACCCGTATAAAATATGGCATGCTGCTGATCGGGCAGCCAGCAAGCTCCTGATTGATGAGAGCAATTGCCTTCTCATCAGCAACCGGCATATCTGAAGCAGCTTCTCCCGCAGAAGAAGCGTCTGAAGACTTCTCTTCGGTAGAACTGATTTTTTCCAAAAAACTATTAATATTATTGATGATTGGGTCGATATTAGTGCTAAGGGGCTCATCGTTTTCGATTTTTTCGACTTCTACACGAAGGGCATCCGTTGACTGGAACATCAGATTGAACAAATCGGTTTTGTGGGACTCATCCAAAGAGTCCATTCCGTTTTCGCGGATATAGAAGAACAAGTCCTCTATGTGATGAGCGATTTCCATCAGTGTAGAGAATTCCATCATGGCCGATGAACCTTTGACCGTATGCATAATGCGGAAGATCTCATTGACGTCATTCGTTGTGAAATCGGCATTCTTTTCTGCTTCTATTAAAAGTTCGTCAAGCTGTTCCATAAGAGTGTTTGTTTCATAAAGATACATTTCAAGCATGTTATCCATAATCTTAGTACCGCCTTATCTTAATAATGATGTTAATTGATATTTAAATGTATTTATTTAGATATATCGTCAGGATAGCGGGAAAGGATAAGAGTAAATTATAGAGTAGGTGAAAAAATGTCAAATATTTTAAAAGTAACGACCCCAACCGTCGGATATGATAATAATTCAGTAAATAATAAACCGACCCCATCCCAGCAGGCAGAAGACTTAAGTATCAAGAATCCGGTGGAAGCGAACAGAGTAGGAAGGGCAGACGGAAGAGCGGAGGCCGGCGGGAACGACGGAGGCCGGGGAATTGCGTACGACTCCAACTTCGGAAGCTTCATACAGTCCTTAAGAGATCTGCCGAGACTCAGCGAGGCTATGAGTAAGATGATCTTCGGAGGTATGGCGAATCTCGTAGAGTCAGGAATCACGAAGGGGACGGCGGAAGATATCCAGGCATTTTTTCAGATGCTTAATATGTCGCCGGAGAAGCTGAGCGAATTCCTGAAGTCTCAGATGGCGGGGGCGAACCGCCTCCAAGGACCGTTGTTTGATGTGCTTCGTCAGATTATGGATGAGGCAACGACAGTAGAATTGAAAGCGGGAGTGTTAGATCTCCTTAAGAAATATAATGATATGTCGTCAGGGAAACACCTCATGGAGAATATCAAGGGAACGCTGGAAGATATTGAGGCGCGGATGTTCAAGGGGGACAGAGAAGGCCTGATGAAGCTTGCCATGAAGCTTAAGCCGCATACGATGGACAGCAATGCCGCGAATGTGAGGCTTCTGAAGGAGCAGATCATCCCTTATATGGGCAAATATGTGGCGGATAACCGGGAGATGGGCAAGCTTCGAGACCTGGTCACGCTGGTTGCATTTAACACATCCAGATATGAAAGCGGAAGCCTTGATAATGTTGTACAGGCGTTTCAGCGGTTGATGGACTTCCCTACGTTCCAGAAGCATTTCAAAGGAATGTCGGTGAATGATTTCAGGGATATGCTTAGGGGTGTTGATTATGACCGGGCGGCAGGAAAGAATGAATTGACGGATAAGCTTCTGAATATCATGCAGGCGGGAGTGAAAGGCGAAGCCGGAATTGAGAATAAGGAAGCATTTGTAAATATTATGCGCAGTATCCTTGTGAATGAGAGCGTCTATATGCCGGTGATGCATGTTATGCTTCCGGTGATCTTAGACGGCGTTCCCATGTTCTCGGAGATGTGGGTAGATCCGGACGAAGAATCGGGCAATCAGGGGTCTAAGGAACGTGGAATCAAACTGCTGATCAAATTTGATATGAAAGATGTTGGCTTTTTTGATATGATGTTGTATTATGAGAAGGGTAAGATCGATATGCTGATTCATTATCCGGAGGAACTGTCTGGTCATGAGAGCGATATCCGTGAGAATATCCGTAAGATCATGAGCAAGAATGAGCTGGAGCTGGAATATCTCGGCGTTGAACAGAATAAGCCGCCGATCCAGGTATCCGCTGCGTTCCCGAAGATATTCGAAAGGAGAAATTCTATCAATGTCACAATATGATGATGTGATGAATAAAAAAGCAGTCGCACTGCGGTATGATGAGAATAAAGACGTGGCGCCGGTGATCGTTGCATCCGGCCTTGGCTATATGGCGGAGAGGATCGTGGAGATGGCCAATGAGAACGGAGTGCCGGTATATGAGGATAATTCGCTGGCGACGGTGCTGACACAGTTGGATCTGGGAACTGCGATCCCGGAGGAGTTATATCAGGCGATCGTGGATATCTATGCATATTTTCTGAGATATAATCCGGAGAAGATCCGGGAGAAGAAGGAAGCGGAAGAGGCTGCTGCAAGAGCGGCCGCGGAAGAGGAAGCGGCTCGGAAAGCAGAGGAGGAAGAAGCTGCGGAGGCTGAGGCGGAAGAAGCGGCGAAGGCTGCGGGCGGGCAGAAGGCCAGAAGCGCGAGAGGAACTCAGGCGAGGACTGCCGCGGGAACGGCAAGGCAGGCGAAGCCGGCTAAGAGTGTGAAGGAGCGGCCGGTGAAGGCAGGAGCGGCGAAGCAGGAGACGGCCGGGAAGAGGAAGTAGAAGATCAACTGAATTGCTGTACTTTGAGCAGTTGGATATAGGGTTACAGTTTGCTCGTTGAGTGATCTGTAGCCATTTTTTTCTGATAACCATGCGTTTTATTACACTTATTGTTATGAATGAAATGGGCGCACGGGAAGGGGGAATGTATATGACAAAAAAACAGAAGAAACAGGCGGAGGATTTTATCGGGCTTCTTGAGCGGGCGCATGACGGGATTAAGAAGACGATCGATACGAGGAATACGGAAGCGGCGCTGGATCTGCTGGCGCAGTGCCAGGAGTGTGCCATTAAGCTTGGAGAGATCATCGAAGCTGTGGAAGGCGAAGATTTTGTTACGATCCCGATGATTGAAGACTACTGTGAGCTGGCGTATCAGTTCTATGAGAAACTCAGCCAAAATATACCGGTTAATTCGAATCAGGTGAGCAAGGCCCTCCGCAAATCTCTGATCCGGATGGGTAACAGTGTGAAATATGATATCCCGGAACGAAAAGAAGTAGTATTCCTTCCATATAAAGCGTCTATGTGGGATTCTCTGGAAAGCGTGTGGAAGGCAGCGGATGAGGATCCGGACTGCGATGCCTATGTGATACCGATCCCGTATTTTGACAAGAATCCGGACGGCAGTTTTAAGGAGATGCACTACGAGGGCGACCAGTATCCGGCTTATGTTCCGGTTACGCATTATGATGATTATGATATTACCGTGCGGGAGCCGGATATGATATTTATCCATAATCCTTATGATGAATATAATTATGTGACGAGTGTGGCGCCGAAGTTCTATTCCAAGAATCTGAAGCAGTATACGGAGAAGCTTGTCTACATTCCTTACTTCGTGCTGGGAGAGATCGATCCGGAGAATGCGGAGGCCCGGAAGGGAATCGCGCATTTCTGCGTGGAACCGGGTGTGCTTAATGCGGATGTGGTGGTCGTTCAGTCGGAAGATATGCGGAAGGCGTATATCGAGATATTGTCGGAGGCGGTGGGCGAAGAGACAAGGCCGCAGTGGGAGAAGAAGATCCTGGGGCTTGGCTCGCCGAAGATGGACAAGGTACTGGAGACGACGGAGGATGATTTCGAGATTCCGGGAGAGTGGATGCGTGTCCTTGCGAAGCCGGATGGGAGCAGGAAGAAGGTCATCTTATATAATACAAGTGTGACTGCGTTGCTGCAGCATGAGGATAAGATGCTGGTGAAAATGAGGTCCGTGTTCGAGACGTTCAAGGAGAGCGTGGATGATGTGGCGCTGCTGTGGCGGCCGCATCCGCTTATTAAGGCGACGATTGAGTCCATGCGGCCGGAACTATGGGCGGATTATGAGAAGTTGGTGGAAGAGTACCGGGCAGAGGGATGGGGGATCTATGATGATTCCGCTGAGCTTGACCGGGCGATCGCGTTGAGCGATGCTTATTATGGGGATCACAGCAGTCTGGTGCAGTTGTGCCAGCAGGCGGGGATGCCGGTGATGATACAGGATGTGGAGATTGTGTAAGGTGTGTGGAGTAATTCAGAGAGGAGTGCATGGATCGCATGACGAAGATTTTTAATGTAAATGGCGTCTGCAGATGTGACAGGCATTATATGGTACATCTTGGATCCAGGCTTCAACAGATCAGACAGATGGTAGAGGATGGAGAGTATTTTGTTATCAGTAAGGCGAGACAGTATGGCAAAACAACTCTGCTGCATGCACTTGCAGATTATTTGGAAGAAGAATATCTGGTGATAAGCTTAGATTTTCAGAATATAGAATCAGAAGAATATATAAATGGAAGTACATTTGTTCGCGCGCTGACACGGGAAATAAGCAGGAGAATTCGGCGGATGACTGAGGTTGCGGATGATGTAAAAGAACGGTTGTATGATTTATCAGACAGCAGTGAGCGAAATGTTCGAATGGCAGAGATGTTCGCTTGCTTCAGCGAGTGGTGTGAAGAGTCCGCAAAACCAGTCGTGTTAGTGATAGATGAGATTGATACAGCCTCAAACAATCAGGTATTTCTTGATTTCCTTGCACAGTTGAGAGCCGCTTATCTTGATCGTGACAGAACCGCTGCATTTCAGTCAGTCATTCTTGCCGGAGTCTATGATATTCGTAATATTCGCAAAAAGATTCGGCAAGAAAAGGAACATAAGCAAAATAGTCCGTGGAACATTGCGGCTGATTTTGATGTGGATATGAGTTTTTCATCTGCAGATATAGCCGGAATGTTGAAAGCGTATGAAGCTGATCATGGCATGAAGATAGATATATGGGAGATAGCGGATACAATCTATGACTATACTTCCGGTTATCCGTTTCTGGTTTCGCGTTTATGTAAATTAATGGATGAGAAGCTTGCCGGAACAACGGAATTTAAGGATAAGAAGAGTGCCTGGACAACAGAAGGAGTGTTGGAAGCTGTGAAAATGCTGGTTAGTGAGAAGAATACATTGTTCGAATCGTTGATTGGCAAGCTAAATGCTTATCAAGATCTTAAGGAGATGATATACCTTCTTTTGTTTCAAGGGCAGGTTATCTTGTACAATGCGGATGATGCAGCGACGGATATACTTCTGATGTTCGGGTTTGTAAAAGTGAAGAATGGGACTTTACAGATTGCAAACAGGATATTTGAGACCCGTCTGTATAATTATTTCCTCACATTGCCGGAAGCATTGAATAGAGACATGTGTAAGCTGGCGGTTCTGGATAAGAATCTCTTTGTTCAGGATGGCCAATTGGATGTAGAACGTATCCTTGAGAAATTTGTTGTGCATTTTGATGATATTTATCAGGAATCAGGAACGGACAGACCTTATCATCGATTATCGCGGTGTACAATATATAATTGAGATGAAGGTTTGGAGGGGAAATGCTTATCATGAACGTGGGGAAGAGCAGCTTATAAGCTATCTTGATCATTATCATCTGAAGAAAGGATATATGCTTAGTTTTAATTTTAATGAGAAGAAGGAGATTGGTGTGAAAGAGTATCGGTTCGGGGACAGGGTGTTGGTGGAGGCGGTTGTGTAGAAGTGGAGATTCTGGCAGAAAGATATGTGAGGAATATTTCTGGTGGTGATGGAGTATTGGGAGAGTGCGTTTTATCTCTTCACAAGTATGCTATCTTTTGATACAATGAGATTATTAAAAATGATAGGAAAGGAGATAGGTCATGTTAGGTCAAGATGATATAAAATTATTGAAAGGTATGATGGAATCTGTAATTGATGAAAGAATGCCAAAAGTGATAGAATCTGTAATTGATGAAAGATTATCAAAGACAGAAAATTTTATGTTGGATGAAATCGGACGGACACAAGTATATTTGGAAAATAAGATAAATAAGGTTCAGAAGAATCTTGAAGAACTGAACCAATATTATAGGATTACTAAGCTTGAAAATGACAATACAGCATTATTATTAAAAATGATAGATGAGTTGTCAAAGAGGGTTGAAGAATTGGAGAAGAAAACGGCATAGGAGATGGAAACGGTTAAGAGGTGTGTTTCTATGTGGGGCAGAAGTTTATGGAGGAAGATGGACGGCGGTATTTTATGCTATACTTGAAGCCGATTATCAATGGCGTTGTGGATTACTATATAGAAGCGCAATGATTATCATGAACGGAAGAACAGCTCAATAAGAATAAAGCGGTTGGTGTGAAAGAGATCAGGTTCGATGACATTGATTGAGGTGGTTGTGTAGAGGGGATGATTTGAATTGGCATATGAGTTAGTAGCACAGATAGTACACTGGTTGCCATGAACAGAATATAACGTATAGATATCAGATGCAATGTGCTTATGCTTCTATTAGAACGAATATTCATAGAGTATGAGCAGTAATTTAAGTTTATATATTATATTATATAAAATGTATCAAAGATTTTTGTAAGCAGATGAAGAGGAGGCGGGTTATGAGACGTAATGTTAAAAGATTTGTGCTACTGTTCTTAAGTATAACTATGATTATGAGTTCGTCTGTATCAGTTAGGGCAGAGAGCCTTGGACAGGGGAGTGAGACTGGCATTGGCGAGGTAGAGGGCAGTGTGAAGACGGATATTTATCAGGTTATCCTTCCTACGGAGACAGATGGAATATTTGATTTCATATTGGATCCGCAGGGCTTGATTAATAAGACGGGAGGCGTAGCATATGGCGGGAAGAAGTTCGAGACAGGTTCAACAGTGTTTTTCGAGCGTAAGGATGGCGAGACAGAAGAGGACTATAACAGTAAAAGCGATTTTGTTACGATTACGAATAAAAGTTCAATAGCTGTGGACGTCTCTTTACATGTGAGCATTTCGCCATCTTCTATTGAAGGAATTATGATGACTAATGATAAGGAATTCAACGGGGATACGGATGAGAGTCTCTATTTGGCTGTGACGGATGGTGAAAATGAAGTTCCGATTGGTCAGGAGGGCGTAGCGATAGATGTAACACTAGACGCAGCGCCGGAAGGAGCTTACGAGTATACATATGATGGTGAGAAGAATGAGTATGTCTATAAGTTAAGAAATGATGTAGGAGGAATTGAGTTTAGTCAATATTCGTTCCAGCTTACAGGAGCGGCGAATGGAAAAGGGGATTGGTCTGAGTTGCTTGAGGCAAAGCCGGAAGTAACGGTTACTTGGGAGATTATGACGGGGATATAAGATAATATGGTTAGTCAAATGTAATCAAAGAAATAATGGTTGATTGTAAGATAGTATAAAGTAAAGCATAGGATGATTAGCCCGTCAAAAGGGTATTTTTCAAAAGAATGGTACGATATATAGTAATTTGGACAGAGGTACATATTCTATATATTGTGGTCATTTTCCTTGATTACCCCTTTTGACGCTTTAATCATAGGATTAAAGAAAAGTAATAATTAGAGAGGAACAGGTATGGGAAAGATATTTTTACATATTGGTACATTTAAAACGGGCAGCACGGCATTGCAATTTGATATGCATTTGAATAGAAGATGTTTGTTGGAAAATGGGTTTTATTACGGGGATTATTTTGACAATTATTATCTGCATTCCAATCTTTGTTATGGACTTCTAAGGGAAGCTTTGGTTGAAGAAGGAATGTATGAAAAGTATAAGAGCCATCCTAGATTTCTTCATGTTGCTGAAAATCCAGATGATATAATTGCAAATATTTCTAAACATTCTCTTGAAAATATGAATATTATTATTTCTAGTGAAGCATTTTTTGCCGATGCTTTTCGGACGTTAGTAGGATTACATACAATACTATCAGTTCAGGAGAAGAGAAAGATTAATACATATATGAGAAAGCGGTTAAAAGAGTTGTTGTTTTCACTTTGCGATCAGGTAGTGATTGTGTGTTATTTGCGAAGACAGGATTTGTTTATAGAAGCACAGTATAATCAATATTGTAAGAATATTTGGTATAGTGACAGAGATGAAAGCTTGCCAGAATTTGAAGAATTTGTCATGTGCAATCCAATTGATTTAAATTATTTTACAGTATTAGAAGAATGGAGAGAAATTTTTGATACAGCAGAGTTTATAGTTAAGCCTTATGAAAAAAATGCTTTTTGTAAAGATCTGATTTCTGATTTTTATACAGATATTTTGGGAATCAATACAGAAGAAGTTAATTATTTCAAGAAAATAGATCGAAAACAAGGAAATCATCGTTTGGATAGAGATATACTGGAATATAAAAAATATATGGATATTAGAAATGGAAAAATTAATCAATTATTAATCCAATATTGTGAAAATTTGGAAAAAGTAAAAGATTATGCGTATTTTAATAAATCTGAGAGGATAGAGTTTATGGAAAGATATTATAAACAAAACGCAATGGTAGCAAAAAAATTTTTGCATAAAGGAAATGGGCAGCTGTTCGAGAATATGGATTATGAGATTCCTGTGTATGAAGGACTGGAAATGAAAAAAGTGCGTAGGATTACGCAATGGCTCCTTAATGAACTTGTTTAGGAAAAAGAATTTTGGAAGGTCAGGGCAGTAAATGGAAAATAAAAAGATTATGGTGACAAGAAGTTCGATGCCTGATTTTGAAGAATATGTAGAGATGATTAAATCGTTATGGGAAACGCATTGGCTGACTAATATGGGAAATTATCACAAGCAGTTGGAGGCAAAATTAACGGAATATTTAGGTGTGCCGTATCTATCGCTTATGGTAAACGGACATATGGCATTGGAATTAGCAATTCAGGCAATGGGTTTTCCTGAAGGAGGAGAAGTCATTACTACACCTTTTACGTTTATATCAACGACCCATGCGATTATTCGTAATAAATTGGTTCCTGTTTTTTGTGATATAAAAGTATCAGATTATACGATAGATGAAGAATGTATAGAAGGTTTGATTACAGAAAAGACGGTTGCTATATTGCCGGTTCATGTATATGGTCATATATGTAGTGTGAAAAAGATACAGCAAATAGCTGACAAATATAATATCAAGGTAATTTACGATGCAGCGCATGCTTTTGGAGAATCAGTAGATGGAGTTGGGGTAGGAAACTATGGAGATGCATCAATTTTTAGTTTTCATGCAACGAAAATATATAATACGATTGAAGGTGGTGCAGTTGCTTTTCGGGAAGAATCTCTATATAAAAAACTATATAATTTGAAAAATTTTGGTATACGTTCTGAGGTGCTAGTGTCAGATATTGGTGCGAACGCGAAAATGAATGAATTTAGCGCGGCGATGGGATTGTGCAATCTGAGGTATGTGGAGCAAAATGTCATTGCAAGAAAGGCGCTGGTGGAGTATTATATTCAAAAGCTATCTGGGCTGCCTGGTATTCGGCTTTGCCTTTATAATGATGAAGAAATTACATATTCTTATGGGTATTTTCCTGTTTTGTTTCAGGCAGATATATTTGATCAAAGTGTTCGGGATAAAGTGTATGAGAGATTAAGGGAACATAATATCTATTCACGCAGATATTTTTATCCAATTACAGCAGATGCAGCCTGCTTTAAAAATAAGTATAAAGAAATTCCGTTAGAAAATGCAAGAAATGTTAGCGACCGCATACTGGTTCTGCCGTTGTATCCGGAGTTGGAATATGAGACGGTAGATAAGATTGTTTGCTTGATACAAAAAAGTCTTGAAGAAATAAAATGATAGAAAATATTTTTTGTTTATAATTACAAATATTACCCCACAACCAACAGGTTGCGGGGTATTTCGTTTAGGATAGATAAAATATTTCTATGCTGCAACATTAACAGAGAATTTTATTTTACTGCCATCAGCAAAGGTTACGAAGAAATAACGTACTTTTCCAACGCCACCGGAACCAACAAATGTATTTTTTGTACCATCAATTGTTAAAGTGTTACTAGCTACTGAATAAGCGTCATCAGGGAGATTGCCAGAAACTGTAGTACCGTCAGTGGAAACACCAATAGAGGTGATTCCCTGAGAAATATTTTCTAAAGTATAAGTATTAGTTTTACTACTTACGCTGTAAGCTGTTCCAGTAATTGCTGGCGCAGTTGCGTCAGTAATTGTCCAAGCGATTTTGGCAGTCACATTTTTATTTTTAATATTACCCCAACCGGCAACATCATTGCAGGCACCGGTTAATTTGTATGTCACTGTTTGATCGGCACCAGCAGTATAGCTATCATCTAGAGCATAGGAATATTTATAACCATTTGGAGATACTCCTTCCTCTCCTGGATTACCCTGCTCTGCTTTTACATAATAACCATCCGCGCTATCTGTTTTGGCAGGAACAGCATCCACTGTATCTGCTGCACTTTTAAAAGCTGCAGAATCAATATCGACAGCATCTTCGCTATCTTTTTTCAGTCCTAGATTAAGTGAAGGCGTGGTTGCAGACGCTACATCGGCAGCTTTTGCTAATGTGATATCGCCGGTATTAAGTGTTACAGCTAAGCCGACTTTTATATCGTAGGAACTCTTGTTGACAAAAACTATACCATCGCTGGTATTGGAATAGGCAGTAGGATCACCGGCATCTGCAGGAGCGTTTGCAAAATATACGGCGGGCCCTTCGGTTGGATAGGTTGAGGCATCAGCACCGTGCAATAATCCTTGCGGATCCATTGTAAAATTGACATCAGAAATTGTTGGAAGGACAACGCGAAAAACATTCTTGTCTACATATCCTTCAAAATCACCACTACCACTCACTTCGCCGCCAGCTTGTGAGATGTCTACGACATCATCAGCCAATACTGTTGCTGGTGTCAATAACATTGTTGCAGCCATTGAAGCTGCCAGAATTTTAGAAACTTTTGCATTTCTCATATTTCTTTCCTCCATTTTAAATTATTTTTCGATAGTAATCGTCATGTACATGGATACAGAACTTAAATCATTAAATTCTTCATCCACCAAATGGTAAGTAATGATAGCATCATGAATCCCCTGTGATGGTGCAGTATCTAACTTGATGTCGGCTAAATGACTTCCAACTTCCAGATATGGAGATTTGAAAATATCCGTTTCCGGATCATCTGCCAGGGCTATGGTGAAATAGACAGTATTCTGATTAGTCACAGCATTTTCTACATAAGCATTCGTAGAAGCTGAATTACTATCCGGAAATACCCAGTCCGTATTCATAGACACCTCGTAAGAACCGACAGGCGTCTTTGACTCTTCTTCCATTTGGCTAATGACTTCATCAACGTTATCCGGAGTCACAACATTATTGTACGGTTTGGCTTCCGGGCGCGGAAGAAGGTAAAGAATAATACCAATTAGAATGCCGATAATAATCACTGCGATAATGATTACTGCAATCAAAGGTTTCTTGTTCTTATTTATCTTCGCCTGCTCGATGATGTTTTCATTAGCTGCATCCTTGGACATAATAATATACCACCTTTCTGAAATCTACATTAGTCCTATCGACATCCAGTTAAGAAAACATAAGGATTTTGGAAATAATAGTTTATATATTATATTATATTGTGAATCTGCTAATGATATGCTATAATTCTGTCGATAGTGAAAGCTAGAAATGTTAAGGGAGGTAGGCAGCTTTGTCAGATATTTTACATTTGGATGCCCTGGAGGCAGAGGCAATCTATATCATGCGGGAGGTGGCGGCAGAGTGTGAGAAGCCGGTTATGCTGTATTCTATTGGAAAAGACAGTTCAGTTATGCTGCATCTTGCATTGAAGGCATTTTATCCGGAAAAGCCGCCTTTTCCATTCTTACATATAGATACAACCTGGAAATTTCACGAGATGATAGAGTTCCGAGACCGTATCGCCAGAGAAAAAGGGATAGAGATGTTGGTATATACGAATGAAGAGGGGGTTAAGGAAGGAATCAATCCCTTTGATCATGGGTCGGCGTATACAGATATTATGAAGACGCAGGCGTTGAAGCAGGCATTGTCTAAATATGGTTTTACGGCAGCGTTCGGGGGCGGACGGCGAGATGAAGAGAAGTCAAGGGCAAAGGAAAGGATCTTCTCTTTTCGTAACGCAGCTCAGGCGTGGGAGCCGAAGAACCAGAGACCGGAGATGTGGAATCAATTCAATACACAGATACATAAGGGAGAAAGTATCAGAGTATTTCCTTTGTCAAACTGGACGGAGAAGGATATCTGGCAGTATATTGCCAGAGAGAAGATTGAGATTGTACCGCTCTATTTTGCGAAGGTCAGACCGATAGTATACCGGGACGGTAATATCATTATGGTAGATGACGAACGGATGCGCCTGTTGCCGGAGGAGGAAGTCGTACAGCGGTGTGTGCGGTTTCGGACGCTGGGGTGTTATCCCCTGACCGGCGGTGTGGAATCGCAGGCAGATACGTTAAATGCCATTGTGGATGAGACGTTAGGAGCAGTAACTTCCGAACGAACAAGCCGTGTCATAGACCACGAGGCGGCAGGAAGCATGGAGAGGCGAAAAAAGGAGGGGTACTTCTAAAAATGAAGAATGGATTGCTGAAATTTATTACTTGTGGAAGTGTAGATGACGGGAAGTCTACCCTTATCGGGCATATGTTGTATGATGCCAAGCTGATTTTTGCAGATCAGGAGCGAGCGTTAGAGTTGGACAGCAAAGTTGGAAGCAGGGAGGGAAAGATAGACTATTCCTTGCTTTTGGATGGGTTGATGGCGGAGCGCGAGCAGGGAATTACGATAGATGTCGCGTACCGTTACTTTACGACGGAGAGACGAAGTTTTATCGTGGCGGATACGCCGGGACATGAGGAATATACCCGTAATATGGCAGTCGGCGCTTCTTTTGCGGAGCTTGCTGTAATTTTGGTGGATGCCGCGCAGGGGATCCTGGTACAGACGAGGCGTCATGCAAGGATATGCAGTCTTATGGGAATAAGACATTTTTGCTTTGCGGTTAACAAGATGGATCTTGTTCATTATCAAGAATATGCATATAAGAAGATTGAAAAAGAGATAAGAAAGCTTGCCATTGATCTGGATCTTATGAGTGTAACCGTCATACCAGTATCTGCGACAGAAGGGGACAATGTTACGAAAAAGTCGATCCCTATGTCATGGTATCACGGAAAGACGCTTCTTGAATATTTGGAAGAAGTGAATATTGATATCGGGACGGAAGAAGAAGGATTCGTTATGCCGGTTCAGCGGGTATGCCGGCCGAATCATATGTTTCGGGGATATCAGGGACAAGTTGCAGCAGGATGCATTTCTGAAGGAGATTCGCTTACTGTATTGCCGAGCGGCGAAAGTGCAGAGGTACAGTCCATTCTATTGACAGACAGAGAAGTAAAGACTGTGAAGAAAGGGGATCCCGTAACGATCCAGCTGAATAAAGAGATTGATGTATCCAGAGGCTGTGTATTTGTCCGGGGGACACAGATAAAGGTCAGCAATATGTTCTCTGCATCATTATTGTGGATGGATGATTCAGAGCTGGTACAGGGGAAGAATTTCCTGATTAAAATAGGAACGAAATTGCTTCCGGCAACCGTCATGAAGGTAAAATACAAGGTAGATATCCATACGGGGGAACATCTGAGGGCTTCGAAGTTATATAAGAATGAGATTGCAGTGTGTGATATCGTAACGGCAGAAGAAATTGTGTACGATACATTTACGAAACATAAAGATATCGGCTGCTTTGTGTTGATAGACAGGGTGACGAACATGACGTCCGCCTGTGGCGTGATCAGACATTCTCTTCGCAGATCTGAGAATATTGTATGGCAGAAGTTGGACATTACCCGGGAAATCAGGGCGGTGAAGATGGGGCAAAGACCGGTCACGCTTTGGTTTACCGGATTGTCAGGCGCAGGCAAGTCCGCGTTGGCGAATGAGATAGAGAAGGCGTTGAGTATATCCGGGAGATATACGATGCTGTTGGACGGCGATAATGTCCGTATGGGGCTTAACAGCAATCTGGGATTTGAAGAACAGGATCGGATTGAGAATATCCGGAGAATTGCGGAAGTGGCAAAGCTTATGAATGACGCAGGATTAATCGTGCTGACTTCTTTTATCTCTCCATTCAAGAATGATCGTGAAAGGGCGCGTGCAATCGTCGGAGAAGAGAATTTTATAGAAATATATGTCAGCACTCCGCTTGAAGAGTGTGAAAAGAGGGATGTAAAAGGGCTTTATAAAAAAGCGAGGAATGGAGAGATTCCTAATTTTACAGGTATTTCAAGTCCTTATGAGGAGCCGGAGCGCGCAGAAATCAGGATAGATACGACAGAAGTATCGTTGGAAGAGGCTGTGAAATATGTTTTGGGGGAAATAGAAAACTATATCAATAAAAATAACAAGAGGTGTGATCTGTGAGATTTTGCAAGAGAGAGATAGAAAAGTATAGATATTTTGCAAAAATGGCTTTTGCAGGCGCCGTTTGTCTTTTGATGTGTGCGGGTTGTGGAGAGAAGCAGACACAGGATAAAGCGGTGAATATAGCGTATTTCCCCAATATCACGCATAGCCAGGCGCTTATGATTAAGAATGAAGGGACATTAGAGAAAGCGTTGGGGGATGATGTTAAGGTCAATTGGACCTCTTTTAACGCCGGACCCGACGAAGTAACCGCGTTATTTTCCGGGGATATTGATATCGGCTATATCGGTCCGATCCCAGCAATCAGCGCGAATGTAAAGTCAAAAGGTGACGTTGTGGTTGTATCCGGATGCTCAGACGGCGGGATGATGCTTCTTGCTTCACCGGACAGCGGGATAGAAAATGTCTCTGATCTTGCAGGGAAAAATGTTGCAGTTCCGCAGATCGGTAATACGCAGCATTTGGTTTTCTTAGACTTATTGGCTGAGAATGATCTGGCGACGACGGAGGCAGGCGGTAATGTTACGGTGACGGCGACGGCGAATGCCTATATCCTCCAGTTGATGCAGAATGGTGAGATCGACGCGGCGTGCGTTCCGGAACCCTGGGCGGAGACGTTGATCAACGAATGCGGCGCGAAAGTGATATGTGATGAAAATGAAGTCTGGAGCAAAGGATCTTATCCGGTTGCCGTTGTAGTGGCGCGGAAAGAGTTTATGGAAGAGAATCCAGACATTGTAAATAAGTTTCTTAAGGTTCATGAAGAGACAACGGATTATCTGAATGGAAATGCGAAAGAAGCAATGACAGCTATTAATGAAGAGATTGAGCTTGCGACGGATAAGTCCATCGCGGTAGATATACTGGAGGCATCTTTAGAACACATTACATTCAATTCTGATATAAATGCCGATACGGTGAATGCATTTTCAGAGATATGTGTACGTGAAGGATTTACGGCAGAAAGTCCATATGAGGGATTCTTGAAGTTGCAATAGCGCAGGATTGGTTTGGTATGACATGAAAGGTGGTAAATGTGTTGCTTGAATTAAAAAATGTATCAAAGCAATACCAACAGCAGGGCGGTGAAGTACTGACTTCCGTATCTCTTAAGATAGAGGATGGCGAGTTTTTTGGTATCGTTGGTCCGTCCGGATGTGGGAAAACGACGCTTCTTAATTTGATCGCGGGTCTGGAACTGCCAACAGAAGGAAAGATTCTTATGGATGGCAAACCGATTGTTGGTCCGGGGAATGACCGGATTATGATGTTTCAGGATGCGGCGTTATTTCCATGGCTGAATGTGATCGAAAATGTGAAATTCGGATTAGATGTGATCGGCTGCTCCAAAGAAGAACAGGATGAGCGGGCGCATCAATATCTAAAACTTGTTAAATTAGATAGATTCTGCAATTATCGTGTGCATGAGATCTCAGGAGGGATGAAGCAGAGGGCTGCCCTTGCGCGGGCGCTGGCGATGGATTGCCGGATTCTTTTGATGGATGAACCATTTTCGGCGCTTGATAAGCAGACAACTAATCTGTTAAGAGAAGAACTGGCAGAAATCTGTGCTGAGGCAAGGCGGACGATGATTTTGGTAACGCACAGTGTGGAGGAGGCGGTATTTCTATCAGATCAGGTTGCCGTGATCGGAGCCGGAAAGACAGGTTTGAAAAAAGTATATTCCATAGATCTCCCAAGACCGAGACATATAGAGTCAGAAGAATTTTTGAGACTTAGAAGAAAGATACTTGATGATGTTAGGATTGAGGTGGAACAGAGTGAACAGGGAGAGTTTGATTAAGAAAATTTTCAGTAAAGAGAAGTTTCTTGTCGGAATTTTTTATGTTGCGTTGGTTGTTGCATGGCAGCTGCTGTACTGGCTTGGGACGGTACAGTTTGGATGGTGGAAAAGCTATGCATTTCCCAGTCCGTTAGGTGTGGTGGAATCCTGTAAAAGTCTGATAGAAAAAGGGACTCTGCTCCAGGCGTTCTTATATAGCATTGTTAGAGGTGCGGTTGGATTTGGGCTGTCGGTAGTGTTGGGACTTATGATGGGGATTCTGCTGTCGCTGAGCGAGAAAATTCATCACTGTCTGCACCCATTGCTGTTAGGATTACAGACACTTCCTAGTATTTGTTGGGTTCCGTTTGCTATATTGTGGTTCGGGTTGGATGAGAGTGCGATTTTGTTTGTAGTAGTTATGGGTTCGGCTTTTAGTGTTGCTTTGTCAGTGAGGAATGGAATCAGGAATGTGAATCCATTATGGATTAAAGTGGCAAGAACGATGGGAGCAGATAAGAAAAAGCTATATACGAAAGTTATAATTCCGGCAGCTATGCCAGAATTCATGGAAGGACTAAGACAGGGGTGGTCGTTCGCGTGGAGAGCGCTGATGTCCGGTGAAGTTATGAGCGCTACAGTGGGATTAGGACATACTCTTCTGGTGGGAAGGGATCTTGCAGATATTAACCAGGTGATGTTGGTGATGATTGTAATTGTGGTAATTGGGATTGTGATTGACAGGTTTGTGTTTGGGAGAATTGAGGATAGGATGTTTAGGAAGAGGGGATTGTAGTGATGAAATATAATCTAAACAGGAGAACAAAATATGTATACCAGTCAATCATTAGATAAAAGAAGGATTGAAAGAGATAGACTATTTTCGACATGTACTTTGATGCAGGGGAAAATGGTTTCATTTACAACTTTTAAGAAAATTCCAATCGTGGTAGAGTTACACACCGGAACGATAACAATATTAGATGATTTAGAAAATTATGATTCTGAATTTTGTTCAGATTATATGTTTAGCATAGAAGATGATATATTTGTCTTAGAGTTGAATGGAAAACGAATGATGAAGTTAAATATAACAGATAGAAAATGCAGTTATTTTGACATTTTTTGTAATAGTAAAGACTGGAACAATTATGCAGCATTTGCGTATTTTGAAAAGAGTATTTATATTTTTCCGACATATTCAGCTGGATTTGTACAAATGGATCTGGGAACGGGGAGAGTGAAAAAAAAGAAGAAATTGCATTCTGTTATGAAGGAGAAAAATAAAAATCTAGGAGAAGAGTATACAGATTTTTGGCGTGGATGTCAGTTGGAGAATAAGGTGTGGCTTTTTCCGAGGTATGGGAGTCAAGTTATTGTGTATGATATGGAAAATGACACTTGGACTGAGTATATTCTTGCAGTGGAGATTAAAGAATGTATACACGTGATGTCATATGGGGGATATATCTATATATTGAATGTAGAAGGAATAATTTATCGTTGGGATATGATAAATGGGGAAGTAGAAAGAATAGCAGATTGTAGCAGTAACAACAATAAAACAGGGTGTTCTTTTTCGCGTATTGCGGTGACAGATAAAGGGATTTTTTTATTACCTGCATTTAGTGAAGATATTTTGTATATAGATTTGGATACAAAAGGAATAAAAAAGTATGATGCATACCCAAAGGATTATCAATATTATGGTCCCCAAGGGTGGAGTAAGTTCTATGGATATTGTGAAGATGGTGATCAATATTATTTTGCAATGCGTTCAGCAAACTATATCTTGTCTATAAGCAAAAAAGATGGGATGGAAAAATGGATAAAGACAAAGCTATTACCTTATAAAGAATATAAAAAAGTATATATTCATTATAATAAGAAAAAAATTTTTGAAACAGAATGCAACATAGACGATATGTTGTCTTATATACAACGAGATTCTGCAGAAAGGCAATGTGGGAAGAAGTTTCTAAAGGGTAGAGAAATCTGGGAATGCGTAAAATAATATAATGAAAACAACAGGAGCGGTAAAGCGTATGGGATATTATGAGAAGCTATTAGATTTGAAAAAAATTAGAGATTTAATGCTAGATGATAAATCGAAAATACTTTTTGATGCAAAAATTGATTATATGATAACAAGAAATAGAGAACAATTTTATAATATAATTGATGCATTAGAAAAAAATTGGTATTGTCAGGAGTTAAATGAAATCTTAGCAAGAGTAGATATTAAGGGGATTATAATTTTTGGATGCGGACATGATGGTAAAAGAACAAAAAAAGTTTTAGAATTATGTAATTATCAGCCTACATATTTCTGTGACAGTGATATTTCTAAGGTTGGAAGTAAGGTGGAAGGAATAAATGTAATTTCTGCTGAAGAATTAACAGAAAAATATAACGATTATTTAATTGTGTTGGGATCTGAGAAATATGCAGAAGAAATGTTTCATTTCCTAATGGAAAAAAGATTTCCGATAGAGAAAATTTTATATTCAAAATATGGAATGGTATTAGCGCGCCGTGGAAAACAATATTTTGATATGTTTTTACCAGAAGATGGAGAAGTGTTTATTGATGGGGGAGGGTATAATGGAAATACAGTGTCTGACTTTGTTGAATGGTCTCGTGAAGAATATAAAAAAGTATATGTATTTGAACCAATATTTGATATGTCTCAAGTGATAAAAGGAAGAATTGAGAGAGAAAAGATTACAGGAGTTGAGTTATATAATAATGCTCTATGGAACAAAAAAGAAGATTTACTTTTTGTAGAAGCAGAAGCGGGATCTCATATAGCAGAAGTGGGAAATTCTGTTGTTAAGGGTGTAACCTTAGATGAAATAATAAAAGATGAGAAAGTTACATATATCAAATTGGACGTAGAAGGAAGTGAATTAAAGGCTTTAGAGGGAGCAAAAAATACAATAAAGAAGAATAAACCGAGATTAGCAATTTGTATATATCATAAGCCAGAGGATATTTTAGAATTACCACTATATATTTTGGACTTGGTGCCAGAATATAAGTTTTATATAAGACACTATTGTTCTTGTATGTGGGAGACAGTATTATATGCGGTAATTCCAGAATGAATTGTCAAATTTTATGAAAATGTGACATTTAAAAGGGAAAGGATAGTTTAATGGAGAATGTACAAATTTCTATTTTTTGTCAGACATATAATCATGTTAAATATATACAAGATGCAATTGAGGGGATCTTGAACCAGATAACAGAATTCACATATCGCATTTTTATATATGATGATGTTTCAAGTGATGGAACATCAGAAATCATAGGTAGATATAAGAATAAACATCCAGATATAATTGAAATATTTAGGCCGGATCGGAATAGATATGAGGAAGAAAGGCAGAAAGGCTTTCCAGAGCGCGAAAAAATTAGAAAAAAGTATTTAACGGGGAAATATATTGCATTATGTGAAGGAGATGATTGTTGGGTTGACCCTTATAAATTACAAACACAAGTTGAGTTTATGGAGAAGCATTTAGAGTGTGTTATGACAGTTCATGATGCGTGGCAACTTGATTGTCGAACCGGGGAAAAACGAAAGCATTCTAATTTTAATGCAACTGGCTATTTGACTCCTGAGGATATTATTTTGAAAGGTGCGGGGGGAATTCCAACGGCATCATTTGTGTTAAGGAGAGAAGCGTTCTTTTGGGATGAGTCTTTTCCTAAGTGTGAGGTAGGGGATTGGCCGCGACAATTATTTGCAATTACAAAAGGAAAAATTTATTATTTTAACGAAAAAATGTCATTATATAGATACATGCATAACGGATCTTGGAGTGCAAAATATGGGGATGATAAAATATATTCCATATGCCATAGATTAAGAATGATAGAGTTTTTAACGAAATATGATGACTATACTAGTAGAAAATTTCATTTAAGCATACGAAAAAGAGAAAACATATATTTTTTTGACAATATATCAGAATATATGGAGATTGATGACGTGCAGCTGTATGTAAAAAAATGTAATGAATTATCGCGTTTAACGGAAAGAAAATATGATACTCTAATGGAGGATATGAAAAGAATCTGGGGATTATTAAATGAGGTGTCTTATAATGATAAGGAAATTGAAAAATATGCAAAGAAATATAAATATCTAGTAATCATGGGAATGGGTAAATATTCTGATGTAATAAGAAGGTATTTAGAAAAATGTGGTATTGAGTATATAGGTTGTATTTTGTCTAATGATCAGAAAGTATTAGAAGACGAAAATGTGTGGAAAATTGAGGATTTTCCATATAGATGGGAGGAGACGGGCATAATTGTTGCGCTTCATCCAAAATGGCAGGAGGATGCAGAGAAATCTTTGTTGGCAGAAAGGGTTTACAGTTATTATGCACCCTTCTGGATAGAGGATAATATCTATTACAAAGATAGTACAAAAATACATATTTAGTTTATTAAGATTTGGGAATATAGGAAAATATCCAACTGCATTAAGGGAGGGTTTGGATGGTTACATTATTTAAAGAACCGATAGGAATTTTAGATGAAATTTCATCTGATAAAAAATCAGAAATGACAGAATGGCAATTGTCGTTTTTATGTGGACTGATAAAAGAAAATAAACCTCAAAAACTTGTTGAAATTGGTGTGGCTGCAGGAGGAACGACTGCAGTTATTTTGAATTGTATTAAATTATTAGAATTAGACACTCAAGTGAATTCTATAGATATTTCTGAGATGCTATATTCAGATCAAAGTCTAAAAACGGGATATCTTGCAGAACAAGCTGTAAAAGTGTTAGACGATATTGTTAATTTCAAATTATATACAGGAGGTATTTCTGCAGAGTTTTTAGAAGAAATTGGAAAAGAAATTGATTTCTTGATTTTAGATACGATGCATGTTATGCCGGGAGAATTATTAGACTTTTTAGCGTGCCTTCCATTTCTGAAAGAAGGATCAATAGTTGTTTTGCATGACATTTTACTTCACCATTTGACATATTCTGACGATGCGTATGCGACACAACTTTTGTTAGATACTGTTGTTGCAGAAAAAATAATTGATATAGATCCATCGGAAAAATGTGGATATCCTAATATTGGTGCATTCAAAATTACAAAGGATACAAAGAAATACATTGCCAATGTATTCAATGCGTTGTTAGTGACGTGGCAATATGTGTTATCAGAAAAACAAGTAAAATTATATCGAAATTTTTATTCGAAATATTATGAAAAGAAGTATTCAGAAATCTTTGATACAGCGGTTCAATTCAATCAAGCAACAATTGAAAAAAAATATCAACTTTTATATCAGAATAAAATATCAGAATTTTGTTCGGTATATCAGATGATACAACAGATTAAAGGATTTAATATATATATTTATGGATGTGGTAGCTTTGGACAAGAACTGAAAGGTATTTTAGAAGGTTGTGGAATTAACATATGTGGATTTATTGTTTCAGATGTAATTGAGAGGGAAGGTATATCGTATAATCCATATTATTTGTCGGAAATAGATTTTAATGAAAATGAGGACGTAATTCTTGTGGGTGTTGATAAAGCATTAGAAGGAGAGGTACAGGAGTTGTTAAGCTATCGAGGAATTAATCATTATATATTATTAGGTGATATAGTGTGTAATTTCTTGAGAAGGTGGAGAATGAATTAATGGGGAATATACAAGATTCTTTGTTAAGTATAGTTGTTCCTGTATATAATGTTGGAAATTATATACAGGAATGTATAGAGAGTATTATAGAACAAACATATAAAAATCTGGAAATAATTATAGTGGATGATGGATCTACAGATCATTCAGGGAGGATATGTGATGAATATGCGGATAAAGATAGTAGAGTTCGAGTTATTCACACAGAAAATAAAGGGCTGTTATCTGCCCGTTTCACGGGTGTTGAAGAGTCGAATGGAAAATATGTCACATTTGTCGATTCGGATGATTGGATTGATAAGGCCATGTATGAAGATTTAATGTATGCAATAGAGTCTTCACATGCAGAAATAGTTGTTAGTGGTATATGTAGATATTGGAATAAAGACAAAATGATTTATGATAAGCCTTGTTTAGAAGAAAAATTATATAAAAAGCATGACATAAAAAATCAGGTGTTACCAGTTATGCTTTGGAACAAAAATAGAGGCAGACAAGAACTTGACCCAAGCTTGTGTACTAAAGTTTTTGAAAAGAGGATTCTAAAAAAATATTTGCAAAATGTGCAAGAATTAGGAATTTATTTGGGTGAAGATACAAGTGTAATTTATCCCATGATGCTGGATATAGACTCTATGGTTGTAGTTAGAAAATGTTATTACTATCATCGGCAAAGAATACAAGGGGAAGTGGCGTCATATTTATCAGATTATTATTATTTTGAAAGACTTTATAGATTATATATTTATTTGAAAAAGATGTTTGAAAAAAGTGATTATTCCAATGAATTGCTAAAGGAATTAGATTACTTTTATATGAGATTTGTACAATTGAGGAGAGAATGTTATGTTCAGACATATGAGATAGATAAATATTTATTTCCTTATAATGCGATACCTTACAATTCAGATATTATACTATATGGTGCTGGAAGTGTTGGTATTTCTTATATGGAACAAAATAATAAATATCATTTTTGTAATATCATTCTGTGGATTGATAAAAAGGCAGAGGAATTCTGTGGAGATGATCGAAAGATTTATTTGCCAGAGGAAATAAAACACTATAAGTATGATTATATTTTAATTGCAGTCCACGTACCGGAGCTTGCAAAAGAAATTATGGAAGAGTTGGAAGAGATGGGGATTGGATCAGATAAAATCATATGGTTTGGTACAACGATATATAAATTTGCTGAATAAAAAAATTATAAATGATATTGTACCTTGGAGGGAAGTAAATGATATGGAAAAACAAAACACATGAACTCGATCAATTTGCAGCAGATCTTATGTCAGCAAACCCACAGTTGAAATATTACATCTTTGGTGCAGGTCTGATGGGGAGGGAATTATTGTCTGTATTTATGAAATATAACTGTACAGTAATGTTCATTGACAATAGCGTTGATAAGCAGAGAGATGGAATAGATGGAACCGAAGTTATTACGCTGACGGAATATTTGCTGAGAAGAGACGGTCAGATCATCATAGCGGCATCAAAAGCGAATACGGTAACAATTAAGCAGCAATTGGAAGACAATCTATTAAAGCATGGAGAAGATTTCTTCTTGTATGATGAGTTTGTGGATTTTATCTTCCCAATTATCTCAGTATATGGATTCAACCAATCATATGTTTCGTTGGCTCAGATCACATTGACGGAGCGTTGTACCTTAAAGTGTAAGAAATGTGCCCACGGTTGTTCCTATGTTGATAATGCAACAGCTATAGATATGTCTTTACAACAGGTTTACAAAAGTGCAGATTCTTTTTTTTCTAAAGTCGATTTTGTGAAAGAATTTGTATTGATAGGAGGAGAACCGCTTCTTTATAGAGAATTGGAGACAGTGATTGAATATATAGGCAGACGATACAGAGAGCGGATTTCACTTTTTGTTATTACTACAAATGGTACGATTATACCGAATAAGGATATTTTGAGGGCATGTCAAAAATATAATATATTATTCCGAATTTCAAATTATTCGTATCAAGTTCCAAGATTGAAAAAGACATATCAGCGCCTGATGGATGTGTTAGAGAGTTACTCGATTTCATATGTTCTTAGTGAAGAAGAACATGAGTGGATGGACTATGGTTTTGAATACGTCAATAGAAATGAATCAGAGGATGAATTAGTAAAGGTCTTCGATGCGTGTAAGACTCCGTGCAGGGAGATACGAGAGAATAGATTTTATTATTGTGTCATGGCAAGAAGTATTTCGGACAATTTGGGATTCCATGTTGGGCAGGATGATTATTTGGATATGGATAGATTGAATGGAACGGATTACCGAAAAGAATTACTGGAATTTACATTAGGATATTCGGATAAGGGATATCTGGATATGTGCAGACATTGCAACGGGGCGGAAGCGAAGAATTATCCGATACCGGCAGCGGATCAGGTGATAAGGAATGATGCGTAGCGTTATTTTATATGGTTCAGGGAAGCGTTGCAGGATATTATGTGAAATATTGCGGCAATTGGATTCTGAGATTGAGATTATATTTATTGTGGACAGTAATCCTGCTAAATGGGGGAACCGAATAGAAGGAATATTAGTTGAAAGCCCGGATTCTCTCAACGAGAGTCATGAGGAATATAGCTTGTGCATTACGGTTGCGGATATGGAAGCCTGCCGAGATATACGAGAGGTGTTACGAGAGAAGTATAGGTTTGCATTAGAAAAGGAGATACATTACGATCGGCTTATCCTTGAAGCATACAGACGGAGCAAAGCCATAAAGCACAACATAGAAGAAGCGGGAAATGGAGATAATCACGGAGAAAGTATAGTGTTTGATTGCTATAATGGTCTGGGATTAGGCGGAGTTGAGGCATGGACAATAGATCTGAGCGCCGCTTTGATCGAGAAGGGGAATGAAGACGTGTATATCATTTCTGATCAAGGGAATTATGAAGTGCCGGATCTTGTGAAGAAGAATGTAGTATACGTTGATATTGATCATCAGAAAAGATTCTCTGTAAGTTCAGTCGAGAAGTTGGTCAAAGCAATTATGAACAGACTTCCATGCAAAGTAATTACGAGTGCAGTGGATGAGGTTATGTTGGCGGCATATCTGGTAAAGTGTCATTATCCGGAAAAAATTCAGATAATATCTGTTATACATAATAGCAGCGAAGAAGCCTATGAGGAGTATGTTGATTTCAGAGAATGTTCGGATCTTTATGTTAGTGTCAGTCTTGATATCAGAGATGATATGATGCGCAGAGGTGTTGAAGAGGGGAGAATCCTTACGATGACGTGTCCGTTCTCTTGTGCCCCTGTATTAAGACGGAGTTATTCGGAAAGTGATATTATGCCGCTTCGCATAGGATATGCAGGGCGAATAGAGCACTATCAGAAACGGATGGACTTACTGCTGAGGGTGATAGAATTACTCGTGAAAGATAATATTCCCTTCGAGATGGAGATAGCGGGAGAGGGGACGGCACGAAAAGAGATGGAAGAATTTGTTTCTTCCAGACATTTAAATGAGAAGATACATTTTCTGGGCAGATTGGATCGTGATCAGATTCATGAATTTTGGAGGAGGCAAGATGTGTGTGTTAATCTTGCAGATTTTGAAGGAAGAAGTATCGGTATTATAGAAGCTATGGGAAATGGAGCGGTTCCGATCGTTACTGCAACGTCGGGGGTAAGAGAAGACATCGCAGATGCTGTAAATGGGTATATTGTTCCAATCGGGGATTATCATGCTGCAGCGGATAGGATTCGAATGTTGGAGGAACGAAGAGATTTACTGGCGAAGATGGGGGGATTGGCTCATGATGCAGTCTATCCCAAAAGTTTGATGGATCCGCACCTTGAGTTTTGGGAAGGGATTCTGCGTCCTAAAGTAAGCATCATAGTTCCGGTATATAATTTAGCTTCGTATATTGAAGAATGTGTGGAAAGCCTGCGGAGACAGACATATCGCAATATTGAGATTATTTTGATAGATGATGGCTCTGCGGACGGCTCTGGTGACCTGTGCGAAAAATTGGCACTGCAGGATGGCAGAATCAGAGTAATCAGGCAGGAGAATCGAGGAGTAGTAGTTGCCAGGAACAGAGGAATCGACAACGCGGCAGGAAAATATATTGCATTCGTTGATGGAGATGATTGGGTCGATTCGGATATGATAGAAACGTTGCTTGAAGAGATCGGGGAAGCAGATCTTGTTACTGCAAAGGTATATAGGGAGATATCACCCAACAGATGGATCGAAGAATACGATAGATTCCCGGAAGGATTATACTCTGGGGAAAGGATTTACGAAATAATAAAAAATATGGTATACGATTCCCGAAGTAATTACGCTCAGCCTTTTATACCGGGAATGTGTAATAAGTTATTTTTAAGCAGTTTGGTAAAAAAGATATGCAAAGAAATGGATATGAGCATTACTTATGAGGAGGATGCGGTTTTCACTTATAAATATCTGTTACAGTGCCGTTCCATAGTGGTGACGCACCAAGGGTTTTATCATTATCGCTATAGGGAAGGTTCAGCGATGCATTCGGTGAATGCCAATGTATTGACCAATATAAATAAAGTATATCATGCATTAGAAGCAGATTTTAAGAAGCATGAGTTAAAGGATTGTCTGATATTTCAATTGCAGAAATGGATCACACATCTGACCTGTAAGGCGATCAATGATTTCATGGGATTCGACAGCAGAGCATCCATCCCGGAATACATAGCGGATCTTTCCTATCTGGAAGATAAGCGAATCATTCTCTACGGCGCCGGCAAGGCCGGACAAGATACTTATGCCCAGATGAAGAACTATGGTTACAGAATTGTACTATGGGCAGATAAGAATTATAAGTCTTATCAAGAGCAGGGGAAGCCGATCTCGCCGCCGGATGAAATATTGAACGTAGGATACGATCTGATCTATATTGCGGTCAGTGATGATGAGCTGGTGGGAAAGATTCGAAAGGAACTGACAGAACGAGGGATTCCCGAGGAACGATTGCTTTGGAGAAAAGCAATGCGTGTTTTTTGAGTATCGCCGGATGCAGAAGCTGTGAATAAGAAAGAAGGGGATGATTATGGTTGATTCTGGAATAAAGGATAAGAAGATAGTAATCTGGGGAATCGGAATCCTGCAGAGTGATCTGGACGGTATTTTTGGCTTTTCCAATCTTCCTGATTTTCTATATTATGTGGATGATTGCATACAGGAAAAGAATTTGATCAGTGTGTCAAAAGATTTGGTCTATCCGACACAGAAGCTGGCAGAAGAAATTCCGGATCAGGTGTTAGTCATCATATGCCAGGAAAACCACGGAGAAGCAATCACCCGATTGAAAAGTATGGGATATGGAGAGGACAGTTATATCCTGGGAGAGGAACTTCTGGTTTGTAATCCCCTGTGCCAGAAGATTAGGGATAAGGATATATCCGTGTGGGGAATGGGAACCATGTATCTACTTCATGAGACTGAAATCAACAGGCATTTTCCGAATGTTGCCCGTTTTATTGTGACAGAGAAGGAGAATGACAGTTTTAGGGGGAAGGAAGTTATCTCCTTAGAAGATGGCATTCCCCAAGACTCGTTTGTCATAGTATCCAGCATCTATTATAAAGAGATCTATAAGAATCTGATTGATATGGGGAAGCTTCCCGGAGAGGATTTTCTGCATGTAGAGACGCTTATGGCAATGTGTTCGCTTTCCTTAGGAATCGACGAGACATGTCAGTTTACAGACTGTAGAAAGGGTTCCGAATACTTGTTGATCGTTCTTGCGGGATATAAGGAATTCGTGTGGGAGAGTGTATTCGGAAGACTTCGTGCCTTCGTGCCGAAGGATATAGACATCTGTATTGTTACGAGCGGTTTAGTGAATAGCGGTTTGCAGGATATGTGCGAAGAGTATCAGTGGTCATACTTGAGTACATCAAGAAACAATGTTTCTATGGCGGTTAATACGGCGATATGGAAACATTCGGATGCACAATATGTGTACAAGATGGATGAGGATATCTTTTTGACAAAAGGTGTGTTTGAGATATTGAAGGATACTTATCAGGCCGTGTCAGAAAAAGGCAGATATGAGGTGGGATTTGTAACGCCATTGATTCCGATTAATGGTTACGGACATGTGAGGCTGTTGGAGATTTTTGATGCTGTTGATTTGTGGCAGGAGAGGTTCGGAGAACTTAAGTATACGAACCTGACGCATCACCGGAATATCTGTGAGAATCCTGAGACGGCAAGATTTATGTGGGGGGAAGGGAATCAAGCTATGAATGATCTGGACAGGATGCAGCAAATATTGTCTCACAGAGAGTTTCAGTATTCGATCTGTCCGATACGTTATAGCATAGGTTTTGTTCTGTTCCATAGAAATAGTTGGATCAGGATGAAAGGATTTCCGGCATTTGCCGGCAACATGGGTATGGATGAAGAGGCTTTCTGCCAGTTCTGTGTGCTGCAGTCTTATGCTATGGTCGTAGCGGAGAATGCAGTAGTGGGGCATCTGGCTTTCGGTCCGCAGAATAAGGCGATGGAACAGTACTATCATGATAATAGAGAGAGATTTATGTTGTTGTCAGGAGGAAGGTAGTATGGTAGATCTTGAGAATAAAAACTTAAACCGCGAGGGTTTTACAATGATGAAACGCTGGCTGGAGAATCGAAATGCAGGGAAGACTTTTGCGGATTTTTTTCATCAGTATGGCTATCATTCTATAGCAATCTATGACGCCGGTGAAATTGGAAGAATCCTATATGACGAGATTAAGGGTTTGGATATAGAGGTGAAATACTTTGTCGATAGAAATGCGCAAGGCATGAGGACATTAGATGGAATCCCGGTTGTCCTTCTGAGGGATATAAAGGAGATGGCGGAAGTGGATGCTTTGCTGGTAAGCCCGATTGTTAATTGTGATGTTCTATGCAAGGTGTTATCAAAGGAAGTTCCTGAGCTTAGTGTGTTGGCGCTGCGGGATGCAGTATATGAATTTTAGGAATTGATAGGGGAGAAAGGCCATGATATTAGAAAGAAAAATCCCGGAGGATTTCAAAGAAAACGGGGTCGAAAAGGGCTACGATGAAGAATTTGGATTGATCTGTAAAAATATTCGGATTCAAATTCCTAACAGGCGTTTCGTGTATTTTATCGATTCCGATTATGTAATGGACACGTCAAAGGGAACGGCTTATGAAAATCTGACGCCAGCTTACGATAAGATTCTGCATGCAGGATTAAGGCAGATGAAGTATCCGGCAGATGAAGTAACCAATAGTTTCTGTCAGAGCTATAATCTGGTATTAGAGAATCTGACAATACTTGCAGATCGTATAATCAAGGAATTAGAACAGTGTGATTATGATACTAAGCGGCAGAGAGAATGGTTTGAGCGGTTAAAGGATGCTCCGGCGGAGAACTTCGAAGAGGCTGTCCAGAGAATGCTTTTTGTTAATCAGGTATTTTGGCAGACTGATCATAGACTGGTCGGACTCGGTGCATGGGACTTTCATCTGGAGGATTATTATAGAAAAGATATTTTAGAAGGAAGACTTAATCAGAAGGGTGTACTGGAGATTTTAAAAGAGGTATACCGTATTTTGCATGAGCATTATGAGTACAAGAGTAGTTTGATACTTGGAGATACGGGGCAGATATTTGTGTTAGGCAGATCAGATCAGGAGGGCAATTATATATATAATGACCTGACATATCTGTTTATAGAAGCGATGAGGGAAGTACAGCAGACGGAACCGAAGTGTCTTCTTAGAGTGAATCGGCATACGCCCAGAAAGTTGTTGGAGATTGCGTTGGAATCTATAGCGACCGGGATTGGTGCGCCTCTGTTGGCCAATGATGATGTAGTGATTCCGGAATTAATTAATTTTGGAATTGATAAACAAGATGCATGTGAATATACGACTTCAGCCTGCTGGGAACCTTTGATTGGAGGGAAGAGTTCCGGTAATAATAATATGACTGTGCTGAATTACCTGAAAGCATTGGATAATCTGCTGAAGCGAGAACGATTAGACAGAATAGATTCTTTTGAAAAATTAAAGTATATATATTATATTTATTTAAAAAGAAATATACGAGCAGTAAAAAGAGTATTGGACAGCAGATGGTTTCAGTATGATCCGTTGTTGTCAGTTTTTATGAATGATTGTTATGAGAATAAGAAGGATGTTTCCTGGGGCGGTGCACGTTACCACCATATAGGAATTACTTCTGTCGCGATGGGGAATCTGGTGAATTCGCTTTTGAATATCAAGGAGTATGTTTTCGATAGAAAGCTTTACACTCTATATGATGTAAAAAAATGTGTGTTACAGGATTTTGAAGGCAATGAAACTCTCTGGAAAGAGTTGAAAGCAAAAGCATCCCGGTACGGAACAGATGATAAAGAAGTGACAGTATTGGTTAATGAAATTACTTCTTGTGTAGCGGATGAATTAGAGGATTATAGATCTTGCCTTGGCGGAAAGATGAAGATTGGTTTAAGCGGCGCGGCATATATGGATGCGGCACGGGGGTTCGGAGCGTCTTTTGACGGCAGGAAAGCGGGAGATGCATTTACTGTACATATATCAAATGAAGATAATAACGGATTCACGGAGATTGTTAATTTCGCGTCTCAAATGGAGTATAGTGCAGCACGTTTCAATGGCAATGTAATTGATTTTATGGTGAGTCCTGATTTTATCCATAGTAACTGGGATAAATATGTGGATTTCTTGATGCTGAGTATTAAAAAAGGATTTTTTGAGATGCAGATGAACGTAGTAAGCAGTAAGACGTTGATAGAAGCACGGAGGAAACCGGAGCAATTTCCGAATTTGATTGTACGTGTATGGGGATTCAGCGCATATTTCAAGGATCTTCCTGAGGACTATAAGGATGTTTTGATAGAAAGAGCATTGAATAATGAATCGTAGGAGTCTAGTTGTTACGAATATTCAGCGTATGTGTTTTCATGATGGACCGGGAATACGGACAACTGTATTTACAAAAGGGTGCAGTGTCCATTGTCCCTGGTGTTCCAATCCAGAGAATATTAGTTTTGAACCGGAAATATATGAAAAAGATGGTATTCAGGGAATCTATGGAAGAGAATATACCGCTGCAGAGTTAGAATATATCCTTCTAAAAGACAGGGACTTCTGGGGAGAAGACGGAGGTGTCACTTTTTCAGGAGGAGAAGCGTTGATGCAGGCAGAAGCGTTGGCAGATATCTTGATACGTTTGAAAGAATTGCGGGTTCATATTGCTTTGGAGACAGCGTTATTCGTACAGGGTGAAAATCTGCAGAGAGTATTACCGTATATAGATTATGTAATCGCAGATGTGAAGACTCTGGAATCTCATGTGTGCAAAGAGATTATGGGAGGGGATCTTGCAACCTATTTGGATAATATACAGAAATTATATACAAGCGGTAAATTGCGCTTGTTCAGATTACCTTGCTGCGAAGAATATACATTTACGAATAATAATAGGCAATTGGTGAACGAATTTTTATGCCAATATCAAGATATTCCGGTGCAAGTGTTTGCGATTCATAAGCTGGGAGAGAAAAAATATCAGTCCTTGGGAAAGACTATGTGGAAGGCAAAAGAGTTAGACCGGCAGAGTCTGGAAGACTATTGCGAAGAATTGAGGAGACATGGCATAAGGGCTGAAGTGATACAGATTTGATATTAAATGGTTGGAGGAAAAAGATCATGAGTTATTACTATGCAGACCACATTATCAAGCAGCTAAAGAACGCCCCACAGCTTATAGTCTTTGGAGCAGGCAATGTAGCATCCCTTGTCATAGAATGTCTCCAAAGTGAATTCTATAGCTTTACGATAGAGTACTGCATGGTATCTGATATGGAAGGTAATCCAGAACAGGTGAAAGGAGTTCCGGTTATAGACTTCGAGGCGGCAAGTGAATTGGTACATAGAGATTCTATAATCTTGATCGCAATCGTGGAAACGTATTTGGGAGCTGTAATGGACAGGCTTCGGGAGCATGGCTACAAGAACCTTCTTCCGCTTACATTCGAGAATGATCTGTGGAGTATGCTTCGTGGAAATGTGTATCGGAGTGAGAGATTATCACAGAATAAGAGTTATCTGACTATAGAGGATGAATTGTCAGTGTCTGGGGAACAGGCAGAAGAGGCGCTAAGTGTAGAGAAGTGTGTAGATCATCGAGTGATCAGCATTTATTCTGCGAGATGCCATATGGATAAGAAATTAGATGAGGATATTTCAAAATATGCATGGGAGATACCAATTCAGGTGGGAGCGGCCTTAACCGATAAGCAGATCTGTGATATTCAGGATAACAAAGGCGATCATATCTCGGATAAGAATGGGCAGTATTGCGAACTTACGGCCTTGTATTGGATCTGGAAGAATGATTGTTCGGACTATGTGGGACTGGGGCATTACAGAAGACATTTTGAATTGAATGAAGAACAGCTACAGCAATTGGCCAGGTCTGATATAGACGTTGTACTTACGATTCCGATTATGGATATTCCAAGCGTGGAAGTTACATACCGGCGTGACCATATTGGCACAGACTGGGATGTGATGTTGGAGGCTGTTCAAATGTTTTCTCCAGATTATATGGATACGGTTAGAAGGATGCAAAGGGGCCAATTCTATTATGCGTATAACATGTTTATTATGCGTAGGGAGATTCTGGAGGATTATTGCAAGTGGCTGTTCCCTATATTATTTTACTGTGAGGACCATTGTGAAGAGCGATGCAGGGAGAAGCGGAACGCTTATCAGAGTCGATATATAGGTTTTTTGGCGGAACATCTGATGTCGGTTTATTTTATACAGCATGAGAATGAATATAAGATTGTCCATGCGAGAAAGCATTTCATATTGTAACGGGTATTGACAGAAACGGAGAATGTTATGGGGAAAATATACTTTACCAGACAACAGTCCACCCGTTCGGGCAGGGACTTGCATCATGGGAAGTCCGAATGGGTATACATAGTCGGAGCGCATTCACGGGCACAGACGTTGGCTGTATATCTGAAGTATTTATATCCGGATACTTCGATAGAAGCATATCTGGTCAATAATGAAGAGAAAAATCCGGAATTCATAGGGGGGATACCGGTAATCCATTTTCACGGGAATTCAAAACGATATAGTGAATCCATGAGTTTAGCGCCTGGTTGTTCAGAGACAGATACGAAGTATTTAGAATTGTATACAGAATACCCGGTTTATATCGGCACAAGAGGAATTTACCATGAAAAGCTAATTTCGGAACTTCAAGAGTGTGGATTTACCAAGATATATCCGGTTACAGTGGAACTGGATCTTAGACTGCGCAATGCGTATTTGGAGAGATATTTTACATCAATTGGAAGAGAATTTATTAAAATAGATCAATTAGATGCGGTAAAGAGAACGGCTGTTGGACAGCCAAGCCGGGCGGTCTATGTGGTAAGGAGTACTTGTGATAAGGAATTACAGCAGCCATATGATCTGGCAGATTATGAGACAGAGATCCAGGCGGGGGCAGCGTTGACGCAGAGACGTTTATCAGAAGAGATGCTTACAGATGCAAGCGGAGATAATATTTCTTATCGCAATAAGCAATTTTGTGAATTGACAGCTTTGTACTGGATCTGGAAGAATGCCAGCGAAGAAGTGGTGGGAATGGTGCATTACCGGAGGCATTTTATCCTTCCAGAAGATTGGTGTGAGCAGATGGAGTCATACAATATAGATGCTATCTTGCCGACTCCTCTATATGTTGCGCCGAGTCTTGCCGAGAATTACAGATCACGGCATGATTCGTCAGACTGGGATTATATGATGGAATATTTGAAAATACAGGATGAAGAAATCTATCAAGGCGCAAGAGATTTTTTTGGACATAACTTGTACTCACCTTGTAATATGTTTATTGTGCGAAAAAGTGTACTGAATGATCTGTGTAAGTGGCTGTTCCCGATTCTGAATGCAGTTGCGGCACATGGGGGGCAGAAGGAGGATAATTATTTAAACAGATATCCAGGATTCATATCCGAGCGGTTAATTTCTTATTTTTTTGAAAGATATCGGGATAAATATAAGACGGTATATGCAGACAAGAATTTTTTGCCATAAATTTTCATTGAAGCAACAGCATAAAATTGTTATACTATCTAATACACGTAGATTGAAGCAACAAATTTATAAAGTAGAAATGAGGATTGACAGATATGAATTTCGAATTAACCGCCTCCATGATGTGTGCCGATTACGGCAATCTGGAGCGAGAAGTGAAGAACCTGGCAGAAGGCGGTATCGACTCCTTCCATATTGATATCATGGACGGACGATATGTGCCTAATTTTGCTATGTCATTGAATGATATGAGATACATAGCATCTGTATCGCCCAAACCGTTGGATGTACATCTGATGATCGAGCATCCCAACAACCGGATCGACTTATTCCTGAATAATCTCCGGCAGGGGGATACCGTCTACATCCATCCGGAAGCGGAGTATCATCCGTCCACCACATTGCAGAGCATCATCAATGCGGGGATGGTGCCGGGAATTGCGATCAATCCGGGTACCAGTGTGGAGACGGTGATGGAGATGCTCAGGATCGTCAAGAAGGTGCTTGTGATGTCGGTGAACCCGGGCAATGCAGGGCAGATGTTTCTGCCGTATGTAGGCAAGAAGATTACCAAGCTGCTGTCGATGAAGGAAGATATGGACTTTGAGCTCTACTGGGACGGGGCCTGCAGCGCGGATAAGATTCTTGAATTCGCGCCGAAGGGAGTCAAAGGATTCGTGCTTGGAACGACGCTGTTATTCGGGAAAAAGAGGCCGTATGGGGAGACGCTGCAGAAGATCCGGGAACTGCAGTTTTGATAATTTGGTGAGAAGTCGGAATGGGCGGAGATATTTGCCGGGCTTCTGAGAGAAGGGGCGGTGAAGAAGGATATGCCGATCCTGCTCATGAACCCGACTGAGGCGGAGGCGGTGAAGTTATTTGCCAATACCTATCTTGCGCTGCGGGTTGCGTATTTTAACGAATTGGATTCCTACGCGGAGATCAAGGGTCTTGATACCAGTCAGATCATAGAAGGAGTTTGCCTGGACCCCAGGATTGGGGCGCATTATAATAATCCTTCCTTCGGTTACGGCGGATATTGCCTGCCCAAGGATACGAAGCAGCTTCTGGCGAATTATGAAGATGTCCCGCAGAATATCATGCGGGCGATTGTGGAGGCGAACCACACTCGGAAAGACCATATTGCGGATATGATATTGAAGAGGCATCCGCGAGTAGTCGGGATCTATCGTCTGACGATGAAGATGGAATCGGATAATTTCAGACAGTCGGCGATCCAGGGGGTCATGAGACGCTTACGTGGAAATGGTGTGGAAGTGGTGATCTATGAGCCGGTGCTTGAGAGTGATGTCTTTGACGGGTATAAGGTGATTCATGATCTGAAGCGGTTCAAGGAGACGGCGGATGTGATAGCAGCGAACCGGATCACGGATGAACTTGCTGATGTGAGGGAGAAGGTCTATACGAGAGATATCTATGTTCGGGATTAGTCTTTGGTGAGAGTTGAAAAACATTGACAAGCGATCCGCGAAGTCCGCAAGGTGAGTGATAATTATCGTTGCTATGGAATCAAGGGGCAGAAGGAAGTACCGGAGGGGGCGGAATATTTATCTGCAACATTTATTATCGTGAGATTAAGCAGCAACTGCGGGAACTTAAAGATTTTTGACAGGCAGGATGCTGATGAGTCTGGAAAATTCGTTTTTTTCGTTGTATTTTGTTTACGATATGATATAATTAAAAGATAATCTTATAGAGGAGGGGTGCAATATGATTCTTACAGATAAAAAGATAAGAGAATTAGCAAAAGAAAACGAGCTCATTACTCCTTTTGAAGAAGAGAATCTTCAGAGTGAATCTTATGATGTCACGATTGGAACGGAACTTACTGTAATGAAAAAAGAGATACGATGTTTGGACATTTCCAAACAAGATGACATTGACAGCGCGTATCGGCATATAGATATTTCCAGAGACGGATATATCATCTCGCCAAAAGAATATGTATGGGTTTCATTGGGTGAGATGATCAAATTGCCCGATAATCTTACGGCGCACATGCGGCCAAAGACAAGATATACAAGATTGGGATTAATTGTAGGTGACCAACATTGTAATTCTACATATACGGGACATTTGAGAATAGGTATATTTAATGCAACGGATTATCCGATTCGTATTTATTCAGGTGTTACGATTGCGCAGCTTGTATTTGAAGAGTTGGACGGTATACCATCTTCTGAAAAATTGTATAAGAATAAGCAGAATGCACATTATCAGAATGAAAATGGAGCATTTAGGGGCGCTAAATTTGACGACGAGTATTTAGATTCTTTGTGGGATAAGATATTAGAGTGATATGGGTGAGTTAGACAGAGTTCTTGATACGGTGATGAAAGATAAAGCTGAGCTTATTATGCAGGAAGCAACTGAGGAGGAACGGGAAGAGATTATCACGTCATTGCGTGAGCATAAAAAACGGGAAATAATTGCAGAAATTCGGAAAGAGTATAAGGAAGAGTTAATTCAGGAAGCGTATAGTGAGGCTAAGAAAGCATCAGAGCGCCAAAAGATTGAGGATTTGAAATCACTTATGTGGAGTGGATTTTTGCTTGCCTTTATTGTTGGGCTTGCAGTTAATCAGACAACGGATATTATTGGATATTATAAGGGAACTGTGACAGTGGATAAGATATGGCCAACAGCAATGATTACAATCATACTTTGTCTTATTTGTCTGGGAGCATATTTGTATAGTTTTTTGCAAAAGGTTATATCCATATATGATGAATGGAAAAGTAATAAGAGAGAATGACTATGAGAATAATAGAGGTTGATAAAAAGTATAGACATTTTAAGGGGAATTATTATTATGTAATGGCAATAGCAAAGCATTCAGAGACAGGTGAGTTATATGTGGTTTATAAGGCTTTGTATGGAGATAATGGCGTGTATATTCGTCCATACGAGATGTTTGCTTCAGAGGTTGACCATAAAAAATATCCAAAGAGTGATCAAAAGTACAGGTTTGAATTAGCTGATTAGAGAACAGAAAAACAGGGGTAGCGTAAGGGACGGTCGTTACCCCATGTTAATATTACTAATTTTATGAATTCAAATACATAATTTTACATTTCCACAGATATATGGTATACTCTTCCAAAAGGGAGGTTCCGGTGATGAGGAATATAATAGAGTATTATTGGCGGGCACTGCAGAAGAAGCTCCCGGAGGAACAAACGTTTTATCTGTTTATCATTATGATATTCACCGGATTTTGGGGAAGACGCTGCAAAGCCGTCGGTGCAGAGAAGTTTACATATCAATATTTCTACAGAGTAGTCCAGGATATACGGATATATGACACAAAAGAAGCAGCATTCCGCCTGGGAGAGAAGATTGACTGGATATTACTGGAGACGGATGAGGAGTTAAAGGAAGCGGTACAGGCGGCATTTGAAGAGATCGGCCGTTGGCAGTCATGCCCGCAGCCGGGGACATCTAGGGACAGGGTGTGGGGTGATATCCTTCTTGATGCGGTACTGGAATTAGCTGGAACGACTGGCGGATATATCGCAACGCCTCAGAGTATCCGGCGTCTGACCGGGGAACTGCTTGGCGGGGTTAACCCGGAGAGTATCGCGGATTTTTGCTGCGGGATCCTGGTATTTGGCGTAGATATGTGCAGAGACATTTGCAGGAAAAAGAAGAAAGAATTATCACAGATTTCTCTTTACGGGGCGGAGATGGACGCGATTCTGTGTGCGGTCGGGACGATGATGATGGAGATGTACGGGATACGCGGCCGGATAGAGCAGAAGGATATTCTGACGCCGCCGGATAAGTCGGAGATGCCACTGTATGATCTGATCATTCTGGATATGCCGCGGGGAACGAATCAGAGAGTGGTCTGCGACATAAGAGACCCGCGGCTGGCGGTTTTTGGAAGAAAGACAGTGTATGCAGACTGGATATTTATCCAGGATGTCTTGTACCATCTGAAGGACGGCGGATATGCGGTGGTATTGTGTACGACAGGGGTGTTGATCCGTGCAAATGAGAAATGGTTTCGAGAGCAGGTAATCCGGCAGGACTATCTGGAGGCTGTGATCACGCTTCCCCCCAATCTATATCCGAATACGCGTACCGGGACGGAGCTTTTAATCTTCCATAAGGGAAAGACGGGTGGACAAAAGGGGAAGATTCTCTTCGTGGATATCAGCCGGTATTATTTTCGGGAGAGGAGAAATGCATATGCAATTTCGGATGAGGGACATATAGCGGCATGCGCCTGCTACAGGAGATTTCTTTACGGAGATGAAGAAGGAGTTCGCGACAGGAATATAGATAATTTGGGGAAAATAAGTGTAATTCTGCGATGTGATGCACTGGATAAGCAGACTTGTTCCTGGAAACCGATTCAGTACATACACCAGGAGCAGGAGATGGTAAAGGACGGAAGTATCTGTCTCTCTGATATTGCCGATATCGTCCGGGGGGCTCAGATTGTGAAGAAGGATACACGGGACACAGGTGAGGCAGTGTATTTTCCAGACAAAAAAGCATCTGTCAGAAGGAGCGAGAAGACGCAGGATTCAGGTGGAACCGCATATTTTCTGAATATAAAAGATATTCAGGAGGGAACAGTCAGGTACGACACAGCGGAAAGGATCAGCGGCTGCAACCCGGCGTGCAAAGATAAATACCGGATACGGGAGGACGATATTCTGCTTACATCCAAGGGAACTGCTATCAAGATGGCAATTGTGGGGCAGGATCCACCGCTTGCATTTATCAGCGGAAATATTACTTTGCTCAGGGTAAAGAGACCGGCATATGATCCTTACGTGCTGTTTCATTACCTGGATTCTGAGAAGGGCAGAATTTCTTTGGAGCAGATCCAGTCCGGGACTACCATACGGATATTAAATAATACGAATCTGATGGCGTTAAGAGTGCCGCTGTATGAGATTGAAAAAATGCAGAAGATCGGCAGCCAATTAAAGGAAAAAAGAGAGATATTTTTGAAAAAGCAGAGATCTTTGATTGAGAATTATGATACGGAGAGGAAGATTTTATTAGATTTACTGAAGGAGGAGAGGTAGATGGCAAGAGTATTTATCAGTTCCAGTACCAGGAATCAGGAACTTGCAGAGTGTTTTATTGAGTTTATCCGGCTCGGTATGGGGGTGCCAAAGAGCGATATATTCTGTACGGCATTTCCGGAGGCGCTGCCGACGGGGGAGAATTTTATCGAGAAGATCCGGACGGAGCTGGAGAGCTGTGACGCGGTCATTTCTCTTATCACGGAAGAGTATTTGAGAAGCACCTTCTGTATCGTTGAGATGGGGATTGCATGGGGGATGAGGAAATGTTATTTTCCGTTGCTGTTTGTGCCGTATGAGCGGCTTAACAGCACTCCTCTGTGCGGTGTGCAGATGCGGTGCCTGGACAGCAGAGAGGATATCAGCACAGTGTATGATGAATTATTTGAAAGCCATGTCATAAAGGGGAGGCAGACGGCGGAATTCAACAGAAGGCTGCCGGCCTTTATAGAGCGTATGAGCGGGCTTAAGCAGGGGAATTACAGAATCGGGATGGATAAAGACGGCTATTATACGGCGGTGATCCGCGAAGTCCGCAAGGTGAGTGATAATTATCGCTGCTATGGAATCAAGGGGCAGATTCAGGATCCGCCGGATGAAGGGGAGGCAAATAGCGACTGGATCTTTTTCTGGCGGGGAGTGTACCCGGATCTTCAGGTGGGCGACTGGGTTCGGTTCAAAGTGTCCAAGTCTGAGGTGAGACAGTTTCCAGATATCGGAAGTGCTCGCAATCTCTATCCGTCGGAACTGGAAAAATGTTCGGGGTGTTAGTACGGTGCTAACTGCGCACTTTATTTTATATTTCTGTAAATCGCTGCGAAATTATTTTAGGAAGAGGTACATATGAATATTGCACTTATTTTATCCGGCGGAACCGGAACCAGGATGGGGGTCGATGTCCCCAAACAGTATATGGAAGTTGCCGGGAGACCGATCTTCACTTATTGTGTGGAGAGCTTGTTATCCCATGACAGGATTGATGCGGTACAGGTTGTGGCAGACCCATTATGGCAGAAGGAGATCTTGGGATGGTATAGGCGGCGGACTGCTCAGAAAGCAGGGGTTGATGCAGACCGGGAGGCAGGCCAAGGAAGAGAGACTGACAATATCTTGTGGGAGAAGAAGTTCAGAGGATTTTCGGCTCCGGGCGAAACCAGACAGTTATCCATTTATCATGGGTTGGAAGATATTATGGAATATGCGGATGATACGGACTATGTATTTATCCATGATGCAGCAAGACCGTTGCTTTCAGCGGAGATTATCGCAGATTGCCTGGACGGTGCGTTAGATCATGATGGCGCTATGCCGGTTCTGCCCATGAAGGATACCGTTTATTATAGCCGGTCGGGTAATGTTGTCGACCGGTTACTTGACCGCAGTACGATATATGCGGGACAGGCGCCGGAGGTATTCTTGCTTGGCAGATATTATGAGGCTAACAGGAGCTTATTGCCGGATCGGATTTGGGAAATCAACGGGTCGACGGAACCGGCGGTTCTGGCAGGGATGGATATTGCGATGATTCCCGGAGATGAGAAGAACTTCAAGATTACGACGATGGCGGATCTGGAGAGATTCCGGTCGATAATTGACAAATAACGGTACTTTTCAGGTACTGCAGGGAGTTCTTCTTTTTGCTCTATTAGGAACAAAAAGAAGAACTGACAACCTTTTTTTAAAATCTTATATTCGATAGAGTTTCAATTTTACAGGTATGTTTTTTGGTCTCTTTTGTATAATTAATAGCAACCAAAAGAATATTTCCAGTATATCCTTTGATCCAATTAGCATACTGCCTTTCTTTAATCTGGGCAATAGCTCCTTCAGCAGATTTATTCCATTTCAATTCCACAACCAATGCCGGGCAATCAACTCCCTTCTTAGGGAGATAGACGACATCAGCAAAACCTTTTCCAGAAGGGAGTTCCATGATTGGATTCAAATAGTATACTTTAGCACTATAATAAGCCATAAGAATAACACTTGCAAGCGAATTTTCATCGTTATATTTTAGAATAGATGTCGTTTCGCTATGAATTGCAGCTACAGATTTTGCTACGGCATCTTCGTTGCATGCCCATGTGCATCGAAGAAGATCTTCTGAACGATTTAATGACTGTATTAAACCATCCCATCCAGGGTCGTCTACTGCATTCATAAATTCTTGTATAATTTCTTGATTAGGAATAAATGCTTCGCTGGTGTTTTTATCATAAGTCAGATAGCCCAAATGAACCAGAAGAGTAAGTACATCATCTTTCGTCTTAAACGTAGTCATATCATTTTGGAATTTTCGGGTGTTTATTTTGCACTTTCCATTTCCTATCATCATAGAAACCGCTTCTTTTAGTCCATCAAAATTCATATCTATATAAATTTTTAAGGCTTCATAGGTTTCTGTCCCTGTCCAATAACTCTGAAATTCTTTCCAAATCAACACATCAGATACTGATTTTGGATTATAGATATGGAGACCGCCTAATCGATATCCATCATACCATTTCTTCACTTCCTCGTAGTCCACCCCATGTTCTTTACATTGTTGTTGAACTTCATCTTCTGTGAATCCAAAATATTTCCCTAAATTTTTGGGAGAAATCATAGAATATTCGTCAAAAATATTAATTGCAGAATGTTCACCATACTTCTTAATTGGAAGAATTCCGGTCATATATGCCAAGTCTACATATTCAGCGCCTTTGAAGAGTCCGCGTAAAAAATCCAGATATTCTTTTTGTTTTTCTTTTCGGTCTTTTGCTAATTGGAATACACAATCCCATTCATCTATAATAAAAATAAATCCATTGCCTGTTTGCACAAATATCTGTTCCAGAACTGATTTTAGTTTCCGATTCCTCCTGGGAATAATATCTGTACATTCTGGAAAAAGCTTTATTAACTCCAGAATCACCCATTTTTCTATTTCATAAATAAATGTATTGAGATCTTTTTTAGTTTCCAAAAAACGTTGAATATCAAGACGGATTACATTATGTTGATTCAGGTGAAGAGTAAAAGATTTATCTTTTTCGGCTGATTTTCCGGAGAATAATTTTGTAGAATCACAACCTTTACTATAATATGCAACGAGCATGTCGGCGGCCATAGATTTTCCAAAACGCCGCGGTCGGCTGACACAAATATTTTTTTGTTTTGTATTAATAACACTATTTGTATATGAGATTAGTTCACTTTTATCTATATATATTTTTGAATTTATTGCTTCTGTAAATGCTGTATTTCCTGGATTGACATAGGTTCCCACAGATTAACACCTCTTTCAGAGTATTAATAGACCGTATTTAATGTTGTAGTTCCAAATATAAAAAAACTGCACGCCATAATCACCTAACCATAATAACTGCTACGCTTATATTATCATGGATTTTTAAACTCAACAACTATTATTTTCCTTTCCTGTAAAGAGCTGCCGCATCAGATCAAGGTTTTATCTAATACAGCGTCTGGTGCGGCAGCTCTATGAATTTTGGTATATTAATAGCTTCCCTGGCGCAGTATCTCTTGCTTCAGCCGCAGAATTTCAAGATCATCAGGCAGGAGTGATATCAGCTGAGAATTTACGCCGTAAGCGTCGGCCCATTGTCTGTTCTCCATCAATCCATACAGCATCTGTTTTACCTGCGTACCCAGAACCTTAAATTCTTCGGAAACAGGCTGTGGAGGATTCGCAAGCTTCTCAGTCAGATACTTTGTCAGCCCGCTGACTGCAATGGACAATTGCGGGTTAAGATGCAGGGCTTCTGTCAGAAGAGGAATGCAGCCCGCATAGTCTTCTTTCTTGATCAATTGCAGAACATTCTGAATCCGCACGGCGAATTTATACTGTGCCGGCAGAATATAACAATCCAGGTTATTCAGAATCTCATCCCGGTAAATCATCTTTGCGTCAGCGATAACACTTCCGCAGTAGCTTTCCAGCAGATCTAACAGGCGCAGCGGCTCTAACAGGCCTTGTGTAAGCTGCTTTTCCAGAAAATGCTGATGAAGTCTTTCGGCAAGAAGCGAATGGTCGGATAATTCAGGAAGAAGCTTCTGATAGAATGCATTCATCTCAGGAAGTTCAATCTGCTGGGCCAATGATTTTGTGCAAATATTCCAATCATCGAGAGAGAGATTTTCCAATAAAATCTTTAGCGAGAATCCGTTTCTAATGGCCATTTTCAATAATTGCGGCAGAAAATATACCGGGCAGTCTGCGGCGCAGAGCTGCCAGAACTTATATACTTCGTTGGCGTCGGCCTGTGACTGCCGCTCGGCATAATAAGCCTTCTGAAGATTGACATAGAAGTTATCTGCAGTAAGCCGGGAGTAGCTTTCCAGAATATGTTCGGTCTGATCGGCATATATTCGTTTCCATTCTTCCAGATTCTCATACTGTGGTTGCGACTTGGCTGTATCTTCCCAGGGGATCCATGAAAGTATCTGAGATATTACGTTCTCTTTATTCTCTGTAGAAGGTCTGTCAGCCGAATTGTTACTGGTCGGTGCTTCAATGGAATCGTTATTGGTCGATGCTTCAATGGAAGCTTTCTTGACTTCAGAAGCGAAGAATAAGCCCTTCACATAAGTTATCGCAGCCTGTGTCTCACCGCTGGAGAATGTCGAAGTAATACCGTTCTGTGTCATAGATTTCTCCGGGTGTTTCCATAGATATTCGAGGATCTCCCTGTATTGCAGGACATACTGCAGCCCCTTTTCATATTCTTTCAGATTCCAGCAGAAGCCAACGAGCATAGCGGTCAGGTTCAGCTTGCCGACTTCCAGAAGCCGGGAAGAGCCTGACAGGGCTTCCCCTTCCTCGAATGCAAGCTTCGTATCTCCGCTGTAGGAAATGAAGCGCGGAAGCTCGAGCTGCAGCCACATCTCCAGAGGTTCCGGATGGCTTGTCATCCGGGCAAGTTTCAGACCTTTCCGGCAGTATCGGATCGCCGTATCATAGTCCTGTGTGCTGCCATATTCCTGAGCCGCCTGGGCATATAGATGGGCGGAGGCGGGTTCTGTTTCCAGCCTTTTTTGCAGCAGAGAAAGATTACGGTCGGATTTGGCGGATTGTGCGGTATCATTTTTTACACCGACATAGCCAAAATGATGTACAAAGGTGCCAAACTTCTTGCTTGGTTCAGGATAGGGCTTTATATTTTCATGGATTGGATAAACAAACCGTGTCTCAGACGATAATCGGCACATACGTCCTACATAGGCGTCTGCGTAAGAGCTGCCCTCCCAGTCATTATAATTGCGCTGAATATAGAACGCAGTCTGATATTGCCGGTATTCACCGCTTTTGAAGAAATGGATGATCTCATCCGTGTTCTCGAACCATTCATCATCATCGAGATAGAGGAACCATTCTCCTTTGGCGGCGCTCAATCCCACATTCCGGGCCTTGGAGAAATCATTGCACCAGGTAAATGGGATGATGTGCGAGGTGTATTGCTCTGCCAGTTCGAGAGTCTCCGGGCTGCTTCCGGTGTAGACGACGATCAGTTCGCTGTCAAGCTCGCGAAGGAGCGGCTTGAGAGAGGACAGGCATCGTCCCAGGGTTGCCATCCGGTCGGAAACCAGCAGAGAGATGGTAAGTTGTATGTTCATAGTGGATCTCCTTATCAGGATATATGTTTCATAATTTCTTGCTTTATCTTAACAACTTCAAGGTCTCCCGGCAAGAGCGCAAGGAGTTGGTCTGCCACGCCATAAGCTTCGCCCCACTGTTCATTAGCGACCAGCCCGAGAAGTACTTGTTTCACCTGGTTGCCAAGAATTGTGAATTCTTCAGAGACCGGCTTTGGAGGTTCTTTCATTTTCTCTTCCATATAATCGCTCAGACAGCCAATAACAACAGACATATCCGGATAAGTGTGAATAGCTTTGCGGAGAAGGGATATGCAGTCCGAATATTTTCCCTGCTCAAGAAGTTCTAATACTTTTTCGGCCATGAAAACGAACTTATATCGGGATGGAAGTGCATAGTAGTCTGGGATGGCAAGAATCTCTTCTCTGTAAAGAGTTTTTGCTTCCTTGTGTATACTCTTGCAATAATCCGCCAATAATTCCAAAAGCCGTGATGTTTCTGTCATTCCTTGAGAAAGTTGTTTCTCCAGCAGACTTTGTTCAAGTCTTCCGGCATAAATGGGATAATCGTTCATCAGCGGACGCATATCTTCCAGGAAAGCGGGTATATCTGAGACTTCCATCCGGTTGGACAATGACTTCGTATAAGCATCCCATGTCTCAATAGAAGTCTGTTCTAATAGAGGATTAAGGGAATAGCCATTCCTTCTGGCTAATTCTACGATCTGATTCATAAACTCAGACGGACAATTTCCGGCACAGATTCTGAAGCATTGTTCTCCGGCAGCAGTCATATGATTTTCTTCAGCATACAAGACTTTCTGAATATTTACATAGGGATTATCCGTATGAAGCCGGAAATATCCTTCAAGAATTGTATCTTTCAGTTCAGGATGTGTTGCTTTTAACTGTTCCAGATAGCTGTAATGCTTTTGAACCTGTTTCTCATCATCCCAGGGAATCCAGGTAAGAATCTCACGAAACTGTCTGGTATCTCCCAATTCGGCTGTGATGAGCAGACCGGCAACATAGGTGGCCATTGCATGCTGAAGGGCCGTTGTATATGTGACAGATCCGCCGGTCTGGCGTTCTGCCTTTTCTGGATTCTTTTCCAGATGCTTCATTACCTTGCGATAGCTCAGAACGTGCCGGAGTCCTTTCTGATATTCGTCTAGATCCCAGCATAATGTGGCAATGATACTGTGGATATGTGCCTGTCCGACTTCCAGAAGACGGGGGGATAGAAGGAGTTGCTCCCCCTCCTTAATAGCTTCTTCATGTCTGCCCAAAGCAGAGAGCATAACCGGTAAATGTACTTGCATCCACATCTCATAGATATGGATGCGCTCTTCTTTGGCTGCGAGCTTCAACCCCTCACGGCAGTACTCTATAGCAGTTTCTTCTTCGTTGATATAACGGTATTCCTGAGCCAACTGCATGCAGATATGCGCGGTTGGATGTTCATCATAGCTTTTGCGAAGCAGGGCGGTATTCCGTTCAACCTTCTTCTGGCCCTCGGATGCGGAGCCGTTTTCTACATATCCAAAGTGATGGACGTAGCTTTTTAGAATTTTCCGCGGATCGTCGAAAGGATACAGACCTTCATGGATAGGGGAAACGAATCTGATATCCGGTGTCAGCCGGCACATGCGGCCTACCTGAGCGTCATTATAGGAGCGTCCCTCCCAGTCATCATAGTTGCGCTGAACATATGTAGCTGTCCTATATTCGCGGTATTCTCCGCTTTTGAAGAATTGAATGATTTCATTCACATTCTCGAACCATTCGTCATCGTCCAGGTAAAGAAACCATTCTCCTTTTGCTTCTATAAGACCGGCGTTTCTTGCTTTTGAGAAGTCATTGCACCAGGTAAATGGGATAATATGGGATGTGTATTGCTTTACGGTTTCCAGAATATCTGGATTTTTGCCAGTGAAAACAACAATCAGTTCACTGTTTATCTCTTCAAGGAGGGGAAGGATGGAATCCAGGCACCGCTTCAGGGTTTCCTTTCGGTCCGATACAAGTAGTGAAATAGTAAGCTGTAATTTCATAAAAGACTGCTCCTTTTTTGCGTTAATGATATAAATAATATAGCATAATCTTTGGATATGCGCAAATGAAGAAAAGGCTTCTTTCGAAAAAGAAGCCTTTTCCCATATGAAAATCTAATTAATTACTGAAGTAACTGGAGAACTCCCTGCGGTACCTGATTCGCCTGAGCAAGCATAGCCTGAGCGGACTGTACAAGAATGTTATTCTTGGTGTAAGCCATCATCTCCTTAGCCATGTCTACGTCACGGATACGGGACTCAGCAGCTGTGATGTTCTCTTCCTGAACACTTAAGTTGTTGATGGTGTGATCTAAGCGGTTCTGCATAGCACCGAAGTCGGAACGCATGGAGGATACCATGTCAATTGCTGCCTGTGCTACGGAGATTGCGTGTCTTGCACTATCTGCGCTTGTTAAATCAATATTATTGATAGTTACAGCATTTTCCTTCGTACCAGTTATAGTTGTAAAGTTTGTTGTGCCCAATGTTTTTTCAAAGGTCGTCGAATTTGTTGAGTGAAGTCCAAGCGTCTTGCTGCTCATTGACTGGAATGTCACTTTTAACTGGTTAGATGTCTCGTGAGAGTCACCTACATGAAGTGTAATGTTAGTTTTTGTTACTGTACCTGTCTGACTTGTCCCCGCTCCTGTTGATGTGAATAGCTTTGTTCCATTGAAATTAGCTGTTTGGCTAATTCTGTCAATTTCTTCATTCAGACGCTGAATTTCCTTCTGCATCTCCTGACGGTTCGTTGTAGAATAAGTTCCGTTAGCAGACTGTGTAGCCAGCTCAACCATACGATTCAGCATGGAGTGAACCTCTGTCAGAGCACCCTCAGCCGTCTGTACCAGAGAGATACCATCATTCGCATTCTTCTGAGCGGTAGCAAGACCTGTGATCTGTGCACGCATCTTCTCGGAGATAGCTAATCCGGCAGCGTCATCACCAGCGCGGTTAATTCTGTAACCAGATGATAACTTTTCAAGACTCTTACCTACAGAAGAGTTGTTGTTTATCAAATTCCTGTGTGCATTCAATGCAGTAATATTATGTTGGATTCTCATATTCTTTCCTCCTTGAAAATAGTCAGGGAATTCCGTTTCCCCGCATAATTATAAACAATTTGTGTATAAAAGAAGGTTTCAGAAAATCGAACAAACGTACTCCTTTAGACCTGCCGGCGAACTGTCCGTTAAAGTTACACGTTCACGGATTAGTCTGGCCGGGTTTTCCGTATTGACGTACACTTTGCATTAAAGTTCTTCATCATGAATATTTCTCTATGATACACTGATGTTCTTTTTCCTTTTTGTCATAATTTAATCCAACAAGAAGAATACTTCCACTATAATTTTCCAATGCTTTTATATATTTTTTCTCTTTGATTTGTTTTATTGCTGTATTGGCAGATTTGTTCCATTTAAGCTCTATTAATAATGCCGGGTATTCAGGATATTCTTTTTTGGGCAGAAATACAAGATCGGCAAATCCTTTTCCCGTTGGAAATTCTCTGATAGGCTTAAAATAATATTCCATAGCGCTAAGATAGGCAATACTCAAAACACTACTCAGAGAATTTTCATTATTATACTGTATAGCAGAGACATAGTTTGCATGGATATCTTCAATGATTACAGCAACGGTATCTGAATCCAGGTCAAGAGTTGCACACAAGAGCTCCTCTGACTTCAGCTGCAGTTCAATTAGTTCGTTCCACTTTCTACGTTTTGTTATTTTGACAAACTCACTACGAATTTCTTCGTTAGGAATAAACACTGTACATTTTTTTTCGTTGTAAGCAAGGTATCCCAGATGGATCAGTACCGTCAATATGTCATCTTTATCTTTGAAGGTTACCATATCATTTTGATATGAACTTACATCAATCTCCACAGCCTCACCAGATAGCATCCTGATAATATCTTCCTTAAGCCCATCAAAATCCATTTCAATTAGTGGAATGATGGACTCATAAGTGCCTGTCATGGACCAATAGCTTTTAAAATTTCCACGTAACATAACACTGACAACTGCTTTTGGGTTATATATATGCTCTCCATTTAGCCGATAACCGTCATACCAACGTTTCACCTCGCCGAAATTTCTGTTGTACTTTTGGCATAAATTTCTGACTTCATTTTCTGTAAATCCTACATATTGTGCCAATAAATCTGTATCCAACATAGTAAATTCATCAAAATTGTTTAATGCAGACTGCGTTTTGATCTTTTTAATCGGAAGAATTCCAGTTAAATACGCCAGATAAAGGAATTCTGTGGGTGCAGAGCCCTTGAAGAGCCCTCGAAGCAGGTTGATATATTCATCTTGCACTTTTGTATTTTCTGCTTCATCACGAATTAAACTATCCCATTCGTCAATAATAATGATAAATTTTTGACCGGTTACTTTATTAATTATGGCAAGTGCATCCGGTAAAGATTTTATATTATCAGGTATTATATTAGGAAAAAATTCTTCTAATTCTTTTAGAACATTTTCTTCGATATATGAAACCGTCGTCTCGGCTAATCTTGCCGTAGTATAGCACCATTGTACGTCGATACGTATCACATTATATTTATTCAAATGTTGTTGAAAACTATCTTTTTTACTGATTATACAGTCTTCAAACATCTTCTTTGAATCACATCCCTTACTGTAATAAGCAACGAGCATATCTGCAGTAATTGATTTTCCAAAACGGCGGGGACGGCTATTGCAGATAAGTCCTTCCTTTGAACCAAGTACTTTGTTGGTATAACTCAAAAGTTCCGTCTTGTCAATATAAATCTCTGAATTCAATGCAACTTGAAAGGCACTGCTATTTGGATTAACATAAGTTCCCATTCGGATTTTCCTTCCTATATTGATTCCTTTTTATCTTATCAATTATGATTAATCTTATCATTATTTTGTACAGAAAACAAGAAAGCCCTTGATTCCTATCTAATATTTTTATGAAAATTCGAACAAATGTACTTCTTTAGACTCGCGCAGACAGCATCTGGATATCGATTAGAACTGCCCGTTCATTTTCTTTGGTTTTGATTTCGGATAGGGGAGTAGGGGCAGGGATCTCTTCACCGTCTTCTTCCAGTCCATTAAGGACACAGCTGAGAAGTTCGCGTGCTGATAATAGAACATCATCATCATTATACCCCTGCTTTCTGCGGAAGACACCAATGCGTCATGAAACATGTGCACTGGCTAACTTTTACTATCTTATTTATTTTCCTTCTGCTATTATCTACTTATAAGACTGACACACTACAGAACACGTGGAGGTAATTGGCGGGGCTGTATAGCGGCGACCTCGTATCATTATATGTTGTCGGTCATCCGTTAAGGCATCAATGATTGGCGCATTACTGTAGCCCGTAAACTTATCTCTTCCGAAGTCGACTCGATCTCGCCGGATGACCAGTCACTGTCAGTTTTATTACTATAAATATCAGGAGGTAGTTACTTGTCTTTCAAAATTTTAAAATTTAATTGCTGTGGTCTTGATGTCCACAAAACATGGATCTATGCCTGTATCGGTATCACTGATTCCAATAATCGTACAGAGTATAAGCAGGCTCGCTTTTCTTCCTTCACAAAAGGATTGAATGAGCTGTGTGACTGGCTTGCAAAATACAACTGTAAAGATGTATGCATGGAATCTACCGGAAAATATTGGATCCCTGTTTTCAATATCTTAGAGCAACATGAAATATGGGTTACTCTATCGCATCCCAAATACACAAAACCCATGAAAGGAAATAAAACCGACCGCAAGGATGCGAAATGGATTTGCGACTTATACATGTGTGGTATGGTCAAACCTTCCTTCATTCCACCTGCTGACATCAGAGAACTTAGGGATCTCGTAAGATACCGTTTCAAACTCACCTGTATGATTACCGGCGAGAAGAACCGTGCTCAGAATTGTCTTACCGTATCCAATCTGAAGCTTGATGATGTTTTTTCTGATGTATTTGGTAAATCCGCCCGTTCTATTACGGAACAGATTTTGCAACACCCTGGGGAAAAATTTGATGTATCACCATTTGCTGACAGTCGCTGTAAAACTCCTATTGAAGAAATACAGGCCGCTGTTGATGGTGCCATCTCTAAAGAGCAGGCCGTGAAACTTAGACAGTGCCTTAATCACATGGATGAACTCCAAAAGCACATTTCAGAAGTAGAACAGGAAATCCTTCGTCTCACTGATAAATATGAGGCTGCTTTAAACCTAATAAGGACTGTTCCTGGATTCAATAAGAATCCAATGACTGCAATTCAAGTGCTTTCAGAGATTGGCGGTGATATGTCTGTCTTCCCCACAGCGAAACACCTCGTCTCCTGGGCAGGATGCTGTCCCCGAAATGATAAAAGCGATCGCAAAATCAAATCCACTAGGATTTCCCGTGCTGGTTCCTATTTTAAACCAGTTCTGGTGCAAATTGCAAATGCTTTAATCAAATCTAAAAAACATCCTGAATTTACTGCTCGCTATAAGCGCATTAAAGCACGCCGTGGCCACAAGAAAGCCATCATCGCCATCTGTCGTATGATTCTGACCGCTATCTGGCACATACTCACAGATTTAAAGCCATATACAGCAGATGGTTTTCTTGAATCCCGTCCTGTAGTGAAAGAAAAAGTTCTTACTACTTCACAGGCACTTAATTTACTGAAGCAACGAGGATATATCATCAAAGATGAGTCTTTATCTGCTTGCTAATTAGGTGTTGCGTTTATATTCAATTTTTCAGCCATCGAAAGATGGCGTATTTGTGATGCCCAATTTTATTTTCTATCCGCTACCTCTTTGTTTCAAACTTAGCACCACAGGTAGCACATTTTATATCAGGAAAATTAATGGCGATTTCTTTCCCAGGTTCATAGATGAGGATAGCGGGATAAAAATAGCGTTCTGCTTTTTTCATGCATTTAGAATGATTTCTTTACACATATTGTCATCCTATGACTTCTTCAAAAATCTGGTAATATTTTGTTTGCTGGAATTAACTATGACATAAAAGAGAAAAAACACGAATATACGATTGAAAATGGAGAAAAGAATTATAACATCTAAAAAACCTGCCGATGGCAGGCTTTTTAGATATGAAAATTCAATTAATTACTGAAGTAACTGAAGAACTCCCTGTGGTACCTGATTCGCCTGAGCAAGCATAGCCTGAGCAGATTGAACAAGAATGTTATTCTTAGTGTAAGCCATCATCTCCTTAGCCATATCTACGTCACGGATACGAGACTCAGCAGCTGTGATGTTCTCTTCCTGAACACTTAAGTTGTTAATGGTGTGATCCAGACGGTTCTGCATAGCTCCGAAGTCGGAACGCATGGATGATACCATGTCGATAGCACCTTGAGCTACAGAGATTGCATGTCTTGCACTATTTGCTGTTGTTAAATTGATTTGCTTGATAGTAACGGCCTTAGTTCCATCACTGTTACCTGCTGTCAAATTCATAAAATTCCCTGCTGTCGTTCCATCCGTCGTACCTAACGTTTTTACGAAAGTTGTTGAATTTGTTGAATGAAGTCCTAAAGTTTTACTACTCATTGCCTGGAAGGTTACTCTGAGTTGGTTGGCTGTATTATGTGAGTCACCTACGTGAAGAGTAATCTTCTGGGTGCCTACACTTGAACTAGTTCCGTCCACTGCCCCAGACATTTTAGAACCAGTAAATAATAGAGTTCCATTGAAATTAGCCGTCTGGCTGATTCTGTCAATTTCTTCATTCAGACGCTGAATTTCCTTCTGCATCTCCTGACGGTTCGTCGTAGAATAAGTTCCGTTAGCAGACTGTGTAGCCAACTCAACCATACGATTCAGCATGGAGTGGACTTCTGTCAGAGCACCCTCAGCGGTCTGTACAAGAGAGATACCATCGTTCGCATTCTTCTGAGCGGTAGCAAGACCTGTGATCTGCGCACGCATCTTTTCAGAAATTGCTAATCCGGCAGCGTCATCACCGGCGCGGTTAATTCTGTAACCGGATGATAACTTTTCAAGACTCTTACCTACAGAAGAGTTGTTGTTCGTCAAATTCCTGTGTGCATTCAATGCAGTAATATTATGTTGGATTCTCATATTCTTTCCTCCTTGAAAATAGTCAGGGAATTCCATTTCCCCGCATAATTATAAACAATTTGTGTATAAAAGAAGGTTTCAAAAAATCGAACAAATGTACTTCTTTAGACCTGCCGGCGAACTGTCCGTTAAAGTACACGTAAAGGGATAATATCTTCAAATCTCTGGGAAATTTCCAGATTGTATTTCCACGGAAATAATGTTAGAATCATTTTAAATAAGATAAATATCCTAACATTTGCTGATATTTGGGGTATTACGGAAGAACCTTAATCAACAAAGATAGCATAAATGAGGTGTTAATCTATGGGAACTTATGTTAATCCAGGAAATATTGCATTCCAAGAAGCTGTAAATTCAAGAGTCTATATAGATAAAAGTGAATTAATTCTATATACAAATAGTATTTTAAATACTACGCAAAAAAATATATGTGTCAGCCGTCCCCGCCGTTTCGGTAAATCTATGGCAACAGAGATGCTTGTTGCATATTATAGTAAAGGATGTGATTCTGCGAAGCTATTTTCTGGGAAGAAAGCCAAGAAAGATATGTCTTTTCTTACTCATTTGAATCACCATAATGTAATTCATCTTGATATACAGCAGTTTTTAGAATCAGAACGTGATCTTGATATATTCATCAAAGAGATAGAGTATTCAGTTATAGAAGAACTAATGGAAGTATTTCCTGAATGTCAAGGTTTTGATATTAACAGCCGTCTTAAGACGGTTTTAAATAAAATATTTAATCAAACCAATTCTGGATTTATTTTTATAATCGATGAATGGGATTGCGTTTTCCGGCTAGCAAAGAATCAAAAAGATATTCAGAAAGAATATTTGGATTTTCTGCGAGGTCTCTTCAAAGGACAGCATTATGTAGATATGGCATATATGACAGGAATTCTTCCAATTAAAAAGTACGGTGATCACTCTGCTATTAATATCTTTGATGAATATTCTATGATTTCCCCGAAGAACCTGGGGAAACATTTTGGATTTACAGAAGAAGAAGTTCAAAAGCAATGTGTAGAACATGAACTGGATTTTGCAAAGGTAAAAGAATGGTATGATGGCTATCAAGTGGGCAAATTCCATATCTATAATCCAAAGTCTGTTTCCGATGTGTTGACTTGGAAAGAATTCCAAAGTTATTGGACTGGTACCGAAACCTATGAAGCATTGAAGATTTATATTGATATGAATTTTGACGGACTCAAAGAAGCGATTATTGAAATGTTGAGTAACGGACACTGTATAATCGATCCGTCCACATTCCAAAATGATATGACCACATTTCAGATTAAGGATGATGTACTTACACTCCTTGTACATCTTGGATATCTGACCTATAATAAAGAATCACAAGAAGTCTCTATTCCTAACCAGGAAGTTGCTCAGGAATTTATGAGAGTAATAAAAGTTGGTGGATGGGAGGGCCTTGTTCGAGCAATTGAGAATTCCGAAGATTTGCTTAAGAAGACTTGGATGATGGACAATACAGCAGTTGCGGACGGTATTGCTAAAATTCATCAGGAAACTGCATCTATGCTAAAATACAATAATGAAAATTCACTTACCTGTGTGATCCTGATGGCATATTACAGTGCAAGGATATATTATATGAATCCCATTATGGAATTGCCATCTGGAAAAGGATTTGCAGATGTCGTATATTTACCGAAGAGAAATGCTGATTATCCGGCACTGATAATAGAGTTAAAATGGGATAAGTCTGCCGAAGGTGCTATTGCTCAGATCAAAAATAAAGAGTATACTGACTGGATCAAAGATTATTCCGGTGATATTTTATTAATTGGAGTTAATTATAATACAAAAGACAAAAAGCATGAATGTACAATTGAAAAGTGGAGAAAAGAATTATAACATCTAAAAAACCTGCCATCGGCAGGTTTTTTAGATATGAAAATTCAATGAATTACTGAAGTAACTGAAGAACTCCCTGTGGTACCTGATTCGCCTGAGCAAGCATAGCCTGAGCGGACTGAACAAGAATGTTATTCTTGGTGTAAGCCATCATCTCCTTAGCCATGTCTACGTCACGGATACGGGACTCAGCAGCTGTAATGTTCTCTTCCTGAACACTCAGGTTGTTGATGGTGTGATCCAGACGGTTCTGCATAGCACCGAAGTCAGATCTCATAGAGGATACCATGTCGATTGCTGCCTGTGCTACGGAGATTGCATGTCTTGCACTGTTCGCGCTTGTTAAATCAATATTATTGATAGTTACAGCAGTTGCACCCTTCTTATTGGTAGCCCCCATTGCAAATCCTGTTGTTCCTAATGATTTTACAAAAGTATTCGAATCCGTTGAATGAAGTCCCAGAGTAGAACTGCTCATTGCTTGGAATGTTACTTTTAACTGGTTAGCAGTATCATGAGAGTCACCTACATGAAGAGTAATCTTTGCTGTAGCAACTGTACTTACACCACCAGTTGTACCAGCATTTGTAGCAGCTTGTGCTGATGTAAACAATTTTGTTCCATTGAAATTAGCTGTATTACTGATTCTATCAATTTCTTCATTCAGACGAGCAATTTCCTTTTGCATCTCCTGACGGTTAGCAGTTGAATATGTTCCGTTGGCAGATTGTGTAGCCAACTCAACCATACGATTCAGCATAGAGTGAACTTCTGTCAGAGCACCCTCAGCGGTCTGTACCAGAGAGATACCATCGTTCGCATTCTTCTGAGCGGTAGCAAGACCTGTGATCTGTGCACGCATCTTTTCAGAAATCGCTAATCCTGCAGCATCATCACCAGCGCGGTTAATCCTGTAACCAGATGATAACTTCTCTAAGCTCTTCCCTACAGAAGCATTATTGTTCGTCAAATTCCTGTGTGCATTTAATGCAGTAATATTATGTTGGATTCTCATATTCTTTCCTCCTTGAAAATAGTCAGGGAATTCCATTTCCCCGCATAATTATAAACAAATTGTGTATAAAAGAAGGTTTCAGAAAATCGAACAAATGTACTCCTTTAGACCTGCCGGCGAACTGTCCGTTAAAGTACACGTTAACAGATGTTTTATTCCTGTTACTTTATAGGACTATTCTCTGCCTTCTCTATATTCCTTAATCCGCTTATAAAGTGTACTTCGCCCTATGCTACAATATAAAGCGAAGTCTTTGATCGAAAGATTTCCTGTTTCCCACTGCATATACAATTCAGAGAAATTATCTGGCATGGGAATAGGTGGCTTACCAAATTGAACACCCCTGGCTCTTGCCGCCGCAATACCTTCTGCCTGACGTTGGCGGATATTGTCACGTTCATTTTCTGCAACAAAAGACAAAAGCTGAAGCACAACATCGCTTATGAATGTTCCCAGCAAATCTTTTGCCATTGTTGTATCCAGCAATGGCATGTCCAGTATTCTAATGTCGGCTTTCTTTTCTTTTGTGATAATTCGCCATTGTTCTATAATTTCCTGGTAATTTCTCCCTAAACGGTCAATACTTTTAACGATGAGCAGATCTCCCTCCCGAATCCGTCTCATCATTCTTAGATATGAAGGGCGATTAAAGTTTTTACCGCTCTGTTTGTCAACATAGATATTTTTTTTTGCTGATCCCTAGATCAAGGAGGGATATCAATTGCCTTTCTATGTTTTGTTCCTGAGTAGAAACTCTGATGTAACCATATGTCTTTCATTCCATGTTCCGAACCTCCACATTTGAAATTTATTGCTTTCAAGTATACAAAAATATGGATTCTATTCACACTTTTTCTGTGTTGTGATACAATATGTGGAAACAATAGAGTCGTTCAGCTTGACAGACGCTACTCAATAATCTGACAAAGGAGAATAGAATGATACGAGTTTTTAATGGTGACGCGCTTGCAATCCAAGAAAATGACTACGATTGGCGGACTGCGCTGCATTATTTCTTAGACGGGCATCACAATGATTATGTTCTGGTCTATCGAGATGATAAGCCGATCAAAGCATTATCTTATCATGATGTTTGTTATAACAGAGATGTTCCGGAAAAGGTGATATACTTGGATCAAGACGTTTTTGCAGAAGCAAGGAAATATTTTTTTACTTATGAAACGCAAGAAGAACGTTGGAAGCGGGCAGTTACAGTATGTAACAGAGCTGGTGAGGCAGAGTGTATCTTGTATTATCAACATAATCCAATTCGAATAGATTATCCGGTTAGTGAATTTCAGGAATATGCTTTTGATGAATCTTTAGATTTTGATTGGCTTGCGAGAGGAGATTTATACATATTTGAAGAATATGAAGAATATACGGCATTTATCTATGACGTATTGGAACGCCGCTTTCCGGAGAAAAGGAAGTATTTTCTGGATGAAAACGCACAAATTTTCTTGGGCTCCGATGGAATATGCTGTGTTATGCCAGATAGCAGCCCACATTTAGACAATATGGTCTGTATTACCAGTAAACGTGAAAGAGAATCTATATCCGAGGATCCGCAACCTGGTATTTACAGTAGTTTGGAAATTATGACTTCTTTGTTTTGGAACGCAGGAATGCAACATTGTGGAATGCTGAATCCTGATAAAAAGTTTTTCTTGATTCAATTTCCAATGCACTCCAGCGGCTTATGTGATATGATTCGGTTTTGTCTGGCAAAAATCGCTATGACAGAATATTCGAAACCAGAGTATATTCCGGTAATCAATCTAAAAGTTCCTGGTGATACCCATCACTTTTCGAAGAACAAATCACAAAATGTATGGGAACTCTTCTTTGAACCGTTAAATGACTATTCGGTAGAAGAAGTCATGACAAGTCAGCATGTACTTGTTAGCAGTGACAAAATAGATGCATTCAATTTATATATAATGGAGCAATTCTATAATCCACAGAATATGCGAGAAATTTGCAAGAAATATCTGCAATTAAACTCGGAAATGAAAACGTATATAAGTAAAATGAGATCACGGGTAATGAAAACGGAAAGTAAAATGCTGGGAGTTGTAGCAAGAGGTACTGATTACCGATATGGCGGATTTGATGTTCCGTGTCCCATGGATGATGATGAATTTATCGAGTTAGTAAAAATAAAGTTAAAAGAATGGAATTGTGAGTATTTGTTATTGGCAACAGAAGACATAGGTATTTTAGAACATTTCAAACAAGCAGGATTTGGCGATAAATTAAAGTACATTAAACAAGAACGTTATAAATACCCGGATACTAATCAACCCGGAATATTGGTTTCCAAGATGAAGAGAACTGATCATGACTATCATGACGAAATGCCTTATCTTGCGATTCTATACTTACTTGCAGATTGTAATTCATTAATTTCAAATTGTCAGTGCGGAGCATTTGTTGTCGCAGATTATATCAACGGAGGAATGTATGAACATCGTTATTGTTGCGGGAAAGGAGAATGTTTATGAAAAAAATTGGACTTGTCATGATTGTTAAAAATGAGAGCCGTAGTCTTGACAAATGTTTAATATCAGCGAAAAAGCTTGTAGATGAAATATATATTACAGATACTGGATCTACAGATAATACATTGGAAATTGCACAAAAGTATAACGCGCATATTTCAGAATTCAAATGGTGTAATGATTTCTCAGCGGCAAGAAATTTTGCATTGCGGCAATCGTCTTGTGATTGGAATCTGGTTTTAGACGCAGATGAGTATTTGGTATCGGGCAACAGGAAAGATATCTTGAAATTTATAGAAGCAGGTACACACGTGGGCGCGATTGAACGGCATGACAGTTATAGAGAAGACAATGGTGAAATTAGTCAAAGCTGTATATTTACAACTCGATTGATTCCTAAAGAAGCCTATTATGCAGGAAAGGTACATGAACAGGTCCTGTGTCCTCTTCCGATAGCACCGCTTCCACTGGTCTTTGATCACGACGGATACCTTCATGGTGGAAAAGGGGAACGAAATTTGACGATCCTTTTGGAGGAATTAGAAGAAAATCCAAAAGACCCATATATATTATACCAGGTCGCCCGTACGCTTTGGCTCATGAAGGATTATTTGAATGCAGACCAGTATTTTGCCAAGTTTTATCAGTTAGTGCCTGAATCAGGTACAGGATATCGTGTAAATGGTGTGATTACTTATATCTATAATTTATTAGAGCTGAAAAAATATGATGAGGGATTCCGGATGATTGCTGAAGAAAAACAACGGCTTGATGCTTATGCTGATTATCATTTTGCATGTGGAACCTTCTACACTCAGGCGATTTTCTCAGACGTGCAGCGTTACATCGCTTATCTCCCGGAAATTGAGCGATCCTACCGCAGATGCCTGGAAATAGGGGAAATTCCAGAGCATGAAGGTGTAGTTGGGAATGGATCTTATAAAGCAGCATATAATCTAGGCGTCTGGTTTGAGGTTAATGGAAAAACGAAAGAAGCCTTATACTACTACAGATCGGCGTCGAATGCCGGATATCAACCGGCAAAAGAGCGGATGAAAAAAATAATTTAAAAATTTTCAAAAAAATACTTAAGATATTTGAATAAGATACGATAATATAGGTGTCAAGAAGTTTTCGGAGCAGTCCAAATAAGTGTACTTTAACGGACAGTTCGCCGGCAGGTCCAAAAGGGTACGTTTGTTCGATTTTCTGAGACCTTCTTTTATACACAATTTGTTTATAATTATACGGGGAAATGGAATTCCCTGACTATTTTCAAGGAGGAAAGAATATGAGAATCCAACATAATATTACTGCATTGAATGCACACAGGAATTTGACGAACAATAATGCTTCTGTAGGTAAGAGTCTTGAAAAGTTATCATCCGGTTACAGAATTAACCGTGCTGGTGACGACGCTGCCGGATTAGCGATTTCTGAGAAGATGCGTGCGCAGATCACAGGTCTTGCTACAGCCCAGAAGAATGCGAATGATGGTATCTCTCTTGTACAGACCGCTGAGGGTGCTCTGACAGAGGTTCACTCCATGCTGAATCGTATGGTTGAGCTGGCTACACAGTCTGCTAACGGAACTTATTCTACAACGAACCGTCAGGAGATGCAGAAGGAAATTAACCGTCTGAATGAGGAAATTGACAGAATCAGCCAGACAGCTAATTTTAATGGCACGAAGTTATTCACTTCAGCCACAGCTACTGCTGCAAATGCAACTACTGGTGCTGCTGTAGCAAAGATTACACTTCATGTAGGTGACTCTCATGAAACAGCTAACCAGTTGAAAGTGACATTCCAGGCTATGAACAGTAAGTCCCTTGGTCTTCATTATACGAATCCTAATACATTCGCGATGACATTAGGTACTACAAACTTTACGGCTGATCCAGCTAAAAAAGGTGCTACCGCAGTATCTATCTCCAAGATTGATTTGACAAACGCGGACAGTGCAAGACACGCTATCTCCGTAGCACAGGCAGCAATCGACATGGTATCCTCTATGAGATCTGACTTCGGTGCTATGCAGAACCGTCTGGATCATACGATTAACAACCTGAGTGTTCAGGAAGAGAACATCACAGCTGCTGAGTCCCGTATCCGTGACGTAGACATGGCTAAGGAGATGATGGCTTATACCAAGAATAACATTCTTGTACAGTCCGCTCAGGCTATGCTTGCTCAGGCTAATCAGGTACCACAGGGAGTTCTTCAGTTACTTCAGTAATTAATTGAATTTTCATATGGAAAAGGCTTCTTTTTACAAAGAAGCCTTTTTTTGACAATATAAAGTTTTTCATCACTTTCCTATGACACATTAAAACTCCTTTTAATCTTTTACTTCCCACTTACCAGAACGACTATTACCCACTCGAAGAATTTTACCTGTTTTCTGCAATTCTACAGTCATACGTTTTATTGTTCTAATTGATAGCCCGGTTTTTTTACTCATTTGCTTTTGGGTAATTTTCTCATTTTCCCGAATTAAAGCAACTACTTTTTCTTCATCTTCCCACTTTTTGACGGTACTGGTGCCATTAGTGCCATTGGTGCCATTTTTAGTGCCATTGGTGCCAAGCGGGTCAATCACACCATAAAAATCTGTTGCCAATTCCTTTCTATACAAATTGATTCGAAAATCACTTCCCATATCCTGAAGCTCTGGTTCTTGAAGCCCATATGCTTTTGTTTCTTCAAACATTTTGGGAATACCAGTTCCCCAAGCTTCGATCATATTCATATAAGAAAAAACCTTTGCAATTGCTCCATTTCGTATCTTAGAAATTCCAGCCTTCATTTTTTTAATTGTAAGATCTTTATCCAACATTCCCGGCGATGTTACTTCCAATCGATCATCGAAAAGAGCTACTTGCACCTTTCCTGGGCAAAGATATGAGCGATGGCATACTGCGTTTGTAAGCATTTCACGAATTGTGCGAATTGGTAGTTCATATATATCTTGCCGAACAAGTCCGTCAATTCGGGCTCCAAGATTAATATGTTCTAATACAAAGGTAAATGCAGATTCTATTTCTTCATCAATACAACCAGAAAATTCTTTTCGTGTGATAAAGATATTTCGTGTTGTACCTTTGAAAACAGCACATTGTATTGTTGCATCTGGGTAAGAATCCAACTTTCCATCTAATAATTGATATCCATTAGTTGCATAATATTTCCCATCCATCTCACAAACAACCTTAAAAGAAAGCAACTGGCTGATTCCGATTCGCCTTAAAGTATTTGTTGCTTCTTCCGTTGCGCATAATGATTTGGCATGATGATATAATCGGTCACAAAATGTATTTATTTCATTTTCAGATAGTTCACGATCCACCTTTTCTGTGTCAAAACTGCGGTTTCTGGCGGATAAAGTCATTTCTTGAATCTGATATATCGCTGCTTTCCGTGTTGTACCGGATACACGCATATATACGCCGTCAATAACTCCTTGGCTTTTAATACAGTAAGGGCGCTGCATACCGGCTGGAATATCAACTACAATTATATATTTCCCATCAAATTCCTGTATTTCTACATTAGGTGCTATTTTGGGCTCACAGCTATCATAAATAGCATTTGTAATTGCATCCATTTTTTGAAAGACTTCTTCTTTATCAAAGCCAACAACTTTCCAACTATTATTTTCTACACCAAAGACTAAACAACCGCCATTTGCATTTGCATAGGCCACGACAGTTCGCATATAATTTTCACTCTTAGTTGGAATATCTATCTTATATTCAATATTCTCTCGTTCGCCTTTCATAATTTCTTCAATAGTCATTAAGCCCCGCCCCTCCGTTTAATTAGTTTCTCATATTTTAACATAAATATAAGAATAATGTGAACAATATCCGAATTTTATATTCTTTTATATCCGTGAACGTGTACTTTAACGGACAGTTCGCCGGCAGGTCTAAAGGAGTACGTTTGTTCGATTTTCTGAAACCTTCTTTTATACACAAATTGTTTATAATTATGCGGGGAAATGGAATTCCCTGACTATTTTCAAGGAGGAAAGAATATGAGAATCCAACATAATATTACTGCATTGAATGCACACAGGAATTTGACGAACAATAACTCTTCTGTAGGTAAGAGTCTTGAAAAGTTATCATCTGGTTACAGAATTAACCGCGCTGGTGATGACGCTGCCGGATTAGCAATTTCTGAGAAGATGCGTGCACAGATCACAGGTCTTGCTACCGCTCAGAAGAATGCGAACGATGGTATTTCTCTTGTACAGACGGCTGAAGGTGCTCTGACAGAGGTTCATTCTATGCTGAATCGTATGGTTGAGCTGGCTACACAGGCAGCCAATGGAACATACTCCACAACAAACCGTCAGGAGATGCAGAAAGAGATTCTGCGTCTGAATGAGGAAATTGACAGAATCAGTCAGACAGCAAACTTTAATGGAACTAAGTTATTTACTTCATCAGGAGCAAAAGCAGATACTAGTACAGCATTGCTGAAATAACAATGAATAAATATTGCTTTTTTATTGTAGTCGGTGCATAATAATTCTATCACTAAAGAATGGATGGATTACTATGCGAAGGAAAACAATTGATACTATCCCAGTTTTATCTGATGCCATGAAAAGCATCTTATCTGCTTTTTCAAAAAGCCGCTCCCTTCCGTCTGGACTGGTCAAAAGAGCCGGCATTGTCCTGCTTGCGTCACAGGGGGAACTCAACCAGAATATTGCATCACAGGTCGGACTTCATTATAATAATGTTGCCACCTGGCGCAGCCGATTCCTCGCGGCGCTCCCCGCCTTGCGGAAGATTGAAATGGACGATCCGGAAAAGCTCGAAGATGAGATACGGGCAGTCCTGTCCGATAAAAAGCGTCCCGGTGCCCCGTCTGTTTTTACGCCGGATCAGATTATGCGGATCATCGACCTTGCATGCAGTAACCCAAATGATTTTGGGTACGAAGTAAGCCAGTGGAGCCTTCCGCTGTTAGTGGCAGAAATTAAAAAGCAGGGGATCGCTGAACAGATTTCTGAGAAATCTGTCAGCCGTTTTTTAAAAATGAGGTAGATTTACATCCCCACAAAATCCGTTATTGGCTCCATTCTTCTGAAAAGACGGAATCCCCGGAATCTTTTGCGTGTAAAGTAAACGAAATCTGCGGCCTGTACCAGAGCGCCCCGGAACAAAACCGGGAAGGTGCACACGTTGTTTCCACGGATGAAATGACGGGGGTACAGGCGTTGGAACATAAATATCCTAATAAGCTCCCATTACCCGGCCAGTGCGCCAAAATGGAGTTTGAGTATATCCGCCATGGCACGACCAGTCTCATCGGGTTCTTTGATGTTGCAACGGGCCGTATGGAAATGCCATATCTAAACTCCACACGCACAGAAGAGGATTTTGTGGAAGCTGTAAAAGCATTGACAGAAACAGACCCGCAGGCTCCATGGACATTTATATGTGATGGCCTGAACACCCATAAGTCGGAAGCCCTTGTCCGCTTTGTGGCAGAGGCCTGTGTCCCTGGTGTGGAACTGGGCAAAAAAGGAAAGACAGGGATCCTCAAAAGTATGAAAAGCCGGGCAGATTTCCTGCATGACCCTTCCCACCGGATCCGCTTTGTGTATACTCCGAAACACAGTTCCTGGATGAACCAGATTGAGATATGGTTTGGCATCATTAACCGAAAGCTGCTGAAGCGGAAAAGCTATCTGTCAATAGAAGAACTGGAAGCAAGCATCTTGCGCTTTATTGAACAGTACAATCTTACAGCACACCCATTTAAGTGGACATATGCTGGGATACCATTAGCAATTTAATCACTGATATTTAAGCAATGCTGTACTAGTACAGGCGAGGTAACCAAAACTAAGATTACTCTTCATGTGGGTGATTCTCATGAGAAATCTAACCAATTAAGGGTAACATTCCAGTCAATGAGCAGTAAAACGCTTGGTCTTCATTCAACAAATTCTACGACTTTTGAGAAGACATTAGGAACAACTAATTTTGACTTAACCAATCAAAATAAGCTTGATGATGGAACAGATGCGGTAAGCATTGACAAGATTAAGCTGACAACAGCCGGAGGTGCAAGACATGCAATCTCTGTAGCTAATGCAGCAATTGATATGATTTCATCCATGCGTTCCGACTTCGGTGCTATGCAGAACCGTCTGGATCACACGATCAACAACTTAAGTGTTCAGGAAGAGAACATCACAGCTGCTGAGTCTCGTATCCGTGACGTAGATATGGCTAAGGAGATGATGGCTTACACCAAGAATAACATTCTTGTTCAGTCTGCTCAGGCTATGCTTGCTCAAGCTAACCAAGTACCGCAGGGAGTTCTTCGGTTACTTCAGTAATTAATTGAATTTTCATATTTAAAAAACCTGCCATCGGCAGGTTTTTTAAATGTATTTTGCAAATTCCCAATATTCCCCAGATTTTTCGGAGAAATCATAAATAATAGTTCCTTAGAGTGTAATATTTCTTAGAGCGACATAAGTTCTATATATTCCATCATTTGTTCAAAATTCTGGTGTCCGATTCCGACGGCTCTAGGCATATCAATCCCTCATCTCATCAGCTAAGACTATCTTATCATTATTTTCTCCAGAATACAATCTGGACAAACCAGTCATTTTTATGATACAGTTTATTCCGAACCTAAGAATGACGGAGGATCAGGCATGAGAATCGCTTTATTTTACACGGATATAGAATCTTTTAACTTTTTTATGGACCAGTTAGACCATGAATTCCGCCTCAGGGGCCATGAGACATTCATCTTCGACTTGCTGCACCCATACGATGAGACGCCCCATTCCTATGCGCATTTCATGGAATTTGCTGCCGGCAGGATCGATCTGGCGGTCTGCTTTGACGGGATGTGCGTGCGGGAGGAAGTGCTGCTTGAGATCTGGGATACGTGGGAGACGGTTGTTGTCGATATCCTGATGGATCCGCCGTTTCGGTTTCACAGGACTCTGGAACGGCATTCGAAGAACTATCGGCTTTTCTGCTGTGACAGGGATCATGTAGAATACGTGAAACGGTATTTCCCGCGGGAGGTGCCGAATGTGGCATTTATGCCCCACGTGGGCGCGGTGCCGGCGAAGGATGCAGTGGTGTCTCCCTATGAGGAGCGTAAGTTCGATATCTTATTTACGGCGACCTATTACCGGCCGCAGGACAGGCTTGGAGAATTGCTGCGGATGTGCGAGGGGAATACGAGCATGAAGCAGCTCTACCAGATGGCGTATCAGAATATGATCGGCAACACTTCTCTGACGGCAGAGCAGGCGATACTGCTCGCCATGCAGCAAGGGGGATGGGCGGTTCCGGAAGAGACATTGAAGGTAATATTTGCCTGGGCGGAGAATCTGGACTGGGCGATCCGCATGTATCAGAGAGAGCAGGTGGTGACGGTTCTTGCCGAAGAGGGCTTTGAACTGTATCTTCTGGGGCGCGGATGGGAGAATCACAGCGCTTCGGGATATCCCAATGTGCATCGGATCGACGGCCGTGTGCCGTATGCGCAGACATTGTCCTATATGGCTGATGCGAAGATCAATCTTAACGTTATGCCGTGGTTTAAGTCCGGAACCCACGACAGGATATTTAATACATTATTGCAGCATTCCCTGCCGCTCACGGACCGCAGCAGTTGGATCGATGAGAATTTTACAGACGGACAGGATATTGCCATGTATGACCTGAAGCATCTGGACAGGCTCCCCGCGATTGCAGAGAGCCTGCTGCATGATCCGGATAAGGCGGAAGCAATCATTCAGAACGGGTATGAGAAAGTGCTTAAGAATTATACATGGAGTAACTGTGCAGATCGGATACTAGCATGATGGCTGCATTATATTCAGCCAAACCTCCTTGTCTATTCGCCCATCTGCCGCGTTGGATTTTCTATCCGTAGCCACCGCTACGCCGTCGAAAATCCGCCTTGCATATGAACGAATATCCTGCGGAGTTTCACCAGATATAATGCAGACATCACACTAGAAGCAGTATCTACTCCCCCAGCACCCGCTCCCTGACCACATCAAATGGCGCCGGGCCTACATCCAGCACCGCCTTATGGAACTTCTCCTGGGAGAATCCCTTCCCCCACTGCTTAACCGCGTCTCTCTTAAGCTCCAGGAATTCTACATATCCGATATAATACTTCAGATAGTTGGCCGGATCTGCGATGATCAGGTCATAGATATCCTCGATCGTATCCACATCCGTGATCCCATAGCTCCGGAAGAAGGAGGTCGCCTCGATGAGCGTCCAACCCTCGTAATGAATGCCCATATCGGCGAGGGCATAGAGCCCAAGGATCACGGATGTATTCTTCTGCATCAGTGTCGCCTGTTCCTTGGTTATCGGGGCATAGTAGTAACTCATCATCTCGCTGTAGGTAGCCCACCCTTCCGTATAGCCGCCGTAATTCAGAAGATTGCGGATGGGGTCCGGCTTCCTGCCGGCGTAGTAGGTCGTCTGGTAGAGATGCCCCGGATAGCCTTCATGTGCAAGGGTCGTAAATAGCGACAGGTCATCCGGTAAATGTCCCTGATTGATGTAGATGACGTTGTCGGCGGAGTTGTCGATGGCCGGTATCATATAGAATGCGGGGCTTAAGTATTCTTCCATGGACTTCTGGACGTATTTGATCTCGGTATTGACCTTCGGGGGCTTGGGGAAATGTTCCTCCAGTTTGTCTTCTAAGTCGTTGAGGATGGTGGCAGGATCCGAGGTTTCCAGTGAGGCGCCCTGAGTCTTGAACAGATCGGAGGAGACGGAGACGTTCTCATCGACGGGAGTCAGGATCTTCTGCATATCGGCAAGATCGGAGATCATCTGCTTCTGGGTCAATTGCTGCAGTTCAGGTATACTCCGGGAGGATCCGGTCTCGGAAGCGACGACCAGTTCATAATATTCCCGTCCTTCCGGCAGATGGCAGAGCCCGTTGGGGTTCTTCCCGGTGCCGCAAAGGGCGGCAAGACCGTCCTTTAGTTCAGCGTATGCCGGGTAAATGTAATTCAGGATGTATTCGGAATTGGTCTCTATGTATGCATTTCTCTTGTCGGCGGGCAGTTCCAGGGAGTCTAAGCGGTCTTTGAAGGAGGAGTGCAGATAGTTATCGTCCCCCATATCGATAAAAGCCTGGCATTCCTTGATGATCCCGTCGGCGGAATAATCTGCCATGAACAGTCCGGCTTCGGATTTGGCCTGTTCGAATTCCAGGATAGAGTGGAAATACTCCGGCGTCTTGGTCAGCAGTTCCAGATAGGTGCCGACATCGGCCTGTGTGTAGAACTGGTATTCCGACAGGAGCACCGGAAGCTGGGCCTGTGTGCCGGTCAAGGGCGCCAGAGGTTCTTCGTACAGCGCGTAGGGAGCCATTTCCCGGGAGGAGGTAAGATAATCCGTCAGTACGTCATAGGTCAGCCGGTTCTTCCTGGAGAGGCGGCTGCGGTCGAAGGAACTTACGGCGGCCAGCGCGTTCTCGGCGGAAGCGCAGATGGCGTCGGTGTCGGCGGTACAGCTTCCGAAGGTGACGGGAGTATTCTCGATCCCGTAGGCCGACGGGTCCTTAAGGGTATAATGAAGGGAAATCGTACTTCCGGCAACTTCCTGGCAGAATAGATTTCTTGTATAATTTTCAAACTGTTGGTTTTCATTTCCGCGGAAATGCCAGTACAGCCCTGTGGATAGGAGGACTGCCGCAAGAAGCAGAGAGGCGATGGTGATCGAACGTTTTTTTGACATAACAGACCTTTGAAGTTTTTTATATGTATATGCAGAAATAAGGATAGTATGCAGGAATGGGAAGGCACATATTTTTAAAACAGACATATGATAGGATAGATACTTATTTCTTAGGAGAGAGCGCAAATGGACAATCGACTTCCTTATTATATGACATATCCAATGCCGTTTCTGTACGAAGAAGACAGGAGCATGAGAAGAGACCTGGATTACATGAAGAGTATTTATCCTATGGCGGCGAAACGCCTGATCCCTTATGTGGAGGAGGAATGTGACCGGATGGAGTACAGCGGGAGCATGATGTATGACGAATATCCGGATCAGCTGCAGCTTCGTATGATGTGCAGGCGGATCTACGACCAGGTGGCGGAAGAGGAAGAGAACGCGGGAGAGTGGCTGATGGATCTGATACAGGTTATGGCGTACCATGAGCTGTGCCAGAGGAGATGTGAGTACAGAGAATACCGGAGAAAATATTATTGATCCGGGTGCGTTACGTTTCGCGGACGGCTGTGTATCTTAGGAACTGTGCAAGAATAACATGTACAGTTCCTAAGGGTGGACGGATAGCCGAAAGTGTGGTAAAATATTCCTCATAAATGCCCTGTTTTATGCCATGGTGCATCGGTACAACAAAAGTAAGGTCTGTGTACCGGTAGGGCTTTGCATGAGCAGCGGCAGAAGATAAGGGGGGAGAGCTGGTGGATAACATCATATTCATTGGCATGCCGGCCGTGGGTAAGAGCACGGTGGGAGTCATTGTCGCCAAGAGGCTTGGATATCGTTTCGTAGATACGGATATCCTGATACAGGAGGAGGAAGGGAAGCTGCTCAAGGATATCATCAGGGAGAAGGGGATCAAAGGCTTTCTCGAGGTGGAGGACCGCGTGAATTCCCGCGTGAACACGAAGAAGACGGTGATATCACCGGGCGGGAGCGTTATATATTGCGAGAATGCGATGAAGCATTATAAAGAGATCGGTAAGATCGTATATCTGCAGGCATCCTTCGAGACGATCGACAGGAGGCTGAACAATGCGCGGAGCAGAGGGGTCGTACTGAGGAAGGATCAGACCTTGAAGGATCTCTATGATGAGAGGGTTGTGCTGTGTGAGAGATATGCCGATCTGACCATATGTGAAGACGGATTGAGGCTTGAAGATACCATTCAGAAGGTGTTAGAAGCGTTGGAAGAGTAATAATTATTACGAACTATTTACATGTTTATTAAAAAATATTTTACAAATACGAAATTTATGGTATAATATGAACGCATTAAAAACCAGAGATTTCCGAGAGTAGATTTTTTAATTATACAGATAATATAAATGAGAGTAATAAAAAAATAGATATTGAGGTGCAACGATGGAGCAATATATAATTAAAGGCGGCCATCCGCTTGTTGGAGAAGTAGAGATTGGCGGAGCAAAGAATGCGGCTTTGGCGATTCTTGCTGCGGCGATCATGACAGATGAGACTGTACTGGTTGATAATCTGCCGGACGTGAATGATATCAATGTATTACTGGATGCGGTTTCGGGGATAGGAGCGGCAGTTCACAGAGTGGACCGCCACACTGTCAGGATCAACGGGAAGAATATCGACAGTATTGACATAGAGTACGATTATATCAAGAAGATCAGAGCGTCTTATTATCTTCTGGGAGCGCTGCTTGGGAAGTATAAGCATGCGGAGGTTGCGCTTCCGGGCGGATGCAACATAGGGAGCAGGCCCATCGACCAACATCTGAAGGGCTTCCGTGCCCTTGGCGCGGATGTTGAGATCAGACATGGCAAGATCATCGCTGAGGCGGACCGTCTGGTCGGCAAGCATATTTATTTTGACGTGGTCAGCGTAGGGGCGACCATCAATGTGATGATGGCTGCGACTATGGCGGAAGGTCTGACCATTATGGAGAATGTGGCGAAGGAGCCGCATGTGGTAGACGTGGCGAACTTCCTGAACAGTATGGGAGCGAACATCAGAGGCGCGGGTACGGATGTGATCAAGATCCGCGGCGTGCAGCGTCTGCATCGTTCGGAGTATTCTGTTATTCCTGATCAGATCGAAGCGGGAACATTTATGTTCGCGGCGGCGGCTACAAGAGGCGACGTTACGGTTATGAATGTGATCCCGAAGCATCTTGAGGCCACGATCGCGAAGCTGATAGAGATAGGCTGCGAGGTGGAAGAGTTCGACGATGCCGTGCGAGTGGTTTCCAAGGGCGATTTGAACAGTACCCATGTCAAGACATTGCCGTATCCGGGATTCCCGACAGATATGCAGCCGCAGATCGGAGTGACGCTGGCTCTGTGCCGGGGGACAAGTACGATCACGGAGAGTATCTTCGAGAATCGGTTCAAATATCTGGATGAGCTGGCAAGAATGGGCGCGAATATCAAGGTTGAGGGTAATTCGGCGACGATAGAAGGGATCAAGCGTTTCTCGGGAGCGAGGGTCTGTGCACCAGATCTGCGCGCGGGAGCGGCGCTCTGTATCGCGGGCCTGGCAGCAGACGGGATTACGATCGTCGATGATATTGTATATATCCAGAGAGGATATGAGAGATTCGAGGAGAAGCTTCGCGGGATCGGGGCGATCATGGAGAGGGTCGGCTCGAATAAGGAGATTCAGAAGTTTCGGTTGAAAGTAGGTTAAGAATAGAACAGGAATAGGGGACTGACAGGAGTTGATTCTGCCGGTCCTCGTTTTTGCATTGTTAAAATGATTGTATCGTGTTAGAATAATTCTAAATGTTTCATATAACTTTAGTTACAGGAGGAGAATTCATGAAGATCAAGGAACGTAGATTGCCGGGTACAATGTCCGCAGAGATATCCGACAGGGAGATCAGGCATCGAAAGCTTGCCAGGCGTGCGGCGGCAGAGGGATTCGTACTGCTTAAGAATAAGGACGGCTTACTGCCCATAGAGAGGGGGAGCAGGCTTGCCCTGTATGGCGCAGGAGCCGGGAGGACCGTCAAGGGCGGAACGGGCTCAGGGGATGTGAACGAGCGTGACAGCATTTCCATCTATCAGGGGCTTCGGCAGGCAGGATATGAGATCACCAGTGAGGATTGGATCCTTGCCTATGACCGTCTGTATGAGGAGGAGCGCTTAAGGTGGAGGGACGATATATTATGCAGGATGGACAGGCCGGGAGCCAAGTTTTTTGATGAATATTCTACGACGCCGTTTCAGGTTCCGTGCGGTCCGGGGATCGACACGGAGGCGGCGAAGCAGGACGGCGCGGATATTGCGGTGTTCGTCTTAAGCCGTGTCGCGGGAGAGAATGCAGACCGCAGAGATACGCCGGGGGATTATAAGCTTACATCCGAGGAGCGGGCGCTGCTTAACCAGATATCGGAGTCTTACAGGTCTATCGTGTTGGCGGTCAATATCGGAGGGCTTGTCGATCTTGGATTCACGGAGGAATTACCCAATGTTGACGCGATCCTGCAGTTCGTACAGGCGGGACAGGAAGGCGGCAGCGCGTTCGCGGACGTCCTGTCAGGGGATGTGACGCCGAGCGGGAAGCTTGCGGATACCTGGGCGGCGAGCTATGAGGATTATCCGAATGCGCAGACATTCAGCCATAAGAACGGCAATACAGAGACAGAGAAGTATGAGGAAGGCATATTTGTAGGATACCGGTATTTTGATACGTTTGATGTTCCGGCGCTCTATGGGTTCGGATACGGGCTTTCATACACCAGCTTCGAGACGCAGGTGCGGGCGGTGCGCAAGGTGCGGACGGATGCGGACAAACCGGGGATCGAGGTAGATGTCTCCGTTAAGAATACGGGGGATCGCTATGCGGGGAAGGAAGTGGTACAGGTATATGTATCCTGCCCGCAGAAGAAGCTTGTGAAGGAATTCCGCCGTCTGTCGGCGTTTGCGAAGACCGGGCTGCTTGCACCGGGCGAATCCCAGGAATTGAGTCTGTCTTTTGCTATGGATCAGTTGGCTTTTTATCATGAAGAGGGTGCCGTCTGGATGCTGGAGGAGGGTACCTACGGGATCTGGGCAGGGAACTCTCTTGGATCTGCCGTGCTTGCCGGAGCAATCCATCTGGACGGGGATGCCGTTACGGTGCGGTGCGGACATATCTGCCCGCTTAAGGAAGAGCTTACGGAGATCATGCCTGATTTGGCAAATGTATCTAAGAAGGAATCTGAATGGCTTGCGAAGGCGGAAAGCCTTACGATCCCTCCGGCGGAGGTTCATGCCGGGGAGATCGAGGCCGAAGAGATCGTATATACAGAGATGCCGGAGACTTTGCCGGGACCGGCAGGAGAGATCGTTCAGAAGCTGTCGGCGGATCAGTTGATCCAGTTAGCGACTGGGGATCCGGGTAAAGGACAGGAGAGTGCGCTTGGCTCTGCCGGTATCACGGTTCCGGGTTCGGCGGCGGAGACGTCGTCAGCGGCGGCTGGGGATCCGTGGAATGTTGCGGCTATGGTATTGGCGGACGGTCCGGCGGGCCTGCGATTGAACCAGACCTATCAGGTGGCGGACGGAGAGATCGTGAAGGAGAGCTTCATGAAGTCTCTTGAGAAGGGATTCTTCATGTCTGAGACGGAGAGTGTGGGAACGACCTATTATCAGTATTGTACGGCGATTCCGGTGGGAACGTTACTTGCGCAGACCTGGAATATCGAATTGATCGAAGAAGTCGGAGAGATGATCGGCAGTGAGATGGAAGAGTTTGGTGTGACGCTTTGGCTGGCTCCGGGCATGAACATCCACCGAAATCCGCTGTGCGGACGTAATTTCGAATATTATTCCGAGGATCCGCTGCTCTCTGGGAAGATGGCGGCTGCCATGACCTTGGGAGTGCAGAAGCATCCGGGCGTGGGAACGACGATCAAGCATTTCGCGTGCAACAATCAGGAGGATAACCGGATGGGGTCGGATTCTGTGGTATCGGAGCGTGCATTGAGAGAGATCTATCTGAAAGGCTTCGAGATTGCGGTGAAGGAGTCCCAGCCCATGAGTATTATGACGTCCTACAATATGATCAACGGGGTACACGCCGCGAATTCCTTTGATATCTGCAAGAAGGCGGCGAGAGACGAATGGGGCTTCGCAGGAGCAATCATGACTGACTGGACGACTACGACGGATTCTACGGGCGGGATCTGCACCGCGCCGGGATGCATCCGTGCCGGGAATGATATGATCATGCCGGGAACACATCAGGATCACGAGGAGATACGGCGGGCGCTTGAGGACGGAAGCCTGACGCTTCGGGAGCTTAGATGGTGTGTATACAATACGGTCCGGCTGTGTCTGCAGTCGAACCAGTACGAAGGTGCGGTGAGTTACCGGAAGCAGTTCGATACGATTTAAGAACGGCGGAGGTACAGGATATCAGAGTCAGAAGGGGGAAGCGGCAGCGCATGAACGCAGCAGAGATATTAAAGAAATATTTTGGATATGATACATTTCGTCAGGGGCAGGAGGGCATCATACGCTCCATCCTGTCGGGGAGGGATGTGCTGGCGATCATGCCTACCGGCGCCGGCAAGTCCGTCTGTTATCAGGTACCGGCGCTGATGCTCCCCGGTATCACGCTTGTGGTATCGCCTCTGATATCCCTGATGCAAGATCAGGTAAAGTCCTTGAATGAGGCGGGGATCCACGCGGCATTTATCAACTCTGCACTGACAGAGGCTCAGATATCCAAGGCTCTTGATTTTGCGGCCAGGGGCATATATAAGATTATCTATGTGGCGCCGGAACGCTTAGAGAGCGGAAGATTCCTGCAGTTTGCGGCAAATGCCGATATTTCTATGGTGACGGTGGATGAGGCCCATTGTATTTCTCAGTGGGGGCAGGATTTCAGACCGAGTTATCTGAAGATCGTTGATTTTATAGACGATCTGCCGAAGCGTCCGATCATCAGCGCATTTACGGCGACGGCAACGGGGGAGGTGAAGACGGATATCGAGTGCATTCTTCGCCTGGAGCGCCCCGATGTGACGGTGACGGGATTCGACCGGGAGAATCTGTATTACAGCGTGGAGCATATCGCGGGAAAGAAGAAGGATGATTTCGTCGTTGACTATATCGAGAAGCATCCGGGAGAGAGCGGGATCATCTACTGTGCAACGCGGAAGAATGTGGACAATCTGTATGAGAAGCTGTTCAAGCGGGGTGTCCCGGTGACCAGCTATCACGCGGGGATCGACAATCATATCCGTAAGAAGAACCAGGATGATTTCATCTATGACCGGGCGCTTGTGGTGGTGGCCACCAATGCGTTTGGGATGGGGATCGACAAGTCCAATGTAAGATATGTGATCCACTACAACATGCCTCAGAGCATGGAGAATTATTATCAGGAGGCGGGGCGTGCAGGGCGTGACGGGGAGAATTCCCAGTGTATTCTGCTGTTTTCCGCCCAGGATGTGATCATCGCGAGATTCCTTCTGGATCAGAAGGAATTCGAGGATATGGATGAAGAGGATATTGAACTGATCAGGCAGCGGGACACCTACAGGCTTCAGGTCATGGAGGGGTATTGCAAGAGGGCCGCTTGTCTCAGGAATTATATACTGGAGTATTTCGGCGAGAAGATAAGCCAGCCCTGCGGCAACTGCGGGAATTGTCACGGTAATTTTACAGAGATGGATATGACGGATGCGGCCAAATGGGTGGTCAACTGTATCGCGGAGACCAGGGGAAGATTCGGCAAGAATATTGTGTCGGGAACGCTGGTCGGCGCGAACCGCGCAAGGCTTCGGGAGGTAGGAGCGACCTCGTACAGATCCTACGGGGCTTTGGAGCAGGTAAATGAGAAGGATGTCCAGACGTTGATCGACCAGATGATTATGGATGGTTATATTGTTCAGTCGGGAGAATACCGCGTCCTCCAGATGGGTGATATCAGCGGGTTGAAGCGCGAAGGAGCCCGTGTGATGATCCGGAAGTCTCAGGAGAAGGAGATCCCGGCCGCCGCCAGGAAGAAGGCGCGGAGCACGGACGCCCTCACCGGCGCAGGATTCCAGTTGTTCGAGAGGCTTAAGGGGCTTCGGACGGCGATTGCGAAGGAGGAAGGGATGCCCCCTTATATCGTGTTCAGCGATAAGACGCTGATCGACATGTGCGTTAAGTTTCCAAGAGATAAGCAGGGGATGCTCGCGGTATCTGGCGTCGGGGAGAATAAGTACAGCAAGTACGGGGAGAGGTTCATGGATGTGATCAGGGTATTTGATGAGGAGCATCCTGGAAATTTGCACCATCGTATTGACAACACATAGAAAAGCGAGTATATTTATATATGGATTACATCTAAATAATGCAGACTTTCTCTTATTCAGAGCAGTGGAGATACAAAGGATCTATGAAGCTGCGGCAACCCCCGGTCTGGGAAGGTGCCAACCTGAGCGAGCAATCGAACAATAAGAGGATTGGTTTATGAGATATAAAACAGTCCGCTTAGTGCGGGCTGTTTTTCGTCTTAGCATGCTGAACAGCAAAGAGAAAGTATGCGGTCATCAAGAGAAAAGGAGTGGAAGATAATGGAAAGACATTTATTCACATCAGAATCAGTAACAGAAGGACATCCGGATAAGATGTGTGATCAGATCTCGGACGCGATCCTGGATGCGTTGATGGCGCAGGATCCTATGAGCCGCGTGGCTTGCGAGACCAGTACCACTACAGGGCTTGTCCTGGTTATGGGAGAGATCACAACGAAGGCGTATGTGGACATTCAGAAGATCGTGAGAGAGACGATCAAAGAGATCGGTTATGTGCGCGGGAAATTCGGGTTTGACGCGGAGACCTGCGGCGTACTTACGGCAATTGACGAGCAGTCAAGCGATATCGCCATGGGAGTTGACAAGGCTCTGGAAGCCAAAGAGAACAAGATGTCAGAGGAAGAGATCGAGGCGATCGGCGCAGGGGATCAGGGAATGATGTTCGGTTATGCGTCAGATGAGACGCCGGAGCTTATGCCGTATCCGATCGCACTGGCACACAAGCTGGCAAGAAGGCTTACCGAGGTGCGCAAGAACGGCACGCTGCCGTACTTAAGGCCGGACGGGAAATCACAGGTGACGGTTGAGTATAACGAGGAAGGAGTGCCGACGCGGCTCGACGCGGTAGTCCTGTCCACCCAGCACGACCCGGATGTAACGCAGGAGCAGATTCACGAGGATATCAAAAAGCATGTATTTGATGAGGTGATCCCGGCAGATATGGTAGACGGTGAGACCAAGTTCTTCATCAACCCGACGGGACGTTTCGTGATCGGCGGGCCTCACGGCGACAGCGGTCTTACCGGACGGAAGATCATTGTAGATACCTACGGCGGAATGGCACGCCACGGCGGCGGCGCATTTTCCGGCAAGGACTGCACGAAGGTAGACCGTTCGGCGGCTTACGCGGCGCGTTACGTCGCTAAGAATATTGTGGCTGCGGGCCTTGCTAAGAAATGTGAGATCCAGCTGTCTTACGCTATCGGTGTGGCGCATCCGACGTCTATTATGGTGGATACCTTCGGAACCGGGAAGATCAGCAATGAGAAGCTGGTAGATATGATCAGAGAGAACTTCGACCTTCGTCCGGCGGGCATCATTCAGATGCTGAACTTAAGAAGACCGATCTACAAGCAGACGGCGGCGTATGGGCATTTCGGACGTACCGATCTGGATCTGCCATGGGAGAAGATTGACAAGGCGGAGATCTTGAAGAAGTATTTATAAAGCTATTTATAAAAATTTTATAATAAGTTTATGGACGCTTTGATGTGAAGCGTCCTTTTTCGTGCTATACTTAAATACATATGATATCCGAAGTGTGAGGCACAAAGATGAAGTTAAAGACGAGACTGATCATAGCTTTTCTGACGGTGATCCTGATTCCGATCGTGCTGACAGTTATGCTGGCATATCTGTTTGGCAAATATCAGATGAGCGCCATTGAGAAGACCTATGAGATCACGGGGATGACGACGGAAAATCTGTCGAATTCTGTCGGAGTAATGTCCAGGCTCACGGAGCGTTTTTATAAAGAACTGTCCCAGATGGTAGAGGAGAATCCGCGTCAGATGGAAGACGCTACTTTTCTGGAGGATTTTAACCAGAACCTAAGAAGAAAGAATGCATATCTGTTGGTGCGTAAGGGTCATATCCTGGTCTATGTCGGTACGGCTATGGAGGATGCTCAGCCGGTGATCGACCGCCTGCCGGGGTACGGAGATACGGAGATGATGTCGGAGAGCGGTATTTATCTGGGAGGCGAGGCTCAGGCGCTTGTGAAGCAGGTGGATTTTCTATATCCGGATGAGAAGGAAGGCAGCGCGTTTGTCGTTGTAAATGTTAACGGCGTGATCCCGGAGGTGGAGCGGTTATATATGGAGGTTGTCGTGGGAATCGTCGTGGTGCTGATTCTGACGGCGGCAGTTCTCATCTTATGGATATACAGAGGAGTCATGGGACCGCTCGGGAAGATGCAGGTCGCGGCTCAGAATATCAAGGATGGGAATCTGGATTTTGAGCTTAAGGCAGAAGCGGACGACGAGCTTGGGAAGCTCTGTCAGAGCTTGGAGGAGATGCGTATGCGGCTCCAGGATAACGCGGAAGAGAAGATCAGATTCGACAAAGAGAACAAGGAGCTGATCAGCAATATTTCCCATGACTTGAAGACCCCGGTCACAGCCATCAAGGGATATGCGGAAGGGATCATGGACGGAGTTGCGGATACGCCGGAGAAGATGGAACGGTATATTCGGACGATCTACAATAAGGCCAGCGAGATGGACACGCTGATCAACGAGCTGACCCTGTATACGAAGATTGATACCAACAGGATCCCTTATAATTTTAACACGCTGTCGGTGGAGGCGTATTTTGAAGACTGTGCGGAAGATCTCTCCGTGGAGCTTGAGTCCAGAGGCGTGGAGTTCGGATATTTTAATTATGTGGAAGCAGATGTGAAGATAATCGCCGACGCAGAGCAGGTCAAGCGTGTTGTTCACAATATCGTGAATAATTCGCTCAAATATATGGATAAGCCCAAAGGAAAGATCAATCTTAGGGTCAAGGATGTGGGAGACTTCGTGCAGGTCGAACTGGAGGACAACGGCAGAGGGATCGCGGCGAAGGATCTGCCGAACATCTTCGACCGGTTTTACCGCACGGATGCTTCGCGGAATTCATCCAAGGGGGGAAGCGGTATCGGGCTTTCGATCGTGAAGAAGATCATCGAGGAGCACGGAGGCAAGATCTGGGCTACAAGCAGAGAAGATACGGGGACGACGATGTATTTTGTCCTTAGAAAATATCAGGAGGTGCCGATTTATGAGTAAGATATTGATTGTAGAAGATGAAGAAGCGATCGCCGATCTTGAGAAGGATTATCTGGAGCTGAGCGGATTCCAGGTGGAGGTGGCGAACGACGGAGCGACCGGCCTTCAGAAGGCGCTGAAGGAAGACTTTGATATGTTTATCCTGGATCTGATGCTGCCGGGCATCGACGGCTTTGATATCTGCCGCCAGGTGAGAGATGTGAAGAATACCCCCATCATCATGGTGTCGGCGAAGAAGGATGATATTGACAAGATCCGGGGGCTTGGACTTGGGGCGGATGATTATATGACGAAGCCGTTCAGCCCAAGCGAACTGGTGGCAAGAGTGAAGGCGCACCTTGCCAGATACGACCGTCTGACGGGAAGCGCGGTGGAGGCTAATAAGGTGATCGAGATCCGCGGGCTCAAGATCGACACGACGGCGAGACGGGTGTGGATCAACGGAGAGGAGAAGACATTTACCACGAAGGAATTCGATCTTCTGACCTTCCTTGCAAGCCATCCCAACCATGTGTATACGAAGGAAGAGCTGTTCCGTGAGATCTGGGATATGGAGTCGATCGGGGATATCGCGACGGTGACGGTGCATATCAAGAAGATACGCGAGAAGGTGGAGATGGATACCTCGAACCCTCAGTATATTGAGACGATCTGGGGGGTCGGATATAGATTTAAGGTGTAAGATGTATTTTACAAAAGGAGGTAAAGGATTTGTTAAAAGGAAAGGTGGCTGTCGTTACAGGCGGTACAAGAGGAATCGGTTATGCGGTAGTGAAGAAGTATCTGGAGAACGGTGCGAAGGTCGTGCTGTTCGGGTCCAGAGAGGAGACGGTGAATAAGGCGCTCTCTTCGCTTAAGGCGGAGAATGCGGACTGGGAAGTGGAAGGGGATTACCCGGACCTGTCCGATGCAGGGGCAGTGAAGGCTGCCATCCAGAAGGTAAAGGATAAGTTCGGAAGACTTGATATTCTGGTCAATAATGCCGGAATGTCCGATAGTACCAAGGTCGAGAAATACGAAGAAGGGCAGTTCGACAAGGTTATGAGGCTGAATGTCAATGCTCTCTTCAATGCGATCCAGCCGGCGGTAGAGATTATGAGAGAGCAGGGCGGCGGCTGTATCCTGAATACCAGTTCCATGGTCAGCATCTCAGGGCAGCCTGGCGGCGTGGCATATCCGACGAGCAAATTCGCTGTCAACGGTATGACGCTTTCACTGGCAAGAGAGCTTGGCCCAAGCAATATCCGCGTCAATGCGGTAGCGCCGGGAATCACCAAGACGGATATGGTCGCGGCTCTGCCGGATCAGATGATCCAGCCGATGATCGCCGCGATACCGCTTCGCAGGATCGGTGAGCCGGAAGATATCGCCAATGCGTTCTTATTCCTGGCAAGCGATATGGCAAGCTATGTGACGGGCGAGATCTTGTCTGTGGACGGTGCGATGAGGGCATAGGGATATACAGAGATACCAGAGATACCTTTAGCGGGTATCTCTTTTTGCATATAGCCGCCGGGTATACGGAGGGTATCATTATTTTTGCATGTAGAAGTATGGATGCGGATGCAAAAGGAGTTTTATGTAGATATGCCGTATGAATTGTGTTATAATATGTAGCACGCTGATGCATGCCCTGATACACTAGCGTGAGCGTGCATCAACTCTAAATATTATTCGGTGAGAGAGGGCAGAATGTTACATGATAACAAGTACATCGAATGCGAAGGTTAAGCGTCTGGTAAGCCTTAAGAAGAAGCGCAAGGCGAGGGACGAAGAGAAGGTATTTCTGGTAGAAGGAATCAGGATGTTCAGGGAGATGCCGCTTGAGATATTAAGAGAGGTATATATGTCGGAGACATTTTACCGGAAGGACAAGAAGACGGTCAGGGAAGTTCTTGCGGGCAGCGGGATCGTACCGGAGATCCTGTCGGATACGGTGTTCGGCTATGTATCGGATACCAGGACGCCGCAGGGGATCTTGTGCGTTGCCAGACAGTCGGAGCGTAAGCTTAGGGAGACGGCCGGAGGGAATTGCCCGCACATCATTGTGCTGGAGCATCTGCAGGATCCGGGGAATCTGGGTACGATCCTTCGGACGGCGGAGGGCGCCGGAGTGACAGGAATCGTGATGGACAGGGAATGTGTGGATATCTATAATCCCAAGACGATCCGTTCCACTATGGGCTCTGTCTATCGTATGCCCTTCTGCTATACGGAGGATCTTCATGACGCGGTCACGGAGCTTAAGGGAATGGGGATCCATATCTATGCGGCGCATCTTGCGGGACAGCGTTTTTATGATGAGGAAGATTACAGCATGCCCTGCGGGTTTCTGATCGGAAATGAAGGAAACGGACTTACAGAGGAGACGGCAAGGCTTGCGGATACTTATATCAGGATACCGATGGAGGGACAGGTGGAGTCCCTGAATGCAGCGGTCGCGGCGTCAGTGCTGATGTTTGAGGCGGCGAGGCAGCGCCGGATGTCAGGAAGGCGGATATAGATATATATAAGAAAGGCGTGGTGATATGAAGCCTGTAATTGACCTGTCAAAGGAATATGGTCTGGTACTGGACGGAGGCGGAGCACGCGGAGCATACCAGATCGGCGCGTGGAAGGCTCTTGCGGAAGCAGGTGTGAAGATCAATGCGGTGGCGGGAACCTCTGTGGGAGCGCTGAACGGCGCGCTGATCTGCATGGGCGATATCGGGAAGGCAGAGAAGATCTGGAATGAGATGACATTTTCAAGGGTCATGGATGTGGATGACGAGTGGATGGAAGGATTGTTCCAGAAGCAGACAAGCATCAGGGAATTCCTGAATGAAGGCTGGAAGCGGCTTAAAGAGGGCGGGGTCGACATCACGCCTTTGCGCAATCTGATCCACGAGACGGTAGACGAGGAGGCCATACGGAACTGCGGCAAGGAGTTCTGCCTGCTGACGTTCTCGCTGTCGGAGTTCAGAGAGCTGGATCTCAGTATAGAGGATATCCCGGAGGGGCTTCTGGAGGATTTTCTTCTGGCAAGCGCATATCTGATCGGTTTCAAGAATGAGAAGATTCAGGGGAAGAAATATATTGACGGCGGCGTGGTGAATAATGTACCATTGAATTCACTGGTGAAGAGAGGATACGAGACTATCATAGAGGTGCGCATCTACGGCCCGGGCCGTGAACCGCGCGTCAAGCTGCCCAAGGAGGGCGAGAAGCTTGAGATCGCGCCGCGGGTGAAGCTTGGGAGTATCATTGAGTTCTCGGGGAAACGCAGCCGGCAGAATCTTGTGATCGGTTATTATGACGCCTGTAGGATGCTGTACGGCCTGGAAGGGACGATATATTATCTGGAGCAGTCCCATGAGGATGAGTATTACGAAGAGCTTCTTGCGGATATCCGGGAGATTGAAAAGGCAGAGATCGCATTCGTGCTGAAGCTGCCGCTGGGATATAAGGGGAAGGAGCTGTTCATGGGTATGCTGGAGGCGGCGGCCAAATTACTGCGCATCCCCAAGTATCAGATATACACGGTTGACCAGTTGTATGATATAGTATATAAGAAATATGAAGCATTGAGTGATCAGATGAACCTTCCGAGGTTCGTCCATGTATTGATTGGATTGAGAAAGGGATTGACGATGAACTTAAAAGGAAGAAATTTTTTGACATTGAAGGACTATACACCGGAGGAGATCGCGTATCTGCTGGATCTGGCGGCAGATCTGAAGGAAAAGAAGAAGAACGGCGTGCCTGTCGATAATTACAGGGGAAAGAACGTTGCGCTGATATTTGAGAAGACCAGTACCAGAACCCGGTGTGCGTTCGAGGCAGCCGCGCACGATATGGGGATGGGGACGACCTATCTTGACCCAAGCGGCTCACAGATCGGGAAGAAGGAGAGCATTGAGGATACGGCGAGGGTGCTTGGAAGGATGTATGACGGGATCGAATACCGCGGCTTCGGACAGGAGATCGTGGAGGATCTGGCCAGATACGCCGGCGTTCCGGTATGGAACGGACTGACCAATGAGTACCATCCTACACAGATGTTGGCGGATCTGTTGACTATACGGGAGAACTTCGGGGAGCTTAAAGGCATAAAGCTGGTTTACATGGGCGACGCCAGATACAACATGGGTAATTCGCTGATGATCGCCTGCGCCAAGATGGGAATGCATTTTGTTGCCTGCACTACGGAAAATTATTTCCCTAACGCAGAATTAGTGGAGACCTGCCGGGGCTATGCGAAGGAGAGCGGCGCGACCATCACGCTGACCTCAGATGTGGCGGCAGGAACGAAGGACGCGGATGTGATCTATACGGATGTATGGGTGTCCATGGGAGAGCCGGACGAGGTATGGGAGGAAAGAATCCGGGAGCTTACGCCTTACAAGGTGACCTCCAAGGTGATGGCCAATGCGAAGGATAGCGCGATCTTCCTGCATTGTCTGCCAGCGTTCCATGATCTGAAGACGAAGATCGGCAAGGAGATCCATGAGCGTTTTGGAATCGAGGATATGGAAGTGACGGATGAGGTGTTCGAGTCTGAGCAGTCGAAGGTGTTCGACGAGGCCGAGAACCGGATGCATACCATCAAAGCAGTCATGACCGCGACGCTGGGCTAACGGCTGATGTGAATCTGCCAATGGGAGGTTAGATATTATGAAGTCAGAGATTCTGCGGCTTCTGAAAGAGAATGAGGGATATCTGTCCGGGCAGCAGCTCTGCGACTGCTTCCAGGTATCGCGGACGGCAGTGTGGAAGGTCATGGAGCAGCTTAAGAAGGAAGGCTATCAGATAGAGGCGGTGAGGAATAAGGGATATCGGCTCATAGACAGCCCTGACGTTATGTCCAAAGCAGAGATCGAAAGTCTGACGAAGGGCAGATGGGCAGGGGCGCAAGTCGTCTATTATGAGGAGACGGATTCTACGAATAACCGTGCCAAGGAAGCCGGGGATAAGGGCTGCGGGCACGGAACCTTATTCGTGGCAGAACGCCAGGCGGCAGGGAAGGGCCGCCGGGGCCGGGGGTGGGAATCGCCTGCCGGGACCAGTATCTATATGACGATTTTGCTCCGTCCGGCTATTCTGCCGGCCAAAGCGCCCCAACTGACGCTTCTGATGGCGGTTGCCGTGGTAGAAGGAATCCGCAAGGTTACGGGGATCAACTGTCAGATCAAATGGCCCAATGATATCGTGCTTCACGGCAGGAAGGTCTGCGGGATCCTGACGGAGATGAGTACAGAGATCGACTATATCAATCATGTGGTTATCGGGGTTGGGATCAATGTGAATCAGGAGACATTTCCGGAGGAGATCAGAGAACGGGCCATATCCTTGAAGACGGAACTTGGCGGCAGTATACGGCGCTCTGAACTGATCGCGGCGGTGATGGAGAGCTTCGAGGCTTGCTATGAGACATTTCTTAAGACGGAAGATCTGTCAGTCTTGAAGGCGCGTTATAATTCCCTTCTGGTAAATAAGGACGAGAAGGTGAGGGTATTAGAGCCGCGCAATGAGTATGAAGCCTGCGCGCTCGGTATCAATGACGCGGGAGAGCTGATAGTCAGGATGCAGGACGGTCAGGAGAAGGCGGTCTATGCCGGCGAGGTGTCTGTGAGAGGAGTATATGGATATGTATGATGGGAAGGTGGTGCTCTGCGGCGCCAATTCTTATGAGGAAAAGTATTATCTGAATCCGGATTTTGAGCAGCTTCCGGAGGCAGTCAAGAACGAGATGAAGATCATGTGCGTGCTCTATGTCAATGATGTGGGCGGTATTCTTACGCTGGTCTATGATGAAGACGGAGAACTGTGCTTTGAAGTGACCGCGGAGGAATTTGACCCTATGTTCGACGAGATCGGGAGTCAGTTGAAGATCAAGCAGCTTCAAAGAGAGAAGCAGGAGCTTCTGGAAGCATTGCAGATGTATTATAAGGTCTTTTTTCTGGGTGAGGACGTATAAGGAGGAGAGATATGCTGTTAGTGATCGACGTAGGAAATACGAATATTACAATGGGAGTATTCAAAGGCGAAGAGCTGCTCGGTACATTCCGGCTGACAACGAAGCTTCCGAGGACTTCGGACGAATATGGGATCACCCTAAAGGAGCTGGTAGAACGCCAGGGTATCCGAAGCACCGAGATTACCGCTGTGATCGTTGCGTCTGTAGTACCGGATATCATGCATTCTCTCGGAAGCGCATTTATCAAATACTTCGGGATCAAACCGATGGTGGTATCTGCCGGGATCAAGACAGGGATCCGCATTGTGACGGAGAATCCCAAGCAGGTAGGGGCGGACCGTATCGTGGATGCGGTGGCGGCGTATACGCTGTACGGCGGACCTGTGATCGTGATAGACTTCGGCACGGCGACGACCTATGATATCGTAGGAGCGGACGGAACCTTCGAAGGAGCGGTCATCGCGCCCGGAATCAGGATCGCGGCTCAGGCGATGACGGAACAGGCGGCAATGCTGCCCGCTATCGAGATCAAGAAGCCGGAATCTATCCTGGCGAAAGAGACTGTAGCCAGCATGCAGGCCGGACTGGTCTTTGGACAGATCGGGCAGACGGAGTATATTGTTAAGAAGATCAAGGAAGAATCGGGATATCTGAATGCGAAGGTTATCGCAAGCGGAGGTCTGGGGAAGATGATCGCGAAGGAAACGGATGTGATCGATGTCTATGATTCGCAGCTGACGTTAAAGGGACTGCGGTTTATCTATGAGAAAAACAAACGGTAGATGTTATTAAAATATAACAGGGGCGTAGTGAAATTCGGTTTTGCTGCGTCCCCAAATTTGACTTAAGGGGTGTACCTGAATTGAAAATCGGCAATATAGAACTTGCAAATCCATATATTCTGGCTCCCATGGCGGGCGTGACGGATCTGCCGTTCCGGCTGCTGTGTATGGAACAGGGGGCGGGGCTTCTGTGTATGGAGATGATCAGCGCCAAAGCGCTGCAGTACAAGAATAAGAATACAAAAGCATTGCTTGCTATCCATCCGAAGGAATATCCGGTGTCCCTGCAGCTATTTGGTTCGGATCCGTATATCATCAGTGAGATGGCTAAGGAGATCGAGGAACTTCCGTTCCAGATCCTGGATATCAATATGGGCTGCCCGGTTCCAAAGGTCGTGAAGAACGGTGAAGGCTCAGCGCTTATGAAGGAGCCGAAGCTGGTGTATGAGATCGTAAACCGGACGGCAAAGGCGATCAGAAAACCGGTAACGGTGAAGATCCGTAAGGGATTCGACGACGGGCAGGTCAATGCGGCGGAAATCGCGAAGATCATAGAAGAAGCCGGAGGAGCGGCGGTCGCCGTCCATGGGAGGACGAGAGAGCAGTATTACTCGGGCAGGGCAGACTGGGAGATCATCCGTCAGGTAAAGGAGGCGGTATCGATTCCTGTGATCGGAAACGGGGACGTGGTTTCCGGGGAAACGGCGCAGGCTATGATGCGGCAGACGGGCTGCGACGGCGTGATGATCGGCCGGGGCGCACAGGGGAATCCCTGGATCTTCCGGGAACTCGCAGAATATGAGCGGACGGGGGAAACCGCCGCAAGGCCGTCCAAAGAGGAGTTGAGGGCGGCAATGCTCAGGCATGCCAGGCTGCAGATCGAATTCAAGGGAGACTATCTTGGGATCCGTGAGATGAGAAAGCATGTATCCTGGTATACGAAAGGGATGGAAGGATCTGCGAAGTTAAGAGATGCGATCAACAGAGTGGAGAGTTATGAGGAGCTTGAGGAGCTTCTTGGCGGGATATAGAGTATTGAGTGTCCTGTGAAATATGTCCCTTGCAGGGCGGGCGTATGATTGTTCTGCAAGGTATGAAGATATGAAATCATGCATATACTGTAACGGGTCAGGGAAGCGGCGCAGTCAGCTTCGCCGGCTGATTTTGCGTATGTATGTAAAATGACTGCGGACAGCAGCGGCAGTCAGGCAAAACTGTTACGTGAATAGTAAGATTTCCGCGGGATTTCGGCATCAAAGTCATTGACATACTTATGGCGTTTCGGTATAATAATTGAATTGTGAAAGTTGAGAAGGAAAGGAAGCAAGACACATGGAAGCTAAGAAAAGATTACTTACTTATGCGGGCTTGAAAGCACTGGAGGACGAACTGGAGCACTTGAAGGTGGTAAAGCGCAAGGAGGTTGCCGGTAAGATCAAAGAGGCAAGAGAACAGGGTGATTTGTCCGAGAACGCTGAGTACGATGCGGCGAAGGACGAGCAGAGAGATATCGAGGCGCGTATTGAAGAATTGGAAGGTATTCTTAAGAATGCGGAAGTTGTAGTCGAGGATGAGGTAGACTTTGATAAGATCAATGTAGGATGTACGGTAAAGGTTTATGACAAGACATTTGACGAAGAGATGGAATTTAAGCTGGTAGGCTCCACAGAGGCCAACAGTCTGGAAGGAAAGATCTCTAATGAATCTCCGGTAGGACAGGCGTTGATCGGCTGTAAGGTGGGAGACCAGGTCGAAGTAGAGACTCAGGCGGGAGTTATGGAATACGAAGTATTGCATATCAGCCGTTCATTATAAGGAAGGAGAGGAAGACGTGGCTGAACAGCAGAAGAAGGTACAGGAGCAGGATATTAACCAGTTGAGGAAGGTTCGCCGTGAGAAGCTTGCGGAGCTGCAGAGCAGCGGCAGGAATCCGTTCGAGATCACGAAGTATGATACAACATGCCATGCTATAGATATTAAGAATAATTATGAGGAAATGGAAGGGAAGCAGGTAAGGCTTGCGGGGCGTGTTATGCAGAAGCGTGTCATGGGCAAGGCTTCCTTCTGTAATATTCTTGATCAGAGCGGCAATATCCAGTCTTATGTGGCAAGAGACAGTATAGGAGAAGAGGCTTATAAGGATTTTAAGAAGATGGATATCGGCGATATCGTGGGTATTGAAGGGGAGGTCTTCAAGACGAAGACGGGAGAGATCTCTGTTCATGCGGCTGCGGTAACGCTTTTGTCCAAGAGCCTTCAGATACTCCCGGAGAAGTTCCACGGCCTGACCAATACGGATATGCGTTACCGTCAGCGGTACGTGGACCTGATCATGAACCCGGAAGCCAGGGATACATTCATCAAGCGCTCGAAGATCTTAAGTTCGATCCGTAGATATCTGGACGGACAAGGGTTCTTAGAGGTGGAGACGCCCATGCTGGTAAGCAATGCGGGAGGTGCGGCTGCAAGACCATTTGAGACGCATTTCAACGCGCTGAGCGAAGACTTCAAGCTGCGTATTTCCCTGGAATTATATCTGAAACGTCTGATCGTCGGCGGATTAGAGAGAGTCTACGAGATCGGTCGCGTGTTCAGGAACGAAGGACTGGATACCAGGCATAACCCGGAATTTACCCTGATGGAATTATATCAGGCATATACGGACTATAATGGGATGATGGATCTGACCGAGAACCTGTACCGCCATGTGGCGCAGGAAGTGCTTGGAACGACTACCATCACCTACAACGGTGTGGAGATGGATCTTGGAAAGCCGTTTGAGCGGATCACGATGATTGATGCCGTGAAGAAGTATGCGGGCGTCGACTGGAATGAGGTAGAGACGCTTGAACAGGCACGGGCGCTTGCAAGAGAGCACCATGTAGAGTTCGAGGAGAGACATAAGAAGGGTGATATCCTGAGCTTGTTCTTCGAAGAATTCGCAGAAGAGCATCTGATCCAGCCGACGTTTGTCATGGATCATCCGATTGAGATCTCGCCGCTTACGAAGAAGAAACCGGAGAACCCGGATTATGTAGAGCGTTTTGAGTTCTTCATGAACGGATGGGAGATGGCGAATGCCTATTCTGAGCTGAACGATCCGATCGACCAGAGAGAGCGGTTCCGTGCGCAGGAAGAGCTGCTGGCGCAGGGCGATGAAGAGGCGAATACTACGGATGAGGATTTCCTGAATGCGCTGGAGATCGGTATGCCGCCGACAGGCGGGATTGGGTTCGGGATCGACAGGATGTGTATGCTGCTGACGGATGCGGCGGCGATACGGGATGTGCTGTTATTCCCCACGATGAAGTCTTTGGACAAATAAAGCCAGTATTTTCAAGGGTTTGCGGTACTTCGATTCAGATTTTGCAACAAAATTGCAACAAATTTGCAACGCATAATGCGGGATAATGCCTGATAATGCGTTGATTGGTACATGAGCCAACTTAATACAGTAAGCACTTTAAGGACATTTTTCTAAAAGAAATTTTAGGGAAGTGTCCTTTTTTGTTATGGTCAAAAAATAAATTTGAATTGGAGGAAAAGGAAATGGCAAACACAGCGTTAAGGTCAGGAGTGAAAAACCGTTCTCCGGGGCAAAAGCAAATTCGGGTTGACAGTTAGCCGTATTTTGGGTAACTGGCAGCACGAATCCACAAGGGTTTGGGAGTGTAGCTCCCAAGAATATAAAAAAACAAGCAGATAAGATAAGGAGGACAAGCTATGGCAGCGAATACAGCGAAAGGTGCAGGAAACAAAGATACTCGCACAATTACTTTCAAGAGCAAAGAACATAAGGATTTTTATAAGGAGTACCTGCAGAAATGCAGATACCAGGATGTATACCATAAAGCATTGGTGTACTGCCTGGGGATTGGTCAGGATACTAGGGTAAATGTGAACAGAATTTATGATTTTAAAACAGGATGCGTGAAAACGGAATGCCTGCGGGAAGGATGGCAGACCAGCGGAAGTGCGAAAATTGTACGGATGGCATTTAACCTCTATTGTAATGGAACGCCAAGTGTCTATGATACGGAGGATGTGGATGAACAATTAAAGGAGTTCCGTTGTTATACAGTGGAAGATTTATTCTGCTGCGGCTATGCCAGATACTTTTGGGAGGCAGTCAAGCTCCGCTATCCGGAATACTGTTTTTACGTGGATATGGAGGATTTATATGCTTAAAATCAGGATGCAGGGGACAAAGAAAGACCTTCACTGGTTCCGGCGGCTTTTGGAGCGGCATGAAGGCGTGGATGTGAAAGAAGTGTCGGAACCATTTGCAAACAAAGGGACAAATAAGTATTTCCGTGTATATGCGGAAGTGGAAAGAACAGAAAAATAGATTGGAGAATCAGGAGGAAAGTATATATGTGCAGAGTGATCGCAGTAGCAAACCAGAAAGGCGGAGTCGGCAAGACTACAACGTGTGTGAATTTAGGGATTGGGCTTGCCAGGGCAGGCAAGAAAGTATTGTTGGTAGAGGCAGATGCGCAGGGCAGCATGGCGGTGAGCTTAGGTGTTGCGGAGCCGGACGAGCTGGATGTGACGTTAGTGAACATCATGGAAAAGGTAATCAACGACGAGGATGCAGAGTTAGGTGAGGGCATTATCCACCATGAGGAAGGGATTGATTTTATCCCGGCAAATATCGAACTGGCAGGCTTGGAAACGGCCTTGGTAAATGTTATGAGCAGGGAAACGATACTGCGCCAGTATCTCAACAGCGTAAAAGGGGAGTATGACTTTGCGATTATTGATTGTATGCCCTCGCTTGGCATGATTACGATAAACGCCCTTGTAGCGGCGGACAGCGTACTGATTCCCGTAGAGGCGGCATATCTCCCAGTCAAAGGGCTTCAGCAGCTTATTAAGACGATTGGACGGGTACATAGAAAGCTAAACCCAGCGCTTGATATTATGGGGATTCTGCTGACAAAGGTAGACCGGAGAACAAACTTCGCAAGGGACATTTCAGCGCAGATCCGGGAGGTATATGGGAACCGGGTACATATTTTTGAGAACTGCATCCCGTTATCTGTAAAGGCTGCGGAAACCACGGCAGAGGGGAAAAGCATCTATCTTCATGATCCGAAGGGGATTGTGGCAGGCGGCTACCACTCACTGACACAGGAGGTGCTTGCGGATGAAAAGTAAGAGCGCAGAGAAGGTAAAGCTGAACAGCTTTGATGATTTGTTTGGCATAGATGAAACGGGCGAAACGGTCACTTCCGTTCCCCTAAGTGAGCTGCATACGTTTAAAGGCCATCCGTTCCGGGTATTGGATGATGAAAAAATGCAGGAAACGGTGGAAAGCGTAAAGCAGTATGGCGTGTTGATGCCGGGGATTGTGCGCCCGCATCCGGAAGGCGGCTATGAGGTTATTGCAGGGCATAGACGGTGGCGGGCCTGTGAGCTTGCCGGACTTACGGAAATGCCTGTCATTATCCGGGAAATGGATGATGATACAGCGGTAGTCCTGATGGTCGATACGAATATCCAGAGGGAGGACATCCTGCCAAGTGAGAAGGCGAAGGCATATCGGATGAAATACGAAGCAATGAAGCACCAGGGCAGCAAAGGGGAGAAATATACTGCGGATGCCATCGGGGAAGCTGCCGGGGACAGCGGGAGGACAGTGCAGCGTTATATCCGGCTGTCGGAACTGGCGGAAGAACTGATGGATTATGTGGATGAAAATAAAATCCCTATGGTGGCCGGGGAGAAACTGTCTTATCTGAAAGCAGAAGAACAGGCATGGGTTGTGGACGCCATCGGCAACAGCGGCATATTCCCATCGAAAGCGCAGGCAGAACAGCTAAAGGAAAGCAGTGAAACAGGGGAATTGACGGAAGGGAATGTATATGCAGTTTTAATCCGGAAAGAGAAGGAAAATGTGAATGTGACGATTTCCGCAAAGAGAATCCGCAATTATTTCCCGACGGAATATTCCAAAGAGCAGATTGAGGATGTGATCTATACACTTCTGGAGGAATGGAAGCAGAAGGAGGGAGGGACAACGGATGCAGGAATTACAGTTTGATTATTATCGGGGCATGGAAGCGGAGCAGTACACGTTTTACCGGATTCCGAAGGTTCTGTTCACTGCAGAATGCTTCAAGTCTCTCTCTTGTGAAGCGAAGGTTTTATACGGTCTTTTATTAGACCGTATGAGCCTTAGCATAAAGAACCGGTGGTTTGATGAAGAGGACAGGGTGTATATCATTTTTACAGTGGAAGAAATTGCAGAGCTTATGAACTGTGGTACACAAAAAGCGGTAAGGCTTCTGAAAGAACTGGATGCAGATAAAGGAATTGGACTGATTGAAAAGAAACGCCTGGGGCTTGGAAAGCCGAATGTCATATACGTGAAAAATTTCATTATCCGGCAGACAGAGGGCAAGGAAAGAGAGGAAAAACAGGGTGGAATGCCTATAAATGCACAGAATAGTGAAAATCACAATTCAAGAGTTGTGAAAACCACAATTCAAGAATTTCCAGAATCACAATTCAAGAATGGTGAAAATCACAATTCAGGAATGATGAAAACCACAATTCAAGAATCTCCAGAATCACAATTCAAGAATGGTGAAAATCATACTTCTGGAATGGTGGGAATCACAATTCAAGAATTTCCAAAATCACAATCTAATAAGACTGATATTAACAAGACTGATTTAAGTAAGCCTGAATTTAGTGAAACGGAGTGTAGTAAGCCTGATCTTAATGATCCTGAATCCGGTGTGTCTGCTATCCATCCTAATCCTATCCTGTCTAATCCATCTATCCCAGGAACAGAGCCGGATGTGATGGGAGAGATGGATGCTTACCGAGACATCATCCGGGAACACATATCTTACGAGTGTTTCCAGGACGGGCGCTATCACCGGAGGGAGGACGTGGATGAACTGGTGGAGCTGATGGTGGAAGTGATGATGCTGCCGGACAATGGCACAGTGCGGGTTGCAGGAGTGGAAAAGCCGGCGGCGCTTGTCAAGAACCGGTTTATGAAGCTGAACCATGAGCATATTGAGTATATCCTTACCTGCCTGGGCGCAAATACGACGAAGGTGGGAAATATCAAGGCATATCTTCTGACAACGCTGTATAATGCCCCGATGACCATAAGCAATTATTACACAGCGGAAGTGAACCATGACCTATATGGGAGCGGATGAAAAAGCACGGGGAATATTGGCGATAAAATTGTTTCGGTGTGCCAGGCGTGATATACTGGATGCAGGTACAGATTGGAGGAAGGTATGAAAATAAGTGAATTTGTAAAGAAGCCTTGCAGGGCGTGATTGGCGTTTGAAAGAAATAGAAAGAAACAGAAAGGACAGGCAATACAGGCATAAATTGAATAACAATCCGTAAAAACAGCTTGATACACGGCTGTTTTTTTGTTGTCCAACTTTACGGCACGGTGTCGCAAAGTCAGGGGACAGGGCTTGACGGAATGGCGGATGTAAAGCGGGCTGCGCACTTTACGACACGATGACGGAAAGTTCCGGGAGAAAATTCAGACCAGGAAGGAGGTGCATATTGGGCAATCGTGCAGGGTCGCAGGACTTGATTGAATTGGGCAACCGTATCCGAGACCGGAGGAATGAGATCAGCATGTCACAGGAGAAGGTTGCGGAACAGGCAGGGATCAGCGCCAACACCGTCAGCCGCATTGAGGGCGGGCAGTCTGCGATGTCCATAGAGATATTTATAAAAATGGTGCAGATACTCGGCGTGGATGCGAACGAGCTTCTTGGCGTAAGCGGCCAGACGAAGGAGGATGGGCAGTGCCGGAAGATGTTCTGCCGCATCCGGCATCTGAAACAGAGTGAGCAGATGGTGGTTTTACAGACGATGGAGGCATTGGTCGATGGACTGCGGCAATGCAGGTGATGTGATTTACCACAGTTCTTGAAGTTCCACAAATATGTTGCCCTTTCCAGGAATCTCCACATATATGTTGGGGTAAACGGAAGGGCCGGCTGTTAAACTGGATACATCAGAGGAAAACAGCCACAGGAGAAAACGATGATGGAAGGGGGATAGCAGAAAGGCAGATAAAAAGACCAGGATTATCAGAAAAATATAAGGATAAAGTTATGGACTGGTAAAGGCGGTAAAAGGGGTTCTTGGCTCCCGTTAAAAAAAACGGGTGAGCCGGGAGCGTTATTTTACTGCCTTCCTGCTGTATCGGACAATCCCTGTGATGCCAGTTTTCCAGGCCGCCCGCAGCCTTCGGGCAGAAAGGCGGCTATATATGCTGACATTGCAGGAATTGAAACGAATTGTGGATGTGCCGGGTTTTGGAGTAAAACTTCCAACGGCAAAGCAGCTAAGGACATCCAGATCGGTAATCGCACAGGAAAGGCTTGGCTTGGATTCGGAAATATCCGCTTATCAGAGTGGCTATGTGCTTTATCAGGTGGAAAAATATTTCACAGTGTTTTTACTTCACTCATGCAGGGATTATCTGTATCTGGCAGATGGAAAGACGGTTATCCTGCCGGAACAATTTTTTGAAAACAGGGAATGGTATCTGCGGCTTGTACTGGAAGGCGAAGACCGGCTGAACCGGAACCATGAAGAAAAGGAACGGAGCTGGAATGTTTCTTACAGCGCTGTATCCGAAGATTGGCTGGCAATGGAAAACCTGACAGAATCCATGTTAGAGCATTTGACAAGGCAAGAGACGGTGGCAGAAATATTGGGGATTTTATCGGCAAGGCAGAAATATGTCATTCAAAAATATTACCTGCAGGAAGAAACACAGGAGCAGATTTCAAAGGAATTAGGCATCAGCCAGCAGGCGGTATCCGCAATGATTTCCCAGGCAGTCCGCAGCATCCGTAAAAATTATCAGGCTTCCCAGAATTGCCCTGATTACAGGATATGTTGCGGGGAGGGCCGGGCATGAGAGGGAAACAGCCGAAGGAACGGGATCATTATGTGCTGCGGATGGCGGACGGTACATTAGTGGATGTGACCAGGGAGGTTTATTTAGAATGGTATCGGTCACGGCGCAGGGAGCGGTATCAGAAGGAGCGGAACCGGAAACATGGCATATGCAGTCTGGACAGCTTAGAGGTCCGGGGGAATGGTTCAGGGCATTTCCAGGATGTGGCAGAGGGGGTGGAGGAGACGGTTTTGCGAAATATCTGCCGGGATAAAGTGAGGGAAGTTCTGGAAAAACTGCCTGCAGAGGACGCCAGGCTGATTGAACTGCTGTATTTTGCGGAAGCTACGGTAACAGATACGGCAAAGCTCTTTGGCTGCAGCCGGAAAACGATACAGAACCACCGGAAACGGATATTAGAAGAGTTATGCCGGAAAATGAAAGATCAGGGAATTCAAGGGGGATATTTCTGAAAGCACATGGTTTTCCACTTTGCGACATCGTGTCGCAAAGCGGAGTCCTGCCATCAGGTATATTTTATTCGTATTGTATTTCAAATTCTCCTGGATTGTCTTTGATATTATTTTGTACATCAGGGTTTTCTGTATTAAATTCTGTAACGTATTCAAAAGAATAAGCTTCCTTACCTTTTTGTGCATTTTTTTCAGAAGTGAATACATCTACGGATACATTGTTAGGATATCCGTTTATATCAAACGAAAAGCGTGTACTGTGGAAATCATTGTCAAGGATATGCTGTATGATTTCCCTGGAACATGCTTCTTTATCCGATACGTCATCTTTATCGGCAATGACATCAATATCCAGCTCATACCAGTTACCGGATGTTGTGTTATTGGAAGAGAGAATGTCCATTTCAATATATTCTTTGGAACACCCACATATCATTCCGCATGATAATAAAATTAAGAGTCCTGTTTTTTTCATTTCCCGTCACCTCCAATTACCTAACCAAATGGTTTGGTTTTGAATAAAGTATAACATCTGGTGATAAAATTTGAAAGAGTAAAACTAACCAAACGGTGAGGTGCGATATGTATTACAGGCGGATCAGGGATTTGAGGACAGACCATGATTTACGGCAGATAGATGTGGCTGAATTTTTGGGCTGCCATGAAGGTGTATACAGAAGGTATGAGAATGGGGTGCGGGAGATACCGCTATGGGCATTGTTGAAGCTGGCAGAACGGTATGATGTCAGTGTTGATTATATGCTTGGGATTACAGATAATAGAAGAAAATATGGTGAATAGGGTTATGGCACATTAATTTCTCATGCCATAACTCTTTTTGCATCATGCTCTCCTGCAGGATGTTTTATATCTAATACTTTGAGCATTTTCAAATATTGGCCATCTTCTATTTACCTAACCGAATAGTACGGTTTTGATTAGAATATCCTATCTGATGATAAGATTGAAATATAGATCAAACCGAACGGTGAGGTGTAGTATGCATTACAAGAGGATCAGGGATTTAAGGACAGACCATGATTTAAGACAGATAGATGTGGCTGAATTTTTAGGGTGCCATGAAGGAGTGTACAGAAGATACGAAAATGGTTCACGTGAGATACCGCTATGGGCATTGATGAAACTGGCGGAACGGTATGATGTCAGTGTCGATTATATATTGGGGATTACAGATAATAGAAGAAAATATGGGGAATGAAAGGCTATGGGATAAGTCATGTACCATAGCCTTTTATTATTTTCAGGATTGTGTATCTATTCTTCGATTGAGCTAAATCCGTTTTTAATTCTGGCCCGCAGAAGACGGGGGAGCCTGTTGTTTTCCTTTTACAACTTTGCTATTTGTACATCTGTTATTTTTATTTTCATCCCATAAGGCAATATTATGTTTATCGGTATAAGAAGAATTATATTTTATGCCGGAAATATCCTTCCTATTTTTTAAAATGTCTAAAAAATCCAATGGTACGGCATAATTTTGTTCTGCATAAGCTGGAGATGTTAAATAATCTTTTATGAAGATATAGAACGCCCTAATATCAACGGAATAATGGCTGGCGAAAAACTGTACTGTTTCATCTGAAAACAGGCTGTCAAGCCCATCGGAAGCCATGATTGTAAAATCCATTACGCTAATTCTGTTTTTTATAGTGCATTCAGCAACAGAGATATAATCGTTTTCAGCAGCTTTTTGTTCTTTACAGGAAGTCTTTATATCTTCTGCCAAATAAAGGACTTGTTCGCCGGCATGATTTACCCTTCCAGTTATCTTTATTGCTGATGCAGGCGCTACACCAGAATGCAGATCATCATATCCGCTTATTGGTATGCCGTTTTCTTTAATAATCCCTGTATTTTCTCCATCAGCTGGATCAATGATTCTTGCTCTATAATAAATTCCATTATCCAATTCAGTTATGGGTATGTGCATTGCCGCCTGTTGAAACAGTTCTTGGTTCTTTTCTTTTTTTTCGCCATTCAAACTCTCAAAACTAAATTGTTTAACATTAAGCATGGAAAAGAGCGCCAGGTCGGTTCTAATTTTAAAGTCATGCATTTTCATCACTCCTTTTTCAATAAACTATTAACGGGTAAAATTCTGACTGCTTAATAGTTATTCTATCATATCTAAATGTTTTTTCCATTCCAATTTTATCTTATATTAAAAAATCAAAGAAATTTGCAAATCTGCTTGTATTTTGCCCTCTCCAGCCTGCTATTAGTGAAAGGGTAACATTTCTGAAAAATTTCCACTATCACAATTCAAAAATTTTTCCTTTCAGCGTACCTTGAAAATTTCATATCCTGCCCAGATTGATACCCGGCATTGAGTGTGCATCTTAGCGTACCTTGCCGGAGAAAACGCCCCAGGAAAGAGAAGCCGGGGCAGGGAACGGGTCTGGGAGGAACACAGGAAAACGCTCAATATAAAATAAAGCCAGTCCGGGAAACCGGATTGGATAACAGCAGATGCCATGCAGGGAAGCCTTTTTGTTCCGGTGTGTTTGAATATGCCGGGACCAGAGGGCTTTCCTGTATTGATGTGCTGTTATCGGCTGGCAGTGCAAATAAAACGAAGGGAGACAGATATATGGGAAGATAGGAAATAAGCGGAAAAGACAGGATGATGGCAGTTATGGGACTGCACAATGAAGAAAGCGAGGGACAAAATATATTGAAAGGAAATGTAAAGAGGATTGTATCCGGCCTGCTGTCGGCGGTCACGGTCTTGTCAGCCTTCTTACAGCCGGTGGGAGTTTATGCGGCAGTGCCGGAGACTGTGGCTTATGAAGCGGAGTACCCGGCTTTTGAGAAGGTGAAAGAAAAACTGGATGCGGATGAAATTGTGGCTGCAAAAGATCATATCGTGGAGATTGACAGTGGCTTTGACGTGGAACATGATTTTTCCGGCATAGAGTTTTCGCCGGATAAAGTAAAAATCACATTCTATGAAGCAACGGACAAAGGTGGGAAAAAGATTGATATCAGGAAGGCAGGGACTTACAAAGCGGTTTATTTTGTAGAGCCGGCCAGTAAGAATCCATCTTACCATATCAGCAGGAACATTATTGTAAAGGAAAAAATGTCTGTATCATCTTCTGAAAAGCGGACGGCAGATGGAGAAGGAAGCGAAAACAGCCATTCCGATGATTCAGAAGGAACGGAAGCAGATGGGGAAGGAGATTTGCCAGGGCAGACGGCAGATGGGGAAGAAATCCCAAAGGAATCCATGACGGAATCCGAGATGGAAGCGGTCATAGAGGGCATGGAACAGGCAGAAGATACAAGACAGGATGCGGAAATGATTGCAGAGGAAGAAGGCATCCTTCTGTTTGCAGAAGCAAGGCAGACGGCAAGGGCTTCTGATTCCGCAACAATGGTAAAGGGAAGGAAGATTTATTATCCCGGCAACCTGGGAAATTACTCTACCTGTTATTTCACGGTAAATGGGAAGATCGCATATTGCCTGGAGTCTGCAAAGGGTTCCCCGGATACCGGGAGCTACGCCGCCCAGATCATAGACGGGAATCCGAACCTGCAGAAAGCGCTTTATTATGGCTATGGCGGCACAGGGGATGTGACTGCAAGCTATATGCCGTCCTTTGGAGAGGATTTAAAGTATGTGTTCACCCATATCGCGGCCAGTTATTTTTACTGCGGCATGGATGGGTTTGCCGGATGCACGATGGATGATTTGCGGGAGTGCGGGGTGCTTGGTTGGATCAATTATCTGGAAAGCCTGCCTGCGCCGCCCGATCCACAGATCAGTTTGAGCAAGACCGCTTTGAAAGCAACCTATGATGGCTCGAAGCAGGTGACGGGGACAACGAAGCTGAACGGTGATTCCAGAAATTCCATTACCATTAAGCTTCCAAAGGATGTGACATTCCATAATAAGACAGACGGGAGCAAGCAGACAGGGGGAAATGTCCGTGTTTCCGGTGGGACAAGTTTTTATTTTACTGCCCCGGTGACGGTCAATGGGAACTGGAATACCGGAGCAATGAAAGGCAGCATCCGGGTGATATGGAAGGCGCTTGTCGTTCCGACAGGGAGCGCCACGCAGGATATTGGGAGTTATTATGAGGAAGAAGGCGGCAATTCCGTGAGCCTATCCGTGGACTGGCTGGAACGTGCAAAAGTGAAGGTAATCAAGGTGGATTCCATTGCCAACGCAAACCTTTCCGGCGCTGTATTCGGCATTTACCGGGATAAGGACTGTACGGACTTGATTACCAGGATGTCTGCAACGGACAGTAATGGTGCGTCGGAAGCGGAAATTGTCATGACACAGAATACGGTGTATCTGAAAGAGATTACGGCTCCGGCAGGATACCGGTATAATGCGACTGCTTACCGTGTGGCTTTGGAAGCGAACCAGACAGCTTCCACGACTGTCCCGGATGTGGAGCAGCTTGGAAATCTGACGATTTACAAGGAAGGCGAGGTTCTGACAGGTGCGGATTCCAATGAGAACGGCACAGCATTCCGTTATGAAAGCCGTAGACAGAAGGGCGCTGTATTTAATGTCTATGCGGCAAAGGATATTACCACGCCGTATGGCTCGGTAGTCTATAAAGCCGGGGAGCTGGTGGCGGAAAACCTTGTGACCGGGGACAATGGCTCTGTGATGCTGAAAAACCTGCATCTTGGCACATACCGGGTAAAGGAAATGCAGGCTCCGAAGAACTTCTATAACAAAGGGGAAACAAAGGATGTGGCGATTGCCTATGCCGGGCAGATGGCGGAGGCGGCGTTTGCCAATGCTACATTTTTAAATGACAGGCAGAAAGCGGATGTGCGTGTGGTAAAGAACGATAAGGATACGGGAAATGGACTTGCAGGGGGAATTTTCGGACTGTATGCTTCAGAAAATATCACCAATGCAGACGGGAATGTTGTTGTATCCAAAGGCGCACTGATAGACAAAGCAACAACGGATGGTGATGGCAATGCAGCATTTTTGGCAGACCTTCCGGTTGGGTTTGGGTATGAGGCAAAAGAAATCCAGGCTCCAGAGGGGTATCTTAGGAATACGGAAGATGTGTATTCTTTCCGGTTTAGTTACACCAATGACCAGGAAGCGAAAGTGACATTCTCCCATACTTTTGCTAATGAGCGTGTCAACGCCACAATCCGGCTGCAGAAGAAGGATAAGGAAACCAACAAAAATATCCCGCAGGGGGACGGAACACTGGAACACGCCGTTTACGGACTGTATGCAAGGAATGACATCCTGCACCCAGATAAAAAGACAGGCGTCCTTTATAAAGCCGGGGAACAGGTGGGAACGCTGACTACGGATAAAGAGGGCAAGGCGGAGATCACAGATTTATACCTTGGGGAGTATTTTGTGAAGGAAGTCACGCCGCCTGCGGGTTATCTGGCAGATGAAACGGAGTATGACTTAGTTTGTAACTATGAGGGAGATTTAGTTGCTACGGTAGAGCGTGACTGCACATCCCCGGAACAGGTGAAAAAGCAGCCGTTCCAGATCATCAAGGCGGCAGATAATGGGAAAACCGATGCGGATTTATTATCCGGCGCAGGGTTTACCGCATGGCTGGTATCTTCCCTGGATAAGAAAGAAAATGGCTGGTATGATTTTGATTCCGCTGAACCGGTGGCAATCGGGGAGAACGGGGCAACGGAAATCTTCACTGATGAAAGGGGCTATGCCTGCAGCATCCCGCTCCCGTTTGGGACGTACATTGTGAAAGAAACGAGCACGCCGCATAATTATACGCCGGTCAAGGACTTCCTTGTGCATGTCACAGAGCATAAGCCGACGACGCCGCAGGTATGGCGGGTGCTTCTGGACGATGAATTTGAAGCGAAGCTGAAAATCGTGAAGCAGGACGATGAAACGAAGAAAGCTGTGCTTGCAGAAAATACAGAGTTCAAGGTGTATGACCTGGACAACGAGAAATATGTGGAGCAGGTGACGACTTACCCGACCGTGGTAACACATAAATCCTATTTCACGGACAGCGAAGGTTATCTGATTTTGCCGCAGAACCTGAAAATCGGTCATTATCGGATAGAGGAAGTCAATGCCCCGTCTGGCTATACGCTGAATGAGAATTATTATGAAGTGTCCGTGGATTCAGATACGTTGTACCAGATGGACGATGTGTCAGGGGATGTTATCATTGATGTTGTCTATGAAAACCATCCGGTAAAGGGGGAGCTGCATATCGTGAAGAAAGGTGAAGTGCTGAACCGGTACGATGATAAGGATTTCCGGTATGAGGTGGAAACATTAGAGGGTGCAGAGTTCAAAGTTTATGCGGCAGAGGATATTTACACCGCTGATTTCCAGAAGGATGAAAACGGGAACCGGATTCTTGAATATGCTTCTGGCGTATTGGTGGATACGCTGGTGACAGATAAAGACGGGAAAGCGTCGATTGAAAACCTTCCGCTTGGCACATACCGGGTAGAAGAAACAAAAGCCCCGGAAGGGTTTGTGCTGAATGGAGAGGCGCAGACCATTACCTTTGCTTACACAGACCAGAACACGCCAATCATTGAACAGACAGCCACATTTGAGAATGACCGCCAGAAGGTGGCGATTGCAGTGGTGAAGAAAGATGCAGAGAATGAATCTGTGGTAGCGGGGGCAGTCTTTGGACTGTATGCGAAGGCTGATATTTTCGCACATGGGGAAGTGATTGTTAAAGCGGATATGCTGCTTGGTGAAGCCATGACAGGGGAAGATGGCAGGGCAGTCTTTGACCTGGATCTGCCTTTCGGGGAATATTACATCCGGGAGGAACAGGCTCCTGCAGGCTATGTATCTTCCGATGAAACCATTGAAGTATCTGCAGCATACCAGGGGCAGGATGTAGAAGTTGCAGAATATGTGTCTGAATTTAAAAATGAACCGACAACCGTTTCCATTAAAAAGACAGACCTTGCAACAGGCGTGGAACTGGAAGGGGCAGCATTGACTGTCCTTGATAAAGACGGGGATATCGTAGATACATGGAAATCCGTCAAAGGAGAGGAACATATCATTAAGCGGCTGACCGTCGGAGAAACTTATACGCTCCGGGAGGAATTAGCGCCTTATGGGTATTTAAAGGCAGAAGAAATCACGTTTACCGTGGAAGATACGGCTGAAATCCAAAAAGTGGAGATGAAGGACGATGTGCCGACAGGTACGCTCCTGATCAACAAAGAAGGGGAGTTTTTAGAAAATGTATCGTTGCTGGACAGCATTGGCGGCTGGATCACGCATCTGTTTGAGTATGTCACCGGCTCACTGAAAGATGTTGTCTTTGAAGTGTATGCCCTGGAGGATATAAAAGCGGCAGATGGGGAGAGTGAGGATTATTATAAAAAGGATGAGCTGATAGCTGTCATCACCACGGACGATAGCGGGATTGCAAAACTGGACAATCTCCCTCTTGGGAAATATTATGTGAAGGAGAAAGAAACAGCAGAGGGTTATGTTCTTGACGGGGAAATCCGGGAGATTGACCTGACTTACCGTGATCAGGACACAGCGGTTGTCACGTTCTCTACGGACTGGCAGAATAACCGCCAGAAAGCAGAAGTCAATGTAATAAAGACGGAGAAAGATTCTGACCGTGCAGTGGAAGGGACGGTATTCGCCCTTTGTGCGAAAGAGGACATCACCAATAAAGATGGCGAAGTGATCATGGAGGCGGATACGGTGATTGAGGAAAAAGCCACGGACGAAGATGGGAAGCTGTCATTTGCGGCTGCCCTCCCGATTGGGTTCCCTTATTATGTGAAAGAAACGGCCCCTGCTCCGGGATTTACCAGCGAAGGTGAAACAAAGGAATTTGACTTCACCTATGAAGATGCGGAGCAAGAAAGCATTTCCTATGAATTTGCCTTTGAAAATGTTCCTACGGTATTTGAGTTTACCAAAACATCCCTTACAGATGGAAAAGAGGTAGAGGGTGCGAAGCTTAAGGTAACGGATGAAGACGGCAATCTTGTGGATGAGTGGGTTTCCGGCAAGGAGCCGCATATCATCAAAGAATTAGTAGTTGGTAAGAAATATACCATGACAGAGACACAGCCTGCAGACGGCTATGTGACTGCGGAGAGCATTGAGTTTGTTGTGGAGAATACAGGAGAAGTGCAGAAGGTGGATATGAAGGATGATGTGACAAAGGTGGAGATTTCCAAGACAGACATAGCCGGGAAGGAACTGCCAGGGGCAAAACTTTCCATTCTGGATAAAGACGGGAAAGAAGTAGAAAGCTGGACTTCCGGGAATAAGCCGCATTATATGGAAATGCTGCCAATCGGGGAATACACACTGCATGAGGAAAGTGCGCCGGACGGCTATCTTGTGGCAGAAGATGTGAAGTTTGAAGTTAAGGATACCGGGGAGATCCAGAAGGTTTCGATGAAGGATGAAGCGGAGCCGGGCGAACCGGATCAGCCGAAGGAAACACCGAAACCGAAAACGCCGTCTGCTGAGACTCCGAAAACAGGGGATGACAGGCCGTTCTGGTTATGGCTTGCCTTGGCCGGGATTGCAGTCTGCGGGATAGCAAGCTCTGTGATTATATTCTGCAGAAAAAGGAAGGAGGACTGACAGCGTTTGGAGCAATCCAAGAAAACGCTCATTGCAACACAATAATAATTTAATAAGACATATGGGCGTTTGCAGAAAGAATCTGTAAGCGTTTTTTTATGCTTGTATATGGGGAACTGTCCATTACAGGTTTTAAATGGGAATGTATCCACTCAGAAATTGATGTATGGCAGTGCCCCATATGGAAAGGGGTGAAGCAGAATGAAAGGAATCATTGCCGCCGCAGGCGTATTTGTGGCGGTCACGCTGTACTCGTGCATCCGGGCAGGGGCGCAGGAGGACCAGCGGATGGAGGAAATGAGGCAGAGAGGGGAATGGGATGCAGGCAGGAAGGACAGACAGCCGGAACCGGGCGAGGGATAACAGGAGATATGCGGCGGACAGGCCGGGTGACTGTAAACACTGTTATTTCTGGAAAGGAAAGCGGAAAGGCTGCAGCCAGGAGGAATGTTATTACCTTCTCCCGAAGGAGAGTCCGGCATCAGTGGATGTTTCCGAAAATCCTCTGCCGCAGGAATTTAGCGGAAATGGCGGTGGCGGCTGTCAAGGATGTCCATACGGCAGGCATTCCCCATGCATCGGTTACTGTCTGAAAAAAATTTTACAGGAGATGGGGGAGAAAAAACAATCCGCAGGAAAGGAGGGGGAACGACTTGCAGGACGAGGTAAATGAGAAAACCGTATCGCTGTGCGTCAATGGCGGCAAGATCTCCGCAAGGATTCTGAAAGCCGCCATGCTGAAAGCGCTGGCAAAGATGGAACAGGAGAAGCGGAACGGGAAGCAGAAAAAAATGGAGAAACAGGCAGTGCAGAAAGCGGAGAAAGGAGCTGCTAAAAGCCACGGGAAACAGAGCATGGAGAAGCTGATGAATCAAGGATGCCAGCTTTCCAATATTGAAGTGACAGACGGCAATATCAAATCCTTTGAGAAATGTGCCCGGAAATACAGCATTGATTTCAGCTTGAAAAAAGACACATCCATCTCCCCGCCCCGTTATTTTGTATTTTTCAAGGCAAAGGATGTGGATGTCATGACGGCGGCATTTAAGGAATATACCGGGAAGTCGCTGAATAAAAGCAAGAAACCATCCGTCCGCAGGAAGCTGGAACTGGTGAAGGAGCGGGTTGCAAAGCACAGGGAGCGGGAAAAGACGAAACAGAAGGAACGGAGGCCGGAGCATTGAGTGGGAAACCAAAAAAGAAACCTGCAGCAGAGAAAAAATCCGTGCCGTTGTCTGGAAAATTAAAAAGCATAATCCGGGAGAAAATGCTTCCCGTAGATGTGAAGCGTCTGGCAATGCTGAATATCCCCTATGTGATTGTGTTTTATCTAGTGGATAAATTAGCGTGGCTGTACCGCCATTGTGTAGGGGATTCCATGATAGAAAAGTCGATGGCGCTGTTCTTAAATTTCCAACTGGCGTTTGAAAATCCGATTCCGAGTATTCATGGGGGTGATCTGCTGGCCGGAGTGGCCGGGGCTGTGGCTGTGAAACTCATGGTATATCTGAAAGGCAAAAATGCGAAGAAATACCGGCAGGGAGTGGAGTATGGATCTGCAAGGTGGGGAACGCCGAAAGATATTGCCCCATACATAGACCCGGTATTTGAGAATAATATTCTCCTGACGCAGACGGAACGCCTTACCATGAACAGCAGGCCGAAACAGCCAAAGTATGCCAGGAATAAAAATGTAATTATTATTGGAGGAAGTGGAAGCGGCAAGACACGGTTCTATGTGAAGCCGCAGCTCATGCAGATGACGCCGAATGTCAGCTATTGTGTCACTGATCCGAAAGGCACAATCCTGGTCGAATGTGGGGAGATGCTGAGGCGTGGCACACCGAAAATGAAAGACGGGAAAGCGGTACGGGATAAGAATGGAAAAGTTGTTTATGAACCGTATAAGATCAAGGTTTTAAATACCATCAATTTCAACAAAAGTATGCATTACAATCCGTTCCGGTATATCCGCTCGGAGAAAGATATTTTGAAGCTGGTGAACACTATTATTGCAAATACGAAGGGGGAAGGAGAAAAATCTTCCGAAGATTTCTGGACGAAAGCAGAGCGGCTTTTGTACTGTGCATTGATTGGCTATATCTATTATGAAGCGCCAGAGGAAGAACAGAACTTCTCTACGTTACTGGAGTTTATCAATGCTTCGGAGACGAGGGAGGACGATGAAGAATTTAAAAATGCTGTGGACGAACTGTTTGAGGAACTGGAACAGGAGAAGCCGGAACACTTTGCGGTACGGCAATATAAGAAATTCAAGCTTGCGGCGGGCAAAACCTCAAAAAGCATACTTATTTCGTGCGGAGCCAGATTAGCGCCATTTGACATTGCGGAACTGCGGGAGCTGACTTTTTACGATGAAATGGAGCTGGATATGATCGGGGATCAGCGAACGGCAATGTTTATTATCATCTCCGACACGGACGATACCTTCAATTTCCTTGTGGCAATCATGTATACCCAGCTATTCAATTTATTGTGTGACAGGGCGGACGATGTGCATGGTGGCAGGCTTCCTTACCATGTAAGGCTGTTGTTGGATGAGTTCAGCAATATCGGGCAGATCCCAAAGTTTGACAAGCTGATCGCAACGATAAGGAGCAGGGAAATATCAGCGTCTATTATTTTACAGTCGCAGAGCCAGTTGAAAACCATCTATAAAGATGCAGCCGAGACAATTTTAGGTAATTGCGACACCATGTTATTCCTTGGGGGCAAGGAAGGCTCCACGTTAAAGGAGATTTCTGAAAATTTAGGGAAGGAGACGATAGATCTTTACAACACGTCAGATACCCGTGGGCAGAGCCGTTCTTATGGATTAAATTATCAAAAAACAGGAAAAGAATTGATGAGCAGAGATGAGCTTGCCGTTATGGACGGGAATAAGTGCATCCTACAGCTGCGTGGGGTTCGCCCGTTCCTGAGTGACAAGTTCGATATTACCAGGCATAAGCGGTACAAGCAGTTATCGGATTATGACAAGAAGAATGCCTTTGATGTGGAGGCGTATATGAAACACCAGTTAAAAATCAGGATGAAGGAGGAATTTGATCTATATGAAGTAGACGGAAGTGAGGAAACTGCAGAGGGAACAACGGAGCCAGCAGACGGGGATCGGCAGGGGGCATAGACAGGGAAGCTATTCTTTTTGCTGTATGTTAGGCTTGAACTTTGCGACACGATGTCGCAAAGTGGGTTCCATGCAGAAATATTCGTTTGAAACTTGGCAGAAGAAAACTTTACGACACGATGTCGCAAGGTAGATTTTGAAGCATACAAAAAAGTTTACGACACGGTGTCGTAAAGTGGATTTTGTAAGGCGCAGGTATGAAGCATATCCAGAAGAGAAAGTTTGCGACATCGTGTCGCAAAGTCAGAAAGGGGAGATAATGGTTTTTACTATTAAGGCAGTAGGTCAGGAATATATCCTGCAGCCAATCCGGGCAGAGCCTATGATTGGGGAAAACAGCCCATTGCACAAAGAAAATAATACAACAATAAAAAAGAAAGGATAAACCAAATTGGAAAGGGCGAACCGTCAGGAGATACTGGCGGTTTTTTTGTTTGTGCAAAACGGTAAAATCCGTGAAATTCTGATTTTGGTTTCAGGTATAATATGGCATTTTTTACATCAGCAATCGGAATCTTAAAAACATTGGTCGTGGCGATCGGAGCCGGGCTTGCAGTGTGGGGCGTGATTAACCTCCTGGAAGGTTATGGTAATGATAACCCTGGCGCGAAATCGCAAGGAATCAAGCAACTTATGGCCGGAGGTGGGGTTGTCCTCATTGGTACACAGTTGATCCCTCTTCTTGGAAATCTGTTCAGCTAATAAAGGAAAGGGGATTCATTCATGTTCGATGGCATTTTTGAGGCAATCGAGGAGTGGATGAGGGAGCTTTTGACCGGGATGGTAACGTCCAACCTGACGGAAATGTTTTCGGATGTCAATGAGAAAACCGGGGAGATTGCCGCACAGGTTGGACAGACGCCGCAGGGATGGAACGGGAGTATTTTCAGCCTGATACAGAATCTTTCAAATTCGGTGATCGTGCCGATTGCAGGCATGATTATCACGTTTGTCCTCTGCTATGAGCTGATCTCCATGCTGACGGAGAAAAACAGTATGCATGAAATAGATACATGGATGTTTTTCAAGTATTTTTTCAAGATGTGGGTGGCTGTGTATCTGGTCAGCAATACCTTTACCATAGCGATGGCGGTCTTTGACGTGGGGCAGCATGTGGTGAGCGCCGCAGGCGGCGCCATCAACGCACAGACTGCCATCAACATAGATACTATGATAGAGGCAATGGAAACGGCGATGGAATCTATGGAGATCGGGGAGCTTGTAGTGCTGGCTCTGGAAACCATGCTGGTCAGCCTGTGCATGAAGATTATGTCCGTGCTTATCACGGTGCTTCTGTATGGGCGTATGATAGAGATCTACCTTTACACTTCGGTTGCGCCAATTCCTTTTGCCACCTTCTCCAACCGGGAATGGGGGCAGGTGGGGAACAACTATTTCCGTGGGCTTCTGGCGCTTGGGTTCCAGGGGTTCTTTATGATGGTGTGCGTCGGCATTTATGCGGTGCTGGTGTCAACCATCCAGATTTCAGACAACATGCACTCGGCGCTGTTCGGGGTGGCGGCATATACCGTAATCCTCTGTTTTAGCCTAATGAAAACAAGCGGATTAAGCAAGGCAGTGTTCAATGCACATTAGACAGCAGGAAGGAGGATTTTTTGAAGATTGGACTGATAGATGTGGATTCCCATAACTGGCCAAACCTGTGCCTGATGAAGTTATCGGCGTACCATAAGGCAAAAGGGGATTCCGTGGAATGGTGGAAGCCCGAAGGCCGGTATGATGTGGTTTATAAAAGCAGGGTATTTACAGACACATATTCCAAAGATGCATTTATGGTTGAAAACGCCGGGAAGGTAATCAGTGGCGGCACAGGCTATGGATTGAAAGAAAACTTGCCGGATGACGTTGAACATAGTTATCCGGATTATAGTTTATATCCGCAGTTTCCCGATACGGCGTATGGCTTTTTAAGCCGTGGATGTCCCCGGAACTGCGGATTTTGTATTGTCAGCGGCAAGGAAGGGAGAAGGAGCGTACAGGTCGCTGATCTTTCTGAATTTTGGGATGGGCAGAAAGAGATAAAACTGATGGATGCGAACCTCCTGGCCTGCCCGGAACATGAAAAGCTGATACAGCAGCTTGCAGAAAGCCGTGCCTGGGTGGATTTCTCCCAGGGGCTGGACATCCGCCTGATAAACCCGGACAATGTTTCCCTGCTGAATCAAGTACGCACAAAGATGGTGCATTTTGCATGGGATAACCCGGACGAGGATCTGACAGGATATTTCCAGAGATTTTTGGAACTGACGGCAGTGAAGGATAAACGGAAGCGGCAGGTCTACGTGCTTACGAATTATGGGAGCAGCCATGAGCAGGATTTATACCGTGTGGAAACCTTGCGTGATATGGGATTTTCGCCATATGTGATGGTTTATGACCGTCCAAGTGCGCCGAAAATTACCCGTCAGCTTCAGCGCTGGGTGAACAACAAGCGGATATTTTATACAGTAAAGGATTTTGCGGATTATGCCGCAGGCAGGAAGGAGGCTGTTTAGATGGCATTTGTCAGTGTGCCGAAAGATTTGACGAAGATTAAGAATAAGGTGGTCTTAAACCTTACAAAGAGGCAGCTTGTCTGCCTTGTGGCTGCGGCGGCTGTAGGGCTGCCTTTTTATTTCCTCACGAAAAATTATATTGGGACAAGTAATGCGGCAACGGGAATGGTGCTTCTGATGCTCCCGGCTTTTTTGTTCGCCATGTATGAGAAAGACGGGATGCCGCTGGAGAAAGTTCTCTTCAACATCATCAATGTGAAATTGAAAAAGCCGGCAGTCCGCCGGTATGAGATAAAAAATATCTATGAGATGGAGGAAAGAAAGGCCGTGCCGAAACAGAAGAAAGGGGGAGGAAAGCATGGGAAGAAAAAGAGAAAATAGACAGCCGGGACGGGTGACGGGCAAGGAGGGTGCGATCCACCTGGATGACTGGCTGGATGAGCCGGAGGATGATTATATAGATTTTGAGGACAATCCCGCTTATTCCAGGACAGGCGGCAGCATGGGAATAAACAGGAAGCTCACCCGCCGTGAGAAAAAGGCGATGGAGAAGGCTGCAAAGGAGGCAGAGAAGTTAAGGAAGATCCAGGAGGAAGCAGACTGGAGAGCAGAATTGAAAGCTGCCCGTGAAGCAGAAAAAGCGGCAAAGAGGGAGGCAGCAAGGCAGAAAGCGGAGAAAAAGAAAAGGGTTTCAAAGAAAAAAGCACATCAGGAATCGGCAGTACAAAAATATGGTACAAGAAATGCCGCAGTACACAAAGGCCGGGATAGAGCAAAAGAGAAAAAAGCAAGGGAGAAACAGATTTCCGCACAGCAGTCCATTCCCTACCGGGAGATGGCGAAGGACGGGATCTGCCGGGTGCAGGATAAATATTATTCCAAGACCATTCGGTTCTATGATATTAATTACCAGTTGGCACAGAATGAGGATAAAAATGCCATTTTTGAAAACTGGTGCGATTTCCTTAATTATTTTGACAGTACCATACATTTTCAGTTGTCGTTCGTGAACCATCACAGCAACATGAAAGAGTTTGAATCCATTATCCAGATCAAGCCGCAGAACGACGATTTTGACGATGTACGGATGGAGTATGCGCAGATGCTGAAAAACCAGCTTGCGAAGGGCAACAACGGGCTTGTCCGCACGAAGTATATCACGTTTGGGATTGAAGCGGACAACATCCGGGAGGCAAAGCCGAAGCTGGAACGGATTGAAGCGGATATTCTGAACAACTTTAAGGTGCTTGGCGTATCTGCTTATCCCTTAAATGGAGAGGAACGCCTGCAGGTGCTGTATGAAACCTTTAACCCGGATGAAAAGACACCGTTTAAGTTTTCTTATGATAGTGTGCTGCGTACCGGGATGGGGACGAAGGATTTCATTGCGCCCACCAGTTTTGTGTTTAAGAATGGGAAGGACTTCCAGATGGGTGATACCCTTGGGGCGGCATCCTACTTACAGATACTGGCCCCGGAGCTGACGGACAAGATGCTTGCGGAGTTCCTGGATATGGACAGGAACCTGATGGTGAATCTGCATATCCAGTCCTTAGACCAGATGAAGGCAATCAAGCTGGTGAAAAGCAAGGTAACGGACATTAACCGGATGAAAATCGAGGAGCAGAAGAAGGCAGTACGATCAGGGTACGATATGGACATCATCCCCTCTGACCTCAATACCTACGGAGGGGAAGCGAAGCGGCTGTTGGAAGATCTGCAGTCCAGGAATGAGCGGATGTTCCTTGTAACGGTGCTGTTCTTAAACACGGCAAAGACAAAACAGGATCTGGACAACGCCGTATTCCAGACGGCGGGTATTGCACAGAAATACAATTGCTCATTACGCCGATTAGATTATATGCAGGAGCAGGGGTTGATGAGCAGCGTCCCATTGGGATTGAATCTAATCCCTATCAAACGTGCGCTTACTACCACATCCACGGCAATTTTTGTCCCGTTCACCACGCAGGAATTATTTATGGCGGGGGAATCGTTGTATTACGGCTTAAATGCGCTGAGCAACAACATGATCATGGTAGACCGGAAGAAACTGAAAAACCCGAATGGATTGATACTTGGTACGCCCGGATCTGGAAAATCTTTTTCAGCGAAACGAGAAATTACCAATGCTTTCTTTGCCACCCAGGACGACATCATTATTGGAGATCCAGAGGGCGAGTATTATCCACTTGTCCATGCGTTAGGCGGGCAGGTGATCCATATTTCAGCCACAAGCCGGGACTATATTAATCCGATGGACATCAATATGGACTATTCGGATGATGATAACCCACTAGGCGTAAAGAGTGATTTTATCTTATCCTTGTGTGAGCTGATCATGGGGGCAAGGAACGGTATTGAAGCGGAGGAAAAATCGGTGATTGACCGCTGTCTGCCAATCGTGTACCAGAAATATTTTGGGAATCCGATTCCAGAGAATATGCCGGTACTTGGGGATCTGTACCAATGCCTCCGGGAGCAGAAGGAAATGCAGGCACAGCGGATTGCAACAGCGCTTGAAATCTATGTGAACGGTTCCCTGAAAGTATTCAACCATAGGACAAACGTGGAATTGGAGAACCGTATCATCTGCTTTGACATTAAGGACTTGGGGAAACAGTTGAAGAAGCTGGGGATGCTCATTGTCCAGGATCAGGTGTGGAACCGGGTGACGGTCAACCGTGCTGCACGAAAATCCACCAGATACTATGTTGACGAATTCCATCTGCTTTTAAAAGAAGAACAGACGGCGGCTTATTCAGTGGAGATCTGGAAGCGTTTTAGGAAATGGGGCGGCATTCCGACGGGAATAACGCAGAATATTAAAGATTTGCTGTCAAGCCGGGAAATTGAGAACATTTTTGAAAACTCGGACTTTATTTATATGTTGAACCAGGCGGCGGGGGACAGGCAGATACTGGCGAAGCAGCTCAATATTTCCCCACATCAGTTATCTTATGTGACGAACAGTGGAGAAGGTGAAGGACTGATTTTTTACGGGAGTACCATAATCCCTTTTAAAGATAAATTCGATAAGTCGTTACGCCTCTATGCTTTGATGACAACAAAATTGTCGGATTTGGAGGAAAGCCGGGAAAAACGGCCTGCCAGAGATCAGAAAGGCGAAGCATGAAACAATGGATTGCAAGAAAAATATTGCTCTGCTCCCTGCTCCTTCTAAGCATCAGTGGGTATTTTCTCGCAGATATGCTTATGCAGGAGAGGAAGGATGATGCATTGCAAGAGCAGTTGAAAGAAATTTATGAAAAGTCTGGCAATGGGGAGACGGAAGGGTTATCAGAGGAAGAAACAAATGATGGAGGTAGGGATACCGGGGGAGATTCTTCTCCGGTTCATCCGGGCCTGCTTGCGCTGCACAGGGAAAATCCAGATTGTATCGGATGGATTCAGATAGAGGGTACAGTGATTGATTATCCGGTTATGTACCGTCCATCGGAAGAAAACTATTATCTCCATCGGGATTTTAATGGGGAGTATTCTGCAAACGGCTGTCTGTTTCTTTCCGAGCTGTGCAATCCAGCTACAAGTGATAACTTGATTATCTACGGACACCATATGAACAGCGGGAAGATGTTTGCGGCACTGGAACAGTACAAGGACAGCGCATTTTATCTGGAACATCCATTGATTTCCTATGACACATTGCATGGCAGTGAAACGTATCAGGTTTTCGCCGTATTCTGTACGCCGGTATATACAGGAAATGATTTTCCCTATTATACATTTACAAAGGCGGAGGATGCGGCAGATTATCGGGAATATATCAAAGAAGTTAAGGAACGTGCGTTGTACGATACAGGAATTTCAGCAGTTTTCGGGGATAAGCTGTTGACGTTATCCACCTGTGAGTATTCCCAGAGGAACGGAAGGGTTGTGGTAATGGCGAAAAAAATCAGCCAGTAAGAAACAGATTGGTAGATCCTGATACTTTGCGACACCGTGTCGCAAACTTGGATGGTGAAAGGAACAGCGATATGCGGGAACAAGAGTTTAAAGCAAGAGATAAGACAGTCAATAAAATGAGCCGTGACGGTTTGGTTGAGGAAAATCTGCAGAAGAAAGATTCTGTCCGGATAAGCCAGAGGGAATTGGATAATCTGACACTGCCGGGGCAGGCGGCAGATTCTGTCAATTTCCAAAGGGAAAAAGCGTATTCTATTGGACGGGGGCAGAAGGACAGCATTTCTTCCAGTGCGGAAAATCCCTCAAAGGCAAGCAGGCAGCAAAGGCAGTCCGCAAAAAAGCGGCGGCTGTATGAAGCACATACAAAGAATCCTTTGTCTGAGCAGGCAGGCGATCCGTTATCCGGATTGCCCGTGCAGCCGGAAAACCATACATATTTCGCACAGGAGCCGGACGGCAACGGAGATACAGAACCGGAAATCCCGGAGACAGAATCAGCCAGGGGATTATCGGGACATTCCTCACGCATGGAGAGTATCCGGGGGCATCCGTCCAGCGGAAGGAACTATGTGGAAGCTGTGGCAGAGACAAGCCACAGCCGGAAGAAAAAGCAGGTGCAGGCGCAGTTCCGTAAAGGGGATGGACAGCAGGCAGGCGGCGAAGCAGGCAGTAAGGATTCTCGGAAAAATGATGCCCATTACAGGGAGACGCCGGAAGATGCAGGGAAAACCTTAGAGTCTGTCCGTGAAAATATTAAGAAAAAGCAGAAGCGGGAGCGGCTGCATAATGAGCAGAAAAAGCAGGAATCCAGGATTTCCTTCGGTGACGATGAAAGTGTTATGGTGCATGGTGCAGGTATGGGGATCGGTAGAAAAGCTGCGTCTGCGGCGTCACATTCCATGTCAGCCTATGCACACGGGAAGGTGCATGAAGCGGAGCAGGATAATTCTGCGGCAGAGGGGGCACACCGGGCAGAGGTCATGGCGGAACATTCTTTGCGGAATGCCATGCGTACCTCCCGCCGGATGGTGCAGCGGAAGCTCTCCCGTTGGAGGGAATCCCCGGAAGGGGAAGGGGTGAAAATCCGCCTGCAGTTTGAAGCTTCACAGGAAACGGCAGAATCGGCGGGGAAGCAGTTGGCAGAAACGGGGCAGGCAGAGAAAACAATCCGAAAAAAATTCTGGCAGAAACAGCGGATTAAAAAATCCTACCAGGCGGCAAAGAGGGGTGAGAAAACAACAGCGGAGGCGGCAAAAGCCACACAATCCGTATTTGACAAAATAAAAAGTAAGGCGGCGTCCGTCTTAAAAAATAATAAAGGGATATTTGGGGCAGCGGCAGTCTTAGGGCTGCTTTTTTTGATGCTTTCTGCAGGCTTGTCAAGCTGCAGCGCTATGATTGAGGGAACATCTTCCAGTATTATTGGCTCTACCTATCCAAGCACGGATGAAGATATTTATGAGACGGAAAATGCGTATGCGGCATTGGAAGCTGGCTTAAACAGACAGATTAACAACATGGAATCCACACATCCGGGATATGACGAATACTGGTATCAGGTAGACGAAATTTCCCACAATCCCTACCATCTGATCTCCTATTTCACTGCGAAATACGGGGAGTTTACTTATGAACAGGTAAAAGACGAGGTGGAAGATATTTTCCGGGAACAGTACAGCCTGTATGTGGACGAAGTCAACGATACGGTGACGGAGACAAAAACCGTGCGTGTCGGGGAATCCCTGGGACAGGTGGTGACGAGTGGGTATTGTAACTGTTCCATCTGCTGCGGTGTATGGTCAGGAGGGCCGACGGCCAGCGGCGTATATCCAACGGCAAACCATACGATAGCGGTGGATGCCGCCAGTCCCTTTGTGCCGATGGGTACGAAGGTCGTGATGAACGGCGTGGAGTATGTGGTGGAGGACACAGGGGCGTTTGCCCGGTATGGGGTGCAGTTTGATGTTTATTATGACAGCCATTCCGCTGCGTCCGCACATGGGCATCAGACCTGGGAAGCGTTTATTGCGGACGATAACGGCAATCAGGAAGTGGAAGTGACCACGACGGAAGTAATCAACCGCCTGGAAGTGACGCTTATGAACCACAATCTGGATGCCGTCCTGCGGAGCCGTATGGATGAAAATGAGGAAAAGCGGTATAACCTTTACAACGGGACTTACGGCAACCGGGATTACTTATTTGACGTGGGGAGCCTGCCCGGTGGCGGCGGTGCGGATGGATATGGGTATGAAATCCCGTCCGAGGCATTGTCGGATGAAAAGTTTGCAAGGATGATCCATGAGGCGGAAAAATATTTAGGCCGTCCTTATGTTTGGGGCGGAGCTTCGCCAAGTACCGGGTTTGACTGTTCCGGGTTTGTCAGTTGGGTCATCAATAACTGCGGGAATGGATGGAACGTAGGGAGGCAGACGGCAGAAGGATTGCGAGGGTGCTGTGCCCATGTACCATCTTCACAGGCAAAGCCGGGTGATCTGATATTTTTCCAGAACACCTACCCGACATCTGGAGCAAGCCATGTGGGGATTTATGTTGGCAACAACATGATGATCCACTGCGGCGACCCAATTCAATATACAAACATAAGTTCTGCATACTGGCAGCAACATCTACTCGGATTTGGAAGGCTGCCTTAAAAATACAGTTTTGGAGAGACAATAAAGTTTGATAAAAACGCATGAACAATGACAATTATATTTGATAAAGAAAATGGGGTGGCGATATGAACAAAAAGCTGCGGCGTGTCCTGGACGAAATCCAGAAAACGGAAAAGAAGATTGCCGCATGGCAGGAGCATTTGGGAGAGCTGAACGTCCAGAGGGAAATGCTGGAGGATGCGGAGATATTAAAGAGCGTCCATTCCATGCGGCTTGGAAGCTGGGAACTGCTGTCTGTCCTGGAGGGCATACAGCAGGGGACGGTGGTATTTTCCGAGAAGCCGGGAACAGATATGGATTCTGGCAGCGAAGAAAGCATGGAATCGGAGAAACTGGCCGGATCAGCAGAAAGCATGACGGAAACAACGGAGAATGCGGCAGAAACAACAGAAAACATAGCAGGGGAGTTATCTGCAGGACAGGGACTGCCGGAGGATGCGGCAACGGAGGGAGGATTTATATAATGAAAGATAAGATTAAAAAATATCTGATGGTAATTACGATGGTCGTGGGGATGATGTTCTCTGCGGCCATGCCTGCATTTGCCTATACGGACAGTGCAGGGCAGACGGAAGCCGACACCGCAAATGTTGGGACAGCGACAGGAAATAGCAGCGTGGAAAACGGAGATCCGGAGGATGCGCCGATTGCAGAGGAACCGTCAGACACAGAAGAACCAGAAGAGGAAGAATCACAGGGCAGGGTGCAGGGGACGCCGTTTTCTGTGCCTGGGAACGGGCAGTTGGTGGACGATATGGCAGACGATGAAAGCAAGCAGTTTTTAACTGTGCAGACTAAGAACGGCAATACCTTTTTCATGGTGTTAGACCGCTCCAACAATACGGAGAATGTCTATATGCTGTCCATGATTGATGAAAATGACCTGGCAGAATTTATTGGGGAAACAAAGGAAGACCCAAAGCAGGAGCAGCCTTCCGTAATCATCCCGGAAACAGAAAAGCCGTCTGTACCGGAAGAACCAGAAATGGAGACAGAGCCGAAAGAAAAGGAAGGCGGCACGAATACGGGCGCCCTGCTTGCGGTGATTGTACTTTTGGCTGGCGGCATCGGCGGATATTATTATTTTAAAGTGGTGAAACCAAGGCAGGACGAGGATGAAGAAGACAATGAGGATTTGGAATTTTACGGCGGTGCATATATCAATGAGGAGCAGGACGATTCTGAGGAAGAAGAGGAGGATGATGAATAATGTTTTTGGTCATTGCCGAAAAACCGAGCGTATCACAGAGCCTGGCCAGGATTCTTTCCGTTACGGAACGGGAGGACGGCTATCTGTCAGGGGAAGACTGTATTGTAAGCTGGTGCCTGGGGCATCTGGCCGAGTATGCTTCCCCTGATTATTATGATTCCAGATATGGGAAATGGGAGTTTGCAGACCTGCCCATCGTGCCGGGGCAGTGGGAGTTGGCCGTTGCAAAAGATAAGAAAAAGCAGTTTGCAGTCTTAAAAAAGCTGCTGAACCGGAGTAATCTGGATTATGTGGTGAATGCCTGTGACGCAGGCCGGGAAGGGGAACTGATCTTCAAGCGTGTCTATGACCTGTCGGGCAGCAAAATCCCGGTCAGGCGGCTGTGGATCAGTTCTATGGAGGACAGCGCAATCCGGGAAGGGTTTGCCAATCTGAAAGATGGGGAGGAATACAAGAACCTTTGCGAAGCCTCCATATGCAGGGCAAAAGCGGACTGGCTGATCGGAATGAACGCAACCAGGGCATTTACCACAAAATATTATAAGCGATTGACGGTGGGGCGTGTCCAGACACCCACGCTGGCAATGCTGGTGGAGCGGCAGGATGCCATTGACGGGTTTGTGAAGGAAGTCTATTACAAGGTGGCGGTTGAGGGGGATGGGATTCGTGTCATATCAGAATCTATTAAGGATGAAGCGGAAAGCATTGCCCTGGCTGAAAAATGCAATGGGAAATCCGCAGTTATCCGCAAAGTGGAGAAAATCCAGAAGAAGAGCCAGCCGCCGAAACTCTATGATCTTACCACGCTGCAGAGGGAGGCAAACCGTTTCTTTGGATATACGGCGCAGGAAACATTAAGGGAGCTGCAGGAACTGTATGAAGCAAAGTTAGTCACCTATCCCCGGACGGACAGCCAGTACATTACAGCAGATATGGAGCAGACAGCTTTAGAATTGTTAGAGCTGTTACCTGAGTTACTGCCTTTCTTACAGGGAGAATCTATCGGGGAGAATATAGGGCGCATTATCAATAATGATAAAGTTTCCGACCACCATGCACTGTTACCGACAAAAGAGGCGCTAGGGCAGGATTTTGAAGAATTATCAGAACGGCAGCGGAATATCTTCCGTCTGATCGGGCAGCGTCTGGCACAGGCAGTATCCGAAGAATGCATTTATGAGGAAACAACAGTCACAGCATTGTGTGAGGGGCATGAGTTCTCCGCAAAAGGGAAGGCAACAGTCCAGCCAGGGTTTAAAGGCATTGAAGAAGCCTTCCGTAATGCTGTGCAAAAAGGAAAGCCAGCGGATAAAGGCAAAACAGATGACACATTCTCCATTCCGGGAGGATTGCGGGAAGGGATGGAGATTGCAGAAGTCCGTGCAGAGAAGAGCAGGCATTTCACATCAGCTCCGAAGCCGTACAGCGAGGACACACTGCTTTTAGCGATGGAACGGGCCGGGAATCAGGATTTTGATGAAGATACAGAGAAAAAGGGACTTGGCACGCCTGCAACCAGGGCATCCATTCTGGAAAAGCTGGTTTCCTCCGGCTATGCAAAGCGGAACGGGAAGCAGATCCTCCCGACTGCAGACGGGAAGGAACTGATTGCGGCGCTGCCGGATTACCTAAAGTCTGCATCTATGACTGCGGAATGGGAAAATAAACTGCTCCTGATTGAGAAAGGGCAGATGGACAGCCGGGAGTTTTTGCGGGAGATTACAGATTTGATTGATACGATGATTGCAGGCTGCAGCGCCATATCCGGGGAAGAACAGGGCCGTTTCCATCAGAGGGAAAGTGTTGGAATCTGCCCGGTATGCGGGAATCCTGTGTATGAGGGAAAGAAGAACTTTTACTGCAGTAACCGGGAATGTGCTTTCTCCTTGTGGAAGGAGAACCGCTATCTATCCGGTATGAAAAAACTGGTGGATAAGAAGATGGCGGCAGAGCTGCTGGAGAAGGGGCGTACCCATGTGAAGGATCTCTATTCACAGAAAACAGGGAGAACCTTTGCGGCAGACCTGTTGATGACGGCAGAGGATGGACGTGCGAATTTCAGCCTGGAATTTCCGAAGAAAAAGGGAAGCGGGAAATCCGGCAAAGGCAGTGGAAAACGAAAATAAAAAGCAGAATAAAGGTACATGCCGCTTTTGTGTCTGGAAAAGTATTGTTGGATAAAAAACTTTCAGGCACAGGGGCGGTATTTTATATGGAGGTTTTATATGGCAATGTTAAATGAAATCCGTGGGCTTGCGGAGTATGAGGCAAAGGCTGTCACCAGTTCCCCATGGGACTGGATGGGATATCTGGACACGGCGGCGAAGCTGTACCGTTATTCCTTCCCAGATACGCTTTTGATCCATGCACAGCGCCCGGATGCGACTGCCTGTGCGTCGCTGGAGCTGTGGAATGGGAAGATGAACCGGTGGGTGAACCGTGGGGCAAAGGGGATTGCACTGATTGACGATACCGGGCCGACACGGAGGCTGCGGTATGTATTCGATATTTCCGACACGCATATGGTGCGTGGCGGCAGGACGCCAAACCTGTGGAAGATTGAGGATGCACAGAAAAAGGATATCCTTGACCATCTGGCGGACGCTTACGGACTGTCAGAGACAGACAGCGCAGACCTGCCGTCTGCCTTATCCGAAATTTCCCGCCAGTTGACGGAAGAAAACTTAGAGGAAGTGATGGACGGCCTTCTGTATGAAACAGAGGGGACATTTTTAGAGGGGCTGGACGAGGACACGATCCGTGTGGAGTTCCGGCGGCTTTTGATGAACAGCGCTTTTTATACGCTGGCTGTCCGCTGCGGCCTTGACCCGATGGAGTATCTGGAGGAAGAAGATTTTTCGGCAATCACCGATTACAATGCGCTGCCTGTGCTTACCTTCCTGGGAAATGCCACAAGCCAGCTTGTGGAGCCTGTCCTTGTGGACATTGGACGGACAGTGCGTAAGATTCTCATAGAAGAATCCCAGAAAACGGTTGCAAAAGAGAATGGAATCGGCTATAATGAATTTAACGCTTTAAAGCGTGAAAGCAAAAACAAAGAAGGAGGAAATGAGCATGGAACTGACTTACCACCGCAAAGGGGATTACCTGTTCCCGAACCTGACCATAGAGAAACCAGAGGCGGCAATCGGGAAGTACGGGATGCTGCGCCGGACATACCTGAAAGAGAACCGGAAGGGATGGTATCAGAGCATGATGCTGTCGGGGAAACTGGACAGGCACTTGATGGAGATCGAGCAGGCAGCGACGGAGAGGATGGAAGTCCTGATGAAAGGGCTGCTTCTGAAATACCCGGCCCCGGACAAGGAGAAAGACCAGATGGCGTGGGCGGCGCACATGAATGGACTGACGGCAATGGCGGAAGAGAGCATCTTGAAGGAATTGGTATACAGCTAAATGAGGAATCAACAGAACAGGATTTGAGTGAAGCAGAGGAGAAAGAAGCCTCTGCTTTATCTTTGCCCGATTTTCCGACTGTGGAACAGCAGAAGAGGGAGATTGAGGGACGGATGCAGGCGCTCTATGCCGGGGAGGTTGCGATTTCTCCAGAGGTGATAGATGAAGTCCTGCGCAGCGGCGGCAACCGGAATGGGAGCCAGCTCCGGATCATCTATAATTTTATGATAGACCAGATGCCGGAGGAATATACGGAATTTGTCCGGAGGGAATATGGCAAAGGCGGCATCGGGCTTATCATAGACGGCAAGGAATATTCTGTCTGGTATGACGAGCTGGGGATGCAGATTGCCGTAGGACATACGGTGACAGACCGGATTCTGGATAAGGTATTTTTATCCTGGGAAGATGTGTGCGGGCGCATCCACCAGCTTTTAAAACAGGGGGAGTATGCGCCGCAGGTGGTATTGGATGCCGCAAGGGATAACGCTTTGAAGGAACACGCCAACGCACTTGCCTATATGTATCAGGATATGGCAGAGGGCGTTGCGGAGCTTGTATTTGAAGATGTGGAGGTATTCTATGGCGGATTCCCTGATAAAGTGGAACGGCTGTCAGAGCTGATCGCACAGCCGGAATATCTCTCTGACCTGATAGAACGCCTGGAAGGCCTTGCAGAGGCGTATGAAGAAAATCATGGGATTATGCGATTCCAATTATATAATCCTACACGGATTCTTGCACAGTTCCAGAAGTTTGCAAAGGAGGCTGTACCTTACCAGGCAAGAGAAGGGTTTGCATGGGAAGAACACCCGGTTTTCATCACAGAGGATGAGATTGACGCTTTTCTGCAGGGAGGGGGCGCATATTCGGACGGGCGGCTTTCCACTTACGCATTTTTTATACAGGATAAGACTGATAAGGAAAAAACGGATTTTATTATGGAAAGCTATGGGATAGGCGGACGGAGCCATGCGCTGTCCGGCGCTGACAATTCCCATGCAGATTACAGCGGGAAGGGGTTGAAGCTGGCGAGAGGCTCTTATAGTGAGCCAGATGTGGAAATCTTATTGAAATGGCCGAAAGTGGCAAAACGGGTAGCGGCTTTAATTGAAAACGGCAATTACCTAAAGCCGTCCGATTATTCCCGTATGCCTGTTTATGAACGGGAAAGGATGGCGGGGCGTGTTGTCAATTTCTATCACCATCTTCCAGACCATATGATACGTCCCTGGGCGGGAAATCCGGATATGTTTACCCACCGGGACGATGTGGTGAGTCTTCTGAACAATCCAGAAGGGCAGGAAGGCTTATTGCGGCATATGGATGAAGCAATAGCGGAATTGCCATTAGATTTTGAAGATTATGAGAAAAAGGTACAAATCCTTACTGATCTTCACGGATATGTGGAAGGGACATATACGATTTTCCCGGAAAGGAAAAGAGAAGAAGTACAGATTGAAAATGGAGGACAGTTATCCCTCTTTGATTTCATGGCCCCAGAAAAGACGCCAGGAAAGCAGGAAGAAACAAAAGAACCGCAAAAAAACGAAGAATCAGAAATTAAAAGTGCGGAACCGATAGAAGATAGCAGCGGCTCCGGCGAAACCGGGAAGTACACTTACGCAGTAGGGAACTTTATATATCTGGATACGGATAAGTTACACCGTATTACAGAAATTAAGAATCAGCACATATCGGTAAAGGATATGGAACATCCAGACCATCAAGAAAGTATAATCTTTCTTGATTCGTATGATGGGAGATTAGATGTCTGCCCGGAACTGAACCGGCATCTGCTGATTGGCGGAAATGCATTAGGGAGGGACAGCCGGGCTATTTACAAAGAATGTCTGTATACTGCCCTTGCCGCCATTAAAAGCAGCGCAGCCTATGATGTCATCCGTTCCAGGGACGTAGATGAAGATATGGCGTATGATATTGTCCAGGAAGAATTGGACAATTTAATGGTGCGCAACAGGGAAAACGCCCCCGTTATGGCAGAAGCCTATGGGAACTGGGATAACTTCCGGGACTGGATGGCGGAAGATATTTTCCAGAGGACGTACCAGGATTACCTTGTGGACAGCCGGGACGCCATTGCCTTGCATGAAAATGACCCGGATGCGCCGGAGTGGGCAAAAGGCATGGCGGTGGATGCAGAGTTACAGGAGATTGCGGCATTTCCAGAAGGAGCAAAGGAAAATATGCGGGAAGCGGAAACGGCGGCAGAAGCAGAAACCGCAGATTCCGCAAAATCCGCAGAACCGGATCTTATGCAAAGAGAACCCGGCATATTTGAGTATGGGGGATTCCATTTTGAAGCTGTTGGGAAACTGCAGGAAAACTTCAACGCACAGGACATTATCCTGAATACCAGATCGCATAACGAACTTGGCATATCTGATTATGAAGATGGGCAGCATCCGTATTCGCACAGCAGCTTTTATGAAGCAAGCACAGACAAAACCGCAGATGTTTTCCGGTGCGTGGAAACGGGGAAGAACTATCTCCCAGGGGAGCATGAGCTGTTTGAGTATGTGGGGGAATTTATCCCTTTTATACAGCAGGAGACGCAGGAAGAAGAAGCGGAGCTGCCTCAGACGGGCGCAGCGGCTCCTAATCTGGAAGAATTGCAGGAGGAACCGGATGTTGAGGAATATGATCTGATTGAAAACAGGCTGTTCCTCGCAATGGAGGAAGCGGACGTATATCTGGATGATTTTTCACCGGAGCAGGTGGATGTGATTTATGAAGCCGCCGAAAAAGGCTTAAACCTTGTGCCAATGCTGAACCCGGAGTTTCCGCCGGAACAGATGCAGTTGATCGCTGACGTAATGGAGCGGATGGCCGCTAATGAGCAGGCAGCGTTTGGGAATGAGATCAATCCTCTGACAAACCATGTGATGAACCCAGAGGAAATCAACCATATCCGAAAAGACCGCAGATTACCTTTAGAGCCTGTTGCCGTAGATGGGATAGATGGAGCCGGAAGGACTGGAAACGGCACTACCCGGCAGGCTTCCGGGCAGGCCAGAAAGGACGCCGGGACGGGAGAACCGTCACCGGGGCTGGAACGCAGGGAAAAAATAAATTTCCATATCACCGATGATGATTTAGGCGCAGGCGGCCCGAAGCAGAAGTTCCGTGCCAACATGGACGCAATCCTCCTACTGAAAACGCTGGAACAGGAAAACCGCCTTGCCACGACGGAAGAACAGGAAACCTTATCACGGTTTGTCGGATGGGGCGGCATCCCGGCAGCGTTTGACGATAAGAATGAAGCGTGGGCGGCGGAGTATGCGGAGCTGAAAGCGGCGCTGACGCCGGAGGAATACCGGGAGGCAAGGGCGTCCACATTAAATGCGTTCTACACTTCCCCTACGGTAATTAAAGCAATGTATGAGGCATTGGGGAACATGGGATTACAGAGGGGCAACGTATTGGAGCCGTCCTGCGGGATTGGGAATTTCATGGGATTAGTGCCGGAAACTATGGACGGGCTGAATATGTACGGCGTGGAGATTGACAGCATTTCCGGGAAGATAGCAAAACAGCTTTACCAGAAGAATAATATCTCCGTGCAGGGCTTTGAAACCGCCGCATACCCGGACAGCTTCTTTGACTGTGTGGTCGGCAATGTGCCGTTCGGTGCTTATAAGGTGGCAGACCGCAGGTATGACCGCCACAACTTTATGATACATGATTATTTTATCGCAAAGTCGCTGGATTTGGTGCGACCAGGCGGCGTGGTGGCGGTGGTGACGTCAAGCGGCACGATGGATAAGCAAAGTGCATCCGTTCGCCAGTATATAGCCAACCGTGCAGACCTGCTTGGGGCAGTCCGCCTTCCCAACAATGCGTTCCAGAGGAATGCCGGGACGGGCGTTGTTGCGGATATTTTATTCTTCCAGAAACGTGACCGGGCATCCCTGGAGCAGCCGGGCTGGGTGGAGCTTGGCACGACACCGGAGGGGCATACGGTCAATTCCTATTTCGTAGAACACCCGGAAATGGTGCTTGGGGAATTTACTATGGAAAGCACACAGTACGGCAAGCAGGAAACCACGGTAAAACCGATAGGGGGCGCTGTCCTTGCGGAGCAGTTGAGGGAAGCGGTGAAACATATCCAGGGGACGATTACGGAGTTGGATCTGGAAGATTCCGAGTTAGAGGAAACCGTACCATCCATCCCGGCAGACCCATCCATCAAGAATTTCAGCTTTGCAAACGTGGACGGGAAAGTGTATTACCGGGAAAATTCCGTTATGAATTTAATGGAACTGCCCGCTTTAACAACAGAGCGTGTGCTGGGGATGATTGAACTGCGGAATTTGACACAGCTGCTTTTGCAGTGCCAGATGGAGGACGGTAGTGATGCGGAAGTTGCCATGCTGCAGAAAGAATTGAACACGCAGTATGACCGCTTTACGGCACAATACGGCCTAATCAGCAGCAATGCTAACCGGAGGGCGTTCTCCCAGGACAGCAGCTATTGTCTGTTAGCGTCTTTGGAACTGGTGGACGAGGAAGGGAAGCTAAAGCGGAAGGCAGATATTTTTACCAAAAGGACAATCCGTAAGGCGGTGCCGGTGACAAGCGTGGATACTGCCAGTGAAGCCCTGGCTGTTTCCATTGGGGAGCGGGCAAAGGTGGACGTACCGTTTATGGCGGAACTGTCTGGCAAGACAGAATCCGAAGTCACAGAGGAACTGGCGGGGGTAATCTTTAAAAATCCGCTGACAGACCAGTGGGAAGCGTCGGATGAATATTTATCCGGCAATGTCCGGGAGAAACTTACGGTCGCAAAACAGTTTGCAGAAAATCATCCGGAATACAGGATTAATGTGCAGGCATTGGAGCGTGTGCAGCCGAAAGACCTGGAAGCATCGGAGATTGAGGTGCGGCTTGGGGCAACCTGGGTAGACCCGGCTTATATCACAGAGTTCATGGGGGAGCTGTTCCATACGCCGGGCCATTTATTGGGGAACCAGATTGACGTGAAGTATGCGAAAGTCAACGGCCAGTGGAATATATCCGGAAAAAGTGCGGATTCCCGTGGCAATTCCCTTGTCACAGCCACTTACGGGACACAGCGGGCAAGCGGCTACCGTCTGCTGGAAGATGCCTTGAATCTCAAGGACACAAAAATCTTTGATACAATCGTGGAGGACGGCAAGGAAAAGCGTGTCCTGAACAAAAAAGAAACCATGATCGCACAGCAGAAGCAGGAGATGATAAAGGAAGCCTTCAAAGAGTGGATTTTCCGGGACATTGACCGGAGGGAGGACTTGTGCAGGAAATACAACGACCTGTTCAACAGCGTCCGTCCCCGTGAGTACGATGGGAGCCATATCCAGTTTGCAGGCATGACGCCGGAGATTACCCTGATGCCCCACCAGAAAAATGCGGTGGCGCATATATTATATGGAAATAACACGCTGCTTGCGCATTGCGTGGGGGCCGGCAAGACCTTCCAGATGATTGCCGCTGGAATGGAAAGCCGGAGGCTTGGGCTGGCGCAGAAAAACCTCTATGTCGTGCCGAACCATCTGACCGAACAGTGGGGCAGCGATTTTTTACGCCTGTATCCGGGGGCAAATGTCTTAGTCGCAACGAAAAAGGATTTTGAGCCTGCCAACCGCAAGAAGTTCTGTTCCCGCATTTCGACAGGCGATTATGATGCCGTCATCATCGGGCACAGCCAGTTTGAGCGCATCCCCCTTTCTAGGGAACGGCAGATTGCAGCCATCGAGCGGCAGATGAACGACATCACTACAGCAATTGCAGAGCTGGCGGAGGAAGAAGGCACACGCTACACCATCAAGCAGATGGAAAAGACGAAGAAAACGCTGGAAACAAGGCTTGCGAAGCTGAATGACCAGAGCCGGAAGGACGACGTGGTGACGTTCGAGCAGCTAGGCGTGGATCGGCTGTTTGTAGACGAGAGCCACAACTATAAAAATATGTTTTTATACACAAAGATGCGGAATGTTGCCGGGATTTCACAGACGGACGCACAGAAAAGCTCCGATATGTTCATGAAGTGCCAGTACCTGGATGAGATTACCGGCGGGAAGGGCGTCACTTTTGCAACCGGGACCCCCGTATCGAATAGTATGGTCGAGTTATATACCATTATGCGCTACCTTCAGTATGACACCATACAGAGGATGGGCCTGGGGCATTTCGATTCCTGGGCGGCGGCTTTTGGCGAGACGGTAACAAGCATAGAATTAAGTCCTGAAGGCACAGGATACCGGGCAAAGACAAGGTTTGCCCGGTTTTTCAATCTCCCGGAGCTGATTGCATTATTTAAGGAGAGCGCCGACATCCAGACTGCAGATATGCTTGACCTCCCGGTTCCCGAAGCGGAATATATCAATGAAGTGCTGAAACCAAGCGGGGAACAGCAGGATTTAGTCAGCTCCTTTGCGGAACGGGCAGAAATTGTCCGAGCCGGGAATGTAGACCCGTCACGAGATAATATGTTGAAGATTACCAACGACGGGAGGAAATGCGCCCTGGATCAGCGGCTTATCAACGACATGCTGCCGGATGCGGAGGAAAGCAAGGTCAACCGCTGTGTGAATAATGCTTTTGACATTTGGGACAAGACTTCTGCAGACAAAGGCACACAATTAATTTTTTGCGACCTGTCTACGCCGAAAAACGACGGCACGTTCAACGTCTATGACGACGTGCGGGAGAAGCTGGTGGCGAAGGGAATCCCCAGGGAGGAAGTGGCGTTTATCCATGAAGCCGGGACGGAAACGAAGAAAGCGGAATTATTTTCAAAGGTGCGCTCCGGGCAGGTGCGTATTCTGCTCGGTTCTACACCGAAGTTAGGCGCAGGGACAAATATCCAAGACAGGCTGGTTGCCCTACACCACCTGGATGCGCCTTGGAAACCGGCCGATTTAGAGCAGCAGGAGGGCCGTATTCTTAGGCAGGGGAACCAGAACGACAAGGTTCAGATCTACCGATATGTTACCGAAAATACGTTCGACGCATACATGTGGCAGATCCTGGAGAACAAGCAGAAGTTCATCAGCCAGATCATGACCAGTAAATCCCCGGTACGGGCCTGCGAGGACGTGGACGATACGGCGTTAAGCTATGCGGAGATCAAAGCCCTGGCTACGGGCAATCCCTACATAAAAGAGAAGATGGATCTCGACATCCAGGTAAGCAAGCTGAAACTTTTGAAGGCAAACCATACCAGCCAGAAGTACCGGCTGGAAACGGAGATCGCAAGGAATTACCCGGTGAAGATTACCGCATTAAAAGAGCGGATTGCAGGCTTGCGGGCGGATGCGGAGGCAGTGAAGCCAATCCTTGAAAAAGAAAAGGAAAAAGACAATTTCTCCATGCTGATCGGTGGAAAAACCTACACAGACCGGAAAGAGGCAGGGACGGCGCTGATTGCAGCCTGCGCAGGAATGAAAGCGGTGGATGCGGCCGGGCAGGTCGGGGAATTCTGCGGGTTCCGGCTGTATTCTGATTTTGACAGCTTCAACCAGGTATATAAGCTGACTATCAAGCGGCAGTGCAGCTACCAGGTTGAAGTGGGGAAAGACCCGTTAGGGAACTTGCAGCGTATCAGCAACGTATTCTCCGGGATTGGGAAGAAACTGACGGAATTGGAACTGAATTTAGAAACCGTTCAGCAGCAGCTTGCCACGGCAAAGGAGGAAGTGGAGAAGCCTTTTGCAAAAGAAGAAGAATTGGCGGAGAAGATGGAACGCCTGTCGGAATTAAACGCCTTGCTGAACATGGACGATAAAGGGCCGTCGGAAGCGCTGGGCATGGACGATGATGTGCAGGAAGTGGCAGACTGTCCGAGGAAAGCGGTTAATTATGCAGGCCGGGTGTCGGATGCTTCACGGATTGCAGATGAAGTAAGGAAACCTTCTGTGCTTGGGAAGCTGAAAGAAGCAAAAGAGCGTCTTATGGGGAATCATGGGAACACCCAGAAACCGGTAAAGAAAAAGGAGCAGGAATTATAAGCAGGAGGCCATACCGTCAATAGATGATGGGGTGGCATTATTTTTGCATAGACAGATGGGAAAGCTGCGATAAGTTTTTCCGTCTGTTTATCTGCAAGGTATTTTGCAGGGCAGGCGGAGCCTGCCAGTGAGAGCATGGAATTAGCCGGGTCTGCCAGAAACCTATTTCAATATTTATAAGGATAGTTCTATGGCATATGCCGGGAAAGAATGGAGGGAATTTATCATTTATGGCCGGAAAACGGGAAGAACAGTTGAAGGAGATTACGGAACGGCTGGAACAGGGCGTCAAGGATTTATTTACATCGGAAAAATATACAGAATATTTGAAAACTATGTCGCAGTTCCATAATTATAGTTTTAACAACACGCTTTTAATCGCGATGCAGAAGCCGGAGTCAACCTTGGTTGCAGGGCTGGCTACCTGGAACAAGAAATTTAACCGTCGGGTAAAACGTGGGGAGAAGGGGATCAAGATCATCGCCCCTGCGCCGATTAAGGAAAAAGAAGAGATAGAGAAATTTGATCCGGAAACAAACGAGCCGGTGCTGCGCCCGGACGGACAGCCGGAGACAGAGGAAGTGGAGCGTATCATCCCACGGTTCCGTGTGTCTACAGTATTTGACATTTCACAGACGCAAGGAGATCCGCTTCCGGAACTGGACACGCCGGAGCTAGTGGGGAGCGTAGAAAATTTTGATATTTTCATGGAAGCAATCCAGATGGTTTCCCCATCCCCTATGCGCTATGGGGAGATTGAAGGGAGTTCCAAGGGGTATTACAGCAACGCCAGTAAGGAAATCGTAATACAGGAGGGCATGAGCGAGAAGCAGACCATGAAAACCGCTGTCCATGAAGTGACACATGCCATGTGCCATGACCGGGATAGGATGGAGGAGCTTGGTGAAAATAAAAACAAGATGACAATCGAAACGGAAGCCGAGAGCGTAGCCTTTACTGTCTGCAGTTTCTTCAATTTAGATACGTCAGACTACTCATTCCCATATTTAGCGGGATGGGCAAGCAGCATGGATATGAAGGAGATGCGCACGTCAATGGATTTTATCCGGAAAACAGCAGGCTCTTTTATTGACAGCATGGTGGAGAACATCCAGAAGCTGCAGAAAGAAAAAGCGGCAGAACGGGAGCTGACAGAAGATGATTTCGTATTCCAGTTTGCCCCTCTTGGGGAGGATACAAAAAAGTTCTATCTTGTAGATAATGTCGGGCGGGTAGATTTTTTAAGGCTGTTACATACTTTTGCTGAACAGGACGGGGGAAATGGAAATCCGGAGCAGTTCCTGAAAAGCCACGGCGTACACCTGGATTTATGGCGGGATTCGGAAGATGGAAAGAAGAATCAGGAAATCCCGGAGTTCTATGATGCCTTGTATATGGATGCAGGCCATATCGTGGATGCGGCAGAATTTTCTATTTTGGTGCAGGTGGAGATGATGATCAGCCGTGCGGAGTACGGGCATACAGCTTTGGGGAAGGAAGCGCATAACCTGGCTGTCTTATATGCCTATAAGCTGGACAATCCAAGGGACACGAGGGAGTTGGTGAATAAACTTGCGGAGGCTGTGGAAAATCCGAAGATGCATAATCTTCAGGAAATTATGGAGGATGCACAGGAAGAGATTGATTTTCTGCCTGATAACAAAGTCGGGATTATGCAGATGCATGAATTTGGCTACCGCAATGATTCCGTCCTGCCGCTTACAATGGAAAGGGCCGTTGCGCTGCACAATGCAGGGCTGCATATCTACAGCCTACAGAAAGACGGAAGTTCAATTCTGATGAATACAGAAGATGATATTAGAGAAACAGGAGAAGACGGCATGTTTGGCATTGACGCAAGGGCGTGGGAGAGCTACCAGGTGATGGAATCGGTACGTGCGGAAAATGCAGAGCAGGAACATTTAAACGAAGAATTGCTTTTCAGCAGTAACGAGGATCGTTATGCCATCTACCAGATCCGGGACGACAGCAAGAGCCGGGAATACCTTTTTATGGGTACGGAGTATCTGAAAAAGCAGGGATTTTCCGTGGATTATGATGATTACCGGATGGTTTACGGTGATGTGCTAGGGGGAAAAGAAACGCTGGATTCCCTGTATGAAAAATTCAATATCGGGCAGCCGCTGGACTTTAAAGGGCATTCCCTCTCTGTCAGTGATGTAGTGGCCATAAAAAGAGACGGTGAGATTACGGCGCATTATGTGGATTCTTATGGATATACGGAACTGCCGGAATTTTTTCATCAGAAGGAGAAAACCATAAAGCAGGAAAAAGGAACAGAATTACAGGAAAGCAGCCTGCAGGAACTACAAAAGGGTGATACAGAAAAGCAATATCAAGAAGTAGAGATTTTTGGAGTCCCGGCATTATTTTCTAATGGAAAGATACCGGAAAAAGAAGTGCCATCTGAACTTTACCGCTATGATTTGCGGGGGTCTGATTATGACCCTGGCGATCCGGTCGCTGTGGAATACCATGTGGGAGCCAACCATGCCGGCACAATCCTGTCCTCGTTTTATCTGCCTATCCCGGAAAGAAGGTATTTGAATCTTGGGGAAGAATTAAACTTTACTGGCGGGATGGTGACAATCGAACAATTAAAGCAATCAGCAATAGCGTTCAATGAAAGCCTGAATACAAAAGAAAAGAAACGGAAGCTGGAAGAACGGATACAGAATGTGGTCATTCATTCCAATGAGGAGCTTTTATATACAGGTACAGATGATTGTTACGCTCTTTTTCAGATCAATGAGGATACGAAAGGCCGGGATTATTTCCTTTTAAGTATGGAAACGATCAAAGAAGATGGTTTAGAGGTGAATGGTGCGGATTATTCCCTGATTTATGGCGGCAGGCTCAAGCTAGGGGATAATTTGGAAAGCGTCCGCACAGAAATAACATTTTCTCTCCCGGAAGGCTATACCGGGCACTACCCGACTGTCGGTGATGTGATGGTTATGAACCGTAAAGGGAAAGTGACTGCTTATTTTTTGGATGATTATGGCCCTGTGGAACTGCCCGGTTTTATTGAACAGAGGAAACATGTACTGGAGGAAGAAGCAAAACGGCAGATTCCAGAGGAAAAAACGTACCCGCCGCTTTATATGCATACCATTACCTATGCAATGGAGCATGGCCGGGCAGATGATTACCTGGAATCAAGAAAGCTGAACCTGGACTGCAAAAAAGCGGTTGAGGACGCAATCAGGGAGAACTTTGACGGGATGCATCTGGCGCATGATGCCGCAGAGGAAGTCCTGGAGGAATATGGCGCAGAACGTGTGGTATTCATCCTTGCAAATACGTTGCAGCATTTGGAACATGACGGGCGGTTTTCTATCGGGAATAAGGCATGGGCAAAGGGATACGAGATACCGGAAAACATAAACCGGGGGATGGATATGAACGCTGATTATGTGGTAAGCAGCCACCCGGCTGTACTGGACGGGTTTATCGGATTGGCAAGGGATGGAATACAGGAACAGGAGTTAGGGAAGGAAGAAAACGTGCGGATCAATGAGGAAACGAAAGGGTTTATTGCAAATGGGCATTTTGGCACATGGCATACGGTAGAAGCAAAAGAAATTAGCGGCGAGCTGTTTTACCGAATGGAGCATGAGGAATATGGGGATTCTGTGGCCTCTATTATTGTCAATCAGGAAGGGGAACTGGTGGCAGAGGATCTGGAGCATGGGTTTGATCAGGGGGCAATGGAAGCCATTGGCGAGTATTTTTCAGAAAAAGGAGTAGAAATGGAACCGGAGCCGTCATTCATTGCACAATACTATCTTATACAGAACACCGATGGCAGCAAAGCAGAAAGGGAATATCAGTATTTTGCGGATTTGGATGCGGCGGTCACTGCCTATCAGCAGATACCAAACCACCTAAATAAACAGCTTGGCATGGAAAGCACGGAACAGCCACCCTCCAGGATGTCCCTGATTGTGTGCCAGAATGGAATTGAAACGCTTACAGATATAGAATTTAATTCCCTAAGCGAAAAATGGGTTCGAGAGGAAACGATGGCGGCGTCACAGAAAGCAAGGGAGTATCTCGATAGCTATGATGTTGCGATTGCATACCAGACAGAAAAAGGGTATTTTTCCATCCAGACCGTTTCTGACGGTTACGATTATACGATTTATGGTAAGGATTTCAGGGAGATTGACGGAGGCGTGTACGACGATCCGGATCTGTCAATCCGTGAGGCGATGGAAGCGATCCTTTCGGATGAAGGCATACCGTTGGCGGCGTGTAAGGTTATGGATTATGGAGAATTGCAGGTGAAAACAGAAACCGTGGCGCAGGAAGAACTGCAGAAGGCGCAGGCGAAAGAAACGGAGACGGAGAGACTTCCGCTTGTTTCTGATCAGACAGAGCCGGAGCCTGCCTTAAACGGCCAGAGCCGTGCGGGGGTAGAGGAAACCGTACTCTGCTATGCCCAGGCACAGATTGATGAAATGGGGCTGTCGGAGGAAGTGGAGCTGCTTGGCGCAAGGGTGTACGGGAGCCGTTCCAGGGAAGGGATGTACCAGGAAGGCTCGGATATAGATGTGGTGGTATCTTACAGCGGCAATCTGAAAGAGGATGTTTTCTTCAATGCGTTACATGAGGGAGATTTTAAGATGGCGGGAATCCCGGTTGACATCAATCCAATCTCTACGGAAAAGACAGGAACTTTGGAGAGATACATGGAGAATGCGGAAAAATATCTGGATGGAAAAGAAAGGCAGGAACTTACCGGGGATATTGTAAAGTTCAGTATGGATCATGATGAAGATCTGCTTGGATTTTGGGATGGCGCTGCCCGGATAGAAACAGAGCCGATCTATCAGGCGTATGAGATTATTGGCAATGCGCTTGAAAGAAATGATACGGAAAAGTTCCGGGCGCACTTAGCGGAGGTTATTGAAACCGGCGACAAAGAATCCCCGATTGTCAGGGATGCAATCGGGTTAATGGAGAAATTGACAGGGGAGAGCCATGACATTTCCGTAGAGCAGGAGGCAACCATTACATTCTATGTGGCAGAATGTACGGAGTTCCCTGTTCTGGGGGAATACCATGAGCGGCTGGAAACATTGCAGGAAGCGATGGATCTGTATGAGAAAATCCCGGCAGAGCGGATGAGCGGCATTAAGGGGATTGGATTCTGCCTGGAGGACGGCAGTATCTATGACGGGAATTTTGACTTAATGGTGATGGGGGAGATGCAGACGGAATTTATCAATGAGATTCCCCAATACCGGGACAGCCCATTAGTGCAGAAGGCGATTGCGGACATGGAGAAAATCCTTGCGAATCAGAAAGAAAAGAATAGGCCAGGGTTGAAAAGGGGGCAGGAACCGCCGCAGCCGCCAGTGTCATTGGAGAACAGGCAACAAACCGTACAAGCGCATGAAAAAGGAAGCCCAGGTATCACAACACATGAATCGGGCAGAGATACTGCCAGGGCAGAAACGAAAGCAGCAGAGCCGGTAAAATCAGTTGAAAATGCCCCGAAAACAGACAAGGGCATATCTGGCGGCAGCAAGAAGCAGTCCGTCCTAAACGCCCTCCGGGAACGGCAGGCAAGGATGAAAGCACAGGAGAAACAAACTCTGGAACGGGGGAAGCAGAGCCAGAAAACACAAGCAAAGAAGAAGGGAGAACAGGAATTATGATGGTGAGATTTGAGGAAAATGAATATTTCCTGATAGCAATGTTCCAGAAGGAAAGCAGGCAGGCAACCATTGAGGAGATGCATAACGCAATCCCCTACATAGGCAGGGATGAGGAAATGCTTGCCCTCATGAACAGCACACTGGAAAAGCTGTGGTGCCTTACAGAGGAAGCATTTTTAGAATTGGATCTGGAACTGTATAAAGAGGAACCGATGGAGGATGAATGATGGAGGCAAACCAATTTGCGGTGTACCAGCTAAAAAATATCCCGGAAAACAGGCAGATACGGTTCCGGCCTTACAGCACACTGCAGGAGAAGGGGATACAGATACAGTATAAGGATTATGAGCAGGTGTATCTGGCACGGATGCAGCCGGAAGACGAGCCGGGACAGATCCGCAGGCGTTTTAACAAGAAACTGCCACGGACATTTCATGGACATTCAATCAGTGTTAGTGATGTGCTTGTGCTGAATAAGGGCGGCGTTGTGGCCGCCTATTATGTTGAGAAAGAAGGATTTACCGCCATAGCCGGGTTTATCCGGACAGGTTCTTCCGGTGCGCCTGTGTCTTTCGGTACTTCTGGTTTCCACATCGAGGGGAAAGAAGGGAGCTGGCACGCTTTTGACAGCATAATCGTAGACGGCAGGGAGTTCTTCCTGATGGAGCATGAAGCCTATGGGAAAGATACGGAATGGCTTGTGGTGGATGAAGCCGGGCGGCTGGCTGCCGAGGGAGTCTATCACGGGTTTGACCAATCCGTGCAGCAGCAGATTAAGGATTATCTTAACCCGCCGAAGCCTGAAAAAGAAACAGTGCGGCATGAAATCAAATTCCCCTCTGGGAAGGCTTCTGTCCCCTCCGGGGCAGATGCGGCAGAAGGCGGCGACAGGGAAAAGCCGCCCCTTGAGAATTGGCAGAAATATATGGAAAACGGGGAGTATGTCCGCAGCGTTGAGAGTGGGGAAGAAGAAAATCACAGCCTCATTGATGGGAATAAAAATAACGGCAAAAAGAAGCATGGCAGGGAATCTGTCCTGAAAAAACTGCGGCAGAAACAGGCGGAGATTGCGAAACGGCACGGAAAGCCTGCACAACAGATGGAAATGCCGGAACAGATGGAGCGCAGACGGAAATAAGGGAAAAGGGAAGTATCTGGCAGGGATTGCCGGATGCTTCTTTTTTATGTCTTGAACATTATGGAGTTTCTCTGTATAATAAAGCCATAACAGACAGGGCGAAACCTCCCTGTCAGACTGCCAGGCGCAAGCCGGAACCGGGGTGATATTATGCAGGGTGGAATAATACAGGAAGAGCCAAAAGAGAAAGCAGTGGAAAAAAAGGATTCCTTTGCCAAATATACGGTGAAAGACAGCGTATTCACGACGATCTTTCGGGATAAAAAATACCTGATACAGCTATACCGTGCGCTCCATCCGGAGGATACGGAGACTACGGAAGATGCGCTTACGGATATAACGATAAGGAACGTGCTTACCAACGGAATCTATAATGACCTGGGTTTCCGGGTTGGGGACAAAATTTTATTCCTGGTCGAGCAGCAGTCGAGCTGGACGATGAATATCATTATACGTGCGCTGATGTATTTGGCGCAGGTTTACCATGATTATTTTGAAGAGCAGGACGCAGATTTATATGGAAGCAAGAAAGTCCATGTGCCGGAGCCGGAGATATATATGATCTATACAGGGGAGCGTGTCAGCAGGCCGGAAACGATTTCATTTTCCAAAGAATTTTTCAAGGGAAAAGAATGTTCCATTGAAGTAAAGGTAAAAGTAATCTATGACGGCAAAGGAAATGACATCATCAGCCAGTATGTTGCTTTTACAAAGGTATATAACGAACAGGTAAAGCGGTATGGGAGAAGCCGGGAGGCTGTCACGGAAACCATCCGCATCTGCAAAGACAGGAATCTGCTCCGTGAATTTCTGGAGAGCAGGGAAAAGGAGGTTGTGTCTATCATGATGACTTTGTTTGATGAAGAGAGGATTATGCGTAATTATGTTGCCAGTGAAAGACGTGAGGCAGTAAGGGATGCAGTAGAAAATATGTTAAAGACTGGAAAAATGTCAGCAGAGGAAATCGCCGGGTATTTTACGGAGCTTTCTGTGGAAGATGTCCGGGAAATTGAAAAAGGACTGCTTCAAACGATATAATAGTTGCCATTATGCAGATACCATAGAGGAAAGATAATAGAATCCCCGGTTGTGAATGAATACAGCCGGGGGTATTTACATGGAGGGCAAAGTGAAGGAATCAGAACTGATAGGGAAAGTACATTCTGCTGTTTGCCATCAGTGCCGGCATCGGGGCTATGCCGCCCCGACAGACGTACTGGTTGACATAGGGGTGCTGCCCCGGCAGAAATATGAGGACTGGAGATTCGGGAAAGTACAGTATCTGGAAGCCGTCTGTACCTGCAATTTGAAGAAACTCTCATTTATTATGAAGCAGATCCGCTCCTATGCGAAGAAAACAAACTTAAAACCGTCATTCTGCTATTACAAGCGTTGGGGCGTAAAGAAAAAGCAAGGGCATAAGGCAGTAATCCCCCTCCGTTTCAGTAAGAGCGGAAACCTGGAGATTGAAAAAGCATATGCGACGCATTATGTAGATTTAGGGAGGGCAGAACAGCGAAAGAAAGAGAAGCTGGGAAAGGCGGCAGCGAAAGCGCAGAATGAAATGACGGATAAGACGCCGGATATGCCGGAGACAAAAATTTCTGGCAGCAGCAAAACATAAAAGAGGGAGAAGGAATGGAAAAAGAACCGGATAAAAAATATGAAACCATGAAAAAGATCATAGATGCTTTAGAGGATATCTTATGTTCCTATCAGGGCAGGGGGCATCTGTCTGTATATACTGACCTGGATTCCCTTGCGCTTTTTGCAAGCCTTGTGGCATACGGCCAGATCAAAGTGGAAAATTACAGTTATGACTATGACAACGATATCCAGGAGGACGAAGAAGCTGCCCGGATTTACGGGGAGCTTGCACCGCAGACAAGATGGCGTGTGGGGCAGCGTACCCAGATAGAAGCGATACGGATGAACGCTCTAAAACAGCTCGCATTCCTGGGTTCGCCAGTGTACCGGGAACAGGTTTCTTATGAAGATGCAGGAGCTGTTCTGGTATGCGGGGAAATCCTGCCTTATGAGATTTTCCAGTTGTTTTTAGATACGACGGGATTGAGAAAAATTTATATTTTCCCATACCCGTTCCGGGAGGGATGGGAAAAGCCGTTCTATTTTTCCTTTGAGCCGACTGGGACGGCGCAGAGGGAAATACGGAAGTATGCAGAGAAAAAACGGGAAGAAATGTACCAGGTGATGCGTGAGAAAAGCGAAAGCATTGGCTCTGTAATACCCTCAGTTGACGCTTGGCAGAATTTTCAGGTGCAGCCATCAGAATGGAATGAATGACATCCGCAGGAATTTGGGCAGAACCATAATCAGAATCCTGCGGATGTTTTTCGACGGAAGAATCAGGAAATATCTGCGCCTTTCTGCTTCTCCGGCTGTCTGGTGCGGGCCTGCCCTAAAATTTTATCGACATTGGAGCAGACCGTATTTAATTCTTTCTGATAATCCCGGTAATAATGGTAGGTTTTCTGCGCTTCCTTTTTCTTATGCAATAGCTGTTCTTTTTCCGCTTTCAGCAGTTTGATGGATGGAAGCCTGCCGTCTGCTGACTGCCCTTGCAGGAATTTCCGGGCTGATTCGTAAAGCGCAATCTCGGCAGGGTGTTCTTCCCGGAACTGTCCCTTGTGTTTTGCTCTGCAAAACTGCCGGTAGACGGATTTATTGGCAAGGTACTGGCCGGTATAATGGATCTGCTCATTTAATATCCGGAGCTTATCTTCCGTATCTTTTAAAACCTTTCTGGAACTGGAAGCAAGGTTCTTAACCTCTGAAAATGAATCTTCCAGGGAATCTCTTGTATCATATCCACGTTCTTGTATATAAGCAACGGTCTTAGCCATTTCCTTTAGATTGGAAAGTTTTACTTTATTGGTGGCATAAGCGGCATTTTGCTGTGCTTTCACACAATCCTGCAGGTTGGTTACAAGCCGCAGGTCTGACTTGATAAACAGGATTGATACAGGAGCTTCCTGTAATGGAGCGGATGGCTGGTCTGCAGGCTGTTCCGATTCTGCATTAAAGGTTTCACTGGCAATGGTTTCTTTTCTGTATTCTTTACTTTTTGAATTTTCCCCGAACAGCTCCAGGAGATAATCTTCTTCATAATGTGTGCCAAGCATCCTGCCGGTAATATATTTTCCTCGTTCTGGGTGGAGGTAGCTGAACCTTCCACGGCTGACTTTGAGCGTGATGTTGTATTTCTCCAGGAGCAGTTTTTGAAATTCTTCCCGGCTGCAGGAACTGACGGCGCTGGCTTCGATTGCGGAGCGTAAGAAATCCTTCTGTGTCTGGAATGCCGTTCTGCGAATGGGAAGGCCGTCCGCCAGAATCTGCCGGTTGCGTTCGTCCAGTTTCTTTTGCCCCCTCTGTCCCACATGATATTCACGGTCTGTAATTTTCTTTTCTGCAGGCGCAAGAAGGTCCACCTGATGCAGATGTTCCCGATGGCACAGATCCATAAGGGACTGCTTTAGATGGATCAGGTAATCTTTCGATAGATGGTGCTTATATCCGGCACGGGAATCGCAGGCCCGCTCCATGAAGCCCTGGCGTTCCACATCGTATTTCCGCAGGCTGTTAATGACAATATGCACATGGATGTTGCCGCTTTTATTATGCCCGTCCATGTGTGTGCAGACCAGGGTCTGGTGGCCGGGGAAATTTTTCCGGGCATACTCCATCCCAAGTTTCTGCGCCCGTTCCCCGGTCAGTCCATTTTCATCTGTGTCCTTCGGGTCGAAGCTGATAATGTAATGATGGGATTTGATTTCATCATAAGATTCATTTTTACGGTACAGGGCGTTCAGTTCCCTGCACTCCATATCGAAGGTGAATGAGTCGCAGTTTATACCGTCCATGATATATCCTTTGCGAGGAATCAATTCTCCGTTTTCATTGAGTATCGGCTTGTTGGTATCTTCATCATGTTCAAACATGAGATAACGCTGTATCTCTGCATAGTTGGCATTTTTACTCGCTATGTGTTTCAGGATTGCCATGAGAACGTCCTCCGGAAACCGCCTGGAAATCCCCGGCCATCTTTAACACTTCATACTTCATTTCGTAGATTCTGGCTACGCTTTGGCCGATTGCTTTAAGCATTCTTTGGGAATGGATGCCGCCGCTGTTGAAATGCCTTGCAATCTGGTTTAAGTTGCTGCCGATCTTCCCAAACTCCGCAATCAATTTTTTCAGCTCCGGCAGGTCTGCCACAATCTCATATTTTGCCGTTACCTTCTGCTGCATAATCTGTTTCCGGGCATACTCTGCCAGTGGGAGGTGTGCGGCTTTTGCGCTTTCAGACACGATTTCATATTCCGTATCTGTGAGACGGAGCATAATCTGGTGTTTGTGCTGCAGTTCCCTGTCCTTCTTTGGTCTTGCCATTTCGTACTTCCTTCCTGTTAAAAATATATTCGTACTTTGATCTTCCTGAATGTAGGAATACAAAGGGGTTCCTAAATATAAGCCGATTGTGGAAATGGAATGGGAAAGGAAAAGAGGGGATTTATAAAAATTTTTGGATTTTTCCGTGATAGGAATTATCACGCTGCGACTATTTTTAATAGGAGCCAATCTGCATATTTGAAAAATATGCCAGAACCGAGGGCATGGGGAGCGGAATCACCATCAAGTTTGCCGGGTAAGCAAAATCCACGAAGTGGGTTTTGAGTAACTCAGGCGAATCTTGCTCTTTATGTCAGAACTGAAATAAAAAGCATTATCCGAGAAGTTTCATTATCAAAGAAATATCCTGAAAAGCGCAGTTTATCGGTGGTTTTCAAAAAACTTCTCGGATAATTACTTAAACCTTATACTGTAGATACAGCGTAAAAATAATGCTGAATGTATAAGGAGGACAAGAAGAATGAACACGATTGTTTTAATAGGTAGACTTGCCAGAGATCCAGAAACTAAGCTGGCATCTACGCAAAAGGGACAAACCAAAGTATCCAGGTTTCCATTGGTAGTAAAAAGAAATCGCACCAGCAAAGCATTTGTAGTGATGATCACAGCTTATGGAAATAATGCAGAATTTGTGGAGAAATATCTTGAAAAAGGAATTAAGATTGCTCTTTCCGGAGAGTTAGTAATCTCTCAGATCAAAGATGAACAGACTGGAACTGCATCCTATTATCCCGAAGTCATTATGGATAATGTGGAGTTTGCAGAAGCCAAAACAAAAAAAGAAGAATCTGACGGATTTCAACCAGTAGAGAAGAGAAAGATCCCATTTGATATACCAGAAGAACTTGAACACGAAATGCCATTTCGATAGGAGGACAAGATTTATGAGAAAATACTTTTTAGAATTATTTGCAATAGGATTGATTGATTCAGAAGGAAGAATCAATACAGAACATATGACAAGCGATGCACTTATGACTGCCATGAAAACAATGGAAGAGCTGACGCAAATGAAAATGGATCGTTTAGTTTTGGAAACAACAATGGAGATGATCTTGTGTATGTTTGAGTCATGTGACACAGAGGAATTTACAGAAATATTAGGCAAGCATTATACGTTTACTTGTCAGAATATCATTCTGGAAAACGAGTTTCTCATAAACGAGTTTTGGAACTTTCCTATGAGGACGTGAAATCTGCAAAAAATGGATTGATTGTCATCACTCCGGATTTTGATAATTTTACTGCAAAGCTTATTGCAGCAGATGAATATTCAAAATATATGACAGAAACGCCAATCTTGGAAGGTGTTGCAAACAGAGAATATTATGGAAGATCTGCGACCTCTATAGAGAACAAAAGCACGATAGAGTACGGAACAGAGCAAGGATTGGCAGCACTGATCTATGGCGAACAAGGAGTGAGTTCGTTGCCGATACAGGACATTACAGGAGAATACATAGATACAGATAATGAGTATATGTATTATTATTCGGCTGAGTTTGTAAAATAAGAATAGCAAAAGTGAGAAGAGGATATTACAAATCATTGTTTTGATAATTCGGTGGTATCCTCTTTGTGGATTTCAGAATTTGTTTCTCAGCTTTCGGTATTCTCTTGGCGAATATCCTTTCAGCTTGTGAAAAAGCCGGCTGAAATAAAGCTGGTTATCATATCCGACAATCTTAGAAATCTCATTGATGGAATAAGTTGTTGTTTCAAGTAACATCTGAGCATTGTTGATACGGATTCCCACAATGAATTGCATTGGTGTAGAACCGGTATATTTTTTGAAATTTCGGATAAACCAGCTGACACTCATGCCTCGTGAGGCAGCATAATCATCAATATTGATATTTTGATTGTAGTTTTCACTGAAAAAGGTAACAGCATTATCCATCTCATGATCAAGATATTCATTTTTTAATATGTGCTCTCTTGTCAGTTCACGGTGGAAACTAATCAGAAGATGACGTAGCAAAAGGACAAGCATTTCCTCATAATTATCTTGACAGCGTTGGAGCTCGATAATGATACGTTTGAAAATTTGTTCATATTCATTAGATGTACCCACTTGAAAGACACGTTCTTTATCCGGAAACCCATATTGACGTAAGATATTTTTCACATTGCTTCCTGTGAAGTGAATCCAGTATACTTCTGTCTTATCTTCTCCGTAATATTCATATTTCTGAAGTTCTTTCGGTCTGTACAGTACAATGTTGCCGGCTGGAACAATCGTTTCGTTATTTACATTATCAAAATGAAAATGCCCACAACCAGCAGTGATATATATAATCTGATAATCCAGACGACCCCTTGGACGGTAGGTCGGAAGTTTGGGATGTCTGGAAAGACGGTAAGTACCACAGCTACCGACAATCAGCGGACGACTTTTGTCTTTGAAATCCATATGTGAGTGGTTCAAATAACCGGTGTTCAAATGCATAGGACAGCACCTCTTTTCGTACTTTTTATCATTGTATCATTTAGTGCATATTTTGTCTAATCCAATTCATAGACATATTTTGCGAATTAGGATAAGCTATATATAGCATAACTAAGGAACGTAAACAAAAAGTAAAGTATAAGGTTTGCTTTAGGAAAACAAAGAACAAAAAACAAAAAAGTATATGTATTGGAGGAGAGCTATTTATGATCGCACCACGTTATTATGAAAATCTAAGCGTACTGCACGAAAACACAATGCCAGCCAGAGCCTATTATATTCCGGCATCCAGAAGAATGGATAACTTGGTGGAACACAGAGAAGAGTCAGATCGTATGCAGTTATTGAATGGAACTTGGAAATTCCAGTATTTTAACAGCATCTATGACATTAAGGATTCTTTCTTTGAGAAGAATTATGATACAGAAAATTTTGATGAGATTCAGGTTCCAAGTGTATGGCAGATGGCTGGATATGATACACACCAGTATACAAACATCCGGTATCCATTTCCGTTTGATCCACCATATGTGCCACAGGACATTCCGTGTGGAGCCTATGTACATACTTTTGAGTACAGTAGAGATGAGAAAGCGCCAAAATCTTTTTTGAACTTTGAAGGAGTAGACAGTTGCTTTTACGTATGGATCAATGGCTCTTACATAGGATACAGCCAGGTTTCGCATATGACCAGTGAGTTTGATGTTACCGATGTACTTCAGGATGGAACGAATACGGTGGCAGTGTTGGTAATGAAGTGGTGTGATGGTTCCTATTTGGAAGATCAGGACAAATTCCGTATGAGTGGTATTTTCCGGGATGTGTACATTTTGAAACGCCCAAAACAGGCAATCAGTGATTATCATATTAAAACAAGAATTGAGGATATGCTTGCGAAAGTAGAAATTGAAATGAAATTCTACTCTCCGTTAAATGTAAAAATTTCGATTGAAGATAGAAACGGAGCAGTTGTAGCACTAGGAAGTATTGCTGAAGAAGGAACAGCTGTATTAGAAATCGCAAGTCCGGAACTTTGGAATACAGAAAATCCATATCTATATAAACTGATTCTTGAAACAGAGAATGAAGTAATTGTAGATCACATTGCATTAAGAAAGATAGAGATTAAAGACCAGGTTATTTATTTAAATGGACAGAAGATTAAATTCCGTGGTGTCAATCGACATGATTCTGATCCGGTTACTGGATTTACAATCAATCCGGAACAGATTACAACCGATCTTACGTTAATGAAGCAGCATAATTTTAATGCGATCCGTTCCAGCCACTATCCGAACGCACCATTTTTCTATGAAATGTGTGACAAGTATGGATTCATGGTAATAGATGAAGCAGATATTGAAGCTCATGGTCCATTTATGATCTACAGAAAAGAAGACACTGATTACAATCGGTTCAAACGATGGAATGAGAAGATTGCAGATGATCCGGTATGGGAAGAGGCAATCGTTGATCGCGTAAAACTCATGGTGGAACGTGACAAAAACCGTTTCTGTATTGTTATGTGGTCAATGGGAAATGAGAGTGCTTATGGCTGCAACTTTGAAAAAGCACTGGAATGGACAAAGAATTTTGATCCAGACCGTATCACACAATATGAGAGTGCAAGATACCGTAATTATGATGAAACATATGATTACAGCAATCTGGATGTGTACAGCCGGATGTACCCAGCGCTTTCCGAAATTCAGGAATATCTGGATAAAGATGGAAGCAAACCCTTCCTTTTGGTAGAGTACTGTCACAGCATGGGAAACGGACCTGGAGATTTTGAAGATTACTTCCAGATGATTCAGGATAATGATAAAATGTGCGGCGGCTTTGTCTGGGAATGGTGTGACCATGCGATTGCTCATGGAACTGCTGAGAATGGAAAGACTATATATGCTTATGGGGGCGACCATGGCGAAGAAATTCATGATGGCAACTTCTGTATGGATGGATTAGTATATCCGGACAGAACGGTACATACAGGACTTTTCGAATACAAGAATGTTTATCGCCCGGCAAGAGTTATTTCCTATAACAAAGAAAGCGGAGAACTGGTGCTTCATAACTACATGGATTTTGATGACTTGAAAGATTATGTGAAGATTAGTTATGAGCTGACACAGGATGGTCTTGTGATCAGCAAAGGCATACTTCCGGAGTTTTCTGTGGCACCACACGGGGAAGGAAAAACAAACCTGAAGATCAATGTTCCAGAGAATGGGAAATGTTATTTAAAACTTATTTACCATCTGAAAAAAGAATTGCCACTGTTGGATGAAGACCATATTCTTGGATTTGATGAAATTGAGGTAAGTAAAGAGGATACAAAATGTAAACTTGCAGAGAAATGGATACCAAAAACAGTAGTGGACTCTGAATTACAGGTAAATGAAAATGATACACAGATTCATATCAAGGGGCGTGAATTTGCTTATACCATAGACAAACGTACTGCACTCTTTACAGAGATGAAATTCGCAGGGCGGGAATACTTGAACCATCCGATGGAATTAAATATTTGGAGAGCTCCAACAGATAACGATATGTACATCAAGTCTGAATGGAAGAAAGCCCACTATGATAAGGCTTACACAAGATCCTATACGACAGAGGTTGTGCAGGGAAAACATGGTGTGAAGATTACAAGCCATGCTTCCGTTGTGGCAGAGACAGTACAGAAGATTCTTGATGTGACGATTACATGGAAAATAGAAGCTGCTGGAAAGATTGATGCAGATATTGCAGTAACAAAAGACGATGAATTCCCGGATCTTCCGAGATTTGGTGTGAGGATGTTCCTGGATAAAAAACTTTCAGCTGTAAGATACTTTGGAATGGGACCACAGGAAAGTTATTGTGATAAACATCAGGCTGCGAGCCACGGTTTGTACCGGGCAGATGTAGGGGATTTACATGAGGACTATATCCGTCCACAGGAAAATGGAAGCCATTATGATTGTGAATATGTAGAGCTTAACAACAGCCGATATGGAATTGTGGCATCCGCAGAAAAGGCATTTTCATTCAATGCTTCTTATTATACACAGGAAGAACTTGAGAAGAAAACGCATAATTATGAATTAATAGAATCAGATAGTGTAGTATTCTGTGTTGACTACGCATTAAATGGCATTGGTTCTAATAGTTGTGGTCCAGTTGTATTGGAGCAGTACCGATTTGATGATGTATTATTCCGGTTTCAGTTTACACTGATACCGTATGTAAAGGGATAATAAAGTTTCATGTAACCCGTAAACAAGGAAAGAGAGTCTGATTGTAATGTAAAGTCCGGATATACAGAGCAATCAGACAAAATCAGAGAAAAAAACAGAATTAGATATCATACGGTTAGCCATATTGAGATTCTAAGTGCGATGAAGATGAGGAGCAAAGAAATTCGATGGAAGAAAAAAAGTATTTGAAATGGTATAACAAAATTGGATACGGATCAGGTGATATTGCAGGTAATGTAGTCTATGCGTTCCTGACATCTTTTATGATGGTCTATCTGACGGACTCGGTAGGACTTGCTGCAGGTGTCGTGGGTACCCTGATTGCCGTATCAAAACTATTTGATGGTTTTACGGATATATTTTTTGGAACAATGATTGACAAAACACACAGTAAAATGGGAAAAGCGAAACCCTGGATGCTATACGGATATATTGGTTGTGCCATTACGCTGGTCGGCTGCTTTGCAGTACCGGTGAGTTTGGGAACAACGGCTAAATATGCATGGTTCTTTATTTCTTATACACTGTTAAATGGTGGGTTTTATACAGCAAACAATATTGCTTATTCAGCACTTACGTCACTGATTACAAAGAACAGCAAAGAGCGTGTACAGATGGGATCTTACCGTTTTATTTTTGCATTTTCAACAAGTCTTCTGATTCAGGCGATTACAGTTGGATTTGTAGATAAATGTGGTGGAGATGCTGCGGCATGGAGAACGGTTGCTATTATCTATGCAATCATTGGTCTGGTCGTAAATACGATTTCAGCACTTTCTGTTAAGGAACTTCCGGAGGAAGAACTTAATGAAGGAGAAGTAAAGAATGATAATGAAAAGTATGGAATGGTACAGGCATTCAAGCTTCTTGTCAAAAACAAATATTACATGATGATTTGTGGAACATATATTTTACAGCAGTTATATGGTGCCATGATTGGAGCTGGCATTTATTACATGACATGGGTACTGAAAAATAAGAATTTGTTTGGACAATTTGCATGGGCAGTAAATATTCCACTGATCATTGCCCTGATTTTTACACCGACATTAGTTGGTAAGTGGAAAGGCATGTATAAACTGAACTTAAGAGGTTATGTCTTAGCAGTCATCGGTAGAGCACTTGTTGTTGTTGCCGGATATATGGGTAGTGTTCCGCTGATGATGGCGTTTACAGCTCTTGCAGCCTTAGGTCAGGGACCATGGCAGGGAGATATGAATGCTGTTATTGCATCCTGCTCTGAATACACTTATCTTACACAGGGAAAGAGAATTGATGGAACGATGTACTCTTGTACTTCTCTTGGTGTAAAAATCGGTGGAGGTATTGGAACCGCTGTTGTTGGATGGATGCTTGAGCTCAGTGGATATGTCGGAACAAATGCAACTCAGCCACAGTCTGCACTTGATATGATGCAGTTCATGTATCTTTGGCTTCCGTTAATCTTTGATGTATTGATTATGTTTGCACTTTCAAGAATGAATGTTGAAGATGCAAATAAAAAACTGAAAGCAGAAAAAGGAATTGCTGCAGATGAAGTAACAGATGCATCAGACATAAATTAGAATTGACAGGAGAAAGCGTTGTCTGGTCATTGCTCGATGAGACAGTGCTTTTTTCTATATATAAAGTGATTGAACTGTATTTTGAAAATAAAAAAGGACCACTTCATTTTTGTGAAATGGCCTTAAGAAAATATTCAGTTCTCACAAAATAGTCCTTTTAGTATTTATACATGGTAAGGATGCTCAAAATATTCAGTGTAGAATACTAAAAGGTCATTCAGATATTTTTTTAGGTTGCTCATTTGCAATTCCTCCTTTCCTTATTTACAAGTTGATTATAAGATAGGTGTAAAAGGATTGCTTGCCAAATCGAAAGAAGATATAGACAAATGTTGCAAAGGGGAGTATTTCATGCAGTTAAAATATGTTGACACAAAAGAGGAGATCATAGCAATAAATAGGAAGTCAAAACATATTGAACCACATCTTCATAATGCACTGGAGATCGTTTGTGTAACAAGTGGAGCATTAGAACTTGGTGTCGGACAGGAACTATACCATATGGAAAAAGGAGATATAGGCTTTGTATTTCCAGATGTTATTCATCACTATCAGGTACTGACACCCGGTGTAAATAAAGCGACTTATCTGATTGCATCGCCATTTACGATAGCCAAATTTGCAGATATCATGCAATCCATGGCTCCTGAATACCCAATCATCAAAGCGGAAAAGGTTGAACCGGAGGTATATAGGGTTATAAATGCAATTTTAGAGACAGAACAGTCGGATATTACTGTTGCACAGGCATATCTTCAAATTGTGTTGGCACGCTGCATAGGAAAATTAAATTTGGTAGAAAAGAGTAATGTGGGGAGCAACGATCTTATTTACCAGACAGTTTCCTATATATCAGCAAATTTTAAGAAGAAATTTTCGCTGGAAGAGATGGCAAAAGATCTGGGGGTGAGCAAATATGTTTTATCCAGACTCTTTTCCAAAACATTCCATAGAAACTTTAATCAATATCTTAACGATGCAAGGCTGAACTATGCATGCCAGCGTTTGGAAAATACGAGTGATTCTATTACAAACATTTGTCTGGATAGTGGATTTGAAAGTCAGAGAACATTTAACCGAGTATTTAAAGAAAGATATAAAATATCACCGAGTGATTATCGGAGTACTTGTGTGAAAGAGATGTTGTCATAAAAGGTTCTGTTGATAGAAATATTTACTTCGATTTCACAGTACTATGTATTTGATTTTATGTGTGGATGATATAATATGAAAATATTTGTAGAAAATAGCGCTTTATTTTATTATGAAAAGAGCAAGGTGTATTCTAAAGAAACAAGAAAGGCAGGGCGCATATGAACATGAGAAAATCCATAATCGATTTTAATGAAAAAAAAGGATTCATCTGTGATATGGATGGTGTGATTTATCATGACAATCAGATATTGCCAGGTGTTCCAGAATTCATCCAGTGGTTGCATGATGAAAAGAAAGAATATTTATTTTTGACAAATAATAGTGGATATACACCACGGGAATTAAATCAGAAACTGGCAAGGATGGGACTTGATGTGCCAGAAGAACATTTTTATACCAGCGCATTGGCAACAGCCGCATTTTTAAAAGAACAGGCGGCAGGCTGTTCGGCATTTGTGATAGGAGAAGCCGGCCTGTTAAATGCACTTTATGATGTAGGTATCACAATGAATGATGTAAATCCGGATTATGTTGTTGTGGGAGAGGGACGCTCCTATTCATTGGATACATTAACAAAAGCAACGAATTTAGTTCTGAAAGGTGCAAAGCTGATCGGAGCAAACTCAGATGTTTCCGGACCGATTGAGAACGGCATTGCTCCTGCTTGTCGTGCATTGATTGCACCTATAGAAATGGCAACAGGTACACAGGCATATTTCTGTGGGAAACCGAATCCACTGATGATGAGAACAGGATTGAATATGCTTGGATGTCATTCAGCAGAAGCTGTAATGGTTGGGGATCGTATGGATACAGATGTGATTTCAGGAATGGAAAGTGGTATGTCTACTGTATTGGTTCTCTCTGGATGTTCAACGAAGGATACACTCAAAACTTATGCGTATCGTCCAACTATGGTTTTAAATGGTGTGGGGGATATTGCTATGTTAGCAAAGTCAAAGGCAGAGTAATAATGAATAATCTGAAGTACTAAGAGATAAACAGAGCTTGATAGACAATCGAAAATGTGGTTGTCTCTCAAGTTCTGTTTGATTATGAAATTGCTTGCATTCGTATGAATATTTATTTGACAGATTTTATAATATATCTATAAGTCAATTGGAAAATAGAGAATAATACAGTAATAATCAGAAGCAAATTTAATTTCACATAAACCATTCATTTGTTGCATCATTGCTTTTATGTTTTTAGTTCCTATTCCAGAACCATGATATCGGCAAGGCTCAGCAATTTTATTTTCTATTTTTATGCCTACATAATGATTTACATATAGCGTAGATATTTCTATAGGAATTAAAGGGTCTGCATATTTTCTTATATTAGATAATAAATTATCTGTAATACGACCTATATAGTCTAGACACACTTTTATTTTAGCTGGCTTCCAAATAAGTTTATCAATTTTTAAGGTATAACCATCTACTTGTAGAGAAAAATAAATCTAAAAATTTAAAGTAAGTAATCATAAAGCAATGTAAAGTATATTATGTTCGACTAACAAACAGTAGAAAGATACATCTTCTCTTCAATAATCGAATAGGCGGGGATTTAATCAAAATCCCCGCCTATTCGATTACAAAGTTTCTTCGTGAAGTGGATGGGATAATGCAATATTTTGCGTGTTGAGTAGTGCTGAAAAGTTTTGCTGAATGATATCCAGTGTTAGTTGCTTTTTCCGCAATTCCTGCTTCTCTCGTATAGTAGATGCTTTCTCAGATACAAGATTGTCAATTCGTTTCTGGATTTTTTCAGAGCTTGGGATTTTGGTAATGCCGAAATCCTGAAGCTCTTTTTTTAACGAATCGTGGAGCTGATATTCAGCCTGATGTCTGCTCCGGTATGCTGTGGGATTTGGAGCTGATTTTGCATCTTCGATAACTTTACGACAGAGCCGATAAGAGTCACAATGTTTTTGAATGACTTTCTGCGTGGTTAGCTCAGTGCTGATTTTCTGGATGTGCTGATCAGCCGCTTTGATGGAATTTTCAACATTGGAAATATGCTGTTGGAAGTCCTCGTAGTTTAAGAGATTATTTTCGGAGAGATAGTTGAACGTCTTTGCAGCTTCTTTTAGATTATTCAGTTTTGCCCAGCGTTCAAAGCATTCACGATTGCCTGTTGTGATATAGGTGGAGATATTGATATACAGGCGAGCTTCTCTGGACAAAGGCTTCGGAGTTTTCGTCTTATAACGATTTTTCTCTAAGCGGAGTCGGACATTTTCTTCTGTATAGTAGCTTCCGAGAGATTTCATATAGGTGAAATTTTTCTGTTCAGGTGCCCGGAAGGATAAATTTTTTCCCTGTCGTATTTCATATCCTGCCAACTGCATTTTCTGTAAAAATTCTTCATAATTGATAGAGGACCAGATTGCCTTATCAATCGAAACACGTAGTTTGACTTTCCAGCTGGTTCCACGATGGTATTCCATATTTTCTTTATAACTCTTCCCTTTTTCACCGGTTGGCATACTGGTGGCAAGTCCGTTTTCCTGGCAGATGCGATTGCTGATCCGACAGATTTTATGATAGCTGCGTTTGTTGGAAACATACTTGTGATTGGAGACGAAGCTGGCGGCGTTGAAGAGGATATGATTGTGGATGTGGTCTTTATCAACATGGGTACTGATCACGTATTCATATTTTCCTTTTAGCACTTCATCCGCAAATTGTTGTCCCAGGCGATGTGCGGTTTCTGCGTCAATTTCTCCAGGCTTAAATGACTGAATTAAGTGAAATGCAAGATTATCGCCCTTATCCATTCCATTCTTTTTTGCATTTTCTCTGGTGAGAGCAAATTCCAGATCTGCAGTTTCCGGTGAGCAGCCAAAACTGGAAACCAGTATTTTTTCATCTGTCTTATCTGGATTGGTGATATAGTCCAGAGCTTTCTTGTCAGTTACTTTAATGGGGAAGATCTTAATATACTAATGTCATTAACTTAAAAAAATTTATAAAATAAAACAGAAAAAGGTCTTGACAAATGTCAGAAAAAATGTGGCGAAGCCTCCTTGAATGAATACATTTTAGGAGGAATTGCTAATGAACTTTTACGCTGATTATGTCCGCAACAAACTCAACGCTGCCATTTCCAGCATGTCCAGTCAGATAGAAGATTACGTCAAAAATCCTGGGCATGATTTTACCAGAAATCGAAAGATGAACTTTACCTCGACAATAAACTTTCTACTTACTATGGAAGGTGGTTCACTTAACTCAGAATTACACAAATATTTTAATTATGATCTGAATCAAATAACCCGTTCTGGTTTCATAAAACAAAGGAACAAATTGAAACCAGATACCATGGAATATTTATTTCATAAATTTCATGAGCAGATATTATGTAACAAAAAATACCAAGGCTACCAGTTACTTGCCTGTGATGGTTCTGACTTGAATATATTTCGTGATCCACTAAATCCACACACGTATTTTGCTGGTAAAGAAGGAACTTTTGGTTTTAATCAACTGCATCTTAATGCCTTGTATGACCTCCAAAGCAGGCGATATGTCGATGCTCTGATTCAGGAGCCTTATGAAGAAAATGAATCCTCTGCCATGATTGAAATGATTAAAAAGCTGACTGCAAATCAGAAGACTATCATTATGGCAGATCGTGGATACGAAACTTATAACATTTTTGCAAATATTCAGGAACGTGGTCTCTTTTATCTAATCCGGATTAAAGATACCTCGAAAAAAGGCAGCATTTCTGGAAGCCTTTCCTTGCCGGTATCCTGTGAATTTGACGAAGAAATCGAACTGATTATGACCCGTAAACAAAAGTTTTATAAAACGAAAGGTTATAAATATCTCTCAAATTCATCGCCATTTGACTTTCTTGATTCTGAGAATTTGTTTTATACACTTCATCTCAGACTCACACAGTTTCAGCTGGAAAATGGAGTTTATGAATGTATAGCCAGCAACCTGGATAAAGAAGAATTCCCACCTGAAAAGATCAAGGAACTTTATCATATGCGATGGGGAATCGAAACTTCTTTCCGTGAGCTGAAATATACGATTGGCCTGACAAATCTTCACTCTAAAAATGTGGAATATATCTGTCAGGAAATTTACGCAAAACTGATCCTGTATAATTTTTGTGAAATTATTTCAGCAAATATCATACTGGAAGAAAGAAACCGTAAGTACACATACCAATTAAACTACACAATGGCAATTCAAATATGCAGGCATTATCTGCGCCAGACATTTGTAACGATAGATGTTGAAGGCCTGATTAAGAAAGAACTATCACCCCAAAGACCACACCGACAATATCAGCGTCGAGTAATAAAGAAACGATGGGTTAGTTTCGCATACCGTATAGGATAAAAAATTATTCAAATGAATATAGCTGGCAAAAAGCAGACTTTTGGTTTGTTTATTTGTTATGCGTAAATCTTGTGATTTTTCAAGAAAGCTAATCTGAACACTTATTACAATAATCGAAATTTTCTTAAGTTAATGACATTAACTGAATCAGGGCCCCCTTTGGAGAGATAGATATTCGATGAGAACATCAGCAGTCGGGGATACATCCTTTCCCGTGAGAACCGATTGCTTTCAATAGATCATACAGTTGCCGGTCAGCCAGAAATAGAAGCTATCCCACAGCGGATATTTCTGCGGAATCTGCATGAAGAGATGTTAGGACAGTGACAGACTGTGAATGGAACAAACAATACAATGATTGGTCTGGCTGCGGAAGCGGTCGGGAAGGAGGACAATTATGCAGAGAATACAGGATATGTTTATCAATATGGAAGAAGTGGCAGAGGATGCTTATAAGAATACGGAATTATTGCTGAGTCAGTATACCAAGGTAATGTTCCGTATTGAGAAGAACCTTGTGGATATAGATTATGAAATGTATGCAGAAGAAGGGAAGCATCTGAAGGAAATGTTATATGATCTGGTAGATTTTGATGCGACTGCAGAGAAACGCAGAATCCAGGAAAAGCTTCTGAATAATGATATGAATCTCTGTTTGCTGGAAATTATGAGAGATTCCCTGATAGCTTTGAGGGATTATCCAAAGAATGGACAGCTGTATTATCGGCTTTTAAAATATAGATATTTTGAAGCAGGAAATACCAATGAAGATGTGATGATGATGCTGGATGATATGCCAAGCACCACTTATTATCGAAACCGTAAGAAAGCAATCCGGTTGTATGCAACAATGCTCTGGGCATTTACGCGACCGGAAAAGATACAGAATAAGATGGAGGAAATAAACTGGAAGAAAAGTGGAAGTAAAGTGGCAGTGAACTGACAGTAAACTGGCATGTGAATGGTATTACAATGAAAATACGTGCATGTTAGAATTGATATGCTGAGAGAAATAGACCTTCGCAGACGTAATGTTTGCGGAGGTTTTTTTTCTCAAATTATAAGGCGTCAGGCTGTGCCCGGAAGGGCATGGCCTTTTTTTATACCTAAAAACAGGTTGCTGATTTGAAAAAGCTTCCTTTTTAACAGGTAGACGCCGGAAAGGAAGAGCATATCAAGATGCAGGGAAGAGGCAGGCATTATGCCAGATATCCATGATTTTTGATTTGTCATAAATCAAACCAACAAAAACGACAAATTGGAGGAACAATCATGGAAGAAAGAAAATACACATTTTACGACAGATATCAGAAGGTGAAATACGCTAATATTACAGCAGAGGAGCTGGAAGTTCTTAATATTTCTTATAATAAGGAACATTATATGTTTGATCAGCAGCATCAGAGAAATAATACAGTATTATTTTGTGGTTTAGAGTCAGAAAACGGTTGTGCGACAGACTTTATCGCAGATAGCGGACGTGACATTGCATCGGATATCACAACCGAGATCTTCTTCAAAGAACTCTTTAGTGATCTGACAGAGAAAGAAAAGAAAATCGTGAGCGATTATTTTATTATGGGAAAACAGGTTAAGGAAACAGCAGAGGAACTGGGCATCAGCACACGTCAGGTGAGTAGAGACAAAAACAGTGCTTTGGCAAAAATGTTAAAGAGAATGAAAGCAGCTGGATATGAATCATATGCTGAGGCGGCAGGTGTATTTCTGCAGGAAAGCGATTATATTCTAACACAGATGGAAACACAGAATTCAATTATGAAGAAAAGGACCGGAGAAGTGAGACTGCCATCAGATAACAATGGTAATAAATAAACGTAATTGAAAAATCAATCATCAAAAAGGGCACTGGAGAAAAATCCAATGTGATAATTGAACTGGACGGTGGCTGTCTTCCAGTCACTCAGTTCAAAGCGGGTAGTAGGTAATGGCGAAAGTAATGGCTTTTCATCTTCAAGAAATAAGTCCAGCCGGCTGCCCTCTTTCTTTTGAAAGAGCCTTCGATTGAACTGCTCCAGTTTTTCTCTGATTGCACAGTTTAATTCGGCAAGAGAAAAGAACTGTTCATTCCGGAGTGCTGCTGTTATCTAAGTAGAAATATTTCCTACTGTTCCTTCGGCATTCGGCTTATCCTTTGGTGTCCTGACACGGGCAGGGATGATAGCTGTGCCATAGTGCTCAGCCATTTCCTGATAGGTTTCATTGATCTGCTGATCTTTCCATCCACCATTGTGAACAACTGCTGTCCTGCAGTTATCCGGTACGAGAATTCTGGCGACACCGCCAAAAAATTCGTACATATGGACATGGGCAGTGATCCATGATTTCTGCTTCATATCCAGAAAGGCTTCTACATACGCATACTGGCTGTAAGTCATTACACCTACGAATATGTAAGACTTTAAGCTTTCACCGGTATCTGGGTCAATAATCGTTGCAGGATCCCCTGCCCAGTCAACCTCGACCTGCTCACCGGGTTTACGATTGATGTGCATGGTAGCACGTCGTTTCTGTTCATCCTGTTGGATGTGATAGCAGAATTGTGAATACATCAGTGGTTCATCGCCGTTGGCACGGCAATCCTCCATGTATTCTGTCCACAGGAGTTTTTTACTTACTCCGTTACGGAGCAGCTCCTTGTGAATGTAGGCATAGTCTGGCATACGCTTTTGAGAGCGGTCGCATTGTTTTGGATAAAGCAAGCCTTCAAGAACTTCATCCGTTTGAGTGTCTTCCAGCGGCCAAGAAACATCTAATTCTTGTGCTCGTTTTAAGACCTTTGCTACGGTATTTCTTGAACACGGAACGCTCAATGCTATGCTCCGATTACTAAATCCTAAGCTGGATAATCTTAGGATTTCTCGATATTTGGTCATAATGGTGACCTCCTGTGTAATAGATTTACACAATAATTGTGCATAATTCTATTATAAAACAAGTGGCTCATTATGACCGGAATCGTGGCTCACGGCAAAACGGAATCGTGGCTCACTCTCATCGGACAGGTGGCTCATTTGGGCACAGATTATTCATCCCCAGTCCATCTGGTATGATTCTCCCGGTGCTGTATGGTAACGCTGACCACGGCTGCCTTGAGAAACTACAAGCTGCCTTTTGGGTGGGACAAGTTCCTTATGCTTGGAAATATAGTCTTTAACGATGGTTAAACCACCCTGGAACCCATTTTCTTTTAATCTGTCATAACAGAGGGAAGAGTTTGTAATTCCTTTTCGGAGTAATTCATCAATAATCCCTGTAAATCCTGTCAGAAGAGTATGTTCGGCTTTACGGCCGGTGAGTGCATGCGGAAGGTCAATAAAGCCAGATTTTTTAATTCTTCGTAGTTTGGCCCGTGAAATTCCTGCCCTGCGTTCTAATTCTGCGAGATTAACTTTATCAGGATTGAATTTTTCTTCCATTGTGATTTCTACTGATGCATTGGCATACATCATTTTAGAACACGAAGAGAAAAATACAATGACTTTTCTATCCGACTAAAAATGGTTAATTCTAAGCGGCTTTAGGTGGTCAATTTTCCCCGCCCCTAACAAAAGTATTATTTTGTGTATATTCTATCTTGTTTTGTTTATGGTGCATACACATACTAAACGGTAAAATTAAAGTGAATTTAGATATCATTTGTGACAAAGCGCACTTCAAGTTTATCAGGGCGTGAATAACTTTCTGTATATTCAACTAAATTACCATTTTCATCGTATCCTATGAATTCAATATAGTTGACGATAGAGGTGGCACTTGGAAGATGAAGGTGCTTTTGAAGTTTTTCGCCAGCTTCTACCATCATCATTGTCTCATTAAATTTTACAGGCAAATGATTTTTGGATTTCATATAATCATAAAGCGATATGTGCTCAAAATTGTAATTATCGATATCTGAAAAAAAATGAATAGGAACATAGGTAAACTCAATTGCAAGAGGTTCCTTGTTTCCAAGACGAATTCGATGAATACCGTATATTTCATCTTCTTCAGAAAGTCCAAGTTTATCTGCAAAGTATTTTCTGTTTTTGATTATACCTGTGCCTAAGCATTTATTGGAAATTTCAATACCAAAGTTACGAACTAAAGAGGTAAAGCTGGCATTTTTTGATTCATTTAGTACTCCTAAAGCAACTCGATTTTGTTCGGGTTTGCGGACAAAAGTTCCCTTTCCGTGAACGCGAATTAAGTAATGTTGGCTAATTAATTCGTCAAAGATGTCATGAATCAAATACCGACTTACACTATACATTGTTGCAAAATCCCGTTCGCTAGGAAGCAACTCCCCAGGAAGATATTCCTGTGTTTTAATTTTTGTAATGATACTAGATTTTATTTGTGCGGCTAATACATCATCATTGCTCATAAAACTACCTCCCTGATAAAACCAAAACGATCAATTAGCATATTATTTTCAAAAAAGACTGCAAGATGTCCTTGTTTATCATACATGAGCCCTTTGTATTTCATTAAAGGGCTATCAACAGGAATATTTAAAATTTGAGCAGTCTTTGTGTCTGCGTAAAGTAAGGTGACTTTTTGATTCGATTTTGCCAAGGTTATTTGACAATTGTTTGTAATCAAATCAATTGCAGGAGCAGAAGCAGCAATTTGTTGGGTGAGATCTGGATAGATATATTCAGGAATATACGTTGTATTGATACAAATTAGTTGAGTATCATCTGAATAAAGCCAAACAATTTTGTATATTTTCGATTTTTCAGGAAGTAACATTTCGCTTGCAAGATAGTTATCTGCTTCTATTTTTTTGAAATCATATAATTCGTAAGTTAATTGTCCGCTATCTTCCTCTGAATGTAAGGAAAAATTACGAATGGATTGTAAAATGCGTTTAGGCGCTACGTAATAACCACTTCGTGGTTTTGAGATAATTGTTTTATCTTGAAGTAACAGATTCAAGGCTCCACGAACAGTTAAGCGTTGTACATGAAACAGCTCTGCCAGCTTTCGTTCCGAAGGCAGTTTGTCACCTGGAAGATAGTGTTCTTCCTTTAGCATGTATTTGATTTCTTTTGATAATGCAACATCTAAAGTTAATAAATTTTTTTTCATAAGAACTCCTAATATTATAATTTACTTGTAACTTATAATCAAATTATACGTTGTCAGTTCTTAAAAAGCAAATGGAAAGGAAAAAAGAAATGAATAAATAAAAAATAAATATAAAAACTGGTATAGTAAATTTGAAATGTGTTTCATACCAGAATAAAAGAAATATATGCATTGTGTATAAATAAATGCATTTATACTTAAAAAAATTATAAAAAATACAACAATATTCAATATTCTTTACATGAAGTATTGAAAAAATAAAAAAATGTGGTATATTAAATTTAAAAATAGTCACCAATACAAAGGAAGGGAAAGGAGAAAACACTATGTTGAAATTTAATGAACAGAAACAGATTGAAAGTGTGAATGGAGCGCTTGCTCTGAGAAATCAAATTAATGAATTGATTGATGGAATTTGTAAAGAAGGATACAAGAATATTTGTTGGCTCGGTATCGGTGGAACATATGCATCTTGCCTCCAGGCAGAGGTTCATATGAAAGAAAAATCAAAACTTTCATTTTTTGTTGAAAACGCAGCAGAGTATTTGACAACTGGAAATAAAAAAGTTGGAGAAGGAACTATTGTAATTATTTCGTCTGTTACAGGAACAACTTCTGAAATCGTAGATGGAGTAAAAAAAGCACAGAAGAGTGGAGCAAGGGTGATTGGTTTTATTGATGTTGCTACTGCAGAACTTGCAAAACTTGTAGACTATGTGATTACATATCCTGCCAATGAACAATTGAAATTTTATATGGTAGCAGATAGATTTATGTACAATGCAGGAGAATTTCCAGAATATGAGGATTTATACAAGGAGTTGGATCAGTATTTGGCAACTGCACTTGTGGAAGTTGAAAAGGAAGCAGATGCTTTCGGAGAAGAATTTGCAAATCGTCATAAGGACGACAAAATTCATTATTTTGTTGGGGCTGGGAACCAGTATGGTGCCACATATTCTTATGCAATGTGTTATTGGGAAGAACAGCATTGGATTCGTACAAAATCTATCCACAGTGCAGAATTTTTCCATGGAATGTTAGAAATAATTGACAAAGATACACCAGTTACAGTATTTATTGGGGAAGATTCTCAGAGATCATTGAGCGAGCGCGTTGCAAACTTCTTGCCACGCATTTGTGGAAAATACAATATTATTGATACCAAGAAATTTGAATTAAAAGGAATTAGTCCAGAGTACAGAGGATATATATCACATTTAGTGATGCATGCGGTAACACAGAGAATTGATGTACATATGGAAAAAGTCAATTGTCATCCTATGGAAATCAGAAGATATTACAGACGTCTGGACTATTAAGGTGGCAAAATGGACAGAAAGATAAGAGTAGCAGCAATAGGAGATAATTGTATTGATTATTATGATTCATTGAATGAATCTTATCCAGGGGGAAACCCAGTGAATGTTGCTGTATACATAAAACGATTAGGTGGAGAAAGTTCTTATACAGGTGCTGTTGGAACTGATTCATTCGGAAAAATCATGATAAGTGCAATTCAAAATAAAGGAGTTGATACTTCTCATATTCAAGTGCTGGATGGAAAAACCGCAGTTACACATGTTGACATTGTAGATGGAGATAGAGTGTTTGGAAAATATGAAGAAGGTGTTTTGGCAGACTTTAAGCTAAGAGAACAAGACATTTCCTTTATAAAGAAACATGATTTAGCGGTTACAGGAATTTGGGGAATGATTGAAGATGAGCTTCCACTTATTTCGAAAGAAATTCCAGTTGCATTTGATTTTGCAAATAAATTTGCAAATCCAATTGTTGAGAAAGCGATTCCATATGTGACATATGCATTCTTCTCTTTTGACGAGGAATCACGCAATGAGTTTAGACAGAAATATCATAGCATGGGCTTAAAAGAAAAAGAAAATTGTATGGAACAATTAAAGGAATTCATGAAAGCAATGCAACAAAAAGGACCTAAAGTCATTATTGCAACATTGGGGAAAAATGGAAGCATTGGGTATGATGGAAATTCTTGGTATCGATTTGGAATCATAGAGTGTAAAGTTGTTGATACAATGGGTGCAGGCGACAGTTTTATTGCCGGATTTTTATATGGGATTTTGAATGGATTGAATGTTCAAGATTCGATGGAAGCAGGAGCTCAGAATAGTGCGGTAACAATAGGCTATCAAGGGGCATGGTAGAAGGAGAATATAACAAATGGGAAAAAAAATAGTGGCAATTTTATTGACAGCTGCGATGTCAATGGGTATTGCAGCATGCGGAGGTTCAGGGGACAAAAAAGACGATAATACAATTACAGTATGGTGTTGGGACAAAACATTTAATATTTTTGCAATGGAAGAAGCTGCAAAAATTTATCAAGAAGATCATCAAGATGTGAAAATTGATATTGTCGAAGTTGGAGATGTAGATGTACAGTCTAGACTTACTACGGCTGGTACATCAGGAGATCTAAGCACATTGCCAGATATTTTTTTGCTGCAAGACCATGCATTCCAAAAAAATGTAATATCTTATCCAGATGTATTTGCAGAAATTTCTGAAAAGAAAATTGATTTTTCAGAATTTGCTTCTGGTAAAACAGATTTTTCTGTTGTAGATGGAAAACACTATGGAGTGCCTTTTGACAACGGAGCAGCAATTGCTTGTTATCGTACAGATATTTTGCAAGAAGCTGGAATGACTTTAGAAGATTTTACAGATATTACTTGGGATGAGTGGGTTGAAAAAGGCAAAGTAGTACTGGAAAAAACAGGAAAACCATTATTGACAACGTTAGCAGGCGAATGTGATTTGCTTACGATGATGTTACAGTCTGCAGGAGCATCTTTGTTTAATGAAGATGGAACAACGAATATTGCAAAAAATGACACTTTGAAGAAGGTAATTGATACATATTGTAAAATGAAAGATTCAGGTGTGTTACAGGAAGTAAATAACTGGGATGAATACACTGGCTCAATGTTGAACAGTAAAGTTGCAGGTGTGATTAATGGGTGTTGGATTATGGGAACAATTCAGACAGCTGAGGATCAGTCAGGAAAATGGGCTATTACAAATATTCCAAAACTTACAAATGTAAAGGGTGCCACAAACTATTCAAATATTGGAGGTTCTTCCTGGGCAATCTCAGGGAATTGTGGAAACGTAGAGTTAGCAGAAGATTTTCTTGCGTCTACATTTGCTGGAAGTACAGAGTTATATGATAATATTCTCTCTTGTGGAGCAATTGCTACATGGACACCAGCAGGAGATTCTGATGCATATGCAGTACCGAATGAATTTTTGTCTGGTGATGTAGTGTTTGAAAAAATAGTTGACTATTCAACAAAAGTTCCTTCTATTATTACGGGACCATATTTCCATGAAGCAAGAGACGCAATCTCTGTTGCGACAACAAATATTACAAATGGTGCAGATTTAGAGAAAGAGCTTAAAAAAGCGGAAGATACTGTTAATTTTAATATGGGACAGTAAGAAAGGTTCCTATCATACAAGGGGATGGAATGTAGAACCATTCCCCTTATGGATAGAGAGGAGGAGTTTTTGTGTCTAACAAACCAAGAAAAATGACGTTGGAAAAAAAGCATAATTTAACAGGATGGGCTTTTTTGGCACCAGCAACATTTTTGATTGCGGTGTTTAGTTTTTGGCCAATGATCAAAGCGTTAGTTTTATCTTTTCAGACAGGGAAAGGTAGAAATATGCAGATGGCTGGATTTACAAATTACATCAGAATGTTTCAAGATGATGTATTTCTTCAGTCAATAAAAAACACATTTTTTTATTTCATTCTTCAAGTACCCATTATGCTTGTAGTAGCGATGGTGTTAGCTTGTATTCTAAATAAAAAAGACTTACGGTTTAAAGGATTTTTCCGAACAATGATTTTTTTGCCGTGTACAACTTCATTGGTTGCGTATGCAATTATTTTTCGGTCTTTGTTTGCAAATGATGGATTAGTAAATTATGTTCTAGTGAATTTGGGGATTTTGGATAAACCATATAATTTTTTGACACAACCATTTGCGGCAAAAATGGTTATCATATTGGCTCTTTTGTGGAGATGGACAGGATATAATATGGTATTTTTCCTTTCTGGATTGCAAAACATTGAATATTCAGTATACGAAGCTGCAAAAATTGATGGAGCATCAGCAATACAGACATTTTTTAAGATTACTGTTCCATTATTAAAACCAACTATCTTGTTGACAGCAATAATGTCAACAAATGGAACATTACAGTTATTTGATGAATCAATTAACTTGACCGATGGAGGTCCTGCGAATGCTTCAATCTCTATGTCACATTACATATATAATTTATGTTTTAAGTATGTGCCGAATTTTGGATATGCAGCAGCGATGTCCTTCTTTATATTACTGTTGGTTGCAGTATTAGCATTTATACAAATGAGGGTGGGTGATAAACGTGATTAAAAAGGTGAAAAATATAGGAATGTATGCATTCTTGATTTTGGTTACTTTTATTTCAGTATTTCCTTTGTACTGGATGGTAAGTGCATCCACAAACAAAAGTGTGGATGTATCAAAAGGTGTATTATCGCTTGGCTCTCATTTGGGAGAAAACTTGAAAAATCTGCTGGCAAATCAAGATGTAGGGGCTGCATTGGTCAATTCATTTAAATATGCAATATTACTTACAATAGTTTCGATGGTGATATGTTCCTTGGCAGGATATGGATTTGAAATTTATCATGATAAAGCAAAAGATGCCGTGATGGGTGTGATTCTTCTTGCAATGATGGTTCCATTTATTACGATATTGGTCCCATTGTTTCAGATGGTTGCAAAAATGAAAATGTTAAATAGTACGTTGGGATTCATTTTACCAACGGTATCAACCCCATTTTTAATCATGATGTTTCGACAGAGTGCAAGATCATTTCCTCGTGATATTATTGAAGCTGCCAGATTAGATGGACTTTCGGAAATTAGAATCTTCTTTCAGATGTTTATTCCTACAATGAAATCAACATATGCAGCGGCTATGACTATTACATTTATGAATGCTTGGAATAGTTATATGTGGCCGAAAGTAATTATGACACAATCCAAGAGCATGACAATGCCAATGGTTGTAGCAAATCTGACAGAGGGATATGTAACAGACTATGGAATGCTTATGTTGGCAGTCTTAATATGTACATTGCCTACCGCCTTAGTATTCTTTATTTTACAGAAGAATTTTGCAGAAGGTATTACTGGAGCTGTAAAATAATAAATGATATCTATAAAGAAAGGGATTAGAAATGGAATATAAAAAAATAAATATGCCAGGTCTTCTGCATGGTGGAGATTATAATCCTGAACAATGGTTAGATAGACCGGATATTCTTGAAGAGGATATCCGGTTAATGAAATTAGCGCATGTAAATAATGTTTCACTAGGAATATTTTCGTGGGCATTTTTAGAGCCAGAAGAAGGAAAATATCAGTTTGACTATTTAGAAGAAATTATTAACCGTTTATATGACAATGGCATCTATACAAATCTAGCTACACCAACAGGTGCAATGCCAAATTGGATGACTCAAAAATATCCTGAAGTAATGCAGACAGATGAAAACGGGATACAGAATTTACCAGGAAAAAGGCATAATTTTTGTTACACGTCTGCTGTTATGAGAGAAAAAACTAGAAAGTTGGATTTGAAATTATCAGAACGCTTTGGAAAACATCCAGGAGTAATTCTTTGGCATATATCAAACGAATACGGAGGAAATTTTAGGGATGCTTCTTGTCATTGCGAAGAATGTCAAAAAGCATTTCGGAAATGGTTGAAAAAAAAATACAAAACATTGGATGCATTGAATCATGCATGGTGGAGTGCGTTTTGGAGTCATACTTATACCGATTGGGAACAGATTCATTCACCTTCTCCGAGGGGAGAGGATGAATTACACGGTTTGAAATTGGACTGGAAAAGATTTGTGAGCGAACAGTTACAGGACTTTTGTAGAGAAGAGATTCGAGCTGTTAAAACATATTCGGATCTTCCAGTTACAACAAACATGATGATGTATTTTTCACCATTGGATTATGATAAATGGGCAGAGGAGTTGGATGTGATTTCTTGGGACTCTTATCCGAGTTGGCATACAAAAGAAGATGAAGTACCGATTGCTGTGTGGGCAGCCTTTATGCATAACCAGATGAGAGGATTTCAGAAGAAGCCATTTTTGATGATGGAATCAACACCATCACTTGTGAATTGGGATGAGGAAAATAATGTAAAAAGACCGGGGATGAATTACTTATCTTCAATGCAGGCAATTGCGTTAGGTTCGAATAGTGTTCTTTATTTTCAATGGAGAAAAAGCAGAGGATCGAGTGAAAAGTTTCATGGAGCGGTTGTTGATCATGATGCGTCAGAAAAGAATAGAGTTTTTCAAGAAGTTGCTTGGATTGGCAAAGATCTAGAAAAGCTAAGCAGTCAAATACTAAGTACATGTAATAGGGCGAAGGTAGCTATTATTATGGATTGGGAAAATTGGTGGGCTCTTTCTGACGCACAAGCAATATCGAGAAAATTTGATTATACGGAAGAACTTTTAAAATATTATCGGGTTTTTTGGGAAAAAGGAATTGAAGTTGATATAATTTCCATGGATCGAGAGTTGTTAGATTATCAGCTTGTGGTTGCTCCGACCTTGTACTTGCATAAAAAAGAGTATATTCATAAAGTAGAAGCATACGTGGAAGCAGGTGGAATATATGTAACAACTTATTGGAGTGGAGTAGTAAATGAAACAGATTTATGTTTTATTGGAGAGAGACCACATGAGAGATTGCTAGGATTATCAGTTGATGAGATTGATGTGGGGAATGAATATTTTCCAAATACTTTCTCCTATAAAGACGGTGTATATAAAGCCGGTGTGTTAAGAGAAGTTGTGACACTTCAAACTGCAAAGCCGTTGGGAACATACTTGCAAGATTACAATGTAAATACTCCAGCAATTACAGAAAATGCGTATGGCAAAGGAAAAGCTTACTATGTTGTTGTTCAACCAGATCTGGAATTTTTGAAAGAATTTTTGGGCGATGTAATTGAGGAAGCAAATGTGGAAGCAAATTTGACGGAAACATTACCTTATGGAGTTACTGTTTCAAAAAGAAGTGGAAAAGAACAGAAAGATGATGTATATTTTCTTCAGAATTTTAACAGACATCCTGTGAAGATGGTTTTGAATGAATGTTATACAAATTTGATTACTGATGAAATCCTTACAGGTTCAATAAAACTGCAAACATATCAATGTATTGTGATGCAAAAGAAATAAGATTCCGTAATAGGGAGGAACTCACATTGAAATCAAAGGCAAAGACATTTTTAATTGATATTTTACTTGATATTGTAGGTGGTTGTTTCATTGCGATTGGAGTCTATAATTTTGCAGTGGCATCTGGATTTCCGGTAGCAGGTATATCAGGTATTGCAATCGTGTTTTATTATTTTTGGAAAATTCCAATTGGTACAATGACGACAATTTTGAATATTCCAATTATTTTAATTTGTTACAAGTTGTTGGGAAAACAATTTTTTTTAAGATCAATAAAGACAATGTTAATTTCTAATATACTGATGGACTGGGTTGTTCCATTGTTTCCAGTTTACCAAGGTGATATGATGTTATCTTGTATTTGTATGAGTGTATTCTCAGGAATCGGATATGCATTAATTTACATGAGAGATACCTCTACAGGTGGAGCAGATTTTGTTTTGATGGCAATACACAAGGCAAAGCCACATATTTCTGTAGGAAAAATTATCATTGTTATGGATTTTATTATTGTAATTATTGGTGGAATTCTGATGCGTGGAAACATTGATAAGATTATTTATGGATTAATTGGAACGTATATTCTATCATTTGTCGTAGATAAGCTAATGTATGGCGTTGATGCTGGAAAACTTGCTTTGATTGTAACAGAAAAGGGACCACAAATTGCGGCAAAAATTGATGAGCTATCACAACGAGGGGCAACTTTGATTAAGGCAGAAGGAAGTTATACAGGACGTGAAAAAGAAGTATTAATGTGTGCATGTAACAATAAAGAAATGCATACGATTCAAAAAGCTGTAAAGAAAGTAGATTCATCAGCGTTTCTTGTTACAATAGAATCGAATGAAGTGCGTGGAAAAGGATTCAAGCCAATATAATATAAAAATTAAGAAGTTCTAGCATGGATCGGTATAAGATTGGATCCGGAACATTATCTTTGATTATGGAACGTTATCACGCGGGAGGAATTCCGATTGAAGAACTCCAGATGATGCCACCAAAAGAGGTGGAATTACTTTTTTATCCTCAGAAAAATATTAAAAAGAAGGATATTCCATTTCCAGATTTCCAGTACTACTATGATAGGATTCATGCCCCAAACAGTCGAGTAAATATCTCTTACTGCTGGTTAGATTACAAAGAGCATATTGTCTCACAGGAAAATATTCCAGGTTACAAAGAAATCGCAGAGAATATTTATGAAAATTCAGAGGTTTATCCAGTTGCATATGTGACCAGTCAATATCTTTCGGAAGAGGATTATAATACCCTGGAATTTCCATATAATCTGACAGCATTTCTTGACTTTGCTGTTGTGAAAAACAGAAGTTCCTGTGCCGGATGGAAGGAACAGCTTCAATCAAAGATACAGGAAGTAGATATTGGATTTCAATATAAAGAGATAGATAGCAGGCAGTCAGTATAATGGGAAAGTGAGCAGAGCATGCCCGATGTGGAAAAAATAATTATAATGAGTGATTATTTTAATGTTACTACAGATTATATCTTAAAAGGTATTGAAGTAGTCGAAAATAAAGAAGAAAAAAGTAAAGAAATTGTAGGAAAAGTGCTCTATATTGCATCTACAGCATTAATTGTGTATATTCCGTTCCAAGTGAACCACTTGCACGGTCAAACTGAGCCAGTCCCACGGAGGATGAGAGCCACCCTCACGGAGACTGAGCCAATGCTATTTTATGCTAATTATCAGGCAACTGCCTGTTAATTATAAATACAACTGAATAAATCATAGGTCATAATAATCGTCTGGTAATACAATGCCGTTTTCTTCCAGAAGCTTTTTCAGGAAATGTACCTGACGCTGGAGAGATTCTATTTCAATCCAGTTGCCATGACATAATTCATCGCATTCTTCCAGTTCAAGACGAGCTAACACATAGTCTTGCCACTTGATACAATGATGATCTTTACTGAATGCACAATAATTATTCATGGATGCCTCCTTTCTGGGCTGCTTTCAATCCGTGACGCTCATGCATGGATACCTTACCATCAATCAACACTTCATATGAATTGTGAATGATTCGATCCATGATTGCTTCTGAAATAGGACTTCCAGCAGCCTCTGTTGGAGTAATGCGTGAATACCACTCTACCGGTTCATACTGAGTACAAAAGATGGTGGATTTATCTGTGCATCTTGATTCTGCAATCTCAAGAAGGTCATATAGTTATGGAGTATGAAAAAGTACTTGGGGCGCACATAAAAGATATAAGGAAAAGGCGTAACATGACACAGGAAATACTAGCTGAGTTAGTGGGGGTCACTAGTCAACATATTAGTAATATAGAGACGGGAAAAACAAAAGTAAGTTTATCTACCTTCATTAAAATTGTAAATGAATTAAATATACCACCAGAGATGGTACTGGCTGAATGTATGAAAATTGAAACACCTGTCTTGAAGAATGAAATTATGGATATTATACAAGATTGTAGTCAGAAAGAATTGAAAATTATTGCAGAAATAATTGAATCTTCTAAAGTGATTTTAAGAAAAATAAGCTAGTATAACCATACTAAGCTATGTAGGTAAATTTTGGGTTAAAGGTATAGTGTAGAACGTCACGCTATTTGCTCCAGTTTCAAGCAAATTAATTTATCAAGAAAACCTTGGGGGTCTTCCACGGTAAACGCAAGCTTTTTGCTTATTTTGCTCTGTATGAAGTTTTCGTAATGAAAAAACAAATTTTGTACCTTTCAGAGCTTAATTACTTCAATTACTATAAGAGCACAATTATGCACATCTGCCAAATTGAATCAGTTCTGCTCTGAGTATTTTGTGAAAACAGAGATATGCGTTTACCGTGGGGGGTCTTCCACCCCCAAACCCCTGGAACCCTTGCCACAGCAATAATCAGCCATCTAATGATTGTTGTGGCAAGGCATAAAAAAGGGATTATATAATTCGACTAATTTGACTCAAAATGACCTCAAATAAAACGCAAAATAACAGTATAGGAATGTGGTGTTGCGATAGCTATATTAATTGATAAAAAGGTATGTACCAAAGCTTATTTATTTGCAGTGGGTTATATTAGTATAGCGTCTCAATCATTTTTTTGATTTATAAAAACCATGCAAATCCAATATCCATAAGGAAAAGCGGGAATTGTATTAGTAAAAAAATGATTGAGACATAGTATACTGACCATTTAACACTCTTAACCTTGAATCCAGGGTAAAAATTTATAATGAAATTAGGGTTACAACTTATGTGTTGTTAAAATACGTCCTGTGGGCATCTGTCCATCTGGGCGTTTTTTATATTTCTGAAAGATTATTAAAAATTTTCTTCCAGACCCGAACATTCGCATTGTCCCATTCGGGCTATTGAATGAAAGGGAAAATAGAAATCCTACCGTAATCCGGCAGGACGGGAAGGAGGTGAACTCGAATGAGGAAATCTTCTTCCTATGATGAAATGGCAGTCCGGAAACAATTTGACCGGATATGCAAACTGGCATTGAAAGGCGAAAAGATAGACTACCGCAGACATATCGCTTACAGGCAGAAGCATGAGGTGATGCTGTCGGAATTGTCAGAAAAGGATATGGGCAGACTTTTTACTGTGGATGACTATGGAGTGGAAAATCAATGGTTCCAGGTACTTGGCTATGATATAGAAGTGAAGGATATGTTGATTGCGGAGGCGTTGCAGGCACTTTCTGAAAAGAAAAGGGATGTGGTTCTGCTTTCTTATTTTATGGATATGAGCGATGCAGAAATTGGCAGGGCATTGAATCTTGTCCGTAGTACAGTCTATGAACACAGAAAGCGTTCGCTAGAATTGATGAAAAATATTATGGAGGAACATACGGATGAAAAGAAAAGGTAAACAGACTAAGAATGTCAATTTGCTGCCGTTCCATATTATTAAGGCAGCATCAGAAGGAGATATAGGGGCAATTCATAAAGTGTTGAGCCATTATGAAGGTTACATAGCAAGGCTTTCTATACAGTGTTTGTACGATGAATATGGACAGCCGCATTATTGTGTGGATGAAACCTTGCGTAAGAGATTGGAAACAAAGCTGATTACAAAAATATTGAATTTTGAAATAGCATAACCGGCAAATAGTTTCCTTACCCTTTCGGAAGCTGACAAAAATATTGTACCTTGACAAGTTCATATTGAGAATCCTGCAGGACGTATGGAGCAGTGGAGCTATTTAATGAATACGCCATGACTATCTGTATCTGCCACTTTGCGACATCATGTCGTAAAGTGGTAGGTATTGGAAACGATGGAATGTTGATTCGGACATTGAAGTAAAGATACGAGCGATAGATATTTGATTACTGGCAAAGGGACAGGGACTTTGCGGCGATGATGCTGTTTCTGATAATGATACTTCCGGAGTAAGCTGTTCCGGTCTGAAAAGATTGCAATTCCTACATGAAAACTGTTATTAGCAGTTTTTTGTATTCTATGGCGAATGGAGCTGTTTCCTGACAGCCACCTGCAGGGTAAAATTTTTTGGAAGGAGGGTAGAAAATGCCACGTAATATAAATAAGAAACGGTTTGTCAGATACAAGGAGGGCGCAGAGCTATACAGTATGTGCCAGAGAAAGTTCGAGCAGATGGCAAAAGATGCAAATGCAATCTATAAATTGGATAAGCTGGTATTGGTAAATTGCGATATTTTTGAAGAATATTTAGAAACATTTAGAGTTAGAGGATAGTCAAATGAAGAGATTCTGAAAAAATATTTTTGTCGGACAAAAACACTTGACTTTTTGTCTTACAGAAATTATAATAGACTTAGTTATGAATGGAGGTGCATATAGATGGCGAAAATCGGGAGACCTAAAAAAGAGTCTCCTAAGTTGAAGTCAATAACAATCCGGCTTTCCGATAGTGAATACGAAAAGTTCATTAAGTATGCTGCCAGTCATAATATGACCATGACACAAGCATTGCTAAAAGGAATAGAGTTATTATACCAGAATCCGTAATGCTTGAAGTGCTGCAGAATCTCTTTCCATTAATGAAGGAGCAGAGATGGCAAAAGCAAGAAAAGATAATAAGGGCAGGGCTTTAAGGAAAGGGGAAAGCCAACGGACAGAGGATATGAGGTATATGTACACATATACTGATCCTTATGGAAAAAGACGTTACATTTACGCAAATGATTTGCGGACGCTTCGTGAAAAAGAGGATAAGTTGCTGAAAGATCAGCTTGACGGCCTGGATGTTTATGCCGCAGGAAACGCAGACTTGAATTTTGTCTTTGACCGTTACATATCAACGAAAACTGACTTGCGGAAAACAACATATACGAATTACAAATATATGTATGACCATTTTGTAAGGGCGGAATTTGGGAAACGGAAGATAGGGGAGATTAAGTATTCCGATGTATTGTATTTTTATTATCATCTGCTGAATGAGAAAAATCTGCAGATTAACACATTGGAAACCATTCATACGGTGCTACATCCAACATTCCAGCTTGCAGTCCGGGATGCAATCATCCGTGTCAATCCCAGTGACGGAGCTATGGCACAGGTCAAGAAGAAACCGGGAAGGAATCATGGTGTTAGACATGCATTGTCATTAGAGCAGCAGAGAGCATTTATGGAATACACCAGGAACAATCCGATATATTGCCATTGGGCGCCTTTATTTACGGTGCTACTTGGAACAGGTGGACGGATTGGTGAGATCATCGGCTTGAGATGGCAGGATCTGGATTTTGAAAACAGGACAATAAGTATAAATCACAGTGTTGTGTATTATCCAATGGATGGTGCAAAAAAGCGACGGAGTGTTTTACAGGTGTCCTTGCCAAAGACGGAAGCCGGTATCCGGGTAATTCCGATGATGGGTGCGGTGTATGATGCTTTTCAGGAGGAACACGAAGCACAGAAAGAGAATGGATTCAACTGCACGGAGATTGATGGTATGACAGGGTTTGTGTTCTGCAACCGTTTTGGGAACGTACATAATCCCCAGACAGTCAACCGGACGATTCGGCGTATTTCAGAGAATTATAATGCGGAGGAAGTGTTGAAAGCGAAAAGAGAGAAAAGGCAGCCGATTATATTGCCACATTTTTCCTGCCATCACTTGAGGCATACCTTTTGCACAAGGTTCTGTGAACAGGAAACCAATATCAAGGTAATCCAGTCCATTATGGGACATGCGAACATAGAAACCACGATGGATATATATGCCGAAGTTACAGACATGAAAAAAACGGAATCAATGAAGAATTTAGCACAAAAATACGATGTATTTTAGGAAAGAGTCCTTGGGTGGGACTTATGTAACAAAAAAGAGTTTTTGCAACAAAATTGCAACGAATTTTGAAATGACAGTACATAATAATGCGTGATAATGCATTGATGCAAACTGTTGGAAAAGGCGTAAATACGGGATAATACATGATAATGCTTTAACCTGAATATTATTCCCGACAATGAAAACGCTTGGCGGAAAAGACCAGTAAAATCAAGGGTTTGCGGACTTAAAGCTAGTATGGTACGACAAGAGTACGACAAAATAAACTCTCTTAAAGGGTTAAAATAAATGATTTTAAATTAAACTCGTGTCAGTTCAAGTTAATATTTTGTACGATAAGGACATTTTTCTAAAAGAAAATTTTAGGGAAGTGTCCTTTTGTTATGGTCAAAAAACAAAATAAGAGATGGAGGAAATGAACATGAGTAGTACAGCGTTAGGAGCAGAGAAAGCGATTATTTTTATCAGCGATGCACATGAAAAATTCTACTATGAGAAATTGAAAGAGGTCAGGTATCAGGACGTGTACCACAAAGCACTTGTATATTGTCTTGGTATCAGTGATGACACAAGAAGGAACATTTACAGTATCTATGATTTTAAGACAGGCTGTGTAAAAACGGAGTGCCTGCATGAAGGCTGGCAGACCAGCGGGAGCGTGAAAGTAGTCAGGATGGCGTATAACCTTTACTGCAACGGTACGCCGAGTGTCCTTGATTATGATGATGCGGAGGAACAGGTGGACGAGTGCAGACGGTACACAGTGGAAGAACTGTTCTGCTGTGCCTATGCGCCCTATTTTTGGCAGGCGGTACAGATTCGTTATCCGGAATATGTAACATATAACCACAACTTGTACGCCATGCTTGGAGGACGGGATTGATGTTAAAAGTCAGGCTTATGGGAACAAAGAACGATATTAAGTGGTTCGGGAAGATTTTACAGAGGAACCCGAAAATCGAAGTGACGGAGTTTTCCGATATGTTCCCAAACAAAGGGACAAAGAAATATTACAGGACTTATGTGGAAGTCAGGAAAAGCAACGTAAAAGAAAACCAGTAGAAAGCAAAGGAGAATTATCATGTGTAAAATAATCGCAATCGCAAACCAGAAAGGCGGAGTCGGCAAGACCACCACCACAAGCAACTTAGGCATCGGGCTGGCAAAACAGGGTAAGAAGGTGCTTCTGATTGATGCGGACGCACAGGGCAGTCTGACCGCAAGTTTAGGCTTTACAGAGCCGGACAGTCTGGAAGTCACGCTTGCAACCATTATGGGGAACTTAATCAATGACGAGGAAGTAGAGCCGGGAGAAGGCATTCTCCACCATGAGGAAGGGATAGACTTAATGCCGGGGAACATCGAGCTTTCCGGTCTGGAAGTTTCCCTTGTGAATGTGATGAGCCGGGAAACGGTACTCCGGTCATACATAGAGATTGTGAAGGAGAGCTACGATTATATCTTGATTGACTGTATGCCTTCCCTCGGCATGATTACCATAAATGCCTTTGCCAGCGCCGACAGCATCTTGATACCCGTACAGGCGGCATATCTGCCCGTCAAAGGCTTGCAGCAGCTTATTAAGACGGTCGGTAAGGTAAAGCGGCAGATTAACCCGAAACTGGAGATTGAGGGGATTCTGCTTACAATGGTGGACAGCCGGACGAATTACGCAAAGGACATCAGCTCCATGCTGAAGGAAGCCTATGGAAGCCGGGTGAGGATATTTGCCAATGTTATTCCCATTTCCGTCCGGGCGGCGGAGATTTCAGCGGAGGGCATCAGCATTTATAAGCATGATCCAAAGGGAAAAGTGGCGTCAGCCTATGATTCTCTGACAAAGGAGGTGCTTGCAGATGGGCAGTAACGCAAAATCGGGAAGCGCAGCAAAGATTACGCTGGAAAAATTTGATGATTTATTCGGCGGGAGTGCCGCACAGGAAAGCGGCGTTGAACAGATTATCAATGCGCCGCTGGCAGAGCTTTATACGTTCAAAGACCACCCGTTCCGGGTGGAAGATGACGAGAAGATGGAGGAAACAACAGAGAGTATCCGGCAGTATGGGGTGCTTGTGCCGGGGATTGCAAGACCGAGGGCAGGCGGCGGCTATGAAATCATAGCCGGACACCGCCGCAGGCGTGGCTCGGAGCTTGCCGGAAAGACGGAAATGCCTGTGATTGTCCGCAATTACACCGATGATGAAGCTACAATTATCATGGTGGATTCCAATATCCAGCGGGAGGACATCTTGCCAAGCGAAAAGGCGAAAGCCTACAAGATGAAATATGAAGCCATGAAGCATCAGGGGAAGAAGTCAGGGAAGAACACCCTTGATGAAGTGGGCGAAGCTGCCGGGGAGAACGCCAAAAAGGTTCAGCGGTATATCTGGCTCTCCCGCCTGTCCGATGAACTCCTTGTTATGGTGGATAATAAAAAGCTCGGCTTCTCACAGGGCGTGGATATTTCCTTTCTGACGGAAGAAGCGCAGCAGTGGGTACAGGTTACTATTGAGGAAAAGGGCTGTAACGTCAGCATGGTGCAGTCGGCAAAAATCAAGGAATATGGCAAGACCGGGGAGCTTACCCTTGCGATGGTGCGCCTGATACTGACGGAGGAAAAGCCGAAGGAACGGAAAGTGACACTGAAAGCGGATAAAATCAGCGAATATTTTGCGGAGGACTGCAGCAGTGAGGAAATAGAGGGCATCATCATTCAGCTATTGGATGAATGGAAGAAAAGACAATAGGAAGGAGGGCGGGCAGAATGGATGGCGGTTTGAAATTCGATTACTATTACGGTGCGGAAGCGGAACAGTTTTCCTTTTACAGAGTGCCGAGGCTGCTGATTAAAGACAGGCGTTTCAAAGGCTTATCCAGTGATGCGAAACTCCTTTACGGTCTGATGCTTGACAGGATGGCATTATCCATGAAAAACGGCTGGTTTGATGATGAGAACAGGGCGTATATCCATTATACGGTTGAGAACATCATGGAAGATTTGGGGTGCGCCAGAGCCACCTGTGCAAAGGTGCTTGCGGAGCTTGACAGCAAAAAAGGGATTGGTCTGATTGAGAAGAAAAGGCAGGGATTGGGAAAGCCGGACATCATATATGTCAAGAACTTTGTCCTTTCAGAGCCGCCCGCAGGTGGGGAAGGCACAGCGGCAGAACCCGCAGGCACTGATGTTTCCACAGAAGTTCAAAAACTGAACTTCAAGAAGTACAAGAATCAGGATTCCAGAAGTTCAGAAATTGAACTTCTGGAAGTTCAAAAAACAGACTTCAAGAGTTTCAAAAAGCAGACTTCTGGAAGTTCAGAAAACGAACCTCTGGAAGTTCAAAAATCGAACCCTAATTATAACAATACTAATTATACTGATCTGAGTTATACCAATCCTATCAATCAATCGGATAGAGGAATAGAAAAACAAGAACCGGGCAAGCCGGATAATGGTATGATTGATGTGATGGATAATGCCACTGCCTACATGGAAATTATTCGTGACAATATTGAATACGAGCATCACATGAAATATGGGGACTGGCAGGATAAGGGGCTGTATGAGGAACTGTATGAGGTTATCTGCGAGATTGTGTGCGTGAAGCGTAAGACGGTAAAGGTCAACGGGGAAGATTACCCTTATGAGCTTGTAAAATCAAAGTTCCTGAAGCTGAACAGCTCCCATTTGGAGTATGTTATCGGGTGCATGAGGGAAACCACAACCAAGATAGCCAACATCAGGGCGTACATGGTGACTGCCCTCTACAATGCGCCTAACACCATGAACCACTATTACCAGCAGTTGGTGCAGCATGATATGTATGGCGGCGGTTGGGAAGAAAAAGGGATGTTCCAGCCCAAAGTGGAAGGAGATGGATAAATGGAATCCATGAGGGATATTGACCGGGTAATGGAACGGGAGATTGCAAAGGGGAGCTGCCCGTTAAGGTTTGTGAGGATAGAATTTGGCAGTTCCCCTTATCAGGAGATTGCGTCAAGGGAAAAGCTGCTGGAGGTGCTGTCCTATCTGCTGCGGATTGGCGATTATGGCAGGTTTGCCGGGAAAGGGACAGGGAATAATGTTTACATGGACTTAAAAGGCAGGAAACCAGCTTTTAAGCGTACCCGATCCTTTATTGACCGGAATACCCTCTTTTCCACAATCCGCAGGTACGGAAAGAAAATAAAGCCGGATTTTGATGGGCATACTTATCTGGAAACAGTGCAGTGCTTCTTTGAACTGCCGGAAGGGGAACAGGATAAATACAGGGTAACATATGACGGGCAGGAAACATTTGCTTTCCCTATGTCGGATAAATATATACTCGGACTTTACACGCACTGTATCTCCGCAAGGCGGGCGGCATCGGCGGATGTGGGTATTCCCGGCACAGGCTTTTCAGAAAAAGAACAGGGGATTGCAAGCCTTGAGGGTGTGCGTGACGTGCTGTTCCAGTGCCTTTTGTTTGACACGATAAAATGCGGGGAGGGCGTATTATATGCTGACCTCTGCACGATTTACTGTTTAAAAGAGAATAAATAACTTTTGGACTTTTTGTCCAGAAGTGGATCAGGAGGGTGCGCTATGGCAGAAATATTTATTACGGAAGAACAGCAGGCGAAGTGCCGGAAGGTGGCGGATGCGTTTGCGGAGCTGTATGAGATGACGGATGTGATGGTGGCGGATGCCGGGAGATTCGGCTTTGTCCGTCTGCAATGGTTCAGTGAGGGAGATGGTTTTGATTCAGCGATGGCATTTTCAGACAGTAAAGAACTGTTTGAGGAACTCTGGCGGATATGGTATGAGCATGAAGTCTTAACGCCTGTGCTTGGTACGCCGCTTGCGGAGCTTGACTATGACGAGATATTCCAGACGCTTTCCAAAGACAGGCAGGAGGAAATACTGGAGAAAAAGAAATATTTTGTAGCCCTGTGTAAAGACGCTTTCGATTAAATTGCATATAATTTACAATTCCGGCGATAAATCTGGTAAAATGGCATCAGTATAAAAGTACAGGAGATGGTCTGAATGAAACCGGAAACAGCGAAAGTAAAGCAGAAAGGCAGGAGCAAAAAGGTATGCCCGAACTGCGGAAGGAAAATGAAACAGCAGTTTATTGGTTTGCAGCATTGTAAATGCGGCATGAGCTGGAAGAAGGACATAGGGTATTTTGAGCGTACCGGGGATATGGTTTTCGCTCTGGAACGTAGGAATATAGGGAAAAAGACGAAGCAGTGTCCGGTGATCCGGTACAGATAATGAAATATGGCAGACAGCGTAAGGGCAGTTATAGACCGTAAACAGCGGTTTGTAGCTGCTCTTTTTGCATTTATAAAACTTTTGGACTTTTTGTCCAGAAGGGGGAAGGAGGTCAGGATGAAAAAGACTGATTATACAGGGAAAAAGGTTGGCTGGCTGACCGTTCTGAAGGAACTTCCGAAGCAAAAAAAGAATGATGTGGTCTGGCTGTGTCAGTGCGATTGTGGAAAAATGATAAACAGGACGTCGGCATATCTTAGGACGGTTGGCACTGCAAGCTGCGGGTGCTATGCGGCGGAGCATCATAAAATGCAGAGGAAGGACATAACCGGGAAAAGGTTTGGGAAACTGGTTGCGGTAGAGCCGACAGGAAATATGTCAGAGCGCAGACAATGTATCTGGAGATTCCGATGTGACTGCGGGAACATTATTGAAAGACCGGCTCCGGAAATAACCAAGAGGAATAACCCTACCCATTCCTGCGGATGCAGTAAAACCGGATATATCGGAAATTCTGAACATGGAAAACAGCATTACCATAACATTGAAAAAAATTATGTCATGGGGACAAACATAGAGCGTATCCGGCGTGGAGATGCAAGCCCGATGAAAAACAACACCAGCGGCTATCAGGGGGTAAGTTTTATCAGCACCCGGAATGTATGGGTTGCCGCAATGCGGTTTCAAGGTTCGCTTGTTTCCAAGACGTGCCATTCTTTAGAGGATGCCATAGCAGCAAGAAAGCAGATGAGGGAGATACGGGATGAATTTGTGGCATGGTATGATTCCCTGTCAGAAGAAGAAAAAAAACAGGCGGTTATCCAGTATGACAATAACCGGGCATTTTTTAAGGCATTCTACAGAAATAAATTAATGGAGATAGCACAGCGTTAGGGCGGTTACAGATTATGCAGATTTGTAACCGTCTTTTTGCGTTAATAAAACTTTTGGACTTTTTGTCCAGAAGCGGAAAGGAGAAATCAGGGAAATGAAACACAAAAAAATAGCAGCAGCCCTCTCTGCGGCTGTGGCGGGAGCAGCGGTATTTGGAAGAATCCGTTATGCGGCAGGGAAAAGGAAACCCAAAGCGGAGAGGGAAAATGACGTACAGAAGGAGAGATTAACAGAGGGGGAGGTGCGTGAGTATCTCCTTCGGCTTTTCCGTTTGTATGAGGATAGTGAGTTTGATGATTTTGCAGAGTTTTCAGGCGAAGGAAGCGAACCGGGGGAATATGCGGCGGACAACTATGCCAGCCAGTTATTCCCTTATATCAAAGAGAACATGAAAGACGTGATGATGCTGGAAGGGGATGATGGTACGGGGAATGAACCGTTTGACATGACGGATGAGCTTTTCTGTTATCCAGCCTGTCTGATAGGCTGCGAAATAAAAGAGCTGTTTTCAGACAGGTTTGTCCTGTGCCTTGAAAATGAGATATGGATGCTGGAAAACGGGGAGTTTGCCTCTGTTTACTGCGTCAGCATTGGAAAGGATGGCGGGCGGCTTTCTTACCGCTTTCTGGATACCTATATCAGAAATCCGGGGGATATTCCAATCTGCTTTGCTGACTTGGAAAGTGGGTTTACGAGGATAATCGAAGCACTGAAAGAAGGGTGGAAGCCGGAGCTGCCATAATCCGGTCAGAAAGGAGAACTTATGAAATATTTAATTCACAGGCTGTACGTCCCACCCTGACGGGGGTACAGCAATAAAAGAAGTAGAAGGAGGAAAACCATGCAGGAGGAAGTGACACAAAAAACGATTGCCCTTGTGTTTAAATCTTCCCGGCTGACTGCCGACGTGCTGAAAAAGGCTATGAAGATGTATCTGGAACACCGGAAACAGGGAAAGCAGATGCCGCATGGGAAAATATCAGTGAAAGAGCTGGTCGGTCAGGGTATGGGCGCTTCGAGCATTGAGGTGACGGATAACAACATCAAGTCCTTTGAGAGAGTGGCAAAGAAGTATAACGTGCAGTTCGCTGTGAAGAAGGATAAGACGGAAAAGCCGCCGAAGCACATCGTATTATTCAAGGGCAAAGATGCCGACGTAATAACGCAGGCATTTAAGGAGTTTGTAAAAGTTAATGAGAAAAAGCATAACCGCATCTCCGTAAAGGAGAAGCTGGCGCAGTTCCGGGAGCAGCTAGGCAAGGATAAAAACCGGGAAAGGGCAAGGGAACACCAGAAGGACAGGGGGCAGTCATTATGAGTAAAATCGTAGAAGGCATTGCCAAAGACCTAAAATCAATCCCTGAAAAGCTGAAGGCAAAAACGGGGAATGTTGACAAAAAGAAACTTCTCCTTATGAACCTCCCCTATGTGCTTGCCGGGTATTTCTGCGACAAGATTGCGTGGCTGTGGCGGGTATCGCCGGGGCAGGACGCTTCCGCAAAGATGATGGCAGTCATGGCGGGGATGGAGGATTTATTTTCCAACCCGTTACCGAGTTTTTATCCAAGAGATTTGCTGATAGGGGCAGGATGCGGCATTGCGCTCCGCCTTGTGGTGTATTTCAAAGCCAAGAACGCCAAGAAGTTCCGGCATGGCATGGAGTACGGTTCTGCGAGGTGGGGGACAGCGAAAGACATTGAGCCTTATGTCGATCCGGTATTTGAGAATAACGTGCTACTCACAGAAACGGAAAGGCTGATGATGTCCGGCAGACCAAAACAGCCGAAGTATGCGAGGAATAAAAATATCCTTGTTATCGGCGGCTCCGGTTCGGGCAAGACGAGGTTTTTTGTAAAACCGAACCTTATGCAGATGCACTCATCGTATGTTGTCACTGATCCGAAGGGTACAGTGTTAGTAGAGTGCGGAAAAATGCTCTTAAAGAATCATTACCGGGTAAAAGTGCTGAATACCATTAACTTCAAGAAGTCCATGCACTACAATCCTCTCGTTTATATCCGGAGCGAGAAGGACATTTTGAAACTCGTAAACACAATCATCTTAAACACAAAAGGGGAGGGGCAGCAGTCCGGCGAAGATTTCTGGGTGAAAGCCGAAAAGCTCTATTACACCGCACTGATCGGGTACATCTGGTATGAGTGCGTGGAGGAAGAACAGAATTTCACTACCCTGCTTGACATGATAAATGCCAGTGAAGCAAGGGAGGATGACGAGGAATTTAAAAATCCCGTTGATTTGATGTTCGATGAGCTGGAGGAAAGAGAGCCGGAGCATTTTGCGGTAAAACAGTATAAAAAATACAAACTGGCGGCGGGCAAGACAGCGAAAAGCATTTTAATTAGCTGCGGCGCACGTTTAGCCCCCTTTGACATCAAGGAGCTGCGTGACCTGACAAGCTATGACGAGTTGGGGTTGGATATGATCGGGGATGAAAAGACAGCGTTGTTTGTCATTATCTCCGATACCGATGACACGTTCAATTTTATCGTGTCAATCATGTACACGCAGCTTTTCAATCTGCTCTGTGACAGGGCGGACGATGTGTATCATGGGAGATTGCCCGTCCATGTGCGCTGCTTACTCGATGAGTTTGCAAATATCGGGCAGATACCAAAGTTTGAGAAGCTGATTGCCACAATCCGGAGCCGGGAAATATCGGCTTCCATTATCTTGCAGTCAAAGTCGCAGCTTAAAGCGATTTATAAGGACAACGCTGACACCATTGAAGGGAATTGTGATACCACCTTATTCCTCGGAGGGAAGGAAAAGACCACCTTAAAAGAGATGGCGGAAATTTTGGGTAAGGAAACGATAGACCTTTACAATACCTCTGACACAAGGGGTACGTCGCAGTCCTACGGTTTAAATTATCAAAAGACCGGAAAAGAATTGATGTCGATGGATGAGATTTCGGTTATGGATGGTGGAAAATGTATCATGCAGCTTAGAGGGGTTAGACCATTCTTCTCCAATAAGTTTGACATCACAAAGCACAAGCAGTACCGGCTTCTGTCCGATTTTGATGACAAGAACGCCTTAGACATCGAAAAATATGTGAAAAACCTGTGTAAAGCAAGAGTCAGGGACAATGACACCATTGATGAGGTGGAGGATGCGGGCGTGATTGAAGCATGACAACTGAATATTGAAAAACTGAATATGGAACCCGTCAACCAGTCGCAGAACTTTTGGACAAAAAGTCCAGAAGTGGAACGGAGTTTTGAATGTACTTGGGAAAGGACAAAACAAAGCGTCCGGCATAGCCAATCGCCAAACTGAATATGCCGGATGCCCGCAGGGTTCTTCCTAAAGGATTGCCCTGTCTTTATCTTACCATAAGGCAGGGCATTTTACACGAAAAAACTCTTTCAGAAACCAGACAAAATTATTTTTGAGAAAGAAAGAGGTAGAAACATGGCATTTTTTACAACAGCGGTAACAGGATTAAAGACAGTCGTAACAGCAATCGGCGCAGGCGTTGGCGTATGGGGCGTTATCAATCTTCTTGAGGGATACGGAAATGATAATCCGGGCGCAAAATCACAGGGAATCAAGCAGCTTATGAGTGGAGGGGGCATTATCATTGTGGCGCAGACGGTGATTCCACAGCTCTCCAGCCTGTTTTCATAAGATAAATGGGCGGCATCATAGACAAAATCACTGATTTCATAAAGGAGATGCTGCAGGGGTGGGTACTTAATAACCTTGATACCATGTTTTCCGATGTCAATGATAAGGTCGGCACGATTGCGGGGGAGGTCAGCAAGACGCCAAGCACTTGGAACGCTGGCATATTCAGCATGATACGGACGCTTTCGGAAAACGTGGTAGTCCCCATAGCAGGCATGATAATCAGTTTTGTGCTGATCTATGAGCTGATAACAATGGTAATCGACAAAAACAATATGCATGACTTTGATACAAGCCTGTTCTTCCGTTTTTTATTTAAGGCTTGTATCGCTGTCATGCTGCTTTCCAAGACCTTTGATATAGTCATGGCGGTGTTTGATGTGGGAAGCCATGTGGTGACGCAAGCGGCATCTTCCATATCCGGCTCCACAAGCCTTGACGTACAGGCTACCCTTACCACCATGTTCAACAACCAGATTGATACAATGGGGATAGGGGAGCTTATCGGTCTTGGTCTGGAAACTATGGTCATCAGCTTATGTATGAAAATCATGTCCGTCCTCATCACCGTCATTCTATACGGGCGCATGATTGAAATATACCTTTATGTGTCAGTAGCGCCAATCCCGGCAGCGACAGTTACCAACCGGGAATGGGGTACAATCGGGACAAATTATTTAAAAGGGCTTGTGGCTCTTGCATTTCAGGGGTTCTTTATCATGGTGTGCGTGGCGATCTATGCTGTGCTTGTGGCGAGTGTCGCAGTGGCGGGCAATCTGCACAGCGCATTGTGGTCGGTTGCGGCATATACCGTAATCCTCTGTTTCAGCTTATTCAAGACAGGCTCATTATCGAAATCAATTTTCAATGCCCATTGAGTACAAAAATACTGTGCTTGGCGGGCATTTCCCACGAAAGGAGCAGACTATGGCAATATCCGTACCAGTGCCAAAAGACCTGAGTGGAATCAAGACAAAAGTGGCGTTGAACCTCACCAAAAGGCAGATTATCTGCTTTTCGGGGGCTGCACTTGTGGGAGTGCCTTTATATTTCCTTACCAAAGGGGTATTGGGGACACAGGGGGCGGCGCTTATCATGGTGGGCGCAATGCTGCCATTCTTCTTTTTGGCAATGTATGAAAAAGACGGTTTCCCGGCAGAGAAGATTTTATACTTCATGCTCCGGCAGAAGGTACTCACGCCGGGAATCAGACCGTATAAATCGGAAAACCTCTACAAGCAGTTGGAGGAACGGGAAAAAATAAGGAGGGAGGTATGTTTCCTTGAAGAAAAAGCAAAAGGCAGAAGCGGAAAAGCAGAAGCCGGGAAAAAATAGACAGACGCCGGAAAAGGCGGGACTGACCTTATCGGAAAAGAAACGCCTTGCGGAGCTTCGGCGTGTGCTTGCCGGGAACAGCAAGGAGCAGGCGAAGCCGGACACCGCACAGAAAACCATTACATTCAAAAAAATGTACCGGGACGGCATCTGTCAGGTGGCGGACAGTTATTACACGAAAATGGTGGAGTTTTTTGACATCAACTATGACTTGCTGGAGGTGGAGGATCAGGCGGATATTCTGGAAGAATACAGCAAACTGATTAACTACTTCGATCCGTCCATAAAGTTCCAGTTGTTCTTATTTAACAGGCAGGTCAGCGAGCAGGCTCTTGCGGAGCAGTTTGACATTCCTCTGCAGGCGGATGATTTTGACGATATTCGTGACGAGTATACGCATATGCTAAAGCACCAGTCGGCAAAAGGCAACAACGGAATCATCAAGTCCAAGTACCTGATTTTCGGCGTGGAAAGCGCCGGGTACAGGGAAGCAAAGAGCAAGTTAAGCAATATCGAGAAGGACGTGGTACGCAATTTAAACAATATCGGCACAAACGCCAGAGGTCTTGACGGGAAGGAAAGGCTGCGTATCCTGCATGAGTATTTCAATCAGGGTACAATGGAGCCTTTCCGTTTTTCATTTAAGGAGCTGTCAGAATCCGGGAAGTCGGTCAAGGACTATATCGCCCCGCCGGGGTTTGACTTCCGCTATCCGAGCCGCTTTAAGTCCGGCAGCATCTATGGGAGCGTGTCTTACCTTGATATGATTGCGCCGAAGTTTACGGACGAGATGGTTAAAAAGCTGCTGGATATTGATGACAACCTCACCCTTACCATGCATATGCAGACCATTGATCCGGTGGAAGCAATCAAGATGATAAAACGTGCGCTCACCGACATTCAGAAAATGAAAATAGAGGAACAGAAGAAGGCTGTCAGAAGCGGCTATGATATGGATATTCTGCCTACGGACATCGTGACTTATGAGAAGGACACGTTAGAGCTTCTGGACGATTTGAACACGAGCAACCAGAAACTTATCAAAATGACCTTCCTCATTGCCTGTTACGGGCGGACGAAGCGGGAACTGGAGAACCTGACGCAGAGGGTGTCCGGCATTATCCAGCAGGCGAACTGCAACCTCAGATGCTTGCAGTATTTACAGGAACAGGGGTTGATGGCGAGTGCGCCGATTGGGTGTAACGATGTGGGGATTGAAAGAAACCTCACCACAAAGAGCGCCGCTGTCCTTGTGCCTTTCTGCACACAGGAGCTTTTCATGCCTGCGCCCGCCATTTATTACGGTCTGAACGCACTTAGCAATAACATGATTATGGCAGACCGGAAAAGGCTGCGTACACCGAATGGGGTGATTTTGGGAACGCCGGGAAGCGGCAAATCTTTTTCTGCAAAGCGGGAGATTTTATCCTGTTTCCTTATCACAAAGGACGATATTATCGTCTGCGATCCAGAGGGCGAGTATTTTCCATTAGTGCAGGCGCTTCATGGGCAGGTGGTAAGGCTTGCCACCAATTCAAAGGATTATCTGAACCCGATGGACATTCAGCTCTCCCATAAGGGGGATAAGGAGGCACTCAAATTAAAGAGCGATTTCCTGATTACCCTGTGTGACCTGATAGCCGGAGGGAAGGACGGTCTGGAAAATGACGAGAAGGGTATTATTGACACCTGTATCAAGCATATCTATGACGGGTATTTCAAACACCCGAAGCCGGAGAATATGCCCATACTGGAAGATTTGTACAATGCGCTGTTAAAGTATGAGCCGAGGGATGTTGCGCCGGAGATGCAGAGGGAAGCGAAGCAGAAAGCGGTTCGGATTGCCAACAGTCTTGTCTTATATGTGCATGGTTCGCAGAACTATTTCAACCACCGTACTAATGTGGATTCCCATAACAGGATTATGTGCTTTGACATTCGTGACTTGGGAAACCAGTTAAAAGAGATTGGAATGTTAATCGTACAGGATGCGGTCTGGAACAGGGTTTCGCAGAACCGGGAACGGAAAGTTGCCACAAGGTACTACTGTGATGAGTTCCATTTGCTTTTAAAAGAAAAGCAGACTGCCATTTACTCGGTGGAGATTTGGAAAAGGTTCAGGAAATGGGGCGGAATCCCAACAGGACTGACACAGAACGTGGGCGATTTTCTGAAATCGGAGGAAATCGAGGGCATCTTGGGGAACAGCGATTTTGTATATCTGCTGAACCAGAACGCCAAAGACCAGCATATCCTGGCGGACAAGTTGGGACTGTCGGAGAAACAGCTTATGCACGTCACCAATTCCGAGCCGGGAAGTGGTCTGATACTGTTTGACAACGTGGTTATCCCATTCGTGGATAAGTACCCGGCAGATACAAAAACTTTTGCGATTATGAACACGAAGCCGGAGGAATCCACAGCGAAGGAGGATGAGGACAGTTAATGGCAGAAAAGAAAGGGAAGAGAAAACAGGATACCGCCTACTGTAAAGAAGCAAATACAGAGTTCCATACAGGAGCGCATAATGCCTTTACAGGTGGCGGCAATGCTGCCTATCAGCCGAGGGATTCCGGCATCGGGAAACCGGGGCATGGTTTGGGCGGGAAAAGGCAGACGGAAAAGAGTATGCAGGCGCAACAGGAAACTTTTGGACAAAAAGTCCAGAAGTCCAAAGAGAGCCAGCCGGGAAAGGACAACAATTTTACAGACAATAAAAGCATGGATTCCCGGAACAGTGATGCCGGACAGCGTAAACCGAACCATGCTTCAAAATCTCATGCGAAAAAGCAGATGTACCAGAACACTTCTGGACAAAAAGTCCAAAAGTCCGATGCAAAGCCGGGGCAGGAGGAAAAACCGGATTTTGTAAAGGAAAACAACACGTTTACCGGGCAGGACAATTTCAATCAGCCGGAGGAAACAGGGAAGAAACAGCCGGATGCGGAAGATTACCACCGGAGGGACACTTACAGGCAGTCGCAGAAAAAAGGGAAGTACCATAAAAAGCGGGTGCAGAAGGAACACCGGAATAAAGGCGGCACGAAGGAAAAAGCGGAAAATAAAACCTTTACGGAGGAATCTTTTACGGAGAATACCGGAAATCTGTTTCAGGGAGAAGGAGATTCTGAATTTACTGGAAGTAAAAAGCTGCAAAAGAAACAGCGGCAGGCGCAGAAAGCCGCAAAAAAGGCACAGAAGGCAAGGGCGAAGCTGCCAAAGACAAGGGAATACACCTTGCAGAGAGTGTTTGACGAGAAAACCGGGAAAGCAAAATATGTGGCTGTCCCTCTGGATAAGGAAAAGCCTTTTAAGCAGGAGGGCGTATCCAAAACCACCATGCGCCGGATGCAGAATGAGGGCAGGAATTTTGTGCATGGGAAAATCGCTGAAACGGAGAAAGAAAATTCAGCGGTGGAGGGCGCACACAAGTCGGAGCAGAAAGTGGAATCGGTTTATTCTTTCGTCAAAAGGCAGATAAATGGGAAAGAGCAGAAACAGCGGGCAAAGATAGCAAAGCTGGAAAAGAAGCAGTTTAAAAAGGAAGTCAATTTCCAGTACCAGAAGTTTCTGGAAGAAAACCCGCAGATGCAGAAAAAGGCATTGCAGAAGCGGTTACAGAAACAGCGCATTAAACGGGAGTATGTCAAGGCGAGGAAAAAAGCGGCGGCAGGAAAGACGGCGGAGCAGGCGTTCCAAAAGACAAAAAACGGTGCGGTCACTGTGGCGAGGAAGTTACAGGAGTTTGCGAGGAAAAACGCCGGACTGCTTGTGACAGTGGGCATCATGGCTCTGCTCCTTATGATGATTATGGTTTCCGTATCGTCCTGTGGGGCGATGTTTGCGGATACGCAGTCCACGATTTTAGCAGCGAGTTATTTAAGCAAGCCGAAAGAGATTGACGCCGCTGATTTACAGCTTACCCGTCTGGAGCTTGACTTGCAGAATGAGATTGACCGGGTGGAAACGGATTATCCGGGGTATGATGAATATTCCTATAATCTTGGGGCAATCGGGCATAACCCGTTTACCCTTATCGGCTATTTATCGGCAGTCCATACGGAATTTACCGCAAGTGAGGTGGAAAGCGAAATACAGGCTCTTTTTGATGAGATGTATACGCTCACACTTACGCCGGATACGGAAACGAGGACAAGGACAGTCACAAAGACAGGCACAAGGACGGTCACTGATCCGGTCACAGGGGAGGAAACAGAGGAAGAATATGAGTATGAGGAGGAAGAAGAATACGAGGTCAGTATCCTCCGGGTGACACTGACGGTCATACCGCTTGAAAGCCTTGTTTCCGGGAAAATGGATACGGAGCAGACGGAGATTTTCGCCATGTACCGGGAAACAAACGGTCTGCTTCAGGAGTTCACATCGCCGCTTAACCTTTACTGGTATTACTATGTGTCAAGCTATTACGGATACCGGAAAAATCCAGCCACAGGGAACGAGGAATTTCACCGGGGCGTGGATATAGCTGTACCGACAGGCACAACCGTTTATGCCGCCCATGACGGTACGGTGACAGCGGCGGCGTATGACAGCCACTACGGGAATTATGTAGCGATTGAGATAGACGGTTACATAACCAAGTATGCCCACATGGACAGCATCAGCGTGGGTGCGGGGCAGGAAGTGGAAAAAGGGGCGGTCATCGGCACAACGGGGAACACCGGGAGCAGCACAGGAAGCCATTTGCATATCGAATGTTTATATGACGGGGAGTATTATAACCCGTTATTTTATTTCGATGTGGGCGAAGGCACGCTTTACGGGGAAACGCCGGGAGGTCTGCCGGGGAACGCCATACCGCCGGATGCCTACGATGACGCATCGGTGCAGGCTCTTATGGAGGAAGCCGCAAAATACCTCGGCTACCCTTATGTGTGGGGCGGCTCAAACCCTTCCACAAGTTTTGACTGTTCCGGCTTTGTCTGCTGGGTATTTACCAACAGCGGGGTGCATAACCTTCCACGAACTACAGCACAGGGGATTTATGACCAGTGTACTCCGGTTTCCGCATCGGACGCAAAGGCGGGGGACATTATCTTTTTTACCGGGACTTACAATTCTGCCGGGGCAGTGAGCCATGTGGGGATTTACTGCGGCAACGGGACAATGATTCACTGCGGAGATCCGATCAGTTACGCAAGCATCAATTCGTCCTATTGGCAGAGCCATTTTTACAGTTTTGGAAGATTAAATTAAGGAGGCATTTATGACAAAGGAACGCATTGAAAAGGAGCTTTCCAAAGTGGATGCGCAGCTTGAATCCTTACAGGCAAAAAAGAAGGATTTGGAAGAACAGAAGCGCATGGCGGAAAGAGCCGAAAAAATGGATATTATTGAAAAGCATAAAATCTCGTCCGAGAAGCTGCAATTACTTATCAAATTCAGCGAGGACGAGATTTTGAAGTTATTGGAAGAAAAAGAAAACGCAAAGGAGATGGCAGGAAATGAAGAAAAAGTTATCAGTTAGGGCGGCGGTGTCGCTGCTCTTGTCAGCATTATTGTTCTGTATGCCCGTAGGGGCGTTTATGGCGAACAGCGGGAATACGGTAGATGCCTATGCGGAGGGTACGATTACAGAGGAAAGCGGCGGAGCATCGGAAGAAAACAGTACCGAAGGGGAAACAGAGGAAACCGCCGGAGCAGAGGAAAGCACTGAAACCGGGGAAAGTTCAGAGAATGGGGAGGATGAAACCGGGGAAACAGAAACCGAGTCCGGAAGTAATGAGGAAGAAACGGAAAGCGGGACGGTATCCGGGAACGAAGTACCTGAACCGGAATGTACCTGTAAAGAAAAATGTACACAGTATTCCGCTGACAAAAATTGTGAGGTCTGCAAGGGGGATTACAGCTTATGCGAATATGTGAACCCGAATGTAAAAATCACAATCTCCACTCCCTCCGGCTGGCACAATGACACCACGAAGGTACATATTTCCATTGAGGACGTGGTACACTCCGGCAACTTCTCCATAAAGACGGTGCAGGCGAAAGTGGCGCAGAATGGGAGCTGGACGGACGTAACAGAGGATATGTATGTGGAGATTTCGGAGAATACCACCGTCTATGTGCTTGTGACAGACCAGAAGGGCAAAACCTATGAGAAAAACCGCTATATGAAGTGCTTTGATTTCACGAAGCCTACCTTAAACGCTGCGGTCAGCGACGGTCTGCTCTCCATACAGGCGCATGATACGGATTCCGGCATCAAGGCAGTGTATGTGAACGGGTATGAATTTACGGAGCTTACAAACGGTGTCCTGAATATCCGTCTGCAACAGTTTGACGCAGGCTACCAGTATTTTACCATTTCCGCAATGGATAACGCCGGGAATATGTCGGAGGTCTACAAAACAGCCAACCCGTATTACACCGATTCGGAAAAAGAGGACGGAAATGAGAAGAACCCGGCAGAGCAGCTCCCGGTGAACGCACAGGCTACCAAGCCTTCCTCCGCCACCGCACAGGTGACGGAGCATACCAAGACGGACAGTGACGGGAACACCGTTTCCGAAAACAGCCTTGCAGAGCAGAAAAAGCAGGCAATGGCGGAAGCGGCGGCATCGGAGAAAAAGGAGGAATCCGGGGAAAAGGAGAAAAGCGAAACGGGAAAGGAATTTTACACAATCCAGACTGCATCAGAAAAAGTGTTCTATCTTATCATTGACCGAGACGGGGAGGAAGAAGTGGTTTATTTCCTGACCGAAGTTACGGAAAATGACCTGCTGAACGTGACAGCGGACAACGGCGAAACCTTGCCGAAAAATTCCGCTGCACTGGAGTCCGCAATCCCTGTGACGGAGGGCGCACTTCCCAATAACAACGGGGAACAGGGGAAGGAAGAAGAACTTACGGAAGAACCCGCAGAGGACGGGGAGGGGGAAAACACCGAAGAACCCGAACCTGAGCCGGAGAATCCAGAAGAAAACCCGATGGCAACCTATATCATTCTTGGGATTGTGGCGGTTGCAGCCATTGGCGGCGGCTATTATTTCAAGGTAGTCCGGAAAAAGAAAGAGGAATTTCTTGACGAGGACGATGATGAGGAGGACGAGGAAGAAGAATATGACGATGATGAGGAAAACGAGGGCAGTGAGGATGATTTCTTTGAAGATAAAGAAGGGGAGGATGACTAAATGCAGTTAGTGATAGCGGAAAAACCGAGTGTTGCAAGGAGCATTGCGGAAGTGATCGGCGCATCGGAAATCAGTGACGGATATATGGAGGGGAACGGATATATTGTGAGCTGGTGCGTGGGGCATCTGGTGGAGCTGGCACAGCCGGAAAGTTACGGGGAACAGTGGAAGAAGTGGACGTATGAGAGCCTTCCAGTCAAGCCGGAAAAGTGGCAGTATGAGGTGAAGCCGGACACAAAAGCGCAGTATGACATACTGTACCAGTTGATGCATCGGGAAGATGTGTCGGCTACGATTTGCGCCACCGACGCCGGACGGGAGGGGGAACTTATCTTCCGTCTGGTGTATGAAATGGCAGGCTGTGAAAAGCCGATTAAACGCCTGTGGATTTCCTCAATGGAAGAAACCGCCATTCGTGAGGGATTTGAGAATTTGCAGCCGGGAAGCGATTACGATAACCTGTACCATTCCGCACTGTGCAGGCAGGAAGCGGACTGGCTTGTGGGCATCAACGGTACAAGGCTGTTCACCGTCCTGTATGGCGGAAAAGTTTTAAAGGTGGGGCGGGTGCAGACACCCACCCTTGCGATGCTGGTAGACAGGGAAGCAAAGATTATGAATTTCCAGAAGGAAACATATTACATGGCGCATATCCTGATGGACGGGATAGATGCCGCCACCGGGCGCATAGATGACAAAAAGAAAGCAGATGGGATTGCGGGGGCTTGCCGGAACGGGCAGGCTCTTACCACGTCCGTTGTGAAAGAGGAAAAAGCAGCCATGCCGCCGAAGCTCTATGACCTTACCACGCTCCAGAGGGATGCGAACCGTTTATTTGGTTTCACCGCAAAGCAGACCTTAGAGTACACGCAGAGCCTTTATGAGAAAAAGTTAGCCACATATCCGAGGACGGACAGCCAGTTCTTATCCGATGATATGGGGCAGACCGCAAAAGATGTCATTGAAGCGGTGTTCAGCTCCCTCATGTTTGAGGAAAACAAAGCGTCCAGCCCGGATATAAAAAGGATTCTGAACAGTAAAAAAGTGACAGACCACCACGCCATTATTCCCACAATGGAGATAGGGAAAGCTGACCTTGCGGCATTGCCGGAAACGGAGCGCAAAATTTTATCCCTGATTGCGAACCGCCTGTTATGCGCCACCGGGGAGAAGCATCTGTATGAAACAGTCAAAGCGGAGTTTTCATGCAATGGATATACTTTTTCGGTTTCCGGCAAGTCCGTCACGCATAACGGGTGGAAATCTTTTGAGGATGCCTTTAAGCGTTCTTTTAAAATCTCCGGGAATCATGAGGAAGAAAAAGAGGAAAAGAAACTGCCGGAACTGTCGGAGGGACAGTCATTTGACGGTGTGCAGGCAAAAGTCAGCGAGCATTTCACAAATCCGCCCAAGAGATTTACAGAAGATTTATTATTATCCGCAATGGAACGTGCCGGGGCGGAAGATATTGGGGCAGATGCAGAGAGGAAAGGCTTGGGTACGCCAGCAACAAGGGCGGACATTATTGAGAAGTTAGTCAAGGACGGGTTTGTAAAGCGTGAGAAGAAGCAGATCATACCCACAGAGGACGGATTGAAGCTGATTACGGTGCTGCCGGATGTGGTGAAGTCCTCGAAACTCACCGCCGATTGGGAAAATGCCCTGACACTGGTAGCGAAAGGGGAGCTTCCGATGGAGGACTTCATGGCAGATATTGAAAACATGGTGTCGGAACTAATACACACCTACCATGAGGTCAGTGACGAGCAGAAAAAGATGTTCGCACAGGAGCAGGCGGCTCTTGGGGTATGCCCGAACTGCGGCGGTCAGGTGGTAAAGGGAAAATTCGGTGCGTACTGTGTGAAAAAATGCGGTATGAACGTGAGCCGGGTAATGGGAGCTGTCCTTAGCGATGCACAGGTAAAGGATATGCTTGCCGGGAAGAAAATCCTGTTAAAAGGGTTAAAGAGCAAGGCGGGCAAGCCTTATGATGCCTATATTATTCCGAGTGGGACGGAAGAATACCGTTACACCAAAGACGGGGCAGAAAAAAGCGGGGTACAGTTTAAGTTTGTCATGGAGTTTCCGAAAAAGAAATCTTCTGGCGGGAAGAAAAAATAAGGGAGGAAGAAAGATGTTTACAACCGGGGATAAGTTATTAAACGTGATGAAAGAGGAAGAAATCAGCATTATGGAGCTTTCCAGAATGTCGGGAGTGCCGGAGAGGACAATCATGGATATTCTGGCGGGCATCAGAGAGCCGGAGTTTGGCGTGGTATGCAGGATTGCGGACGGACTTGGCATCTGCGTCCATGAACTTCGTGCCGATGAGGAACAGTATGCCATATCCGTACAGAAAGATACCCTTGCAAAGCTGATTGTAGTCAGCGAGATTAACGGAGTGGAGCTGGAGGAACTGATACATACCATTCTGGAAAAGGGTATTGAGGAACATGGTTTCTATGAGTAATGAAGGGAAGTAATAGGAAACAGGCTGTGAGATATTGCTACATATATCTTACAGCTTGTTTTTGTTAAGGCTAAAAGTAGCTTGATTTGCGTACATAATTTGGTAAAATAAATATGTTATAGACAATAATAGTATACCGGACGTTGGGAGTGGAGAAAATTGGATATTACAAATTTTTTAAAAACCAAATTAGATGAAAACAGATTAATGGAGGTTGTGAAAACAGAATCCTTATATGCTAATGTTGGGAATGGATATTTAAAACAGCTATTTGCTATCATGCATCAAAGATATAATGTGCTTTTTGAGTTTATGAAATCAAAGAAAAAAGGTAATGGACATTTTAATGCATCAGAAAGTAGAGAATTATTAAAACTGATAAAGTTGTATGAGGATTTACAGTATGTATTGAGAGAAACACCTTTATCATTTAAATTAGATAATACATATGATTCTATGCTCAAGTTCTGTAAGAGTTTTCTTCAAGAGTCTAACGGTAGCGAAATACCGAATGACTTACCAGAGTTTAAGATAAAAGAATATGAACCAATATTTTTTATATCACAAATTATATCAGTACCAGTTGTCAATAAAATTCTAAATTATGAATTGAAGTTTATCGGGGAAGGTTCTTATGCAAAGGTGTTTAAATACAAGGATACGTTTTATAATAAATTTTTTATATTGAAACGAGCAAAAGATAATCTGACTGAAAAAGAACTTTTAAGATTCCGGTTGGAATTTGATACTATGAAAGAATTGAAATCTCCATATGTATTAGATGTTTACAGATATGATGATGCTAATAACGAATATTATATGGAGTATGCGGATGAAACATTATATGATTTTATTAAAAAGAATAACAACAAATTGAGTAGAAAGCGTCGCAGGGGAATTGCGTATCAAATATTTAAAGGATTCTCATATATTCATTCAAAAAAATATTTACACAGAGATATTAGTTTTACCAATATTTTGTTACAACACTATGATAATGAATTGAGTGTTGTAAAAATATCTGATTTTGGTTTGGTTAAAATCGAGCATAGTAATCTTACTAGCTTTGGAAGTGAAATAAAAGGTTCGTTGAATGATAGCAATTTACAATTTGTAGGGTTTGTGAATTATAATATGGAGTATGAAACATTTGCGCTTACTAGGCTAATTTATTATGTTATGACAGGTAAATATAACCTTGAGAATATAAAAAATGAGAATATAAAAAATTTTGTTTTAAGAGGCATAGAACCTAATATAGACAAGAGGTATCATAGTGTAGACGAAATGAAAGAGGCATTTGAAAAAGCGTTTCCTTTAATTGAATTTTAACAGTTTTGGAGATAGGAATATTATGGGAAAAAATTCAGACGATAATAAGGATTACGAAGAATACAAAGTTAAGGTTCCTAAATATGATAAGGAAGGAAATGATATTACTGGAGATAAATTAGGAAAAGGCGGTAGGCATCGGGGAAATGGCACGTTTTCTGCTATGGCATATGATTTTCAGCCATTAGAAGAATCGGAGAGTAAAGAATCAAGAGAATATTTAGAACGGAAATTGATGATTCTGGCTCAAGAGGAAAAACAGGCTGAAATAGAAGAAAGACAATCTACTTTTGATACAATTAATAATGTGATGGATACCATTAACAATGTTCTAAATTTTATAGAAGAACACCCAGAAATAATTGAGGGAGTAATTAGGGCAAGTAAGAAGGCAAAAGTTATTGCAACAAAGGGAAGAGATAAATTTATCGCTTTGGTACACAGAGAAAAACAAGAATTACCGAATTTGGAGGTATCGAATATTTCAGAGAAGAATATAGTAGATACTTCTGAAAAGTGTATTTCGGAAAATAATTACCAGAAAAAAGAATATATAAGTCTTGAAGAAGCGAGGGAATTAGCTATTGGAATCTTGTTAGATTACATTAATATGAAGAAAAAAATAGACAGGCTTTCAAATGCTGACTTTGATAGAGCAGAGATGCCAAAGTTAGATGTGAATCAGGTTACACTTGATTTAAATTTGCTTATCGAAAAATATCCTGCATTAATGGATGATAAAACTTCTAGTAGTGTGTTATCGCTATTGAGATTGAATACAGATAAGGTCGAAAATGATAAGATTAAGGAAATATTGAAAATAGGTATTGATAGTAGCAAAGGGAATGGTATACAGGATAGGTATTACAAAAGTACATAGCATTAATATAACATATTGAGTTGCACTTAAGAGAATCTTAGGTGCTTTTCTTATATGAAAATCATAGGAAAGGAGCAGACAAAAATTGAATAAAGTTTACCGTCACTGGTGGCAATGGCTTATGAACGAACCATAGCCGCCTTTTTTATTGCCAAAAAACAATAAACAGGAAATGGAGGATTGCCATGAGAAAATATGACTTAATTTCCATACTCTCCGAAGAAACTTCAAGGAGGGTGACGAGAAATGAAGAAAGCTGGAAGAAATATTTGAACACAGCATCAAGGCTCTACAAATACCCGTTCAAAGACCAGCTCCTTATCTATGCCCAAAGACCGGACGCCACAGCCTGCGCTTCCATAGAGATATGGAATGAAAAAATGCACTGTTGGGTGAATAAGGGCGCAAAAGGGATTGCACTTCTTGATGAAGAAGGGAGTCCCTACACCGGACTGCGGTACGTCTTTGACATATCGGACGTGCATAAGGCAAGGCGCATCGGGCGTTTCCCCCAGCTTTGGGAGATGCGGGAGGAACATCAGGAAGCGGTTCTGAACCGTCTGGAAGGGATTTACGGGGCTACCAATAAGGAAGCCGGGTTTACGGACAGGATCAGGGAGATTGCTTCCCGGATTGCGCAGGACTGTTATGGGGAGCTTGCTTCGGATATGGAATATCTGAAAGAGGGAAGTTTTCTGGAGGAACTGGACGAACTGAATATTGCTGTTCGTGTCCGGGAAACGCTGGCGGACAGCATCGCCTACACCGTCTTAAAGCGGTGCGGCATGGAAGATGCGGAGCTGGCAGAGGAAATCCAGTTCCCCTATATCCATGAGTTTAATACAATAGAAACCCTGTCACATATCGGTGACAGCATATCCGATTTATCCAAGCCTGTGCTTATGGAGATTGGCAAAGCAATCGGGGTGTATGACAGGGAAATCGCCGGAAAGGAAGCAGCGAGAAATTTTGCCCAAAAAGGACTTGCAAATACCTCTGACACACGCTATAATGCTTTAAAGCGTGAAAGCGAAATGGAGGACGTACAACCTACCACACAGACCGGAAATGCCGGGGAAAGGGGAAATAATGATGAATCTGACCTACGAGAAGAACGGGGATTACATGATACCGATGTTACAGGTGGACGAGCAGCCGGAGGGGACGCTCACGAAATACGGGCTGATGAGGAAGAATTACTTACAGGAACACAAGAAGGGGATTTACACCGGGCTTCTGCTGAAAGGAAAGCTGAAAGAGCATCTTCTGACCATTCAGGAGCAGGCGGAGCAGAGGATGGAACTGCTGACCGGGCAGATGATGAAGCAGGAGGGAGTGACGGAAAAACTCAAAGCAGAGAACCAGATGCTCTGGGTTCAGAAGATGAACAACATCAGGCACTCGGCGGAGGAAATCGTGCTGAGGGAACTGGTATACAGCCTGTAAATGAGGAAGAAATAACTGAAAATAAGGAATTGACAGAGCCGGGTAATGGAGAAAGCGCATTATCCGGTTTTTCTTTGTCTGGCGAGGAAATCATTAACAGGAATTGGGCAGAGATTGAAAAGGGGATTTTGCAGTTTGATGAATTTATGATGCATAAATGCCCGGATATTGCCGGGGTAATGCTTTTTGAGCCGGATAAGGATAAACAGACGGAATACATCAAAAACAGTTACCGGCATGGGGAAAACACAGAGTTTTATGTGGGGAAAGAAAGAGCCGGATACAGGGCGGACGAAAGCGGTATGACGCTTTGGAACGGAACATATGCACATCGGAAAGCAGAAGCAGTTATTACATGGGAAGCTGTGAGGGACAGTATCGCCTTTTACATGGAAAAGGGCGAATATCTGAAAGAAGGGCAGATTCCGCAGTGGGAAGAACCGAAGGAAACGGAAGTTTACCAGCAGCTTAGTTTATTCCCCACCATAGAGGAACAGATCGGCACGATAGAAGCGGCGCAGGCAGGAGAGAAATATATCATGCCCGCCGCTTTTTCTCTGCCAAAGGAGCAGCTTGAAGCCATTTTACGCACAGGGGGCGGACGGGATAACAGCAGGAGCCGCATTTATGCCAAGTACCAGCAGGGCAAAACGCCGGAGGAAATGGCGGAGTTTCTGAAAAATGAGTACCGAACTACGGGGAAAGGCTTTGATTTTGGCAGCAATCCCATTTCCGTCTGGTTCAATGAATCCGGCATGAGCGTCGGCTACGGGATGTCCGCAAAGGAAAACCCGGTTGCGGTGATGGGATGGCAGGAAATAGAGGGCGTTGTCCGTTCTATGGTGGAGAATGGCTCTTACATGGGCGCAAATGAAGTGTTCCTTGTGGATGCGGTGGAACGTCAGAGGGTGTCAAATGACCTGTTCAATTTCTTTTGGGACGGTATCGGGGAAGCGCCGGAGAGCATACCGATTAAAAGCCACAACCACCCGGAGAGCATGACAATCCTGTGCGAGCTTTTATCCACACAGGAGGGGCGCGATGTCATCGCCGGGGAGCTTTCCCACGCAAAAGAGCAGATTGAAGCCGGGGAAAAGCAGATCAGGTGGCGGTATGTGAAAAAGCCGGAGCATCTGCTTTCAGAGATTGCGGATTTAAGTACAGAGAAAACGGAATACCCGGTACAGGACAGCATGGAGGTGCTGCATGAGGATTTTATCACGCAGGATGAGATAGACGAGCGTCTGACAGGCGGCAGCAACTATCATCATGGGCAGTTCCGTATCTATGAGTATTTTATGGAAGGGCATGATAAGAAAGAAAATATTGCTTTCCTTAAAAATGAATACGGGACGGGCGGCGGCGCTCCCGCCTTAATCGGTTCAGACCGGAGCGATGAATGGCACGATTCCAAAGGAATCAAACTGGGGAAAGGCAGGATAGGCGATCCATACGCAAAAGTGCTTTTAAAATGGAACGTGGTGGAGAAGCGCATCAGGGAGCTTGTCAATGCGGATAAATACCTTACGCCGAAGGGCAAGGAAGCCTTTGCACAGTACAAAAAAGAGCAGGCGGAGGAAGCCATGCGCCGGGAGCAGGAAAAGCTGGAGCATGGTGTCCGGGTAGAATGTAAAGATGCCATAGAAAAAGCGATTGCGGAGAAATTTGACGGTTACACCCTTCCGGGGGATGCCGCAGAGGGCGTTATCCGGCAGTATGGGAAGGAACGTGTGGAAATCGTCCTTGCAAACACAATCATGCACTTATCCCATGACGGGCGGTTTTCCCCCGACAATAAGGAGTGGGCAAAAAGCCTTGTCCCTTCCGCTGACTGGCAGACCAGGGATTACCTCGTCACGTCCCACCCGGCTGTGCTGGACGGTTTTACAAACCAGACAAGGCGGTACATAGAGCGTGACAGGGAGCCGGAAAAAATTGCTGTACCGGAACAGGAAGCGGAAATTTCCGGGGAAAAATCCCAAAGTCCCGAACCGGAAAATAAAGCCAGCGACAATGAAAAAGCGCTGATGGAAAGGCTTGCGGAGATGTCCGCTGTGGTAAAAATCTGCGGTGCGCTTTCTATGAAAGATGTGGTCGGCTGGAACGAGGATACCGGGGCGGTTGCCATTGAGGATGACAGCAGGAGGTTAGAGGGCAAGGCGGTCTATGATGCTCTGTTTTTAGAAGCCACTGATTATGTCCTGATGCAGTCATTAAGCGGCAATACGGAAAAAGCGGTGGAAATGGATGCTCTGCTGAAGGAGGCTCAGAAGTATGCGGCACGTTATGAGAGCGAGCAGGAACAGCAGAGGGAAAGACACGCTGCGGAAGTTTCTGAAGCAGAGCTGTCAGAAGAAAAGAAGGAAGAACCTCTCCCGGATGCCGAGCCGGAAAAACTTACAGAAGAACCAGAACAGGAAGAAACAATACGCTTTACGGTTTCGGAAACTTCGGATGCCTTTACAGAGCCTTATGCGGTGTGGGACAGCGAAACGCAGGATTATTATGTAACAGGCGATGGCACAGTGCCGACATTTGATATACCGGAGGAAGCGGATGTTTTCTGCCAAAATCTCAACGGAGATTTACAGGGGAAAGAAGCAGAAAATATGGTTACAGAGCCGGGAACTGTTTCAGAATCAAAAGATACTGCTGAAAAAGATGATTTCCCCGACATTGACACACAGGCTATCCGGGAAGGTCTGGAAAAAGCGGGCATTGTGGACGGGCAGGTTGTAGACGAAAATGCTTTGGAAAACAGCCCGTTTATCCAGCAGGTCATGGGGGATGTGGAAACTCTGACCGGGGGCAATCCGCCAGAACCGGGGAAGGTTTCAGGAAAACAGCCGGAGATTGATAAATCAGGCGCAGTCAATTATCATATCTCTTTCAACGAAGCGGAGAACACAGGAAAAGGCTTTGCGCCGAAAGAGAAGTTCCGGCAGAACGTGGAAGCCATACGAACCCTTGAAAAGATTGAAAGTGAACGCCGCACTGCCACACCGGAAGAACAGGAGGTTTTAGCAAAATATGTGGGGTGGGGCGGTCTTGCCGATGCCTTTGATTCTTCCAAAGCGAACTGGGCGAATGAGTATCAGGAATTAAAGAGCCTGTTATCCCCGGAGGAATACTCTTCCGCAAGGGAAAGCACGTTAAATGCCCACTACACAAGCCCGGTCATCATTCAGGCAATCTATGACGCAGTGGGGAAAATGGGGTTTACCAGAGGGAACGTGTTAGATCCCGCCGCAGGCATCGGGAATTTTTATGGCTGTCTGCCGGAGGAAATGGCGGGGAGCAGACTGTACGGGGCGGAGCTTGACGGGATAACCGGGCGCATCGCAAAACAGCTTTACCCTCATGCGGACATTCAAATCACAGGCTTTGAGAATACCAGTTATCCCAATGACTTTTTTGACGTGGCGGTAGGAAATGTGCCTTTCGGACAATATAAAGTGTCTGACAGGCAGTATGACAAGCACAATTTTTTGATACACGATTATTTTTTCGCAAAGACTTTGGATAAAGTGCGTCCGGGCGGCATTGTTGCCTTTGTCACTTCAAAGGGGACTATGGACAAGAAAAACCCGGAGGTGCGGAAATACCTTGCACAGCGGGCGGAACTTTTAGGGGCAGTCAGGCTCCCGAACACAGCCTTTAAGGAAAATGCGGGTACGGAGGTCACTTCGGACATTCTGTTTTTAAAGAAGCGTGACCGGGTGTTAGACATTGAACCGGACTGGGTGCATCTGACGGAAAAAGACGGTATTGTGATGAACCAGTATTTCGCAGACCACCCGGAAATGGTGCTTGGAAAAATGGAGATGGTTACCGGGGCGCATGGCATGGAGAGCGCCTGTCTGCCGGATGATTCCCTTCCCCTGTCGGCGCAGCTTAACCATGCGCTTTCCTATGTAGAGGGCAGCATCGAGCAGGCGGATTTTAACGAGATTGAAGATGAACTGGCAAGGGAGAACATACCCGCCGATCCGGATGTGAAGAATTATAGCTATACCGTAGTGGACGATAAAGTGTATTACCGGGAAAATTCCATTATGAAGCCTGTGGACGTTTCGGAGAAAGCGGAGCAGCGCATGAAGGGCATGGTGGCGATCCGGGACTGTACGCAGGAACTGATAAACTTCCAGTTGGAAGAATACCCGGATGAAATGATTAAAAACAAACAGACGGAGTTGAATCAGTTATACGATGATTTCTCCAAGAAATTCGGTCTTATCAGTTCACAGACCAATAAGAGGGCGTTCAATCAGGATTCCAGCTACTGCCTGTTATGTTCCCTTGAAAATCTGGACGATGAGGGGAACTTCATTGGAAAAGCGGATATGTTCATGAAGCGTACCATTAAAAAGCAGGAAGTTGTGACGAGCGTGGACACAGCCAGTGAAGCGCTGGCGGTATCGCTTAGCGAGAAGGCGGGCGTGGATTTAGCCTATATGTCGGAGCTTGCGGACAAGAGCGTGGAGGAAATCACAAAGGAACTTGCCGGGGTAATCTTCCAGAACCCGTTCACAGAGGAATGGGAAACCGCAGACGAGTATTTAAGCGGGAACGTGCGGGAGAAGCTGTCAGTGGCGAGAACCTTTGCAGAAAACCACCCGGAATATGCCATTAACGTGTCCTCACTGGAAAGCGTACAGCCGAAGGAGCTTGACGCATCGGAGATTGAGGTGCGTATCGGCGCAACATGGATTTCCACAAAATATATTGAGGACTTCATGCGTGAAACCTTTGAAACGCCGGGATACCTGCTTGAACGTAAGACAATGGGCATACAGTATTCAGGCGTGACCGGGCAGTGGAACGTGAAGGGGAAAAATGCGGACAGGGGAAACGCACTTGTCAATATGACCTACGGAACAGGGCGGGCAAACGCATATCGGATTTTAGAGGATTCCTTAAATCTGCGTGACACCCGTATTTTTGACATTGTGACAGAGGACGGGAAAGAAAAAAGAGTCCTCAACAAAAAGGAAACCATGCTTGCAAGCCAGAAGCAGGAAGCAATCAGGGAAGCCTTTAAGGACTGGGTGTTTCGTGATCCGGAGCGCAGGCAGGATTTATGCGCAAAATATAATGAGCTTTTCAATTCCACCAGACCGAGGGAATATGACGGTTCGCACTTAAAATTCCCCGGCATGACACCGGACATTGTACTCAGACCGCACCAGCTTAACGCTGTGGCGCATCAGTTATACGGGGACAACACGCTCCTTGCCCATTGCGTGGGGGCAGGCAAGACCTTTGAAATGATTGCGGCAGCAATGGAAAGTAAAAGATTAGCATTGTGCCAAAAGAGTTTATTTGTTGTGCCGAACCACCTGACGGAGCAGTGGGCGAGTGACTTCCTGCGCCTGTATCCGGGGGCGAATATCTTAGCGGCAACCAAGAAAGATTTTGAACCCGCCAACCGGAAAAAGTTCTGCTCCAGAATCGCAACCGGGGATTACGACGCTGTGATTATCGGACATTCTCAATTCGAGAAAATCCCGCTTTCCACCGAAAGACAGATGGCGATGATTGAAAGGCAGATAACGGAAGTTGAAATGGCAATCGAAGCGCTCAAAGCGGAAAATGGCGAGCGTTACTCCATTAAACAGATGGAAAAAACAAAGAAATCACTGTCCGCAAGGTTGAGCCGGTTAAATGATTCCAGCCGGAAGGACAATGTTGTGACCTTTGAACAGTTGGGCGTGGATCGGCTGTTTGTGGACGAAAGCCATAATTATAAGAACCTCTTTTTATACACAAAAATGCGGAACGTGGCGGGCATCGCACAGACGGAAGCGCAGAAATCCTCGGATATGTTTGCAAAGTGCCAGTACATGGACGAACTGACCGGAGGGAAGGGCATCACATTTGCGACGGGTACGCCAATCTCAAATAGCATGACGGAATTATACACTAATATGCGTTATCTCCAGTACAACACCTTACAGCGATTGGGGTTAGGGCATTTTGACAGTTGGGCGGCATCATTCGGGGAAACTCAGACAGCCATAGAACTTGCGCCGGAGGGTACTGGATACCGGGCAAAGACGAGATTTGCGAAGTTTTTCAATCTTCCAGAGCTGATTGCGTTATTTAAGGAGAGTGCCGACATTCAGACGCCGGATATGTTAAAGCTGCCTGTGCCGGAAGCGGATTATGAAAATATCGTGTTAAAGCCGAGCGAATACCAGCAGGACATGGTTCAGTCACTTGCGGACAGGGCGGAGGCAGTCAGGGACAGGAAAGTGCAGCCGAACATCGACAATATGCTAAAGATAACCAACGATGGAAGAAAGTTAGCGTTAGACCAGCGGCTCATCAATGATATGCTTCCCGATGAAGAAAACTCCAAAGCCACAACCTGTGTGGAGAAGGCGTTTGAGATTTGGGAGCATACAAAAGAGCAGAAATCGGCGCAGCTTATCTTCTGCGATTTATCCACACCGAAGGGAGATGGGACATTTAATGTATATGAGGACATCAGGGATAAGCTCATGGCGAAAGGAGTGCCGGAGAATGAGATAGCTTTTATCCATGATGCCAATACGGAAACAAGGAAAGCGGAGCTGTTCGCAAAGGTAAGAAGCGGGCAGGTTCGTTTTTTGTTAGGCTCAACCGCAAAAATGGGTGCCGGAACCAACGTGCAGGACAGGTTGATTGCGTTACACCACCTCGATGTGCCCTGGCGTCCGTCCGACATTGAACAGCAGGAAGGGCGGATTTTAAGGCAGGGCAACATGAATGACAAGGTGAAAATATTCCGGTATGTAACAGAAGGTACGTTCGATTCGTACAGTTGGCAGCTTATCGAGAATAAGCAAAAATTCATCGGGCAGATTATGACGAGCAAATCCCCAGTCAGAAGCTGTGAGGACATAGACGAAGCGGCTCTCACTTATGCCGAGGTGAAGGCTCTGGCAACAGGCAATCCCTATATTAAAGAAAAGATGGATTTAGATATTCAGATATCCAAGCTAAAGCTGTTAAAGGCGAACCACACCAGTCAGAAGTACCGCTTAGAGGACAACATCGTGAAGCACTACCCGGTGCAGATTGCTTCCATGAAAGAACGCCTTGCGGGGTATCGTGCCGACATTCAGACCTACGCACAGAATAAATTCCCGGATAAAGACACTTTCTCCATAAAAATCGGGAACCGGGTATATACGGACAAGAAGGAAGCCGGGGCAGCGCTGATTGATATGTGCCGGAGCGCAAAACAGCCGAATATGGCGGTCACAATCGGGGAGTATCAGGGGTTCAAGATGAGCGTTTCCTTCGATTCGTTCTTTTCCAAGTTTACGGTGAATTTAAAAGGCAGCATCAGCCATGAGGTGGAAATCGGCACTGATCCGTTGGGAAATTTGCAGAGGTTAAGCAACGCCTTAGAGGGCATGACCGGGAAAATGGAAACGGTGGCGCAGAAGCTGGAGAACGTGGAGCATCAGCTTGAAACCGCAAAGGTGGAGGTCACAAAGCCATTCGCACAGGAAACGGAGCTTGCGGAGAAACTGGAACGCCTGACAGAGCTAAATGCCCTGTTAAACATGGACGAAAAGGGCGGCGATGGGATTGATATGGACGATGAGCCGGAGAATGACGGGGAACAGGAGGAACTTGATACAGAGGAAATGGGGCGTGATGCGGAAGCGGTGGCGGATGCGCCTTTCAGACCGCAGGTGAACCGGGCAGTATCGGAGAAGGTGGCGGAGCATGGGAAGGAGAGGATGTTAGCCGACAGTCCGAGAGGGCGCATTTCCGTAAAAGAGAAACTTGCCGAGATGCGTGAGAGGGCATATGGGCAGAAACAGCCGGAAAAGCCGGATATTTCAAAAGGTAAAGGAAAAGAGGAAAGTTTATAAGGAGGGCAAAATGGAAACAGCAGGACAGAACACAAAACAGGTCATGGAGGAAAATGACGCATTAAAGCAGCTTATGGAGCTGCTGAACCAGCAGAACATGAACGAGCAGTCACAGGATTTTATGGGGGTTTTCTGGTATGTGGCGGGTATGCAGGTGCAGCTTGCCGCAATGGTGGATGAATTACAGGGTGTCCGGGAGCAGCTTTCGCAGATGCAGGAGAAACAGCCGAAGTCCGTTACGGAGAACCTTATGGAGAAAATATCCCACCTTCAGGAGAAAGTCACAAGCCTGTCGGAACGTCTGACAGCGGTAAGAAACCGTCTGGTGGAAACAGCAGCGCAGGCGGTCAGCACTTTTAAGGAAAAAGGCAGGGCGGAGATGTGCAAGGTTCTCCAGAAAGGAATCTCCGGCGTGAAGTCCATGCTTTCCGGCTACCGGGAACGTCTGGTTGACGTGATAACGGACTGTGAAAAGACAGCCAACCAGATTGACAGCATCGGGGATGAATTGAAACAGATTGGGAACAGCGTTTCCAACGTGGGCAGGCTGTTAGCCGGGAAAGGAACGAAAGAGGCATCGGACGAAAAGCCGGGTGTCGGTCTGACGAGGGCGGTCAACACGCCTGTAAAAAAGGCAGTGGAGAACCTGCGGAAGAAGATTAACGGGGCGGATCAGGCGTTTGAAAAGCTGGATCGGCTCTCTGCCCGTCTGGATGCCGGGAAGGAAGCGGAGAAAGGAGGGCGGGTGTCCGTAAAGGATAAGCTGTCGCAGATGAAGGAAAAGGCGGGACAGCAGAAAAAAGCGCCGGAGCCGGATAAGGCAAAAAGCAAAGAGGAATGTTTATAAAAATATCAGCGAATAAAAATATCCAAAGAGGGGGCAGACAGGGAAACTTATCTGCCCTCTGTTTTTATGGAGGAAAAGGAGAGATAACCATATGGCAGATGCAAGAACTGAAAAACAGAAAGTAAAAGAGATAACGGACAGGCTGGAGGAAGGCTTGAAGGAGCTGTTTGAAGGGGAGAAATATAAAAGCTACCTGAACACCATGTCAAAATTCCACAATTACAGCGCAAACAATATCCAGCTCATAGAGATGCAATGCCCGGATGCGACATACGTTGCCGGCTACAGGGCATGGCAGAGGAATTTTGAACGCCATGTAAATAAGGGCGAGAGGGGTATCCGTATCCTTGCGCCTGCGCCTTATAAAATCAAAGAGGAACAGGAGAAGATTGATCCGGTAACGAATGAGCCTGTGCTTGACCGGGACGGGATGCCCGTCATGGAGGAAGTGGAGATAAAGATACCCGCCTTTCGTGTCGTGACAGTGTTCGACTATTCGCAGACGGACGGGAAAGAGCTTCCCGGACTTGGCGTGAATGAACTGCATGGGGATGTGGAGCGTTACCGGGATTTTATGGAAGCGTTAGAGAGGGTTTCCCCTGTCCCAATCCGATATGAGGAAATGGAGGGTGACAGGAAAGGATATTTTATTGATTTAAGCCGCCCTATCGCCATTAAAGAGGGCATGAGCGAAGCGCAGACCGCAAAGACCGGAGTCCATGAAGTGGCGCACGCAAAGCTCCATGCAAGGGAAGCGGAGCAGGATACGGAGAAAGCAGTCTATAAAGACCGGGAAACCAAAGAAGTGGAAGCCGAGAGCATCGCCTATACCGTATGTCAGCATTTCGGGATTGACACGTCCGATTATTCTTTCGGGTATATCGCCGGGTGGAGCAGCGGAAAAGAAATGCCGGAGTTGAAATCTTCCCTTGACACGATACGCCGGACTTCCTCAGAGCTGATAAAGGGGATTGAAGCACAGCTATTGGAAATTGAAAAAGAACGTGCCGCAGAACAGTCACAGGAGGACATTATCCTGCTTGTGTCGAATACAGACCGTTCCGAATATGACCTTTTGAATGTTAAGGGCATGGAGAGGACGGAAATATTTAACCTGCTGTCCGCTATGAAAGACGATGACAGGCAGAATGTGGAAGCCTACCTTGAAAGAGCCGGGGCATGGGTAACGCTGCTTGCCAATGAACGGAGTGAGGAAGTAGGGGAATACCATTTAGACTATGCCTATGATACGGATACCCATGAGATAACCGATTACAAGGCATTGCAGGAAGAACGGGAAAGGGCGAATGTTCCGATTGAATATGGCGATGTGATTGTGAGAATCTCCACGCCGGACAGCGGAGAATATGAAACCATTAAAATTGCGGATATGCAGTCAGAAGTGGCAAATGTTTTATATGCCATACCATTTTTGGAAGAAAATGAGTGGAATGGAAATGTGCTGGATTATCTGCAGGAGAGAGGTTTTGAGTTTGTGCCGATTATGAGAAGCGGCGGTTTGAATGACGGGTATCCGCAGTTCTATGATTTTGATGTGGATATGAGCGAATGGGAAGTGCATACCGCTTCGGAGCTTCCGGCAACGGTACAGGCGGAGCAGCTTATTAACCGCATGGAATTTCACAGGTCGGTATATGACAGCGATGAGCGCAATCTGATTATGAACCATGCGTATAGGCTGGATGATATGTATAAGACCACTTCCCTTGCACATTCCATTGCGGAGCAGAAAGACGATTCAGCCTTGCTTTGGGAAACGATCAGGGTGGCGCAGGAAGAAATTGACGCTCTCCCGGACGGAATGGTGGGGCTGTCGGAAATGCACGAATACGGATATTCATGGGATGAAATGCTCCCTCTCACAAAGGATATGGCATCGGAGCTGTTTGGGGAAGATGTGTCGGTGTACCAGCTCCACGCAGACGGTTCAGAAACGCTTGTAGAGGACAGGGCGGCATTGCAGGAGCATGACGGGCTGTTCGGCGTGGAAAAAGGCGATTGGAACGCTTATAAGGAATACCTGTCCATGAAGCAGGAATTGGAGGACAGCGAACCTAACCGGGAAGCACAGCTTTTGTATGGCAATGAGGGAAGGTTTGGCATCTACCAGCTTAAAGATTCAGCAGAAACAAGGGATATTCGTTTTATGGATATGGATTACCTTGAAAAAGAAGGTATCCCGGTTTCCAGAGAGAATTACACCCTTGTCTATACCGGGGAGCTTACGGAGGGCATGAGCCTTGAAGATATTTATACCAAGTTCAACATAGACCACCCGGCAGACTTTACCGGACATTCCCTTTCCGTAAGTGATGTGGTGGTGCTGCATCAGGACGGGGAGAACACAAGCCATTATGTGGATTCCGTTGGTTACAGGGAGATACCGGAATTTACAAAGGAGCTTTCAGTATCGGTGGAAATCAGCACAGAAAAAGATGCGGTCAGGGAGGAAACAGCGGAAATCCCGGCAGAAGCAGCGGAAGAACATACAGCGGCAGAAAATACAATGGCAGAGCCGGACAATGACAAAGTTTCCTATTATGTCATTGAGGATTTATCCACATGGGCGGAGAACAGCCCGGAAAAAAGCAGGCTGGAGCGTTTTGAGAGCCTTTCGGAAGCAATGGAGAAATTCACAGAGTACCGGGGAAAGGAAACGGAGGACAAGCCGGATATGGCGAGGGCAACTTTCGGCTTCCATGTCAATGGCAGCGAATTTGACCTGATCCACGTCAGAAACCATGAAAACTGTCTGTCGCTGGATTTTACGCACAGCAAGGCGGCAGAGGAAAGCAGTCGCTTCATGGAGGATTTGCAGACTTTAAATCACGAGGTCGGCTTTGACAAGGTACGGGTTCACCGGGAAATGTCGCCGGAGGAAATAAAGGATTTTGTGAAACAGCGGTTTGAATACCAGCTAAAGAGCAGCGGTCTTGACGATATTTCCCTCTATATGGACAGGTTTGATGCCCTCTATGGACAGGGGAAAATGGAACACCTCATGCCAACAGCCAACCAGAAGCATATCGTGGAAGATGTACCGTTTACGGAGTGGGAAAATCCGTACATAGATGCCAATGTTAGGGAAGCGGACAGGGTGGAAACAGAGCTTGCCTTCCGTCTGGCAGACCGTTATATCAGTATTCAGGAAGCCACTGAGGGGTATGATTACACCATATATGATATGGACTACCGGGAACTGGACGGGGGTGTATATGACAATCCGGACATAACAATCAGACAGGCACTTGACGAGATTGTGACGGATTTGAAAGAGCCAGCGCACAGGAGCAGTCTGGAGGGCAGTATCCGCACTGACGATGAACTGATACCGATTGATTATGACGGATTGATAGAAAAGGCAGAGCAGGCGGCAAAAGAGCATCTTGAGGAACGTATCAGAACCGAAGTGCCGGAAGCGGTGGAAAGCAAAGTGATAGCCGATTTTAAAGCCAGAACTGAGGAATTATTTAACCCTGTCAACGGGCAGACACAGGAAGATATAGAAATGAGTGTTTATGCTTATTTACAGTCCAAAATTGACGAGTATGGAATGGATATAGAGCTTGTAGATATGGCGGTTACAGGGAGCAGATGCAGAGGTTTGGAAGAACCTGTATCTGACCTTGACGTGGCTGTGGAGTACCGGGGCGGGGAAAACGAAGATACCCTGTTCAATGCCTTCAACGAGGACGGTTTTACAATCGGCGGCGTTAAGGTAGACATCAATCCCATTACAGAGGGCAAGACCGGGACGCTTGGGGAGTATCTTCCGGGTGTGGAAGCCTATCTTGAGGAAAAACGAGCCGCCCTGCAGGAGAAAGCCGCAGAGCAGGCACAGGAGGAAAAACAGACGGTTGTCACCCTTACAGTGGCGGAGTGTGGGGAATTCCACAATTTCGGAGAGTACCATGAGGGGATAGCAGACGTCCCGGAAGCAATCGCTATTTTCAACCGGATACCGCCGGAGAGGATGAACGGTATCCCAAGCATCGGCATCAATATCCATACAGAAGGGACAGAAAGCTATGAGGACACGCAGATGGATATTGTTTCGGGCAGAGTTGCGGATTTGGAGATTCTGGACTATGTGCCGGATATTACAGACAATCCGAAGGCGGTGGAGGTCATTGCGGAGCTGATCGACAAGCTGCCGGATATAGAGGTCAGGGGTTCTCTGGAGAAGTGGCAGGCGGCTTTCCTTGCTGCGGAGATAGACCAGCTTTCCTACAACTACGACACTGTTCAGTACAATCAGACAGTGGAGGACAGGGAAGCGCAGATAGCGAATATCACAGAGGACATCAGGAACGGGAATACCGGGTATCTGAATGATTTCCTTAATGCGCTCATTTCAGACAGTATCCGGGAAGGCATGACGGATATTATCGGGAAAGGGACGGAGCTTGATGACAGCGAGGGCGTACAGACCGCAAGGAAGGCGAAGGAGCTGTTAGATAAGCTGGCAGAATACAAGCCGCTTGCAAAGATTGAGGAACTGGAAGAATGTAACTATAACATGATTGATAACGTCCTGAACAATGAGAAGCCAAAAGAAGAAAAGCAAGCAGGCAGAATTTCCATAAAGGAAAAACTGGCGGAGAAAAAAGCGGTCATCGAGCAGAGGGATAAGTCAGATAAGGAAGTCCCTGAAAAGGGAACAGAGAAAAAATCAGAGAGGGAGATATAAGCGATGGATAAATTTACAGTGGAAGAAATCAATTTGATGTGTGTGTTTGAGGGGCAGGACAGAAAGGGCATGATTGCTGATATAAAGAATGTGATTCCCCACATACAGGACAGTGACATGGTGGAGCTTGCCGGACAGGTTTTAGGGAAATTGGAAACCATGAGCGATGCGGAATTTGCAGAGGTGGCATTGGAAGCGGCGGAGTGATTGACGCAAATCTTTTATAGCATTATTCGACATAACGTGCTATAATTCTCTTAGTCAGATTAGAACGAGTAGGGATAGTCTGCGGTTGTCCTTTCTGGAAACGGAAAGGAGGTCGGTATGAATACGTTAGAAGTGCTTACGTTGGTGCTGGTGATTTTTGCAGCCTTGACATACATAGACAATAAACACAACCGCAAGTAACGGAAAAGGCTATCTTCTACTGCCATAGAGGATAGCCTTGTAATCCGTATTTTTTACGCTTTATAAGTTTCCGATTGTGCAACCGTCGGACACGCTAATATCCTTCGGCTTCTAAGATGATTATAAACCAACACTGCGAATTTTGCAAGAGGGTTTAGGGAATGGGGGTGCTTCGGCACTCCTGTTTTTTTGCAGATTTGTAGACTATATTACAGGAATATGGTCTTGTTTACAAGAATTTTTTTAAATTTATATAATAAAGTAGGAAGGAATGGGTGGGATTCCGTCGCAGTCGGCATTGTGCGTAATGTGTATAACTCCCCGTCTTATGGAGCTGTGGGCAACACTGTTTGCAGGATGTGGGAAAGCTGCCCTTTGCTTTTCCACATGCTGTGAATGGTGTTGTCCATAGCGGAATGGGGAGTTATGCACATTTCCACGATGCTCTTTTGCTTTTAAAGTCTTTTTCAGACAGGGAATTACCGGGAAGGGTTATTATCCCGGTCAGGCTGTTCCTGTGCGCTTTTTGTCGGCTCTGTGCGCCCTAAATACTGGTTCAGGTTCTCCAGTTTCCGGTTCAGCGATTTCAGCTCTTTTTCACAGTTTTTGTATGTGACGGTCAGTTCTTTTTTCTGTGCGGTCAGCTCTTGATACTCCGCTTTCAGCTTGTCAATGTTCAAGCCTTTTAAGGGGATGCCCGCCTGTTCCAGCATACGCCTTGCGCCGCCATAAAGGATGATCTGGCTCTCATGCTTACGGAAATAAGCGTCAGGATTTTTGGACTTCTTATAGGCGATATTATACGCTTTATTTGCCTTGTACTGCTCCGCATATTTGATGATTTCCGCAAGGTCTTTGATGCGGTTCTCCAGCTTGCGGACAGTCTGCTTTGCTTCCTTCCCGGTGGCGGCTGTGGTGGCGATTTTCTGTTCCAGTTCTTTTATAGAGCCAGCTTCATTATATGCCTGTGCCGCAATCTTTAAATTCTCTACCGCCGCCCACCTCTGCAGCCCCGGACTGTTCTGAAATTTCTCATCAGAGGTGTCAATCAATCTCTTATTTGCGTAATCCCTTTTCGGGATAACTGCCTTCCGTTCTCGTTTTAGTTCAATCCGTTCTTTGATGCGCTCCTTTGTGTATTCCTTTCCGAGTGACTTGATGCTGCCACGCACAAAACGGTCTTTGCCGAGTGGACGGAAGGAGATAAATTTGAGGGCGTCTTCCCCAAAAGTTTCCCCTTTTATCTCATAGCCTTTTGCCCGCATCAGGAGCAGAAATTCTTCATAGGTGGAGGATGATTTTATGGCGGCGTTGATGTCTTTCCTTATCTGTGTTTTCCATGCGGCGCTGTTCTTATCTGCCTGCCATTCGTTGTATTTTTTTCCACGCTCCCCACCGGGGATAATGACAGAAAGATTATGCTCGCTGCACAGCTCGTCACTTAATTTTCGGATGCGGTAATAGCTCTGCTTGCAATCATGGTATTTGTCATGTTCTATGTTGTCAGCAGCACAGAAAATGATATGGTTATGGACGTGACCTTTATCAATATGTGTGGTGACAACATAAGAAAATTTTCCCTCTAAAACCTTGTCGGCAAGTTCTTTCCCTATCTGGTGCGCTTCATCAAAACTGACCTCACCGGGAGCGAAAGCCTGTATCAGATGATAGGCTTTATTGGGGCTGTTTTCCCGGCAGTGGTCTAAGGTATATTTAAAGTCAATCGCTGCGGTTTCCGGCGCACAGGCATAGGAAGAAATGTAGATGCTTTCATCTGTCTTGTCCGGGTTGCATATGTAGGCTACCGCTTTATCAACGGTTGCTGTGATAGCATGGATTTTTGTGACTGCCATACCTGTTTCATCAACTCCTTTACTTCGTCCATATCTTCCTGATAGACGTGGTTTGTGCTGTTAATCCTCTTTGCAATCTGGTTCAGGTTAGAGCTGATCCGCCCCAACTCCGTATTGTATTCCCGCAAAAAACTGTAATCCACGTCATAGACATATCCGTATAAAATCAGCTTCCGGATGAAAGCCGATTTGCTTTTCATGCCGGACAGCTTAAACTTCTCATCAAGGATGTACTGCTCTTTGTCATCTAAGTGAAATTCATTCCGGTTGGTGCGTGTCCTGTTTGCCATTTTTACATCGTCCTTTCTAAATTTGGGCATAAAAAAACTGCTGTAACTTGTTCGGTTTACAACAGTCTGGTTTCGTGTCTGTTCAGTTGTTTTGGATAGAATTATCCATGTGTTATTGTAGCAAATCTGCGGAAGAAGGTCAAGGACTTGCAGAGAAAAAGAGGAAAGAAAAGCAAAGAGGGTTAGGGATACTTCCCTATGGAAATTTCATCATACGGACGGCAGGGAAGTATGGGGAATTTTGCTCATGTGTCCGGACATGAGCAGTGCTTGCTATTCTACCCACGACACTCCCGGAGGGTGTGTCGGCATAACAAGACTTTAAGCAGTCCAAATATATTAAGTATCGGTATTGACCTTTTAGGTAAATAGATGTATAATAGCATTGACCTTTTAGGTAAATGCTGACAATAGGAAGGGGAACAGGCATTGACAAAGCTATTAGAGTTAGATACCCAAAGACGTGATGCTATCCTTAATGCTGCTTTAAAAGAATTTGCAGTACGGGGATATGATGACGCTTCAACAAATGTTATTGCAAAGGAAGCAGGGATTTCAAAAGCTCTTATGTTTCATTATGTGAATAGTAAACAGGAACTTTTTCTTGTGGTATATGACTTTTTTTCAGATTTGATGAAACAGGAATATTTCGAGCTGATGAACTATGAGGAAAGAGATGTTTTTGATAAGTTACATCAATCATATGTTTTGCAGATTGCATTAATACAAAAATATCCTTGGATAACGGAGCTTAATAAACTTTCATGTGTCACCAATTCAGACGAAATCAATAATGAACTTGAAAAAAGAAAAAATCATTTAGAATGTTATACCAAATTGTTTGATGAAATAGATACCACTAAATTTAGAAAAGGGGTGGATATAGAAATGTGCAAGCAAATTATTCTTTGGTCTAATATCGGATTTACAAATCAACTATTGCATGAGATTCGTAGTGATGAAACAAATGTAAATTCTGATGTTCTGCTAAAAAAACTTGACAGGTATTTTGATGAACTAAAGAAAATCTTTTATGGAGTTAGCAATGAGTAGGCGATATAAAAATCTTTTCATAATGCTTAAAAAGTGCATATTAAAGCACAAAAAAATAACAATATGTATTTTTGTGATTATGCTGATTTTTTTTAATTCCGCAAAGAAATGGATTGATAGGAGGAACGCTATGCTTGAAATGTATGAGCCGATTATTGTTGAGTTTCCATTACGGGGAGAATGGCTTTCTCCTAATACACCGGGGACAAAAGTACCCAGTCATGGTACAAATCAATTAGGAACAAGATATGCATACGATTTTATCCAAGTGGACTGGAATCGAATAGGTACTCCTGCTTATCGTGTTGGAGTAATGCAATATCTTTTTTCGGGTGTTAAATTGAGCGATTACTATTGTTGGGGACAAGAAGTATATTCTCCTTGTGACGGTATTGTTGTTGGCGCTGAGGACGGTTATGCTGAAAACGAAAAAACAAATCTACTGGCGGATATGTCTAACGCATATAAAAATGCCCATTATTTTGATCCGGAAAAGGACGATATTCAATCAGTCGCAGGAAACTATGTGATTATTAAATATAGTGAAAATGTATATGCTGCACTTTGTCATCTTCAAACAGGCTCTATTCAGGTTTCAGTAGGTCAAATGATAAAAAAAGGTGAAGTTATTGGCAGAGTAGGTCATTCTGGAAATTCCTTTGCTCCACACTTACATTTTCAGCTTATGGACAGTAGTGATATAAGTGTAGCAAATGGAGTGCCTTGTGCTTTTGAACAGTATGAGATATTTCGGGATAATGAGTGGCAAATAATAGAAAACGGTATTCCTACAGATAAAGATCGAATCAGGTTTTGGTAATCAAATATTAAGATAAATGATAGGGGGCGGTGTAAATCAATGACATAATGCTTATTCAAATGAAAAATGTTGATGAGGGTTTTTTATCTAAGCTTCAGCATTTAATGAATGAATATGGCTATCAATTACCTATGGAAACTGAAAAAGATACGTTGCTTTCCTTTGATGGTCTGAAACTTGTACCAGAGAATTATCAGGTTTTTCGTAATGGGACAGAAATTGTATTAACAGGAAAAGAATTTGAAATACTTATGCTGTTGGTACAGAATAGAGGGCGTGTTTTCAGCAAAGAGCAGATTTATGATGCTGTTTGGAATAATGAATATGTTTTTGATGAACGGAACATGACCGCATACATTAACAAAATTCGACGGAAGATAGAGCCTGATCCGGCACACCCAAGATATATCATCACTGTATGGGGAGTGGGTTACAAATTTAGCGAAAGAACAAAATGAGCAGATATTACAGGGCAAGATGGTAATATCTGCTCATTTTGCGTTACAATATGAAAATAAAAATTTTGAACAGGAGGAAATCAAAGATGGAAAATCAGGTATGGGTAAAAGTATCATTATTTCTAAAAGAATTACGCTGTGAGGACATTAAGAGGAACTCTGTCATTCATTTGGAGAGCTGCCAGAAAGAAAAGAAAGCCCTGAAAATAGTTAGGCAAATATGGGAGAAGGAACAAAAGAACTTATCTGAACTGCAACAGAAAACAATCTGCAATTATATAGAACAGATACAGGCGGTGTCTTTTGAGGAACAGCAGGAAGCATATTGTCAGGGAATTATAGATTGTGTGCAGATATTATCAGGTTTGGGACTATTAGAGTCGGACGGAAAAATTGAGAGAGCAATAGAAAAGTTAAAATGAAAGAAAGGCTCATTCCAGACGGATATGAGCCTTTTAAATGTAACATATCAGTCAAATCTATAATTAGGCAAGAAAAACTATAAAAAAACTATAAAAGAATTAGAAGTGGTTACATTTCAGTATAAGAAAATCTATGTTTTCTATGTATCATTTTTCTTTGTGGGATTATCCCATACCAGAGCTTCTGCGGTTGCAAGAAGAACGGAAAGCTGGTACTGGCTGCATTGACCGAGTAACTGTATGATCTTCTGATAACATGGATCGTTTATGTTTTGATTTGGGTAAACATATGAATCAGCAGATATGTTTAATGTACGCATGATGGTACAAAAAAGCTGAATACTCGGCGTACCCTTGTCATTTTCCAGATTTTTGTAATATTGGGGATGACAGCCGATGCGTTCTGCAATTTCTTCTTGTGTGAATCGCTGCTCAAGGCGAGCTTTTTTCATTATTTGCCCTAAAGTGGGAGTCATGTTTGACACTTTTTCACCTCCTGTGACTTCTTTTAAGTAGTGTATAACGATACCTTCAAAAAGTGAAAAGTGTTAGAGATTAAAATTAAATAGTGTATAACACTACCAAGACATTTGAAATCCTTTGGGATTGTAAAAAAAACGCAATCCGGCAAAGGCTTTTTCAAGTGTCTTTTTGCTTTGTGATTGCGTGGGGAGTGCCATGCAACAACTACATCTAAGAGGGGATACCGGGTATAAACGGTTAAAAAAATCTTAACAGACGAGGCAGTAGAGAACACCCTTGAAGGTAGTGTCAGAGATTACAAAGATGTAGCTATAATTTCATATTATGGGATAAAAGACGTCCGCAGGATTTGTACCTGTCCGGGCGTTTTTTATATATTTGAAAACTTTTTCAAATATTTGCAAAGTTTTCGACGTTTTGCCTATTCCCGATTGGGATATGGGGTGAAAGGGAGAACCATTTCACTCTGTCCCATTTGGATACGGAAGGAGGTGAACTCTTATGGAGCAATCTTCTTCCGAAAGAAAACAGACCGTTAGGCATCAGTTTGACAGCTTCTGCAAAATGGTATTGCATGGTGAAAAGGTCAATTATGAAAAGGAAATGGAGTACCGGAGACGGCATGAAATTTCTTTGTCACAAGTGCCGGAGGAGGAGTTGAGTCGGTTGAATACTGTGGATGAGTACATAGATGAATCGGAAATATTTCGTGTCCTTGATTATGACATCGAGGTAAAGGACGAGCTTATCAGCGAAGCGTTGAAGTATCTGCCGGAGAAAAAGCGGAATGTAATTCTTTTGTCTTTTTTCATGGATATGTCTGATACGGAAATCGCAAAACACATGAATCTGGTCAGGAGTACCATTCATCATCATCGTGTCAGCTCACTACAGGCATTAAAAAAGATTATGGAAGGAATCAGAAATGGAGAAATCAAGTAAGTGTTCAAAATTGCTGCCCTACCATATTATAGCGGCAGCGGCTTCCGGCGATGTGGAAGCAATCAACAGGGTTCTGAAGCATTATGAGGGTTACATTGCAGCATTGGCTACAAGAAAACTCTATGACGAATGCGGCATACCGCATTACTGTGTTGATGAAACCTTGCGTCGCAGATTGGAAACGAAGCTGATTACAAAGATATTGGCTTTTGAAGTCGCATAACAAAAAGTCGGCGGTGTCCCTTTCCGCTGTCTGACCGGGGTATGCGTACATGAACCTTGACAACTGAATACTGTATTGCATACAGGACGTGAGGATATGCAGAGCCACTAAGCAGATGCGCCATGACGTACCTGCCCTGATTTATAACAGGGTGAAACGTGAGGAAATGTTGAAGCAGGACATTGAAGCAAAGGTAAGGAGCGAGTGAGATCGGGCAAAATATGTAGCAGTTACATGGGGCGATGAAGCATATCTGTGATAATGATACTTCCGGGCTGTGGGGAAGCCGCAGCTCGGTCAATGAAATGACGGTGCAAGACCGATGTGGGCGGCGTAATGAGCCGCCACCTGTATTGCAGTTTTTATCTGCTAATAAATGGGAAGAAGCGTATTCTGCCTGTTTATTAGCAGATAAAGCTGTGCAAAGAATTAGGAGGATATTTTTGATGCAGAGAATACCGAAGGCGATTAACAAAAAGAGGTTAGTCAGATATAAAGAAGGCGCAGAAATGTACAGCATGGGAATGAATAAATTTCAGTCTTTGGCGAAAGATGCAGGCGCAATATTGAAAATTGATAGAATGGTATTGGTTGATTTAGATACGTTTGACCAGTATTTAGAATCATTTCGTGTGAAATAGTCAAGATGCGTATATGCAAAGCAGAAAGATTTTTCGTATAACCGAAAATAAGTGTTGACTTTTAGTTAAACTGAAAGTATAATGATTATGAAATGGATGGAGGTGTATATTGTGGCGAGGACAGGCAGACCAAAGTCTGACAATCCGAAAAAAAGCCTTATCGGGTTGAAGCTGACAGAGGAAGAAGCCGCAAAACTCAGGGAATATGCGTCCAAACATGACATGACCATAACGCAGGTGCTACAAAAGGGGATTGATTTGCAGTATGCAATGGAAGAACCGATAAGTAGTTAGTACGAAATCTCTTTCCTTGAGAAAGGAGCAGAGATGACAAAATCAAGAAAGGATAATAAAGGGAGGGTTTTAAGGAAGGGTGAAACTCAGCGCAGTTGCGATGGCAAGTATGTTTATACTTATACCAATCCGGAAGGAAAACGCCGGAGCATTTACTCTAAAGATATTATGGAACTGCGTGAGAGGGAGGAAAAACTGATTAAAGACCAGTTAGACGGAATGGATACTTATGTGGCTGGCAGTGCAACGGTCAATTTTGTTTTTGACAGGTATATATCTACAAAGTCAGAACTCAGGGGAACAACCATGAGGAACTACAAATATATGTATGACCGTTTTATCCGTAATGGGTTTGGGAAGAAGAAAATCGCAGCGATAAAGTTTTCTGATGTGTTGCAATTCTACCAGCACTTGCTGAAAGAAAAGGAAATGCAGATTAACACATTAGAAACAATCCATACGGTGCTTCACCCAACATTCCAGTTGGCGGTGCGGGATGATATTATCCGCAACAATCCGAGTGACGGGGTTATGGCGCAGATCAAAAAACAGCCGGGGAGAAATCATGGCGTAAGACACGCTTTAACTCTGGAACAGCAGAGAGCCTTTATAAACTATATAGAAAGCAATCCTACATATTACCGTTGGACATCTTTATTTAAGTTCTTATTAGGGACGGGGTGCAGGATTGGGGAAGCAATCGGGATAAGGTGGGAAGATGTAAATTTTGAAAAACGTGTAATCAGCATCAACCACAGTCTGGTTTATTACAGCAGAGAATTTAAGGAACACCCGATGTGTACGTTTTCTATATCACTCCCAAAAACAGAAGCGGGTATACGCAGTATTCCGATGATGGATGCGGTTTATGATGCACTCCGGGCGGAGCTTGCAGACCAACAGGAAAATGGATTCAACGAAACGGAGATTGACGGGATGAAAGGTTTTATCTTTATGAACCGTTTTGGGTACGTCCACAATCCACAGTCTATCAACCGGGCAATCAAGCGTATATACGAATCGTACAATGCAGAAGAAGTGGTTAATGCTTCCAAGCAACACCGGGAGCCAGTGCTAATACCACATTTTTCATGTCATCATTTGAGGCATACCTTTTGTTCGAGGTTTTGCGAGAATGAAACAAATTTAAAGGTGATCCAGTCCATAATGGGACACGCTAATATTGAAACCACGATGGACATATATGCGGAAGTCACCGATGCAAAGAAACAGGAAGCGATTGAAAATTTAGCACACAAATTGGATGTATTTTAGGAAAGAGTCCGGCTAGGACTGACAGAGGGTACGACAACTTGTGTGCCATACGACAAGAGTACGACAAATTCAAAGGTTTTAATCAATGAAATAGCGTTATATGGCTGTGGTGGAGATGCGGAAAAGCGGCTAGTTAAAGGGAAATAAGCCATTTTAAATTAAATTGACTTAAAATCCCGACAATGAAGTCTTTGGACAAATAAAGCCAGTATTTTCAAGGGTTTGCGGTACTTCGATTCAGATTTTGCAACAAAATTGCAACAAATTTGCAACGCATAATGCGGGATAATGCCTGATAATGCGTTGATTGGTACATGAGCCAACTTAATACAGTAAGCACTTTAAGGACATTTTTCTAAAAGAAATTTTAGGGAAGTGTCCTTTTTTGTTATGGTCAAAAAATAAATTTGAATTGGAGGAAAAGAAAATGGCAAACATAGCGTTAAGGTCAGGAGTGAAAAACCGTTCTCCGGGGCAAAAGCAAATTCGGGTTGACAGTTAGCCGTATTTTGGGTAACTGGCAGCACGAATCCACAAGGGTTTGGGAGTGTAGCTCCCAAGAATATAAAAAAACAAGCAGATAAGATAAGGAGGACAGGTTATGGCAGCGAATACAGCGAAAGGTGCAGGAAAGAAAGATACTCGCACAATTACTTTCAAGAATGATGAACACAAGAAATTTTATAAAGAATATCTGCAGAAATGCAGGTACCAGGATGTGTACCACAAAGCGTTGGTATATTGCCTTGGGATTGACCGGAATACCAGGGTAAATGTAGACAGGATTTATGATTTTAAAACAGGATGCGTAAAAACAGAGTGCCTGCATGAAGGCTGGCAGACCAGCGGAAGCGCAAAGATTGTACGGATGGCGTTTAATCTCTATTGTAATAGCACACCAAGTGTCTATGATACGGAGGATGCGGAGGAACAATTAAAAGAGTGCCGGTGTTATACGGTGGAAGATTTATTCTGCTGCGGCTATGCCAGATACTTTTGGGAGGCAGTCAAGCTCCGCTATCCAGAATACTGTTTTTACGTGGATATGGAGGATTTATATGCTTAAAATCAGGATGCAGGGGACAAAGAAAGACCTTCACTGGTTCCGGCGGCTTTTGGAGCGGCATGAAGGCGTGGATGTGAAAGAAGTGTCGGAACCATTTGCAAACAAAGGGACAAATAAGTATTTCCGTGTATATGCGGAAGTGGAAAGAACAGAAAAATAGATTGGAGAATCAGGAGGAAAGTATATATGTGCAGAGTGATCGCAGTAGCAAACCAGAAAGGCGGAGTCGGCAAGACTACAACGTGTGTGAATTTAGGGATTGGGCTTGCCAGGGCAGGCAAGAAAGTATTGTTGGTAGAGGCAGATGCGCAGGGCAGCATGGCGGTGAGCCTGGGGATTGCGGAGCCGGACGAGCTGGATGTGACGTTAGTGAACATCATGGAAAAGGTAATCAATGACGAGGATGCAGAGTTAGGTGAGGGCATTATCCACCATGAGGAAGGGATTGATTTTATCCCGGCAAATATCGAACTGGCAGGCTTGGAAACGGCCTTGGTAAATGTTATGAGCAGGGAAACGATACTGCGCCAGTATCTCAACAGCGTAAAAGGGGAGTATGACTTTGCGATTATTGATTGTATGCCCTCGCTTGGCATGATTACGATAAACGCCCTTGTAGCGGCGGACAGCGTACTGATTCCCGTAGAGGCGGCATATCTCCCAGTCAAAGGGCTTCAGCAGCTTATTAAGACGATTGGACGGGTACATAGAAAGCTAAACCCGGCGCTTGATATTATGGGGATTCTGCTGACAAAGGTAGACCGGAGGACAAACTTCGCAAGGGACATTTCAGCACAGATCCGGGAGGTATATGGGAACCGGGTACATATTTTCGAGAACTGCATCCCATTGTCCGTAAAGGCTGCGGAAACCACAGCAGAGGGGAAAAGCATCTATCTCCATGATCCGAAGGGGATTGTGGCAGGCGGCTACCATTCACTGACACAGGAGGTGCTTGCGGATGAAAAGTAAGAGCGCAGAGAAGGTAAGGCTGAACAGCTTTGATGATTTATTTGGCATAGATGAAGCGGGGGAAACGGTCACTTCCGTGCCCCTAAGTGAACTGCATACGTTTAAAGGCCATCCGTTCCGGGTGCTGGATGATGAAAAGATGCAGGAAACGGTGGAAAGCGTAAAGCAGTATGGCGTGTTGATGCCGGGGATTGTGCGCCCGCACCCGAAAGGCGGCTATGAGGTTATTGCAGGGCATAGACGGTGGCGGGCCTGTGAGCTTGCAGGGCTTACGGAAATGCCTGTCATTATCCGGGAAATGGATGATGATACAGCGGTAGTCCTGATGGTCGATACGAATATCCAGAGGGAGGACATCCTGCCAAGTGAGAAGGCGAAGGCATACCGGATGAAATACGAAGCAATGAAGCACCAGGGCAGCAAAGGGGAGAAATATACTGCAGATGCTATCGGGGAAGCTGCCGGGGACAGCGGGAGGACAGTGCAGCGTTATATCCGGCTGTCGGAACTGGTGGAAAAACTGATGGATTATGTGGATGAAAATAAAATCCCTATGGTGGTCGGGGAGAAACTGTCTTATCTGAAAGCAGAAGAACAGGCATGGGTTGTGGATGCCATCGGCAACAGCGGCATATTCCCATCGAAGGCGCAGGCAGAACAGCTAAAGGAAAGCAGTGAAACAGGGGAATTGACGGAAGGGAATGCATATGCGGTTTTAATCCGGAAAGACAAGGAAAATGTGAATGTGACGATTTCCGCAAAGAGAATCCGCAATTATTTCCCAACGGAGTATTCCAAAGAGCAGATTGAGGATGTGATCTATACACTTCTGGAGGAATGGAAGCAGAAGGAGGGAGGGACAACGGATGCAGGAATTACAGTTTGATTATTATCGGGGAATGGAAGCGGAGCAGTACACGTTTTACCGGATTCCGAAGATTCTGTTTACTGCAGAATGCTTCAAGTCTCTCTCCTGTGAGGCGAAGGTTTTATACGGTCTTTTATTAGACCGTATGAGCCTTAGTATAAAGAACCGGTGGTTTGATGAAGAGGACAGGGTGTATATTATTTTTACGGTGGAAGAAATTGCAGAGCTTATGAACTGTGGTACACAAAAAGCGGTAAGGCTTCTAAAAGAACTGGATGCAGATAAAGGAATTGGACTGATTGAAAAGAAACGCCTGGGGCTTGGAAAGTCGAATGTCATATACGTGAAAAATTTCATTATCCGGCAGACTGAGGACAAGGAAAGAGAGGAGAAACAGGGTGGAACGCCTATAAATGCACAGAATAGTGAAAATCACAATTCAAGAGTTGTGAAAACCACAATTCAAGAATTTCCAGAATCACAATTCAAGAATGGTGAAAATCACAATTCAGGAATGATGAAAACCACAATTCAAGAATCTCCAGAATCACAATTCAAGAATGATGAAAATCATACTTCTGGAATGGTGGGAATCACAATTCAAGAATTTCCAAAATCACAATCTAATAAGACTGATATTAACAAGACTGATTTAAGTGATACTGAATTTAGTGAAACGGAGTGTAGTAAGCCTGATCTTAATGATCCTGAATCCGGTGTGTCTGCTATCCATCCTAATCTTATCCTGTCTAATCCATTTATCCTAGGAACAGAGCCGGATGTGATGGGAAAGATGGATGCTTACCGAGACATCATCCGGGAACACATATCTTACGAGTGTTTTCAGGATGGACGTTATCACCGGAGGGAGGACGTGGATGAACTGGTGGAGCTGATGGTGGAAGTGATGATGCTGCCGGACAATGGCACAGTGCGGGTTGCAGGAGTGGAAAAGCCGGCGGCGCTTGTCAAAAACCGGTTTATGAAGCTGAACCATGAGCATATTGAGTATATCCTTACCTGCCTGGGCGCAAATACGACGAAGGTGGGAAATATCAAGGCATATCTTCTGACAACGCTGTATAATGCCCCGATGACCATAAGCAATTATTACACAGCGGAAGTGAACCACGACCTATATGGGAGCGGATGAAAAAGTGTGGGGAATATTGGCGATAAAATTGTTTCGGTGTGCCAGACGTGATATACTGGATGCAGATACAGACTGGAGGAAAGTATGAAAATAAGTGAATTTGTAAAAAAGTGGTAATCCCGGTTGTATCGGCATTGTTTTTGGCGGCGTTGTTCCGTCCGCTGTGCATGGAGAATGGGGAGTGCAATTATTTGGACCTGTGGTGGTTCATGGGTATTCCATTTGGCATACATAGGATGTTTTTCTGGATTATCCCGAAAGGCTATGACATTGGCAGCACGGTGGGCATCCTGTTTATCAATGTCCTTGTGGGCGGCGTGATTGGAGGGATCGTTCTTGTCTGGAGATTGCTGGTGGCCGCAGTATATCTGGTGAAAGCGGCTGCGGCAGTGATCAGATGGACAGTGAAAAAAATGGCTGGGAAGCCTTGCAGGGCATGATTGGCGTGTGAAAGAAATAGAAAGAAACAGAAAGGACAGGCAATACAGACATAAATTGAATAACAATCCGTAAAAACAGCTTGATACACGGCTGTTTTTTTGTTGTCCAACTTTACGACACGGTGTCGCAAAGACAGGGGACAGGGCTTGACGGAATGGCGGATGTAAAGCGGGCTGCACACTTTACGATACGGTGACGGAAAGTTCCGGGAGAAAATTCAGACCAGGAAGGAGGTGCATATTGGGCAATCGTGCAGGGTCGCAGGACTTGATTGAATTGGGCAACCGTATCCGTGACCGGAGGAATGAGATCAGCATGTCACAGGAGAAGGTTGCGGAACAGGCAGGGATCAGCGCCAACACCGTCAGCCGCATTGAGGGCGGGCAGTCTGCGATGTCCATAGAGATATTTATAAAAATGGTGCAGATACTTGGCGTGGATGCGAACGAGCTTCTTGGCATAAGCGGCCAGACGAAGGAGGATGGGCAGTGCCGGAAGATGTTCTGCCGCATCCGGCATCTGAAGCAGAGTGAGCAGATGGTGGTTTTACAGACGATGGAGGCATTGGTCGATGGACTGCGGCAATGCAGATGATGTGATTTACCACAGTTCTTTCAGTTCCACAAATATGTTGTCCTTTCCGGGAATCTCCACATATATGTTGGGGTAAACGGAGGGCAGGGCTGTTACACTGGAAGCATCAAAGGAAAACAGCCACAGGAGAAAACGGTAAATGAAAGGGGGATAGCAGTCAGGCAGATAAAAAGGTCAGGATCATCAGGAAAATGTAAGGATAAAGATATGGACTGGCAAGGGCAGTAAAAGGAGTTCTTGGCTCCCGTTAAAAAAAACGGGTGAGCCGGGAGCGTTATTTTACTGCCTTCCTGCTGTATCGGACAATCCCTGTGATGCCAGCTTTCCGGGCCGCCCGCAGCCTTCGGGCAGAAAGGCGGTATATATGCTGACATTGCAGGAATTGAAACGAATTGTGGATGTGCCGGGTTTTGAAGTAAAACTTCCAACGGCAAAACAGCTAAGGTCATCCAGGTCGGCAATAGCACAGAAAAGGCTTGGTTTGGATTCGGAAATATCCGCTTATCAGAGCGGTTATGCGCTTTATCAGGTGGGAAAACATTTCACAGTGTTTTTACTTCACTCATGCAGGGATTATCTGTATCTGGCAGATGGAAAGACGGTTATCCTGCCGGAACAATTTTTTGAAAACAGGGAATGGTATCTGCGGCTTGTGCTGGAAGGAGAAGACCGGCTGAACCGGAACCATGAAGAAAAGGAACGGAGCTGGAATGTTTCTTACAGCGATGTATCCGAGGATTGGTCGGTAATGGAAAACCTGGCAGAATCCATGTTAGAGCATTTGACAAGGCAGGAGACGGTGGCAGAAATATTGGGGATTTTATCGGCAAGGCAGAAATATGTCATTCAAAAATACTACCTGCAGGAAGAAACACAGGAGCAGATTTCAAAGGAATTAGGCATCAGCCAGCAGGCGGTATCCGCAATGATTTCCCAGGCAGTCCGCAGCATCCGTAAAAATTATCAGGCTTCTCAGAATTGCCCTGATTACAGGATATGCTGTGGGGAGGGCAGGGCATGAGAGGGAAACAGCCGAAGGAACGGGATCATTATGTGCTGCGGATGGCGGACGGTACATTAGTGGATGTAACCAGGGAGGTTTATTTAGAATGGTATCGGTCACGGCGCAGGGAGCGGTACCAGAAGGAGCGGAGCCGGAAACATGGCATATGCAGTCTGGACAGCTTAGAGGGCAGGGGGAATGGTTCCGGGCATTTCCACGATGTGGCAGAGGGATTGGAGGAAACAGTTTTGCGTAATATCTGCCGGGATAAAGTGAGGGAAGTCCTGGAAAGTCTGCCCACAGAGGACGCCAGGCTGATTGAGCTGCTGTATTTTGCGGAAGCTACGGTAACAGATACGGCAAAGATTCTTGGATGCAGCCGGAAAACGATACAGAACCGCCGGAAACGGATATTAGAAGAGTTATGCCGGAAAATGAAAGAGCAGGGAATTCAAGGGGGATATTTCTGAAAGCACATGGTTTTCCACTTTGCGACATCGTGTCGCATAGTGGAGTCCTGCCATCAGGGATATTTTATTCGTATTGTACTTCAAATTCTCCTGGATTGTCTTTGATATTATTTTGTACATCAGGGTTTTCTGTATTAAATTCTGTAACGTATTCAAAAGAATAATCTTTCTTACCTTTTTGTGCATTTTTTTCAGAAGTGAATACATCTACGGACACATTGTTAGGATATCCGTTTATATCAAATGAAAAGCGTGCACTGTGGAAATCATTGTCAAGGATATGCTGTATGATTTCCTTGGAACATGCTTCTTTATCCGCTACATCATCTTCATCGGCAATGACATCAATATCCAGCTCATACCAGTTGACGGATGTTGTGTTGTGGGAAGAGAGAATGTCCATTTCAATATATTCTTTGGAACACCCACATATCATGCTGCATGACAATAAAATTAAGATTCCTGTTTTCTTCATTTCCCGTAACCTCCAGTATCCTAACCAAATGGTTCGGTTTTGGATAAAGTATACCATCTGGTGGTAGAATTTGAAAGAATAAATCTAACCAAACGGTGAGGTGGAATATGTATTACAGGCGGATCAGGGATTTGAGGACAGACCATGATTTACGGCAGATAGATGTGGCAGAGTTTTTGGGATGCCATGAAGGTGTATACAGAAGATATGAGAATGGAGTGCGTGAGATACCGCTATGGGCATTGATGAAGCTGGCAGAGAGGTATGATGTCAGCGTTGATTATATGCTTGGGATTACAGATAATAGGAGAAAATATGGTGAATAGAGTTATGGCACATAAATTTCTTATGTCATAACTCTTTTTTTATATCATGTTCTCCTGCAAAGTATTTTGCTTTTTTAGAATTGACTATTTTTCTCTCGCCTAACCAAATAGTTTGGTTTTAAATGAAATGTCCTATCCGATGGTAAGATAAAAAAATGAATCAACCGAATGGTGAGGTGTGGTATGCATTACAGGAGAATCAGGGATTTAAGGACAGACCATGATTTACGGCAGATAGATGTAGCCGAATATTTAGGATGCCATGAAGGTGTGTACAGAAGATAAGAAAATGGTTCACGTGAGATACCGTTATGGGTATTGATGAAACTCGCAGAGCAGTATGATGTTAGCGTTGATTATATATTGGTAATTACAGATAATAGGAGAAGATACAGTGAATAAAGGCTATGGTAGGTCATGTACTATAGCCTTTTTTGTATCTTCGCAAGCCTTTACTTCTGGATGTATTTTTTCAATTTCACACTATGCAGCATAGCCGATGCCCTTGCTATGAACATATGGTGATACAAACAGGAGGTTCAAATCTCCCTTATCACCATTCACATTAATCACTACACCTCCAGCCGTTTCACCATCAATAACAATGCGGTATGTTTCTCCACTGTCAATTGATTTTTCTATTGTTTCTCGTGCAATAATTTGTCCATCTTCTTCAAAATAATTATCTCACAGTCCAAATTCTTCCATTGCTCCGCAATTAAAAGCCTTTTGATTATCAATAATAAATTGCTCTCTGTCTTTTTTCAAGTGGTAGCAACTGCACAATATTATTCATGCGAATATCCTCTCAAATTCATGCTGTTATTCTTGCAGTCACATCCTTCTCGGAATATACAATATTTCCACCCCAGAAACACATTGGTTCTTTGCCAGACAGTTTAAAATTATTTTCAAGATTGTCTGAATTCGATTTTATAAAGTCACCACGACATTTCACTTGGGTAGATACATAACTTACAGATACAAGTTCTATTTTTATATCTATCATTATTTTGCAATTATCATTTAAATGATCAATGATTTTCTTTTTGGTTTCTGGCTTTAGCAACACAGTAACATTGAACCGATTATAATTTTCTGTAATTGCGATTTTATTAAATGTATCATCATATCGTTTTGTCCAGATAGGAATTGTAGTTGTCTCATCACCAATAAATATCAGCATTTCATTGACTCGAACTTGCGTAGAATAGCCAGACTTACGTTTGAGGCAGATTTCAATTTGAAAACTCCCATAATTACACCCTTGTATACCTTTCTCCACTACAATAGATTCCATGTGTTCGGTATCAAGATTACATGCAATTTGATTGAGACTTTTTAGCTGAATACTTTCCAAAAAGACTTCACAACAATTATTTGCAATAAACATATTTGTCTCGATTTTTTGCAAATCTGTATTTTGTTTCCATGCAACCAAACCTAAGAAAAATGTCCCTATAAATGCCAGTGTTGTTGCAATATAGTTAAGGGCATCAGATGCCTCCCAACGAGCAGCTAATATGTCTACTGGTGCCACATGGCGAAATGCGTAATTAACACCCAAGGGAACCGTTACAAAACAGATTATAATTGTGATAATTGTTGTAATAATAATTCCTTTTCTGCGTTTCATTATAATTTACTCCAATCATTATAGTTTTCTTCCACATATTCTTGCCCTTCAGAAAAAACATCCCTCGCTCTAAAGAGCTCCGTCAACTCCGATTTATCAACCAATCGTATTAAAGATAACCGTTTGGTTTTTCATAGATATTTTTCCAACCTGATAGCCATATTTTGTAAGCTCCTTTTTGTATTTTAGAAAAGAGTGGTCTATCGGTATTCCAGAAATGTTCTGTATTTCTTCAAAAGTCAATTTAAAAGAATGACTTCCATTATTCTGTACATATTCCCATAAAGTGTTATATTTGCTCATTGTGTTTTAGCCTTTTCAAATCCCGATTTCTCTTTATCTGTGACCCCCAATAAATGAGAATTTACAGATTCATTCCATCCACAACAGTTACAGGTTTTGCGGTCATTTCTACCCAGGCAGGAACAAAGCCGCTTTTAATAGCGTTTCTGACCGACCTGATATTAGACCAAGCCGTACAATAAAATGGCACTTTATGCCTGTTTAGTATTTCTTTTGCGAGTGCGCTTGTCAGTGCAGAGGCAATTCCTTGACGTCTGTATTTTGGAAGCACATCCACACCAATCTGCCACATATCTCTGCAATCCGCGGAACAAGCGGCTAGTCCAACCAGTGCATTTCCATCGTATGCGCCGACTCCAAGAATGTCCAGATGTTTGCGGTCTTTGCATAGCGCATTGCTCCATTCTGGCAGATACAATTCCCTAAAATCCTCCTGCTTCAATATGTGTGTTTTATAAGCACAAGAAAGAACGGACATCCTGTTTATGTCTGGCAGATAGTATTCAGCCATAAAACATATTTTATGACTTTTCTCGATTAGGCGTTCGTTCAGCCAATGCATATTCGGTGTTTCAAAACAGTGATAAAATTCAAATTTCTCAACATACTCGGACACCACATCTAAGGTTTCATTTATTGAAGCTGTCACGATATTATTTCCATAGGAAACGAAATTGCAGGTAATCGGCTCTTTCAGATATTTGCGGGCGTTCTTTCCCAATTTTAAGGGGGAAATAACATTTTTATTTGCCTTAAAATCCTCCTCGCGGCAGCCTATATCCTCTGCGGACTGCCTCATTGCAATTTCTATTATTTCACAATTCGTCATAAGTTTCTCTCCATATTATTATTGATTCAGTAAATACCGGTTTTTTTCTCTCTGCTCGGTTCTCCGATAAATGGGAAGTTAACTTTCAAGCAGGTCTTAAAAAATAGTCCTGAATCTTTCCAATCATAGGGTCAATGTTGTCGGTATTTATCAGTACACAGTAACCATTTTCACTTTGAACAGAAAAATTGATTCGGGATTCAAATGCGTAATTTCCACCGGAATGACCAAAATATGCTTCACCATGAATTACTTTTAAATAGCAGCCCAATCCTGTTTTGCAGGTTGTATTTTCCATGTCCAAAACATCATCGTGCTGTGGTTGTATCATCTCTTTCACAAATGCCTGAGGGATTAAATCTGATTTTCCCCGCAAAATATTTTGAAGATGAACACCAAATTTGGCAAAGTTTGCGGTAGTTGTCCATAAACCGGCGGCCTGCTCCTGCATAAGATTATATCCGTTTAAATCGGAACCAAAATCCGCAGAATAACCCTCGGTAGTATTCTCTGTTACATCCTGTCTATATGTTCTGTCTGTCATATCAAGTGGGAGCAGAACAGTTTTCTCCATAAAATCAGCAAAGGGCATATCAGAGATATTTTTGATGCACTTTTGTAATACCATAAATCCGTCCCCGGAATAGACCCAATGCTTTCCCAGTATATATTCCTGCACCACCTTTGGATAGATACATGGGGGTTCCAAAAAAATAATCTGAGTCGTTGTCAGGAGCTTATCGCTATATCCATACTCGTCAAAGCCATAAACCCCGAATCCTGCTGTGTGGGATAAAAGTTGCCGTACAGTTGCCTTTGCTGACAATCCGTTAGAATCCTGTAAGTGTATATCACCGAGGTACTTGCTTATATCATCATTTAGGGATATTTTATTTCCCGCAGCCAACTGCAGTACCGATAGGGTAAAGACCATCTTACTGATAGAAGCAACTTGAAACCTTGTGTGGCTTGTCACATTGTTTCACGCTGTAATTATGTCTGCAATTTGATGATCACGAATGACCGCAGCACTAAGGGCAGTTGCATGATATTCCTTCAATTCCTCTTCAAATATCATGTCCTTATAGCCTCCCCCTCAACTTTCGTTTGTTCTTTATATTCTAGCATATCTAAATGTCTTTTTCATTCGATATTTCAGTTCATTTAAAAAAAATAAAAAGTTTTTAAATCTGCTTGTATTTTGCCCTCTCCAGTCTGCTATTAGTGAAAGGGTAACATTTCTGAAAAATTTCCAACTATCACAATTCAAAGATTTCCCTTTCACTCGTACCTTGAAAATTTCATATCCTGCCCAGATTGATACCCGGCATTGAGTGTGCATCTTAGCGTACCTTGCCGGAGAAAACGCCCCAGGAAAGAGAAGCCGGGGCAGGGAACGGGTCTGGGAGGAACACAGGAAAACGCTCAATATAAAATAAAGCCAGTCCGGGAAACCGGATTGGATAACAGCAGATGCCATGCAGGGAAGCCTTTTTGTTCCGGTGTGTTTGAATATGCCGGGACCAGAGGGCTTTCCTGTATTGATGTGCTGTTATCGGCTGGCAGTGCAAATAAAACGAAGGGAGACAGATATATGGGAAGATAGGAAATAAGCGGAAAAGACAGGATAATGGCAGTTATGGGACTGCACAATGAAGAAAGCGAGGGACAAAATATATTGAAAGGAAATGTAAAGAGGATTGTATCCGGCCTGCTGTCGGCGGTCACGGTCTTGTCAGCCTTCTTACAGCCGGTGGGAGTTTATGCGGCAGTGCCGGAGACTGTGGCTTATGAAGCGGAGTACCCGGCTTTTGAGAAGGTGAAAGAAAAACTGGATGCGGATGAAATTGTGGCTGCAAAAGATCATATCGTGGAGATTGACAGTGGCTTTGACGTGGAACATGATTTTTCCGGCATAGAGTTTTCGCCGGATAAAGTAAAAATCACATTCTATGAAGCAACGGACAAAGGTGGGAAAAAGATTGATATCAGGAAGGCAGGGACTTACAAAGCGGTTTATTTTGTAGAGCCGGCCAGTAAGAATCCATCTTACCATATCAGCAGGAACATTATTGTAAAGGAAAAAATGTCTGTATCATCTTCTGAAAAGCGGACGGCAGATAGAGAAGGAAGCGAAAACAGCCATTCCGATGATTCAGAAGGAACGGAAGCAGATGGGGAAGGAGATTTGCCAGGGCAGACGGCAGATGGGGAAGAAATCCCAAAGGAATCCATGACGGAATCCGAGATGGAAGCGGTCATAGAGGGCATGGAACAGGCAGAAGATACAAGATAGGATGCGGAAATGATTGCAGAGGAAGAAGGCATCCTTCTGTTTGCAGAAGCAAGGCAGACGGCAAGGGCTTCTGGTTCCGCAACAATGGTAAAGGGAAGGAAGATTTATTATCCCGGCAACCTGGGAAATTACTCTACCTGTTATTTCACGGTAAATGGGAAGATCGCATATTGCCTGGAGTCTGCAAAGGGTTCCCCGGATACAGGGAGCTACGCCGCCCAGATCATAGACGGGAATCCGAACCTGCAGAAAGCGCTTTATTATGGCTATGGCGGCACAGGGGATGTGACTGCAAGCTATATGCCGTCCTTTGGAGAGGATTTAAAGTATGTGTTCACCCATATCGCGGCCAGTTATTTTTACTGCGGCATGGATGGGTTTGCCGGATGCACGATGGATGATTTGCGGGAGTGCGGGGTGCTTGGTTGGATCAATTATCTGGAAAGCCTGCCTGCGCCGCCCGATCCACAGATCAGTTTGAGCAAGACCGCTTTGAAAGCAGCCTATGATGGCTCGAAGCAGGTGACGGGGACAACGAAGCTGAACGGTGATTCCAGAAATTCCATTACCATTAAGCTTCCAAAGGATGTGACATTCCATAATAAGACAGACGGGAGCAAGCAGACAGGGGGAAATGTCCGTGTTTCCGGTGGGACAAGTTTTTATTTTACTGCCCCGGTGACGGTCAATGGGGACTGGAATACCGGAGCAATGAAAGGCAGCATCCGGGTGATATGGAAGGCGCTTGTCGTTCCGACAGGGAGCGCCACGCAGGATATTGGGAGTTATTATGAGGAAGAAGGCGGCAATTCCGTGAGCCTTTCCGTGGACTGGCTGGAACGTGCAAAGGTGAAGGTAATCAAGGTGGATTCCATTGCCAACGCAAAACTTTCCGGCGCTGTATTCGGCGTTTACCGGGATAAGGACTGTACGGACTTGATTACCAGGATGCCTGCAACGGACAGTAATGGTGCGTCGGAAGCAGAAATTGTCATGACACAGAATACGGTGTATCTGAAAGAGATTACGGCTCCGGCAGGATACCGGTATAATGCGACTGCTTACCGTGTGGCTCTGGAAGCGAACCAGACAGCTTCCACGACTGTCCCGGATGTGGAGCAGCTTGGGAATCTGACGATTTACAAGGAAGGCGAGGTTTTGACGGGTGCGGATTCCAATGAGAACGGCACAGCATTCCGTTATGAAAGCCGTAGACAGAAGGGCGCTGTATTCAATGTCTATGCGGCAAAGGATATTACCACGCCGTATGGCTCGGTAGTCTATAAAGCCGGGGATCTGGTGGCGGAAAACCTTGTGACCGGGGACAATGGCTCTGTGACGCTGAAAAACCTGCATCTTGGCACATACCGGGTAAAGGAAATGCAGGCTCCGAAGAATTTCTATAACAAAGGGGAAACAAAGGATGTGGCGATTGCCTATGCCGGGCAGATGGCGGAGGCGGCGTTTGCCAATGCTACATTTTTAAATGACAGGCAGAAAGCGGATGTGCGTGTGGTAAAGAACGATAAGGATACGGGAAATGGACTTGCAGGGGGAATTTTCGGGCTGTATGCTTCAGAAAATATCACCAATGCAGACGGGAATGTTGTTGTATCCAAAGGCGCACTGATAGACAAAGCAACAACGGATGGTGATGGCAATGCAGCATTTTTGGCAGACCTTCCGGTTGGGTTTGGGTATGAGGCAAAAGAAATCCAGGCTCCAGAGGGGTATCTTAGGAATACGGAAGATGTGTATTCTTTCCGGTTTAGTTACACCAATGACCAGGAAGCGAAAGTGACATTCTCCCATACTTTTGCTAATGAGCGTGTCAACGCCATAATCCGGCTGCAGAAGAAGGATAAGGAAACCAATAAAAATATCCCACAGGGGGACGCAACGCTGGAACATGCCGTTTACGGCTTATATGCAAGGAATGACATCCTACACCCGGATAAAAAGACAGGCGTCCTTTATAAAGCCGGGGAGCAGGTGGGGACGCTGACCACGGATAAAGAGGGCAAGGCGGAGATCACAGATTTATACCTTGGGGAGTATTTTGTGAAGGAGGTCACGCCGCCTGCGGGTTATCTGGCAGATGAAACGGAGTATGACTTAGTTTGTAACTATGAGGGAGATTTAGTTGATACGGTAGAGCGTGACTGCACATCCCCGGAACAGGTGAAAAAGCAGCCGTTCCAGATCATCAAGGCGGCAGACAATGGGAAAACCGATGCGGATTTATTATCCGGCGCAGGGTTTACCGCATGGCTGGTATCTTCCCTGGATAAGAAAGAAAATGGCGGGTATGATTTTGATTCCGCTGAACCGGTGGCAATCGGGGAGAACGGGGCAACGGAAATCTTCACTGATGAAAGGGGCTATGCCTGCAGCATCCCGCTCCCGTTTGGGACGTACATTGTGAAAGAAACGACCACGCCGCATAATTATACGCCGGTCAAGGACTTCCTTGTGCATGTCACAGAGCATAAGCCGACGACGCCGCAGGTATGGCGGGTGCTTCTGGACGATGAATTTGAAGCGAAGCTGAAAATCGTGAAGCAGGACGATGAAACGAAGAAAGCTGTGCTTGCAGAAAATACAGAGTTCAAGGTGTATGACCTGGACAACGAGAAATATGTGGAGCAGGTGACGACTTACCCGACCGTGGTAACACATAAATCCTATTTCACGGACAGCGAAGGTTATCTGATTTTGCCGCAGAACCTGAAAATCGGTCATTATCGGATAGAGGAAGTCAATGCCCCGTCTGGCTATACGCTGAATGAGAATTATTATGAAGTGTCCGTGGATTCAGATACGCTGTACCAGATGGACGATGTGTCAGGGGATGTTATCATTGATGTTGTCTATGAAAACCATCCGGTAAAGGGTGAGCTGCATATCGTGAAGAAGGGTGAAGTGCTGAACCGGTACGATGATAAGGATTTCCGGTATGAGGTGGAAACATTAGAGGGTGCAGAGTTCAAAGTTTATGCGGCAGAGGATATTTACACCGCTGATTTCCAGAAGGACGAAAACGGGAACCGAATTCTTGAATATGCTTCTGGCGTATTGGTGGATACGCTGGTGACAGATAAAGACGGGAAAGCGTCGATTGAAAACCTTCCGATTGGTACATACCGGGCAGAAGAAACAAAAGCCCCGGAAGGGTTTGTGCTGAATGGAGAGGCGCAGACCATTACCTTTGCTTACACAGACCAGAACACGCCAATCATTGAACAGACAGCCACATTTGAGAATGACCGCCAGAAGGTGGCGATTGCAGTGGTGAAGAAAGATGCAGAGAATGAATCTGTGGTAGCGGGGGCAGTCTTTGGACTGTATGCGAAGGCTGATATTTTCGCACATGGGGAAGTGATTGTTAAAGCGGATATGCTGCTTGGTGAAGCCATGACAGGGGAAGATGGCAGGGCAGTCTTTGACCTGGATCTGCCTTTCGGGGAATATTACATCCGGGAGGAACAGGCTCCTGCAGGCTATGTATCTTCCGATGAAACCATTGAAGTATCTGCAGCATACCAGGGGCAGGATGTAGAAGTTGCAGAATATGTGTCTGAATTTAAAAATGAACCGACAACCGTTTCCATTAAAAAGACAGACCTTGCAACAGGCGTGGAACTGGAAGGGGCAGCATTGACTGTCCTTGATAAAGACGGGAATATCGTAGATACATGGAAATCCGTCAAAGGAGAGGAACATATCATTAAGCGGCTGACCGTCGGAGAAACTTATACGCTCCGGGAGGAATTAGCGCCTTATGGGTATTTAAAGGCAGAAGAAATCACGTTTACCGTGGAAGATACGGCTGAAATCCAAAAAGTGGAGATGAAGGACGATGTGCCGACAGGTACGCTCCTGATCAACAAAGAAGGGGAGTTTTTAGAAAATGTATCGTTGCTGGACAGCATTGGCGGCTGGATCACGCATCTGTTTGAGTATGTCACCGGCTCACTGAAAGATGTTGTCTTTGAAGTGTATGCCCTGGAGGATATAAAAGCGGCAGATGGGGAGAGTGAGGATTATTATAAAAAGGATGAGCTGATAGCTGCCATCACCACGGACGATAGCGGGATTGCAAAACTGGACAATCTCCCTCTTGGGAAATATTATGTGAAGGAGAAAGAAACAGCAGAGGGTTATGTCCTTGACGGGGAAATCCGGGAGATTGACCTGACTTACCGTGATCAGGACACAGCGGTTGTCACGTTCTCTACGGACTGGCAGAATAACCGCCAGAAAGCAGAAGTCAATGTAATAAAGACGGAGAAAGATTCTGACCGTGCAGTGGAAGGGACGGTATTCGCCCTTTGTGCGAAAGAGGACATCACCAATAAAGATGGCGAAGTGATCATGGAGGCGGATACGGTGATTGAGGAAAAAGCCACGGACGAAGATGGGAAGCTGTCATTTGCGGCTGCCCTCCCGATTGGGTTCCCTTATTATGTGAAAGAAACGGCCCCCGCTCCGGGATTTACCAGCGAAGGTGAAACAAAGGAATTTGACTTCACCTATGAAGATGCGGAGCAAGAAAGCATTTCCTATGAATTTGCCTTTGAAAATGTTCCTACGGTATTTGAGTTTACCAAAACATCCCTTACAGATGGAAAAGAGGTAGAGGGTGCGAAGCTTAAGGTAACGGATGAGGACGGCAATCTTGTGGATGAGTGGGTTTCCGGCAAGGAGCCGCATATCATCAAAGAATTAGTAGTTGGTAAAAAATATACCATGACAGAGACACAGCCTGCAGAGGGCTATGTGACTGCGGAGAGCATTGAGTTTGTTGTGGAGAATACAGGAGAAGTGCAGAAGGTGGATATGAAGGATGATGTGACAAAGGTGGAGATTTCCAAGACAGACATAGCCGGGAAGGAACTGCCAGGGGCAAAACTTTCCATTCTGGATAAAGACGGGAAAGAAGTAGAAAGCTGGACTTCCGGGAATAAGCCGCATTATATGGAAATGCTGCCAATCGGGGAATACACACTGCATGAGGAAAGTGCGCCGGACGGCTATCTTGTGGCAGAAGATGTGAAGTTTGAAGTTAAGGATACCGGGGAGATCCAGAAGGTTTCGATGAAGGATGAAGCGGAGCCGGACGAACCGGATCAGCCGAAGGAAACACCGAAACCGAAAACGCCGTCTGCTGAGACTCCGAAAACAGGGGATGACAGGCCGTTCTGGTTATGGCTTGCCTTGGCCGGGATTGCAGTCTGCGGGATAGCAAGCTCTGTGATTATATTCTACAGAAAAAGGAAGGAGGACTGACAGCGTTTGGAGCAATCCAAGAAAACGCTCATTGCAACACAATAATAATTTAATAAGACATATGGGCGTTTGCAGAAAGAATCTGTAAGCGTTTTTTATGCTTGTATATGGGGAACTGTCCATTACAGGTTTTAAATTGGGAATATATCCACACAGAAATTGATGTATGGCAGTTCCCCATATGGAAAGGGGTGAAGCAGAATGAAAGGAATCATTGCCGCCGCAGGCGTATTTGTGGCGGTCACGCTGTACTCGTGCATCCGGGCAGGGGCGCAGGAGGACCAGCGGATGGAGGAAATGAGGCAGAGAGGGGAATGGGATGCAGGCAGGAAGGACAGACAGCCGGAACCGGGCGAGGGATAACAGGAGATATGCGGGAGACAGGCCGGGTGACTGTAAACACTGCTATTTCTGGAAAGGAAAGCGGAAAGGCTGCAGCCAGGAGGAATGTTATTACCTTCTCCCGAAGGAGAGTCCGGCATCAGTGGATGTTTCCGAAAATCCTCTGCCGCAGGAATTTAGCGGAAATGGCGGTGGCGGCTGTCAAGGATGTCCATACGGCAGGCATTCCCCATGTATCGGTTACTGTCTGAAAAAAATTTTACGGGAGATGGGGGAGAAAAAACAATCCGCAGGAAAGGAGGGGGAACGCCTTGCAGGACGAGGTAAATGAGAAAACTGTATCTCTATGCGTCAATGGCGGCAAGATCTCCGCAAGGATTCTGAAAGCCGCCATGCTGAAAGCGCTGGCAAAGATGGAACAGGAGAAGCGGAACGGGATGCAGAAAAAAATGGAGAAACAGGCAGTGCAGAAAGCGGAGAAAGGAGCTGCTAAAAGCCACGGGAAACAGAGCATGGAGAAGCTGATGAATCAAGGATGCCAGCTTTCCAATATTGAAGTGACAGACGGCAATATCAAATCCTTTGAGAAATGTGCCCGGAAATACAGCATTGATTTCAGCTTGAAAAAAGACACATCCATCTCCCCGCCCCGTTATTTTGTATTTTTCAAGGCAAAGGATGTGGATGTCATGACGGCGGCATTTAAGGAATATACCGGGAAGTCGCTGAATAAAAGCAAGAAACCATCCGTCCGCAGGAAGCTGGAACTGGCGAAGGAGCGGGTTGCAAAGCACAGGGAGCGGGAAAAGACGAAACAGAAGGAACGGGGGCCGGAGCATTGAGTGGGAGACAGAAAAAGAAACCTGCAGCAGAGAAAAAATCCGTGCCGTTGTCCGGAAAATTAAAAAGCATGATCCGGGAGAAAATGCCTCCCGTAGATGCGAAGCGTCTGGCAATGCTGAATATCCCCTATGTGATTGTGTTTTATCTGGTGGATAAATTAGCGTGGCTGTACCGCCATTGTGTAGGGGATTCCATGATAGAAAAGTCGATGGCGCTGTTCTTAAATTTCCAACTGGCGTTTGAAAATCCGATTCCGAGTATTCATGGGGGTGATCTGCTGGCCGGAGTGGCCGGGGCTGTGGCTGTGAAGCTCATGGTATATCTGAAAGGCAAAAATGCGAAGAAATACCGGCAGGGAGTAGAGTACGGCTCTGCAAGGTGGGGAACGCCGAAAGACATTGCCCCGTATATAGATCCGGTCTTTGAGAATAACATCCTTTTAACGCAGACGGAACGCCTTACCATGAACAGCAGGCCGAAGCAGCCAAAGTTTGCCAGAAATAAAAATGTAATCATTATCGGAGGAAGTGGAAGCGGCAAGACACGGTTCTATGTGAAGCCGCAGCTCATGCAGATGACGCCGAATGTCAGCTATTGTGTCACTGATCCGAACGTGTTACTCTCCCAAGGACAGAGAATATTCCAGCCTTAAGAAAGCGAGGTACAGACTATGAGGACACAGGAAAAAGCAGGAAAAATCACCGCATTATACGAGCGTTTAAGCCGGGATGACGAACTCCAAGGGGAAAGCAACAGCATTACGAACCAGAAACAGCTACTTGAAAATTATGCTACCAAAAACGGATATTCCCATATCCGGCATTTTACCGATGACGGAGTGAGCGGCACCACATTTGAGCGTGAGGGATTCAAAGCCATGATTGAAAAGGTTGAAGCTGGGAAAGTCGGGGTAGTCATAGTCAAGGATATGAGCCGCTTCGGTCGGGATTACCTGAAAGTGGGATTTTACACAGAGGTCATGTTCAAAGAAAAAGGAGTGCGTTTTATCGCAATCAATAATGGCATAGACAGTGAAAACCAGCAGGACAGCGATTTCACACCCTTTTTAAATATCATGAACGAGTGGTATGCAAGGGACGCAAGCCGCAAGATACAGGCAGTGTTTAAAGCACGTATGCAGGAGGGGAAACGTGTTTCCCCAAGCGTTCCCTACGGATATTTGCGTGACCCAGACGACAAGCAGAAGCTAATCATTGATGAAGAGCCTGCCGCAGTTGTGCGCCGGATTTACCAGATGGTGATTGAAGGTAAAGGCGTTACCCTTATTGCGAATACGCTACGTGATGAAAAAGTCCTGATACCGGCGGCATATGCCAAAATCCACTGCCCGGAAAATGACCACAGCAAAGGCTTTACAAGCCCATATTTATGGTCTCCTACCGTTGTTGCGTCTATCCTTGCAAAACAGGAATATATGGGGCATACAGTGTTAGGCAAGACAATCAGCGTCAGCTATAAAACAAAGAAACGCAGGAAAGCGACCCCGGATGAATTGATGGTTTTTAAAAATACCCATCCTGCCATAGTGGACGAGGAAACATGGAATCTGGCGCAGAAATTGAGGAAGACCGTCAGGAAGCCAAGTTATGACAGGCCACCCCACCCATTAACAGGGCTTGTCTATTGCGCTGATTGCGGGCATAAAATGACGCACAGGCAGCCAAGCCCGACAAAAGCGGTAAAGTATGATGCAGACAATTCTTATACCTGTGGCAGCTACCGGCAGCGTACTCGTGACTGTACTGCCCATTATATCAAGACTTCCGTTTTGTGGGAACTGATTTTGACGGCAATCCGGGAAGTAAGCGACTATGTGCGGCAGGACGAGCAGGCATTTGCCGATAAAGTGCGGAGTGCCACAGCTACCCATATGGCGGAAAGCCAGAAGGAGCAGAAAAAGCGGCTTCTGGAATCGGAGGGACGCATTGAGGAATTGAATGTCCTAATCAAGAAATTATATGAGGGCAATGCCACAGGGAAAATACCAGACAAGCATTTTGAACGGCTTCTGGATGAATACGACAGGGAGCAGACAGTGTTGGAAACGGAGATTGAAGAACTAAAGGCACAGGTTGCTGATTTTGATGAAGATAACATGAAAGCTGATAAATTTATAGCTGTTGTGCGGAAATATACAGATTTTAAGGAATTAACCACACCTATGCTGAATGAGTTCATTGAAAAAGTGGTTGTCCACGAAGCCACAGGCGGCAGGAAGAACAGGCGGCAGAAGGTAGACGTATATTTTAACTTTGTCGGGCAGGTAAAGATACCGGAGCCGGACAGGGACAGTACCGAGGAAGGAGCGTGTAATGAAACGGGAGCATATAGAAAAGATTAAAGGCTATTATGACAGCCGGGGAGAGTATAAAAAGAATAGCCAGTATTCCTGCGAACAGGGCATTGTATATACAAAAGCTGGTGACAATGCCCACTGGCTTGTTATAGAGCAGAAAGGGGAAATTGGAGCAGAAGTGCGCCAGACGGACGATACAGGCAGGATAACCGCAAGAGATACCTATGGGAGCGTCAGGAACACAGTGAAATGCACTGGCATTAGCAGGCAGAAAGAAAGCGGTAAAGGAATGGTGAGATTTAGTCCAGATGAAATCAATCTAATCTATCAGTTTGGCGGAGAGGGCAAACGGGACACCGTAGATACACTAAAATCTATTGAGCCTAGAATCGCTGATGAACTTACAAAGAGGATTGTCGGCAGAACAATACAAAAACTATCCTTATTATCAGAAAATAGCAGTTCAGAACTGATTTCCAGTACAAAGAACCGCAAACTTGCGGAACGTGACAGTTCTATAAGAAATCGTTTAGCAAAAGCCGGAGAGCACGTAAGAAAGTCAAAAATTGACAGAGATAAAAACAGAAAAAATAATATAGCGTTATAAGAGACGAGGATAACAGGGAAAGGCATTCTGCAGGAATGTCTTTTCTCTTATACAAGAATAGCTGTTATCCTGATTGAATAGAGACAGGGTTAAGTTAAGATTTTTCGGGTGGATAGAACACCAGTAAATCTTGTATACTACAATCCAGTACAGTACATAGCTTACATAAAACAAATACATCCAGTCTGGAAATGTTATTGGTGCAATAATTATCAATCTGTTTCCAATTCATTTCTGCTTTATGTGACAGCTTATTTTTACTTAACCCCCGTTCTTTTAGCAGTTCATTCAATCTAATCTCTAAGCGTCCATAGTTTTCGTCCACGTTTTCACCTCATAAAGATTAAATAGTTCCTTTGAAACAAGTTTATTCTACATTTGTGATAGAGTGTTTATAACCCTAAATAAGTAGTAGAATACAAGTATAAGAAACATAAGTTCTAAAAAGAGGACGTTTAATAAACCAATTAGCCTTTCTCCGATGGGATGAAAACCAATAAATCTTGAATATCGCATTCAAGTACAGTGCAAAGTTTACAGAGGACAAAAGTATCTAATCGACTGATATTGTTAGTACAATAATTATTCACTTGATTCCAGTTCATCGCCGCTTTTAAGGATAGTTTGTATCTGTTTAAACCCTTCTCCTCCATGAGTTCAGCCAGCCGAATCTCTAAGCGACCGTAATCTTCATCCACCATTGTAATCTCCTGCCGGTTTGTGTAGAAACATTTTGCTTGCATTTTTATTGTATACTTATTATAGTAATTTTATAATCTACAAGAAGTATTATAATACTAATATTACAAACTAATGTTCTTAGAAGGGGAAGGAAAATGGAATTGAGAAAAAAAGGTAAGTATACAATTTATTGGTTTAAGTGGATTAAGAAATATCTGGGATGGCGGCAGTTAATCTGTACACACAATGACGGACATATGAATATAGGAATAATGAAACGGGTAGGTCTATCAAGTTTACTATCATGTGTCCTGTTATCTGGATGTACAAAAGAGCCTGTTGAAATGGATGTTCTATCATCCCATAATACGACCTCCGCTAACTGGTACGAACTCAGCATTAATGTCATTGCGGATAAAGAGGCTATATTAGACAGGGAGGCCTGCTCCAGTGAGATTATACAGCATGTCCTTGACAATGATTTCCATAGCGTACGCTTTTCATATGATTTAAGTGGATATCCAAATGAGGTCACTGTAGATGTATTTACTTCTGAAAAAGATTTCAAAAAAGGGGAAATTTCCTATTCCTTTGAGTATGTTACAGACTTCAATACGGAAGATGTTGACACTCAAAATAATATCAAAGACAATCCCGATGAATTTGAAATCCAATATAAATAATCGGAATAGGATGAAAATGTTCATACATCAGTCATCAGATGAACAGCTATGAAGTAATATTTATACTTCTTAAAAAAATGTTAAAAATTCTGGAATAACAAAATAATGCAGAAAAGAAAAGCAATCGAGAAAACAATGATTGCTTTTTTATTTTTCAAAAAGGAGATTTTATATGGCAGATATTAGTGAAAAAATTGCTAAAGCAGAGGAAGAAATAAGGCAGTTGCAGAATAAAAGACGGAAACTTCTCAACCAGCAGAAAAGCGAAGAAAGGAAAGCAAGAACGCATCGTCTTATTGAACGTGGAGCGATATTGGAGAGCCTTCTGGAACAGCCGGAACAATACGGAAACGAACAAATAAAAGGCTTGCTGGAGGTCGCGCTTCGGTCTATGCAGGCGCAGGAATATTTGCGGAAAATCATAAGGGACAAAGGGGAGAATTAAATCTCCCTTGTTTGACAAGGGCGCACTTATACACCTTGACAGGTGTGTGCGCTCTGCCGAGGGCTTATGCCAGCCTTTCGGCAGGCACAGGGGAGCTACACTCCCCTACGGGCGGTGCCCTACCCCTTGTGTACTTTGCAGACAGGCACACTCCAAAGAACGGAGCGCACCTGTCCGCAAAGTTTGGACGAGCCACCCGGAAGGAGGTTGACAGCGTGGCAATTTACCATTGCAGTATAAAGATAATCAGCCGGGGGAAAGGGAAGTCAGCGGTTGCGGCTTCTGCTTACAGAAGCGGTGAAACCCTCACCAATGATTATGACGGAATTACCCATGACTTCACAAGGAAAAGGGGGATTGTCCATACAGAAATCCTCCTGCCATCCCATGCCCCGCCGGATTTTTCAGACCGTTCCGTTTTATGGAACAGCGTGGAGAAAACCGAGAAAGCGAGGAACTCACAGCTTGCAAGGGAAGTTGAGATTGCACTCCCGGTAGAACTGGATAGGGAACAGCAGATACAGCTTGTAAGGGATTATGTGACGGAGAATTTTGTGTCGGCTGGCATGTGCGCCGATATTGCCATCCATGATAAGGAGGATGGAAACCCACACGCACATATCATGCTTACCATGCGTCCGCTTGCAGAATCCGGCGAGTGGGGAGCAAAATCCCGGAAAGAATATATCTTAGATAAAGACGGCCAGCGTGTGAAGCTGAAAAATGGGACATTCAAAACCCGTAAAATCAACACAGTAGACTGGAATGACAAGGAAAAAGCAGAGGTTTGGAGAAAAGCGTGGGCAGACGTCACGAACCGTTACCTTGCGGAGCAGAACTGCCCGGAACGCATTGACCACCGTTCCTATGAACGGCAGGGGATTGATAAGATACCGACTGTACATATGGGAGTTGCGGCTACCCAGATGGAGCGGAGGGGCGTTATAACAGACAAGGGGGAGCGGAACAATGAGATACGGAAACAGAACCACCTGTTGTTAGAGGTACGCAGGCAGATTGCCCGTCTTACGTTATGGATAAGGCAGATGGCAGTTCAGGAAGTGGAGAAACCATCTATCAATCATATCCAATCCAATCAAAATCAATCCCTCACTTTGTTGGATTACTTAAACAAAGCCATGCAGGAGGGCAACACCCAACAGAGCGGCTATGGGAGAGCCAGAGATTTAAAAGCATATGCCAAGGCAGTCAGCTTCCTGCAAGGGAGAGAGATTACAACGCTTGCACAATTCCAAGATACTGTATCGGGGATAAAGAAGCGTTACCGGGATACCAATAAGCGCATCAAGCAGACAGAAAAGCAGATACACGAGCGGAAAGAACTGGTAGACCAGTCCGAGAAGTACCTCAAATACCGCCCTGTTTACAAGGAGTACAAGCAGACAAAGCCGAGAAAGAAGGAACGCTTTTACGACGAGCATACCGCTGAATTGATACTATATCAGACCGCAGAACGTTATCTGAAAGAGCATTTAGGCACGAATAATATACTGGATTTGAAAGGATGGAAAGCGGAAATAAAAACCCTTGCTTCAGAAAAGAGATGCCTGTACAGCGAAGTCCATAGCCTACAGGATGAAGTGCAGGAAGCGGAAACAATTAGGAAATGCGTGGAACAGACCGTACAGACCGAACAAACCAAAACAAAAATAAAGCGGAAAAATATGGAATTGTAATAGAGGTGGATGAGTGATACAATAGATATGAAAATATATGGATAACTTGAGTTTATTGGGGAAGGATTGAGCTTATGAAAGATATTTTTGAAATAATAATCAGCGGTATCACAGAATTTCTGTTTTGGGAAAGGACAGAAGAATATATTCAATCAGATAAAGAAAGAAAGCGTAAATCATTCGTACCGGCATTATGTTTTTGGTGTGCCGTAGCCATTAGTTTTGGATTAATAATTGTCGGTGTTTATGAAATTATAAGAATGGATATAATCTTGGGGATAAGTTTATTGGTAGCGGCAGGTAGTAGTATATTTTATTTATGGTATAGAATTGATAGTGTAAAAAATAAATCAAAAGATGTGGCAGGAAAATAATTCTGCCATGTAACTTTTAGGATGAGAAAAAATTAAATAATAGTCACCTATACAAAACAGGGGCGGTAAAACTATTAAATCACGTGGTTTTATCGCCCTTTTTATTTTTTAAAGAAAGGGGAATGTATGACGGAAACTATACAAGCAAGAGATGAAAAAATGATGGTTAGAGAACCACAGACAATTAAGCGAAAAATCGGCAGGACTATTTATGAAGTTTCGTTACATTTCAGCAAGACCAGTAGTGAAAGTATGAGTGATAAAGTCATGCGGTTACTGGAAAATGACCTGTCAGGAATGAATTTTTGAGGGGATTTGATCTATGTCCTTGACATATCGTCCGAAAAGGCACAATCCTGGTCGAATGTGGGGAGATGCTGAGGCGTGGCACACCGAAAATGAAAGACGGGAAAGCGGTACGGGATAAGAATGGAAAAGTTGTTTATGAACCGTATAAGATCAAGGTTTTAAATACCATCAATTTCAACAAAAGTATGCATTACAATCCGTTCCGGTATATCCGCTCGGAGAAAGATATTTTGAAGCTGGTGAACACTATTATTGCAAATACGAAAGGGGAAGGAGAAAAATCTTCCGAAGATTTCTGGACGAAAGCAGAGCGGCTTTTGTACTGTGCATTGATTGGCTATATCTATTATGAAGCGCCAGAGGAAGAACAGAACTTCTCTACGTTACTGGAGTTTATCAATGCTTCGGAGACGAGGGAGGACGATGAAGAATTTAAAAATGCTGTGGACGAACTGTTTGAGGAACTGGAACAGGAGAAGCCGGAACACTTTGCGGTACGGCAATATAAGAAATTCAAACTTGCGGCGGGCAAAACCTCAAAAAGCATACTTATTTCGTGCGGAGCCAGATTAGCGCCATTTGACATTGCGGAACTGCGGGAGCTGACTTCTTATGATGAAATGGAACTGGATATGATTGGGGATCAGCGCACGGCAATGTTTATTATCATCTCCGACACGGACGATACCTTCAATTTCCTTGTGGCAATCATGTATACCCAGCTATTCAATTTATTGTGTGACAGGGCGGACGATGTGCATGGCGGCAGGCTTCCTTACCATGTAAGGCTGTTGTTGGATGAGTTCAGCAATATCGGGCAGATCCCAAAGTTTGACAAGCTGATCGCAACGATAAGGAGCAGGGAAATATCAGCGTCTATTATTTTACAGTCGCAGAGCCAGTTGAAAACCATCTATAAAGATGCAGCCGAGACAATTTTAGGTAATTGCGACACCATGTTATTCCTTGGGGGCAAGGAAGGCTCCACGTTAAAGGAGATTTCTGAAAATTTAGGGAAGGAGACGATAGATCTTTACAACACGTCAGATACCCGTGGGCAGAGCCGTTCTTATGGATTAAATTATCAAAAAACAGGAAAAGAATTGATGAGCAGAGATGAGCTTGCCGTTATGGACGGGAATAAGTGCATCCTACAGCTGCGTGGGGTTCGCCCGTTCCTGAGTGACAAGTTCGATATTACCAGGCATAAGCGGTACAAGCAGTTATCGGATTATGACAAGAAGAATGCCTTTGATGTGGAGGCGTATATGAAACACCAGTTAAAAATCAGGATGAAGGAGGAATTTGATCTATATGAAGTAGACGGAAGTGAGGAAACTGCAGAGGGAACAACGGAGCCAGCAGACGGGGATCGGCAGGGGGCATAGACAGGGAAGCTATTCTTTTTGCTGTATGTCAGGCTTGAACTTTGCGACACGATGTCGCAAGGTAGATTTTGAAGCATACAAAAAAGTTTACGACACGGTGTCGTAAAGTGGATTTTGTAAGGCGCAGGTATGAAGCATATCCAGAAGAGAAAGTTTGCGACATCGTGTCGCAAAGTCAGAAAGGGGAGATAATGGTTTTTACTATTAAGGCAGTAGGTCAGGAATATATCCTGCAGCCAATCCGGGCAGAGCCTATGATTGGGGAAAACAGCCCATTGCACAAAGAAAATAATACAACAATAAAAAAGAAAGGATAAACCAAATTGGAAAGGGCGAACCGTCAGGAGATACTGGCGGTTTTTTTGTTTGTGCAAAACGGTAAAATCCGTGAAATTCTGATTTTGGTTTCAGGTATAATATGGCATTTTTTACATCAGCAATCGGAATCTTAAAAACATTGGTCGTGGCGATCGGAGCCGGGCTTGCAGTGTGGGGCGTGATTAACCTCCTGGAAGGTTATGGTAATGATAACCCTGGCGCGAATGCTCATGTACGGTAAAGAAGCAAGCAACCGAAAACAAGAGATAGACCGCCAGCACCACACTATTCCGAACCAAAGAAACCAAAGACCAAAAGAAAAGCATTATGGAAATGTGCATAACAGGCTATGGAATCATGGATAACTCTATTCACAGCACATGGAAAAGCTAAAGTGCAGCTTTCCCACGTCCTGCAAACAGAGTTACCCACAATTCCATGAGATAGCCAGTTATACACATTACCAGCAATGCCGACTACTACGGAATCCCTATCATTCATACATTTTCAAAATAACGATTATGTGTGATTACGAATAACTACTTGATTTTCATAGAAAATAGTGTTATTTTATATGTGACCAAATTTTGTGATTTCGGTCACATATAAAGGAGGGATATATATGTCGCCAGTTTTTCCATTGAAGCAAAGACAACAAATACATACTGAATTACTCAAAACTGGAATTCAACTGATATGTGAAAAAGGTGTACGGAAATTGACTATTGATGAAGTGACGCAACGTGTGCAAATAGGCAAAGGAACTTTTTATCATTTTTTTACTTCAAAAGAGCTGTTTGTGTATGAAGCAATTATGTTTAGCAAAGAAGCTGTTTTAAAAAAAATAAATGAAGCAGTAGAGAAATATGGAGCATTAGACCGCCAAGCAGTTGATGAGCTTCTTTCTCATTTTTCTTTGTTAGGGCAAAACAACATTATAAGTTCCTTGTCAATGGAAGATGAAATATGGCTTTCAAAAAAACTTCCACCAGAGTACATTTTAGACCCACCTAAAGAAGAAAAAATTGTGGATTTACTTTTTCAAAATATGAAGGATATTCGGAGCGACATTCATTCCCATGTCGTAGCCAATATGATAAAAATAATGGCAATAACAGTAGAGAACCGCAATTTTCTACACGAAGATGTGATAGCTGAAAACATGAATATTTTGAAAGATTCATTTTTAGATTATTTATTTGGGAGAGAATGAGTATAGCGAAACACTAATTATAGAATATACTATGATTTTGATTTTCACATAATGTCACAAATAAATAGTTAAAAATGACTACTTAGAATGCCGATGAATTTCCAAATGGCAGAATGTAACTGTAAACTATGCTACACCCATTGTGGGAGAAAGGGGGAATTATTTATGACTTATACAGAAGCATACAAAGAACATATCGTGTATACTTTTCACAGCTTTTGCAAAGTCGTCATACGTCATGCAGCAATCACAGCATGGCGTGACCAGCACAGACGGCGGCAAAAAGAAATATCCCTTGAATACCTCACGGAAGAAAAGTTTTACCCTTTAGGAACAACAGATGAATATTTTGAAGCACCCTATGAAGAACACCCAATTACAATCTGCGGTCAGACAGTTGTCCTCACTAATGGGGAACTTGCCGCCGCTCTGTTATCCTTGCCGGAGAAGAAACGGGAAATCATTTTCCTTTACTTCTTCGGGCATTACACACAGTGGGAAATCGGAGAAATGTACGGACGTTGCCGGAGTACGACCGGGTATCAAATCCGCAGGACGTTAAAACTCTTGCATAAAGAAATGGAGGTGTTTTCGCATGGGGAATCCTAACCTTTTGCCATATGAAACGATTGTTCGGGCGACCAACGGAGAACCGGAAGCCGTGGACGAGGTTTTACAGCATTACAGTAAACGCATCCGAATTGCCGCCATTGAAAACGGACATATCAACAGGGATACCGAGGACAGCATAAAACAGCGGCTTGTCGCTGCCCTGTTCAAGTTCCGCTTTGATGAAAAGAAAGAATGAGAAATTGCTTTTATTTTTGAAAAAATTGCAGTTTAAGTATGTGTGAGGTAAACGAAATGATTTTATTTATTCAGTGTGTGGTGTGCTGTTTGCTTTTTACATTAGCAATTCTACCAACACAATATAAAGACCCTATCAATATGATTATGTCTTATCCGCCTAAGATTAGACAAAGAGTGGAAGAATTACCACAATACAAAGAAACAATTAAGCAAAGAGAAAAAATTCATATAGGCAAAAAAATATTGGGGTTGATATTTTTTGTGATTATTTTATCCAGCGTTGCCTATTTGTCCGGATGTAGGAGTTTTAACACAACCTTTACTCATGTATTTGTATTATTTTTCGTTGTAAATATCTATGATTTGATTGTTTTAGATTGGGGGGTTTTCTGTCATAGTAAGAAGTTGAGAATATCTGGCACAGAAGATATGGAAAAAGAATATAAAGATTATATGTTCCATGTGAGAGGTGCTTGTATTGGAATTGTTTTGGGGTTAATAGTAGCCTTGTTGTCGGGATGTATAATACACTTTTGCTTTGTAGTATAAAATTCAAGTTTGGAGGGAGAAAAGAATGGAATTTAAGCTGATTTCCATAGCAAGCATAATTGCTTTTTATGGATGTTATTTTTTGAAAATGTTTCATCAAAAAAGGCAAGGAATACAAACAGACCAAATTGGAAAGGATAAAATCGGTTTTGTAAAATTTGTGGAAATCACAATGAAGATTGCAGCCATTCTTGTCTTTATAGCGGGACTTGTCAGTATTTTCCTTGAAACGGGGAATAGTCTTACTGCTATTCGGATTATAGGTGCAATAACAAGTGTTGGAGGGACGGTTATATTTATTGTTGCATTATGGACTATGCGGGACAGTTGGCGGGCGGGAGTATCCAAAACCGATAAAACGGAACTTATAACAAACGGTATTTACCATATCAGCCGTAATCCCGCCTTTCTGGGATTTGACCTTTTGTACATTGGAACACTATTGATGTTTTTTAACTGGATTTTGTGCTTCTTAACTGTATTTGCGGTCATTATGTACCACTTGCAGATTGTCAATGTCGAGGAAAATTTTTTACTTGTTGCATTTGGAAATGAATATTTGCAATATAAGAAAAAAGTTTGCCGATATATTGGCAGAAGAAAATAAATTTCAGTTTGTAGAATTGTAGCCAGCTAAAAACCGAATAACCGCCGCTACACAGAAACGGCACACCAAGACAGGAAATCAAGAAAAGGTTTCCTGTTTTTTTGCGCCTATTTTTGGCATTTTAAAAAATCGCCAGTATTATGCCGTGCAAAGGGGGATAGGAAGAAATTCTCTCTCCCGTTTAGCAAATCCGCAGGCTGTCCATGGAGGGCGGGCGAAAAGAAATTTTCACAGATTCCCGCCTATTCCGGTTTGTGCGGTTTTGTAAGGAATAGAGGGAAATTTCCGCAAATCACCGTCATTTTTGCCTTTTGCGGTGTTGTAGGTAGTAGGGGGAGAAATGCCACCGTTACTTTGGCAAAATCCCCACTTGCGGCACTAAAGGTATTGACGGAAGCTCACACAGAGGAAACCGCTACTTTTTAAGAGCAAGATTCTACCACAGTACCAAATTTCGCCTACCGGCTCATTTTGTCCTATGGGAATCTTGTTGGGGTTGCCACCCCAAGCCCGCCTTTTGCGGCTTGCGCCGCTTGAAAAAATCCACCCACGAAAGGAGGTTCACAGCCATGAAAAGATACAACACGCCCCACCGAAGCCGGGTAATCAAGACACGCTTGACCGAGGAAGAATACGCCGAGTTTTCCGAGCGTGTCACCCTCTGCAAAATGAGCCAAGCCGAATTTATCCGACAAGCCCTCATTAAGTCAAGCATACGCCCGGTCATTACTGTTTCCCCGGTCAATGATGAGTTACTCTCTGCCGTTGGGAAACTTACAGCCGAGTACGGGAAAATCGGCGGCAACTTGAACCAGATTGCCCGCTGTCTGAACGAGTACGGCGCACCCTATAACGCTCTCTCAAAAGAGGTACGAGCCGCCACAGCGGAGCTTGCCGCCTTGAAGTTTGAAGTCTTGCAGAAAGTAGGTGAAGCCGTTGGCAACGTTCAAACATATCAGCTCTAAAAATGCCGACTATGGTGCGGCTGAACAGTACCTAACCTTTGAGCATGACGAGTTTACCATGAAGCCCACACTGGACGGAAACGGGCGGCTTGTTCTCCGTGACGATTACCGAATTTCCTCTCTGAATTGCGGTGAGGAAGATTTTGCAATCGCCTGTATGCGCTCCAATCTCAAATACGGCAAAAACCAGAAACGGGAGGACGTAAAGAGCCACCACTATATCATCAGCTTTGACCCCCGTGACGCACCAGACAACGGCTTGACCGTAGACCGGGTGCAGGAGTTAGGCGAGCAGTTCTGTAAAGAGCATTTCCCCGGACACCAAGCCCTTGTATGCACCCACCCGGACGGGCATAACCACAGCGGCAACATTCATGTGCATATCGTAATCAATTCCCTACGGATTGCGGAAGTGCCGCTGCTTCCCTACATGGAAAGACCAGCCGACACAAGGGAGGGCTGCAAGCACCGCTGTACGGACGCAGCTATGGAATATTTCAAAGCGGAAGTCATGGAGATGTGCCACCGGGAAAACCTCTATCAGATTGACTTGCTGAACGGGAGCAAGAATCGCATTACCGAGCGTGAGTATTGGGCGAAGCGGAAAGGACAAGCCGCACTGGATAAAGAGAACGCTTCCCAAGCCGCCGCAGGAGAGCCGACCAAGCAGACTAAGTTTGAAACCGACAAGGAGAAGCTACGGCAGACCATACGGAAAGCCCTTGCCGCCGCTGCCACCTTTGACGACTTTTCCTCTCTGCTGCTCCGGGAGGGTGTGACCGTCAAGGAGAGCCGGGGAAGATTGTCATATCTCACGCCGGACAGGACGAAGCCCATCACCGCCCGGAAACTGGGTGATGATTTTGACCGAGCCGCCATACTGGAAACACTCACCATAAACGCACAGAACGCCGCCAGAGCCGCCGAAACGCCCACACCCAAACAGGAATACCCCCGGAGCATAAAAGACCGCTTACAGCGTAACAAAGCCGCCATAAACGCCCCGAAACAAGACGGCGTACAGCGCATGGTAGACATAGCCGCCAAGAAAGCCGAGGGCAAGGGGAAAGGCTACGAGAAATGGGCGACCCTGCACAATCTGAAGCAAATGGCGGCGACCATGAGCATTTACGAGGAATCCGGCTTTTCTTCCCCGGAAGAACTGGAAGCCGCCCTTGCCGCCGCCAGTGCCGGACTGCATGAAGTAACCGGGAAACTGAAAACCGTGGAAAGCACCTTGCGGGAGAAAAAGGACTTGCAGAAACAGCTATTGGCGTATATCAAGACCAAGCCAGCCCGTGACGGACTGCGGGCGCAGAAAACCGAGAAAGCCCGGAGAGCCTACCGGGAGCAGCACGAAAGCGATTTTATCATAGCCGAATCTGCCGCCTGGTATTTCAAGGCACAGGGCATTACCAAACTGCCATCTTCCAAGACCTTACAAGCGGAGATTGAGCAGCTTACCAAAGCGAAAAACGCCCTTTACAACGAGTACCGGGAGAAGAAAGAGAACGTCCGGGAATTGCAGACCGTGAAAAGTAATCTTGACAAAATCTTGCACCGTGAGCCGGAACGGGGAAAGGGGCGGGAAAATGAACGGTAAACGCCCCTACATGGACTACCCACAGTACAGAGCCGCCCGCCGCCTTGTGCATGAGTGCTGTAACTATGATAACGGCAACTGTATTGTGCTGGATAACGGCGAGCCTTGCGTATGCGTCCAGAGTATCAGCTATTCCCTTTTATGCCGCTGGTTCATTACCGCCGTTCTGCCGCTGGACGGGAAACTGGAAGCCGCCCTACTCCACCGGGCAGACAGGAAACGCTGTACCGAGTGCGGCGGGTATTTTCTCCCCAAGTCAAACCGGGGGAAATACTGCCCGGAGTGCGCCGGACGCATGAAAAGAATCCGAGCCGCACAGCGCAAGCGGAAACAGAGGGATAAATGTCACGCTTTAGGATATTCCAGACCCCCGTAAATCAAGGCTTTTTTGACCGCCCTCAAAGGGTAGCTGATACATTTATCCTTTACCCCCGAAAACAGCGTTTTAACTGCGTAACAGGAAGCCACAGACAGGAGGTGAGAACCATAACCAATTACATCACAGCCGACACCATATTGCCCCGTTTTCTGCCCTATCCCTATTTTCTGCTGAAAATGGACTTGTCGCATACCGCAAGGCTGCTCTATGGGCTGCTTCTTGACCGTTCCACCCTCTCACAGAAGAACGGCTGGCAGGACAGCGAGGGCAGGACGTATATTGTCTATCCCGTTTCGGAGATAACGGAAACGCTGGATAAAGGCAGCACCGCCATAAAAAGCGCACTGAACGAGCTGGACGCTGCCGGGCTTCTGGTGAGGGAACGCCGGGGCTTCTCCGCACCGAACCGCCTTTATGTGAAAATACCGCAAGTGCCAGTGGTACAGTTTTCCGACCATATGACAGCCATACAGCCGGAAAACCGACCCTCTGATAGCCGGAAAAGCGACCCTCATAAGGACGGAAAACCGACCTTTGCGTTGGACGGAAAACCGACCCCTAACCAACTTACTATAAACCAACTAAAAGAGAACCAACGAAAAGGAGTGAGTGGGGAGCAGCCCGCACCCTTTGGCAGATATAAAAACCTTTTCCTCTCCGAATCCGAGTATGCGGAGCTGAAAGGGGAATACCCGGACAGGCTGGAACGGTTCATTGAGGAATTGAGCGAGTTCATAGCCGCCTACGGGAAAGTGTACGCCAACCATGCCGCCGCTGTCCGTATGTGGGCAAGACGTGACAGGAAAGGCACAGGAAAGAAAGGAATCCCCGATTATTCCTACAAAGAGGGCGAGAGCCTTTGACCGCATAGACACAACGCCCCGTAAACAGGGCGTAAAAGACCATGAACAAGGAGGAACGATTTTATGTGTGATTACAATAACGCCATTTTCCGGCTTGCCACGGCACAGGAAGCAGAGCCGGAGGACTACACCGGGGAGGACGGGCTTTTATACTGCGGGAGCTGCCGCCAGCCCAAAGAAGCCTACTTCCCGGAGGGCAAAACCTTTTTCGGGCGTGACCGCCACCCGAAAGAATGTGACTGCCAGCGGAAACGCCGGGAAATGCTGGAAGCCAGCCATAGGGAATACAAGCACCGGGAGGAAGTGGAACGGCTGAAACGGACAGGCTTCACCGACCCGGCTATGCGGGAATGGACGTTTGAAAACGACAACGGGAAATGCCCCCAAATGCACAAAGCCCATGCTTATGTAGAGTGTTGGGAGGAAATGAAAGCCGGGAATATCGGCTATCTGTTATGGGGCATGGTAGGCACAGGCAAAAGCTATTTCGCCGGGTGTATCGCCAACGCCCTCATGGAGAAAGAGGTTTCCGTGTGCATGACAAACTTTGCCCTTATCCTCAATGACCTTGCCGCCAGCTACAAGGACAGGAACGAATACATAGCCCGCCTTTGCAGCTTCCCTCTGCTTATCCTTGACGATTTCGGCATGGAGCGTGGCACGGAATACGGGCTTGAACAGGTTTACAACGTGGTTGACAGCCGATACCGCAGCGGCAAGCCGCTGATTGTCACAACAAATTTGACACTGGAAGAATTGCAGAACCCAGAGGACACCGCCCACGCCCGGATATATGACCGCCTTACGGAAATGTGTACCCCCGTCCGCATTACCGGGGAGAATTTCAGAAAAGCCAAAGCACGGGAGAAAATGGAACACCTTAAAAAGCTGCTGAACGGAAAGGAGATTTGCCTATGACCGACACGCCCAAGAGAAGCACCGCCACCACCGCCCGCCGCCCGGATTGCGTGACAGAAGTACGCCGGGGGAACACCGTCCTTGTGGTTTCCGGCTACTTCAAACAAGGCACTACCGCCACCGCCGCCGACAAGATGATGAAAGTGCTGGAAGCCGAAAGCGCAGCCGGACACAAGCCGCCTTTTACCGCCTAAGTTGTGGCATGGAAAAGCGGTCATGCCGTGGAGCGTGACCGCTGGAATAGTAATAAATGACACCATGTTTATTTCTTGCTTGATTGCCGTATTTCATTTGCCAGCAGCACGATACCATACAAACCGCAAATCAGTAGAATTATATCTTCATAGGCATTGAAGATGACTGATTTTATTCCGGTCAATCCCCATATGGTCAGTAAAGCGAGGAGCAGCTTGTTTTTTCTTTTATAGCCAGCATAAACCGTCATGCTTATGCTGATTACGGGGCAAGGCATGATGTATGTTACCATTTGCGGGAAAGAATTACCTAAAAGAATGGAAACAAAAGGGTACGCTAAATAAAGCACCAGTAGAAACATCTGAAATGCGGTAGGTGTTTTGAGTATATCGTCCTTGTTATGCAGACTTTCGTATAGGAACAGAACACCGCAAGTGATATACAACGGAAATGCAAAAAATTTCTGAATAGGCTCTGTTCCATACCAAGCGAAAAATCCAATGCCTATAAAGAGGTTAATAATCCCAAGCGAGAATTTTGCCGCCCACTTTATTTTTTTTGTATAGGACAAAGCAACCGCTATGAGTAAAAAAACGAGTAATGCAATTTGGATTATCCATGTTTGTCTGTTGTAATTGCCGATAACATCCCAAAAAACTTGTGCGTCCATGTGTTGCCCCCGTAGATTTAGTTTGTCACTTTGTAACGAACTAAAGTATAGCATAAAAATTTGATATTTTCTATAATAAGCCACTTGCTATAAACCGTAACAAAAAACCGTGATATTTTTCGACATAAAGAAGCAAAAAGGACTGTACAGACAGCCCCGCCCTATGGTATACTAAGCCTACGGAATAGTGGGACTGGCTGTCGGAAACGGAGGACATTATGTTAAGACAGACCACCCAACAACTCATTACCGCCCTTTATCCGAGATTGTCGCACGAGGACGAGCTTTCCGGGGAATCCAATTCCATAAGCAACCAGAAGCGGATTCTGGAAGCCTACGCAAAACAGAACGGCTTTTCCAACCTCAAATGGTACACGGACGACGGATTCTCCGGGGCAAATTTCCAAAGACCCGGCTTCCAGTCCATGCTTGCCGACATTGAAGCGGGGCTTGTGGGAACGGTTATCGTAAAGGATATGTCACGGTTAGGGCGAAATTACTTACAAGTGGGAATGTACACGGAAATGATTTTCCCACAGAAAAACGTCCGCTTCATTGCCATCAATGACGGCGTTGACAGCGCACAGGGCGAGAATGACTTTGCGCCTTTGCGAAATATTTTTAACGAATGGCTGGTGAGGGATACGAGCAAGAAAATCCGGGCGGTAAAACGCTCAAAAGGCATGAGTGGGAAGCCTGTCACAAGCAAGCCCGTGTATGGCTACCTCATGGACGAGGACGAAAATTTCATCATTGACGAAGAAGCCGCCCCCGTGGTGAAGCAGATTTACAGCCTTTGCCTTGCCGGGAACGGTCCGACCAAGATAGCCCGTATGCTCACGGAGCAGGAAATCCCCACGCCGGGAACGCTGGAATACCGCCGGACAGGGAGAACCCGCCGCTACCACCCCGGCTATGAGTGCAAGTGGGCGGCGAACACCGTGGTACATATCCTTGAAAACCGGGAATACACGGGCTGCCTTGTGAACTTCAAGACCACCACACAATCCTACAAGTGCAGCAAGATTATCTACAACAGCGAGGACAAACAGGCAATCTTTGAGAACCACCACGAGCAGATAATCGACAAGGACACATGGGAGCGTGTGCAGGAGCTACGCAAGCAGCGCAAACGCCCTAACCGCTATGATGAAGTGGGCTTGTTCTCCGGCATACTCTTTTGTGCCGACTGCGGCAGCGTCATGTACCAGCAACGCTATCAGACGGACAAGCGGCGGCAGGACTGCTATATCTGCGGCAGCTACAAGAAGCGCACAGCAGACTGTACGGCGCATTTTATCCGCACCGACCTTTTAACCGCCGGAGTGACCGAGAATTTACGGAAAGTCACCAGCTACGCCGCCAGGCACGAAGCCCGGTTTATGAAGCTGTTGACCGACCAGACCGAGGACGGGAGCAAACGCCGCAACGCCGCCAAGAAGAAAGAGCTGGAAGCGGCAGAAAAACGGATTGCGGAACTCTCCGCTATCTTCAAGCGGCTGTATGAGGACAGCGTGACCGGGCGCATATCGGACGAGCGTTTCACGGAGCTTTCGGCAGACTATGAAGCCGAGCAAAAGGAACTGAAAGAGAAAGCCGCCGCCTTGCAGAGCGAGCTTTCCAAGACGCTGGAAGCCACGGCAAACGCTGAAAAGTTTATGAAAGTGGTACGCAAGTACACCAGCTTTGAGGAACTCACCCCTACCCTGTTGCGGGAGTTTGTGGAGAAAATCGTAATCCATGAATCGGAAGCACTGGACGGGAAACGGCGGGGGAAGCTCCGCAGACAGGAAATCGAAATCTATTACTCTTTTGTCGGCAAGGTAGAATTGCCCGACTAAAGCCCGACCCGTCCGGCAGTCAGCCGGACAGGGAACGGCAAAATTTTTTACACTTCTTTTACTTCTTTATCTCACATGAGCAAAATCGCAAGGAATCAAGCAACTTATGGCCGGAGGTGGGGTTGTCCTCATTGGTACACAGTTGATCCCTCTTCTTGGAAATCTGTTCAGCTAATAAAGGAAAGGGGATTCATTCATGTTCGATGGCATTTTTGAGGCAATCGAGGAGTGGATGAGGGAGCTTTTGACCGGGATGGTAACGTCCAACCTGACGGAAATGTTTTCGGATGTCAATGAGAAAACCGGGGAGATTGCCGCACAGGTTGGACAGACGCCGCAGGGATGGAACGGGAGTATTTTCAGCCTGATACAGAATCTTTCAAATTCGGTGATCGTGCCGATTGCAGGCATGATTATCACGTTTGTCCTCTGCTATGAGCTGATCTCCATGCTGACGGAGAAAAACAGTATGCATGAAATAGATACATGGATGTTTTTCAAGTATTTTTTCAAGATGTGGGTGGCTGTGTATCTGGTCAGCAATACCTTTACCATAGCGATGGCGGTCTTTGACGTGGGGCAGCATGTGGTGAGCGCCGCAGGCGGCGCCATCAACGCACAGACTGCCATCAACATAGATACCATGATAGAGGCAATGGAAACGGCGATGGAATCTATGGAGATCGGGGAGCTTGTAGTGCTGGCCCTGGAAACCATGCTGGTCAGCCTGTGCATGAAGATTATGTCCGTGCTTATCACGGTGCTTCTGTATGGGCGTATGATAGAGATCTACCTTTACACTTCGGTTGCGCCAATCCCTTTTGCCACCTTCTCCAACCGGGAATGGGGGCAGGTGGGGAACAACTATTTCCGTGGGCTTCTGGCGCTTGGGTTCCAGGGGTTCTTTATGATGGTGTGCGTCGGCATTTATGCGGTGCTGGTGTCAACCATTCAGATTTCAGACAACATGCACTCGGCGCTGTTCGGGGTGGCGGCATATACCGTAATCCTCTGTTTCAGCCTGATGAAAACAAGCGGGTTAAGCAAGGCAGTGTTCAATGCGCATTAGACAGCAGGAAGGAGGATTTTTTGAAGATTGGACTGATAGACGTGGATTCCCATAACTGGCCGAACCTGTGTCTGATGAAGTTATCGGCTTACCATAAGGCGCAGGGAGATTCTGTGGAATGGTGGGAGCCGGGAGGCTGGTATGGCATGGTTTATAAAAGCAGGGTATTTACAGACACGTATTCCAAAGATACATTTATGGTCGAAAATGCTGAGGAAGTAATCAGTGGCGGCACAGGCTATGGATTGAAAGAAAACTTGCCGGATGACGTTGAACATAGTTATCCGGATTACAGTTTATATCCGCAGTTTCCCGATACGGCGTATGGCTTTTTAAGCCGTGGATGCCCCCGGAACTGCGGATTTTGTATTGTCAGCGGCAAGGAAGGGAGAAGGAGCGTACAGGTCGCTGATCTTTCTGAATTTTGGGATGGGCAGAAAGAGATAAAACTGATGGATGCGAACCTCCTGGCCTGCCCGGAACATGAAAAGCTGATACAGCAGCTTGCAGAAAGCCGTGCCTGGGTGGATTTCTCCCAGGGGCTGGACATCCGCCTGATAAACCCGGACAATGTTTCCCTGCTGAATCAAGTACGCACAAAGATGGTGCATTTTGCATGGGATAACCCGGACGAGGATCTGACAGGATATTTCCAGAGATTTTTGGAACTGACGGCAGTGAAGGATAAACGGAAGCGGCAGGTCTACGTGCTTACGAATTATGGGAGCAGCCATGAGCAGGATTTATACCGTGTGGAAACCTTGCGTGATATGGGATTTTCGCCATATGTGATGGTTTATGACCGTCCAAGTGCGCCGAAAATTACCCGTCAGCTTCAGCGCTGGGTGAACAACAAGCGGATATTTTATACAGTAAAGGATTTTGCGGATTATGCCGCAGGCAGGAAGGAGGCTGTTTAGATGGCATTTGTCAGTGTGCCGAAAGATTTGACGAAGATTAAGAATAAGGTGGTCTTAAACCTTACAAAGAGGCAGCTTGTCTGCCTTGTGGCTGCGGCGGCTGTAGGGCTGCCTTTTTATTTCCTCACGAAAAATTATATTGGGACAAGTAATGCGGCAACGGGAATGGTGCTTCTGATGCTCCCGGCTTTTTTGTTCGCCATGTATGAGAAAGACGGGATGCCGCTTGAGAAAGTTCTCTTCAATATCATCAATGTGAAATTGAAAAAGCCGGCAGTCCGCCGATATGAGATAAAAAATATCTATGAGATGGAGGAAAGAAAGACCGTGCCGAAACAGAAGAAAGGGGGAGGAAAGCATGGGAAGAAAAAGAGCAAATAGACAGCCAGGAAGGGTGACGGGCAAGGAGGGTGCGATCCACCTGGATGACTGGCTGGATGGGCCGGAGGATGATTATATAGATTTTGAGGACAATCCCGCTTATTCCGGGACGGGCGGCAGCATGGGAATAAACAGGAAGCTCACCCGCCGTGAGAAAAAAGCAATGGAAAAGGCTGCAAAGGAGGCAGAGAAGTTAAGGAAGATCCAGGAGGAAGCAGACCGGAAAGCAAAATTGAAAGCTGCCCGTGAAGCAGAAAAAGCGGCAAAGAGGGAGGCAGCAAGGCAGAAAGCGGAGAAAAAGAAAGGTGTTTCAAAGAAAAAAGCACATTCGGCATCGGCAGTACAAAAATATGGTACAAGAAATGCCGCAGTACACAAAGGCCGGGATACAGCAAAAGAGAAAAAAACAAAGGAGAAACAGGTTTCCGCACAGCAGTCCATTCCCTACCGGGAGATGGCAAAGGACGGGATCTGCCGGGTGCAGGATAAATATTATTCCAAGACCATCCGGTTCTATGATATTAATTATCAGTTGGCACAGAATGAGGATAAAAATGCCATTTTTGAAAATTGGTGCGATTTCCTTAATTATTTTGACAATACCATACATTTCCAGTTATCTTTTGTGAACCATCACAGCAACATGAAGGAGTTTGAATCCATTATCCAGATCAAGCCGCAGAATGATGATTTTGACGATGTGCGGATGGAGTATGCACAGATGCTGAAAAACCAACTTGCGAAAGGTAATAATGGGCTTGTGCGTACCAAATACATCACATTCGGGATTGAAGCTGACAACATCCGGGAGGCAAAGCCGAAGCTGGAACGGATTGAAGCGGATATCCTGAACAACTTTAAGGTGCTTGGCGTATCTGCTTATCCCTTAAATGGAGAGGAACGCCTGCAGGTGCTGTATGAAACCTTTAACCCGGATGAAAAGACACCGTTTAAGTTTTCTTATGATAGTGTGCTGCGTACCGGGATGGGGACGAAGGATTTCATTGCGCCCACCAGTTTCGTATTTAAGAATGGGAAGGACTTCCAGATGGGGGATACCCTTGGGGCGGCATCCTACTTACAGATACTTGCCCCGGAGCTGACGGACAAGATGCTTGCGGAGTTCCTGGATATGGACAGGAACCTGATGGTGAATCTGCATATCCAGTCCTTAGACCAGATGAAGGCAATCAAGCTGGTGAAAAGCAAGGTGACGGACATTAACCGGATGAAAATCGAGGAGCAGAAGAAGGCAGTACGATCAGGGTACGATATGGACATCATCCCCTCTGACCTTAATACCTACGGAGGGGAAGCGAAGCGGCTGTTGGAAGATCTGCAGTCCAGGAATGAGCGGATGTTCCTTGTAACGGTGCTGTTCTTAAACACGGCAAAGACAAAACAGGATCTGGACAACGCCGTATTCCAGACGGCGGGTATTGCACAGAAATACAATTGCTCATTACGCCGATTAGATTATATGCAGGAGCAGGGGTTGATGAGCAGCGTCCCATTGGGATTGAATCTAATCCCTATCAAACGTGCGCTTACTACCACATCCACGGCAATTTTTGTCCCGTTCACCACGCAGGAATTATTTATGGCGGGGGAATCGTTGTATTACGGCTTAAATGCGCTGAGCAACAACATGATCATGGTAGACCGGAAGAAACTGAAAAACCCGAATGGATTGATACTTGGTACGCCCGGATCTGGAAAATCTTTTTCAGCGAAGCGGGAGATTACCAATGCTTTTTTTGCCACACAGGATGACATCATTATTGGAGATCCAGAGGGCGAGTATTATCCACTTGTCCATGCGTTAGGCGGGCAGGTGATCCATATTTCAGCCACAAGCCGGGACTATATTAATCCGATGGACATCAATATGGACTATTCGGATGATGATAACCCACTAGGCGTAAAGAGTGATTTTATCTTATCCTTGTGTGAGCTGATCATGGGGGCAAGGAACGGTATAGAAGCGGAGGAAAAATCGGTGATTGACCGCTGTCTGCCAATCGTGTACCAGAAATATTTTGAACATCCCGTGCCGGAGAATATGCCGGTACTTGGGGATTTATACCAGTGTCTCCGGGAACAGAAGGAAGTGCAGGCACAGCGGATTGCAACAGCGCTTGAAATCTATGTGAATGGTTCCCTGAAAGTATTCAACCATAGGACAAACGTTGAATTGGAGAACCGGATCATCTGCTTTGACATTAAGGATTTGGGAAAACAGTTGAAAAAACTTGGGATGCTCATTGTCCAGGATCAGGTGTGGAACCGTGTCACTGTCAACCGGGCTGCACGGAAATCTACCAGATACTATATTGACGAGTTCCATCTGCTCTTAAAAGAGGAGCAGACAGCGGCTTATTCGGTGGAGATCTGGAAGCGTTTCCGTAAATGGGGCGGCATCCCGACAGGCATTACGCAGAACATAAAAGACCTGCTGTCAAGCCGGGAAATCGAGAACATTTTTGAAAACTCGGACTTCATCTATATGCTGAACCAGGCGGCAGGTGACAGGCAGATATTGGCGAAGCAGCTCAACATTTCTCCGCATCAGTTATCTTATGTGACAAACAGCGGGGAAGGCGAGGGATTGATTTTCTATGGAAGTACCATTATCCCTTTTAAAGATAAGTTTGACCGTTCGTTGCGCCTCTATGCTCTGATGACAACGAAACCTTCTGAGATGGAGAAAAGCCGGGAAACAACAGGGGTTGTTTGATAAATAAGTTTTATAATTTAAAAATTCATAGTGATTTAGATCAGGTAGGAAATATAGAAGGAGGGACATGGATTTAAACCAAATATACAATATAGACTGCAGTCAATATATGCAGTCTCTGCCGGATGGCTGTGTAAACCTGGTCATAGCCGATCCACCCTATGGTATTTCAAAACAGAAAGCATTTTTGGGGTATTCGCATGGCGTAATTAGAGGGATGGATGAAAAATGGGATATTTTTAACAGCGAGGAAGAGTATCTCATTTTTACAAGGAGATGGCTTAACCAGGTGAAAAGGATACTTGTGGAAAATGGAAGTATCCTTGTGTGGGGGAATTACAGGAGTATCTTTAATGTGCAAAAATGTCTGGAAGAAACAGGTATGTATTATAAAGGCTTGGTGGCATGGGTTAAGCGTGATGCGCCGCCGAATGTTACACGGAGGAGCTATGCACTGTCAACAGAATATATCCTTTGGTATTGCAGATCGGAAAAAGGGTGGGTGTTTAATCATGATGATTTGAAAAAATTGAACAATGGTAAGCAGATGAGGGATTTCTGGGATATTCCAAGAACCATGACAAAGCGGGAACATACAAGGCATCGCACGCAGAAGAAGTATGAGACGGCAGAACGGATAGTGGTCGGCCATAGTAGAAAAAACGACATTGTCTATATCCCTTTCGCTGGTAGCGGAACAGAAATAGAAGCCTGCATAAAAAATGGTCGTAATTGGCTGGCTACGGAAATGGATCAGCAGTATATAAATGAAATTATCCTGCCAAGGATTGGCCAGGGAACACGGCAGAGTGAAGCAAAATAATTGGAGAAAGGGGTGTAGGTTATTCGTGTAAAAAAACAAATTTGCCCAAAAACAAAAAGACGCAGCATGAAGCGTTGGATTGCAGGGGTAATACTACTCTTTTCCATGATCCTGCTAAGTGTCAACGGATATTTCCTTGCAGATATGCTTTTGCTGGAGCGGAAGGATGATGTGCTGCAGGAGCAGTTGAAAGAGATTTATGAAGATTCTAAAAACAGGGAGGCGGAAAAAATACAAAAGGAAACAGGGGGTGAGGGAGATATGGGTTCTTTCTGTACTTTGGGTATTCACGTATTTTTTGATTTGCTATAAGCCACCAAATTGGCTTAGTTAAGCAAAACGAGAATAACGGATTTACCCAAACATCAGAAAGAACCGAGATATGGATGACGATTCGGCTTCTTTTTCAGTTCATCTGGGTCTGCTTGCACTGCACAGGGAAAACCCAGACTGTATCGGCTGGATTAAAATAGAAGAGACAGCCATTGATTACCCGGTCATGTACCATCCATCAGAGGAAAGCTACTATCTTCATCGGGATTTTTATGGGGAGTATTCTGCAAATGGCTGTCTGTTCCTTTCAGATTTGTGCAATCCAAAGACAAGTGACAACCTGATTATCTATGGACATCACATGAACAGCGGGAAAATGTTTGCAGCTTTGGATCAGTATAAGGACAGCGCATTTTATCTGGAACATCCATTGATTTCCTATGACACATTGCATGGCAGTGAAACGTATCAGGTTTTCGCAGTATTCTGTACACCAGTATATACGGGAAATGATTTTCCTTATTATATGTTCACAAAGGCGGAAGATGCGGCAGAGTACCGAGAATACATCAAAGCAGTCAAAGAACGTGCGCTTTACGATACAGGGATTTCGGCGGTTTTCGGAGACAAGCTGCTGACCTTATCCACCTGTGAGTATTCCCAAGTGAATGGAAGGGTTGTGGTAATGGCGAAAAAAATCAGCCAGTAAGAAACAGATTGGTAGATCCTGATACTTTGCGACACCGTGTCGCAAACTTGGATGGTGAAAGGAACAGCGATATGCGGGAACAAGAGTTTAAAGCAAGAGATAAGACAGTCAATAAAATGAGCCGTGACGGTTTGGTTGAGGAAAATCTGCAGAAGAAAGATTCTGTCCGGATAAGCCAGAGGGAATTGGATAATCTGACACTGCCGGGGCAGGCGGCAGATTCTGTCAATTTCCAAAGGGAAAAAGCGTATTCCATTGGACGGGGGCAGAAGGATAGTTTTTCTTCCAGTGCGGAAAATCCCTCAAAGGCAAGCAGGCGGCAAAGGCAGTCCGCAAGAAAGCGGCGGCTGTATGAAGCACATACAAAGAATCCTGTGTCTGAACCGGCAGGCGATTCATTATCAGGATTAGCTGTACAGCCTTTAGCAGAAAACCATATATATTTCGTGCAGGAGCCGGATAGCGATGGGGATGCAGAACCGGAAATCCCGGAGACAGAATCAGTCAGGGGATTGTCGGGATATTCCTCACGCATGGAGAGTATCCGGGGGCATCCGTCCAGCGGAAGGAACTATGTGGAAGCTGTGGCAGAGACAAACCACAGCCGGAAGAAAAAGCTGGTGCAGGCGCAGTTCCGTAAAGGGGATGGACAGCAGGCAGGCGGCGAAGCTGGCAGTAAGGATTCTCGGAAAAAGGATGCCCATTACAGGGAGACGCCGGAAGATGCAGGGAAAACCTTAGAGTCTGTCCGTGAGAATATTAAGAAAAAGCAGAAGCGTGGGCAGATACATAAGGAACAGAAAAAGCAGGAATCCCGGCTTTCCTTCGGTGACGATGAAAGCGGCATGGTGCATGGTGCAGGTATGGGGATCGGTAGAAAAGCTGCATCTGCGGCGTCACATTCCATGTCAGCTTATACCCACGGGAAGGTGCATGAAGCGGAGCAGGATAATTCTGCGGCAGAGGGAGCACACCGGGCAGAGGTCATGGCGGAACATTCTTTGCGGAATGCCATGCGTACCTCCCGCCGGATGATGCAGCGGAAACTCTCCCGTTGGAGGGAATCCCCGGAAGGGGAAGGGGTGAAAAGCCGTCTGCAGTATGAAGCTTCACGGGAAACAGCAGAATCCGTGGGAAAGCAGTTAGCAGGAACGGAGCAGACAGAGAAAACAATCCAGAAAAAATTCTGGCAGAAACAGCGGATTAAAAAATCCTACCAGGCGGCAAAGAGGGGTGAGAAAACAACAGCGGAGGCGGCAAAAGCCACGCAATCCGTATTTGACAAAATAAAAAGCAAGGCGGCATCCGTCTTAAAAAATAATAAAGGGATATTTGGGGCAGCGGCAGTCATAGGGCTGCTTTTTTTGATGCTTTCTGCGGGCTTGTCAAGCTGCAGCGCAATGATTGAAGGAGCATCGTCCAGTATTATCGGCTCTACTTACCCAAGCACGGATGAAGATATTTATGCTACGGAAAATGCGTATGCGGCATTGGAAGCTGGCTTAAACAGACAGATTAACAACATGGAATCCACACATCCGGGATATGACGAATACTGGTATCAGGTAGACGAAATTTCCCACAATCCCTACCATCTGATTTCCTATTTCACTGCGAAATACGGGGAGTTTACTTATGAACAGGTAAAAGACGAGGTGGAAGATATTTTCCGGGAACAATATAGCCTGTATGTGGACGAAGTCAACGATACGGTGACGGAGACAAAAACCGTGCGTGTCGGGGAATCCCTGGGACAGGTGGTGACGAGTGGGTATTGTAACTGTTCCATCTGCTGCGGTGTATGGTCAGGAGGGCCGACGGCCAGCGGCGTATATCCAACGGCAAACCATACGATAGCGGTGGATGCCGCCAATCCCTTTGTGCCGATGGGTACGAAGGTCGTGATGAACGGCGTGGAGTATGTGGTGGAGGACACAGGGGCGTTTGCCCGGTATGGGGTGCAGTTTGATGTTTATTATAACAGCCATTCCGCTGCGTCCGCACATGGGCATCAGACCTGGGAAGCGTTTATTGCGGACGATAACGGCAATCAGGAAGTGGAAGTGACCACGACGGAAGTAATCAACCGCCTGGAAGTGACGCTTACGAACCACAATCTGGATGCCGTCCTGCGGAGCCGTATGGATGAAAATGAGGAAAAGCGGTATGACCTTTACAACGGGACTTACGGCAACCGGAATTACTTATTTGACGTGGGGAGCCTGCCCGGTGGCGGCGGTGCGGATGGATATGGGTATGAAATCCCGTCCGAGGCATTGTCGGATGAAAAGTTTGCAAGGATGATCCATGAGGCGGAAAAATATTTAGGCCGTCCTTATGTTTGGGGCGGAGCTTCGCCAAGTACCGGGTTTGACTGTTCCGGGTTTGTCAGTTGGGTCATCAATAACTGCGGGAATGGATGGAACGTAGGGAGGCAGACGGCGGAAGGATTGCGTGGGTGCTGCGCCCATGTACCATCTTCACAGGCAAAGCCGGGTGATCTGATATTCTTCCAGAACACCTACCCGACATCTGGAGCAAGCCATGTGGGGATTTATGTGGGCAACAATATGATGATCCACTGCGGTGACCCAATCCAATATACAAACATAAGTTCTGCATACTGGCAGCAACATCTACTCGGATTTGGAAGGCTGCCTTAGAGAGTTGTGTTGAGTTGCAATTAAGTTTGATAATTTTGCAATAAAGATTGATAATTTACAACTTTGTTTGATAAAAACGGCTTCACAAAGAAATTGACAATTATGATTGATAAAACTTAAATAAAATGACAATTAAAGTTGATAAAAACGGAGATTTCGTGGCACTTAAAGGAGCATGGTTCTTATTATGCTTCTTTGCTTTTCTGCAACATGGCTTCGTGATATTAAGTTTTGGAGTAAATTATCAAACTTAATTGTAATTATGGAGCTTATTATTATCAAACTGTTTTGCAAAAAGACAAGTTGGTGTCTGATAATAATTAAGTTTGACAATATGAGAATAAAGTATGACAACCACAAAGCAAAAATCATAAAAAAACCTGACAATATCAGGATAAATACCATAGGTGGCAATGTCATAAATCAGAACGTGGAATCATCACACTGACCAGCTTGGAGTGCAGAGCATTTCAGGCTTTTCTATTGTCAAACTATTTTATCACAAAGGCGCTTGTAAATGTAAGCCTATATTATGAAAGGACAGTTGGGAGGATGATATGGCGCAAATACAATACCAGTTTAATAAAAACGATGAATATTTCACGCCGGCATATGCGGTTTATCCAATCGTGAAACGGCTGAAATCCGGTTCCAGGGTGTGGTGCCCGTTTGACACAAAAGACAGTGAGTTTGTCAGAGTGCTTGTCCGGCATAGGTTCCAGGTGGTTTATGGGCATATTCGGACAGGGCAGGATTTCTTCCAGTCCGATGTTCCGGAATGTGATTATATCGTCAGCAACCCGCCTTACAGCTTAAAAAATGAAGTGTTGAAGCGGCTGTATGAAATCGGCAGGCCGTTCGCCATGCTGATTAATTTTCAGGGGATATTTGACAGCCGGGAACGCTTTCAAATGTTCAAAGAACATAAGGTGGAAATGCTCTGGCTCAGCCCAAGGGTGAACTATATGACGGAGGGCAAGGATTCCCTCCAGGGTGTGCCGTTCCAGAGTGGTTATCTCTGCAGCGGTGTTTGTGAAAGACAATTGGAATTTGAATACCTGGTAAAACAGTGAATTAGGCAATAGAAGAAATGAGGTGGTGGATATGAATAAAAAGCTGCACCGTGTCCTGGATGAAATCCAGAAAACGGAGGAAAAGATTGCCGCATGGCAGGAGCATTTAGGGGAGCTGAACATCCAAAAGGAAATGTTAGAGGATGCGGAGATTATAAAAAGCGTCCGTTCCATGCGGCTTAACAGCCGGGAGTTATTGTCTGTCCTGGAGGGCATACAGAATGGGACGGTCGTACTTTCAGAGGAGCCGGAAATGGCGGAGGATTCCGGCAGTGCTGAAATCATAAAGCCGGAAAACCGGGCAGAACTGACGGAAAGCATGGAGAAAACAACAGAAAATCAGGCAGAAACAGCGGAAAACACAGCAGGGGGATTCTCTGCAGGACAGGGATTGTCGGAGGGTATGGCAATGGAAAGGGAGGATTTTTAGAATGAAAGCGAAAATTAAAAAATATCTGATGGTAATTACGATGGTCGTGGGGATGATGTTCTCTGCGGCCATGCCTGCATTTGCCTATACGGACAGTGCAGGGCAGACGGAAGCCGACACCACAAATGTTGGGACAGCGACAGGAAATAGCAGCGTGGAAAACGGAGATCCGGAGGATGCGCCGATTGCAGAGGAACCGTCAGACACAGAAGAACCAGAAGAGGAAGAATCACAGAGCAGGGTGCAGGGGACGCCGTTTTCTGTGCCTGGGAACGGGCAGTTGGTGGACGATATGGCAGACGATGAAAGCAAGCAGTTTTTAACTGTGCAGACTAAGAACGGCAATACCTTTTTCATGGTGTTAGACCGCTCCAACAATACGGAGAATGTCTATATGCTGTCCATGATTGATGAAAATGACCTGGCAGAATTTATTGGGGAAACAAAGGAAGACCCAAAGCAGGAGCAGCCTTCCGTAATCATCCCGGAAACAGAAAAGCCGTCTGTACCGGAAGAACCAGAAATGGAGACAGAGCCGGAAGAAAAGGAAGGCGGCACGAATACGGGCGCCCTGCTTGCGGTGATTGTACTTTTGGCTAGCGGCATCGGCGGATATTATTATTTTAAAGTGGTGAAACCAAGGCAGGACGAGGATGAAGAAGACAATGAGGATTTGGAATTTTACGGCGGTGCATATATCAATGAGGAGCAGGACGATTCTGAGGAAGAAGAGGAGGATGATGAATAATGTTTTTGGTCATTGCCGAAAAACCGAGCGTATCACAGAGCCTGGCCAGGATTCTTTCCGTTACGGAACGGGAGGACGGCTATCTGTCAGGGGAAGACTGTATTGTAAGCTGGTGCCTGGGGCATCTGGCCGAGTATGCTTCCCCTGATTATTATGATTCCAGATATGGGAAATGGGAGTTTGCAGACCTGCCCATTGTGCCAGGGCAGTGGGAATTGGCCGTTGCAAAAGATAAGAAAAAGCAGTTTGCAGTCTTAAAAAAGCTGCTGAACCGGAGTGATCTGGATTATGTGGTGAATGCCTGTGACGCAGGCCGGGAAGGGGAACTGATCTTCAAGCGTGTCTATGACCTGTCGGGTAGCAAAATCCCGGTCAGGCGGCTGTGGATCAGTTCTATGGAGGACAGCGCAATCCGGGAAGGGTTTGCCAATCTGAAAGATGGGGAGGAATACAAGAACCTTTGCGAAGCCTCCATATGCAGGGCAAAAGCGGACTGGCTGATCGGAATGAACGCAACCAGGGCATTTACCACAAAATATTATAAGCGATTGACGGTGGGGCGTGTCCAGACACCCACGCTGGCAATGCTGGTGGAGCGGCAGGATGCCATTGACGGGTTTGTGAAGGAAGCCTATTACAAGGTGGCGGTTGAGGGGGATGGGATTCGTGTCATATCAGAATCTATTAAGGATGAAGCGGAAAGCATTGCCCTGGCTGAAAAATGCAATGGGAAATCCGCAGTTATCCGCAAAGTGGAGAAAATCCAGAAGAAGAACCAGCCGCCGAAACTCTATGACCTTACCACGCTGCAGAGGGAGGCAAACCGTTTCTTTGGATATACGGCGCAGGAAACATTAAGGGAGCTGCAGGAACTGTATGAAGCAAAGTTAGTCACCTATCCCCGGACGGACAGCCAGTACATTACAGCAGATATGGAGCAGACAGCTTTAAAATTGTTAGAGCTGTTACCTGAGTTACTGCCTTTCTTACAGGGAGAATCTATCGGGGAGAATATAGGGCGCATTATCAATAATGATAAAGTTTCCGACCACCATGCACTGTTACCGACAAAAGAGGCGCTAGGGCAGGATTTTGAAGAATTATCAGAACGGCAGCGGAATATCTTCCGTCTGATCGGGCAGCGTCTGGCACAGGCAGTATCCGAAGAATGCATTTATGAGGAAACAACAGTCACAGCATTGTGTGAGGGGCATGAATTCTCCGCAAAAGGGAAGGCAACAGTCCAGCCAGGGTTTAAAGGCATTGAAGAAGCCTTCCGTAATGCTGTGCAAAAAGGAAAGCCAGCGGATAAAGGCAAAACAGATGACGCATTCTCCATTCCGGGAAGCTTGCGGGAAGGGATGGAGATTGCAGAAGTCCGTGCAGAGAAGAGCAGGCATTTCACATCAGCTCCGAAGCCGTACAGCGAGGACACACTGCTTTTAGCGATGGAACGGGCCGGGAATCAGGATTTTGATGAAGATACAGAGAAAAAGGGACTTGGCACGCCTGCAACCAGGGCATCCATTCTGGAAAAGCTGGTTTCCTCCGGCTATGCAAAGCGGAACGGGAAGCAGATCCTCCCGACTGCAGACGGGAAGGAACTGATTGCGGCGCTGCCGGATTACCTAAAGTCTGCATCTATGACTGCGGAATGGGAAAATAAACTGCTCCTGATGGAGAAAGGGCAGATGGACAGCTGGGAGTTTTTGCGGGAGATTACAGATTTGATTGATACGATGATTGCAGGCTGCAGCGCCATATCCGGGGAAGAACAGGGCCGTTTCCATCAGAGGGAAAGTGTTGGAATCTGCCCGGTATGCGGGAATCCTGTGTATGAGGGAAAGAAGAACTTTTACTGCAGTAACCGGGAATGTGCTTTCTCCTTGTGGAAGGAGAACCGCTATCTATCCGGTATGAAAAAACTGGTGGATAAGAAGATGGCGGCAGAGCTGCTGGAGAAGGGGCGTACCCATGTGAAGGATCTCTATTCACAGAAAACAGGGAGAACCTTTGCGGCAGACCTGTTGATGACGGCAGAGGATGGACGTGCGAATTTCAGCCTGGAATTTCCGAAGAAAAAGGGAAGCGGGAAATCCGGCAAAGGCAGTGGAAAACAAAAATAAAAAGAAGAATAAAGGTACATGCCGCTTTTGTGTCTGGAAAAGTATTGTTGGATAAAAAACTTTCAGGCACAGGGGCGGTATTTTATATGGAGGGTTTATATGGCAATGTTAAATGAAATCCGTGGGCTTGCGGAGTATGAGGCAAAGTCTGTCACCAGTTCCCCACGGGACTGGATGGGATATCTGGACACGGCGGCGAAGCTGTACCGTTATTCCTTCCCAGATACGCTTTTGATCCATGCACAGCGCCCGGATGCGACTGCCTGTGCGTCGCTGGAGCTGTGGAATGGGAAGATGAACCGGTGGGTGAACCGTGGGGCAAAGGGGATTGCACTGATTGACGATACCGGGCCGACACGGAGGCTGCGGTATGTATTCGATATTTCCGACACGCATATGGTGCGTGGCGGCAGGACGCCAAACCTGTGGAAGATTGAGGATGCACAGAAAAAGGATATCCTTGACCATCTGGCGGACGCTTACGGACTGTCAGAGACAGACAGCGCAGACCTGCCGTCTGCCTTATCCGAAATTTCCCGCCAGTTGACGGAAGAAAACTTAGAGGAAGTGATGGACGGCCTTCTGTATGAAACAGAGGGGACATTTTTAGAGGGGCTGGACGAGGACACGATCCGTGTGGAGTTCCGGCGGCTTTTGATGAACAGCGCTTTTTATACGCTGGCTGTCCGCTGCGGCCTTGACCCGATGGAGTATCTGGAGGAAGAAGATTTTTCGGCAATCACCGATTACAATGCGCTGCCTGCGCTTACCTTCCTGGGAAATGCCACAAGCCAGCTTGTGGAGCCTGTCCTTGTGGACATTGGACGGACAGTGCGTAAGATTCTCATAGAAAAATCCCAGAAAACGGTTGCAAAAGAGAATGGAATCGGCTATAATGAATTTAATGCTTTAAATCGTGAAAGCAAAAACAAAGAAGGAGGAAATGAGCATGGAACTGACTTACCACCGCAAAGGGGATTACCTGTTCCCGAACCTGACCATAGAGAAACCAGAGGCGGCAATCGGGAAGTACGGGATGCTGCGCCGGACATACCTGAAAGAGAACCGGAAGGGATGGTATCAGAGCATGATGCTGTCGGGGAAACTGGACAGGCACTTGATGGAGATCGAGCAGGCAGCGACGGAGAGGATGGAAGTCCTGATGAAAGGGCTGCTTCTGAAATACCCGGCCCCGGACAAGGAGAAAGACCAGATGGCGTGGGCGGCGCACATGAATGGACTGACGGCAATGGCGGAAGAGAGCATCTTGAAGGAATTGGTATACAGCTAAATGAGGAAACAACAGAACAGGATTTGAGTGAAGCAGAGGAGAAAGAAGCCTCTGCTTTATCTTTGCCCGATTTTCCGACTGTGGAACAGCAGAAGAGGGAGATTGAGGGACGGATGCAGGCACTCTATGCCGGGGAGGTTGCGATTTCTCCAGAGGTGATAGATGAAGTCCTGCGCAGCGGCGGCAACCGGAATGGGAGCCAGCTCCGGATCATCTATAATTTTATGATAGACCAGATGCCGGAGGAATATACGGAATTTGTCCGGAGGGAGTATGGCAAAGGCGGCATCGGGCTTATCATAGACGGCAAGGAATATTCTGTCTGGTATGATGAGCTGGGGATGCAGATTGCCGTAGGACATACGGTGACAGACCGGATTCTGGATAAGGTATTTTTATCCTGGGAAGATGTGTGCGGACGTATCCACCAGCTTTTAAAACAGGGGGAGTATGCGCCGCAGGTGGTATTGGATGCCGCAAGGGATAACGCTTTGAAGGAACACGCCAACGCACTTGCCTATATGTATCAGGATATGGCAGAGGGCGTTGCGGAGCTTGTATTTGAAGATGTGGAGGTATTCTATGGCGGATTCCCTGATAAAGTGGAACGGCTGTCAGAGCTGATCGCACAGCCGGAATATCTCTCTGACCTGATAGAACGCCTGGAAGGCCTTGCAGAGGCGTATGAAGAAAATCATGGGATTATGCGATTCCAATTATATAATCCTACACGGATTCTTGCACAGTTCCAGAAGTTTGCAAAGGAGGCTGTACCTTACCAGGCAAGAGAAGGGTTTGCATGGGAAGAACACCCGGTTTTCATCACAGAGGATGAGCTTGACGCTTTTCTGCAGGGAGGGGGCGCATATTCGGACGGGCGGCTTTCCACTTACGCATTTTTTATACAGGATAAGACTGATAAGGAAAAAACGGATTTTATTAAGGAAAGCTATGGGATAGGTGGACGGAGCCATGCGCTGTCCGGCGCTGACAATTCCCATGCGGATTACAGCGGGAAGGGGTTGAAGCTGGCGAGAGGCTCTTATAGTGAGCCGGATGTGGAAATCTTATTGAGATGGCCGAAAGTGGCAAAACGGGTAGTGGCTTTGATTGAAAACGGCAATTACCTGAAACCGTCCGATTATTCCCGTATGCCTGTTTATGAACGGGAAAGGATGGCGGGGCGTGTTGTCAATTTCTATCACCATCTTCCAGACCATATGATACGTCCCTGGGCGGGAAATCCGGATATGTTTACCCACCGGGACGATGTGGTGAGTCTTCTGAACAATCCAGAAGGGCAGGAAGGCTTATTGCGGCATATGGATGAAGCAATAGCGGAATTGCCATTAGATTTTGAAGATTATGAGAAAAAGGTACAAATCCTTACTGATCTTCACGGATATGTGGAAGGGACATATACGATTTTCCCGGAAAGGAAAAGAGAAGAAGTACAGATTGAAAATGGAGGACAGTTATCCCTCTTTGATTTCATGGCCCCAGAAAAGACGCCAGGAAAGCAGGAAGAAACAAAAGAACCGCAAAAAAACGAAGAATCAGAAATTAAAAGTGCGGAACCGATAGAAGATAGCAGCGGCTCCGGCGAAACCGGGAAGTACACTTACGCAGCAGGGAACTTTATATATCTGGATACGGATAAGTTACACCGTATTACAGAAATTAAGAATCAGCACATATCGGTAAAGGATATGGAACATCCAGACCATCAAGAAAGTATAATCTTTCTTGATTCGTATGATGGGAGATTAGATGTCTGCCCGGAACTGAACCGGCATCTGCTGATTGGCGGAAATGCATTAGGGAGGGACAGCCGGGCTATTTACAAAGAATGTCTGTATACTGCCCTTGCCGCCATTAAAAGCAGCGCAGCCTATGATGTCATCCGTTCCAGGGACGTAGATGAAGATATGGCGTATGATATTGTCCAGGAAGAATTGGACAATTTAATGGTGCGCAACAGGGAAAACGCCCCCGTTATGGCAGAAGCCTATGGGAACTGGGATAACTTCCGGGACTGGATGGCGGAAGATATTTTCCAGAGGACGTACCAGGATTACCTTGTGGACAGCCGGGACGCCATTGCCTTGCATGAAAATGACCCGGATGCGCCGGAGTGGGCAAAAGGCATGGCGGTGGATGCAGAGTTACAGGAGATTGCGGCATTTCCAGAAGGAGCAAAGGAAAATATGCGGGAAGCGGAAACGGCGGCAGAAGCAGAAACCGCAGATTCCGCAAAATCCGCAGAACCGGATCTTATGCAAAGAGAACCCGGCATATTTGAGTATGGGGGATTCCATTTTGAAGCTGTTGGGAAACTGCAGGAAAACTTCAACGCACAGGACATTATCCTGAATACCAGATCGCATAACGAACTTGGCATATCTGATTATGAAGATGGGCAGCATCCGTATTCGCACAGCAGCTTTTATGAAGCAAGCACAGACAAAACCGCAGATGTTTTCCGGTGCATGGAAACGGGGAAGAACTATCTCCCAGGGGAGCATGAGCTGTTTGAGTATGTGGGGGAATTTATCCCTTTTATACAGCGGGAGACGCAGGAAGAAGAAGCGGAGCTGCCTCAGACGGGCGCAGCGGCTCCTAATCTGGAAGAATTGCAGGAGGAACCGGACACTGAGGAATACGGTCTGATTGAAAACAGGCTGTTCCTTGCAATGGAGGAAGCAGACGTATATCTGGATGATTTTTCACCGGAGCAGGTGGATGTTATCTATGAAGCTGCTGAAAAAGGTTTGAACCTTGTGCCTATGCTGAACCCGGAGTTCCCTCCGGAGCAGATGCAGCTGATTGCTGACGTGATGGAGCGGATGGCAGCCAATGAACAGGCTGCATTTGGGAATGAGATCAATCCATTGACAAGCCACGTGATGAATCCGGAGGAAATCAACCATATCCGCAAAGACCGCAGGCTCCCCTTAGAGCCTGTTGCCGCAGATGGGATAGAGGGAGCTGGAGGGATCGGAAACGGCAGTACCCGGCAGGCTTCCGGGCAGTCCAGAAGGGATAACGGGACAGGAGAACCGTCACCGGGGCTGGAACGCCGGGAGAAGATAAATTTTCATATCACCGACGATGACCTGGGCGCAGGAGGCCCAAAGCAGAAGTTCCGTGCCAACATGGACGCAATCCTCATCCTGAAAGCATTGGAGTATGAAAACCGCCTTGCCACGCCGGAGGAACAGGAAACCTTATCACATTTCGTCGGATGGGGCGGCATCCCGGCGGCGTTTGACGATAAGAATGAAGCGTGGGCGGCAGAATATGCGGAACTGAAAGCGGCGCTGACGCCGGAGGAATACCGGGAGGCAAGGGCATCTACCTTAAATGCGTTCTATACTTCCCCTACGGTAATTAAAGCGATGTATGAAGCCCTGGGAAACATGGGGTTACAGCGGGGGAATGTGCTGGAGCCGTCCTGCGGAATCGGAAATTTTATGGGATTAGTGCCGGAGCCTATGGACGGGCTGAATATGTACGGCGTGGAGCTTGACAGCATTTCCGGGAAGATAGCGAAACAGCTTTACCAGAAAAATAATATCTCCGTGCAGGGGTTTGAAACCGCTGCATACCCGGACAGCTTCTTTGACTGCGTAATCGGCAATGTGCCGTTCGGCGCTTATAAGGTGGCAGACCGCAGGTATGACCGCCATAACTTTATGATACATGATTATTTCATCGCAAAATCCTTAGACCTGGTGCGCCAGGCGGTGTGGTGGCGGTGGTGACGTCAAGCGGCACGATGGATAAGCAAAGCGCATCCGTGCGCCAGTACATCGCCAACCGTGCAGACCTGATTGGGGCGATCCGTCTCCCCAATAATGCGTTCCAAAGAAATGCCGGGACGGGCGTTGTTGCGGATATTCTGTTTTTTCAGAAGCGTGACCGGGCGTCTTTGGAGCAGCCGGATTGGGTGGAACTTGGCACAACGCCAGAAGGCCATACGGTCAATTCCTATTTTGCAAACCACCCTGAGATGGTGCTTGGGGAGTTTACCACGGAAAGTACACAGTATGGCAAGCAGGAAACCACGGTGAAGCCGATAGAGGGAGCAGTCCTTTCGGAGCAGCTGAAAGAAGCGGTGAAGCACATCCAGGGGACGATTACGGAAATGGAGCTGGAAGATTCAGAACTAGAGGAAACGGCATCATCCATCCCGGCAGACCCTTCCATCAAGAATTTCAGTTTTGCAAATGTGGATGGGAAAGTGTATTACCGGGAAAATTCCGTTATGAATTTGATGGAGCTTCCCGCTTTAACAACAGAGCGTGTGCTGGGGATGATTGAACTGCGGAATTTGACGCAGACACTTCTGCAGTGCCAGATGGAGGACGGCAGCGATGCGGAAGTTGCCGTGCTGCAGAAGGAATTGAACACGCAGTATGACCGTTTTACCGCACAGTATGGACTGATCAGCAGCAATGCCAACCGGAGGGCATTTTCCCAGGACAGCAGCTATTGCCTGTTATCGTCGTTGGAATTGGTGGACGAGGAAGGGAAGCTGAAACGGAAGGCGGATATTTTTACGAAACGTACCATCCGAAAGGCTGTGCCGGTGACAAGCGTGGATACCGCCAGTGAAGCCCTGGCCGTTTCCATCGGGGAGCGGGCAAAGGTGGACGTGCCGTTTATGGCAGAGTTATCCGGCAGGGCAGAATCCGAAGTTACGGAGGAACTGGCGGGGGTGATCTTTAAAAATCCTTTGACAGACCAGTGGGAATCTTCGGATGAGTATTTATCCGGCAATGTCCGGGAGAAACTTACGGTCGCAAAACAATTTGCAGAAAATAATCCGGAATACGGGATCAATGTGCAGGCATTGGAGCGTGTGCAGCCGAAAGACCTGGAGGCATCGGAGATTGAGGTGCGTCTTGGGGCAACCTGGGTAGACCCGGCTTATATCACAGAGTTCATGGGGGAGCTGTTCCATACGCCGGGCCATTTATTGGGGAACCAGATTGACGTGAAGTATGCGAAAGTCAACGGCCAGTGGAACATTTCCGGGAAAGGTGCGGATTCCCGTGGAAATTCCCTTGTCACAGCCACTTACGGGACACCAAGGGCAAGCGGCTACCGTCTGTTAGAAGATGCGCTGAATCTCAAAGACACAAAAATCTTTGATACGGTTGTGGAGGACGGCAAGGAAAAGCGTGTCCTGAACAAAAAAGAAACCATGATCGCACAACAAAAGCAGGAGATGATAAAGGAAGCCTTCAAGGAGTGGATCTTCCGGGACATTGACCGCAGGGAGGATTTGTGCAGGAAATATAACGATTTATTTAACAGCATCCGTCCCCGTGAATATGATGGGAGCCATATCCAGTTTGCAGGCATGACGCCAGAAATTACCCTGATGCCACACCAGAAAAATGCGGTGGCGCATATATTATATGGAAACAACACGCTGCTTGCGCATTGTGTGGGGGCCGGCAAGACCTTCCAGATGATTGCGGCCGGGATGGAGAGCCGGAGGCTTGGGCTGGCACAGAAGAACCTCTATGTCGTGCCGAACCATCTGACCGAACAGTGGGGCAGCGATTTCCTGCGCCTGTATCCAGGCGCAAATGTCTTAGTCGCAACGAAGAAGGATTTTGAGCCTGCCAACCGGAAGAAGTTCTGCTCCCGTATCGCAACCGGGGATTATGACGCCATCATTATCGGGCACAGCCAGTTTGAGCGCATTCCCCTTTCCAGGGAACGGCAGATTGCAGCCATAGAGCGGCAGATGAACGACATCACGTCAGCCATTGAAGAGCTTGCGGCGGAAGATGGCACACGCTACACCATTAAACAGATGGAAAAGACGAGGAAAACACTGGAAACAAGGCTTGCAAAGCTGAATGACCAGAGCCGGAAGGATGATGTTGTGACGTTCGAGCAGTTAGGCGTGGATCGGCTGTTCGTAGATGAGAGCCACAACTATAAAAATATGTTTTTATACACAAAGATGCGCAATGTTGCCGGGATTTCCCAGACGGACGCACAGAAAAGCTCCGATATGTTCATGAAGTGCCAGTACCTGGACGAGATTACCGGAGGGAAGGGCGTCACTTTTGCAACCGGGACTCCCGTATCGAATAGCATGGTAGAGCTATATACGATCATGCGCTATCTGCAGTATGACACCATACAGAGGATGGGTCTGGGGCATTTTGATTCCTGGGCGGCAGCTTTTGGCGAGACTGTCACAAGTATAGAGATAGCACCAGAATTAGAGGTACATAAACAAATCCAGGGAGAAATACGCTAAAAAGAGCAACCATAAATGAATGGATTGCTCTTTTAACATATTTGGAAAGTATTGCATAAAAAACTCAGTTTGCTATAATAAAACGCAAGAATGAAAAATTGGTAAGCAGATATGAAAGGTCAGGAGAGATGCTTCATGTATTATATTGTAATCATAGATGATGATCTATCTGTTCAAAGAGAACTTAAGTTATTGTTGGAAAATGCCGGATATCGTGCAGATGTTGCGGAGGATTTTGCTAACATTCCAGAATATGTGCAGAAACTGCAGCCGGATTTGCTTCTTCTTGATGTTGCTCTGCCGGGAGCCGATGGAATTACTCTGTGTTCTAAAATACGGATGATATCGGATGTCCCTATTATTTTTATTACTTCACAAAGTTCCTCTTCCGCAGAATTAGAATGTATGATGACGGGTGGCGACGATTTTATAGAGAAACCTTACCGTCCTGCAGTATTACTGGCACACATAGCCGCAATATTGCGGAGAGTTTCTGGAAAATCACAGAATAAAGTGCTTGTCTTTGGAGGAATAGAGCTGAATCTGCTTAATGGTACAGTGCGGTGTGAAAAAAAGGAAGTTGAACTTTCCAAAAATGAAATGCATATACTGTCCTATTTTTTTATGCATAAAGATGAAATAATATCAAGAGAAGATTTAATGAATAATTTGTGGGATAATGAAAGCTTTGTAGATGATAATACATTGAGTGTCAACATCAGAAGAATCCGCCAGAAGTTAGAAGATATCGGAGTACAGGATCTGATACAGACAAAAAGGGGAATGGGCTATCAGTTAAAAGCAAGAGAGGGGACGGTATGAAACTGAAAGATTACTGTAAGGATAGAGTAACAAGGTTATTAGGGACACTGGTAGTTTTATTTATTTTATCTGAATTTTTATATATCGTAGGTAATACTTTTGCTTCTATTTTTTTGATTGATTTAACAATTATCAGCATACTATTCATAAAGAATCTGATAGAGTGGTACAGAAGAAAAGAATATTTCAAAACAATCCGGGAGCGGGTAGAAGGTATGGAGCATCCCTGGCTGATCGCTGAGCTTCTGCCCGTTTCTTATCGTGCCGAGGACAAATTATATCAGGAATTATTAAGGCTGGTGGGAAGTTCAGCCATAGAGCAGATTCATAAGATAGAGGATGAAGAAAGGGAGTATGAGGAATATATTGAAGAATGGATACATGAAGTAAAAGCGCCGATTACCTCAATGCAGCTTATGATAGAAAACAGGGCTGGAAATAATCCCGTCTTGAAAAAGGGGTTGAACATAGAATTGGGAAAAATTGAAAATGACGTAGAACGTGCGCTATATTATGCTCGTTCAGAACAGGTATATAAAGATTATTTGATTCAGAAGCTGAATTTACACCGTATCTTAGTTAGGGCAATTAACAGAAACCGTACTATAATTATGAATAGCTGTGTCGGAATAGAATTTGAATGTGAGGATGATATTTATATTTATGGGGACGAAAAGTGGCTTATCTTTCTTATAAGCCAGATCCTTTTAAACTCCGTAAAATACCGGCGCAAGGAGGGTGCAAAGATTATCCTGTCATCTGAAAAAAAGAACAAAAAAGTTATACTGAAAATATGGGATAATGGGACAGGGATAAAGGAAGAGGAATTACCGAGGATTTTTGAGAAGGGGTTTACCGGGAGCAATGGAAGGGAAAACGAGCGTTCTACGGGAATAGGCTTATATCTGGTAAAAAAATTATGTCAAAAGCTGGATATGGAAGTATGGGCAGAATCTTTGTTCAAAGAATATACTTCTGTTTATCTATCGCTTCCGGCAAAACAAAACGTCTGATTCTAAAAGGCAAATTCATCACAAATGGATGTGGGGAGTTTGCCTTTTCAAATGGAGAACAGCATATTTCCGGATATATGACAAAATTGTAAGATTCAGGTAATGAAAATCAATAGGTAATCTGTAGGGAGCAGTGTTATACTGACTGCATCAGGAAGAGACATAAAGGAAGGATAAAAATGTTAAGCAAAAATCAGTTGGCCAGGAGAAATGTAAAGACTGCGATTATAAGAGAGCCAGTATATTTTTTTACAATGATATTGATTGCAGCGCTAATGTTTGCGTTTAATTCTCTGTTTTTTTCAGAAGATGTCAGGAGAGCCTGCGAAACGGCATCGGTTCTGGCGGTGTTTTTAGGAATAGCATCTGTACTGATTGTTATGATTACGGCGTGGCTGATCCAATATATGATGCGGCAATCGCTGAAAATCCGCAGCAGGGAATTCGGGCTGTATATGCTGTTTGGCATGAAAGGAACAGAGGTATTTCAGATTTTCCGAAAAGAAACGGTATTTATGGCTGGAATGGCATATATACCTGGAATCCTGGCAGGGGAATTGCTGAAACAGTTTTTGATGGTAATTTTTTTCCATATGTTCCGGACGGAATATGTGCTTAAAATGGATTTTCAGCTTGTAACGGTGTGTTTGACAGCAACTTTATATTTATTTTGTTATTTAGCCGCATTGCTTAAGGTGAGAAAACAATTTTCCAAAATGAATATCCGTCAGTTAAATGAAATGGAGAGGATAAATGAAGCCGATGAAAAAATATCTGGAAAGAAGAAGCAAAGGAAAAGAACTAAAAAATGGCTTTTGAAAGGAAACCGGCTATTTTTATGCAGGGCAATAGAATCTGAACTATATTCTATGCGGAAAATAATCATATTTGTTATGTCCCTTTTAGTTGTTTCTATTTCAGGAAGCACAGTTGCCATGATGTATACCGATTATCAGAACCACCAGATTGATTCGGAATATCCGTTTGATGTCATGATATATCATCAAGCCCCCAAACCTGAATTCCAGCGTGAAAAAGATATATTAGAAAGTGAAACTGGAATACAGGAATCCCATGAATATGTGATATATCAAAATGGCGTCAGTATGATGAATGAATGGCTTTATACACATCTGATGTATTTTGGAGATCGATTTATCAGTGAAGAAGGTGCATTTGATGCAGAAAAGCTAGACGCTGATGAAGAGGGATATGATGTCTACTATGCATATGATACTTATATGAAAGTGAGCGATTATAACATACTTCGGAAAATGCTTGGCCAGAAGCCTGTTGAACTCCGGGCAGATGAGTATATTTTACAGATTAAAAGAAGGTTAGAACCTGAACTTACTAATGAAATCCGAAGCAGGACGCTGCTATGTGATACAAAAGAATTGCACTGCAAAGAAATCAGTACTGTAGATTTTGAACAGAATGGACATAATGGAGCTGACTATGTTTTGGTAATCCCGGATGATGCGGCAAATCATATGACACCATATTACTCTGTATTTGCGGCATCTATAAAGAAACAGGCTGCAGGAACAGTGTTTGATAAATTAGATGATGCGTCCAGTGGAAATGACGGGCTTTATTGGGGCAGTAACCACAGTATTTTATATGTCAGTCCGATTTTGCTGAAAAAGCAGGTGGAAACAGAATTGAAAGCAACGCTTGTGCCATTTATATTTGCGTTTGCCTATGTAAGTATCGTGTTTTTATGCGTGGCAATTTCTTTCCTTGCATCCCATCTGATCAGCACTTCGGAATCAAACAGACGCCGTTACCTGCTTTTAGAAAAACTGGGAATGAATCAAACAAAAATTGATACGGTGATACATGAACAGTTGGCAGTTAATTATCTGATTCCGCTTTGTATGGCGCTTATTCCCGGATGTCTGATTGCGAACCATGCAAGCAAAGGTTTTATTCTGGCTACGGGACTTCGTGCGGTATGGGTAAAATATGTGTTCTTGTCGTTCTTATGGATTTTAATGCTGTACATGATTTACTTTATACTTACGGATATATTTTTTAGGAGAAATATTCATCATCGAAAGGAAGGAAACATATAGGATGGAAGCATATATCAAGGTGGAAGATGTTGAGAAATATTATGGGAGTTCAGGAATCATTACAAAAGCGGTAGACAGAGTCAGCTTTGAAATATCAAAAGGGGAATTTATTGGGATTATGGGGGAATCCGGTTCTGGTAAAACATCTTTGTTGAATGTGCTTGCCACCATTGACACAGCTACGGCAGGGCACATATATTTTGAGGGAAAAGATATTACAAAAATGAGCGAGGACGTTAGAAGTGAATTCAGGAAGGAAAATTTAGGTTTCATTTTCCAGAACTTCAATCTCTTAGATACTATGACATTGCAGGAAAATATTTATATGCCGCTGATCCTTAATGAACAAAAAAGTAACGACATCATAAAACGAACGGAAGAAATCATAAATATATTGGGAATCAAGGAAGCTGGAAACAAATATCCATATCAAGTATCCGGCGGACAGCAGCAGAGATGTTCCTGTGCCAGAGCGCTCGTAAATAATCCTAAATTGATTTTAGCTGATGAACCGACAGGTGCCCTTGATCCACAGAATTCAGAAAATTTAATGGAATTGCTTTTAGAAATCAATAAGAAATTTAAGACAACTATTTTGATGGTTACACATGATTCATTTTCTGCAAGCTATTGTAACCGTATCTTGTTTTTGGAAAATGGAAAAATATCTTATGAGATATATCGGGGAGCAAGGAGCAGGGAAGAATATCTCGGAGCAATTCAGGATGCTCAAAAAACATAATTTCAAAAAATAATATGAATATATCTGTATCAGATTGAGATAACATTACTTTGATGATATAAATCGGTAATTGAGTGGAAAAGGTGAAAGGAAGGGGATTGTAATGAAGAGAACATCAAAGAGATTATTGGCAGGAATGGCTTTTTATCTGACAATTGTTTTGATATCTGGGTGTACTATAAAAGGCACTGCTAATCAGGCACCAAGGGAGATTTTAGAAGATGCTAGGCTCATTTCTGAAATGGATGCAGAGATATATAAACAAGAGAAATTACCGTTGGATTATGATGGAGAAGAAGTGAGAGCAGATTTAACCCATGTAGATTTTATCGTTCGTTTATCAGAAGATAACGGTTTTTATCTTGAATACAATATCAGTGGCAAAAACGACGAACCCCCATTGACAGTCAATATACAGGATGGAGTTCTTATCCTGAAAGAGAAAAATGCTAAGCCGGCAACTTATTATAACGGAGTATTTGTTGATGGTATTAGCAATAACTTGAAAACGAAAAAAACTGACTACACCAGTGTTGTAACATTATATGTTCCTTTTGATGCGGAAATTAAGTTGATGACAAATATGGGGGAAGGCGATATGGAACTCCATGGACTCAATGTAAAACCAGCAGACATTCATATGGATGAGGGAGATTTAGATTTCTTTGATATGACAATAGAGGGCGGAAATATTATATTAGTTAATGGAGATATTGTGGCAGAGAATGTGAAATTATCTCAAAATATCCAAATGCAAACGGAGAATGGGGATTTTTCTTTGGAACTGAATCCATCATCCCAGGATATGCTTTCAATTTATGCCAATTCAGAGATGGATATAGAAGTGTCCGAGAAACTGGGAGGAAAGTTATCGGAAAATGATGAGAAAGCATATTTTGAGAGAAAGGTAAAAGGTTCAGATGATTGCCTGACGATTGTGTCGAAATGTGGGGATATCATGATAGACTAGAAGCGGACAGCAACAGTTTTGTGAATATATCCTTATCAGATTTAGACGGCATTATTTTGATGAAGTGAAGGAATGTGTTGTGGAAAATATCACTGAACAATATCAAGAACGCATTGAGCATGAGTTTAATGCCTTATGTAAGATCATCATTCGCCATGCGTCAGCAGAAGCTAAGAGCAAAGTTTCTAAAAGATGGAAGCAGGAAATATCTTTTGAGTATTTAGTAGAATCAGGAGTGATACCAGCATATAGTTGTGGGGGATTTGAGAATGGAATAGAAGCCAGACATCCGCTGTCGCTTTGAGGACATACTGTAATTTTAGAAAATGAGCGGCTTTCCAAGGCATTATCTTTGTTGGAAAGGGAGAAACAAGAAATTGTATTCTTATATTTTTTTAAACATTATACTTACCAGGAAATTGCAGGGTATTATGGTCAGGCACATAGTAGCGTTTGGAGCAGGATGCAGACGGTAATGAAGCAGCTAAAAAGAGAAATGGTGAAACAGGAATGAAGGGAAAGAATCTTATTTCGTATGGAACGATTGTAAAAGCTGCCAATGGTGATCCGGGAGCAATCGAAACAGTATTAGAACATTATGGTGGATATATCCGATATTTTTCAAAAATGGATGGTTATGTGAATACAGATGTAGAAAACCATGTAAGGGAACGGTTAATAGACGGTATATTGAAATTCCGTTTTGATAAAGAATAGATCTAACAATAAAACGTTGTTTTGCATAAATGTAAGAAAGCAGTAAGTCTACAAGATTCACTGCTTTTTGAATTTAAAAACAGAATCATAGGAGAATGTTTGCGCAATGGCAGGCTTAAAACGGCGAATCCATGTAGGAAAGGGTTTGCCGTTTTTTATGTGCGCCCAGTATGGGCGCAATCTAATCGGTGAAAGTCCGTGACACACCCTGGTAGTGGGAAGTGTATAGCCAAGAGCAAGTTTCGCCAGAGTAACTCAAAACCCACTTTGTGGGGTTTGCTTACCCGGCAACCTTGATGGGGATTCTGTTTCCCCATGCCCTCAGTTCATGCATATTTTCCAAATATGCAGATTGGCTCCTATTAAAAATAGTCGCAGCGTGATTGTCTTACATCACGGAAAATAAAAAAACTTCCAAAAATAATCCCATTTCCTTTCCCATTAGCGTTCTCCAATCGGCTTATATAGTAGGAAGCAAAAAACAGCTTCCCCTGATCAGGCATTATGAAAAAAAGCAAGGAGGGATTCATGAGGTTTACAAAGAGTGAATTGGAGATGGTTTACAAATATGAAGCGACAACAAAAGAGGACACAGTGAAAGCCATGAGGGACGGGCAGTCAGCAGCCGGGGACGACATGACACGGATTATCATAAGGAATGCCGCAGACAAACTGGAAAAACTTCCAGAACCGGAATGCAGCCGGTTTATAGCGGACAATAAGGCACATTTCATAGGACAGGGCAGAAATTCCGTCCTGCGGAGACTGAATGAAGCAAAGGAACGGTTGAAACAGCCGGTCTTACAGGGGCATGACCTGTCAGGGCGGGAACGGTTCCAGCCGGACACAAGACATATGATCGTCCTTGATGTGCTGAATAATGACAGCCCCGTAGGATTTAAAGGGGAGAGATATCGCTTCTTCCTCTCAGACGGGAGATACCGCAATGCCATAGAAAGTGAAAAGCGTGGGGAAATCAAAATTCGCAGCCATGCGGCGGTAGTTTCCGGGAAACTGCACCCGGATAAGAAAATGGAATATGACAGATAACAGTCCCATGATAAAAATAAGAACTAAAAAAATGTGGAAAAACGCAGCAGGGGAATTGAAAACCTGAAAAAAATATTGATAACTTCTCGGAATCTCAATGAATGAGATTCCAACCGAAGATTGACAACTGAATATGGTGCAGGAAAAGAAATTAGAGAAAAAAGGACATAAACATTGGACATAGCGGATACTATGCCTTGAAAAATCTTATGGAATCGCTTAATATATCATTATTAGGCGTCTAAACCTAAGAATGATTTTTGAAATGCCTTGACGGAGGGCATTTCCCAGGCATCAAGGTGTTGGAGCATCATGATGCCGTAGAGGCGGCAGTACCACATCTTCGTAGAGCGGTACCTGCCGTCTTCTAATTTATAGTCCTCTTTCTCGCGCTTGTTGGAGCGCTCCACGGAAGTTCTTCTATCATATTCCGTTTCCCACGCTTTAGAGTCCCTTGGCGGTATGTTAAATAACCTTGGATTGTCATCAGTAAAGATGTGTACGGTTCTACCATATTTCGCCGGTGAACAAGGGTGTTCACAGAAGCAGCCACGTTTCCGGTTTGATTTTGGACAGCGATATTTTGCCCGGTGTTTGGCAGCTTCATATCCGTCTTTATGCATACGTAAGCCCAACTTACAGACAGGGACACCATCGTCATCGATTGTAAAATCGTCCTTATAGGTAAAATGCCCGGTATGTCCGGGATTGAGGTCGATAAACGGTGTGATATGTTCCAGCCTGCAGTATTCATAAACAGGGTAAGCGTCGTGTGCAGAATCCAGAAGGAGCTTTTCAATCTGTAATTCCGGAAGATACGCTTTCATGGTGAAAAAGGAATGCAGGAAGGAAAGCATGTCATGCCGGGAGGCCCGTTCTAAAAGCGGAAACACAGGGAGGTCGCTGAAGGAATCGGAAGCCACATACATGTAGAGGTGGTAGCCGAAGAAATAACATTCCCGGTGGGAGTCCCATCCCCAGTTACAGTCGGGCTGGGAATAATGGCGTTTACAGTCACAAGAAGAACGGCCTTTCTCCTTACAATGGCAAATGCGCTTTTTCCGCTGCTGTGCGGCAGTACGGACAGGGGTGCCGTCACCGACAAGAGCCAGATGCCGGGGATTAATCAGCCCCCTGTGGATGGATTGGTCCAGGAACTGCTGCTGATAAAGCCGGAAAATAAGGAAGAAGGGATTTTGCGGTTTTAACTGCCAGCGTTCCAGCAGGGGAAGAAGCTTGGAGGCCATGCTGGAAGAGTCGCAGGGAGTCTTATCGCCTTTCTTTTTGCCTTTGGGAGTTTTCTTTATCTTAGGGAACCGGTCTTTCGGGGAAAGGTTGTTGGAGTCATGCTGCCAGATGCGGGAAAAGAAATCATAAAAAGTACCGACACCAGGGGTATTCCCGAAAGAGAAACCGCTGAGGATGGCATAAAGCGGAGTTTCCTTAAGCATGCGGCACCAGACAGTGATGGAAGTAACTTTCAGTTTCAAAGCAAGCAGATAGGAGCGCAGCATGCAGGAAGGGAGCCTTGGTTCCGGACCAAAAACAGAGTAACATTCCTGCATGATAGAATCCGTCTTGGAAAGATCAAGATACCAGAACTGCACGATATAATCCCAAGTGCTTTTGGGAAGCACAAAGGGGTCCGGGTAAAATTTATGGAACTGGGATACGAAAGTATCCTGAAAGGCGGCATGACCGCCAGAGTTATCAGGTAACATCAAAAATCGCCTCCAATCAAAAAAATGTACTTTTTGATCAAGGGCGCGAAGCGCCGCATTTTTTGATTGGTTTGTCAAGTGGTTTTGAGAAAAAAGTGGGTGATTTTTGTTACTATTCACAGTCGGTTTGATGGATCGACAAATAAAGCGGAGCTGCAACACCGCTTTCAATGTTCTGATGTGTTTTTAGGAAGATTAGACCGAGAAGATTTCGGCAACCGTATAAGGATTCCCTTCGCATAATCGTTGCAACGCTTCGATTTCATTGATGCCATTACGACGGCAGGTTTCGATGTATGTTCGGTTGGGCGAGGCAATTCAAAACCGAACACCCAGAAGACGCTTGCGCATCTTCTGAAAATGGCGGTTCTTCGGTACTGTCCAGCATATCAATATAGCTTACTTGCTTACCGCCTTTGATGTTATAATAAATCACAACCTTATCATCATACAGGTAAACAGAATTTATGAATGTGTCAATAATTCTTTTCTGGAAATCTATGTCAAGCGCATCACCATTGCAGAACTGCTTTAACCATTCTACAATTTGCTCTTCTGTAAGCTGTACCTTTGCCGATATGCGGAGTTTGGCAAGGTCAAGCTCTGCCGCCGCCTTTTCCGTGTCCAGTTGTTCCATTTTGTCAAATATAGGCTGGCGGGCGGCAGCAGGGCATACAGCCAGAGTATCAACAAGGCGGCTTATTTCTGCGTCTATCCTGTTAAGCTGCTTTTCGTATGCCTGTATGCGGTCAAGCCCGCAGTCTTTTTTATACTGGGCTACCAGCTGGGCGGCAATATACTCTATGCGCTCCGGCGTTAGGACATATTCTACAGTTTGCTCTACAACATACCATTCAATATAACCTTTCTTTTCGTTCTTTTTATCGCAAGTATGCTCTCTTCTGCGTTTCCTGCAAGTGTAATAGTGGTATGTTTTTCCGTTCTTTCCGTGTCCGGCTTCTGCAATCATGTTAGTGCCGCAATGCCCGCAGTATAATTTCCCCTGTAAGAGATACTCTACAGTAGCTTTTGAGGCAGCAGGCGCAACTTTCCGCTTGTCCATTAGCTCTTGTACTTTGTAGAACGTCCTTTCATCTATGAGGGCATCACAGCCGCCCGCAACTTCTTCCCCGCCATGTTCATAAATTCCAATATACTTTTTGTTTTTCAAGACAGAATGGACGGTTGAAAGGGCAAAAGGAAGCCCTTTACTGTTTCTTAAGCCGCGTGCGTTCAGAGCGTCTACAATTTTCTTTTTGGGAACGCCTTTAGCGTATTCCTCAAAGATATAGCGGGCTATAGGTGCGGTGTTTTCATCTTCTACAAGCCGTTTATTTTCCAGCTTATAACCAAGAGGCAAATAGCCGCCCAAAAACACGCCTTTCATTCTGCTTTCACGCTGCCCGCGCAAAACCTTTTTAGAGAGGTCAAGGCTGTATTGTTCTGCGCTGGCTTCCAGCAGCGCTTCAAGGATTATGCCTACTTCACCCTCACCGACATTCTCCATAGCAGAAAGCACTTTAACGCCGCACTGTTTTAATTTGTGCTTATATATGGCGCTGTCGTATCGGTCACGGGAAAAGCGGTCAAACTTCCAGACAATCACGCGCTGGAACTGCTGCTTTTTTGCATCTGCAATCATGCGCTGGAAGTCAGGGCGTTCATCTGTACGCCCTGTTATGGCGCGGTCTATATATTCCCCTACCACTTGCAGCCCTTGACGTTCTGCAAAGGCGTAGCAATCCCGCAGTTGCCCTTCTATGCTTTGCTCTGTCTGGTTGTGTGAGGAATAGCGGGCGTATATTACGGCGTTTAGTGTCTGCTGCATTACTTTTCCCCCTTTGTATTAGTTCTTTTTGATTGAAGATACTTAATATAATTGACAGCCTCTATAAGCTCGTCCTCAGATAAATCTTGACATATTTTCAAAAGAGGGAGTCTCTTCCTTGCTTGATATGGTGTCCACCTACCAATAAGGTTAAATACTTCATTTTTTATTTCTATTGCTGGCTCTAGCGAATACGCTTCATATCCTGTAAGTTGCTCTAGTGAAACACCCAGTTTTTCTGCATATTCATAGACAGTTGTTATTTTTGGCGTACGTTGGGCGGTTTCGTATCTGCTAATAACTTGCTTAGAAGTTCCCAGCAAGTTTGCAAATTCATCTTGGGACATATTACGAGATTCTCTTATTTGCTTTAGGCGTTTACTAAATTCATTGTTCATAGAGCCACCTTCTAATATTTTGATGTATCTATTAAAGCATATTTTGTAACCAAAGTAAAGACAAAATAAAAAAATAATCACCAAACGGTTGACAAACAGAAAATCTGATGATATTGTTATGTTGTCACCAAACAGGCAACAAAGGAGGTGCTAACAAAGTGAAGGAAAAAGTAAAGGCGTTTCGCGGTTTGATATACTCAAAATTTGATAGCGAAGCGGAATTTGCCCGTAAAATGGGCTGGGAAAGACAAAAAGTAAATAAACTGTCAAACGGTGTACGGCAACCCAATTTGGAAGAGATTGACACAATGGCTAAAACGTTAGGAGTTTCAGAGCTAGAACTTTTTCATATTTTTTTAGCCCAAAAGTCACCAAATAGGCAACAAACAATGGAGGTATAAGAATGGATTATCAAAACGCACTTAATAAATTTAACCAGAAAGAGCCTGCTTTTAATGGCACACCCCTTGAAGGAATGAGCCAGAACCAAGCATATATGCTGCTGTTTGCGAAAGTGGCAGAAATTATAGGAAATACGCCAGATATGACAGCACAGCAGAAAGATATGTTGATTACAGAATTAAATAAGCATGACCCGGTTGAACTGTTGTTATCAGCACTCGAACAGGAGGCATAGACAATGAAAAGATTTTTAGCAGAGGGGGAAGCCCTTCAACAAGTGGCGGTTATGGGATTGCGTGCGCCGGACGGCACAGTAGCGGAAAACGTGCCTCTGTACCGCATCATACAGTCAAAGGAAATAAAGCCGGAAAGCGGGCTGACAGCCGGGGAAGAGGCAGCGTGTGAGGACATAGGCAGGGGGCTTGCGGATATATACAGACAGTACAAAAGAGCGGAAAGAAAGGCAAAGGCGGGCGCGAATATGCGGGCGCAGAATGGCTGAAACTTTTGTATTGAATATCAACCCTAATTACATAACAGAACTACGCAAAGAAAGAAGGATAACCGTAAAAGAGCTTGCACGGCAGGCGGGCGTAGGGGAATCAACAATCTGGAATTTAAAGTGTGACGGACGGCACGGGAGTATAAAAGCGGAAACAGTAGAAAGGCTGGCAGCAGTGCTGGAAGTAGAGCCGGAAACAGTATTCCCAGACTATGCGAGGGCAAAGAAAGACCATGCAGAAAAAAGGGAAAGAGAAAAGGAACATATTTTCAGCAGCCGCGAAGAGCGGGACGAGGCTATAGAAAGTGTGAGATACCTTGCAGTATATATAGCCAAAAAGAATACATGGAGAATAGAAAAATGCCGGAATAATGTTATGGATATGGAAGACCTCATAGGAGAGGCATTGTTGACGCTTGTAGAAACTGCGGAGAAGGTATCAAAGGAAGGAATAACGAGAAACATGGAGTTTTCAAAATATGCGGGCTTTGCTATGGAATATCGTTTTAAGACAATTCAAGGCAGCCAGATGAGGCAGAAACGGACGGCATATTTTAATGTTTCCCTAGATGCACAAATACCGGGTACAGATACAACGTATCAAGAATATTTAGAAAGTGTCGCGCCGAGAATGAAAACGCCGGAGGAAATAGTCATACTGCGGGAAGAGTGCAGGGAAGCCGTGCGGACGCTGCCGCCAGAGCGGAGGCATGAGCCGGAAATTGTAGCATTGTTACAGCAGATTGCAATATAGGACAGGAGGGAAAGGAAGCCATGAGCAAAATAGAAATGATGCAGGAATTGTTAGGGAAAATGAGCGAAAAGGAAATCAGTCTATTGTACTGTTTTGCTATCGGAATGAGGGCAGGCAGCACGGAAAAGCCGGAAACCGCGCAGGAGGGAGTAAAAAACCATGATGTACAGGAAATGTGAACGCTGCGGCGCTAACCTTGACTGGGGCGAGAAATGCGACTGCGGGCAGCAGGAAGGACACGGAACATATTCAGACGGGGAAAGGACGGAAAGAAGGAATGATTGCACTGGCAGGACAGAAACAAGGGCAGGAAGAGAGGGTAACAACCTACCGCTTCGGTGATGATGAAAGGGAGCTGACAGCCGGGGAGAAGGAAGCGTATGCAATGGCTGGAAGAATTGCGGAAAAGATACACTGTGCAGGGCTGGCGGCGGCAGCAGCGCAGTTTAGCAGAATGACCTACAAGGAATTTAAGCGGGCTTACAGGCTGCCGGAATGGGTAAAGCCGGAGGAATACTATTTCTTTTCAAAATCATTCTACCAAGCGTACTGCTGGGGGTATGAAGAGGGGGAGAAAATGAAAGAACACCAGTTCGATATAGGGAAAGAGGAAAAAGAAAAGCGCCTAACGGGAAACCGCTAAACGCTCCGTGCCGTACATATGCACTCAAACCAAATTCAGTATAGCATATGTACGGCAGGATTGCAAGCGTTTTAGCAGTTCCGGCGGGGAGTTCCGACCTTGTAAATAACGTTATCTTCTGAACCATTACAGGGAGGGGCTGGAAAGGAAAACATATGTACACTGAAAAGAAAATCATCATAGGGGATATTATGGAGGTCATGCGCTACCACTCCACCAAAGGGGGAAGTGCGCAGAGAGGGGAGAAAGAGAAGGAATCAACGCCAGCACAGAAAAAGGCGAATGAGATAAGGACGGGAAATGAGCTTTGGAGGGTGATATACATAAACTTTGACGGGCAGCAGGGCGACCAGTTCAATACATTCACGTTTGCGGAGGATATAGGGGAAGAGGCGGCGCGGAAGGAATGGCGCAACTTCATCAAGAGGGTGCGGCGGTATGTGAAAAAGAAAGGTATGCCGGAATTAAAGTATGTGTACACGTTGGAGAAGCAGGGGCGCTGGCACATACACGCAGTAATGAACGGGATACCATTAGAGGATTTAGTAAAGCTCTGGGGGCGGGGGCGCGTCACTTCTTCCATTCTGGACAAGACAAACGACTATAAGGACTTGGCGGCATACATAACAAAGAACACGCAGCAGGAAGGGGAAAAGGAAGGGGCAGGGGGAGAGCCGGAAGGGAAAAGGAAAAACAAGCGCAGTTGGAGCGGAAGCCTAAACTTACAGCGCCCTATTGTGACGGTAAAGGAAATCAAGAGGGAAAGCATCATGCGGAAGATACCAGAAGCGCCGAAAGGCTATATACTGCTGCCGGACTGGAAAGTAGGCTGTGACAGCTGGGGGAATTTATACCAGCACTATAAATGCAGGAAGATAGCGGACACAGGGAAAGCAAAGAAGGGGAGGAAAAAGGCGGGGAAGACCAAAGCTAAAAAGCGCCGTTAGCTCACTGGTTAGAGCGCCAGCCTTATTGCTGGGCGTGTCTGGTTCGATTCCGGCACGGCGCATTTGCAGCAGGCATGGCGAGCCTGCACCAGAGGGCAGCAGGCTAACAGCTGTATCTGGATACCGTGATAAAAATAGCAGCGGTCATACCAGCTAGAGAGTATGTGGACGGTCAACAGGTTTTCTGCGGCTTTTTAAGGTGAAAAGCAGCCAACACGGTAAATATTACGCCAGAACAGGAGGCGGCGGCATGGACAGGCAGAGAGCGCCGCCAGAGCAGCCACACAAAACAGGAAAGGAAGGGAAAGGCAAGCAATGAACATTTTTTCGCGGATATTCCGCAAGGCAAAGCCCCCGGAAGGGAGGACGGAACGCGCAGAGATACTGGGCGGCGGCAGCTCTTTTTCCGCATGGAACGGCGACGCATACGCAAACGACATATACAGGGGCGCAGTGGACGCGATAGCGCGGAACGTGGCAAAGCTGAAAGGTTCGCATGTGATACGCTATGCAGACCATGACCGCACGGAGGGCGACTGCAAAATAAACCGCCTGCTACAGATAGAGCCTAACCCGTATATGAGCGCCTTTGACATGCTGTATAAGCTGGCAACGCATTATTTTCTATACAACAATGCCTTTGCGTTCTTACAGAAGGACGAACGGGGGCGGCTTGTGGGCGTGTTCCCGTTAAATGCGGCGCATGTGGAATTTATGGCAGATGCAGCAGGGGCGCTGTACTGCGAGTTCCTTTTTTCCGGCGGCAAAAGCGTAGTGCTGCCATATGCGGACGTGATACAAATGCGCAGGAACTTCAACAGCAACGACCTTTTAGGCGACAGCAACGGGGCATTAGAGCCAGCGCTACAGCTTGCGCATACGCAGAATGAGGGCATCATTTCAGCGATAAACAGCGGCGCACAGCTCCGGGGCATCTTGAAGCGCACGCAGCTTGCGAACGTGGAGAAGCTGAAGGACATACAGGAGAATTTCATAAAGGACTATCTGACGATATCCAACAACGGCGGCATAGCTGTAATAGATAATGCATCGGAGTATATACCGCTGGACAACAAGCCCTATACAATCGACGAGAAGCAGCTACAGGCGGTAAAGACAAAGATTTATGACTATCTGGGGATTTCGGAGGCGATTGTAAACAGCAGCTACAATGAAGACCAGTGGGCGGCATTTTATGAAAGCACGATAGAGCCGCTGGCGGTTCAGTTCAGCCTTGAATTTACGCGCAAGGTATTCAATGAGCGGGAACGGGCTTTCGGAAATTCCATATTGTTTGAGAGCGGGCGGCTGCAATTCAGCAGCAACGCCACAAAGGTAAACTTAATAAAAGAACTTATGCCGTATGGGCTGCTGACCGTCAACCAAGCGCTGGAAATATTGAACCTTCCAAGCGTGGAGGGCGGCGAGAAGAGGCTACAGACGTTAAATGTTGTTTCTGCTGACGAGGCGCACAAGTACCAAATGGCGAAAGACGGGGCAGCAGGACTGGAAAAGGAGGCGGGAGGCAGTGAAGGAAATTAGGATATGCGAGATAAGGGCAGATGCGGCAGCAGGCGCAGAAACAGCCCTAAGGCTGGAAGGAAGACCTATTGTCTACGACCAGCCGACAAAGATAAATGACCCGGCAGGGGCTTTTATAGAGGTGATACGGGCGGGGGCGCTGGAAGGTGCAGACCTTTCAGACGCAAGGCTGCTTTACAACCATGATTTAAGCAGAGTGCCACTTGCACGCACGCCAAAAACAATGCAGCTCATACACGACCCGGCAGGGCTGCGCATGGTTGCAGACTTACCAGACACGCCGGAGGCAAACAGCGTATATACGGCAGTAAAGCGCGGCGACCTTTCGGGAATGTCATTCGCCTTTAAAGTGCCGGAGGGCGGCGACAGCTACGACGCGAAGACACGGACACGGACTATAAACAAAATAGAAAAGGTCTATGAGATAAGCGTTGTGCCTTTCCCCGCATATCCCCAGACAAGCGTAGAGGCGCGTTCTGCCATGAGCGGGCAGGCAGAGGCAGAAAGACTGCGCCGGGCGGCAATCATAAAGGCAAACAAAATATTGATGAAGGATATTTAGAAAAGGTGTCCAAAACGGACACCGCCACAAAAAGGATTAAACGGAGGAAACCAAAATGAAATTTAAGACTATCGCAGAGGCATTTAATTATTACCGTAACGCAACATTGGAGGAAATCGAACGCCGGGCGGCAGAAATCAAAGGAACGATTGAAACCGACGCGGAGGCAGACATAACGACACTGAATATTGAGCTTTCCGGGCTTGCGCAGGCGAAAGAGAACATACAGCAGCAGGCAGCAGGGGGAAGCCAGCGCAGCGCGTTCAACCCTATCACGGGCGCGGGCATGAGCTTTGAGCGCAGGGCAAGCCATGAGGCAACGGAGGGCGACGTGTTGAACAGCCCGGAATACAGGAGCGCGTTTTTCAAGTCACTGCTGGGGCATAAGCTGACGGAATTTGAACAGGCGGCATACAACCGCGCAATGGGCGACCAGAGGGCAGACACATTTACGGATTCTGCAAGCACGGCAGCAGTGCTTCCTACCCAGACGCTTAACGAGGTAGTCAAAAAAGCGCGGACTATGGGCGGTCTTATGAGCGTGTGCAGGGCTTTTAGTATCCCCTCAAAAGTAGCCGTGCCTATCGGAACGCCGACAGCGGCGGCAAGCTGGCATACGGAAGGGGCAGCAGTTGACGGGGAAGAGCCAGCAGTAACAAGCGTTTCTTTTGACGGGTATGAGATTATGAAAGTATTTTCTATCAGTGAAAAGGCGCGTAAAATGAGCGTTTCAGCGTTTGAAGGGTATATGACGCAGGAACTTAATGCAAGCGTTATGGAGTGCATTGCAAGCGCCCTTGTAAACGGCACTGGAAGCGGGCAGGGAACGGGCATCATGACCGGGATTACATGGGAGGACGGGAAGAACGCCCTCACATTCGGCAAGACTGCGGGGCTTAAATATGCCGACGTGGTAAAGACAGTTGCAGCGCTGAAAAGAGGCTATGCAAACGGCGCGGCATGGGCTATGAACAATGCAACGCTCTACAATCAGTTTTACGGGCTTGTAGACGCAAACGGAAGACCTGTTTTCATTGCAGACCCGAAAAACGAGGGCATAGGGAAAATATTAGGCTTCCCTGTAGTCATTGATGATTATATCGCAGACGAAACCGCGCTTTTCGGAAACTTTAACTATATGGGCTACAACATGCCGGAGGGCATCACGGTAGAGGCTTCAAGGGAAAGCAGCTTCAAGAAAGGGCTGGTTGACTACCGGGCAATGGCAATAGCGGACTGCAAGCCGATTGTGCCGGAGGCGTTTGTAAAGCTGACGCGTGCAGCTTCATAAAGGGGGCTGCGGGTATGCTGACAGTAGAGCAGGCGCGGGAGATACTGCGGCTGGATACGGCAGACAATGACGCTATCATAGAGGGGCTGTTGTCTGCAATACCAGACTATATAGAGCTGACAACAGGCGTAACGGCAGAGCAGCAGGCAGGGCAGCCGTTAGCGGATACGGCAGGGAAGTTTATACTCATGCTCTGGTACAATGCGGAACGCGCAGACGCGGAAAAGCTACAGAGGACGATTGACAGCCTGCTAAAGACGCTTGCGCTTATAGCGGTTAGGAAGGAGTAACGGGAATATGGCTAGGGATTTTGCACGGGTGTTTTATGACAGCCAGCAATGGAGGAAAACAAGCAAGGCATATTTAAGCAGCAAAAACTACATATGCGAGGACTGCGGGGGCGCTGCGTGCATTGTCCACCATATCCGGCATTTAGCGCCGTGGAACATAAACGACCCGGAAATAACGCTGGACTGGGGAAACCTAAAGGCGGTATGCGAGAAGTGCCACGCGGAGGAACACGCGAAAGATGATAAGGCTTTCCGGGGGAAGCCAGCAAAATTAAACGGTATCGGTTTTGACGAGAACGGCGACGCAGTAGAAAGTCCTAATGTGTTTCTGGTGTGCGGCAGTCCGGGCAGCGGCAAGACAACATATGTATTAAGCCACAAAGGGCAGAATGATTTAGTTGTTGACTTGGATTATATTTGTGCGGCGCTCATGGGCGAGGGCGGCGGCGTGAGGCTGGATTTCAGACCAGTATTGCAGACGGCGTTAGAAGTGCGCAGGCTGCTTTATGAGTGCGTACAGCAGAGGCGCGGGAAGTGGGAGCGGGCTTTTGTGGTGACGGCTACGGCAGACGCGCTGGAAATGCGCAGGATAGCGCAGGAACTTAGCGCGGAGCTGGTATTGATAGACACGCCGCTAAAGGAATGCCTGCAACGGATAAGGAACGACCCGCAGAGAAACAGAAGCCGCAGGAAATTTGAAAGGCTTGCGGCAGAGTGGCACGAAAAATATAAACAGTCCTTGCAGCGTGTTTATATCCCCCCGCCAAGCGGATTAAAGGGAGGGGAAAACACCGGCGGGCAGGCAACCTTTTCTTTCCCCTCTGGGGTTCGCGTATGAGGGGAGGGGTAAAGGCAGCAGGATTTAGGAGGGGATAGAATGGCGGCGGCAGGAAATACGGAAAAATTGAAGAATTTGCGCAAACTAAAGAGGCTTTTAAAATTAGTCCCGGAAGACCGAAAAACGGTGGCAGAAAAACTGATAACAGAGCTTGCTTTCATGGAAACAACGCTGGACGGGCTGCGCTGCCATATCGAAGAAAACGGCGCAATAGACCATTTCAAGCAGGGGCAGCAGGAATTTGACCGGGAAAGCCCAGCCGTAAAAACGTATAACACCATGATACAGCGTTACAGCCTTATATACCGCCAGTTTACGGAGCTGTTACCGAAACCAGAACCGACCGACAAGGGCGCAAGCGAGCTGTTAGAGTTCATAAAAAAGCAGGAGTAAGGACAGCGTGAACTATATCGCGGAATACTGGCGGACGATTGAAAGCGGCGGGGTTATCGTATCGGAACGGGTAAAAAAACAATACAAAAAGCTGGCAGAACGGACGGGGAAAACAGACAGGAAATATATATTTGATGAAAAACGGGCGAACAGACCTATAGAATTTATAGAAACACTGTGCAAGCAGTCAAAAGGAGAATGGGCGGGTAAGAAAGTAGAGCTTGAACTATTTCAAAAGGCTTTTATTTCTGCCCTTTTCGGCTTTGTTGACAGGGAAACAAAGCTGCGGCAGTACCGGGAAACCATGTTCTACATAGGCAGGAAGAATGGAAAAAGCACGCTGCTTTCCGGGATTGCACTATACATGCTGGCAGCAGACCGCGAGGCGGGCGCGGAAGTCTACAGCGTAGCCACAAAGCGCGACCAGGCAAAGATTATATTTAATGAGGCTTACAACATGGTGCAGCAAAGCCCGGCGCTTAGAAAGGCGCTGAAAAAACGGAAAGCAGACCTGTATTTCCCGGCGACGTTCTCACGCTTTGAGGCGTTAAGCAAGGACAGCGGAAGCCTTGACGGCTTAAATTCCCACTGCGTCATTATAGACGAGCTGCACGGGATTAAGGACAGAAACCTATATGAAGTAATGAAGCAGTCACAGAGCGCCAGACAGCAGCCGCTTTTGATTATGATTACAACGGCGGGAACTGTCCGGGAATGTATTTTTGATGATATGTATTCCTATGCCTGCAATGTGACAGACGGCATTTTTGAAGATGAAACATTCCTGCCTATCATGTACGAGCTGGACAGCCGGGAGGAATGGACGCGCCCGGAAATGTGGCAGAAAGCCAACCCGGCGCTGGGAACGATTAAGAAGCTGGAAGACCTACAGAACAAAGTAATAAGGGCGCAGAATAACCCGGTTGACCTAAAGGGGATACTGGTAAAGGATTTTAACGTGCGCGACACGATAGGCACGGCGTGGCTGTCGCTGGAGGATATAACCAACAAGGAAACCTTTAGCCTAGAACAGTTCCGGGGCTGTTATGCAATCGGCGGCGCGGATTTGTCCAGCTCACGGGATTTAACATGTGCAACGCTGCTGCTGATTGACCGGGAAACAGAAAAGCGCTTTGTCACGCAGATGTACTGGATACCAGAAGACAGCATGGAGCGGCGCGTAAAGGAAGAGAAGCTGCCCTATGATAAATGGCATGAGCGCGGGCTTGTGCGGCTGTGCAGGGGCAACACGATAAATTATAAGGACGTTACGGCGTGGTTCGTGGAAATGGCGAATACATACGGCATATTCCCGGCATGGGTATATTATGACAGGTGGAGCGCCGCCTACTGGGTGGAGGAAATGAAGGAAACAGGGTTTACAGAAATGAAAGGCGTTGCGCAGGGCGCGAAAACACTTTCACTCCCCATGCAGTTTCTGGGCGCTGACTTGCAGGCGAAACGCATCAACTATAACAACAACCCTATACTGCGCTGGTGCCTTTCCAATACGGGCGTACAGGAGGACAGGAACGGGAACATAGTGCCAGTGAAGAACCAAGCGGCAAAGCAGCGCATAGACGGCACGGCAAGCCTGCTTAACGCCTATGTAGGGCTGTATGAGCATTATAACGAGTTCCTAGAGGCGCAGTAAAAGGACAGGGGGAAAGAAAATTGAAGCTGAAAGACAAGAAAATACGCATACTGTCATATGAAAGCTATGTAAATGATAATGGGTTCGGCGTGGAGGAATGGAAGCCGATACATGAAGGGAAGCTGTGGGCGTATTACCGCCAGCTTTCCGGGAAAGAGTTCTTTGCAGCAGCTACCGTGAACGCAACGGAAGACGTTCTATTTACGGTCAACCACCGCGCGGATATTGATACGGATATGCTGGTAGAGTATGCCGGGAAGTATTACCAGATAACGCGCATAGACAACCACGAGGGATACAAAACAGACCTTGACCTTTACTGCAAGTCCAACCCAGACCAGACACCGGATATTAAAGAAGAGTGACAGGAACGGGGGCAGGAACGGCATGGAAGGAAGCAGAAACAATGAAGAGCTGGCGGCAAGGATTAAGGCGGGGGAAAAAAGCCTGCTGCCGATACTCTGGGGGCAGTGCAGGCGCACTGTTACCATACTGGCAGCAAAATACAGTGGCGTTATGGAAAAAAACGCCTTTGTTGATATGGAAGACTTCATACAGTGCGGTTATTTTGCAATGCTGGCAGCAGTGGAGGCATACGACCCGGAAAAGGGCTATAAATTCAATTCCTACATAAATTTCAAGTATAAGAAACAGGTTTATGAAATGTTCGGGAACGTGCGGGAAGGTGACAGGCGCATATTTCCCGCCGCTGCGTCTTCGCTCAATGTAACATTGGAAAATGACGGACACGAAACAGAGCTTTTGGACATGCTGGAAGACGAGAACGCCGGAAGCATAGAGGCAGACTATGAGAAAAAGGAAATGCAGCAGATTGTAAGGGCAGCAGTCGGCAGGCTGCCGGAGCTGGAAAGGCATGTAATACAGGAAATATATTTCAATGGGCGGGCAAAGACGGAGATTGCAGACGGGAGGCGCTACAAAGACCAGTTCGCGGTTACAAGGGCAGAGGACAGGGCATTACACATGCTTAGAAAGGATAAGGCATTGCAGGCATTACATACGGCGTATTTTAAGAATATGCCACGGCAGCAGGATATATTTAAAAGTTCCCCGGAAGAGGCGGCAATAGCGGGCGAAAACTGGGATAGGTGGTTTGAAAACATCATGGACGACATAGGGAGGTTTGAAAATGGGCTTTGAGAAGATGAAGGACACGGCGGCAGAGGACTTGAAACAGTTTAGGAAGCTGGAAGCAAGCAGCGACCAGAAGGAACGGCAAAAGGCAGCAGTTATAGAAGCAGCACTGCAAATGCTTTCAGAAAGGGAGCGGGAAGTATTGAGGGAGTTTTTTATTGACCGTGAAAAGCGGTATGCAGGGCATAGGGCGCGGCTAATGGCAAAATATGGGCTATGCCTTTCAGATTTGTACCGCCTAAAAAATGACGCGCTATCCAATTACTGTATGAGCATTATGGCAATAAAAGCCGCTGGCAGCAGGCATTAAATAAAACCGCTTACCCATAACCGGGCAGGCGGTTTTTGTATTACCCATTCATAATTTCCCCACTTATGGAGAAAACATAATTATTGCAAATTTTTTATTTTACCTTTTGCAGACGATACCAAACAGACCATTTACAAATATATAGCGTGGGTTTTCGGATTTGGTGCGCTTCGGCTGAGCGCATGGTTATCGGCCGCTGTCTCTGATTCAAACTGTCCCGATATTTTCATGTGGGATTTTACACCTCGAAGCCCGCGTTCACTGAGATTATTGGTGGTCGGCAGACTGAAATCCTCAACCCACAGGAAATAGTTTCTGCGGTATTGGGCAATTCTGGTAAGCAGAGTCCGCTCAAAGGATGCCCCGTAGTTGTTTGGATCAGACTCATTTTCACTCCATCCGTTTTTAAGGTATTCATCTATTTTATGATGAAACTCGTTTATGCAGGCTTCGTTGAAAGAACCCTCGCCCCGGGCTATGGCATCATTGCGATCCTTGATGGTTGCGCTGATATGCTTTTTCAGATCATCAGACCATTGATGGCAGGTATCATCCGTATTCTTCTGGCAGTCACGCTGAAGATGCTGATTACACTCGATATTCTCAAAGCTGTACTTTTCATTGTAGTTTACGGTGTTATGGTCGTGCATGGTTTTGGTATCCGATGTCAGGAGATTCAGTACATTGTCGTCATCAAGGCTTTCCATGTCTTTGTGTGCATGCGCTGTATAGTAGGCAATAGACTCGTCTCCATAAAATCGGAAACATGCTCTTTGCGCAAGAATGAAGATGACCGTGTCGTCCCAGTAAACGATCTTTCTTGTGATCAGGACAAGCTTCAGATCCTGGCGAAACTGGCGGAGCCCATTTGCGGCACGGGCCTGGAGTTTCGCAATGTATCCCTCACAGGGCATTAATTCACCGCCGGTGATTCCGGCAAGAAACATGGATGCTTTGTTCATAGCGGCATTGACGGTATTTGTGAGTGATAAAGCAAAAGCCTGCAATCCGCTGCCATACTGAACCTTCTCCTTGAGGTTTGGGGGTATCTGTGACCGGAATACAGTGCCGCAGTTGCTGCATTCGTAATAAAAGAATTCGTGTTTGATCTTAACGACTTTAATGCGTACATCGTATTCAAATTTAACTTCGGACTCGCCGGTTGGGGCGCAGTCTGTAAGCCCGCATTTTGGACAGCATTCATCGTCCTGTAATGGGTGCCCAACGGTATCTGTGATCTCAGATTCCTCCGGCGCTTCAAGGGCTGCTTTGGGATGTCCAGGCTGTCCGCCTTTCTTCCTGCCTGAACTGCGGCGGGAGTTTGGGATAACCTTGTTTTTATTTATCGGTGTCTGCGATGTTGGGGTACCGGTATTGCTGCCATCATGGTTAAGGAGAGCCTCCGCATGGGCAAGACGGTTCTGCAGTTCCTTGATAATGGCATCTTTTTCAGCGAGGGATTCCTGATAATTCTTTTTATGGAAATCGTTGGACTGCTTAAGGCTCTTAACTGAAGCCCGTAGTGAAGCTATCTGCTCCTGGTATCCCACGATGCGGTCTTTGAGTTTCGTGATTTCTGCCGTTGCTTTTTCAAAGTCACAGCGCAGATCGCCGGTATATTTAATCATAGATCACAGGGGCCTTTCTTAAAGTATTGGAGATGGAAGTGCATACTTTTTCATATGCCCTGATAGTAGCTTTTAGGGTTTTCACCTCAGACTGTAAAGAGGCGATTTCTGTTTCTTTCTCGGAAATGATTTTTTGAAAATCTCTGTTCCTTGCAGAAGCAGTATCTTCTTCCGTGGTGGTAACATTTTTCGAAGATGCTGTTCTGCCCCTGCGACCGGAAGATGGGATCAATTCCTTTGTTTCGGGATCGAGGGTACCAAGATATTTCCTCTTCGGTCTTGATTGCTTGGTAACAGGGTCATAGTGGGGAGTAGATTCGTAAACCCGGGTCTTTCCTGATTTTTTATCGAAGTGTTTAACAATAGTAGGCATAACGGTTTCTCCTTTCAATAGTGGCTATATATATTATATTACAACCACTACAAAAAGTCAATATGTAGTGGCTATATTTATTAATAAATAAAACCACCAAAAACAGTGCATTATGCCAATAAAAAAGCCACAATGGGAATTCATGAAACATCAGAAATTAAAATGGCTGTGAATGGTAACTGATTTTTGAAAAATAGGTTCTGAAAGCCCCATGAAATAAGGGCTGAAGATTCCGAGAGGTTATTATTGAGGTAAGGGAGGGAATCTATGCAGAGAAAGAAAAAGGAGAGAAAGGGTATGCCGATTCATTATGTGGTAGAGCATGTATATTCCGGCACGGAAAGTATGGAGGGATTACTGACAGTAGTGAGCGAAGAAGTCGCCCGTAAGAACGTGGAGGAAAAATTAAGGAACGGAGGTATGGGGACAGAGAAGAAAGCTGTCTGAAAAGATGAATTGACGGTTGATACCAGAGACAGAAAAGGCTATAATGAAGTCAGCGTATTTCTGTCTCTGGATATTGAGTGAATATAGGAGGCCAATATGCAGAATACAGAAAATAAAGAAATATGGACAGCACTCTATGCGAGATTGTCAATGGACGATGGAAACGTCGGGGAGAGCATGAGTATCGGGAGCCAGAAAGCGATCCTGAAACGGAAAGCAGAAGAGATGGGAATCCACAGTTATAAATTCTACGTGGAAATGTAAACCGCTTAATTGATACAAAGGAAATGAACAGAATATCGGGAAAACCGCTGAAAACAAGGGATTCCGGCACATTGGCTGTCGCTGGAATCCTTTGTTTGCTTTTTAGTTGGTCTGAAAATTTGTGGCAGGTCGGCAGAGGGGGTGTTCACTTTTGAACCCTCATCAAAGGGCATTTGAACCCTGTGGTCAGAGAAAATGAACACCCCATGGTCAGTTTGAACCCCGTGGTCAAAAAAGTGAACCCCCGTGGTCACTTTTGGAAGATTGTTCAGACAATCATTAACAGCCGCCCAGGCGGCAATTCAGAAATAATGCCATAGGAATTTGGGTACTCGCAGGCGAAAGTATTGAAGAATGGCTTAAAATCAAGGTTTTTTAGGCTTGGTGGGGTTCATCACGGTGGGTGGTGGACCCCTATTTTTGTGTTTTTTGATGCCGCTGATAGGATGGCGATAGGGGATAAAATCGTACTATCAGGCAAAAGTATACTTTCACGCAAAAGTCAGGGGTTTCCGTGATAGTATAAAGCGGAAAGGTAAAAAGGAGTAGGATATTGGCGGTTTTGGCTGAAAGGCGTATTAGTTTGATAGAAAATGCTGTTGAAATATGGGGGATATAATACAAACACGGAAACTGCTCGGAGTTTTCGTGATAGTTAGGAGTTTCCGTGATAGTTTGGAGTTTTGCCTGTTTGTTTAAAGGATTTGCAACAAAAATTTAGTTTAGTAAATTGTGTAGATAAGTGTAGAAATGACTATGGCTATTGAAATGAATGGTCAGCGTACAGAGAAAATAATTCAAATAAAAAGTTTATTCGTACCATTGACAATATAATAGGACTGTGATAATCTATAGTCAAACAAGCAAGGCGGAGGAATAAATATGAGTGAGGAAATTAAAGTTCATCCGATTAAATCTTTTAAAGACTATGGTTTGGCAAAACGGAATTCCGAGGAACTGACAAAAAAAATCAGTTCGTTACAGTTGGATTTGGAATTGGATGATGAAGAAACACCTAAACTAGAAAGTAGAATTGTGGAGATAGAACAAAAGCTAGAGGAGCAGAAAAACTTTATTAATGGGTTTATAAATGCACAGGCAAACTATGATTCCAAGTTTCTAGGCAGTAATTTGGATTATTTGCTAAAGATGTATGGTCTGCGGATTTCTGACCTTGAGGAACTGTTAGGCGTGAGCGCAGGGTATGTTTCCAGAACAGTGAATCCGGATTCAAAGAAAAGATTATCTGTGGATATTGTTTGGAAAATATCGGCGATTTTTCAAGTTAATGTCGATGATCTTTTAAATATTGATTTTCAGATTCCTACCCAATCTCTATGTGATGTAATTGCTTTTTTTAAGAAATTGAAGCAGGAGACTGATGAAGCAACGATTCATTGGAACAATCAAGGTAATAAGGAAGAAGATCATGTAGGAATATTTTTCAGGGAATTGGAAGAAGGCGGACTGGACGGAACGAAGCGGTATAAGTACGCTCCAGATGGGAATGCAAATGAAACAAAGGCAGTAGGGCTTACGGATGACATTTTTTCCGCAGAAACTAGTATAGGCCAACTTTATCTTTTGCCGCTTGAAGATCAATTTGGTGAAAAGGGATATGAACTGTATCGTTATACAGGCAGGGAGGATTATAATCAAAACTACTATGATAGTAATGACCCAGACCTAGAGTTGATTTGCTCAACTTTTGATGATAAGAGTAATAAATTGAAGGGAAAATGTGATGAACTTTTTAAATCTGTCAAGTTGCATGAATCAGATTTTGTAATATCTGAATCGGCAAAAAGTTTGATTGATAGGTATTTAAATCCTAAAAAGAACAATGCATCGGATGGTTTTATGAATATACCAGATGGCATTGACGAAGAACTGCCATTTAATTGAGGAGGTGTTATGAATGGAAGGGATAAAAACCAAAGGGGTAATCAAATGCCCTTGCTGCAGTAAGGGGAAGATTTTAGCGTATGAAGATGCTGCAGGAAAATCCTCTATTCAGTGTAGCAAATGTCATACATTTTTGTTGGTGGATTATGATAAAATGACCGCAGAGCCAACTTTGCGGGAAAAAGAAGTTTACAAAATGGTTGTGAATGAATAAGGGAATGTTTGCTGACTGAGCAACAGGGCGTCAGATAGGACAGCCACTAATAGCCAGAGCAGATTATTGGGACAGGGTATAAAACCTGCCAGATAATTTGCTCTGGCTATTTTATATGTGCAAACATGATATGGGACAAGCCATGCAGATGATATTTAGATTATTATGAGAAAGGATGGGATGAATATGGCAGACTACATTATTCAATTATTGGGAGGGGTTGATAAATTTCTATCTGCGCTGATTGTATTTATGGTAATAAATTACATAGCAGAAATGCTTCTTGTGATCGTGGGGGAGGAGAAGCGTTCCAATGTGTTTTTGCTAAAGAATATGTTTAAGAAAGCAGCGATATTTATTTTGGTGATTGTCTCCAATATTGTAGGTACAATCATTGAAAGCAGTTATGCAATTCGGACGACAGTTATTCTGTTTTACATTTCAAATGAAGGGCTTGCTATATTAAAGAATATAAATCGGCTTGGAGTGCCGCTTCCTCTAATATTGGTAAAGATGCTAAATCAGATAGGGGATGGAGAATAGCATAGTCGCAGAAAAGATCCACTTATTATAGAAAGAACCCATTCCGAAATGTGGTGGGGTAAAACCCCATGTAAAAGTTACCCTACCCTCAGAGTTTCCGTGTTTGTATATGTGTAAAGCGGTAAAAATTAAATGAATAAGTGATAATGTGAGAAAAGGGCTGTTTCGGCAGTCCTTTTTTTTCATATCTTAAGATTTCACAATTCATTTCTTTACATTTCAAATTTCACAGATATTTTTATAGCGGTTCAGAAAATAATAAGTTGGAAAGCGGGAAAATCAGAGTTAATATGCTTACACGGCGGTTTGCGTTTGTGCCATATCGGACGAATGGCGAAAAACTTTAGGTCTGATTTGGCTTTTCAAAAACAAAAAATCTGCGATTCACGTAGCCAGATTAACCATTCACGAAGTAGATGTTAGAAATCGCCCTGATTTTTCCGATAAGTTAGTTGAGGACTGGAGGTGGCAGAAACGATAAAAATTGCGGTGTGTGATGATGAAAAAAATATAAGGTCTTACCTCGTTTCGCTCATCAAAAAGCAGGGAGGGGAATGCGGCATCACGGAATATGCCTCTGCCGATGAGTACCTCTCGGACGGTAAGGAGCATGACCTTATTTTTCTGGACATAGAGATGGGCGGCTCCGGCGCAAGTCTGGACGGCATGGGGCTGGCAAGGCATATCCGGGGCATGGAGGCGCAGAAACAGCCCGTCATCATTTTTGTAACAGGGTATGAAAAATATGTGTATGACGCGTTTGACGTAGGGGCCTTCCAGTATCTGGTAAAGCCCGTGGACGAACAGAAATTCGCAGAGGTGTTCGGACGGGCGGCGGGGCAGGTTTTATCCGAGGCGGAGCAGCGGAAGAAAAAACTTGTGATCCAGTATGGCGGCGAGGGAAAGGCGATACCGTTTAATGACATTTACTACATGGAAAGCCGGAACCACAATATCATCCTGTACCTGAAAGACGGAAGTATGGAATACTATGCGAAGATCGGGGATTTGGAGGAGGAGCTTGCGGGGCAGTTCTACCGCATCCACCGGGGATACCTTATCAACCTTTTCCATGTGGAGGGTTACGATAAGACGGAGGTAAGGATGGCGAACGGGGATAAGCTGCTGCTTTCAAGGTATAAATATGACGGCTTTGTGCAGGCGTACATGGATTACATTTCGGAGGAAAGCCTATGAGCCAGCCAGCGTTTGAAATAGTGAATAGCATCTTGGATATATGGAAGATTGCCGTACAAGCCATCATGTTCCTTGTTTTGTGGACGGCGGCTTTCAGAGGGAAAAAAGGAAAAAGGGATGGCATTGCGGCAGTGTTGTTTATCCTTGCCAATATAGGGATAGGATTTCTGCCGTGTACCGCTTGGGTGCGGTATGGCGTTTCAGCCTTTGTAATAATGGGTTATGCAGGGATATGTTATAAAAAGCAGATTGGAAAAGCAGTATTTGTGATGCTTGCTTTTTATAACCTCCATTGTCTGAGTTTCCTGATTGCAAACAGCATTTACATGAAGATAACGGGCGTGATGATGAAAAGCCTTGATGCAATGCAGGAAAGCTATATGCAGCAGGTGTACCAATGCCTGTCAGTCGGGATGGCGGTTTCCGTTTTCTTTTATACAGCACTATATGTGGCAATGGCAGTTATTTTTCACAGCCTTATTAAAGGGGAAGCCGTAATGGCCTGGCAGGACATCATCCTGCTTTCCATTCTAAATTTTGTCGGGAGCATGATTGCAAACGTGGTCAACGGCCTGCTTATTGTAAGAATAAATACAGATGCTTTTGTGCTGTTTGATGAAAAGCCAGACCTGCTTTGGAAGATTCCCATGATAGCGGTTCTCATATTTGCGGGAGAGGCTGCCCTGATCTATTTCTGGCAGAGATACCGTATCCTGCTTGCCGAGAGACAGAAACATTTCGTGGAGGAACAGCAGGTCAAGGCCATGAAGAAGCGTCTGGAGGAAGCGGAGAATTTCTATGGAAGCATCCGCAAGGTAAGGCATGAGATGAAAAACCACATGGCGAACATTAAAGGGCTGACAGAAGCAGGGGAGTATGGAGAGATAGAGGAATACGTCCGCAGGATGGATGAGACCATGCAGGAACTGGAATATAAGTATGTGACGGGGAATGCAGTGACGGATGTCATCATCAATGACAAATGCCGCAGGGCGGAAAAGGCGGGAATCCGGTTTGGTGCAGATTTCCGGTATGGCGGGGAAATTCCCGTGTTTGATATGGGGATTATATTGAACAATCTTCTGGATAATGCCATAGAAGCCTGTGAGAAACTGGAACCGGGAAAAGGATTCATACGCCTTTCGTTAAAGCGAAAAAAGCAGTTTTTGATACTGTATGTGGAAAATAGCTTTGACGGCGCTGTCCCTGTAAGCAAAGGCAGTTCACTCCCGCCTACAACGAAACAGAGTATCCTGCCGGGAATCATTACGGAGCATGGGATAGGGCTTGAAAATGTGCGGGATATTGCAGAGAGGTATTTCGGCGGTGTAAACATAAAAGTGAAAGGGGATGTGTTCCATGTGACGGTAATGCTGCAGCAGGGGGAGGTGGGGGAAGGTAAGTAAATGACCTTGCACTAAATGAAACTCAAAAACAGATTAAAACGGAGGATTAAAAATGGCTATCGGTGGAATAGGACAAAATTATTATCAGAACAATGTGGAAACAAAGAGAAATACGAAAAATGTGAACGGTACGGAAAAATTCGCACTGGAAAAAACAGGCAGTACACAGGAACTATCGGAAGCGGAAGAAATGGAGCTGTTTAAGAAAGAGTTTTATCAGGAGTTGTCTCAGATTACTACGCACGCAACAGTAAGTAATGCGGCAGTTAATGTGACTGAGGCTGCTTTTAAGAGAATGAAAGACGATCCTGAATATAAGCAGCAGGTTTTAAGTTGGATTAAGCATGATTTAGGAGCTTCATATGGTTCAAGGAATGCGTCTGTAATGTTGACAGTTGGTGAAACGCTAGAACAATGTAGGGGTGATGCTTGGCCGGTTTCCGCAGATTCTGAATTTGGTATTCGCTCACAAGATAGTTTTTATAAAAGTAGCAATGAAAGAAAAGAGAGACAGAAAGAATTATTGGAGGAATATTTACAAAAGCGTCAAGCGGCAAAACAAATTCAGCAGGAACTTTTGGATGAAAAGATTGCAAAGGCGGAGCAGGAGAGAAGCAGGCTGGCAAAGGCGTGGGCTGGTGAAAGGCAGATGGAGGCGGCATCCAATGCTTATGATGCAAATGTCATGACGGAGACAGCGGCAGGCGGTGATTCGCTGCTTGGTTAATGAAGGGCATCATGCCCGGACTTACCGCAAGGGGGCATGGGCGGCTCCGAATGACAGAGGGGCCGCAGCAGATAAGAGAAATGAAACTTTTTTGAGGGCCGGTTCGTATTATCAGCAGATGGCCGGTTCCTTCAATTTATGGAGGAGGACATGAAAAATGCGTGTCAGCAGAATAACGGCATTACTTATTACGGCAATGATGATTCCCGCAATCAGCGGATGCACCACACAGGGAACCCCCGCCCCGGATGCCGTGCATCAGATTGAGGATGGCGGTCCGGCGGTCTATGATGATGACCCGATAGCGGATGAAAGCATTCTGACATCTTGAAGTAAGGAAGATCATGCCCGGACTTACCACAAGGGGGCATGGACGGCTTTGAATGACAGAGAGGTCAATGGATTAAATTTGATAACATATGTAGAAAGGTTGGTAATATGGATATTCAAGCAATTTTGCCGCAAATCAATAATGCTGTAAATTTATCAAGTAACGGCATCAAATGCGGAGATGAATTTGAAAAACTTTTACAGCAGGTGAATGAGGAAACAGATATTGCGGAAATGAAGAAATTTCTGGACGAAAAGTTTAATGTAAATACGGTTGTTGTAGATTACAGTTGTGAAAAAACAGATACAGAGGCAGAAATGTATGACACCGCAATGCTGGAGAAATATAATATGCATGGTGGGAGAAATGTGATTATTTCAAAGAAAACCTTATTAAGGATGAAAAAGGATGGTTCCTTTAGACAGAAAGTGTATAAGTCAATTGAAGATATACCGTGGACAAGTAAATTGACGGGAGGCGAGGTAAAAGGCAATGGAGTATTTATCCATGAAGATGGAACGGGAGGTTACTATTTGGAGTTTGATTGGGGGGATGATGTTGAAAAAACAAAATCAAAGAAAAGTAAGGTGCTGTACTCTGACAGTTCGGGTGTAAAGGAATTAGATATTCCGATATTGGATGAACGAAACAATATTGGATTGCAGGCAGATATTCTTATTTCTTTGATGGGAGCGGATTTTAGTTATAAAAGGAAAAGTAATGATGCTGGTTTCTGATTAACGGAAAAGGAACAAAGGGCAAAGGGATAGGTAATGAACCGCTCGGACTTATTACGAGGGAGCGGATGCGGCTCTGAATGACAGAGGGGTCGTAATAATAAAAATAATGGAGGATTTGAAAAATGAATGTAAATGGAATAGGAGCAACGGGATACCCGGCATGGCAGGGAGCGAGAAAGGCACAGCAGAATACGGCAGGAAAAAGTTTTACGGCGCAGGTGAACAATGTAGCAAGCACACAACCGCATACGACTACTATATACATGAAAACGGATGACATGCTGTACTCTGGCGGTAACGGGACAGGGCTGTCTTTCTATATCAAATATGCGGATGGTTCAACAGAGGATAATCCGACCGTGATTGCAAAAGGTGTTGATGAGAATGGGGATGAATTTGAAAAAACCATACATATCAACAAAGTAAATCCCAAGTCAGCGACTGTTGTGGAAATGCGTGCTTTGGAAGCGCATATGGGTGTTAAAAAATTAGGCGGATTTACCTCTCTTCCGCTAGAAACAGGGGCTATGGGGTTAAATGACAGAATGGATTTCATGGATATGTTCCAGAAACAAATCAGTGACATGAAGCTGTTGAGCCAGAAAAAAGCTGCGGCATATTACCAGTACAGTATGCAGGCATATTGGGATTTCATGAACAAGAAATAAATTCCATCGGCTGTATATCCCCGATAATCCACAGCCTGACAAGGCGGGGCAGGTATCCCCAGCGTTCCGTCAAAGCAGAGAGGCGATTGAAATGGATATAACAGGAATAGCAAAAAGCCATCAGGCGGACATCCACAAGGCAGGAAAGGCTCATCCAAGCTGTCGGATTCCCTCCGGGAGAAGATAACAGAATGTCTATATGGGGAATAAGTTCCTCAATCTGCGGAAAAGCGAGGTCACCAAAGTCGCACAGGACAGGGCGGGCATTTTGGCAGATCAGCGAGAGGAGGTGAAAGTCAGTATGAGGTTATATTCTTTGCAGGAATTGATAAAACAATATTTGGATTGGGGATTTGATTTTGCTTCCATCAGCATAGCAACACAAATACCAGAAGAAGAATTACGGCAGTTATACAGTAATGAAAATTATAGATTAAGAGATAAGGATAAAGAGAAGTATCTTATGGCATTTTTGCTACAGATTTGCTGTGAAAAACCGAACAATGATAAATATTACAAGGCATTGCTTGAGAACCTTGCACAATACTTCAAGATACCACTGGAAGCAATGGCAAATTATATAGGAGTGGATATTGATGAGTTATTGAATTTTGAAAGCAACAGTGATAAAGACAGGATTGAAAAGTGCATAGCGCATCTGTTTACTACCTTTATCCGTGATTCGAGTTATTCGGTGTAGTAAAGGAAATATTCTCGCTAAGCCACAGCCCTACAAGCCCTACAAGGCAGAGGCAGGCATCTTCGGTTTCCAATCGAACAGGAGGATTGAACATGGGTATAGCAAGAATAGCAAAAAGCCATTATGCGGGCATCCCAAAAGCGTCATCCGGGAAGGAATGGAAGCTGTCTGATTCCCTCCGGGAGAAGATAACAGGATGCGGCACAGGGCGTCTATATGGGGAATAAGTTCCTCGCCCTGCGGAAAAGCGAGGTCGCCAAAGTCGCGCCGGACAGGGCAGGCATTCCGGCAGATCAGTGAGAGGAGGTGAAGGCCGGTATGGAATTTGGCCGGGGAGGTTAACAGGCATATTTGCATGGAGACAGTGAACTGCTCGGACTTATTACAAGGGAGCAGATGCGGCTCTGATCGACAGAGGGGCCGCAATATTAAAATTGTGGAGGATTAAAGATAATGAGCATTAGTGGAATTGGAACTTCACACTATCCTGCATGGCAGGAAGCGGGAAGGGGACAAAAGAATAATTCGGGAGTAGGATTTGCAAGCAGGATGGCAGATATAGTTGGTGCGAATACTTCCGAAAGTGGAAGGAAAACGAATGCCGTTTCTGGGCGCGACAATTATGTAGGAGGGGATGCAGCCAGTGTTTATGACATGGGCGTGTATTCAAGGAAAGATATATCGGTATCACAGAACCTAAATCTGCCAATCGAAACGGAACGGTATAAGATTGAGGATGCCAGCTATGTGGACGGGGTTCCAGCATATGAGATCATGGATAAGGAAACAGGAAGAGGGCTGTACATAAGGGAAGACCAGTTGATGATACAGAAGGATGAAAAGACCGGACTGGAATTTGTCATCAATATGGATCAGCCGTTTTCCTGTAATGTGCCAATGACGGGAGAGCTTAAAGGGCTTTTGAATGAGATAGCCGGGAAAAGAGGAATTGATCTGAAAGAAGTGCCGTTGCAGGGCGGGCTGACAGTGAACCGAGACCCTAAAACCGGACTGCGCTATTTATCTATACAGGGCAATGAGGCAAAGGGGATGTCTGTTGTTGCGACATCGAAAGAGGACTTGGAGATTATTGAAAAGCTGGCTGATGAATTTACCAAGTATTCAGTCAGTTCACAGCGTTCTACAGCAGGGCTGTATGCACTGCTTGAAATATCCGGCAACCTGAAACGGGAAGGGGAAGGGATGACGTTCCTGACACCGAATGGCATTACTTATATCCCTTATGATGGCGATAAGGATAAGGCATGGGAAATTGAAATCCCAAGTTCGGATTATAGTGTAGCACGGAAATACCTTGCAATGGGGATTGAAGCCTCAAACTACCAGGCATGGCTTAGCAAGTTCAATAGTGCAAGACTGCTTGACATAGATACGGAGCAATTGAACCATTACAGTATGAATGGCGACAGGAATGGCTATCGATTTATGCAATAAGAAGAAAACCAATAATGCACAAACGATAAAAGGGAACCAAGCAGGAACACTTCATGTTTGGTTCCCTTGTTCCATATCAGTGCGGGGAGGCGGTTTCAGTGGAGAGGATCAGATGCCCGAACCCGAAGTGCGGGCGGCACATCCTTGACATTGAGGAAATGCCGCCGGGCAGGACGGTGCTGGAAATCCCGCAATACATATAAAAACGGTAAAAGGAATGCGATACATATTGGAGGGCGTGCTGCGTTTCACAATAGATGTGGATTGCAGCACGCCCTTTTTGTCTTTAAAAGCAGAAAAACACAGCTTATTTTAAGGAAATGCTGCCTGCAGGGCAGGCAGTATAAAACCACCCAGGAGGAGGCAGACGATATGGACACCCGATAAAAGCAGCCGGGACGGCTGCTCTTTGCCGGGTGTTTTCTGCTGTTCAAGGAAAGGACAGGCCATACCGAGGGATGGTTCCGGAGGGCGGCACCGGCAGGCGCCGGGGAAGCCGGAACGAAATGCTGTCCCCAGGAAAGGGGATACCATGGGCATGGCACGAGCGGGGAACTGGCTCCCGATACCCACGGCCAGACATCATATTTTTTCTGTACATACCGCAGCCTCCAGGGGGACTGCGGAATTTTTTTATTCGACACATTTCTATCTCTTTCCCAATAAGAATACAAAAAGACACTTAGTTTTAATTACGGGCGTACCGGACGCTCTGCCGGTGCGCTTTTTTTGCGTCCTGAAACGCAGGCATCAGCCGCCTTACAGGGCGCGTGCGCCGCCGCTCCGGTCTTGAAACTGTTTAACCAAATTTCAAGACTGGAGGGAATCTGAATGAAAATTGAATACAAGTTTGTGGATGGGACTGTGACGGAAATTGAAGTGGACGGTAGCCTCGCCGAATTTATGCTGGAGATGAAAAATGAAGGGGAAAAGGTAGAACGGAAGGAAACACGCCGCCATGTCCTGCTGTCAGCGGTTGACCCGGAAGACCGTTATTTTGATTCGGGGCGGGACACGCCGGAGGAGTTTGCCAGGAAGGACGAGCTTGAGAGGCTTACAGCGGCCATAGGCAGGCTGCAGCCGCAGCAGAGGGAGCTTCTGCGCCGCATCTACTGGAATGGTGAGAAACAGAAGGACATTGCCGCCGAGGATGGGGTGTCGGAGCGCGCCATAACCGGCAGGATGAAGAAAATCTATGCGGCCTTAAAAAAATTTATGGATTAGGGGGTTCAGTTTTCCGTTTCCCGTGGCTTATATGTGAGGGGCGAAAATACAGCCCTTCGGAAATGGAGGTCATGGGCATGGAACACACATTGAGGATCAGTGTTTCAAAGGAGCCGGCATCCTGCGGGATCGTGAGCTGCCGCCATATCTCCGTGAGGGAGCGTTTCCTGCGCTTCCTCCTTGGGGAGAAGCGGAGGCTGACCATCATCGTTCCGGGAGATTCCGTCCGGGAGCTGGCAGTCAGTGAGATCATGGAAGGAGGAAACGTACATGGGAAAAGTGAAGTTACTGCTTGATGTCATCGGGGATCTGCGTTCCCTTGCGGACAGCCTGCAGGCCGTTGCGGATGCAGTGGCAGACAATGGGGAGGCCAATGCAGAGCTGATGGCCACGAAGGAGCAGGAGAAAACAGGAAAGAATGGGAAGGCGGCTGCAAAGAACACGGCAAAGAAGGACGCAAAGGCGGCAAAGCAGCCGGAGGAGAAGCCGCTGACGCTGGAGGAAGTCCGCGCGGTGCTGGCGGAGAAGTCGCGCTCCGGACACACGGAGGAAGTGAGAGAACTGCTTGCAAAGCATGGCGCAGATAAGCTGTCTGAGATCGACCCGGCGGAGTATCCTGCGCTGCTTGCGGAAGCGGAGGTGCTGTGATGGGAAGACACGCATTACTGTCCGCATCCTCCAGCCACCGGTGGCTTGCCTGCCCGCCGTCTGCAAGGCTCTGTGAGAACTATGAGGATACGGGCAGCGAATACGCACAGCAGGGCACCGACGCCCACAGCCTGTGCGAACACAAGCTGAAGCAGGCACTTAGCATGGAAACCACAGACCCGACGGAGGGGCTTTCCTTCTATGATGAGGAGATGGAGGAATGCGCCTGCGGCTATGCGGAGTATGTCCTTTCGCTGGTGGAGGAGGCAAAGAAAACCTGCAAAGACCCTGTGGTGCTGATCGAGCAGTGGCTGGACTTCTCCCGGTATGTGGAGGAGGGCTTCGGCACCGGCGACTGCGTGATTATTGCAGATGGGACGCTGTATATCATTGACTACAAGCACGGCAAGGGCGTGGAGGTCTCCGCAGAGAGGAATCCGCAGATGATGCTGTATGCCCTGGGCGCGCTGGAGCTGTTCGACGGCATCTATGACATTGACGCCGTCCGCATGGCGATCTACCAGCCGCGCCGGGAGAACGTCAGCGTGTATGGGATGGCGAAAGAGGACCTTCTCCAGTGGGCGGAGGGTGAGCTTACCGAAAGGGCGAAGCTGGCCTATGCCGGGGAGGGCGAGTTCTGCGCCGGGGAACACTGCAAATTCTGCAAGGCGAAGGCGGTCTGCAGGAAACGGGCGGAATACAACCTGAGCTTGCGAAGTATGACTTCGAGATGCCCGCCACGCTGGAGGATGACGAGATTGCGGCAATCCTCGTGAAAGCGGATGAGCTGGCGGCATGGGCGGCGGATGTGAAGGAGTTCGCTTTGCAGCAGGCGCTCTCTGGCGTGAAGTATGCCGGGTTCAAGGTGGTGGCCGGGAGGTCGAACCGGAAGTACACGGACGAGGATGCCGTTGCGGATACCGTGAAGAAGGCTGGCTTCGACCCGTATGAGCCGAAGCTCTTAGGCATCACGGCCATGGAGAAGCTGCTGGGCAAGAAGAAGTTTGCGGAGATTTTGAAGGGCCTTGTGGAGAAACCGCAGGGCAAGCCCGTCCTTGTGCTTGAGACGGATAAGCGCCCGGAAATGAACACGGCAGAGCAGGATTTCCGTGAGGAAGAGAAGTGAGGGAGATACCGCTGGCAAAGGGGAAGGCGGCAATTGTGGATGATGCGGATTATGAAAGGCTGGGCATCCACCACTGGAGCTGCAGCAAAGCCGGCTATGCAATGCGGGGATTCCGGGAGAATGGGAAAATGGTGTATCTGAAAATGCACCACGCAATACTTGGAAAGCCGCCGCGGGGGTTTGTCGTTGACCATATTAACGGGAACAGGCTGGATAACAGGAGGGGCAACCTCCGGTTTGTCACGCACCAGCAGAATGCGTTCAATACACGCAAGCACCGGGTGGAAAACGGCACATCCCGGTTCAAGGGCGTTTCGTATATGAGGGATAAGCATAAATGGCGCAGCAGGATCATGATAGGCGGCAGGGAGAAACACATCGGCCTTTACGGTACGGAAGAGGAAGCCGCCCTCGCGTATAACGAGGCGGCAAAGAGTTATTTTGGCGAATATGCAAAACTGAATGAAATTTAGGAGGAAAATCATATGTCAAACACAGCCAACAATCCAACAAAAGTAATCACCGGGCCGAACACCCGGTGGAGCTACTGCAACGCATGGGAAGCGAAGGCAATCAACGGCGGCACGCCGAAGTTCTCCGTGTCGCTCATCATCCCGAAGTCGGATAAGAAGACCATTGCCAGGATCGAGGAAGCAATCAAGGCGGCGTACCGCGAGGGCGAGGCGAAGCTGAAGGGGAACGGCAGGAGCGTCCCTGCCCTTTCCGTTCTGAAGACCCCGCTGCGTGACGGGGACGTGGAGCGCCCGGATGATGAAGCTTATGCGGATTCGTATTTCGTCAATGCCAACAGCTCCACGGCTCCGGGAATCGTGGACGCGGACCGGCAGCCGATCCTGGACCATTCCGAGGTGTACAGCGGCGTATACGGCAGGGCGAGCATCAATTTCTATGCCTTCAATTCCAACGGGAATAAGGGTATCGCCTGCGGGCTGAACAATTTACAGAAAATCCGTGACGGGGAGCCGCTTGGCGGGCGTTCCCGTGCGGAGGATGACTTTGCGGATGAGGACGGGGACGAGGAGGATTTCCTCTCCTGACGGCATAGCGGGGATATACTGCCGGGTGGCGGGGAGGGGCGTCTGCCTTTTCCCTGCCGCCCTTAAGGCGGTGAAAGGAGCTGGTGGAATTGAAGTCTATCGAAATTGATATCGAGACGTACAGCGATGTGGATTTATCTAAATGCGGTGTTTATAAATATTCTTCTTCGCCGAACTTTGAGATTTTATTATTCGGATACAGCGTGGATGGCGGGGATGTGAAGGTTGTTGACCTTGCCTGCGGGGAGGAAATCCCTGCGGAAATACTGGCGGCGCTTCCCGATGAGTCCGTCACGAAATGGGCGTTCAACGCCATGTTCGAGAGGGTGTGTTTGTCAAATTACCTTGGGGAATGGCTGGAGCCGGAATCGTGGAAATGCTCCATGGTCTGGTCTGCCACCCTTGGCCTTCCGCTGTCTTTGGAGAATGTTGGCACAGTGCTTGGGCTGGAAAAGCAGAAATTGTCAGAAGGAAAAGACCTGATCCGGTATTTCTGTGTTCCGTGCAAGCCGACCAAGGCAAACGGCGGACGGACACGGAATCTGCCGGAGCATGACCGGGAGAAATGGGAGCGGTTCAAGGCATACAACCTTCGTGACGTGGAGGCGGAGATGCAGATACAGCAGAGGCTTTCAAAGTTCCCCGTGCCGGATTTTGTGTGGGAGGAATACCAGCAGGACCAGGAGATCAACGACCGGGGCATCGGCGTGGACATGGAGATGGTCAGGAACGCAATCGCCATGGACGGACGTTCCAAGGCGGAACTGTCTGTGGCGATGAAGGAACTGACGGAACTGGAGAACCCTAATTCCGTGCAGCAGATGAAGCAGTGGCTCTTGGAGAACGGGATGGAGACGGACTCATTGGATAAAAAGGCGGTGGCCGCATTGCTGAAGGATGCACCGGAGCCTTTGAAAACTGTGCTGACGCTCCGGCAGCAGCTTGCCAAATCCTCCGTGAAGAAATACCAGGCGATGGAGAATGCGGTATGCGCGGACAGCCGGGCGCACGGAATGTTTCAATTTTACGGTGCTAACAGAACCGGCCGGTACAGCGGGCGCATTATACAGTTGCAGAACCTCCCGCAGAACCATATCCCGGATCTGGTGCAGGCAAGGGAGCTGGTAAAAGCCGGGGATTTTGAAGCCCTTGCCATGCTCTATGAGGATATCCAGGATACGCTCTCGCAGCTCATCCGCACGGCTTTTGTGCCGCAGGACGGGAGAAAGTTCATCGTGGCGGACTTTTCCGCAATCGAGGCGAGGGTGATCGCCTGGATCGCCGAGGAGCGGTGGCGTCTTAGGGTGTTCGAGGGAGGCGGTGACATTTACTGCGCCTCGGCAAGCCAGATGTTCCATGTGCCTGTTGAGAAACATGGCGTAAACGGGCATCTGCGGCAGAAAGGCAAGATAGCGGAACTGGCCCTCGGCTATGGCGGATCAGTCGGGGCATTGATATCCATGGGCGCACTGGAGATGGGGCTTGCGGAGGAAGAGCTGCAGCCGCTTGTGTCGGCATGGCGGGATTCCAACCCAAGCATCACGGAATTCTGGTGGGCGGTTGACCGTGCGGTGAAGGAATGCATCAAAAAGAGAGTGCCAACGGAAACACACGGTATCCGCTTCGATTACCAGAGCGGGATGCTGTTCATCACGCTTTTTTCCGGGCGGCGGCTTGCCTATGTGAAGCCGAGGATTGGCGAGAACCAGTTTGGTGGGGAGTCTGTCACATACATGGGCGTTGGTGGCACAAAGAAATGGGAGCGGCTGGAAAGCTATGGCCCCAAGTTCGTGGAGAACATCGTGCAGGCGGTCAGCCGGGATATTTTGTGCTATGCCATGCGGACGCTTCGAACCTGCTCAGTCGTGGCACACGTCCATGATGAAATCATCATCGAGGCAGACAGGAGGATGTCCCTTCCCGCCGTCTGCGAACAGATGGGAAGGACGCCGCCCTGGGCGAAAGGTTTATTGCTCCGGGCGGATGGTTACGAGTGTTCGTTTTACCAGAAGGATTAGGCAGGGGGTGCATGATGGAACGGCTGCGGATTGAATACGGGACGGGATACATGGAGCTTATTGTGGAGGCATTCTTCCCCTGCAAAATGCCGGCGATGAGAAAGGTTGCAAGGCTCATCAATTCATACTGCTCCGATGAAGCAAGGGCGGAGCTGCTCTCGGAGCTGCGGGAGCTGGCGGACGGGTACAAGGCGCTCTGCGAAATGTACAAACAGAAAATGGAGGGGCTTTCAGAGGAGGCGTCTGTGTACCGGCACTGGAGGGCGCAGCTCAACAAGACGAAAACCCTCCGCAGACGGATGGAAAATAATATCAAATTGATTTCAGGAGGCAGAGAGGAATGAGCAGAGCGGCAATGCAGGGGTGCAGGACACACGGCGACTGTTTCGCAAACAGGGGCGGCGTCTGCACCTGCTTAAAGGACAATGACTTTGGCGGGAGGGACTGCCCGTTTTACAAGCCTGCGGACACAGTCCGGGAAAGCCGGCGCAGGCAGGATGGAGGTAGATTTTATGGGAATCAGCAGATACAACAGTGAGGGATACAGCGACCCGACGAGCCATGCGGCGCTGTCGGGGATCAGGAAGGAGGAAAGGGCGGCAAAGCGGGCATACCGGCCGCTTGTCTATATATGCTCCCCGTTTGCCGGGGACAGGTCAGGCAACACGCAGAAGGCGAGGCGGTACAGCAGGTTTGCGGTAAAGAACGGCGCGATCCCGTTTGCGCCGCACCTGCTGTTCCCGCAGTTCCTGGATGACGGGAAGCCTGCGGAGCGGGCAATCGGGATGTTCATGGGCATGGTGCTGCTTGGGAAGTGCGAGCAGCTTTGGGTGTTCGGAAACACCATATCCACGGGGATGGCGGCGGAGATAGAAAAAGCGGAAAAGCGGGATATGCCCATCCGTTATTTCACGGAGCAATGTGAGGAGGTAAGCAGGACATGAAAATGACATTTTACACGGCGAACTGCAGGGGGAATGCAAAGAACAGCCTTTACCCCAACAGGCGTGTCATTGACAATGAGGACGACTGCATGGAGGTGGTGGCGTTCGACCATGTGTGTGCGGAATTCAAGGGCTGCCGCAGGAGCGGGGATAACTTCCTCTCCTGCGATGTGGACGTGATGGACTGCGACAATTCCCATTCCGACAATCCGGCGGACTGGATTCATCCGGAAAACCTGGAAGAAAAAATCGGGAAGGACGTGGCGTTCGCTGTGGTGCCGAGCCGGAACAACATGAAGCCGAAGGAGGGCAAGTCCGCAAGGCCGAGGTTCCATGCGTACTTCCCGCATGACCCGGTCACGGATGGGGAGGCGTGCGCGGCGCTGAAGAAAGCCATACAGCAGAAGTTCCCGTTCTTCGATGCAAAGGCGCTGGACTGTGCAAGGTTCATTTATGGCAGCCAGGCGGATTCTATCCTCTGGCATGAGGGCGAGATCACCATTGACTGCATCGTGAAGCCCCAGGGCGGTAGGGAGATACCGCAGGGGCAGCGGAACGCCACCATGTCCCATTTCGCGGGGCGCGTGGTGAAGCGGTACGGTGCAACGGAACGGGCGCATGAGATTTTCATGGAGGAGGCGGTAAAGTGCAATCCGCCGCTGGAGGATGCGGAGCTTGCCATGATCTGGCAGAGCGCCTGCCGTTTTGCGGAAAAGGTGCAGGGGCAGGAGGGCTATGTGGCGCCGGATGCGTACAATGACGAGTTCGGGCGGGAATCTTTAAAGCCTGGGGATTATTCTGACATTGGGCAGGCGAAGGTGCTGACCAGGGAGTACGGTGTGGAGCTTCGCTACACAGCGGCCACGGACTATCTGCGTTTCTGCGGGCAGTATTGGGTGGAGTCGAAGCAGCAGGCGGTTGGCGCGGCGGAGGAGTTCCTTGACCTGCAGCTTGCGGACGCCAAGGATGAAATCACGCGGGCGAAACAGGCTCTTATGGACACGGGCATTTCAGAGGATGCCATCACCTCCGGCGGCAAGTCGCTGGAGAAGAAAATCAGCGGTGGGCAGATGGACGCCTACCTTGCGTATGTGTCCGCCCAGGCGTATAGGGCGTTCGTGATGAAACGCAGGGACATGAAGTATGTGGTTTCCGCACTGCAGGCGGCAAAGCCGATGCTGGAGATCAGCGTGTCTGACCTGGATAAAGACGGGTTCCTTCTGAACACGCCGGACGGCACTTATTACCTCCCGGACGGGCTGGATGGGAAGCGTGACCACAGCCCGGAGGACTATATCACAAAAATAACGGCGGCAGCTCCCGGCGGCAGGGGGGAGAAACTGTGGCTGGATTCTTTAAACACTATTTTCTGCAAGGACCAGGAGCTGATTGATTATGTGCAGCAGATCGTGGGCATGGCGGCGGTGGGGCGTGTCTACATGGAGTCGCTGGTCATTGCCTATGGGGAAGGGAGGAACGGGAAGTCCACCTTCTGGAACACGATAGCCCGTGTGCTTGGAACCTACAGCGGGAATATGTCCGCCGACACCCTCACGGTCGGGTGCAAGCGGAACGTGAAGCCGGAACTTGCCGAGGCGAAGGGCAAACGGCTTATTATTGCTGCGGAGCTGGAGGAAGGGATGCGCCTGAACACCTCCGTGGTGAAGCAGATGTGTTCCACGGATGAGATTTTTGCGGAGAAAAAGTATAAGGACCCGTTTTCCTTCACGCCGAGCCACACCCTCGTGCTTTATACCAACCACCTGCCAAGGGTGGGAGCGAATGACCCTGGGACATGGCGGCGTTTAATCGTGATCCCGTTCCATGCCAGGATAGAGGGAGCGGGGGATGTGAAGAACTATGCCGATTTCCTCGTTTCGGAGGCAGCGCCGGCGGTCATGGCGTGGATCATTGAGGGTGCGCAAAAGGCAATCAGCCGTAACTTCCACATCCCTTCTCCGGCCTGCGTGGAGGAAGCCATCAAATCCTACCGGGAGGATAATGACTGGCTTGGGCATTTCCTGAGTGAGTGCTGTGAAATGGCGCCGGGTTACACGGCGAAGTCCGGGGAGGTCTACCAGGAATACCGCAGCTATTGTCTGAGGACGGGCGAGTATACAAGAAGCACGGCTGATTTTTATAATGCGCTGGAGTCTGCGGGTTTCAAAAAACAGAAGAAAAAGGACGGGGCATATATTTTGAAAATGCGCCTGAAACCCACTGATTTTGCGGACTGACAGGCTTAAGGGTGACGGTCGGTGATGGTCTTGGTATAAACCCCCTTTAGGGCAGTTTTTTCAGTAAAAAATCACTTATAGAGGAGTTTTAGGTACGGGTGTCACCGACCGTCACCCGAAAGCCTGGAATGCTTGAAAAATAAAGGGATTGGAGGCATTTGCATGAGAGAGAAGACCATAGAGCAGAAATTCAGGGCGGCAGTCAAGGCCGCCGGGGGCTTGGCAGTAAAGTTCACATCGCCCGGTTTTGATGGGGTGCCTGACAGACTGGCACTTCTCCCGGATGGGAAAATGGCGTTCGTGGAGGTAAAGGCTCCTGGGAAAAAGCCCCGCCCCCTGCAGCTTTCCCGGCACAGGCTGTTGCGGCAGTTGGGATTTAAAGTGTATGTACTGGATGACGAGTCGCAGATTGGAGGGATGATTGATGAGATACAGTCCACATGAATACCAGAAATTTACAGCAGAATACATTGAGGCGCATCCGGTGTCCGCCATCTTCCTGGACTGCGGATTAGGGAAAACGAGCATCACGCTGACGGCAGTCAACGACCTGATGTTTGACAGGTTTGAAATCCACAGGGTGCTTGTGGTAGCGCCGATCCGTGTAGCTTCTTACAGTTGGCCGGCGGAAATTGAAAAGTGGGATCACCTTGAGGGGCTTAAGTACAGCGTGGCGGTCGGAACGGCGGCGGAGAGGCTGGCAGCACTGAAGCGGAAAGCAGATATTTACCTCATCAACCGTGAAAACGTACAGTGGCTGATTTCCGAGAGCAGCATACCGTTTGATTTCGACATGGTGGTGATTGATGAGCTGTCATCCTTTAAGAACCACCAGACGAAGCGGTTCAAGGCATTGATGAAAGTCCGACCGAAAGTAAAGCGCATCGTGGGGCTGACTGGCACGCCGAGCAGCAACGGACTGATGGACTTGTGGGCGGAGTTCCGGCTGTTGGACATGGGGGAGAGGCTTGGCCGGTTCATCGGGCAGTACCGCACTTCCTACTTCCGGCCGGATAAGCAGAACGGGCAGGTGGTGTTTTCCTACAAGCCGCTGCCTGGGGCGGAGAAACAGATATACGGCAAGATATCCGACATCACGATTTCCATGAAGTCCACCGATCACCTGCAGATGCCGGAACTGATAAATTCCAGATACACGGTGTATCTTTCCGGGAAGGAGGATTCGCACTATGCGGATTTGAAGAAAGACCTCGTCCTGCAGCTGCCGGACGGCGATATCACAGCCGCCAACGCCGCATCCCTTTCCGGGAAACTGTCGCAGATGGCAAACGGTGCAATCTACACGGATGCCGGGGAGACGGTCGCCATCCATGAGCGGAAGCTGGACGCACTGGAGGACATCATCGAGGCGGCAAACGGCAAGCCGGTGCTTGTGGCATACTGGTTCCGGCATGACCTGGAACGCATCACGGAACGGCTGCACAAACTGAAAATCCCATGTTCCCGGCTGGACACGGACAGCAGTATCCGGAAATGGAACGCCGGGGAGATCCCGGTGGCGCTGATCCACCCGGCATCCGCCGGACACGGCCTGAATCTCCAGGCTGGCGGTTCCACCCTTGTGTGGTTCGGCCTTACCTGGTCACTGGAATTATACCAGCAGACGGTGGCTAGGCTGTGGCGGCAGGGGCAGCAATCGGAAACCGTGGTGGTGCAGCACATCATCACCAAGGGCACCATAGACGAGCGGATCATGAAGGCGTTATCCGAAAAGGACACCACGCAGGCCGCACTGATCGATGCGGTGAAAGCAGACCTTAAGATATAGGCGGGGAGAGCCGCCTCCAGTCAAAAAGCAAATCAGAGCCAATCAATGAAAATCAATGACAATCTTTGAAAATCCGGGGGAAGCAAATATATTTTGATTGGAGGCATGGCTTATGAGCATTATCTGGAAGTACCTTGACAAACGGTCGGCGGCCGTGGATGCGCTGAAGGATTACAGCAATATGAAATTTATCATCGAACACACGGATGATGAGATAAAGGCGGCATATGAGAAGATGGGCGGCGTCAGCAGCCCGCAGTCTGACGGAATGCCCCGCACGCACAATCCCCATGCTGTGGAGGACAGGATGATAAAGGGCATCGAGGAGATTGATGTGCTGAAGGAGCGTTACCGTCAGGCGGCAGAATATATGGCATGGTTCCTTCCGGCATGGGAGGAGCTTTCCAGGGATGAGCGCTATGTGCTGGAAACCTTTTATTCCGATGAGGAGAGGCAGACGGATTCCGTTTACGACATCTGCGACCGTTTCCACATCGAGCGGACATCCGCATACAAGAAAAAGAACCGAGCCCTTCAGAAACTGGTCACGCTGTTGTATGGGAAAAGCTGATGTCCAAAATCGCGGACGATTTTCCATATTGGACGTGGTACACTGTTATCATCGAAAACTGCATAAAGACAGCCGGCCTTCGTGGGAACAGCCCTGCGGGGGCTTTCTTTATGCCCGAAGGAGGTGAGGCAGATGCCAAGGAAACCGAAGAGGCCGTGTTCCTTCCCCGGATGCCCGGAGCTGACGGACGGGAGGTTCTGTGAGGAGCATGAGAAACAGGAGAACCGCCGCTACGAGAAGTACGACCGTGACCCGGCTGTACGCCGTAGGTATGGGCGTGCCTGGAAGAGAATCCGTGACCGCTACGCCGCAAAGCACCCGTTCTGTGAGGAGTGCTACAAGAAGGGCGTGCTGCATCCTGTTGAGGAGGTACACCACAAGCTGCCGCTGGCAGAGGGCGGCACGCATGACGAGGGAAACCTTGTGTCGCTGTGCCAGCCGTGCCATGCAAGGATTCATGCGGAGCGCGGTGACAGGTGGCATAAACATTAATTTGTTTTATGGGAATCGGTGCTGTGTTGATTTATGCTGTGGAGGTTTCTGCTGACCCGGAGGGGCGGTCGGAATCTCTACAGCAGATTTTCTGTGGAACGGGCGTGGGGTGTCACGCATAAAAACCGGAAATCAAACGGGGGATTGCCCGCCCGGAGATTTCCCTGAAATAAAGGCTTTCAAGGTGCTGCAGCGTTTGATTTCCGCAGCATTTTTTCAAACGAAATCAAAGAAACGGGGTGAAAACGGTGGCAAAAGACGGCAGCAACCGGGGCGGCGCAAGGCCGGGGGCGGGGCGCAAGCCCAAGGCGCTCACGGAGAAGATCAGCGAGGGGAAGACGGCGGAAGTGATGATGGAGCCGGCCGAACTGGAAGGCGTGAATGTGCCGCCCGTGAAGGACTTCCTCAAGTCCCCGCAGAAGAGCGGGCGGGAGCTGGTGGCGGAGGAGGTTTTCAACGAAACGTATGCATGGCTGAAGGCGAGGGGCTGTGAGAAGCTGGTCACCGTGCAGATGGTGGAGCAGTACGCCATGAGCGTGTCCCGGTGGATTCAGTGCGAGGAGATCGTGTCCTCCACGGGCTTCCTTGCGAAACACCCGACCACGGGGGCTGCCATCGCCTCCCCTTATGTCACCATGAGCCAGTCCTACATGAAACAGACCAATTACTGCTGGATGCAGATATACCAGATCGTGAAGGAGAACTGCTCGGTGGAATTCCAGGGGAACACGCCCCAGGATGATGTGATGGAGCGGCTGCTCCGCGCAAGGAAAGGAGTGTAGATAAAAAATGGGTAAGACGACAACCGAGATGCAGCTCATCCCTTTGGGGAAGCTGGTGCCATATGTGAATAATGCGCGGACGCACTCGCCGGAGCAGCTTGCGAAGCTCCGCTCGTCCCTGCGGGAGTTCGGCTTCATCAACCCGGTCATCATCAACCGGGAGTTCAATGTCATCGCGGGGCATGGCAGGATTGCAGCGGCGAAGGAGGAAGGGATTGCAGAGGTTCCGTGTGTGTTTGTGGACTATCTGACGGAGGCGCAGAAGAAAGCCTACATCCTTGCAGACAACCGCATGGCTCTGGATGCCGGGTGGGATGAGGAACTGCTACGCATTGAGATTGAAAGTTTGCAGGGCGCGGATTTCGATGTGTCCCTGACGGGCTTTGAGGAGGGCGAGCTTGCCGACCTTTTTGCCGGGGACGGGGAAAAGGATGTGAAAGATGATGACTTTGACCTTTCCGCCGCTTTGGAGAAGGCGGCGTTCGTGGAGCGGGGCGACATCTGGACGGTGGGCAGGCACAGGCTGGTGTGCGGGGATGCCACCAGCGCGGAGGATGTGGCGGCGCTCATGGACGGGAAGAAGGCAAACCTCATTGTGACGGACCCGCCGTATAACGTCGCATTTAAGAGCGGCAGCGGGCTTTCCATCCAGAATGACAGCATGGAGAACGGGGAGTTCTACACTTTTCTGTATAATTCCTTCCAGAACATGGCGGAGCATCTGGAAAAAGGCGGCGCGGCTTATGTGTTCCATGCGGACACGGAGGGGCTGAATTTCAGGAAAGCGTTTGTGGATGCAGGGTTCCACCTTGCCGGGGTGTGTATCTGGGTGAAGAATTCCCTCGTGCTTGGGCGCTCGGATTACCAGTGGCAGCATGAGCCTGTCCTTTACGGCTTTCTGAAGAACGGGAAACACCCGTGGTATTCCGACCGGAAGCAGACCACTATCTGGAACTACGACAAGCCGAAGAGGAACAAGAACCACCCAACCTCCAAACCGCTGGATTTGCTCGGATACCCCATCTGCAATTCCTCCCAGGAGAACGCCATTGTTCTGGACACCTTCGGCGGCAGCGGCTCCACGATGATGGCGTGCGAACAGACGAACCGCATCTGCTGCATGATGGAGCTGGATGAAAAGTATGCGTCCGTCATCCTCCGCCGTGCCGTAGAAATTGGAATTGCACAGGAGGATATTTTTGTGGAGCGGGGCGGGGAGAAAATCCCGTACTCCGCGCTGGTGAAGGAGGTGGAGGCGGAATGAATGCGGACGCTATATATATCCATAGTAGGAAGGGCGGCACTGGCGGCGGAGACACACCAAATCCGCAGACTGCGGATTCACGGCTGACCCTCGGAAGCCTGTTTGACGGCTCCGGGGGATTCCCGCTCGGCGGGCTGCTTGCGGGCATCACGCCTTTATGGGCATCAGAAATTGAGCCTTTCCCCATCCGGGTGACCACAAAGCGGCTGCCCTTTGTGAAGCATTTAGGCGACATTTCCACGGTGGACGGCGCGAAGATCGCCCCCGTGGACATCATCACCTTCGGCTCGCCCTGCACCGATATGTCGGTGGCGGGAAAGCGGGCGGGGCTGGACGGGCGGCAGTCGTGCCTGTTCTACCAGGCAGTCAGAATCGTAAAGGAAATGAGGTGTGCAACAGATGGAAAATACCCAAGGTTTATCGTATGGGAGAACGTCCCCGGCGCCTTCTCCTCCAACAAGGGGGAGGACTTCAAGGCAGTCCTCGAAGCGGTCTGTTCCGTCAAAGACGAAAGTGTTTCTGTACCTGGACCTCCGAAGGGGAAATGGGCAAACGCAGGAACTGTCATGGGGGACGGATTTTCCCTCGCATGGCGGGTGCTTGATGCACAATTTTGGGGAATCCCCCAGCGAAGGAAACGCATCTACCTTGTCGCAGATTTTGCAGGCGGGAGTGCCGGAAAGATATTATTTGAGTCCGAAGGCGTGTCTGGGTATTCTGCGGAGGGCTTCCGTGCGTGGCAAGGAGCTGCCGGAAGTGCTGCGGAAGGCGCTGGAGCGTCAGGCGGCGTCTGCCTGAACGACCAGGGCGGGCAGCGGATGGATGTGACGGATGAGGTGACCTGCACTTTGCGGGCGGAGGCGCACCATCCCCCGTGCGTCCTGGAATCGGCCGGTTTCTGCACGGAGCATTCCGCAAAGGCGCGTGGTATCGGCTATGAAGAGGAAACCTCGCCCACGCTCCGTGCCGGGACAGTGCCGGCTGCGGTGGCGCTCTATGAGAACCATTCGCAGGATACCAGATACACGGGACCGTTGGATACTGCACCCACTGTGAATGCCACTTATGGGATGGGCGGCAACAACCAGCCGTTTGTGGTGGAGCCGGACACACCCAAAACGCTGAAAATCCGTTCCGGCTGCGAGGGCGGCGGGAAAGGGCCGATCATACAGGATGACAAATCGGCGACGCTCTCCTGCAACAATGACCAGACGGTGTTCGTGCCGTTCAGTAAAGGGATGCGCCCGCATTCGGCGGAGGAAGCACCCGTATGGAAGGCCGGGGAGGTGGCAAACACCCTGAACACCTTTGATGTGGGGGAAAGCCGCTGCAATGAACTGGTGGTGCAGGCATACGGCATCTGCTCCAAGGACAGCAACGCCATGAAGTCCGACAATCCCCACAGCGGATTCTATAAAGCGGAAACCTCACGGACGCTGGATGCCAATGGCGGGAATCCCGGATGCAACCAGGGCGGCATTGCCGTGGTGGCGGTGCAGGGCTCCATGATTGGCAGGAAGGATGAGAACGGGCCGCAGGGGAGTGGCGTGAATGAGGATGTGTCCTTTACGCTTGACGCCGTGGACAGACACGCTGTTGCATACCCGACCTACTGCACCAGCAAGAATTCCCATTTCACACGGGCAGAAAAAGAACTGGCAAACACGCTGGTGGCTACAGATTATAAAGACCCGCCTGTCATCAATGATGTACAGACGGCATCCGGCAAGGAGGTGTTCGGCACACTTTCCGCAAGCATGGGCTCCAAGCAGTGGCTCGGCAACCAGGAGGCGTTCAGCGGGGACTACCATATCATGGAGCCGGAGTATATCGTCCGCAGGCTGACGCCGACGGAGTGTGCGAGGCTGCAGGGCTTCCCGGACTGGTGGTGCAGCGGTCTTGGGACGGAAAAGCCAACGGAGGATGACCTTGCCTTCTGGCGGGAGGTCTTTGAGACCCACCGTAAGATTGCGGGGACTTCCACCAAGCCGAAGACCGATAAGCAGATCATCAAATGGCTGAAAGACCCCCATTCGGATTCCGCTGAATATAAGATGTGGGGCAACGGCGTGGCGCTGCCGAATGTCTATTTCGTGCTTTCGGGCATTGTGTATTACGCACAGTTCCCGGACTTTTTATTGTGACATTTTTTCTCACATACTGCTTGCTATTCCTGCCGTTCAGAGTGATTAATGTAGTACCGAAAAACGAAGGAGGTACAAAAAAATGAGGTTTGAATTCAACAGGACAGGGGCAGAGCGGAAGGCGCTGGTGCAGGCAATGGGGGAGATTTTAGAGGTAAAGCCGAAATACCTCGGAATGCCGACAGCGGCTTACCAGGTGGATTACTTCCACATCGACAAGACCGGCGCGGTGGAGTTTGACGACCGGGCGGACAGTGAGGAAATAGAGAACCTGCTGGAGCGGCTTGCGGAAAGAGGGATTGTCGCAGCCCCGGCAGAAACGGCGCAGGAAGGCGGCACGGCAGAAGAAAGCGCGGATGCGGAAAACAAAGCGGAGGAGCCGGAAACGGAGTCACAGGGGGCAGATCTGGGGCTTACGGTGGCAATGCCGAGGGATTCCTTCACGGATGCCGCGCTGGAGAACCTGCGGAAGCTGGTGGATGCCAAAGGGAGCCTGATTAAAAAGGCGCTGGCGGTTGACAGCCTCCCGATTGAAACGGACGGGGAGAAGGTTTCCTTCCCATGGTTTGCGGATGGGCAGGACAGCGAATCGGTGAAAGCCTACACCCATTTCATTGCCGCCATCTGCGACATGGCAAGGAACCAGAAGCGCATCACGGCGAAGGAAAAGCCTGCGGACAATGAAAAATACGCATTCCGGTGCTTCCTGCTCCGGCTCGGATTCATCGGGGCGGAATACAAGGGCGAGCGGAAAATCCTGCTGAAGAACCTCTCCGGCAGCTCGGCATTCAAAAACGGCGAAAGGAAGGAGGCGGTCAGCAGTGAACTTTCCGAATAGGGAGATTGTGGAGCGTGTCCGCAGGGAGTACCCTGCAGGCACACGGGTGGAGCTTGTACGGATGGACGATGTGCAGGCCCCGCCCATCGGGACGCGGGGAACAGTCGAAGGTGTGGATGACACGGCGAGCGTCATGGTCGCATGGGACAACGGCAGCAGCCTCCATGCAATTTACGGTGAGGATGTGGTGCGCAGGATAAAGGAGGATGAATAGATGGAGCAGGACATTCTGAAACAGCTTTATTTTGGTGAGATCGTGCCGTGGGAGAACCGGAACGACAAGACGCCGGAGATGGCAGAGCTTGCGGAGCGCATCGACGGGGAGATTGAACGCCTGAAAGGGCTGTTGGACAGTGAGGGGAAGGCACTGCTGGAGAAACTTCTGGACGATGCCTCCGACCTTGAGTGCAAGACCATCTGCGAAGGCTTTAAGGACGGATTCCGGCTTGGCGCACAGATCACGGCAGCCTCCATGGAGGGCCTGAAAAAGCCATAAAATACACAAAAAACTGCGGAAAACATTGTGTAATATATGCCTCGAATTGACTTGCTATTATCCCCTTTTAGAGCGAATATGTGTACTACCGAAAGGGAAAACACACAAAGAAAACGGAGGAAAACAGCATGAACGCAAAGTTAGCAAGGCAGGTTGAGGAAATGAAAAAGCAGACCATCGGGGTTGAGGTGGAGATGAACAGCATCGCAAGGAGCAGGGCGGCGAAAATTGCAGCGGACTTCTTCGGAACAGGCAGGCATGAATACACGGCACGCAGGAACGGCTACGAAACCTACTCCGCATGGGATGCGCAGGGCAGGGAGTGGAAATTCCAGAAGGACGTGAGCATCGCGGGGCCTGACAGCGAAAAGTGCGAGCTGGTGACGCCCATCCTTACCTACGGGGACATGGAAACCCTGCAGGAGCTTATCCGGCAGCTACGGCACGCTGGAGCGAAGAGCGACGCGGGAAGGGGCTGCGGGGTACACATCCACATCGGGGCGAAAGGCCACACGCCGCAGAGCCTCAGAAACCTCGCCAACATCATGGCAGGCCATGAAAGCCTGATAGCGGATGCCTTAAACCTTGACCGCTGGAGGATGAACCGCTACTGCCGCACGGTTGACCCACGATTTTTGGAGCAGGTCAACAGAAAGAAACCTTCCACGATGGCGGCCCTTGCGGACATCTGGTACACAAGCCACGGCGCAAGCTACGGCAGGGACCAGCACTACAACGACAGCCGCTACCATATGCTCAATTACCACGCAACCTTCACCAAAGGCACGGTCGAGTTCCGGCTCTTCCAGTTCGACGAACCGGGCGACGGGCGCAGGGGCGGCCTCCACGCAGGGCAGCTTAAAAGCTACATTCAGCTCTGCCTCGCACTCAGCCAGATGGCGAAGGAAGTAAAGACGGCAAGCCCGAAGCCGCAGCAGAGCGAGAACCCGAAATACGCCATGCGGACATGGCTCCTCCGGCTCGGCTTCATCGGGGACGAATTCAAGACCGCAAGGGACATCCTGACAAGGAGGCTTGCAGGGGACGCATCCTTCCGAAACGGAAGGGCCGCTTGAAGGGAACGCAGGAGGTAGCCTCCTGCCACCTTTCCTGCCGCGGAAACGGCAGTGGACCGCTCCGGCGGTCTTAAGGTGGTAGAAGGGTGCCCCCTTCGGAAAGGACGGATATCAGAATGGAAAAGAGATACTACATTGCTTACGGCTCAAACCTGAACATCCCGCAGATGCGGATGCGCTGCCCTGGGGCGAGGATCATCGGCACTTCGGTGATCGAGGGTTACCGGCTGCTGTTCAAGGGCAGCCGGACCGGCTCCTACCTCACCATCGAGCCGCAGGAGGGCGCAAGCGTCCCCGTGGCGGCATGGGCGGTGACGGAGGAGGATGAGGCGGCGCTGGACCGCTACGAGGGCTTCCCCACTTTTTATTACAAAAAGGAAATGAAGCTGCCCCTCAAGGGCATCAAGACCGGCAGGGTGCGGATGCGGAAGGTTTTCGTCTACATCATGCATGAGGACCGCCCGCTTGGGCTGCCGGGTGAATCCTACATGGAAACCTGCAGGCAGGGCTACCAGAGATTTGGGTTCGATGAGGCATTTCTGGAACAGGCGTATGCTGACAGCGCGGAGGAATTTCCGGGCGGGTGGAAAGTGGGGGATGCCTGCTTTCTGGTGACCAACAGGAAAAAGGGCTGCACCGGCACCTACACAGTGCGGGGATTTGACGGAAAATATTTCTGCCTGCAGAACCGCAGGGGAAGCCGCTGCCGCGCATCCGCAGGGCGGATGTTCCGCGGCAGGGAGGCGGCGCTGGCCCCTCGGAAGGAAAATACGGAACCAGGAGGAAACCAAAATGAAGGAAACTGATAATATTGCGAGGATTTCGGTCTGCCCCAGATGCGGGCAGACCTACCACGGCAGGCCGGCAGTCTCACGGGCAGATGGCAGAACGCAGCTCTGCCCGGACAGCGGAACCAGGGAGGCGCTGGAGAGCATCGGCGTGGACGGGAAGGAGCAGGAACAGATACTCGAAGCCATCCACAGGTGCTATGGGAGGCATGGGCAGGACTGAAAAAGGCAAAGGAGGATGTTATGAGGCAAAGGACAGAGGTCATCCGGGAGTGGATTGACGCAAGGAAGGAACGGGGCGAGATCACAAAATGTATGTTTTACATCACGGTTCCGAAGGATACTGACATTTATAAGGATGAAACCATCCGGAAGATTGAGGGGATGCTTGATAAGAACCATGTCAGCCACGGCCATGTCGATACGGTCTGCGGTGCATGGAACCTGAACCGGGACTGGATTGAAACCGGGGAGATAGACTGCATTGTGGAGTTCTGCGGAGTGTACCCCATCGATTGGGATTTGGAGGATGTGGTGGGGTTTGAACGGATGGAGACCGAGGGCGAAATCATCGCCCTGGTTGACTGGATAGAGGACGGGAAGCACATCCCCAACCATTAATTAAAATTACACAATTCCCACTGCGGATATTTGTGCAGCTTATGCCTGGAATTAACTTGATAAAATGTGATTTTAGAGCGAATATGTATACTGCCGAAAGGGAAAACAAAAAAAACGGAGGACACAGACCATGAAAATCAACGATGCAATGAAGACCTACAGACTGCCGAACCCCACCACGCCGGAGGATTTGGAATGCAGATGGGGCAAGCTGCTGACCTTTGGCGATAAGGTGATTATCGCAGGATACTTTTACAACGGGCAGAACAAGCCCTGCTACTTCGGGGCGGCTTATGAATTCCTGGGTGACAACCATACCTGCGAAGGCGCCATCGAGCTGAGGGCTGCAAGCGGGGTTGAGTTCAAGGATGACGGCCACGCAATCGCCTGGGCAATGCAGCAGTAAAGACAAGTGGACATTCCAAGAGCGGAGCCGGAAGGCTCTGTGTCTTGTACCGATAGATTACGGCTTGCCGATGGCAGGCCAATTTTTATGCCATCTTTGGGGAGGTGATGCCGGTGGCAATGCGGAAGCTGAAAAAATACAGGCCAACGAAGTTCAAGGCGAAGGACAGCCGATACGACAAGGATGCCGCCGATTTTGCCGTGATGTTCATCGAGAGCCTCTGCCACACCAAGGGGACGTGGGCTGGGAAGCCTTTTGAACTGATAGACTGGCAGGAGCAGATTATCAGGGATATTTTCGGAACGCTGAAGCCCAACGGCTACCGGCAGTTTAACACGGCCTATGTGGAAATCCCGAAGAAGCAGGGCAAGTCGGAGCTTGCCGCCGCCGTGGCGCTGCTCCTTACCTGCGGGGATGGGGAGGAACGTGCCGAGGTGTACGGGTGCGCCGCCGACCGGCAGCAGGCTACCATCGTTTTTGATGTTGCCGCTGATATGGTGCGGATGTGTCCCGCTCTTTCCAAGAGAGTGAAAATACTCGCCTCGCAGAAGCGGATCATCTACACGCCCACCAATTCCTTCTACCAGGTGCTTTCGGCGGAGGCGTATTCCAAGCACGGCTTCAACATCCATGGCGTGGTGTTTGATGAGCTGCACACGCAGCCGAACCGGAAGCTGTTTGATGTCATGACCAAGGGCTCCGGGGATGCCAGGATGCAGCCGCTGTATTTCCTCATCACCACGGCGGGGACGGACACCCATTCCATCTGCTATGAGACGCACCAGAAGGCGAAGGACATTCTGGAGGGGCGGAAGATTGACCCTACATTTTATCCGGTGATCTACGGCGCGGATGAGGCGGACGACTGGACGGACCCCAAGGTGTGGAAGAAGGCGAATCCATCCTTAAACATCACGGTGGGGATTGACAAGGTGGAGGCCGCTTGTGAGTCGGCAAAGCAGAATCCGGGTGAAGAAAATTCCTTCCGCCAGCTCCGCTTAAACCAGTGGGTGAAACAGGCAATCCGTTGGATGCCCATGGATAAATGGGATGCCTGCGCCTTCCCGGTTTCGGAGGATGGCCTGGAGGGGCGCGTGTGTTATGGAGGCTTGGACTTATCCTCCACTACGGATATCACGGCGTTCGTGCTGGTGTTCCCGCCGCTGGACGAGGAGGACAAATACTGCATCCTCCCATATTTCTGGGTGCCGGAGGAAACGCTGGAGCTGCGTGTGCGGCGAGACCATGTTCCCTACGATGTGTGGGAGCGGCAGGGGAAGCTGATGACCACGGAGGGGAACGTGGTGCATTACGGCTATATTGAGAAATACATTGAGCGGCTTGGGGAGCGGTTCAACATCCGGGAGATCGCCTTTGACCGGTGGGGAGCGGTGCAGATGGTTCAGAACCTGGAGGGCATGGGCTTCACGGTGGTCCCGTTTGGGCAGGGCTTCAAGGATATGTCCCCGCCGACCAAGGAGCTGATGAAGCTGGTGCTGGAGCAGATGGTTGCCCACGGCGGGCATCCGGTCCTTAGATGGATGATGGATAACATCTTCATCCGCACCGATCCGGCGGGCAATATCAAAGCGGATAAGGAAAAGTCCACGGAGAAAATTGACGGGGCGGTTGCCACGATCATGGGGCTTGACCGGGCAATCCGCTGTGGGAATGATGCAGGGGCTTCCGTCTATGACAGCCGGGGGCTTCTTGTCTTTTAATGAAGGAGGGTGATTCCTATGGGATTTCTAAGCGGGCTGTTCAGGGCGAGGGATGCCCCACAGAACAGGACTTCCGGCAGCGCCTACAGCTTTTTCATGGGCGGAAGCACCAGCGGCAAGCGTGTCAATGAGCGTTCCTCCATGCAGATGACGGCGGTGTACTCCTGCGTCCGTATCCTGTCGGAGGCGGTGGCGGGGCTGCCGCTGCATTTTTACAGATATACGGATAACGGCGGGAAGGAGAAGGCAGCGGATCACCCGCTGTATTTTCTGCTCCATGACGAGCCAAACCCGGAGATGACTTCCTTCGTGTTCCGGGAAACGCTGATGACGCACCTGCTCCTGTGGGGCAATGCCTACTCGCAGATCATCCGCAACGGCAAAGGGGAGGTCATCGCACTGTACCCGCTGATGCCGGACAGGATGAATGTGGAGAGGGATTCCAAGGGGCAGCTCTATTACGAATACACGGTGAGCATGGATGACGCGCCCACGGTGAAGGGCAGCACGGTCGTCCTGCCGCCATCAGAGGTGCTGCACATCCCCGGCCTTGGCTTTGACGGGCTGGTAGGCTATTCCCCCATTGCCATGGCAAAGAACGCCATCGGCATGGCGATTGCCTGCGAGGAATACGGGGCGAAGTTCTTCGCCAACGGCGCACAGCCGAGCGGCGTGCTGGAGCATCCGGGGACGCTGAAAGACCCGTCAAGGGTAAGGGAGAGCTGGCAGTCCACCTTCGGCGGCAGCCACAATGCCAATAAGGTAGCAGTTTTAGAGGAGGGCATGAAGTATACTCCGATTTCCATTTCCCCGGAACAGGCGCAGTTTCTGGAAACAAGGAAGTTCCAGATCAATGAGATTGCGCGGATTTTCCGTGTGCCTCCGCACATGGTGGGCGACCTGGAAAAGAGCAGCTTCTCCAACATCGAGCAGCAGAGCCTTGAGTTCGTGAAATACACCCTCGACCCGTGGGTGTCCAGATGGGAGCAGTCCATGGCGCGGTCTCTGCTGACGCCGAAAGAAAAGAAGCAGTATTTTGTGAAGTTCAACGTGGACGGCCTGCTCCGGGGCGACTACCAGAGCCGCATGAACGGGTATGCCGTGGGGCGGCAGAACGGGTGGATGTCCGCAAACGACATCCGGGAGCTGGAGAACCTTGACCGCATCCCGGAGGAGCTGGGAGGCGATCTGTACCTGATAAACGGGAACATGACAAAATTGTCCGATGCCGGTCTGTTCGGCAGAAAGGACGGAGAGGAGGAATCCAATGAAAACGAAGAAGTTCTGGAAGTGGAGGAACCAGGCGGAGGCGGGGACGGCTCCGGAGGAGAGGACTCTGTTTCTGAACGGCACCATCGCAGAGGAAAGCTGGTTTGACGATGACGTCACGCCGCAGCTTTTCAAGGATGAGCTGAATGCCGGGAACGGTGACATCACCGTGTGGATCAACTCGCCGGGCGGCGACTGTGTGGCGGCGGCACAGATTTACAATATGCTCTCTAACTATAAAGGCAAGGTAACTGTAAAGATTGACGGCATCGCCGCAAGCGCTGCCAGTGTGATTGCCATGGCGGGCGACACCGTCCTGGTGTCCCCGGTTTCCATGCTGATGATCCACAATCCCGCCACCATTGCCTGGGGCGACCATGCGGAGATGCAGAAGGCCATCGATATGCTTGCCGAGGTGAAGGAGTCCATCATTAACGCCTATGTGTTAAAGACGGGGCTTTCCCGCTCCAAGCTGTCGCACCTGATGGATGCGGAAACGTGGATGGACGCAAACAAGGCGGTGGAGCTTGGCTTTGCGGATGAAATTATGACGCGGGCAAAGGCGGAGCCGGAAAAAGAGCCGGAGGAAGGCGAGGGGGATACGGACGGGGAGGAAGAAGAGAAGAAATTCCCTCCCGCTCCAAGCTCCATGCTGTTCTCCCGCCGGACGGCAAACAACGCCCTTTTGAATAAACTGGCCGCCAAGTATGGCGGGGAAAAACCGAAGGCGGATATCCAGGCGCAGGCAAAAATCCCTGCTGCGGATACAGAAACCGGCCGTTCCGTGGACGCACTCATGGAGCGGCTTAATTTATTGAAACGATAAGAAGGAGGATTTCATTATGACGATTCTGGAACTGCGTGAGAAACGCGCAAAGGCATGGGAGGCGGCAAAGGCATTCCTGGATTCCCACAGGAAGGAGAACGGCGTCCTTTCCGCGGAGGATGACGCCGCATACACGAAGATGGAGCAGGAGATCACCGACCTTGGGAAAGAGATTGCGAGGCTGGAGCGGCAGGAGGCATTGGATGCGGAGCTGAACCGCCCGGTGAATAAGCCCCTGACGGGGAAGCCGGGCGGAAGGGCGGATGCGGACGATGGGGAGGATAAGGCCGGGCGTGCCTCCGACGATTACCGGAAGAACTTCTGGAACGCCATGCGCTCCAAGGCGCCGATGCCTGCGGTCACCAACGCCCTGCAGATTGGGACGGATTCCGAGGGCGGCTACCTTGTGCCGGATGAATACGAGAGGACGCTTGTGGAGGCGCTGGAGGAGGAGAACATTTTCCGCCAGATGGCGAAGGTCATCAAGACCTCCAGCGGCGACCGCAAGATTCCCGTTGTGGCTTCCAAAGGCACGGCATCCTGGATTGACGAGGAGGGCGCATACCCGGAGAGCGACGACTCCTTCGGGCAGGTTTCCATCGGCGCGTATAAGCTGGGCACCATGATCAAGGTTTCCGAGGAACTGTTAAACGACAGCGTCTTTGACCTGCCGTCCTATATCTCCCGCGAGTTTGCCCGCCGTATCGGGGCGAAGGAAGAGGAGGCATTTTTCACGGGGGACGGCAAGGGCAAGCCGTTAGGCGTGCTTGCGGCCACGGGCGGCGCAGAAACGGGCGTGACCGCCGCATCCGCCACGGCTGTGACGGCGGATGAGCTGATGGATTTATATTATTCACTGAAATCCCCGTACCGCAAGAAATCCACGTGGGTGTTAAATGACTCCACCATCAAGGCCATCCGCAAGCTGAAGGACAGCACCGGGCAGTACCTGTGGCAGCCGTCCCTGACAGCCGGGGCGCCGGACACCATCCTTGGCAGGCCGGTCAGGACCTCTGCGTATATGCCGGCCATTGCCGCAGGCGCAAAGACCATCGCTTTCGGTGATTTCAGCTACTATTGGATTGCCGACCGGCAGGGGCGCAGCTTTAAGCGCCTGAACGAACTGTTTGCGGCAACGGGGCAGGTGGGCTTCCTCGCCTCGCAGCGTGTGGACGGGAAGATGATCCTTGCGGAAGCGGTGAAGGTGCTGGAGCAGAAGGCAGGGGCTTCGGCTTAAGGAAAGGGGGCGGCGGTGATGGATATGGATGCGCTGCTTGAGAAAGTGAAGAAGAACCTCATACTGGAGCATTCGGCGGATGACGCGCTTCTGAAAAGCTACATCACCGCCGCCGTCTCCTATGCGGAAAGCTACCAGCATATCCCGGAAGGGGCTTACGGTGGAAAGGAAATGCCCGCCACCACGGAACAGGCGGTCATCATGCTCGCCTCGCATTTTTATGAAAGCAGGGACGGCAGCACGGGCGGATTCTTTTCAGACAATACAAACGCCGCACAGCAGGTGTGGCATACGGTGAACCTGCTCCTGCGGCTGGACCGGGAATGGAAGGTGTAGCGGATGGGTTTTGGGAAGATGGACACATTCATTGACATTGTCCGTGTGAAAAGGGACACGGACAGTGAGGGGTTTAAGAAAGACACGGAGGAAATCCTCGCTTCGGTCCGGGCATACCGGGAGGGGCGGCACGGCAGCGAGAAATGGGCGAACCGCGCCGCCTTTTCCTCTGCCACGGACCTTTTCCGGTTCCGGATAATTCCAGGACTGGAGGTCACGCCTGACATGGTGGTCGTGTGCGGGGCGGGCCGTTTCCAGATTTCATCGGTGGAGGATGTGAAAGGGCGCGGGATGTACCTGGAGGTACTGGCGGAGGAGGTGAAAGCCAGTGGCAAGGGCTGACGTGAAGCTGCCGGAGGAGTTCCTTTTAAGGCTCTCCCGGCTTGGGGATAAGACGGATGAAATCTGCGGGAAGGTGCTGGAGGCCGGCGCGGAGGTGGTGGAGGCGAAGGTGCGCTCCAACCTGCAGGCAGCCATCGGCAGCGGGACAAAGGAGCCTTCCCGTTCCACCGGGGAGCTGCTTTCCTCCCTCGGAATTTCCAAGCCCCTGCAGGACCGGGACGGGAACTTCAATGTGAAGATCGGCTTTTCCGAGCCGAGGGGCGGCGGGGGCAGCAATGCGAAGATTGCCAACATCATCGAATACGGCAAGAGCGGGCAGCCGGCAAAGCCGTTTCTGAAACTCGCCAAGACCGCCACACGGAAAGCCTGTGTGGATGCGATGCAGGAGCGGTTTGAACGGGAGGTGGACGGATTATGAGTCTGCTGTCAGAGATAAAAGCGGTGGCGGAGGGGTGCGGCATCCCGGTGGAGGCCGGGGTGTTCTCCGGCACGCCGCCGGATTTATACCTGGTGGCCACGCCCCTTGGGGACAGCTTTGGGCTGCACGCCGACAACGCGCCGGAATACGAGACGCAGGAGGCGAGGCTTTCCCTGTTTTCCAAGGGAAACTACACGGGGCATAAAAAGAAGCTCGTAAAAAAGCTGCTTGCAGAGGATTTTACCATTACGGACAGGCGGTACATCGGGCATGAGGATGATACCGGCTTCCACCATTACGCCATTGACGTGGCGAAACTGTATGGATTGGAGGAATGAAGCATGGCTACGATTGGCCTTGACAAATTATTTTATGCGAAGATCACGGAGGATGAGGACGGGAACGAAACCTATGCCGCGCCCACATCCCTTGCGAAAGCGATGACCGCTGAGCTGTCCGTGGAGCTTGCGGAGGCGACGCTGTATGCGGACGACGGGGCGGCGGAGATCGTGAAGGAGTTCCAGAGCGGGACGCTTGCCCTCGGCGTGGCGGATATCGGCCCCAAAGTGGCGGAGGATCTGACCGGGGCGAAGATTGACGACAACAAGGTGCTGGTCTCCGCGTCCGAGGACGGCGGCGACCCGGTGGCAGTGGGGTTTCGGGCAAAGAAGGCAAACGGGAAATACCGTTACTTCTGGCTGTACCGCGTGAAGTTCGGCATCCCCGCCACCAACCTCACCACCAAGGGCGAGAGCATCGAATTTTCCACGCCCACCATTGAGGGGACGGTGCTGCGCCGGAACAAGGTGGACGGCAAGGGGAACCATCCGTGGAAGGCGGAGGTTTCCGAGGATGACACGGGCGTTTCCGCTTCCACGATTGCGGACTGGTACAAGAATGTATATGAGCCGGCATTTACGACGGTTCCATCAGAAAACGGGGAGGGCTAACAGATGGATGAGAGGAGCGCAGTTGTAAATATCGGCGGCACGGAGTATGAAATGCTCCTGACCACGAGGGCGACAAAGGAGATTGCGGGACGATACGGCGGGCTGGAGGACCTGGGCGAGAAGCTGATGAAGTCGGAGAACTTCGAGATGGCACTGGATGAGATTGTGTGGCTGATCACGCTTTTATGCAACCAGCCGATTCTGGTACACAACCTGAAAAACCCGCAGGATAAAAAGCCGGAGCTGACCGCTGAGGAGGTGGAGCTTTTAACTTCCCCTCTGGAACTGGCAGGCTATAAGAACGCCATCATGGAGGCCATGTACAAAGGCACGAAGCGGAACATCCAGAGCGAGGAAAATACGGGAAAAAACGGAGCGGTCGGGTAAGCGATGAAGAGCTGTTTACCCGGCTTTTATATTACGGCGTCGCACAGCTTCACCTTTCCATGGATGAAACGTGGCTGACGTCGTTTGGCCTGCTTATGGACCTTTGGGAGTGCCATAAGCAGTTCATGGGCTTTGCGAAGCCGAAGCGGGAGCTGACCATTGACGATGTCATCCCGTATGGGATTTAGCAGGCGTGGCCGTGTGCATTTTTCGGGGAAAGGGGGTGCGGCTGCATGGCGGATGATTTTGGGCTGCGGATAGGCGTCGAGGGCGAGAAGGAATTTAAAAAGGCGCTGGCGGAGATCAACCAGTCCTTCAAGGTCCTCGGCTCCGAGATGAAACTGGTATCCTCGCAGTTTGATAAAAACGACAGTTCCGTGCAGGCGCTCTCCGCCCGGAACACGGTGCTGAATAAGGAGATCGATGCGCAGCGGCAGAAGGTGGAGACCCTGCGCTCCGCCCTGCAGAACGCCGCAGAGTCCTTCGGGGAGAATGACCGCAGGACGCAGAACTGGCAGGTACAGCTCAACAATGCGGAGGCCGCCTTAAACGGCATGGAGCGGGAGCTTTCCCAGAACGAGCAGGCCATTGAAGCGTTAAATAACCAGGAGGAACAGGCCGTGGACGCCACGGAGCGGCTCACCCAGGAGATTTCACGCCAGGAGGAGGAGCTGGCGGGATTGAAACGCGCCTACTCCAATGCCGTGCTGGAATACGGGAAAGGCTCCAGCGAGGCAAGGGAGCTGGAGGGGCGCATCGCAGACCTTTCCGGGGAGCTGGAGGAGAACCGTGACACGCTGCGGGAGGCTTCCGACAGCACGGAGGATTTTGGGGACGCCATGGAGGACGCCTCGGACGGGGCGGGGAAACTCGGCTCCGGGCTTTCGGCGGCGACGGTCGCCATGGGGAACCTCATCTCCTCCGGCATCCAGGCGGCGTTAAACGGCATCAGGGAATTAGGGAGCGCCATCTGGAACCTTGACGAAGCCACGGAGGAATACCGGACGGCGCAGGGAAAACTCACCACGGCTTTCGAAGCGGCGGGGTACAGCGGGGAGGCGGCGCAGAAATCCTACACCGAGTTTTACAAGATTTTAGGCGATACGGACACGGCAGCCGAAGCCTCGCAGCTACTGGCGCAGCTTGCGGAAAATGAGCAGGACATCACCAAATGGACAAATATTGCGGCGGGCGTCTGCGGCACGTTCGGTGACGCCCTGCCGATTGAAGGTCTGATTGAATCCGCCAATGAGACCGCCAAGGTGGGGCAGGTTACCGGCTCCCTTGCGGACGCCTTAAACTGGGTGGGGATCAGCGAGGATGAATTCAATGAAAAGCTGGCCGCCTGCTCCGGGGAGAGCGAAAGGAACCGCCTCATCATGGAGACCCTTTCCGGGACGTATGACGAGGCAAGCCAGGCGTTCTACCGGAACAACGAGGCGCTGGTCGCCTCAAGGGAAGGCCAGGCGCGGATGGATGAGACGCTGGCGGGGCTTGGGGAGACCATCTCCAATGTAAAAAATAACCTGCAGGCGGAGTTCCTCCCCGCCATTGCGGACGTGGTCTCCTCATTTACGGACATGGTGAACGGCGTGGAAGGGGCGGACACGGCATTTGCGGAGGCAGTCACGGGGCTGGTGGACACGGCGGTGGCCATGCTGCCGCAGTTCGTCAGCACAGGCACGCAGATGCTGGCATCCCTCCTTTCCGGCATCATACAGAGCCTCCCGGCAATCGTGGAGGCGGCGGTGCAGATCGTGTCCACCCTTGCCGCGGGCATCGGGGAATCGCTGCCAACATTGGTGCCTGCCATCGTGCAGGCGGTCGCCACGATTGTGCAGACCCTCGCGGATAACCTCCCGATGATACTGGAGGCCGCCCTGCAGCTTATTATGGGGCTGGCGCAGGGACTGTTAGATGCCATCCCGGTCCTGACAGAGGCGCTTCCGCAAATCATTGCCTCTATCGTAGACTTCCTGATTGGGGCAGTCCCGCAGATCATTGACGCAGGGATACAGCTTCTGACCTCGCTGGTCTCGGCTTTGCCTGAGATTATCACGGCAGTCGTGGCGGCAATCCCGCAGATCGTTGACGGGCTGGTGACGGCAGTGCTTGGGAGTATCCCGCAGCTTATCGATGCCGGGATGAAGCTGCTGGTTTCCCTGATACAGAACCTGCCGCAGATCATCACCACGGTGGCGGGCGCAATCCCAAAGATCGTGGCCTCTCTGGTGAACGCCATCGTCGGGAACGTGGATAAGATCATCCTTGCCGGCGTGAAGCTGCTGGTTTCCCTGGTTAAAAACCTGCCGCAGATCATTGTGTCGATTGTGAAGGCAGTGCCGCAGATTATAGCGGCGATTGTGAAGGGGTTTGCCGGCGGCGCGGCGCAGATGGCAGGCATTGGCTTGAACCTGATCAAGGGAATCTGGAACGGCATCGGTGACGCGGCATCCTGGCTTTGGGGCAAGGTCAGCGGCTTCTGCTCCGACCTCATGGGCAAAATAAAAGGCTTCTTCGGCATCCATTCCCCGTCCACGGAAATGGCGTGGGTGGGCGAGATGCTGGTGGAAGGTCTGGCAGGCTCCATCGAGGATAACGGCGGCGAGGCGGTAAAAGCCGCCGAAGGACTGAGCGAGGGCATCTCCGATGTGATGAACGGGCTGGCGGAGGACATGAAGACCTCCATCCCGACCGATTTCAAGCTGGATGCGGACGCTTCGGTCCGTTCCGTGACAGACGGCATGGCAGGCATGAAGGGAAAGGATATGTTCGGTTTCGCTTCGCTCATCACCATCCAGCAGATGATCGTCCGCAGCGAGGACGACATCCGCAAGATTTCACAGGAACTTTATAACCTGATCCAGACCGGCTCCCGTGCGGGCGGCCGGATCATCACTGCATAAAGGAGGCGGCTATGGGATTTACTTTCAACGGAACCACATCCAAAAGCATGAAGATACGGGCAAGGCTGTCCTCCTGGCAGGCTTCCCCTTCCCTGCGGAATTTTTACGAGACCGTGCCGGGGAAGGCGGGGGTGGCGGACTTCGGCTGTGACAGCGCGGAGCGTACCATCAAAGTGGAATGCAGCGTCTTCCCGCAGAAAAACTTCCCGGCACTGGTGGCGGTGCTGGATAACATGGCGGAGTGGCTCGACCCGACAAGGGGGCAGGGGCAGCTTATTTTAGATGATGTGCCGGACCGGTATTTCATGGCGAGGCTTTCAGAGGCGGTGGACTGTGAGCGTCTGCTCCGCTCGGCGGGGCAGTTCACGCTGTCCTTTATCTGCCCGGACCCATACGCCTATGCCCTGGCGGATGAAACCTATATATTTTCGGAAACGGGGGCGCACATGGCGGTGCGGCATACGGGCAATACAGACTCCTGTCCGGTGTATGCGTTAAAGGGCAGCATCCCTTCCGGCACGGGCAGCTATGTGTCCATCATTACAAACGGGACGGAGCTTCGTGTGACGGGGCCGCTTGCCGCAGGGGAAACGCTGCTGGTGGATTCCGACCTGGTCACGGCAAAGGTGGTGGATGCCTCCGGGAACACGCTGCGCAACGGACTGCCGCTGCTGGCGGAGCTGAATTTCCCCGTGCTGTCCAAAGGGCATAACACGGTGGCGGTTTCCACGGCAGGGAATACGGCATTTGCAGAATTAAAAATACAGGCGGGGAGCAGATGGAGGTGACGGGATGGCGGTCAAAAGCACGCTGAACAAGCAGACGGATTTCACGGGGGAGTTCCCGGCAGAATATGCAAAAGACGGGCTGTGGCGGTTCAATGAAAATGCCCCGGATGCAGACACAATGCTTTCTGATTCCTCCGGCCAGGGCAGGAAGATGTTTGTCTCCGGCTGGTCCGGTACGAGCGCCGGTTTCCGGGGCGGGCAGAAGGGGCGGCATTTCCGCATGAACACCAGTAATCCGGCATCGGAGAAAACCTATCTGAAGGTAACGAATGACGGCACTATTTTCCAGAACCCTGGGGAACGGATCACCGTGGGAGGATGGATAAACCCCACCACCTATTCGGTTGGAAATACCTACTGCCCGATTTTTAACACTAGGCAGGGGCCGGGGCAGCCGATTTTCTATTTGTCTTTAATCCGTGGAAAGCCGAGGATCATGCTTTACAATTCCTCTGGCACGCTGATCCTGGATGAGTCGGTGGCGCCGCCCTTTTCCTTTGTGAACAACGGGTGGTACTTCCTCGCCTGCGTGATCGAGCCTGGGAACAAAAAAGCGCAGTATGTCATAGGCGACCGGGAAAGCGGGGCGGTGTGGGTTTCCGCGGCGCTGTCTTTTACGGGCGAGCTGAACCGCTCCTGCACGGCAGACCTCATCATGGGGATGAATGCCGGTTCCTACTGGTATGCAGGGGGCTTTGACGACTGGTTTTTAGACTGCGACTCGCAGCTCACAGCCGAGGGCCTGGCGGATTATTTCAGGAAATCCCTCTGCGCCAATGGCGGCGACACCTCCAGGGAGGTGGACGCCCTCACGGAGCCGGGATGCGTGACGCTGCGGAAGGGCAGCGGCGGCGTCTATCCGGAAACGGGGCAGCTTTTAACGGCTCCTGCAGAATGCCTGCTTGCAGGGACGGGGCGGGTGTCAGTAAAGAGCGAATACACGGCAGGCGTTACGGCGGTCTCCCTGGTGGAAACATCAACATCCGACGATTTGGAGGAATGGACGGCATGGCAGGGTGTCGGGAGCAGCGGTGAGCTGCAGTCCCCCAACCAGAGGTACATCCGCTACCGGGTGACATTTACCACAACGGACACTTCCAAAACACCGAAGCTGATGGAGATACAGTTGCATGACATCCCAAAGCCGCCGTATGAGAGGCTCGGCTTTGCCCGCCCGGTCATCCTTGATTCCAACGGGGCATGGGAGGCGGTGCTGGAAAATGCCTTTGACATCATGGTGACGAGTGAGGTGAACGGGGCGGACACCCTGGAATTCAAGCTGCCGTTCCGGGATTCCAAGCGCCCGCACTTGGATAATGAAAAGCAGGTGCAGATCGTGAACGATGTGTACCGCATCCGGACGCTGACCGATGACAAGGGGGCGGACGGGAAAGTGGTGACCTCGGTGTATGCGGAGGCGGCTTTCTATGACCTGGCTTTCTCTGTGGAAAAGGCAACCGTCAATTTCAATGCGGACACGGCGGAGGCGCCGATGGCATACGCGCTGGAAGGCACGGACTGGAGCGTGGGGAACGTGACGGTACGGACAAAGCGGACATGGCAGAGTACGGAGAAGAACGCCCTCTCCATCCTGCGGCAGGTGCAGAACATCCACGGCGGCGACCTGATCTTTGACTGCGCCAACCATCTGGTGCATCTTCTGACTTTCGGCGGTACGGACAGCGGTGTGCTGTTCGCTTACCGGAAAAATATGAAATCCATCCAAAGGGTGGTGGACACCAGAAGCCTTGTCACGAGGCTGTACGCTTACGGGAAGGACGGCATGACCTTTGCCAGCATCAACGGCGGGAAAGAATATGTGGAAAGCTACGCCTACACAGACGAGGTGCGGACTTCCACCCTGGACTGCTCCAGCTTCACGAACCCCTACCAGATGCTGGAGTTCGCAGAAATGCGGCTTGCGGACTATGCGAAGCCCCGGATTTCCTATGTGCTTTCCGCCATGGACTTATCCGTGCTGACGGGATATGAGCATGAGACCTGGAACCTGGGCGACATCGTGACGGTGGATGACCGGGACTTAAACCTTTCCGTGAAGACACGCATTGTGCGGCGGCAGTATAACCTGCAGGAGCCGTGGAACACGGTGCTGGAACTTTCCACCACGCTGCGGGAATTGGGCGATTCCTCGGCGCAGTGGGATAAGGCGGCGGATGTGCTTTCCAATACGGATGTCATCGACCGGCAGGAGGTGAAGGACATGGTGCCGTTCAACCACCTACGGAATTCCCGCGCCGACAGCGGCATGAGCGGCTGGCTGAATTCCGGCTTTGAGGTGGATGCGGAAAACGGGGTGTCCGGCACGGCGTCCTTCAAATGCGCGGGCGCGGCGGGCATGACAAAGAGCCTTGCGCAGACGGTGTACCCGGCAAGCCGGAGCAGCTATACCTTTTCGGCGCAGATCGCCTCGGAGAATCTGAAAAAAGGGGCAGGCGGGCAGGTGGGCATTGAGGTGACCTTTGAATATGAGGACGGAACCACGGAAACGAGGTTTATTGATCTGCTGTAGATTTGGAAAGGCGGTGGAGTATGGCATTTTTCACGCAGGCGGCGCAGGACGTGTCGCCCAGGGGCTATGAGCGGCTCAAATCCATCACCGTGCGGGTGTGCGTGACGGACTGCACAGGGGAATTCTATATCACGGATATGCTCCTGCAGGGCGGCTCAATCGCAACGGGGTGGGTAGGCCATGTGAGCGAGATACAGTGGACGCTTGACGGATAGGAGGCGGCGCTATGGCAGAATTCACACGGTTTGCGGAAACATTGGAATGCAAGAAGGATATGCGGGTAGTGGCGGTGACTGTGAAGCCGCTGGTCTCGGACTGCACCGGCCGGATCTGGTTCACCGACCTCATGGCGCAGGAGGGGGACCGGCTGACGGGGTATGTGATCCACACGGAAACGGTGATGGAAAAGTACCGTGAAAACGGGGAGATCGTGCCGCCGAGGTTTTATAACGGTCTGGTGCGCTCCAGCGCAACGCTGGTGGCGTTCAACCTGGGGCAGACCTCGGCGGGGCTGGACGTCAAAGTGTACCCGGTGCAGGACATGGCGGCGGGCAGCATAGAGCTGTCTTTGGGGGCAGGGGCGCATAAGGCGAAGTTCCTCTCGGCGGCAAACGCCGGGGATGAGTTCTCGCTCCTGGCATCCAGCCGCAAGTGCCTTAGAAACGGCGCGGCCACGAAGAAGGACGGCTTTTTCCAGTACACGGCGGCGGGCGACAGCAAGCATCCGGTGGCGGTGGAAAAGGGGAAATCGGCAAGGATATATTTTGAGTTCCAGGAAATGCAGGATGGGGGTGATGCGGTTTAAAGGGTGATTGAAAATTAAATAAATGTGAAGTATAATCATCTTGTTAAAAAAGGGAAAATTTTAATGGTAAAGAGGAATACATTATGGATTATGTTATACCTTCAAATTTTTATGAATTTGGATTAGGTTGGTATCAAGGGATTGACTTTAGAAATGAAGCCAATTTGTTACTTGATGTCATAAATCAGTCAAAGAAAGAAAACGATATACAAAATTATATTAAGGAAAAGAAAAAATGGTTTATTCCTGCGTCAATATTTAAAGATTATGACTTTGGACATCATGAGGCTTATATTGTGCCAGAACAGGAACTTGGGGAAAAATATCGTGTTGATTATATGCTGCTTGGACGAAATTCAATTGGCCATCAGATTGTATTGGTAGAATTTGAAAATGCTAATGTTGATTATTTAAATAAGACATCAAATATGGAGTCAGAGAGTGTAAGAAAGGGACTTGTGCAAATCATGGATTGGAAATGCTGGATGGATGATAACCGGGACTATTTTTTGCGAAGCTGCGGATTATCAAATATTAGTGGAAATATCCCTTCATGGGCAATACACTATTGTCTGGTGGTGAGTCGTCGGGACAGAATGGATGAAAGGGGAAATAGAATTCGGGGGCAAAAGCAAAATGAAACACCAAGATTAAACATCGTTACTTATGACAGGCTTGTTGATAATGTTAGAATGTTAGTGAATGGTTTTTAGAGCAACATAAAAAATAGATTTATAATTGAGGAGGCATCTGGAAAACAGGTGCTTTTTTTCTGCCTGTTTTTAAGGAGGTGGCTGTTTATGAGAGATTATCTGCAGGGGAAGCGGTGCATGGTGTGGTCGTTTATGGGGAACAGCCGGATGTACCAGGCGCTCCGGGATTACGGCGACCGGCTGGACACTGTGGGCATTTTTACATTTGAGGTGGATATCACAGGCACGATTTCCGAAACGGGAACGGGCATTTCCACCATGATGCCCTATATCAATAAATGGCCGCACATCAAGTGGATGCTGACCGTGATGAACCACGGAGCGGCATCCATTTTTACTGCGCTGCGGAACAACACGGGCGGGGCGAAGGATAAGTTCCTCACGGAGCTGGTGCGGATCATGCGGAAATACCCGTGGTGTGCCGGGGTGGACATTGACCTGGAGCGTGGCGGGGAATATGAGAACCGGGCGGCGGCAAATGCGCTGTTCCGGGATATTTACAATACTGTGAAAAATTACAATCCGGCAAAGCTGGTGAACATCTGCCTGCCGGGGATGACCGGCGTCAACGGCTCGGTGGGCGGTGAGAACTGGTGCGTGTATGCGGACCTTGATGCTTACTGCGACACGGCGTCCATCATGAGTTACGGCATGGCGTGGGCGGGTTCCGCTCCGGGGCCGGTCTCCCCGCGGAGCTGGCTGGAGGGAATCTATGATTATGCATCCAAAGCCATGCGGCCGGAAAAAATCTTCATGGGGCTGCCGGGGTACGGGTGGAACTGGCAGATTTACGATACGCCGGAGAACCTGGGCAAATCCTACCGGGGGACTTCCAACACCTATTATGCCGCCAGGCTGTGGATGGCGGGCGGCTACAATTTCACAAACGACGCTCCGCCGCAGCCCTTCATCCCCATCCTCGCCTATTGGGACGATTATGATAAGGTCCCCTATGCGTTCCCGCAGGTGTACGACTTCATGGAAGGCGCGGATGCCGTTTCCCGTGAATACCCCCTGCTGACGGGGACTTACAACCGCAGGCATTACCTGACCGCCTACGGCAAGGAGCAGAAGGCGGAGTTTGGGGATGTCATTGTTGACCGTGGCGGCAGCCCGGACAGTTATTCCGGCATCGTGTCCGTTTCGGAGGGAATGGTAACGCTTGGCGACAATGGCAGTGCCACTTACCGTTTCAGCGTGCCTGCAGTGGGAACTTATGATGTGGCGGTGCGTATCTGCTACCCTTTTTGGGATAAGAACGGCATCTATGTTTCCCTTGACGGGGGCAGGAGGCATTTCACGGAGAGCCGCCTTTGGTGGCCATACTGGAGGAGCGCCTTCTGGATTTCCCTTGCGGAGAAGGCGCAGCTTTCCGCAGGGACGCATACGGTCACAGTTTCGGTGGATGTGAAGGGCGTGCAGTTTTACGGTTTCCGCGTCTGCACGGCATTCCGGGAATACGCTTCTGCAGGGGAGGCGGCGTTCACGCTCTCCCCGCGGCAGTTCATTGATGTGGACGGGAATCCCTGCCGGCCGGACAAAGGCTTCAAACTGACGCTGGAGATGCTCCGAAGGAAGCCGGACTCGGCGCTTGTCTGGTACGAGGATTTCCGGGATTACGGCGTGCTGGAAACAAACTACTGGAGCGTGCTTTCCGGCTCATGGACGGTATGGCGGTCGGAGGAATATTCCATGGAGCGGGTGTACTCTCAGCTTGAGGGGAGCGGGCAGCTTGCGTGGCAGTACAGCGGATTTGAGGAGCTGCACCTGCGGGCAAGGCTGGCGTTCCCGGCAGACGGCAGCGGCAAAGCAGGGGTATTCTGCGGTGATGTGTTCTGCTGCTTAAATATTGATACGCAGAGGGTGGAGCTTTACAAGGGCTCCACCCTACTTGGCAGCTACAGCCAGACAATCAGCCGTACCTCCAACGCTGACCTCAGAGGGAACCCCGCCATGTACACGGTGGAGATGCGTATCCGGGGGAACAGGGTGCGTGTTTATTCCGGCGCCTCTTACACGCTCCGGTTTACGGCTTCCATAAACGGGTTTTCCGGCGGCTATGCCGGGTACCGCTCGGACAGCCGGACGGTCTGCGAGCTGCTCCGGCTTGGGGACGCATGGGCCTATGAGCCGTATGAGCGGTTCGACGTCACGTTCCCGGACGGCAGGGTGACACAGTATGGGCGAATCCAGCGGAACAATGCAGTATGGGATGAGGAATACCAGGTGTTCACGCTGACCGTCGATGTGGAGGAGGGAAGCACACGCAGCGGGGAAATCTCGCTGGACTATGACTTCTTCCATTCCCATCTGATGGAGCTGTCCTGCGGGAATGATTACACGGTGAAGGTCACGCCGAGGGACATCAACATCTGGATTTCAAGGCTGTTCCTTGGGGATGCGGACGGTTTCTCCATCCTTTACTACCAGGACGTGGACTCGCTGGTCTATTGGGCGAACGAGGCGGCCTACCGCTGGAGGCTGCGGGGGATTGCCATCTGGTCATTGGGGCAGGAGGACATGAGGCTGTGGGAGGCGCTGCCGAAACAAATTTAATATTTCCATGGATACAGGGCTGTCCGCCGTTTGGCGGGCAGCCTTTTATCATACAAAAAAATTTTATAGGAGGGTTTCACTATGAAAGAATTCTGGAACACGATCCAACTTATTTTTGCAGGCGTCGGGGGATGGCTCGGCTACTTCCTCGGCGGCTGTGACGGCCTGCTGTATGCGCTCATCGCTTTTGTGGCGGTGGATTATATCACAGGTGTGATGTGCGCCGCTGCGGATAAGAAGCTGTCCAGCGAGGTGGGGTTCCGGGGCATCGCAAAGAAGGTCCTCATCTTCCTGCTTGTGGGGATTGCCAACATCCTTGATGTGCAGGTCATCGGGAGCGGCTCTGTCCTGCGGACGGCGATTATCTTTTTCTATATCTCCAACGAGGGCGTGAGCCTTCTGGAAAATGCCGGACACCTGGGGCTGCCCATCCCGGAAAAGCTGAAGGAGATTTTAGAGCAGCTCCATGACAGGGCAGAGAATGGGAAGGAGGGCGAATAAGCATGAAATTGGTGGAATCGATTATGACAAGGAATCCCTGCTACACGGCGGGGAGGAAGATCACGGTCAAGGGGCTGATGCTCCATTCCGTGGGCTGCCCACAGCCGAAGGCATCCGCATTTATCAATTCGTGGAACAGCCCGTCGCATGACACCTCCTGCGTCCATGGCTTTATTGATGGGAACGACGGCACGGTGTACCAGACGCTCCCGTGGAATCACAGGGGATGGCACTGCGGAAGTGGGAATAAAGGGAGTGGGAACAATACCCATATCGGAGTAGAAATGTGCGAGCCTGCGTGTATCAAGTACACGGCAGGCTCTAACTTTACCTGTTCCAATTTAGCAGAGGCAAAGGCGGTGGCAAAACGCACCTATGAGGCGGCGGTGGAACTGTTCGCATACCTTTGTAAGAAATACAGCCTGAACCCGCTTGCGGATGGTGCCATCATCAGCCACAGGGAAGGCCACAGCCGGGGGATTGCCAGCAACCACGGCGACCCGGAGCATCTGTGGACGCAGCTTGGCATGGGGTACACGATGGACGGATTCCGCAGGGCGGTCAAGGCGGCAATGGGCGGCATATCCTCCGGCACGGACGGATACACAAAGATCATGGGGGATGCCGTGGCAGCGGCAGAACAGATGAAGGCATACCTCAAAGCGAAGAATCCGGACGTGGCACAGTCTGTCCTTGACATGGCCTCGCTGTATCTCTCCGAAGGAAAGGCGGAGGGAGTGAGGGGAGACATTGCCTTTGCGCAGTCCTGCCTTGAGACGGGGAATTTTACTTTTTCCGGCTCTGCGGTCACGCTTTCACAGAATAATTTCTGCGGCATGGGCGTGACTTCCAATGGTATGAAGGGGAATTCCTTTGACACGCCGCAGCTCGGTATCCGGGCGCAGGTGCAGCATTTGAAAGCATACGCCTCCACGGACGCGCTGAAGAACGCCTGTATTGACCCGCGTTTCAAGTATGTCACGAGGGGCTGTGCGGAATATGTGGAGTGGCTTGGGCAGAAGGAAAACCCGTCTGGGAAAGGATGGGCGGCGGGAGCCGGCTACGGGGAGAAAATCCTCTCCATCCTGAAAGGCATCCTCGGCACGGCAGGCGGCACATCCAAGCCTGCAGAAGCATGGTACTGCGTCCGGAAGTCGTGGGCGGATGCCTCCTCGCAGAAAGGGGCGTTCAAGTCGCTGGAGAATGCAAAGAAATGTGCGGATGGGAATCCGGGGCATTCCGTGTTTGATGAGACTGGAAATGCGGTATACACCGGGGCGGCAGCATTCAAGCCGTATCTGGTGAGGGTATCCATTCCTGACCTTAATATCCGGAAAGGCCCCGGCACTGACCATGCAAAGACCGGGAAATATACGGGAATCGGCACCTTCACGATTGTAAAAGAAGCGGACGGCAAGGGTGCATCCAGGTGGGGGCTTTTGAAATCCTGCCAGAAAAAGAAGGATGGCTGGATTTCCCTTGATTATGCCAGCAGGATAAGCTGATGCAGAAATAAATATGCGCACCATGGCATAAAGGTATGCGCGAATAGTGACAAGCCCACGGCACATAAAATGTCGTGGGCCATTTTTTGATTTTAGGGGGTTCAGTTTTCCCGTCCCCGTGGCTTATATGTGAAAGGTATTTTTGCGCATGGCGGGAAACGGTTCATGCGGCAGAAAAAATTCTGCCCGCACCCGTCCGGTTCCCTGCCCTGCGGCGGCATATGGCAGGAGGTGCTTTCGATGACGGATAAACAGAAAAGCGAGATTACGGGCCTGCGGGCGGCGGGCGATGGATATACAGTGATAGCAAGGAAGATGGGGCTGCCGAGGGACACGGTGCGGAGCTTCTGCAGGAGGAATGGGCTGGCAGGGGAAACGGCAGCAGGGAAGGAAGGGGCGGCCGGCTGCCCGGAGGAGGGCTCCTGCCGGGAATGCGGGAAGGCCCTGCGGCAGCTGGAGGGCATGAAGAAAAGGGTGTTCTGCTCCAGGGAGTGCCGGGAGAAGTGGTGGCACGGCCATCCGGACCAGATAAGGCAGAGGGCGGTCTATTCCTTCACCTGCGCCGGGTGCGGGCAGCCGTTCACGGCATACGGCAACGCCGGGCGGAAATACTGCTCCCATGAGTGCTATATCAGGACCCGTTTCAAAGGAGGCGGCGGGGATGAGTGAGAAGGAGTTCCGTGCGGAGCTGCGCTACCGGATGTCGCTTGCCGTGGCACGGGCGATGCTCGAAGAAGGCGCCATCACCGAGGAGGAATACCGGGAAATTGATACAATACTGCTTAAAAAACACCGGCCAATTCTGGGTACATTATTAGCGGGAAAACCCTTGCAATAAGTGTGTTTCAGAGTGATGAATGGTAGCGGAAAGGAGTGGTTTCATTGAAGAAAATCAGCAGAATCGAGCCGGTCCGCCCCGTACTGACAGACCGGAAGAAAGTGGCCGCTTATGCGAGGGTGTCCAGGGACACGGAGCGGCTCATGAATTCCGTTTCCGCACAGGTCAGCTACTACAGCGCACTCATCCAGAACAATCCGGAATGGGAATATGCAGGGGTGTACGCAGACTGCGGGATATCCGGGACGGGGACGGCCAGACGCAGCGAATTCTTAAGGATGCTCGCCGACTGCGAGGCGGGCAGGATCAATATCATCCTGACAAAATCCATCAGCCGCTTCGCAAGGAACACGGTCGACCTTCTGGAGACGGTCAGGCATTTAAAGTCACTCGGCATCGAGGTGCGCTTCGAGAAGGAACATATCAATTCGCTCTCGGAGGACGGGGAGCTGATGCTCTCGCTCCTGGCGTCCTTTGCACAGGAGGAGAGCCGGAGCATCTCGGAAAACGTGAAATGGGGAGTCAGGAAGCGGTTCCAGTCCGGCGAGATCGGGACGGCCAACAAGCACATCCTCGGATACCGGTATGATGAGGATGGGAAAAAATATGTCATCATCCCGGAAGAGGCGGAAGCAGTCCGCTGGATGTTCCAGATGTACATTGACGGGGTTCCCCTGCGGGAGATTGCGGGGAGCATGAACAGGGCGGGAATCCGCACCACGCTCGGCAACGGCTTCCAGGAAGCCTCGGTGCGGCAGCTCATCTTCAACGAGGTCTATGCCGGGGACATCCGGCGGCAGAAATGCTACATGGCGGACCCAATCACAAAAACGAAAGTGAAGAACTGCGGGGAGCTGCCGCAGTATTACATGGCGGACTGCCATGAAGCCATCATTGACCGGGAAACTTATGCAAAGGTCCAGGCGGAGATGGAACGGAGGGCGGGGCTTGTCAATCCCACCTACCCTTTTACGGGGAAGGTGAAATGCGGCGTCTGCGGGAACTGCTTTACACGGAAGAAAGGAACCGTAAGGGGGAAGACCTATGTACATTGGATATGCCGCTCCAAAAAGGAGACGGGCATGAGCTGCACCAGCGTGAATTTCAGCGAGGAAGAACTGGAACGGATTTCGGCGCAGGCGCTTGGGATGCAGAAATTTGATGGGGCGGAGTTTGAAAAGGCTGTCCGGGGCATCACCGTCATGGAAAACGGGAACCTGGAATTCCGGCTTGCCGGTGGGGAAACGAAAATCTGGAAGAACCTGCACCTGAACCCGCCAAGGCACATCGCAACGGTCACGGACTGCTTCCAGGGGAAGGTGAAATGCGCCGCCTGCGGGAATACATACCACCGGGTGAACAGTGCGGGAAAATGGGTGTACTGGTACTGCATCGGCAAGAAAAGGAAAAATGTGGAGTGCCATAACCCGAACTGCACCGATTACAAGCTGAGGCAGGTTTCCGCACACATGATGGGGCTGGAGGAATTTGACGAAGCGGAGTTTGAGAAGCGGGTGGAGAGCATCACGGCATTCTCGGACGGGAGCCTGGAGTTCCATTTCAAAGAAGGGAGGGCCAAGCGGTGGCAAAGAGCGTGATCACGATACCGGCAACGGTGAACAGGCACACGGCGGCGCCGATAGGAAGCTACAGAAAGCGCAGGGTGGCCGCCTATGCCCGCGTCTCCACCGACCATGAGGAGCAGCAGAGCAGCTACGAGGCGCAGGTGGACTATTACACGAACTACATCAACGGGCGCGAGGACTGGGAGTTTGTGTCCGTGTACGCGGACGAAGGGATAACCGGCTGCAATATGAAAAAGCGCGACGGCTTCAACAAAATGGTGGAGGACGCGCTTTCCGGCGCCATCGACCTCATCATCACCAAGAGCGTCTCCCGCTTCGCAAGGAACACGGTGGACAGCCTCACGACCATCCGGAAGCTGAAGGAGAACAGGGTGGAGTGCTACTTTGAGAAAGAGAACATCTGGACGTTTGACGGCAAGGGCGAGCTGCTCCTGACCATCATGTCCTCGCTGGCGCAGGAAGAGAGCCGGAGCATCTCGGAGAACTGCACCTGGGGGCAGAGGAAGCGGTTCGCGGACGGCAAGGTCACGGTGCCGTTCAAGCGGTTCTTAGGATACGACAGGGGAGAGGACGGGAACCTCGTCATCAATAAGGAACAGGCGGAGATTGTCCGCAGGATCTACGGCCTCTTCCTGCAGGGGCGCTCGCCCCATGCAATCGCAAAGCTGCTGATGGCGGAGGGCATCCCCTCGCCCGGAGGAAAGGAGGTCTGGTCGTCCAGCACGGTCAAAAGCATCCTTACGAATGAAAAATACAAAGGCGACGCGCTCCTACAGAAAGTGTACACGGTGGACTTCCTCACCAAGCAGAAGAAGGTGAACGAGGGCGAGGTGCCGCAGTATTATGTGGAGAACAACCACCAGGCCATCATCAGCCCGTCCGTGTTCGAGGAGGCGCAGCACCAGATGGCGGCAAGGCACTCCGGGAAGAACCGGGCGAGCAGCACGGGTGTATTCTCCGGCCGGATAAAATGCGCGGACTGCGGGGGCTGGTACGGCTCCAAGGTGTGGCATTCCAACAGCAAGTACCGGAAGACCATCTGGCAGTGCAACCACAAGTTTGACGGCGGGGAGAAATGCGGCACGCCCCACCTTGACGAGGAAACCATCCAGGCACTCTTCCTGAAAGCGGCCAATGCCGTCTTTGCAGAAAAGGACGGCGTGCGGGAGGATTACGACTCCATAAAAGACACGCTTTTTGGAACGGCGGAGTTGGAGGCGGAGCGCCTGCGGTTGCAGGATGAGATGAATGTGGTGGCGGAGCTGATCGGGCAGTGCGTGACCGAGAACGCCCGCGTCGCCCTTGACCAGACGGAGTACCAGAAGAAATACGACGGGCTGGCGGGGCGGTTCAACAGGGCGAAGGAGCGGCTTTCGGAAGTCAGCCAGGCCATCACGGAGCGGCAGGCGAAGCGGGAGAAGATCGGGAGGTTTGTTTCCGCCCTGGAAAAGCTGGACGGCCCGCTCACGGCATTCCGCGAGGACGACTGGTACAGCCTTGTGGAGTATGTCACGGTGTACAGCAGGGAGGACATCCGCTTTACTTTCAAGAACGGGGTGGAGATAAAAGCGTAAAAAGGAGCCTGCGGCTGACGGGATGCCGCGGGCTTTCTTTCTCCCCTGTTTTCTACGGCATTTTTCTACAATTTGATTTTTCGTTGGGGCAAAATCAAAAAGTATAGGAAAAATCAAAAGGTATGGGGAAAAATCAAAAGGTGTACAAAAAATCAAAAGGTATCGGGGAAAAATCAAAAAGTGTAAGGAAAAATCGAATTGTATCAAAGACAGCGTTTACATAGATGACGGATACTCCGGTACGAATTTTAACCGGCCATCTTTTCAACAAATGATTGCGGATATCGAAGTGGGGCATGTGGATTGCGTTATAACCAAGGACTTATCAAGGTTCGGCAGGAATTATCTGGAGAGCGGGGCATATATTGAAGTATTTTTCCCCAACCACCATGTCCGCTATATTGCTGTCAATGATGGCGTAGATTCAGCAAATAGCGGTGAGATGGACATTACTCCATTTAAGAACATCCTGAACGAATTTTATTCGAGGGATATTTCAAAGAAGGTAAAGACGGGAAGGTATATCCGGGCCAGTCAGGGGAAATTTATGGGGGCTTATGCACCGTTTGGTTATAAAAAAGATCCAGCAGATAAGAACCATCTGATTGCGGATGAAGAAACCGCACCGACCGTCCGCTATATTTTCCAGCTTGCTTTGAAAGGCTATGGCAACAATAAGATTGGAAAGATTCTTTATGAAGAAAAGATTCCGAAACCAGCTTATTACAATCAGGAAGTTTTTGGAAAGTTTTTAATTGCTGAGGATGATATTTATAATTGGAAACAGTCAACGATCATCCGCATACTCCGGAATCCCCTGTATAAAGGTTATTTTTGGGTACAGAGGTATGACAGGAAGTATTTTAAACAGCAGTCAAAAGGTTACATCCCAATTAAGGATCGTATAACTATATCCAGCGACCATGAAGCCATTGTAGACGAGCATACATGGAATACCGTGCAGGAAATCCTTGACAGGCATACGAAAGTGAAGCCATGCACTTCCGGTTATGACAATAAGTTTCGGGGGATTTTAAAATGCGCTGACTGTGGCAGTAATCTGACGATTCATACGGATGGCCGGAACCCGGACAGGCCTTTGCTAGAAAAGACGTATTATCTATGCCGGATTTACCGTGTAAGAGGGGCGAAGTTCTGTAGCAAGCACCGCATCAGCGCCGGGGATTTGGAAGAACTGATACTTTCTGATATCCAATTCCATGCAGGGAAGGTCATAAAGGATCGAGAGAAATTTATGCGGAAAGTGCTTGGTCAGATGGATATGTCATCGGCAAACAGCAGGGCGAATATTGACAAGAAAGTGGCTGTCTTAGAGAAAAAGTTAAAAGAATCTGATAAACAATTCATCAAGCTGTATGGGGACTGGTCAAAGCAGATAATATCAGAGCAGCAATTCCGGTTGCTGTCTTCCCACTTTGAGCAGGAAAAGAAAGACTATACAGAGCAAATCGAAAAGTTAAAAGCGATGGCTGAAAATCTGGAGGACAGTGCGGATAAAGCGGAACGCCTTGCCGATGAAATGGCAGAGTGTGCCGAGATTAAGGAACTGACTACAGAGATTGTAAATCGCCTGATCGAAAAGATTGAGGTTTCGGAACCTCAGACCATCAACGATGAGAAAGTCCAGAATATCAGGATTTTCTATAAGTTTGTTGGGGAAATCAATTAAAAATCCATTTATGTATCTATAATACTGGGGGTAGTGAGTTAAGTCCTGAAGGCACAGGATACCGGGCAAAGACAAGGTTTGCCCGGTTTTTTAATCTCCCAGAACTGATCGCATTATTTAAGGAGAGCGCCGACATCCAGACAGCGGATATGCTTGACCTTCCAGTTCCCGAAGCGGAATATATCAACGAAGTGCTGAAACCGAGCGAGGAACAGCAGGATTTGGTCAGCTCCTTTGCGGAACGGGCAGAGGCTGTCCGTTCCGGGAATGTAGACCCGTCAAGGGATAACATGCTGAAAATCACCAACGACGGGAGGAAATGCGCCCTGGATCAGCGTCTGATTAACGATATGCTGCCGGATGCGGAGGAAAGCAAGGTCAACCGCTGTGTGGATAATGCGTTTGGCATTTGGGAAAAGACTTCTGCAGACAAAGGGACACAATTAATTTTTTGCGACCTGTCTACGCCGAAAAACGATGGCACGTTCAATGTCTATGACGATGTGCGGGAAAAGCTGGTGGCAAAAGGAATCCCCAGAGAGGAAGTGGCGTTTATCCATGAAGCCGGGACGGAAACGAAAAAAGCGGAATTATTTTCAAAGGTGCGCTCCGGGCAGGTGCGTATTCTGCTCGGTTCTACACCGAAGTTAGGCGCAGGGACAAATATCCAAGACAGGCTTGTTGCCCTACACCACCTGGATGCGCCTTGGAAACCGGCCGATGTAGGACGGATTTTGCGGACATTCAAAATAAAAAAGAATGTGGAGGTAATAGACAATGGCAAAATCATTATTTGAGGAACTGGGTGGCAGATATGAGCGGCAAGGCGATTACTTAATACCGTGCATAACTGTACCCACCGAAGAAGAACAGCCGATAGGCATATGGGGACAGCGGCATCTGGACTATCTGAAGCAATACCGCAGGGTTACATACACTAATCTTCTCACAAGCGGCAGGCTCAACGCCTATCTTGTAGATGTAGACAGACAGGCGCAGGAACGCTTTGAAAGGCTCATAGAGGGCATGAAACAGGCGCAGGGCATAACGGAACGCCTAAAGGAAGAAAACGCCTTAGAATGGGTACAATACTTAAATAATATAAGGGCATGTGCGAGGGAGATTGTGAACGAGGAAATTATTTTCGCATAGACAGGCAAGGTGGCAGAATGTAAAAGTTCTGTCACTTTTCTTTTCATAGGGCTGATTAAAGTTCATATTTGCCAGAAGGAGTTTCAGCATGGTAAAATATAAAGAACTATATCATTATCATTGCATCTGTAAATTAATTGAGGAATGCGACATACTTGTTGTCACATTCCTAATGCTATAACTAAAATGAAGGAGGAATTGAATATGCCGTTTACTGAAATATGTATTTATCAAGTCAAGCCGCAAAAGGTAGAAGAATTTGAAGCTCTTATGCTTGAAGCCAAAAGCCTCTTAGAAAAACAGGAGGGATTGCTTCTGCTTCGGTTCGCAAAAAGAGGGTATCGCATAGACATGGAGCAAATTAAGGAGGGGCTTCCACCTCTTAAAATTAACCGTATCGTAAAAAGTGTTAAGTATATGCTTTACTGGGAATTTGATACGAAAGAGAACTACGGAGCAGCACAAAAAAATCTTTATGACAGCTATTGGAAGTCTATTGAAAAATGTTTAATAGTTCCGCACGACAAATATTTAGGAGAGGGAGTGTTTTAATGGATTTCGCATATTGTGGATTGGATTGTAGTGAATGTCCTGTTTATTTGGCTACTATCAGAAAAAATACAGATGAACAAATCAAATTGGCAAACGAATATTCAACTGATGTTACAAAATTCTCAAAAGAAGATATGTATTGTTTGGGATGCCATTCTGATATGGTGTCGAAAAAGATGTGCGGTAATTGTGAAATAAGACTATGTGGCGTTAAGAAACCCTATGGAAGTTGTGCCGAATGTGACAAATTTCCATGTTCTATACTGGAAGAAAATTTAGGTGATAATTCAGAAAACTTGAATCATTTAAAACAGCTTGCCATTAAACACAAAAAGGCAGAGTGATAATATGCAGATAGACAGACTTATTCAAATTGTGTTTCTCTTGTTAAGGCATGAGAATATAACTGCAAAGCAACTGGCGGAAGAACTTTGCGTTTCCACCCGCACGATATATAGGGACATCAATATACTTTCGATTGTGGGAATACCGATTACATCACAAAAAGGATATGGCGGAGGATTGTCGTTATTACAAGGCTTTTCACTGGACAAATCTTATTTTACGCAGGAAGAACAAAAGAATATTATACAGGCGTTGCAGATTCTAAAGTCGTCAAATTATCCCAATGCTGATAAATCATTAAACAAGATTGCTGGATTGTTTAGTCACAATTTGCAGTCCGAATGGTTGGAGATTGATTTTTCCTATTGGGGCAGTCCTGAAAAGGAACGAAACAATATTACGGTTTTAGAACGTGCGATAATCAATAAGTATGTGATTACGTTCACTTATTTTAATGCAGAATTGACAATCACCAATCAGATTGTCGAACCGTTGAAATTGGTTTTCAAATCTCATGCATGGTATCTTGTTGCCTATTCAAAGCGCAAAAATGATATTCGCACTTTTAAGATGTCCCGTATTAGGGAGCTTCAAATAACAGACCAATTATTTGAACGTGAATTACCAAAGGATTTTTCCATTACCCCTGTCTACAAGGAAGAATACAATACCCCGATATTCATATTACATTTTTCGGAAAAGATAGCGTATAAAGTCTATGATGAATTTCAAGAGAAATATATTAAAAAATTAGACGATGGAACATTGGAAGTGACTTTTAGATACCAGCTTAGTGATTGGACTTTCCTATATCTGCTTTCTTTTGGGGAATATGTCGAAATTATTGAACCTGTTGAAGCAAGAAATATTCTAAAGGAAAAAGCCAAAAGAATATCTGCCATGTACTAACAATGTCGGAAATGTAGATGTTTGCCGTAATTTAAAAGATTATAAATAGCAATTATAGGAGTGTATATGAAAGAAAAGTGGATACGCTGTCCTGTTTGCGGTAATAAAACCCGTGACAGAATTAGAGAAGACACGGTTTTGAAAAACTACCCTCTCTATTGCCCGAAATGCAAGCAGGAAACTTTGATTGAGGTCAAAAGTTTGCAAATAACAGTCATCACAGAGCCAGACGCATAGACGCAGAGCCGATGAACGTGTGAAATAAACTCACAGTTCGTTGGCTCTATTTTATTTCATAAGGTTTTAAGGCAAATGCTCACCAAATAAAAAAACGAGGTTCGGTGGGCGGTATTGCTATGCCCGAAAAGACTTAACAAATACTCTCCAGACCTGTTTTTGAAGTTTGGAGGGATTTTTTTATGTCCTTTTTTCGGGCAGTTATCCATCTGCTCATGCAAGGCAGATTTGACTTATACATAGCATATCGGGGATTGGCAGGAAGCCAGTTAAAAAAATCCCTGCCCATGCAACGCTACTTCTCACCATGAAACCAGAAGTAGAATCTCTTCTTAACAGAATATGTATCTCCTATAACCGTAGAGGTCACAGAGCCTTTGCGGTTTTTCTTTTGTCGTTTTTTATCAGATTATGCCGCAGGGCGTTATGCGGTATTCATTGCCGTTCACCCCCTCTCCATCTGGATTTTCAGCATTTCAAAAATTCAGATGGGAGGTACTTACGGTGAAGTATGCACCAAGAAAAGTATATATCAAAGAGAATGGCGGCTATGTGGAGCTGTCCTATATGGACTTCTGCCGCCGCAGGCAAGCCGACCAGAGTTACATGGACAAGCTGTTTATCCCCGTGCAGGGCTGTCTGCTTGAAGTCGTGCGGGAACAGTACGCAGATTTCTACAAGGAGAAAGAACGGTGGCGTTATCTGAAAAAACTGGATACGAACCACAGCCTGCTTTCATTGGAGGGATTTACGGATAGCGAGGGAAATGTGATTGACTTCGTTATTGATGAAGCGGTGGATGTTGCAGAAACCGTTGTCCATTCGGTGATGGTGGACAGGCTGAAAGTCGCCCTGCCCTTATTGTCGGATAGTGAACAGACGTTGATACAAGCAATCTTTTTTGAGGAACTTTCCGAGCGGGAAGTAGGATTAAAGTTAGGCGTGACGCAGAGCGTTGTCAATAAACGCAAAGCCAAAATCCTTGCGAAGCTGAGGAAGATAATGGAAAACAAAATTTAAGGCGTTCAGCCCCCTTGTTTTTTCCTTTGGGAAAATGAGGGGGCTTTTTCCTGCCCTCTCAATCAATTCGATTGGAGGAAATAAGGATGGCATACAACCACGGACGGGAGGACAGGAAATGGCGTATCTGGAAAGAAGCCGAGGAAAAAATTTTGCGTGAGTGCGGCGTTGATGAAGCGGTTATTGAGCAAATCCGCACAGACGACAGGGCAGATTTTAATTCCAACAGGCGGTTTTACCGATGGGCGAGTGACTTTGGCGAATACCTTGAGGGCATGGCGGACAGGGAGAAGCAGGCGGAGGTAAAGTCTGTTTCTGATTTACTGGACGAGATTGAGAACGAAACTCTGTACCTTACTTTAATCACGGTGGACAGGCGCACGTTACAAATCGTCCTGCTAAAAATGCAGGGCTATTCCACAAAGGAGATTGCCCCGCTTGTGCATTTAACGGCAGGGGCTGTTTATGCGAGGTTAAACCATCTGCGGAAGAAGCTGCGGAAAATTTTATAAGCGTCTCATATATCCTGCTTTCCTATGGGCTATCGGGTGGGGAGGGAAAAACTCTCTCCTACTTTTTAGCAGGAGGAAAGGAAATGGCATACAAGGCAAAGACATACACGCTTCGGGAGGAATCCACGGAAAGCGGCAAAAGGTATTTTATCAGCTTTAAGGACGGGCAGGGGGAACACCACGAACTGGAAGTGTCCGAGCAGTTATTCATTGAATTTCGGCAGATGGAGCGCAGGAACAGGAACCTTCAGCAATGGAACCAACGGCACAGGGAATTTAACGAGGTATGGGACGAAACGCTTTACAGACGGGCGTTGCGGGTTCCTAAAACGCTTGATGAAAGCATGATTGAAAAAGAACGGAATGAAATATTCGTTAAAGCGGTTGCCCGACTGCCAGAGATACAGAGGCGGCGTTTCCTGCTCTATTACGAGTATGATTTCAATTTTTACCAAATCGGCGAAATGGAGCATTGTACCGCTTCCGCTGTCCAGAAGTCCGTTTCGGTTGCAAGGGAGAAAGTTAAGGCAGAAATGAGGAAGTATCTCAAACCTTGACGATTACCGCCCGAAAAAGAAAGCCGCTCTTTATCGGCATGGGATTGGCGGCATTACATACTCTCACTTTTTCCGTGGGAGTAAATCAATTTTAAGGAGGTCACACCTATGTGCAACAAAGCCAAAGACACCGCCCGAAAGGAGGAAAGCCATGCAGAAGCTTCAGACAGTGGGCGCAGACACGCTCCTCTATGAGCCGCTTGAAAAGCCGTCCTTTGTGGTGGGCGGTCTGATACCCACAGGCTTAACCCTGTTCTGCGGCTCACAGAAAATCGGCAAGAGCTGGCTCATGTTAAAGCTCTGCCTATGTGTGTCGCAGGGAATCCCCTTGTGGGATATGCCGACACAGGAGGGCGACGTGCTTTACCTCTGTTTGGAGGACACGTTCTGCCGCATCCAGGACAGGCTGTTCCGCTTGACGGATGAAGCAAGCGGGCGGCTTCACTTTGCAGTGGCAAGCGATAAGCTGTCAGACGGTCTTATCGTGCAGTTGGAGGATTATCTAAAAGAATACCCCGACAGCAGGCTCATTGTGATTGACACCTTGCAGAAAGTCCGCACCGCATCCAAAGACAACGCCTATGCAAGCGATTATGGGGACATCTCCCTCATCAAAGACTTTGCCGACAGGCATTCCCTGGCGGTCATTGTCGTACACCACATCCGAAAGCAGAACGACAGCGACGTGTTCAACAAAGTGTCTGGCACGACGGGATTGACGGGGAGTGCGGACGCAACCTTTGTCCTGCAGCAGGAAAGCCGTGCGTCCAATGCCGCAAAGCTGTATGTGACGGGCAGGGACACGCCCTATCAGGAGTTCACGCTCCGCTTCCGCGATTGCAGTTGGGAACTGGTGGAGCGTAAGGAGCAGGAACAGCTTGCGAAAGAAGCGATACCAGACGTCCTTTTTCGGTTAGTGGATTTCATGCAGGGCAGGGAGGAATGGACTGGAACGGCAACGGAGCTACTGGAAGCGATGGGGGAAACGGGAACGCCGCCCAACATCATGACGAAGCGGCTCAACGAATATCGTGCCGGTTTCCTCAGTGAAAACAATATCTGTTACAGCTACCACAGGAAGAAAGGGGGCAGGGAGATTTCCCTCACAAGGCAGTCGGGTGACGGTGGTGACGGTGATGACGGTTAGATTGGGATACCCCCGCCGCTGTCATCCCTGCGGGAGAACACCCCATAAACGCAAAATGCAGGCGTGGGCATTACTCGCCTTTTTCGGCTCGTAAAGCCACCCCTGCGGTCAGAAAAATCTTCCGATTTTTCCGACTGCGTTTACAGGGTGTAACACACTACACTTTGCCCTGCAAAGTCGTGTGCCAGACGTTCCCTCTGGACTCCCTTAAAGCAGGGCTTGCGCCCTGCCCATCCTCTGCCTGGCGGCTTCGGATGGAAGAATGTGCGGTGACAGGCGGTGGCTCCCGTGGGGGCATCCCAAAAACACCGTCACCACCGTCACCAACCGTCACCCTCTGGAAGATTACCCGCCGAAAGAAAGGAAGATTGATTATGCCCTATGCAATCCTGCGTTTCCAAAAACGCAAGGCAGGCGGCGTTGCGGCTTGTGAACGCCACAACGAGCGGAAGAAAGAAGCCTATAAAAGCAATCCAGACATTGACGTGGGACGCTCCAAAGATAACTACCATCTTGTGGAGCCGCCCTGCTACACCTACAAAAAAGAGATAAACCGAATGGTGGCTGAAGCAGGGTGCAGGACGAGGAAAGACAGCGTGATGATGGTGGAAACGCTCATCACCGCTTCACCAGAATTTATGAACAGCTTACCGCCCGAAGAACAAAAAGCCTATTTCCAGACGGCTCTTGACTTCATTTCGGAGCGTGTAGGAAAGCAAAATATCCTTTCCGCAGTCGTCCATATGGACGAGAAAACGCCCCATATGCACCTATGCTTTGTGCCGCTTACGCCAGACAACAAGCTGTCAGCGAAGTCTATCTTAGGCAACCAGAAATCCTTATCCGAGTGGCAGACCGCCTACCATGAGCGTATGTCCGCACGGTGGAGCGAATTGGAAAGAGGTCAATCCTCAATGGAGACGAAGCGGAAGCACATCCCCACATGGCTCTATAAGTTGGGCGGCAGATTGGATAAACAGTATGCGGAAATCGTGTCTGCCCTCTCTGATATTAACGCCTTTAACGCAGGCAAGAAAAGGGATAAGGCGTTAGAACTGCTCTCCGCATGGCTTCCAGACGTGGAGAAATTCTCTAAGGAAATCGGGAGACAGCAGGCGTATATCGACAGCTTGAAAGAGAAAATCGGGCAGGAAGCCGATTATGCGGGGCGTATGCGTGATGAAAAGTACGAGCAGGAATTAAAGGTACAGAAAGCCAACCAGAGGATATTTGAGTTGCAGAAAACCAATCAGCAGATGGGGCGGCTGCTCTCCAAAATCCCGCCAGAAATATTGGAAGAATTGCAGAAAAGCAATCGGAACAGAGCGAAGGAAAGGCAGGAATGTGAATGAAGAAACAGGATTTTAAGGTATTAAAGACCGCAGATTTATATCCGTTTCCCGATAACCCGTTTCATGTGGTGGAGGATGAAATGCTGTCAGAGTTAGCAGAGAGTATCAAAGAGTTTGGAATCGTAACGCCGATAATCACACGCCCGAAAGAGGACGGCAACGGCTATGAAATCATTGCGGGACAGCGGCGTGTGCGTGCTTCGGAGCTTGCAGGGATAAACACAGTCCCCGCCTTTGTCCTGCCCTTAGACCGTGACCGAGCCATCATTACCCTTGTGGACAGCAATCTCCAAAGAGAAAATATCCTGCCGAGTGAGCGGGCGTTCGCCTACAAAATGAAATCCGAAGCCATGAAGCGGCAGGGCTTCCGCACGGATTTAACCTCGTCACAAGTTGGGACGAGGTTGCGGACGGACGATAAAGTGGCGCAGGGCTTCGGCGTTGGCAGGATGACCGTGCAGAGATTTATTCGATTGACGGAACTGATACCGCCGATTTTGCAGATGGTGGATGAGGGAAAAATCGCCCTCACGCCTGCGGCGGAGCTGTCCTTTCTGAAGAAAGACGAGCAGGAAAATTTATTCGCCACGATGGAGAGCGAGGAAGCAACGCCCTCACTTTCACAGGCACAGCGGATGAAAAGCCTAAGCCAGAGCGGGCGGCTTGACATGGATACCATCTTTGCGATTATGACGGAGGAAAAAGGAAACCAGAAAGAAACCGTGAAAATCGGTATGGAGCGGTTAAAGAAATATTTCCCGAAAGGCACAACGCCCAAGCAGATGGAGGACACCATCATCAAACTTTTGGAGCGTGAATTGCAGAGGAAACGGGGCAGGGACAGCCGCTAATCTTCTCTTTTCGGGCAGTAAATAGAAACTTTGGACAGATAAAAAAGCAGAAAGGCAAGACAGGAAATGAAAGATATTCAATATGAGATTGTAAAGGAAATCGCCGTGTTGTCGGCAAGCGACAGCGGCTATACAAAAGAAATCAACCTTATTTCATGGAATGGGAAAGAGCCTAAATATGACATCCGTAGCTTTTCCCCGAACCGTGAGAAATGCGGAAAGGGAATCACGTTGACTGCTGATGAAGCGGCGGCTCTCCTTAAAGCATTGCAGAAAGAGATAAACAGCGGGGATTGATTGTATCAGATTGGCGGGGCGGGAGCATTTTTATATACTCCCCTGCCCTGTCTGGAAAGGAAGATTTGAATATGGGCGAGGATAAGACAGCGAACAAAAAGAGAAAGCGCAATGTGGCAGGACAGCCAGTGCAGATGGTTGTCAGCCGTGAATATGTTGGCACACAGACCGTTGCGGAAGCGTTCATCCCGATTATCTCCGAGGACATCCGAAAGAGCATTACGGGAAATGACACCTTCGACAATGACGGGTTATCCGCTTAGAATGTACGCAATGGAACATGAAATTTAGTAGAGCAAAGACGGAGGTTTAACAGTATGGCAGGGACAAGAACAGGAAGTATGATTTATAATGTCGGCGATTACTGCCGCTTGTCAAAGGACGACGGTACGGATAACGAGAGTGCGAGCATTGCAACACAGAAATCCATTCTTGCTGATTATGTGAAAAAGCAGGGATGGAATCTGGTAAAAACGTATGTGGACGACGGGTATTCTGGGACAAATTTCCAAAGACCAGCCTTTCAGGAAATGCTTAAGGACATTGAAAACGGGCTGATAAACTGCGTGATTACGAAAGATTTATCAAGGCTTGGGAGGAATTACCTTGACTGCGGCTTGTATCTCGAAGTCTTTTTCCCAGAGCATAATGTGAGGTATATAGCGGTCAATGACGGCGTGGACACGCTCAATAAATCGGCGATGGACATCACACCATTCCGCAATATCCTAAACGAAATGTATTCCGCCGATGTGTCGGTCAAGATAAAATCGGCGTACCGTGCGAGGTTCCAGCAGGGGAAATTCATGGGGACATATGCACCCTATGGGTATATCAAAGACCCCGCCGACCACAACCATCTGCTGATTGATGATAAGGTGGCGCACGTTGTAAGGGAGATATTTGACCTTGCATTGGCGGGAAACGGACTTGGAAAAATCCGTAAGCACCTTAATAAACAGCACATCCTACGCCCTGCCGCTTATGCGGCGGAGCAGGGGGCGGCAGGCTATGAGCGATACTTTGAGGATAACGAGGAAAACCGCTATATCTGGAGCGAGAACAGTGTGAGGGGCATTTTAAGAAGCCCTATCTATGCGGGGAACCTTGCAGGCTACAAGCGGATTGCCGCCAATATGAAAAGCAAGAAAAGACCCTCTAAGCTGCCCGAAGAATGGGAAGTGATACCCGACACCCATGAGGGCATAGTTACACAAGAAGAATTTGATACTGTCCAACAGCTTATGACGAGCCGCAGGCGGGAAAAAAATAAGGGCGGTTTTGAGAATATTTTTTCAGGCGTTATCAAGTGTGCGGACTGCGGCTATGCTTTGCGGGCGATGAGCGCAAACAGGAGGAAACGCCCCGACATTATCGACTGCGTACAATACACCTGTAATAATTATGGCAGGTACGGCAACGTCATGTGTACTGCACACGCCATTGAAGCGAGGGACTTATTCAACGCCGTGCTTGCCGACATCAACCGTTTTGCGGATATGGCGGTGAATGATGAGCGGGCGGTAAGGGCGATTGAGAAGCGGCTCACGGAAACAGACCAGAGCAAGGCAAAGGCAATGGAGAAAGAACAAAAGAAGCTGAACAAACGCCTTGCGGAGCTTGACAGGCTATTTTCTTCTCTTTACGAGGATAAGGTCATGGAGCGTATCACCGAGCGGAATTTTGAGATGATGTCGGGGAAATACCAGAAAGAACAGCTTGAGATTGAATCAAGGCTGAAAGAGGTAACAGAAACGCTTAACGAAAGCTACGAAAAATCACAGGGAATCCGTGACTTCCTCTCCCTTATCCGTAACTATCAAGGCATTAAGGAACTGGACGCAACCATCATAAACGCTTTGATAGACAAGATACTTGTTTCCGAGCGTGAGAAGCTTGCAGACGGAACAGTGAAACAGGAAATCAAGATTTACTATAAATTCATCGGCTTTGTCGGTGAATTACATATCACACCCACAAAGCGGTGGACAGCGTTGCCCGCTAAATGCTGTACAGTGTGCGGCGTTGAATACGTCCCTGGCTCTGGCATATCAAAGTATTGTCCCGTTTGCGCCAAGAAGATGCAGAGGGAGAAGTCAAACGAGAGCAAACGCAGGAGCAGGGAGCAGAAACGGATGGCATGTATTGAACTGTCCGCAAAAAATGACCGACTGATTTGGAGCAGCAGGAGGGCCGTATTCTTAGGCAGGGGAACCAGAATGACAAGGTACAGATCTACCGGTACGTTACCGAAAATACATTCGATGCGTACATGTGGCAGATTTTGGAGAACAAGCAGAAGTTCATCAGCCAGATCATGACCAGTAAATCCCCGGTACGAGCCTGTGAGGACGTGGACGATACGGCGTTAAGTTATGCAGAGATCAAAGCTCTGGCTACGGGCAATCCCTACATCAAAGAGAAGATGGATCTCGACATCCAGGTGAGCAAGCTGAAACTTTTGAAGGCAAACCATACCAGCCAAAAGTACCGCCTGGAAACGGAGATCGCAAGGAATTACCCAGTGAAGATCACAGCGCTGAAAGAGCGGATTGCAGGCTTAAAAGCAGATGCGGAGGCAGTGAAGCCGCTTTTGGAGAAAGATAAGGAAAAAGATGATTTTTCTATGGTCATCGGCGGGAAAGCGTACACAGACCGGAAAGAAGCAGGAACGGCGCTGATTGCCGCCTGCGCCGGATTGAAAGCAGTGAAAACAGCCGGTCAGATTGGGGAGTTCCACGGCTTTACCCTTTCCGCTAATTTTGACAGCTTTAATCAGACCTACCAGCTTACCATCAAACGGCAGTGCAGCTACCAGATTGAAGTGGGGAAAGACCCGTTAGGGAACCTGCAGCGTATCAGCAATGCACTTTCCGGGATTGAGAAAAAACTGACGGAATCGGAAGTGAAACTGGAAACCGTGCAACAGCAGCTTGCCACGGCAAGGGAGGAAGTGGAGAAGCCGTTTGCAAAGGAGGACGAACTGGCAGAGAAGATTGAACGGCTGTCAGAATTAAATGCTTTGCTTAACATGGACGACAAAGGGCCGTCAGAGGCACTTGGCATGGAGGAAGATGTACAGGAAGTGGCAGACCGTCCGAGGAAAGCTGTCAGCTATGCAGGCCGGGTGTCGGATGCTTCCCGGATTGCAGATGGGGCAAGAAAGCCTTCCGTGCTTGGAAAGTTGAAAGAGGCAAAAGACAGGCTTGCCGGAAACCATAAGGGCAGTCAGAAATTAGCAAAGAAAAAAGAACAGGAATTATAAGCAGGAGGCCATACTGTCAGCAGATGATGGGATGGCGTTTTCTATTTATATCGTATCTGCCGGGATTCCACATAGGTGTCCCGGCAGGGAATGGAGGAAATTTATGACCGGAAAACGGGAAGAACAGTTAAAGGAGATTACGGAACGGCTGGAACAGGGCGTGAAGGATTTATTTACTTCGGAAAAATACACGGAATACCTGAAAACGATGTCGCAGTTCCATAATTACAGCTTTAACAACACGCTTTTGATAGCGATGCAGAAGCCGGAGTCAACCTTGGTGGCAGGCTACGGCACATGGAACAAAAAATTTCACCGTCAGGTGAAGCGTGGGGAGAAGGGGATCAAGATTATTGCCCCTGTGCCGATCAGGGAAAAGGAAGAAGTGGAGAAATTTGACCCGGAGACAAACGAGCCAGTGCTGCGCCCGGACGGACAGCCGGAAACGGAGGAAGTGGAGCATATCATCCCACGGTTCCGTGTATCTACGGTATTTGACATTTCGCAAACGCAAGGTGATCCGCTCCCGGAGCTGGATGCGCCGGAACTGATGGGGAGTGTGGAGAACTTTGACATTTTCATGGAGGCGATCCGGATGGTGTCCCCGGCCCCTATGCGCTATGCAAAGATTGAAGGGGATACTAAAGGGTATTACAGCAATGTGAATAAAGAAATCGTAATCCGGGATGGCATGAGCGAGAAGCAGACCATGAAAACAGCCATCCATGAAGTGACACATGCCATGTGCCATGACCGGGACGTGATGGAGGAACTTGGGGAGAAGAAAAACAAGATGACCATAGAAACGGAGGCCGAGAGCGTGGCTTTTACGGTCTGTAGTTTCTCCGGTTTAGATGATGTGTCAGACTACTCCTTTCCGTATCTGGCGGGATGGGCCAGCAGCATGGAGATGAAAGAGTTGCGCAGCTCTATGGATTTTATCCGGAAAACGGCAGGCTCTTTCATTGACAGCATGGTTGAGAATATCCAGAAGCTTCAGAAAGAAAAAGAGGCTGAGAGGGAGCTGGGGGAGGATGATCTGGTATTCCAGGTTGCCCTTTCCGGTGAGGACGCAAAGCGCTTTTACCTTGTAGACAATGTAGGCAGGGTGGATTTTCTAAGGCTGTTACAGACATTTGCAGAGCAAAAGGGAGAAAACGGAAGCCCGGAACAGTTCTTAAAAGAGCATGGTGTGCATCTGGATTTATGGAAGGATTCTGAAAATCCGGAAAGGAATGAAAATATGCCGGATTTCTATGATGTCCTGTATATAGATGCAGGGCATATCATAGATGCGTCAAAATCTCCCACACTGATACAAGTGGAGCTTATCATCAGCCGTGCGGAGTATGGGCGTGAGGCATTGGGAAGGGAGGGACATAACCTGGCTGTCCGCTATGCTTATAAACTGGATGATCTGAGGGAAACAAAAAGGTTGGTCGGGGAAATGATAGAAGCGGCAGAAAATCCGGGAAGCCGGGACATCGGGCGGATTATGGAGGAGGCACAGGCGGAGATTGACTTCCTGCCGGATAACCAGATCGGTCTTTTGCAGATGCATGACTTTGGCTATCGGAATGATTCAGTACTGCCGCTTACGGTAGAACGGGCGGCTGCCTTACACAATGCCGGGCTTCCTATATATAGTCTGCATGAAGATGGGAGTTCCACATTAATGAATACGGAACAGGACATTTTAGAGACTGGCGGGATATTCGGCGTTGACGCCAGGGCATGGGAAAGCCACCTGGTGATGGAATCTGTGCATAAGGAGAAGGAAGAAAGGGAAATGGACGAGGAATATCAGGAAGTAGAAGTATTTGAAGTACCGGCTTTGTTTTCTAACGGACGGATAGCGGAGGGGGACGTGCCGAAGGGATTTTACCGCTATGACTTGCGGGGGTCTGGCGATGATCCCGGAGATCCGGCCGTGCTGGAGAATCACGTAGTCGTGAACCATGCAGGAACCGTCCTTGCCATACAGCCAATCCCAATCCCAGAAAGGGGATTTTTAAATTTGGGAGAGGAGCTGAATTTTGTGGGAGGGATGTCTACGCCGGGGCAATTCCGGCAATCCCTCACAGGCTTAGATGTTTCTGTATTGGAAGGACAGATGCATGATGCGGTGATCCGTTCCAATGAAGAACTGCTCTATACGGATACCAATGACTGGTATGGCATTTTTCAGATTGATGAAAAGGGGAAAGGCAGGGAATACCTGTTTTTCAATATGGATTTTATAAAGAAAAGCGGGATGGAAGTGGAGGGAGGCGATTATGCGCTGCTCTATGGCGGAAGGCTGGGGCAACAGGACGACCTGGACACTATTTATGAGAAATTCAATCTCAATCATCCCAAAGGATATACAGGGCATTCCCTTTCGGTGAGTGATATTGTGGTCCTGAACCGTGGAGGGCATGTGTCGGCGCACTTTGTAGACAGCTTTGGATTTACGGAACTGCCGGATTTTGTAAGCCAGAGGGAACAGAGGATAAGGAAAGAGGCAGCGCAGTATTTTGAGGAAGAAGCCTACCCGCCGCTTTATACGCATACGCTTCCCTATGCAATGGAGCATGGCCGGGCGGATGATTACCTGGAATCAAGAAAACGGAACCTGGACTGCAAAAATGCCATTGAGGACGCGATCCGGAAGAACTTTGACGGGCTGCATCTGGCGTATGACGCCGCTAAGGAGATCATTGAAGAATACGGTGCGGAACGTGTGGTATTCATCCTTGCGAATACCGTACAACATTTGGAATATGACGGGCGGTTTTCTATTGGGAATAAGGCATGGGCAAAGGGATATGGGATACCGGAAAACATAAACCGGGGGATGGACATGAACGCTGACTATGTGGTAAACAGCCACCCGGCGGTACTGGACGGGTTTATCGGGCTGGCAAGGGATGCGATAAGGGAACAGGAATTAGTGATGGAAGAAAACGTGCAGATTAATGAGGAAACGAAAGGGTTTATTGCAACCGGGCATTTCGGCACATGGCATACGGTAGAAGCAAAGGAGATCAGCGGCGAGCTGTTTTACCGGATGGAGCATGAGGAATATGGGGATTCCGTTGCCTCTATTATCGTCAATCAGAATGGGGAGCTGGTGGCAGAGGACTTGGAGCATGGATTTGACCAGGGGGCAATGGAAGCCATTGGCGAGTATTTTTCGGAAAAAGGAATAGAGATGAAGCCGGAACCGCCATTCATTGCACAATACTATGTCATACAGAATGCCGAGGGCGGCAAAGCGGAAAGGGCATATCAGTATTTTTCAGATATGGATACGGCAGTTACTGCTTATCATGAGATTCCAAACCATGTGGACAAGCGGCTTGGCATGGAGAGCAGCGAGCAGCCGCCCTCCAGGATGTCCCTGATTGAGTGCAGGAATGGAATCGAAACACTCACAGACATAGAAAAATATTCCCTGAGTGGAAAATGGGTGCGTGAGGAAACGATGTCGGCATTACAGAAAGCAAAAGAATATCTCGACAATTATGATGCTGAAATTGCATACCAGACAGGAAAAGGCTATTTTTCCATCCAGACGGTTTCAGACGGCTACGATTATACGATTTATGGCAAAGATTTCCGGGAGATTGACGGAGGCGTGTATGATAACCCAGATATATCCATCGGTGAAGCGATGGAAGCAATCCTTTCTGATGAAGGAATCTCCATGACGGCATGTAAGGTTATGGATTATGAGGAATTGCAGGAGAAGGCAAAAGCAGCCGCACAGGAAGATCTGCAGAAGGCACAGGCGAAAGAAACGGAGAAGGGGAAGCTGCCGCTGGTTTCTGATATGACAGAGCCGGAGCCTGCATTAAACAGTCAGAGCCGGGCAGGGACTGAGGAAACCGTACTCTGTTATGCCCAGGCGCAGATTGATGAAATGGGGCTGTCGGAGGAAGTGGAGCTGCTTGGTGCAAGGGTATATGGGAGCCGAACCAGAGAAGGGCTGTACCATGAAGGCTCGGATATAGATGTTGTGGTGTCTTACAGCGGCAATCTGAAGGAGGATGCTTTTTTCAGTGCGCTCCATGAGGATGGATTAAAGATAGCAGGAATCCCGGTTGACATCAATCCAATCTCTACGGAAAAGACGGGGACATTGGAGGAATATCTGGAAAATGCGGAGAAATATCTGGATGAAAAGCAAGGCTATATGGAGATTCCTGAAAGTAATGGGCGGGCAGACCGGAAACAGTCTATAACATTTTATGTGGCAGAGTGTTCAGAATTTCATATATTGGGGGAATTTCATGAGCGTCTGGAGACATTGCAGGAAGCAATGGAATTATATGAAAAAATCCCTGCGGACAGGCTAAATGGCATAAAAAGTATTGGTATTCAATTAGAAGATGACAGCATTTATGATGGTACGACTTATGACCTTATGGTAGCGGGTGAAATTCAGACAGAGTTTATCAATGAAATTCCTCATTACAGAGAAAGCCCGCTGGTGCAGAAAGCGATTGCGGATATGGAAGCAATGCTTTTGGAACAAAGGACGGGGCAGGAAGTATCAGCTCCGGAAGAGAAAGCAGCGCTTCCGCAACAGACAATGCCAGAGGTAAAGGAAGGAAAAGCTGTTCAGATGGAAGAAAACAGGAATCCAGCCACAGAGGTACGGAAATCTGTTGGAGATACAGAGGTATCGGAAAAGCAGCCTGCAGAACTGAAAAAAGCGGCTGAAAATGCCCCCAGAACAGACAGAGCCATATCCGGCGGCAGCAAGAAGCAGTCTGTCTTAAATGCCCTCCGGGAACGGCAGGCAAGAATGAAAGCGCAGGAGAAGGAAAAACCGGGACAGGAAAAACAGGGGCAGAAGGCACAGGCAAAGAAGAAAGGAGAACCGGAATTATGATGGTGAGGTTTGAGGAAAATGAATATTTCCTGATGGCAATGTTCCAGAAGGAAAGCAGGCAGGCAACCATAGAGGAAATATATAATGTGATCCCCTACATAGGCAGGGATGAAGAAATGCTTGCACTTATTAACAGCACACTGGAAAAGCTGTGGTTCCTTACGGATGAAGCATTTTTAAACATGGATTTGGAACCGTACAAAGAGGAACTGGTGGAGGACGAATGATGGATGTGAACCAATTTGCTGTTTATCAGCTTAAAAATATCCCGGAAAACAGGCAGATACGGTTCCGGCCTTACAGTGCGCTGCAGGAGAAGGGAATCCAGATACAGTATGAGGATTATGAGCAGGTGTATTTGGCACGGATGCAGCCGGAGGACGAGCCAGGAGAAATTCGCAAGCGTTTCAATGAGAAGCTGCCAAGGAGATTCCACGGGCATTCGATCAGCGTCAGCGATGTGCTTGTGCTGAATAAGGGCGGTGTCGTGACTTCTTACTATGTTGAAAAAGATGGGTTTACTGTCATAGCTGGGTTTATCCGGATAAGTTCGTCCGGCACACTTGTGTCTCTTGATACAACAGATTTCCACATCAAGGGGAAGGAGGGGAAATGGCTTGCCTTTGACAGCATTATCATAGAAGGCAGGCAGTTCTTTCTGATGGAGCATGAAACTTATGGGAAGGAAGTGGCATGGGTTGTGCTGGATGAAGAAGGGAAGCTGGTTGTAGACCATGCATATCATGGATTTGACCAGTCGGTGCAGCAGCAGATCAAGGATTACCTTAATCCGCCACAGCTTACCGCAGAGCCGCAAAATCAGGAAATATCCGGTGGGCATATCCAGATGCAGTCCAGCAATGCTATGGATAAGCCGCCTCTTGAAAACTGGCAGAAATATATGGAGAATGGGGAGTATCTTCGAAGTTCCGAGATAGATGAAGAACAGAATTACAACATGATCGACGGCAGGCGGAATAATATGTCCCCAAAAGGGAAAAATGGCAGGGTATCCGTCCTGGCAAAGCTGCGCCGCAAACAGGCAGAGATTGCAAAGCGGAGTGTAAAACCGGCACAGCAGATGGAAATGGCAGAGGATATGGAGCGCAGACGGAAGTAAGAAAAGGAGAAGTGTCTGGCGAATGCTGCCGGATGCTTCTCCCTTTTTATGTCTTGAACAATCGGGAGTTTCTCTGTATAATAAAACTATAAGGCAGGGCATAGCCGATTTGCCGGACTGATTGGCAAAATCTGGAACCGAGGTGATATGATGCAGGGTGAAACATTACAGGAAGAACCAAAAGAGAAAACAGCGGAGAAAAAGAATGCGTTTGCAAAATATACGGCGAAAGACAGTGTTTTTTCAACGCTCTTTCAGGATAAGAAATATCTGATACAGTTATACCGTGCGCTCCATCCGGAGGATACGGAGACGACGGAAGATGCGCTTATGGATATTACCATAAGGAACGTCCTCACGAATGGAATTTATAACGATCTAGCTTTCAGGGTTGGGGATAAAGTCATGTTTCTGGTCGAGCATCAATCTTCATGGACGATGAATATTATTATACGTGTGCTGATGTATTTAGTGCAGATTTACCATGACTATTTTGAGGAACAGGATGCAGATTTATATGGGAGCAAGAAGGTTCATGTTCCAGAACCAGAATTATACATGATTTTTACAGGAGAGCGTGCCAGCAGACCGGAAACAATCTCACTTTCCAAAGAATTTTTCGGCGGGAAAGAATGTGCTATTGAAGTAAAGGTTAAAGTGCTTTACGGAGATAAAGGGAATGACATTATCAGCCAGTATGTTGCGTTTACAAAAGTATATAATGAACAGGTGAAACAGTATGGAAGGAGCCGGGAGGCTGTCACGGAAACCATCCGTATCTGTAAAGACAGGGATGTGCTTCGGAAGTTTTTGGCAGGCAGAGAAAAGGAGGTTATATCTATTATGATGGCTTTGTTTGATGAAGAGAAGATCATGCGTACCCATATAGCAAGTGAAAGACGTGAGGCTGCAAAGGAGGCAGTAAGGGGTGGAGTAGAAAATATGTTAAAGTTGGGGAAAATGTCGGCAGAAGAAATTGCAGGCTGTTTTCCTGAATTGTCTGTGGAAGACATTCGAGAAATTGAAAAAGGGCTGCTCCAAACGATATAATACTTGGTGGCAGGCAGATACAAAAAGAAAAGTATATAGAATCCCCGGCTGCAAATGAATACAGCCGGGGTTATTCACATGGAGGATAAAGTGAAGGAATCAGAACTGATAGGGAAAGTACATTCTGCTGTCTACCACCAGTGCCAGCAAAGGGGATATGCCGCCCCTGCTGATGTGCTGGTTGATATAGGTGTCCTGCCTAAGCAGAAGTATGAGGACTGGAGATTCGGGAAAGTACGGTATCTGGAAGCGGTGTGTACGTGTAATTTAAAGAAGCTCTCCTTTATTATGAAACAGATCCGGTCCTATGCAAAGAAAACGAACCTGAAACCGTCTTTCTGTTATTACAAGCGGTGGGGTGTGAAGAAAAGGCATGGACATAAGCCGGTAATCCCCCTGCGGTTCAGCAAAAGCGGAAATCCGGAGATTGAAAAAGCATATGCGACACACTATGTGGATTTAGGACGGACAGAGCAGTTGAAGAAAGAAAAGATGGAGAAAGCGGCAGCTGCAAACCAGGCTGAAATATCGGATAAGACACAAGATATGCCAGTAAATATTTCTGACAGCAGAAGCGGAGCGTAAAATGGGGAGAAGGAATGGAAAAAGAATCTGAAAAAAAGTATGAAACCATGAAGAAAATCATGGACGCATTAGAGGATATTCTATGCTCTTATCAGGGCAGGGGACATCAATCAGTATATGTTGACCTGGATTCCCTTGCGCTTTTCACAAGCCTGATTGCATACGGGCAGATACAGGTAGAAAATTACAGGTATGACTATGACGATAATATCCGGAAGGATGAAGAAGCTGAACGGATTTACAGGGAGCTTGCCCCACAGACAAGATGGCGTGTGGGGCAAGGAACCCAGATAGAACCGATACGGATGAATGCTTTGAAGCAGCTTGCGGCTCAAGGTATGCCGACGTACCAGGGACAGGTTTATTATGTAGATACAGGCTCCATCCTGGTATGCGGGGAAATCCTGCCCTATGAGATTTTCCAGTTGTTCACGGATATGCCGGAAGTGAAGAAATTATATGTTTTCCCCTACCCGTTCCAAGCGGAATGGGAGAAGCCGCTCTATTTTTCCTTTGAACCAACAGAAGCGGCACGGGAGGAAATGCAGAAATATGTGGAGAGAAAACTGGATGAAATGTGTCGTATCATGAGAGAGAAAAGCGAAGGCATTAGCGGAATAATCCCTAAAGTGGAAGATATTTTTTAAACCTATTTGTTTCATTGGAATCATAACAGCCGCAAAGATTTGATAAAGGAATCATGCGGCTGTTTTTCTGCCAGTAAGATTAAGAAATATCGGTGCTTTTCTGTTTTTCCGGCTGTCGGGTGTGCGTCTGTCCTAAAATCTTATCGACATTGAAGCAGACGGTATTTAATTCTTTTTGGTAATCCCGGAAGTAATGGTAAGTTTTCTGTGCCTCTTTTTTCTGTTGGAGCAGCTTTTCCTTTTCTGCTTTCAATAACTTCATGGAGGGGAGCTTCCCATTTTCGGACTGCTCTTTCAGAAATTTCCGTGCGGCTTCATAGAGTGCGATTTCCATCGGATGCTCCTGCCGGAACTGCCCTTTATTCTTTGCTTTCACAAACTTTTGGTAGACAGATTTATTGGCAAGATACTGACCTGTATAGTGGATCTGCTCATTTACCTTCCGGAGATTATCTTCTACAGACTTCAATTCTTTTCTGGAAATGGAAGCATGGCTCTTAATCTCTGAAAAAGAATCTTCCAGGGAATCCCTTGTATTATATCCATGCTCTTGTATATAAGCAACTGTTTTAGCCATTTCTTTCAGGTTGGAAAGTTTTACTTTGTTAGCGTAAGCGGCATTCTGCTGTGCCTTTACGCAAGCTTGCAGATCGACCACCAGACGCAGATCTGATTTGATAAACAGGACTGATACAGTTTCCTCTTGCAGTAGATTGGATGGGCTGGTTGCAGATTTCTTCGATTCCATATTATATTTCCCCATATCAACTGTTTGCTTTTTGTTTTCCTTATGCTCTGCATTTTCCTTAAACAGCTCCAGAAGATAATCTTCTACATAATGTGTGCCGAGCATCCTTCCGGTGATATATTTGTTTCGTTCCGGGTGGAGGTAGCTGAACCTGCCCCGGCTGACCTTCAATTTGACATTGTATTTTTCCAAAAGCAAGTTCTGAAAATCTTCCTGGCTGCAGGAAACGGCTGCGGCATCTTCGATTGCAGACCGTAGAAATTCTTTCTGTGTCTGAAATTCTGTTTTACGTGGTGTCAGCCCGTCTGCACGGAGCTGTCTGTTACGTTCATCCAATTTCTTCTGCCCTCTGCGCTTCGCATGGTATTCCCGGTCTGTGATTTTCTTTTCTGCAGGAGCAAGGAGGTCTACTTGGTGCAGATGCTCCCGGCGGCATATATCCATAAGTGACTGCTTTAAGTGAATCAGATAATCTTTAGATACATGATGCTTATACCCGGCACGGGAATCGCAGGCCCGTTCCATAAAGTCCTGACGTTCCACATCATATTTCCGTAAGCTGTTGATTACGATATGCACATGGATGTTGCCGCTTTCATTATGCCCATCCATGTGGGTACAGACAAGAGCCTGATGGCCGGGAAAGTTTTTCTTTGCATATTCCATTCCAATCTGCTGTGCCCATTCCCCGGTCAATCCATTTTCTATTGCGTCCTTTGGATCGAAGCTGATGATGTAATGGTGGGATTTGATTTCATCATAGGATTCATTTTTGTGGTATAGGGCATTTAGTTCCCTGCACTCCATGTCGAACGTGAACGGATCACAGTTTATGCCGTCCATGATATATTCCTTTCGTGGGATCAATTCACCATTTTCATCAAGTATCGGTTTGTTCGTACTTTCATCATACTGGAATAAGAGATACCGTTGTGCTTCCCCATAGTCGGCATTTTTACTTGCTATATGTTTCAGTATTGCCATCCAAACTACCTCCGGCGGCAGAGTGGAAATCTCCCGCCATCTTTAAGACTTCATACTTCATTTCATAAATTCTGGCCACGCTCTGGTCGATTGCCTTACGCATTTCTTGTGAGTGGATGCCGCCGCTGTTAAAATGCCTTGCAATTTGGTTTAAGTTGCTCCCGATTTTCCCAAACTCTGCAACCAGATTTTCAACTCCGGCAGGTCTGCAACAATCTCATAATTCGCTGTGACCTTCTGCTTCATAATCTGTTTCCGAACATATTCAGCCGTTGGAAGATGTGTAGCCTTTGCGTTTTCAGAAACGATTTCATATTCCGTATCAGTAAGGCGGAGCATAATTTGGTGTTTGTGTCGTAGTTCCCTGTCCTTCTTTGGTCTTGCCATTGTATAGTTCCTTTCTGTTAAAAGTGTAAAAGTGAACTTCCCTTATTATAAGGATAAAAAAGAGTTCTTATAATAAAGCCGATTAGGGAACGTCAATGGGAAACGAAAGAGAGATTTTTATAGAAATATTTAGGTTTCTCCGTGATTGGGATAATCACGCTGCGACTATTTTCAATAGGAGCCAACCTGCATATTGGGGAAATATGCCAGAACCGAGGGTATGGGGAGCGGAATCCTCCATCAAGTTTGTCAGGTAAGCAAAATCCACGAAGTGGGTTTTGAGTAACTCAGGCGAATCTTGCCCTTGCGAGAAAAGAAAACCATTTATAAGGAAAGTAAAAAATTGGTTTATTGGGTAAATAATAGATATGTTATGCTAAAAATAGTAGGAAGGGTGCTGAAAAGAGGTTATACTACGATTGTATAGTTGGACACTTCAAAGCGGTAGTAATTGCTCTCGTAGTTGTCCAGCGTGTAAAGCTGTAAGAGTTCCTCTTCGTTCATTTCTGAAAAATTCACTTCAAGGGCAGCGTGTTTGGAAAGTTTTCGGTAATAATTTCTTGCTTTGCCTTTGAGGATTTTTTTGCAAGTGGGTCATACCGATGTTGGATAGTTTTCATTTCAGAAGAAGATAGCTTCATAGAGTTCACATACTTGCTTCGTGGTGTAAAAGAAATAAGGCTTGTCTTTCCGTCCCCTTTCACACCCTATCCGTTTGGAAAAGGCTCTTTTGTTACGCTTTCCAAGCAGCTTTTTAAGAAAACCAGAGGGCGTAAAAAAGTCCGCCCGCAAAAAATGCGAACAAGAAAAAAGGCATTGAAAAATTTATCAATATGATTAGACAGTTCATACTTATGGACGTAATCCCCCCAGACTGTCCGAAAACTGTTTCTGACCTTCTGTCATTCTCCATTTTTGTGTCCTGTACTGCTTCTATATTCATGTTTATACCCACTTTATCTTTTAAAACATCTGGACTATGATGTGTTTCCTCCACTTTCAAAATTGACTTTTGAGTTTTCGGACGGTCTGCCCCCGGCGGTGGACGGGCTTTTTTTGATGTGTCAATGACCGTCGGATTTTGTCGATACGGTATGTGTTTCATGGCGGCTACCTCCTTTTAGCCGCCGCTTTTGACAATGATACCGCGTCATTCCTTGAGAAGATAAAAAGAAACGGCGGCTTTGATTATTTCAAAACCGCCGTGTATGATTTCTTTAAGAAAAAAGAGTATGGGAAATGATCTGCCCAACAGCGTTTTTTTTCTTTTCTGCCGCTGGGCAGATTGCGAATGTTTCAGAAATTAAAGGTTTTCTATATTGATTATTTTTTGCGCCCAATCCCTATAAAACGCTTCCTCATGTGATACAAGCAATACTGTACCGGGAAATTCGGATAGTGCTGTTTTAAGGGCTTCTTTCGCTTGTATATCCAAATGATTTGTTGGCTCGTCCATGATTAAAAAATTGCAAGATGTTAAAGTCAGCAAACACATTTTTACTTTGGCTTGTTCTCCACCGCTTAGCGTTCCTATTGGCTGCGTGTTTACTTGAAATTCCGCACTGTGCTAATTGTTTACGAATTTCCTTTGCTACCAAATGAGGATAGCTGTCTGAAACAATTTGAATAGGAGTTCTTTCTAAATCAGACCACATTAAATCCTGTTCAAAATAACCTATTGTAACTTGATTTGAGAATTTATGCTCCCCTTGTATAGCAGGAATATAACCTATCAATGTTTTCAGTAATGTTGATTTTCCAATTCCGTTAAATCCAGTGATAACAACTTTTTGACCGCCTTTAACAGAGAAAGTAATGTCAGATAAAAGCGGATAGTAATAACCAATAGATAACTGTTTGACGATTAGGTGTTCCGTATTTGTTAATGGAACCGTTTGGAAATGAAAATAAGGTTTGTTCTCTTTTTGTTCCAATGCTTCCGTTTTATCCATTCGATCTAATTGCTTCTGTCGTCCTCTTGCCATTCTTGATTTTCGTCCAGCAATATTTTTTCTAATAAATTCTTCTGTCTTTTTAATCTCTTTTTGTTGAGCCGCATATTGCCGTACATAATCCTCTCGTAAGAGTGTTTTCTTTTTTACATATTCGGTATATGTACCGAAATATTTTGTGATTGTATGGTTGTCTATGTCGCAAATTCGATTTGCAATCCTATCCAAAAATTCATAATCATGTGATACAACCATAAAGGCATTTCCCAAAGTGGCTAAATAATCTGCTAACCAAGTAATGTGTTCCTTGTCTAAAAAATTAGTTGGTTCATCTAACAAAAGAATATCCGGCTTTTCAAGAAGCAATTTAGCTAAAATAATTTTTGCCCTTTGTCCCCCACTCATTTGTGCTATGGAGCGTTCAAGCCCAATAGAAACCAGTCCCAAGCCATTTGCAACTCGTTCAATCATAGTGTCAATATTGTAAAAATCGTATTGCTCTAACTTTTCTTGATAACGTGCTGCAAGATTTAAGGCATTTATATCTCCTGTACCTGCCTTTTGATAAAGCAGCGTCATCTCTTTTTCAATTTGATAGAGGTTTGAAAAAGCGGATTTCAAAAAATCATGCATTGTAATATTATGGTCGATCTCTGCATATTGATCTAAATAGCCTATGGTGATATTAGGCTGCCATTTAATTTGACCTTCGTCGGGCAAAATCTGTTTCGTGCAAAGTTTTATGAGGGTAGATTTTCCTGTTCCATTTTGCCCTACAACTCCTATGTGTTCTCCTTTATTTAATGCAAATTCCGCATTTTTATAGAGAAGATTCTCCCCAAATGAATGTGTTAATCTTCTGATTTCTAATAAACTCATATTTACATATCCTTTCTTATGTGTACTAATGAAAGTTAAAAAGAAAAAGCAGAAAGCCCGGTACACGCAAACGTACCTACCTTCTGCCTTTCCTGATGAACAAAAAGCAAAAGGCTATGGACAAAACATTGTCCATAGCCTTTTGCTCACATCATTATCTCATGCGGAATATAAGAAATAGCACCCATTGAAAATGAGCGTAATTATTCCTTATTTCCGATGAAAACTAAATGCGCATTTATACGCTATACTCTACACAATGTTTCATCGGCATAAATTGTGTAGAGTTCAGTTTCTTTTTGGGCTGGTTAGTTAAGTAAAAATTCATAACAATCTCCTTTTGAGCCTGTGCGCTCTGTCTGAAATAATACTACACAAAATAACGTTTGTCAACTTTTGAAAATTTTCCGGCATACTAAACTCGCAGAAATATGATCTATTTAAACTATTTATGGATATTGTGTAGACATTTCCAAAATGGAAGTCGGAGGTTGTCGGGTGCGGATGCGTATGACCAGACAGGAAACAGGCAGTATCTGTCAGGGAATAATTGAGCTGTTGTTTTTCTATATTGACTTCCTAACAATATTAGGATACAATATTCCTAATATTGTTAGGAAGGGAGAAAACTATGCCAAGACAAGGACTTACGAAAGAGGCAGTGGTTAAAACAGCAGCATTATTAGTAGAAGAATATGGGTATGAAAATTTAACGCTGCATAAACTGGCAGCGAAGCTAGATATAAAACCAGCTTCACTGTATACGCATATTAAGGGAATTGAAGAGTTATATAGCTCTCTAAGCCATTTAGCATTAAGCCGGTTAAGAGACGAGATGTTGGATGCCGTAGCACAAAAGAAGCAGGGAGAAGCACTTCGGGCGATTGCTTTCTCGTATTATAGCTATGCGAAAAAAAATCCTGAGATGTATCGTATTATTTTGAAAGTTCCTCATAGCAATTTAGAAAATCTGGTTGGGGCAGGACGGGAAGTGAAATCAATTTTATTTGAGACATTATCTCAATATATGAAAGAGAAAACAAAAATAATTTATTATTCCCGATATTACCACAGCATTTTGCATGGCTTTGTTTCATTAGAGATGGCAGGATTTTTTGATGATGGATTTTCAGTAGAGAAAAGTCTGTCTGATATAGTTGATGATTTTATCAGACAACTTGAAAATAAGCAGTTTGTTTGATGGAGGTATGAAATAGATATGGATGTTTTGAACTTTGAATGTAGCAATATGAAAAATGGAGAGACATTCCCGGTAGAAAATACAGGGCGGGGGCAGAATCGCTCTCCTGAATTTATCATAAAAAATCTGTCTCCACGTGCAAAAACGCTGGCCATTATCCTTGAAGATATTAAGCACCCGATCTTTAAGAATTTTACACATTGGCTTATCTTTAATATACCAGCCAGAGAAAAGATAGACGGAGCGATTCCGGGTGGCAAAATTGTTTCAGGTCTGGGAAATGCCAGACAAGGAATTGGATATGGACTGTATCGGTATGCCGGCCCCAAACCATCTAGGGGCAGACAGCATTTATACCGTTTTACAATGTACGCTCTTGATAGAGAGATAGATTTAACTGGTATTCCTACAAAGAGCCGTTTTATGAAAATAGCGGGGAAATATATGATTCAGCAGGGCAGTATCATTGGTAAATATGAGTAATGAGTTGAATTTTATTGACATGAAGCGCACTTCATAGTTTATACTTTACTGAAATACTGATATTCAATAGAATTTGCTGATAGAGAAGGAAGGTGTGATTGATATGTATTCGGCAAAAGAGGCTGCAGAAATAACAGGTCTTTCCACTGCAACATTAAGATATTACGAAAGAGAGAAACTCATACCACAGATAACTAGAACGGATCAAAAGTACAGACAGTATACGGATACAGATATTGAATGGATAAAAATGATACAGTGTATGCGTATGGCAAATATACCTATCAGATCAATAAAGCAATATGTGGAATTGCTAATACAAGTAGGAAGGAAACAACATTTAATGAATTAGTTCATTTTTTAAGGAGGAAAAATAGTATTAATTTAATGGATGCTTTTTCTATGGAGAGTATTCTAGAATATGATGGTCTTGTCATAGATTTAAGGTATCGGACAGTTAAGGTGAAAGGAAAAAGCATAGAACTAACAAATTATGAATATGAAATACTTTATTTATTGGCAAAAGCCCTGGACAGGTATTTTCGAAAGAACAAATCTATACACAAGTATGGGATTCCTCTTATCATGGAGCAGAAGATAATGTGATGAGCTTAATACGTAGATTGCGAAAAAAAATAGAGACAAATCCGGCAAATCCCATATATATTTTGACAGTTTGGGGAATAGGTTATAAATTTAATTGTGAGATGAAAAAGCGGCATTTGTTATGATTAATAACAGGGCCGTTTTTTTATCTATAATCTCAAAAAGTAATATATATTTTGATCCTTTAACATCAAAATATCAGCAGCTATTTTTCAGGTTATTAAGTTGATATATGAGAAAAAAAGAGAAGAAGTATTATAAAATGGCTACAATAAGTTCAAAGGTATTTAAAAGGTGAAAGGAGATTATTATGCGAAACGAAGTATGGAGTGAGATTGGAACATTTTTGAATGGACTGCGGTGTGGAAATGTGAAACGTGAAAGTTATATTCAGCTTTCGGAAGTAGCAGAAGCAGAAGAACAGAAAAAAGAGGCGCAGAAGATTTTTCTTAAGGCAATGGATTCAATGGAAACAAGTAAAAGGAAAAGTATAGAGGATTATATGGAAAAATTAAAGCATCTCGCATTTGTGGAAGAAGAGCAGGCATATTGCCAAGGGTATGTTGATTGCATTCAGTTGCTTGCAGGATTGGGTGTATTAATTGATTCTCCAGATATAAAGAAATTGCTTGAAAAGATAAAAAATTAGTATTGATAGAAAAATGGCTCATTTCTTATGTGAAGTGAGCCATTCTTTTTCTGTATTATTATGTGCCACAAAACTGTCAATGAGGTAATAGTTGTTTTTGACCAATGGAATCTCGCTATATCAGGTTCTGCGACATAATAACAGAAAAGTAGGATTGCCAGAAAATATCAGACTTTTATCAAATTTGTCTTTCAAGCATATCGTAATAGTCCAAAATTATGTCTTGATTAAATCATCAGCTTTTTGGTCTATTTTCGCTGCCATAGCATGAATATTTTCAGGCACAGAAAAATTGCTTGTTATATTGGATAACATTTCGCTGTTTCCTTTAACGTTAAGTACAGCATCTAATCTTTTGATGCTATCATTATCTGTGGGAATAAGGACAAAGCCATTTTCAGAAGTAATGGAAAGAGATTTAATCCTTTCGCTCATATAATTGATTTCTTTTTCTAGAATAATACAAGCCAATAAAGATAAGGCCATAACAGACAAGCAGACTTAAAACCGCCATATATTGCCGCAGAACTTCTGGAAATGACATTTGGCTCTGAAGTAGATATGCAGGAATGGTGAATATGGATGCAAAAGTAAAATGATATTTAGACTGTTAAAAATTCTCCATATCAGTTATAATAAGAAAGCGCACGACTGCGTACAATGTTATCAGCCGATATTTGACGGCATAATATTGTAAGGCGTAATATGTAACTGGTATGAAACAAAATAAGAAAATAAACGGGGAATAATATGGGACGAAGCATATATAATGAATTATCAGGGATCATTACAGACGAGCAGATCAAGTTGGAAGAACCTATGAAGAACCACACGACCTTTCGGATCGGCGGCCCGGCGAAGGTATTCGTAACGCCGAGGACGTCCGAGGAGGTGCGGGCGATTGTCGCTGTGTGCCGGGAAGGGAAGATTCCCTATTACATTGTGGGGAATGGGAGCAATCTTCTGGTATCAGATCGGGGATATGAAGGAGTGATCATACAGATCTACCGGGAGATGAATGAGATTCGGGTTGAGGGAGATACGGTTACGGCTCAGGCGGGAGCGCTGCTGTCAGCCATTGCAAACCGTGCATTGGAAGAAGGACTCGCAGGGTTTGAATTCGCTTCTGGTATTCCGGGGACTCTGGGCGGCGCATGTATTATGAACGCGGGTGCATACGGCGGTGAGATGAAGGATGTGATCAGAGAGGTTACATTGCTGACGCCGGAAGGAGAGGTGCGCGCGGTTCCTGCGGACCAGATGGAATTCGGTTACCGAACCAGCATTGCGGCCAGAACAGGGGCAATTGTGCTGGGAGCCGGAATACAGCTGCAGAGAGGCGATAAGGATGAGATCAGGGCGCGGATGGAGGAGCTGAGAGAGAAAAGGGTCAGTAAACAGCCTTTGGAGTATCCAAGCGCCGGAAGTACGTTTAAGAGGCCGGAAGGGTACTTTGCGGGCAAATTGATCCAGGATGCCGGACTTAGAGGATTCGCGGTCGGCGGGGCGCAGGTGTCCGAGAAGCACTGTGGTTTCGTAGTCAATAAGGGCGGAGCGGCGGCGGCCGATGTGGCGGAGCTGATGCGCCGGGTATCAGATAAGGTGGAGGAACAGTTCGGGGTAAGGCTGGAACCTGAAGTGAAGAGACTTGGAGAATTCTGAGATAAAACGAGTAATTGAGAGACAGGGAGAATTCTGAGATGAGATGTGTGATTGTAACCGGAATGTCGGGCGCGGGGAAGAGTACGGCGCTTAAGATGCTGGAGGATGTGGGGTATTTTTGTGTGGACAATCTGCCGGTTCAGCTAATTCCGAAGATGGCGGATCTGCTGCGTGTACCGGGGAGTGAACTGAATAAGGCCGCTCTGGGCGTGGATATCCGAAGCGGACAGAGCTTGGATGAACTGGCGGAGGTATTGGGGGAATTGGACGGGGCCGGAATGAAGTATGAGATCCTTTTTCTGGAATCGTCAGACAACGTACTGATCAAGCGTTACAAGGAGACCAGGCGTTTTCATCCGCTGGCGGGCAATGACAGCCGTGTGGACGAGGGGATTCAGAAGGAACGGGAAAGAATTTTGTTTCTTAAGAAAAAGGCGGATTATCTGATCGACACGAGCCATATGCTTACCCGGGAGTTAAAGAGAGAGCTGAATAAGATATTTGTACAGAATAAGGAGTATAAGAACCTGTACATATCTGTGCTCTCATTTGGATTCAAATACGGGATCCCGCCGGATGCGGATCTGGTGTTTGACGTAAGGTTTCTTCCGAACCCCTATTATATAGAAGAATTACGTCCGCACAGCGGCAATGACAGGCAGGTCAGAGATTATGTCATGGACAATAAGAAGGCGGAAATATTCCTGGAGAAGATGACAGATCTGGTTGAATTTCTGATACCTAACTATGTTCAGGAGGGCAAGACCCAGCTGGTGATCGGGATCGGATGTACCGGAGGGAAGCACCGCTCAGTTACTTTGGCTAACGAGCTGTTTGAAATTTTGAGTAAGAATGAGAATTATGGAATCCGCATCGAACACAGGGATATTGGGAAAGATACGGTTACGAAAGCAAGATAGGAGTATGGGATGTCATTTTCGGGCATGATAAAGGAAGAATTGTCAGAGCATTATGCGAAAGCAAGGCATTGCAATCTGGCGGAGTTGTCTGCATTTGTCCGTATGTCGGGAGAGTTTGCCGAGGATAAAAAGGGCAGATGCATTATCCGCTTTCATACGGAAAATTTTGCAGTTGCAAGAAAATGCTTTACATTATTGCAAAAAACATTTAATATAGGAACAGGTATCGCAATTCGTAGGAACATGGCAAAGGGCAGCGCAAGTTACGATATTTACGCCAAAGGAAAAGAACTGCTGGCAGTCAGAAACGCAATGGTGCAGGCGGTCTGCTGTAAGCGTGCGTATATCCGGGGCGCATTTATCACGGCCGGTTCCATGAGTGATCCGAGCAAATCTTATCATTTTGAGATCGTCTGTAATACATGGGAAGAGGCAGATCATCTTAAGACTATGATCAATAGTTTTGATATGGAAGCGAAGATCGTGGGGAGAAAAAAGACCTACGTTGTATATCTGAAAGAAGGCTCGCAGATTGTTGACATTCTGAATGTGATGGAAGCACATGTTGCTTTGCTGGAACTTGAGAATGTCCGCATCATGAAGGAGATGCGTAATTCTGTGAACCGCAAGGTGAACTGTGAGACGGCGAATATTAACAAGACGGTATCTGCTGCTGTCAGACAGATGGAAGATATCAAGTATATACGCGATACTATTGGTTTTGACAAGTTGCCGGAAGGACTGAAAGACGTCGCCCTTACACGTCTTACATATCCGGAAGCGACTTTGAAGGAACTGGGGGGGCTTCTTGAGAACCCGATCGGGAAATCAGGAGTGAACCACCGGCTCAGGAAGTTAAGTGATATAGCGGTAAAGTTAAGGGAATAGCAAGGAGGAGCAATTTTTTATGACTAAGAAACCTGTTACGATTCAAAACAATATGGACATGGAAGCACGTCCGATTGCACATCTGGTTCAGGAAGCAAGCCAGTACGCGAGCCAGGTGTTTATTGAGATTGATAACAAAAAGATCAATGCGAAGAGTATCATGGGGATGATGAGTCTGAAGTTACAGAAAGGTGAGCGTATCACAGTAGTAGCGGAAGGACAAGATGAGAGTGAGGCAGTGGCAGGGATAGAGGATTTCCTTGTTGCAAGTAACTAGTTGTACATGACCGGAATTGCCTGTTTGCTTAATAGGTATGCATTGAGAGGTATCCGGATAAGTATACATTGCCGGACGGCAGCTTGCCGGCCAGGCGGGCATTAACTGCAGGATACCCGGATGGGTATACATATCTAGGAGGGCATGTAATATGTCCTCTTTGTGTTTTTGGCATAGAATATCATGCGTTCGCATGACGGCGCAGGATTTAATATAGAAGGAGAGCTGTTTAATATGAAGAGAATGTTATTTATCTATAATCCGCGAGCGGGGAAAGGCTTATTGAGGCCCAAGCTGTCGGATATTATTGACATTTTTGTGAAGGCCGGGTACGAGGTGGTGGTATATCCGACCCAGGCATACAGAGACGCGTATAAGAAGATCCTTGGATATAATGCCGAAGAATATGATCTGGTCGTCTGCAGCGGCGGGGACGGTACGATCGACGAAGTGGTGACGGGGATGATGCACCGCAGCGCAAGAACGCCGGTAGGATATATCCCGACAGGCACGACCAATGATTTTGCCAACAGCCTGCATATTCCCAAGGGTTTGCTTAAGGCGGCGGATAATGCGGTCAACGGAGAGCGGTTTCCCTGTGATGTCGGTAAGTTTAATGATGATATCTTCGTGTATGTGGCGGCTTTCGGTATATTTACGGATGTATCATATGAGACGAAGCAGGAAGTGAAGAATATACTCGGACATTTGGCTTATGTGCTGGAGGGTACGAAACGTCTGTTCAACGTGCCGTCTTACAGCATCAGGGTAGAGCATGACGGAGAAGTTATTGAAGATGAATTCATATTTGGAATGGTGACGAACTCTCGCTCGGTGGGCGGATTCCGAAGCATGATCGGGAAGCAGGTGGTATTCGATGACGGGCTGTTCGAGGTGACGCTGATCAGGAAGCCGGCTAATCCCATCGCTTTGCAGGAGATTATCGCGGCGCTTCTGATAGAACAGGTGGATACGAAGCATATGTATACGTTTAAGACGGGACATATCACCTTTAAATCGCTGGAGGAGATTCCCTGGACGCTGGACGGAGAATTCGGCGGGGAGCATGATGAAGTGGTGATCGATAATCTGAATAAGCAGTTGGAGATAATGGTGCCGGGAGAGCATTTCGATAAACTGCAGTTGGGGACGGAGTGAAATTCGGCGAAAATTCACCGGAAAATCAGTTGACAGAAACGTCCTGAGATGATATAATGTCATTCGACTGCCGAAGACAGCAGGTGCGAGGGGTTTCACATGAGATCCCAAGCGTAAGCAGATCAACGCCTGCCGAGGAAAGTTAGATTCGATGTTTATGAATTTACAACGCCTCTGTGTCTTTGCATAGGGGTGTTTTTAATAGTGCTTTTCTTTACGCAGTCAACGTATTCAATAACAGAAGGAGGTGCACCATTCGTGGCAAAAGTTGAATTAAAACAACCGATCGTACAGGCGATTGCAGATGACGTCAAGGATGCGGCAAGTGTTGTATTGGTTGACTACCGCGGACTTACTGTTGCGCAGGATACAGAGCTTCGTAAGCAGTTAAGAGAAGCGGGGATCATCTACAAGGTTTGTAAGAACACAATGATGAAGAGAGCTTTCGAAGGGACTGAGCTTGCGGCATTGGACGAGCATCTGGAAGGCCCGAGCGCGATCGCGATCTCTAAGGACGATGCAACGGCTCCGGCAAGGATCCTGTGCAAGTTCGCTAAGGATGCGAAGGCTCTTGAACTGAAGGCAGGAGTGGTTGAGGGAACTTTGTATGATAACGCTGCACTGTCAGAGTTAGCTAAGATCCCGTCAAGAGAAGAGTTACTGTCCAAGCTGCTTGGAAGCTTGCAGTCACCGATCACCAATCTTGCACGTGTTCTCAATCAGATCGCAGAGCAGGGCGGAGCAGAAGCCTGTGCAGCAGCGGCTCCGGCCGAAGAAGCAGCAGAAGCAGCAGAGACCCCGGCAGAATAGGGAAAAGCTATACCATAAGGTATGTGCGAACGATACCCATCCGGGCATGCATTTCAGATGCCGTATAGATGGGCGGACAGGTTAGCTGTCACATAATATTAAATATGGAGGATAATACAATGGCAAAGTTGACAACAGCTGAATTTATTGATGCAATCAAAGAATTATCAGTATTAGAGTTGAATGAATTAGTAAAAGCATGTGAGGAAGAATTTGGCGTATCTGCAGCAGCAGGCGTTGTAGTTGCAGCAGCAGGCGGAGAGGCAGCAGCAGAGGAAGTGAAAGATGAGTTCGACGTAGAGTTAGTATCTGCAGGAGCTTCTAAGGTTAAGGTTATCAAGGTTGTTCGTGAGATCACAGGACTAGGACTTAAGGAAGCTAAGGCAGTAGTTGACGAAGCTCCGAAGGTAGTGAAAGAAGCAGTTTCCAAGGCGGAGGCTGAGGAGATCAAGGCTAAACTTGAGGCAGAGGGTGCAGAAGTTAACCTCAAATAATCAGGGATAGGTCGACTGACAGATGAACCGCTCCATAAGGGGCGGTTTTTTGCAGTAAAACTTTTAAGTTCACACGAATGATGGCCGGAATGCGGTCTGTATGGAGGATAGGTGTATGAATAATTCAAGGGAGTTTTTTGAACGGGGCGGCGGAAGTGCACCGGCTGCTGAAGGCTGTGAGCGGCACAGTGATATGCAAAATGTTCAGAATTTGGAGACCGTCATTAATGAGGGCCTTCGTGTAGCCCTGTTGGAGGAAACTCCGGACCAGTCATTGGAGGTGCTGTTGGAGTGTCTGGGAAAAGCCCTGAACGGAGAACGCACCTATATATTTGAACAGAACGACCGCGGCGGCGACGACAATACCTATGAATGGGTGGCCGAAGGAGTAAAACCGGAAAAGGAGAATCTCCAGAATGTTCCTTCAGAGGTGTGCGCCGGTTGGTATCGGAACTTTGATATCGGCAGGCATATCGTCATCGAGAATCTGGAAGAGATCAAGGATAGCGCCCCTCTTCAGTATGAGATCTTAAAGGAGCAGAATATCCGTTCTCTTGTGGTAGTGCCGCTCTATGACGGGGAAAAGCTTATCGGTTTTTACGGCGTAGACAATCCGCCGGCAAAGCTTTTGGAATATGCGTCAAATATGCTGCAAACCGCCGCATATTTTATCGTATCCTCTTTAAAACGGCGCAATCTGGTCCGTGAACTTCAAAAGCGCAGCCATAACGTTCTCCATGCCCTCAGCGTGGATTATCTGGGGATATATCAGGTGAACTTCGACACCGGCGAATGTGAGATATACCGGAACAGCGAACAGATGAGCATGGATTGGGCCGTCAGTTTTGAAGACGGGTATCGATCGGCTATGGAGCAGTATATTACCCGGTACGTGGTTCCCCGCGATCAGGAGCGACTTTTTGCCGTAACGAAAAGGGACTATGTGCTGGCTCAGCTTCAGAAAAAGAAGAAGTTCTATGTGCGTTATGAGGTGCAAGACAATGCATATGGGCTGAAACATATGGAGATCCATTATTCCGCTACAGAGAAAACGGCGGAGGAGAATTGCGCTATATTTGCCCAGCGGGATGTCAATGCCGTGGTGGAGCAGGAAGAGAAGAACAAGCTTGAAGCAAGGAAAAGCATGGAGGATATTCTGGAGGGAGCCAGAACCGGTATCTGGACCATCGAACTTGAGGAGGGGTGCGGGCCCAGGATGTATGCGGACCGGACCATGCGGATTCTTCTGGGAGTGTCGGATGAGACTGGACCGGAGGAGTGCTATCGGCACTGGTTTGATAATATTGAGCCGGACTATGTGGAGATGGTGCAGGATTCGGTCCGTGAGATATTGGAAACTGGGCGTTCCGAGGTGATCTATCCATGGAATCACCCGAAGCTGGGGAAAATCTATGTCCGCTGCGGCGGCGTACAGGACAAGACCTTCAAAAAAACGGGGGCCTGCCTGAACGGATACCATCAGGATATCACAGAAACCATGATGACCAGAAAGAAGCAGGAGCAGGCGATCATGGAGCTTTTGGAGAAGGTAAGGCGGGCGAACTCTGCAAAAAGCGAATTCCTCTCGCGTATGTCCCACGATCTGCGCACGCCGATCAACGGAATTCTGGGAATGCTGGCAATCATGGAGGAAAGACAGGATGAACCAGAGCGGCAGAGCGATTGCCGGAAGAAGATCCGTATATCCACAGAGCATCTGCTGTCTCTGGTCAATGACGTTCTTCAGGTGAGCAAGCTGGAGAGCGGAAGACCGTCGGTAGAAGAATCCTTTGATATCCATGACTCGTTGGAAAGCTGTACCGCGATCTTAGCAGCCCAGGCAGAAGAGAGAGGGATCCGTCTTGAGGTGGAAGAAGTCGATGTGGAGCATAGCAGGCTGATCGGTAATCCGATGTACCTGAAGCAAATTCTGGTGAATATCATCGACAATGCTCTCAAATATAACCGGCCTCATGGGGCTGTATCTATCCGGGTGAAGGAAACCGGCTGTCAGAACGGGACCGCAGACTACAGATTTGAGATCGAAGATACCGGAATTGGCATGGGGGAAGACTTCAAAAAGCATATTTTTGAACCGTTTACTCAGGAACACCAGGGCGCAAGGACTCACTATAACGGCGCTGGTCTTGGTATGTCTATCGTGAAGAAGCTGGTAGACCAGATGAAAGGGACGATCAAGGTAGACAGTCAGGTCGGCAGGGGAAGCGTATTCCAGATTATCCTGCCGATACAGATCGACGAGGTGCAGAATACCCGGTCTGCGGATGAGGAGAGGAGTGCAAGGAGCGATATTGGCGGAATGCGCGTCCTCTTGGTGGAGGACAATGAGATCAACTGCGAGATCGTAGAATTCATGCTTGAAGAGGCGGGGGCGTCGGTCGTGACTGCAAACGACGGGAAGGAAGCTGTGGATGTATTCTCTGCAAGCAGGCCGGGAACCTTCGACTGTGTTCTCATGGATCTGATGATGCCGGTTATGAGCGGATATGAGGCGGCCCGGGTGATCCGCGGCCTTCCCCGGCCGGACGCAGGATCCGTACCCATCATAGCGCTGTCGGCGAATGCGTTTGACGAAGATATAGCGATGACGAAGGATGCCGGAATGGATGAACATCTGGCGAAGCCTGTGGACATCAGGAAGATGTTCAGGGTCATGAACCGGCTGAGACGGCGATAGTCTTACCCTTTTGCTTTGCACGATAACTAAGATCAAAGAATGGAGATGTTAAAAAATATGAAAAAGATGGTTGTGCCGCGTTCTCTTAAAATCAGCACTGCAGTAATCATTTGCCTGAATATTTTCGTATTTTCATTCTTAGGAATGTCCATCAATAAGATGAGCGAAAACACGATTAAGAATATAGGCACGGCTTATATGGGCGGAATGAATGATCAGGTATCTTTACATTTTGAGACGATTATTGATCTACGGCTGACCATGGCGGAATCCATAGCGCATATCGCTGCAGATGAAGAGAATTCCAGCTACGGATCAAAAGAAGAGATAGAATACGGCGCAAAGGCAAGGCATTTTATGTGCGCCGCCTTATATTCGCCGGATGGTAAAATGGAGATGATCTACGGCGATACTGTGAAGTTAAATCACCCGGAACATTTTTTGGACAGCTTGAAAAACGGGGAACGTGTAGCGGCATCCGCTGTTGACGGCGAGGGGAACGGCGTGATCTTGTTCGGCGTTCCCTGCGAATATCCTATGTCTGACGGAAGCGGCAGCCTTGCTATGATCGTAGGTCTTTCAACTAAGTATATGGGCGAGGTTCTCTTCCTTGATTCGGACAGTTCACTGAGTTATTCGTTTGTAATACGCGAGGACGGCAGTTACGTTGTCGGGGAGGAGGGCGACGTTGATGAAAACTATTTTGACAGGCTGCGGAGTATCATAAGCGGACGGAATGGGGAAGCGGATTACTATATCAGGCAGATGACGGAGGCGATGAATAAGGGGGAAGATTATTCGGTTATTTTGAAAATCGGCAAATCGCGCCGGCATCTGTATTGTACCAGCCTGCCCTATTGTGATTGGTACCTGGTGACGATTCTTCCTTTTGACGGGCTGGATCATGTGATTTCTGATATGGGCAGCCATTGGCTCATTATCGTCTACGCTGCTTCATTTGCTGTAATTGCCATGCTGCTGTATATATTTTTCCAGTATTTGGGGATATTCAGGAAACAGGTATCCGAATTAGAACGTATGAATACGGAGATGGACGCGGCGCGCAAAATTGCTGAAAGGGCGCAGCAAGAAGCCGAACATGCCAATTCGGCAAAACAGGATTTCCTGTCCAGTATGAGCCATGATATCCGTACTCCTATGAATGCTATAATCGGTATGACGTCCATTGCCCTGGCCAATACGCATGATCAGGAGCAGGTTCAGGAATGCCTGCGCAAAATTGAATTATCCAGTAATCACCTTCTGGGCCTTATCAATGATGTGCTTGATATGTCGAAGATCGAAAGTGGCAAAATGACGCTGAATATCGCGCCGATATCCTTGAGGGAGGTTATGGACAGTGTCGTAAATATCGTACAGCCTCAGGTCAAGGCGAAAAACCTGCAGTTTGACACGGTTGTACACGATATTCTTGCAGAAAACGTGCGCTGTGACAGCGTGAGGCTGAATCAGGTGTTGATCAATCTGTTGGGAAATTCGGTCAAATTTACCCAGGATAACGGTTCTGTCCAGGTAACTCTGTATCAGGAAGCGTTACCGGAAGATACGTCCCGCGTCCGAACGCATTTCTTGGTGTCGGATACAGGGATCGGCATGTCCAGGGAATATCAGGAGAAATTATTCGATTCCTTCAGCAGGGAAGACAATGCGCAGGTACAGAAAACAGAAGGCTCCGGGCTTGGAATGGCAATCACTAAATATATCGTAGACGCGATGGGCGGTACGATCGCCGTCCGCAGCGAACTGGACAAAGGTACTGAATTCCATGTCACATTTGATCTCGAGAAGGCCGAAGAGAAGGAGATGGATGCGGCTGAAAAGAACGAAGAAGCTGCCGATCTGGAGCTTAAGGGGAAACATATCTTGCTGGCGGAAGACAACGAGCTTAACTGGGAGGTTGCGAAAGAGCTGCTCTCCGATCTCGAATTGGAATTGGATTGGGCAGAAAACGGAGAGGTCTGTGTCGCGCAATTTAAGAAATCCCCGGTCGGATATTATGACGCGGTCATTATGGATGTGAGGATGCCCGTGATGAACGGCTACGAAGCAACCAGAGCTATCAGGGAACTGGATCGGGAGGACTCGGATATTCCGGTTATTGCGATGACTGCAGACGCCTTCTCGGAAGATATCCAGAAGTGTTTAGAGTGCGGCATGAACGACCATTTGGCCAAACCTATTGATATTCAGGCGGTTACCCGCAAGTTAAAAAAATATTTGAAATAAATTCATTGACAAGCCCCAGGCCTCTATGGTATAGTAAAAAATGCACTATTGTGGAAAGTTCTGCCATAATATCGCATGGGAACGGTGGGGAATGCGCTGTTTCCAATGGTTTTCAATATTGTTTGTTTTTCAAAAAATATGCGAGGAGAGTGAAACGTCAATATGGAGAAAAACAGAATTCGTCCCATTAAAAGCGGAAAAAGTTCACGCATGAGTTATTCCAGACAAAAAGAAGTTCTTCAGATGCCGAACTTGATCGAAGTCCAGAAGGATTCTTATCAGTGGTTTCTGGATGAAGGACTGAACGAAGTATTTGATGACATTTCCCCGATCACGGACTATAGTGGTCATCTGAGTCTGGAATTTGTTGATTTTACTTTGTGCGAGAAAGACGTGAAGTACACGATCGAAGAGTGTAAAGAACGCGATGCAACCTACGCGGCGCCACTTAAGGTACGGGTAAGGCTTCATAACAAAGAGACAGATGAAATCAACGAGCATGAAATATTTATGGGTGATCTGCCGTTGATGACCAGTACGGGTACATTTGTGATTAATGGTGCAGAACGTGTTATAGTAAGCCAGTTAGTACGTTCACCCGGCATCTATTATGCGATCGCGCATGATAAGCTGGGTAAAAAGCTGTATTCCTCCACCGTGATTCCTAACCGCGGCGCGTGGCTGGAATACGAGACGGACTCCAATGACGTTTTTTATGTACGTGTAGATAGAACAAGGAAGGTGCCGATTACGGTATTGATCCGTGCATTGGGAATCGGTACGAATCCTGAGATCGTAGAATTGTTCGGCGAGGAGCCGAAGATCATTGCAAGCTTTGAGAAGGACGCTGCCACGAATTACCAGGAAGGTCTTCTGGAATTATATAAGAAGATCCGTCCGGGCGAGCCGCTTGCGGTGGACAGTGCGGAGAGTCTGATCACGAGCATGTTTTTCGACCCGAGACGCTATGACTTGGCGAAGGTCGGAAGGTATAAGTTCAATAAGAAGCTTTCCTTCAGGAACCGTATTACCGGTCATATTCTTGCAGAGACTGTTGCAAGTCCGATTACCGGGGAAGTGATCGCCGAAGGCGGCGCGAAGATCACGCGCGATCTGGCGGATCAGCTTCAGAATGCGGCGGTTCCGTATGTGTGGATCGAGAGGCCGGATGAAGAACGCAATATCAAGGTTCTGTCGAATATGATGGTGGATCTTGCTGCGGTCGTTGATATCGATCCCAAGGAAGTTGGGGTTACAGAGCAGGTATACTATCCTGTTCTTGAAGGGATTTTAGAGGAGACGGGCGGAGACATCGACGAACTTAAGGATGCGGTCCGCAGAGATATCCATGATCTGATTCCGAAGCACATTACGAAGGAAGATATCATGGCTTCCATTAATTATAATATTCACTTAGAGTATGGCCTGGGTAATGATGACGATATCGATCACCTGGGCAATCGGCGCATCCGTTCTGTTGGAGAGCTTCTGCAGAACCAGTACAGGATCGGTCTGTCCAGATTGGAGAGAGTTGTGCGTGAGAGAATGACTACCCAGGATCTTGAAGGGATCTCTCCGCAGTCGCTCATCAATATCAAGCCTGTTACAGCGGCGGTGAAGGAATTCTTCGGTTCCTCCCAGCTGTCACAGTTCATGGACCAGAATAACCCGCTGGGTGAGCTGACCCATAAGAGACGTCTGTCCGCGTTGGGACCGGGCGGTCTGTCCAGAGACCGTGCAGGTTTCGAGGTGCGTGACGTTCACTATTCCCACTATGGAAGGATGTGTCCGATCGAGACGCCTGAAGGTCCGAATATCGGTCTGATCAACTCCCTTGCAACCTATGCAAGGATTAATCAGTATGGATTCATCGAAGCGCCGTACCGCAGGATCAATCATGACGATCCAGCGAATCCGGTGGTTACCGAGGAAGTTGTCTATATGACGGCCGACGAGGAAGACAACTACCATGTTGCGCAGGCGAATGAGCCGTTGGATAAGGAAGGGCATTTTAAGCGCAGGAATGTATCCGGCCGTTACCGTGAGGAGACGCAGGAGTACGAGAGACGTATGTTCGATTACATGGACGTGTCTCCTAAGATGGTGTTCTCTGTTGCGACGGCGCTGATTCCGTTCCTGGAGAATGACGATGCGAACCGTGCGCTTATGGGTTCTAACATGCAGCGTCAAGCAGTGCCGCTTCTGATGACGGAGGCTCCGGTCGTAGGTACAGGTATGGAGGAGAAGTCTGCGGTCGATTCCGGCGTATGTGTGATCGCGGAGAAGGGCGGCGTAGTAGAGCGCGCTACTTCCACAGAGATCACGATCCGTCAGGAGGACGGCAGTCTCAGAAGATATAAGCTGACGAAGTTCTTAAGAAGTAACCAGAGTAACTGTTATAATCAGAGGCCGATCGTGTTCAAGGGAGACAAGGTGGAGGCCGGAGATGTGATAGCAGACGGCCCGTCTACGTCAAACGGCGAGATGGCTCTGGGTAAGAATCCGCTGATCGGATTCATGACCTGGGAAGGTTACAACTATGAGGATGCCGTATTGCTAAGCGAGCGGCTTGTTCAGGAGGATGTATACACATCCGTTCATATAGAAGAGTATGAGGCAGAAGCGCGTGACACCAAGCTTGGACCGGAAGAGGTTACCCGCGATATTCCGGGTGTCGGCGATGACGCGCTTAAGAATCTGGATGAGAGAGGAATCATCCGTATCGGTGCGGAGGTGCGTGCAGGAGACATCCTGGTAGGCAAGGTGACTCCTAAGGGAGAGACAGAGCTTACGGCAGAGGAGAGGCTTCTTCGTGCGATCTTCGGCGAGAAGGCCCGAGAGGTCAGAGATACATCCCTTAAGGTTCCGCACGGTGAGTACGGTATCGTTGTGGATGCGAAGGTATTTACCCGTGATAACGGGGATGAACTGTCACCGGGTGTGAATCAGGCGGTCCGTATCTATATTGCCCAGAAGAGGAAGATCTCCGTAGGTGACAAGATGGCCGGACGTCACGGTAACAAGGGTGTTGTATCCCGTGTACTGCCGGTGGAGGATATGCCGTTCCTGCCTAACGGACGTCCGCTGGATATCGTATTGAATCCGCTGGGCGTGCCGTCGCGTATGAATATCGGGCAGGTATTGGAGATCCATCTGTCTCTGGCGGCCAAGGCATTGGGATTCAACATTGCCACACCTGTATTCGACGGTGCGGATGAGAATGATATTATGGATACGCTTGACCTGGCTAATGATTATGTCAATTTGAGCTGGGAAGAGTTTGAAGCTAAGTATAAAGAAGAATTGCTGCCGGAGGTTATGGAGTATCTGTCCGACAATCGGGAGCACAGGAATCTATGGAAGGGCGTACCGATCTCCAGAGACGGTAAAGTACGCTTAAGAGACGGACGTACCGGAGAGTATTTCGACAGTCCGGTTACGATCGGGCACATGCATTATCTGAAGCTGCATCATCTGGTTGACGACAAGATCCATGCCCGTTCCACCGGTCCTTACTCACTGGTTACACAGCAGCCTTTGGGCGGTAAAGCGCAGTTCGGCGGACAGCGTTTCGGTGAGATGGAAGTATGGGCGCTGGAGGCATACGGCGCATCCTATACACTGCAGGAGATCCTGACTGTGAAGTCTGACGACGTGGTCGGACGTGTGAAGACCTATGAAGCGATCATTAAGGGTGAGAATATCCCTGAGCCGGGTATTCCAGAGTCCTTCAAGGTATTGCTTAAGGAGCTGCAGTCCCTTGGACTGGATGTGCGCGTGCTGCGCGACGACAATACAGAGGTTGAGATCATGGAGACGGCGGATATGGGAGAGACAGATTTCCGCTCATTGATCGAAGGAGACAGAAAATACCGTCAGGACGATGATCTTGGTGCGCATGGATATACGGAGCAGGAATTCCAGGGAGATGAATTGATCGATGTGGAGGAAGAAGAGCCTGAAGAGGACGATTTCGACATGGATTATGAACCGGAAGATGATGATTTTGGATATGATGATTTATCGGATGATGAATAGGAAGGGGTGCCAGTATGCCAGAAAACAACAAGGAACAAACGTATCAGCCAATGACTTTTGATGCAATCAAAATCGGGTTGGCATCGCCTGAGAAGATTCTGGAATGGTCCAGGGGAGAAGTTACGAAGCCGGAGACCATCAACTACCGGACACTGAAGCCGGAGAAGGATGGTTTGTTCTGCGAGAGAATATTCGGACCAAGCAAAGACTGGGAATGTCACTGCGGCAAGTACAAGAAGATCCGCTACAAAGGCGTGGTCTGCGACCGCTGCGGTGTGGAAGTTACGAAGTCAAGTGTTCGCCGTGAGCGTATGGGGCATATTGCCCTGGCCGCTCCGGTGTCGCATATCTGGTATTTCAAGGGTATCCCGAGCCGCATGGGGCTGATACTGGATCTGTCTCCAAGGACGTTGGAGAAGGTGCTGTATTTTGCGTCCTACATTGTGCTGGATAAGGGAGATTCCGACCTGCAGTACAAGCAGGTATTGTCAGAGCAGGAATACCAGGAAGCCAGAGAGAAGTGGGGAAGTGCATTCCGTGTAGGAATGGGCGCAGAGTCCATTCAGGAATTGCTGCAGTCCATTGATCTGGATAAGGATTATCATGAGCTGCAGGAAGGGTTAAAGGGAGCGACCGGACAGAAGCGCGCGAGGATCGTGAAGCGTCTGGAGGTTGTCGAGGCCTTCCGTGAGTCAGGAAACAAGCCGGAGTGGATGATCATGACGGCGATCCCGGTTATTCCGCCGGATCTTCGTCCTATGGTACAGTTGGACGGCGGACGTTTCGCTACGTCTGACCTTAATGATCTGTACCGGAGGATCATTAACAGGAATAACCGTCTGAAGCGTCTGTTGGAGCTTGGCGCGCCGGACATTATCGTTAGAAATGAGAAGAGAATGCTGCAGGAGGCGGTGGACGCGCTGATCGACAACGGACGCCGCGGCCGTCCGGTCACAGGGCCGGGTAACCGTGCGCTTAAGTCCCTGTCGGATATGCTTAAGGGTAAGTCAGGACGTTTCCGTCAGAACCTTCTGGGCAAGCGTGTTGACTATTCAGGACGTTCCGTTATCGTCGTAGGGCCGGAGCTTAAGATCTATCAGTGCGGTCTTCCGAAAGAGATGGCGATCGAGCTGTTCAAGCCATTTGTTATGAAGGAGCTGGTTCAGAACGGAACTGCTCATAATATTAAGAATGCGAAGAAGATGGTAGAGAGGGTACAGCCGGAGGTATGGGACGTATTGGAGGATGTGATCAAGGAGCATCCGGTTATGCTGAACCGTGCCCCTACGCTGCACAGGCTTGGTATCCAGGCGTTCGAGCCTATTCTGGTAGAGGGTAAGGCGATCAAGCTTCACCCGTTGGTATGTACCGCGTACAATGCCGACTTTGACGGAGACCAGATGGCGGTGCATCTGCCGCTGTCCGTGGAGGCACAGGCAGAGTGCCGGTTCCTTCTGTTGTCGCCGAATAACCTGCTGAAGCCTTCTGACGGCGGACCGGTTGCGGTTCCTTCACAGGATATGGTGCTTGGTATCTATTATCTGACACAGGAGAGACCCGGAGCGAAGGGAGAAGGCAAGTTCTTCAAGAATGTCAGCGAGGCGATCCTCGCTTATGAGAATGACGCGATCACGCTCCATTCGCGTATCAAGGTGCGGGTATTCAAGAAGATGCCTGACGGTACGGAGAAGAGCGGTAATATAGAGTCCACTCTTGGACGTTTCCTTTTCAATGAGATTATCCCGCAGGATCTTGGATTCGTTGACCGGGAGGCAGAAGGCGCGGACTTATTGCTGGAAGTGGATTTCCACGTAGGTAAGAAGCAATTGAAGCAGATCCTTGAGAAGGTAATCAATACCCATGGATCTACAGCTACGGCAGAGGTGTTGGATGCAGTTAAGTCCATCGGATATAAGTATTCAACCAGAGCGGCTATGACCGTATCGATCTCCGATATGACGGTGCCGCCGCAGAAGCCGGAGATGATCCAGCAGGCGCAGGATACGGTGGATAAGATCACGAAGAACTTCAAGCGTGGTCTGATCACGGAGGAAGAGCGTTACAAAGAGGTCGTAGAGACCTGGAAAGCAACAGATGACGCGCTGACAGAGGCGCTTCTGTCCGGGCTTGATAAGTATAACAACATCTTCATGATGGCAGACTCCGGCGCCCGCGGTTCCGATAAGCAGATCAAGCAGCTTGCAGGTATGCGGGGACTGATGGCGGATACGACGGGACGTACTATCGAGCTGCCGATCAAGTCCAACTTCCGTGAAGGTCTGGACGTATTGGAATATTTCATGTCTGCCCATGGAGCGCGTAAGGGTCTGTCCGATACGGCTCTCCGTACCGCCGATTCAGGATATCTGACCAGGCGTCTGGTTGACGTATCACAGGAATTGATCATCCATGAAGTAGATTGTATGGATGAAGGCGGCGAGATCCCGGGTATGTATGTCAAGGCGTTCGTAGACGGGAATGAAGAGATCGAGAGTCTGCAGGAGCGTATTACAGGACGTTACCTGTGTGAGAATATCGTAGACAAGGACGGCAATGTCCTTGTGAAGGCGAACCATATGGTGACGCCGAAGCGCGCCGAGCTGATCATGAAGAAGGGTGTGGATGAGAAGGGAGAGACCTTGAAGAAGATCAAGATCCGTACCATCCTTACCTGTAAGTCCCACAACGGTGTCTGCGCGAAATGCTACGGCGCCAACATGGCGACCGGAGAGCCGGTACAGGTCGGAGAGGCTGTCGGTATCATCGCGGCACAGTCTATCGGAGAGCCTGGTACACAGCTTACCATGCGAACCTTCCATACGGGAGGTGTTGCCGGTGACGACATCACACAGGGTCTTCCCCGTGTCGAGGAGCTCTTTGAGGCGAGAAAGCCGAAGGGTCTTGCAATCATCACGGAGTTTGCCGGTATCGCGAATATCAACGATACCAAGAAGAAGAGAGAAGTTATCGTAACGAACAATGAGACCGGGGAATCCAAGGCATATCTGATCCCATACGGTTCCAGGATCAAGGTTCAGGACGGGGCGGTACTGGAGGCCGGCGACGAGCTGACAGAGGGTAGTGTGAATCCTCACGATATCCTGAGGATCAAGGGACTGCGCGCCGTACAGGACTATATGATCCAGGAAGTACAGCGTGTATACCGGCTGCAGGGTGTTGATATTAATGATAAGCATATCGAGGTCATCGTGCGTCAGATGCTTAAGAAGGTCCGTGTGGAGGAAGCCGGAGATACGGAATTCCTGCCTGGCACCAATGTAGACAGACTGGAGTTCGAGGATGCGAACGCCAGGCTGCTTGCGGAGGGCAAGGAAGCGGCAACCGGCGAGCAGATCATGCTTGGTATTACCAAGGCGTCTCTCGCGACGAATTCCTTCCTGTCGGCGGCGTCCTTCCAGGAGACGACGAAGGTGCTGACAGAGGCGGCTATCAAGGGTAAGGTGGATCCGCTGATCGGTCTGAAGGAGAACGTCATTATCGGTAAGCATATCCCTGCCGGTACAGGTATGAGGAAATACCGTGACGTCAAGCTGGATTCCGGCCTGAGCATGGAAGATGAACTGATGCTGGATGAAGACGATATGGAATGGGAAGGCGATGAAGCCCTTGAAGAGGCAGTGGATCTTGCTCACGCGGAGGATCTGGAAGGCGGAGCCGAACCGATCGGTATGGAAACTGACGAAGAGGAAGAGCTGGTTGAACTGGTAGAAGAATAATATAGATAATGGTTTGATAAAGGCAAGAAGCATATATACGGCTTCTTGTCTTTTTTTTGATAAAAAAATAATCAATAATGGTATTGACAATCAATATCATTTGGAATACAATACCAATGTAAATGACAATCAATATCAATTAATAAGGAGGAGAATGATATGCCGTTAACGATGCTGAATTCCGGAGAAGCCGCCGCGATCCGGCGGATCGGCGGAAAGGATGAATCGAAGAGATTTCTTGAGAATCTGGGATTTACCGTAGGCGAGGAAGTGAAGGTAGTGTCGAGCAATCATGGAAATATCATTGTTCAGGTGAAGGAATCCAGAGTCGCGGTAAGCCAGGGAATCGCGAATAAGATCATAGTATAACCTGTCATGGGATCAGAGATTATAGGAGGAGATGAGAATATGCAGACACTAAAGGATGTCAGATGCGACCAGAATGCGGTGGTCGTCAGGCTTCACGGAGAAGGCGCAACGAAACGCAGGATCATGGATATGGGGATCACGAAGGGAACTTCGGTCTATGTCAGGAAGGTAGCGCCGTTCGGTGATCCGATAGAAGTGACGGTAAGGGGCTATGAGTTATCGCTCAGGAAAGCAGATGCCCAGATGATTGAGGTAAAGTAAGGAGGAGAGACAGATGGGAGTGAAGATTGCACTTGCCGGTAACCCCAACAGCGGGAAGACGACGCTGTTCAACGCACTTACAGGTTCTAACCAGTTCGTAGGAAACTGGCCGGGAGTTACGGTGGAGAAGAAAGAAGGAAGATTAAAAGACAACAAAGAGGTTACAGTCACGGATCTGCCGGGGATATATTCTCTGTCACCTTATACCTTAGAAGAGGTGGTTGCCAGGAATTATCTGATCGCAGAACGCCCGGACGCCGTCTTGAATATCGTAGACGGAACGAATCTGGAGAGGAACCTTTACTTAAGCACACAGTTGATGGAGCTGGGGATTCCGGTCGTCATGGCGGTAAATATGATGGATGTGGTCAGAAGGTCCGGCGACAAGATCGACACACAGCAATTGGCAGAGAGCTTAGGCTGTGAGGTCGTAGCGATCTCCGCGATTAAGGGAGACGGAATCAGGGAAGCGGCAGACAGGGCAGTAAGCGCGGCGAAGGCACGGCAAAGTCTTACGGCAGTTCATGAATTCGCCGAGGAGGTAGAGAGATATCTTGGCGAAATCGAAGCGCTGCTGACAGAGATACCAGAGAATCAGAAGAGATTCTATGCGGTCAAATTATTCGAAAGAGACGGCAAGATAATGGAGCAGCTAGGCCAGGAGTTGGATGTGACAGGGATCATCGCCAAAGCCGAAGAAGAATTGGACGACGATGCAGAGAGCATTATCACCAATGAGCGATATCATTATATTTCCTCCGTCATTGATAAGTGTCTGCAGAAGGCTGAGAAAGAGAAGTTGACAACATCGGATAAGATTGATAGAATCGTTACAAACCGGTGGCTGGCGCTGCCGATCTTCGCGGCGGTGATGTGGCTGGTATATTATGTATCGGTATCGACGGTAGGCGCATTTGTGACCGACTGGACCAACGATGTGCTGTTTGGCGAAGTCATCCCGCCTATGATTGAGAATGCTCTCGTAAGTATCAACTGCGCGGATTGGCTGCAGGGATTGATCCTTGATGGTATCGTGGGCGGAGTGGGCGCAGTGCTGGGCTTCGTTCCGCAGATGTTGGTGCTGTTTATCTTCCTGGCGTTCCTGGAAGCGTGCGGCTATATGGCGAGGATTGCATTTATCATGGACAGGATCTTCCGTAAGTTCGGGCTGTCCGGCAAATCATTTATCCCGATGCTGATCGGGACCGGATGCGGGGTTCCGGGAATTATGGCTTCCCGTACTATTGAGAATGACCGTGACCGGAAGATGACGATCATGACGACGACATTCATCCCATGCGGCGCGAAGCTTCCGATCATAGCATTGATCGCGGGCGCGCTCTTTGACGGAGCGTCATGGGTGGCTCCGAGCGCGTATTTCGTAGGGATCGCGGCGATCATATGCTCCGGGATCATTCTGAAGAAGACAAGAATGTTTGCGGGAGATCCGGCGCCGTTTGTTATGGAGCTTCCGGCGTATCATATGCCTACAGCGGGAAATGTACTTAGAAGCATGTGGGAGAGAGGCTGGTCCTTCATCAAGAAGGCGGGAACAGTCATCCTCCTGTCTACGATCTTCATCTGGTTTACGTCAAACTTCGGTATTGTTGACGGACAGTTTGGGATGGTGGATGACTTAAGCAGCGGATTCCTTGCCAATATCGGCAGAGGCTTTGCATGGCTGTTCATCCCGCTTGGCTGGGGAGACTGGCAGGCAGCAGTTGCGGCGATCACGGGACTCGTGGCGAAGGAGAATGTTGTGGGAACCTTCGGGATCCTCTATGGATTCGCAGAAGTGGCAGAAGACGGGACAGAGATCTGGGGAGCGCTTGCGGCAAGCATGACGATGCTCTCGGCATATTCGTTCCTGGTGTTCAATCTTCTGTGCGCACCGTGCTTTGCGGCGATCGGGGCGATCAAGAGAGAGATGAACAATGCGCGATGGACCTGGTTCGCGATCGGATATCAGTGCGGTTTCGCATATGCGGTATCCTTGTGTATCTTCCAGTTTGGAACATTATTCACCGGCGGTGAATTGGGGATCGGTACAGCGGCGGCAGTTCTTGTACTTGGCGGATTCTTATATCTTCTGTTCAGACCTTATAAGGAGAGCGATCTGCTGCAGGTGAACCTGTCAAGTGTGAGCGCCGGGAGAGCGAAGGCATTGTGATATATTGGTATGTCTGATTGAGATAGAAGACGGAATGAACAGGAGGGAGTTTGTATGGCATTAGCAGCGAGCAGTATTGTATCAACAGCAGCCGTAGGTCTGATTATATTGGCAGCGGCTGCGCTGGCCTTAAGAAGCATCTGGAAAAAGAAGAAGAACGGAGGCGGCTGCGGGTGCGGCTGTAGCGGCTGCACCGGTTCATGTACGGGGAAAAACCGGAATAGTGAATAATACCCGCCAACCAATTGACTTTTTACAGGCATGATATTATAATGAAATTATTAAAATCGGTAGTGGGAAGCTGCCGATTTTGGCAGTTTATTATTAAGAAAGGTTGGGGACAACTATGGATCAGAACAAGGTGGCAAGAGTATTAAAATCAATGGAAGAGCATGAGATTCCGCAGATGATCATATCGGACCCGGTTGCAATCTTCTATCTTACGGGCAAATGGATCGCTCCGGGAGAGAGGCTTCTGGCATTGTATCTCAATGTCAACGGCAATCACAAGCTGGTGATCAACAAATTATTCCCGCAGGAGAAGGATCTTGGGGTAGAACTGGTATGGTATGATGATATTGAGGACGGAGTCGAGATCTTAAGCAGATTCGTTGAGAAGGACAAGGTAATGGGAATCGACAAGACATGGCCGGCAAGATTCCTGCTCCGCCTGCAGGAATTGGGCGGCGGAAGCAAGTTCGTGAACGGTTCGCCGATCATCGACTATATCCGTATGGTCAAGGATGAGAAGGAGAAGGAGCTGATGAGAGAATCCTCAAGGCTCAATGATATCGCCATGGAGAGATTGATCCCATGGGTAGTGAAGGGACTGACAGAGAAGGAACTGAATGCCAAGATCCGTGAGATCTACAAGGAGCTTGGATGTGAGGATGTATCATTTGACCCGATCACGGCTTACGCCAAGGGCGCGGCAGATCCGCATCATGTAACGGACGATTCCAAGGGCAAGCGCGGCGACTGCGTCATCCTTGATATCGGCGCATTCAAGGACAACTATGCTTCCGATATGACAAGAACAGTATTTATCGGGGAAGTATCAGACCGTGCAAGAGAGATCTATGACATTGTGGCAGAGGCGAACAGACGCGGGATCGAAGCTGCGAAGCCGGGCAACAGGATGTGTGATGTGGACCTTGCAGCAAGGAACTATATCGAAGAGAAGGGCTACGGACAGTATTTTACACACAGGACGGGCCATTCCATCGGTCTTGAGGACCATGAATTCGGAGATGTATCCTCTGTAAATGAGGATATTATCCAGGTAGGGCAGTGCTTCTCCGTAGAGCCGGGCATCTATCTTGCGGATGAGGGCATCGGCGTTCGTATCGAAGATCTTGTGATCATCACAGAGGACGGGTGCGAGGTACTGAACCACTATACGAAGGATCTGATCGTAGTACCGGAAGAGTAGGATCCAGATAAGGAGGAATATTGGCCGTGAACAGAGAACAGGCACATGATATCTTGATGAAATATATGAAGGGGCAGAACTACATTACCCATTCTTATGCCGTAGAGGCGATCATGAAGGGGCTTGCCAAGCGGTTGGCGCCGGATGATGTAGAATACTGGGGAATCGTAGGACTTCTCCACGACCTGGATGAGGAGCAGTGTGACTGGCAGCATGATATGGGAGTGCATGGCCCTACGTCGGTGGAGATCCTTAGGAAAGAGGGGATCGAGGACAAGGTCTTGTTTGACGCTATCTGTGCGCATAATCCCAAGAGCGGCGTGAAGGCGAAGACGACCATACAGTATGCGGTACTGGCGGCTGATCCTATGAGCGGGTTCGTGAAGGCGGTGGCGCAGATCTATCCGGATAAGAAGATCGCCAGCGTGAAGCATAAGTCCGTGATGAAGCGGTTCAACGAGCTTCGCTTCGCGGCGGGGGCGAACCGGGATTATATGGAGTCCATTGAGTTCACAGGGCTTAGTCTGGACGACCTGATCGATGTTGCGCTGGAGGAGATGGGCGCGATCGCGGATGTGCTGGGATTATAGTTTGAGGAATATATGACAGAGACAGTAGAACCCCGGAAGCTGGATGAGCTTCCGGGGTTTTTGGTTATTCCTGCGAGCAATGAGCCAAGCGGGCATGCTTGCATGAACATTTGGCGACTGCAGAGGGGTCTTTGACTGAGATCTGCATATATCCGTATTATTTTTACGGTATAAGTGTAGATATAATACGGTATTTGTTGATATTTATTTATGAAATAGGCTATAATAAGAAAAAAGGTAAGGATGGAGTCTGTTATGTTAAAAAAATTTAGTGTTGAGAATTTCAAAGGATTTCAGGAAAAATTAGTATTAGACTTGGGAGCGCCGAGTAATTATAACTTTAGTCAAAAGGCTATCTATGAAGGGGTTATTACAAAGGGGATTTTGTTTGGAATCAATGGCAGTGGTAAATCTAATCTGGGGCTTGCTGTCTGTGATATAATAAGTCATTTAACAGATAACCAGGTGTTGTCTGCCCGTTATGATTATTATTTGAATATGAATAATCCCAAATCTTATGCAGAATTTGAATATGTATTTGTTTTTCATGATAAAGAGGTGATCTATCAATATAGAAAATCTGCCATGAATAAGTTGGAGTTTGAACGTTTATCTATAGAAGGAAGAGAAGTGATATACTATGATCATCTCCGGAAAGAAGGTTTAACACGATTAGAAGGGACAGAAACGCTCAATAACACGATAAGAGCAGCTAATCCAATTTCCAGAGTAAAATATGTAAACAGCAATGCAATATTGCCAGATAATTGTGAGAACGCTGTTTTTCACGAATTTATATCTTATGTGGAGCGGATGCTTTTATTTTATTCACTGGATCATCGAGGGTATGAAGGCTTTCAATCTGGAGGCGGTAACATATCGGAGGAGATTATCAAAAGTGGAAAGTTGTCAGAATTTCAACAGTTTTTGAAGGAAAATGAAATTACTTATGATCTGGCAGCGGAGGAAATAGACGGAGAGAAAAAGATATACTGTCGATTTGAAAATCAAAAAAAAGCTAATTTTTTCAAGATCGCATCCACAGGGACAAGATCTCTGACCTTGTTTTATTATTGGTATACCAAAATGAGGGAAGCATCTTTTGTTTATATTGATGAGTTTGATGCTTTTTATCATTTTGAATTAGCGAAAAATATTATCAAAAGGTTATATGAAATAGAACATGTACAGATATTTACTACGACCCATAATACAGATCTCATGAGTAATGATTTGTTAAGACCAGATTGTTATTTCATACTTGAGAATAACAAGATTACATCTTTGGCAGGAGCCACTGACAAAGAGTTGAGAAAAGCGCATAATTTGCAGAAGATGTATAAGGCAGGTGCTTTTGATGGAAAAGATAGAGAATAAAACATTCCAATTTTAAAATTCTTACACTGCCTGCAGGACAGAACATATATATGATCTGGCAGACATTGAAGGCAGACGATTTTGAAACAGATATTATAGAGATATTGAGAGAAAAATGTCCGGAACTTGAAAGTCATTTGAAGGGATTGACACGAGATGACTTTTCGGAAGTATATTTATTTTTTGATTATGATGGACATCAGAATAATTTATCGTTTGAAAATAGTGAAACAGATGTAATCAATGAGATGCTGTCGAATTTTGATAATGAGACAGAAAATGGCAAACTATATATTAGCTATCCAATGGTAGAGGCATTGAGAGATTTTAACCCGGGGATATGTGGTCATGGGGAAGAATGTTATTGTCAGTTAAATGAATTTGATAATTATAAAAGAAGATCTGTACAAAAGAGCAAGTATAGGGATTTTAGAAAATATGATTTTGAAGTATGGCGTGAGATTTTAAATGTGTTTGTAATGAGGATATCGTGTCTGTTAGGTGAGAAAGAAATTATAAAACATGATACATATAAGGATTTGGTGAGCCCGGCTTATATCTATATTCTTCAGCAAGATTATATAGTTGAAGGTAATATATTTATCCTCAGTGCATTTCCAGAATTTTTGTTTGATTATTTCCCGAACAGCTTTTGGAATTCTTGCATAAAATGTCCGAAGAAGTTTGCGAAAAATTGTTCTATTTCCGGGAGATTTGGGGAAAATTATATTGAAATGTAATCCATAGCTGAAAGGAGCAGGCAATGTCAAACAGATTAAAATCCGAAAAGTCCCCCTATCTATTACAGCACAAAGACAATCCGGTCAACTGGTACCCCTGGTGTGAGGAAGCATTCCGCAGAGCGAAGGAAGAGGACAAGCCGATCTTCCTGAGTATCGGCTATTCCACCTGTCACTGGTGTCATGTGATGGCGCATGAATCCTTCGAGGATGAGACGGCAGCACAGATCTTGAATCAGGGATATATATGTATCAAAGTAGACCGGGAGGAACGGCCGGACATTGATGCAGTATATATGTCGGTATGTCAGGCTGTCACAGGTTCCGGCGGCTGGCCGCTTACGATCGTCATGACGCCGGAGCAGAAGCCCTTTTTCGCCGGGACATATTTCCCCAGAGAGCGGTATTACGGACGTCCCGGGCTTGTGGATATCCTAAGAGAACTGCTGAGCCTGTGGAAGGATCGGCGGGAAGAACTGGTTCGGGCGGGAGAGGAGATCACGGCGGCAATCAACAGAACAGGGAGCGCCGCCAATCCAGGAAACAGCAGAATCTCCCGCAGGGATAATGCAATTCTAAGGAAAGCGTATCAGATCTTTGCACAGCAGTTTGATCCGGTCTGGGGAGGCTTCGGCAGCGCGCCGAAGTTTCCGGCGCCTCACAATCTTCTCTTCCTGATGCGGTACGCGGAGGAAGAAGAGGGGTGTAGGGCAGACAGGGAAGGATCAGAAGCGCTACGTATGGCAGAGAGGACGCTGGATGCAATGGCGGAGGGCGGAATCCATGACCATATCGGCGGTGGCTTCTCACGGTATTCTACAGACGAGCGGTGGCTTGTGCCCCATTTTGAGAAAATGCTGTATGACAATGCGCTGTTGATACTGGCATATCTGGAAATCTACCGTCTTACCGGTAAGGAGAAATACGCGGACACAGTAAGGCATACGGCGGATTATATCCTCCGGGAGCTGACAGATGTGAGGGGAGGCTTCTACTGCGGTCAGGATGCGGACAGTGACGGTGTGGAAGGAAAATACTATGTATTTACGCCGGAAGAGGCAGAGTCTGTGCTTGGCAAGGATGATGGACAGGCATTCTGCCGTCTGTATGGGATCACAGAAGAGGGGAATTTTGAGGGGAAGAGCATCCCCAACCGGATTGAGAAGACAACCGGATCGGTACGGTCATCCTGGATACAAGCCATGTATGAGTACCGGCTTAGCCGGACGAAGCTTCATAAAGACGATAAGATCCTGCTCTCCTGGAATGCCTGGACGATCCTTGCATTTGCACGGGCGGGCGCGGTGCTTAAGGAGGACGGTTATCTGGAGGCGTCGAAGAGAGCGCAGCGTTTTATCGAAACACATATGACCGGAGAGGACAACCGTCTCTATCTGCGTTACTGTGACGGGGAGACGGCTCATAAGGGCCAGTTGGAGGATTATGCGGTCTATACGCTTGCATTGTTGGAATTGTACGGTGCAACCTTCCAGACAGAATATCTGGGCAATGCAATTCTCCGTGCACAGCAGATGGCTGAATTCTTCGAGGACAGTGAGGCGGGCGGTTACTATATCAGCGCATCGGATGCCGGCCGGTTGATCGCCCGTCCCAAGGAAATATATGACGGGGCTATTCCGTCCGGCAATTCGGCGGCGGCAATGGCGCTCCAGCGTCTGGCGCTGCTGACGGGAGAGAACAGATGGCAGGAGGCGGCAGGAAGACAGCTTGGTTTCTGTGCCGGGGAGATACAGGAGTATCCGGCAGGGTACAGTTATGCGCTGCTTGCCATGGCAGACGCTATCTATCCGCATAAGGAGCTGGTATGTACGGTGAGCGGCAGGATGTCAGAGGAGCTGAGGATGCAATTGGCAGAGCTGGCAGCAGGGGGAATGAGTATTCTGGTCAAGACAGAAGAGAATCAAGAAGAGTTGGCAGAATGTGCGCCGTTTACCGCAGAATACCCGATACCGCAGGAGGGGGAAATGTATTATCTGTGCGAGGACGGCGCATGCAGGGCCCCGGTGAAGACCCTGCAGCAGTTATGATTTTGCCTATAGTATTTATATTCTAAAGTTGAAATCCGCATAAGCAGAGGATCCATGTTCATGGACATCCAGTCCGTCAACTTCCTCTTCCCTCGTAACGCGAAGCCCGATCGTCTTGTTGATGACGGTGAATACTATGACGGCCATCACCAGCACGTAGGCAGCGGCTGCGCCGACTCCGATCAACTGAGTGACAAGGCTGCAGCCTTCTCCGAATACACCGGTCAGGATCGTACCTGCGGCGCCGCAGACACCGTGAACACTGATCGCACCGACAGGATCGTCGATCTTGACAACCTGGTCGAAGAATTCAACGGAGAATACCACTAAGATACCTGCAACAGCGCCGATCATGATGGCTTCCCACTCGTTTACCACATCGCATCCGGCGGTGACCGCAACGAGTCCTGCGAGAGATCCGTTAAATGTCATGGACACATCCGGCTTGCCGTAACGAATCCATGTAACGATCATGGCCAGAAGCGTAGCGGCAGCGGCGGCAAGATTGGTTGTCATGGCAATGTGTCCAAGGCTGGTGGCAGCGGCGGTAGTAGAACCGCAGTTGAAACCGAACCAACAGAACCACAGGATAAATACGCCAAGCGCTGCGATCGGAAGATTATGTCCTGGGATGGCTCTCGCCTTGCCGTCTTTGCCGTATTTCCCGATACGAGGTCCAAGGATCTTCGCGCCGACCAGGGCGCAGAGACCGCCGACCATATGTACTGCTGCGGAACCTGCGAAATCATGGAAACCAAGCTCAGACAGGAAGCCTCCGCCCCAGATCCAGTGTCCGGATACCGGGTAAATGAAGATACTGATCGCCGCGCTGTAGGCGAGATAGGCGATGAATTTCGTCCGCTCCGCCATAGAGCCTGACACGATGGTCGCCGCGGTTGCACAGAATACGGTGTGGAAGATCATGAAGACTCCGATCGGAAGTCCGTTAAACATCCCGTCCGCATCCGCCAGTGAAGAAGGACTGAAGAATCCTTTGATGCCGATGATCCCGTTCCAGTCTGTTCCGTGCATGACAGCGAAGCCAAATACGAAGAAGAACAAGCTCCCAAGAACGAAGTCCATCATGTTCTTCATCAGGATATTGCCCGTGTTCTTGGCGCGGGTGAATCCCGCTTCACACATTGCGAATCCTGCCTGCATAAAATATACGAGAAATGCGCCGATCATGGTCCACATGATATTCATAAGCAGCCCGGCTGCTTCGGCGGTATCCATACCGTTTGTGATCAAAGTTGTCAAATCCATGTTAATTCCTCCCAAATAAAAGGAGATAAGGACGGCTGTTGTTTCCGTAATTATCTCCATTGATAAGCATGTTGAATATGTTCAGTTGTGTTCTTACAGTGCATCGGATCCGCGTTCGCCTGTTCGGATACGAACAGCATCCTCCACTTCATATACGAAGATCTTGCCGTCCCCGTACTTGCCGGTCCGAATCTCAGAGACGATCGTCTCGATCAGCTTCTCGGCAACCTCTGGTTCAATGACAGTCTCTACCTTAACCTTCGGCAGAAGATTGACATTATATTCCGCACCGCGGTATACTTTTTTATGGCCCTTCTGGTTACCGTACCCCATGACATTGCTGATCATGAGGCCGGACACTTCACTCTCGTCGAGTATGGATTTTAAATCCTCCAGCTTCTCAGGCTGAATGATGATTTCCAGTTTTTTCATTTGCCTTCCTCCTGTTATCAATAATAATACACAAAAGAAGGGCGCTTTCTCCGTAAAGAAAACGCCCTTGTTTTTGATGGTATTCATTATACACGTATGAGACGATTTGTAAATAGTATTTTAACTAAAAAATCATATTTTATGAAATGTGTACACGAATCCGGTGGAATCTGATGAAAATTCGGCGGTTTTTGAATATAGAGCTTAACGAATATCCGGATCCCACGCTGCAATCTCGCCGCATGCGATCATTTCACCTGCATTGCCGGACGGCTGAGTATGGAAATCATCTGCCCTCTCATGGATAATGACCGTATGTCCAACGACGTCTTCCGGATAAAAGCGATCCGTATACACTGCCGCCCAGGCGTTCCCGGAATTCGCCAGTAACGGCGGAAGGTCGCCGGCGTGGGCCGGGTGTACGGTATTCTTCGGGTTATAATGGCCGCCGGCAGAAGAGAATTCTCCCTGAGGATTCTCCGTACATGTATCGCCGGCATGAATGTGGAATCCATGGAAGCCGTAGCTGTTCTCTGCGGCTTCTGCCGGAAGCCCCCGAACAGATGCCACAGCCACTGTTCCTCCATATGTATCGTAAAAATCGACTCTTCCTTCGATATCCGGATGGTTCTGGTTCCCTTTGATCATTGCATAAGCAGAAGGATTCGCTTTGATATCTATCATGTCTGATCACTCTCCCTTGCATAATCATATGCATAGAAGGGAGAGGTTATGCGCCTGTGGAGGTATATTCATGCGGTGATAATTATAAAGGAACTACCATTAACAGAAAGCTAAACAGTAAGGGGCTCGGGAAATGATAATTTAACCACAATATACGGAAACAGATTAGACACCACGGCAAGATATTGTGTGAAAATTTCATTTCCCGACAGTCCCCTCTTTGATACTGTTGGTTCATTAGTGCGTATTTTTCCAGGCATCACCGTTCGCAAAGGGATTCCGATTCCATCAGATAATAATGGTTTTTCAGTGCCTGATAATTCCTGCTGTACTGGTGTTCCAGATGGTATCCCTGCCTTTTCTGCGCGTTAAACCCATCATTCTCGATTCTCCATCTCATCCTTCCTAGCTCCACCAGTCCTGCCACATTTTTTCTGGTGATTGGCAGATCTGTGAGAAACCAGAATTCTTTCCGGATCGTTTCTGCTTTTCCCTTTTTCCTGCCCTTTTTGCAGATATGCTCCCCGCTTTCTCCATACTCTGCCAGATTTACCTGATGTCCTTTATAATCTATATCTGTCACGTAATCATACCATTCCTTCCCAGTCTGTGTTTCGCGCTCCTGGTAATTCTTCTCCATTTCTTTCAGTTCTCTGTATTCTTCCCCAATGCTCGGGATGCTCCCCTCCTTATACCGCAGGATATACCGCCAGTTTTTTCCTTTGCATCTCTCAAAGAAACAAACGCCAGCAGGCCTTCCTTTCACAGTCCTATTTCTCCATTTCTTTTCCCTCTTCATTATCCACAAATTCCGTCTGAATACTGATCAGGATTTTCGGATGCAGTACCAGCTTTGCTTCCAGCACATAATAATAGTTCTCCTGATACTCTTTTTCCGTCCCCTTGTTATGGGTCCGGTGCAGGCTTTTCCCATCCAGTTCCCTCCGGCTGCTGCAAAGCTGCGTTCCATCTATGATCACCTGCCAGTACTTGCCCCTGATTCGCATATTTTCAAAAGCCCGGCTGCAAAGAAGCCTGCTGCAAAGGCGGTTTAAGATGTCCTGCAATTTTTCCGGATCTACTTTTTCCAGATACCGGTTGATGGTTTCCCAGTAGGGAAGCTCCTCCACGGTCTGTTCCTCCCCGGATAGATGCCAGATGTTTTTGATCATTTCACTGGAATTGAATTCTTCACTTGTTTTCCTCATACTGCTGATGTAAAATAGAGAAGAAAGGATACGGGTCATAAGAAGTAACACAGCAGGATAGGTAATATAGCTCTGGTTTCTGGGATCTGGAATCTGTTTTAACAGGGGTAAAAGATCTGGGAAAAAATGCCGGATTAGCTTGGCTAATTCACATGCAAGGTTCAACTGTTCCAGGTGTTCCCTAACCTCTTTTCTTCTGATTTTTATTCTTGCTTCATAGCTGCGTTGAAAAATATTTTTGAAAAATACATATGAATTCTTTGCAGATCTTGCAAGAAATACCTAATATAGAAATCTACTGACAGAACATCAGTTTTGATTTATGTATAGTCTAAGCATGAATTTCGTTTTGTCAATCCCTAATTTCCTGGATTTAGTGTTGCTTCACGAAGAAATGAAAATAAAGTAAAGCTTTTTAAAAAGCTAACTTATGGTATTTGCTTGTACGACCTCAAAAGCGGGCTTTTTGTATACTGTAATCTGATTTTACCTGTATGAACATTCTTCAAAACGTGTCCGCAGAAAGAAAAATCCGGTCTTCTAATACAGCATTGCACAATTAACGGTGAATTCCGCAATGCTGTATTAGTGCTTCATCCGGTCAGAAATCGAACTCCTGAACTGCCTGGCCCGACTATTGCGCCGTTAAAAGCTCTAGCAGGTGCGCCCGCATCGCCGTCAAACTTATTTCCGTGCTTTTGCTTCTCAGGCGGCAGCGCCTTGCGATGGAGGCTTTCAGGCAGTAAGCAGAGGAGAAAAGGCAGGAAACTAATCCGTTAATAAATATTGCAAAATATAACTGGAACAACTTTCTTGCTCATATCGCGAAACTCTTATAATCAAAATTCCTTTTGTGACGATATATTATTATAGTGGATATTAAGGAAATGGAATGTCATGCCATGTTTCCGGGTTAGAGACAAATTTTATGGAAAGATTTTGGAAAAACCGGATTCTTGGGCGGATTCTCTGAATATAATAGCGTATATTCAGAAATTTCTATATATAGGCATATCTTTACTGGTTACGGATTTGTCAGTAAATGGTAACTGTGCAGTTTCATTTCAGGGACAAAGTCGTTGAACTTCGACAAATTATGCGGTATACTTATATATAATGAAATCTTAGAGACAGAATGATACTCTGTTTACATAGATAGGGTAGATATCCAAGAAATATTAATGAAGAAAGGACTACTATGATGCAAAGAAAGAAATTAAAGTTATTGCTGGCGTCCTTGGCCGCATCTACGATATTATGTTCTGCGCCGTTATTGGCAAAGGCAGCGGATCCTGACGAAGGACCAGATTACGATTTATCTACTATCACTAGTTCCGTATCGCTTTCTGAAAAATGTAATTCTAACAATAAGAAATGTCCAGGTCATCGTATTACACAAGGCAATATAGACAAGTCACGTACGATTGCAGTGGTTGGTGGAACACATACCGTATATTTTGATAGCGATATAAAGATTACAGGAGATGTAGCAGCTCCTCCGTTTGAGATTTATACTGGTGCAACTGTTGATTTATATTTAGGTAAAGATACCACGTCTACATTGGATAACAGTACAATAGATATTCCAGATCCAGATGATTCTAGTCAAACGAATCCTAGTAAAGGAGGCGCTGGATTACAGGTTAGAAATAAGGGTAATTTAATAATTCATGGACCAGGTACATTGAAAGCTCAAGGTAGTAGTGGTGGTGCTGGAATCGGTGGATTTACTGACGCAACTGGAAATATTACCATTCTTGGCGGTCGTATAGAAGCAACTGGAGGTGAAGCTGCCGCTGGTATAGGTAGCGGTTCTAAAGGTAAATGTGGAAATATTTCTATTAAAAATGATGCTGAAGTAGTAGCCATAGGTGGCAATGCTAAAGAATATAAAGTAAATGGTGTTGTTGAATCAACTCAACCGGGTGGTCCTGGAATCGGTCATGCACAAACCTATGAGTCTAGCGGTGGAAATATTGATATATCTGGGGGCAAAGTGTTTGCTATTGGCGGTACAGTGGAGAAGGGCTCTACTGATTTAACGACCGGCATTTTATGCGATACATTATCTTCTCTTGATGGAAGTGGAGATATTTTCACTAATGATACTTCTCTTACAGGAGTAATCAATAAAGGAACTCAAGAACATAAACTTAATGCAATAGTGTGGGAAGCAGAAGATGATACGGCTACCAAAAATAATACTACTGGAGTTATATGGGGAGATGGGACAATAAGTGAAGACATCCATGATACACATTTACTTCTCCGTCCAGATAGTACATTGACGATTGCTAAGAATCCAACAAGTCTTCAGGATTGCATAATTAGAAACTTTGGTAATTCGGATACTCCTCAAAATAATGCAATTTATAACAGGGATTATATAAGTACTGACCTTCCGCCTCTGCCGAAGGGCATAAAAGAATATGTGTCTTTGTCGGAAAAAACTATTGATATCGCTCCGAAGATGAATAAAGATGAAATATTCTATACGGGAGAAGATTTAACAGATAAAATCCTTGTACCTAAAGAAAGAACACCTAGATCTGAAGACGATGAGGATGAATCTAATTATTATTATGTTGATACGAATGGTTGGGATCATTATATAAGCAGATATGAGTCTGCGCCAAGTCTTGATACAAAAATACTTAGACGAGGAACTTATACTGTAACTTATAAACATAAAAATCCTTTTTATACAAAAGAAAACGGTCAAAAAGAGTTTGATAAAGAATTTAAACTTACAGATACAATTGAAGTACGTCCAGCACAAATTTCAGATTGTGTTTTCGAAGTTAAACAGCCGTTAACTTATACGGGCGAAAAACTTACACCTGAATTGGCATCTGCAACATTTGGTAAACTTTCTGTTGAGAAAAATGAATATAGTATCAACTGGGGAGATCCTCTTGATGTAGGGACTTATAAGGCTGTAATTAAACCTTCAAGTGATAGTGATTTTGAAGGATCGAAGGAGGTTGAATATAAAGTTTCAGGTATTTCTCTTGATGGAGCTACTGTAACATTTAATCCAGAAAAGCCAATATATGATGGCACATCACAAAAGCCGGATGTTACAGTCAAAGTTAAAATAGACGATAAAGATATAGTTTTGAATGAAAAAACAGATTATGAATTAATACCTTCGGGTGGAGAAGCAGCAGATTTTACTAATGCAGGAACAATAACGTATACTATAACAGGCAAAGGTAATTATGAAGGCACAGTAACAGAAGATTATGTTATTGCCCCAAAAGAAATTACTATTGACACAAGCAGCAAAATAAAAGCTTCTCCGAATCCAAAATATTATAATGGCAATGGTGAAGTAACTTTAGAAGGAGTGGACTTTGAAGGACTTGTAAAGGCTGATAAAGGAAAAATCATACTCAAATCGCCAGGTATTGTTGATGAAAAGAATGAGGGGCATGCTGGTACATATAAGAGTGTACACCTCAATCCTGAAAAAATTGAACTGCAATATGCTGATGGATCTCTTTGCGGAAACTATATTGTTGTCGGGTATGATGGTGCGGAATTACCATTAGCGGAAGCTTTGATTATTGAGAAAGTAACACCTGAAAAACGTCAGCCGAATCACGTAGATCCTTACGTTGTCGGAGCGAACGGAACAACCTTTGACTGTACGATACAGATTCAGAAGCAAGCCGGTGTAGACTACCAGTTCAAGATGGATGGAGATCCGGCCGTGGAAGATGGTTGGGTTAACGGCACTAACAGTGAAGATAAGACTAAGAGTTCAGCAGTATTTACAGGTATCAATGCAGCAAAGGATGCTACAGATAAACATATTTTCTATGCACGGTCTGTAGGAACAGGTGACGTTGTACAAGAGATGATGCTACCATATGAACTTGTCTTTGAGAAACTGAAAAACCCGAAGGCAGATGTTTCGGCATTTGAATTATCAATTAATGAAGGAAATGCAGATAAGAAGACATATACGGTAACAATACCTAAGGTAGATGATCCAGATGTAGAATATCGTATCATAACCGTAGGAAGTGACGAAGATGTTCCGTATAGTCCAACTGTAGTGGATAAAACAGATTGTAAACCTGGTACAAAATATATTGGTCAGATTAGGTACAAAGAGACTCTGGTTTACAAACCAAGCGACCCCGTATCTTCTCCAGAACTAACGACTCCGAAGTCCCCATTAGCCGACTCCGGTCCGAAGTACAAGACCACCTGGAAGCGCATTATTCCGAATCAATCGGACGGCATGGAGCTTACCCAGGGATTACAGGATGCAGGATACACAAGTATGCAGGAAGTTACGACTGATCTGACAAGGCATCTAGCAGGCTTGGGAGCATATCAGGATCAGGAACATACAGCATTCTACGATGTGAAAGTACAGGTTATTACCCGCAACGATGCAGGTGATCCAGAGACGAGAGACGCTCAGCCAGGCGATTTTGAGAACGGCGGTATCCCGGTTACATTACCGGCCAAGTCTCTTCCGCAGGGCGTGGTTGCTACGGAGAATCAGTTCTCAGCAGCACATATGTTTGAGACAGATGACTTTGCAGAATACTCGGCAGGAGAGATTGAGACCTGTATGAGCAGTGAAGGCTCAGAGGTATTCCAGGGAACAGGTAAGGGCGTAACATTTGTAGTAAACGGTACATCACCGATTGGAATTGCATGGTCAACGGCGCCGGAGAACCCGGATGGAGATGATCCGAATAATCCGGATGATCCGAACAACCCGGATGGAGATGATCCGAATAACCCGGACGACCCGAATAACCCGGATGGTAACGATCCAAACAACCCGGATGGTAATGATCCGAATAACCCGGATGGCAGCAATGGTGACGGCACTGCAACAGATCCTAACGCGGCCAATGCAGATCCTAATGCGGCCAATGGTGACAATGCCAACGGTGATGACGCCAAGTCGGCTGCCCAGTCTGCAGCAGACGCATTGAAAGCTGCCGCTGCATCTCTCCTTCCTAAGACAGGAGATACCAGCAAGATCATTATGTGGGTCGTAGCAGCCGTAGCGGCATGTATCGCAGTAATTGCGGTTATCCGCAGCAAGGCGAAGAAGGGTAAGAAAGCAAAATCTTCCTCATCCGCTAAGACATCTGCAGCAGCAAAGAAGACGACTGCAACAGCAGCTAAAAAATCTACAACAACGGCCAAGAAGACGGCAGCGACCAAGTCTTCTGGTACAGCTAAAAAGACAACGACAACAAAGAAGGGCCGTTAAATAGTTATTAAGCAATAGTTATTAAGCAAATGAAAAGGCTTCGGAGGTATAGCTTCCGAAGCCTTTTTGTCGGCAAATGGAAGTATTAATAAAAAGAGGTATATTACTATTTGGCGCGGCATAAGATGATGCCAGCTCTGACGCTTAAAAAAAATTAATAAAAAAACCTCCCATTTTATGGGAAGATGCGCGATAATAGAAGTAACCAAACAACTATTTTTTCGCACCACCATAAAAGAGAGGAGGTTTTACTATGAAGCAAGAATAAAAATCAGAAGAAAAGAGGTTAGGGAACACCTGGAACAGTTGAACCTTGCATGTGAATTAGCCAAGCTAATCCGGCATTTTTTCCCAGATCTTTTACCCCTGTTAAAACAGATTCCAGATCCCAGAAACCAGAGCTATATTACCTATCCTGCTGTGTTACTTCTTATGACCCGTATCCTTTCTTCTCTATTTTACATCAGCAGTATGAGGAAAACAAGTGAAGAATTCAATTCCAGTGAAATGATCAAAAACATCGTTACTTTTCACACCCACGCCAGTAATAGGCTTTTTAGAAAGTGTTGGTAAATGTGCTGAAATTGAAAAAATTTTTATCCACAGTAAATGATACGTTTGAGGACAAAATGTTAATAATATTTTGTCCTCAGGTATTTCTTGTGGATAACATTTTCTCCTTTCTGTTTTTCGTCTTAAAATCCCCTTCTCACATCTTTTTCTGCGTGGTTTGATATCCATTTGTCTTGAAAAATCAACGATTTATCCCTGGCAAAATGACGAATACCAGATTTCCTTCATTCGCTTTTTTTCCAGATTTCTGCTATACTTTTTTTATTACAAGTGCGGAGGCAGCAATGAGTAAAGAAACATCACTTATAAAAAAATATAAATTACAGATCTCTAAATTGGAGAATGCTCTTAAAGAAGCAGAAAATGTAATCCGAATCCAGGAAAAATGCATTCGGACTTCGGAAGAGCTTCTTGAACAGAAAGAAGAATATATTTCCATGCTGACATTACAACTGGAAGAGACAATAGAATTAAGCAGAACGATGGCACAGGTATTAGATTCCCGCCCCTAATTCATCAAAGGAGAGTACAGATGAATCCATTTGAATATACAAGTGCATTACAGTACAAAGTGAAATCACTGGCACAGCAGATCGCCGAATTTAAATCCGGCGAGAGATACCGGAAATTAGAAGAAGAATATAAGAGCATTATTCGGAAACTTGAAAAAAATATCCGGGAATTAAAACAAGAATTAGCACAGGCACGTAAGGAGATCCGGTCTGTCCGGAATCAATGGATGGAAGCAAATGATGATCTTTACCACGAATGCCAGAAAGAACTTGACAGGAAGGACCGTCTCATTGCAAAGCTCAAAAAAGAGAATCTGGAAGTTGTTCGCCAGAGAGATGAAGCATTAGATAAATGCCGTGATATAAGACAGGAATTCTACAGGGTAGGGGCTGAACTGGAGGAAGAAAAAGGCCTGAACCAAAAACTGACTGCGCAGGTCAATATGGATTTTGAGAATTCATCCATCCCCTCTTCCCAGCAGAAACCCGGCAGGAAAAAAATCCCGAACAGCCGGGTAAAAACTGACCGGAAACCAGGCGGACAGCCAGGCCATGCCGGACACCGCAGGAAGCTCCATGCCGTAACAGAGACACATGAAATCCCTGCGCCTGCAAAATACCTGGATAAAGAGAATTATTATGAGACAGGAAAAATCATTCGGAAACAGAAAGTGGTCATCCAGATGTCTGTAGCGGTCATGGAATATACGACAAAGGAATACCGTGACAAAAGAACCGGAGCCCGTGTACATGCTCCATTTCCAGAAGGATATATTAATGAAGTGAACTATGACGGGACGGTGAAGGCACTTGCCTTTCTCCTGAGCAATGAATGCAACGTATCCCATGGAAAAATAAGAAAGCTAATCTCAGAATTGACAAAAGGCGAGATCGAACTGTCCGACGGCATGATCAATGGTCTTACCAGGGAATTTTCAGCGAAAACAGCGGAAGAGAAAAAAGAGATTATAAAGAAACTAATGCAGTCTCCGGTCATGAATGCAGATTTTACAAACGCATCTGTAAATGGGCACAGTGCGCAGGTCCTTATACTTGCATCCCCGATCGCAGATGTGGCACTTTATATAGGCAGGGAGAAAAAAGGGCATAAAGGAATAGAAGGAACGCCGCTTGAGAATTATGTTGGGATTGTCTTGCATGACCATGACAAGACATTTTACCGTTATGGAACAAAACATCAGGAGTGTACCCAGCATGACTGCCGCTATCTGATCGGAAGCGAGCAGAATGAGCCGCAGCTGGAATGGAACAAGGAGATGCACGGATTGTTCCAGGAGATGCTGCATTACCGAAATGGGTTGGGGGAGAAAGAACTTGATCCGATAATTGTTGAGGGATTCGAGAAAAGGTATGACGAAATCCTGAACAAGGCGGAGAAAGAATATCAGGATGAGCCGCCGACTGAGTATTATAGGGAAGGGTATAATCTATTTCTCCGGTTAAGGGAATATAAAGAAAGTGAATTATTGTTCCTGCATGATAAACGGGTTCCAGCCAATAATTCCCTATGTGAAAGATTGGCAAGAGTCTATAAACGAAAACAGAAGCAGGCAATTACTCTGCGGAGCCAAGAAAGTTTAAACGATATTTGTAATGGCTTAAGCATAGTCTATTTGTTACGCGCACAAAATGTAGATGTATATCAGAAGATAACAGAAATATATGAACGGAAACGCCCGCCCAAACTAAAACAGGAAAAGGTTGTTGCTAAAGCTTAACGCCAAAGCAGCAACCTTTTCTTTATTATACAGATGGCGTGGGTGTGAAAAGTAACAAAACATCTGGCATCTATCCGGGGAGGAACAGACCGTGGAGGAGCTTCCCTACTGGGAAACCATCAACCGGTATCTGGAAAAAGTAGATCCGGAAAAATTGCAGGACATCTTAAACCGCCTTTGCAGCAGGCTTCTTTGCAGCCGGGCTTTTGAAAATATGCGAATCAGGGGCAAGTACTGGCAGGTGATCATAGATGGAACGCAGCTTTGCAGCAGCCGGAGGGAACTGGATGGGAAAAGCCTGCACCGGACCCATAACAAGGGGACGGAAAAAGAGTATCAGGAGAACTATTATTATGTGCTGGAAGCAAAGCTGGTACTGCATCCGAAAATCCTGATCAGTATTCAGACGGAATTTGTGGATAATGAAGAGGGAAAAGAAATGGAGAAACAGGACTGTGAAAGGAAGGCCTGCTGGCGTTTAATGGAAAAGCTGAAAAAAGCGTTTCCAAGGTTGCCGATCTGCCTGTGCGGGGACAGTCTGTATGCCTGTGAAGGTTTCTTTGAGAGATGCAAAGGAAAAAACTGGCGGTATATCCTGCGGTATAAGGAGGGGAGCATCCCGAGCATTGGGGAAGAATACAGAGAACTGAAAGAAATGGAGAAGAATTACCAGGAGCGCGAAACACAGACTGGGAAGGAATGGTATGATTACGTGACAGATATAGATTATAAAGGACATCAGGTAAATCTGGCAGAGTATGGAGAAAGCGGGGAGCATATCTGCAAAAAGGGCAGGAAAAAGGGAAAAGCAGAAACGATCCGGAAAGAATTCTGGTTTCTCACAGATCTGCCAATCACCAGAAAAAATGTGGCAGGACTGGTGGAGCGCGGAAGGATGAGATGGAGAATCGAGAATGATGGGTTTAACGCGCAGAAAAGGCAGGGATACCATCTGGAACACCAGTACAGCAGGAATTATCAGGCACTGAAAAACCATTATTATCTGATCCAGATTGGGCACATGATCAGCCAGATCATGGAGGCTTGGGAAAAAATATGGAAAAAGGTAAAGCAGAGTAGGGAGCAAAAGCACAGGAGGATACTGGAATCCATGAAAGAGACTCCATTGAGAGAATACAAGGAAGAGATCGCTAAAAAGATACAAATACGGTTGATATAGAGGACCATGTGGAAAGGTGGTGAAGGAGCAGATAACAACAAAAGTTAAAAAAGCAGAATACAGGGATTTTATGGCTTAAATAAGATTGCGTTGATAAAGCAAAATGAGAAAATAAAATCCAATGTACTCTAAGAGTGTAAGTATAAATTTAAGCGTCAGAGCTGATACAGGAAATTGCAGCTTGACAAAGAGGGATTCTTGTGGTAGATTAATTACAAGTCAAAACTGATGTTCTATCAGTAGATTTCAATGTTTCATTTCTTGCAAGATCTGCAAAGAATTCAGACAATCAATTTTATTCATTAATTGAGAGGAAAGCGGTGATGCCTATGGATGTATTTGCCTGAGGGAAGGACTATTTTTTAACTGTGAATTGTGCTAAGATGAAGGAGTAATAGTATGAAAAACAGAATAGTGTCGAAGATAGCGAAGGCAGCCAGGAGATATCGTGTGAATCAGAAGTACAAGGACAGGATATTCCGTATGATTTTCCATAAGAAGAAGGATTTGCTGTCCCTGTATAATGCCATTAATGGAACCAATTATACGAATCCGGATGATCTGGAGATCCGGACGTTGGATGACGCGGTGTATCTGGGATATAAGAACGACCTGTCGTTTTTGATCAGTGATACCTTGAATCTGTATGAACACCAGAGTACGGTGAATCCCAATATGCCGTTAAGGGGGATGCTGTATTTTGCCAATATGCTGAAAGCATATGTTGAGGAGAAGAAGTGTAATATCTATGGATCGAAGCTGGTACAGCTTCCCGTGCCGCGGTATCTGGTTTTCTACAATGGTTCAGACAGTATGCCGGATGTATCGGTGCTGAACCTGTCGGATGCATATATGAGGACGGCGGATGTATCTGCGGGAAAGGGCGATATGGATGGAACCATACAGGAAGCAATAAAGGCAGCAGATCCGGCGCTGGAGTGCAGAGCGGTGATACTGAACATCAATAAAGGACACAATATAGAACTGATGGCAAAATGCGAGCGTCTGGAGGCATATGCGTTTTTTGTATCGAGAGTCCGCGCGTATCTGGCGGCAGGTTGTACTTTGGAAGCTTCTGTAGATCGAGCGATAGACGATTGTGTAACGAATGATAAATTAACTGATATACTGGTGAAGAACAGAGCGGAGGTAAAGAATATGTTATTGACGGATTTTAGTGAGAAGAAGTATCGGAAGATATTGGTAGAAGAAGCAATAGCGGAAGGAAGAGAAGAGGGAAGAAAAGAAGGGAGAGTAGAAGGGAGAGAAGAAGGGAGAGTAGAAGGGAGAGAAGAAGGGAGAGTAGAAGGGAGAGAAGAAGGGAGAGTAGAAGGGAGAGAAGAGGGGAGACTCTTGACAATCAGGATTTTCCGGGAAGCGAAAGAGAATCCGGAAATTACATTTGAACAGATAGCAGAAAAGGTAGGCTGTACGGTGCAAGAAGTGGAAGATACTCTAAAGATGATAGGAATAAAATAAGTATGCTTTGATGAGATGATTGTGGGTAATAGAGAGGTATATATGATATGCAATATATCAGTGTCCAGAAAGCTGTTATGCGGAAGAGAATTGGGATAGATATTTGTATTGATAGATTGACTTATTCTATTCATCAGTGGTAGAATTTTATCAAAGAAGTGTGAAAAAGCAAGTATGACGTACAAAAATAGCTGTACTAGCTGTATACTTTTATGGATAGTGTAAGTTTTGAGGGGAGGGCTGGAATGAACCGTAGTAATTATTTTAACTACATAGAAGAAAAACTAAATATATTATCATATCGTATAAAAAGTAGAGGTAAAATAAATCTACTAGATTTAAATATTTATTCTGAGACATTTTTTGCTGAGCTTATGAATCACTTGTTGGGATATGAGTTAAAAAATATTAATGCTATCAGGCAAAATACAGAGGGAATAGATTTATTTGATAATAAAAACAAGATTATTGTTCAAGTTTCGTCTACGCTTCAAAACAAAAGATTGAAAATTCTTTAGCTAAAAAGATTTTAGAAGATTATTCGGGATTTTGTTTTAAGTTTATTGCAATTTCAGGAGATGCGGAAATGTGTGTCTCTATTTTAGTTGTAGATGCATTTATTCGTTGTAAGATATTTAAGAATCCGGAGGGATATAATCATGTTGTTACCTGACAATATACATCCTGGATTGAGTATATACTATAATGGATCATTTGTCCTTGAAGAATTGAAAAAAATGGATAATCAGACAATTATGGATTTGTATCAGAATGTAAAGGTTAAAAATGAAATGTCTTTTCCAGCTTTTATGTTATGTCTTGATTGGCTATATTTAATTGAAGCGGCTAGAATGAATGAAAAGGGGTATATTCAATTATGTTTATAAAAAAACTTATAATATCAAGTCCATCTGAGATTATTCGAGAAATAGAATTTTACTCTGGACTAAATTTAATGCTAATATGAGTTCTGGTAAGAAACAGGGAGAAATTTTATGTTTTGATTTGGCATATTTATTGTTTGCTGATGAGGAAGAACTTCCGTGTTTGCATTTTTTACTCAATGATAAGAAAGAACTTATGCATGATAATCAGTTAATTAAGGTCGCAGAATTTTTACAAAATAAAAATATTCAGTTAGTAATTTCTATATTAAGGGATAAATTACCAGTGGCTGTATTAGATAAAGCACATATTGCAGTGGAACTGTCCCAACGAGAAAAATTGTTTAAAATTGAAAATGGCTAAAGGATGTAATGGGAGATATTACTATGGCGGTAAGAAAGGGGTATAAGATATCATGGGCAGAAAAGTGTTAGAGTATGAGGCGAAGAGATGAAGAGAATCACTCTTGAAGCTCTGATCCGATCACATCGAGATACTCCATACAACCAACAATATGAATATATACTGACACTCATATCAGAGGGAAGGATCAAGCCCCTGAAAGCATCCGGGACGAATGGTAAGCATCCTGCGCTATACCGGGAATATTGGCTGATCGAGCAGGAGAAGGATTACCTTGCACTTGAAGAAGAGTTAAAATACCGGCTGCATCCCCTGCTCTCCGTGGATTATTATCTGTCTCATCTGAGGAATTATGAGAAGGACAGAGTATGGGTTTTGAGATTGAGTGAATATCTCAAAGAGAGCAGGGAATACTTGGAATACGCGGAATCTGTGAATGAGCGCAGCTTCGAGATATGGGGCAGAGAGAAGTTCCTGGGGCGCGAACAGGGGAAGAGGATCTTGAAGAATTGCGGACTGACGGAGGAGTTTCTTCATATCTATCAGACTACGGAGCCGCTGGCATATTATTCGCATACGCGGGACGTGCCGCAGAATCTTCTTATCCTGGAGAATAAGGATACCTTCTATAGCATGCGGCGGCATTTGATGGAGGGAGGCGGCAGAATCCTGGGGATGGAGTTTGGAACGCTGATCTATGGTGCGGGGAAGGGTATCTTGCGTTCATTCCTGGATTTTGATCTGTGTGTAGAGCCATACATGAGGGATGGAAGGAATGGAATCTATTATTTCGGAGATCTTGATTACGAGGGCATCGGAATCTATGAGAGTCTTGCGAAGATGAACGCCGGGGAGCGGAAGGTGATGCCGCTTGCGGCGGCATATGAGACGATGATCAAGAAGGCAGAGAGGACTTGCGGGACGGAGAATCTTCCGGATACGAAGGAGCAGCAGAACCGGAATATCCGGGAGGAGTTTTTCTCATATTTTGATACGGTGTGTGAAGATAAGATGAGGAAGCTGTTGGAGTCCGGGAAATATATCCCGCAGGAGATATTGAATATTACGGATTTTAGGTAGAGAGGAACAAGATGCAGTATGAATTTTTGAAACATTTTCCAAGAAGGATGAAGAATGTAGGCCTGTATGCGCTGCTGATCCAGAACAGCGCCCAGAAGACGACTTGGAAGCAGTATGGATTCCTGACGCTTGGAGAGCAGTTGAATCTGATCTTTGCTGTGATGCTCTACGTTATGGAGCAGTCTTTGAAGGAAGAGCATTGTACGATGGATGATATCGGGGCCTATATCGACACCGTCAATACACAGCATTTCGGGAAGGATATGGCGTATGATGACTGCAGGCAGCTTGGAGACTTCGTGGTCAATGTTGTGTTGTCCAACGAGGGCAAGGCGATGTATTTTGACGGGTTTGATTTCGAACAGAATGCGTATCAGACCTTGCATATCAGCTATGTAGCGAACAGGATCATTTACATAGATCAGGAATTCAGACGCACTTCTTATTATTTGACAGACGACGGATATAATCTTCTTCTTGCAACCCTTGAGATTGAGAACAATATGAAACTGACCATCCATGAGATGATATTTCAGATGCATCTTGAGAAGCAGAGCTATGACAAGGCTGTGGACGAGATCAAGAATGTGTTTAACCTGTTGAGGATCCAGCTTCAGAAGATCCAGGAGGCGATGGGGAAGATCCGGAGAAATGCATTGAATTACTCAGTGAAGGATTACGAGGAGATCCTGGTAGGGAATCTGGATACGATCAGTGATACGAAGCAGAAGTTCCAGAACTACAGGGAGATGGTGAAGAGCCGTGCGCGTGCGTTGGAGGAGGAGAATATCAATGTGAGGAGACTCAGCGGGAAGGAGGAGGAGAAGCTTGGCAATCTCCGGGTGATCGAGACATATCTGAACCGGACGATCGATGAGCATCAGAAGATATTGAACAGTCATTTCGATCTTAAGGCTTTATATACGAAGGAGTTGGAGACGCTGTCGCAGATGTCTCTGATCCGGCGGTTTCCTATGCGGACAGAGCTGTATGATAAGATTCTGGAGGATCCTAAGGGCCTGGAGAATCTGGATTATTTTCTTCGTCCGCTGTTCAATCAGGAGATAGAGAAGGTATATAACCTGAATAAAGCATTTCAACTGCAGCGTCCGGTGCGCAGGCGGGAAGAAGAGGATGCCGCGGAAGAACTGGATTTTGATGAGGAGGAGTGGATAAGGGAGCAGGAGCGGCTGCGCAAGGAGAAGCTTAAGCGTTATGAAGTGAGTCTTGGCAGGATTCTTGGGTATGCGGCAAGAACGGGAGAGATCTCTCTTATGGAGATCTCGGCGCTTACGCAGGAGAAGGAAGAGGAACGCCGGGAGATGATACCCAATGTCGAGATATTCAAGGAGATCATGGTGGAACTGATCAGGAACCAGGAGATCGATATTGCCGCGCTTTTAAGGGAGCGCAGTGAATTCATCCAGGATCGTCCTGAAGAGTTCCAGCTAAATGAGATGCTGCTGCGCCTGATGGAGGAATATCCCATGTTCCGTCACGTCAGTAAGGTGGAGACATATCGGATTGAGGATGGGAGTACGGTGACATTTGAAGGGATATTGAATGAGGCGCAGGAGCGAAAGACGATCCGGTGTTCGAATGTACGGATTCGGGTTATGTGAGGAAAGCGGGGAGAGCAGATATGGCATATGAATTAGAGGAGGTCAGGATCAGTCAGGAGATCTTCTATTATCTTCTGGAGCATCACGAGCTTCGGGAAGAAGAGGAGATACAGCTATATAAGGCATACACGGAGCAGGAAGAGGTTCAGAACCTGGTCAAATCCCAGGGAGAGATTGCCCAGAGCCGGATCGAGCGTTATGGGAATGTGATCTACCTGATTCCCAGGGAGGAGAATCATTTCCTGGGGTTCTCCAAAGCCCAGCTTAAGGCGGCGCTGTGCAAATCGTCAGGTACGGATAAGGATTACTATCTGTCCCAATTTGCGGTGCTGACTCTTCTGGTGGAATTCTTTGACGGTCAGGGGAGCAGCAGTAAGGCGAGAGAATACATCCGGGTGGGAGAGCTTCAGAACTGTATCTCTGCGCGGCTCAGGGAGGGCGCTCAGAGTATGGACGAGGAGGAAGAAGAGCAGGGGGGAATCGCATTCTCCGATATGTTGGAGGCGTATGAGGCGCTGCGCTCGGATGATAAGGGATCCAGAGCGAAGACTACGAAGGAAGGTTTTCTGCATCACATACTGTTATTCCTGCAGAAGCAGGGATTGATCGAGTATGTAGAGCAGGATGAGATGATTAAGACTACGAAGAAGCTGGATAATTTCATGGACTGGAATCTGCTGAACCAGAATAATTATCACAGAGTGCTGCGAGTGCTGGGGGTGACGGAGGATGAGTAAGATACAGGCCGTCAGGCTGATCAATGTAAATTATAACAATAATGCGATCCGTGTCAGTGATGAATGTCTTCATCTAAATGGGGAGAGTACGCTGCTCTCGCTCAGGAACGGCGGCGGTAAGTCGGTGCTGGTCCAGATGATGCTTGCTCCGTTCGTGCATAAGCGATACCGTGATGCGAAGGACCGTTCTTTCGAGAGCTACTTTACATCGAGCAAGCCGTCATTTATCCTGGTGGAGTGGGTGCTGGACGGCAGAGCAGGGTATGTCCTTACGGGGATGATGGTGCGAAGGAGCCAGGAGAGCGGTGAAGGCAGCGGCGAGAATCTGGAGATGATCAATATCATCAGTGAATATAAGGAACCATGTATCCAGGATATCCACCATCTTCCGGTGGTGGAGAAGAGGAAGAAGGAGATGATCCTCAAGAATTTTGCGGCGTGCAGGCAGATATTTGAGACGTATAAGAAGGATCGCTCGATGAATTTCTTCTATTATGATATGACGAATGCTGCGCAGTCCAGACAGTATTTTGACAAGCTTATGGAGTACCAGATCCATTATAAGGAATGGGAGACGATCATTAAGAAGGTGAACCTTAAGGAATCGGGACTTTCGGAGCTGTTCGCGGACTGCCGGGACGAGAAAGGTCTGGTGGAGAAATGGTTTCTTGACGCGGTAGAGAGCAAGCTGAATAAGGAGCGGAACCGCATGAAGGAATTCCAGACCATTCTGGAGAAATATGTGGGGCAGTACAAGGATAACCAGACCAAGATCAAGCGGCGCGACATCATATGCGCTTTTAAGGAAGAGGCGGAAGGAATCCGGGAGAGAGCGGAAGACTATTTTGAGAAGACGGAAGAGGTGAAGCGGCAGGAGAATCTTGTGGCACATTTTATTGCAGAACTGAACCGGCTGCATGGTGTGACAGAGGAAGAATATAATGATATCCTTGCGAGGATCGAGGAGCTCCGGGAGCGGATAGCCAGGATTGAATATGAGAAGCTGTCCAGCGAGATCCACAGACTCAATGAGGAGCAGTATTATCATACCAGTAACCGGGATATGATTGAGATCGAGAAGGAGGATCTGGAAGGGGAGGCCGGGAAGATCGAGAGGATGCTGCATCTGCTCAGATGCTCCAGACAACAGAAGGCGGCAGAGCAGGAGCGGGAGGAATTAGAAATGATTCGTCAGAAGCTTCTTGTGTCGCGTCGGAAGGAAGAGGACCTGGAGCCGGAGAGGAATGCGTTAGGGTCTGCGCTGAGGCGGTATTACGGGGAGCTTGTAGAGGAGAATGAGAAGAAGAGGCAGGAGAATGAGGAAGAGGTCAGGGCGACCGCAGAGGAGCTTGGCGAGACAGAATGCAGGCTGACAACTCTGGGAGAGGAACTGATACAGAATGCTGCCAGAGAAGGCGGGTTAAAGAACGCGGCAGCGTCCTATGACAGGACAGAGGACAACTTCAACCGTTGCTATGAGGAAGCCCTGGTCCGTAATATTCTTGGAGTATATGAGCCGGGAATGCTGGAGATCCGCCGAGAGGCTTATGAGAAGGAGCTTGAGAAGCTCTCGCGGGCACGGCAGGGGCTTAAGAGACAGCAGGAACAGGCGCAGGAGAGAAGCAGGAGCCGGGAGCGTGCGCTTCAGGACCTGCAAGCCGGGCAGCTTCGGGGGAAGCTTATGCTGACACAGAAGGAGGATATTCGGAAGGAGTATGAGCAGGAGCTTAATGACCGGAGAACGGTACTGAGTTACCTGAATCTGGAAGAAGCGGTATTGTTCGACACAGAGAAGATCCTGCATGCTTCCGGGAGAAAATTGCTGGAGATTGCGGGAATCAGGCGGAAGCTTGAGAAGGAAGAGGATATCCTGCAGAAGGAATACCACAGGCTGACGCAGGGGAAGGTGTTGGAGCTGCCGGAGGAACTGGAGCAGGAGCTTATGAATCTGGGAATCCATGTGGTCTATGGAATGGAGTGGTTAGGGAAGAACGGGTACTCGGAGCAGCAGAATCTGGAGCTGGTACGCCGTCACCCGTTCCTGCCCTATGCGTTGATCCTGTCAGAGGCAGAGCTTAAGAAGCTGTCTGGGCACACTGAAGGGATCTATACCTCGTTTCCTGTTCCGATCGTGCCAAGAGAATTACTGGAGAGAAGTGAAAGCGAGCGGGAGAGCGGGATCATACGGCTTGACGGGGTCAGCTTCTATGTGCTGTTCAATGAGAATCTGCTGAATGAAGAGAAGCTGCGCCTTCTGGTCGAAGAGAAGGAGAGGCAGATCCAGAGAAAGAAGGAAGCGATTGCCATCCGCCAGGCGGAGTACAAGGAGTATTTTGAACGGCAGGAGATGGTTCGGAACCAGGAGGTCAGCCAAGAGAAGTGGGATGCCAACGACAAGAGCATCAAGGAGCTTACGGAGAAACTGGGGAAGCTGCACGGAGAGATCCGGGAATGCACGGACGAGCTTAGCGCGCTTAAGGAAGAGACTTTGCGGTTGGAACAGGATATCCGTAAGAACGGGAAGGAGACAGAACATAAGCAGAGAAAATTTGAAGACTTTATCCGTCTGTGCAGGGACTATGAGCTGTATGAGCAGAACCTGAACGAGCTTGAGCGCTGCAAGAAGGAGGCCGAGAAGCTTACCCAGAAACAGAAGCTTTTGAAGGAACAGCAGGAGAAGCTCAGAGAACGTCAGAAGTCCGAAGAGATCGAGAGAAATCATCTGCTGCATACAGGAGAGGAGCTTAAGAGGGAGGCGCGGAAGTACCAGAAGTATGCCGATCATTCGGATATGGCGGATGATCCCGGGAGGGACAGTCAGGAAGATATCCGTGAATTGGAGGCCAGATATGCAGCGATCACATCCAGTATGTCCCAGGAGATCCAGGAGTTGGAGGATCAGGAGCAGAAGGCTGGGAGCCGCTGTCAGGAAGCAGCAGACGAGCTTTTGCATCTGCAGAGAAAATACGGCCTTACTGCGGACGAATGGTCAGACATATCCTATAGCCGTGAGGAGGAAACACACCAGGAGATCATGCTTGAGGACCGCAGGCAGAAGATTGCGGTAAAACAAAGACTCTGGAATGAGGAAGACAAGCAGATCGCTGTGATCGGTCAGCAGAAGAGCGAGCGTCTGAAGAGGATGCAAAGTGAGTGCGGGGAAGATGAACCGCTTCCTAAGGCGAAGATTCAGGATCAGGATTTCGATGCGAGGAAGAACCAGTTCCGTTATCAGGAGAAGGAGGCTGAGAAGCAGGCGGAGGACCGGAAGGAGCGGCTTAGGATCTATGATGAGAATCTGACGGCGCTGGCTGAATTCAGTGATCTCCCGCTGGGAGAGCAGATTGTGTGGGAACAGGACTTCCAGGAGATGGACGGACAGAATCTCAGGAATTATAAGGGGGTCCTGATCAGAGATCATAAGCAGAAGGAGCGGGACGGCCGGGATGCAAGAGAACGGCTTACGAGGCTGCTGAACCGGGTCGTGCGCATGGAGCAGTTTCAGGAGGATTTCTACAGGAAGCCGCTTGAGGCTATGCTGGAGCTGACGGGGGATGCGTCGGCCGTGCTTCGGCAGCTGTCAACGACTCTCCAGTCTTATGACAGCCTGATAGAGAAGCTTATGGTAGATATCTCTCTGGTGGAGAAGGAGAAGAAGAAGATCGTGGAGCTGATGGAGGACTATATTCGTGAGGTGCACCAGAACCTGGGCAGGATCGACCATAATTCTACCATCACGATCCGGGAACGTCCGGTCAAGATGTTGAAACTCCAGATCCCGGAATGGGAGGAGAACGAGAATCTGTATCTGATCCGTCTGCAGGATATGATCGATGAGATCACTCAGAAAGGGTTAAGACTGTTCGAACAGAATGAGAACGCACAGGAATATTTCGGTACGCAGATCACAACGAGGAATCTGTATGATACGGTGGTCGGGATCGGCAACGTGCAGATACGCCTGTATAAGATCGAAGCTCAGAGAGAATACCCAATCACCTGGACGGAAGTGGCCAGGAATTCCGGCGGAGAAGGATTCTTATCGGCATTCGTTATTCTCTCAAGCCTTCTATACTATATGAGGAAGGACGATACGGACATATTTGCGGACAGGAACGAGGGCAAGGTCCTGGTGATGGATAATCCTTTTGCACAGACGAATGCATCGCATCTGCTGAAGCCGCTGATGGATGTGGCGAAGAAGTCGAATACGCAGCTGATCTGCCTTACCGGTCTTGGCGGGGAGTCGATCTACAACCGATTCGACAATATTTATGTGCTGAATCTGATCGCGGCAAGCCTGAGGAACGGCATGCAATACCTGAAAGCAGATCATCTGCGAGGGAATGAGCCGGAGACGATGATCGTGTCTCAGATCGAAGTGATGGAACAGCAGGAGCTGGTGTTTTAAATGACAGAGAATATAAAATTACAAGAAGCAAGGAGTGGGAAGAGATGGCCAGATATGTAAGAGACTTGGTATTGAACAAGCCGGATGATTTCGTGCAGTTCATGATGAATGATTTTCTGCGGAAGAACAGCTTTGTGATGTCCGACTGGAAGGGAGAGCCGGCGTACCGTACCGGAGACGCTATGATGGAAGGGTACAAGTACCTTAAGTGGAACTATTCAGGAGGGATATTCCATCTGGAAGCGTGGATGAAGGGGACCTTTGGGGGCGAATGGAATCTTGACGGGTTCGTAGGGACATTGCAGAAGAAGCCTTATAAGGCAAGCCTGGAGCAACTGTTTGCTGCCCTTAACCAGCCGATTCCGATGAATCAGACGGGTGCGCCGGAGCAGATGAGTCCGATGCCGAATGTGGTGCCGGTACAGACGGTGGATAATTCCAGCGCGGCGACGATGGGGCTGGTATTTGGAATATTCAGTTTGATATTTGCATTTCTGATTCCGCTTGTGAGCATTCTACTTGCGTGTCTTGGATTCTCGAGAGCGAGGATGGGCGCGGGTTCCAGTAAGGCAGGATTGGCGAAGGCAGGGAAGATTCTCTGCATTATAGGAATCATTGCTGCAATCGTAATGTGGGGGCTGAATATATTGACGCTCTCGGCATCGTTTGCAAGATTCTATTAGAAGGATTTTATACACGGTCAGATAAAGGGCTGTCAGGAGATGCCGCTGCATTCGCGAATCTCCTGACAGCCCTTGCCTTACTATTGCCGTTTCAGATAGAACTGGAAGGAACTGTATTCTTCTACCTCGCGGTTGATCGGAAGTCCGGCATTCATAAGAGCGGAACCGGAATATACTTCTGTACCGCCATTGATGCTGTACATGGCGTTGGGGTCAAGCCCTTTGGCGCGGATATATTCCTGGGGACCGTTGCAGGTCAGGTTGGTGACGACCACGCTTAAGAGGGATTCGGACCGATCCTTAGATACATGCTGCCATGCGGTCATGTTGCCGGGTTCAAAGGGATTGGTAAGCCGGTAATAATCTCCTTTGATGATGAGCGGATAATATTGGCGGAACAGGCCGCTCTGCTCGCGGCAGATCTCCTGCTCTTCGGCATTGAGATGGGTTGCGTCCAACTCATACCCGAAGGTTCCGCACATGGCGACCACGGCCTTAGTCTTGAGAGGTACGAATCTGCCGCTGTCTGAGATGTGCGCGCCCATAGTACATACCGGATAGACGAAAGAGGTTCCGTAATGGAGCTTTAAGCGGTCGATCGGGTGGTTGTTGTCGCTGACCCAGTATTGCGGATAATAATGCAGCATCGCAGCATCATAGCGTCCGCCGCCGCCGGAGCATCCCTCGAATAATATATCCGGGTGTGTCTTGATGATCTGATCCATCACGCGGTACAGACCAAGGATATAGCGGTGGTATACCTCGCCCTGTCTCTCGGCGGGCAGTGTGTTGGACCATATATCGGCAAGGGAACGGTTGATGTCCCATTTGACGTAGAAGATGTTGGCATCGTCAAGAATCGCGTTGATGTTCTTGATCAGATAATCCTGTACTTCCTGTCTGCTCATATCCAGAGCCATCTGGTTCCGGCTCCGGACGGCATGGCGGCCTGGGATCTGCATGGCCCAGTCCGGATGTGCCCGGTACAGGTCGCTGTCTTCGGAGACCATCTCTGGCTCAAACCAGATACCGAATTTCATATCCAGGTCGTTGATCTGTTCCACGAGCTTATGGAGCCCGCATTTGATCTTGTCTGTATTCACATACCAGTCGCCGAGTCCGCTGTTGTCGTCATCACGTTTGCCGAACCACCCGTCGTCCATAACGAGCAGGTCAACGCCCATATTCTTGGCGGCTTTGGCGATCTCGACCAGTTTCACATCGTCGAAATCCATGAATGCGGCTTCCCAGCTATTGATAAGGACGGGACGCTGGACTCTCTGTACAAACTTACTGTGACACAGGTTTGTCCGATAGAAATCATGGTACAGGTGAGAAAGACCGGTAAATCCATGTTCGGTAAATGCCATTACGACCTCCGGAGCTTCGAAGACCTCCTGCGGCTTCAATTCGTATACGAACTGCTTCGGATGGATACCCATCACAAGGCGAAGCTGGTCATACTGGTCAAGTTCGATCTCCGTCAGGAAATTACCGCTGTACATCAGGGAGAATCCGTAGCATTTGCCATAATCTTCCGTGGCATCCCTGTCACATAAGATGACAAACGGATTCTGCTGATGGCTGGAAGAGCCGCGCACGCTTCCGATCGTATGGATGTGGTGTGTCATATGCTGGCGCTCTACCTGCCGTTCCTGCCCGTAGCGTCCCGGGAGGCTTACCAGATCGAAGCCTGCACCGTTCAAGAAGTCAAGGCAGACAGACATGATCTTCTTAAGATGAATGGGCGCGGCGCCGGAATTGACGACTTTCACGGATCTTGTGATGATATCGGCCTCCTCGAATACGCTGTAGAGAAGTATTACCTGGACATTGCTGACTTCATCGGTCAAAGTAACTTCCAGTGTATCAACTGTGTCTTCGGCAGCGGCAAATACACAAGGAAGAGTATCTAACTGGTATTTGCCGTCCTTGATCTTGAAATTAGCCGTTTTGCCGTGGAAGGAGTAGCTGCCGTCGGAGTTGACCACTTCGATACTGGCGGTACGGAAATCTCCCTGCTGCTGTGTGCTGAATTCCTGAGGCTGTGCATCCAGCGAGAAGGTGCGTGCATTCCTGGATTCATAAGGGTTGCCGGAGAATCCCCGGTCATATTGCATGATCTGGTAGGACATATCCGTATCGCGGATAGACGGTCCATAGTAGAGATGAAGCAGATAATCCAGATTGCCGATCTTCATCTGATAAGATGTATGTCTTGTGTGTAAGGTGATGGTTTCTGATGATTCATTAAAAATAATTCCCATAGATCCTACTGTCCTCCTAAAAATTTCCATTTACCAAAAGTATAGCACGAATGGACGGAATTTCATTTGGCATATTGGCAGAAAAAATCGGGAAATTTTAGTGTAGTTGGTATATTTTTGGGCTGATTGTTTAAAACTAGGGAGTGATATATTTTCCGGACGGAGGGGATAAAAGTGGTAGAGATGAGATCTATTTGGACTGAAAATACAGAGATGCCGAGATTCGAAAAGCTTACCGGGAGCAGGAAGACGGACGTACTGATCGTTGGCGGAGGGATGGCGGGGATTCTGTGTGCTTATTTTCTGGAGAAGGCGGGGGTGGATTACCTGCTGGCAGAGGGCAGGAGGATCGGTTCGGGGATTACAGGGAATACCACGGCGAAGATCACCTCGCAGCATGGGCTGATCTATCACAGACTGCTGGAGAAGGCGGGGGCGGAGCGGGCAAGGATGTATCTTGACGCCAACCAGGATGCCGTTCATAAGTTTGCCAGACTGTGCCGGAGAGTGGACTGCGACTATGAAGTCAAGCCGTCTTTTGTCTATTCCAGGAAGGATCGGAAGATATTAGAAAAAGAAGCAGAAGCATTGGCGCGGCTTGGATTTCAGCCGCTTTTGACAGATCTGTGCGAGCTTCCCATCCATACGGCGGGGGCGGTCGGGTTCGTGGAACAGGCGCAGTTCCATCCGCTGAAATTCATAAGCGGGATCGCGCAGGGATTGCGTATATTCGAAGATACATTCATCAGAGAATTTACAGAGAATACGGCGCTTACGGAGGAAGGCAGCATCACCTTTGACCGGCTGATCTTCGCGACACATTTTCCCGTAGATAATAAGCATGGAATGTATTACCTTAAGATGTACCAACACCGTTCGTATGTGATCGCGCTGAAGGATGCGCCCAGGCTTAAGGGAATGTATGTGGATGAGGCGAAGACGGGGCTGTCCTTCCGGAATTATAAGGATTATCTTCTGCTTGGCGGGGGCGCCCACAGAACCGGTAAGATCGGGGGAAACTGGGAAGAACTGAGGAATTATGCCAGGTTATATTATCCGAATCTGGATGAGAAATATTATTGGTCGGCGCAGGATTGTATGACGTTAGACGGGATACCTTATATCGGACAATATTCCAGAAGTATGCCCGACTGTTACGCGGCGACAGGATTCAACAAATGGGGCATGACTTCCTCTATGGTGTCGGCTTCTATCCTGACAGATCTGATCCTTGGGAAGGAGAATCCGTATGCCCCGGTTTTCTCTCCTTCGAGAAATATGATAAAGCCTCAGTTATTTGTCAATGGATATTCTGCGATCGCGAACCTGCTCACCATATCCGAGAAGCGCTGTCCGCATCTTGGCTGCGCCTTACAGTGGAACCGGGCTGAGCATTCCTGGGATTGTCCCTGCCATGGCTCGCGGTTTGACGGCTTCGGGAAGCTGCTGGATAATCCGGCGAACGGGAATCTGCGGTGACCTGGCCGGGACGATAGAAGAGACAGGCGGCAGACAACGCCCAGGTCTGTAATTGGGCCGCTGTCTGTTACCTGTCCGGGTATTGCGGTATTAACCAATCTTCTCGAAATCAGAAACTCCATGCTTGCAAAGCGGGCATACGAAATCGTCAGGAAGCTCGTCGCCTTCGTAGACGTAACCGCATACCACGCATACATAACCCTTCTTGCCTTCGGTGTCCGGCTTCGGCTTCACGTTGCTCTGGTAGTAATTGTAGGTCATAGTCTCTACGTTGGAGATCACACGTGCTTCTGTGACGGTACAGATGAACATACCGTGTGTATCCAGGTCAACGTACTGTTCTACTTTCAGAGACATGAAGGAGTTGATATATCTTGGAAGGAATACCAATCCGTTGTCAGAGCGGAGCGGTGAGCAGCCGGCGAACTTATCCACAGTTCTTCCGCTCTGGAAACCGAAATTCTCAAATACTTTGAACGGTGCATCTGTAGACAGGCAGTTGATATTCATGATTCCGGTCTGCTTGATAATATGGTGCGAATAGTTATCCTTGTTGATGGTAACTGCAATCCGGTTCGGAGTGTTCGTAACCTGTGTCACGGTGTTGACGATCAGCCCGTTATCCTTCTTCCCGTCGTTGGAAGTGACAACATAGAGTCCGTATCCGATCTTGAACAGTGCGGTAAGGTCGTTCTTGTCAGCGGTCTCGTCATGCTGCGCCAGATAATTCTTACAGAATTCATCGGCCAGGGCATCTAACTGAGCGCTGCTCTCTTCGTTGAGCGCGGAGTGGATATGGACGGTGGTATCGGCGAAAGTCAGCTTCTTGCAGCCTTCTAACATCTGTTTCATGGTCTTGGCGGCAAGCGGCGCCCAGGATCCGTTCTCGATCAGACCTACGAAACGGTTCTGATAATTGCGCTCGGTCAGGTGCTCAATGAATTCCCTCATGAATGGGAAGATGTCGGCGTTGTAGGTCGTGGTGGCAAGGATCAGTTTGCCGTAGCGGAACGCGTCGGCCACTGCGCTTGACATATCGCATCGCGCCAGATCATATATTACAACCTGCGGGCAGCCTTTCACCCGGAGCTTGTCTGCCAGGGCTTCGACAGCTTTCCTGGTATTGCCGTATATGGAGGTGTAGGCAATGACGATTCCGGCCTCCTCTACATTATAAGAAGACCAGGTGTTATAGAGTCCAAGGTAATAACCTAAGTTCTCCTTCAATACCGGTCCGTGCAGCGGGCAGATGGTCTGGATATCCAGGGTGGAGGCTTTCTTAAGGAGTCTCTGAACCTGTGCTCCGTATTTGCCTACGATCCCGATATAATAACGGCGTGCTTCGTCCGCCCAGTCTTCGCTTACATCCAGGGCGCCGAATTTGCCGAATCCGTCAGCGGAGAACAGGACCTTCTCATAGCTGTCGTAAGTGACGATAACCTCCGGCCAGTGTACCATAGGAGCGGTGACAAAAGCCAGCTCGTGTCTGCCTAGATTGAGTGTGTCGCCTTCGGCAACAATGATCCGGCGGTCCTCGAAATCTGTGCCGAAGAACTGCTTCATCATTACAAATGCCTTGGCGGAGGATACGATCTTGGTGTCCTTGTATACATTCATGAAGTTGGCTATGTTGGCAGAATGGTCAGGCTCCATGTGCTGTATGATCAGATAGTCAGGCTTGCGGGAACCGGTCGCGGCTTCAATGTTATCCAGCCATTCGTGAGTAAACCGGGCGTCGACCGTGTCCATTACAGCAATCTTCTCATCCATGATCACGTAAGAATTATAGGACATGCCGTTCTTGACTGCATATTGGCCTTCGAACAGATCTACTTCGTGGTCGTTCACGCCGGCGTATCTAATATCGTTTGAAATATCCATTGGTAATCACTCCTGTTCTTTTTGATTTCAGCTAATTATATCATATCAAAAAGCAAAATGCAAAAATACACGCGCATAGTGAAAAAAAAATTTATCTATGCTATAATAATTGAATTATAGTTGCAGAAAGGGGCATTTCCGATGGGGGATCATAGAAGATATATCTGTGCAGGTATGCTGGCACATGTCGATGCGGGGAAGACGACACTGTCCGAGGCGATCCTCTACCTTAGCGGAAGAATCCGCAAGCTTGGCCGGGTAGACCATAAGGACGCATATCTGGACACGAATGAACTGGAACGCAGCCGAGGAATTACCATCTTCTCAAAACAGGCGGTATGTGAGCTTGGCGATAGGCAGGTGACGCTTCTTGATACTCCCGGGCATGTGGATTTCTCTGCGGAGATGGAACGGACGCTCCAGGTACTTGATTATGGGATTCTCGTGATCAACGGTATGGACGGGGTGCAGGGGCATACCCGGACGCTTTGGAATCTGCTTGGACGATATCAGATTCCTGTTTTTCTGTTTATCAATAAGATGGACCAGGAGGGAACGGACAAAGAGACGCTTCTTCAGACGCTGAAGAGCGAGCTCAGCGGGGCATGTATTGATTTTGGCGGGGAGGACGGCGAGTTCTTTGAAGAATTGGCCATGTGTGAGGAGGCCGCGTTGGACGAGTATCTGGAGAGCGGCGGCTTGAAGGAAGAGACGATCATCCGTCTGATCGGGGAGAGGAAGGCGTATCCGTGTTATTTCGGATCGGCATTGAAGCTTAGCGGAGTGAAGGAATTCCTGGAAGGCTTCGGGTGTTATGCGAGGGAATGGAGAGGCGGACAGGGAGACTTTGGGGCGAAGGTATATAAGATAACCAGGGATGTGCAGGGGAATCGTCTGACCCATCTTAGAGTAACCCGCGGATGCCTTAAGGTGAAGGATATCTTATGTTCCGGCCCGGAAGCAGCCGAACAGTGGGAAGAGAAGGTCAACCAGATACGAATCTATTCCGGAGATAGATATGAGACGGTTCCGGAGGCGGAAGCTGGATGTATCTGCGCCGTGACAGGGCTTAGCCGTACATATCCGGGAGAGGGATTGGGTGCGGAGAAGGAATCGGGGACTCCGGTCTTAGAGCCTGTGCTGAATTACCGTATTCATCTGCCGGAAGGGTGTGATGCGCCGGTCATGCTTCGGAATCTCAGGCAATTGGAGGAGGAGGATCCGATGCTTAGGATCGTATGGAATGAAGAATTGGGCGAGATCTATGCACAGCTTATGGGCGCGGTGCAGACCGAAGTCCTGCAGAGCCTTATCCGGGAACGTTTCCACATAGAAGTATCCTTTGACGCGGGAAATATCGTATACAAGGAGACCATATCGAATACGGCAGAAGGCGTGGGGCATTATGAACCGCTTCGTCACTATGCGGAGGTACATCTGTTGTTAGAGCCGGGGGAGGCAGGCAGCGGAATCGTGCTGGATACGGATTGCAGCGAGGATGTACTGGACCGGAACTGGCAGCGTCTGGTGCTGACGCATCTTGCGGAGAAGGAACACCGCGGCGTACTGACCGGAGCGGCGGTCACGGATATGAAGATTACCCTGCTTGCAGGCCGGGCGCATCCGAAGCATACGGAAGGCGGAGACTTCCGGCAGGCGACGTACCGTGCCGTCAGACAAGGGCTGATGCAGGCGGGGAGCGTCCTGTTGGAGCCGTATTATGCATATCGTCTGGAGTTGCCGTCGGAGATGGTGGGACGCGCTATGACGGATATCCAGAAGATGTCCGGAGAATGTAAGGCGCCGGAGATCTTCGCAGACCGGTCGGTATTGACAGGGAAAGCGCCTGCAGCGGCTATGCGTGATTATCAGATGGAGGTCAACAGCTATACAAGAGGACAGGGGAAGCTTACCTGTACGTTCAAGGGATATGAACCGTGTCACAATGCAGAAGAGATCATAGAGGCGAAAGGGTATGACCCGGAACGGGACCTTGAGAACCCGGCAGGGTCTGTCTTCTGTGCTCATGGAGCCGGGTTTGCCGTGCCGTGGGATCAGGTGCCGGAGTATATGCATATCGAGAGCCAGCTTGAGAAGCGGATGAGGCAGCAGAAGACAGAAGCAGAGATACGCAGGGACGGAAGCGGTGCGGACAGACAGGGCAGGAGCCGTCAGACGAATCTTAGCCGGGAAGAGGAAAAAGAACTGGAAGAGATATTTATCCGGACCTATGGGAAGGTGGAGAGAAAGCTTCCGCCGTCTTCTAAGACGGTTGCCGGCGTCCCTAAGAAGACGCGGCACAGGAAGGAAGAAGAAGCAGTTATGGATTTCCTTCTGGTGGACGGTTATAATGTGATCTTTGCATGGGAAGACTTAAAGGAGCTGGCGAAGGTGAATATCGAGGCGGCGAGAAATAAGCTGACGGATATCCTGTGCAACTATCAGGGCTTCCGCAAATGCACGGTGATCCTGGTGTTTGACGCCTACAAGGTGGACGGTTATGCGTTGGAGATCCAGAAGTACCACAACATTCATATCGTGTATACGAAGGAGGCGGAGACGGCGGACCAGTATATCGAGAAGGTGGTCCACCACATCGGCAGAAAATATCACGTGACGGTGGTGACCTCCGACGGGGTGGAGCAGGTCGTTACCCTGGGACAGGGCGGCACGCTGATCTCTTCGCGGGAATTCCGGGAAGAAGTGGAGCTTGTGAGACGGCAGATCCGGGAGGAATATGAGAGCAGGAGAGACAGAGGGAAGAACTATCTGTTTGACCATATGGATGAGAAAATGCAGGAAGATATGGAAAATATACGGCTTGGGAGAAAATAAACTTGACAATTCTTGCGGATTGGTCTAATATACTAACATATTTGTAGGATCATTCGAGAAAGGGAAGCAGATATGAGGACAACATTTCATCAGAATATGAATCAGAATATGATGATGACAGGCTGTGACAGCATGTGCATGATGTGCATGATGGACATGGCTTATTAGTGTATGCGTCTGATTATCTGATTTTTGACATACTATTGATCTTGGATAGAATGCGGGGAGCAGGTGCGGCGTGTACTTGTTCCCTTTTTTGTGGTTTCAAAGAATTAAGGAACTGAAAGTTCCTGAGGAGAGAGGAGAAGGGTCATGGCACAGATTGAAGTAAGACATCTGACGAAAATATTTACTTCAAAGGATGCGAAGGTTGATGCGTTGAAGGACATCAGCCTGGAGATTGAACAGGGAGATATCTATGGGATCATAGGTATGTCCGGTGCGGGTAAGAGTACGCTGGTACGGTGTCTGAATTACCTGGAGAAGCCGACCAAAGGAGCGGTTCTGGTAGACGGCAAGGAATTGGGGGCGATGTCAGAGAAGGAGCTTCTGAAGCAGCGTAAGGATATCGCGATGATCTTCCAGCATTTCAATCTGCTGATGCAGAAGAATGTGGTAGATAATGTAAGCTTTCCGCTTCTGATCCAGGGCGTTAAGAAGAAAGAAGCGCGCAGGAAGGCCAAAGAACTGCTTGGAATCGTAGGGCTTGAGGAGAAGGAACAGTCCTATCCGGCACAGCTTTCCGGAGGACAGAAGCAGAGAGTCGCCATAGCAAGGGCGCTGGCGTCTGATCCGAGGATCCTCCTGTGCGACGAGGCGACCAGTGCGCTGGACCCACAGACAACGGCGTCCATCCTGGATCTTTTGAAGGATATCAATCAGCGTTTTGGGATCACGATCGTGATCATCACCCATCAGATGTCTGTGATCCGCAAGATCTGCAGCCATGTGGCGATCATGGCTCAGGGAGAGATCAAGGAGCATGGCCTGGTAGAAGAGATCTTCAGCCATCCCAAGACCAGGGAGGCGAGAGAGCTGATCTTGAAGGATTCGGACGGGGAGCATGGGGATCATGCCGGCAGGACGCAGGACAGACTGATGGAGTCGAAGAAGATCCGGATCGTGTTCTCGGAGAATTCTTCGTTTGAACCGGTGATCGCCAATATGGTGCTGAAGACGGGCAGACCGGTCAATATCCTGCGGGCAGATACCAAGAACGTAGGAGGGATCGCCAAGGGTGAGATGATCCTTGGGCTTCCGGATGATGAGAAGCTTCAGAGAGAGATTGAGGATTATATAACAGAAAGAGGACTGGAGATCGAGGAGGTGACGGGAGATGTTTAGCAGTGAGGTAATACAGATGTTGATACAGGGAATCGGGGAGACGTTATATATGACGCTTGCGTCGACCCTGTTTGGATATCTGTTTGGTCTTCCTATGGGAATCCTGCTGACCATATCAGATAAGGAAGGGATCAAGCCCAATTGGGTGCTCTATAAGGTACTGGACGTGATCGCGAACATTGTAAGAAGCGTGCCGTTCCTGATCCTGCTGATCGTGCTGATCCCATTTACGAGAATGATCGTGGGGAAGAGCTACGGTTCGACGGCGACGATCGTGCCCCTTGTGGCTGCTGCGGTTCCGTACATAGCCCGTATGGTGGAATCTTCCCTCAGGGAGGTGGACGCGGGAGTGATCGAGGCGGCAAGGTCCATGGGCGCTTCCACATTTACCATAGTGACGAAGGTACTGTTGGTGGAGGCAAGGACCTCCCTGATCGTGGGAGTGACCATCACGCTTGGGACGATACTAGGATATTCGGCAATGGCAGGGACCGTGGGCGGAGGCGGACTTGGAGATATTGCGATTCGTTACGGATACCATCGGTATGAGGCTGACATCATGGCAGTTACGGTGGTGCTCCTGATCCTTCTGGTGCAAATATTCCAGACAATTGGCATGAAATTGTCTGTTCATCTTGATAAAAGGAAATAAAAACATAACGAAAAAGGAGGAAATGTATTATGAAGAGAAGATTATTGACAGTATTGCTGGCGGGAGTATTGGCAGCGGCGCTTACAGGCTGCGGCGGTTCGGATAAGGGGGGAGATTCCGGTTCTGATTCCGGTTCAGGCTCCGAGGATTCTGGTTCTAAGTCAGTGAAGGTTGCGGCGTCTGCGACTCCTCATGCGGAGATATTGGAGGAGGCCAAGGGGCTTCTGGAAGCGGAAGGGTATGAGCTTGAGGTGACGGTGTTCAACGACTATGTCCAGCCGAATGAAGTGGTAGAGAGCGGCGATTTTGATGCGAATTATTTCCAGCATATCCCATATCTGGAAAGCTTTAACGAGGAGAAGGGGACACATCTGGTGAATGCAGGCGGAATCCATTACGAGCCGTTCGGGATCTATCCGGGGACCAAGAAGAGCTTAGACGAGCTGGAAGAGGGCGACGCCATCGCAGTGCCTAACGATACGACCAACGAGGCAAGGGCGCTCCTGCTTCTCCAGGATAACGGCGTGATCACCCTGAAGGAAGGCGCAGGCTTGAATGCAACGGTCAATGATATCGAAGAGAATGTGAAGAATGTGGAGATCGTTGAGCTGGAAGCTGCACAGGTATCCAGAGTGGTAGACGAGGTTGCATTCGTGGTATTGAACGGTAATTATGCGTTGGAGGGAGGATATTCTGTGAAGTCAGATGCGATCGCCTATGAGAAGTCGGATTCTGAGGCGGCTAAGACTTATGTGAATGTCATTGCGGTAAAGGAAGGCAATGAGGAGAACGAAGGGATCCAGGCGCTTGTGAAGGTGCTGAAGTCCGACGATATCAAGAAATTCATTGATGAGAAGTACGACGGGGCGGTAATCGCATTCGAGGAATAGAGGCACGGATTAATGCCGCAGTAGTGCTCGGCGGGATGATCGATAGTAGGAATAACAAGCGAAAATAAATAAGCCTACCTTGTAATCTTGGCGGATGCAGGTAGGCTTATAACTAATAAATTTAAAGAGATTGCAATGTTAATTTTCCAGTTGACTTACTATTCTGGCTTCTGGCGGTTCAGGATCAGGGTGGCCATGCCGCATAGGAGTCCGCCGATCGGGTAAACGATCCAGCAGATCTCCCAGAGGTAAAACACCAGTCCTGCGATCAGGAAGACGATGGTGGCAAGGAGCATGATGCATCCGCACCAGACGGCGATCGGACTGTTCTTGGCTTTGGCTTCCGGGGAGTTTTCTCTGTTATAGGCCGCAACGTCGAATTCTGCCTTATGCATCCCGGTATAGGTGAAGATGGATACGGCGCCGGTCACGAAGAGCATGAAGATGCCGTAGTAGAAATCATCCGTCATGTTGTCTGGCAGCGGAAGCGAGTCTCCGTTCATCCCAATAAGCATTCCGATCAGTATCAGTCCGACGCCGGTCGCGATCTTTGACGGGAAATGGCTGTCAAAGGTATCTTTCTCTTCCTGGGTATAGAAGTCCTGGATGACCGGATGCTTCTTGCGGTAGTCAGAATCCTTCATCCCCTGTACGATCAGGATCAGGATGGCGACCGTGGCAATTATCATGAATACGGTATTCAAGACTTCCTCGTCCATCCATCTAAGACCTGTTATCAGTTCATAGAAGGCGGCGGCGAAGATGATGAGGGCGACGCCGAAGGTGATCCATTTGCGGAAATGCTTCATATGCTCCCGGTGCTGCAGGTTGTCTTCTATCTCTGATATGCTTGCGTCCTTACGAAGTAAAGTATCCAGGCCGCAGGAGAACAGATCGCATAGCTGCAAGAGCTTCTCCATCTCGGCATAAGAGGCGCCGGACTCCCATTTGGATATCGTCTGCCGGGATACTTCCAGTTGCTCGGCAAGCTGTTCCTGTGTGATATTATTTCGTTTTCTATAGTATTGTAGATTTTCTCCAAATAAGCTCATAGTGTGTACCCTTTCTTTATTGTAGTGCCTTTACGCGTTTCAGGTTGGGTTTATCTTATAATATTTCCCATGTAAAATCTATATATTTCATGTTGCTTTTGAAGAAATCGATGTAAACTTTCGGTTGCGCGGCTGATTTTCTGTTATAATAAACAAAATAGTTTCTCAAGGAGAGTTGGATTATGAGGATAGAATATCGAAGACTGGAAAAAGAAGAAATCTGCCGGGAATTGTTCGGGCAGTTTATCCGCCGTCAGGAGGTCACGAAGTGCTGGCGCAGAGAAGGCGGGAAGTGGGTGATTCAAGATGCGCCTTTCATTGATGACTGGTCGGAGGAGGATTATCAGCTCTTGGTCAGCTGCCTTAAGAATACGGCGGAGACTGGCGGAGCGGTATGGGGTGCGTTTTGCGGCGGTGTTCTTAAGGGATTCGCGTCTGTCGAGTCAGAACCGTTCGGAAGCCGGGGACAGTACCTGGACCTGACCAGTCTGCACGTGTCTGGGGATATGCGGGGAGAAGGGATCGGAAGGACGCTGTTTCATAAGGCAGGTCAGTGGGCGAAGGAGAAGGGAGCAGATAAGCTGTATATCTCGGGACACTCGGCGGTTGAGACGCAGGCATTCTATCAGGCCATGGGATGTGCGGAGGCGGAAGAATATTGCCGGAAGCATGTGGAGGCAGAGCCGTATGATTGTCAGTTAGAATATATACTGAGCGACAGGCAATAACCTTGCCAGGATGTGGTTCTATATAGAATGCAGAGGACACTGTAAAAGGCGGCGGGCGCGGATCGCAGCCTTTTACAGTGTCCTCTGAGTTTGTATGAGACAGATTCCCGGCTGCCCGGATCATCTGCCTGTAATATTACTATGCAGCCGTCTGGATCATCTATCCGTAATCTCACTGTGTAACTGCTGCAGTGACTTAACGTCTCCGTTACCGTGTTCTTTGACATAACGGATTCCCTGGGCGGTGACTCTCGCAGCGGCAATGGTCGTGATATACGGAATCTTTGCCTTGATCGCGGCTTTGCGCAGGTAGCTGTCGTCGTGAACGCTCTCTTTGCCGGCCGGTGAATTGACGATCAGGTCGATACTTTCGTTGGTGATCATGTCCAGGATGTTCGGACGCCCTTCGTAGAGCTTCTTCACCTTCTCGGCTTCGATTCCGGCGCTTCGGATCAGTTCATAGGTATTGCCGGTGGCGAGGATCTTGAAGCCGTCATCCGCGAAGCTCTGGGCAATCTCTACTACCTCGTCCTTGTCCTTGCGGTTCACGGAGATCAGCACCGTACCGCCAAGGGGCAGCTTGGACTGTGTGGCTTCTTGTGCCTTGAAGAATGCCTCGCCGTAAGATGGCGACAGTCCGAGGACTTCCCCGGTGGAGCGCATCTCAGGACCCAGAAGAGGGTCGACCTCCTGGAACATATTGAATGGAAATACAGCTTCCTTCACTCCGTAATACGGGATGTGCTGTTCCTTAAGGTTCTGTACGGGTGACGGCCGGCCGGTAAGCTCGGAGGTGATGATATCCGTTGCCAGCGGTACCATGCGGATATTGCATACCTTGGATACCAGCGGCACTGTTCGGGATGCACGCGGGTTGGCCTCAAGGACGTATACCTTGCCGTTCTCGATGGCGTACTGCATGTTCATAAGTCCCTTGACATGCATTTCCTCGGCGATCCTGCGGGTATACTCCTTAATAGTCTGTACATTCTCCGGGGAAATGTGTACGGACGGGATGATGCATGCGGAATCTCCGGAGTGCACGCCTGCCAGCTCTATATGCTCCATGACGGCAGGAACAAAAGCATGGCTGCCGTCGCTGATGGCGTCTGCTTCACACTCCAGTGCATGGTTCAGGAAACGGTCGATCAGGATCGGCCGGTCAGGGGTTACACCGACAGCAGCTTTCATATAGCCCGCCATGCTCTCATCGTCATATACCACTTCCATGCCGCGTCCGCCAAGGACGTAGGAAGGACGAACCATAACCGGATATCCGATCTTGTGTGCGATTGACAGGGCTTCGTCTACGGTGGTCGCCATACCGGATTCCGGCATAGGGATCTCTAATCTGTCCATCATCTCACGGAACAGGTCGCGGTCCTCCGCCAGGTCGATCACGGAAGGTGAAGTGCCAAGGATCTTGACGCCGTTCTTTTCAAGGTCGGAGGCCAGGTTCAGAGGCGTCTGTCCGCCGAACTGGGCGATCACGCCGACGGGCTGTTCCTTCTTGTATATGCTCAGTACGTCTTCTAGAGTCAGCGGCTCGAAATACAGCTTGTCGGAGGTGTCGTAATCCGTTGAAACTGTCTCCGGGTTACAGTTCACGATGATGGTCTCGAAGCCAAGCTTCTTAAGAGCCAGTGACGCATGGACACAGCAGTAATCGAATTCGATACCCTGACCGATCCGGTTAGGGCCTCCGCCAAGGATCATGATCTTCGGTTTGCCGGTGCTGACAGGATTCTTATCCCTGGCGTTGTAGGTAGAATAATAATACGCGCTGTCCGGCGTTCCGCTTACATGTACGCCCTCCCAGGCCTCTTCCACACCCAGTTCAATCCGGCGGGTGCGGATGGTATCTTCGGAAATGTCAAGGATCTGACTTAAATACTTGTCCGAAAATCCGTTCCTCTTGGCCGAGATCAGCATATCATCAGAAGGAAGGCTTCCGCGAGAAGCTGTCAGAGCCTCTTCTTCCTCCACAAGTTCTTTCATTTGCTCTATAAAATAGGTCTTTACTTTCGTGATATCGAAGATCTCCTCCACGGACGCCCCCTTGCGAAGGGCTTCGTACATGATAAAGTGACGGTCGCTGGATGGCGTGATCAGCATATGGAGAAGCTGTTCTCTGCTCTTTTCATGATAATCTCTGGCGTATCCCAGACCATACCGTCCGGTCTCCAGGCTCCGGATCGCCTTCTGGAAGGCTTCCTTGTAGGTCTTGCCGATACTCATGACCTCGCCTACGGCGCGCATCTGTGTGCCGAGCTTATCCTCGACTCCTTTGAATTTCTCGAACGCCCAGCGCGCGAACTTGATCACCACATAATCGCCGTCAGGAACGTATCTGTCCAGTGTGCCGTATTTCCCGCAGGGGATATCCTTCAAAGTCAGCCCTGAGGCAAGCATGGCGGATACCAGTGCGATCGGGAAACCGGTAGCCTTAGAAGCAAGTGCGGAGGAACGGGAGGTTCTGGGATTGATCTCGATAACCACGATCCGGCCGGTCACAGGGTCATGGGCAAATTGTACATTGGTTCCGCCGATCACTTCTACAGATTCTACGATCTTATATGCCTGCCGCTGCAGTTCCTTCTGGCATTCTTCCGATATGGTAAGCATCGGAGCAGAACAGAAGGAGTCGCCGGTGTGAACCCCCAGCGGATCAATATTCTCAATAAAACATACCGTGATCATGTTGTTGTCGGCGTCCCGGACAACCTCAAGCTCAAGCTCCTCCCATCCGAGGATGGATTCTTCTACCAATACCTGGCCTACTAAACTTGCCTGCAGCCCTCTGGCGCACACGGTCTTAAGCTCTTCTTTATTATACACCAGTCCGCCGCCGGCGCCGCCCATGGTGTAAGCAGGGCGCAGAACCACAGGGTATCCCAGGCGGCCGGCGATGCCAAGCGCTTCCTCAACACTGTAAGCTACCTCGCTTCTTGCCATCTCGATCCCAAGTGCATCCATGGACTTCTTGAACTCGATTCTGTCCTCTCCGCGCTCGATGGCATCCACCTGGACGCCTATGACTTTGACATTGTATTTATCAAGAATCCCTTCCTTGGCAAGCTCTGCACACAGATTCAGCCCGGATTGCCCCCCCAGGTTCGGCAGGAGCGCATCGGGCCGTTCTTTGGCAATGATCTGCTCTAGCCGCTCTACATTCAATGGTTCGATGTAGGTGACGTCCGCCATCTCCGGATCGGTCATGATGGTAGCCGGATTGGAATTGACAAGCACGATCTCATAGCCGAGATTGCGCAGTGCTTTGCATGCCTGGGTTCCGGAATAGTCGAATTCGCAGGCCTGCCCGATGATGATAGGACCGGAACCGATGATGAGTACCTTGTGAATGTCTGTTCTTTTTGGCATATGTATCCTCCTCGTATGACATAATTGAAATACACTAAAATATTTTTGGCGCTTACATTATTATATAGGAGAATTGAGAAAAAGAAAAGGTAAAATTGACGGTTGAGTCGGTCCGGGTGATCCAGGGCCGAAGACCAGTTTCGAACGATTATGAGACAGTCTTGCAGATCTGTTACATTAGTTCCCGAATAAATATATTCCGTTGGCGGCGTTGACAATGGGGGGTATCATCAATATCCTGATCAATCTGGAGGCTGGGATCAATGCAATGGTCGTATTAGCAGTGTAGATTTACTTGGTTATTTATGCAATGATGTACTAGTGCGGGATTGTGTGAGATGATTAGGAATCAGTTGGATAAGGATGGTAGTTTGCGGATAAAAAATAAAGATTGCCAGAAGAACGATGGAATGATAATGTAATAGAGAGATAATCGTGTTACAAAGTGGACAGTCTCCCTCCTTTCTGAAACAGCGTTCGTTGTCGTGCCGCCCGGCACTGATCCCATCATGGGAAATACGAAAGGGGGAGGTGATGTGAATGAGTACATACGAAGTTTTAACATTGTTAATTCTTTTCGGAACGTTTCTCGTTGCATTGCTTGCCTACATAGATAGTAGGAACAACAAGCGAAAATAAATAAGCCTACCTTGTAATCTTGGCGGATGCAGGTAGGCTTATTGCCAACTTGGGAGGCTAACCACTTTGTGGGCGGTTATCTCTTCCTATCTGTATTATAGAGTAAGTTGAAAGAGATTGCAATGTAAAATTTGGAGAGTCCGGAAATTTAAACAGGCTTTCTTTTTTTGCGCCGGCGCAAGATCCGGCAGGAAGGAGCCCAGATAACAGTGTTGTCGCTCATGCATCCGGCGGGTATGCTGATTATGTTGGGACCTGTTTTGAGGGTGATTATGATGTGGAGCGAACGATGCCGAATGCTCAGAAGAAAGCAGGTAAGGAACTGATCGCACATCTGAAAGCATTTGATTGCGGAAATGTTGACGGCGACTTCCGAGTTAAGACCAAGGCCTCAGTTATAGCATACCAGAAGGCAAAGGGCCGTGTCGTGGATGGCATCGTCGGTCGATTTTCGAATATAATAATTAATCTCCTCTTAAGAAATTTTCGTTTTGTTTAAGGAAATAAACATACTTTGGACACATTTTACCCTTATACTAAGAGGCAGATAGTTGAAAGACAGATTCAACTATCTCCCCCCTCACAAAGTATTGCACCCAGGGGATTGGATTTACCCCGGGTGCCGCGGGTGTGTAAAATAATCTGTGTAAATCATCACAGATTATTCGACACATCCATTTTTGTATAATGGATAATGAATTCGACAATACTGTGATTAGTTGGAAAAAATTGGTAGAAAAATTTTAGGAGGAAACAACTATGTCACAGAAAATTGACTATCAGGCAGAAATAGCAAAATGCAACACGATGGAAGATATTACAGGTCCGAATGGGTTGATACAGAAAGTAATAAAGGATGCCGTGGAGCAGATACTCCGTAAGGAAGTAAATGAGTATATTGCGGATGCAAAGGAGAATGGAAACAGGGTATCTAAAAATGGAAGCAGCTCTAAAACAATCAAAACAGCTTATGGAAAGATTGGAATTGACGTGCCGCGGACACGGGAACCAGGGTTTGAGCCGGAGATCATAAAGAACCGTACAGTCGTTGAAGAAGGGCTGGAATCCCAAATCATTTCTATGTATGCAAAAGGGATGTCTGTACGGGATATCTCGGAACATGTACAATCCCTTTATGGGATAGAACTCTCGGCCGGTTCCATTTCCAATATCACGGATAAAGTAATGGAAGAAGCAAAAGAATGGTACTGCAGGACACTGGATTCTTTTTATCCTGTCGTATTTCTGGACGCAGTACATTTTAAGGTACGTGAAGATGGGCGGATCATAACAAAAGCAGCTTATGTGGCATTGGGAATCAATGGAGACGGTTATAAAGATATCCTTGGGATATGGATTGGGGAAAATGAGGGTGCCAAATTCTGGTTAAAAGTATGCAATGAATTGAAAAACAGAGGCGTTTCTGATATTTTGATTGCATGTGTGGATGGTTTAAAAGGTTTCCCGGATGCGATCCATACGGTATTTCCGGAAACAAGGATCCAATTATGTATCATCCACCAGATCCGCAATACGCTAAAATATATTGCTTATAAAGACCAGAAAGCATTTATGAGAGATTTAAAGCGCGTATATGGGGCGGAGAGTGAAGAAATCGCGATGCGGAATCTGGAGAGTATGATGGATAGCTGGAAAAAGTATGCCGTCGTCCTGGATAACTGGCTTGATAAGTGGGAGCACCTCTCCACCTATTTCTGCTATGGCCATCAGATCCGCAAATTAATCTATACCACCAACACCGTAGAAGGTTTTAACCGGCAGCTGCGCAAAGTTACAAAGAGCAAAGCACTCTTTCCAAATGACGAGGCATTAAGAAAAACAATTTATTTGTCTACCAGGGACATTATTAAGAAATGGTCCATGCCGTACCGTGACTGGGGAGAGACCTATGGACAGTTTGTGATTGAATTCGGCGACAGGGCCAGGATTGCCTAAAGCGTAGAAACAGAAACGTATCCGGCTGTAAATGACAGCAGTGCTGCCCTTTATCCCTTGACTGCCTCAATGCCGCCTGTATGGTTCTTATGCATAGGCATTTCATGCATAAGAACCATACAGGCGGCAATAACTAAAGTGAGGGATAAGGCAATCAGAGAGGTGTATAGAATGCGGATCAGTAAGGAACGAAAACGATTTCTGAAACAAGAATTAAAGGAATATGAAAAAATAACGCCTATGACCGAAGAAGAACGCAGGGAGCTCCATAAATGGATAGAAGCAGGATATAGTGTACATGAGAATACATGCTGCGCTGTTGGCGATGGGAACAGTCCGATTGACTTTCTTGACATATACAGAGAGGAAGAAGCATTGCGTAAAGCGACAGCCGGCATGGGGAATGAAGAAGCAAGAAAATACGTATTGGATTACTATGGATGGACGGAGGAAGAAAACGAGCAAAAAGAATACACTGTTGAAGCACTAAAAGAGAGGGTACGGGAACTGGAAAGGGAACTATTCCACCTGGAGGAATTCATAGGACAGAAAGGCTTTTGGGAAGAATCACAGAAATATATTGATGAATATGGAGGAGAACCTATTCCCTTTGAAATCAAATGATAGGAAAAGAAGGGAATACCATAAAGCCCCCACCTATTGGGGGTAATAGTTTATAAGCAGAATAGAGAATGAACCTGAAAACCAGCAGTAAAGTAAAGGAAATAATACAATGACACATCAATCTTCCAGGGCGTATGCCTGTGTAGCCTACCGGATCATGGAATACGAAGGACAGGAAATGTCTGAAGAATATTTAAGCATACTGATGGAGATGCTGTATGATTTTTATACGGAAAATGAAATCAAAAAAGTCTATCTGGATAACGTCCGGCTGGATGCCTATGAAACATTGCTAAGGGATGGGAAATAAAAGAAAAATAAAATAAAATGAATAGTATCACCAGAAAATGGCAATACTATTCATATAAAGAAATCGAAAATAGCGTCGAAAAATAACGGTAATTGTAAAAAAATCGGCACTGGGAATTGATTTTAGAAATGTCGAAAAAACAAGATTTTACATACCAATTTACGACAATACACAGTTTATTTTACAGTCTCGGTGCCGCACTTTACTCTCATTCCTTTTAGATAACTATAACAACGACGAGAACCCCACACTCCATTGGTTTGTGGGGTTCTCGCTGTCTATAATGATATTGAAATGATATTATTTTCTATTCAACTCCACACACTTTCGGATCTCCCTGCCGGCAGTCGGATCGTGATACCCTTCATGGTTTTTCATCGGATCCATCCTAACATCTCCAGTTCTACCTCGCTCAAGCCTGTTCGCATGAAAGACGCCACGCCCACATGCCGATAGCTTCTGGAAGCTATGTATTTGCTCTGCGTCCTCTCCTGGTTCGTCGTTTTGGAAGCCAGGATGCAGATCGGCGTAGGCGTTCCGGTACTTTCCTTCCTTCTTCTTGGATACCTTATAAGACTTTAGAGCCGGGGAGAGAAGCCGGATCACTCCGGCAAGCTCTTCATCCTCAGTGAATGAGATCCTGATCTTAACGCTCATGAAGCTTTCTCCTGGCACGCTCTTCACGCTTTCCATGCATCTTCCCGAGATTATAACCTGAATCCGTGAACTTCGTTTAAAGTAATACTTTGGCATGCTTCTAAAATTCAATATCTTGATATATATCGGCTAAGATATGGTGCTCACCGAATAGGTGGATAATTATTGCCTTTTTTCCGCTGTCGGTGTATAATGATATCATCATCTTATACACACGGAGGCCAACTAAAATGAGCATGAAAGAACATGTTATGTTTGCATATAACACCATAAAGTATACATTCAGCAATTCCAGGATTACACCCTATGGCGGTCTGCTGATTCCAGGACAGATGTTAAAAGCTGTTGATTTTGACACGAAAATTGACAAATATTCTTCGCCATCCAAGGAATATAAGAACAGTGATGTACTAAAGGCCATGCTTATCGGTATACTCTGTGGGAACGCTGACTTCGAATCCATCCATGAAACCGATGATGACCCTGAGTTTTTCTGCAATGCTTTCCATATGCGCCATATCCCATCGGAGCCAACCATGCGGCAGCGTATGGACGAAATCGGCGCCAGTATGCAGGGTGCGCTGCGTCAGATCAATGTGGATCTGTTCAAAAAGTTTGGCGTGGAACCGTCTGCATTGGAAAATGGCTATATACCAATCGACATCGACGTGAGCCCTTTCCTTGATGAGAAATGCAATAAGGAAGGCATTTCGAGAACTTATAAAAAGAAGGATGGCTATGCGCCTATCTTCGCCTACATTGGGACAGAAGGATACCTTATTGCATGCGAACTACGGGAGGGAAAACAGCACTGCCAGAAAGGGACACCAAACTTTCTGGTCGAAGTATTAAAACTTGCCCGTCAGATTACGGACAAACCACTCTTGATTCGTCTCGACTCCGGAAACGATTCTGCGGATAATATCGGCATTTTCATGGAAGAGTGTTTCCGGGGGGACAGGGTGCATTTCATCATTAAGCGCAACATCCGCAAGGAGAATCCGCAGGAGTGGCTGGACAAAGTAGGCGGTGTATGCACAAATGTAAAGTCTTCACGGGAAGGGAAAAAGGAATACATTGGGCAGACATTCCGGGACGTATCTTATAATGTACCTGATGCCAGTTCAAAATCCGGCCATAGCAGGAAGACCGTTGGAATCCGAACCATTTACGATATAACAGAGCGTGCCTGTGACCATGATGGGCAGTACTATATCAGCCCTAAAATTGACTGTGATATGTACTCCGTCAATGTAGATTTTTCGGACGAAGACATCATAGAGCTTTACCATAAACATGGAGAAATGGAACAGTACCACAGTGAAATCAAGACGGACTTATGTGCAGAGCAGTTTCCATCTGGAAAGTTCGAAACAAACGAACTTGTCCTGGAACTGATCCAGCTGGCCTACAATCTCCTGCGGATGATTGGACAGGCATCACTTAGGATCAGCGATATCCCCATGAAAAGACCCGTAAACCGCCGGAGGCTACGCACGGTAGTTGAACGGATCATCATGACCCCCGGGGTTGTGACAAAGCATGCAAGGCAGGTGAGACTTGATCTGGGGCGGAGTAATCCCTGGAGGAACGCAGCTTCACAAATAAGCAGGATATTCCAAGCTGCAAAATAAACGAAAGATATCCTACATTTTCCTTGCCATTGGAATGGTTCAATGAGCCTTAGTTAAGGTATGGCAATTTTAGAGAAATTTTACCTAAGTGGCTGGATAGTAGTTTGATTCAAAGTGTATGATTATCGAAAACAATATTTTATTGGCATGAAATTGGTACAAAGAGTGCCTCATATTTCTTATTTACCGATTTCATTTTATTTTTAGGTTAGGTTCACGGATTCAGGTATAAGTTAACGAACATATGAAGTGAATGTTATGTACACCAAATCTCTTTATGTAGCTGTCAAATGCCTCACCTAAAGACGTACCTGCAAATCCTTCTGCCGGGATACCATGTTACTATGTAAGTGCTTTGGGGACATGGCTCCGGCTATGTGCTGCCCTGTAGGTATAGGCGTACCTATGGGGCTTTTCTGGTTACTTTCTCAAACGTAATCTATACCTCAGACGAATTTAGTCGTAGCTCCAAAAGAAGTAAGCCTTGGGTAATACTCTGATTTTCTTGCGTAGGGTGCGCGAAATTCGTCAGAGGCACAGGTTATGAAATTTTTCATATACTCCATATCCTTTAGACTCCGGGGCAGCTCTCCGAGTTTTCCGATCCAACTGGCAGTTGATTCTATAAGTTTGTCCTTGCTCCCATCTATCTGCACACCTTCTGCAAAATATATCTGCCCGATCACACAGCATTTCCGGAAAAATGTAGTCTTTCCTATCCCATGGGGACCTTTTAGGACTAAAACCCCGTCTGCACCGTATGAGCCGGAATTATTATATGCCATCGCCACACACTGGCACAGCCATTTTGTCATCATGACCTTATACAAGCCTTCGTCACCGCCCACCGTAAAGCATTCAAACAGCCTGTTGATCTCGCCTGCAACGCCGCCCCAGATCATATAATTCACTTCTAAATATCGTGCTGCAGCATGCATTCTGTTATCGTCTGCTATCTTTAACATCCATTCATGGATCTTTGCCGTGCTTACCCTCAAGCCATCGCGCACAAACTGATCCGCACAATGTACAAGAAGATTATTATATCCGTTAGGCGGCGTATTGAATTGTTTTATCTTCTCTTTATCTTCACACTGTACTTTAACTTCACGTAAAATCATATCGTAAGTAACACTAATCCCCTCATTCTCTAGTAATACCTTCAAGTTATCGCAGGTTGGAAGTACTTTTATACTCCCATTAGTTCCATACTGTACATCGGGATAAGGGGTTCTATCTTTAAATTTCGCTCTTGTGTTTTCCAAGTGTACCAGTTCATCCTGTGAAGCGAAATTTAGCATTTCTTTTGTACTTGGCAGTTGATGTGTGAATGTGTCCGGTTTTGCTTCTTCGTCCAGATACCCGAACTTGTGGAGCCTTACCAGGTCGAAGCTGTTGCATAGCCTCCCCTGTACTGGATCCGTAGCGTGATGACTGTATAGGAACTTCCCATCATCATACAGAACCGCACCGCTTACCGTGGAGCCCGCTGTATATGTGTATCTCCCAGATATGGACGTTTCTTCATATATACCAGGCAAAAACTTGTCCATAGCCGCCGGCACATCATACACCCGGCAGAATGCCCCTATAATACCTTTCTTTGTAGTCGGGTCTTCCTGTCTCCTCTGATTCCTTTCCAGACGTTCTATTTCTCCTGGTACTGACGGCCATTCTGACACATTATGCCAGTCTCCGTACATCCCTAGAATCCCGTCTGCAGATACAAATCCCTTATCGCTATAGGTAAATATGTATTCGCTGTCCCTGCAGCAACTCGACCAATACATAAGCCTGGATACGTCAAATGTGGTCGAATCACAGAACTCAATCCCGATCAGTGACGCAAGTTTCCGTGCTACTGGCTCAGATTCATCCGCTGTAAGATCCCGATCAGCCGGCAGGATAACCCGAAACCGTGGCGCCGCGCTCTCATGCTTGCGCGTGCTGTACACTACATAGGCACAGCCTAATCCCTCTACACGCTTCAAAATATCCTCCGTCTGCCCTGCAGGTATGTTATCCAAATCCAGTGTGACCAGACTCCGACTGATCACACTTTCGCTTTTACGCCTGCTGCCGTTTAATTGACCGCCAACAAATCCGCCAACATCCTTAAGTTCATCCTGTTGGCTCTTGGTAAGCCTCTTGTACTCTGCAAGAGTCTCTGTGGATCGTTGCGGGACACTAAGCCGTTGGACGAACTCAGACCAGTATAATTCTACAGATTTCCAGTTTATTGCCTTCCGGCTCTGCCCCATTGAAATGATTAGTTTCTTGTCATTCTGCATACTTTCTTTTTTTTGCCCTCCTTATACTGCTTTTATTCCATATACTCTTTCTTGGAAAAATACCCTGCTAACCTTGCCTTGAACGGTTATAAATCCGCTCTCTTTCAGCTCCTTATTAAGTTCCCGGATTATTCCATAACTTTTACTTTCTGAGACTCCCAATATCTCCGCTACCTCCTTCGCTCCTATGAATTGCCTTTCCACCTTCTGCCTCCTTTCAAATACATAATTTAATTATTGTTGTCAACATAAACTTGAATTTAATTATTGTTTATGGTACTATTTCAATAACATAATTATTGAAAGGGGTTTTATGCATTGGATAATAAAAAGATAGGTGAAAATATAAACACCTATAGAAAAGCTAAAAAGTTAACTCAGAAACAATTAGCCGATTTGATTGATAAGGCTGAAAGCTCCGTACAAAAATATGAAAAAGGTGAAACCGAGGTTCCTATAAGCGTTCTCGAAAAAATATCAACTGTCTTGGATATTCCTTTACAGTATTTACTCGATTGGACAAAACAAAAATTCATAAATAATGCATTAGGCGGAATAGATCAAGAATTTGAGCAATTAATAACTTCTCTGGGATATAAATTAATATACCGCCCAGAAGCAACTAACAATAAACCTATAACCCTTGTGGATACCACCGAGCACTCCATATCAATTACGCTGGAAGAGATAAAAGAATTATCACATTCTACAAAATCATATTTGAACTTTAAAATACACGAGCTTTTTCAAGCTCGTTCCTAAAAGGCGAAAACCCCCACGGGGGAAGATTCCCCTCAGCTCGATCGGCAGCGTGGGCCTGTCCAGAATGGCTACATCCAGGCATCCCCAGATTGGACAAGTTTGCCCCGATCGGAAGCACCCAAACCCATTTGGGCGTGGTCACTGAGGGCCATTTGTCCCCCCAGTCATTTGCGCCGGCGCAATTCGTACCACAGAACGAAAACCGCCCAAGTCCAAATTGGCTTCGACTCGTCCTGCAGGACAAATGCACATTGACAACATAATATACTTACCCGACTAGCTGAGGGACGTGCTCCCACCCTTTCCCGAGTCTGTAGAAAGGTGTGGTATTTTATGAGTACATATGAGGAATTCATGATCTTACTGACATTTGCGTCACTGGTTGTTGCAATTCTGAATCTGAAAAATAAAAAATAAGCCGTCCTGTACTCTGGCAAGTTCGGAAACGGCTTACTTTTTATGTAACTGTTGATTGATTCGCCGGGTCGGGTGAAGTGCACTCACCCTTCGGCTAGTCTGTTAAGTATATTATAGTCAATCTCTCCAAATATGTCAAATACTATCCTTTCATTTCAAAACCGCCACCACGCGCACAGATGAAAGGGAGATGATGGAATGCCAGTATATAAAGACAAAGAAAGAAATACTTATTACTGCCGGTTTTATTACACTGATTGGCAGGGACAGAAACGGCAGAAATGCAAACGCGGCTTTAAGCTGCAGCGTGAAGCGAAGGAGTGGGAACGGCTCTTCCTGGAACAATTCGCTAAGAATCCGGATATAACCTTTGAATCATTGTATGAGAAGTATAAGGAGTATATTACACCGAAGATCCGGGAGAGCACAGCACACACCAGATTCCACATGATGGATCGTCATATTCTTCCGTTCTTCAAAGACAGGGTAATCTCCGACATCTCGCCCGCGGACATATCCGCCTGGCAGATTGAAATGATGGGGAAGGGATTAAGTGATACTTATCTCAGAAGTGCAAACATTTATTTAAAAACCGTTTTTGCTTATGCGGTAGAATATTTAGGTCTGGAAAGGACCCCATGCAGGAAGCCGATCGGAAGCACCAAGCCCCAAGCCCCAAAATGTAGATTTCTGGACGCCGGAAGAATACTCCTTGTTCATTCATGAATGCCGGGATAATATAGAATATTATACCATATTCGAAATACTGTATTATACCGGGATGAGAGCCGGCGAACTTCTGGCACTGACTTTGAATGATATTGATTTTAAGAATAACCAGATTTCTATTAACAAGACTTTCTACCACCTAACCGGCAGGGATACCATTCAGCCTCCAAAGACCGCAAAAGGAGAACGCACCGTTAACATACCGGACTTCCTGACAGATGAGATAAAGGAATACATAAAACACCTGTATAAACCGGATCCGAACGACCGGTTATTCCCGAAGCAACTGAACTATATCCGGAGTGCGTTCAATATCCGGGTAAAGCGTTCCGGCGTCAAGAAGATCCGAATCCACGATCTCAGGCACTCCCATGCATCCACGCTGATCAACCTCGGCGCGAATCCAGTACTGGTTGCTGAAAGGCTCGGTCATGAGTCCCCTGATATCACGCTTAAGACTTATTCGCACCTCTTTCCTTCCTCCCAGGCGGAAATCGTGCAGAAGATAACCAAGGTCAATTGATATTAAAATGATATTAAAAAACTATGCAAACAGAAAAATGAGCACAACAAGGAATGGAAACACGCCGTTTCAAAGCACAAAATAATTAGAAATATGCTTAAAATACGGCAAAAGATACCTTTTAGATAACTATAACAACAGCGAGCCCCTTCATTCCGTAAGGAACAGAAGGGGTTTGTTGTTGCATGGAGATTTCTTTTATTTACAGAAATCTTTTTTTAGTGTATATTCTATACAAGAATCCCCATTCGGGCATCCCGTGATGCATGCCCTTCCTGGGGCGGGCGGACTGCCGTCCGATCATGTATACAGAAAGGAAATATACCATGTGGATTGCAGATAACTGGAAAGATTATGAGATCATAGATTGCAGCAAAGGTGAGAAATTAGAACGCTGGGGAGATTACATCCTGGTCCGCCCGGATCCCCAGGTTATATGGGATACGCCGCGGACCGACCGGGGCTGGACGCATAGGAACGGCCATTACCACCGAAGCAGGAAGGGGGGCGGCGATTGGGAGTTCTTCGACCTGCCCAAGCAGTGGCAGATTCATTACCGTGATCTGACATTCAACCTGAAGCCGTTCAGCTTCAAGCATACCGGCCTGTTCCCGGAACAGGCGGCGAACTGGGACTGGTTCTCTGAGAAGATCCGCCGGACCGGGCGTCCCGTCAAGGTGCTGAATCTGTTCGCCTATACGGGCGGCGCCACTTTGTCTGCAGCGGCTGCCGGAGCCAGTGTCACGCATGTGGACGCATCCAAGGGGATGGTCAACTGGGCGAAGGAGAATGCCGCGTCTTCCGGATTGGCGGATAAGCCTGTCCGGTGGCTGGTTGACGACTGTGTCAAGTTCGTAGAGCGGGAGATACGGAGAGGGAATCACTATGATGCCATTATCATGGACCCGCCGTCTTACGGAAGAGGGCCCAAGGGAGAGATCTGGAAGATAGAAGACGCGATTCATCCGCTGATCCGGCTGTGTGCGAAGCTTCTGTCAGACACACCGTTGTTCTTCCTGGTCAATTCTTATACGACAGGACTCGCACCGGCGGTGCTGACTTATATGCTGAGCGTTGAGCTTAAGGGATATAAAGGCAGCGTTGCCTCTCAGGAGATTGGGCTGCCTGTCGGCCGCACAGGATTATATCTCCCGTGCGGGGCTTCCGGGCGTTGGGAAGCCGTTATATAATCCGTTTTCAGATTCTTTCTGTAAAATTCATCATATACGCATCCAGTATCGTCCGGACCTCATCCATCTGCACCTGAGCCTGCGGATTGGAATACGGGATCCGGGCGATCAGCCGTGCCACATAATCATGTTCACGGATAATATCCCAGGATACCTTATAGTTAATGTCGAAGAAATAAGCCAGATAAGACAGCCAGTAATCCATCTTCGTTCTTCTTATGGAAGAGAGGATGGATTCTTTTCTGCAAAACTGAGCCATAACCTCCGGGCTGACGGAATCCTTGCCGACCTCTTCGGCAGAGACGCCCAGTATGGTTTCGATGGTGTCTTCAAGCTTCACCCGGCAGTTATCCAACTTGTCGGCATCCCGGATGATGCGGGCATGCATCAGGGTACGGCTGTCTGTGATGCCGGTCAGCCGGAAATCACTGTGCCTGGCGATTGCTGTCTGGATAATGCCGTCCCACGAATCCTTTCCTGCGAAGTTCCGGATCATTCCTTCTGAGAATAGAATCTGGACTCCAAAGCTCGCATGATCCATAGTATCTGGTTCGAAGCTGTCGAACCGTTTCAATTGTTCGAATCTGCCGATATCGTGCAGAAGACCGATCAATTGTGCCAGTTCCCGGTCTTCATCAGGAAGATTCAGCCGCTCGGCAATCTGCCGGCTGTATTCAGTCACACCATAGGTATGCACGATCTTCAGATGCACCTTGTCATCGTTCCGGTCATAGCCGTCCAGATAATGTTCAAATTCCGTTTTTGCATGTTGCAGGTCCATAAGATTCACTTCTTTCTTTGACTATTTTCGAACAGTTCAGTATAATGATATAGAAACAAACATGGGAGGTACCTTGTCTTGAATATGAATTTTAACCAAATTGCAATGATTCAGAAGCTAAAGGGGTGTATGGAGCATTTTCGTTTGAACCATCCCAAATTCCCGTTGTTCCTCAATGCGGTATCACAGGATGCACTCATGGAGGGTTCAGTTGTCGAGATCAACATAACGACTCCGGAGGGCAAGAATTATTGCTCCAACTTGAAGCTTAAGCAGGATGACCTGGAATTCATAGAATGCCTGAAGGCGTTCCGCCAGAGCTGATATTCGGTTATTCTACCCCGTTTTTTGCGCAGATGTCCTGTAAGCAGCAGCGGTCGCAGTACGGCTTCGTCCTGGCGGTGCAGATATCTCTTCCGTGGTAGACCAGGCGGTGGCAGAAGTCACTGCCTTCCTTGGGAGGGATGATCTTCCAGAGCGCCATCTCAACCTTCTTGGGTTCCTTGATGCCGTCTACCAGTCCCATGCGGTTGACCAGGCGGATGCAGTGCGTATCCGTTACGATAGCCGGTTCACCGAATACATCGCCCATGATCAGGTTCGCGCTCTTACGCCCCACGCCGGGAAGCTTCAGAAGTGCATTGAAGTCTTTGGGGATCTTGCCGTCATAGTCTTCTTTCAATATCTTCATGCACGCACTGATATCTCTTGCCTTACTCTTACCAAGCCCGCAGGGACGGACGATCTCTTCGATCTCTTCTACATCTGCCGCGGCCAGTGCGTCTACATCCGGGAATTTCTCATACAGACCTTCAACCACGACATTCACCCGGGCATCTGTACATTGGGCTGCCAACCGTACGCTGACCAGTAATTTCCATGCCTGATCATAATCCAGGGTACATCCGGCGTCCGGATATTCCTTTTTCAGGCGTTCGATAATCTCCAGGGCTAATTTCTCTTTTGTCATGTTTTCCTCCAGAATATAATAATACAAGCGTCAAAAAGTCATTTAAAATATACACTAAAATTGCTCTGCTGTAAACAGCATGTTGTTGCTCAATCCTGGGCCAATACACAACGAAACCCCTCCAGACCATACGGAATGAAGGGGCTCGCTGTTGTTATAGTTATCTAAAAGGAATGAGAGTAAAGTGCGGCACCGTCAGTATGATCCGGCGATGCGTTACTTTATTGAGGGGGAGATAGTGAGTGTTAATCAACTATCTGTGTTTTAGTATAAAAGAAAATTATGTCCAAAGTATGTTAAATCCATAAAAGAAAAAGAAAAATTCTTAAGAAGGACTTAAGAACTTAATAAGAAAACCTAAATCACTGGTACAGACTTTTGTCTCAAATGGGCGGTTAATATATCGAAAAACTCGCCGGATGGGGGCTTGGCGGCTAACGGTCTTAAAGCGATTTTTTGTAGTAAGGTCTTGTTGCCTCTATCCCAACATACCTTAATGACTGTTCGTATATCCCTTTCAACACTATAACTGGTGGTGCAGTAATGTTCTGCAATCTGAGGATATAACAACTTACTTACGGACAGGAGATAATCTTCATCTTTTAGGCATAATTGTATGCCGTAGGTCAAATAGCGGTATCCACGGTATGTAGCCCCAATACCGAGGGAACGTATCAAGTATTCAATCTGTCTTTCGTTCATTGCAATATCCTTCCGGACCTTATCTATTGAGAAACGACTACATGCTACATCTGTATTATAGCCGAAAAACACGGGCAGATTTGAAATGCAACATAATCCGTAATTTTTCGACATACTAAGACAAATTTCGACACCTTTATGAAAATACTTTCAAAATACCGCTTATTTGTGGCAAAATGTGTCAAATTGACATTTTCATAATATCTTAAGAAATTCCCTAAATGGCTCTTAAAAAATAGCTGATATTCTTGTATAGTATAAGGGAGGTGATGAACATGGCTAAGATATTAGTATGCGATGATGACAAAGAGATTGTAGAAGCGATAGACATTTATCTGTCTCAGGAAGGATATCAGGTTTTGAAAGCTTATGACGGCGAGGAGGCGCTAAAGGTGCTGAAGTCACAGAAGGTGGACCTTCTGGTGATAGATGTGATGATGCCTAAGCTTGACGGGATCCGGGCAACCCTTAAGATCCGGGAGGAGAATAATATGCCGATTATTATCCTGTCAGCCAAATCAGAGGACGCGGACAAGATACTTGGGCTTAATGTGGGGGCGGATGATTATGTCACGAAGCCGTTTAATCCGTTGGAACTGGTGGCAAGGGTGAAATCCCAGATGCGCAGATACACCCAGCTTGGAAGTACGGTGGATCACACCAACCAGGCGGTCTATGAAGCGGGAGGCCTGGCCATCAATGATGATCTGAAGGAAGTAACGGTTGACGGGGAGCCGGTGAAGCTGACTCCGATCGAGTATAATATCTTATTACTGTTAATGAAGAATCAGGGAAAAGTATTCTCTATCGACCAGATCTATGAGAATATCTGGAATGAAGACGCTATCGGCGTGGATAACACGGTGGCGGTGCATATCAGGCATATCCGCGAGAAGATAGAGATTAATCCTAAGGAGCCAAGATATCTCAAGGTGGTCTGGGGAGTCGGATATAAGATAGAGAAGCTTTAGAAGGGAGTATATATGAACCATCAATGGTATCGGTCAGCGCCCGTGAAGGGTATATTGGTTGCGGTGGCGCATCTTCTGGTGGTTGCCGTCGCGGCAGGAATCATGTGGATTATGTCGTACCCGATGCTTAAGAACGAAGTTTTGACTGGAAGGCCGGCCAGGAGATATGAAGACACGGTGAGCTTCGAGAGGGACTTAAGGAATATCAGCGGCAACGTGTTTGAGGGGATAAGATCTAAGAAACTGCTGGAGCCGGACGGTGTCTACGCATCCGAGAGAATCGTAGATATCCAGGAATTCCAGGAGAAATCACGGATATCCGATGAGAATATCAACGGTCTGGCGTATCCTCTTAAGAATTTGGAAGAGTGGGGCGATGAGTGGGGGAAGGACTGGATCAATTACGGCGATAATATGAGTGCGGACAGGGCAAAGCAGGATGACCATATCATCGTATGCAGACGGTCTGACAACAGCTACCATTACTATTATTATAGTGAGTTCAAGAAGCTGATCGACAGCGGAGAGCTCCGGTTTGTGATCGTGAATGATGAATCGGGAATTACGGAGGATGATATTCTTGCTGAGCTTCGGGAGGGAAGCTTCCGGAATAATGTGCCTGAGACGGCGTTCAAGGGACTGCAGGATACAGAAGGCAAGGTGGCCTATATTGACTGCTGGAGCTATGACGGATATTGGTTTAGGGAGATGTACCCGCCGCTTGGAGCCGGGAGCATCATGGAGATAGCCAATGACGAACCGGCATGGAACGGGCGGCTGAGCGACGCATACAGTATGCTTCGTGATGTGATCATCTGTCTCTATGATGAGATCGAGAAATATGAAAACATAGGAGGTATGTATCAGGAAGGCGATACGAATATGGCGTATCTGTATGTGGATAAGGATACCAAGCGGGTATTTACCAACCGTGACGCGTACAGAGACTATTCTCAGGCGGAGCAGAATATAGAGAAGATACGGCAATTGGGTAAATATGTGGTCGTTAGGCCGGAGCTTGAGGATTTTGATACGAATATTGAGGATATCAATGCGCTTAGCTGGCGCGACTCCGCCAAATATTCGATGCAGTATGCAGGAGAAACCCCGGAGTTCGTATTTGCCATCGGAGTGGATACGGAATATCCGATCAAGGACGGATTCTACTCGGAAGCCCGCATGTATGAGAAATATGGCTCGAATATCCGGCAGATCGCGGCGCTTGGAATTGTTATGACGCTTGCGCTGCTGGCGATAATGATCTGGCTGACGGTGATTGCGGGAAGAAACGATAAGGATGAGGAACTGCACCTGAATGTATTTGACAGATGGAAGACAGAGCTGGCGGCGTCGGCGGTGGTCGTATTATGGGCGGTTCCGATAGTAATCATAGGATTGAATACATCTATGATCGACGGGGTATCCGGTGCGTCTGTATGGATAGACGGCAGTTATACCGGCGGTGCAAAGCCGAGTGCGGTCATGTGGGCAGGGATCGCTGCTGCATACACCTGTGCGATGTTTTTAATCGGATATCTGAGTCTGGTGCGGAGGATCAAGGCGAAGACGCTGTGGGAGAACAGTATCTTAAGGAATATGCTGGCGTTTGCCGGACAATTATTATTCAATATGCATGCAGTCTGGAAGGCCGTTCTGATCTTCGGAGTCTTTGTGATGGTCCACTGGATGGGATTTGTAAGTGAACGGAATGTATTTGTGCTGTTTCTGATGCTGATGATGGAGCTGATCATCTTCATATATATGGTGAAGCAGGCGATCGGACGCCATCGGATCGACACCGGGGTTGAGAAGATCGCGGGAGGCGAGGTGGATTATAAGATTCCGACCGACGGCATGGGAGAGGAGCAGAGGAGTATTGCAGAGAAGATCAATTCCATCGGGCAGGGGCTGGATACGGCGCTGGCGGAGAGTATCAAGAGCGAACGCCTTAAGACGGACCTGATTACCAATGTATCCCACGATATCAAGACGCCGCTTACTTCTATTATTAATTATGTGAATCTGTTGAAGCAGGAGAATTTCGAGGATCCGAGACTTAAGCGGTATCTGGAGGTGCTGGACGCGAAGTCCCAGCGGCTCAAGACACTTACTGAGGATGTGGTAGAGGCGTCCAAAGTAAGCTCGGGAAATATCACGCTGGAATTCATGAATATCAACCTGGTGGAGATGATCCAGCAGACCAGCGGGGAATTCGAGGAGAAGTTCAAAGAGCGGAACCTGAAGGAGGTGATGTCGCTTCCGGACCATGAGGTGATCATCCGGGTGGACGGAAGGCGTCTGTGGAGAGTACTGGCAAATGTCTATAATAATGCGGCGAAATATGCGATGGAAGGGACCAGGATCTATGCAGATGTATATGTGTCCGGCAATACTGTGATATTCAGTCTTAAGAATGTGTCGGAGCAGCCGCTTAATATCTCGGCGGATGAACTGACCGAGCGGTTTATCCGGGGAGATATCTCACGGAGTACAGAAGGAAGCGGGCTTGGACTTTCGATTGCCAAGACGCTGACCGAGATGCAGGGCGGACGGTTCGAATTGTACCTGGACGGAGATTTGTTTCGGGTTACGATCACATTTCCGCTTGCGCTCCGGTAAAAAAAACATTACAATAGTAATGCTATGAGTGAATTAAGAGAATTATTACAAGATAATCTGAATATAGAATTCCGAGCGGCAGTGCTCAGCAATCCAAGGAAGAAAGACGGTCCGGCGAAGGTGAAGGTGCGCCCTCTGCTCGTGCGGCAGCAACTGATGTTTCAGATCGAGACATTTGAGAATCGTCAGGCATTCCACCGGAATGTGGATGCCGGAGAGGCGTGCGCCCTTCTGGAGGAGTATATGGAGAATATGCGCCAGATGCAGATGGAGACGACAGAATCGGTATTTACGGTGCTGGTGAGTAAGAAGGGCAGAGCGACGGTAAAGAGAAAGGCTCAGAAGGATAAGGGAAAGGAGACGGATATGAGCCATAACCGGAAGAAGAGATATATCCTTGAAGAAGGAATGCCGGTTCCGTTTCTTGAGGATTTGGGGGTCATGACGAAAGAGGGGAAGATCATCCGCTCCAAATTCGACAAATTTCGACAGATAAACCGTTTCCTGGAATTTATCGAGGATATCCTGCCGGAGCTTGAGCGTGACAGGGAGCTTACCATCCTGGATTTCGGATGCGGGAAGTCTTACTTGACATTTGCCATGTATTATTATCTGCATGAGCTTCGGGGATATGATATCCGGATCGTCGGACTGGATCTTAAGAAGGACGTGATCAGGCACTGCAGCGAGCTTGGAAGGAAGTACGGCTATGAGAAGCTTAGCTTCCAGGTGGGAAATATTGCAAATTATGCAGATACAGAACGGGTGGACATGGTAGTGACCCTCCATGCGTGTGATACGGCGACGGATCATGCTCTGGCTAAAGCGGTTTCCTGGAAAGCGAAGGTTATCCTGTCGGTGCCGTGCTGCCAGCACGAGCTGAACGGGCAGATAGAGAATGAGATATTGAAGCCGGTATTCAAATACGGACTGATCAAGGAGCGCATGGCCGCTCTTGTGACGGATGCCCTGCGCGCAGAGTATCTGGAAAGCGAAGGGTATACCGCGCAGATCCTGGAATTCATTGATATGGAGCATACTCCGAAGAATATCCTGATCCGTGCGGTGAGGACAGGAAGAACAGGAGAGAATCGGGAAGCGATCCGGCGGTGCGAAGAACTACTGCATGTATCGCCGACCTTGGGACGGCTGCTGTACTAGGGCAAGAAGGGGAGCGGTAGATGGATTGGAAGAGGAAGTTAAAGGATGCGGGAATTCTTGTCCTGATCTTTATGATTGCTGTCATAGGATTCAGTCTGTACACGAATAAAGGCAATGATAATGTGACGGCGGATATGGGATCGGCAACATTTCCGCAGATTTCATTTACATATAACGGATTTGTGATCAATAACCTTAGCGGTTACGCGAAAGAGATGAATATCCCCGCCATGCGCGATACGGTAACGCCGGTAACGGGTCAGAGGCTTGACGGTACGATAGAGGCCTATGATAACAAGATCGATGATGCCCGCTATATCATATATTCTCTGGACGGCAGGGAGAAGCTGAAGGAAGGCAAGCTTGACCGGCAGGGAGATGGCTTTGCGGTGGATCTTGAAGGTGTAGGGATAGCGGAAGAGAGAGTCCTGGAGCTGATCCTTAGTACGGGGAAGGACCGGTCTGTGCGTTTCTATACCAGAATTGCGGACGCGGCGAATGTAAGTATGGCGGAAAGCCTGGATTATATACGGAATTTCCACGAGAAGGCCATGGGGAAGGTAGAAGGCGCGGGCGTAGGCGTGGCGATCGAACCGGACGAGACGATGGATAATACAGATTTTCGGCATGTGACGATCAATTCAAATTATGACCATGTATCCTGGGGAGCGTTGGAGCCGATGGTTGAGAAGGGAGAGCGCTGGAATATCAAGGAGATCAGCGGTGATTCTGTCTCCGTGCAGTTAGAGTACCGCGTGCGGTGCAAGGGAGAGGAGAATGAATCGGATGTATACCAGGTTAAGGAGTTCTTCCGTGTGAATCATATCGCGGGGGCGCAGAAGACTTATCTGCTGGATTATGACCGGACGATGGAACAGATCTTCGACCCGTCAAAGCATGTGTTGAATGAACGGGGGATCGTGCTTGGAATCGTCCCGCAGAATGTGCCCTGCATGGTAAGCGGCGACGGGACGGCGGTGTCTTTCGTGGCGGCAAACGAGCTCTGGAACTATAACCGGGATGCGGACGAGATCTCGCAGGTGTTCAGCTTTGCAGATGTGGAGAACAGCGATGTGCGCAACATGGGTTCTGACTACAGTATCAAGCTGCTTAAGATAGATAAGAAGGGGAATACAATATTTGCCGTATGCGGGTATATGAGCCGGGGCGTCCATGAAGGTGAGGTCGGTGTTGCCGTCTATTATTATGATGCCGGGAAGAACTCTGTGGAGGAGAAGGTGTTTGTTTCCAGCAGCCGGTCTTATGGGAATGCGGTTCTTGAGCTTGGAAGAATGGTCTATTACAGTCTGGACAGGAATATGCTGTATGTGATGCTTGACGGGACGCTGTATGAATATGATGTGAAATGGGGCATCAGTGAACCTCTGGCGGAAGAACTTGAGAATACCCAGTATGTGATATCGGGGGACGGCAGTATGGCGGCCTGGCAGGACGGCGGTGAGCTGAATGCCGCGTCCCGGATCGTGATCTTGGATTTTGAGAGCGGAGACGAGCGGACGGTGGAATGCGGGGAAGGCGAATGCATCCGCCCTCTGGGATTTGTCAAGAAGGATTTTGTATACGGGATTGCCCGGACAGAGGATACGGGCAGGACTGTCTCTGGAGAGACGACGGTTCCGATGTACAAGATCGAGATCCTGAACAGTAAGAATCAGGTGGTTAAGACCTATCAGGTGGATGGGCTCTATGTACTGGACGCAGTATTTGACGATAACATGATCACACTGAACCGGGCAGTGAAGGAAGGAGATTCCTATACAGGGACGGCGCCGGATTACATCACGAATAATGAAGAGAAGGAAAAGAGTAATATCTATACGGAGGTCTATGTGACAGACCTGAAGGAGACGCAGGTAAGGCTGGCTTTTGAAGACGGGATCAGAGATAAGAGTCCCAAGATATTGAGGCCGAAGCAGATTGCCGCCAACAGCCCGAAGACGGCAAGCTTTGACGAGTCTTCTGATTCCGGCAGATTCTTTGTATATGGTTATGGTGAGCTTCGGGGTATCTTCGATAAGGCCGGCGAAGCGATCCGGAGCGCTAATGAGTACCGGGGTGTTGTCGTGGATGCCAATCAGACCTGCATCTGGGCGAGGGGAAGCAAGAGACAGCAGCATATGGTGGTAGGCAAGGAAGAGGCTATACGGTCTATGGAGGACAGGCTTAAGAAAAAGGACGCTCCGATCGATATTGTAAAGGAGCTGAATGACGGAAGGTATCTGGATCTGTCGGGATGTTCGGCAGGCGATCTGCTGTACCTGCTGGATCAGAATATCCCGGTTATCGGGATGCTGGACGCGCAGAATGCGGTGATCCTGATCGGATATTATGAGAACAGTGTAACTTATATCAACGTCGAGAGCGGGGAACAACTGGTTGCACCGGTGGAGATGATCGATCAGATGACGTCGGGGAGCGGAAATATATATATAGGGTAGGAAGCGCTTTGAGAGGGGGAAAACTATGGTTTTAAACAATTGTACCGTATGTTCGGTATATGTACCGGAGGATGGGGCTCTGAGACGAATTCGGGTAAAGTGCGCCGGGGACAGGATTACATTATTTTTGAAAAGGGAGAATGAACTGCCTGATTCGGAACGGATCAGGATAGATTTCTTCGACGGGCAGATCGGCTGCATCAAGACATACTGCGAGCTTATAGTCAGAAGGAATAATGATTCTTCTGCAGCAGAACCGTGGATTGCGGACTGTGAGATCCTGGATGTGGCTGAGATCATACAGGGACGGCGGAATCTGCGGGCTAAGATGGAGAGAGAGATTCCGATGAACTCGTTCAAACAGGGAGAGCTCAGCGGAGACATCCAGAATATCAGCACGGACGGGATATATTTTATCACCAGGACAAGATTGCGGTATGATGATACGGTTGAATTCTGCTATTCATTTGTTGAGAAGGAGTATCCGCTTAAGGCTGTTGTGCTGAGGGAAGAGGATTTCCGGGACGGGCGCTACGGCTATGGATGCCGGTTTTTGGAACTCCCCAAAGGAGCAGAAAGAGATATCCAGCAGTACATATTCAAGCGGGAGCATGGGCAGATATGGTAAGGATAAAGATAAAGAAGAGAGATTAATGTCTCTCTTCTTTCCATTCCAGAAAATCTCCGGTATTCGCGTCGATTTCGAATTCGTATTCTTTCTGATCGTATATGATGTCACCTTCGTATTTGTAATAGCCGTCATCATAATCCAGTTCGATCTTCAGATCTTGTTCGGTGGCTCCGGGAACCCGATCTAATGCCAGCTTCGATGCCTGCTCGGAACTGATCTGCACGTCTGCCTGGGGAACTGCCCCATGATTGGAGCTGTCATGGCTGTCTGATCTCTGCGGTTGAGGATCGTTGGATCCCTGCGGTTGAGGATCGTCTGATCCCTGCGGTTGCGAATCGTTGGATCCCTGCGGCTGCGGATCGGAAGATCCCTGCAATTCCTTGAAATCAGCGCTCAGGATGTCTCCGTTGGAAGCCAGGATCTCATATTCATATTCGGTAGTGTTCATAGTAAATTCTACTTCATAGATACCTTTTCCGTTATCCGTATCTTTGGAAATCCTAAGACGGGTGACATCCGACTCGGACAGGCTTGCATCCTCCAATGCAATGTCGGCGGCTTTGTCTTTCCCGATGTCTGCTATCCGTCCGCATCCTGCTAGGCTGCCGGCAATTGCTGCCAGGATCATTGCCGCCGCTGTATTCCGCTTCATGAGTTTGGCGCTGCATAATTTGTAAAATTTCATATGATAGATCACCTCTTATTCTTTCTGAATTTTTCTTTACATTCTATTATGTATATATGTAAATCATATATAGTATAACATTAAGAAGCAAAAAAATCAAAAATCAAATCTTGCTGGATATGGATTGGAATGATACAATAGCACTATCTTATTTTTCAGGAGGGAAGTACCATGAAAGTATTATTGATCAACGGAAGCCCGCATGCGCAGGGCAGTACCTATACCGCATTGCATGAGATGGAGAAGATATTTGCCGAGAATGATATTGAGACAGAGTTGATCCAGGTGGGCAATAGAGATATCAGGGGATGCGTTGCCTGCGGCGCGTGCGCCAAGACAGGGAAATGTGCGTTTGACGATCTGGTAAATGAGACCGCGAAGACCTTCGGGGAGTGCGATGGACTGGTAGTCGGAAGTCCGGTATATTATGCTTCTGCCAATGCGACCCTGATCGCATTCTTGGACAGGCTCTTTTACAGCACTCATTTTGATAAGACGATGAAGGTGGGAGCGAGTGTTGTTTCAGCGAGAAGAGGAGGTCTGTCCGCAACATTTGACGAGCTGAATAAGTATTTTACCATCAGCGGAATGCCGGTGGCGTCCGGCCAGTATTGGAACAGTATCCATGGCAATAACGCTGCGGAGGCTGCCGCGGACGGCGAGGGAATGCAGATTATGCGTACCCTGGCAAGGAATATGTCTTTCCTGATGAAGAGCATTGAGCTGGGAAAGAAGGAATACGGCCTGCCGAAGAAGGAAGAAAGAGTAGCGACGAACTTCATTCGGTAGATGAAGGAGCCTGAGTCTGGATAGAGAACATAGAAAGAAGGATAGTATATGAAGAAAAGGGTTGTGGTTGCGCTGGGACACCGCGCGCTTGGAACTACGCTGCCGGAGCAGAAGGTAGCGGTTAAGAAGACGGCCGGGGTAATCGCCGATTTGATCAAGGCGGAATACCAGGTGGCGATCACCCACAGTAATGCGCCGCAGGTGGGTATGATCCACACGGCGATGAATGAATTCGGCAAGACTCACCAGGACTATACGCCGGCGCCGATGTCGGTGTGCTCTGCTATGAGTCAGGGGTATATCGGATACGACCTGCAGAACGGTATCCGTGAAGAGCTGCTGGATCGGGGCATCTACCGGACAGTCAGTACGATACTGACACAGGTGATCGTGGACCCGTATGACGAAGCGTTCTATACGCCGACGAAGATCCTGGGACGTTATATGAATGTAGAAGAAGCGAATGAGGAGCGCAAGAAGGGCAATTATATCGTAGAAGAGCCCGGGAAGGGATACCGGAGGATCGTGTCTGCGCCGAATCCTGTCCGTATTGTGGAGATCGATGCGATCCGTGCGCTTCTGGATGCGGATCAGATCGTGGTCGCCTGCGGCGGCGGCGGAATCCCGGTGCTTGAACAGGATCATCATCTTCGGGGAGCAAGCGCGGTGATCGAGAAGGATCTGGCGGCAGGCCGGATGGCGGAAGAGATCAACGCAGATGAGCTGATCATCCTCACCAGTGTAGAGAAGGTGAAGATCAACATGGGCAGGCCGCAGGAAGAGGAGCTTGGCGAGATCAATCTTGGGCAGGCGAAGCAATATATGGAAGAGGGACATTTCGGGGAGTATAATATGCTTCCGAAGTTCAGCGCATCCGTATCCTTTATCGAGAAGGGCGAGGGCAGAAGCGCGCTGATCACATCGTTTGATAAGTTGAACGACGCGTTGAAGGGCAGGACGGGAACCTGGATCCGCTAGAGATTTTTTTGGGAATCGGATATTTAGCACCGGAATCATAGATTTGCCGGATCCGGCTGAATAGCTGCGGCATAAATGGGAATACTGCAAATGATTCTATAATGCAAGGAGGAAGAACCCATGAAAGCCAGAGTGAATGACGGATGTATCTCATGCGGAGCGTGCGTGGCCGCCTGCCCGGAAGTATTTCGGTTTAATGACGACGGTATTGCGGAGGCATACGCAGATGTGGCGCCTGAGTATGAGAGTACGGCGACAGAGGCGAGGGACGACTGTCCGGTCTCTGTAATTGATATCGAAGGGTAGGCATACCGCTCTTTTGAACAGGCTGTGCCTGGCACAAATAAGTGAAACCCGCGTATACTATGAGTAGATAGTATATGCGGGTTTTCTTGCATGTGTTTCTTTTAGAGAGAAAGGATGTTCCCTGAGAGTTTAGAACAGGAAAGTGTGGAGAGAATATGAGGTTGTGCGAGCTGGAGAATAAGGAGGTCATTAACGCCTGTGATTGTAAGAAGCTGGGATATGTGGTAGACCTGATCATTGATGAGTGCAGCGGATGCATTGAAGCAATGGTGATTCCCAAGGCTGGGAAGTTATGCGGATTTTTCTGCGACGGATCGGAGTATATCATACCCTACAAATGCATCAAGAAGATAGGGGCGGATATTATACTGGTGGAAATACATGAAGAGTAGATACGGGGGGAACGGGTATAGTTAAGCAAAACGTAGCGGTAATAGTGTGGATTTACTAGATAATTCTATCCGGTTTGGGGAAAGGTATATCATAAGACGGCGTTATATGTTATGATGCTTCCAAAGAGGAAAGGAGAAGACAATGCAGATAAAGGGGCTGTTCGGAATCACGCCGATCAATGAGCCGGTCACAGAACCGATGTGGAGTATCATGAATGTCACTAAGCGGTATCCGGCGGCGGATCCGGCGATGGCAGAGGGGACTGCGCCGAATACACTGGAATTCCTGAGGGGATTCTATACGGATGCGTATGAGCGGATTCGGAAGCATGCGGACAAGGCTTGTTATGTGGTATTTCATGATGCGTTCCAGCTTCACGCGTGGAAAGATTTCCTGACGCAGCCGAAGTTTGAAAATATTATTCTGGACACGCATCAATATCTGATGATGGCGGAGATGGACGGCTGTGAACAGAGCGTGGAGGGCTATAAGCAATATATTGAAGAGCATTATGCCAGGGAGATTGCCGAGGTACAGGAGTATGCGGACGTGATAGTCGGCGAGTGGTGCATGTTCAACAGCTATGCGGCCGGTGTGGATACCAAGGGCGGACAGTCGGCGTTAAACGGAATGGACTTCTCTGAGAATGCGGAGATATTTACCCCGGAAGAGAAGAAGAAGATCTACAGAGAGATCACGGGAGCCCAGCTTGACGCCTGGAGGAAGGGGAGCGGATACTTCTACTGGAGCTATAAGCTGCTCTTAGATACGGTCAATGAGCCGAACTGGATCGGCTGGGATGCCTAGGATCTGGGGAAATGTGTGGATCAGGGATGGTTTCCAGAAGTGTGAAGAGACCGTAAAAGATGCAAGAGGAGGAGAGATATGATAAAGAACCCGATATTGCCGGGATTTAACCCGGATCCGTGTATTTGCAGAAGGGGAGATGATTATTATCTTGCGGTGTCGACGTTCGAGTGGTTCCCGGGAATCCCGGTGTATCATTCGAAGGATCTGAAGAACTGGGAGCTCTATACTCATGTGTTAACTGATGATGAGGAAGTAGATCTAAAGAAGCTTCCAAGTGCAAAAGGAATCTGGGCACCGTGTCTGACTTACTGTGAGGAAGAAGATCTGTTCTATGTGGTGTATGGAGTAATGAACTCTATGAATGCCAGATATTTTGACGTGGATAATTATGTGATCACGGCGCGGGATATCCGCGGGCCGTGGAGCCGTCCGGTATACATACATTCCTCGGGGTTTGATGCGTCCATGTTCCATGACAGCGACGGCAGGAAATATGTGGTATCTCTGGAGTGGGAGACAAGGGAAGGCTATGAGAAGCCGGGGGCGATCTGCATGGTGGAGTATGACCCGGCAGCGCAGGCGATCGTCGGTTATCCGAAGAAGATGTGGCGGGGAGGTACGGACCGGGGATGTATCGAGGCCCCGCATCTGACGAAGAGGGACGGATATTATTACATCATGTGCGCTGAGGGCGGTACCGGTTATAATCATTGTGTTACCATGGGAAGGTCGGCACAGGTATGGGGGCCTTACGAGAAGGATCCGAAGAATCCGATCGTGACCAGTGTCCCGGGGGAATCCTATGAAAGGCACGATCCGGATCATTTAAAACCCAGATATTACAATCCAGAATCCATCCTTCAGAAGTCCGGGCACGGAAGCTATGTAGAATTGCCGAATAAGGAAGTATATCTGGTGCATCTTAGTGCAAGACCTTTTGTGCCGGAGCTTAGATGTACCTTGGGCCGGGAGACGGCGATTCAGAAGATGATGTGGACTGAGGACGGCTGGCTTCGCATGGCGGACGGAAGCAATCTTGCGAAAGCGGAAGTGCCGGAAACATCTCTGCCGGAAGTGCCTGTGTCTGAGATACCGGATTTTGATGATTTTGACGGAGAGGAACTTGGGAATTATTATTATGCCCCGCGTATGATGCCGCAGCGGTTTGCTGATGTATCGGCAAGGCCGGGATATGTGCGCATCCGCGGACAGGAATCCAGGACTTCTCTTAACAAGGTCAGCATCCTTGCAAGGAAGCTGACCAGTGTGTATGCCAGGATCACCGCTAAGATGGAATTCACGCCTGAGGTTCACCAGCACAGCGCCGGACTGATTCTCTACTATGACAATATGAACTATATCAATTTGCGGAAATATTACAGCGAGACGCTGGGACAGAGCGCGCTGTCTGTAATCTGTCTGGAGAACGGAGAAAAGACGGAATTCCTGAATACAAGGATCCCGGTGGAAGATAAGCCGGTCTATCTGCGGCTGTATATCGAAGGACGGAACTCTTGGTTCGAATGGAGCTATGACAACGAGAAGTATGAGAAGATCGGGCGCGTCTTCGATACCACCAAATTCTCGGACGAGTATTGCCGGTATGGGGAGTTCACGGGGACGATGGTAGGGCTCACATGCGCGGACCGTGTGAAGCATGAGCATTATGCGGATTTTGATTTCTTTGAGTATATTGCGGATGAGACAAGAGACGTGAATTAGAGGCTTTACACTGCCGATTCTTATTGGTATAATATTAGAAACGGTGTATCGGAAAGCGGGAGTAGCGGAAGTATGAAACAACAATTTGACAATCATGATGAGCGCATCAGATATTATGAATTGATGCTGGAACGGGATCTGGAGGGGATTTTGTATTTTCCGCTCCCGGAAGGTTACAGGTATGTATTCTATCAGGACGGTGACAGAGATCACTGGATCGATATTGAAAAGTCTGCGAAGGAATTTACATCTTATGAGCAGGGATTAGAGTCGTGGAACAAGTATTATGGAGGCAGGGAAAGTACTCTGACAAACCGGATGGTTTTTATAGAAGATGCAGAAGGCAGGAAGGCTGCGACTGCCACGGCATATTATGATGTGCGTAAGATCGACCGGTCAGGTGACGGATGGCTTCACTGGGTTGCGGTCAGAAGAGAATACCAGGGGCAGGGTCTGGCAAAGCCGTTGATCACACATGTCCTGGATATTATGCGCAAGCTTGGCTACACACACGCAAAGATTCCGACCCAGACCACCACATGGCTTGCATGTAAGATATATTTGGATCTTGGTTTTCGGCCGATTCCGCAAAATGCGGTTCACAGCCGGGACGGATGGAGGATTGTGAAGGCGCTGACGAACCATGCTGCGCTTGACATGTTTGACGCTGCAAAAGCCGACGAGATAATAAGAGATTAGACAATGCCAGAAGAAAGGAAACGATGCAAATGAAGTGTCCATATTGTAATCAGTTAGATACCCGGGTAATTGATTCCAGACCTGCGGAGGACGGCAATTCCATCCGCCGCCGCCGTTCCTGCGATGCGTGCGGCAAGAGGTTTACGACCTATGAGAAGGTGGAGACGATTCCGCTGATCATTATTAAGAAGGACAATAACCGTGAGCAGTATGACAGAGGGAAGATCGAGAACGGGATCTTGAGCGCCTGTTATAAGCGTCCTGTGCCTGCGGTGGATATCCAGCGCGTGATCGATAGGGTAGAGATGCGGATCTTTAGCTTAGAGGTCAAGGAAGTGCCAAGCAGCAGGGTTGGAGAGATCGTAATGGAAGAATTGAAGGAATTGGACGAGGTTGCGTATGTAAGATTTGCATCGGTGTACCGTGAGTTCAAGGATGTGAATACTTTTATGGACGAGTTGAAGAAGATCTTGAAGTAAGAAACTGTTAAAGAATTAATCTTTTGGCTGAATTGTTACCTTTTGGTAATATTTTGGTAATATATTTGTTAAAAAAAGATTTACGAAGCTATAGATGTAGTGATAGAATAGAGGGAAGGAGCAAAGATGAGTTGTTTGCTTCTTCCTTTTTAGATGTTATTTATCAGAAGATTTGACAGGATGGTTGATGCTATAGAGAAAATATAACGATTAGATTGGGTGAGATATATGAGAACTTACAAATTGACCATTACTTATGATGGCAGCAGATATCAGGGATGGCAGCGGCAGGTAACGACGGATAATACGATTCAGTTTATTATGGAATGGAGTATCGGGAAACTGGTAGGTTACCGTGTACATGTGGACGGTTCCGGCCGGACAGACGCCGGAGTCCACGCCCGCGGGCAGGTGGCGAGCGTGAAGCTCTCGAAGCTGTATGATCCGCAGGAATTCAGGGAATCCTTGAACCGCTATCTTCCTGAGGATATCCGGGTGGTGAAGGTGGAGCTTATGAGGAACAGCTTCCATGCCCGTAAGAGCGCTAAGGGTAAGAAATATGAGTATTATATCGACTGCCGGGAGAAGCCGGATGTATTTTCACGCAGATATTGTTATCATTATCCGGAGAAGCTTGATATCGAGGCAATGCGGAATGCAACGAGGTATCTGATCGGACCGAAGAATTTTATCAGCTTTACGGACGATAAGGACTGTAAGGATTCGGTCCGGCGTATTACCAATATCAAGATCGTAAGCAGCGGGGATAAGGTAAGGATCACCTATTACGGGACAGGCTTCCTATACCATATGGTGCGTATTCTCACGGGGACCCTGCTGGAGATCGGAACCGGCAAGAGAGAAGCTTCGAAGCTTCCGGTCGTGATCGCAGCGGAGGATCGGAGTCTTGCAGGATTCCTTGCACCGGCAAGGGGGCTGTTTTTGAGGAAAGTATATTATTAGTACAGCATTGTGCAATTAACAGTGAATTCTGTACAAGGGAGGGAAATAAATGAAATTTGTATCATGGAATGTTAATGGAATCCGGGCGTGTGTACAGAAGGGGTTCATGGAATTTTTTAAAGAGGCGGATGCTGATATCTTCTGCATTCAGGAGACGAAGATGCAGGAGGGACAGCTTGAACTTGAGACGCCGGGATACCATCAGTATTGGAACTATGCTCAGAAGAAGGGGTATTCAGGAACGGCGGTATTTACAAAGGAAGAGCCGTTGTCCGTGGCGAACGGAATCGGGATCCCGGAACACGATCAGGAAGGGCGCGTGATCACGCTGGAATTCGAAGATTATTACTTTATTACGGTATATACTCCGAATTCTCAGAACGAGCTGGCAAGACTCTCCTACCGGATGCAGTGGGAAGAGGATTTCCTTGCGTACCTGAAGAAGTTAGAGGAGAAGAAGCCTGTGGTATTCTGCGGAGATCTGAATGTGGCGCATAAGGAGATCGATCTTAAGAATCCGAAGACGAACCGTAAGAATGCCGGATTTACGGATGAAGAGAGAGGGAAGTTTACAGAACTTCTTGACAATGGCTTTATAGATACGTTCCGGTACTTTTACCCGGACGCGGAAGGGATCTATTCCTGGTGGTCTTATCGTTTCAGCGCCAGAGCCAAGAACGCGGGGTGGCGCATTGATTACTTCTGTGTGTCGGAGGGATTGCGGGACAGGCTTTCCGATGCGCAGATCATGACAGAGGTAATGGGATCGGATCATTGCCCGGTGGTGCTTAAGATGGATTAGATTGTGAGACGGGGGATATCTACAGATATCCCCCGTCTACCCCGATGATCTGTCCGGTCATATATTCAGGGGCATTAGCGGTGTCCCACACGATCCGGGCGATCTCATCGGGTGTCCCGTATCTGCCTGCCGGTATGGCGTCTTCCAGTTCTTTTCGTTCTTCGGCGGATAACTGCCGGTTCATTTCGGTGTCGATCACCCCGCATGCGATGGCGTTGACCTGGATATTGCTTGGGGCCAGTTCTTTGGCGAGAGCCCTGGTAAGTCCGTTGACGCCGGATTTGGAGGCGGAGTATGCCGCTTCGCAGGAGGCCCCGGAGGTTCCCCACATAGAAGAGATATTGATGATCCGGCCGCTTTTCCTGGATATCATCGGCGGGATCGCGGCACGGCAGCAATAGAAGACGGAGGACAGGTTCGTATCGATTACCTGCCGCCAATCTTCATCGCTCATATCCATCAAAAGCCCGATGTACGAGATCCCTGCGTTATTGACCAGTACGTCCAAATGGCCGCAGGTCTGATGGATGTCCGCGAACATCCGTGCAACGTCGGCAGCATTCCCGGCATCTCCGGCGGCGATACTGCACGGCGTATGATAATTATTCTCAATATAGTCTTTAACAGCCGTCAATTCGGCGACGGAGGTATGGCAGTTCAGAAATACATGATAACCTTCGGAGGCGAATTTTACGGCAATACTTCGGCCGATTCCTCTGGATGCTCCTGTAACCAGTATTGTTTTTCTGTGCATATGATCTTGATAATCTCCCTTTATAGAATGTTTATAAATTATCTATTAAATTAGCTTCTCATGGTGCCATTATACCCCGGAATTCTTGCCAATTAAAGTCCCAAGTGCTATGATTTACATATTATTTTTAGATATATGGGTTATTGACCCAATATCTTCTCATAGAAAGAGGGCCTCCGTATGTTATCAAAATTCAGTGTTAACAAACCTTATACCGTTGTAGTAGGCGTAGTGCTTATTATTATTCTGGGTGTCGTATCATTCGGCAATATGACGGTAGATCTCCTGCCAAGCATGAATCTTCCGTATGCGATCGTCACGACGTCATACATAGGCGCAAGCCCGGAAGAAGTGGAAGAGATCGTAACCAAGCCGGTGGAACAGATTATGGCTACGGTCAGTAATATCAAGTCGATTCAGTCTGTCTCGAATGAGAATTCGTCCACGGTAGCTCTGGAGTTCGATCAGACGGCGAATATGGATTCCGTTACCATCGAGATGCGGGAGAGTCTGGACCAGATCAGGGGCTATTGGCCGGATGAAGTGTCGAATCCTATCATTATGAAATTGAATCCTGATATGATGCCGGTACTGGTTGCGGCAGTCAGCGCCGAGGGAGAGGATGCGGTCTCTGCAAGCAAGGTGATAAATGAACAGGTCATCCCGGAGATCGAGAGTGTGGAAGGCGTAGCTTCGGTCACTGTGACGGGAAGTATCGAAGAGGCGGTAGAGATCACGGTCAATGAGCAGAAGGTTACGGAGTTAAATGACGAGATCAAGGCCAAGCTGGAGGCGAAGGTCAGCGAAGCTAAAAGTGCGCTGGATGAAGCGAAGGCGCAGGTGGAGAGCGGGAAGGCAGCCCTGGAAGCCGGCAAGGCGCAGGCTTCGTCAGGACTTGCGCAGGCAGAATCGCAGCTCTCCATGAAAGGAGAAGAGATCAAGCAGGCGCAGCTTGAGATTACGGAGAAGATGGCGGAGTTAAGCGTGGCGGACGCGCAGCTTCAGCAGAACCTTGCTCTGCTTCAGACCGGGAAGGTGCAGGCTCAGGCACAGCTTACACAACTGGAGACGTCGAGAGCTGCCTATGAACAGATAAAGGGGATGCTTGAGGCGCCGGATCTGGAGATATCAGCGGAACAGAGGGCAGAATTAGAAGCACAGCTTGCTCAGCTGGAACCAGTTGCCGGCGACCAGGTCTATGGACCGGCACATGAGACGCTTAAGGCGGCCGTATCGCAGTTAGAGCAGCAGGAAGCCGCCCTGAGGGCAGGGCAGAGCCAGCTCACCGCCGGAAAGAGTCAGTTGGAGGCTATGCAGCAGCAGATCAATGAGGGCGCCATGACTCTTGCGCAGGCAAGAGGACAGCTTGCATCGTCACAGTTAGAAGCTGCAGTAGGTATCGGGGAAGGGACGGCCGAGCTTGCCGCAGGCCAGTCGGCGATCCAGATGCAGGAGGCGCAGATGGAATCGGCCATGAACGATGCGTCTGCGCAGGCGGATATGGAGAATATGCTGACAGCGGATATGGTGAAGACCATTCTGGCGGCGGAGAATTTCAGTATGCCGGCCGGGTATGTGAAGGAGGACGGAATCGATTATCTGGTGCGTGTCGGCGATAAGTTCAGGAATATCGGGGAATTGAAGGATCTGGTGCTGATCGATATGGAAGGGATCGATCCTGTGAAGCTTGCGGATGTGGCAGGCGTGGAACTGGTGAACAATGCGGATGAGACCTATGCCAGGATCAACGGCGATGCAGGTGTGATGCTGATGATCCAGAAGCAGACCGGGTATTCTACCGGGGATGTGAGCGACCGTGTGCTTGACAGACTCTCGCAGGTGAAGAAGGAGAATAAGGAAATCGATACGGTTATCCTGATGGATCAGGGGGTTTACATAGATCTGATCGTGAATTCGGTCCTGCAGAATTTGGTTTATGGTGCGGTGCTTGCGGTCATCATCCTGCTGATCTTCTTAAAGAGCATACGGCCGACCTTTGTCATTGCGTGCTCTATTCCGATCAGTATCATGACTGCTCTGGTAGCCATGTATTTTTCAGGCGTTACCCTGAATATCATCTCGCTGTCAGGTCTTGCGCTCGGAGTCGGGATGCTGGTGGACAACTCCATTGTAGTTATTGAAAATATATACCGAATGCGCAATGAAGAAGGGGCGCCGGCGAAGAAGGCGGCGATCGAAGGGGCAAGACAGGTGGGCGGAGCGATCGCGGCGTCTACGCTTACAACCGTCTGCGTATTCCTGCCGATCGTATTTACATCGGGCGTCACAAGGCAGCTTTTTGTGGATATGGGATTGACGATCGCATACTCTCTGCTTGCCAGCCTTGCGGTTGCGCTGACGCTGGTTCCGATGATGTCGGCAGGATTGCTTAAGAAGACAGAGAATAAAGAGTCTAAATTATTTGTCCGTATTAAGGAGGAGTACAGCAAGGTACTGCGTATAGCCCTGGCGCATAAGCTTCTGGTGCTTGCGGGGGCGCTGGTCTTATTCGCGGGAAGTATCGCGCTGGAGCTGACCCGGGGGACGCAGTTTATGCCGGATATGGAGAGTACGCAGATCAGCATGACGTTCGAGACGGAGAAAGGAACCAGTTTTGAGGACACGGTGAAGGCTGCTGACGAAGTGACGGAGAAGGTCGGAGCGATCAAAGATATCGAGGATGTGGGCGCCCTGATGTCTTCTGCGGCTATGATGGGAGGGCAGGCGGATGAGAACAGCATTTCCTTCTATGCGACTACCAAAGAGAATCCGTCTATGACGAACATGCAGCTTAAAAAAGAGATCGAGAAGGTGACGGAAGATATCGGCGGAGAGCTGACGGTCGATATGTCCAATATGGATATGAGTGCCCTTGGCAGCAGCGGGATCAATATCCAGATCAAGGGAAAAGACCTTGATAAGCTTCAGGAAATCGCAGGAGATATTAAGAAGATCGTAGAAGATACCAAAGGCACGCAGAACGTGACGGACGGAACGGAGGATAACAAGGAAGAACTTAAGATTGCGGTCGATAAGACGAAGGCGACGTCGCACGGCCTTACGGTAGCCCAGGTATACCAGGAACTTCATGGGAAGCTCTCAGAGGCCCAGAAATCAACGGTCCTGTCGACGGATACCCATGAATATGATGTGTATGTACTGGATGACGCCAATGAAAGCATGACCCGCCAGGATGTGCGCGAGCTGACGGTTACGGCGCAGAAGCAGGACGGAACCACAGAGGAGGTTAAGCTTGCGGATATCGCTTCTTTTGAGGACGCTTCAGGACTGCGCGCCATCAGCAGGAAGGACCAGAGCCGTTACATGTCGGTATCGGCAGAGATCAAGGATGGAGATAATATCGGACTGGTAAGTAACCGGGTGAAGAAGGCGCTTGGGTCCTACAGCGCGCCGGAAGGATATGAGATCAAGATGGCAGGCGAGGATGAGACGATCATGGAAGCGATGGCGGAGCTGTTCAAGATGCTTGCTCTGGCGCTGGTGTTTATGTATCTGATCATGGTGGCGCAATTCCAGTCTATGCGCTCGCCGTTTATCGTAATGTTTACTGTGCCTCTTGCATTTACCGGAGGGCTGCTTGCACTCTATATTGCAGGTATGCCCGTCAGCGTCATCGCGATGATCGGGTTTGTCATGCTGTCAGGTATTATTGTAAATAACGGTATTGTGTTCATTGATTATGCGAATCAGTTGATTGAAGTGGGGATGGAACAGAAGGAAGCTCTTGTGGAAGCCGGAGTGACGAGACTTAGGCCGATCATCATGACGGCGCTCACGACGATCCTTGGACTTTCCACCATGGCGCTGGGGCTGGGCATGGGTGCGGATATGGTTCAGCCGATGGCAATCGTAACAATTGGGGGATTGATATACGGAACTATATTGACTTTGGTCGTCGTTCCTTGTATATTTAACTTATTCCATAAAAAGGAAAAGGCGCGACTTCGTGAAGGTATAGAGGAGGAAGAGAACCCGTTAGATGAGCAGTGATGTTAAGAGAGGTAAGAGTATGATTGACAGAGCGGTCGAATTCGCATTTAAGGCACACGAAGGACAATTCAGGAAAGGTACGGGGCGTCCGTATATCGTTCATCCTGTAGAGGTGAAGGACATTGTATCGACGATGACAGGGGATGTGGAGGTGATCAGTGCGGCGGTGCTCCATGATACGATCGAGGACTGTGAAGGGGTAACGCAGAGGATACTGGCGCAGGAATTTTCTGAGAGGGTAGCAAGGATCGTGGCGCAGGAGAGTGAAGACAAGTCACGGTCCTGGATAGACAGGAAGAAGAGTACGATCGAGCATTTGCGGAATGCGCCCAGAGAGGTGCAGATCGTCGGGCTTGCGGACAAGCTGTCGAACATTCGGGATATTGACCGCGATTATCCGGTCGTGGGCGAGGAATTATGGAACAGGTTCCGTATGAAGGACAAGCGCATTATCGGATGGTATTATAAGGGCGTGCGGGATGTATTGCGAGAGGGGTTCGGCGGATTAGACGCCTACGAAGAATACTGCAGGCTGATTGAGAAGAATTTTGGGGGAATAGAACGGAAATGATGTGATATGATTATCAGTGCAAGCAGAAGAACGGATATTCCGGCCTTATACCCGGAATGGTTTGTGAATCGTCTGAAAGCCGGAGAGGTGCTGGTTCCCAATCCATACAACCGCAAGAAGGTCAAGAAGATCTTCCTGTCGCCTGAGACGGTGGACTGCATCGTGTTCTGGACCAAGAACCCGGAGCCGATGCTTCCGTACCTGAAGGAGATCAGGGAGATGGGATATGAATACTATTTCCAGATGACGATTACAGATTATGATGAGGATATGGAGCTGAACCTGCCGGGTACGGCAGAGTCGATGGCGACCTTTTTGCTGATGAGCGAAAGGATAGGGAAGGAACGGATGGACTGGCGGTTCGATCCGATCATTCTTACGGAGAAATATTCCATATCTTATCATCTGGAGCGGTTTGAGATGATGTGCAATTGGCTGCATGACGCAACGACCAGATGTATCATCAGCTTTGTGGATGCCTATAAGGACTGTCCGTTCCGGGAATTGAAGGAAGAAGAGATCATCGAATTAGCAGGCGGGCTTGGGAAGATTGCCCGGAGATATCGGCTGCCGTTATTTACCTGCGCAGAGAAGGTGAATCTTGAGAGATTCGGAATCGGACACAGTGCGTGCATTGATAAGAAGAAGATAGGCAGCCTGACCGGATACAGGCTGGATCTCAAGAAGGACACAGGGCAACGTAAGGAGTGCAGGTGCGTGCAGAGTGTGGATATCGGCATGTACCATACTTGTATCCATGGCTGCCGGTATTGCTATGCGTCTGGAAGCCCTGAGAATGCCAGGAACAAGTATCAGCAGCATGATCCGGATTCTCCGATGCTTGTGGGGAATCTTAAGGGAGACGAGATTGTGACGGAGCGCGCTTCGGTTACCGGCAGAGACATGCAGATCTCTCTGTTTGATCTGCCGGGGATGTATACGGGATTTTAACAGTGCAGGAACAGTTGAGTAATTGACAAAATAATGGCAAAGTGGTATATTCGTACTATAGTCTAAACTATGGTCTAATTTGTTCTGAATATCTTGCTGAGATATAAGATTATCTGAATAAGGCCGGAAAAGGAATATGAGATGAAAAATATTACGAATATTCAGAAGTTTTCCATTCACGACGGAGACGGGATCCGCACGTCCGTATTTTTTAAAGGATGCCCCTTGAAGTGTGAGTGGTGCCACAACCCGGAGACGCAGAGATACGAAAGGGAGATGCAGTTCGACCCGGGCAAATGCACGGGCTGCGGCGCTTGTGTGAAGGCTTGCCCAAGCCAGGCGCTTACTATGAAGGATGGAAGGCCTGTGCTTGATAAGGAAGCCTGCACGCTGTGCGGAAGATGTGAGAATTACTGTCCTGCCGGGATCAGGGAGATCGTTGGGCGGGAGTATACGGTGAAGGAGCTTGTGAAGGAGCTCATGAAGGATCAGATCTTCTATGAGGATTCCGGCGGCGGGGTGACGCTGTCCGGCGGAGAAGTCATGACCATGGATATGGATTATATCCTGGCGGTTGCGAGAGAGTTAAAGCGTCAGGATATTACGCTTACTATTGATACCTGCGGATATGTTCAGTATGAGAGATTACAGGCGCTGCTTCCTTACGTGAATACATTTTTATACGACGTGAAGGTGATGGATCCTGAGCTTCATAAGAAGTACATAGGAGCAGACAATAAGCTGATCCTTGAGAATCTGGTCCGCCTTGCCAGGGACGGGGCAAGGATCTATATTCGGATTCCTACGATCAAGGAAGTGAACGGCAATGAGAAGAATATGAGAGAGACCATAGCGTTTCTTAAAGAACACGATATTCATCCGGCCCAGGTGAATCTGCTGCCGTACCATGATACGGGAAGCGGCAAGTATTCGAAGCTGGATATGGAATATAAGGGAACAGATCTGCATGCGCCGGACAAGGAAGAGATGAAGAGCTTCGTACAACTCTTTGCAGATGCCGGATTTGCGAACACAAAAATAGGAGGGTAAAGACATGGCGAAACTGCGCGGTATGAATGAAAGAATCCAGAAACTTCGGGAGGTCAGTGTGACGACACCGGTACATATTGACCTGGAGAGAGCGAAGATCGAGACAGATTTTTACAAAGAGAACGACGGTAAATATTCCATCCCGGTCATGAGAGCGATGGTCCTTAAGGAGTATTTCTCAAGGAAGACGCTGTATCTGGGAGAGGGAGAGCTTATTATCGGCGAGAAGGGCAGAGACCCTCAGGCGTCCCCTACATTCCCGGAATTGTGCTGTCACAGCGTGGAGGATATGACGGTCATGAGCGAGCGTGAACTGGTATCCTTCCATACGACGGAGGAAGACAGGAAGCTTCAGGCCGAGGAGATCATTCCTTACTGGACTGGAAGAAGCATGAGAGAGAAGATCCTTGAGAGGATGACGCCGGAATGGCATGAGTGCTACAGCGCGGGTATGTTCACAGAGTTCATGGAGCAGAGAGGTCCGGGACATACATGCGGCGGAGAGCAGGTATTTACGACGGGATACCTGGATTATAAAGCGAAGATCAAAGAGACTATGGATGCTCTGGATTATATCAATGATCCTGATGCGGTAAATAAATGCGAAGAGCTGAAGGCAATGGATATCTCCTGTGATGCGGTGATCATTCTCGGTGAGCGTTACCGCGAGCTGGCTCTTACGATGGCCGGGAAGGAAGCAGACGAGACCAGGAAGGCAGAGCTTATGCAGATCGCGGCGAACCTTGAGGTGGTTCCGGCTCATAAGCCGCAGACGTTCTGGCAGGCGATTCAGCTATACTGGTTCACCCACCTTGCCGTTACCACGGAACTGAATCCGTGGGATGCATTCAGCCCGGGAAGGCTTGACCAACATCTGAACCCATATTATGAGAAGGATGTGGAGGCAGGCATCTTAGACGACGATAAGGCTTTAGAGCTTCTTGAATGCCTGTGGGTGAAGTTCTATAACCAGCCGGCTCCGGTGAAGGTCGGTATCACCTTGAAGGAGAGCGCGACTTATACGGATTTTGCCAATATCAATACCGGAGGGGTAACGCCGGACGGACGCAACGGAGTGAATAATGTAAGTTATCTGATCCTGGATTGTATGGATGAGATGAAGCTGGTGCAGCCGAATTCGAATGTTACGATCAGCAAGAAGACCCCGGCTAAGTTCCTTAAGAGGGCATGCGAGGTGTCCAGAAAGGGATGGGGACAGCCTGCGTTCTATAATACAGAGGCGCAGATCATGGAGCTTGTCAATGCGGGCAAGGAGCTTGAAGACGCAAGGCGCGGCGGTTCCTCAGGATGTGTGGAGACCGGCGCATGGGGCAGCGAGGCTTATATCCTTACAGGATATCTGAATATCCCGAAGGTATTCCAATTGACGCTGTTCAACGGATTTGACCAGTATTCCGGCAAGCAGATCGGATTGAAGCTCGGTTATGCGAAGGACTTCAAGACTTACGAGGAGCTTTGGGATGCGTTTAAGAAGCAGCTTGAACATATCGTTGATATCAAGATCCGCGGCAACAATGTGATCGAGCAGCTGTATGCACAGGAGATGCCGGCGCCGTGCCTGTCTGTTGTGACCAACGACTGCATTTCCAATGCGAAGGATTACAATGCCGGCGGCGCGAGATACAACACCAATTATATCCAGGGTGTTGGGATCGGAACGATCACGGATTGTCTCTCCGCTATCAAATATAATGTATTTGACAAGAAGAATTTTACCATGGAAGAGCTGATCGAAGCTATGGAGCATGATTTTGAAGGATATGACGTGATCTACCGTATGGTTCATGATAAGACTCCGAAGTACGGCAACGACGACGACTATGCGGATGATATCATGCAGGATGTATTTGAGCTGTACAGAAGCTCTATCACGGGGCGTCCGAATATGAAGGGCGGCAAATACGGGGTGGATATGCTTCCGACTACATGCCATGTATATTTCGGCGACGTGATCCTTGCTACACCGAACGGAAGGAAGGCGCATAAGCCGGTATCTGAGGGTATTTCCCCGGAGAAATCCGCGGATACCAACGGACCTACGGCGGTAGTGAAGTCTTGTGCGAAGATGGATCATCTGGCAACGGCGGGAACTCTGCTGAACCAGAAGTTTACACCGGATGTTGTTGCTGGTGAGGAAGGACTCGAGCATATGGCGAGCCTGATCCGCTCTTACTTCTCCATGGACGGACATCATATCCAGTTCAATGTGATCGACAGGCAGACCTTGATCGATGCACAGAATAATCCGGAGGATTATAAGGATCTGATCGTTCGTGTTGCGGGATACAGTGATTTCTTCCGTAACTTAAGCAAACCGCTTCAGGATGAGATCATCGAGAGAACAGAGCAGAGCTTTGAATAGGAAATAAAATCGAGCCGGCATTTTTGCAGATGTGAAAAAATCGTCTGTAAAAATGCCGGTTCTTGTTATTTCTTTACAGTTGTTTGGTTTTGCTTGCTTTTCTCTCGGAAACCAATTACAATGATGTAAATATAAGACGAAAAATGGTGGTTGCAATGGCAGAGATACGAAAACGCTTGATTTTTCACGGAAGAGTACAGGGAGTGGGGTTCCGATACAGGGCGAAGCATCTTGCCGGATCCCTGGGATTGACCGGATGGGTCAGGAATGAATACGACGGAACGGTACATATGGAGGTGCAGGGGACTAAGGCGATGATCTACAAGCTGATGGAAGGACTGAACCGGGGAAGCTATATATCGATCGACTGGATCGATGATGAGGAGATTCCGGCCGAGAAGGAGAGCGGTTTTTGTGTACGCTAGAATACACAAGCTAATAAGAGAGGGAGGATAAGATAATGGGAAGGGATACTGAGAAAAAGGGCGTGAAGAGCCGGATCGTGTCGGCGGCGTGGCAGTTATTTTATGAGAAGGGATACAATGGCACGACGGTGGATGATATCATCGAATTGTCAGCTACATCCAAGGGCTCCTTCTATTATTATTTCAGTACGAAGGATGAGCTGCTGGATACTTTGGCAATGATCCTGGATGACTATTATGAAGAATTGGAAGTGAAGATGGACCCGGAGATGAACAGTTTCTCTAAGTTATTATATCTGAATTATGAGATGCATAAGATGATGGAGGAGAAGATCAATATAGACCTGCTGGCTTCTCTGTATTCGACGCAGCTTGTCTCGGAGAGGCCGAGCCATCTTCTTGACCAGAACCGCAATTACTACAGGCTCTTGAATCAGGTCGTGGAAGAGGGGCAGATGCGCGGACAGATCCGGCAGGACGTCCCGGCCAGTGAGGTGACGAGGTATTATGCCATGTGCGAACGCGCGCTTGTGTCGGATTGGTGTCTGAATAAGGGGAAATATTCGCTTGGGCAGTATAGCAGGGAATGTATGCCATATATGCTGGAACATTTTAAAATGTAAAAGCGCAGACTGACAGGCGCTTTTCGGCAACATGCCGCCGAACGAAGGTGAGGGGCGGTACAAATAGGAGGCAGTGGTATGGTGATACAAGGGCTGAAGAAATTCTCACTGTTAGATTACCCTGGAAAGATGGCTTGCACGCTGTTTGCGGCAGGATGTAATTTTCGATGTCCGTACTGTTACAATAAGCCGCTTGTAATAGATACTCATGAGAATCGGGATATACCGTTGGAAGATATTTATGCATACTTGAAGAAGTACAGCGGGATATTGGACGGGATCTGCCTGACCGGAGGCGAACCGTTGATTCAGAGGGGGATTGAAGAGTTCTTGGGACGGATCAGGGAGATCGGATACGATGTAAGGCTGGAGACGAACGGAAGTTTCCCGGATAAGCTTAAGAAGCTTGTCTCGGAAGGACTCGTCAGTTATGTTGCCATGGATATTAAGAATTCCCGGGAGAGTTACGGCAGAACCGTTGGAATTGAAGGATATGATGTGGATAAGGTGCAGAAGAGTGTGGAATATCTGCTTGGCGGCGCGGTGCCGTATGAGTTCTGTACGACGGTCGTGCTGGAGTATCACAGGAGGTCGGATTTTGAATCTATCGGAAGATGGATCGCAGGGGCAGAGCGCTATTATCTCCAGCGTTTTATCTGTTCCGAGGGAGTGATCAGGGAGGGGCTTCACCGGTATAATGACAGTATTATGGAACAGGCGCTTGAGATCGTGAAGAAGGATGTGCCGGCGGCGCGGCTGCGGGGATGGTAGAGATAAGCGGTAATTGCTCACAGTTCAGGCGGGTGAACTTTCCTGAACTGTTTTGCTTCTGTCAGGAACCGGAAGTCTATTCTACGACAGCCGTTCGATGATCTCTGCCTTTAATGCGCTGTCCCGTCCGATCTTAAAATGATCTGCCTTAAGGAGCGCAAATGCTGCTTCGGAATTCCCGTCTCTCATATATCCGATCATTTTCTTGAGATTCTCATTGGTTTTTGAGATCTTCATTCCGTTTTGGACGGAACATTGTCCGATACGGATCAATTCACACAGATTATTTTCATAGATTTTATTAATACGCTCATTGTCAAAAATACTGATGATCTCCATGTGCATGGCGGTATCGGCAAGCTCCCACTCGTAAGGGTCTTCTGCGGCCGCGCACATACGGACGACCTTCTCCTCGATGCGGTAGGAATATTCTTCGTTGCGGCCGAGAGAGAAGATGAGCCGGAAAGCAGCTCCTTCCAACAATTCGCGGATCTGGTACAGTTCGTTGATGTCTCTGTCGGTGATCTCCCGGACGGTCATGGACTTGTAATAGTCGGATACGATCAGACCTTCTGATCTGAGCATCTGGATCGCTGCCCGGATGGGGCTTCGGCTCATGCCAAGTTCCGCGGCAAGCATGGCTTCAGTCAGCGGCATGCCGGGGGAATAGGTCAGATTCAGTATGTTCTCTTTTATCTTCTCGTAAGCCTGGGCGGCGAGGGATGCGGTCTTTTCAGCCATGGGGGGTCCTCCGTTTTGTCGAAATTGTCTATACGACTGCCTCAATTATAATTTTATTGCCAATGACTATATCATGTACACCGATCTGTTTCTTTTTGTTGAAATTAAAACTGAGCATATAGCCTTTGTCTTTATGATATGCATCCAGGTAATCAATCAACTGCTGTTCTCCGCGTTTGTTATATTCATTACCGTGCCATATTTTAGTTTCTATGATAAATTGTTCGCCGCGGTAATCCACGATCACATCAGTTCGGCAAAGGTCTCTTGTCTGTGATTCAATATAATAGTTTCCGGTTCCATTGATAATTGGACGCAGATATAACAGGAAAAACTTTCTGCCGGTATCTTCAATAAAGGTCTGCGGACTGTCCTTATATAAATCATGAAAATGTTCGACGAATTTTTCCAAGATCCGCCGCATATTCAGATGTCCGTCTATGATAAACTGGTTCTTGTCCCGCTGCGATGCCTTGTAAATATCCAGGTTTTGCATATCTGCGGCTGACAAATAGAAATTATATAAGCGGGTTTCAAAAATACGGTTGGCAATCGTTATAGTATGATGGTGCTTTTTGATGAATCCTAACATTGCCGCAATGTTAATGGCAGGCAGATCAGCATTGTAGACGGTATTTGAACCTGTAAACAAAAGGTTTCTGATTAGGGTGTTCAGTTCGGGTATATCGCTGAGTTTTCCGATTAATGAATCAAACAATGTATTTTCTTCCTCCAAAAGCATTCGTTCCGCCTGGAAAAAACCGTCCCTTGTCCATGCATTTTTTCTGCTCTCGGGTGTGTCTTCAGTGCTGACCTCTTCGTCGATCAGTTTACAAAAAGCAGATACCAGATATGGATAGCCAGAGGTATCATCATAGATTAAACCGGCAATCTCGAGCACATCCATGCCGGTATGGTAATCTTTCTCGTAATCCATTAACATACCTTCAATATCGTCTTTACTGAAACTCATTTTAACATTAAATTTTGCAGCAATATTCCATGGACTGTTAAGCTTATGTTCATCGTTTGAGCGAAGTTTCCTCTTTAAATTCCTGATATCATATACTCCGGCCAGGATAACGGACTGGAATGTAATTGTTCCAAGAGCTTCCCGTTCGAGATAATAATTTCGCAGCTGTGCAAGGAAATCAAGAAAAACCTGGTTATTTGATGCACTGTCTGCTTCGTCTATTATGAGGACTACCGGTTTTTTTGAAGATTGACAAAATGTCAGCAGCAGATAAAATAGCTTTCGGAGATCAAACTGCAAAGAGGGGGACGCGTCTATATCCCGAAGTGTTTGAAGAACGGGATATTCCTCGAGTACGTTTTCATTAGCTATACTAAGACCTCTTACGAATATGGATGCGAATGCCACCGAAAAGGTATTCTCATCCTTGTAGGATGCGCTGCCCAAGGCCTGAAAATCCAAGTGTACTACAAGATATCGGTCTGACAGTACCTTAGTCAAGGCATGCAATATAGTAGTTTTGCCGAACTGTCTTCCGCGATTTATTGAAAAATACGAACCTTCGTCAACCATACTGTGGATTTCTGCCAGTCTATTGCTTAAGTCAACCATATAATGTTTGGCCGGAATGCAAAGCCCCGTGATGTTGAATCGTTTTCTCATGCAAAGAATCTCCTTTCCTGTAGAGATGAGACACTACACTAATTCAGTCTCATTTTACCATGGAGAATCAAGATAAACAAGTAAGGTTTTGATTGACTTGCTCCCATTTCCATGTTATAGTCAGTACATAACATATTGTATACAAAATATATAATTGTATACAAAAAGATGATTTGTGACGGATGATCTGCAGCAGGACAGATTTGAACCGTTACAGACAGTCTTAGCGAGATTTTATAATGAAAAAAAGAAAAGGAAGGTGTTTCAAATGAAATTAGGATTTATCGGAACGGGTAATATGGCGTCAGCTATCATGGGAGGAATTATCAAGAACCAGATCATTCCGGCAGAGGAGATCATCGGCGCAGACCTGTTTGCACCGGGACGGGAGAGGGCAAAGGCTCAGTTTGGTATTCATGTAACGGACAGCAACAAGGAAGTTGTAGAGAAAGCGGATGTGATCGTGTTATCCGTGAAGCCGCAGTTCTATGCGGATGTAATTCAGGAGATCAAGGATTTGATCCGTGCAGATCAGATCGTGATCACCATAGCGCCTGGTAAGACGCTGGCATGGCTTGCAGAGCAGTTCGGCAAGGATGTGAAGCTTGTCCGGACGATGCCGAACACACCGGCAATGGTGGGAGCAGGAATGACGGCAGCTTGCCCGAATGAGCATATGACCGAGGAAGAGACGGCATATGTGCGCACGCTGCTTGAAAGCTTCAGCCGGGTAGAGATCGTACCGGAACGTCTGATGGATACGGTGGTGTCTGTCAGCGGAAGTTCTCCGGCATATGTGTTCATGCTGATCGAGGCTATGGCGGATGCTGCGGTATCCGGCGGGATGCCAAGACCGCAGGCTTATCAGTTTGCTGCCCAGGCAGTGCTTGGAAGCGCGAAGATGGTATTAGAGACCGGAAAGCATCCGGGAGAGCTGAAGGATATGGTATGTTCTCCGGCCGGAACGACGATCGAGGCTGTGCGTGTATTAGAAGAACGCGGTTTCAGGAGTGCGGTATTTGAGGCTATGAAGGTCTGCGAGGAGATGTCTAAGGGGATGTAATACAACGGTTTGGACGAGCTCGGCCTGTCTGGACGGCTGCAGTGCAATTGTGGTTGGAAGGCGATCTGAGCCTGTGGATGGGAGGAAGAGATGAATAAGATTATAGAATCGTTATATGCGAGAAAGTCTGTGCGTGTATATACAGAAGAAGAGATAACAAGAGAAGATAAGGAAGCCGTTTTAAATGCGGCGCTTCAGGCGCCGTCCGCAGGATGTCAGTTATTATATACGATCCTTGATATCACGGATCAGGACAAGAAAGAAAGGCTTGCGAAGCTCTGCGACGATCAGGCATTTATAGCGAAGGCGAAGCTGGTGCTTGTATTCTGCGCGGATTGCCGAAAATGGCTCTCATTCTACCGGGAGGCGGGCCTGACACCGCGCAGGCCTGGCGCCGGAGATCTTCTTCTCGCGGTGGAGGATGCGGTGATCGCCGCCCAGAATGCGGTGACAGCGGCAGAGAGTCTCGGAATCGGTTCCTGCTACATAGGTGACGTGATGGAGAATGCGGAAGATATGAAGGAGCTGTTGGAGCTTCCATCATATGTATATCCGGCGTGTATGCTAGTATTCGGCTATCCGACCGAGCAGCAGAAGGAGAGGAAAAAGCCGGTGAGGTTCGGCCTTTCGGATATTGTATGTGAGAATGTTTACCGGGATAAGGGCAGCCAGGAGATCCGTCAGATGTTTGCAGATAAGACGGGTGATAAGAGTTATGAGGAATGGATGGAGGCATTCTGGAAGAGGAAGTATGAGTCCGGCTTCTCTAAGGAGATGAGCCGGTCTATGGAAGTGTATCTGAAAGAATTTCTTTAAGAAATCTAATCTGTTTTAAATACCTCTCTGTTTCATTGGGAATGCTTTTTCGAGGGTGCGTGTGTAAAAACGCAGGCGTAGCGGGCTGCGTCTTTACACACGTGCTATCGGGAAAGCAAACCAAGAAACGTACTGGGCGGAGACGTGCATCTGGCACAGATAACGAGTATAGGATTCGGCTTATTGGTGCGGCGGATATGAAGCGGTTAAGGCATTTTTACAACAGAATGGTATTGGTCCAGCAAGTTCTGTATTCTTGTATCTTCCCGCAGGAAATCATATTCGTGGTTTTCCGTGTCTTCCAATTCGTTTAGTATTCCAGACAGCATCCTGCTCCCCATGTTTGTCCCTTTCATGGAGAGGTGCCGGTACAAAGGTGAGTGATCTGGCTTCCATTCCTGGCAAAGACCCGGCAGCATCTTCTCAAGGGCACGAAGACATTCGCCGGTGTCCCGTTGTGCAACGGCAAGCTGAAAATCTGCAATATGCGAATTACAGTCCCACAGATCAAATAGCCGGCCGGTCTCTTTGGCGATTTCCGTCAGCTGTTCGGCTTCGGACAGATGATGTTCTTTGACAGCGATCTCCACCAGTGTGAGCAGAGCTGATTGTACCCCGCTGATCTCCGACAGAATCTTCCCTTCGATGATCTGTGCGGCCTGTTCTAAGTTCCCCTCTTCCTGGCATAGGGTGGCCTCTAATTGTTTCTTGTTGTAGAGCGTCGTGTCGGGAAGCTCATTCAATAACCTTCTGGCAGCATCGAATTCTTTTCTTTTTCTGTGTTTTGAGATTAACATGGCTTTGGCGTGGCTGCTCACCGCGGGGTCACAGCTTTTGGAAGCCCGTGTGTACATCTCTTCGATATCGGCTGCATATCGGCAGTTTTGAACGGTGGTCTTGGACATGATAATCAGACCTTCGAGAGTCAGCGCAGTGTTCAATAGCAGAAGATCACAGGTGGGATATTCGTGAAGCTTATCCTGCGCCATGTGAAATGCGGCGTCAATCCCTTCTGTGTCGGCAATAGAAACCAATTCATTTATAAAAATCCCGATTTCTTCCTTTGTAAGGTCATCCTGAAAAGAGAGCAGCGTGTTAAGGTCTGTGCCAAGCAGCCTTGCCAGCGCGGGAAGCAGCGTGATATCCGGGTAGGAGATGGCCTTTTCCCATTTGTTGACGGCCGGGGCAGAGACGCCCAGGAAGGAAGCTATCTGCTCCTGGGTGTAGCCTTTTTCGGTTCGTTTTTGGCGGATGATTTCATTGATTTTCATTGTGGCAGTCCTCCTTTGAAAGGTATGAAAAATGCTTTGCATTCATCTTTCTTCCATTATAACAGCGGCGGCGGAGAGAGGACAATTGAATCGTTGTATTTATTCGGCATTGAAAGTTAACCGTTGGTTAAATGAATGGATTTTCAAAGCTTTTAGGAGGTTTAGAGTGGGGGGGGGGCAGTTTTTATTTGGTCTGCAATTTCTGCATAAGCGCTTCCTGCAAAACTTGGGAGAAATTTACGCCGATGGCGGTAGCCTCCTCATTGAGCCATTCTGGAATACTAAGTGTTTTTTTAACAGCCCGAGGACTTGTTCTTTTCTTATATGCCAGTATATCAAATTCAACTACAACAAGAAAAGAGTCTTTTTCGACTATTATATCACTAGGGGCAGATGGTTCAGGTATAGGTTCATTTTCAATTTCGCGTGATGTGAGTGCCAGTCCGAGAGCATTGACAGCCATCTCATACGCTTGTGTCATATCGTTTCCCTCAGTAAGACATTCTGGAAGGTCAGGGAAGGAAATCCAGAAGCCTCCGTCTTCAGCTTTGTGGAAAATAGCGGGATAAAATACTAATTTATTCATGCAGATACCTCCATTTTTAATGACAGAACTATTTTAGCCCCGCCTGCTTTAATATTGCTTGTTCTAAGCCCTTTTTCATGGCTTTAGAATGATAAGGAACAATTACCTGTTTCCCAGATTCAGGATTTTTTAACTTTACATGAGAACCGTTTTGATTAATGATTATAAAACCATTTTGTTTTAGTTTTTTAATAATTTCCTTTGGAGTTAACGGCACCTTTTGCAACTCCTTTTCCCATTATAATACATTTTAATACGTAATATTGCGTGTGTCAACTAAAATACGTAATATTACGTGTTAAAAACTGCGTGTTAATTTTTTTCGGATTTAGATTGAGAAATCAATATAGACACCAGAGCGGTTAAATATTATTTAAAATTGTGAAATTAGTGAACTTATTTGCCCATACCCTAGTTTCTCTGCCAGTCTTTTAATCCCATCCAACGCTTCCTCTTTGGAATAATTGTGTGCTTCTAAGAAATCAATATCTTTTTCGCTTATATATTGATAAAATAATACTGCTGCAAGAACTTCTTCCTTTTTTGTATAGTCAATACCTTCCAGCAATATATTTTCGGCTTCATTTATAAAGCCTTCATCAACCATTCTTTCATATTTCTCCAGCGTGTCCCCTGAGACTTCGTATTTGTTTGCTTCCGGCAGTTCAACCGACTTGTATTGTTTCCCAAGTATTAGAGAAAAAAGCACTCTAACCGCTTCCTTAATAAGCCGCATGATATAGTCTTTTTCATCGATAAAGTCCATGTTTTCCTCCTGTAAAATGTTCTAAACAAGGCATATGATACTGCCGTTTTACCATGTGTGCCGCGGATTAAAGATTACTTAACCCAATTCTTATTAAGAACCGGCTTGCCATGACCGAAATATATGATTCTATTGCCTATATTGCTTATTTTTCTTGCGCTTTCCAGCATGCTGTCCTTATTATGATACAGCATGGAAACTGTGGGATAAAACATATTCATCAGTGCATCGCCGGCTATAAAATGTTTACCGTCCACATCAATGCCGATGGAACCATCCGTATGTCCCGGTAAAGAAAGAATGCGGGCATCTATTCCGTAATCGTCCAGACGGTCATCATTATGAAGCAATACGTCAGGTTTAAATTCCGGTATGGAACGGACAGAAAATTCCCTGAGGGATGCTGATAGGACGATTTTCCCTAATATAGTTGCAGCGGACAGCGATTGGTTTGAGTTAGATTGAATCAGATTACGATCATTCTCATTCATTCCAATAGGAATTCCTAAGGTATCCGATATCCGGACAGCATTTTCGGCGTGGTCAAAATGCGCGTGGGTTAAGATGATCAGTTTCACATTATAAGATCTGCATGCTTCCATCACCTTGTCAAGGAACTCCTTTTTTCCTGTGTCTACTAATATTCCGCTTGTTCCGTTATCGATAATATGGCAATTAACATTGCCGCATTTTATCCGATGAATCTTGCTCATTTTGTTCTCCTGTAAGTTTGAACTGACATTTTTACTCCTTTCCGTGTCGGAAAAGCCTTGATATGTCTATGTTTATTGTACCAAGCCGCTAGCGCGGCGGCTAGCCCTAAGTATGTGAAATTACACTTTTTTCTTAAAATTTTCATTTTTCACAAAATAATAGTAGCAGTTTTTGTATATATGTTTTATTGTTGAATCACCACAAGACAACTTAAAACACAACAAAAACTGCTATGCTTATGTTATCATGGATTTTCAAACTCAACAACTATATTTCGAAAAATTTTTACCGCCCGCCTCCACATAAATGATGTTTCCCTCACTTTTCCATCATTTTTTCAAGGAGGTTCCATTATGGACAAATATTTATCTGCTTTCCGGGAGATGATCTCCCTGCGCGGTCTTACTGACCATACTGTAACATCTTATTCCACCTACATCCGGGCTTACCTGAATTATCTTTCCGGCATCCTCCATAAGATGCCCGAAGATGTCTCCTGGGATGAACTGCGTGATTTTATCCGGTGGCTCCAAAGAGAGAAAAGCCTTTCTGACCGCACTATGAACCACTGCATTTCCCAACTCCGTTTCTTCACCATTTACGTTTTGCACAAACCCTGGGATGCCACACAGCTCCCTATGCGCAGATTTGATTCCTACCTTCCTTTTGTTCCTACACAAAATGAGGTCTGGTATTTTATCCAGTCTTTTTCCAACCTCAAGCACAAGGCGGTTCTTTCTCTCCTGTATTCTGCCGGGCTGCGGGTTGGCGAAGCCTGCTCCCTCCGCTACGAGGATATCAGCCGCTCTTCCATGCGCATACATATCCGTCATTCCAAGGCACGTTCTGACCGTTATGCCATCCTTTCCCAGAATGCACTGGATATCCTGACACAGTACTGGTTCCATGCCGGCAGACCCATGGGATTCCTCTTCCCTAACCGTGATAATTCCCAAAAGCCCATGGCCTCTTATACGGTAAACCAGTTTATTGCCGCCAAAGAAGCTGAACTTGGCTGGGAGCACCGTTTCTCCTGCCATACGTTTCGGCACGCATTTGGCACCCACCTTTATGAAAACGGCACTGACCTGCTCACCATTAAAGCGCTCCTCGGGCATAAGTCATTAAATTCCACTACGATTTATGTACATCTCGCTTCTAATGGCACGGGAAATGCAGTAAGCCCTTTTGACCAGATGGGAGGTGTTTCCCATGGACAGGTCTAAGGTCCAGCAGGTCTGGGCGTTTTCCTATGAAGCATTTAGCTCTTCCGGCTGCTTCCAGTCGGATGTCCAGAAAAAAGCATCCCGTGCCATCATGGGCTGTAAATCCGGTTCCTTTGGCATCAACGTTTCCCAGTGCCCCGACTGCGGGCATACCGAATTCCATAACAATTCCTGCCGCAACCGCAACTGCCCCAACTGCCAGGCTGTGAATCAGGAAATCTGGGTGGATAAGCGGAGGGCTGAAGTGATAGATGCGCCTTATTTCCATGTCGTCTTTACTCTTCCCCATGAGTTGAACAGCCTTATCTACTGTAACCAGCAGCTCCTCTATGGACTGCTCCACAGATGCTGCGCCAGGACCCTTTTGGAACTCTCTTCGTGCAAAAAGTACCTCGGTGCAACGCCCGGTATCATACAGGCCATCCATACCTGGAATCAGGAAATGCTCTATCATGTGCATATGCATTGTATTATTTCCGGCGGCGGGCTTACACCGGACCATAGGATCCGTAAATCCATCAATCATTTTTTCATCCCGGTAAAGGTCCTCCGGAACAAATTCAGGGGGAAATATCTTGCTGAACTGGATTCCCTTTATAAAAGCGGCAAGCTGGTATTTTCCTCTTCCTGTGAAAAGTTGCGGAATTCTTACGAATGGACCGGGTTTCGCAATGGCCTTTATGAAAAAGACTGGTGCCCTTACATCAAAGAAACCTTCAACGGCTTCGGAAATGCGATGGAATATCTTGGGAGATATACCCACAAAATAGCTATCGGAAACAGCCGCCTCATTTCTGTAGATAACCAACAGGTCTCTTTTTCCGCCAGAGGACGGAAGCCTGGCGAGCCGCGCAGGACCGTCACCCTGGAGAACACAGAGTTCATCCGCCGTTATCTGATGCATGTGCTGCCCTGCGGCTTCCAGAAGATCCGATACTATGGGTTCCTAAATAACCGGGGAAAAAGCAAAAACCTGAAGCTGATATTTACCCTTCAGGGACATCAGCGTTTCCAGGCAAGATATGTCCATCTATCCATGGCTGAGCTTATAAAAGCGGTGTGGAAGATCGACATTCGCGTCTGTCCGGAATGTGGATGCTTCGGGATGCAGAGCATCGGAAGGACTTATGGCACTTCCTGATCAAAGTGTCTGTCCACTGAATAGATTTTTTCTAAGCCTCCGCAAGAAGGCTTGCGAAGCATGCCCATTTATAAAACGCTCCCATGAAGTTACACAAAAAAGTGGTTTCTATGCCATCTATCCTTTCAAAAATAGCAGCATTTTAACCAAAGGAAAAGAATGCTATCCCCATACACTTACCGGCTGATCGTCCGCGGCTTGGTACAATTGGAAAGAATCACATTCAGAGCAGTTTTATCTTTTGTATAAAGCTGCTCTCTTTGTCTGCTCTGAATCTGATACTTTCCTTAAGAATTATAGCAAATTCAAAGCCGCTTTTCACTATCTTTTTCAGCAAATCAGTAATTGCGGCAAGCGTTGCTCTTGTTGATTTCGTGTCTATAAGCCTGCCGCTCAATATTTTAAGATAAAAAGAATATAAATATATGGCTTGCACATCTCCAGACAGGCTTATAAAATGAGAAGTGAGCAAACAGATTTTATAAGGAGGATAAGTGTGAAGAATCAGTTTATTCAGGGATTGATGATCGACTGGAAGAAGATTGAAGCGGACAGCTATTTGAGGAAGATAGAGGCCATAAAAGATGTGCGTACATTAGATTTCAATAAGTCGGTAACATTTTTTGTAGGGGAAAACGGAAGCGGGAAATCAACGTTGTTAGAAGCGATTGCCGTTGCATATGGATTTAATCCGGAGGGCGGAACCAGGAATTATTCCTTCTCAACGTATGATTCTCACTCGGAATTGTGTGATGCCGTTACGCTTATAAAAGGCGTCCGCAGGCCAAGAGTCGGGTATTTTCTGAGGGCGGAGAGCTTCTATAATGTGGCGACGAAGGAACGGGAGTATGCGGATATCCAGCATCCTTCACAGGAATATCATGAGAAATCCCATGGCGAGAGCTTTCTGGCGATTGCGCAGAACTACATGAAAGCAGGCGGGATTTTTATTTTTGATGAACCGGAGGCCGCGCTATCGCCGCAGAGACAGTTAACATTGTTAATGGACATATATAAATGTGCGAAAGACGGGGCACAATTTATAATAGTGACGCATTCGCCGATCTTGCTGGGGATGCCGGAGGCGGAGATATATAGCTTTGACAATGGTGAGGTTCATTTATGTGAATATGAAGATACGGACAGCTATATCGTAACAGAACTGTTTATTAACAATCGGGATATTTTGCTGCATAGGTTGTTAAATGAGTAATCAGAGTATATCATAATACGGGGAGAGTACAGTCTAATGGAGAAGTTACTGAATTATTTTACAATAGATGGTGCGTTTGGCGGCAATCAGGATTGGTTCACGAATATTGTTATGCATATCGGAGGCTGCGCTGCGGCGACAGCGTGCGACAGTTGTATTTATTTTGCAAAATATATGGGAATGGAGTTTCTGTACCCTTATGATATTGAAGAACTCAACAAGGAGGACTATAAGAAGTTCAGCCAGATCATGAAGCCGTATATCAGACCGAGGGTGAACGGGGTGAAGAAACTTGAATGGTATATAGAAGGATTTGAGAAATATCTTCGGGACGTCTGTGATGAGGCGCGGGTGAAGCAGATGCCGGTACAAGATATCGGAATCGGGATGGAAGGGTTTGCAGGAGAATATCCATATGAAGAAGCGGCGGAAAGGATCAGAGGGCAGATTGATGCGGGACTTCCGGTTCCGTATGTGATGCTTCGTCATAAGCTGGCTGAGAAGTATAAGGATTTCATCTGGCACTGGTTCCTGGTGGTCGGGTATGAGGAGACGGAACGGGGAATGTGGATCATAGCCGCTACTTACGGGGAGAAAGTGCGGCTTCACCTGGAAGAACTGTGGAATACTGGATATGAGGAGAAAGGCGGCATTATTCTATATAAAAAATAGCTTTACGAACCGCCTGTTATCCGCTACAATAGATAGCGTCTGAACAGGATATTTTAGTAGATAAATAACAGGGAAAAGAGGAAATGAAGTATGGCGAATCCAATTGTGACATTTGAAATGGAAAACGGGGACATTATGAAGGCGGAGCTGTATCCTGAGATCGCGCCGAATACGGTGAATAATTTTATCTCTTTGGTGAAGAAGGGATACTATAACGGGCTGATCTTCCACCGTGTGATTAGCGGTTTTATGATCCAGGGCGGATGCCCGGACGGAACGGGTATGGGCGGTCCGGGATATAATATCAAAGGTGAGTTCAGTCAGAACGGTGTGGCGAATGACTTGAAGCACACAGAAGGCGTGCTGTCTATGGCGCGGGCGATGCATCCAGATTCAGCAGGATCACAGTTCTTCATCATGCATGAGAACTCTCCGCATCTGGACGGTTCATATGCGGCGTTCGGCAAGGTGACAGAAGGTATGGACATTGTGAATAAGATTGCGGATACAGATACGGATTATAATGACAGGCCGCTTATAGAACAGAAGATGAAGAAGGTTATGGTAGATACGCAGGGTGTGGATTATCCGGAACCGGAGAAGGAATAATGGAACGGTTTTATCAGAATACGGTAACCAGAACGATTCTGGCATTGATGTGCTGCGCCTTATGGGGCAGTGCATTTCCATGTGTTAAAATAGGATATGAATTATTCCGGATAGAGGGCTCGGGGAGCCAGATATTATTTGCCGGGTATCGGTTTTTTCTGGCAGGCGTGTTTACATTTATTCTGGCATGTGTGCTGGAGAAGGGTGTGATCACGATGAAGAAGAGTTCAGTCCCGTATGTGTTTGGACAAGGGATTTTGCAGACGACAGTCCAGTATGTGTGTTTCTATATCGGTCTGGCGCACACAACGGGGGCCAAGGGGTCTGTGATCAACGCGTCGAATGCATTTTTCTCTATTATAGCGGCGCATTTCCTGATGAGATCAGAGAAGCTTACCTGGAAGAAGGTTGCGGGCTGTTTGGTGGGATTTGCAGGGATCATTATCATCAATCTGGAGCCGGGAGCGTGGAGCAGCGGCTTCTCCCTGATGGGAGAGGGGATGGTCCTGGTGTGCGCGTTTTCCTATGGACTGAGCAGCGTGACGCTTAAGATGATCTCTGACAGGGAGAAGCCGGTGACGATCACGGCTTATCAGCTGTTGTTCGGCGGTGCGGTGCTGATTCTGACCGGCGCGGCGGCCGGCGGAAGCGTGCATGGATTTGCCTTGAAATCAACGCTTCTGCTGCTGTATATGTCCTTGCTGTCTACGGTGGCTTTCAGTATATGGGCAGAGCTTCTGAAGTACAATTCTGTAGGCAAGGTTGCGATATTCGGATTCAGTATTCCGGTGTTCGGGGTTGCGATGTCGGCAATATTCTTAGGAGAACAGGTAATATCCGTGAAGAATCTGATCGCGCTCGTCTGTGTGAGCGTCGGGATCATTATTATCAATCGGAAGGGCAAGGAAATACTATGTTAAAATGTACATATATCGTGGAGAGGATAGACGGTGATTACGCAATGCTCCGCAGGGAAGATGAGACGGATCAGAATGCGGAGCCTAAGATGACGGCGCGTGCGCTTCTTCCGCCGGAGATCATGGAAGGGACGAGGCTGCTGTACGAATATATGCAGTATTCGGTTATCTAGCCGGATGAGTGTGACTGTAGAGGATCTGCTGAGACTGCCGTCTCTTCGGCGGGCGGAGATGCTGGGCGGAGCAAAGGGACTGCCGCGGATCGTCTCTTCTATATCGGTGTTAGAATCCGTCGATCCGGGCATACTGATCGATGAGCTGTTTCCCCAGGGAGAATTTTTCGGCAGTGAGATCGTGATTACGGGATTTGTTAATATCCTGGAGGATGTAGAGAGACAGTGCGCGAATATCCGCCGGATGGCGGAAGGCGGAGAAGTGGGGCTGATCCTTTTCTATGTGGGCGTCTATCTGCCGCGGGTGGATGATCGATTATGACGATATTCCAAGGGAGAAGGCGCTTGAACAGGCGAAAATGGAGGCTGCCGAGCTTGCGGCGGCGGCAGGGGCGCTTCGGGAGACTGTGGAGATCATTGAGGCGGAGGATATACCGCTGGCGTATTATCCGGGCAATACGAACCGGGTGAAGGTGAGAGCAGCAGGAGATCTGCAGTAGAGAGCTGCAATTATAAAAAAAGATAATAAAGTTTATAAGAGTATTAAATAAAAGAATCCGGTGAATCCGTTTACAGTTTAGAATATGCATGATACAATCGTCCCGATGACTTTGGCAGAGATGTCAGAAATATTGATTTCAGGAGGAAAAGGTATGAAAAAGAGATGGTTTTCAGCATTATTAATGGGAACAATGATTCTGTCTTTGGCAGCCTGCGGGGGAGCAGACAGCAGTTCATCCAAGGATGGCAGCGTATCTGAGGAGAGCACAGAGAGCACAGAAGAGCCGGGCGAAGAGACGGAGGAATTAGAGGATGTGGTAGTTGTATATTCGACCCATCCGGAAGAACTGTTGGAGACGATTGGAGATGCGTTCACAGAAGAGACAGGCGTCGAGGTCGAGTATATCAATCTGAAAGGTGAACTGGCAGACCGTGTGAGGAGTGAGAAGGACAACCCTCAGGCGGATATTATGTTTGGCGGGGACGCGGCTACTTATATGCAGCTTAACGGCGAGGAGTGTTTCGATTCGGCGAATCCGGCCTGGGCTTCTGAACTGTCAGACGATTATAAGGATGCGGACGGCAAATGGTTTGGAACGATCAAGACTCCGGTTATGATGTTCTATAATACAGAACATATGTCTGCAGAAGAGGCTCCGTCTGACTGGAGCGATCTGGCGAATGACGAGTACAAGGACAAGATCGTTACGCGTGATTCATTATCGTCATCCATGCGGTCTGCAATCACGGCATTGATTTATAATATTTCGCAGAATGACAGCGAAGATGCAGCGTGGGATTATATCCAGAAGTTGGATGCCAATACAAAGAATTACTATAACAGCGGCAGTATGATGTACGAGGCGGTTGGAAAGGGAGAGGCGCCGGTCTCTATTGCAGTATTGAATGATATCATTACAAACCGTGATAAGAACGGACTTCCGGTGGAAGTGATCGATGCGAAGAGCGGTGCGATCGTGCTGACAGACTGTATCGCGAAGATTAAGAATGCACCGCACCCAAGCGCCGCGGATGCTTTTCTTGAATTTGCGGGAAGCGCCGAGACACAGGCTATGGTTGCGAACGAATTCAGCCGTCTGCCTGCATTAGACAGCGCGCTGCCGGACTGCCCGGAGTGGATGCAGACAGAGTATAAGTCTATGGAGCTTGACTGGGTTGCGATCGGTGAAAATCAGTCGGATTGGCTTGAAAAATGGGAGACAGATTATCTGGATGCCGACAAAGCGGTTGCGTCAGACAATTAAAACTGGTTGGAAGTAGCGGGACTGATACTGGGTTCCGCTATTTCTTATATATGTCTATTTGGGAGAATGTAATATGAGTAATATAGTATTGAAGAATATAAGCCATGCCTATGCGAAGGAGAAGGTATTGGATCAGGTCAATTTTTCCATAGAGGAAGGGGAGCTGCTCACGCTTCTTGGGCCGTCTGGCTGCGGAAAAACAACGATTCTGCGGATTATCGCCGGTTTTATCATCCCGGACGAGGGAACAGTAGCAAACGGAGAGAAGGATATCACGGCATGGACGCCGGAAAGCAGAAATATGGGGATCGTGTTTCAGAATTACGCGTTGTTTCCGAATATGAGCGTAAGGGATAATATTGCATACGGCTTAAAGATCCGCAAAAAGGACAAGACAAGTATCCGGGACAAATGTGAGCAGTATATGGAATTGACAGGGCTATTGGAGTATCAGAATCGGAAAGTGAACGAGCTGTCCGGCGGACAGCAGCAGCGCGTGGCTATCGCGAGGGCGCTGGCGATCGAACCGCAGATGCTTCTGCTGGATGAGCCGATGTCAAACTTAGATGTATCGCTTAGAACGAAGATGCGGGAAGAGATCAGGGCGATCCAGAAGAAGACGGGGATCACGACTCTTTTTATTACCCATGACCAGCAGGAGGCGCTGTCTATCTCTGACAGGGTTGCCGTAATGCAGAAGGGGAGAATTCTTAAGATGGGGACGCCTAAGGAGATCTATGATGATCCGAGACAGGATTTTGTTGCTGATTTTGTCGGAACTTCGAACCATATAGGAGGAGCGGTATTAGAAAGCCTGCTGGGCAGGCGTATTGCCGATTCGGTGTCTGTCTGTGTGAGGCCGGAACAGATACAGCTTAGCCGCGATAAAGGAAACGGGATATTGGTGACGGTAAAGGAAGTGAAATTCATGGGCATGTATTTTGAATATACGGTGGTCAGCGCGCAAAAGGAGGAATACCGTATCGTGGAAATAAACCTCGGGAAAATGTACCATGAATGGCACGTCAATGATACGGCGTACATGACGGTTGATAATATCGGCGATATGGTGGGTGGATATGAATAATAAAAGTGATAGAGGAATAAAGAGTGGATGGTTAAAGTGTCTGTGGTATATGCTTCTGGCTTTTCTTCTGACCGGATATATCGTGGTGCCGTTTTTTTGTACTGTCATTAAGGCATTTGAGACGGAAAACGGCTACGGGATCGGGAATATACAGGAATATCTGTCGAATCCAAACCAGCTCCGTGTGATAGGGAATACCGTTCTTCTGGGGGCGGCGTCGGTGCTGGTATGCGGGGCAGTAGGAATCGCGCTGGCTCTCTATATGACATTCCTGGCAGGCAGGGAGAAGAAGGCCGTGCATATTCTTCTTCTGAGCCCGATGATGATTCCGGGTGTTATTGTCGTGATCGCATTTAACCAATTGTACGGGGAAAGCGGGATTATTACGAAGAGTCTGGAATATCTTCTGCAGCTTACGGAAATACCGTATCGTTTTCAAGGATTCGGCGCGGTTGTGTTTGTGATCGCGTATACGCAGTATGTTTATTTTTATCTGAATGTGTATGTAGCGTTAAAATATATGGATTACTCACTGATCGAGGCGGCAAGAGGAATGGGAGCGTCAAAATTAAGGGTATTTGCAGATGTCGTATGGCCGGAGATCCTGCCTGCGGTCCTGACGTCGGTGATCGTTACATTTGCCTCGGGAATCAGTTCCTTTTCGGCGCCGAATCTGATCGGCGGAGGGTTCAAGGTGCTCAGCACGCAGATCGTCCGCTCGAAGGCGAATAATCATATGGAGATAGCATCTGTACAGGTAATGCTGCTGTTTTTGATCAGTCTTTCAGTTATGCTGCTGATCCAATTCTACAGCAAAAAGTACGGCAATGCCAGATCCTTCCGCGCCGTGTCGGCGGGAATGGGAAAGAAGAAGGGGTTCTTCGTATTTTTGTGCCGTATTGTGATCATCGTGCAGATCGTATTGGTGATCCTGCCGGTCATTGCCATAGTATATCTCTCTTTCGTGGAAACGAAATCTATCATGACGATGATCTTCCCGAGGGGATTTACGCTGGAGAATTATCTGGTGATCGTTGAGAAAGGGCGGGTGTTAAAGCCCATTATCAATAGCGTGAAAATGTCGGTGATGGCGGTTGCGGCCGGACTTGTCCTTACGGTTCCGGCTGCATATATGATCGTAAGGCGGGGAGGCAGATGGAATGCGGTGTTCAAGGTCCTTATTATGCTTCCGTGGGCAATGCCTGCAAGTGTGGTAGCGGTAAACCTGATCAATGCGTTTAATCATAAGAGTATATTTGCCTTGAACCAGTCCTTGATCGGGGGCTTCTATATATTGCCGATCGCTTATACGATAACCTCTCTGCCTCTTCTGTTCAGCTCGAATGAGGTGGCGGTTCAGGGAATTAATAAGAATCTGGAGGAAGCGTCAAGAAGCCTTGGCGCGGATATGTTTTACACATTCGTTCATGTGATCGTACCGAATATAGCGCCTGGGATCATGGCGGGCGGAGTGCTGGGGCTTATAAGGAATATAGGAGAATATACGATGTCAGCCCTGTTGTATGGAGTGTATAACAGACCGATATCAATCTCTATGGTCACGAATATGCAGGAATATAAGATGGGGATATCGCTGGCGTACGGGGTGATTGTGATCATGATCTGTTATGCGGCCTTAGGTTTGATATTCAAATTTGATAAAGAGCGGTATTTTTAAACAGTATCTTGCAAAACATACATCAATAACGTACAATAAGAAAAGTGAATGAACAGATTGGAGGCGTCCTCATGGACATGGTTCAGACGGAGAAGCTGATATTTGAATATGAGAAGCGGGATGAGGAAGGGAATGTGATCGGCACCTCCCGCGCCATCGACGAGGTGGATATAGATGTACAGGAGGGCCAGTTTATCGCCATTCTGGGTCATAACGGCTCCGGGAAGTCTACCCTTGCTAAGCATATCAATGCCATTCTCGTGCCGACGCAAGGGACGATGTGGGTGAACGGGCGCAATACCAAAGACCCGGAAGAGCTGTGGAACGTACGCCAGTCAGCGGGGATGGTATTTCAGAATCCTGACAACCAGATCATCGGGACGGTCGTGGAGGAGGACGTGGGATTCGGCCCGGAGAACTTAGGCGTTCCCACGGATGAGATCTGGCAGCGGGTAGAGGACAGCTTAAGATCCGTGGGGATGATCGAGTACAGGCACCATTCTCCGAACAAATTATCCGGCGGACAGAAGCAGCGTGTGGCGATCGCGGGTGTGGTTGCGATGGAGCCTAAATGTATCGTGCTGGACGAGCCTACGGCGATGCTTGATCCGGTAGGACGCAGGGAAGTTCTTAAGACGGTTCAGAAGCTAAGGGAGCAGAAGAAGGTGACGGTTATCCTGATCACTCATTATATGGAAGAGGTCGTAGATGCGGATAAGATCTATGTGATGGATCATGGGCATGTTGTGATGGAAGGAACACCCAGGGAGATATTCTCACGGGTAGACGAGCTCAAATCCTACCGCCTGGATGTTCCGCAGGCGACGCTTCTTGCGGATGAACTGAGAAAAAGGGGGCTTAAGATTCCTGGCGGGATACTTAAGAAAGAAGAGTTGGTGGAAGCGCTATGTCAATTAAATTAGAGCATTTGAATTATGTATACAGTCAGGGAACCGCATATGAGAAGAAGGCGTTAAACGATATCTGTATTGAGATCCCCCACGGGGAGTTCGTGGGGATTATCGGCCATACCGGGTCCGGGAAGTCTACGCTGATCCAGCATTTGAACGGTCTGATCCGTGCGACGAGCGGGGAGCTGTATTATAACGGTGAGAATATTTACCGGGAAGGCTATTCTATGCGGGGGCTTCGGAACGAGGTGGGGCTTGTGTTCCAATACCCGGAGCATCAGCTGTTCGAGATCGACGTCATGACAGACGTATGCTTCGGACCGAAGAATCAGGGGCTTACTGCGGAACAGTGTAAGGAACGGGCGCTTGAAGCGCTGCGTCTGGTAGGGCTCAAGGAGAAGTATTATAATGTCTCTCCGTTTGAACTGTCCGGCGGGCAGAAGCGCCGTGCGGCGATCGCAGGTGTGCTTGCCATGCGGCCTAAGGTCCTGGTGTTGGATGAACCGACTGCGGGGCTTGATCCCAAGGGGAGGGACGACATTCTGGATCAGATCGCATATCTTCACAGGGAGAGCGATATAACGGTGATCCTGGTATCTCACAGTATGGAAGATGTTGCCAAATATGCTGACCGGCTGATCGTGATGAACAGGGGAGCCGTCATGTACAATGATGAGCCGAAGAGAGTGTTCGAGCATTACCAGGAGTTGGAGAAGGTAGGCCTTGCCGCGCCGCAGGTTACTTATATTATGCATGATCTTGCGGGAAGAGGGATTCCTGTCAGGACAGATGTGACGACGGTAGCGGAGGCGGCGGATGAGATTCTGAGAGCGGTGGGATCATAATGCCTGCACGGTTTGCAGTGCAGGCGCATAACAGATGATGGAGACGAAGAGATGGTAAGAGACATAACGATAGGACAATATTATCCGGCTAAGAGCGTTGTGCACAGGCTTGACCCGAGGGTGAAGCTTGTGTCTACTTTGTTATATCTGATTTCGTTATTTTTATTCCGCAGTATTTCCGGATATCTGGTTGCGACCGTATTCCTTGTCACGGTGATCCGAATATCGAGAGTTCCTTTTTCATTTATTGTGAGAGGGTTAAAACCAGTGGTCCTGCTGCTGATGATCACGGTATTATTTAATCTGTTTCTGACGAGAAGCGGAGACGTATTGTTCCACGCCTGGATCATTACGATCACGGAGGGCGGCCTGGTAACGGCCGTCTATATGGCGGTCAGGCTCATTTACCTGATCATCGGCTCGTCCCTTATGACCTTCACCACAACGCCGAACGAGCTGACCGACGGGATAGAGGCGCTGCTCCATCCTTTGAACAAGATCCGTGTGCCGGTTCATGAGGTTGCGATGATGATGTCGATTGCGCTTCGGTTCATTCCGATCCTCTTGGAAGAGACGGACAAGATCATGAAGGCGCAGATCGCCCGGGGAGCTGATTTTGAGAGCGGCAATATTATTCAGAGGGCGAAGAGTATGATTCCGATCCTTGTTCCGCTGTTTGTATCAGCCTTCCGCCGTGCCAACGACCTTGCCATGGCTATGGAAGCCCGCTGCTACCGCGGCGGGGAGGGAAGGACGAAGATGAAGCCCTTACATTATAAGCACCGTGATTACACGGCGTATGCAATAGTGATAATATACGTTATAGCAGTATTTGCAATCGGAAGATATCTTCCGCTGCACATCTGGATATTTTAATATCCATTTTCAGTACACAGGCAGGGAATCTGTGCCTTGCCGTCCCCTTAAAAAGAGATTTTATTCAGAGGTAACCCCATGAAACGCATCCGACTTCTCGTCTCCTATGACGGTACAGACTACTGCGGCTGGCAGATCCAGCCAAACGGCATAACTATCGAAGAGGTCCTGAACAAAAAACTTAAGAAACTGACCGGAGAAGACATTCACATTATCGGCGCAAGCCGTACAGACTCGGGTGTCCATGCCCTGGGAAATGTGGCGGTATTTGATACGGATTCTCCGATCCCCCCGGAGCGCATGGCATATGCGCTGAACCAGAAGCTCCCGGCGGATATCGTAATCGTCAAGTCAGAGGAAGTGCTGCCTGACTGGCACCCCCGTTATCAGGAGCAGATAAGCAAAACCTACGAATACCATATCTATAACGCCCAGCTGCCGGATCCGCTGAAGCGCAGATACAGCACTTTTGTTTCTTTTCCGTTGGACGTGGAGAAGATGCGGGAAGGAGCGGCATATCTGGCAGGAGAGCATGATTTCGCCAGCTTTTGCAATATCCGCACGAATGCGGAGAACACGGTGCGCAGGATAGACGGGATCGAGATAGAGAAGGAAGACCAAGATATTACGATCCGTGTCACGGGCAATGGATTCTTATACAATATGGTGCGGATCATAGCAGGCACGCTGATCCGGGTAGGACGAGGGTTCTACGATCCGGGGAAGGTTAAGGAGATTCTGGAAGCGGGAGAGCGGACGGAGGCAGGCGTGACAGCGCCGCCGGAGGGCCTGGTATTAGTGAAGATTGACTATGGGGAAGCGAAGCATTAAGGAGGAAGATGAATCATGTGTTTCGATCATGCGAATGATGGCAAGATCTATTTTGACAATGGGAGTACATCCTGGCCGAAAGCGCCGAATGTCGCAGAGGCAATGGCTGATCTGCTGACAAACGGCGCTTTTAATATTAACAGGGGGAATTACGAGGGCGCGTATGAGGTAGAGAGTATTGTCCTGGATACGCGGGACCAGTTGGCGCGGCTGTTTCATGCGAAGGATTCCAGGTGCGTGATCTTTACTCCGGGAATCACCTATTCTCTGAATTATTTTATCAAAGGGTTTTTAAGGCGGGGGGATCATGTTCTGGTATCAGGGATGGAGCATAACGCGGTCATGCGTCCGCTTAAGCAGATGGAAGCGCAGGGGATAACCTGGGATACGGTCAGGACGGAGACGGACGGAACCGTGCACCCGGAAGCGTTAGAGGATGCGGTCAGAAGCAATACCAGAGCGGTGATCATGCTCCATGCATCCAATGTCTGCGGAACGGTCGTACCGATACGGGAGATCGGGGAAATATGCAGGAGGCGTCATCTCTTTTTCGCTGTGGATACGGCGCAGAGTGCAGGGACGATTCCGGTTGATATGCAAGGCTGCGGGATTGATTTCCTTGCATTTACAGGACATAAGGGGCTTCTTGGACCGCAGGGGATCGGCGGGTTCCTGATCTCGGAAGAGCTGGATTCCTGCATGGAGCCGTATATCGCGGGAGGGACCGGAAGCCAGTCGGATTCACTTCTGATGCCGGAAAGGCTGCCGGACAAGTATGAGAGCGGGACTTTGAATCTTCCGGGGATCATCGGGCTTCACGCGGCTCTTTCTTATATTGAAGAGACGGGGCTTGAAAGGATACATGCCGGGAAAATGGAGCTGACACGGTATTTTCTGGAGCGCATCGGGGAGTTTCCTAAGATCCGTGTTGCAGGGAAGGTCGGATTAGAAGATCGGGTGGCGGTCGTTTCGCTGGATTTCGAGAAGGAAGACAATGCGGTGACCGCATTTGAACTGGAGCAGCGGTATGGAATTATGACGCGGGTCGGACTTCACTGTGCGCCGGCGGCGCATCAAACGCTGCATACATATCCGCAGGGAACGGTGAGATTCGCATTTGGGACGGAGAATACGAAGGAAGAGATCGACCGGTGTATAGAAGGGATCCGTGAGCTGACGGCTGATTGATGAAATGCTTGCCGGATGCGGCTTGAAAGAAATGTACAATATATAGATAACATCAATATATATGGGTGAAATATTACAAAAAACAATAAGCGTTCAGCCATGAATCCATTGCCTCAAAATGTAAAAAGTGTTACGTTTATTCTAATAAAATATAGGAACCTGCAGCGGCATATCCGCAGCGGTTCCTGGCGATAACAAAAGATACAAGGAGGATATTATTATGGCTGATTATCGCAAGATGTGGGAAGAACTGGGAATGGATCTGGAGACGCATGACCAGTTGTGTGCGGTGCTTCCGCAGGCGTTTGGAGACGTATATCTGTCACAGGAGAACCGCCCGGAGGGCATGGATTATTACAATATGGTAGTGGCGGATATCCATGGCATCCGTCCGGCAGAGCTGATCGAGCATCAGAAGAAGGGCGGCAAGGTATTCGGAACCTTCTGCGTCTATGTGCCGGATGAGATCGTATTTGCCGCGGATGCGATAGCGACAGGACTGTGTGGAGGCTCCCAGTTCTGGGTACCGGGCGGAGAGAAGGTGCTTCCGACCAATACCTGTCCGCTGATCAAGGCTTCCGTAGGTGCAAGATTAGACCGTACCTGCCCGTTCTTCAGGATCGCGGATATGTATGTGGGAGAGACGACCTGCGACGGCAAGAAGAAGGCATGGGAGATCTTAGGAGAGGATGTGCCGGTTCACGTTATGGATCTTCCTCAGATGAAGCGTGCGAAGGATATTAAGGCATGGGCGGAAGAGATAGAGGCATTTAAGAAGGTGGTAGAGGAATTCACCGGCAATGAGATCACGGCAGAGAAGCTGGCGGAGAGTATTAAGCTGATCAACGGTAAGAGAAGGGCGCTTGAGAGATTGTATGAACTGCGTAAGAATGAGAATCTTCCGATCAGCGGCTGTGACGCTCTGCTGATCTCCCAGATCGCGTTCTACGATGATCCGGGAAGATTTACCCAGATGACCAATGCGTTGTGCGAGGAACTGGAACAGCGTGTGAAGGACGGAGTCAGTGTGGTGCCGGCGGGAACGAAGAGGATCCTGCTTACCGGAACGCCGCTTGCGATCCCGAACTGGAAGCTTCATAATATCGTGGAGACCAGCGGAGGCGCTGTTGTCTGTGAAGAGATGTGTACGGGTACACGCTATTTCGAACATCTGGTAGACGAGTCGAAGACGGAAGTGGCAGATCAGATCACAGCATTGGCTGAGAGATACATGAATATCAATTGCGCATGCTTCACGCCGAATGCGGGAAGAATTGACGATATCCTGCGTCTTGCGAAGGAGTATAAGGCTGACGGTATCATTGATGTGAACCTGAAGTTCTGTAACCTGTATGACACTGAAGGGTATCTGGTAGAGCGTGCTCTGAAGGAAGCGGGAATTCCGGTGCTTGGAATTGAGACGGATTATACGGACAGTGATGCGCAGCAGCTTCGTACGAGAGTCAGTGCATTTATCGAGATGCTGAATAATTAGTCGGGTGAATATATATGCAGGAGATTCAGCATTATGTTTTATTTCCCAATCATGATAATGCAATGCGGTTACATAGAGAATTGAAGAATCTGGGGGTTCGGGCGACGATCGCCCCTACCCCCAGAGCCGCGAGTAAATGCTGCGGGGTCTCGCTTCTGATCCGGGAGGAAGATAAGGAAGCGGTAGAGGCCTGTATAGAGGAGCATGGAATTGAGATTCTTAAGATCGCGGCAATCGAGCGGGATGTGAACCCTAAGAGGGACAGATATTGTTAATATTCGGCGCTTGCCGCGAGTTTTTTGGCTGAGGTAAAGGGATATGGATTATGTAGGGATTGATATCGGCTCCACGGCGTCCAAGGTGGTGGCGAGAGGAAAGAAGGAGATGGAGTTCGTTCTTCCGACGGGATGGAGCAGCAAAGAAACTACTCACACAATTAAAGAAAAATTAAAAGAAAATGACATAGATGTACTGTCAGAAGACACCAAGGTGGTAGCGACAGGATACGGCCGGGTGGCGGTAGATTTCGCAGACTATGTGATCACGGAGATCACCTGTCATGCCAGGGGCGGAAGAGAGATGGCGGGAGATCATTGCTCCATCATTGATGTAGGCGGACAGGATACGAAGGTGATCCTGGTAGAGAACGGGATGGTGCAGGATTTCCTGATGAATGACAAATGCTCCGCCGGTACCGGGAAATTCCTGGAGATCATGGCAAACCGGCTGGGGGTTACCCTGCAGGAATTGTTTGATATGGCGGATACGGGAACGGTCCTTCCGATTAGCTCGCTGTGTACGGTATTTGCGGAGTCCGAGGTGATCAACTATATCGGAGAGGGAAGGAAACGAGAGGATATCGCGGCCGGGGTTGTGGATTCGGTCGCGGCGAAGGTGGCGCAGTTAAGTCAAAAGAAGAGCCTTGCGGGAAGGATCATACTGACAGGAGGTTTAAGCAGCAGCCGGTATTTTACCAGGATCTTATCAGAGAAGATCGGGCGGGAGGTTGAACCGACCGAACGGGGTAGATATGCGGGAGCGCTGGGAGCGGCGCTGCTTGCAGAAGAGAAGTCAAGATAGGTTTGACTTCTCTTTCTTAATGTGATATATTAATTTTGATAAAAAATTATTACTCTGATAAAAAATAAATATGAATTGTATGTACGAATATTCGAAATATTATTCGCAAACTGTTAAAAAGTAGCAAAAAATCTGAAAAAAATTATATACAAACTATTTTTTTGTGATAATATAAGGGTAATAAGTTTTATAGGAGGAAAGTAGGAGGGTTATTTATGGAAATGTTTTTGAACGTGGTTCCTGTGTTGGGGATTATCGCACTTGTTTTTGCAGGTGTCCTGGCTGCAAAAGTGAATAAGCAGAGTGCAGGAACCGAGAGGATGCGGGAGATCGCATCATCAATCAGTGAGGGCGCCCAGGCATTCCTTACAGCAGAGTATAAGATACTGGTATTCTTCGTTCTGGTATTATTTCTGCTGATCGGCTTTGGAATCGGCAATTGGGTGACCGCAGTTTGTTTCGTGGTGGGGGCGGTATTCTCCACACTGGCAGGATATTTTGGAATGACTGTAGCGACGAGGGCTAATGTCAGGACTGCGAATGCAGCGAAGGAAGGCGGCATGAATAAGGCTCTTTCTATTGCATTTTCAGGCGGCGCGGTTATGGGGATGTGTGTAGCCGGACTTGGCGTGCTGGGGGTAAGCACGATCTACCTGATTACGGGGAATGTAGACGTTCTCTCAGGATTCAGCCTTGGAGCATCTTCGATCGCTCTGTTTGCCCGTGTAGGCGGAGGAATCTATACGAAAGCGGCAGACGTAGGAGCGGACCTTGTCGGGAAGGTTGAAGCGGGAATCCCGGAGGATGATCCGCGTAATCCCGCAGTTATCGCGGATAACGTAGGTGATAATGTAGGCGACGTTGCCGGAATGGGCGCGGACTTATTTGAGTCTTATGTGGGCGCCCTGATCTCAGCGCTCACTCTTGGAATTGTATATTATAAGATTGAAGGCGCGGTCTATCCGCTTCTGATCGCAGGACTCGGTCTGGTTGCGTCTATTCTCGGAACATTCTTTGTTAAAGGCGATGAGAATTCGAATCCGCATAAGGCGCTTAAGATGGGATCTTATGTGGCCAGCGCGCTGGTGCTGATTGCGGCGTTCGTGTTCAGCCAGTATCTTTTCGGCAATATGAAAGCGGCGATCGCGATCGTAGCCGGACTGATCGTCGGTCTTCTGATCGGTATCATCACTGAGGTCTATACATCCGGTGATTATAAGTCGGTCAAAGAGATTGCGGAGCAGTCAGAGACAGGGCCGGCAACTACGATCATCAGCGGTCTGGCGGTAGGTATGAAGTCTACGGGAATCCCGATTCTGTTGATCTGTGTGGGAATCTTTCTGGCATATCGATTCTGCGGACTCTACGGAATCGCACTGGCGGCGGTAGGTATGCTCTCTACGACGGCGATCACGGTCGCGGTAGACGCCTATGGGCCGATCGCAGATAATGCGGGCGGTATCGCAGAGATGTCAGGTCTGGATTCCGGCGTCCGCAAGATTACGGACAAGCTGGACGCGGTCGGCAATACGACGGCAGCAATGGGCAAAGGCTTTGCCATCGGTTCCGCGGCGCTGACGGCGCTTGCACTGTTCGTTTCCTATGCGGAGGCGGTGCAGCTTAAGAATATAGACCTGCTTGACAGCCGGGTGATCATCGGATTATTCATCGGCGGTATGCTGCCGTTCTTATTCTCTGCTATGACGATGGAGTCGGTGTCAAAGGCGGCGTATAAGATGATCGAGGAAGTGAGACGGCAGTTCCGTGAGAAGCCGGGTATCATGAAAGGAACAGAGAAGCCGGATTATAAGTCCTGTGTGGCCATTTCTACGACTGCAGCACTTAAGGAGATGCTAGTGCCCGGAATCATGGCGGTATTATCTCCGCTGGCTGTAGGATTATTGCTGGGGCCTGCATCCTTGGGCGGTCTGCTTGCAGGCGCGCTGGTGACGGGCGTTATGCTTGCGATCTTTATGTCGAACTCAGGCGGCGCATGGGATAACGCGAAGAAATATATCGAAGACGGAACACACGGCGGCAAGGGCAGCGAAGCGCATAAGGCTGCGGTTGTGGGCGATACGGTAGGAGATCCGTTCAAGGATACTTCAGGACCGTCTATTAATATTCTGATCAAGCTGATGACCATTGTGTCACTGGTATTTGCGCCGTTATTCCTGGCTGTAGGCGGATTATTATAGATCAGCGGTAGATCTGCAGTCTGGTGACTATAAGTTATATTTATTTAGAGAGAGAAGAGGGACGCGGTAAGTCTCTCTTCTTTCTCTTATTGTATGGCAGTACATACCCCTAAGAGGAACTGAGCTAAATGTTGAAAAAGGTTATTTCATAACGCAATTGGTTGTGAAGATTGTTAAAAATTTGACTTTTTAGAAAAAATTAGAGAATTTTTATTGATTTTATTTTTTAAATATGTATACTAAATAACATATACTATGAAAAAAAGGAGATTATGAAAGATGGCAGAGATTAATTTGAGTAAGTATGGCATCAGCGGCACCACTGAAATCGTACACAACCCTTCTTATGAGATGTTATTTGAAGAGGAGACAAAGCCAGAACTGGAAGGTTTTGAAAAGGGACAGGTCAGCGAGCTTGGCGCAGTGAATGTCATGACTGGTATCTACACCGGGCGTTCGCCGAAAGACAAGTTCATTGTAATGGATGAGAATTCTAAGGACACCGTATGGTGGACCTCCGATGAATACAAGAATGACAATCATCCGGCTTCAGAGGAGACCTGGAAGACAGTTAAGGATATTGCTTTGAGTGAGCTCTCAAACAAGAAGCTGTTTGTGGTAGATGCCTTCTGCGGTGCGAATGAAGACACACGTATGTCAATCCGTTTTATCATGGAAGTGGCATGGCAGGCTCATTTTATCAGGAATATGTTCATTATGCCGACTGAAGAAGAGCTTGAGAAGTTTGAGCCGGATTTCGTTGTTTATAATGCATCCAAGGCTAAGGTTGAGAACTACAAGGAGCTTGGTCTGAATTCTGAGACAGCAGTTGTATTTAACATTTCAAGCCGCGAACAGGTTATTATCAATACATGGTACGGCGGAGAGATGAAGAAGGGTATGTTCTCTATGATGAACTACTATCTGCCGCTTAAGGGGATTGCTTCCATGCATTGTTCTGCCAATACAGATATGAACGGAGAGAATACCGCGATCTTCTTCGGACTTTCCGGAACAGGTAAAACTACGCTTTCTACTGATCCGAAGAGACTTCTCATCGGTGATGACGAGCACGGCTGGGATGACGACGGTATCTTTAACTTCGAGGGCGGATGTTATGCGAAGGTTATCAACCTTGACAAGGAATCAGAGCCGGATATCTACAATGCGATCAAGAGAGATGCTCTTCTTGAGAATGTTACTCTGGATGCAGAGGGCAAGATTGATTTCAACGACAAGAGTGTGACAGAGAATACACGAGTGTCTTATCCGATCGATCACATCGAGAAGATCGTACGTCCTAAATCCGCTGCTCCAGCGGCGAAGGAAGTTATCTTCCTGTCCGCAGACGCTTTTGGTGTACTGCCTCCAGTATCTATTCTTACACCGGAGCAGACACAGTATTACTTCCTGTCAGGATTCACAGCTAAGCTTGCAGGTACAGAGCGCGGAATCACTGAGCCTACACCAACCTTCTCCGCATGCTTCGGACAGGCGTTCCTTGAATTACATCCTACGAAGTATGCAGAAGAGCTTGTTAAGAGAATGCAGAAGAGCGGCGCTAAGGCATACCTGGTTAATACAGGATGGAACGGCACAGGCAAGCGTATCTCTATCCGTGATACCCGTGGTATCATCGATGCGATCTTAAGCGGAGATATCCTGAAGGCATCAACGAAGAAGATTCCATACTTCAACTTTGATGTTCCGACAGAGCTTCCGGGCGTCGACACCAACATCCTGGATCCTCGCAATACTTATGCAGATGCATCTGAGTGGGAGACGAAGGCTAAGGATCTTGCACAGAGATTCGTTAAGAACTTTGCGAAGTATGAAGGAAATGAAGCCGGCAAGGCTTTGGTTCCGGCTGGTCCGCAGTTATAATTGACTATCTGTTAACTGTCTATAGACAGCAGGAGAACCAACATTAGGATATAATGTTGGTTCTCTTTGCATTAACGGATAAGGAATGTAAACTGCCGGTTGAGGACAGGCAAAGAAGATTTGATATTAGAAGAGAGGAATGGCAGATGACAAAAGTAGATATTATATCAGGCTTCCTGGGGGCGGGCAAGACCACCTTTATTAAGAAGCTGATCGACCAGGTATATGCGGGAGAGAAACTGGTTCTGATCGAGAATGAATTTGGAGAGATCGGGATTGACGGCGGTTTCTTGAAGGATGCAGGGATTGAGATCACGGAGATGAATTCGGGCTGTATTTGCTGTACGCTGGTAGGTGATTTCAGCGAAGCGCTTCAGAAGGTGCTTAAGGAATATGAACCGGACCGTGTGCTCATTGAGCCGTCAGGAGTCGGCAAATTATCCGACATCGTAAAAGCGATCAAGGCTGTGAAGAAGAAGGCCGAGATTGAGATTAACGGAAGGATCACGGTAGTTGACGGTAAGAAAGCGAAATTATATCTTAAGAATTTCGGTGAATTCTTTGAAGATCAGGTGAAGCATGCGTCTACGATCGTCGTCAGCAGGACGCAGATGATGACGGATGAGAAGATTGAAGAATGTGTTCATATGCTTAGGGAAGAAAATGCGGATGCCGCGATCATATCAACACCCTGGGAAGAACTTGGTAAGGATGCGGTCTGCCGTGCGCTGCAGCGTAAGGCAGAGATAGAAGAACTGTTGGAGAACCGGGATGAACATGAGCACTGTCATCATGGCCATGGGGAAGGCTGTTGCGGCCATGGAGAGCATGGTCACCAACATGGCCATGGGGAAGGCTGCTGCGGTCATGAGGAGCATGGCCATGATCATGGAGAGGGCTGCTGCGGTCATGGTCACCATGACCATCATCATGCGGACGAGGTTTTCACAAGCTGGGGCAGGGAAACAGCGCATAAATATACGGACGAGGAGCTTGATTTCCTGTTGAAAGCATTATCGGAGACGGACGGATACGGGACGATCCTGCGTTCAAAGGGGATCATCCCGATGGAGGACGGAACCTGGAAGCAATTTGACCTGGTGCCGGAAGAGTATGAGGTCCGCGCAGGACAAGCGGATTATACCGGGCGTGTATGCGTGATCGGAACGAATCTGAAGGAAGAGGAGCTTCGGAAGCTGTTTCATATTTAAGCTATAATAATCCGAATGGGATAATAGAAATGGAGGTGATTGCATGAGAACGCCTGTATTCATATGTACAGGTTTTTTGGACAGCGGCAAGACAACGCTTGTCAAAGGAACGCTGATGGAGCAGGATTGGATCGCGCCGGGATTAACATTGCTGCTCTTGTGCGAAGAAGGGGAGGAAGAGTATCCGAAGGAATACCTGGAAGAAAAAGAGATAGCGCTGCTGAGAATTAATGAATTTGACCAGTTGAATCCGGCATTTTTTAAGAATTGTGATATGAATTATCATCCGGCGCAGGTTGTGATCGAGTATAACGGAATGTGGAAGTTAGAGGAACTCTTGTCTGTCAAATATCCCCGCAACTGGGAGCTGCAGGGAGTCTATTCCACCGTCAATGGGACGACTCTTGACATGTATCTTAAGAATATGAGAAATATATTGATGGAACAGTTGACGGAATCTGAGCTGATCGTGGTAAACCGCTGCCCGGAAGGTACGGACCGCTCGGGCTTCCGGCATGCGCTGAAGGTACAGAATCCGATGGCGCAGTTAATATTTGAAGGATTAGACGGCAGGATCATCCAGCCGTCCGAGGAAGACCTGCCGTACGATGTGAAGGGGGATAAGATTGCCATAGATTCTATTGACTTCGGAATCTGGTATGTGGATGCCTGCGACCATCCAGAACTGTATCTTCACAAGGAGATCGAATTCGTGGCTCAGGCGTTCCGGCCGAAAGGGATGAAAGAGAATATGTTTGTCCCTGTGCGCAAGATCATGACATGCTGTGCGGAAGATATCAATTATTATGGATACCCGTGCAAGTCGGAAGATAAAATAGATTTTAAGAGGGGCGAATGGTTCAAGATCCGTGCCAGATTCGAATTTGAACAGGCAGTTGCTTTTGGAAATGAACAGCCCGTTCTTTATCTGATCGATATGGAACCGGCAAAAAAACCAGACGAAGATGTGGTGTATCTGGGATAACCCCCTGCGGCGCGCGCAATCGCTCTACTTGTACCGAAAAAGGAACAAAAATAAAGCTAAGAATGACTAGACTTTTAAAAGAGTGTGAACTATAATAAATGCATACGTCAAATTATCCATAATTTGTACAATTATAAGGAGGAACAACGACAATGGCAAGAAAAATGAAGACCATGGATGGTAATCAGGCGGCAGCTCATGCATCATATGCATATACAGAAGTCGCAGCTATTTACCCGATCACTCCATCATCTGTTATGCCGGAGCATGTAGATGAATGGGCAACTGAAGGCAGAAAGAACATATTTGGACAGACAGTTCAGGTAACAGAGATGCAGTCAGAGGCAGGAGCAGCAGGAGCAGTACACGGTTCTCTTGCGGCAGGAGCTTTGACGACGACATTTACCGCATCTCAGGGCTTACTGCTTATGATTCCTAACTTATATAAAGTGGCAGGCGAGCAGCTCCCAGGTGTGTTCCACGTATCTGCACGTGCCCTTGCCAGTCATGCACTGTCAATCTTTGGAGATCATTCAGATGTATACGCCTGCAGACAGACCGGTGCAGCCATGCTCTGTGAGTCAAGCGTACAGGAGGTTATGGACTTAACGCCGGTTGCACACTGTGCGGCGCTTAAGGGCAAGCTTCCGTTCATTAATTTCTTTGACGGTTTCCGTACTTCACATGAGATTCAGAAGATTGAGACTTGGGATTATGAAGATCTGAAAGAATTAGTAGATATGGATGCAATTGATGCATTCAGGAATCACGCATTGAATCCGAATCATCCATGCCAGAGAGGTTCTGCTCAGAATCCGGATATTTTCTTCCAGGCAAGAGAAGCATGTAATCCATATTACGATGCTATGCCGGCGATCGTTCAGGAATACATGGACAAGGTTAACGCTAAGATCGGTACAGATTATAAGCTGTTTAACTACTATGGAGCAGCAGATGCCGAGAAGGTCATCGTTGCAATGGGTTCCGTATGTGATACGATCGAAGAGACGATTGATTATATGCTGGCAGCAGGCGAGAAGGTCGGCGTTGTGAAGGTTCGCCTCTACAGGCCGTTCTGCGCTCAGGCATTGATCGATGCGATCCCAGATACAGTAAAATATATCAACGTACTCGACAGGACAAAAGAGCCTGGAGCACAGGGCGAGCCATTGTATCTGGACGTTGTATCCGCACTGAAGGGGTCTAAGTTCGATGCGGTTCCGATCAACTGCGGACGTTATGGATTAGGTTCCAAGGATACGACTCCTGCACAGATCGTTGCAGTATTTAACAATGCTGACAAGGCAAGATTCACCATCGGTATCGAGGATGATGTAACGAATCTGTCTCTGGCAACAGGACCGGCTCTGGTTACGACTCCGGAAGGTACGATCAACTGTAAGTTCTGGGGACTTGGAGCAGACGGTACGGTTGGAGCGAACAAGAACTCCATTAAGATCATCGGCGACAACACAGATATGTACGCACAGGCTTACTTCGATTATGATTCCAAGAAGTCCGGCGGTGTTACTATGTCCCACTTACGTTTCGGTAAGAAGGCGATCAAGTCCACCTATCTGATTCGTCAGGCGAACTTCGTTGCTTGCCACAATCCATCTTATGTGGACAAGTATAACATGGTTCAGGAGTTGGTTGACGGCGGTACATTCCTGTTGAACTGCCCATGGGATATGGAAGGATTAGAGAAGCATCTGCCGGGACAGGTGAAGGCTTATATCGCAGATCACAACATTAAGTTCTACACCATCGACGGTATTAAGATCGGTAAAGAGATCGGACTTGGCGGACGTATCAATACAGTATTGCAGTCAGCGTTCTTCAAGCTGGCAGCGATCATTCCTGAGGAGGAAGCAATCGACCTGATGAAGGCTGCTGCGAAGGCAACCTACGGAAGGAAGGGAGACAAGATCGTTCAGATGAACTATGACGCTATTGACGCCGGTGCAAAGCAGATCGTAGAAGTATCTGTTCCAGAATCCTGGAAGTCCTGTGAGGATGAGGGATTATTTACACCAGAGGTTAAGGGCGGAAGAGAAGACGTTGTTGATTTCGTTAAGAACGTTCAGTCTAAGGTGAATGCTCAGGAAGGTAATTCACTTCCGGTATCTGCATTCAACGACTATGTTGACGGTTCTACGCCATCAGGATCTTCTGCATATGAGAAGCGCGGTATCGCGGTAGATATTCCGGTATGGGTAGAGGAGAATTGTATCCAGTGTAACCGCTGTGCGTATGTATGTCCGCACGCTGTTATCCGTCCGATCGCTCTTACAGAGGATGAGCTTGCCAAGGCTCCGGAAGGAACGAAGGCTATTGATATGATCGGTATGCCGGGCATGAAGTTCGCGATGTCTGTATCAGCATACGACTGTACGGGATGCGGTTCCTGTGCGAATGTATGTCCGGGCAAGAAGGGCGAGAAGGCTCTCGTGATGAAGAATATGGAAGAGAACGTTGCGTCTCAGGAATTATTCGATTTCGGAAGAGAGATTCCGGTAAAACCAGAAGTCGTTGCGAAGTTCAAACCAGAGACTGTAAAGGGAAGCCAGTTCAAGCAGCCGCTGCTTGAGTTCTCAGGCGCTTGTGCAGGATGCGGCGAGACTCCTTATGCGAAGCTGATCACACAGTTATTCGGCGACAGAATGTATATTGCCAATGCAACGGGATGTTCCTCTATCTGGGGTAACTCTTCACCGTCCACGCCTTACACTGTAACTCCGGAAGGAAAGGGACCGGCTTGGTCAAACTCCTTGTTCGAGGATAACGCAGAGTTTGGTTATGGTATGCTCTTAGCTCAGAAGGCGATCAGAAACAGATTAAAAGCTCAGGTTGAGGCAGTTGCAGCAGCAGATGCGGCTTCCGAAGATGTGAAGGCAGCATGCAAGGAATACCTTGATACTTTCAACTGTGGTGTTACCAACGGCGATGCTACAGACAAGCTGGTTGCGGCATTAGAAGGATGCGACTGCGATACATGCAAGGACATTGTTAAGAATAAAGACTTCCTCGCTAAGAAGTCTCAGTGGGTATTCGGCGGCGACGGATGGGCATATGATATTGGATTCGGCGGCGTTGACCATGTACTGGCAAGCGGCGAAGACATTAACGTAATGGTATTCGATACAGAGGTTTACTCCAACACAGGCGGACAGTCCTCTAAGGCTACCAAGACAGGCGCTACAGCTCAGTTTGCTGCAGGCGGTAAAGAGACCAAGAAGAAGGACCTTGCGGGCATCGCTATGAGCTACGGTTATGTATATGTAGCGCAGATCGCTATGGGTGCTGATTTCAACCAGACGGTTAAGGCTATTGCAGAGGCAGAGGCATATCCGGGACCATCACTGATCATTGCTTATGCTCCATGTATCAACCATGGTATCAAGAAGGGTATGAGCAAGGCTCAGACGGAGGAAGCATTGGCAGTAGAGTGCGGTTACTGGAATAACTTCCGGTTCAATCCGGCAGCAGAGGGTGCGAAGTTCTCGCTTGACAGCAAGGAGCCGGCAGGAGATTATCAGGCATTCCTTGACGGAGAGGTTCGTTACAATGCACTTAAGAGAGCGAATCCAGAGAAGGCCGAGAGACTCTTCACGAAGAATGAGGCTGAGGCTATGGAGAGATATGCTTACCTTAAGAAACTGGTTACTCTGTATGGAGAAGACTAAGATAATATAAGATTAGAATAAGAGGAGTCCCACACTGAGAATTCGGTGTGGGACTCTTTATGCGTATTGCTTCTTGGAAGGACAATTGTACTAGAAGGTCATCATCCCGCCCGTAATATTGAATGCCTGTCCCGTTACATAAGAAGCGTCGCTGTTCGCAAGGAACCAGACGATATTGGCAACATCATCAGGAGTGCCGAAGCGTCCTAACGGCGTGCGTTTGATCCACGGAATCTCCGGCTCAGGGGCATCATCGGCCATATTGGTCTCAATGATACCGGGACAGATGCTATTTACGCGTATTCCGTACGGTCCTAGTTCTTTAGCGAGCGTCTTCGCTAATTGGATAACGCCGCCTTTGGATGCGGCATATACAGATTGGTTGGCGGCGCTTTCTTTGCCGCCCATAGAGCCGGTGAAGACGATACAGCCGTCTTTTTCTTCCATCATTTTTCTTGCAACAGGCTGTCCTACGAAGAACATTCCCTTTAAGTTAATATCGATCTCCCGGTGAATCTGTTCTTCAGTATACTCTACAAAGGGATGCCACTGGAGAATGCCGGCATTGCTGTGCAGCACATCAATTTTCTTGAACTCATCATAGATATCGGCCATTACAGAGTCAACCTGTGACTTGTTGGCTACGTCGCACTGATAGTATTTCCCTCCGCTTTCAGATGTAACCTTTTGGCAGCCCGGCGTTGGTTCGGCAGCCACGTCCAGGATGATCACACGCCATCCTTCTTTGGAAAAACGTCTTCCCACGCCTAATCCGATTCCTTTTTCTCCGTTTCCGCCCGTAATTAGAATTGTTTTTTTGCTCATTGAGACACCTCCTGAATTAAAATGATTCAATTATGATTAATATTATATCTTTTAATCTAAAAATGTCAATATAAATATCAAAATAGTTCAAAATAAATCATATTCTGCCCCGGTCAGAAAGATAGCCTGCAAAATCATCATATGTGCGGTTGAGGATGAGCTCTGCAGGAAAATCTGCATCCATCAGAAGCTTCAAAGCCCTGGGGACAACACCCACCATAGAATCAAAATGCGCGTCGCTGGATACGCACACTCTGACCCCGTACTGTTTGCAGTAACGGATGAATCTAAGGCAGTTCTTTTCGCTTCCTTTCCTTGCCCGAAAGGAATTATTGTTGATCTCAATTAATTTATCCAGCCGCTTGGCTTCTAAGACGATCGGTTCGGGATCGTTCGGGAAATAAGCATAGCCCGGATGACCGAGAATATCGACCAGAGGATTGTTGAGCGCGGCGATATATGCTTCTGTGTGCTGTTTTTTAGTGCCTAACGGCATACAGACATCGTGCATGCTGGCGATGCCGAAGTGGATATGCTTGTGAGAAACGGGCTCGATATGATCGATATCTCCGTTAAAATTCGTGATATTAAATTCCATGCCCGTGAATACGCGGATACCATGTACGAACTCAGGGATCATGCCTAGGGAACAGGAAGAAAAGCTGTTCAAAGAGTGATCCATTGCAGGGCCGTGTTCGGTCAGGCACAATCCTTTCAGACCCCGGGACGATGCGGCGATACAATTTTCGTTAAGCGTAGACCATGCGTGGCCTGAGAGAACGGTATGGGTGTGGGTATCTACTTCGATATGCTGATAATTATACATGAAGAACTCCTTTCGTTGATCTGTTTTGTTTAATAATCTACTCAAATGGTATCACTATAATTCAAAAAGTGCAACGAAAAGATAAAAAATGATGTAAAAAGTGCAAAAAATAGGTTGACAGTGAGATAAAATGAAACTATAATGTCATTACAGAAACAAATAGAGCGGATAAGAAATTATTTTGTACAAAATAATTCGTTATAGAAATATTATGAATCAAAATACAAATAAAAGAGGAGAGGGTGATGAAAAATGAAAGAATTGATGCGTTTGCAGGGAATCTGTAAGGTCTTTGATAAGGGGCTTGACGAGCTAGTGTGCCTGGATGATATCAATCTGACTATTCTGGAAGGGGAATATGTCTGTATTCTGGGGCCTTCGGGATGCGGCAAATCAACTTTATTGAAAATTATAGGAGGAATTGAGAAACCGACGCTTGGCAGCATTGTCATGGATGAAGAAGTTTTTGAAGACGGAATTCCCAAAAGCCATCTGAAGGATTTCGGATTTGTTTTTCAACAGCATAATCTGCTGGAATGGAGGACGGTACAGAAGAATCTGAGATTAAATCTGGAAATCTTCAGGCTTAAAGGCAGTGAATGGGAGAAAAGAGTTGAAGAGATGCTGGAAATCGTAGGACTTCAGGATTATGCCAATATTTATCCGCATGAGCTGTCCGGGGGTATGAAGCAGAGGACAGGGATCGCAAGGGCGTTGGTGCATGATCCGAAGGTGCTTATTATGGACCAGCCGTTCGGAGCGTTGGATGCGATCACAAGAAATATGCTTTCTTATGAGATGCTGGATATCTGGAAGAAGACTCAGAAGACTATGATCATGGTCACGAACAGTGTAGAGGAGGCGCTGTTGGTGTCAAGCAGGATCCTGGTCATGAATAAAAAGGGTGAATTCATCAGCAAGATCGTAAATGACGTGCCGCTTAAGGCCCGGGATGAAAAGATCGCGTACAACGACAGATATAATGAACTGAGAAAAAAATTAGATGATATTGTTCATGAGATACAGGAATGATTAGGAGGTGGCGCAGAAGATGAAAGGAAATAAAAAATGGCTGAATATTGTCTCTCCTGTCATATTGCTTATTGTAATTCTGGTATGTTGGGAGCTGTATGTTGCGGTAAGCGGTATTGACGCCCGGATCCTGCCTGCTCCCCATGTGATTCTAAGCAAGCTTGGGGAAAGGTTCATGAGGGATCTTTCGGGGGATTTTCTCTATACGATTCAGGTCATATTGATCGGATACTGTATCTCCATTCCAAGCGGGATCCTGCTTGCTGCATTGTGTTCGCAGTCGAAGCTGGTGACGAAGGCGATCACGCCTGTGTTGATTCTGATGGTGGTGATTCCGATGCTGACATTGGTGCCGATCCTTCAGCTATGGTACGGATATGTTATGAAGGTGCGGATTATTGTGGTGATCTGTCAGGCGGTCCCCATTATATGTCTGAATACTTTGAGGGGCTTCACAAAGGTTGAGACGGCGAAGCGGGAGTTGTTCCGCTCAATGGGTGCAGGACGGTTTAAGACATTTGTGAAGCTGATTTTCCCGAATGCACTGCCGCAGGTTTTTGTCGGTTTGAAGCTTGGATGTATATTCTCTACGATAGCTGCGATGAGCGCTGATCTTGCGGCGAGCAACGAAGGGCTGGGGAGCAGGATCTCTGTCTATTCCGGCATGCTTATGACGGATATGGCATACGGGACCATTATCGTCGTGGCGCTGATTGGTATCGTGTTGTTTATGATCGTGGCATATATAGAGAAAAAAGTTGTGATATGGATTAAATAGTGGAAGGGTGAGAGCATGAAGGCTTCAAAGATCAGGACGGAAAACTTGAATAAAGTTTTTCATACCAGGCATCAGGATATATACGCGGTGAAGGATGCCAATATAGACATAAGAGAAGGAGAATTCGTATCTCTGATCGGACCGAGCGGATGCGGAAAGTCTACGATCATACGCATGATAGATGATATTATCAAGCCGACATCGGGCAGTATCTACATAGATGGAAAGGAGATCACTTCTTATAAGAGAATTCCGAAGGAGATCAATCAGAAGATGGGATTTATCTTTCAGTTGCCCAATCTGTTCCCGTGGTTGACGGTAAGGGAGAATGTCGGGATCGCATGCAGAATATATAAGATCCGGGATGAGGGAACGCAGAGGTATATAGATGAACTGCTCGAGATGGCCGGTCTTACGGAATATCAGAATGCATATCCGGCAGAGATCTCGGGAGGAGTCATGCAGAGAATAGGAGTGATCCGTGCAATGGTCCACAAACCGGAGATATTGCTGATGGATGAGCCGTTCGGCGCGTTGGATGCCATGACGCGGGAGAAGCTGGATATGGAGATACTGGATATCTGGAAGAAGTTAGGAACGACGGTGATTTTCATTACCCATAATGTCGAAGAAGCAGTTCTTTTGTCAGACAGGGTCTATGTGATGGGGACGAATCCGGGGAGGATCACCAGAGAGATTACTTTGGATCTGGAGAGGCCAAGATCGCTTGATCTGCTCACAGAGCGGAAGTTTCAGGATTACTGTGCGGAACTGACAGAATGTATCGGACACGTGGATCTTAGGAAGGTCAAGTAAAGGGGGGAGAATGGAATGAGCCGGATGCTGGATGAGACGAAAGAGAAAAGAATAATTGAGAGAAGACGAAAGAACCGGATATCTAAGATCTCTTCTGTTGCGATGCCGATATTGGGTATCGTGATGTTGTTCCTTATCTGGGAGCTGTGGGTTATCCTGGGAGATTTCCCTACCTGGCAGATATCAAGGCCGTCTTTGATCATACGGTCTATGTTGGAAGATTTCGAATTGTATTGGCCGAATATCGTGAGAACGTTCACGTCAATATTGACGGGATGGGTCGCTGCATGTTTGATCGGAGTAGTCATGGGTGCGCTTATGGCGAACTATGCGCTGCTTGGAACAACGCTTACGCCGTATATTAATCTGCTGTGTACGCTGCCGGTCATCACGTTGGTGCCGATGATGTATGTGTTTATGGGAATCGGGAGGGATGTCATTATCATAGCGATCATACTGCAGTCCTTCGCAATTGTGACGATGAATTCCTCGACTGGTTTCATGAATGTCCCGGTAATGCGAATCGAGCTTATGACGTCTCTGCGGGCGACGAAGAGACAGACTTTTTTTCAGTGCATGTTTCCGTCGGCGATCAATAACGTATTTACCGGAATGAAGTTATCGGCGATATTTGCAACTACGACGTGTGTCGCGGCTGAGGTCAACGGGAGTACGGTAGGACTCGGAGCTCTCGTGATCGAGGCAAAGACCTACGTCAGGACAGATCAGATGTTTGGTTCTATTCTTTTTATTGCGATCATAGGCGTGTTCTTCTACATGCTCTCGGATGCGCTGGAGGCTGTGCTTGTCAAATGGAAAGAATAGAAAGAACATACATAACAATCAAAAAAACAAAGAAAAGGAGTGAAAGGTTATGAAGAAACGTATGGTGGCGTTATTGACGGCAGCGGCAATGCTCGTGGTTTTGGGAGGTTGTTCCTCGTCTTCCCAATCAGAGAAGGACGGTGCAGGCAAACCAGAAGAAAAGAAGGAAGAAGCAGGAGGCGCGGAGGATACAGGGGAGCTTCAGACGGTGAAGGTTGTTATGCCAAGAGATATCGAATGTCTGGATGATATGGCGATGTGGATCGGGGATTCGCAGGGGTATTTCGAGGAGCAGGGATTGAAGCTGGAGATGATTTCGGGTTCCAATCCTTCTGATATCCAGATGGTATCGACCGGACAGGCAGACCTGGCGTGCCCGTCGCCGAATGTAACGATGGCGCAGATTGAAGCGGGAGTACCCGTCAAGATTGTTTCAGGATATGACGCGATCAATATCTATGGGTTTTCTGCAGTAAACGGTAAGGGGATCGATACTTGGGAAGACCTTAAGGGTAAGACGATCGCTCTGGGCGACGCTTCCTGGGAATCTATTGCGGCTCCGACACTGATCGCGGCAGGCCTGGATCCGGAAAAAGATGTGGAGTACGTGGTGAACGGGGATTCCCGTTACCAGATGGTATCAGAGGGACAGGTGGACGTACTGTTTACATGGATATCGGAGTATGAACAGCTAAAAGGTATGGGCTATGATTTCAATTATCTTGACGGAAGTGAGATTCTGGAAGTATTCGGTGCATCCTGGGTTGCGGGAACAGATTTCTTTGATGAGAAGGGAGAGACGCTTCAGAAGTTCTTATATGCACTTCAGAAGTCTATCTACTTCATGTATCTGAATCCTGAGGCGGCAGCAGATATCACATGTAATCAGTTTCCGGAGATCGAGGTAGAATGGGACGGCGCTCTGGGCTGCGCAAACGGACGCGTCGGACAGGCTTTGGGTGTAGAAGGAAGTCTGGAAGAGTATTTTGTTGACGAGGTCGGCGTCGGGTATATGTCGGACGAGGCATGGAACACAGTTATCGATAATGCGGTCAAGGCGGGTGTTATCAAGGAGAAGCTTAAGGTGGAAGACTGTTATTCTGATGAATTGCTTCCAGAATTGCTAAGTGATGAGGACAAAGCGGACGCCAAGGCAGACGCAGAGGCTTACCAATGTACGTCCAAGGTGTATGAGTCGGCGCATTAATGCCGCGGGCTGTTGAATGAGAAATGTCCGGGATCCCTGCAGGAGTTCTTCCGGCAGAAGGATCCCGGGGAAATATATAACAAGTAAAGGGGATTATGTATGAAGTGGATAAAAGAAGTATTTAAAACAGAGAAGCCCATTGTTGCGATGTGCCATCTGCAGGCATTGCCGGGAGATCCGGCGTACGACGCGAAAGGCGGAATGGCAAAAATCGTTGAGATGGCACGGCAGGATTTCCTGGCGCTGCAGGAAGGCGGAGTGGATGCGGTAATGTTTTCGAACGAATTCAGCCTGCCGTACCTTAAGAAGGTCAAACCGGAGACGACGGCTGCAATGGCAAGAGTTATCGGAGAATTAAAATCTGAGATCAGGATTCCGTACGGCGTCAATGTTCTGTGGGATCCGTATGCGTCGCTTGATTTGGCTGCAGCGGTTAACGCCAAGTTTATCAGGGAGATCATGAGCGGAGTATATGCGAGCGATTTTGGGCTGTGGGATACAGATACCGGTGACATTTACCGGCATAAAAAGGCATTGGAGCTGGATGATGTAAAGATGCTGTTCAATATTGTCCCGGAGTCTGCAAGGTACTTAGTGGAAAGGCCTATCGAAGAGATCGCGAAGACAACTGTATTTAACAATAAACCGGATGTTATCTGCGTATCAGGGACGAATGCGGGAGCGGCTACAGATGTGAATGTACTGAAGAAGGTTAAGGATGCTCTTGCGGACACGGCAGTATTCGCCAATACCGGATGCAGAGAAGAGACGATCGAAGATATCCTTAAAATTGCCGACGGAGCGGTTGTGGGGACGACATTTAAGAAGGACGGCAGATTCGAAAACCAGGTCGATCAGGAGAGAGTCCTGCGGTTTATGGAACGGGTCGAGAGATCAAGATAAGGAGAATGCCATGATAGATGTAAAAGAAGTTTTGATGGAGTTCATGCGTACACCGGCGCCGGCAGGCTATGAAAAAGAGATGTCCTATAAGATGAAAGGATATTTTGAGAGGTTCTGTGATGAGGTGTTCATTGATAATGTGGGAAATTGTATCGGGAAAATAGACGGAACAGATCCGAAGGCCCCGAAGATCATGTTCATTGGCCATATGGATTCAGTCGGACTTGTTATCAGGCATATTGATGAGGATGGATTTGCCGGGGTCAGCCGCTTGGGCGGAACGGAAGAGAAGGTTCTTGCCGGGGCAAAATTCCTTGTAAGAAGCGAGGACGGGCAGTGGTATCCTGCTTTGATCGGCCCCAAGGCGCATCATGTGACGCCGCCGGAAGAGAAGTATGTGGTAGAGAATGTTAATCAGGTCTATCTTGATCTGGGAGCAGGATCGAAGAAGGAATTAGAAGAAAAGGGAATACATATCGGCTGCCCGGTGGTTTATAAGCCGGAAGCGACAGAACTGATGGATGACAAAGTAACAGGTACGTCAGTGGATAACCGGGGAGCGTGCGCTGCCTTAGTGAAGATGGCGGAATTGCTGCATCAAAACAGGCCTGTCTCCAGTGTCTATCTGGTCGGAACCGTATGGGAAGAATTCAATTTAAGAGGCGCGATCCTGGCGGCAAGGCATATTGCTCCTGATATCTGTATATCCCTTGATGTTGCACTGGCAGGTGATACGCCGAATCTGAAGGGTGTCTTTGATGTGGAACTGGGGAAGGGGCCCTGTGCGGAACTGCTTACGTTCCACGGAAGGGGAACGCTGAACGGGGTGCTGCCCTGTGAAGGGCTGTTTCGGCTCGCGAAGGAGGTCTCCAGGGATATGGGGATATCGCTGCAAAGAACGGTTGCCTATGGTATGCTGATGGATTCCTCTTATGTGCAGTTAGAGGGTAAGGGCGTGGCGACTCTGGATATGGGATTCCCGGCAAGATATACACATACGCCGGCGGAGGTATGCTGTGTACGGGATATTGAACAGTTGGCCGGCTTATGCAGCGGGATGGCCCAAAGAGTGAATGCGGATATGGAATTAAAACGCTTTTAAGTTGAAAAGGCCTATTGCGTGAGGTATAATGATTATGAAAACAAGGTATTTTATGGGGATAGATATAGGGACATATGAGAGCAAGGGGGCTGTCATAGACGAACGGGGTAAGGTCATTATGACTTACTCCTGTCCGCATGTTATGGAGACGCCGAAGCCGGGATATGCTGAACATGATGCCGAGGCAACCTGGTGGAAGGATTTTTGTGAGATCAGCAGGAAGCTGATTGAGGATTCGGGTATAGAACCGGAGGAGATCGAGGCGGTTGGATGCAGTACGATCGCTCCCTGTTGTCTGCCGGTGGATGAGAAGCTGCGCCCTCTAAGGAAAGCGATCCTGTACGGAGTGGACGTCCGGGTCGGAGAAGAGATCGAATATCTGGAGAATACTTTTGGAAAGGAAGAGCTGTTCCAAAAGTGCGGAACGCCGATCACGTCTCAGTCAGCCGGTGCGAAATTACTCTGGATAAAGAACCATGAACCGGATATCTATACGAAGACATATAAATTTATTACAGGAAGTACCTACTTAACAGCGAAACTGACCGGTGAATTTGTGATAGACCGTTATACGGCAGCATGCTGGACGCCGATGTACAACATCGGGAAGCAGGATTGGGAAGAAGACCTGTCGCTGTTTTGCCGCCGGGATCAGTTGGCGGAATGCAGATGGTCGGATGAAGTGATCGGAACCGTAACGCCTGCTGCGGCTGCCGAGACCGGGCTTAGTGTTCATACGAAGGTGATTACGGGAACGGCTGACGCGTCTGCGGAAGCTTTCAGCGTGGGCGTAATGAAACCGGGCGATATGATGGTTATGTATGGTTCTTCCATATTTATTATTCATGTGGTGGAAAATTTTACCAATGACAGAAGATTATGGGCGGGGCCTTATCTGTTCCCGGGCACATATTCTATGGCGGCGGGAATGTCAACTTCGGGGACGCTTACCAGATGGTATAAAGAGCAGTTCGCAAGAGACGTGGCGGCAGAGGCAGAAGAGCGCGGGCAGAATGCGTATGAGGAGCTGGCGAAGAGAGCAGAGGATATTCCGGCAGGATCAAAGGGAGTGATCGTTCTGCCCTATTTCTCAGGAGAACGGACTCCGATCAATGATGTGAAGGCAAAGGGAGTGATATTCGGCCTGAATGTCCTTCATACAAGGGAACATATTTACCAGGCATGCCTGGAAGGGATCGGATACGGAATAGCGCAGCATTTTGATGTGTTTGAAGAGCGGAAGATAGAGACAAAGAAGGTAATGGCAGTAGGCGGCGGCACGAAAAATGAGAAATGGATCCAGATCGTATCGGATATCTGCGGCAGAGAACAGAAGGAAGCAGAAGAAACGATCGGGGCGGCATACGGAGACGCGCTGCTTGCCGCACTGAGCGTGAAGGTTTTTCGGACTCCCGATGAAGTGAATGAGATTATCAAGATACGAAAAGCTGTGAAACCAGATATGGAAAATCATGAATTATACCGTCCGTTGAAGAAGAAATACACGGATCTGTATCTGGCGACGAGAGAGATTATGCACCGAGACTGATACGGTAATATAGTTGATGAGAGGGATTGGCTTATGATCAGAAATGAGAGACTGGAATGTATTGAGCGGTATGTGATGGAGCACAAATACGCTTCCACAGAAGAATTAATGAAAGCGCTGAATGTATCTAAAGCGACTGTGCGCAGAGATCTGTCATTATTGTCTGACAGTGACAATCTGAAGATCGTCCGCGGCGGAGTTATGCAGCGCAATACGGAAAGTACGAAATATGAGCCGTCCTATGATGAGAAGATTATGATAAATGAAGACGAGAAAAGACGGATTGCAAAGCGGGCGAGCGAGCTGATCTCGGAAGGTACAACGATCGTGCTGGACTCCGGCACAACGATCCTGCATCTGACCGAAGAGATGAATCGATTTAAACAGCTTGTCGTTGCGACGTGTGATGTCCGAAATGCTGTCTCTCTGGCAAAATGCGACGATCTGGATGTTATGATGATCGGCGGGGGAATGATCAGGGGCGGATTTTTTACGGTGATCGGCAGTATGGTGGAGAAGATGATCAGGGATTTGAATTTCAATCAGGCATTCATATCCTGTGATGCGGTGAATATAAAAAACGGCGTCATGATCACGAATTTTGATGAGGTTCAGATTAAGCAGTCTATGATCGCGTCATCCCATGAAGTGATTCTTCTTGTAGATCACGGCAAGATCGAGTCGGTATCCTTCGGTTCATTTGCAAGCCTTGACCAGATCGACAAGATCATTACAGGGGTAGAACTGCCGGATGAAACATACAACAAATTCATAAGCCTGGGGATCGATATAGAGCGCGTATAAACATCTTTCAATTGAATCCAAATAAGTGTATAATAGCTTTTGAAGCACATAAGAAGCTAAGTGTACCTTAAAGGAGAAGAGAAGATGCTTGGAGAAAAACGAGGAAGAAAGCTTGATAAATATATGCCGGATTACGTGGTCTTCGACCTGGAGACGACCGGGACGAATTCTAACAGCGACGCAGTCATAGAGATCTCGGCGGTCAAGGTGAAGAAGGGCAGGGTCGAGGATGAATTCTCGACTCTGGTCAACCCCGAATGCCCGATTCCGTTCTATGCGTCGCAGGTCAATAACATCTACGACAGCATGGTGAAGGATGCGCCGGTGTTCAAGGATGCGCTGGCGAAGTTCAATGAATTCATCGGAGGCATGGTCCTGGTGGGACATAACATACACACGTTTGATATGAAGTTTATCTGGCGGGACGCAGAAAATTATTGGGGGAAGACGATCGCGAATGACTACATAGATACGCTGACGCTTGCCAGGCAGTGTCTTTGGCAGTTGTCCCATTATAAGCTGGTGGATCTGGCGTCCCATTATCACATATCAGCAGACGGGGCGCACCGTGCGCTTGCGGACTGCCGTATGAATCAGAAGGTGTTCGAGATGCTGGGGAAGGAACTGGAATCTCCGGCGGTGAAGGCGAATACGAGAACTTGTCCGAAGTGCGGGCAGTTCCTTAAGAAGCGCAGCGGGAAGTTCGGTGAGTTCTGGGGCTGCAGCGGGTATCCCACATGCAGATACACGGAGAATATCTGATAAGGGAAGCATAACGGGATTTATAGATAATACAAATATAAATCACATGTTCATGCGGAAAAGTGATTGGAATTTGAGACGCAGGACGGATATACTGAAACTAACGGGAAGGTAGGATACATGAAAGAGGAGGTATATCAGTATGTCTATTACAGCGGAGACCGCAAAGGCACATGCAAATGATCCGGCAGTATTATGCTGCAGAGCAGAGGAAGGTATCACGATCGAGGCGGCGAATCTGGAAGATCCGGCGATCTTTGATGAATTGGTTGATTCAGGGCTGCTGAATCTGGACGGATGTCTGACGATCGGTCAGGTGTTGGGAGCAAAGTTAACAAAGACGAGCGATTCCTTATGCCCGCTGACGGCCGAGAATGTGGAAGGCTTCAAGGACGCGGCAGAAGATGACGCGACGGAAGAGACAGAAGAAGCCGCGGCGCCGGCAGCAGAGATGAGCGTACAGGGAGCAGTCACTACGATAAGGGGCGGCAAGGTGATCATTTCCATCAAGGAAGGCAAGGATATCTATCTGGAGCTTCCGATTTGATTCCCGCAGGCAGCGGACTGACAGGATGTGCTTGCGTGTACATTTTTGAGTCAAATACCCCGCTGCAAGCAACGGGGCATCAAATTTGCAACGCTGCAGAGCAGCGGGGTATTTGACCCTCGCGGCAGTCGCCAAATGTGCATGCAAGCATGCCCGCTTGGCTCGTTGCTCGCGGGAATAATGCATGAAATAAGCAGAGGATTCGGTACGTTACGGTACTAATCCTCTGCTTTTATCTTCCGCAATATCTTTTCCACAAATACCTTGGCGTGTTCGAGGTCCAGACTGTCGGGATGTGTCAGCGCCGCGTCGAAGTTGCGGATGCACAGGTTGATCTGTGAGGCGTTCTTGTCGGTGCGCAGGGCTTCGTATTTCTGGCGGACCCGGTGGGGCATCTTGCCCTGGCAGATAAATGCGCCCAGATAGTCGTTGTCGGATTCGATCCACGCGTTGGCGCTGTACTCAATGGCGCTGTAATACTCGGGCGAATCGCCCATCCCGCAGGTTCCGAAGAGGGCGATCTGCTTGCCGCTTAATCCGCTTAGGAAGTCGCTGACGGCCATGCTGCAGGAACCCCGGTGTACGCAGAATCCGATGAAGTAGACCTTTGCTTCCGGGATCGTCTTGTCGGTTGTGATATCGATCAGATCTTTTGAGGTGCCCGGAAGATGGGAGAAGATAGTTGCGGCTATTTTCTTCGTATTGCCGGATTCACTTTGATACAGTACAAGATATTCGATCATGGCCTGGCCTCCTTTCCTGGATCGTGGGGAAATGATTTAGATATAACCGCCCGGTACGCCTCCGCAGCACATTCCGCTGCCGCAGCACAGATTGCACAGGATATTGGCGATACAAAGCTTCGTACACCAACTGCTTCCGACGGTGTATGTAGTCTCGTAGGGGTCTTGCTGCCGCTGATACCAGCTTCCGCCGCTCTGGAAACGGTTGACCAGAAGTTGATACTGGAAATTATTGGGTTCAAGGCGGAGCGCTTCCTGGGCATGCTGCAGTGCGATTACGTTGTTGCCGATGCCGGAATTGGCAAGCGCACTGTAATAGAACCAGCGTGCGTTCCGGTCTCTGATCCCGTTAAGGAGGTTCAGAGCTTCCCGGTAATGACGGCTGTTGATGAAGTTGCTGGCTGCCTTCATATGAAGGTCATCTTCCGATTCGGTGGGACCGGCGTCTGCCTGACGGTACTGTCCGCTGAAGCCGCGGAAGCTGCCGAACCCGCCGAAGCTGCCGAATCCGCCGAAATCACCCGACGGATCATAACCGTCCTGGGCGCTGCCGGAAGTCTGGTATTCACGTTCCTGCATGATCTGCTGATACGCCTGCTGAACTTCCTTGAACCGCGCTTCGGCCTGATCCTTGTTGGGATTGTTGATGTTGGCGTCAGGGTGGTATTTGCGGCTTAAGCTTCTGTATGCTTTTTTGATCTCTTCATCTGAGGCGCTCTGTGATACGCCTAAGACGCTGTATGGATTTATCATGGTTATACTCCTGAAACTGACTGAATGATCTTACCCGGTTGGGTATGGCAAACTCAGCGCCGTGATGTTACTTCTGTGTAACGGCACCACACGCCAGAATACAATATATTGCGAAGAATGTCAACATGCAGAAGAATCGGCAGCTTCTCGAATTCCCGGGAGCATTCCGCCATCATCAGGGTCAGCAGATGTCGGCTGTTTTCTGCAAAAAGCGAGTCTTTCTGATACGCTTCTTTGAAAGGGTTATAGGTTCCTGCTGCGATATCCTTTTCTACATCCTCGTAAGCATCCATCAGATAGATGAATTTGCCCAGGAAGAAACCGATCTTTCGGAGAGAAGGTTCCCACTCGTCCCTGCGGCAGGCGAAGATCTCTGACATAATATTGCCGAAGATTCCCGCCATCAGATCAATGTTCTGTTCGTTCTGCCGTTCCAGCTCGGACAGTCTTCGGAGATTATCCGATACGGCCGCAATTTTATGGGGGTATTGCTGCTGGATCGTTCTCATATGAGGATATAAGAGCCGGGCTTCGATGTAACGCCGCCGTCTGCGTTCGTCTTCCCAGTCGTCCTTGCATTTGAAATAAGAGAGGATGAGATTGACGGCGGCGGCGTAATCCGTGTATTCGTTGGTTCTGGCCAGGTGCTTTTCCAGAGGGTGCGCGATGCAGTTCACCGTTACTTCCCTGGTATCCGGTTCGTACAGCCCGGTCAGAAGTACGATGAGAAAGGTCATATCATAAGATAAAGTAAGCTGTCCGCGGATGCCGTAAGATTCTTTCAGACGCTTGCAGAGTCCGCAGTAGTAGGAGTGATATACGTCATAATCTTTGAATTTCATCTCGGCCTTGTTGATTGCGATATATCCAAACATGTAGTTATCCTCATTAGCTGTTCTTGATAAAGGTTGCGCTGCATTTCGGGCAGCGGATCTCTATGCGTCCCTTGCCTCTCGGGATGCGGATCTTCTGCCGGCAGGCCGGACATTTGTAGATGTGGTGGGTCTTGCGCTGTATCATCAGGTTCTTCTGCCGGTAAACGGCGGTCCGCAGCTTATATGTTTTGTTCAGATACCATTGGTTCTCCGAAGAGCGCTTGTAGATATTCCGTGAAAACATGCGGAAATAAGAATAGATGATGCAGAACCAGGATACAAGCGACAGGATCATGCTGTGATTCCAGCCTGCAAGCACCATGGAGACCACACCGGTAATAATTGTAAATTTGCCCAGAGAATCCATTCCGTAGCGTCCGTACATAAAGCGAATTAATTTTTCTTTCAAGTGAATCAACCTCCTAAACTTATTTATAATCATACGCGGGGAAAGGAGAAAGTCAATAAATTGCGGATAAAAAATATATAAAGTTTTTAAAGTCTTTATACACAGATCGGTTCGTGCTATAATAGAAAGCAGGTTGGGATACAGTAAATGATTGGCGGAGTTAGAGAAATGGACAGATTAACAAGATTGATCAAAGATGATATGAAACCGGCGCTGGGGGTGACGGAGCCGGGGGCGATTGCTTTTGCGGTGGCAAGCGCCAGGGCGCGGATTCAAGGTGAGGTTAAGAAGGTCCGCGTGGCGCTTAATTCGGGTATGTATAAGAATGCCTATACCTGCGGGATCCCGAATTCGGCCAGGTTCGGGAATCTCTATGCGGCGGCGTTAGGAGCGGTGGCTGCTGATGCAGGCCGGGGGTTGGAGTCTCTGGCAGAGATTACCCCGGAAGATGACGAGAGAGCGTCGCGTCTGGTGGATGACGGCGCGGTCGAGGTAGTTATGGATCATATCGGTTCCAATATCACGATTGATGCGGAAGTAGAGACGGATCAGGAATGGTGTGCGGTACATATCCGGGACAGCCATACGAATATTGTGGCTATAGAGAAGAATGGGGAGCGGATCGGTGAAAGTTCTGATGCATATAACGGCGGTGCAGGAGAAAGAAGCTTTGACCAGGGCGGAACTGATGCAGACAGAGTGTGCGAAGACAAGGATATACCGATGATTCATCGGTATTCTCTGCGTGATATATTGAGTTATGTCAACGAGGTGCCGGAAGAGGAGATTGATTTCATACAGGATGCTTTTGCCATGAATATGGAATTGCTGGAGGAAGGGCTGGCATCTGACCGGACAGTGATCACGAAGCGGCTTCTGAAAGAGAACGGCGGTAAGGTGATATCGGAGCATCCTCTCCGGACAGCGCAGCTATTATGTAACGGAGCGATTGAGGCGAGAGTATTAGGGCTTAGCAGGCCGGCAATGAGTATTACAGGGAGCGGGGCTCACGGCATTATCGCGACGATGCCGCTGCTGGCATGGTATCGGACGGCGGGCTGTCCGGGTGAAGGTCCCTATGGTCTTCCGGCAAGGGAGAAGGGTGCGGCGGACGGATCGGTTCTCCTGCGGGCAGCGGCGCTAAGTTTCTTGATTACAATGTATATCAAGGAGTATTCGGGAAGACTGTCGGCATTCTGCGGGTGCGGGATCGCGGCAGGAACGGGGATGGCATGCGGTCTGGCATATATGAGGGGCGCAGACGAGGCGGCGGCAGGCAGGGTGATCCAGAATATGGCGAGCGGCCTGACCGGTATGATCTGCGACGGAGGAAACCACGGCTGCACGATGAAAGGGATCGTGGCAGTGGATGCGGCGTTCAGGTCTGTGGATCTGGCGCTGGACGGCGTATGTATCGGAGAGATCCATGGAATCAACGGGAAGACGCCGGAGGATACCATGAGGCATATGGGGATGATCGCATCTCCGGGAATGGTCGAGACAGAGAAGACGATCGTAGAGATCATGGAGCAGAAATGATATAGAGGAGTGTATGATATGGGAGAAGTCAGAAAGAGGAACGGTAATCCTGCAGGCGGCGGCAGACGGACGTCCAGAGGAGCAGATTCGGCGGAGGGGCCGCACAGGGGCCGCCGAAGGAAGGGAAAAGGCAAGAAGGGGAAGGGCATTGTGTCGAACTTGATCCTGATCGTGGCGCTGGCAGTATTTGCCGTGTCTGCATATCAGTTGTTCAAGATCGGTAAGGGCTATTATGACGGGAGAAGCGAATATGATAAGATTCGGGATCTTGCGATCGAGACGAAAGACGACGGCGGGGATGATGCCGGGAATCAGCCGAGATACCAGGTGAATTTCGACGAGTTGATGGCGCTTAATTCCGATACCATCGGCTGGATCCGTTTCGATCCGGAACCGGCGATCATCAATTATCCGATCGTCCAGGGGAAGGATAATCAGGAATATTTGCACAAGACGTTCTCTGCAAATGATAATTCTCTGGGGACGATCTTCTTGAATGTGGAGAACAACCCGAACTTCCGGGATCAGAACTCGATCATATACGGACACAGAATGAAGGACGGCTCCATGTTCCGGCATCTGCAGGATTATGAGGATCGGGCGTTCTGGGAGGCGAATCCGTATTTCTATATCTATACGCCGGACGGACAGGAGCTGATATACCACATCTATTCCATGGGCGAGGTGCTGGACACTTCGGATACGTATCTTACCGAGTTTAATACGGAGGAAGAGTATCAGAATTTCCTGAATATGACGAAGCAGGTATCCTTATATGATACAGGGATCGAGGTGACGACCAGCGACACGATCGTTACATTGTCGACCTGTACCAGTGCCAGCGATAATCATCGGTTCGTAGTCAGGGGCGTGAGAGTGAAAGAGTGAAAGAGGGCGGTCAATGATGAAGAATGATTACACATACGAAGTTGGAGATATCGTTACATTGAAGAAGCAGCACCCGTGCGGAAGTAAGGAATGGGAGATCCTGAGGGTGGGTGCGGATTTTCGGTTGAAATGTTTGGGCTGCGGGCATCAGATCATGATCGCACGCAAGCTTGTCGAAAAAAACACGAAGGATTTGCGCAAAAAAGCTTGAAACAAGCTCGCTGTTATGGTATCATATTAATCCGTGATACAATATATCCTTGCTCCCACATAAGCTGAGCGGGGGCCAAAAGACCAGAAGGAGGTGCAAAGGCGACATGAACAAATATGAATTAGCTGTTGTTGTCAGTGCAAAGATCGAAGATGACGAGAGAGCACAGGTAGTCGAGAAAGTGAAGGCTTTAGTAGAGCGTTTCGGCGGCCAGATCTCTGATGTCGATGAATGGGGTAAGAGAAGACTGGCTTACGAGATTCAGAAGATGAGAGAAGCATACTACTATTTCATCCACTTCGATGCTGAAGCTGATGTCCCGGGTGAGATTGAACAGAGAATCCGCATCATGGACAACGTGATCAGATATTTATGCGTTAGACAGGAAGCATAAGCGGGAAGTAGAGGTAATTATATGAATAAAGTAATTTTGATGGGACGCTTGACAAGAGATCCGGAAGTGAGATACTCACAGGGAGGAGAGAATCCGTTGGCGATCGCCAGATTTACGCTGGCCGTTGACCGCAGATTTAAGCGTGACGGAGAAGCAACCGCAGATTTTATCAACTGTGTTGCTTTTGGAAGACAGGCAGAGCATGCCGAGAGATTTTACCGTCAGGGCTTGAAGGTTGTGATCACAGGGCGGATCCAGACCGGAAGCTATACCAACAAGGACGGCGTGAAGGTATACACGACGGATATTGTCGTAGAAGAACAGGAATTTGCCGAGAGCAAGGCTGTCAGTGACGCCAATGCCGGAGGATATCGTTCTGCTCCCACACCGGCACCAGCACCGGCTCCGGTATCGGATGCAGGTGACGGCTTCATGAATATTCCGGATGGAATTGATGAAGAATTACCATTTAGTTGATATCATATGTGAAAGGAGAGTTGAACACCATGGCTTACGATAAAGGTAATCGCCCGGAAGGCGGCTTCAAGAGAAGAGGCGGCGGACGCAGAAGAAAGAAAGTATGCGTATTCTGCGGCAAGGAGAATAATGAGATTGATTACAAGGATGTAGCAAAGTTAAGGAAATATATCTCTGAGAGAGGTAAGATCCTTCCGAGAAGGATCACGGGTAACTGTGCGAAGCATCAGAGAGCGCTGACGGTAGCGATCAAGAGAGCACGTCACATCGCTCTGATGCCATACGTACAGGATTAAGCGAATACTTGTATGGTATAAGGGCTGCCGCGCCGGGTATTAACCGGGCGGCAGCCTTTTTGATACCTGCATGGCAAAATTATCCGTTTCTGACGGTCTGCCCTTGCTTTTAGCAGCCTTTTTTGGTACATTAACAGTAGGGAATGATTAGGGAAAGGACTGTTAAAGGGATTGTCTATGATAGTAGAAGTAATTAGCAGTAATAAGGAACTGGAGAATGTAAGGCCGTTTCATGTGGAGCATCTGCTGTGGGGAACGAAGGCTATTCCAAGGACGTACGGATATCTGGGTTTTGTTCCGGATGAAGGGTTCTATCTGAAGATGGTATGTGAGGAGAGTGAACCGCTCCGCACATATGAGAATTTTCTGGACCCTGTTTACAGGGACAGTGCAATGGAAGCATTTCTCCAATTTGAACCTCAGAGAGGCGGACGTGAGACGGCGGTTTATCTTAATTTTGAGGCGAATGCGAACGGCGCGCTGTTGGCGGCGTATGGCAGCGGGCGTACATACAGGACATATTTTTCCAAAGAAGAGTTGGACCTGTTTGGCTGCACGGCGGCGATAGAGGAGGATCATTGGAGTTTTTCGATTTTTATTCCGATTCAGGTGCTGGAGAATGTCTATGGATCTCTGAATCTTGGGATAGGAAGCAGATTCACCTGCAATTTTTATAAGATATCAGAGTCGAAGGCTATTGAGCATTATGCATCCTGTTTCCCGATCCGGTCAGAGATTCCAAGCTTCCACATGCCGGAATATTTCGGCGAGGCAAGGATCGGCGAGCACAAGGATGCGGACGCACATTTATTATATTCCCCTTATGCAGGGGTGGATATAAAACAAAGAAAGGATAATCAGGAGGGTATATTCATGAAGATCTACAAAGCAGCAGATTACAAGGAGATGAGCAGAAAGGCGGCGAATATTATCGCGTCACAGGTGATCTTGAAGCCGGATTGCGTACTGGGACTGGCGACGGGATCTACACCGATCGGAACTTATGAGAGGTTGGTTTCTCTGTATAAGGAGGGGAATCTGGACTTTTCCAATGTGAAGACGGTGAATCTGGACGAGTACAAGGGACTTCCCCGTACCAATGACCAGAGCTATTATTACTTCATGCATGAGAACCTGTTTGACAAGGTGAATATTGATCCGGCTAACACGAACCTCCCGGATGGAATGGAACCGGACAGCGACAAGGAGTGTGCGAGATATGAGGAACTGATCGAGTCTCTTGGCGGGGTGGATCTGCAGCTTCTGGGTCTTGGCCATAACGGGCATATCGGATTCAATGAGCCGGCAGATGCGTTTGATAAGGTGACGCACTGTGTAGATCTGCAGGAGAGTACGATCGAGGCGAATAAGAGGTTTTTCGCTTCGGCAGATGATGTTCCGAAGCAGGCGTATACCATGGGGATCGGGACGATCATGCGTGCGAAGAAGGTGTTGCTTGTTGTCAGCGGAGAGGACAAGGCGGATATTGTGGCGAAGGCGTTCTTTGGGCCTGTGACTCCGGCGGTTCCGGCTTCGATCCTTCAGATGCATGGAGATGTAACATTGGTAGCGGACGCGGCGGCGTTATCTAAGATCCCTCAGTAAAGGGAGCCTGTAAACGGGTCAAAAGAGGTAAGAATATGGATAATCATAGGAGAGGGCGGGTTACGATCCCGACAGATGTAGATGTGGTTCCGGAGACATTGGAACTTGTGAAGCGCTGGGGAGCAGACGCGATCCGTGACTGCGACGGAACGGAATATCCGGAAGAGCTTAAGGCTGTGGATGCTAAGGTGTATTCGACTTACTATACTACAAGGAAAGATAACGAGTGGGCGAAGGCCCACCCGGAAGAGATTCAGCAGATGTATATCATGACGCCGTTTTATAATGCGGCGGAGGATACCTTAAGGATTCATTTGATGAACCATCTGTATCCGGATATGCTGGCAGTAAATTCGCGGGACGATATCCGGAGATGGTGGGAGGTCATAGACCGTACCACAGGTCTGGCCGTACCTGCAGACGAGAAGGACGGCACAAGGATATGCGGTGCGGACGGCGCCGCGGCCAGATGGCATTATGAAGAGGCGGCAGGTGATGTAGTGATCACACATGCGGATGAATTCCATGATTATACGGTGAGCTTCCTTGCCTATATTATGTGGGATCCGGTGCATATGTACAATGCGGTGACCAATGACTGGCAGGATGTGGAGAAGCAGATCACGTTTGATGTGCGCCAGCCGAAGACCAGGGAATTCTCCATGAAGCGTCTGCGGCGGTATATTGCGGATAATCCGCATATTGATGTGATTCGCTATACTACATTCTTCCATCAGTTTACACTGATTTTCGATGAGTTTGCCAGAGAGAAATATGTGGACTGGTACGGATATTCGGCGTCGGTAAGTCCGTATATCTTGGAGCAGTTCGAGCGGGAGGCAGGATATCCGTTCCGGCCGGAGTATATTATCGATCAGGGATATATGAACAATACCTACCGGATCCCGTCCAGAGAGTTCCGGGATTTTCAGGATTTCCAGAGAAGAGAGGTCGCAAAGCTTGCCAAAGAGATGGTGGACATCACGCACGAATACGGAAAAGAGGCGATGATGTTCCTTGGAGACCACTGGATCGGAATGGAACCTTTCATGGATGAATTCAAAGAGATCGGGCTGGATGCAGTCGTTGGAAGTGTGGGTAACGGTGCGACCCTGCGGCTGATCAGTGATATCGAGGGAGTCCGCTATACGGAAGGCCGGTTCCTGCCGTATTTCTTCCCGGATACCTTCCATGAAGGAGGAGATCCTGTGAGGGAAGCGAAGGTGAACTGGGTGACGGCAAGAAGGGCGATCCTTCGCAAACCGATCGACCGTATCGGGTACGGCGGCTATCTGAAGCTTGCGATGGAGTTCCCGGAGTTTATAGACTATGTAGAGGAGGTCTGCGAAGAATTCCGGGTTCTGTATGAGAATATCAAGGGGACGGTCCCGCATTGCGTGAAGCGGGCGGCCGTGCTGAACAGCTGGGGAAAGATGCGCGCGTGGGGGAACCATATGGTGCATCATGCGCTCTATTATAAGCAGAATTATTCTTATGCGGGAGTGATCGAGGCGTTGAGCGGCGCCCCGTTTGATGTCAGCTTCATCAGCTTCGATGATATCAGGGAGAATCCGTCTATCCTGGATGATATTGACGTGATCCTGAACGTGGGAGATGCCAATACGGCCTACACCGGCGGAGAGAACTGGAAGGATGAGAAGATCGTGACCGCCGTCAAGAGATTCGTCTACCGGGGAGGCGGCTTCATCGGAGTCGGCGAGCCGGCGGCATATCAGTGGCAGGGCCGGTTCTTCCAGTTGTCGGGCGTCCTGGGTGTTGAGGAAGAGACTGGATTTACGCTGAATGTTGACAAGTATAACTGGGAGGAGCATGAGCATTTTATCACGGAGGATTGCAAAGGCGATATTGATTTCGGAGAGGGCAAGAAGAATATCTTCGCGCTTGACGGTACGACTGTGATCTGCCAGAAGGATAAGGAAGTACAGCTGGCAGCGAATTCCTTCGGCAAGGGGAGGGGCGTGTACATCAGCGGACTTCCCTACAGCTTCGAGAACAACAGGCTTCTGTACCGGGCGATCCTGTGGGCTGCCGGCGCGGAAGATGAGCTTCACCGGTGGTTCAGTACCAACTACAACGTGGAAGTGCATGCCTATACCAAGAACGGCAAATACTGCGTGGTAAATAATACTTATGAACCGCAGGAGACGACAGTATATAAGGGAGACGGAACGAGTTTTGACCTTCAGATGAAGGCGAACGAGATTATATGGTATCCTATATAGGAGATGCTGCGTCTTCTTGGAAGCAGTATACCAGATGAGAGGGCGGAGGGGCTAGAAGCTTCCCTCCGCCATTGCTTTGATGGACAGTGCGTATTCTGACGGCGTCATACCGGTGACTTTCTTGAACTGCCGGGAGAAATAGTGAATGGAAGAATAGCCAAGCTGTTCGGAGATCTGTGTGAAATTCAGCCGGTTCATCCGTATCATTTCCTTTGCCGCGTTGATCTTCATCAGGGAGAAATACTCGATGATCCCAAGGCCGCAGCAGTCTTTGAAGATCTTCTGAAGCTGGGATCTGCCGATCAGGTTAGCGCGGCAGATCTGGTCGATGGTGACGGATGTGTGGATATGGACTTTCAGATATTCCGTGACCCGGTTGAAGATCTCAGTATCGCTTTTGCTCTTGGTGGATTTGAGCACCCTGGGATTGGAAAGCTGCTTATGAAGCGTTGCGGAATCGGAATATCTGCGGATCAGATGGATCAGAAGCTGCTCCAGATAGAGACTGATCAACTGTTCGGCGCCGAACAGCTCCGGTTCCTTTCTTGGCATGTTCTGCAGGTATGGGTCATCCAGCCGGCAGTCGAAGCAGCGTCTTGCCTCGCTGATGATATTGGCAAGGATATTGCGTTCTGCTTCGTCGATCTTGAGTGTCTTCCTTCGGAAAAATGCCATTGCTTTGTCCTCACAGCGGAAGGAAATGACGACCAGGTTAGGGGCAACCTCTCCGGTTGCTCTGACGTTGTGGAATTCGTTGGGCTGATGAAAGGTGATCTCGCCGTGCCTTAAGACGGAACGTTCCGTGTCTGCCGTTACGATCACCTCTCCTTTGTCAACACAGAGGAATTCCCAGAAATCATGGGATTCTCCTTCGAAAGAGAAATCACTCATATATTCAAAGTAGTGGATGCTGTAGATCTTGCTGATAGATATTGATTTTCTAAGTATGATTCCGTTGTAGCTCATGGTGTAACCTCTTTATCTGAAATAACATGTATGACTTTATTTTACTGTATTTCGGATTAAATGAAAAGACGGGAAGCGCAGATAGTGCAGATAGTGCAAATCATGTAAAACATATTATAAAGATTTTTAGACATCTTTGTAATACAATGCAGATACATGGAAATGGTTTGTAACAGTTCAGAAAGAAATGGAGGTAAAAAAGATGAACAAACCTGTATTGGTGATCATGGCGGCAGGAATGGGGAGCCGTTATGGAGGATTGAAGCAGATGGACCCGGTTGACAGCGAAGGACATATTATCATGGATTTTTCCATGTATGACGCGAAAAGGGCAGGATTTGATAAAGTGATCTTTATAATTAAGCGGGAATTTGAAGAAGGTTTCCGGGAGAAGGTTGGTAAACGTATCGAGAAATATATGGAAGTATCCTATGCATTTCAGGATATCGGGAATATTCCGGCGGGCTATGAGGTGCCTGAGGGCCGCGTGAAGCCATGGGGAACGGCGCATGCGGTACTGAGCTGTATTGATCAGGTTGACGGGCCGTTTGCAGTGATCAATGCAGATGACTATTATGGAAGAGAAGCGTTCCGACTGATCTATGACTATCTGTCAGCACATGAGGATGACGAGAAATACCGTTATACGATGGTAGGATACCTGCTTGGCAATACGGTAACGGATAATGGACATGTGTCACGCGGCATCTGCGAGATCAATATGCAGGGGGAACTGATCAGCGTCGAGGAGAGGACACGGATCGAGAAACGTGATGGCGGGATCGCATTTACGGAGGATGACGGCAAGACCTGGACGGAAGTTTCAGGAGACGCTGTCGTGTCCATGAATATGTGGGGATTTACGAAGAGTATCTTACATGAGATCAGAGACGGATTCCCGGCGTTTCTTGACAAAGGGCTTAAAAGCAATCCGATGAAGTGTGAGTATTACCTTCCGGCGGTGGTGAGCCGTCTCCTGGAAGAAGGGAAGGCAACGGCGGCTGTTCTTAAGTCGGCGGATAAGTGGTATGGGATCACGTACAAAGAGGATAAACCAGTGGTAGTTGCAGCGCTTCAGAAGATGAAGGACGATGGGATCTATCCAATGCATTTATGGGAGGAAGAATAATGGGGGAAGCATCACCGATTCAGATTGCAGAGGTAATTGCTAATTTTCAGTATAACGGAAGGCTTGTGAGAGGATGTGCCTATGGAAATGGACATATCAATGACACATATCTTCTGACATTCCAGATCTCCGGCATGGGAAGCATCAAGGTCATCCTGCAGAAGATGAATAAGGACGTCTTTGGGAAGCCGGAGGAGTTGATGGAGAATGTGATGGGTGTCACTGCATTTCTGAGGGAACAGATCATCAAGAACGGCGGAGATCCGGAGCGGGAGACGCTGAATGTGATCCCTGCCTACGATAACAAACCGTATTACCGTGATTCTTACGGTGATTACTGGCGTTCCTATAAGTTCATCACGGATGCTACCAGCTATGATGTGGTGGAGAAGCCGGAGCATTTCTATGAGAGCGCGCTGGCGTTCGGGAATTTCCAGTGTATGCTGGCGGATTATCCGGCTGAGACGCTCAATGAGACGATCGAAGGGTTTCATGATACTAAGGCGAGATTCGCGGTATTCAAGAAGGCAGTGGAAGAGGATGTGATGGAGCGGGCGGCTTCCGTGAGAGATGAGATCCAGTTTGTTCTGGACAGAGAGGAGGTTGCGGATTATTTCGGGGACCTCCAGGCGAAGGGAGAGCTGCCGATCCGTGTAACACATAATGATACGAAGCTTAACAATATTATGATCGATAATAAGACGGGGAAAGGAATCTGCGTGATCGATCTGGATACGGTTATGCCGGGGCTTGCCATGAATGACTTCGGGGATTCGATCCGTTTCGGCGCAAGTACGGCGGCAGAGGACGAGAGGGATCTGTCGAAAGTGTCCTGTGATATGGAGTTGTTTGATCTGTATGCCAAAGGCTTCATAGAAGGATGCGCTGGAAGGCTTACGGACCGGGAGATTGAACTGCTTCCTATGGGAGCCAAGGTGATGACCTTCGAGTGCGGTATGCGCTTCCTGACGGATTATCTCCAGGGGGACCGGTATTTTAAGATCCACAGAGAAGAGCACAATCTTGACCGGTGCCGGACGCAGTTCAAGCTGGTTGAGGATATGGAGAAGAAATGGGATATTATGCAGGATATTGTTAAGAAATATGGGTTCAATAATAGAAAACCCCTTGACAAGGGAGACTATTCGTAATAAACTAATCTAGCGTGCATCGGAAACGCCGTGTTTTTTGTGTATAAATATGTTTCCATGCAGCAGACGGGCGAAGGTCAGCCCGAAGGAATTGGTAACAAGAATGCAACTTATTATGATCGTAGGAGGTGAAAGAGAATGCCAACATTTAACCAGTTAGTAAAGAAAGGACGTCAGACATCTGTTAAGAAGTCTACAGCTCCAGCACTCCAGAAAGGGTATAACTCTTTGAGGAAGAGAAGCACGGATGTATCCGCTCCTCAGAAGAGAGGCGTATGTACTGCTGTTAAGACAGCTACACCTAAGAAGCCTAACTCAGCTCTTAGAAAGATTGCCAGAGTTCGTCTGTCTAACGGTATCGAGGTAACAAGTTATATCCCGGGAGAAGGACATAATCTTCAGGAGCATAGTGTTGTCCTGATCCGCGGAGGAAGAGTAAAAGACCTTCCAGGTACCAGATATCATATCGTTAGAGGTACACTCGACACAGCAGGCGTTGCAAAGAGAAGACAGGCACGTTCAAAATACGGCGCTAAAAGGCCGAAAGATGCTAAAAAGTAAACCTGAACACTTAGCGAGGTATTTGTGAGCTTAGTGTGAAGGTTGTTCTTCTGAACGAAGAGAAGAAGAACTTCACTTAGAAGGCTAGAACGAAGAGAAGAAGAACTTCATTTATTACAATTTAAGTAGTCACAAACAGAACTATGATTAAGTAAGTTGCAAGATATAGAGAATTGCACTACACAGTATCATTAGAGGACACATGTGAGTACCGATGAATTAATCAGTGCAAGCCGTATGGCCCGCACAATTATGTTTAAGGAGGGAAGGACCGTGCCACGTAAAGGACATACTCAGAAAAGAGACGTATTAGCAGACCCATTATACAATAATAAAGTGGTTACCAAGCTGATCAACAACATCATGTTAGACGGCAAGAAGGGTGTAGCACAGAAGATTGTATATGGAGCATTTGACAGAGTTGCGGCAAAATCCGACAAGCCGGCGATCGAAGTATTCGAAGAGGCTATGAACAACATCATGCCTGTACTTGAGGTTAAGGCAAGGCGTATCGGCGGAGCAACTTACCAGGTGCCGATCGAAGTAAGAGCTGACAGAAGACAGGCTCTGGCGCTTCGCTGGCTGACATTGTATTCACGCAAGAGAGGCGAGAAGACGATGGAAGAGAGATTGGCGAATGAGATTCTTGATGCATCTAACAACACAGGTGCGTCTGTGAAGAAGAAAGAAGACATGCACAAGATGGCTGAAGCAAATAAGGCATTTGCTCACTATAGATTCTAGGAGGCAGCAAAGAATGGCTGGAAGAGAATATCCGTTAGAGAGAACCAGGAACATCGGTATTATGGCGCATATTGATGCTGGAAAGACAACAACAACAGAGCGTATCTTATATTATACCGGTGTTAATCACAAGATTGGTGATACTCATGAAGGTACCGCTACAATGGACTGGATGGCTCAGGAACAAGAGAGAGGTATCACCATTACTTCCGCTGCTACAACATGTCACTGGACGCTGCAGGAGAACTGTAAGCCAAAAGAAGGTGAGTTGGAACACCGTATCAATATCATTGATACTCCGGGACACGTTGATTTTACGGTAGAAGTAGAACGTTCACTCCGTGTACTTGACGGTGCAGTAGGTGTATTTTGTGCTAAGGGCGGAGTTGAACCGCAGTCAGAGAACGTATGGCGTCAGGCTGACACATACAATGTACCGAGAATGGCATTTATTAACAAGATGGATATCTTGGGAGCTAATTTCTATGGTGCAGTAGAACAGATCAAGACCAGATTGGGAAAGAATGCGATCTGCATCCAGCTTCCGATTGGAAAAGAAGACGATTTCAAGGGAATCATCGATCTCTTCGAGATGAAGGCTTATATCTACAATGATAATAAGGGAGATGATATCTCAATCGTTGATATTCCGGAGGATATGGCAGATGACGCAGAGCTTTACCGTTCAGAACTGGTTGAGAAGATCTGCGAATTAGATGACGATCTGATGATGGCTTATCTGGAAGGTGAAGAGCCGACCGTTGATGAGTTAAAAGCAGTTTTAAGAAAAGCTACCTGCGAGTGTACTGCAGTTCCGGTATGCTGCGGAACTGCTTACAGGAATAAGGGAGTTCAGAAGCTCCTGGATGCAGTGGTTGAATTTATGCCTTCACCGCTTGATATACCGCCGATTCAAGGCGTTGATGCGGATGGCAATGATACAGAGAGACATTCTTCTGATGAAGAACCGTTCTCAGCCCTTGCATTTAAGATTATGACAGACCCATTCGTTGGTAAGCTGGCATATTTCAGAGTTTATTCTGGTACAATGAACTCAGGTTCTTATGTATTGAATGCAACAAAGGGAAAGAAAGAGCGTGTCGGACGTATTCTTCAGATGCACGCTAACAAGAGAGAAGAACTTAGCAAGGTATATTCCGGAGATATCGCGGCAGCGATCGGATTCAAGTTTACAACGACAGGTGATACCATCTGTGATGAGCAGCACCCGGTAATCTTAGAGTCTATGGAGTTCCCGGAGCCGGTTATCGAGCTTGCGATCGAGCCGAAGACCAAGGCTTCCCAGGGCAAGCTTGGAGAGTCGCTTGCGAAGCTTGCGGAAGAGGATCCGACCTTCCGTGCGCATACTGATCAGGAGACAGGTCAGACGATCATTGCCGGAATGGGAGAGCTTCATCTGGAGATCATCGTTGACAGACTTCTCCGTGAGTTCAAGGTAGAGGCTAATGTAGGAGCACCTCAGGTTGCTTACAAGGAGGCATTTACCAAGGCAGTTGACGTAGATAGCAAGTACGCGAAGCAGTCCGGCGGACGCGGACAGTACGGACACTGTAAGGTTAAGTTTGAGCCAATGGATATCAACGGCGAAGAAGTATTCAAGTTCGAGTCTACAGTAGTCGGCGGCGCGATTCCTAAGGAATATATCCCTAAGATCGGGGAAGGTATCGAGGAAGCTATGCAGGCTGGTATCCTTGGAGGATTCCCTGTTGTAGGCGTTAAGGCGAATGTATACGATGGTTCTTACCATGAAGTCGATTCAAGTGAGATGGCATTCCACATCGCCGGATCACTGGCGTTTAAGGACGCTATGAAGAAGGCTGCTCCGATATTGTGCGAGCCTATCATGAAGGTTGAAGTTACAATGCCGGAGGAATATATGGGCGACGTAATCGGTGATATCAATTCCCGGCGCGGAAGAATCGAGGGTATGGACGACTTAGGCGGCGGTAAGATCGTACGCGGATATGTTCCGTTGTCCGAGATGTTCGGGTACTCTACAGACCTTCGTTCCAGAACACAGGGACGCGGTAACTACTCAATGTTCTTCGAGAAATATGAGCCGGTTCCGAAATCTGTTCAGGAAAAGGTATTATCGAATAAAAATGCTTAATTAAGTAAGAAAAGGCTTGAAAAACTGTATGATTTGAAATATAATCAATGTTAGCCGAGTAAACGTAAATATAATAACATGCCGTTAGCGGCACCGTAATAAGGAGGATTATTCAAAATGGCAAAAGCTAAATTTGAAAGAAACAAACCACATTGTAATATTGGTACAATCGGTCACGTTGACCACGGCAAGACTACTCTGACAGCTGCTATTACAAAGGTTCTGGCAGAGAGAGTTGAAGGTAACGCGGTAGTAGATTTCGAGAACATTGATAAGGCTCCGGAAGAGAGAGAGCGTGGTATCACAATTTCTACAGCACACGTTGAGTATGAGACAGAGAAGCGTCACTATGCACACGTTGACTGCCCAGGACATGCTGACTACGTTAAGAACATGATCACAGGTGCAGCTCAGATGGACGGCGCTATCCTTGTAGTTGCTGCTACTGACGGTGTTATGGCTCAGACAAAAGAGCACATCCTGCTTTCTCGTCAGGTAGGTGTTCCTTACATCGTTGTATTCCTTAACAAGTGCGATATGGTTGATGACGAAGAGCTTATTGAATTAGTAGAGATGGAAGTAACAGAGCAGTTAGAGGAATATGAGTTCACAGACTGCCCGATTATCAAGGGTTCTGCTCTTAAGGCACTTGAGGATCCATCAGGAGAGTGGGGAGATAAGATCATGGAGCTTATGGCTACAGTTGATGAGTATATCCCGGATCCACAGCGTGCAACAGATCAGCCATTCCTGATGCCTGTAGAGGACGTTTTCTCTATCACAGGACGTGGAACAGTTGCTACTGGTAGAGTAGAGCGTGGTGTTCTTCATGTATCTGATGAAGTTGAGATCATCGGTATCCATGAGGAGACAAGAAAGACTGTTGTAACTGGTGTTGAGATGTTCCGTAAGCTGCTTGACGAGGCTCAGGCTGGTGATAACATCGGTGCTCTTCTTCGTGGTGTTCAGAGAACAGAGATCGAAAGAGGACAGGTTTTGATCAAACCAGGTACAGTTAAGTGCCACAAGAAATTTACCGCTCAGGTATACGTTCTGACAAAAGATGAAGGTGGACGTCATACTCCATTCTTCAACAACTACAGACCACAGTTCTATTTCAGAACAACAGACGTTACAGGTGTCTGCAACCTTCCAGAGGGTGTAGAGATGTGTATGCCTGGTGATAACGTAGAGATGTCAGTTGAGCTGATTCATCCAGTAGCTATGGAGCAGGGTCTTACATTCGCTATCCGTGAGGGTGGCAGAACTGTTGGTTCTGGGCGCGTGGCTACAATCATCGAGTAATTAGTAAAAAGCTAGATTTTATGGGGCTTTCCGAGAAATCGGGAAGCCCTTTTTGAAACTTTACAACAGTGAAAAAGTGGAAAGTGGTGCCAAAACGGTGCCAAGAGATAAAGTTTTGAAGTATAGACTATTTTGGAAAGTAAAAAACACCCATACACATATGCGCATGAGTGTTTTTCAGCCATAATCAATATGGCTATCTCTGTCTTAGTATATTACCACATTTACAAATTTATGACAAGGGTTTGCAGAAAATTTGTAAAAATAATTTATTATAGAGTATCGAATTTATGGTACTCAATTTTTGATTTTGGTAAAATGATTAAGGTATCAAGAATATTCAAATTTTTTATTCCCATTTGACCTCTGACATTATCAAAAGCATTTGGTTGTAGGGTGTTTTGCAATTCTACTAACATGTTTTTTAATTCAGTAATCATAGGTGTAAATTCTTCTTTTGGAAGATAATATTTAAAGTAAACAAGAAGGTCGAAAATATTTTTTTCGGTACATCGACTATATGATGCGGGAAGTTGTGTATAATAAGGATCTAAAATGCGTCCGCTCGCAGAGTTATTCCGAACTTGAGTTTGGTGGATACAATAAACACGTTCGTTGTGTGCACAAGAGTTTCGGACTCTTCGTAACCAATGTAAACTACCAATTAATAGTTTTACATTGGGCAAATTATTATTGTCATACATAGAATATAATTTGCAAATAGCATGAGTTACATTTACTTTACTATTGCGAAGAACATCAATAAAAGTGGAAAAATTTACAACCTTTATCATAATCCATGTTGGAATTTGTTCATGATTATTCATATAAAATTGTACATATTCTGATTTGCTCTTGCTTAATTCAGAATAAGCAGATGAGATGGTGCTCATTTTAGATTGCAAAGTGGCATCGAGGGAATATGCGCTTGTTTCATACCACGGTATTTTTCCATTATCATTACATTGGTCAAATTTGTAACCAGTTAATGTTCTTGCTTCTTCTTCGACTTGTGTAATATATTTGAGTAAAAATAATCTTAATGATTCATCAAATTTTTTTAGGCTATTAATTTGACTTAAGTTTGTATTTGGAAAATAGATGTGATTTCCAGAAACATCCGTGCCACAAGTAAAAGGCATCTTGTAACCATTAATCATATTAAAATACCCAGAACGTACCAGAGATGTTTTGTGTGGGGTTCCATTACAAACAATCCCTTTATCTGTGCGAAGTTTTTTCATTTGTTGATTATAAGTTAGAAAAGATTTATCGCTTGCCATTTAGTATATCTCCTTGTAGCATATATCTGTAACATGTATATAATAACATTTTAAGGATGAAATTACCATCCTCTAATCTGTTTAACCTGTTCTGCCCGCTCTTTGTCTTTGTGATACTGTAATTTGAACTGTATCGTTTCCACTACTTCCTTTCTTGCTTCATCGTCTAGCTGATAAAATGAAGTCAACAGGTTATCCACATCGGGCATACTATTTTTTCCAAACAGATACATAAGCGGATATAGTGAATTTTTTAAATATACCTTTACCCGGTTTCCGTCAAGAGCCCCATTCAGTCCATCGGGGAGCGTGGGATATATTTCTTCTTCAGTAATAGTGCCGGAGAACGGACTGGCGGCGCATATCTCATTCACATCAATTTCTAATTCATTTGCCAACCGTAAAGCAAAGTCAAATCGGATATTGGAATCCTTTTGAATAATAGAATATAGTGTTGTAGCACTAATTCCCGTAGCCTTTGCAATCTGACGGACATTTGTATTCTTACTATCAAGTATTTCTTTCAGCTTCTTTCCATCACCCATAGTGACCTCCTATTTTCATATGTTGAATAATTACGAAAAACATAAATCTTATTAATCATCATACCACATATACGAAAAACATAAAAGAGAAAAATAGAAAAAATGTAAATACGAAGTTCGTAAAAATATTTTTACGAAGTGTTGACATTATATGTATAAGGTGATAATATGAATATACGAAATTCGTACACATATGAAATACAAATATTGTAATGAATTTCTAAAAGGGGAAAGGAGGACAAACGTGTGGCAAACTACCGTTATATGATGAGTGCGGAAGATATAGCCAAAGAGTTAAATTGTTCAAAATCTCATGCCTACAAGATTGTAAAAGAACTGAACAGGGAACTTGCAGGACAGGGGTATATTACAATGGCAGGACGTATTCCGAGGGCATTTTGGGCAAAGAAAATGTACGGTTATGAGTTATCAATAAGCTAAAGAGAGGAGCGTGACAGTATGGCTTATAAGGAGAAAGACACGAAAAAGTGGTCGGCGCAATGGTTTGAAACAACGGCAAAGGGAGAGAAGAAAAAGCGAAGAAAGAGGGGATTTGAAACAAAAAGAGAAGCGTTAGAGTATGAGCGGCAAAAGAAATTGAGCAGTAGCCGAAGCATGGATATGAAGTTGAGCGAATTTATGGAGGTCTATTTTGAGGATAAGCAGAATGGGTTAAAAGACCGCACCATGAAGAATAAACGGTATATGATGGAGCAACACATTATTCCGTATTTTGGCGAACAGATGTTGAGTGAGATTACCGCTTCACAAATTATACAGTGGCAGAACGAAATGCAGACAAAGGGATTTTCGGAAAGCTATTTGAGAATGATACAAAATCAGTTGACTTGTATATTTACTCATGCGTCACGCATTTATGATTTGCATACAAATCCGTGTAAGAAAGTGAAGCGCATGGGAAATTCCGATTCAAGAAGTTTGGACTTTTGGACAACAGAGGAATATCAGCGATTTATTAAAACGATTGAGCCGGGAACACGATATTATTTAATCTTTGAAATCCTCTTTTGGACGGGCTGTAGGATTGGCGAATTATTAGCTTTGACAAAAGGCGATATAAGTATTGAAAATAATCAAATCAGCATTACCAAAACTTATTATCGCACTGGCAGGCAGGACGTTATTACAGAACCGAAAACAAAGCAGTCGGTAAGAACCGTTGAAATCCTGGAGTTTTTGAAAAAGGAGATTAAAGACTTTGTTGACGGTCACTATGGTATGCCGGACGATGAAAGACTTTTCCCAATCGTGCAGGAAGCGGTACAGCATAAGATGAAACGCCAAATAGCAAAAGCCGGAGTGAAGAATATCCGGGTACATGACCTTAGACATTCTCATGTGGCGTACTTAATCAATAAGGGTATAGAACCGCTGTTGATAAAAGAGAGGGTAGGGCACAAAGATATTCGTATTACATTGAATACCTACGGACATTTATATCCTAATCAGCAACGGAGAGTGGCAGACTTACTCGACAATGAAAAAGGAAATAGCCCCGACAGCGGCAACTGTTAGGGCTGTGATAACTGGAAAACCTCTGTTATCAGTACTCACAATACAAGTATAGCAGAGGTTTCTTCCATTGACAACGATTTTCAGAAATGGAGGGCATTATGGAAGAAACAAAAACAGAATTGCAGTTGATCAAATTGTCGGAGATACAGTCGCAGGAAGTTTCTTGGCTTTGGTTCCCGTTTATCCCTTATGGCAAGCTGACTATTGTTCAAGGCGACCCGGGCGATGGAAAGACAACATTTGTACTGAATATAGCGGCGAAACTGTCAAAAGGAGAGGATATAGACTGTGAAATGAAACTGACAGAGCCTTTGAATGTAATCTATCAGAGTGCAGAGGACGGGCTTGCCGATACGGTAAAGCCCCGGTTAGAGCAGGCGGGGGCAGACTGTGGGAAAATTTCGGTCATTGATGAAAAGATTAAATCACTTTCCATGATAGATGAACGGTTAGAGCAAGCTATTATCAAAACAGGCGCAAAGCTGTTGATTTTAGACCCGATACAAGCCTATTTGGGCGGCGGTATGGATATGAACCGGGCAAACGAAGCAAGGGATATGACAAAGACATTGGCGGCACTGGCAGAGAAATACCAGTGTGCGATTGTCCTTGTCGGGCATATGAACAAGGCGGCAGGAAATAAAGCGGCATACCGGGGAATGGGTTCGATTGATTTCTTTGCAGTCGCTAGAAGTGTTTTGTTGGTCGGCAGAGTAGAGGGGGAAGAAAATATAAGGGCTGTGGTTCAGATTAAAAACAACCTTGCGGCGTTCGGACACCCGAAAGCATTTGCATTGTCGGAGGACGGTTTTCAATGGCTCGGAGATTATGAGATTACTGCTGATGAAGTCTTAGGCGGCATTGCTCCCAAAGCAAATAAAATGGAACAGGCGAAACGGTTACTCCGGGAACTGGCAGAAGCAAACAATGCCATGCAAAGCAATGAGATTTTCGGTCTTGCAGACGAACAGGGCATATCGAAGCGGACACTGGAAAATGCAAAGAAAGAGTTAGGTGTCCGGGCAAAGCGGATAAACAATACATGGTATTGGGAACTGGATAAAATCAAACAGTGACGGACAGGCAAGGTAACAGCGCAACAATGCAGAGTATTAGAATTTTGCACTCTTGAAGATTGCAAGGTTGCAAAAATTATAGACATTGCAATGTTGCGCTGTTGGGAGAAAGCCGGAAAGCGGCGGTATCAAGGCGGCGAAAAGCCGCCCCGTCCGTTAGGACGGTATGCTGTCCAACGGACAGCTTGCCCCCGGCAGGGCGCAAAACCCGCTTGCGGGTTGTATTTTTGTTGGCGTAGCTGACAAAAGAGCTTTTGCGTTACTTTCGCAGAAAGTAACAAAGGCTATGCGCCGTATCCGGCGCTCATTACCCGATAGGGAGAAAGGAAAATTTATTGAAGCGGACAATCAGCGTTATGACAGGGAAAGGCTCTGTCAACCATAACAGCAGAAAATTCCACGCAAAGAACACTGACCCGGAGCGGAGTTGTCTGAACGTGGAATACTGCAACGAAAATATCAAAGACATATACCACGAATTATTTGATGAAGCACTTGCCCGATACAATGAAAAGCAGACCAGAAGTGACCGCCGGATTGATGATTACTATGAGAAAATCTGTTCCGGCAAACAGGAAAAGCCATTCCATGAGATTATTTTGCAAATTGGGAATAAAGACGATATGGGAGCAAAAACAGAGGACGGACAGCTTGCGGCAAAAATACTTGATAAATATATGCAGGACTTTCAGCAGCGCAATCCTACATTGAGGGTGTTCTCTGCTTATCTTCACATGGACGAAGCAACGCCACATCTGCATATAGATTTTATACCCTATACGACTGGAAGCAAGCGGGGACTTGAAACAAGGGTATCATTAAAAAAGGCACTGGCAGAACTCGGCTTCAAAGGCGGCACAAGGAGCGAAACAGAGCGTAACCAGTGGGTAGCGGCAGAAAAAGAACGGCTTGCGGATATTATGCTAAAGTATGATATTGAGTGGGAGAAAAAGGGAACACATGAGAAGCATTTATCTGTTTTGGATTTTGAGAAAAAGGAGCGACAGAAAGAGGTTGCGGAACTGGAACAGACAATCTCCGGCAGTAAAAAGGAATTATCCAATATTCTTCATCAGCAGATTGCGGCAGGACAGGAAACGGAGCAGATACGGAAAGAGGGCGAAGCAATCCGGCAGGAAGTATCGGAACTTACCGCAACAAATCATCTGCTGAAAGAGCAAACGGAAACACTGACAGGGGATAAAGAAAAGCTGTTATCCGAAAATGAAAAATTGGAGAAACAGCAGAAAAAGTTACAGCAGGAAATCAACAAAATGGTGCAGTCAAAGGAAGTCATGGAGCGCAATATTCATGCCTATGATGAAGATGTGAAATGGCAGTTGGCAGAGCCGGGGGCATTGATGAGCGCAAAGGCATACCGGGATAAAAAGGCTTTACCGCTTGTGGAGAAATTGAAAGAAGTGGTAAAAAATCTGACTATCAAATGCGTACAGCTTGCAGAACAAAGCAAGAAGCTGACCGCCAAAGTGGACGGACAACAGAAACAGATTAGCCGCTTGACGGATAAGGTCATGGAGCAGAGCGACACCATAGACCGATTGCAGGAAAAAGCGACTGATTTAGGATGTTTGGAGCGTCATTTAGGCAGAGAACAAGTGCAGTCGATAGTAGAACGGTCAAAGGCAATAGAACAGGCAGAAAGGGCAATTAAACGTCCGAAACGTGCCTTTGAATTGAGCCGATAGGAAAGGGGGATTGATAGATATGACTGATATGGAAAAGAAAGTTATGATACGGCTGTGTGCTAAAATCGTAGCAGATACAGACCTTTACGAAACAGATAAGGAAGTGCAAAATCTGATAGACTGGGTGTGCCTTTCGGAGCAGATAAAAGAAAACAATAATACAATCCGTAATCTTACCGGGGAATATAAGAAGATAGAGCCGGATTGCCGGGAGGGAGTGCGGGCGCAGTTGGAGCGAATGAAAGAACTCTGCAAAGAGCGGAACAATCTTTATGAAAAACAGAACGATTTGAAAGGGCAGAAATGGAAGATTGAGAAATTGTTAGAGAAATAAAAGATTGCCGGAGAATGACAATGATAGAAAGTCATTCTCCGGCATTGTTACGTCAAACATATAGCCAATATTGAAATTTATCATTATTTGTGTTCCGAGCCAGTTACTTAGGCTTTTCGGTGCTAAAAATAACAAGTTTGTTTTGAAAACATTCAACGGAGATATGAGAGCCGATAGGGAAGCCAAAATCTTCTACCCACTTTCCTTGTAAAGAAATTTTAGGAATAGAGGTCTGATAGCCAGAAGCCTCTTGTACTTTTAAATTTCGGGTAGGAATAGGGTGCGTTTCGTAAGAGAAATTTGTACTCAAATTGAAGTGTTGCAGGATAGTAAATATTCTGGCAAGCATGGTATCATGCCCTAGTCTGCAAGGTTCGGTAAAATCAATATGACCTTGCCAGTTCCCTATCTTTTGTAATTCATATAAGAGCAGAGGTTTGTTATATGAAACAAATTCTGCTAACATACAAAGATTATTTAGCTGATAGAGGGAATCCACAATAGAATAAAATTCCCGGTCATTTAGGCTTCTCTTAGAATAAAAATTCTGAAAGTCTGTGTCGCTTGACATCATAAGAAATCGGAAATTTTCGATAAAGCTCCGTTGCTTGTCTTGTGATTCCAGTTTTTCATATTCCCGTCTTATGTATCGGGAAAGATTTTTTTCAATTTCTAAAATGAGTATCACCGCCTTTGCATAATATAGTGGAAGTTTATAAAAATTTAATAATTACACATCACCTCGCTCAAATCACAAATATAATAAAAATATCACACGTATAAATGAGATTATACATATAAAAATGTGAAAAGTCAATAGCATACGGTAAGAAATAAGTTAAGAAACACATGATACTTTGATTTTTCACATTTATTCATGTATAATCTTTGAAAAAGCATAACGAGGTGATTGTATGGCTATGGCTTCTAAAATCCGTATTCTTCTAATTGAAAGAAACATGAAGATTAAGGACTTGGCACAAATGCTTGGATATAGTGGAAATAATTTGAGCAATAAATTGAGAGATGATAACTTTTCGGAAAAGGAATTGAGAAAGATAGCGGAGTTGTTGGATTGTGATTTTGATGCTACATTTACTTTGAGAGATACGGGGAAAGTGATTTAATAACCTAAATTTTCATTGTGAATGTTTTAAAAAATGATGTTAATATCATGTATATATATTAATTAAAAGAAAATGGGGTAAAAATATTATGCAATATGAAGAAACTATAGTAAGTGAAATGAAGTTGCCAGAATTAGTTAATGTACAGGAGAATTATTTCAATGATATAAAATCAAAAATGATAAAACCAGCAAAATTATCTGAAAGTGTTTCTGCATTTGCTAATGCAAGCGGCGGTGATATTTATGTTGGTATAGATGAAAATACAAAAACAAAATGTAGACAATGGAATGGATTTGTAAATGTAGAGGAAGCCAATTCCATTATACAAATGCTAGAAAGTTTAGCTCCTTTGTCAAATTACTATTCAATATGTTATTTGCAACATCCTGTGCTTAAAACGTACGTAATGCAAATTACAATATTAAAAACAAATGATATTATTTATGCGACAAATCAAATGGCTTATGTTAGAAAAAATGCTCAAAAATTGCCGATTGATACGCAAGAAAAATTAGATAGATTAAAACTGGATAAGGGTATAATACAATTTGAAAATGAATTAGTTAGAGAATCAAGTATTGATGATGTAGAGGATTCAGAGGCATTTCAATTATTTTCAGACAATGTTGTTCCCAATATTGATAAAGAAAAGTGGTTGCAGAAACAGAGGTTATATAAAGAAGGACATTTGACTGTTGCAGGAAGTTTGTTGTTTATGGATGAACCGCAAATTGTATTACCGAAAAGATCTGCGATTAAAATATATAGATATAAAACTTCTGAACAAGCCGATAGAGATTATCTTGATGGAACTCCACTAACAATTGAGGGTAGTGCTTATAATCAGATATATGCAGCAATAGCTAAATCAAAAGAAATAGTAGAATCAATACGTAAATTGGATAAGAAATTTGAGAATGTTGTATATCCAGAGGAAACGTTGCATGAAATTATAACAAATGCGGTATTACATAGAGATTATAGCATTGCGACAGATATACAAATAAGAATTTATGATAATAGAGTAGAGATTGAGAGTCCGGGAAAATTGCCGGGTTCTGTTACAGTAAAAAATATACTTGATGCGCAATCAGCTCGGAATCCTAAATTAGTTCGTATAATCAATAAGTTTCCTGAAGCACCTAATAAGGATGTCGGAGAGGGGTTAAATACGGCTTTTGAAGCTATGAAACGTTTACGATTAAAAGAGCCTTATATAATCGAAAATGAGAATTCTGTTTTGGTAGTCATCAAACATGAAAAGTTGGCTTCCCCAGAAGAAATGGTTATGGATTATTTAGAAACACATGAAGAGATTAAGAATAAAGAAGGGAGAAATTTAACCGGTATAAAATCAGAGAATATGATGAAAAACGTATTTAAAAGGTTGAAAAAGGCAGGTTTGTTAGAACGTGTTCCCGGAAAATTTGGTCCGGCATCTGCTTGGAGAAAAGTAAAATAGATTATATTTTGTAATTGAACTTCATGAAGTGATAAGTGCGTTTGTTTGGATAAGTAAGCGAGTAGTAGATAATTATTTTCTTGATTTTTCCTTGATGATGCTATAGACATGGTGCTAGCACCATGTAAATGAAGTCGATAAGGAGAAAATCATTTTGGTGCCAAAACGGTGCCAAGAAATCATGCAAATAAAAATACGCTACACAAAAACAACGATTTTACGCTGTTTTCCGCAATAAAAAGCATAGAAAATACCACAAAAAACGCTATTCAAATACCGTGAGGGTGGCAGAACTGTTGGATCTGGTCGTGTGGCTACTATCATCGAGTAATTATAATTTATTCAGTAAAATCAAGGCTTTCGGGGATTTCTCCGAAAGCCTTTTTATGTGAAAAGCCACTTTAGAGAATTAAAGTGGCTACAAAATGGCTACGATATTTTATTCCTGCGTTGTTTTTCTACTTTATATCCTTCAGATCAGCGGCTCTTTCGGGAGAGGTATGATTTTTCTTCAGCATTTTTGCATATTCAAACAGATCTCGTCTGGTTATATCGTCCAGTACATATAAATCCGCAATCAACTCATCTACCATAGGCAGTTCTGTGTAATCGAATTTTTTCAATATGCGGGCAGTACGATCCGATATATAGGCGTTCTTATGACTGTTAATATTCCACTTTTCATTGTCAGATGGAAGTGCCGGTAAGGTTTCGATATCGTCATAGGGATTATCTTTACAGATAGAACTAATGGGGATATCCAATATATTAGAAATTCTAAGTGCAGTGTCAAAACGAATAGCAGTGTCCCGCTGGATAATCGAATAAAGCGTTGTAGGCGCAATTTTTGCCTTTAGTGCCAGTTCTTTTACTGTCATTCCCTTGTTGTCCAAAATATCTTTTAAATTCTGTCCATAACCCATGTAATTACATTCCTTTCTGTTAAATGTTTTTTATTTAATTTTTATAAATGTGTTCTTACAATAAACTGAAGGTTTTTGAATTCACTTTTTATGATTATGTTTCTTTTCAACACTTTTACGCAGTTTTTCAATCTTTTGTTATATTCACTTAATCCTTATAGTAACTTAGCATATGTTCATAAATGTTTCTGCTCTGTTTTTCATCTCCCCATGATAAAGGGTCATCGGCATAGCATAGAGTCCAAAATGGTTCTATGTCCTGAATATTTCCGGGAAGACTTTCCCATAAGCTATACATTCGATTTGCAAAATATTCAATATCCGAGCAGTTTGCATAAATCGTCTCTAATTTGCTCATTAAAATTCTGCCAAACCGTTCAAGGTCAAGCTTTTTGTAATCAATATGTGTCCTTATATAAATAATAGCTTTTTTAATGTCTGTTTCCCATTCCAAATAAAGAAAATCATCGTTTTCGGGGTTGTTGAGAAATAATTCATCAAGCCGTTTATTGTAGTCGGTTTCTGTTACTAATTCCTCATAAAGCAAAATAGCATAAACTAACAATTCCTCCATGATAATGCCCCCAATTCCTAATCTGTCTTATAAACAATATTATACCATCGCACGATGTATTATGCAATTCGTAAATATCAAAAAATAATTTTAAAATAGTATTGACAAAATAAACAACAAGTAATAATATTAGATTAATCATAATACGAAATGCGTAATTGGAGAAAATATAATGCGAAAGGAGAATTGATATGGAAAAGACAAACTATATGATGACTGTTGATGATGTCACTCAGGAGTTGGGCGTGTCAAAACAGAAAGGGTATCGCATTATCCGTCAGCTTAACGAAGAGTTGTCGGCTGCTGGATATATGACGGTACAGGCAAAAGTACCCCGTACATATTGGAGTGAAAGATTTTACTTCGGCAAAAGAAATATCGGATAAAGAAGGGAGTGATTATACAATGGCAGTATCCAAAGATATGGAAAAAGGCACATGGACTTCACAGATATGGATGGAGGACTGGCAGGGCAAGAAAAAGCATAAGAAGAAGCGGGGATTTGCAAGTAAAAAGGAAGCCTTGGAATGGGAGCGCAATACGCTGTTGGCGTCAAAAACAGATATGAACATGAAGTTGGCAGATTTTGTAGAGGTATATTTCAGGGATAAAGATGGCGAGTTGAAACAGCGCACGATTCGGAATAAGCGTTACATGATTGAACATCATATTATCCCGCTGTTAGGTAATAAGGCTATGGATAGTATAACACCAGCGGATATTATTCAGTGGCAGAACAAGATACGATCCAAAGGATTTAAGGAAACTTATCAGCGTATGCTTCAAAATCAGATGACGGCATTATTTACCCATGCAGCAAAGATTTACAACTTAAAAGATAATCCCTGCACGAAAGTAAAACGCATTGAGAGAGATACACAGGAAAAACAAAAAACTAATAAAAAGCATGATATTAGCTTATAAGAAAGAGAGAGGACAATGCTATGAATTTAACGTATGAAAAATGTGGAGATTATTTGATACAGAACTTAATTCCTGATCCGGAGCCGGAGGGAGAGTTGAGGAAATTTGGACTGATGAGGAAATCCTATTTGGACAATCATAGGAGAGGTATTTATTCGGGATTACTGTTATCTGGCGAATTAAAGAAGCATCTGTTGATGATACAGGAACAGGCAGAGGAGAGATTTGATTTACTTGTGGAGCAGATGGCAAAACAGGAGGGCGTGACGGAGCAGTTAAAGGCACAGGATCAAATGCTTTGGGTAGGACAAATCAAAACTTTTGGATTTTTCCTGAAATCCAAACTTCAAAAAAATCCAAACTTTTACTCATAACCTCAATGAATGCAGTGTTTTGAAGGAAAAAAGTTTGGATTTCTTTTTTTCTTCATCTCCAGCTATCATAATGATGGAGGTGATATAGATGAATTTATTTCATTCAGACAAAACTTATGAAGATCTTCTTCAGGACATGCAGAAGGATGGATACAGCCAGAATTATATGAAATGTGTTAGACGCGAAATCCGCTGGTTGGAAAACCATCAGAACATTTATCATTTTGCTTCTTTTGAAGCTGCCTGTCAGATAAGGGTGGCGCAGACTTCGTCCCCGGAAACACAGGCAAACCGAAAAACGATTTATAATCTTTTTCACCGTTACAGCAAATATGGTAGCTTATCAGAAGGGAAACGTAATCCGCTTTTCAGGTTCGGGGCATACACACAGTTGATCGAGGAGTTTAAAAGCCTGCTTGATATTTATGAAAAAGAAAGCTACAGGCGCGGCCTTAAAACGGGGACAGTAAGGGCCAGTATCTCTGCCTGCAGCGGCCTTTTATTAGCTTTGCAGTCCTCCGGCTTCCGGTCACTGGAGGATGTGACAGAGCGGGATGTCCTGGATTATTTCTCCCGCAAAAAGCTCAGCAGCAGCACAAAGGTTAATATCGCATCTGTATTTGAAGCACAGACGGGCAGTTATTTCGATTCTGCCAGGCGCATCCTCACATACCTTCCCAATCTGCATCGCCGGCGAAAAAATATCCAGTATCTTACGGAAGAGGAAACCCAGGCTGTTCGCAGCGTACTTTCCGACAGTGAGGGTGGGCTTTGCCTGCGCAACCGTGCCATTGGCACTATCCTTTATTTTACAGGGATGAGATCCAGCGATGTGGCCGCCCTGAAATTTTCCGACATAGACTGGAAGAAAGAGGAGATCCGGATCGCCCAGAAAAAAACTGGTGAAGAACTGCTCCTCCCCCTCACGGCAGCAGTCGGCAATGCTATTTTTGACTATGCCACACAAGAACGCCCCGACAGCAACGATGAACACATTTTTCTCTGTAGAACAACCCCCTGTAGACCGATCAGCCCGGGCACAGTGGGAAATATAGCCCCAAAAGTATATGAAGCTGCCTCCATACGCCAAAACGAGCAGTCTCGGAAACTCTTTAAGCCCGAATTTCCGCTCTTTTTTCATGTTCTTCTTTTTTGCTTTCCTCCATATCCCGGAAAACATTTTTGTTAAATTTTCAAAAAAGTATTGACATATAAGTCAAAATGTGCGGCGCGTTTGGTGACCATATACGCCAGTCACCAAACGCGCCCCTTGTAGTTAAGAAGCGTCTGTGCCACACGCACAGCATTAAACTAAACTACTAGGAGGTGCACTTTATGATCAAGTACTGGCAGTCCATGCAAGATTACAAGTACTTTCTCAACGAATCCAAAGTCCATTTCGATTCCTCTGAAAGAGTCCGGCTCCATACGGAGCTTTGGAAACCTTGGCAGAAACTCCGCCTTTTCGATACCGATAAGGCCATGGAGTTCCTTCTGCCCTTTTACTCCAACACTGGCAGGCCCGCTAAGAACCAGCCACAAATCTTAAGGTCTTTTATCCTTTTCTTTCTTCTATTTTCAGAAGGTTTGGCCAAGCTATCCCTTACCCTTTGGGTCGACAGGCTCAAACATGACCGCCTCCTTGCCGCTCTCATCGGCTGCACTACGGATTCCCTGCCGCCCCTCGGTTCTTATTTTGACTTCATGGACAGGCTCTGGACTGCACCGCCAACGGACTTATATGCGCGGGACAAACTGCTTCCGGCTTCCTGGAACACCAAAAAGCCGGATAAGCCCAAAGGCAAAAAACAGAAAGCACAGGAGGCAAAGCCCAAAATCACAGAATCTATCGAAAAACGGCTCATGAGCGGGAAGGATATCCCTTTTAACTTTGAAGGGCGGCTGCAGCGCTTCTTCTATCACGTGGCTGTCCTGCCTTCCATGGAATCCGGTCTCATACCAAGGGAACACCTTACGGTTTCCGGAGACGGCACCGCCGTGCATACCCATGCCTGCCCACGCGGGCACCACAGGGTTGGCGCACCGGAAAACCTGCGGCATTTCCCCGACCCCGATGCTTCCTGGGGCTGGGACAGCGACCTGGAAAAATATTACTTCGGCTACACTTTGTTCCAATTATCCTGCTATAACAGTGAACTCAGGACAGATCTCCCCCTGCTTCTGCGTTTTACCAGTGCAAAGCGTCATGATTCGGTCAATTTCCTTGTCGCTTTCCATGAACTAGAAAAACATATGCCGGCTGTTTCCACCTCGAATATGTGCCTGGATTCTGCAATGGACAATTACCCCACCTACCGGATCCTTAAAAACAGGGGAATACGGGCCTTCATCGACCTGAACGACAAATGCGGCCGGCCAAAAACAATTCCTGATACCATCACCATTGACAAAGATGGAACGCCCTTATGTCAGGAAAAACTGCGCATGAAGCCTAACGGTTATGACAAATCCAGCGGTTACCTCATGTGGCGCTGCCCCTATGGGAAAGATCACTGTTCCAAATGTAAAAACTCCTGCACCGATTCCAAATATGGGAGAGTCGTCAAGACCCGGCCCGAATGGGATATCCGGCTTTACACCGACGTCCCCCGCGGCACAGATGCTTATAAGAAGATTTATAATCAACGCACCGCCACGGAACGTATCAACAACCGCATCCTCAATGATTACGGACTGCACCGTATGTTCATACACACAAAGGAGCATTATTCTTTCATGACGACCATGATTGGAATCTGCATCCATCTGGATGCCCGCTATAAACAGCAGGTGCAGGCAGCGGCATAAACCAAGTTTCCTGCTTCTGGATTCTTTCAGGCCTGTTTTCCGACAGGTTTTAAAGTCATGCACATTTTTATTCTTTACGCTCTCTGGACTGCTCAAGCCCCATAATCATCCATCCCTTATCCCTCTCATTTCTGAAAATCAACCCTTTCCTGCTTATTCTCTATTGAGTTTCCGAGAGTGCTCAAAACAAAGGTGACAGGAAAGGGGCGCATCTGTTCCGTCATAACCTGGCGGCTTCATTTGCAGGCTCCGGCATCCCAGCCCCTGTCATCAGTTCCACTCTTGGACACAGCGATCCAGACTCGCTGAACCACTATCTTTCGGCGGATATCAGCCATTTACGGGAATGCGCAATCGGCATCAGAGAGTTTCCTGTCAGTGAGGAGGTGTTCCAATGGTGAGTTATCAATCCGGGTTTGCTGACCTTATAGAAAAGTATGTGTTTTACCAGGAATCGTCTGGTTCCTGGAGTGAAGTAAGGGCGCGAAATCTAAGGTACTTTGAGGCAGGGCCTTATGCCAGGAAATGGTTGATGCGTGGTGTCAGAAACGTGATACAGAAACAAAATCCTCCTGTATTACACGGACAGGGGTAATCCGCAGCTTTATCAGTTATCTTCAAAAGCGCAGGATGACAGACGTCCTGCCTATGCCGGTTCCGAAAGCAGAAAAAAGGACCCGAGTTCCACATGCATTCACAAGAGAAGAACTGCAAAATTTTTTCCATGAATGCGACAGCATAGTCCCCTATAAGCCCTCTCCCAAATTTCTCCTCCCCAAAATGACGTGCCCTGTATTTTTCAGGCTTCTATACAGCAGCGGCATACGGACAACAGAAGCCCGGAAACTGAAACGAAGCGAAGTCGACCTGGTACATGGGGTTCTTAACATTCATGAAACAAAAGGATACGCCCAGCATTATGTGGCCCTCCACGACAGCATGACAGACCTGCTGAAACAGTACGACCGGGAAGTGGAGAAAATTTATCCCGGGAGGACATATTTTTTTGAGAATGCGATGGGCAACGGTTATTCCAGGCAATGGGTGGTCTATATATTCCGAAAGCTGTGGGAAAAAGCAAACGGCAAAAACAACAGGCCCGTGGCGTATGAACTTAGGCATCATTATGCGGTAGAAAACATCAACCGGTGGGAGGAAGATGCCTTCGGGTTCAGCGAAAAGCTCCTTTATCTTTCAAAATCCATGGGGCATAGCGAAATAAACGCGACGTTATACTATTATTCCATTGTGCCGGGAATGTCTGATATCCTTCGGGAAAAAACGGAAACCGGCTTCAATGAGATCATACCGGAGGTACCCGATGAAAAAGAATGATGAATCTGCCAAAATCGCATACTTTATTTCTGACTTTTTAAATACATATGCCCCAACTTTCCTCACAAACAGCAGACACACTTTGAAATCATACAAGGACAGCCTGGTTTTATACCTCTCATTTCTGGAAACGGAGAATATAAAACCCGACTGTTTCAGCCGGGAATGCTTTGAAAGGGCATGGCTTGAAAAATGGATACTCTGGCTGAAAGAAACCCGCCAGTGCAGCGCGGACACCTGCAATGTACGGTTGGGGTCACTGCGGGTATTCCTTGAATATCTGGGAGAGAAAGATATCGAATACTTATATCTTTATCAGGAAGCGAAAAAAATCAAACGGCAAAAATGCACCAAAAAGAAAGTATGTGGGCTTACACGGAATGCTGTTGCGGCAATGCTCTCCGCGCCGGATCTCTCAACAAGGACAGGGAAACGGGACGTTGTATTTCTGACTGTGCTTTATGCCACTGCAGGACGTCTTGACGAGATACGGTCCATAAAGATATCCCATATCCATTTGGATGAGCCAAAGCCCTACATTATACTTTTGGGAAAAGGCGGAAAAATGAGGACAGCGTATCTTCTTCCGCGTGCCGTTGCAAATATCCGTATATATCTGAAAGAATTCCATGGCGAGAAGCCAGAACCGGAAGCATATCTTTTTTATTCCCGTGTGGGAGGACGGAAAACAAAGCTTTCTGAACCCGCACTTGATAAGCGGATTAAGCTGTGTGCGAAAATCGCCCATGAGAAATGTCCAGAGGTGCCACTTGGCGCACATGCCCACCAATTCAGGCATGCGAAAGCATCCCACTGGCTTGAGGATGGCATTAGTATTGTTCAGATCAGCTTTCTGCTTGGCCATGAGCAGTTAGAAACAACAATGAAATATCTTGATATAACAACGGAAGAAAAAGCAAGCGCCCTTGCCACTTTGGAGATGGAGAGAGAAAAATCTCCGAATAAAAAGTGGAAAAACAACGATGGAACATTGTCTGGCTTCTGCGGCCTGTAAGTATACGTCCAAAAAGAAATCCAAACTTTTTCCCCTCAAAACACTGTATTCATTGAGGTTATGAGTAAAAGTTTGGATTTCTTTGAAGTTTGGATTTTGCGGAGAATGAATAATATTCGGGCGAGGGCAGAGGAGATTGTGAGGGAAGAAATTGTATACAAATTGTAGAATATAGGCAGCAATGAAATTGGTCTAAAAAGTTTCTTGAAAAATCATATTATATGGATTATACTGATAAAGTATTGAAAAACAATCTTATTCATATTATAAAGGAAAACAAATATGGTTAGAAATGACATTGAAATTGATACTAAGATTAAGTGTTTGGAGGCAAAAATGACACAGCAACAATTAGGTGAAGCAATAGGTACAACTGGACAATACGTAAATCGCATCATTAAGAAGAGGGAGGGAGTTGTGAATAAAACTTTTGTTCAGATGATGGAAGCATTAGGTTATGATATAGTGCTGACCTATGAGAAGAGAGAGGAAAAATAGGGTATGTAGAAATGAGGAATTATCATGGTAGAAAGAATTTGCCCGAAATGTAAAATACCGATGAACACTAGTAAATGTGTCAAAGCTTCTTGTCAGGAAAAAACAGTTATGTCTACAACTTTGTATTGGTGTAGCCATTGCAATGTTCCGATTTTTGAGTCAGTATGTCCAAAGTGCGGAAGTGAAAGTAAGTACATTGCAACAGATATAAGACCTGTTTTTCCAGAAGAAAGATTGTTGTTGGCTTTGATACAGGAGAAGGAAAACCCCTATTGTTATGATAGTGCATCGGTGTGGTATGGCGGTGGGGCATATATTATAAATGGAAAAAAAGAAAAGATTTCCGTAACTGAAATAAACAAATGGTCTCTTGAAAAGATTAAGTCTATAAAAGAAGCATATGATAGTTTGGCGGAGGGTATCGATCAATCGTACTTTGAAGAGAATATAGCTTTATTTGTTGAGACTAACACAGATAGATATAATTATATTACTGAAGAGGCAATGAGGTTTGTTCTGACGTATAAGGATAAATTTGAAATTAGGGATATGATGGTGTCTTTTAGCGGAGGGAAGGATTCAACGGTTACGTCTCATATTGTAAATACTGCATTGGGAACAAATCAGGTATTGCATGTATTTGGGGATACTACATTGGAGTTCCCAACAACTCTTGAATATAAGAAGCGGTTTAACAAGAATGAAGAGTCAAAAGGCGTTAGAATATTAACTGCGAAGAATAGAGAAAAAAATTTTGAGGAATTATGTGAGATTGTTGGTCCTCCTAGCCGCGTTATGAGGTGGTGTTGTACTGTTTTTAAAACCGGGGCAATCCAGAAAACAATTGCATCAGCATTTAAAGATAAGACAAATATTTTGAGCTTTCAAGGTATTCGACATAACGAATCAACAAGTAGAAGTAAGTATGAGCGTGAGAGTGAAAGTCCTAAGATTGCAAAGCAGATAGTAGTTTCACCAATCATTGAGTGGATTGATTATGATGTTTGGCTTTATATTCTTACAACAGGAATTGATTTTAATCATGCATATAGATTGGGTTATACAAGAGTAGGATGTTGGTGTTGTCCAAATAACGGAGCTTGGTCAGAATTTTTATCAAAAGTACATTTGTATGAGCGGTATGTATATTGGCATGACATATTATTAGAATTTGCAAAAAAAGTAGGAAAATTAGATGCAGAAGATTATGTGAATGATGGAAAATGGAAAGCCCGTCAGGGGGGGAATGGTCTTGATGCTGCACAGACTTCTATTGTGTCATTTGAGCCTTGTGCAACTGAGGAGAATGCATTTAATTATGAATTGCAACGTCCAATTAGTGATGAACTATATGAATTATTTAAGCCATTTGGAGTGATTAACAAAGAACTTGGTAATAAAAGATTAGGTGAGGTTTATGTTATTGGTTCTAATGGCATGGTGGCATTAATATTACAAGGACGTATTGGAGGTACAAAACTTAAGGTAACAATCAAGAATATCCACATAGCGGGTGCAAGGACATTAAGTGTGGCGGAAGGTAAGGTGCAGTGCCAGCTTACCAAATATCAAATGTGTTTGGGCTGTAAGGCGTGTGAAAGCGTATGCAGACACGATGCGATCAGCGTTAAAGACGATGGAACTGGCAAAGCCATATATTCAATAGACGATAATAGATGTGTGCGTTGCACAGAGTGTGTGGGGCATTTTAATGCAGGGTGCTATATGAGAAAAGTATTATGCATAAAGAGGAGCTAGTATGGCGGATGAAAAAATAAAAATCAGGCTTCAGGGACATGAAAAGTTTGTTTTGCGAGAAGGCTGGCTGAATAAGGGAATCACACAGGTTAAAGAGAATCCTGTAGTTTTTTTGGGTAAAGATGCCCCGGATGTATTTGGTATTGGTAATAATATGGTCAAGTCTTTAAGATATTGGTTAAAAGTATTTGGTCTAATAGTAGAAAAAGGTGTATCAGGAGCAAATTTGACTGATTGTGGTGAAGTAATTAAAAAGTACGATGCTTATTTTGAAGATATATTTACATTATGGGTATTACATTCAAACATAGTCCATAATGCTGAAGAGGCGACTGCCTGGTACGTGTTCTTTAATCGTTGTGATATTGAAGACATGGAAAAAGAACAAATTGTGCAGATTTTAATTAGAGAACTGAATAAGCATACAAATCATATGACGTTTTCCGAAAAGTCATTGAGAAGTGATGTTGATGTAATTTTGAGTATGTATAGCAAAGTAAAAGAAATGGTTGATCCGGAAGATAAAAATATCTCGCCGTTTGCTCAGTTGGATTTAATAAAGAATACAGATGGAAATTATACAAAGTCACAGCCGGACAGAAGGAAGGTGACGGAATGGAATATCTTGTATGAATTGGCAGGGCATCTATGTGAAAAGGACTTCATTTCTATAGACGAAGTATCGGAAGGGACTGGGAGCATATGTTCTATATATCAAATTGGGAGTATGGCGGTTAATGAGTATTTGGATAAGCTGGATGCAATGGAATATATAAGGGTAGATAGGACAGCAGGATTGGACATGATATATAAAGTTTCGGATATGACTCGGGAAGAAGTTATGAAAGCGTATTACGAAGCACATAGATAGGAGCATTCAATGAGTAAAGTAAATTGTTTAAGTGAAATAATCGGATTTGATGAAAATTATAAAAATTCGATTAATTTATATTTAAATTTGAACAACCGAGATAAGATACTTAGATATATTCCTACAAAATCGTCCATAAGCTTCTTGAATGAATATTTGACGGCTGTTAAGGACAACAAAGAACAAGCTTCTTTAATGATTGGACCATACGGAAAAGGTAAATCACACTTGCTCTTAGTGTTGTTAGCGATCGTATCAATGGAGAGAAATCCTGAAAATACAGAAGTCGTTGATAAGTTGATTTCAAAAATAAGAACAGTAGATGATATAGGAGAGGCTGCTGCTGATAATATTGAAACTATTTGGAAAGAGAAAGGTAGATTTTTACCTGTCTTGATTACGAATACGCAGGAAGATTTAAATCAGGCTTTTTTGTATGGGCTTAATGATGCATTAAAGAGAGAACATATAACAGGCTTGATTTCGGATACTTATTATTCACTTGCCATTGAGAAAATAGTCAGTTGGGAAGAGGAATATCCAGATACATATGAGTTGTTTATTCGTGCAATCAATGAATATGGTTTATCTATCGGTGAATTAAAAGCTGGTTTGGCGGCATTCTCAAAGAAAGAATTAACAATATTTACATCTGTTTATCCGCAATTAACATCAGGAAGCGAGTTTAATCCAATGGCGGTATCAGAACCGCTTCTGTTATATAAAAGCGTAAGTGAAAAATTAGCGGAGGAGTTTGGATATAGCGGAATTTACATAGTTTTTGACGAGTTCAGTAAATATATTGAGAGTCAAAGTGGCATTGCGTCTGGTACAAACATGAAATTGCTTCAAGACATGTGCGAGCTGGCAAATGATTCGTCGAATGCCCAAATTTTCATTACGATGGTGGCGCACAAGAGTATTAAGGAATATGGCAAGTATATATCAACAGAGACAATCAATGCGTTTACTGGTATCGAGGGCAGAATTATTGAAAAGTTGTTTGTTACTTCATCAAAAAATAATTATGAGCTTATCAAAAATGCCATTATCAGGGATGAAAAACGGATGAAGGATATTCCAGATTATGCATTTTATTTGGGAGATGCGAAGCTCGAAGCATTCTATCAGATACCGGCATTTAAAAGTAAGTTTGATAAGAAAGATTTCAAAAAAATTATATTTGAGGGCTGTTATCCGTTAAATCCTGTAAGCGCATATCTGCTTCTTAACATTAGTGAAAAGGTTGCACAAAATGAAAGGACTTTGTTTACATTCATATCAAATGATGAGCCTAATAGTATGGCAAGATATATTGCTAATCATAGTAGAGAAGCGCTTTGGAGTATTGGCGCAGACTTGATTTATGATTATTTTTCAGGTCTGTTTAAGAAGGAAATAATGAATGAGCATGTTCATAATGAGTGGTTAAATGCAGAACATGCTTTATCAAAATGTGTATCAGAGGAACAAAAGAAGATAGTTAAGGCATTGGCTGTTTTTCTAATTGTAAATAAGGATGAGGAAATGCCGGCAGATGAAAATACCTTGGCACTGGCAACGGGTATTTCAAATGCGAGGGATATTATTGAAGGGCTGGCTGCATCCCAAGTTGTTTATAAGAAAGGTTCAACAAATAAATTTGTTTTTAAGACCAGAGCAGGTTCTGCATTGAAGTCGGAAATCAAGAGACAGAGAAGCCTGAAAGGCGACAGGGTAAATTATGGAAAAGTATTTGAAAGCATTACGAAGAAATATTATATTATTCCCCGTAAATATAATGCCGACCATACAATGACAAGATATTATAGGCATGAATATATGTCTGCGGAAGCGTTTTTAAGGATAATGGATGCATCCGTATTATTTGAGGCTGATAGTTTTGCCGACGGGAAAGTCCTGTCCTTGTATAGTTTGGCTAAAATTGATTCTACAAAAGTAAGAAAGCATATAAAAGAACTTAACTGTGGGAAATTGATTGTAATTTGTCCCAAGATTACTTTCAATATGTTAAAGCAGGCATTGGATTATGAGATTTTACAGGAACTTAAAAACAATCGTTCTTTTATGGCCGACAATGAAATCTTAAAGAGAGAGTTACCTGTTCTTGAGGAGGATTTATCTAGGGAATTAGAAGAAGTTCTCTACGGAATGTACGAAGAAGATGATGGATGCAGGTTATTTTATTTGAATGGGGGAAGTTTGTCCGCCAAGAAGGCTAAAGAAGTGGAAAAAGTAGTGAATAGCTGTTGTAAAACTATCTATCATAAAACACCACTAATTAATAATGAAATGATTAACCGTCACAGTATTGTAACGGGGCAGACTAAAAAAGCAAGATTAAACATTATACAGGCAGTTCTTGACCATGAGGACAACGAACAGTTTTATGGAGGAACGAATCAGGAAGCGACAATTTACCGCTCTCTGTTCTGCGGAACCGGAATCAAGTCGGATATGCCAAATGTGGAGATTAAGGAAGTATTGTTCCTTATGGCGGGGTTTATTGAGTCTTGTTCTGAACAAAAGAGAAATTTAGGAAGCTTGATACAAGAACTTATTTCAGAACCATATGGAATGAGAAAAGGTGTGCTGCCTATCTATATGGGTTATTTGCTTTCACGGAGAAATGAAGATATTGTTGTATACTTTTCAGGTATGGAAGTCCAGATAACAGCAGAAATTGTAGTTAATATGTGCGAAATGCCGGAAGATTATGATTTGTTTATGTCTAAGGTTGATTTGCAAAAAGAAAAGTACATTGAAAGTTTAAATATTTTGTTCGGCGTACAGGATAACAGAAATTTATCTGTAAATCGCATTAAGAATATATTGATATGTATGCAGAGATGGTTTAGGGCACTGCCACCGATAACAAGAAATACATCTGATTTTTCAGGATATGAAAAAGCTGATGATGTAAAAGCGTATCTTGCTAAAGTTCGGAAGTTGCTGCAAAAGGTTGATTTTAACCCATATGAAGATCTGTTTGTAAAGCTTCCGGAGGTATTCCATACAGAAGGCGAATTGGAAGAAACATATATTCTGATAGATAAATGCAAGACAGCCTTTGATGATTATTTTGATTGGGAGCTGCAAATTGCGACAGCAGGAACTTGTGAAGTATTTGCAACAAGGAAGAATCAGGAGTTATATCATGTTGTGAGAACATGGTATGAGAACCAGAGCGTTATTTCTAAAAGCGGTCTGCATGGAGGACGTATAACGAATCTGATGTCTGTAATTGAAAATTTGAATGTATATAATGATACAGAAGTAACCAAGAAGCTGATAAAGGCTGTAACAGATGTATATGTAGAGAACTGGCATGATACGTCATATCAAGAGTATATACAAGTTCTGCAGACGGTTAAGCAGGAAGTAGAAGGCTTAAAAGACCAAAAAACAGACGACAAGCTGAAATTGTCTTTTGTTGCAAAGAATGGCAAGGTCATCGAAAAGTATTACGATTCTGTAACAGAAAGTACAGGAACGGTGCTTCGCAATATTATTGAAGACGCATTGGAAGAATATGATGATTTGAGCATCAATGACAGAGTGGCTATTTTGCTTGAAATGATAGAGAAGGTGATTGGTTAATGAAACAATTTACTTATTTGGATAATGCGGCTACAACATTTCCAAAACCGGAAACGGTATATGCAGTAATGGATGAAGTAAATAGAAATTATGCAGTAAATGCAGGACGTGGAGCTTATAGAAAAGCTCAGTACGTCAGTGGGATGATAGCTGAGACAAAAGAAAAGCTTAAAAATTTAGTTGGAGCAGATAAGGATGCGTCGGTTGTATTTTGTCCATCTGTAACAGTGGCATTAAATCAGATAATCAATGGGTTAGGACTCAGGGACAACAGCTATGTCTACTATTCGCCATATGAGCACAATGCTGTGGCACGGACATTGTACTATCTTGCTAAGCGAAAAAACATTCATTTAAGGGAAATACCGATGGATGATGCGACAGGCGAAATAGAGATTGACAAATTACCGTATATTTTTTGCAAAGAAGCTCCTGCAGCAGTTTTTTGCACGCATATCAGTAATGTAACAGGCTACATCCTGCCGGTGGATGAGATATTTCGTGAAAGTAAAAGATATGGAAGCGTCAATGTTCTTGATATGGCGCAATCGCTTGGTTTGATCGAGTACGATGTTCGAAAAAATAAAGGAACAGATATCATTGCTTTTGCAGGACATAAGAGTTTATATGGACCATTTGGGGTGGGAGGATTTATCAATGCTGCGCATATTCCTTTAAATGATTTTATTGTAGGAGGAACCGGAAGTGATTCATTGAACCTAGAGATGCCAAAAGGAAATGAAGCCAGATATGAAAGTGCCAGTAGTAATGTGGTAGCGATTGCTGGACTAAAAGCTGCGTTAGATGTTTTGGATGTAAAAAAGATTTACGAGCATGAAAAAATGCTGACAGAGTATTTACTAGAGAAACTGCTAACGATGCCCCACATTAAAGTTTTTTCGCCGAACGATAAAGATAGGCATGTCGGGATAATATCATTTGTGGTGGATGGATATAAGTCTGATGATGTTGGAATGATACTGGATGAAGATTATGACATTGCGGTTAGGACCGGTTATCATTGTGCGCCGCACATTCATTCGCACCTTAAAGATGAAAAGTTTTTAGGAACGGTAAGAGTTGGATTAAGCCAGTTTACTTCAAAAGAAGAACTGGATAGACTGATAGATGCGTTGAAAGAATTGGAGTGAGGCTATGTCAAATTATTTAGATTATTTATATGGTTTTCAGCACTCTGAATTACGAGGGTATGTGGGCGAGAAAATGATTGAATTGTTAGTGGAGTGGATGTCGGACACAGATACATTACTTACAAAGCAAAGAATGATAAGCATGATTGATTCTTTATATGGAACCTCTATTTTAAAGGACAGGTCATTTAGAAAAAATTTACTGCTCAATATGAGAGAATCGGATATTTTTTCGATTCGTGATGAATGTCTAACTGGAAATGAGAAACAAGAAAGCAATCCGAGGGTTTTGATTGAGGTGATATCAAAGAAGCTATGGAATAATAATCGCATTTCCTTATATCTGGCTAAGATGTGGGGGTTGTCCGAAAAAATATTTAACAAAGAGCAGGATGATACAACTGTTCTTAATGTTGTCAATGCATTAACAGAACAGTTTTATGAATTGTTGGACTATCAGTATTATATAAAACAGAGGGCGCTATATAATCTAAATTCAGGAAATGTACAAGAAAGAATGCTTATTCATATGCCAACGGGTACAGGAAAAACAAAAACCGCAATGCATATCATAACAAATTATATTGAATTTACATTACATAAAAAGGGATTGGTTATTTGGATAGCCCATACATTTGAACTGTTAGAGCAAGCCTGCAAGACATTTTATGATGTCTGGGGACATTTAGGCGATGGAGAAATCAATGTGTACAAATTGTGGGGAAGCCACACGATACAGGATATGTCAGAAGAGTTAAACGGAATTGCTTTTTGCGGCTTGTCCAAGCTTATGTCATTATATGATTCTAATCCGACATTGTTTGAGAGGTTAAAAAAGGATTGCCGGTTGTTAGTGTTTGATGAGGCACATAAGGCTGCCGCAGATAAGACAAAACGCATAATTGAAAATTTGATGCTGATGCCGCAAAGCTATGAGAATAGGGCACTGGTTGGATTATCGGCGACACCCGGAAGAACAACGGAAGCATCATATGACAATAATTTATTGACGAATATGTTTGGCGGAAAACTTATCCACATTGATGCAGATATAATAAATCAGGTAAATATGGGAAAACTTAAGGCTTTAAATTCTGTGGCGGAAGAAAATATCATTCAATATTTTCAAGAAAGAAGAATATTGTCTAAGATCATTCCAGAGCGTTTGACATATGAAAAAGAGTTTTCAAAGAATGACTTGGCAATTTTGAGTACAGCTTTAAAAGATTTGGGATATAACGAAAAAGAATACACAGATAAGCAGTTGGAAGTCCTTGCTGCCAATAAAAAACGTAATACTGCGATTATGCAAAAACTTCGAGTGCTCCATATAAAAAGGATTCCGACAATTGTTTTTGCCTGTTCCGTAGACCATGCGAAAATGTTGTCAGCAATGCTGACGCTAGAGGATATACCAAACAGCTTAGTGGTGGGCGATTTGGATACTGTTGATAGGAGAAAGGCAATTGAAGCTTTTAAAGATAGGCAGAGCAATGTTGATATTATCATTAATTATGAGGTGCTGACTACAGGGTTTGATTCTAAGAATATCAGATGTGTTTTTATTACGAGACCAATAAAATCAATCGTACTATACAGTCAAATGCTTGGACGTGGTTTGCGGGGACCATTGATGGGGGGCAATGAAAGCTGCCAATTAATAGATGTTGACGACAATTTGCAGGTATTTGATAATGAAACAGCATTTTCACATTTTAATGATTATTGGCGGGTTTAGGAGGAAAATATGGCAAATAGCATTGTTGATATAAAAAATATGGGGGATGCCCTTAGAAATACAGGATATAAGAATATTGAAAGTGCAGCGGCAGAGATTGTAGATAATTCGGTAGAGGCGAATGCTAAAGATGTCTTTATGATCATTAGTGAGTCAATCAATCCTTTGTCTGGAAGAAAAGTTGTTACTGAAATTGGATTTCTTGATAATGGAGAGGGCATGAATGTTGATATTTTAGGACGATGCCTTGGAATTGGCGCTACCACACGGCAGGCAAGAAAAGGAATGGGAAGATTTGGCGTAGGATTGCCACAAGCGTCTTTACACGCTTGTCCGGAGGTGGAAGTATACTCCTGGCAAAACGGTATTGGAAATTGTCATAAAGTATTTCTTGATATTAATAAAGTGAAAGACGGTACACAGACAGAAATTGAAGATCCAGAACTTATTAATGTTCCTGAAAAATATGCTCCGTATATATCGTATAGAACCCTGACAGAGAGCTATGACTTTACCCTGTCTGGCACTCTAGTGGTATGGAAACATTGTGACCGTGTAATACCAAGGACAAGAGGTCCGTTGACTGAGCATCTTGAGTTTGCATTGGGTAGAAAATTTAGGCATTTTATTCATGAAGGACTGTGTGAGATTAAAATAATATGCGACGAAAATCAGGAAAGCGCAATTGATGTGTTGCCAAACGATCCGCTATTTCTGATGGAAAAGAATTTGGTAATGTGTCGTCAAAGCGAAGTGAGGGAAATTTACAAATATGGTCAAGAATCAGATTTAGAGCCAGTATTTGAACTATATACAGCAGATGGTGTTGGAAGCGGTGAGGTTGATATACCAGTAAAATATATAGATAGAGATGGGAAAGTGGCTTCATCTAAGGTTATAGCGAGATTTTCCATAGTGAAACCTTATTTTTATGATCAAACAGCGTTTCCAAGCGGGAATCCCGGTTCAGCTCCATTTGGTAAACATGCGAGTAAATTAGAAGGAATTTCTATAATAAGGGCGAACAGGGAAATTGATTTTGGGAAGTTTGACTTTTATAGTGATACCAATGAACCACAGCACCGTTGGTGGGGATGTGAAATTATTTTTACGCCAGAGTTAGATGAAGCATTTGGCGTAGCAAATAATAAGCAGTATGTGGATTTAAAAAAGATGGCAGAAGCGGATATTGATTATGAAGAAGAAGTACAGCCTATGTGGAATCAGTTGTACGATGTAATTCATGAAACGATTCATGCAATGTATAAGAAGAATGAGGAAACACGAAAAAATACGCGCTCCTTCGATGACATGAATGTTCCGGCAACGCATATTATAAATACAGTTGAAACAGAAGAAGAACTGGATGAAGATGAAGAAGATGCAGCAGAAAACCCATTAGATACTGTTTCTCCGGATGAAGTTGTCCAGATAGGAAAAGAAGAGTTGGAAAACCTTGGATTTGAGAATGTAACAGATGAACAGGCATCAAATTTTTTTAATAATAAGGTTATATTTGAATATGCAAATAGGGGAGAGCGAAGTCCGGCGTTTGATTATAAGGCAGTACTGTCAACTACAGTTATTACAATTAATACAAGCCATAAGTTTTATACTTCTTTTTTGAGTAAATTATATGATTCACCAGATGCCAAAACTACATTCGAACTTTTTTTGGCTTCATTTTTCCAGTCAATACGCAAAACGAATGCGTACCAGAGTGAACAAAATGATAAGCTTATGACAATTTGGTATAACAAATTGAATAACTATATTACAGAACAGTTGAGTCCGAGGAAGTGATACAGAGGAAAAAGATATGTCAATTTTACTATCGAATGAGATTATATTAGCGGTTACAAGGGAGTTAAAAAATGCCACTGAATCGGTGCAGATTATTACAGCATACTGTAAAGAAAATGCGATCAGGCTGCTTAATAGCCACATATCAGATTGCGTGGCGGAAAAGAGGATCATGCTCAGATTCAGGCTGGATGATATCGTAAAAGGCAGTACAGATTTTTCTGTCATAGATTTTTGCAGAAGTCAGAGGTGGAAAGTTTTTATCAGGTTTGATTTACATGCTAAGACATACATAGTGGATGGAAAAAGAGGATTTATAGGAAGCGCAAATGCTACAAATGCAGGACTAAACTTGATTCGACATGGAAATATGGAATTGGGAACGTTTGTAGATGTTGATGAAGCTGATATGAAAAAAATTGAGGATTTATATACGGATGCAATTTTGATTGATGATGAGGTATATTGCAAGCTGAAAAATCAATATCTGAACTTGGCTGAGCATAGGTCTGAAGAACAGCATACATGGAGTGATGAGATTAAGAAATTATTTAATCCAAAGATTACTACATTGTTTTCGCATGAATTTCCAGATAAGGTAGATTTTAAAATAGGAGAATATATTGCTTTTTTGGATATTGTATACAGTGGTGATATGTTAATGCTAAAAGACATGTTCAGATGGAGCAATGCTTATTTATGGCTGGTGAATACATTGCAAGAACATGGAGGATGTTTATTTTTCGGTGCAATTACTGAAGAATTGCATAATGCCCTTGTTTCAGACCCAAAGCCCTATAGAAAGGATGTAAAACAGCTCTTGGCGAATTTATTGAGTATGGTAGAAGAACTGCAGATGGATGAGATAATGATTGATAAACCTAATTTCTCACAGAGGGTCCGCCTACGTTGAACAAGTGATAAAATGGAGCAGAGGGAATGGTTTATAAATTGAGAATATATGGAAAATTTTTGATTGCTTCGTTGTTGCTATACTAAAAATTGTATTTTAATTGAAATATTAGAAACTGTTTTTATGAGAGAAAGGGGAAGATGTATGCTACAACCAGACAAAGTAAGAGCAGAAGCCAAGAAAAAAGAAAACGAAAACTTTAAGTTCCGTACTTTCCTGAAATGTCATGCAGATGAGGACGAGTTAGACAGTCAATTCTTACGATTACATAAAGAACTCTTTGCAGACTACGATTGCAACCAATGCAGAAACTGCTGCAAGATGTATAAGGGGAGTATTCCGGCAGAAGATATTGATAGGGATGCACAACATTTAGAAATAACGCCTGAACAGTTTATTGATACTTACTTGGAAAAAGAAGATTATGGCATAAACTATCAGACCAAGCATAAACCATGTGATTTTTTGCAGGAAGACGGTAACTGTAAATTGGGCGATTGTAAGCCTGATAGTTGTAAAAAATATCCATATACCGACCAGCCAGAAAGATTATCAAGTTTGCTGAGTATATTGGATACGATAGAAATATGTCCAGTAGCTTTTGAAATATTTGAGAGATTAAAGCAGGAGTATAGATTTAGAACACGCAGATAAATCATTTAATGAATGTCAGAAAATTGTGTGTGGTGAATATATAATGGAGATGGGCAGGATGAATTTAAAAGATATTATTGGTGAGACAACGGATTATGATAAAAAACTTGCATTGGAAGTGAAAAGACCAAAAAGTTGGTGCAAAAGTGTCAGCGCTTTTGCAAATGGCATTGGTGGAACTTTGATTTTTGGCGTCTCAAATGATAATGAAGTAAGAGGACTTTTGGATGCAGAGAAAGATGCAGAGATTATCAGTGAGCAGATAAAGACACGCCTTGACCCGATTCCGGAATTTCATCTTAGTTTTTTTAGAACGGAAGATAATAAAACATTGATTTTGTTAAACATTCGACAGGGGGAGGAAACTCCGTATTATTATTTGGCAGACGGTGTAATGGAAGCATATGTCCGTCTGGGGAATGAGAGTGTGAAAGCAGACGCAACAGAATTAAAGCGATTGGTGCTGCGTGGAAAGAATTCATCCTATGATGCGTTGGGTACAACCTACAGCGTATCGGATTATGCGTTCAGCAAATTACGCGAGCGGTATAAAGCATGGACAGGAGAAAGCTTGGATGATAAAGAGCTGGTGTCATTTGGTTTAGTAGATGATAAGGGAAAACTTACAAATGCCGGAGCATTGCTGGCAGATGATTCGCCTATTAGATGGTCAAGGGTTTTCTGCACAAGATGGAATGGATTGGATAAGGGTGGCGGCATTATGGATGCTTTTGATGATGCAGAATATTCAGGAAGTTTAATCAGTCTTTTGAATGAAGGAGTTGCATTTATCAAAAGAAATATGAAAACAATGTGGAAAAAGACAGCCAATTCGAGGATTGATATGCCGGAATATTGTGAACGGAGTTATTTTGAAGCATTAGTTAATGCATTGGTGCATCGGGATTATTTGGTAAATGGCAGTGAAGTCCATATAGATATGTTTGACGATCGGATGGTGATATACTCGCCCGGAGGAATGCCGGACGGAACCTTGGTACAGGAACGGGTTATAGATGCAATTCCTTCGACAAGGCGCAATCCTGTTTTGGCAGATGTGTTTCAGCGGTTAGGATATATGGAGCGTAAGGGCAGTGGACTGACGAAGATAATAAATGCATACAAGAATGCAAATAATTATGATGAAAGTAAAGCGCCGCAGTTTATCTCATCAAGAGTGGAATTTACAGTTATATTGAAAAATTTGAACTATGGGGAAAACAGAGATAATAAAAGTGAAATAAATGATGTTTCACAAGCAGCTGAACAATATGTCCAACGCACAGAAGAAGTATTTCTGAATGCTTTGCGTAATAATCCGTATATTTCAAGAAAGGAATTGTCAAAGCTGTTAATGATTTCAGAAGATGGCGTGAAATATCAGCTGAAAAAAATGAAAAGTAAAGGATTGATCGAGCATATAGGTGCTTCACGGGGAGGCTATTGGGAAGTAAAATGATTTTGGCTATTGCACTCCAATTACCCCAAAACTACCCCAAAATGACTCCAAAACTACCCCAAAATATCTATGGTGTCTGAAATGGGAAAATTGAAAATGATAAAGGCATACAACAATAGAGATTGAAATGCTTTCGTGATAACACCATGATAACAAAAATTTGAAAAACGTCAGATACAAGGCGCATATCAAAGAAAAAATCACTGAAAAAGCCCTATAAATCAAGTAAAATCACACCGATTTCCCTCACAGAAAACCGTGAGGGTGGTAGAACAGTAGGTTCTGGAAGGGTTGCTACTATCATTGAGTAATTAGTAAAAAGCTAGATTTTATGGGGCTTTCCGAGAAATCGGGAAGCCATTTTTGAAATTTTGCAACAGTGAAAAAATGTAAAGCGGTGCCAAAACGGTGCCGTAAAGGATTAAAATCGTAGAAATATTACTGCATATGAATATAATGGTAATGGAAAAAATAAAAATACATGAAAGGTTTAAAATGTGTTATAATAAAAACGAGGATAGACGATATAAATAACAATACGGCATAAGTGTCGGAAAATCAGCATAAAATCAGCATAGATATATAAGAAAGTGATTGACGGGTCAATGCACTAATGCTATAATTTTTAATATTGTATATTATTTTGCTGAAGATGTTTTGTAGTGAGGATTATAAAGGAGGATGTAATATGGCTAACGTAGGAAGAAGGCTTGGCGTTAACATCAGCACGTGTATGCTGGAAGCTAACATTAGTCTTGATAGCTTTGCCAAACATTTGGGGTATTCAATTAAAGATGTGTGGAATGTTATCGAAGGAAAGGTTATAATTCCTCCAGTTGAATTAGATAAGATGGCAAGTCTTCTTAAAACAACAAAGAGTGAATTGATTAATCATGAATCGGACAGTTTGGTGCCGGATTTGCAGTATATGAAAGAGTTTAGTAATCCTGATAATTTGGATAAAATATTGGATTTGATGGATGAATATGTGGAACTTAGAGAAGCTATATAAAAGGGAAAGCTGTACGAAAGTACAGCTTTTTTGAGGTGGCAAATGAATTGGGAAAAGATAGTGGAACAAATTCCAACAGCAATAGAAAAAGTTAGAACAGATTATGTTTTAAATAACATGATAATTAAGGATGATATATTTGGAATTTTGGAAAAGCATTGTACAGTTGTATATTATCCAACAGAAAATGAAATTAACTGTGGTTTTCATACAAAGCGTTTTGTTAAAGATAAATTAGAGGACTTTGTATATATTAATACTGCAAAGACTGTTGCTGAACAAGTTTTTGCGGCTGCTCATGAGTTGGGACATGTATGGGGGGTGCTACCCAAGTGTGGGAGTTAGCTGGAGAACGAGGTGTATTAGAGAGTAAGATAGAAGAACGAATAATTAATAGATTTGCAGCGGAATTGTTAATGCCAGCAAAAGAATTTAGGAAAACTTTTTGGGTGCATATGGAAAAGTTGGGTCTTGACCCTAGCAGGCTTAGACTTGTGGATTTGATTCGTGTCATAGTGTTACAAATGAATGATTATATGGTTCCATACGAATCTGTAAGAAAGAGGGTCATTGAAACAAAAATAATCACTCAGAAGTTTGGAGATGTTCTTTTGAAGAATGAAGAAACCATATTGCCTTTGGTCAATGCTTTTTCAAAAGATCAGAATACAATGTTAGATAGAGTGACCGCTAAGAAAACAATTCCTGGTTTAAGAAATTTGTTGGAAACAGTTGAAAAGGGCAGATAATTGAGCATTTATACTATTAATAGGATAAAGAGCGACTTTGATATTGATGATATAAATGGGACTGATGATATTGTGGATATTTCTATAGAAGGAGATAAGCATGAGGAGAACTGAGGTTATTGTAGACACCTGTTTTCTTCAAAAGTTATCTTCAGAGGGAAAGGCAATAGACAATATAAAAAAGGTATTGGCTGAGTTAGAGTACATTCCTGTTACGCATCCGTATATTTATGAACATGAATTATCGTTACATTCATACTTTGTTCGTTTAGTTGAGGAAAAGTATATAAGAGTAATTCAGTATAATGAATTTCAAAAAGATGCAATTGATAAACAGTCGTATGAAGCTTATTACGGTGTACTATATGAAGATATGAGATTGGCTTTGGAAGCAATGAATAGTCTAAAGCAAGTAGAGAAATTGTGTTTACATAAAGGACAAACCATATATAATACACATAAGCAAGGTAGCAGTATGGGGGATGTTCATATGATTTTAATGGCATCCTATTTGCAGATGCCTATCTTATTAGCTGAGGATTCAGATATTGAAATGTTGCGTGATATAGCGAAAAGGCGAATGCGATTAGGTCAATATTCGTTGCAAATACTTAATGGCACTCAGCTCATAGAGGAAATTGCTAAAAAACAAAACACTTCGATATCAGTTAAAGAGATAGAATCAATTTTAAAAGCTATGAGAAAACGAGATGCTATATCAAGTATAAAGGCAGTGTGGAGGGAAAATCATACTGTTTAAAAAGGGGTAAGCAGGCTATGTAATATTAAGAGTCTTAATAGGGATGTATTTATAAAGCTCCAGTGAATGATTAAATTCCCTGGAGTCATTTTTTACCAACCTTTTATTTGCTTTACCTGTTCTGCCCGCTCTTTGTCTTTGTGGTACTGCAACTTGAACTGTATCGTTTCCACTACTTCCTTTCTAGCTTCATCGTCTAGCTGATAAAATGAAGTCAACAGGTTATCCACATCGGGCATACTGTTTTTCCCAAACAGATACATAAGTGGATATAGGGAATTTTTCAGATATACCTTTACCCGGTTTCCGTCAAGAGCGCCATTTAGTCCATCGGGGAGCGTGAGATATATTTCTTCTTCGGTAATAGCGCTGGAAAATGGACTGGCGGCGCATATCTCATTCACATTAATTTCTAATTCGTTTGCCAACCGCAAGGCGTGACATTCCCGGCTTTCTTCCCGCGTGTTCTGGGCGGAAGTCCTTTTTCGGCACGGTAAAGGCGAAGATAGCCGTCCACGGATGATATTACCTTTGTATATAGATTATATCATTGTGTCCAGTTTTTGCATCCCTGTATCCAGTTTTAGTTTACCACTTCACCCAAGGCAAACATAAGAATTTATCCTTTTTTGCGTTTACTGCTACGCCAAAGGCAACTACACTGGAAATATTTGGACAGGAACAGGGGGACGGATCGCTTCATCCGTTTCATGTATATAGCAACGAGATAGGCGATTGAGGAGAAATTTATTTTATCAAGAGTTGCATCCTTATAATATCGGTCAGAAATCACAAATAATTGTGGAGACATTCAGAGATACCACAAGGCATTTAATGTGCTGATTGTAGCAGAAAAGTATCAGACAGGATTTGATGAGCTGCTTTTACATACAATGATTTTGGACAAGAAGTTAAAGATTAGTCATTAAACTGTCATTTATATTTGCTATAATATATAAGATGTTTACTTATAATAGCAAACTTCCTAAGCGAACAGGTAGTGTTGCCGTGGGTGAAATACATCTTATTGGACATTATTAGCCAATCCAACGAATATAAACAGAAAAGGTGGAAATCTGCTATGGTTGATTTATATTATATCGAAGATGACCCTAATATTGCATCTGCTGTAAAAGAATATCTGGAGCAAAAGAATTTTAAGGTAACGATTTGTGCGACGCTTGCACAGGCAAGACAGATATTAAGAGACCATGTTCCGGCCTTTGTCTTGCTGGACTGGAATATGCCGGATGGGCATGGAGACAGTTTATGTCAGTGGATTCGCAGTAATTGGAAGGAATTGCCTATTATATTTCTTACTGTTCGCGGAGACAGTGCGGATATTGTTTCGGGGTTTAAAAACGGTGCGGACGATTATGTAGTGAAGCCATTTGAATTAGAGGTATTGTATTCAAGGATTCAGGCGCTGCGGCGCAGAATAGGAAATGAAGCGGACCAATATCTTTCCTGTGCCGGTATTATTATTGACCAAAACCGCCATACAGTTTCCTGCCATTCTGAGGAAATATCGCTAAGCGCAGCGGAATATCAGTTGCTTTTGTATTTGATGCAAAATAAGGGGAGAACGATTACCAGGGAAAAATTACTAGAGCAGGTATGGGATGTAAATGGAAACTATGTGAACAATAATACCCTGACGGTTACCATGAAACGGCTGAGGGATAAGCTTTACCAGCCGAGATGTATAAAAACGGTCAGAAGTGTAGGATACCGCATGGAGGATGACATATGAGCGGAAAAAAGAATATGTTAGTTACACTTGGATTTGTATTATCTGTCAGTCTGATTGCCGCTGCTGTCTCTGCCTTGTTGGTCTCTCGCCATTGCAGCCGGCTTCAGTTTGACTTGTTAAATGCAGTATGCGGTGAAGTGGCGGAGCAGGTGCCTGAGGCGAAAAAAATGATTGCTGCGGCATTAAAAGCATATACAGAGGGAATTCCTGACGATGCCATGGAAGCTGATGTTTTATCTGAATTGGGATATCATATATCTGATTTTTCGAATTTTACTTATGAAAAAAATGTTTTATTTGTAATAATGGGTTTTATGCTGGGACTTTTACTTTATTTTTTTACTTATTCATATCGGAATAAAATAGAAACAGCGCGTATTTGGGCGTTAGCGGAGTATCTGGAACAGGTGAATATTGGAAAAGCGGTCATTCTCTCCACGTCTGGGGAGGATGATTTTTCTAAACTGGAAGATGAGATATATAAAACAGTGACATTTCTCTATCAGGCGAAGGAATCTGCGGTGCGGGCAAGGAATGATTTCGCAGAGAATCTGGCCAATATTGCACATCAGATTAAAACCCCGATTACTGCTATTTCCCTGTCTGTCCAGATGGTGAAGCAAGAGCCTGAAAGTAGACATTTGGAACAGGTAGAGAAACAGCTCTTGCGGCTGACTCATTTGGAGGAAGCCCTGCTGGTCTTATCACGGCTTGATGCAGGAACATTGCTTTTACAAAAGAATGAGGTAGATGTCTTTACTCTTCTTGTCCTTGCAGCAGATAACCTGCAGGAACTGTTTGTCAGTTCTGGCACTTCCATAGATATATCAGAACTGGGTGAGATGCTTGTTATTGTTGATTTGGATTGGACCATGGAGGCAATAATGAATGTAATGAAAAATTGCATGGAGCATAATCAAGGGGGAACCATCCATTGTTCCTACGCACAGAATCCACTATATACAGAAATTCTGATATGGGATGAGGGGGCGGGATTTGCAAAAGAGGATATTCCGCATCTCTTTGAGCGATTTTATCGCGGACAGAATGCAGGGGCAGGTGGTATTGGAATAGGATTGTCCCTGTCAAAAGAAATTGTCGAACGCCAGAATGGAACCATACGGGCAAAGAATAAGCCGCATGCCGGCGCATTTTTTGAGATTCGTTTTTATGGTCACTGAGTTGTAACTTTCGTTTGCTATACTGTTAATGGAGAGTACCTTGTCGGTGCGGCAGTCATGGAAATTGCAGAGATATGCAGAAGAAAGGAGAAGTACAGAATGGAAATTTTGAAATGTGAGGGCGTCAGAAAGGTATATGGTTCCGGCGGCAATCAAGTAACAGCACTGGATGGGATTGATCTGTCTGTTGGCAAAGGGGAATTTGCGGCAATTGTCGGAGCATCCGGCTCTGGTAAGTCTACTCTGCTGCATATTCTCGGCAGTGTGGATAAGCCTACGGACGGGAAGGTTATCATAGACGGAACGGATCTTTTAAAACTAAACCAAACACAGGCAGCAATTTTCCGGCGCAGGAAAGTAGGACTTGTATACCAGTTTTATAACCTGATTCCTACTCTCACAGTGCGGAAGAATATCCTCATGCCTCTTGCCCTTGACAAGAAAAAGCCAAATCAGGAATATTTTGAGAAGGTTATCCGTACTCTGGGCATTGCTGAGAAGCTTGATGCTTTGCCAAGCCAGTTATCCGGCGGCCAGCAGCAACGGGCGGCGATTGCACGTTCACTGATTTATCGTCCGGCGCTGCTTCTGGCGGACGAGCCAACTGGAAATCTGGACAAAAAAAATTCAAAAGAAATTATTGATATGTTAAAGCTTTCCAACCGTAATCTGGAACAGACAATTTTATTGATAACCCATGATGAAAATGTGGCCTTGGAGGCGGAACGGATTATTACGGTTGAAGACGGACGTATTATCAGTGACGAGAGGAGGTGAAAACGCTGTCCCTAAACGCGTGGCAGCAACGTAATATGTGGAAAGATTATTCATTGGGTTATATAAAAAACAACCGTTCATCCGGCGTATCTGTTATGATAGCGGCATTTATTTCATCCCTGCTTTTATCTTTATTGTGCAGCTTGTTTTATAATTCATGGAAATATGAGGTTGAGAGGATTGAACGGGAAGAAGGCAGCTGGCAGAGCCGGATCGTTGGGAAACTAGCGGAGGAGGATATAGAGACCATAAAAAATTTTGCCAATGTAAGGGATGCAGTGGCAAATAGAGAAGGATATGAAGGAGCGGAAGCTACGGTAGATATTTATTTTGATGATATGAAATATGTGTTTTCCGACACTTCCCGCATTGCGAAACAAGTTGGGGTCTTGCCGGAAAGAATTAACTATAACTATGAACTTCTGGCAATGTATCTGATTCGCGGGCCAGGTGATACCGCCCCTCGGCTGTTGTTCCCCATGTTTATAGTGATAATGTTAACGGCGTCGTTGTCGCTGATTATCGTTATCCATAATTCTTTTGCGGTATCCATGAACGCAAGAATCCATCAGTTTGGTATTTTCTCAAGCATTGGCGCTACGCCCAAGCAGATTCGCGCGTGTCTTTTACAGGAAGCGGCTGCTCTATGCGCGGCCCCGGTTCTTGTTGGAGACCTGTTAGGCATAGCAGGAAGTATGGGACTTGTGCATATGACAAATGCTGTGTTGGGCAGCGATATTGATGGCCGGCATAAATCAGTTTTCGGCTATCATCCGTTGGTTCTGGTGCTGACATTGCTCGTAACCGTCATAACCATATGGATCTCCGCATGGCTGCCAGCCAGAAAGTTAAGCAGGCTGACACCGCTTGAGGCGATTAAGAATACCGATGAATTACAGTTGAAGAGGAGGGCTCCGCATCTGCTTATGCTGATCTTTGGGGTGGAGGGAGAGCTGGCTGGCAATGCATTAAAAGCACAGAGAAAGGCTTTGCGGACGGCTTCCTTATCCCTCATATTTTCATTTATGGCATTTTCTGCCATGCAGTGTTTCTTTTCTCTTTCTGGAATCAGCACAAGAGAAACCTATTTTGAAAGGTATCAGGAAGTATGGGATGTAATGGTTACTGTAAAAGATACGAAAGTGGAGGATTTTGAGGAAACAGAAGCGGTTCAGAATCTGGATGGGATAGAAAGCGCCATCGTATATCAGAAAGCATCAGCCAGGAGAATCGTCACAGAGGAAGAAATGAGCGAAGAAATGAAATCCTTTGACGGATTCTCTCATGCTTCCGGCGATTATGTAACGAAGGTTTCTGGAGGGTGGCTGGTAAATGTGCCGATTGTGATACTGGACGATAACAGTTTTTGTGCATATTGTGAACAGATAGGAATCCCTCCGCGGCTGGACGGGGCAGTGATATTAAACCAGATCCGTGATGTGACCAATCCTGATTTCAGGCATCCTGATTTTGTGCCTTATATCAGAGAGGAAAGGGCTGTAAGCACTCTCAAACAGAGAGATAATGAAGAAATGACAGCAGAGATACCGGTGCTGTCTTATACAGAAACCCCTCCCGTTTTAAGGGAATCATATGCAACGCTAGATTATTATGAACTGGTGCATTTTATCCCGGTATCCTTATGGAGGGAGATAAAAGGGCAGATAGGAGGAGCAGAAGAAGACAGTTATATCTGTGCCAGGGGCAGAGAAAATGTGACGTTGGAAGAGTTAGATACGCTGCAGGATGAGATGAAACAGCTTGTCAGCGGGAAATATACCATAGAATATGAAAACCGTATCCGGGAATATGAAACAAATAATAAGGAGATACAGGGAATGATGACACTATTCGGCAGCTTTTGTGTTTTGCTTGCTATCATTGGCATTGGCAATGTATTTTCCAATACATTGGGGTTTGTACGTCAAAGGAAAAGGGAATTTGCCAGATATATGTCCGTTGGGCTGACGCCGAAGGAATTCAAAAAAATGTTTTGCATAGAAGCGCTGGTGATAGCCGGAAGGCCGGTCCTGATCAGCATTCCGCTTGTGATTATTGCAGTAGGATATATGCTGCAGAAAAGCTATATGGATGTGGGGAGATTTATGGACGAGGCCCCAATCATTCCGATTATTATATTTATGCTGGCTATTTTAGGTTCTGTGGCTCTGGCATACTATCTGGCATGGCGGAATGTGCGTAAGATTAGTCTGGCGGAGGTTCTTAGAGACGATACGATGATGTAAAAATACCTGGCAGTAATGAATTTTCCCGACGGAACAATGGGGGAGGTCATCAGCCGGCGCCTGTCCGGCTGCAGTTCAAATTATTGATAACTAGTACACCGAAAAATAAGTTCCTAGCCATATAACGCAGAATGTTTTTCATATGCAAGGCGAAGGAATGAGGCGTAGTGGGCGCTACGCCGATTGACGACAACGACGCAGATGGAAAATCAGGCAAGTTATATGGCTGGTTACTTATTATTCGGTGTACTAGGTTCGCGCCCGCTGTTTGCGCTGGACTTCAAATATATTTTGCATGATCTTCCCCTGATCTTCTTCCGTAAGTTCTAAGAATTGACATCCATATTCGTATTTTTGTCTGTCTTTTTCTATAACACGCAGTACCTGACAGAACATCGCAGACTCTGGACGGTCTTCTATCAGTTTTACTTTCAGTAAGAATTTCTCTCCTTCATGGTATTCGTATTCTGAACTGACACAGGCTCCGCCGACGCTGATATTCAGCAATGTACAGGGGCGTTCTCCCATTGCCAGCCCGCTGAACATGGTAATGGTGGCGTCAAGATTCGTGTCCAGCCGAAAGAAGGCGCGGTCGTTTGCGGTTCGGATTACCGTTAATTCCTCGATCTGCCATATATGTTTGGGAAGGGGAGTGATCATTCCTTCCATGTGGACAGCTTTTCGGTTATGGTCGTTATATCCGCGGATTTTGACATGGCGGGGTTCTTCCTGCTCAGGAAGTTCTATTTCAGAATACTGATGCAGTTCAGCTTTTTTTCCGTGCAGTTCCATCAGCTTTGCCACAAAAAGTATCTGGCCGGTATCCGTTGTTACTTCTACCCGCATACCAGAGTAAATCCCGAATTTGTCTGCCGTGTTTGCTTCGTTGGTTTTTGGAGACGGCCGTTCTTTTGTTTTTTTGTTGAATAAGTTTAATAAACTCATAATATTCCTCCTAAGGCTCTAATTTATTTTATATATGAACTTATCCCGATCTTTTCATGAAACATTTGGCTCTTATCCTCTGTATACACATTCCGATAAGTCGCCACTTCTAAGAGTTAGCCTAATTCCAGGGCGGCTTCTGTTAAGGTCATATTGCTGATATCGGTATCATTTACCGTGGTCTTAGGCAGCATGCGGTCTGTATCGGCAAAGAAACATAGCGCAGTGTACCCGCCCGCAGATAAGAAGAGGATGATCAGAACTATCAGGGATCGTTTTATTTTCATTATGTTGGTCTCCGTACTTGTGAAATTATGGTAACAGTTCAGACAGGGCTGTGCACCTGATATACTATATGACGTTTATATTATAGCTCGGTGTGTGATTTATTTCAAGTTACTGTTGACTTCCCCAAGGGGGGGCTGCTCCTGGCTGCAATTCATCTCTATATTCTTGAGATGTCGCTTTAATGGGTGTATGATATAAGCAAGACGTCATAAGGAGGAAGGGCAGATGACAGAAAAGATGCAATCAGAGATTATCATCATAGGAGCGGCGATCGTAGACGTATTAGTCCGTCCGGCAAGTGAGGAGGTATTCCAGACTGGATCTTACGGGGCTGAGGATATCCGTATGTCGGTAGGGGCGGACGCACTGAATGAGGCGACCGTGCTTGCCCGTCTGGGGAAACGGGTGCGTCTTGAGACGGTACTTGGGAATGATCATACCGGAGATTATATTATCAGGCATTGCGAGAGGGAAGGAATTGAGCTTGCGGCAGGATGCCGGAGGGAGGAACTTGTAACAGGGATCAATGTGGTGCTTGTTGAGAGGGACGGCAGACGTAATTTCCTGACAAATGACAGGGGGAGCCTGCGGAAGCTCTGTCTTGAAGATATTCATATGCCCTTTTCTGAGAGCGCGAGGATTGTCTGCTTTGCCAGCATCTTCGTATTTCCTCAGATCGGGGCGAAAGAACTTCGGAAGATTTTCGTGCAGGCGAAGAAGCAGGATAAGATCATATGTGCGGATATGACGAAATGCAAGAGGGGCGAGACGGCAGAAGAGATGGCGGAAGCATTTGCGTATATTGATTATCTGCTGCCGAATGAAGAAGAAGCGATGTTAGTTACCGGGAAAGGAACTGCGGCAGAGGCGGCAGAGGCATTGCTTGCAGCGGGAGTGGGAAATGTGATCGTCAAGTGCGGCGGGAAAGGATGCCTTGTGAGGAACCGCAAGGAGTCCTTTATGGCGCCGGCGAAGGCGGGAGCCGAGTGTATCGACACGACAGGAGCAGGGGACAGCTTCGTGGCAGGTTTCCTATATGCATTGTCAGAAGGGCGTGCCTTGCGGGAGTGCGTGCAATACGCCAATGAGTGCGGCGCAAGGGCAGTCGGCGTCGTGGGAGCTACGGAGTGGCTGTGAGTTTACAGTAGTTTGAGGGTGTGGGTTCAGAGAAGGAATCATAGATATGAAGCAACAGAAAGATATAAGCAGGGGGTATTCTCATGAGATTATTATGCCAAATGATGATATCCCGTTCAAGATGTTCCTGTTCGAGGGGAAGGACGGCAATTATATCCGTGAAAAGCACTGGCACAGATCGGTCGAGATCTTTGCCCTCTTTGAGGGAGAGTTGGAATTTTATGTCAATGAGGTGCGCTATCCGTTGAAACCAGGGGAATTCATGCTGGTGAATTCCAATGAGATTCATTCCATTTTCTCGCCAAGGGAGAATCAGACGGTAGTGCTGCAGATACCCCTTACTACATTCAAGAAATATTACACGGATGAGAAATTCATCTATTTTTCCCATAGTTCTAGGCTTCAGGATGAAGAGGTGATGCATCTGATCCGGGAAATGTACCGCACATATGTGGAGAAACCATGTGGCTATGAGCTGAAGGTGCAGAGCCAGTTCTATATGCTGGTGTATATCCTTGTGACGAAGTACCGTAAGACGGATGTGAATGAGGAAGTGATCCGGAATAACCGGAAGCTGGACCGGCTGTCGGTAATCACGGCTTATATGAAGGAGCATTACAGGGAAGATATCTCCCTGGAGAGCCTGGCAGAGAATTTCGGATATTCACCGACTTATTTGTCCAGGATGTTTCAGAAATACGCCAAGACCAATTATAAGATATATCTGGATAATATCCGGTTGGAGCATGCGGTGAAAGAGCTTATGAACACAAGGATGCCGATCGGAGAGATTGCATATGGCAATGGATTCCCCAACAGCAGGGCATTTGCGAAGGCATTCAGGAAGAGATATGGGATGCTGCCGAGCGAGTACAGAAAAATGATGATAGGATAAAAAGACAAAAATATGCTATAAAAGGGCTAATTATTGAGTTGTATGCATGTAAAAAAGTTGATAAAATGACATTAACTAATTTGTAAACCAGTAACATGATGAAGGAGAGAAAGATATGGAGATTCAGAAAGTAACGGATGCTGCTTTTCGTGCATATGGGAAGGTCCTTGAAGGGTATGATTTCTCTGAACTGCTTAAGGTGATGGAGCAGCAGCCTTGTCCGATGGATGATGTGGTCTATGTGCCTTCTGCAGAAGCGTTAGAAGCAGTGCCGGCGGCGAAGGAGCTTGCGGTGCGTGCATACGGCGGACTGCCTATCCAGGTCGGGTACTGCAACGGGTACAATAAGAAGCTTAATGCGGTAGAGTATCATCGTTCTTCGGAAGTGGATATTGCACAGAGCGATCTGATCCTTCTGCTTGGAAGGCAGCAGGATATCGAGGCGGATCATACTTATGATACCGCGAAGATCGAGGCGTTTTATATGCCGGCGGGGACGGCGGTAGAATTGTATGCGACGACGCTTCATTACGCGCCTTGCAGCGCAGGGGAAGAAGGGTTTCGTTGTGTGATCGTACTGCCGAAGGATACGAATCTGGAGCTTGATTTTGAGCCGCGTAAAGACGGAGAGGATAAGCTGATCACGGCTAAGAACAAGTGGCTGATCGCCCATGAGGATGCGAAGATTGCGGGCGCATTCTGCGGGCTGAAGGGTGAGAATATAACATTATAAGACGGTCTGCAGGAATATATGCGGGACACAAGAAACATATTAATTTAACATATTTAATTTAAGGAGGAACGATAATTATGAACAACATGCCAGAATTGAAGATCGGTGTAGTGGCGGTAAGCCGCGACTGTTTCCCGGAGAGCCTGTCTGTAACGAGAAGGGCGAACCTGATGAAAGCTTATACGGAGAAATACGGACAGGAAGGAATCTATGAATGTCCGGTTTGTATCGTAGAGAGCGAGATCCATATGGTACAGGCATTAGAGGATATCAAGGCGGCAGGATGCAACGCATTGGTCGTATATCTTGGCAACTTTGGACCGGAGATCTCAGAGACTCTGCTGGCAAAGCATTTCGAAGGACCGAAGATGTTTATTGCGGCAGCAGAGGAGCGCGGCGACAATCTGGTTCAGGGCCGCGGCGACGCATACTGCGGTATGCTGAACGCAAGCTACAACCTGCAGCTTCGCAATATCAAGGCATATATCCCGGAATATCCGGTTGGAGATGCAGAGGAATGTGCGGATATGATTCACGAGTTCGCGCCGATCGCAAGAGCGATCGTTGGATTAAGCGAGCTTAAGATCATCAGCTTCGGCCCAAGACCGCTGAATTTCCTTGCATGTAACGCACCGATCAAGCAGCTCTATAACCTGGGAGTTGAGATCGAGGAGAATTCAGAGCTTGACCTGTTTGAAGCATTTAACAAGCATGCAGGAGACGAGAGGATTCCGGCGATCGTAAAGGAGATGGAAGAAGAGCTCGGCGCAGGCAACAAGAAGCCGGAGATTCTTGAAAAGCTTGCCCAGTATGAACTGACGTTGAAGGATTGGATCGAGGCGCACAGGGGATACCGCAAATACGTTGCACTTGCAGGAAAGTGCTGGCCGGCGTTCCAGACACAGTTTGGTTTCGTTCCGTGTTATGTCAACAGCCGTCTGACCGCGCAGGGAATTCCGGTATCCTGTGAGGTGGATATCTACGGAGCTTTGAGCGAATTTATCGGAACGGTAGTAAGCAATGACGTAGTGACGCTTCTTGATATCAACAACTCTGTACCTAAGGATATGTACGAGGAGGATATTAAGGGCAAATATAATTATACACAGCAGGATACTTTCATGGGCTTCCACTGCGGCAATACTGCATCTAAGAAGCTGTCCTTCTGTGAGATGAAATATCAGATGATCATGGCAAGAGCGCTGCCGGAGGAAGTAACGCAAGGGACGCTGGAGGGAGATATCGTTCCCGGAGATATCACGTTCTACCGTCTGCAGAGCACAGCGGATAACAAGCTCCGTGCATACATTGCGCATGGTGAAGTCCTCCCGGTTGCTACCCGGTCATTCGGAGGTATCGGTGTATTTGCGATCCCGGAGATGGGAAGATTCTACCGTCATGTTCTGATCGAGGGAGGCTACCCGCATCACGGCGCGGTTGCATTCGGACATCACGGCAAGGCTCTCTTCGAAGTATTTAAGTACATTGGCGTACCGGTAGAGGAGATCGGATACAACCAGCCGGCAGGCGTGAGATATCCTACCGAGAATCCGTGGAGGTAAAGAGAATGTTGTATATAGGTGTAGATTTGGGAACATCTGCGGTGAAGCTGCTGCTGATGGACAGCGAGGGAAAGATCCAGAAGATCGTATCCAGGGAATATCCGTTATATTTCCCGCACCCGGGCTGGTCAGAGCAGAAGCCTGAGGACTGGTTTGAACAGTCCATGGAAGGAATCAAGGAGCTGGTCAGCGAATGCGATAAGAGCCAGGTTGCGGGAATCAGTTTCGGCGGGCAGATGCATGGACTGGTAGCGCTTGATAAGGATGATCGCGTGATCCGCCCGGCGATCCTGTGGAATGACGGAAGAACCGGGGAGGAGACGGATTATCTGAATCAGGAGATCGGCAAGGATAAGTTGTCGGAGTATACGGCCAATATTGCGTTTGCAGGATTTACAGCGCCGAAGATTCTCTGGATGAAGAAGCATGAGCCGGAGAATTTTGCAAAGATCTGTAAGATCATGCTGCCGAAGGATTATCTGGCATACTGTCTGTCAGGATCATTCTGCACGGATGTATCCGATGCGTCCGGTATGCTCCTTATGGATGTGAAGAACCGCTGCTGGTCTAAGGAAATGATGGATATCTGCGGGATTACCGAAGAGCAGCTTCCGAAGCTCTATGAGAGTTATGAGGTGGTCGGAACCCTGAAACCGGAGATTGCAGAGAAGCTTTCATTATCCGCGGAGGTGAAAGTTATTGCCGGGGCAGGAGACAATGCGGCGGCGGCAGTGGGAACCGGCACAGTCGGCGACGGAATGTGTAATATTTCGCTGGGTACGTCTGGAACGATCTTCATTTCAAGCAAGACTTTCGGCGTAGATCAGTATAATGCACTGCATTCATTTGCGCATTCAGACGGGCACTATCATCTCATGGGCTGCATGTTAAGCGCGGCGTCCTGTAACAAATGGTGGAATGAGGATATCCTGAAGACGAATGATTTCGCGGCGGAACAGGCGAACATCACGAAGCTTGGAGAGAACCAGGTCTTCTATCTTCCGTATCTGATGGGAGAGCGTTCACCTCATAATAATCCGGATGCGAGGGCGATGTTCATCGGTATGTCCATGGATACGACAAGAGAGGATATGACCCAGGCGGTATTAGAAGGCGTGACATTCGGGCTTCGTGACTCACTGGAGGTTGCGAAGAGTCTTGGGATCAAGATCGAGCGGACGAAGATCTGCGGCGGCGGAGCGAAGAGTGCGCTGTGGAAGAAGATTCTTGCCAATATTATGAACCTTAAGGTAGATGTGATCGAGAGCGAGGAAGGACCTGCCCTTGGCGGCGCTATGCTTGCCGCGGTCGGATGCGGAGAGTACCCGGATGTGGAGACTGTCGCGAAGAAGGTCGTTAAGGTTGTGGATACGGTAGAGCCGGAGCCGGAGCTGGTAGCGAAGTATGAGGAGAGATATCAGAAGTTCAGGAAGATCTATCCGACGGTGAAGGGATTATTTTAAGTATATACAGAGGCTGTGAAGAGTCGTTTCGTGCGGCTATTCACAGCCTCTTTTGCAGAGTTACTTTGTAAATCTGTCCATTTACAGAGCAAGGAAATTAGATACACCGATAATACGCGGATCAGTTACGGATGATTCTAAAAAATCCTTGTCGCCGGTAAGAAATAAATCAACATTGGAAGATAAGGCTGCACGCAGAATGGGTCTGTCTTTTGGATCCCGTATCTTGTTCTCAGATTCACAAATTTCTAAAGGGGTTGGAACTACGTGAATGATTGGTAACACAGAGTATAGGAAAGCTTCCAGCTCGGTTATTCGATTCGCAAATTTCTCTTGAAATTTGCGGTGCAGTTCATCTACTACATAGTCGCAAGTCAGCGGTTGGTATGGTGGCGTGAGTGCTTTTAGAAGAGCAGCAGCGGCACGGCCATTTGGAAATAAAGCAGCTGAAATAAATATATTAGTATCAATCATCACAGTCATTGTGTATTGTCCTCACGGCGGGAAGCGGTAATCCAGTCAGCAACGTCATCTTCATTCAAAAAACCTGCCTTCTCAGCTTCGCCCTTCATATGTTCCTGGAATCGCATCAAAGCATACACAGCGGAATTAACCACACGAACGTTCGAACCATCAACGATAAAAGTAACACGGTCGCCAGTCTCAATTCCAAGTGCCGCGCGTACATTCTTTGGAATAGTCACTTGTCCTTTTGCCATAACTCTTGCGTCATTAACAAATGTTGTTTCCATTATAATTAATCACCTCCAAAATAAAAAGTAGGGAAATAGGAATTCCCTACTTCTATTATATACAAGAGCATTGTTTTTTACAAGTCTGGATTTTGTCAGCGATTTTTAATATATTCTTTTAAAAGCAGCGCCAGCATTTTTTTCTCAGATGAGGATAGCTGACGATAAAGTGTGTCAAAATCCTTTGTCAGATATTTATCGTTATCAGAATTAACGCCCTCTAATAGAAGAGTCATGTCACAATTCAGATATTCCGAGATCGACGCCAGCCGTTCAAGGCTGATCTTAGTGATTCCTCTTTCCATCTGACTGATATATCCAACAGATACATTCATATGTTCTGCAAAATGTTCTTGTGTAGTTCCCTTAGAGAGACGTTGTGTCTTGATTCGTTCTCCTAAGATTTTGTAATCAATGGCCATCTTTTTCACCTGCTTTTGAACCATTATATTGTAAGTATGCACTATAATTAAAGAAACTAATAACTATATATTTAATTATTAGTGTTGTATAATATAGGGAAAGGGTTTATAATAAAACGTGAATAACTATATATTAAGTTATTGCTGTTTGTTTGAGGTAAAGTATATATGTGAGGATTAAGGAGAGTGGAAAATGCGAATGTGTAGAAAACAAGGAAAGAAGAGAATGATCTTCGTGCTGCTGTTGGCTCTGTTGATTTCAATGGTACGGCCGTTTGGAAGCTACGCTGACGAGCCGCGAGACGGTGCGGACGCCGTTAATGTGAATGCTGAGGAGTTAAAAGAAGATGGTTCAAATGCAGAGAAAAATGATTTGGACATGCCTAATCCAGATTCAAATGCAGAGGAAAATGATTTAGACATGCCAGACGCGGATTCAGACGGAGAAAATTCAGAGCAGCAGAAGGAGAGAGCGGGAGAATTTGAATCAGACGCCCCTGTGATTGAAAAGGTTGTATTTGAACAGAATCATACGACGGTGTCGGGAGATACAAAGATATCATTGTCTGTATATGTGTACGATGCTTCTGAAATTAAGGATATTCGGGTAAATATAACGGCAGAAGGTTCCGGGTATTCTCAATATATGGATTGGAGTAGAGGGAGCAGTGAAAAAGAATACGTCTGTACATATGAGCTTGACGGGAAGGTGTCAGGAAGAATATTAATAGACAGTATCATAGCGGTTGATGAACATGGCAATCAATCATCGGATTATGTTTCTGGTGAAGAATCGGAAAGATACTGGGTTGATATAGAGGAATCAGCGAGCGATACGATTCAAGTGAAGTCTTTTGAATTTTTGCAAAACGGAAAAACGGTGGATTTTTCTGCTTTTAGTGATATGTCTATGAAGCTTGAAATTCAGAAACCGATAGAAGAACAGAGTGTGTGGGTACGGTTTGGAATCGGCGGAAGGGGGAGATATTTTGAAGTAGAGCTTTCCGCATCGGATTTGGGAGCTTCACATAGTGTGTTTGACAAGCTGACCGGCTCATATGGATATAGTTACGAGTTTGCCGGCGGGGAATATGCGCTGACCTTGCAGGAGATCTATGCAAGGCGGGGAGATTTTGAAGAGACGGTTCCGGTAATAATGGATAATACAGAAGATTATAGCTTTATATTGAAGGTAGACGATAAAGATTTTAGGAAAAATAATTATCAGATTACTTCTGTTGATATGGATAAGGCCGGAGAAAATATAGAACCGGGGGAAGAGATCAACATTGCTGTCGGTGCAAAAGCGGGTGAAGGGATAGAACTTCCGAGATGGGGTTCAGTAACTTTTCGTGCAGCGGCTTCTGATATTGATTCCAGTGAACGAAGAATTGAGCTGGAATGGAATGAGCAGGATAGTAAATACCATGGAACACTTCTGACTGAAGACTTGTATCCATGTGAGTGGTATGTCAGTGAGATCTCCATCGGAAGTGCATATGATGATGAGACAGACGACAGTTCATACACGTATGAAGCAGGTTATCCGCTTTATGTGCGTGTTTTTAGCGGAGATACATTCGTAGATCCGGAATTTGACGCAGAGATCCAGTTTATGGCATTGGATGAAAACGGCAAATATCATTCGATTGCTGTGATCAATAAGGAGAATGTGCAGCGCCGGCAGACATTGAAGGAGATCGGAGTGACATTTCCAGATATGGGTTCAGATTATCCAGGGTTAACCCAGGTTGGATGGATGAACGGAGAAGGTATGGAGATTACAGAGGATTCGAAGATCGTTAATCTATATTATAGAGTGTATGCAAAGTATGATAAAGGAGTCTTTGGAGTTTCCTATAAATATCCGAACAATAAAGGAGAATGGAATTTTAATCAATATAAGTCAATTATTTATGAGTATGGAACGACATATGGAGAGCTGATGAAGACCGCGTGTGAATTTATGCCGGAAGATATTTTCGCGGATTATCCGTTTAGCGGATGGGAGTATGATAATGAATGGATGCATGATGAAGGTGAGATAGCCTCCGGCTGTCAAGGTGCTTTTTTGATATCGGACTTTGAGGGGATTATCGTATTAGACATTTACCGTAATTATTATGATCAGGAAGGACGGTCTCACCGTGGCAGCGAAACCTATATTGTGAAGAAGGGGACAAAAAGCGAGGATGTAATAAAGCAGTTGAATGCTTCAGACGCTCCGGCGGTATATAAAGGATTGCGGTTTAAAGGGTGGGATTCTTATGCATATCTGGGCAATTTAGGAACGGCACAGAATGGAGAAGAGTACATTATGAATGCAGTCTATGAGAATTGCTTGGTGCGTTATATCATCAATGGTTCCAGACTGATCGGCGGCGATGATGAAGGGACTGTATTCTGTCAGGTAGCGGAAAAGGGAGAGACGGTTACGGCGCTGACGTCATTTGAAGGCTTTGGGGAGATAACCTGGGATGCCGATACTACTCCGAACAAGACATTTGTTGTCAATGACCACATGACATTTTGGGGAAAAGCAGAGGATGCCTCTTCCACCGATCCGGACAAGCCGTCTAAGCCGTCCGGCGGATCAACATCAGGCTCAGAGAATAAACCGGGCGAAACGCCGGACTCTTATCTTCCGGACCGTGTGGTTGATTCGATCGTAAGAGCAGTGAATAACGCGAAGCAAGGTGAGAATATCGAGGTTAATATGGGAAGCAAAACCGTCATATCCAAAGAGATTCTGGAGGCGGCAAGAGGAAAAGACGTATCTGTAACCCTGGTAATGGAAGGGTATAGCTGGACTGTTAACGGTAAGGATATTATGGCGGCTAACCTGCAGGATATCAATCTTAAAGTGATTAAGAATACAGATCATATTCCAAATTCGACGGTAAAGGCACTTGCAGGCAGTAATCCATGTATGCAGATTACGCTTGTACATGAAGGTGACTTTGGATTCAAGGCAACATTGACGATAGGTGTAGGAACAGAACATGCGGGTAAGTATGGGAATCTGTATTATCATGACAGCGCCGGGAAGATGGTCTTCACTAACGCCGGGAAGATCAATTCGGATGGAGATGTAAGTCTGGTATTCAGCCATGCTTCAGATTATTTGCTTGTGATGTCAGATAAAGAAATGTCTCAGGCTGATGTGCCGGGGAATTTGGCGCCGGGAACAGATTCCGGTCAAAATGGGAATGTATCTGCGGGGAATGCTGGCGGTAATGTTAGAAAAAGTGTAAAAACAGGCGATGATGCCAGTGTGTATTTGTGGCTGTTGTTATGCGCGGCCGCAATAGGAGTTATGGTATACGCATCCAGAAGAAAGGCGTATTAAATATCATAGAAAGGAAAATGGAATGTAATTCGGACAAGGATGATAATCAGGATAACCAGGGCGGCTAGGGTAACCAGGGAGATGGTTCCAATAATCAGCTTGGGAATGGTAATCAGGAAAGTAATCAGAACAACCCATTGAAGGATCGGGGCAGTCAAAATGATGCCGATGGACAAACTGTAATTTCTCCAAAGACCGTAGATATGACGAATGTAGTACTTTTTATTATGATGACAATGATATTAGTTGTGCTAGCTTTGATGGCAATATAAAAAATAGGGGGAAATTATAAGCAATTTAAAAATCTCCATTTTGCTATCTTTCAGTTGATGTCATAATGAAGAATTTTATAGAATAATGATATTTTTGTTGATTATTTGGGAATAAATAAGGGAGAAAATGCTAAAAATGAAAAGAAAATGGATTACGATTTTACTTATAGTAACTTTGATATTATCAAATTGTATATCTATATGGGCAAAAGATTTATCGAAAAATGAATTGGAGGATGAATACATAGAGGAAGACAATACAGGAAAAGTTTTATTATCAGATGAAAGTGACAATAATTTGATGGTTAATAATGATAATGTAGTCGAAGAGGAAACAAACTTGGTTCCTGAAATAAGTGAGATGGAAAAAAGGGGATTTGAAAAAACTTATTTTACTGAAACTATTATAGGAACGTTACAATCTGTCAATTTAAATAATTTTACGGTAAAAATCGACGATAAAGATTATCCGGTTGGCAGTGATTTTGATATAGGTATTGCAACTGAGATATTAATTAATTACGAAAGTAAAGTTATAATTGCATTGTTGAGAGAAAATGAAATTGTATCAATGAATAATATATTAGAAGTTGTATATCTTAAAAGGGAATTATCATCAGATATAAATAATTTAATCTATTCAGATGGAAAGATAGATACAAAGCAATTCAAAGGAAAGGTAAGTTATAGTTTGGCTGTTAGGGAACCTTATTCAATTTCAGATTTAAATAAGGTGAGTGATAAGAATCTAATATCATTATCATTGGGAAATATGTATTTGAAAGCGTATGGCCATGGTCTATATTTTGAAAAGGGAGGGGTGCTTTCTCCTAATAAATCGTCCATAGAGATACAAATAAATGAAATTTTAAAATGGGGTGAGACAAAAGAATATTCGTTTGACATATATGTTGAAGATGATTATAAGCCGGAATCTGTTACTCAATCATTGACAATGGAAACAGGTGTGATTGCCGATGAAGAAAGATATTTTGATACACTACATATACCAGTAGGAAATATTGATTTACAAAGAGAACAACAAGAAGCAAAAAAAGCAGAACGTAATTCAACTGAGGAGATTTCTAAAGCAGTAGAATGTTTAGATGGACTTAATATTGCTTTTGATGATACTCGTTTAATGGAATATTTTACAAAAACTGAGGTGAACAATATTAAAAAATGTGTTACCTTGTGGGTGGCAGATATTGTTGCTTCAACAAGTTTAGTACATAACGATGATAATGGAGTTATCAATACGATAAGAAAGAAAACAGGGTTGACAGACGATGACATTATAAGTTCTATGCTTAAGAAGATGGGAGTTAATGAAAATGTGTTAACTAAAGTAGGTAATACAAAGGCTACTACTCAGATTACAGCAATAGGAAAGGATAGAAAAAAGTATACAATATATTATTCATTGGATCTGGGGTATAATGCATTTAAAGGAACTGCGCCATACGCTGGTTCTGGTACATTTAATTATTATATAATGATTGATGGAAGAAAGCAAAAATCATATGCTCCTGGCATAATAGCATATACAGATATTAATACTTTTGTAAATCATCTTCAAAAGATTGCAGAGAATAATATTAAATCTGCATATGGAGAAGTCTGGGGGAAAAAGGCTGATAAAGTTGCCGAAATGATAGTAGGAGAAACAGTTTGTAAAGTTCTGAAAAAAAGGACGGGTGGAACTTTTTCCGATAATGTATTTACTTTATTTGCTAATCAGACAACTAATTATACAAAGAAAATATCTGTACATTGCCCGGTTGATGTATACGTGTACGACGCAGATGGAAATATTTGCGGTGAAATAGTAGATAATATTGTTGACTCTTCTTATAGTTCCATTTACATGTATGTTGACGGAACAGAAAAGTATTTTTATCTTACAGAAGATGATTACACAGTCCGCTTTTTAGGAAATGATACGGGTGAGATGCAATATACTGTTGAAGAATATTCAGATGCTAGTTTGCTTCGTCGTACTGAGTATCATAATATTTTGTTAAGTGATGGGAAAGAATATTATAGCAGCATTCCAGATGCTGTATATTTAGATAATATAGTTTATGATCCGGTGATGGATACTGGAGATGTCGTGAGTCCAAGTTTGGATAGTTGGCAAGATAGTTTGGAAAAGAGGGTATCGACAAATGGTATAGCACTAAATCAATCAGAAATGACTCTTAATATTGGCAACGAATATAAGTTAAGTGCAAGTGTGATGCCGGAAAATGCAACGAATAAAGAAGTAGAGTGGATAAGCAAAGATGAAACGATAGCGTCTATTTCGGATGAAGGAGTAATTAAGGCGATAGCAACTGGAGAGACGACGATACAGAGCATGACTGTAGATGGTGGATTCGTAGCCGAGTGTCGAGTGATTGTTGCTAAAAAACAAGATTATCCATTAGATAAGCCAGGAAACGGTTCAAGTCGACCATCAACAGGAAATTTGTCAAATAAACCTGTAGATAGTACGAATGATTCTACAACTAACGTATCAATAGATACGTCCGCAGGTAATTCATTGCAAACAGATACAAATGATCGATATACTAAACAAACAACAAAAGCTGTTAGTGTTAAAACAGGTGATAATAATAAATTGATTTTATGGATATTTTTATGTACAGTTTCAATTGGTATAGCTAATTATAAAAGAAAGGAAAATGGAATACGATGATAAGAAAGAGCAAATTAGGAAAATATTTTAAAACATTGATTTTACTTGGTGCGTTAGTCGGTACTGTTGCACATACTGTTTTTGCAGAAGAGTTAGAAGATATTCCAAATGAGGAAGTGGAAGCTGTGCAAAGTGAAATAACAGAAGAGGAGAGTCAGACAGATAGTACGAAAAAACCTCCGCAAGTAGTAGGAAATAGTTTTGTATGGGAGAATGGGGAATTAAGGCTTCCTGTTGAGTTGGGTGATTATACGGAAGATGAAATAAGTATAAGTATTGCTATTAATAATGGCACGAGAATGTTATTCCCAACTTTAAAGGATAAGGTTATTGTATCTTCTGTTTTTGATTTTTATTATCCAGATATAGCGAATCATCCTTTTATGAAAAAGGGAGATTATAATGCAAAAGTGAAATTTGCATTAAAGTCAGATTACAGTGAGATTGTATCGAATGAGATAGTAATACGGGTTCTTGCTGATGAAACTAGTCGGCTGTGGAAAGCAAATCAAAAGACGGAAAAATTTGATGGAACTCAGGATATTACATTTACGTTTGCGAATGGAACAGATTATTATGCTTTGCAATCAATCGGTTCAATAGAATTCTTTGCATGGAAATATCTGGAGGTTGATGGTGAACGGTGCCATAATTTTTCGGTAGGGGAAGACTATTATACATATGATATGGATGCAGGAACTTTGACACTTAGTAAAGATACGCTTAAATATGCTATTCAGGAAAGTGCAAAATTGTGGGCGAAGTCGGGAAAAGATATCAAGGATTATCCTAAAAAAATAACAATCAATGCGCTTGGTGTAACAAAGACAGGAGAAAGCATATATTATCTTAGCAGTATAGAGGTTGTTGATCCAGAAACAGGATTTACTGGTACAGACGGAGCATGGAAAGTAGATATCACGGATTATGCTTTGAACCTTGAAGATAAGAAGACGGAATTTAATGTTGGTTCTGACCAGATTACTGTATCGGAAGAAGTTTGTTCAGTAATAGAGAATAATGCTCTCGTATATGTAAAAGAAAATAATTCCGAGAAATTTGTTGAATTAGGAGACAACTATAAGGTATCTTCTAAATTGAATCTTACGGTTCAGGAAAGTTCGGCAGTACAGCAGGAAGTAAAGGATGGATTTCAGGCTAAATTAGGAAGTAAAGAAATTATTGGACAGTATTATGATATCAATATACTGGCAGATGTATTGCAAAACGGGCAGAAGGTAGCAGGATTAGAGAATATATCTATCAATAAATTAGATCAAAAGATTACCATTAATTTCCAGATACCGGAAGCTCTCCGCAAAAGCGGACGTACCTATAAGATACTTCATTACAATAACAGTAATGAATCAGAATCAAAAGCGGAAGAACTGAAATCAGAAGTAAAGGATTGGGTTATTTCATTCGAGACAGACTCGTTCTCTCCATATGCGTTAGTATATAGCGATAGAACAGCATCATCCGGAACTGGTAAACCAAGTTTTTCTGACAAGGATGATAATCAGGATAACCAGGGAGGCCAGGGTAACCAGGGAGACGATTCCAATAATCAGCCGGGGAATGGGAATCAGGGAAGTAATCAGAACAATTCATCAAAGGATCAGGGCAGTACGAATAATGCCGATGGACAAACTGTAACTTCCCCAAAGACCGGAGATGAGGCCAATATAGTATTGTTTGTTACAATGATTTTGATGGCTTCTGTCTTCGTTGGAAGTGTCATGAGAAAGAAAAAGGCTTATAAATAATAAGAAAAGAAACGGAATTGAGGGATTCTCTTTTCCGTTTCTTTTTGGCTGCCCGCAATGTAATAAATGTTCCTAAGAATTATTATGTTAATTCAGATAAAAAGGGATTGTTCCGCTTTCTTGTGGAACCAGCAGCCAATGGATTTAAAGAATTATTGTGGCAGTCAAGAAGGTGTGAAAAAGTGCAGAAAACAATGCTCCCATGATGCGGCGTCCCTTATCTGTCACAAGATACTTTCGGGAATGGGGGATCTTCCGTATCAAGCCATGTGCACGGAGTTTAGACAGTGTGCGGCTCATTTTTCCACGCACCTTCTTCTCAGCATGGATTTTGGGGTGCAGAATGATCCGTATATCCTTATTTGTAAAGCCACGAATGAGATATTTCCCATCCGAAATTGTCTCAAACAACTGCATGGTTTTAGTGGAGGCTTTACCACTATAAAAAGAAAAGAAGAATCCCTCGACTGTACGCCATTACAGTCGGGGGATTCGTTCTTTGCCTACATGGAATTCGCCACATTTCTTTGCCTAGTGGCAGCATCAGCCGTTTCCCATAGTTTGTCAAACTTTATCATAATCCGTCGAACTCTTTCCCTTGACTTTCTTTTATTGATACTCTGCCTAAACGACTTCCTAATTGGCTTAAAATTTCATTTGATATAGTGTTTATACTATCTGCAAGGTCGGCAGCCATGATTTCACTGTGTCCGCTTTTCCCAATAAATATGGCTTCATCCCCGCAAGACACGCCCTTAATATCTGTCACATCTACCATTAACTGATCCATACAAACACGGCCGACAATGGCTGCTTTCTGCCCGTTTATCAGAGCAAATCCCTTATTTGACAATTCGCGGGGAATCCCATCTGCATATCCGACTGCAACAGTAGCAATCTGCATTTCTTTTCCAGCCTTATAATTCAGACCATAACCGAGCGCTTCGCCTTTATGTAATCGCTTTACACACGCAATTCTGGCTTTTAATGATAAAACTGGTTTCAATTTTGTATTAGAAATAATTCTATCTTTCGGAGAGCTTAATACACCATAAAGTGCGATTCCTAATCGTGCATAGTCAAATTTCAAAGCGGGATAATTCAGTACGCCATAACTTCCTTGTATGTGCGTTTTAAAATGATGTATCCCTTTTCTATGCAGCGAGTTTATTACCATATTAAATTCCTCAATTTGTTTCAGAGTAATATCCCGTTCCGCATCACTAGCTCCATCTGACATACACAAATGGGAATATACACCTGTTATCTTCAGATTCTCAAACTCCCAGATTTTACAAATCTCCTTTATATTTTCGCTTCTTTCCCCTAAGCGATGCATACCCGTATCTATTCCTATGTGGACAAAGACTGCTTGTCCAAAGTCATTCAGCAGTTTTGCGTAGGGGTAATCAACTACGGTTTGTGTAAGCTTGTACTTCACCAAATCAGAAAACTGATTTGGCGAGGTATATCCCAAAATCAAAATCTGCCCTAAAATCCCTGCTTTTCTAAGCAGGGCCGCTTCATTTACTGATGCCACGCAAAAATCTTTAATTTCCAAATCCTGCAATGCTTTTGCAATAAGGACAGCACCATGTCCATAGGCATTTGCTTTAACGGCGGGCATAATCGCACACTTAGGAGAAAGTATTTTTCTGAATTGCCTTATATTGTAAGCCAGATTGTCCATATCCAGTTCAATCCACGCCCTACCTTTTTGATACATTTCTAACTCCCCTTTCAAAAAATATTTGAATAATAAACATAGCTGCCAATGACAATAGACAGACCGAAATATATTGGAAAAAGGAATTGTCCACAAGTATTTTTGTAAGTCCTGTCACTTTAGCGATTAACCGGTGGGCAACAATTACCGCAGGATGAATAATATACAGCACCATTGAGCCATTCCGTATCCAAGCGGGAGCTTTCCCAGAAATTTCAAGCAGTAATTGAAACAAAAAATACATCACTGGCAGCAAAAAGAAATACATACTATTATGCTTTTGGATATGGAAAGAATAAGTAATCCATCCCTCTAAAAGCATAAGTAACGATGCTAACGCAAGTCCCCATTTACATCCCAAAAGTCGTATAATACACACTAAAAAAATTTAGTGCGTAGACATCCCCAATTTCTCAAGATATAGAGCATCCCGCGCGGTAATCTCCGTGTTCCATCGTTTGTTACGCAGTTCGGACGATACCTTTACCTCTTCCACAGTGTCAAACCATTGCAGCTGAAGATAAACCGGCGTATTCTCCATCCATCTTAACAGTTTCTCTTCAAGGTCAACCGTCTCTTTTGTTCTGATACCATCCTTATTCTGTTTGCCCAGAGTAGGCTTAATCTTACGTAGCTGATCACTGAAATACTCGTAATAACACAGCGATACGAATTGTACAAACATTCTGCCCCGCAAAGTATCTGGACTCCAAACACGGATACGGCTTCCATCCGCATGTTGCTTTTCCGCTTCAAAACAAGCTTCGATGGTCTCCCTTTTCCGGTAGATCCTTAAGCATTCAAAACAGTCTTTCTCCCGGTTGGAGACCAGGGTGAAATAGCCATGATATTTGTATGCCTCCTGACATTCCTTGTCCTTAAAACGAACGGTTGTCTTCTTTCCCCAGGTGCTTATCGACATATACTTTTTTACCTTCTCCTGCGCACTCCTGGAAAGCTCATCTACAGGTATGCCGTCTTCTATCATTGACTTTAATTCCATAAGGTCTGTTTCAAATTCAATCCGGTCTTCCGCCTGCCGTGAAGCATTAAAATAAATGTGAAGATACACCCGTCTTTTGAATCTTTCAACAGCGCCCTTTTCAGCGCCGCTTTTGTGGCTGGCATACTTGCGCACCTTGTCAAAATCATGCATTAACATAACTGTAACACCATGGGTTGTGGGGTCAAACGGACATACACTGTATATAGAAGAAAGTTCCTCTATACGTGCTTCTATTTCCGGCCGGATCCATTTGATGTTTGTTTTTGCCAGCGTGACAAACCCGAATCCTTTTTGGAGCATCTCAGAAAGGTTAGACTCTGAGTAGTAACCGTTATCTGTTACGATCTCGGCATGATCCACGCCAAGGACAGAAAGTTGTTTTAATGCGTTTTCGATTGACGACACATCAGGCAGGTTGCCCGGCTGTTTGGTAAATGCGACCGGCTGTCTGCTTTCAATAGAATACAGCGTAAGCAGTTTGACCGTCTTCAGTCCGTCTTTTGCTTTGTTGTATCCGTACCGTGCTTCCGGCTGCTGTCCGGAGTAAGTCGATATGGTGGTGGAATCATAAGCAATCGCTCCATGGTCCCCAAGCAATGCACAGCGCTCGTGAAAGAAATTTTGCTGCAGCGATTCATCCAACCCGATGTCATGGAACAGGGCATGGTATACATCCTCTGATATGCCGTTCACATAGGGAAGCGGATGGGTATACTGCCAGGTCTGTATTCCCGGGAGTGTTTGTCCATTTGTTGCCAGAAGATATCTTGCGAGGGAAATGATCTTCTGGGCGGTCCCGATATCTGTGGATGCATATATAGCTGCATCAATACCGGAAATAAATCCTATATGTCCTATGATATCCATCATTCCAACACGTTTTCTGGAAGCAGATACTTTCTGTGGTTTTATTGGGAGTTTGCTTCCATTAGGTCTTTTTGGGCGTGTAGGCACCTGAATTTTTTCACCTTTCGGAATTTTAGCGATGAGCTTACTGCTCACAACTTTGTTATATTTTTTAACCGGGTCATACAAGGTCTGACGCTCCATAACGTAGATATCACCGTTCTTCTGCTTAACATTTACACGTGATGTTTTGATCGTACCTGATGGTTTTGCTGGCATAACAATCTCCTTTATTTGAGTGTATATTTATATCTATCATCATTATAATACACACTCAAATAAAATCAAGCAAAAATGGCGTAAAATCGGCACTTTTTTAAGGTTCAAAGGGTGTTATGACCAATTGAAAAAGGTTTTTAGTACGTATTATCCTACTTTAGGGTTACATACCTGTTCCCCACAATGAAATTCGTCAACAGCCAGCAGCATACCGAGCAGGATATAAATTGGCGCAAAGAAAATACCGTTTCTTGTATAACTGCTGACATAGAAAATGCCAGTATATAACGTGCGTAGTAAAGGCACATTTTCTATAAGACCATAATAGGAATCACCAAATACTCCTATCACATAAGCAATGAGCGAAAAGTAAACTGCTGCCTGAACTGATTTTTTGTCAGATACGCAAGAAGAACACACCCAATAATTGCGGCGGGAAAATACCACAAATGATAGAACGTGCCGTCAAAAAGAAGCTGCTTTATAAACTCCATGATAGATTTTGGCATATTCCCAGAATATATTGAAATAGGTATATAAACAGCAGTCACAATAAGGTACAGTCTTATATTTTTAACAAGGTATTTACGGAGAGCATATTTCTTTTTAAAATTGCTAAGCACATAGGGAGCTAATACAAAATATCCTGTCGTCATAAAGAAAAATGGAACAGCAATTCTGCCAATACAATAGGTAATTAAATAATCAATTCCCTCACTCCAGACTGACAATGGCGATATATGAATTGCAATCACCATGAAAGCAGCTATTAAGCGGAAATAATCTATTCCTGCAAATGTTTTATGACGCATAATATTCCCTCCATCTACTTAAAATAGCCCCTCCCTCGTTTGTACCCGAAATCATATACGGCGACATCTCCGATACATCAAGTTTTACAGAGTGACCGCCATCTAAAAAAACATACGAAATTTCGATTTTGTCCGCTTTAGAACTGTTATAAATATAAGGATGTCTTAAATCGGTAGTTTCCTTTAAAAAGCAAATGTATTCTTCTAAAGCCATATCCTTTTCTGCCATAATGCCAGAATGGGGATAACCCACATAGCGGAAATGCCACGGTTCTGCTTCAATACCCGTTATCTGTTCTTTCCCAGACACATACCTTTCAACAAAACCGAATCGGGGAGCGGTTGCTCTGAACTCCCCACAAATCCCCGTATATGGAAAATGTGGGCAGATAAAGTCAATCTGTTCCTTGTTCTCTGCAAGGTCTATGGCAAGTCCTGTCTGATGCTCGCTATGTCTGGGCGCTGCCACATATTTTTTTGTGAAATCAAGACCGCTTTCAGCTCTAACGTATCATTCCATATTTTTTCCTGTTCTTCCTGTGTGCGGAAACCGCTTACAGCTACAATTTCATTTTTGCAATGAATTTTTGCTAATATTAGCTGTAATAAATTAGCCGCCTGCTCATTCATTTGTATTTCTGGCTGTTCCTTAATTGCTGGCTGCATATCTTCCATGCACGGGAACTTCATAAGCGGATAATCTGGCGTTACAAGTATTAAGTTCCCATGATATGTGTTGTCTTTTGTCAATTCAATCTGTGTCACTTCGATACCCCCATTTCAATCAAGCGTTCGATTACTTCATCAAATGGCAGACCTGCTTCTTTTAACATATTGGGATAACGGCTATGCTCCGTAAAGCCGGGGATTGTGTTTACTTCATTAAAATAAATTTCCCCTGCGGGAGTCAAAAACATATCCACCCTTGCAAAACAGCAGCAATTTAATGCTTTATAAATTTCAAGAGCTGTTTCTTTGATTTCTTTTGCCTTTTGTAGAGAAATACGTGCAGGTACATGAATACTGGAAGTTTTCAATGTATATTTCTCTGTGTAATCAAAAAATCCATCCGACAATTCAATCTCATCAACCTCACCCACAATCAAATTGGAATCCTTGTTCCCCAAAACTGCACATCCAACCTCAAAACCATCAACCATCTCTTCCAGAATAACGGTAGAATCATGTAGGGAGGCACTTTCAATTGCTAAAATCAAATCCTGTTCATGTAAGACTTTTGAAATCCCAAACGATGAACCAGACCGTACAGGCTTTACGAATAAAGGATAGCCAAGCTCCAGGGCTTTTTTCTGAACCATTTCCTCTGAATAATTTGTCTTAACGATAAAAGATCGTGCAGCTTTTATTCCGCTCATTTGTACGATACGATGAGCCAGTTCTTTATCCATACACAAAGCGGAAGATAATAAACCACATCCGATAACAGGAATCCCCATCAAATCCAGAACACCTTGAATTGTTCCATCTTCCCCGTTCTTTCCATGTAAAACTGGCAATGCGGCATCGAATGAAATTATCTTTAAATGATGATTGTCCAAGTAACACAACCCATGAACTGTTCTGTCAAAAGACGGAAATACTGGCGTACAGTTTTCTTCTGACTGCCAATTATCCTCCTTTATCTTTTCCAGTTCCCCTTGATACCAGTACCATTTGCCAGAGTGAGGGGCAATGCCTATTAAGATTGGTACATATTTCTTTGTGTCAATACACTTGATTACCGCATATGCTGACTGCAACGAAACTGCATATTCTGTGGAGCAGCCGCCAAAAAAAACGGCAACTTTCTTTTGTTGATTCATTATGAAGTCCTCCTTTTTTCTATACTGCTTCTCATACAAAACAAATAGCTTCTATTCAGTATTCATTCTACTGAACAGAAGCTATCCATACTTTAATATTCAATTTTCTAATTCCTAAGAAAATGCTAAGAGAGCCTATATATTTTACTAATGTGTTACAGGTAAAGAGATACGGAAAGTTGTTGATTCGTTTTCACTTTCGGCAGTAATTTTACCTCCATGCAGTGTTATGATTTCTTTTGCAATCGCCAGCCCCAATCCTGCACCTCCCGTATTCGTCGAACGTGCTTCATCCATACGGAAAAACTTCTCAAAAATAGAATTTAGCTTACCTGCGGGAATTGTCTTTCCTTTATTGCAAAAATAAATCCAAACATCCGTATCTGTGCTTTCAGCCCATATTTTAATTGTAGTATCTGGGTAACTGTAATAAATCGCATTTTTTAAAATGTTATTGAAAACTCTGGCTAACTTCATAGAATCCCCATAAACCGTTACATCTTCATCAACACATACCTCTGTTTGATTACCATGAGCATTTAACAGTGGGTAAAATTCATCTGTCATTTGAACCAACATATGACAGAGGTTTATAGATTCTTTTTCCAAATCAATTTGTTGCAGATTATATCGTGTTATATCAAAAAATTCGTTGATAAGCTTTTCTAAATGAAGTGCTTTGCTTAATGCGATATTTACATATTTTGTTTTTTGTTCTATCGGCATATCCTGTGCTTCATCCAATAATGCTAAATATCCAATAACAGAGGTAAGCGGTGTCTTTAAATCATGTGCAAGGTAAGCAATCAAATCATTTTTTCTGCTTGCTTCTTCCTTTAACATTTGTTCATGCCGCTGCATCGTGGATTTTATTTCAGACATCTGGACTGAAATTTCGGCATACTCTTTTGGGAAAATATCTATATTTCCTTTTTCTTCTATCATAAAATCATGCAGCATCACCGAGGTCGCAGTGATGGATTTTCTCACTTCTGCCTTTGCATGTAAATTTGCAACTGCAAAAGTAATTGCAATGCAGATAAGTACGATTATAATCAGAACTGTCAAGATAAATACTTTCAGCTCCGACCACAAAGGCTCTGTAACAAGAATATCTTTTCCCACATCAGCAGAATAAACCTCATGCGTATTCATGTACTTAGCCGTGAACCAGTCCACAAAAAAGCCGTTCCAAACCTTATCTACCAGATAATACAATCCAAAACAAGCAGCAATGCCGAGGATACAAGTGCCAATTAGTGTAGTTGTCTTTGAAATCTTAATTTTCAATTTTGTATCCACACCCCCAGACTGTTTTTATATATTGTGGTTCTTCAAATGAATCTCCCATCTTCTCACGAAGATGCCGAATATGAACAGTAATGGTGTTATTGCTTTTACTGAAATATTCATCCCCCCATATTTGATGAAAAAGTTCCTCCGAACTGACTACATTTCCTTTCTGCTGACACAAAATCCGTAATATAGAAAACTCCGTAGGCGTTAATGAAAGAGGCTTTTCATTTAAAGTACACTCATGCGTTTTCACATTTAGAACTAAACCAGAATGAATCAAAATATCTTCCTCTGGCTCATTTTCCACATTGTATTTTTTATATCTCCTTAGCCCAGCTTTCACACGGGCGACCAATTCTAAAGGCAAAAACGGTTTCGTAATATAATCGTCTGCCCCTAATGTTAATCCTGTTATTTTATCAATTTCCTCTCCCTTTGCCGTAAGCATTATCACTGGATAGCGATATTTCTCCCTTATCTTTTTGCATATTTGGAAACCGTTCATATCAGGCAGCATAACATCCAAAATTGCCAGATCAAGGGTTTCACTTTCAATACAAGCCATTGCGTCTTTGGCGTTATAAAATTTATATACAGTAAAATTCTCATTTTCAAGATAAAGGGAAACAAGGTCTGCTATTTCCTGTTCATCATCTACAATCAGTATTTTATTCTCCATATCAGTCCATTCCATTCCTTTCCTTTCCTTTCCTTTTGTTCTATTTTACTAAATTGCACATAAGCAATCCTGCACTTTCCAATAAGAAATTGTTAAGATTTTCCTAATCGCTGTATAGATTCAAGGTATCTCTGCGATTTCTCGGGGAACTCGGCATGAACCTAACAACGGCGTATTGGGACGTAAGCGATAAAAACAGAGCACACTCTAAAAAATCTTGCATTTCTCCCTAAAAGGTGGTAATATATAGAAGGTTTGAAAGACAAAGTATTACCAATACAGCTGCACCGCGCTGTTATGGAATGAGGAGAACAATCGAATATGACAGGTAAAGATCTATTAGAGACATTGCTTGAATCATTTCAAGCCAGCTACGATGTAGAGAGAGCTTGCGATATTAATGGGGATATCTATGAGGCATATGCCAGCTTCCGTGCTGCTAATGCCCGGTACGTCCTTGTTAAGAGCGCAGAGCTGTGGCGGGCGGAATGTTTTGAGCATGTCTTTTTTCGTATCAATAGAATGGAACTGACAGCGGAGACAGTAGATTTATTCGGCAGACAGGTTACAGATTACATCGAGCCAGAGCTAGTCCGGCATGGTGAAAAATGGCCGCCGGAGAATCACATGTACACCTACATGACCATGATATATATCTGTGAAAATGGAGTGTCAGAGGAAGCTGCAGGAAGAATCCGTTCCTTCCGGTATGTGAAGAATTATAAAATGTCAATTCGGGGATACAGTGAGGCAAGAATCCTGGTATTCGACCTGAAGAATCGTAAGCTGCTTGGGAACCGGGCGGCGAGAGAACTTGTGAAGGGCTATAAAAAGTCGGCAAAGTTCTGGCTTGATAGCATATAAATATACTATTATTTAAAAACTAAGGAGGAATGACGTATGAATGGTGTATTAGTATTAATTGCGGGCATTGCAATCCTTATCATTGCATATCTTACATATGGCAAATGGCTTGCAAAGCAGTGGGGGATCGACCCGTCCAGGGAGACGCCGTCCCATACGGAGGAGGACGGCATAGATTATGTCCCGGCGAAGGCTCCGGTGCTGATGGGACACCACTTCTCATCGATCGCAGGTGCGGGACCGATAAACGGACCGATCCAGGCGGCGGTATTCGGATGGGTTCCGGTATTTTTGTGGGTATTGATCGGCGGCATTTTCTTTGGTGCGGTGCATGATTTCGGCGCGCTATTTGCGTCCATCCGCAACAAGGGACAGTCGATCGGCGAAGTGATTGCCAGTACCATGGGTTCGAAGGCGAAGAAGCTCTTCATTATCTTCTCTTATCTGACATTGATCCTGGTAGTGGCGGCATTTGGTTCGATCGTAGCAAATACATTTATGGCGACCTATACGGAAAGCGGTGCGGTGGATTATGCGGCAAGTGCGGCAAATGCTACGACAGCGATGATTTCTATTCTGTTTATCATCATAGCAATCGCTTTTGGTTTTCTGGTATATCGGCGGAATGCCGGGCTTGCGGTTTCTACTGTGATCGGAGTTGCGGCGATCGTGGTCTGTATGGTGATCGGCTTAAACTGGCATCCGCTGTATCTGAGCAATACGGCATGGATGATCATCGTAGGAATCTATATCCTTGCTGCGTCGGTAGCGCCAGTATGGATCCTGCTGCAGCCAAGAGATTATCTTAGTTCATTTTTGCTGTATTTTATGATGATCGTAGCCGTAGTAGGGATCATTGGCTGCGGCTTCACAGGCGGCGCACATATGGATATTCCGGCGTTTGCAGGATTTAAAGATACGCTGGCGCCTACAGGGGCTTCTCTTGGATATATGTTCCCGGCATTATTTGTGACGATAGCCTGCGGAGCGATCTCAGGATTTCACTCACTGGTCGGATCCGGTACGACAGCGAAGCAGTTGAATAATGAGAAAGATGCACAGCCGATCGCATACGGCGGTATGCTGATCGAGTGTGCACTGGCTATCATTTCCCTGTGTGCAGTAGGGTATATCTGGGCAAATTATGCATCTGGAGAGACGGTGACGCCTACGGTTGTATTTGCGACCGGTATCTCGAAGATGCTTGGCACGATTACGGGGCTTGCGGGAACGGAAGAGATCGCGTATACGCTGCTCGTGCTTACTGTGTCGGTCTTCTGCCTGACGTCCCTGGACACGGCGACTCGTCTGGCAAGATATATGTTCCAGGAATTCTGGCTGGAGCCCGGTGAGACCTATAAGGATGTGGCAGGATATAAGAAGGTGATGGCCAATCCATTTGTGGCAACACTGATCACGGTGGTTCTTGGTATCGGGCTTGGACTTACGGGCTATGCCAATATCTGGCCGTTGTTCGGTGCGGCGAACCAGCTCCTTGCAGCGCTGGGTCTCTTAGCGGTGGCGACCTGGCTTGGGAAGGCAGGAAAGAATAATAAGATGTTCCTGTTCCCGATGGCATTCATGCTTATCGTCACGATCACCTCTCTTGGATTCACGCTGAAGACGAATTTCGCTGGAATCCAGGCAGGAGGGGACGGCGTGACCTGGTGCTGTGTGCGTGCGGTTATCGCGGCGTTTCTGATCATACTGGCGGTGATCCTGGCAGTAGACGGAGTGAAGACCATGACAAAACAGAAGAAAGAATCATAATGAAATGAGGGAGCAGCCGGATGATGCCGGTGCTCCCTTTTTCAGACTTCCTGCAGCGATCCAAAAGATCCGCTGAAGCTTAATCAAGATTAGAAAATACAGCAATACTTCGGTCCAGAATCCCTTTCATATAAGCAATCGCCGTACCGTAGTTTGTCATCGGTACATCGGCATCTGCAGCGCATTTCAGGCGATACTTCATCTCGCGCTCATTCAGGGTACATCCTCCGCAATGTATAATGAGGCGGTATTTGCCAAGCTCCAGAGGGAATTCCGTCCCGCTGGTGAATTCAAAATTAACGTCTTTCCCAGTATATTTTCGAATCCAGTTCGGAAGCTTCACGGTGCCGATATCATCGCACTGCCTGTGGTGGGTGCACCCTTCCGAGATCAGTATGGTATCACCGTCTTCCAGCCGATCCAGATTTCTGGCGCCGTTTACGACTGAGTCAAGATTCCCCTTATATCTAGCGAACAGAATAGAAAATGAGGTCAGAGGAATCGTGTCCGGCACCTCGCAGGCAACCTGTTCAAAAGCCTGACTGTCGGTGATGACAAGGGCCGGTCTCTGGCCAAGAGAAGCCAGAGTATGTGAAAGCTCCGTATCCCTTGTGACGATGGAGACCGCCCCCGCATCCAGAATATCCCTGATGGTCTGTTGCTGAGGCAGGATCAGACGGCCCTTGGGCGCTGCTTTATCGATCGGAACGACCAGAATTACAAAATCAGAAGGCTTGATCAGATCACCGACAATCCTGCGTCCGGTATCACCGGAAGGAATCAGAGTGGCGATCTGTTCTTTTAGCTCGTGGATATTGGTCTGGGTCACGGCGCTGACCCACAGGACAGGGGCCGTTGTATGGTCTGCCGTAGGATCTTCTGCTTCTATATCTTTGGCGGTATGGGCAGCCAGGTCTGCCTTATTCATAACGATGATATAGGGGATGGATTTTCCTTTGATCCGTTCCAGAATGGAAATGTCCTCCGCTGTCATACCAACCGTCCCGTCCACTACAAGAACCGCGATATCGGTCTTATTTAATACCTGATATGCCTTCTGGACTCTGAGGGCGCCGAGATCCCCTTCATCATCCAGACCGGGTGTATCGATCATAACCACCGGGCCGAGGGGAAGGAGTTCCATAGCTTTTAAGACCGGATCGGTGGTAGTGCCTCTGATATCGGAGACGATGGCAAGCTCCTGACCGGTTAAAGCATTGATAATACTGGACTTCCCGGCATTGCGCCTGCCGAAGATGCCGATGTGCAGGCGCTCGGCAGAGGGGGTGCTATTCAAACTCATGGTATAGAGTCTCCTTTCATTTTATCCAGGATATTTTCTAATGTTGTATCAGAACCGGAAATCTCTCCGATTATTTTCCCGTATCAATTTCAGATTATCAAGCACAACCGATCTTGCCTTCTCATTCGGTACATTCAGCACTTCCCGATCGATCAGCTTATCGCCGATTGCCTTCGTGGCGGGAGACGCATAGTCCATCAGATATTCTTCCAGAGTCATCAGTGCATTCGGATGGCAGCAGTTCTGAATCTGGCCGCTCTTGCACAGAGACATAAAACGGTCTCCTGTCCGTCCTTCCCTGTAACATGCGGTACAGAAGCTTGGAAGGTAGTCCATCTCCATCAGCCAGCGGACAACCTCGTCCAAAGTCCGGTTGTCAATGACGTCGAACTGTTCAGACTTCGCATCCTCCGGCTCTGGTTCACAGTATCCGCCCACACTGGTCTTAGAGCCGCCGCTGATCTGGGAAATGCCGAGATGAAGGACGCGCTCTCTCGTCTTCTGGCTCTCTCGTGTGGAAATGATCATGCCGGTGTAAGGCACCGCGATTCGGATACATGCCACGATCTTGGCGAAGGTATCGTCGTCGATTCCGTTGGTAAATGAGCTTGCATCGATATCGTCAGCATTGCGCAGGCGCGGTACGCTGATGGTGTGCGGTCCTACTCCGAAAGCGGCTTCCAGATGTTCAGCGTGCATCAGAAGTCCGGCAAATTCGTAGCGGTATTTGTCCAGACCGAAGAGGACGCCAACGCCGACATCATCGATCCCGCCTTCCATAGCGCGGTCCATAGCGGTAGTGTGATAATCATAATCATGCTTTGGGCCGGTCGGATGGAGTTCAAGATAGCTTTCTTTGTGATAAGTCTCCTGGAACAGGATGTAAGTGCCGATTCCTGCTTCTTTTAACAGACGGTAATTATCTACCGTAGTTGCGGCAATGTTGATATTTACCCGGCGGATTGCTCCGTTCTTATGCTTAATGCCGTAGATAGTATTGATACAGTCCAGATAGTAGTCCATGGTATTATTTACCGGGTCTTCGCCGGCTTCTAAGGCAAGGCGTTTATGCCCCATATCCTGCAGGGCGATCACTTCTCTTCGGATCTCTTCCTGAGTCAGCTTCTTTCTGGCAATATGTTTGTTCTTCATATGGTAAGGGCAGTAGGTACACCCGTTGATACAGTAGTTGGACAGATACAGCGGTGCAAAGAGCACAATGCGGTTGCCGTAGAAATCCTTCTTGATCTGCTCGGCAAGACGGAAGATCTTCTGGTTCATTTCATCGTCCTCACAGGCGAGAAGGACGGATGCCTCCCGGTGGGATAAGCCTTTTCGAAGCGCCGCTTTCTCGATCAGAGATTCGATGAGCGCGGTATTATTCTTGTTCTCGTCTGCATAGGCAAGTGTGTCAAGAATCTCCTCGTGGTTGATAAAGTCTTCCGGATGTTTTGAGTTTACGTCGTACATAATTGATTCCTCCTAAAGTTTATATGATAATTTTCAATCCATTTGAAAGTGATTGCCAAGTTAAAAGCCATTTACCGAGGGAGTGCGTTTTGCACATCAGGGATGAGGCGGATATCAGGGAATGGACAGCGCAGATTACAGATTCAGAGAATCTCCCCGTGCAGTGACCACATGATATCCGATGGATTCCATACGTTCTTCCAGATGTTTTCTGCACTCGGCAGCCTCGTCTCCGGTACAGATCTTGTTGTCGTACAGCAGATAGTCCTTGCGGACACCGGCAGGCGACAGATTGGGCATGACGACATTAGCACCGGCAAGAATCCCAAGCTCACGCCCTTTGGGATGTATGGTTCCAAGGGCCGTGGTTGCCGGCAGCAGGACCTTCGGCAGCATAAGCCTTAAAAGCCCCAGCATGAACAGAGTCAGTTCCAGTGAGCCGGATTCCCAGGATGCAAACGGCGTGTCATGGTGTGAGATAAACGGGCCGATGCCGACCATCTGAGGATTCAATTCTTTGATAAACAGCATATCCTCTGCCAGGTGTTCCGGCGTCTGGCAAGGAGATCCGACCATGAATCCGGTTCCCACCTGATAGCCGATCTCCTTAAGGTTCCACAGGCATTCCTGTCTGGCGGATGCGGTAAGAGAGGGCGGATGGAGGTGGGAATAATGCTCTGGATTATGTGTCTCATGCCGCAGAAGATATCGGTCGGCTCCGGCGTCGAAGAACCGCCGATAGCTGTCGAAGGACTTCTCTCCAATGGAAAGCGTGACGGCACAATCTGGGTAGAGACCTTTGATGTGTGTGATCAGGCGGACCATTTTCTCATCCGTATAATACGCATCCTCTCCGCCCTGCAGTACGAAGGTTCGGAAGCCCAATTCATATCCGGTCTTGCAGCAGGAGAGGATATCTTCTTCCGAGAGCCGATAGCGTCTGGCGCGGGAATTGCTCCTGCGGATGCCGCAGTAGAGACAGTCGTTTTTGCAGTAATTGGTGAATTCGATCAGTCCGCGGATATAGACGCCGTGTCCGTAATGGCGTTGCTGCTCTATCCTTGCCAGTGTGAAGAGATACTCTGCGAGATCAGGGGTGCGTCCGGTGATCAGGCGGATCCATTCGTCTTTCGTCAGTTGCCTGGTGTCAGTTAATTTGTCAATAAGATGCTTCAAATTATCTGGCATCGTAAAGTTGTCAGTGCTTCTCATATATCACCTCATGTCTTTGTTATTCCCGCGAGCAACGAGCCAAGCGGGCATGCTTGCATGCACATTTGGCGACTGCCGCGAGGGTCAAATACCCCGCTGCTCTGCAGCGCTACAAATTTGATGCCCCGTTGCTTGCAGCGGGGTATTTGACTGATCGAAGGTTGATCATTCATCAGTGTTATCAGGATAAAAAAAGACCTGACACGTACAGGCGTCAGGTTCGAAAAGGGTAGAATATCCCTATATTTGATCATTCATAAATCGGAATCTGTGCGCCTTCTCACGCAGGTGTCACCCTTTGTGATTAGTACGGTTGTTGCTGCACATATTAGTGTGCTTCCTTATTATAATACGCAGAGAGAAAATATACAATGAAAGTTTATTTTTTCACATTAATGCACATTTACACATTTACATCTGTACATATGCCTTTTCTTTGTGGCTAAATGTTCAGCAAATCAGCAATATCTGAAAAGTTGATAAGCAAATCATCAAAAATGTTGACTTTGATAACAGAGTCAAAAGGATATTGAACGCTTACGATATTGTTCTCAAAGTAGTTCACAGTAATAACTTTTCTTCTGGGGTCAACAATCCAATATTCGCGGACTTCGTAATTCTTGTAATAGTAGAGCTTGCGGATATAGTCATCGGAAGGGTTGGCGGGAGAAACGATTTCAATGATGAAATCTGGCGCTCCATTACACCTTTTTTCATCCAGCTTATTCTTATCACAGACAACCATTATATCAGGCTGAACGATTATCAGAGGGCTATCAGATAACTTTACATCGAATGGAGCGCTGAATATACTGCAAGGCCCTTTTTTACGGAGTATATAGTTATTTATAACGGTAGAAAGCTGCATAGAAATTGACTGATGTATTTGTGAAGGACTGGCCATATCATAGACAATTCCATCGAAGACTTCCATTCTTTTTTCATCTGGAAGAGCCTCGTACTGTTCCAGTGTGATTACTTCCGGCTGAGGCTGTAATGCTGGCGGCATAATATACACTTCCTTTCTTGGATACTTTATAGTATGTGTTCTTAATGGAAAATGTTTTATAGACCCGTTTTCAGCTTTTTGTATGATAACCGTTATACCACATCTGCAGTCCGGTCAGAGTGATATGGGGAGTGCTGGTCAGGGACTGATACCTGGCAAAGAGCATATTGGCCTCTTCTTCTGTGAAACCGAAGTATTCACTGAATCTCTCTTCGGAAGCCATAGTGTATTCATAGAACATGTTTAATTCGGAGCCGCTGGAATATTTGGCAATCGGAAGTATGCCAGTCATATATGCAAGTTCTACATAAGGTTGATCTTTTAACAGATTGCTCAGGAAATCAATGTAGTTGGCCTTGTCTTTTTCCGTCACAAAATCTCTGTGAAAAATAAAAACCCATTCGTCTAATACAAAGATAAATTTTGTTTTACTCCTGTTGGTCTTTGCCCTTTATTTATTATATTTATGATGGAGAATAATATCAAGAGTTATTATGGAATTTTGATTTATTCATAGCCGGCAAAGAATTTCACATTGAATCTATAGTCCAAAGTTGTTATACTGTCCACAAGGAGGATATTGGCGGGATGATGAAGAAGCTACCGATAGGGATTGAATATTTTAAGGACTTCAAGAGAGATAATTTCTACTATATCGATAAGACAGGTTTTATCTGTGACCTCGTGAATACAAGAGGAAGTGTCAACCTATTCACAAGGCCCCGGCGGTTTGGGAAGAGCCTGAATATGGATATGCTGAAGAGCTTTTTCGAGATTGGAATGGATCCGGCGCTTTTTGACGGTCTGGAGGTTTCGAAGGAGACTGAGATCTGTGAGCGGTATATGGGGCAATATCCGGTTATCTCTATCAGCCTTAAGGATGTTGAAGGTATAGATTTTCGGACTGCATACGATATGCTGGGAAGTATAATTGGTGAAGAGGCAAGGAGGTTGGATTTTCTTCTGACGAGTGACAGGCTGACACAGATTGATAAGAATAAGCTGAATGGTCTGATGGAGGAAAATTTTGAGAAAGCAGTCAATCTTCATAGGAGTTTGAGATTACTAACAGAATTGCTTTTCAAGCATTATAGGATTCCGGTCATCGTCCTGATCGACGAATATGACGTACCCTTGGATAAAGCATATCAAGACGGCTTTTATTCCGAGATGGTGAGGTTGGTCCGATCTATATTCAGTCAGGCATTTAAGACGAATCCTAATCTCTATTTTGCTGTTATCACAGGATGTTTGAGGATTGCGAAAGAGAGTATTTTTACAGGATTGAATAATTTTAAAGTCAGAACAATATCCGATATGGAGTTTGCAGAATACTTTGGCTTTACAGATTGCGAAGTGAGAGATATGCTTTCTTATTATGGAATTGAGAAGTCTTTTGATGAGATAAAGGAATGGTATGATGGATATCATTTTGGAGAAGAGGATATGTATTGTCCATGGGATGTGATCAACCAGTGTGACAAGCTTCGGGTATGGTCGGATGCTCCGATGGAGGCGCATTGGGCGAACAGCAGCAGTAACGCGATCGTACAGGACATTCTTGCAGACGCGACAGAAACAACGAAACGTCAGATGGAAGCTCTGATCTCTGGCGAATCTGTGGACAAGGTTCTGGTTTCGGAGTTGACTTATACGGATCTTGACAGTGAAGATCAGGAGGAGCGGCAGACTTATCTCTGGAGCGTTCTTTTTGCGACAGGATATTTGACGGATGCATATAAGCCAGAGAACGGAGTTCATAAGCTTGTGATTCCCAATAAAGAAGTAAAGGGAATCTATGAGAAAAAGATTCGCTTCTGGTTTAAGACGAGGATTATGAGTGATACATCCAGATGGAAGCAATTCTGCGAGGCTGTAAAATCAGGAGAGTATAAGGAAGTCCAACGGTTATTTAATGAATTTATGGCTGTATCAATTAGTATCAGAGACACGTATGCAAGAAAAGAAATGAAAGAAAACTTTTTCCATGGCATGTTGCTTGGATTATTGCGTGCAGAAGGAAGCTGGAGCGTTATATCGAATGCGGAATCAGGCAATGGTTACACAGATATATGCCTGGAAGTGCCGGCGGCGAAGATCGGATGTGTATTTGAAATTAAGTATGCGGAGAATGGGGCGTATGATCGGGCATGTAATGCTGCAATGGAACAGATTGAAGCCAACGGATATGCTGATATTCTGAAGCAGGATGGGATGCAGACTATTCACAAGTATGGAATTGCATGTTATAAGAAAATCTGCAAGATTTTTTACGGCTCGGAGACAAATATATTTTAAAATATAGACAGTTTATTCTGATCAATTACGAGGAGATCAATAGGGATGATGAAGGTTACACATGATTTTGCCCCTGTCTTTAACGAGGAATCGCGCATCCTGATGCTTGGAACCATGCCGTCCCCTAAGTCGCGGGAGACAGGCTTCTACTACGGCCATCCGCGCAACCGTTTCTGGAAGGTAGTGTCGGATGTGTGCGGGGAGAAGCTTCCGGTTGCACGGGAGGACAAGATTGCGTTTGCGCTTCGCAATAAGATCGCGGTGTGGGACGTGCTGGCGGGATGTGAGATCGAAGGTGCGGACGACAGCAGTATCCGCAATCCGGTGCCGAATGATATGAGCCGGATATTGGAATATGCGGATATTCAAGCGATCTTCACGACCGGAACTAAGGCGGCGCAGTTATACAAGAGGTACTGCTATCCGAAGACGGGGATGGAGGCGTATGCGCTGCCGTCCACAAGTCCGGCGAACTGCCGGATGACCTATGAGGAGCTTTACCGGGCATATTCTGGAATCTGTAAGTATTTAGTATAAATATCTGCCGGAATCGTGAAGAGAAACGGAAAGGAATGTATGACATATGGAAAATCTAATATTCAGCCTGAACGCGACGGTTCCAATATTCTTGATGATGGTTCTTGGATATGTGCTGCATGAGATCGGATGGATGGACGACGAATTTGCATCGAAGATGAATCGGTTCGTGTTCCGGGTGCCGTTGCCGGTCCTTCTGTTCGGGGATCTGGCGGCGGTAGATTTTGCCCGGGTGTGGAATATGAAGTTTGTATCGTTCTGCTTCGGAGTGACGGTGATCAGCATAGCAGTGTCGGCGGGCATATCATTTCTGTGGAAGGACAGATCTATTCAGGGTGAATTCATTCAGGCGTCTTACCGGAGCAGTGCGGCGATTCTTGGGATTGCGTTTATCCAGAATATCTACGGGACGGCGGGGATGGCGCCGCTTATGATCATAGGGAGTGTTCCGCTGTATAATGTGATGGCGGTGCTTGTCCTGTCGCTTTTCAAGCCGGGGCAGAGGGGCCTTGACCGGGATGTGATGAAGACGACGCTTTGGGGAATCGTGACGAATCCGATCATCCTTGGGATCGCGGCGGGGCTTTTGTGGTCGTCGCTTCGTCTCCCCATGCCGCAGATCATGGGGAAGATGATATCGAGCGTCGGAGGAGTGACGACCCCGATGGGATTGATGGCGATGGGTGCGGTATTCGATCTTCGCAGAGCATTTGCCAAAGTGAAGCCTGCGGTTACTGCGGCATTTATCAAGCTGATCGGGTTCTGTGCGGTATTTCTCCCGGCTGCGGTAAGGCTGGGGTTCCGGGAGGAAGAGCTGGTGGCGATCCTGGTTATGCTTGGTTCGGCCACCACGGTTACGTGTTTCGTGATGGCGAAGAATATGGGGCATGAAGGTGTGCTGTCTTCCAGTGTCGTGATGCTGACAACCTTATTCAGTGCATTTACATTGACCGGGTGGCTCTATCTGTTGAGAAGCATGGGGCTGATATGATAGTCTTAGCTGCAAGTCTATGCGCTCTGTCAGGAATCTTAGCTGCAAGTCCATATGCTCTCTGGAAGACTTGACAGCTCTTTACCTCAGATAGAACGGTCCGGCCAACACCTCGCGCGCCACATAGAGGGTCCGGTCCGGATGTGTTCCAAGCGTCCATTTGACCAGCGATAGCTTAAGCTGTTCAAGTTCCATGCAGGTAATGCACCGGGGATGCACGCAGCTTCCGGTGTTGCAGTAGGAGACGGATTCGTCCAGCATCGGACGGTGTGTATGTCCGGTGATCAGGATGCAGTCGTTCTTCCCGGCCCATTCGGTCAGGGTACGTTCCACCTTCTTTTTTTTCGTGTTATTCTTCGCGGCGCTGGTAGGATCCAGGAAACCAGTAGCTTCCAAAGGTTTCCAGATATATCGGACCAGGAAACGGGACGTGCGCCACAGGACGCTGTTGAAGAAGTCGGCCTGGTGGCCATGGGTCAGGTAAACGTCCCTGCCCCAGTCTGTATTCTTGAGGATTGCCCCGGAATAGAAGATGATACCGGGGAACAGTTCTCGTTCCTGGCTGGTGCTGCAGAGGTAGGAAGAGCAGGAGCGATGGACGAAAGCTTTCTTACGTTTGACGATATCGTGATTCCCGTACAGCATGATCAGCCGGTCTTCTTGATAGAAACGTGACAGCAGCCAGAAGGTATTGTTATGGATTCCTTTTATCGCTTCAAATGAGCGGTTCTCCCACAGTTCGTCGCCGTCGCCAAGCTCGATATAGGTAAAACCGCGGTTATAATAGTGCTGCAGAGCCGCGAAGTACAGGTTTTGGTTTTTCAGAAAATTATCGTTATTGGTGCCGCAGCCTCTGTGGCAATCGCTGAACAGGACATAGCGGGAGGAGCGGCAGAGGGGAAATGTGGGAGCATGTGCGAAGGCGGCGTTTAACCGGCTGTCAGCAGACATGTCTGCGTCCTCTCCCAGATTTCTTGCGGCGGAGGTGTCTGCCTTGCCGGAACTTAAGACGGCGTGTCCGGCGGGACGAACGAATGTGCAGCATATGGCGGAACGCAAACGGCAGATACTCATACAGATACAGTAATTTATCCAACGTCAGGCAGAAATGTTTGGTAACATGGCAGTACAGCCTGAGGAATATCCGGTTCTTCCATTGGGAATAAGCGGCACGGACGGGGCGTTTTTTCCGGGGCTGTCTGGTGTGCGGCACAGTGAGGTTGAAAGAAACCTCCTGACGGTGGATGCAGATCTCTTCAGGCGTATAATTGCGGCCGATCAGGCCTTTCACGAATGCGACCTGCATTTCTGTTGAAGGGAAGGTGATGGAGACTCTTAAGAAGAGATCGCCGGGTTCGCTGTATTCGCCCATACGGAATCCGGTCAGCCACCAATGACGCTTAGCAATCCTGTATAGGGGAGTATCCCCGCGGTACAGAGTATATTCGAAGAACGGCAGATCTTCGTCCGGTACAGTGTGGAACAGCGTGGAATGTCTCTGGTTCCTTGGGACAAGAGAGTCAGCACGGTAGATCCCAATCTCGGCTCCGATATTGATACCGTATTGTCCCTTCCATAATTCAATGAGCCAGGTACAGCCTTCGTAATCAAAGTAAATGGTTTCACAGTCGAGCACCATGCCAAAGGCAGCGGCATGGCGGTCGTAGAACCAGCAGTAGCCTAAGTCTCTCTGCCAGGCATCTTCGCAGGAGGTAAAGATGTCCTGTGACAAAAGATATTCGAAGCCGAAAGGATGCGTAAGTTCATTTAATTTCTTAAGCTTCTCGGGGATAGGCATACAGCAGATTTTCCGGGTGATGCATTTCCTGCGCCATATCATCAGAAAGGAGCAGATGATGAGCAGAAACAGGATACAAGGTAGAATCATATACATAATAATCGTCCCTCTGTCATATTTATAGTAGTTACTGCATTGTATGCGGAGGGACGGCGGATGGATATAAAAAATAATAAAAAGTTATGTTTTGAAGATTGTCAACAATTGATGCTGCAAGTATAATAGAAGAAGATACATGTCAAACTATGAAGAAGAAAGAGGAAGAGAAGAATGGGAAGTATATTTGACATTTTAGGACCTGTTATGGTAGGCCCTTCCAGTTCTCATACGGCGGGAGCGGCAAGGATCGGAATGATTGCCAGACAGCTTTTCGGAAGACAGCCGGAGAAGGCAGCCGTATATCTGCACGGATCATTTGCGGCGACGGGAAAAGGACACGGAACGGATAAGGCGCTGATCGCGGGGCTTCTGGGAATGAAACCGGACGATATGAGGATTCCGGACAGTTTCGAGATCGCAAAGGAAGAGGGGATGGAATTCACCATTGAGCCAAAGGAGATCAAGGAAGCGCATCCGAACACGGCGCAGATCATCATGGAAGCCGAAGGGGTGAATACCATGAAGATCCAGGCGTATTCCATCGGGGGCGGAAGGATCCGGGTCTGCAAGCTGGATGGGATTGATGTGAATTTCAGCGGAGAGAGTAATACTCTGATCATCCGTAATGTGGACGAGCCGGGAAGGATCAAGGAGGTAGCGGCGGCGCTCAGTGATGCACAGATCAATATTGCCACGATGCAGGTGTTCCGCGACAAGCGGGGCGGCTATGCGGTCATGGTGGTTGAGACGGATCAGATCGTGCCCAGAGAGGCCATGGAGGATTTGGAGAGCAAGAAGGGAATCATCAGAGTGAAGTTTCTGCTGGCTAATTAATTAGACTTCGTCAATAATGTAGAGAAGAGAGAAAGGATATAGAATATATGTCATATCAATCAATGGAAGAAGCACAGACAAGGTGCGAGAAGGAAGGAATCGAATTCTGGAAGGCGGTACAGCTTGAGGATGCGGATGAGCGCGGTGTGACGGAAGCGGATTCCTGGAAAGAGATGAAGCGCATGTGGCAGGCGATGCTGGACGGCCTGGACGCCTATGACCCGGAACTTATGTCCAGAAGCCGGATGGTGGGAAAAGAGGGAGGATTGGTCGATGCATACCGGGCGGCAGGCGATACCCTGTGCGGTGATTTTATGGCGAAGGTCATGAGCAATGCGCTTAAGATGGGATGTAACAATGCCTGCATGAAGAGGATCGTTGCGGCGCCGACGGCGGGAGCCTGCGGAGTGATGCCTGCGGTTCTTGTGACCTATTACAGAGAGTATGACGTCCCGGAAGAGAAGATGATCGAAGCGCTGTATGTTGCGGCGGGAATCGGGCAGATCATTGCGAACCGCGCATACCTTGCGGGCGCATCGGGCGGATGTCAGGCCGAGGTGGGTTCCGGTTCCGGGATGGCGGCGTCTGCCATCTGTCATGTTAAGGGCGGGAGTACGCCCCAGATCGGCCATGCCTGTGCGATGGCGCTTAAGAATCTGATGGGGCTGGTCTGTGATCCGGTGGGCGGTCTGGTAGAAGTTCCGTGTGTGAAGAGAAATGTTGGAGGAGCGTTCAACGCGATCGCGGCGGCAGATATGGCGTTGGCCGGGATAGAGAGTCAGATCCCTGTGGATCAGGTGATCGATGCGATGAAGGAAGTCGGAGATAAGATGGATGTAAGCCTGCGCGAGACCGGGATCGGCGGCGTGGCAGGAAGCCTGAGAGCGGCAGAGGTTGTTGCGCGGATGAATATGTAGAGCGCTATTCGATAAGGAGTATAAGAGATATGACTTTAGAGGAAATCCGTGTAGAGATTGATTCCATTGACAGTGCAATCAAGCCGTTATTTATCAGAAGGATGGAATGCGCAAAGCATGTGGCAGAGGTGAAGGCTGTCTTGGGCGGGGATGTGTATGTGCCGGAACGGGAGCGTGCGGTCATCGAACGGCGTTCTTCGGACGTGTACGCCGGGATCCGTGAGGAGTATGTAACATTCCTTAAGCATCTCATGAGTGTCTGCAGGAGATATGAATATGGTCTGTTAGGCAGTCTGCAGGAGCAGGTTATAGCAGATGCGCTTGATAAGGCGGGGCTTTCGGCAGATGCGGACCATGGAAATGTGGAGATCGGTTTTAGCTGCAGCTTAGAGAACAGCGATCTGAATCTTTTCGTGAATATGGCGAAGCTGAACCGGGTAGGAATCTGCGGGATGCAGTTGGAGATTAAGAATGGAAGACAGCAGATTACCATGAGTCTTGACGGCAATGTGAAGGAGGAAGGTATGAAGCGGCTGCTCTGCCAGATTGGGAAGGAAGCGGAAGAGTTCCGGATCATGGGACTGAGATAAGCCGGACGGGAGGCTACCTCTCGGTAGTCTCCCGTCTGAAAAGTATAGGTGGAATCACCTTATGGATCGGCGCCTCAAGCGGAATGGGGCGCCTCTTTTTGCGTTCATTCATCTGTTCCACCAAGAGACTGACCGCCTCAGAGGCAATCTTATCAACCTGCTGTCCGACCGTACTGATGGGAATGACTGCTTCCCGGGAGATCGGCGAATTGTCGAAGCCCACCAGAAGAAAATCATCAGGAAGCTTCCCGTGCCTTCTCACGAGCAGATTGACCAGGACGTTTGCGTGCGTATCGTTGGATACGAACAATCCTTTTTTAAGGCCCTGGTATTTCCCGGCAATATTTTCCAGAACATCTGACAGATAGCGCGAGGTGGATTCGTAAGTATCATCCATCTCCTTCAGGATCATCTCGTGCCGGATGCTGTGTTCTTTGCAGCAGTCAAGAAATCCTTCTATACGTCCGTAAGCAGGGATCTCGGAATGGACGGTTGCCTTAATGTAATTGATATGAATGATGACATCGCAGCGATGCCTGGCCAGAAGGCTGGCTGCCTGGTAGCCGCCCATGTAGTTGTCGGTATTCACACTGCATACATATCTGTCCTCGCGCTCAATCGTCACGATAGGGATTCCAAGCTCTGACAATTCTCTGGAAGGAATGGTATGGCTTAAGATAATCAGTCCTTCGATCTTGTAAGCGAGCAGTTCCTTTATATAGTTGCGCTCCGTTTCCTCCTGTCCGTTTCCGATAAAGACAAGGAATTTGTAGCCGAAGGTTTCGTACGTGGCAAGGATCTGGTCTAGCATCTCGGAATAATAGTGGAAGAACAGATTCGGGATGATAATGCCGATAAATTCGGTCTTCCCGTTGGCGAGAATACGTGCGACTTTATTTTCTTTATAATCGAGATCCACAAGAGCCTTCGCAATAATTTCCTGATTTTCAAGGGTCAGCGAATCCGGATTGTTGAAATACCGTGAGATCGTAGTCTTGGAGAAATGGGTGTACTTGGCGATATCGTTGAATGTAACATTCTTTTTGTGTCTCATAATGTCTGATATAACAATAACCTTTCTGGTATTTTTCAACCGTATCATAATACACTAGTATATCAAAAGCCAGTGAAACAGACAATCAATAATCGGTTAAGTAACCGGTTTTGTGGAAGATATACAATTTTAAAATATTGGATTTGGATGGAATTCACAAAGTTGATTTTGACAATTGACGGATGTATGTAATAATGATATTATACACATAAAATAACCGGTTACTTTACCGGTTATTCAAGGCAAATATTACAAAACAGGAGGAATGAGTCATGAGAAAGAAATTGGTGACAAAGGCAGTCCCGCCGGTGCTGGCGGCGGTACTGCTGACGACCATGCTGACGGGCTGCCGCTTTGGGTTCGCCAGCGATCCGGACGATCCCAACGAGGAGGAGAAGGAAGTGCCGATCGATACGTCGGTGGATACATTCGAGTACGATTCGTCCTTAAGCGGAACCAATATCACGCTTCTGAATTCCAAGGCTGAGATCCAGGTGGCATTGGAGAAGATGGGAGCCGAGTATGAGAAGAAATCCGGCGTCCATGTAGAAGTAATGCCGGTTACGGACGGCGATTCTCCGTATACGAAGGTGGTAAGCCTCTATAATTCCGGGACGCCTCCGACAGCGTCGATTCTGGACACGACGGACGTGATCGCACTTGCCGAAGAGAAGGCGGCGGATCTTACGGAGGAACCGTGGGTTGAGGAAGCGGAAGGATATATTACTGAGGTGAACGGCAAGGTATATAGTTTTCCGCTTTGTATCGAAGGAAGAGGCATCATTTACAACAAGGCGGTGATCGAGGAGATGCTTGGCGAGAGCTTTGACGCTGATTCCGTTACGACCCAGGCGGATTTCTTGAAGCTTCTTGACCGTCTGGTGGACGCAGGGATGGAGAAGCCGGTATCTATGGCGAAGGAAGACTGGTCGCTCGGCGCCCATCAGCTTCAGTATATCTATGAGACATACGAGGGAACCAGCGAAGGAGCGCAGGAAGTGATCGAGAAGATCAAAGCGGGTAAGCTTGACCTTGCATCCTATGACAGGCTGTCAGAGTTCCTTGATACATTCGACATATTGAAGAAATACAACGTGGCGAAGGGAGATCCTCTCGGGGCGGACTACGATGAGATGGCGATCGACCTGGCGGACGGTAAGACTGCATTCTGGTTCAACGGGAACTGGGCATGGCCGAACATCTCAGAGGCCGGCGCCGAAGAAGAGGATGAATATGGATTCCTGCCGTATTTCCTGAACGATGACGAGGATGATTTTGTGAATCAGCAGATCCAGGCGTCTCCGTCCAAGCAGGTGATGCTGGACGGGCAGATCGCGACAGAGAAGGAGCAGAAGGCTGCGAAGGAATTCTTGAACTGGATCGTGTTCAGCGAGATCGGACAGCAGATGCTTGTTAAGACCTGCAATATCATTCCGCCGTTTCAGAATAACCCATATGAACCAAGCGATCCGCTGAGCGCGGACATATACCAGAAGGTCCATGAAGGAAAGGCATTCAATGCATCCGCGATCGTGCCGAACGATCATTGGGCGGTATTAGGAGCGGCAATGCAGAAGTACCTTGTGGATAGAAGCGACAGGGAAGAGCTTACAGAGTCTATTCAGGAATACTGGGATGAGCAGGAATAGGAGGAGCGGAATATGAGATCAAAAAATAACGGGAAGGATTTCTGCATGTTTGCATTGCCAGGGATGTTTTGCTTCTTTGCAGTTGTCATTATACCCTTTGTATATGGTGTCTATCTGACACTTACAGACTGGAACGGTGTATCGAAGGTTAAGAATTTTATCGGCCTTAAGAATTTCGGCGGTGTGATGCAGGACGGGCAATTCTGGACGTCGCTGCTCCTTACCTTCAAGTATGTGATCTTCGTGGTATTGATCGTAAATGTACTTGCGTTTGGCATTGCCTATCTTCTTACAAGAGGGATCAAGGGACAGAATTTCTTCCGTGCAGGCTTCTTTACACCGAACCTGATCGGCGGTATCGTGCTTGGATATATCTGGCAGTTTGTATTTTCCAGAGTGTTTGTAAATATCGGAGAGAGTACGGGCTGGAAGCTGTTCGAGGTCTCCTGGCTGTCTGATCCGACCAATGCTTTTATCGCGCTGGTGGTCGTATCTGTGTGGCAGCTGTCCGGTTATATGATCCTGATTTATGTGGCGGGCTTCATGGGACTGAGCGAGGATGTGATGGAGGCGGCAAGCATCGACGGGGCGTCAGGCTTCGTCAAGCTTAAGAATATTATCATGCCGCTTATGATGTCTTCGATCACGATCTGCCTGTTCCTGACCCTGTCTCGTGCGTTCATGGTATATGATGTGAACCTGTCATTGACCGCGGGCGCGCCTTATGGAACAACGGAGATGGCGGCGATGCATGTGTATGAGAAGGCGTTCACGTCAAGGCAGTTCGGCGTAGGCCAGGCGGAGGCGCTGATCCTGTTTATCATCGTTGCGGTGATCAGCGGTCTTCAAGTTTACTTAACGAAGAAACAGGAGGTGGAAGCATAATGAAACAGACAACAGTCGGCGGTACGAAGAGAAAAGTGATGAATGCGCTTGCAATGGCGGGGCTGGTCATTATCTTCATAGCATATATGTTCCCGTTTATCATGGTAGTGATCAATTCTCTGAAGCAGAAGAGAGATATCATTAAGAGTCCGTTTTCATGGCTGTTCACTATAAAGGGACTGTCCTTTGATAATTTTGTTAAGGCATTTACACAGATGGATTTCATCAATGCTTTTAAGAATTCGCTGCTTGTGACCGTATCGGCAACGGTACTTGTGACGCTGTTTGCGGCAATGCTTGCATACTATATTGTTCGTCACAATAACGGGATCTCGAAGCTTACATTTGCCCTTATGGTAGCGTCCATGATCATTCCTTTCCAGGCGATCATGATCCCGCTTGTCAGTATCTACGGCGGAACGCTGAATATATTGAACCACAGGCTTACTTTGATATTTATGCATACCGGATTCTCGATGGCGATGTCTGTGTTCATGTTCCATGGGTTTATCAAAGGCAATGTGCCCATGGCGCTTGAGGAGGCCGCGTATATTGACGGCTGTACCCATTCCCAGACATTTTTTAAGATCGTGCTTCCGCTCTTGAAGCCGATCATATCCACGATGGTGATTCTGAATTCACTGGCATTCTGGAATGATTTCCTGCTTCCGTCTCTGGTGCTGACGGATAAGAAGCTACTGACTCTGCCGTTGTCTACCTATAGCTTCTACGGGACCTATTCGGCGGATTACGGAACCATTATGGCAGGACTTCTGCTGTGCGTCGTGCCGATCCTGATTCTGTATGTGGTACTCCAGAAGCAGATTATCGGAGGCGTGGTTGCCGGTGCGGTAAAATAAATACGATACAGACAAGGCTGTTATATAACAGCCTTTCTTTTTTTGGGGGAGGGATCGGTCATAGGATGGACTTGTAGGATGAGCAGTAAGAAGGTATAATGGTCATATAAAAATGTATGGGTGTACGGCTGTCAACGGCGGACAGTATGTGCTCAGCCATGTGGTGTACGGGCTGCAGATGAGAGATGGGACTGGAGATTGAAGATGGGGATTGGGAACAGGGCAGCGAGAACGCTGCTGTATGAAGAAGTGGTAAAAGACCTGTATCAGATGATCGATGACGAGCATCTAAAGCCCGGCGACAAGATGCCGCCGGAGCGGGAGCTGATGGAACAGCTTGATGTCAGCAGGAACGTGCTGAGGGAAGCCTTCCGCGTATTGGAGAGCAGAGGAGTCATTGTATCGCATCAGGGGAAGGGAAGGTTCTTAAGGAAGCAGTCGCAGCTAATTGGGAGTACAGACAGTCTCAGCAAGAATCTTGAGCGCTGTTCCATGATAGAGGCTTATGAGGTTCGGCAGCCTCTTGAAGTGAGAGGGGTGGAGCTGATCATCCGCAATGCTTCGGAAAGGGATATCGAAGACCTGGAGAATGCATACAGAGCGCTTGAAAAGCATTTTCAGGAGACGGGAAGGACAGAGGGAGAGTTCAAGCTGCACAAATTATACGCTGCGAAGACGGGCAGCGTGTTCATGACGCAGACGTTGGAAATCGTGTTAAACGCGATTTTCGATATGATGTACGGGAAATTTTCCGATATTTTGGAGAAGGTTTCCGGTGAAGAAGAGCTGGAGTCACACCGCCGGATCATTCAGGCGATCCGAGACAGGGACAAAGAGCGTGCCGGAAGGCTGATGTATGAACATCTTCAGGATTCGATCGATTGTCTGAAACAATAAGTTGAAAATGACAAAAGATATTGACGGATCAACGGGTGTAGTTTATAAATAACTTAGAGACTAAGTGACTAAGCATCTAAGTTATAAGAAAAGAGAATCAGACGTATGAGCAGAGAGGAGCGATATGATGGAGAGAGTAAAGTGGCCGGAAGGCAAGAGAAGCGCGGTCATGTTCAGTTTTGATCTGGACGGGGACGTTATCTGGCGGAACATGTCGGCGGACGAGCCGAACGCCGGGAAGCTGATACGCGCCCGTTCTATCGGGCAGTACGGGCCGAACCGCTGTGTGGATATGATACTTGACCTGCTGGACAAGTACAAGGTGAAGGCGACATTCTATGTACCGGGCTTCGTAGCAGAGCATAACCGGGAAGTGGTTCGCAGGATCGCGGATGCCGGGCATGAGATCGGGAATCATGGATATACCCATGAGCGGTTTGTGGAGAAGACGGTAGAAGAGCAGAGGGCGATTATCGGGAAAACCCAGCGGATCATCAAGGAGATTACGGGAAAGGAACCGGAAGGCTTCCGTACCCCGTCGGGAGACTGGCATGTGCGTACTCCGTATATCTTGTCGGAGATGGGATTCGCCTATTCCAGTTCCATGCGCGGTGATGACAAGCCGTATTATACGGTTCTTGACGGAGAGGAGTCAGACCTGGTTGAGATCCCTTCCAAATGGGAACTGGACGATTATGTGGCGCAGGCGTACAGCGTATATCCGGCGGAGCCGTCAGGCCTTGACCGGATCAGCTGTTACAGGAATGTGCAGGATAACGATATCCGTGAATTCAGGGGCTATTATGATATGGGGCTTTGTATCGTATTCCTGATGCATCCCCAGATATCGGGAGCGCCGGGAAGGATTCTTGTACTGGAAGAGGTTCTTAAGGAAATAACGTCGCATGAGGACGTATGGATAGCGACCGGCAGGGAGATCGCAAAATATTGGAAACAGGCATATCCAAGGAAGAATCAGCAGAGTCACAAACCGGGAAGCAGAAGGAATACGCCTGACGGCGGAGGAAAGGAGGCATAGAATATGTACGCAAAAGGTATGAAACTGCCGGAAGGCAAAAAGTGCGCGGCATTTATAACGGTGAATCTTTCGGCAGAGTTTTTCTGGCTCTCTCTGGATGAGAAGGCTGCAGATATGCCGAAGACCCTTTCTCTTGGGCAGTACGGGATGACCCACGGGCTTCCGAGACTTCTTGACCTGTTCGATGAATTTCAGATCAAGGCTGCGTTCTTCGTGCCGGGAAGGACGGCAGAAGTCTATCCGAAAGCGGTCAAAGAGGTAGTGGACAGAGGGCATGAGATCGCCTGCCACGGGTATGAGTATGAGAACTTTTCTCTTCTTAGCTATGGCGAGCAGAGAGAACGGATCGTCAAGGCGGCAAAGGCTATTGAAGAAGCATGCGGAAAGAAGCCGGAAGGGTTCCGTGCGCCGCTCGGAGACCTGATGCTTGAGACCCTTAATATTGCAAGAGAATGCGGGATGGTATATTCAAGCGATCTATTTGACGACGACAGACCGTATTTTATGAAGGTCAGCGAAGAGGGGGACGAGATACTTCAGATCCCGATGCAGTGGGCTAATTTTGATCTTCCGTATTTCGCTTTCAACTACAGGCCGGCGTTCCCGGCCGGACAGGGGCGTATCGCTAATTACAGCAATGTCCTCTCCAACTGGAAGGATGAATTCACAGGACACTATCATCACAACCTCTGCTATACCATGCAGTTAGATCCGCAGACGGCAGGAAGCCCGGGACGGACAGCGCTGATAAGGGAATTTCTGCAGTTTATGACAGGGCATGAGGACGTGTGGTTCGCAACAGGCAGAGAGATCTATGATCATTGCATGGAAAACAGAATGAGATAACGGTAAAGGAATGTAGAGTAAGAGGATAAGAGGAGATATAATATGCAGAAAATATTTGATATAGTAGACAGCTGGTTTATCGCAATGGCTCCGGTTACAGACTTTTTGTGGAGCTTCCCGACGAATCTTGAATGGTATTCGGGAATTCCTGTTATAGGCAATTTCCCGTTTGCCATTATATTGCTGGTTGGGATGGGAATCTTCTTCACATGGAAGACAAGAGGCGTTCAGTTCCGGTTTTTTAAGGCGGGAATGAAGAGCCTGACGAAGAAAAAGAAAGGCGACGTGGGTGTAAGCCCGTTGGCTTCGTTTCTGTTAAGTACGGCGATGCGCGTAGGACCCGGCAATCTGACGGGAGTAACGGGAGCCGTGGCAGTCGGCGGCCCGGGAGCTATATTCTGGATGTGGATATCCGCGTTATTCGGGATGGCGAGTTCATTCATCGAAGCTACGCTGTCGCAGATTTTCAAAGAAAAAGACGGGGACGAATATGTGGGAGGCCTTCCCTATTACGGGCAGAAGCTATTGGGGAATAAGAAAGGCGTAGGAGTCTTGTTAGCCGTGGCGTTTATCGCTTATGCGATGTCGAGTATTCCGATTCAGACCTTCCATGTATTTACAGCTACAGGAAAAGCGGTGGAGACATTGACCGGGGCTGAAACCAACAGAACTTCTCCGCTGTATTATGTAATTGCTGTGATTCTGATCGTGGGTATTGCCGGGGTAGTCTTCGGAGGGATAAAGAGAGTTACCGCTATCACAGATAAGATGGTTCCGGTAATGGCAGTGATCTACGGCGGAATCATTCTCATCCTGGTTATCCTTAACATCCAGTATTTTCCGTCGTTTATGCAGGCGATCGTTATCGGCGCGTTTAAACCGCAGGCAGTTTTTGGCGGAGGATTCGGCGTCGTGCTGTCCCAGGGTATTAAGAGAGGGCTGCTTTCGAATGAGGCCGGCCAGGGTACGATTACGATGTCGGCGGCAGTTGCGGAACAGGATCATCCTTGTTCACAGGGATTTATACAGGCGATCGGCGTTTTTCTGGATACGATCGTTATCTGTACGCTTACCGGATATGTGGTATGCGGGGCGCACCTTTGGGACAATGCAGCCTATGACTGGGAAGCCCTGAAGTCTTCTACTATTGATGTATTTCTTCAGTCTACCCAGGCTCTAGTGCCGGGAACGGCAGGCGATTCCATAGTAGCGTTTATCGTCTGTATCTGTTATGCGTTGTTTGCATTCACTACCTTACTGGGGCTTGTGTCTTTTGCGGTTATCGCCGGAACAAGGATTACGAAATCCGCAAAATGTACCAACCTGGTCCGCGCGCTCGGGTCTCTGATATTTGTTCCGATCGGTGTATTGTGCGTTCTCTCGGGACAGGAGTTAGATAATCTCTGGAATGTTACGGACTTTATCAATATTGCGCTTGTATTTGTGAATGCGCCGGTCATCCTCATTGGGGCGAAATATGTCTATGCGGCCTTGAAGGATTATAGCAGAACAGGCGGAGAACGGTTCGTTTCATCCGAAATAGGGGTGGAAAATGAGGTTTGGAGTAAATTTTCGATACATTAGAGGCAGATTATGTGTTAAAATATTCTTGTAAGAAATCGGCAGATCATAGGGAGGAATTATTATGACAGAAGAAATGATCAAAGAAATCAAGAATATTCAGCAGCGTTTGGTGAATAAAGAGATGGAAGGGGAAGACTGGGAGGAGAAGATGGAGATGATCCGGAAGCTGGAGGAAGTGAACACCTACCTTAAGGATGCGTTGGGGCGCGGGATCGAATTTTAAGTGATGTTGATATGGAGTGTTTCGATCAATAAGCCGGAAGATCAGGAGATCAGATGATCCGCTGAAGGACAGAGCTGCGCGGTAGGCGCGGCTCTGTTTTTGACATATGAGTGGAAGAAATAACCTTCTTAGAAAGTTTTTAGAACTTCTATCTTACAGTCATGAGTTTTTATTGCTTTGTCATAGGTGATTCCTACTGCAAGGATCCGTCCGGTATATTCATTTTTTTCTGCCAGCTTTCCGCTGAATCTAAGGGCATATCCCCGGTCTTTGATCTGTTGGATCGCTTCGGCGGGTGTATGGTTCACCTTCAGTTCTATTATGATGCCGTCGTCTTTTGGATTCTTAGGATAGAAGATAAAATCTGCATAACCGATGCCGGCTTTGTCTTCTCTTTCGATCCTATAAGTATCCCGTGCGGAGAGGTATATCAGATTTACAACTGCCGTCAGGTCAGTTTCGTTATTGTAGCTAAGAAGCGGGATTTCTGTATTATGGGCGTATTCCAGTATTTCAAGCATTGTATCAGTATCTCCCGCAAGAGTAGCGAGGAGCATTCGGTCGGATTCTTTCGCCAGACGGTGAACATACCCTAAGGAAGGTTCTTTTAACAGCATGGTCTCGAATTGATCCATCAATTCCTTATTCGGAATAAATACCTTGCCATTTTCACTGGTTAAAAAACCGTAAACGACCATTGCGGAGAGGATTTCTTCTTTTGTTGTGAGATTCATGGAAACTGCGGCATATTCCCGAACCTTTGCGGGTACGGCTTCTTTGGATATCATGAGTACAAGTGCGTCTCGGACATCATCGATATTCTTGCTGATGTAATAGAAGATCTCATCATACGGGCCGGAACTTGTCCAGTAATTTCCAAGATTATTATTTGTCAGCGCCGCAGTAACGGAACGGGGATTGTATATATGTCTCCCAGTCCTGGTGTGATAACCATCGTACCACAGCCTCAGCCCTTCACGGGTAACCCTTGCATTCCTGGTACGGGTAATATATTTTTGGTACAGGGCATCTACTTCTGTCTCTGTGAATCCGAAGTATTCACAGTATTTTTCTTCAGTCGCCATGGTGTATTCCAGGAACATATTCAATTCTGAACCGCTGGAATACTTGGCAATTGGGAGAATTCCTGTCATATAAGCCAGTTCCACATAGGGCTGATCTTTGAGGAGATTACTTAAGAAGCTGAGATACTCATGCTTATCATTCTCCGTGAGGAAATCTCTGTGAAATACAAAATCCCATTCATCCAGAACAAAGATGAATTTTACTTCTCTTTCTAATTCATAGATATTGTTGAAAACATCCCACAGTGCATCTTCGGTATCAATGCAAGCATTCGGGAACTCATGAGCTAAGTCGTTCATGATCCGTCTCTTGATACGGGAAATATATTGACGGTAGGTACTGCATTCGTCAGGGCATTCGCTAAGAGTGATGTAGATCACATTATGTTGATTCAAGTGTTCCTCATACTGTCTGCATGTACTTATCTCTAAGCCGCCAAAAATTTTGCGGCTGTCAAATCCTTTTTCGAAAAATGCAGCGATCATGCTTGCCGCAACCGTTTTTCCAAAACGTCTGGGCCTTGTAATACAGATATATTTGCTGCTTTGTCCAGTCTGTTCGTCGCTTTGAGAGCATACAATGTCACCGTTTCCCAGAAGGGGGAACAGTTCTTTGAGCATCATAGTTTTATCTGTAAAATAATCTGATCTTACAATCTCAAGATAATTATTCCTTGGGCGTCTGCTGTTCAGGTAAAGTCCCATGTATATATCCTCCTTCTGCTATTCTCAAAACCCCGGTTAGATGTGATGCTTATCAGATTCCCGGCGGTGTTGTATTCAGTATATCCTTTTGGGGAAACAGAATCAAGTGCTGACTTTTATACGGATTGATATTTTACAGTTCTTATGATAGAGTAAATCCATACAGCTCACAAATATTCCAGACTGATGAAGGGAGAATCTTACATGGAGTTTAAGATTGGCGTCGGCAAAATGCAGGAAAATGATTGACAAGCCTGTCGAAAAGTGATATAAATGCACTATGTGAATAAACGGACTTGATAGAGGCGCGGGTTTCATCAGTATGTCAAAGCGATAGTTTGGGAGACTGTTTTGGCTGAAAGGGGAGACCGCCGAAGGAGTGTAAGATAAGGAACGGCAGTTAACCGTTCTTTGGAGATCCCGGACTGCACTCCTGGGACGCAGGCAGAATATGCTGCGGACTGTCACATCAGTGGAGCGCTATCATAGGTATAAGATTATACAGAGCAATAGGTATTGTTATGCCATGAACGCGCCCGGTAAAGTGTTGTTCATGGCTTTTTATATGCAGTAAAGGCGGGGAACGGTACAGAGGTATTCTGTGCGGATTCTAAGAAGGGAAAGAGAGGAAGTTTTAACAATGAAAGGAAAGAAAAGAGTAATCTTAAGTGTATTTACGCTTCTGTGTATTCTTGCCTGCAGTTCTATAACGGTGTTTGCGGCAGAGGAAGCAGAGTATGTGCCGAAGATGTATGCGTCATTCTGGGCGCTGATACCTCCGGTGGTGGCGATTGCGCTGGCGTTGGTCACGAAGGAAGTGTATAGCTCGTTATTTGTCGGAATCCTGATCGGAGGGCTGTTCTATTCAGGCTTCACGTTCGAGACTACGATCACCCATGTATTCCAGGACGGTATCGTGGGCGTGCTGTCGGACAGCTACAATGTAGGTATTCTGGTATTTTTGGTAGTGCTCGGAGTCATGGTCTGCCTGATGAACAAGGCGGGCGGTTCCGCGGCATTCGGACGCTGGGCGAGCGTACACATTAAGAGCCGTGCAGGCGCGCAGCTTGCGACGATCCTCTTGGGTGTGCTGATCTTTATTGACGATTATTTTAACTGTCTGACGGTGGGAAGCGTGATGCGTCCGGTGACGGATAAGCATAACATTTCCCGGGCGAAGCTGTCTTATCTGATCGACGCAACGGCGGCTCCGATATGTATTATCGCGCCGATCTCTTCCTGGGCGGCGGCAGTGACCGGGTTCGTAGAGGGTGAGGATGGTTTTTCTATATTCATCCGTGCGATTCCGTTTAACTATTATGCGATACTGACGATCGTGATGATGGTGACGATCGTTATTATGAAGATTGATTACGGCCCGATGAAGCTGCATGAGACGAATGCGTTAAGCGGCGATCTCTATACGACTCCGGACAGACCGTATGCCAATGCGGAGGAAGACGTAGACGAGAGTAAGGGAACGGTGGTCGATCTGGTATTTCCGATCGTTGTGCTGATCGTCTGCTGTGTGATCGGGATGATCTATACAGGCGGATTCTTCGGAGGCGCCGGATTTGTGGAAGCCTTTTCCAACAGTGACGCGTCCGTAGGCCTGATGCTTGGAAGCTTCTTTGCACTCGTAATTACGATCGTGTTCTATGCGGTAAGGAAAGTGCTTAAGTTCAGTGAATCCATGGCGTGTGTTCCTGACGGGTTCAAGGCCATGGTTCCGGCGATACTGATCCTGACATTTGCATGGACACTGAAGGCGATGACGGACAGCCTCGGCGCGGCAGAGTATGTGGCCGGTGTGATGGAATCTGCGTCAGACGGGCTGGTGAACCTGCTTCCGGCGATCATTTTCCTGGTTGGCTGTTTCCTTGCGTTTGCAACGGGTACGTCATGGGGAACCTTCGGAATCTTGATCCCGATCGTTGTAAATGTATTTGCGGGAACCAATGAGACGATGATGATCATGTCCATCTCCGCATGTATGGCGGGTGCGGTGTGCGGCGATCACTGCTCGCCGATCTCTGATACCACGATCATGGCGTCCGCGGGCGCACAGTGTAATCACGTTAACCATGTGACAACACAGCTGCCATATGCGGTTACGGTTGCGGCGGTATCATTTGTAACCTATCTGATCGCCGGATTTGTGAAGAATGCGTTTATCTGTCTTCCGATCGGAATTGTACTGATGGTTGGAACGCTGATTATGATTCAGAAGATTACTGCAGAATAGTAAAAATATTATTATAAGGGGCTGCCGGAGAATACTCACGGCAGCCCCGTTTTTGCAGACGTTCTGCTAATCGATCGGAACCTCTGCTGCAATCACGGCTTTCTCGCGCGCCTTCGCAAGGTCGACGGCGCCGTTCTCATTATCCAAACGGCTTTTTTCGATTTCAAGGTCGGCGTCCATATCGTCAAATACAAAGATGTGCAGTGCAGATATCTTCTTGCCGTCCACGGCGGCTACGGTCTTGCCGTTTCCGGCGGGATTGGAGAAGAGCAGTTGTCCGTCCTGATTGCAGATGACGGTGCTCCAGAACGGATACGTCTGTCCGGCCTGCATGGCGTATTCTTCGTAGCTTATGCCGGGATCTTCGGTTCCGCCTGTCTTTTCCGCCATCACTTCTTCGTATTCTTCCCGTGTGACTTCTCGTTTGACGGAAGGGACATCCACATAGGACACGACCTGATACGGAGAGACGAATACCTTCTTAAGGGTATAGCCGTTCCCTTCCTTATTGACAGGATATTCTTTGACCGATTCCGTGTCTATACTGAATGGAATATCAAAGTCCCACTGCCCGTCGATCCGGTGCGATTCTGAGATATCTTCCGCATCTGCCATCGTCGTATCATCCCACCCGATACTGGACAGGCGCAGGCTTAGTTCCCCGTTCTCAGACTTATAATCCGGCAGGTTGAGTTTCAGCATGCCTACAAATGTGTGGTCGTCGATTACTTTGCCTTCCAGATTATCATTCGACAGGGCGTTCGGTTCGCTGTCTTCGGAGAGATTCCATTCGCCTCTGAGATACATCATGGCAGCCGTGCCGTCCCCGTCGCCGATATAATGTCCCGGTATATTCAGAAGGCCGCCCTGTTCTGCTTCGATCTGTGCGGTCAGGAACACGGACAGTCCGTCACAGTATATCTCTGAGGCGGTAACCGTGATTCCCCCGTCGGATACTTCGATGCCGGGAGCCGCTATGGGGTTCCCGTCTTCGTCCTTGCCGGCCGTCTCTGCGAGAATCCCGGCTTTCTCGCTGTAATCTCCTGAAAATGGGATCTCATGCTCTACTTCTTCGAATATCTTCCCGATAAACGGAATCTTAGCCGCCAGTGCGGGATTAGAGTAACACAGCGTAATGCCGGCTGCCATGGTCAATGCCGCGGCTGCTGCGGCATATTTGAAGGTTTTATTGCCCGGTGCGTGATCTTTTTCATGATCCGGGAGAGTGTCAAGTGCATAGTCTAATTTTTCCCATATACGATTCGGCACTTTGTTATCGCTGCCGATTTTGTTCATCATATCTTCAAGCCTTGTCATAATACATCTCCTTCTGCTTCATATTTTTTCCGGTCAGCTTATAGATGACTGCCGGCGGTTTTTCTTTTGCATACTGCTTCTCCATTCGGTCGCGAGCCGTTGCAAGACGGCCGCTTACCGTCTTCTCATTTATATCAAGGATCTGGGCGATCTCCCGGATCTTGAAGCCTTCCACATAATACAGGATCGTGACGGTGCGGTATTTCTCGTCCAGGCATTGGAGGAATTCCTTCCACTCTACGGCCGCATAGCTGTCTTCGGCGCTTCCTGCTTCCGGCAGAACGACTTCTGAGATCATGCGGCTTCTTTGTCTGTATATCTGATTACAATGGTTGATGAGGATCCGTATCAGCCATGTTTTAAAGTATTTATCCTTTTTCAATGTTCCGATCTTTTCCCAGCATGTCAGGGCAGTTTCCTGGATGGCGTCGGCGGTGTCCTCATCGTTTTTTAATATTGCTTTTGCTATCTTGTACATACTGGGGGTATGAAGCTTCATTAATTGACTGAAAGCGTCTTTGTCGTGTTTTTTTGCCTGTCGAACAAGTATATCCATAGTGCTCCTTTCTGAAAGTTCCGGACCTTTCTTTTTATTTTACACTTATTAGATGGCCGGGAGGGTATTTTTCCTTGAAAAAATTCCGCGGCACAGGAGATTTCTCTTGTAGACTAATGAAAAATTGGATAGAATGTGTAGTAGAACGTATCGCAAACGTAAATCGAAAGGAGAATGAGAATAGCAGATGAGTATCAGAGACTTGAAGACGTATGAGATATTGAAGGAAGAGGATTTGACCGGAATCCAGGCGAAGGGATATCTGCTCCGTCACAAGAAGAGCAGGGCCAGGGTTCTTTTGATAGAGAAGGATGACAATAACAAGGTGTTCAGTATCGGGTTCCGCACCCCGCCGGGAGACAGCACGGGAGTTCCGCATATCATGGAACATTCCGTCTTATGCGGTTCTAAGAATTTCCCGGCCAAGGATCCGTTCGTTGAGCTGGTAAAGGGATCGCTCAACACCTTTTTGAATGCCATGACCTATCCTGATAAGACGGTATATCCGGTGGCAAGCTGCAATGACAAGGATTTCCAGAACCTGATGCATGTGTATATGGATGCGGTCCTCTATCCGAATATCTATGCCCACGAGGAGATCTTCCGTCAGGAGGGGTGGAGCTATAAGCTGGATTCTGCTAAGGACAAGCTCCAATATAACGGCGTTGTCTACAATGAGATGAAGGGAGCGTTCTCTTCTCCGGAGGGTGTGCTCGACAGGGTGATCCTTAACACGCTGTTCCCGGATACCTCCTATGCCAATGAATCGGGAGGCGATCCTGAGGCGATCCCGAACCTTACCTACGAGCAGTTTTTAGATTTTCACAGGCAATATTATCATCCGTCTAACAGCTACATTTACCTGTACGGGGATATGGATATGGAGGAGAAGCTTGCGTGGCTTGACAGGGAGTATCTAAGCGCCTTTGACGCCAGGACGGTGGATTCCGAGATCCGGTATCAGGAGCCTTTTGGGGAAATGCTGGAGAAGACGTTTGCCTATTCGATAGCAAGCGAGGAATCGGAGGTTGATAATACCTATCTTTCCTACAATAAGGTGATCGGCACCAGTCTTGATAAGGAGCTGTATCTGGCGTTCCAGATCTTGGATTACGCGCTGCTGTCTGCACCGGGGGCGCCGCTTAAGAAGGCTCTTACGGATGCGGGGATCGGGAAGGATATCATGGGCTCTTATGATAACGGGATCTATCAGCCGATCTTCTCTGTGATCTCGAAGAATGCCAATGAGGAGCAGAAGCAGGAATTTGTAGAGCTGATCGAGTCGGTGCTGTCTGATATTGTGAAGAACGGGATCGACAGGAAGGCTCTGGAAGCGGGGCTTAATTATCATGAATTCCGCTACCGCGAGGCCGACTTCGGCAATTATCCCAAGGGGCTGATGTATGGTCTGCAGATGATGGACAGCTGGCTCTATGATGAAGAGAAGCCGTTCATCCATGTGGAAGCTCTTGATACATTCGAATTTCTGAAAAAGCAGGTGGGAACCGGATATTATGAAGAGCTGATCCAGAAATACATTCTGGATAACACGCACGGGGCGGTCGTGATCGTCAATCCTGAGAAGGGGCGCACGGCAAGGATGGACGCGGAGCTTGACGCGAAGCTTCAGGCTTACAAGGCAAGCCTGACGGCGGACGAGGTGGAAGAGCTGGTGAAGAAGACCGCCGCTTTGGAGGAATACCAGTCCGAACCTGAGAAGGAAGAGGACTTAGAGCGGATTCCGGTGCTCAGAAGAGAGGACATTTCAAGGGAGATCGAGCCGATCGTGAACGAGGAGCTTAGGCTTGCAGACGTTCCGGTGATCTTCCATGAGATCGAGACTAATGGGATCGGCTATGTGAGCGTGCTCTTTGACATCTCCGGGGTCAGAGAGGAGCTGCTTCCCTATGTGGGGATCCTGCAGTCGGCGCTGGGGATCATTGACACGGAGAATTACGGCTACGGAGAACTGTTTAATGAGATCAATATGCATACCGGCGGGATCGGGACGTCTCTGGAGCTGTACACGGATGTGACCAATATCCGGGAGAAAGCGTTCAAGGCTACATTCGAGATCAAAGGGAAGTCACTGTACGGGAAGCTCTCGGTCGTATTTGCCATGATGAGCGAGATCCTCACGGCGTCCAGGCTGTCGGATACGAAGAGACTGAAGGAGATACTTGCAATGCTCAAATCAAGGCTTCTGATGCGGTTCCAGTCCTCCGGCCATACCACGGCCGCCCTGCGCGCGATGTCCTACGCTTCCCCGTCGGCGAAGCTTAAGGATATGACCAACGGTATAGAGTTCTATCAGACGGTTTCGCGTATCGAGGAGAACTTTGACGAAGAAAAAGAGCATCTGACAGAGGTCCTTGAAGGTCTGGCGAAGCAGTTGTTTTGCCCGGACAATATGATGCTCAGCTATACGGCCTCAAGAGAAGGCCTTGAGGGGATAGAAGGGTTCATCGGGGAGATGAAGAACCGTTTATACCGGGGGAAGACAGAAGAAGAAGCTTGTGTCATCCACTGCGAGAAGAAGAACGAGGGCTTCAAGACGGCGTCCAAGGTGCAGTATGTGGCAAGGACCGGGAACTTCATCGACCATGGAGCGTCCTACACCGGCGCGCTGCAGATCCTGAAAGTGATCTTAAGCTATGATTACCTGTGGCAGAATATCCGCGTCAAAGGCGGGGCATACGGCTGCATGAGCAACTTCAACAGGATCGGGGAGGGGTATTTTGTATCTTACCGCGATCCGAACCTTAGCCGGACGGTGGAGGTGTATGAAGGCGTCGTGGATTATCTTGAGAACTTTACCGTCAGCGAGCGCGATATGACGAAGTATATTATCGGAACCATGAGCAATATCGATCAGCCTATGACTCCGGCGATCAAGGGCGAACGTTCCATGAACCTCTATATGAATAAGGTGAGCGCCGATATGATCCGGGAGGAGAGAAGTCAGATATTGGATGCGGGGCAGGAGGATATCCGCGCGCTTGCACGCGTGGCAAAGGCCGTGCTTAAGGCGGATCAGTTCTGCGTGATCGGCAGCGAGGAGAAGATAGAAGAGAATAGAGATATGTTCGGGACGGTGACAAGATTCTAGTGTACTGTTACGGAACATGCGCAAAAATAGAACAGGAGAAAGAATGAAAAAGGATTATAAATCTGGTTTTGTAACTTTGATCGGCCGTCCCAACGTGGGGAAATCCACCCTTATGAATTATCTGATCGGCCAGAAGATCGCGATCACGTCCAATAAGCCGCAGACCACCCGCAACCGGATCCAGACGGTGCTGACCCTTGAAGAGGGACAGATCGTGTTCGTGGATACACCGGGGATCCACAAGGCGAAGAATAAGCTTGGGGAATATATGGTAAATGTTGCCGAGCGGACCTTGAACGAGGTGGATGTGGTGCTGTGGCTTGTAGAACCGACTACCTTCATAGGAGCCGGCGAGCAGCATATCGCGAAGCAGCTTAAGAAGGTGAAGACCCCGGTGGTGCTTGTGATCAACAAGATTGACAGTGTGAAGCGCGAGGAAGTATTTCCGTCGATCGCGGCTTACAAGGATATCTATGATTTTGCGGAGATCGTTCCGGTCTCCGCGAGAAACGGGGATAATACGGATGAATTACTTAAGGTCGTGATGAAGTATCTTCCCTATGGGCCGCAGTTCTATGATGAAGAGACCGTTACGGACCAGCCGGAGCGTCAGATCGTGGCGGAGCTGATCCGGGAGAAGGCGCTTCACTGTCTGGAGGATGAGATCCCTCACGGGATCGCGGTGGCGATCGACCGCATGAAGACGAATAATAAAGTCATGCATATCGACGCGACGATCATCTGCGAGCGGGATTCGCACAAGGGGATAATTATTGGCAAACAAGGAAATATGTTGAAAAAGATCGGCAGCACCGCCAGGTATGAGATTGAAAGAATGCTGGAAATGCAGGTAAATCTCAAGCTTTGGGTCAAAGTGAAGAAGGATTGGCGGGACAGTGAATTCCTGATGAAAAATTTTGGATATCGGGAAGAAGAATAAAATAATGTGCTTCCGGGACACCCTAATCTTGTAAAGATATTTGTCAGGGATGAGGTGACATCATGGAAGAAGATTACTGGAAGCGGTTTCTTGAATCAGGGAAGATCAAGGATTATCTGTATTATAAAGGGATGGCGATCTGCAAACAGGTCATGGACCATTATGAAAGCGGGGAAAGCGGTGAATCAGATTACGGTAACCGGCATGGTGCTTGCAGCGACACCGGTTGGTGAATACGACAGACGCATAGTTGTCCTTACGAAGGAGAGAGGGAAGATCGCGGCGTTTGCGAGGGGGGCGAGGAAGCCGAACAGCGCGCTGGTGGGAGTGACGAGCCCGTTTTCTTTCGGGGAATTTACCGTTTATGAGGGGCGGACATCATATACATTGGTGTCGGCCTCTATTTCCAATTATTTTCAGGAGCTTCGGCTGGACGTGGAGGGCGCGTATTACGGATTCTACTTTATGGAGCTTGCCAATTATTATGCCAGGGAGGCCAATGATGAGACGGCGCTTCTTAAGCTTCTGTACCAGACCATGCGGGCGCTGGTGAACCCCAGGATCCCCAACAGGCTGATCCGGTACATATATGAGCTCAAGGTGATCGCGGTCAACGGCGAAGGGCCGCAGGTATTCGAGTGCGTCTGCTGCAGGTCAGCAGAGCAGGGACAGGTGTTTAGTGTAGAACGGGGCGGTCTTATATGCGGCCGTTGCAGGGAGAAATGTACGGACGGCAGGACGCTGCTGACATCTACGTTATATACGCTTCAATACATTATCTCGTCGCCGGTTGAGAAGCTCTATACCTTCGTAGTGAAGGAAGAGGTCTTAGAGGAATTGGGGAAACTCGTGACGGATTATCTTGCCAGGTATCTTGGAAAACATTTTAAATCACTGGAAATCCTGGAAACAATTATGCAATAATACTTGAAAAGACGAGGGGTTGACGGTATAATAAGAAAATCATAGAAGAAGGTGAGGAAGAGATATGGTAGAAAAGACTATGGACAAGATCGTAGCATTGGCGAAAACCAGGGGGTTCGTTTATCCAGGGTCTGAGATCTATGGCGGGCTTGCCAATACATGGGATTACGGTAACCTTGGAGTGGAATTGAAGAATAACGTTAAGAGGGCGTGGTGGCAGAAGTTCGTGCAGGAGTCCCCGTATAATGTAGGTGTGGACTGTGCGATCCTGATGAATCCTCAGACCTGGGTGGCAAGCGGACATCTGGGTGGATTCAGTGATCCTCTTATGGACTGTAAAGAGTGCCATGAGCGTTTTCGTGCGGACAAGATGATCGAAGATTATGCCCATGAGAATAACATAGATATCGGAGACAGCATTGACGGATGGAGCCATGAGCAGATGGAGGCTTATATCAGGGAGCATGAGATTCCATGCCCGACCTGCGGCAAGCATAATTTCACGGAGATCCGCGAGTTCAACCTGATGTTCAAGACCTTCCAGGGAGTTACGGAGGATGCTAAGAGCATCGTGTATCTGCGTCCGGAGACTGCCCAGGGTATCTTCGTTAATTTCAAGAATGTACAGCGTACCTCCAGGAAGAAGATCCCGTTTGGTATCTGCCAGGTTGGTAAGTCCTTCCGTAATGAGATCACACCAGGTAACTTTACCTTCCGTACCAGAGAGTTCGAGCAGATGGAGTTAGAGTTCTTCTGTGAGCCGGATACAGACCTTGAGTGGTTTGCATACTGGAAACAGTTCTGTCTTGACTGGCTTAAAGCGCTGGGCCTTAAGGAAGAAGAGGTTCGTTACCGCGATCATTCACCGGAAGAATTAAGCCACTACAGCAAGGCTACGACAGACGTTGAGTTCTTATTCCCATTCGGCTGGGGTGAGCTGTGGGGAATTGCTGACAGGACGGACTTTGACCTGACACAGCACCAGAATACTTCCAAGCAGGATATGTCATATTTTGATGATGAGAAGAAGATCAAATATATTCCGTATGTTATTGAGCCTTCACTGGGAGCGGACCGTATGGTTCTCGCGTTCCTGTGCAGCGCATATGACGAGGAAGAGCTTGAAGGCGGCGATATGAGAACAGTCCTTCACTTCCATCCGGCGCTTGCACCGGTTAAGATCGGTGTGCTGCCGCTGTCCAAGAAGCTGAATGAAGGGGCTGAGAAGGTATACGCACAGCTTTCTAAGAAGTATAACTGCGAGTATGACGAGCGCGGCAATATCGGTAAGCGCTACCGCCGTCAGGATGAGATCGGAACACCGTTCTGTGTGACTTATGATTTCGATTCTGAGGAGGACGGTGCAGTAACGGTTCGTGACCGCGACTCCATGGAGCAGGAGAGAGTGAAGATCGACGAGCTTGACGCTTATTTTGCTAAAAAATTTGAATGGTAATATTCTATATAGGGACGTGGTGAATGGTAATTCACTGCGTCCCTAAATTATACTCTAAAATCCATTGTTTACAATGTTGGTGAGTGTTATAATGGCATCATATAGAATGCCGCCGGACAGGCGGCAGGAACAGGAGGAATATAGTATTGAGTGAGAAGAACGACGGACTGATGTGGGCGCTGGTGAAGGAGAAGCCCCAGGAAGGGCTGTGGTTGAAGCGAGTGCCGGTTCCGGAGGTAGGGCCGAATGATGTTAAGATCAAAATTAGGAAGACGGCAATCTGCGGAACGGATGTGCACATTTATCAGTGGAACGACTGGGCGCAGCATACAATCCCGATTGGCTTGACGGCCGGACACGAGTATGTTGGTGAAGTTGTTGAGGTAGGGAACGGAGTCAGAGGATTTAAGCCTGGGTATCTGGTATCCGGTGAAGGTCATATTACCTGTGGGAAATGCAGGAACTGTCTGGAGGGGCATAAGGAGAATTGTAAGGATGCGAAGGGTGTAGGCGTGAACCGTAACGGAGCATTTGCGGAATATCTTGTGATCCCGTCTTCCAATGTATGGCCGTGTAACCCGGCGATCCCGGAAGAGATGTATGCGATCTTCGATCCCTTTGGGAATGCAACCCATACGGCGCTGTCTTATGAGATGCTTGGGGAAGATGTGCTGATTGCAGGAGCGGGACCGATTGGATGTATGGCGGCGGCGATCGCGAAGTTTTCAGGGGCAAGACATGTTGTCGTGACCGATATGAATCCTTACAGGCTGGAGCTGGCCGAGAAGCTTGGAGCTACAAGGACGGTGAATCTGAAGGAAGAGAAGCTTGCGGATGTAATGAAGGATATCGGCATGACAGAAGGATTCGACGTGGGGCTTGAGATGTCCGGGTCACAGGCAGGGCTGCACGATATGATCCATAATATGAAGCACGGCGGAAATATTGCGCTGCTTGGACTCCAAAGAACGGACGCGACTGTGGATCTGGAGACAGTGATCTTTAACGGGCTGAATATCCGGGGAATTTATGGAAGAAAGGTGTGGGATACCTGGTATAAGATGTCTACAATGATTCAGGCGGGACTGGATATTTCCCCGATCATTACACATCATTTTGATATCAAGGATTATGAAAAGGGCTTTGAGGCGATGATTTCCGGACAGTCAGGCAAGGTAATCCTTGATTGGGCGCATGTGAATGATTAAGAATAGAGTAAGAGGGAGATGATATTAAGATGGCACGTAAAAATGATATTTTGAGTATTTATACCAAAGAAGTAGAAGGGATCAAAGAAGCGGGTCTGTTCAAGGGCGAGGCTCCGTTTGTCTCTCCGCAGGGGGCGAGGGTGAAGCTGGAGGACGGAAGAGAGCTTCTTTGCATGTGTGCGAATAATTATCTGGGACTGGGCGATCATCCGCGTCTGATCGAGGCGGCGAAGAGAACCTATGATGAGAAGGGATATGGAGTGGCTTCCGTTCGGTTTATATGCGGAACACAGGATATCCATAAGAAGCTGGAGAAGAAGATATCCGAGTTCCTTGGGACAGACGATACAATCCTGTATTCTTCCTGCTTTGATGCGAATGGAGGATTATTTGAGACGATCCTGACGGCAGACGATGCTGTGATCAGTGATGAGCTGAACCATGCGTCTATTATTGACGGTGTCCGTCTGTGCAAGGCAAAGAGATTCCGCTATAAGAATAACGATATGGGCGATCTGGAGGCGAAGCTTAAGGAGGCGGACGAGGCCGGTGCGAGGATCAAGCTGATCGCGACGGACGGTGTGTTCTCCATGGACGGGATCATCTGCAACCTGAAAGGCGTATGTGATCTGGCGGATCAGTACAATGCGCTGGTGATGGTGGACGACAGTCATGCGGTTGGATTCGTAGGCAAGACCGGGCGCGGGACGCCGGAGCATTGCGGTGTACAGGGGCGTGTGGATATTATCACGGGAACTCTGGGCAAAGCTCTCGGAGGAGCATCCGGCGGATATACGTCAGGCCGCAGAGAGATCATTGACCTTCTGCGCCAGAGAAGCCGCCCGTACCTGTTCTCTAATTCCCTGGCGCCGGCGATCGCGGGGGCTAGTATCGAATTATTCGATATGCTGGATGAGAGTACCGAGCTTCGGGATCATCTGGAGGAAGTAACGGCATACTACCGCAAGGAGCTGGTGGACAATGGATTCGATATCATTCAGGGAACTCATCCGTGTGTGCCGGTGATGCTGTATGACGAGAAGACGGCGGCTGAATTTGCGAAGCGGATGATGGAGAAGGGAGTCTATGTGGTGGCGTTCTCTTATCCGGTGGTTCCGAAAGGGAAGGCAAGGATCCGTACACAGGTATGTGCGAGCCATACAAAAGAGGATATAGACTTTATTGTAAAGTGCTTCAAAGAAGTAAGAGAAGAGATGAAATAGGGAGAGAATAAAATTTAAGGAGGAGTCAGGATATGGGCAAGGAAAATATTTGGAAATCATATGCCGCACCGGCGCGCAGGGAGTTGGAGAGGATCAGCGATGATTATAAGGCGTGTCTGGATGCGGGTAAGACGGAGCGTGAGTGTGTGAAGCTTACGGTGGACAGGATTGAGAAGAAGGGATACAAGTCTCTGGAATCGGTTCTCAAGGCCGGACAGCCGCTGAAGTCCGGGGATAAGGTATATGCGGTGTGCATGGACAAAGCCATTGCGGTATTCCATATCGGGAAACGGCCGCTGGAGGAAGGGATGAACATCTTGGGGGCGCATATTGATTCTCCGCGTATTGATATCAAGCAGAATCCGTTATATGAGAGTGATGAATTCGCTTATCTGGATACGCATTATTACGGTGGGATTAAGAAGTACCAGTGGGTTGCGATTCCGCTTGCGCTGCATGGTGTCATTGCGAAGAAGGACGGAACGGTAGTTGAGGTGAATATCGGGGATAAGGATGAGGATCCGGTGTTTGTCATCACGGATCTGCTGGTTCATCTTGCGGCGAAGCAGATGGAGAAGAAGGCCAATGAGGTGATCGAGGGGGAGAAGCTTGATATCCTCTTTGGAAGCTGCCCGCTTGAGCAGGACAAGGATCTGGACAAAGAAGAGAAGGAGGCTGTGAAGTCTAATGTGATGAGGATCCTCAAGGAATATTATAATATGGAAGAGGATGATTTCGCATCGGCGGAGCTTGAGATCGTTCCGGCGGGAAGGGCAAGAGACTGTGGAATCGACAGGAGTATGATACTGGCGTATGGACAGGACGACAGGGTATGTGCGTTCACATCTTTGTTCGCGATCTTGGATGTGGAAGAGGTAGAGAAGACAGCCTGCTGTATCCTGGTGGACAAGGAAGAGATCGGAAGCGTAGGGGCGACCGGTATGCATTCCCGTTTCTTCGAGAATGTGATCGCAGAAATGATCGCGTTGGAGGGAAGCGAGTCTGAGCTTAAGGTAAGACGTGCGCTGCAGAACTCAAGGATGCTTTCTTCTGATGTAAGCGCGGCGTATGACCCCATGTTCGCAGAGGCATTTGAGAAGCGCAGTTCAGCCTTCTTCGGGAAGGGTCTGGTATTCAATAAATTTACCGGAAGCAGGGGCAAAGGCGGCTCCAATGATGCGAACGCCGAATATCTGGCACGGATCAGGAAAGCGATGGAAGACCACGCGGTGGCGTACCAGTTCGCGGAGCTTGGCAAGGTAGACGTCGGCGGAGGCGGAACGATTGCCTATATTATGGCGAATTACGGGATGGAAGTCATCGACAGCGGCGTACCGGTATTAAGCATGCATGCGCCGTGGGAAGTGACCAGCAAGGCAGATGTATATGAAGCATACAAAGGCTACAAAGCATTTTTGCTCGAGATGTAGGAAGAGGGATAGGATATGAGTAGGCCGATTAAGGTTGCGATAGCCGGATTGGGGAACCGGGGAAGAGATAATTACGGGAAGATCGGGATGCTTTATCCGGATAAGATGGAGATTGTTGCGGCGGCGGATATCGATCCAAAGAAGGTTGCGCTTGCGGCAGAGGAATTCCGTCTGCCGAAGGAAGCTTGTTTCTCCAGTGCGGAGGAGATGCTTGCCGAAGAGAAGCTTGCCGACGTCATGGTCATCGCGACACAGGACCGGCAGCATGTAGGGCATGCCATCGCGGCGCTTGAGAAGGGGTATCATCTCCTTCTCGAGAAGCCGGTGTCGCCAGAGGTGGAGGAATGTCAGAGGCTTGCCGAGGCGGCGAAGCGCTGCGGGCGGAAGGTAGTGGTATGCCATGTGCTCCGCTATACGCCCATCTACCAGAAGGTGAAGGAACTTCTGGAGGAAGGTGTGATCGGGGATGTGGTATCCATCATGGCTTCCGAGAATGTAGGATGGTATCATCAGGCACACAGCTTCGTGCGCGGGAACTGGTCCAATTCAAAGGAGACGAGCCCCATGATCCTGCAGAAATGCTGCCACGATATGGATCTGTATCTCTGGCTTGCGGGGAAGACCTGCGAGTCGGTGACGTCTTACGGAGACACGTATCTCTTCAAGAAGGAACAGGCACCGGCCGGCTGTACGAAGCGATGCCTGGACGGCTGCAAGGTGAAGGAAGCCTGTCCATTCGACGCGGAGAAGATCTACCTGGACAATGAAGAGACCGGTTTCCGGAAGGGGAACAGGCAGTGGCCGTTAGACGTGCTGGTGCCGTCCGGCCCCACGGAGGAGAAGATCATGGAGGCGCTTCGGGAAGGAAGATACGGCCGGTGTGTATATCACTGTGACAATGACGTGGTAGATCACCAGGTGGTGAATCTTAAGATGACCGACGGGACGACCATGAGCTTCACGATGTGTGCCTTTACGCCGGAGATCTCCAGGTATGCCAGGTTCATGGGCACCAAAGGCGAGATGCGTGTGAATATGGTGGGGAAGATCGAGAACTGTGAGATCAGTATCCGGAGATTTGACAGCGGGATGCCGGTGGAGACCGTCAATGTGGCAGAGCTTGCCGGGGATTTCTCGGGGCACGGCGGCGGAGATGAGCGTATGCTGGTGGAATTCCTGGATATGATCAGCGGCGAGAAGGAAGAGAGTTCTTATGTGACCTCTCTTGACAAGTCTCTGGAGAGCCATTACTGTGCGCTGGCGGCAGAGTATTCCAGAACTCATGACGGGTGTCCGGTCAGGATAGCGGAATTTACGTAACAGTTCAGAGTAAGAACCGGGAGGTACGGATGAAGATAGAAAACACGGAGAAAAGTACGGAAGAGTATATCGTGAAAGAGACTTGGGGGACGATGACCCTGGGTAAGAAGATAGAATATCTGTGGATGTACTATAAGGGGTGGCTTGCCGGGGCGCTGTGCCTGGTGCTGGTGATCTGTATCGGCGTGTCGATGTACAAGGGGATACGCACGAAGGTTCTGTTAAATGCAGTCGTGATCGGCGGCAATGACTTGAAGGCAGAATGGCTTGAGGAATCATTTGCTGAGTATGCGGATATCAGTGAAAAAGACGGGGTCTTGCAGATCCGTACCAATATACCGGACGACGGCGGCGAGATGACGAGCACGACGGCGCTTACGACACTGATGGGGGCGGACGCCATAGACGTGCTGGTCTGCCCCAAGCGTGTCTATGAGGATTACAGCGCCCATGACGGATTCCTGGATATGAAGGAGCTTCTGGGCGCAGAGGCGGGCGGAAGCGGCGATACCATACTTGACGACGGTGTACGCCTGAAGGATGAGAATATCCTGAGCAAAGAAGAGATGACGAGCTATGAGGAGATCTATGCGGCAGTTCCCGTCAACAGCCAGAATCCGGAGATGGCGGCAAAGTTTATAGAATATCTCTTGCAGTAACAGTTTGAAAATATCAATTGGAAACTATTTGGAAATACTTGACGAATACTGGTAAAACCAGTAAAATATTATGTGCGACTTAGAAAAATATATAGTTTTTAGGAGGTCATGACAAATGGCAAAATGGGTTTATATGTTCACAGAGGGTAACGCAACCATGAGAAATCTTCTCGGTGGTAAGGGCGCGAACCTTGCTGAGATGACAAGCTTGGGCCTTCCGGTGCCGCAGGGCTTTACGATCACAACTGAAGCCTGTACACAGTACTATGAAGACGGAAGAACGATCAATGACGAGATCATGGGACAGATCATGGAAGCTGTTACGAAGATGGAAGCGATCACAGAGAAGAAGTTCGGTGATAAGGAGAATCCGCTTCTTGTCTCTGTACGTTCCGGCGCAAGAGCATCTATGCCGGGTATGATGGATACGATCCTGAACCTTGGCCTGAATGAGGACGTTGTTGAGGTATTGGCAGAGAAATCCGGTAATCCGCGTTGGGCATGGGATTGCTACAGAAGATTTATCCAGATGTACTCTGACGTAGTTATGGAAGTTGGCAAGAAGTATTTCGAAGAACTGATCGACAAGATGAAGGAAGAGAAGGGCGTTAAGCAGGATGTTGAGCTTACCGCAGACGATCTGAAGGCGCTTGCAGGACAGTTCAAGGCAGAATACAAAGAGAAGATCGGACAGGACTTCCCAACAGACCCGAAGGAGCAGTTGATGGGCGCGATCAAGGCTGTATTCCGTTCATGGGACAACCCAAGAGCGAATGTTTACCGCCGTGATAACGATATCCCGTATTCATGGGGAACGGCCGTTAACGTACAGTCCATGGCATTTGGTAACATGGGTGACGACTGCGGTACAGGTGTTGCATTTACCCGTGACCCTGCTACAGGAGAGAACGGCCTGTTTGGCGAGTTCCTGACCAATGCACAGGGCGAGGACGTAGTTGCAGGTGTCCGCACGCCTATGCACATTTCCGAGATGGAACAGAAATTCCCAGAAGCATTTGTAGAGTTCAAGAAGGTATGTGAGACTCTTGAGAAACATTATAGAGATATGCAGGATATGGAGTTCACGGTTGAGCACGGTAAGCTGTATATGCTGCAGACACGTAACGGTAAGAGAACGGCTCAGGCTGCTCTTAAGATCGCATGTGACCTCGTTGACGAAGGTATGAGGACTGATGAAGAAGCAGTAGCTATGATCGATCCTCGTAACTTAGATACACTTCTTCATCCGCAGTTTGACGCTGCTGCGCTTAAGGCTGCTACACCGATCGGCAAGGGACTTGGAGCTTCTCCGGGAGCTGCATGCGGTAAGGTTGTATTTACGGCAGAGGATGCTGTTGAGTGGCATGCAAGAGGCGAGAAGGTTGTTCTGGTACGTCTTGAGACATCACCGGAGGATATCACAGGTATGAAGTCCTCACAGGGTATCCTGACGGTACGCGGCGGTATGACAAGCCATGCAGCCGTTGTTGCGCGCGGTATGGGTACATGCTGTGTATCCGGATGCGGCGACATCGCTATGGACGAGGAGAACAAGAAGTTTACATTGGCAGGCAAGGAATTCCACGAGGGAGACGCGATCTCTATCGATGGTACGACAGGTAACATCTACGATGGAATTATTCCTACCGTTGACGCTAAGATCGCCGGAGAATTCGAGCGTATCATGACATGGGCAGACAAGTACAGAAGACTGGGCGTGCGTACCAACGCAGACACACCGGCAGACGCTAAGAAGGCAGTTGAGCTTGGCGCAGAGGGTATCGGTCTTTGCCGTACAGAGCATATGTTCTTCGAGGAAGACAGAATCGCTGCATTCCGTGAGATGATCTGTTCTGATACCGTAGAAGAGAGAGAAGCAGCGCTTGAGAAGATCCTGCCATATCAGCAGGGAGACTTCGAGGCTCTCTATACAGCGCTGGAAGGCAATCCGGTTACGATTCGTTTCCTTGATCCGCCGCTTCATGAGTTCGTTCCTACAGAGGAAGAGGACATCAAGAAGCTTGCCGACGCGCAGGGCAAGTCTGTAGAAGATATCAAGACCCTGATCGAAGGCTTGCACGAGTTCAACCCGATGATGGGTCACCGCGGATGCCGTCTTGCAGTTACCTATCCTGAGATTGCGAAGATGCAGACCAAGGCTGTTATCCGTGCGGCTATCAATGTGAAGAAGGCTCATCCGGATTGGGCGATCAAGCCGGAGATCATGATTCCGCTGATCGGCGAGATCAAAGAGCTTAAGTATGTGAAGAAGTTCGTTGTTGAGACTGCAGACGCAGAGATCGCGGCGGCAGGTATCGAGCTTGAGTATGAAGTTGGTACGATGATCGAGATCCCAAGAGCAGCCCTTACTGCTGACGAGATCGCAACGGAGGCTGATTTCTTCTGCTTCGGTACGAATGACCTGACACAGATGACATTCGGATTCTCACGTGATGACGCAGGCAAGTTCCTGGAAGGGTACTATGATGCTAAGATCTATGAGAACGATCCGTTCGCGAAGCTTGACCAGACAGGTGTTGGTAAGCTGATGGAGACCGCTATCAAGTTAGGTAAGCCGGCGAATCCGAAGCTTCACATCGGTATCTGCGGCGAGCACGGCGGAGATCCAAGCTCTGTAGAGTTCTGCAATAAGCTTGGTCTGGATTATGTATCCTGCTCACCGTTCCGTGTACCGATCGCAAGACTGGCAGCGGCACAGGCGGCTATATCACAAAGATAGGCGTGAGCAATGTTTATATCTAAATAATCATAAGCGTATCATTAGAAATAGTGGTACGCTTATTTTTTTGTCTGAATCGTACCTTGCACAAAACGGTAAAGCCAGTTTGGAAAGGATGCTGCTTACCCGCAGGAATGCACCAAATATTATCCTCCGAATATACTATTGCAAATAGTCCCCCTTTCCCTATCCGGAAGGGGCAGATTCGGGAGTGATTTGATTTATGGAAGAAAAGAAGAATCCGCTGGTCAATACATGTAATTTCTCGGGCGGCAGACCGATCATGGTCGACCTGCCCTATCCGCCGATACAGGTAAAAGAGAGGAACCGCGCCTATGCAGATCTGCTCAGTGTGGATTACTGCGGTGCAGTATCGGAGATGTCCGCCATCACACAGTATATCAATAACGAGAACCGCCTGTCCCACGAGATGTGCCAGATGGCGAAGACGCTTCTGGGTATCGCGATGGCGGAGATGATGCACCTGCAGAAGCTTGGTGAGCTGATCTGTCTGCTTGGCGGCCAGGTGGATTTCACCGCGAAGATGAGGAACGGGAGACGGCGGATGTGGACGCCGGAATATTTGAATATCCCGGGAAATGTACAGAAGATGCTGTCAGCGGACATAGAGGCGGAGAGGGCGGCGATCAGCCAGTATGAAGCGCATATGCGGGTGATAGAAGACTGCTATGTGAACGCGGTGCTGGCAAGGATCATCCAGGATGAGGAATACCATATCATGCTGCTGCAGTCATTGCTCAAAGACTGCCGGGAAATCTCCTGATATGTTCTGTCTGCCGCATTGCAGAACGGCGCTCATATCCTCGGGAAGCGGAGCAGTGAATTCCATAGCATCTCCTGTAATCGGATGTGTGAATGCAAGCCGGTGTGAGTGCAGCGCTTGTCTGTCCATATATTCCATGTCCGGATTATACAGGTAGTCTCCGATCAGAGGATATCCGAGATGCTTCATATGTATCCGGATCTGGTGGGTCCGTCCTGTCTCCAGGCGCAGGGATATCAGGCTGTGGCCGTTTCGTTCGTCCACGACCCGATAATGGGTGACGGCCGTCTCCCCGTGCTCGAAGTCCACGGTTCGTTCAATGATGGTTCCGGGCTTGCGGGCAAGGGGAGCATCGATCGTGCCGGATTGCGGCAGCACATGCCCGCGCACGATGGCAAGATACTCCCGGCGTATAATATGTCTGCGCACCATATCGGAGAGGATACTGCCGCTGACCAAGTGCTTCGCGACAACGGTAAGGCCGGAGGTGTCTCGGTCCAGACGGTTGCAGCAGCGGAAGATAAAGGGCTTGCCCTGCTCCTGATAGTACCAGGCCAGGGCATTGGCCATGGAATTCGTGTAGTTATTGAGAGAAGGATGGATCGGCATACCGGCAGGCTTGTTGATCACGATGATATCCTCGTCCTCATATACAATGTCAAGAGGAAGCTTCACGGGAGGAATCTTCCCGGAGCATTCCGTCTCGCAGATGCAGACACGGAGCCGGTCTCCTGCCGCAAGCTTCTGTCTCATATAGTAATGAATTCCGTTCACCAGAACGCTCCCAGGCATCCGCTTGATCTCCGTAAGATTCTGGCAGGAATATCCCCGCCGCCTGAGAAATTGCTCAACTCTGAGTCCGCCGTCTGTCTCGTCTACCAGATACTCAATCGTCCGAGTCATCTTAACATCTCTCCTCTTGATACACATTTCAGCCGCCGATTGCGATAGCGTGATGTCTCTATTCTAGCATATTTGCCGAAGGATGTGCAGCCTGGTTAGGAATTACAACTTTTCATACATATATTCTTACATTTCATACAAAAACTATTGCGTATTTTCTGAAAAAAGGTAAAATATGTACAGAAATGAGAGATGGCCATCTCAGAAAATGTGCGAAAAAATGAAAATGGAGGATAGGGTAACAAATGGAAGAAAAGAAAAAAAGATTTTCGATTTCTCTTACAACACAGATCCTGATTGCAACCTTTGGAGGTATTGCATTCGGTGCGGTCATCGGCGAGTGGGCGGCTAATTTGAAATTTATCGGCGACATATTCCTTCGACTGATCCAGATGTCGGTAGTGCTTCTCGTTATGTCCGCAGTGGCGGCGGCAGTAGGGAGCGGAGACGGTCAGGATGTCGGTAAGATGGGATTTCATACATTCAAATGGATCATCTTCTTTACCGTGATCTCTGCGGGCTTTGGCGTGATACTGTCCATGCTCTTTAAGCCGGGCGTGGGTATTGCTCTTGGCAGCGCGGAGGATATCGCGAATGCAACGGTGGAATCTGCTTCCCTGCAGGATACGATACTGGGATTCGTACCTACGAACGTGATCAATTCTATGTCAGAAGGAGCCATGGTTCCGTGTATCGTATTCGCATTGTTCTTCGGTATCGCGATGGGCGCCTACACGAAGCAGAGCGGCAACCGTGTCATGGTTGACTGGGTACAGGGATTGAACGCAGTCATCACGAATATTATCAAGACGGTCATGAATATCGCACCGATCGGTATCTTCTGCCTGTTGGCTAATGTTGCGGGCTCTACAGGGCTGAAGGTTATCATTCCGATGCTGAAGTTCTTAGTGCTGCTCCTTATCGGCGATGCGATCCAGTTCCTGATATTCGGACCGCTTACGGCGGCATTGTGCAAGGTAAATGTCGCGAAGATGCCGAAGAAGTTCGCGAAAATGTCCATTATGGCCATTACCACCACTTCCGGCGCGATCTGTCTGCCAACAAAGATGGAGGATGCGGTTACGAAATTTGGTATCAGCCGCAAGGTTGCAGACTTTACCGGACCGATCACGATGTCCATGAACAGCTGCGGCGCTGCCCAGTGCTATGTTGCGGCGATCTTCTTCATAGCACAGTCTACCGGAATCGAGATGACGGTATACCAGATGGGTATGGCGATATTGTTATCCTGTCTGATGTGTATGGGTACCATCTCTGTACCCGGCGGTTCTGTTATCGTGTATACCTTCCTTGCTTCTTCACTGGGACTTCCGCTTGAGAGCATCGCGGTATTGATCGGTATCGACTGGTTTGCGGGAATGTTCCGTACATTAATGAACGTAGATGTGGATGTCATGGTAGGCCTTTTGGTGGCGAGCAAGCTTGGCGAGCTGGACCGCGACGTCTACAACGAGAAGAAGACAGTTGCTTATTAATTAAGGTTTCGGATCACATTTTGAACATACATACATCTCTTCGGGGCCTTCGGTACATCTATCGGAGGCCTCGAAGAGTTTTTGTTGTATCCCTTCGGGAAATATGCTACAGTTATTTTAAGAAGATGGGAGGAGAGCACATGAAGGAGAATACACTGGTGTTTGAATTGATTCTTAATATCGGCCTTCTCGTACTGGTTGCAAACCTGCTCTCCAAGTTCCGTCTGATCCAGAATCTGCTCGTGCAGGAGCAGAGGAGCTTCAAGAGCCAAACCCTGCTGTCCGTTATATTTGGAGGAGTGATCGTGCTGTCCACTTATACGGGGATAGATGTCGGTTCCTACAGCTTGAATACGCGGGTGATCGGTGCGATGACGGCGGGGCTTCTCGGCGGGCCGATCGTAGGGCTCTATGCATCCCTGATCGGCGCGGTCTATGTGTATTTCTTCTCTTCTCCGCAGGCATTTGCCATGGCGTCGGCATTCTCCACGATGTTATTCGGCCTTCTCGGAGGGGGATTCTATCCGTATTTTCAGCGGGGCAAATGGAAATACAAGGATCTGTTTCTTCTGACTTGTTTTGCGGAAGTCTGTGATATGGTGTCGCTTCTTCGGTTCACCGTGCCGGTCCAGATGGCATTGAATACCATACTGGAGATCTCCGTGCCGATGATCGTGATGAATGCCGTCGGTATTCTGATATTCATCTCAAGCTTCAACAATGTGTTCGTCCAGCAGGATCTTGAGAGGAGCCGGCAGCTTCAGCAGGCGTCGGAGCTGATGAAGAAATGTCTTCCGCAGCTCCGTCAGGGACTTGAGAATCAGGAGAATATGGAGAGGTTCGCGAGGATCATCCTGGAAGAGACGGATTGGGCGGGAGTTATGGTTACCAATAAGAATGAGATCATAGCGGACTGTCAGCGGGAAACATCCGAACAGCTCCAGCCGGAAGCGGGAATTCCGGATATCGGGGTCAGGGCGATGGAGACCCGGGAGCTTGAGACGATGTATCGGGTACCGCATAGCAGCACGTGGTATGAGTGTATGAAGGATTATTCGCTGGTGGCGGCGCCGATTGTGATCCGGGAACAGGCGATCGGCTGTCTGATCGTGTGGGTGAAGAAGCAGTGGGTATTCCGCCAGAGTGAACTGGAGCTGCTCTCTCATCTGGTGCTCCTAAGCTCTTATCAGATCGCGCTTGCAGAGCTGGAGCGCCAGAAGGATATGTGCCGGAAAGCAGAGTTTAAGGCATTGCAGTTCCAGGTGAATCCTCATTTCCTCTTCAATGCGCTGAATACCGTGTCCTGTGTGTGTCGGGAGGATCCGGAGAGGGCGAGGGAGCTTCTGATCATCCTTGCAAATTATTTCCGCTATAATCTGGATTATGATGCGTATATGGTGCCCATGGAGGAAGAGATGGATCATGTGAGGGACTATCTGGAGCTTGAGCAGGCGCGGTTTGAGGAGAAGCTTGTGGTTACCTATGATGTCCCGGAGTACATGGATATCAGGATCCCGACTTTGATCCTGCAGCCGATCGTAGAGAATGCGGTGCGCTATGGTATGAACAGGGAGGGCAAACGAGTTGTCTCGATCTGCGTGAGGGAGACGGCAGACGGGTATCTGGTACAGATCAGGGATGAAGGAAAAGGAATCGGGGACGATATCCTTGAGAAGCTTCGGAGCGGTCAGGCGATCGGGAACAGTATCGGGCTTAGCAATGTGCATAAGAGAATGAAGAGTACATATGGGGAAGAGCATGGACTTCGTATCACAAGCTCCGGGCAGGGAACCTGTGTGGAATTACATTTTGGGTAGTGTCAAGTAATCTATGAAAAAACGAGCTGAAAAAAATAGGCTCAAATGAACCTTGAAAACTGCAGATATTGATTCCGAAAAGATCTCCGAGGGCTTAGGGCGTTGCCCTAAGAACCCACAAGGGACCAGTCCCTTGACCCATTTTCGGGCTCTGCCCGAACCCGTCCTCGCCGGAAGGCAGGAAAAGGGCGCAGTTGCCCCTTTTCTGCTAAACAGGATAATCCGTGAGCCTTATGTCAATAGACTTTCGCGGCATATCCTCACAGACGGCGCTACCGTCTGCTCCGGTATTCCACGGTTCTATTGACAACAGCTCCGCTCCGATGCAGGGTTTCCATTTTTCTGCATGTTCAGGATAGTCTGCTGACCGAGGAAGATGAGAAGCTGCCATTTACCCGGCATGTTGTCGGCACTCTGTAGCATTTCTACTTCGTTGAGTACTTTGTATTTCTTGTGTTTATGCGGACGGAGAAAGTTATAGTATGCGACCCAGAGGGCAAGATCGTAATTAGCACCGTCGATGTTGTCAAAGCCGTTTGTGTGACGGTAAGAGGCCTTATAGGTGCGGTTGAGGCGTTCAATCATCTGTTTGAACGGACGATGTTCTGTAGAAACGGCATCGTCGTTGGTAAGCCCAATCACCTGGGTGATTTTGAAGGTAAAATCTTTCCCCAACTTTTTTACAAATTCCATTGCGGCGAGTGGGTAGGCGCTGTAACCGTCGGCAATGAACTTGAAGTTTTCCGGCAGCTTTGTCAGTCCCCGGAAAGCCATACGCATGGCGAGGATACAGGGACCGACACCACGGTTATCCGATACCTGATAGCCGATGATGGATCGGGACGCAGCGTTCATAATAAGCCAGACATAGGTTTTGATACCACGGATTTTTATATAAGTTTCATCGGCAGTAAATACATCCCCTTTTTCGTAAGGGTATTGGTCAACAAAGGGCTTAATGCAGACAGCGGCAGTCTTGCAGTAGTTGGCGATCTGCTGGTGGGAAATGTTGATGTTGTACAGGTCTTTCAGGGCCTGCGAGGTTTTTCGCAGAGAGAGGCCGAGGTTGACATGGAGGGTCAGACACAGGGACATTACGTGGGCATTATGTTTGCTAAATTTCAGGGATGAGGCATTTTTAGGAAGGGTATTTAGATCCATGCTGAAAAAATCCATCGTGAACTCACGGTAGATATAGTGGAGTTTATATTTGTTTTTGCCGTAATCCTCTCGGAGGTCTTCTTTATCCACTTTTTTGAGGTTGTAGAGATAATAAGGGCATTTGGGATTGACGCACTTATGGATGATAAAGTGTTTGCGTTCTTTCTTGGGAACCAGGGCATTGCCGCAGTGCGGGCAGCGTAGTTTTACAGAGGAGAAGCGGCTTTCATGGGGTGAGAACCTTGCGCTGCAGACCTTGCAGAGAAGCTGCCCTTTGGAACCATTATTTTTGTAAAGGAAAGGTTTCGGCGCATTACAGCGGGGGCAGGTGCATTCATCCGGGATATCGCATTCTGACCGGCGGCTGACAGGGCGGATCTTTTTACCATAACGTTTTTCAAAGTAAGGGATTAATTCTTTATAAGTCCAGTCCTGGCGGAAGTCGGTGATAAGAGGGAGTTCATCAATCTTGAACTTCTGGTATTTTGGAGAATGGGAATCATCAAAGGCCCACTGTTTCAGAGGGATGTATCTGCAGATAAAGTTGATCAACCAGCAGTTTTGCTGGTAAAGAGATTGAATGAGAGAGAGTAAATAGGTAATAATATCCATAAGCAATGATTTTCCTTTCAGTGTTTGTGGGTTAGTAATAGTATTGACACAAAAAAGGGAGGTCATTGCTTTTTTTCTTGAAAAAGTGGTGTAATCCTTGGAATTATAAGGTTTGCAACAAAAAATATAGTGGTAGATTTGACACTACCACATTTTGTGAGGAGGAAGGGTCTATGAGGATTGCGGTAGTTGACGATGAGAGACCGGCCAGAAGTGAGCTTAAGCACCAGATATTGCAGCTTCTTCCGGAGGCGCAGGTCGATGAAGGCGAGAACGGAGCGCAGGCGCTTGAGATGGCGGGGGAGGAGAGATACGATATATTTTTCCTGGATATCAATCTGGGTGACATTAACGGTACCGTTCTTGTAAATGCATTGAAGAATATGCAGCCGGAGATGAAGATCATATTCGTGACGGCATATTCCGAGTATGCCGTGAAGGCGTTTGAACTAGAGGTGGACGACTATATCCTGAAGCCCTTCGGCCAGAGACGTCTTGAGAAAATGCTGAGGAAGTGCGGATTCGGGAATCCTTCGGTACAGGAGAACGTGAAGCCGGAGGCAAGGAAGCGGATCGCGATCAATACGGACGGAAAGACCATTTATGAAGAGGTGGGAAATATCGTCTATATCGAGACCTGCAACCGCGGCTGTATGATCCATACTGACAAGAACGAATACTATGAGGGGAAAACCATCGGCGATTTTGAGAAGCGGCTTAAGGATATGGGATTTTTCAGAAGCCAGAAGAGCTATCTGATCAACCTGGGGAAGGTGAAGGAGTTATTTCTGTGGGGGAATAACAGCTTCGCGGTGAAGATGGAGGGTTACGACAAAGAGGTGCTTCCGGTGGGCCGGGAGAAGATCAAGGTCTTGCGGCAGTTGTTGGGAGGTTAAGGCAAGGAGTGAAAGATATGGCGAAATTAAGTACCCTGTGCTATATAGAGCGTGACGGCAAATACCTGATGCTGCACAGAACGGTGAAAAAGAACGATGTGAATAAGGATAAATGGATCGGCGTGGGCGGTCATTTTGAGGCGGACGAAAGCCCTGAGGAATGTCTGCTGCGCGAGGTGAGGGAAGAGACAGGCTATACACTGACATCCTATCAGTATCGAGGACTTGTGACCTTCGTATCGGGAAATGGCGTTACGGAGTATATGTCATTATTTACGGCGGACGGATTCGAAGGAGAGTCGGTCCCCTGCGACGAGGGAGAGCTTGAGTGGGTAGATATAGATAAGGTGGAGGAGCTGAACATCTGGGAGGGGGATAAGATCTTCTTCCGGCTATTGGCCGAGAAGAGGCCGTTCTTCTCTCTGAAGCTTGTGTACGATGGACATGACGGACTGATCTATGCGGCGCTTGACGGAGAGACGATGGAGCTGCCGGCTGCCAGGTGAAGGGAGAGGCTTTAGATGGAATACATTTCTGCGAAAACAATTGTGACGAAGACGAAGGCTCCTGCAAAGTGGTTCGGGATTGATTACAATATGAATATTTATAAGGGGTGCTGCCATGGCTGTATATACTGTGACAGCCGTTCGGACTGTTATGGAGTGGAGAATTTCGATCAGGTGCGCGCCAAGGAGAAGGCGCTGGAGATCATCCGGGATGATCTGCGCAGGAAGACCAGAAGCGGCGTGGTGGGGACGGGCGCTATGAGCGACCCATATAATCCCTTCGAGCGTGAGCTTGAGTTATCCCGGCACGCGTTGGAACTGTGCGATGCGTTCGGGTTCGGAGCGGCTATTGCGACGAAGAGTACGCTGCTTACCCGGGACATAGACGTCCTTCAAAGTATCGCCGAGCATTCTCCGGTGCTGATAAAGGTTACAATCACAACGGCAGAGGATGAACTGGCGGCGAAGATCGAGCCGAACGTCTCACGTCCGGCGGAGCGGTTCAAGATGATCGAGAAGTTATCTGGGGCGGGGCTCTATACAGGGATCCTGCTGATGCCGGTGCTGCCCTTCATAGAGGATAACCAGGAGAATATCGGGGAGATCGTCAGGTGGGCGCAAATGTCTGGGGCGAAGTTCATCTATCCTGCATTCGGCATGACCCTGCGGGGGAATCAGAGAGACTGGTATTATCGGAAGCTGAATGAATTATTTCCCGGGGAAGGGCTGGCGGAAGCCTATCAGAAGAAGTATGGGGGAGCTTATGAGTGTGTCAGTCCCAGGGCGCGGAAGCTGTGGGAGTATTTCGCAGGGGAATGCAAGGAGAGGCAGATCGCGTATCGGATGGAGGATATTATCAGCCAGTATAAGAGGGCGTATCAGGTTACGCAGATGAGGCTGCCGTTGTGAGAGAAGCCATAACAGTACATAACGTTGAGTACAGAGTCAGCTATATCTCTGTCGAATTTTTCTTTTTAGTGCTAACTTTGGAATCCCGTACTATAGATACGGGGATATCGTCAGCTTTGCGTTCAAATGCTATTATGCCCTTTGAAGAGATGTCCGATCTCATTCTTGATAGGAAAGTTCGATTCTTTCTTTATAATAAGCAGATCGATCTCCAAAGGTTTGGTATTCAGGTTGTATTCTTTCTCGAAGATGAGATTTTGTCGGTTGTATGAGAGTTCCAAATTCATAGCGGTAAAAATTCCTTTCTGTAGTTAGTATAGCACATTTGGGAGAGGAGTGACAGTAAATTGTCTGGTAATAATTGGCGTAATAATTGGATTCGGGATAGATCTGGGTGAAAGTATTGCGTATGGATACCCTGTGATGTAATAGTCGATTATAACGAGGAGCAACATGTGGTCAAATGAAGATATGGGGAGGATGAGGGCTGCCGGTAAACCTGGCAGCCCTCATCCTCCCCATATAAGAAACGGTCTTAAGGAACATCTACCCATCCCTGCTTCTGATTGCTTTCAAATATTTTCTGGCAGAGAATCATTTCATGAAGCCCATCATCAAAATCCGCATGTTCATGAGAACTATCTGGATATTCAATATGATGATATATATCACGGAAACTTTGCTTAAAAGCATCCGGGAAGCCTTCTGCGTGACCGAAAGGATATGCGATTAATGGCTTCGTACTTGAATGGACAGTTCCAAGTCCTTTTTCAACGAATTCACTGCAAGCGTCTCGTTTTCCTATGATCAGATTATTACAGCTCATACTGTTCCATTCTGCAGATTTTTTGTAGCCTCCGATCTGCAGATTGATGTCTACAGACTTTCCGGCAATAACCTGAGAGAAAAATGCACTTCCCTTTGCTCCGTTACTGAATTTAAAGAGTATGTTTGCATTATCTTCAGTGTTGATCTTGACGTCTTCATAGTCGTTCTCATCAGTATTTTTCTCAGAGTAAGCAAGTACAATCCCTTTTGGTTTTTTCCTCGTTGCATGTATGGTTGAGAAGTCTGCGTTAACGGCGATGATCTTCTGGCCTGTCACATATTCAGCGAGATCCATCCAGTGAGAGCCGATATCAGCGACGGCACGGGTATTACCCGATTCGCTGGAGTTCAGGCGCCAGCTATAATCGGTATCATAGAGCAGCCAGTCTTGAGTGTAATTACCGGTGATTGAGAAGATCTCTCCTAGTTCTCCGTCTTTGATAATATTTTTCAAATGGTTGTTCATCGGATAGAAGCGGTTATGGAAATTAATGCCGCCGATCAGATTCTTTTCTTTGGCTTTGGCGGTCAGTTTACTGGCCTCGTCAATGGTGATGCACATCGGTTTTTCGCAGATCACATGGACGTTATGGTCCATGGCATACATAGCAATCTCGAAATGTGTATTGTTTGGCGTACAGATGTGTACCGTATCCAGTTTCATTATGTCTATCATTTCTTTATAATCAGAAAAATAATGGGGTACGTTAAGCTTTTCTGCGGTTTCTTTTGCGTTAAAAGTGTCGGCAAGCGCTGTGACCTCGACATTTCCAAGCCTGCGCAGGGTTTCGATATGGACCTGTCCGATAAAGCCAGTTCCGATGATTCCTGTTTTGAAATGTTTCATAGTGATCTCCTTTCTGCTATTGAGACGATTTGGTTTTTAAAGCGGAGGTACTGTTTGTTCCAGATATAAGTGTTCTGGGGCAGGTATTCTGTTGTTTTTACAGAGCTGCGGATAAGCTGCCGTCCCTCCGAGATACCGCTTATCTGTTTTAAGGCGATCAATTGGACAATCATGTTGCCGAGTGCGGTCGCTTCGACCGGACCTGCGATAACAGGAAGTCCGGTGGCATCGGCGGTAAATTGGCACATAAGAGTGCTCTGAGACCCGCCGCCCAGGATATTGACTACATGAAAATCAATGTTTGTCAGAGTGTGGAGCTTTTCCAGATTCCAACGGTATTTTAATGCCAGGCTTTCATAGATACAGCGGATGAGCGCGCCCGAGGTATCGGGAGAGCTGTTATAATATTTTTGACAATAGGATCGTATCTTGCTGATCATATTTCCAGGTGAATAGAAGATCTCGTCATCTACATCAATGAGATAACGAAAGGGTTCGGCCGCTGCTGCGTCCTGTTCCATATCCGAATAACTATATTGTCTCTTAGGAGAACAAAGTTCTGCACGAATTTCCTGGATTAGCCAGGTTCCCATGACGTTTCGCAGGATTCTGTGATGACCTCTAAAGCCTCCCTCATTGGCGATGTTGTAGCGGTATCCGTATTCTTGGATGACTGGAACGGATGTTTCGCAGCCGACCAAAGCCCATGTTCCGCAGCTTATAATAGCGCAGCCCGGATTATCTGCAGCGGCAAGAAATGCTGATGCTGTATCGTGTTCACAGACTGTAGTAACGGCGAATCCTTTCGTGTGAAGCTTCTGGTTCGTGAAGCTGTCAGTGTAGGAAGTGACTGTGCCTGGATAGACGATTTCCGAAAACAACCTCTGAGGTATTCCATAGTGGTTTAGGATCTTGCTGCTCCAATCCCGAATATTAGAATCAAACATCTGGCTGACCGAAGCAAGAGTATATTCGGTCTGCATTTTTCCGGTCAGATAATAGATCAGAAGATCGGGAAGGAAGAGCAGTTTGTTACTTTGCAGCAGGTAATTTTCATCCTGAAGATTCATAGCTGCCAGCTGCATAAGTGTATTGAAAGGCGCATTCTGATTACCATTAATGAAATAGAGCTGTTTAGGGTCCATAACATCGTATATTTGCTCTTTTAATTCCATAGTCCGGCTGTCACGGTAGCAATGCATTTGTGTCAGTAATTCACCTGTAGGCGTAATTAGTGCAAAATCATTGCAATAGCTGTCGATTCCAAGAGAAGTAATGTCATCATTTGTTGCATTGACTGCTGCAGAAATACCGTAACATAGTTCCTGATAAATTCGTAAAAAATCCCAGAAAAGATGGCTGCCAAGGGAAACGGCTGAGTGATCAAAATGGTGCAGAAGATTTATGCGCAGTTTTTTTCCTGCATATTCCCCCAGGAATATTTTGCCGCTGCTTCCGCCCAGGTCAAAAGCGATGATGTTCATAAACATTCCTCCTGTGCGACGATAATTTTCTCGATCAGCTCTTTTGATAACCTAAGATAAGATATATCCGGTTTCGTGTCTGTGATAAGATGGTCAATATCTGCAAAATTACAAAGATGAATCTGGCCGACAGGAGCAAATTTAGTATGGTCTGCCAGCAAGAAAACTTCTTGAGAATTCTCCATAAGAGTTTTTTTGACATCTATTTCCTGAATACCTGAATCTGTAATCTGTGCGTCGGAAACAATTCCTGTACAGGATATGAATGCTTTGCATGGAAAATATTGTTTTGCATTTTGCAATGCTAATGTGCCATATGCTGACAGGTTGGAGCTTTTTAATATTCCGCCGAGGAAAACAATGGTGTGGCTGGAAGAGAGATCTTTTGCACATTCTACCAAAAAGGAGACGGAATTTGTCAGTATAGTAACTTGTATATCTTTTGGAATATACTGGTATAAGTAAATACAAGTTGTGCTGTTATCAATGAAGATAGTATCTTCGTTTTGTATTTGCTTTGCCGCATATTTGCAGATAATCTTTTTCTCAGCAACATTGATGATCGCCCGTATATTTACAGGAAGTTCCGATGTACCCGGTGGCTGGGAGGCGTTTTCCGGAAGCATGGCGCCGCCGTGGACACGTATCAGTCTCCCCTGGATTTCCATGGTCTTAAGATCCCTTCGGATTGTTTCCCGTGACACTTGGAAAGAATGTGCAAGTTCGCGTATCTCGATTTTTTTGTCAGCATGTAATAGCATCATGATTTTTTTATAGCGTTCTTCTACATGCATGGCGTCCCCTCCGCAATGTTATATCAGGTTCCTGGTAATTGTACAGAAAGCATCGCATTCAATCCTTTCTAACATGCTGTAGGCCGAGTAGATGCTGCGGCCAGATACGACTACACCATGCAGGGGCATGATTACTCCGATCGGCTTTTTCTCTGCTGTTTCTCTGTGCTCCTCAAAATAATTGTATACATTCTGGGACAGTTCGGGAGAATATGCTTTCGTCCATTCAATACATCCGACGTATCCTCGTCCCATGGTAGCTTCGGTGACATTGGGAATCGGTTTGGCCTGTGCGACAAAGGGCATGCAGTAAAAGGGATGCGCATGAATGGTGCATTCTATTTCCTTGAAATTCTTCAAGATCAGGCAATGCATCAAGCCTTCCCGTGACAGGCGTCCGGTTCCTTCCAGAATGTTTTCATCATAGTCGATCAGCAGGAAATCTTCGGGTCCCAATTCACAATGTCTCTCTTCAGACATCATGGAAGGAGAGATCAGGATCCGGTTCTCGTCTACTCTTACGGCAAAGTTGCCGCCTGCGGCATTTGTTAAGCGCCGTTCCCACATTAATTGTGCTACTTTGCACATTTCTTTGCGCATTTCATAATAAGACAGATTGCTCATAATTAGTTCCTTCTTTCTTTTTTAGTTTTTTATATTTTTTTAATAGTGACCATAGGCATCAATTCTTGTGCACGCTGCAGGTTGAATCCAACTGATGACTCGGATTCGGCAGTGGCAGCAGAAATTGCGGTGGCGAATCTTAAGGTCTGTTCCATATCATACTTTTTTTCTATGCCATAGATCATGCCGGATAGATAACAATCACCGCAGCCAATCGTATTAAGGACCTTTACTTTAGGCGGTATCGCCCGATAGAGGCTGTCTGAACACTTTACTATGGAGCCATTCTCGCCAAGCGAAACGGCAACAATATTGATATGATAACGATCCAGGGAAGAGATGGCGTCAATAATCTCGGAATCCGTTCTTAGTTCACGGTCACATAACTGTGACAACTCGTCCAGGTTTGGCTTGATCAAAAAGGGAAATTCGTTCAAACATTCCCTCAAAGTAGGACCGCTGGCATCAAAATAAATTCTGAGACTGAGGGGTTTGAGTTTATTGATTATGTAGTTATATACGCAAGGATCGAAACAATTGCTGGTGTCTCCGGACAGAATCAGTGAATCGTTCTCTTTAAGTTCTGGGAGCATTCGGTTGATTAATTCGTCAATAGTTTCTTTGTCCAGATAAATCCCTCCTGATGCGAATGTTGAACAATCTCCATTGTCTTCGATCAATATGTAATTGATGCGGCTGTCGGATTCATCTCTGTGGATGAATTGAACGTTGACGCCTGATTTGGACAACATGTGGATGATTTTCCTGCCGGTTTGACCGTATGATATCCCAAATGCGGTGTTGTCGATGCCGAGAGATTTGAGATTGACAGATACGTGAGTGCCTTTTCCGCCTAGAGAATCATCGTTAGAACGCAGGCGATTTGTTATATTTTTTTTAAATTTGTCCAGAAACAGTAATTTATCAATAGCGGGATTTAGGGTCAGGGTATGTATCATATGGATCCTCCTTTCTGAGTTATGATACAAAACATTTCTTGACCGAATATTAACACAAAAACGGTCAAAAAACAATATTTGTTTTTGAATTTGTGTGTTATATACAAATAATGTGTCAAAAATTGGTAAAAACTCACAAATAGTGTAAAAATTATTGTAAAGTAATTGAATATGTGGTAATATACAGTCATAAACAGTAAAAAACAAAAGAAATATGTCGAAGTTAAGGAGGATGAAAATGAGTTGCAAAGAAACGTTATTACAACCGATAAAGATTGGAAACAGGATAGCTCAGAATAGATTCTTTATTCAGCCAATGGAATGCAATAAGGAAGATGAGACAGGAAACCCGTCTTCATCGACACTTCAGAGATATTGCGATTTGGCGAAGGGCGGAGCAGGTATGGTTTCGCTGGAAGCAATCACTGTTACCAGAGAAAGCCGCGCAAGAGATAATCAGTTGACGATTATGCCACAGAATCAGGAAGCATTGACAGAATTTGTGGGAAAGGTTCATGAGGCAAACCCAAAGACAATATTTATTTTTCAGTTAACACATTCGGGAGAAATCTCTAATCCAGATTTTTCGAAGAGAGTAACACCGAACCCGCTTCCGGGATATGGAGGTGAGCTGCTGACAGAAGCGGATGTGGAGAAGATCATGGATTCCTATGTGACTGCGGCAAAGATTGCGTACAAAGCGGGTGCAGATGGCATTGATATGAAACTGTGTCATGGATATTTGGGAAGTCAGATGATTCGTCCGCATAATGACCGTGATTGGAAATATGGCGGAAGCTGGGAGAATAGAAGCCGTTTTGCTTTTGAACTGATAGAACGGATCAGAGAGGCTGTTCCGGATGAAAAATTCTTGATTGGTTCCAAGGTTTCTGCGTGGGAAGGGTTTCCGGGAGGTTTTGGTACGGAAGGGCCGCACTCTCCGATCATGGATCTGACAGAACCAATTAAGCTGATCAAAGGTCTGGAAGAAAGGGGCGCGAGTTTCATCATCCAGTCCGCAGGCAGTCCGTCAATTACGATAAGCCTTACACAAGTGGACAAGCATATACCGTATTATGCTTATATGCACCAGTATTGGGCAAAGGAGTTCAGGAAGGCATTGAAGCCGGAGACAGTGGTAATCGGTTCTAACTTCTCTCCGTTCAGGGAAGGGAAGAATGGATTGTGTGCGGTGACCGAGGAAGAGAGCAGTCTTTTGAATTATGGCGCCTGGTGCATTGAAAACAATGTGACAGATATGATTGGTCTTGGCAGGCAGTCGTTTGCTGATCCGTATCTTCCGAAGAAACTGGAAGAAGGGAGGGAAGATGAGATTCATTATTGTCTGTTGTGTGACAGTTGTCTGGAGCTTCTGATACAGCAGAGCAGAGTCGGTTGTTGTGTATATGATAAGGAAGCGCATGCGGAACTTGTTCGGACCAGGAAAGAGAAGGGAGCATTGAAGGTATCTCACACATAGAATGAGGAAAAGAGGTGAAAATGAAATGAAATTAGGCTTTTTTACGGCGAATTTTACTGAAAAACCATTAGAAGAAGTCGTGAAGATGGTTGCAGGATACGGATATGAGACGTTGGAGATTCCCGCATATGAAGGAAATGGGCAATTGGAGACAAAAGATATTATAAAAGGGAATCATGCAGTGGAAGTGAAGAAAATGGTTGCCGGATATGGAATGGAGATTCAGGCCCTCAGTAATCATGCAGATTCATTCCTTATTATGGGACCGCCGGGAAAAGAAACGGATTTTATTTACAAAGGAACTGCAAAAGAGAAGATCATGCATGGAACAGAAAGCCTGATTCGAACGGCGCAGGCGGCGAATGCATTAGAGGCTCCGATTGTTGTTGGCTATCCGGGTGTTGAAAACTGGGGGAGATTTTTCTTCTTCCCGTACGGAGAAGGCTGGAGTGAGTATGAAGAGCAATTTGCGGAGAGGTTTACACCAATTCTGGATAAGTTTCAGGAGTATGGGGTGAAGTTCGCGATTGAGATCCATCCGAACAGTTTTGTCTATGATATTCATACGGCCAGACGTGCTTTGGAATTGGTAGATTATCATCCTGCTCTGGGGTATAATCTGGATCCGGCTAATATCATTTACCTGATGATAGATCCGGCGTTGGCGGTTGACAGTCTGAAGGATAGAATCTTCCATGTACATGCTAAGGATGCAGAACTGGTAAAGCATAATATTGCGTTGGGCGGAACACTGATGCATGGTGACATGTCTGCATTGGAACATACATACCGATTTAGAATTCCGGGATGGGGTCAGGTAGAATGGAAACGGCTGATCACAGAGCTGTCTATGATAGGGTACACGGGTTCTCTGAGCTACGAGCATGAGGATGTTACGATGAGCCGAATGGATGGTGTTGAGAAAACAGCAGAGTTCTTAAAGCCTCTGATCATCAAGAATCCGTATGAAGGAAGAAAAGATAAATTATTTAATAAGGACTAGAAGAGGAGGAAAGATTATGTCTAAGAGATTCAGGAGAGTATTGGCAGTTATGTTGAGCGGAGCAATGGTATTTTCGATGGCGGCATGCAGCAAATCTAGTTCATCGTCAGGTGATGCAGGGAGTTCATCAGATTCCAAAGAAGAAGGGGAAGCGGGCGATTCGGGCGAAGCTTCGGATGAGGTGGTAACAATTGTCTATGCAGGCGGAACGGACAGTACCGGAGCGACGACAGAGATTATAGAAGCTTTTGAGGAAAGCCATCCGAATATCAAGATCCAGCGGGTAGATATGCCGGCAGATCAGGGTGCGCAGCATGACGCTTATGTGACAAGCTTTGCTGCAGGCGGTACAGATTATGATGTGATAGACAGCAATGTTACATGGCCGGCAGAATTCGCAGAGGCAGGGTATATATTGCCGATCGATACTTTGCTTGAGAGAGATGGTTTTGATCTGAGCAGCTTTGTTCCCGGCTATGTAGATGCTTATACATTCAAAGGGCAGATCTGGGGTATTCCATGTCATACAAATGCAGGAATATTGTTCTATCGGACGGATCTTGTCGAGACTCCTCCGGCAACGTGGGATGAATTATATGAGATGGCAGAGAAATATACCAGTGAAGGCAAGATAAAGTATGGTCACGCGATGCAGGCAGCGCAGTATGAAGGACTTGTCTGCAATGCGATGGAGTTTATAGCATCCGAAGGCGGTAAGGTTGTGGATGACGACGGGAATATTATTATCAATAATGATGGTGTGGTAAAGGGGCTTGAGACTATGAGCAAGATTGCTTTGGCACCGTCTTCTCCGGATAATCTGACAACCCTTAAGGAATCAGAATGTATAGATCTCTTTTCAGCAGGAGATGTTCTATTTATGAGAGGATGGCCGAGCGCTTATGCGAATGTGACGAATCCGGAGACTTCTAAGGTTGTTGATAATGTGGGCGTTGCAGCGCTTCCGGCGGGCTCAGAGGGCTCTTTTGGATGTATCGGCGGATGGGGAGTTATGATCAATAAGAATACGGAGCATGTAGAAGAGGCATGGGAGTTCGTGAAGTTCAAGGCAGGAGTAGAAGGACAGAAAATCAATGCGATTACAGGAGCACAGCCCCCTTTGAATCAGGATTTGTATCAGGATGAGGAAATTGTTGAAGAGCGTCCGTTTTTTGAACTTCTTGTGAAAGCGGTAGACAGCGGTGTTCCGAGACCAGTTTCCCCGGTGTGGACAGAGCTCTCTGAAATCATGCAGATTGAGATCTCTAAGGTGGTTTCGGGAACCGAGGATGCCAAGAAGGCTGTTGAAACGATGGATACGGAAATGAAAGCTATTGTTGATAACCAGTAAATCAATGCGTCGAGTCAATACGGTAGCCATAATGGCTGCCGTATTGAGATCGCAGACGGAGGAGGTGCCATTGTGAGGAAAAAACGGCTCGTAATGAATGCCGCAAGGAGAGAGGCATTGACAGGATACCTGATGACAGCACCCGCGCTTATTCTCATATTTGCTGTTGCATTATTTCCGGTACTCCGAACATTTTACTTAAGTACATTTGATTTAAGGTTGAACAATGCTTCATTATCCAAAACATATACAACACACAATCTGGATCTTGAATATTATGCCGATACGTTCTTCAGGCTGAACAAGAGGCTTGCGTATGTAAGTGAAGGCGAAGAAAAAGAAGCAGCGTCTGTCGCACAATCTTTATTAGAGAGCATCAATCAGACGCAGGAGGAACTGCTGGCCAGAGAAGAACTGACAGACAGTTATAAGGTTGTTTATGACGCAGTATTGTCAATGAAATCGCTGAATAATGATGAATTGACGGTCAGAGAGATTGAACAGCAATCGGCAGAAATGTTGAAGAGCAATATTGATGATGTGATTGCCCGGTTAGAGCCTTATAAAGATGTTGAGAATGTAGATGTCGCGATTGAGATCGCGCGGGATATGGAATCTTCTTTGAGAGAGCCGAATTTTGTCGGTTTCAATAATTATAAAGTGTTGTTTTCTAATGACCGATTGGGGCGCTCCCTGGGGAATACGTTTATATTTGTAGTATTTGCGGTATTTTTTGAACTATGTATCGGTATTCTTCTGGGACTCTTAATGAATAAAGTGTTTGTTGGAAGAGGGATCGTCAGGGCATCTATTTTGATTCCGTGGTCTATTCCCGCGGCGGTATCGGCGTTGATGTGGCGTTTTATGTATGATGGAGAATATGGTATTATTTCGAATCTGTTTGAAAGTATAGGGTTATTTTCCTCGGCCAGTGATATTTTGACAACAAAATCCGGAGCACTGTTTGGGCTTATTTTTGCAGATATCTGGAAAACGTCGCCTTATATGGGGCTGATGATTCTGGCAGGTTTGCAGACAATTGATGCGGGGCTTTATGAGGCGGCAACGATTGACGGAGCCAATAAGATACAGCAGTTCTTTAAAGTTACGCTGCCTTTGCTTAGGCCGTCGATTCTTGTTGCATTGGTGTTTAGAACGCTGGATACCTTTAAGGTGTTTGATCTGGTATCAGTCATGACTAACGGGGGACCTTCTAATTCGACAGAAACGATATCGGTGTATGCTTATAAGACTATGTTTGCTAATATGAATTTTGGCCTGGGATCGGCGATCGCGGTTGTGATGTTTGTGGTATTAGCAGTTATCTGTGTGATCTATGTGAAGGTATTTGGGGCAGATTTGTTTAAGACAGAGAGGGAGAGCTGAGTATGAAGAAGAAATATGCGAAATTAAAAAAAGTGTTATTTTATGTGTTTATCGCACTGTTTCTGGTTGTGATGCTGTTTCCTTTCTATTGGCAGGTTGTGACATCGCTACGGTATCAAAGGGATATATCGTCTATGACGCTGCTGCCGGATCTGTCAGATCTTAATTATACGTCTTATGTTACTATTTTTACAAAGCGGCCGTTTGCGAGATATATCATGAACAGTCTGGGGATATCACTGATTACAATGGTATTGTGTATTACCGTTACGTCTCTGGCGGCATATGCATTGGCAAGGCTGCGGTTTAAAGGGAAACCGTTTATTCTGGGATTATCGTTATGTGTTTCCATGTTTCCGGCAATCGCTGTGATATCGCCGATGTATATGTTTATCAGTAATATTGGATTGAGAAATACATGGTGGGGACTTGTCATACCATATATGACTTTTGGGATACCGCTGTCATTGTGGTATCTGACGACCTTTTTTAAATCAATACCACTTGAACTGGAGGAGGCGGCTAAGATTGACGGATGCTCGAATATACAGGCTTTTACGAAGGTTGTTCTGCCGTTGGCGATTCCGGGAATGTTTACAACGGCTATTTTGATATTTATACAGGCATGGAATGAATATCTGTTTTCGTTGACGATCAATACGGATGATACAGCAAGGACGATTCCGGTTGGAATAACGATGTTCCGCGGAGAGTATACAATTCCATGGGTGGAAAATGCCGCAGCGATTGTGACGGTAACAGTACCGCTGGCAATTATCGTATTGATACTCCAAAAGAGGATCATCTCAGGGCTGACATCAGGTGCAGTGAAGGGATAGGTATGTCTGAGGGAAGCATTAGAATAAAATAAAATAGAGATTGCAGGAGGGAAATTACATTATGTCTATTATAAAGAAGAAATTTGATCCAAATAATGCCAGGGCGTCTCATGAAGGAACGATACTTGCATCTGACGTGGTGCCGGAAGGCTATAGTGCGCCGTTTAAACATGCATATGGTTATTTGCTGAATAATCAGACGATGGCTGGACATGCCCATGAAACAGATGAGATCTACATAGTATTAGAGGGAACCGGGTATGTGACGGTGGGCGGGAAGAATAAGCAGGTAAGTGCCGGAGATGTGATCGCAATCCCGCCGAATGTATGGCATACTATGATGTGTACAGATCAGGACAAGGCGCCGTTTTTGTGGGCGGCACTCTGGTGGCCGCATATGGATAATGATAAAGTATTTGGGGAAGAAATTGTCGTGAAAAGATTCGATAAGGACACTGCGTATCATGCGCATCAAGATACGATTTTAGCGGATCTGGTTGTACCGGAAGAACTAAAATGCCCATTCTGGCATCAATATGGTTATCTGACGAAAGGGAATACTATGGAGCTTCACAAGCATCCTACGGATGAGATTTATATTGTGTACAGCGGACAGTTGACGGTAACGGTAGATGATGAACAGGAAGTGGTGGAAGCTGGAGATGTAATTGCGATACCTCCGAATCTTATGCATACTATGACTGCTTTGAGTGAGGAAGCGGTTTGGGCAGCGCTTTGGTGGGAGCATATATAGAGACATATGAGGGGGAGTTCAACTCATAAGTAAAAGCCAGAACCCGGGGACGATACCGCGGGGCTGGCTTTTTGTAAATACTGTATCAGGCAATTATGAATTGGCAGAGATAATGTTGATATTCGTATGAGCAAAGTTCTTTAGCAAAGAGGAATCCGCCTGCTCGTCTGTAATTAAATAATTGACAGAATCCATGGATGACAAAAAGATGGGACCGTTTTTGTTAAATTTAGTATGATCTGCCAGGATATAGATCTCCTGGGCTCGTTCGATCATTGTACGTTTGGTGTCAATTTCGTATATACTCGTATCGGCGAGCATCGTCTGAGAGCTGATGGATGCGCAGGACAGGAAAGCCTTATTAGGGTAATATTCTGCGGCATTCTTAATAGTAGTGTTGCCATAAACGGAAAGGTTGTGATTGTTGAAAATTCCGCCAAGGCAGATCAAGAAGACATTTGGGTTCGGGTTCTGTACACATTCCAGCAAAAATTTGATAGAATTCGTGATAAATGTCACCTGAATGTCTTTGGATACATATTTGCTTAAATACATAGTAGTAGAACTATTGTCCACGAAAATAATATCACCGTCTTGAATAAATGAAGCGGCTTTGCGGCAGATCTCATTCTTCTCATTGAACTGTTGGATTCCGCGGACAGCTATGGGATATTCGTGAGATTTCTGTGTGTTATTATGCTGTTTGGCCAGAACAGCGCCGCCGTGAGTGCGTTGAATAATGGAATTGGCTTCAAGATCGCGCAGATCCCGGCGGACGGTTTCCTTGGAAACACCGAATTTTGCGGCAAGATTGTTGATATCGACAACCCCTGTACTTTCGAGCATATTAATGATCTCGGCTTTTCTCTCAACACTGTACATTTTTCGTCACTCTTTCTTTTGTTTAATATGTTAAAATATGACATTATTATAGCATAACTAACATATAAAAACAACATAATTGGGAAAAACATGTGAGAAAATGACCGGTTATGTGAACGAATATGAATATACATTAGGTTTACATCCGAACAATGAAATTTTTGCTTACTTTTTTTCGGCTATGTGATACAATCATAAGAGAATGTTATAATGAAAGGAGATTTTATGGCCAGATTCAGTATTTCGGGGCTTTTTGGGCATTTTAATTATGAGTTGCATATAAGAGAGAATGGGATAACAATTTTGACCGGACCAAATGGATATGGGAAAACGACAATAATTCGTTGTATTTATGCAATAGGGAATAGTGATTTAGACTTCTTTTTTGAACCAATTTATGACACGATAGAAGTAACGGCGGAAGATGAAAGAAAAAGGTTAACAATTGTTTCAAAAGATGACTATGTATTGTTTAACGGTAAAAAGATTAAACAGAAATATATCCGGTATTTTAATCGTGGTATGGATATAGCCAAGAAGAAATTAGTCAGCTATGTAGAAATGGAAGAATTTTCAAAAGAGAAAGAGGATTATAGAGAGATTTTAAGTATAATGAAGGATATTTTTGGAGATGTCTTTTTTATCAGTGAGCATAGAATAGTGGGTGATAGGACCCGAAGATCAATACGATATATTGGTGAAAGGAGTATAGAAAGAGAGTGGATTGAGTCTACAGAAGAGATCCCGGATAAACTTGAGAAATGTATGCAGGAAGCAGAGGGGAATTATTCGCAAAAAGCAAATGAACTGGACAGTACTTTCCCGGAGAGACTTTTTATTCAAAAAGAAGGGATTTCAGAGAAGGATTTTTATGAAAGCCTACAACTTATGCATACTCGTGTTCAGAAATTACATAATAATGGATTTACTCGGATGCGGGAATTGAAAAATATGGAATTTCGAAGAGAAGATGCACGTGCTTTGAAGGTTTATTTTGAAGATTTTGACAGTAAATATCGAGAATTTGAGGGTATATTGGATAGACTGGAATTATTTCAGAATATAGTCAACCGGAGATTTCGATTTAAGAGAATGGAGATTTCATATACACGCGGGCTGGTTGTTATTGATGAAACATCAGGGCGACCGATTCATTTATCAAGATTGTCATCTGGTGAAAAAGAAATAATTGTATTATTTTATAATTTATTATTTGAGAATTCGGACGGTGGCTTTCTGCTGATTGATGAACCGGAGATGTCTTTGCATATTGCTTGGCAGAGAATGTTTATCGAGGACTTAAAGAAAATATCAGAGCTGAGAAAGTTGACATTATTGATTGCAACACATTCCCCGCAGATTATTAACGGGAACAGAAACATTCAGATAGATTTAGGAGAATTGTATAAGAATGGACTCAATCAGAGAAAATAGGACGAAAGAGGATATCCTTGAAGAAATTCGTTTGGAGAGATCTGAAGATATACGGAATGAAAAATGCTTTGTTATTGTTGAGGGATCTGACGATGTACTTTTTGCTAAGAAAATCTTTTGTGAAAATGTGATATGTATGGAATCTTTTGCAGGGAAAACTGGTTTGCAGGAGATTCTTGAGGAAGATGAACAAGAATCAGATGATATTATTGGAATCAGGGATAGGGATTATGTGAATGAAAGAGACTTATCACAACGAATATTTCTGTATGATCACTGTTGTTTGGAGCTAATGTTATTAGCGGATCGCTGCATTTCTACAAGTTTTCACCAGATATATTATAAAGGGAAAAGTACATGTGAGCTTTTTCTAATAAACGCTATGCGTCAGCTATCAGCTTATAGTATATTAAGGAAAAAGAATGAGACAGAAGAATTGGGAATAAATTTCAGGAATGTAAGGTTTGGTGATTTGGTTGATTTTGCCAGTGAGAGATTAAACGATGAAGAACTATTTCTAAGGGCAAAAGAGCAGGAAAGATATGTAAGGTGCAAGCAGGAAGCAGATGCAGTAGATGATCAGGCACTATGGAATATTACAAATGGTCATGATATATGTACATTTCTTGGACGGTTGTCGAAAAGCGGAAAAGCGAATATGAACGAAGACAGAGTTAGGAATGTCTTGTTGGTAAGTTATCGAAAAGAGGATTTTGTTAAAACACAGCTGTATCAAGATGTGTTATCTTACCAACGGCAAAAACATTTAAGGTTTTTAGAAGAGTGAGGTATATTCTAAATGAAATATAATAAAAATATTGTTCTAAATATTTTGAGCAGTGAGTTTTTTGATCAGATTGAAGAGTATGCTTTGGAATGTATCTGGCGATTAGATGAATCTGAGTTATATGAGATAATAGAAGAAGATGTAGATTGTGCAGAATTAGATTATATAGATGAACTAAGAATCATTGAATATGATGTAAGAGAAGAAGAGGATATGGAATATATCGAGGGAATATTGGAAGTTTCTGCTTATATAGATGGATATAGTATTTGGGAAGACGAAGAAGAGGACGAGGATATTATCAGTGGAAATGGGCTATATATAATGGAGATGAAGTTTGAACTGTCTGGTTGCCAAGGGAAGTATTCCGATTTAGAGTTGGAGCAGATATAATAAAATTAAGGACTTCATTCAGAATAATTTGCCGAGGGGTGACCATCCGGTCCCCCCCTTCGCAACATCCTTTAGCTTCTAATAATAAAGGCTCAATATCCCACCCTCATACTCCGGCAGCACTTCATATCCATCAGAATACCCACCGGCGCCGTTCTCAAGCCGATCTTTCTCATGCGCCACCCGCTCCTCAACCTTCTTAGGCGCAGCTTCAATCTTCTGTCCGTCTTGCCATATGGCAAGCTTCCCGTCTCCTTTCCCTTCATAACAGATAGAGAGAGTTTCGCGGATCACGAACTCTGCGTCGGGTAATGACGGATCTTCCATATACACATGTTCTTTGAGAGGCACGGCAAATGAACATTGGGTAAAGCTGGGCGTCTCCAGAACATTTTTTGCAAAAGCAGAGCATTTCTCAAAGGCTACCTTATCCTCACCTTTTCCGTGGGATGGTGAGGAAGGCAGTGCGTCAGGCGTATAGGCGGGAATCTTAAACGGAACATCGCTTTCCAGGGTAAAGTAGAGATTCCCGTTCTCCAATAGATACAGCTCTGTGACACGGACGTCTTCTGCCTTGACGCGGCTGTCAAGTCCAGGTATTTTCCAATACAGAGTATTGGTGATTACGGACATTATGATTATGGCGATGATCAGGGCGAAGGAACAGAGAGGAATGATCCTTGCCAGAGTCAGCCGGTTGGCAATCTTCTTGAAATCTCTGGCGTCACATGGCAATTCATCCTTAATTGGCGGCAGTTTTTCATCCATTGCTTCCAGATATTTGCGGCAATCTTCGCATTCCGGCAGATGTTCCTCCACCAGATCCATACTCTTTTCGCTGCACACGCGGTCTTTATACAGGGGCAGCAGGTCTTTGATAACATCACAGGATATTTTACTCATATCAACGTCTCCTTTCAGGTTTGTATCAGTTCCCGTATCTTAAGGCGGGCTCTGTGATATGTGACTCTCGCCCAGTTCTCCTGTTTATCGAAGATCTCGGCGATCTCTTTGAAGCTTAGGTCTCCCAGTACCCGCAGGGTAAATACTTCTTTGTAAGGATCGTCCAGGCAGTGCAGCAGCTTGTAGATGGACAATGCCTCGTCCTTTTGGATGCAGATAGATTCCACATCAGATTCACCGGGCATTTCTTCCAATAGGTCGGAGTGCACCGATTTCTTCTTGCGGGTGTAGGAGATGTAGAGATTCTTGGCAATCTGGCAGAGCCAGGATTTGACGGAACAGTTTCCGCGGAAATGCTTGATTTCCTTCAAGGCCTTGAAAAATGTCTCCTGCGTAATCTCTTCCGCAATGTTCGGGTCTTTGCTCATCGCGAGAACGAATAGATACACATCTTTGAAAAAACGCTGGTAGATCTCTTCGAAATCAAGCTTCATTCCGTCACCTCCTTGCCTTTATCTTGCACATTAGACGCATGACCTGCGAATTCGTTACAAAGATTATACGACTTTTTAAAATTTTCGTAAATAAGTATAAAAATGGAAGGGAAATAGGGTATAATACAAATATCATTATAGAAGAAAAGGAGAAAAAGATGGCAGTAATACATTTAACCAAGGATAATTTTAAAGAAGAGGTATTGGAATCTAATGTACCGGTGTTAGTTGATTTCTGGGCAACCTGGTGCGGACCATGTCAGATGGTAGGCCCAGTGGTCGAGGAGATCGCGGGAGAGGTCACGGACGCGAAGATCTGTAAGGTGGATGTGGATGCGAACCCGGAGCTTGCCAGGGATTATAGGGTAATGTCTATTCCGACCCTGATGGTGTTCAAGAACGGGGAAGCTGTGAAGCGGGAAGTGGGTGCGAAGCCGAAGGCTGAGATCCTGGATATGCTGAGATAGAGAGCGGACAACGAGCCAGGCGGACATGCCTGCATGCACACCTGGCTCCTGCGGACGTGCTTCTTATCTGATAATAGTATCGATTGTGTACAGCTTCACCAGCTCCGCGATGATATCCACAACCTTGTCCATTCCTTCTGCTGTGATATGCTCATAAGGTCCGTGGTAGGCGTGTCCGGCAGCTCCAAGATTCGGACACGGCAGTCCCATGAAGCTTAACTGGCTGCCGTCCGTGCCGCCGCGGATGGGGAGAATGAGCGGAGCAACACCGGCATTCTCACAGGCGGTCTTGGCGTTGTCTACCAGATGCATGCAGTCTGTGATGATCTCGGCCATATTCTTATACTGCTCCGTAATCGTAAGGGTTACCGTTCCTACGCCCCATTTCTCGTTCAGATTCTTCTCGATCAACCGAAGAGTGCGTTTTCTCGCCTCGAAGAACTCCTTATTATGATCCCTGACAATATAATTCAGATGTGCTTCGGAGCATTCTCCCGACATACTTGTGAGGTGATAGAAACCTTCATAGTCTTCGGTGCCCCGCGGCGTCTCCATACCTGGCAGGAGGGAATTGATCTCCATGGCGACCAGGCTTGCATTGATCATGGTATCCTTGGAAGAACCTGGGTGAACGTTGAAGCCCTTGACGTCGAACTGTGCTTTGCAGGCATTGAAGCTCTCGTACTGGATCTCGCCTTCCGTGTCGCCGTCGATGGTGTAGGCATAATCTGCGCCGAATGCTTCCACATCAAAATGTGAAGCCCCGCTTCCGACTTCTTCGTCCGGGGTGAATGCGATACAGAGCGGACCGTGCGGGATCTGTTCCTGCTGAATCCGTTCCACCAGGGTAAGGATCTCGGCGATACCGGCCTTGTCATCTGCCCCAAGAACTGTGGTGCCGTCGGTGGTGATGAGGGTACGGCCCTTTAAGTCTCTTAAGTGCGGGAAATTTACAGGGCTTAAGATCAGTCCGCTGTCCCCAAGCGCTAAGTCCTCCCCGTCATAGTTCTCTGTGATCAGGGGGCGGATCTCATGGTCGCAGAAGTCCGATACGGTGTCCATGTGGGAGATAAACCCAATGGCGGGCTTGTCTTCTAGCCCTGCGGTTGCAGGCAGCTTACCGTACAGATAGCACTGGTCGGTGAGCTTAACGTCGGTAAGCCCCAGCTCCTTCATCTCTTCTTCGAGCAGGCGGGCAAGGTCAAACTGACATTCGGAGGACGGAACCGTCGTGCTGTCCTCATCGCTGGGCGTGCGAACTACCGCGTATTTCAATAATCGTTCGTATGCTTTCATAATCATATACCTCTTTTCTGTATTTTCTTCTTATTAATAAAGACATCTTAACATAAAATTAGAAGGGATGCATTATTAAATATATCTGTTGTAGAAAAATAGTTTGAAGTATGGTAAAATTCTATGTTGAAAGTTAGGTATAGAAACCAGGAGGCGGTATAGTCATGAGATTAACTCAGTTATTAGAACGTTTGAGATATGAAGTCAGCCAGGGAAGCGACGAGATCAATGTTACCGAGCTTATCAATGATTCGCGGAAGGTAACGGAAGGAAGCGTGTTTGTCTGCATCAGCGGCGCGGTTTCCGACGGGCATGCTTATGCCGGGGACGTGGCAGAGAAGGGGGCGGCGGCCCTTGTAGTGGAGAAGGATGTGGATGTCCCGGAGAATGTGACGGTGATCCGTGTCGAGGATACCCGGTATGCGCTGGCGCTGATGTCGGCAGCTTATTTCGGATATCCGGCAGAGAAGCTTAAGGTCATCGGGATCACAGGGACGAAGGGGAAGACCACTACCACTTATATGGTGAAGTCGATCCTGGAGGGAGTCGGACATAAGGTGGGGCTGATCGGCACTATTGAGGCTTTGATCGGTGAGAAGTCCATCCCGGCGAACAATACGACGCCGGAATCTTATACTATCCACAAGTATTTTGCGGAAATGGTTGAGGCAGGGTGCGACAGTGTGGTGATGGAGGTGTCTTCGCAAGGGCTGATGCTTCACCGCACGGCAGGGATCATGTTTGAGATCGGGATCTTCACCAACCTTGGGGAGGACCATATCGGGCCGAACGAGCATAAGGATTTCGAGGATTACAAGCGGTGCAAAGGAATATTGTTTACCCAGTGCCGCCTTGGGATTGCCAATGTGGATGATCCATGGTATGAGGATGTATTCAAGGATGCGACCTGCAAGGTTGAGACTTTTGGATTTACAGAGAAGGCAGATCTTCGCGCTGTAGATATCGAGCATATTACGAGGCCCGGGTATCTGGGAGTCAGGTATCATGTGAGCGGACTGATGGATTTTGATGTAGAGATTGATATACCTGGAGATTTCAGCGTATACAATTCTCTGACGGCGATTGCCGTGTGCAGGCATTTTGATGTTCCTGTGGAAAATATACAGAAGGCGCTTAAGGTGGCGAAGGTACGGGGGCGGATCGAGATGGTGAAGGTATCGGATGAATTCACCATGATGATCGACTATGCGCACAATGCCATGAGCCTTGAGAGTCTCCTTCATACGCTCAGGGACTATAGACCGGAGCGGATCGTGACCATATTCGGGTGCGGCGGCAACCGTTCCAAGACCAGGCGGTATGAGATGGGAGAAGTATCGGGGCGTATGTCTGATTTCACGGTCATTACTTCGGATAATCCGCGTTTTGAGGAGCCGCAGGATATTATTGATGATATTATCACGGGAATCAAGAAGACGGACGGCGAATATATTGCGATCTGCGACCGGAAAGAAGCGATCCGTTATTCCATCGAGCATGGCAGGCCGGGGGATGTGATCGTTCTGGCGGGGAAGGGCCATGAGACGTATCAGGAGATCAAGGGTGTGAAGTACGATATGGACGATCGTATCCTTGTGAAGGAAGTATTAGAGGAAATGCATGTACGCTGATATCATTATCGACATTACGCATGAGAAACTGGATAAAATATTTCAATACAGCATCCCTTCTGATCTGGACGGGGTGCTTCAGATTGGCATGGAAGTGATCGTGCCTTTTGGAAGAAGCAACCGGGAGACAAAGGGTTATGTGGTAGGATTTTCCCAAACCACGGAGTACGACGCGGCGAAGATAAAGGAAGTCCTGTGCATTGCAAAGGACAGCGTTGCGATAGAGTCAAGGCTTGTGAATCTGGCGGCGTGGATGAAGGATTATTACGGCGGGACGATGATACAGGCGCTTAAGACGGTAATCCCCATCAAGAAGCAGGAGAAGGCGCGTAAGAAGAGGTATATCCGGCTCTGTGTGGATGTGGAGGCGGGGAGGCAGCGGCTAGAGCATTATCTGCATCTGAACCAGAAGGCAAGGGCAAGGCTTCTGGCGGCGCTCTTAGACGAGCCAAGACAGGAATATGAGCTTGTCACGAAGAAGCTGAACGTGACCCGGACAGTGGTCAGGGCGTTGGAAGAGCAGGGAATCGTTTCCCTGGAATCAGAGCAGGTCCTTAGAAACCCTGTTCGGCATAAGAGCCGCCGGGAGGAGATACCGGAATATACCAAGGAACAGCAGCATGCGATCGAACAATTCTGGGAAGACTACAGTCAGGGAATCCGGAGGACCTATCTGGTCTATGGTGTGACGGGAAGCGGGAAGACCGAAGTCTATATGGAGATGATCGCAAGAGTGCTGGATGAGGGCAGGCAGGCGATCGTCCTGATCCCGGAGATCGCACTTACATATCAGACGGTCATGAGATTCTACGGACGGTTCGGCGACCGCGTGTCCATACTCAATTCCAGAATGTCACAGGGGGAGCGTTACGATCAGATGGAGCGGGTGAAGGCCGGTGAGGTGGATGTGATGATCGGCCCGCGTTCCGCGCTGTTTACCCCGTTTCCTCGTCTGGGGCTGATCGTCATCGACGAAGAGCATGAGACTTCTTATAAGAGCGAGCAGGCGCCGCGGTATCATGCCAGAGAGACGGCCATCAGGAGGGCCGGGACGGAGGATGCCAGCGTTGTGCTGGGATCTGCGACGCCGTCGCTTGAGTCCTTTTATGCCTGCAAGAAAGGAGATTTTCAGATCCTTGAATTGAAGAAACGGGCCGGAGCAGGGGAACTTCCGGCGGTCTATGTGGTAGATATGCGTAAGGAGATGAAGGCGGGGAATCGTTCTATCATCAGCGACCGCCTGAAAAACCTGATAAAAGCGAGGCTTGAGAGGCATGAACAGATCATGCTTTTTCTTAACCGGAGGGGGTATGCCGGATTTGTTTCTTGCAGGTCTTGCGGATATGTAGTAAAATGTCCTCATTGCGATGTATCGTTGTCGTCGCATCGGAACGGGAAGCTGGTCTGCCATTACTGCGGTCATGAGGAAGCGCAGATTACGGTCTGTCCCTCCTGCGGTTCACAGTATATCGGCGGTTTCCGGGCGGGTACACAGCAGATTGAGGAGCTGGCGGCAAGGCAGTTTCCTGGCGCACGTATCCTGCGGATGGATCTGGATACCACTAGGACGAAGGATGGACATGAGAAGATACTGGAAGCATTTGCCAGCGAAGAGGCGGATATCCTGATCGGGACACAGATGATCGTCAAGGGGCATGATTTCCCTAATGTGACGCTGGTGGGGATCCTGGCGGCAGATATGTCCCTGTATTCGAATGATTACCGTGCGGGCGAGCGGACATTCCAATTACTGACCCAGGCGGCGGGGCGCGCCGGACGCGGGAGGAGCAGGGGGGAGGTCGTGATACAGACTTACAGCCCTGAGCATTATAGTATTGAGATGGCCGCGGCGCAGGATTATGAGGGATTCTATGATGCCGAGATGAAGTACAGGGAGCTGATGGGCTATCCGCCGGTGGAACAATTGCTGGCAGTCCTGATGACCGGGCCTTTGGAGGAACTGCTTGATACGGCTGCAAGGTATCTGAAGGATTTCGCGGTGCGCCTTGATAAGAACAGGCAGCTTCAGATTGTTGGCCCTGCAAGCCCTTATGTGGGGAAGGTGAATGATGTATATCGGCGTGTGCTTTATCTGAAAGGCGCCGATTATAAACTGCTGATCGAGGTGAAGAACCGGATGGAGCAGTATATAGAGATCAATGAAGGATTTAAGACTATGAGGATTCAATTCGATTTTAATCCAATGAATATATTTTAGTAATCATTAAGACCGGGAGGAGAGCAGATTATGGCGATTAGGAAGATCCGTGAGCTTGGAGATGAGGTACTCACGAAGAAATGCAAAGAAGTAACGAAGATGACGCTGAGGAACAGGATCCTCATCAGCGATATGCTGGATACTATGTATGAGGCGCAGGGAGTAGGGCTTGCCGCGCCTCAGGTCGGGATCCTTAAGAGGATCGCGGTGGTGGATATCGGGGATGGTCCGGTGGTTCTGATCAATCCGGAGATCTTAAGCACGGCAGGAGAGCAGACCGGTGACGAGGGGTGCTTAAGCGTTCCGGGGAAGGCCGGTACGGTGACCAGGCCGGATTATGTGAAGGTGAGGACTTATACCGAGGATATGGATGTGATCGAGATCGAGGGCGAGGAGCTACTTGCAAGGGCGCTCTGCCATGAGATTGACCATCTGGAAGGGAAGATGTATGTAGATCTGGTTGAAGGCGGGCTGCGCGACGTGGATTATGAGGAGGAAGAATAGATGAAGGTTATATTCATGGGAACGCCGGATTTCTCGGTGGGAACCTTTGAGGCCCTGATAGAAGCGGGGCATGAGATCGTGCTTGCAGTTACCCAGCCGGATAAGCCTAAGGGAAGAGGGGAGAAGGTGCAGTATCCGCCGGTGAAGGAGGCGGCTCTTAAGCATCAGATCCCGGTGTTTCAGCCTAAGAGGGTCAGGGCGCCGGAATGTATCGAAGAATTGAGGAAATACGATGCCGATATCATGGTAGTCATTGCATTTGGCCAGATCCTTCCGAAGGAGATTCTTGAGATGACGCCCTATGGATGTGTGAATGTCCATGCGTCTCTGCTGCCGAAGTATCGGGGGGCCGCGCCGATCCAGTGGGCCGTTATCAATGGAGAGAAGGTGTCAGGCGTGACGACGATGCAGATGGACGAGGGGCTCGATACCGGCGATATGCTGATGAAGACAGAGATCGTCCTTGATGAGAAGGAGACTGGCGGAAGCCTTCATGATAAGCTCGCCAGAGCCGGAGCCGGACTTTGTGTTCAGACGTTAGAGGCGCTTAAGGATGGAACGGTTGTGCGGGAACCGCAGGGGGAGAGCACGACAGAGTATGCCCGGATGCTTGATAAGGGCATGGGCAGGATTGACTGGAGCAAGGATGCGAAGTCCATTGAGTGTCTGATCCGGGGACTGAATCCATGGCCAAGCGCCTATACAGAGTGGAATGGCAGGACCATGAAGATCTGGGAAGCGGATGTGGCGGATATAGATGAAGGCAGGGAGCCTGGGACGGTGATCCGGGTGGAGAGGGACGGATTCTGCGTGCAGACGGGGAGAGGGAGCCTTAAGGTACGCTCCTTGCAGATACCCGGGAAGAAGAGGATGGATGCGGGGGCGTTCCTCAGAGGGTATCAGGTAGATGCGGGGACGGTGCTTTCATAAGAAGGCGGACGTTCCCCCGCGCCATTCGCAAAACCGCAGCTAGCGCTGCTTTCTCGCCGCAGCGCGGCTAATTTTGCTCATAAGAAGGCGCTCCCTGCATGAGCCACCATTCTGCTAAGTCCTTGTGCGAGCACAAACTTAGCAGAATAATGGCTCATGCGTGAACTGTGGTGAAAAAGTTAAGAATTGTTAAATTTATATGAAAAACAGGTATTTTACCTGTTTTTCATATATAATACTCTGTATGTGGTATTGATATAGTTTGGGAGGCGTATATTTATGTTTTATGGTTTTTATGATCCTACGTATATTCTGGTCGTGATTGGTCTGGCGATCTGTCTGTTGGCGTCGGCTAAGATGCGTTCTACTTTCAATAGATATTCCCGGGTCAGGAATCATTCCGGGCTTACCGGGAGAGACGCGGCGGAGCAGATCCTTCGGCGTGCCGGGATCTATGATGTGCGGGTGGAGCATGTAGGCGGGAATCTGACGGATCACTATGATCCCAGATCCAAGGTGCTGCGGCTGTCGGACGCCACATATGGTTCTACATCCGTTGCGGCGCTTGGAGTTGCTGCACATGAGTGCGGGCATGCGATCCAGCATGATACGGGTTATGTACCGCTGCAGGTTCGGAGTGCGTTGGTTCCGGTTGTGAATTTTGGAAGCTCTATCGCGTGGATCTTGATTGCGATCGGCCTGATTTTTAACAGCCGTTCTTCGATATTATTTTTGAATCTGGGTATACTGGCGTTTTCGCTGGCAGTTATCTTCCAGTTGGTGACGCTTCCTGTCGAGTTTAACGCGTCCAGCCGTGCGATCCATATCCTGGGCGGGAGCGGGATGCTCTACGAGGACGAAGTGAATGCGACGAAGAAGGTTCTGTTTGCGGCGGCGCTTACCTATGTTGCCGGTGCGATCTCATCCATCCTGCAGCTTCTCCGTATCATAATGATCGCGAATAACCGGAGACGTTGATGGAGGAGAGAGGTATGGCGGCATCCGTAAGCGGGCGTGAACTGATTCTTGAAATATTGCTCCAGATTACACGGGACGGTGAGTACAGCCACATTGCTCTTAAGAATGTTCTGGACCAGTACCAGTATTTGGATAAGAAAGAGCGTGCGTTTATCACGAGGGTGGTAGATGGCACGCTTGAACGCATGATTGAACTTGATTATATTATTGACCAGTTTTCTAAGGTTAAGGTCGGGAAGATGAAGCCGGTGATCCGGACGATCATCAGAAGTGCGGTATACCAGTTGAAGTACATGGACAGTGTTCCCGATTCTGCCGCCTGCAATGAGGCCGTGAAGCTGGCGGTGAAGAAGGGATTTGGGAATCTTAAGGGATTTGTCAACGGCGTACTGCGCAGCATCAGCAGGAACCTTGCAGATATTTCGTATCCGTCCGGGGACGAAGGCCTCTTGGGTTTATCCGTCCGCTATTCCATGCCGGAGTGGATCTTAAGGCAGTGGATGGACGAATATGATGAAGAGACTGCGTGTATGATGGCGGAGGAATTCTTGAAGGAGAAGCCGGTGACGGTCCGGTTTGATCCGGATAAGATCTCCAGGGAAGAACTGGTCGGAATTCTGAAGGAGGAAGGGGTCCATGCGGCAGAAGACGCCGCGCTGCCCTGTGCGCTTCATCTTAGCGGCCTGGATTACCTGATGAAGCTTCCAAGCTTCCGGAAGGGATATTATCAGGTACAGGATATCAGCTCTATGCAGGTGGCAGGCTGGGCGGACGTTAAGGCCGGCGATTATATCATAGATGTCTGTGCGGCGCCGGGAGGCAAGGCGATCCATCTCGCGGAGGCGCTTCGCGGGACAGGCCATGTGGAGGCCAGAGATCTGACAGACTACAAGGTGCAGATCATGCAGGATAACATTATGCGGAGCGGGCTTTTGAATATTGAGACGGTGCGGATGGATGCGCGCCGCCTTGATGAGGCGTCTGTCGGGAAAGCGGACATTGTGATTGCGGATCTTCCTTGTTCCGGGCTTGGCGTGCTTGGCAGGAAACCGGATTTGAAATATAAGATGACGCCAGAGAAGCAGAAGGAGCTGACAGCGCTTCAGCGGGAGATATTATCTGTAGTGAAGGAATATGTGAAGAGCGGCGGCAGGCTGCTCTATAGTACCTGTACGATACATCGGGGAGAGAATGAAGACAATGCCGGATGGTTTGTACGGCAGAACCCGGAATTTGGCTTGATCCGGGAACAGCAGATGCTCCCGGGCAGAGACGGCGGAGATGGATTCTATATTGCCATGTTCCGCAGGAACTGACGGGAAGACAGAATAGGACATAGATGAAAGTGATGGATAGAAAAGATATCTGTTCTTATGATTATAGAGAATTGGAAGACGAGATCACTGGGATGGGCGAGAAGTCCTTCCGCAGCAGGCAGATCTATGAATGGCTGCATGTGAAGCTTATCGGTGATTTCGCCGGGATGACGAATCTGTCCAGACAGTTGCGGGACAGACTCGAAGGAGAATATAAGATTGCCGGAATGCGGGTGGCCGAGCATCAGATTTCCAAGGCGGATCCCACAGAGAAGTTCCTGTTTGAACTTGAGGACGGCAACATGATCGAGAGCGTTCTGATGCGGTATACATATGGCAATTCCGTATGCATCTCCTCACAGGCGGGCTGCCGTATGGGCTGCAGGTTCTGTGCATCGGCGATCGGCGGGCTTAAGCGGAATCTTACTGTGTCGGAGATGTTAAGGCAGATCTACCAGATCCAGACGATATCAGGGGAACGAATCTCTAATATCGTGGTGATGGGAACCGGAGAACCGCTTGATAATTATGATAATTTTGTCAAATTCGTTCGTATGGTAAGCGATGAGTATGGATTGAATATCAGTCAGAGGAATATTACCGCTTCCACCTGCGGGATCGTACCCAATATGCGGAGGCTGGCTTCGGAAGGGCTGCAGATCACGCTGGCGTTGTCTCTTCACGGTTCAAACCAGGAGAAGAGGGAGAGACTGATGCCGGTGGCGGGACAGTACGAATTGACAGATGTGCTTGAGGCGTGCGATTATTATTTTCAGGAGACGGGCAGAAGGATTACATTTGAATACAGCCTGGTATCAGGTGTGAACGATCAGCCGGACGATATCAGAGAGCTTACAGGCATTCTGAGGAAACGGAATTGTCACCTGAATCTTATACCGTTGAACCCTGTCAGGGAGCGGGATTACAGGAAGCCGGACAGGGAAAGTGCCCTTGATTTCAAAAATAAACTTGAAAAAAACGGAATTAATGTTACTATAAGAAGGGAAAGAGGCTCTGATATAGACGGAGCCTGCGGTCAGCTCCGCAGACGTTATGCCGGGGAGAACGGCCGCAAACAGGGAGAAACAGATGAAGATATATGCAATGACTGATGTGGGAAGAAAGCGTGAGGTCAACCAGGATTATGTATATGTGACGGATAAGCCGATCGGGCCGTTTCCGAACCTTCTTGCGGTAGCCGACGGGATGGGCGGTCACAAGGCGGGGGATTTTGCGTCCAAATATACGGTAGGAGTCCTGCGGGAAGAACTGGAGAATACTCCCTTGAACAAACCGGAAGAGATTCTGCGCAATGTTGTCAGTATTGCGAATGATAAATTGATCGAAGCTGCATCGGCGGACATCAAGCTGGAAGGTATGGGGACGACATTGGTGGTGGCAACGGTTGTTGGCAATACACTGTATTTTGCCAACGTGGGAGACAGCCGTCTCTACCTGATCAATGAGAAGATACGCCAGATATCCAAGGACCATTCTCTCGTGGAGGAGATGGTCAGGCTTGGCGGGATCAAAGCCGAGGAAGCGAAGAACCATCCGGATAAGAACATCATTACAAGGGCGATCGGAGTCAAAGAAGGAGTAGAAGCGGACATCTATGAGTACCGGCTGAAGAAAGGCGATATGATACTGATGTGTACGGACGGCCTGAGTAATATGGTAGAGGATGAAGATATGTTTGATATTGTAAGGGGTTCCCGTGATATCGTGGAAGCGGTGCAGATGTTGATCGAGAAAGCGAACAGTAACGGCGGGAGAGATAACATAGGGGTTGTTATGGCAGAGCCACTTGCAGATGAGGTGAGTGTATGAGTGTAAAAGATGGTATAGTGCTGGGTAAACGATATGAAGTGCTGAGCAAGGTCGGCGCAGGAGGCATGGCGGACGTCTATAAGGGCAAGGACCGTATGCTGAACCGGTATGTGGCGATCAAGGTTCTCAAGAAGGAATACAAAGAGGATGAGAATTTTGTACGTAAGTTCCGTTCAGAAGCTCAGGCGGCGGCAGGATTGATGCATCCTAATATCGTGAACGTATATGACGTCGGAGAAGACCGGGGCTTATATTACATGGTAATGGAGCTGGTTGAGGGCATTACGCTGAAGGAATATATAGAGAAGAAGGGGAGGCTCTCGCACAAGGAAGTGATCAGTATTGCGATCCAGATGTGTACGGGGCTTGGAGTCGCCCACGCGGCAGATATTATCCACCGGGATATCAAGCCGCAGAATATCATCATTTCCAAGGACGGCAAGGTGAAGGTGACGGATTTCGGCATTGCCAAGGCGACCACCTCCAATACGGTCAGCTCTAATGCGATGGGGTCTGTACACTACACGTCGCCGGAGCAGGCAAGAGGCGGGTTCAGCGACCAGAGAAGCGATATCTATTCGGTAGGTATCACCTTGTTCGAGATGGTGACTGGACAGGTGCCTTTTGACGGAGATTCTACGGTGTCGGTGGCGATCAAGCACCTGCAGGAGGAGATTATGTCGCCGTCGGAGCTGGTGCCGGATATTCCGTACAGCTTAGAGCAGATTATTTTGAAATGTACGCAGAAGAACAGTGAGAGAAGATACAGGAATACGGATGAACTGATCCAGGATATGAAGCGTTCTCTGGTGGATCCGGACGGAGATTTTGTGGCGATACCGCCGCAGCGTAACGCGAATACGGTGATTATCAGGGGCGATGAGCTGGACATCATCGGCGATGCTTACGAGGATGAAGACGATTTCGACGAATATGATTCCCGTGATTTCGGCAGAGACCGGGAATATGATGAATATGACGACGGTGAATACGACGGTCATGGTTATGACGACGATTATGATGATCGCGGCTATGATGATGACTATGACCGAGATTATGATGATTTTGACGATGAATTCGATGAATATGATTCCAGACATGGTTCGGGCGGTGTGAATCCGCGGATGAATAAGGTGATGAAGATCCTGACTGCAGTGGTGATCGTCATTATCCTGTTTATCGTGATATTTACCATAGGAAAGACCGCGGGATTGTTTAAGTTTGGTCCGACGCTTAAGAATGAGAAGACGAAGGACGACGAGGTTAAGGTGCCGAATGTAGTAGGCAAGACGGAAGATGAGGCGAAGAAGGCGCTCAATGAAGTCGGTCTGGGATTCAAGGTAGATGAACGGAAAGAGTCTAAGCAGTATGAAGCCGGAACTGTGAGTGAGCAGAAGACAGAGGCCGGTAAGAAGGTGAAGAAGAACACGACGGTTCATGTGGTAGTGAGCTCGGCTCTGGTCGGTGATAAGATCAAGGTTCCGGATGTCAGCGGGATGAGCGAGGACGATGCCCGGAGTCGGCTTCAGCAGGAAGGCTTCAAGAAGATAGCGACGCCGCAGTACGAATATAGTGATTCTGTGGCAGAAGGAGATGTGATCGGCACGACGCCGGCCGCCAATGCGGAGGCGACGGAGGATACCGAGATCGTGATGCGGGTCAGCAAGGGAACGGAGAAGAAGACGGTTCCGAACTTGATCGGTATGATGGATGCGGATGCCCAGAGTGCGATCCTTGCCGAAGGATTGGTTGTGGGTTCTGTGGGTTATGAGTATAATGACGACGTTCCGGAAGGACAGGTGTATGCCCAGAGTGTAGACGGCGGCAAGAAGGTTGCGCCGGGAACGGCTGTTGGGATCTCGGTCAGCAACGGACCTAAACCTGCCGAGAAGGTAGAAGTGCCTCCGGTTACGGATACGTCCCTGGAGAATGCAAGACAGCTTCTTAGCAGCGCCGGTCTTAGTGTGGGCAATGTATCCTACCAGTATAGTGATTCTGTGACGGCCGGCAATGTGATCAGCTGCAGTCCGGGAGTAGGGAACAGTGTGGAAGAAGGTACTTCCGTAAGCCTTGTAGTAAGCCAGGGGCCTAAGGGTTCAGGCACAGGCACAGAACCGGAGGAACCGGAGGATCCGCCGCAGACTGTCGATCCGGGAATTTTCGGATTTTAACGGTGTTTTGTGTCGGCAGCAGATGGGTGGTTGATATATGCATGGTAAGATCGTGAAAGGGATTGCCGGATTCTACTATGTACATGTGGTAGAATCCGGTGTTTATGAATGTAAAGCGAAGGGAATCTTCCGCAAGGAGAAGATCAAACCGCTGGTAGGAGATAATGTAGAGATAGAGGCGCTGGATGAAGAGGAGAAGACGGGCAGCATAATCCGTATTCTGCCGCGCAGTAATGAACTGATCCGTCCGGCGGTGGCGAATATAGACCAGGCGTTGGTTGTTTTCGCGGTTCTTAAGCCCGCCCCGCATTTTAATCTTCTGGATCGTTTCCTGGTCATGATGGAGAGCAAGGGTCTGCCGGTGATACTCTGCTTTAATAAGACGGATATTGCGGACGGATCACAGATCAGCGAACTGCGGGAGGTTTATCGGGAGAGCGGCTATCCTCTGATGTTCGTAAGCGCATGGAAGGAAGAGAATATTGACGAAGTCAGACAGGCTCTTAAGGGGAAGACGACGGCGATCGCCGGCCCGTCGGGCGTGGGTAAGTCCTCGCTGATCAATGTGCTGACTCCTGAGGCGAACATGGAGACGGGAGCGATCAGCCGGAAGATCGAACGGGGGAAGCATACGACCCGGCATTCAGAGCTGTTTCTCATTGACGGAGATTCCTATATTATGGATACTCCGGGATTCAGTTCTCTGTATGTCAATGATTTCGAGAAGGAAGAATTGAAATATCATTTCCCGGAATTCGCGCAGTATGAGGGGACATGCCGTTTCCAGGGATGCGACCATATACACGAGCCGGGATGCGGGGTGAAGCAGGCCGTGGAGGAAGGGAAGATACATCCTGTCCGCTATAAGGACTATACGGAGATGTATGAGGAATTGAAGAACAGGAGGAGGTATTGAGTATGGATTATATATTGGCCCCGTCGATTCTGGCGGCTGATTTCAAGGTTCTTGGCCGGGAGATTCAGGAGACGGAGAAGAATGGCGCCAGGTATCTGCATTATGATGTGATGGACGGGATGTTTGTGCCAAGTATCTCCTTTGGTATGCCTGTATTGGCGTCTATCCATGATGCGTCGGATCAGGTGATGGATGTTCATCTGATGGTTCAGGAGCCGATCCGCTATATAGAAGATTTCAGGAAAGCCGGAGCAGATCTGGTGACGGTTCATCTGGAGGCGTGTGCGGATGTAGATGCGACGCTTGGGAAGATCCGGGAGTGCGGCCTGAAGACAGGCTTGTCCATCTGTCCTGAGACTCCGGCAGAGTCCGTAGAGCCTTATCTTAAGGATATAGACATGATCCTGGTTATGAGTGTGCATCCAGGCTTCGGGGGGCAGAAGTTTATCCCGGAATCATTGGATAAGATTCGTAAGATACGCGGCATGATGGAAGCACAGGGGATATCGGCGGATATCGAGGTGGACGGCGGGATCGGCCTTTCGAATGTGCGGGAAGTTCTTAACGCGGGAGCGAATGTGATCGTTGCAGGCTCCGCGGTATTTGGAGACAGAACGGCGGAGAATACGAGAGAATTCATGGAGATACTGAGAGAATATGAGTAAAAGATGTGTAATTATCAGCGGCGGGGAACTGGATGAAGAACTGACCCTTTCTGTTCTTAAGCAGCAGAAGGACAGATGTGTGATCGGGGTGGACAAGGGCGTAGAGTTCCTGTACTATCATCAGATTATGCCGGATTATATCGTGGGTGATTTTGACAGTACGCGAGAGGAGATCAGGGATTATTACAAGAATGAGACGAATGTGCCCATAAGGGAGTACAATCCGGTAAAGGACGCTTCCGATACCGAGATTGCGATCCGTCTTGCTATGACGCTGGGATATAAGGAACTTATTATCCTGGGCGCCACAGGAGGAAGGGTCGATCATCTGTGGGCGAATGTGCAGAGTCTTGCAATACCTTTCAAAGCCGGAATAGATGCGAAGATCATGGACCGCCAGAATTCCATATCTATTATAGGCGGCGGTGAGACGCATCTGAAGAGGGGAGAGGTTTACGGGCCGTATTTTTCTGTATTTCCGCTGGGGGAAGAGATATTCGCATTCGATATCAGGGGAGCCAAATATCCGTTGAGAAATCATACGCTGAAGCCTTGTAACAGCCTTTGCGTCAGTAATGAAATTGCGGAGGGTTCCGATGAAGCGGTGATTAGTTTTCCGGCGGGGAGGGTGATTTTGATGCAGACACGTGATTAGCGGGTATCTGCACATTTTTCACCAGGCATTTCTTCTGAAAGAATGCAATTTCGAGCCTCTTTACATTCTTATATCCATCATGTTCCACCTTTTTTGCGTATTGCTTTTCGCAATCTGTGCAAGCGCTTTATCGCATTCGCTTTCTAGCTGAGTTTCGTAATATGCCCGTTTTGCTTCCGGCACGACGGCTCTGCGGTTTTTACGATCTTTTATAACGATATCGGAACGCCTAAGTCTGTTTTCGTAGTTCGATTCTATACGGTATCCTGCATTAGAGAATAATCCGATTAGAAATGCATGGTAGAAGCTTTCGGCATAATCATGGTAGCTGATGGTATCAAACAGAAGATCTGAGATTAATTCGGTTAACAGCTTTGCATTTCCATCTCATAATGCCGCAAATAGAATCTTTCGGTCCTCTTTTGCGGCAGTTTCTATAAGCCATGCTTTGACACTTTTTTTAAAAATCCCAAGCTCCGAAATGATATCCATTGTACCATTTACGAAGCTCTGAGGCATAAGACGTAAGATTCGTATCCGCGAGCAGGCAGTCAACTTCACGCTGTATAGAGCAGAAGTATTCATTGAGCTGCGTATCTGAGATGGTATCCGATACAAAATTATTTGTTCCTGTGAAAATACTTTCTTTGACAATTCGCAGACATCCGGTAATCACTGCAAAT
>NZ_JAYMNO010000019.1:0-374 GCF_036941055.1 Sporofaciens sp. JLR.KK001 | reverse complement strand
ATATATCCTTCTGGAAATGGAGCATGTACACGGGCTCCGGTTCTTTTGTCACGGTATTCCTTTGTCGTATATTCCATGACCGCTACAGACATCTGGATGACCACTTTCTGTTTCCGAATGATTTTTCCTGTCTCATAATAATTCTCTTTATCCAGGTATTTTGCAGGCGCAGGGATTTCATGTGTCTCTGTTACGGCATGGAGCTTCCTGCGGTGTCCGGCATGGCCTGGCTGTCCGCCTGGTTTCCGGTCAGTTTTTACCCGGCTGTTCGGGATTTTTTTCCTGCCGGGTTTCTGCTGGGAAGAGGGGATGGATGAATTCTCAAAATCCATATTGACCTGCGCAGTCAGTTTTTGGTTCAGGCCTTTTTCTTC
>NZ_JAYMNO010000018.1:0-416 GCF_036941055.1 Sporofaciens sp. JLR.KK001 | reverse complement strand
AGCCACTATTGAAAGGAGAAACCGTTATGCCTACTATTGTTAAACACTTCGATAAAAAATCAGGAAAGACCCGGGTTTACGAATCTACTCCCCACTATGACCCTGTTACCAAGCAATCAAGACCGAAGAGGAAATATCTTGGTACCCTCGATCCCGAAACAAAGGAATTGATCCCATCTTCCGGTCGCAGGGGCAGAACAGCATCTTCGAAAAATGTTACCACCACGGAAGAAGATACTGCTTCTGCAAGGAACAGAGATTTTCAAAAAATCATTTCCGAGAAAGAAACAGAAATCGCCTCTTTACAGTCTGAGGTGAAAACCCTAAAAGCTACTATCAGGGCATATGAAAAAGTATGCACTTCCATCTCCAATACTTTAAGAAAGGCCCCTGTGATCTATGATTAAATATACCGG
>NZ_JAYMNO010000017.1:0-581 GCF_036941055.1 Sporofaciens sp. JLR.KK001 | reverse complement strand
CATTGCTTAAATATCAGTGATTAAATTGCTAATGGTATCCCAGCATATGTCCACTTAAATGGGTGTGCTGTAAGATTGTACTGTTCAATAAAGCGCAAGATGCTTGCTTCCAGTTCTTCTATTGACAGATAGCTTTTCCGCTTCAGCAGCTTTCGGTTAATGATGCCAAACCATATCTCAATCTGGTTCATCCAGGAACTGTGTTTCGGAGTATACACAAAGCGGATCCGGTGGGAAGGGTCATGCAGGAAATCTGCCCGGCTTTTCATACTTTTGAGGATCCCTGTCTTTCCTTTTTTGCCCAGTTCCACACCAGGGACACAGGCCTCTGCCACAAAGCGGACAAGGGCTTCCGACTTATGGGTGTTCAGGCCATCACATATAAATGTCCATGGAGCCTGCGGGTCTGTTTCTGTCAATGCTTTTACAGCTTCCACAAAATCCTCTTCTGTGCGTGTGGAGTTTAGATATGGCATTTCCATACGGCCCGTTGCAACATCAAAGAACCCGATGAGACTGGTCGTGCCATGGCGGATATACTCAAACTCCATTTTGGCGCACTGGCCGGGTAATGGGAGCTT
>NZ_JAYMNO010000016.1:0-612 GCF_036941055.1 Sporofaciens sp. JLR.KK001 | reverse complement strand
CGTACTGCTCTGGATGGCTGCAAAGAACCAAAATTATATATAGCCATGAATCTGGCATTTGCATGTTCTTTGCGTTTGGGTGAGATCATTGGCCTTCAGTGGGACAATGTTCACATCTCAGATGCTGATATAGCTGCTGATGATGCACATGTGATTATTATGCAGGAACTTTCAAGAGTATCCAAGGATGCAAGACAGTTTATGGATGAAAAAGATATTATTCAGGTCTTTCCTTCTATGATGAATGGAACCAGCACCAATTTGATATTAAAAACCCCTAAAACTGAATCCAGCGTCCGTAAGGTATGGCTTCCTAAAACAGTTGCCTATATTTTGAGAAAATGGAAAGAAGAACAGGAAGAGGTAAAATCGTTCTTTGGCGATGAATATTACGACTATAACCTGGTCGTTGCTTTACCCAATGGCAGACCATGCGAATCCAGAGTTATAGAGAAGGAATTTAATAAGTTAAAAGAAAAACTAAACCTTCCCAATGTTGTTTTTCATTCTCTCAGACATTCAAGTACGACTTACAAATTGAAATTAAACAAAGGGGATATTAAGGCAACACAGGGCGATACCGGACATGCACAGATTGATATGATTACAGAT
>NZ_JAYMNO010000015.1:0-619 GCF_036941055.1 Sporofaciens sp. JLR.KK001 | reverse complement strand
ACTGAACCACTACCGGCTAAAGCCGGTAGGTTCGATTTGCTGCTAAAGCAGCCTGAAGTTGTCCGTGCTCTTCTTTATGCTTTTGTACTTTAATTTTATCCAATCTCGAAGTTATCTGATTTGTTTTTCTCCTGCAAATCCTGGTTTTTGATATACTCTCTGATGATTTCATCCGTCACATTTCCACTACTTGCCACAAAATATCCTCTTGCCCACAAATGCTGTCCCCAGAATTGCTTATTCAAATCCTTATATTCCATTTGCAACTTTCTGGATGTATTCCCTTTGATATATTGTACCAATTTGCTTGCAGACAAGTGCGGTGGAGCAGATACCAGCATATGGATATGGTCTGCTCCTACATGCCCTGCCAAAATTTCCACATCATTACTTTGACAGATGATTCGGATCAGTTCTCTTGTCCGTATTGCTATCTTCCCTGTAATCACAGGTTTCCTGTACTTTGTAATCCACACCAAATGATACTTAATGTCATACGTACAATGTGACGATTTTCTATAATGCTGCATATTCTTCACCTCAAGTTTAGTATCTCTATTTTTTCCCTTTTCTAAACTTGAAGATATAGGGTTGACCTAAAGGTTTCGCCTTAAGGCGA
>NZ_JAYMNO010000014.1:0-668 GCF_036941055.1 Sporofaciens sp. JLR.KK001 | reverse complement strand
ATATATATTATATTACAACCACTACAAAAAGTCAATATGTAGTGGCTATATTTATTAATAAATAAAACCACCAAAAACAGTGCATTATGCCAATAAAAAAGCCACAATGGGAATTCATTAAACATCAGAAATTAAAATGGCTGTGAATGGTAACACAATAAGAGGGGGGATCCGGAAAATATTCTTGACATATAAGGGGGAGCCGGGGAATTCTTATATGTTTCCGGCAACCTCTTGTTTTACGCGAAGCAACGAGTTAGTACATAATTGTTCTTCAGTTCCCGTGGATGGAACGATAAAATAATCAAAAAATTGGCGAATTCTTTTTTCCTCATCAGTAGTTTCGGTGATTCTGGACAGAACATCCAGACAAGCGTTTCTGCAATCAGCATGGGGCTTAAGATTGTGTTTTGTCCCCGTTCTCCGCTGTAGACGGTCCAATCTGATCCGCTTTTTTCAAGGCAGATCGCTTCTTCCGCATACTCTCCGACAGAACAGAGATATTCCGGGATATGGAATTCTTGCAGAGATTTATACAATATATCTATACAGTACAGTAAAAAGGAATGGAATTCCTTATATTTTAGGTATTTTTTGAAAATTGTGAATAATAAGGTTGAAGGAATTAGGGTTCTGTAGATAAATCGTTACTTTTCACACCCACGCCA
>NZ_JAYMNO010000013.1:0-672 GCF_036941055.1 Sporofaciens sp. JLR.KK001 | reverse complement strand
TAATCACCAACCCCCACTTCAAGTGGGGGTTTGAAAAACGCCCCCAAGGGCTCTGTTACTGCTCGCCTAAAAGGCGGGTGTCGCAAGCGTATATTACTTGCTGCCGCTAAAAAGCGGCTCCTTCACTTTCTTCTTTCCGGGATTCTTCTGACTGTTCCCGGATGTATTTCTTTATGGCATCCTCTGTTACATTTCCTACTGTTGCCACATAATACCCTCTTGCCCAAAATGCCTTATTCCACTTACTTTGTTGTTCCGGATGCCTGTCATATATCATCAGCGTACTCTTCCCCTTCAGGTATCCCATAAAATTTGAAATGCTTATCTTGGGCGGAATGCTCACGCACATATGCACATGATCGGCACACACTGCGCCTTCTATAATTTCTACTCCTTTGTATTTGCATAAGGTACTTAATATCTCCCGTACATCGTATTTCAACTGACCGAATAATTTCTTTTTTCGATATTTTGGTATGAATACAATATGATACTGGCATTTCCATCTCGTGTGTGATAAACTTTTACTGTCCATTTGGACCGCCTCCTATTCTTGAGATTGGCTTGCGACACCTTTCTCATTTTAACATAGGAGGCTTTTTTATAATATCCTCTTCGTCACAACCTACTCTATTCTCCCCAGCATAGCTGGGGGATTAGCGATTTCATTTA
>NZ_JAYMNO010000012.1:0-865 GCF_036941055.1 Sporofaciens sp. JLR.KK001 | reverse complement strand
TGTTCCTGCTGTAGATTTCTTTTACATTCAGTTTTTTCTCCTCGCCTGTTGCGGGATCTCTCCAGATATATTTCGTGCTGTTCTTTTTGATCATCGCTATGACATCTGTTCCTATCCCCTTGAGCGCAGCCAGCTGGGATGGACTGGAAAACCATGTGTCAAACAGGACATAATCGAATGGTATCCCTGCTTTGTGTGCCTGCTTTACCATATGTTGGACAACAAGGGTTCCCTTTGTTTTTGCCATTGCCCGGCGCTTTCCGCGTAGTGTACGGCAATCGATTCGGACATTGGGTCCAACCATTTGTTTCTCATCGCGCGTTGACAAAAGGGACTGTGCAAAAGGAATGAATGTCTCTCCATTTGTCCATCCACCAGTCATCATGCGGTATCCAAGACGGGTCTTATGATCATTATGGTCAAAAACCCTGGCACATAATTCGGTTCCCTTTCCGCCGGTCCGCGCATATAAAGAATCATCAAAAATCAGAGCATTGATATGTTTGTCTGTGGTCTGTGACTCTATATCTAAAATGACATTTTTTGCTGTTTCCAATTGCAGCCTTTCCCAGTTAGCTCCGGGAAGCTTATCAAAACGGTAAAATGTGTCTTGCTTATAATCCCGGAAGAATGTGTCCGTCTTAAACATCAGATACGCACTTGCAGGGGCAAAACACACGAGAAGTTTGTCGATAAGCAGATCCTTGGCACTCACAACTTTCTCAAGGACGGGTGATTGTTTCAGATCACCCAGCAGACGGGAAATCGGGTTATCAAAGTATGTCATCCCGCTGTTGACAAAAATGTCATCGACCATTTTTATGACACCACATTTCCTAAGAAGGGGACGACCAATGTACTTATC
>NZ_JAYMNO010000011.1:0-868 GCF_036941055.1 Sporofaciens sp. JLR.KK001 | reverse complement strand
TGAAAGAACCCTCGCCCCGGGCTATGGCATCATTGCGATCCTTGATGGTTGCGCTGATATGCTTTTTCAGATCATCAGACCATTGATGGCAGGTATCATCCGTATTCTTCTGGCAGTCACGCTGAAGATGCTGATTACACTCGATATTCTCAAAGCTGTACTTTTCATTGTAGTTTACGGTGTTATGGTCGTGCATGGTTTTGGTATCCGATGTCAGGAGATTCAGTACATTGTCGTCATCAAGGCTTTCCATGTCTTTGTGTGCATGCGCTGTATAGTAGGCAATAGACTCGTCTCCATAAAATCGGAAACATGCTCTTTGCGCAAGAATGAAGATGACCGTGTCGTCCCAGTAAACGATCTTTCTTGTGATCAGGACAAGCTTCAGATCCTGGCGAAACTGGCGGAGCCCATTTGCGGCACGGGCCTGGAGTTTCGCAATGTATCCCTCACAGGGCATTAATTCACCGCCGGTGATTCCGGCAAGAAACATGGATGCTTTGTTCATAGCGGCATTGACGGTATTTGTGAGTGATAAAGCAAAAGCCTGCAATCCGCTGCCATACTGAACCTTCTCCTTGAGGTTTGGGGGTATCTGTGACCGGAATACAGTGCCGCAGTTGCTGCATTCGTAATAAAAGAATTCGTGTTTGATCTTAACGACTTTAATGCGTACATCGTATTCAAATTTAACTTCGGACTCGCCGGTTGGGGCGCAGTCTGTAAGCCCGCATTTTGGACAGCATTCATCGTCCTGTAATGGGTGCCCAACGGTATCTGTGATCTCAGATTCCTCCGGCGCTTCAAGGGCTGCTTTGGGATGTCCAGGCTGTCCGCCTTTCTTCCTGCCTGAACTGCGGCGGGAGTT
>NZ_JAYMNO010000010.1:0-1064 GCF_036941055.1 Sporofaciens sp. JLR.KK001 | reverse complement strand
AGGGTCAAATACCCCGCTGCTCTGCAGCGCTACAAATTTGATGCCCCGTTGCTTGCAGCGGGGTATTTGACTTTTAGCAGTTGTCCGATCAGCTCGGATTTATCAATAAAATACCTGCCTTTTTTACGAATCTCAGCAAAATTTGAAGTTCCGACAGGAATCAAATACTATTGACTTATAACCCAAAATGTGCGGCGCGTTTGGTGACCATATACGCCAGTCACCAAACGCGCCCCTTGTAGTTAAGAAGCGTCTGTGCCACACGCACAGCATTAAACTACTAGTACAGCATTGTTTAAATAATAATGAATAAATGTTGCTTTTTTATTGTAGTCGGTGCATAATAATTCTATCACTAAAGAATGGATGGATTACTATGCGAAGGAAAACAATTGATACTATCCCGGTTTTATCTGATGCCATGAAAAATATATTATCTGCTTTTTCAAAAAGCCGCTCCCTTCCGTCAGGACTGGTCAAAAGAGCTAGCATTGTCCTGCTTGCGTCACAGGGGGAACTCAATCAAAATATTGCATCACAAGTCGGGCTTCATTATAATAATGTTGCCACTTGGCGCAACCGGTTCCTCGCGGCGCTCCCAGCCTTGCGGAAGATTGAAACGGATGCCCCGGAAAAGCTTGGAGATGAGATACAGGCAGTCCTGTCCGATAAAAAGCGCCCCGGTGCCCCGGCTGTTTTTACACCGGACCAGATCATGCGAATCATCGACCTTGCCTGCAACAGCCCAAATGATTTTGGGTACGAAGTAAGCCAGTGGAGCCTCCCGCTGTTAGTGGCAGAAATTAAAAAGCAGGGGATAGCAGCACAGATTTCTGAGAAATCTGTCAGCCGTTTTTTAAAAATGAGGTAGATTTACATCCCCACAAAATTCGTTACTGGCTTCATTCTTCGGAAAAGACAGAAGCCCCGGAATCTTTTGCGCGGAAAGTAAACGAAATCTGCGGCCTCTACCAGAGTGCCCGGGAACAAAGCCGGGAAGGTGCACACATTGTTTCCACGGATGAAATGACGGGGGTACAGGCGTTGGAACATAAATATCCTAA
>NZ_JAYMNO010000001.1:4270000-4968565 GCF_036941055.1 Sporofaciens sp. JLR.KK001 | reverse complement strand
ATTACGAAAAACTACACTTTTTGATAATGGGTTTCGGCAAAAGAATCCCGTATTTACAGGCTTTACAGGTGTTATAGAAGAAGTAAATTGTGTCAGTTTTGGACGTAACGGCTATAAATTCCAGGTTTCCAGAGATATTTTAAGCGAAATCTTTCAGATGAGGGAATGAAGATGCCGCCAGACAAGATATGTAAGACCGTTCATCAATACAATAAAGAGCCGATTCCGGATGAGGAGATGCAAAAGCTTCTGGATATTGCGGAGGACTACCGGAAGATTAAGAACTACGTGTATGTCCGGTTCGGCGGGATTGGAAGCCTCTCGAAGCTTTATCCGGGTTATACCGTGCAGAATGAGATGACAGCAAGCGGTTACCGGGAAACGCTTGGGCTGCCGGCGGTCTATTTCTATCTTGCCGTCTTTGACGCATTGGGAGATATCAAGAGCCAGTGGACGCGGACGAAGAGCAAGATTGTAAAGTTGGTGAACAAGAATGAGGGCTTTACAGAAGATGAGAAGCATTATCTTCGCTTCTTATTGAAAGTCAACAATGCGTTTGAAGCGGTGCTAAACCAGAAATCGGTTGAACTGACGGCAAGGATCCAGAAGCAGTATCACGAGTTGGCAAAGCAGGTGGATACAGACAGGCTGAACCGCTATCTGTGCAGGCAGATACGGAAAAACCATGTGAAGCTGCATACGGACGCGGCAGATGTATTTGCCATAACAGAGAGGGCATACCGTTATGCGGATCATGGGATCTACATTTCCATCAAGGAGAAGCGAAAGCGGGTCTTTATACCGCTGACGGATCATAACCAGTACAAATGCCAGCTGCGTATGAAACTTTATCCAGAGGAGAACCGTGTCGAGATTAAGGTTCCGGTAAATGTCACTGTTCACAGGCATGAGGATTATCAGAGTGAGGTTGGCTTGGCTGTGGGGCTTTATACGATGATGACGACGGATGAAGGGCATCGGTATGGAGAAGAACTGGGGAGATACCAGTTGGAGTATTCGGAATGGATTCGGGTGCAGACCAATAGCTACAGGCGGAATAGAGAGGATAATCCGGGGCGTAAGAAATATCACGCGAAGAAACGGAGGCTGGAGGAACAGCTGCACAGTTATATTAATCAGGAGCTGAACCGGTTCTTAAGAGATGAGAAGCCGAAGGTGGTTTATATTGTGAAACTTCCGAAACCGCAGGCGGGCGGATATAATAAGAAGATTAATTATACGGTCGGTCAGTGGCAGAGAGGATATATCCGAAAGCGATTGATGCAGAAGTGTAAGGAGCAGTCGGTTGAGATCGTGGAAGTGCTGGGGAAAGATATCAGCAATGAGTGCAGTGAGTGCGGAGCGATCGGGACGAAGGCGGAAGGAATGTTTAGCTGTCCGGTTTGTGGGTATGAGATGGAAGAAAAAGTGAATACGGCGCGGAATGTGAAGAAGCGCGGGCAGGGCGGCGGAGCGCTGCGGGGCTTGCCCAGGTAATAAAAGGGATCATAAGAACAGCCATTTAGATAAGCTCTGGTGATGAGCCGGGGTTTTACCGGAAGGGATTGTTGAGGATAGGGGGAATGTCCTGTCTTGCAGACGATCCTGAGGACTAAGAGGCGGGTTCATGATAAAGCGGACGTGATGTCTGTTATATAAAATGTGTGTTGGTGCATTTATATCATAGTCAGGCAGGACAACTTGCCAAACTGATAAAGATCAATGCGTTAGACACTAAGACGGCGTTAGAAGGCGGGAAAAGGGGAAACCTTGAGAACCGTGTATTGGATATGCCAGGACCTTGCGAACATGAGGCATGGTTGCCATATCATGATGTAGCAGGGAGCGAAGCAGAGAGATCTGCATCATCTGCCGGAGGGCGGGATGACCAATATATCTTATTAAAACTAATCAGGCGAAGAATCGGTTTGATTAGGATATAAGGATAAGGTTGAGAGATATTTACAAGTTTATATGCCTTATTAATATTTAAATAGATTTGTAATATTAAAAGTGAAAAATAAAGTATATGTATTTTATTTAATTAAATGCATAGCTAATGAAGTATAGATTGTAATGTTTCAGTTTGATTAATTGTTCCGCAATAAGTATCTGGCGGCTCGCTATGTATAAAACTGAAATTTACAATAATCAGCTTATACTGATGGGAGGTTTTGTAAAGTGTCAGAACAGAAGGAGAATAATAAAGGTAGGAAAGGAGGGAAAATTGCTGTTGCAGTATGCATTGTAGTGATTGCGGCGCTGCTGGGAGTTGTGATCTATCTGCTGCTAGGGAAGAAGGAAGAGCCAGTCAGACGCAACGTTGTTGTTAATGAAGATAATGTGGACGAGGTTCTTGAGCAGTTAGAAGATCCCGTTCCGGCAGGTTCCTATGAGGTGAAAATGAATTCTACATGGAATTTTACGAGTGGGGACGCCCCATCGGATAATGCGTATGTAGAAAATGCAGAAGCAAATACGAATTCGGTCTACTTTGATGTTACACGTACAGACACCGAAGAAACGATTTTCGAATCGCCGATACTGCCGGTAGGGAGCCATCTGGAAAATATTACATTAGACAGCAATCTGCCAGCAGGGACTTATGATTGTCTGGTTACATATCATCTGCTTGATGAAAATGACGAGAGCATGAGTACGGTAAAACTGACGTTGACAATTAACATTGGGCAGTAAAGCCTGGAAAATCCTGTTAGTGTATAGTGAAAAATATTTTTAAATTATGAGGAGGTAACTATGAGGAATTATAAGAAGATTTTGGCTGCTGGATTGGCAGTGTCGATGGTTATGGGAAGTTCTGTTGTAGCGTTGGCGGAGGATCAGGAAGGTGGAACATCTGGAACAGGTGGTCTGGAAGGTTCTGTAAGTACAGATGTATTTAGTGTTGTACTCCCAAGTGTACCAGAATCAGGGGATACTACATTTAATTATATCCTTGATCCGGAAGGGCTCATTGCAAAGGCGGGAGCAGATAAGTATGCAGGAAAAACATTCGAGGAAAATGCTACTTTATTTTTCGCAAACACCGCGGAAGGTGCAGCAAAAGATTATTCCAGTACAAGCGATGCGCTTAAGGTAATAAATAAGAGCAGCAGCGATGTGGCAGTCGAGGTAAAAGCAACGATTGCAAGCATAGATGGCATTACTATGAGTGATGATAAGAGTTTTGCAGATGATACAAATGCCAGTCTCTATCTTGCCTTAAAAGACTCTAACGCGGAAACCGCAATTACAGGTGAAGAAGGGGCAAGCCTGAGCGCAACGATCGACGCGGCTGCCGAGGATGCGTATGAGGTTCAGTGGAATGCTACAGATAATAAATATGAAAATGTATTGACAGATGAAGCAAAAGCTGATGATTATGCCGGATTTTCTGCATATACATTCCAGATGACAGGTGCATGTAATGCTGCTGGTGATTGGTCTGGTTTGACAGAAACGGCACCGGTTGTAAATGTAGTTTGGAGCGTGAAAGATCCGTTTGTGACTGGACCTCAGGTTAACTTAAGTACAAGTGGTGTAATCAGCATTGCAAATTTAGATGGTACTTTGTATAGTTCTATGAGTCTTAATGACGGAACAAATGATTGGCCATTAGTTTCTGGTACAGATGGTACATGGGTATGGGATGATGCTGCAGATGCAAAGAAAGAATTTACACTTGCAAGCAATTGGATGCCAAGTTACCTGGCAGGAAAAACAGTAGTAATTACAGTTAATTTAAAAGATGGTACATCTATCACAAGCGCACCGGTAACATTCTCAGAATAATATTTAGATGAAGAGGTTGCAGCGTGCATATGTAATGAATAGTTGGGTATCAAAATAAATTAAATACCCCGCAATGTGTTTTGCGGGGTATTTAAATATGCAAGTATTAGGTTATATTGAAGATTATGTTGTAGCAACAGTGGAAGTATCGACTAAAAAGTGGAGGGAGAAGATGAACCAGAAAGTGTTTGTGACACGTTCAAGTTTACCGCCTTATGAAGAATATGTAAAAGCAATCAAACCATTGTGGGAAAGTCATTGGATTACCAACATGGGACACTTTCATCAAGAGTTGGAAGAGCGATTAAAAGGATATTTAGAGGTTTCAGAGATTTCTCTCATGGTAAATGGACATATGGCGTTGGAGTTAGCCATTCAGGCTTTTGATTTTCCTAAAGAGGCGGAGGTAATTACAACACCATTCACATTTGTTTCTACAACACATGCAATTATAAGAAATCATTTAAGGCCTGTATTTTGTGATGTGAAAATAGAAGATGGAACAATAGACGAAAATAAAATAGAAGAATTAATTACAAAGAAGACAGTAGCGATAGTTCCGGTTCATGTATATGGGAATATATGTCAGATGGAAGTTATAGAGGAGATTGCAAAAAGATACAATTTAAAAGTTATATATGATGCAGCACATGCTTTTGGTGTGAAGTATAAGGGGGAAGGAATTGGAAACTATGGGAATGCTTCTGTTTTTAGTTTTCATGCAACGAAAGTATATAACACAATAGAGGGCGGCGCAGTTACCTTTTCTGAACATACAATGTATGAAAAATTGTATAATCTTAAAAACTTTGGTATCCAAGGAGAAGAACTGGTGACGGATATTGGAGCAAATGCGAAGTTAAATGAATTTGCGGCCGTTATGGGACTGTGTAATTTAAAATATATTGATAAGATAATTGAAGAACGAAAAAAACGTTATGAGTTTTATTGGATAAATCTAAAAGAAATTAAAGGGATTCGTTTGTTGTCAAGAGATAAACAAATAACTAGTAATTATGCGTATCTTCCAGTTGTTGTTGAAGATGAATATGGATTGGATAGAGATAGATTATATGCATGTTTAAGAGAAAACGGTATATATTCGAGAAAATATTTTTATCCATTAACTGCAGATCAAGCTTGCTTTGGAGAGAAATATAAAAGTGTTGAATTAGTATGTGCAAGAGAACTTTCAAGGAAAATATTGGTAATGCCTCTTTATGAGGAACTGGAAATGAAAGAAATAAGAAGGATTGTAAATATAATTAAAAATAGAGGACTAGAAAATGTGTGAAAAAGATTTGGTAAAAGATAGTATTTTAGAAGAGATTTATTTAGAACTTAGGGAATCAGAATATCCTATTTATATTTGGGGGGCTGGTTCAATGAGTGTAGAAGTGGAAAATCGGTTAAAGGAACAACAAATTGAGGTAAAGGGTTTTTTTGTTAATGAAGATAAAAAGAAGAGTCACATTATTCAAAAAGAAGATAGGATTTATGCATTAGACAAATTGGAGGATGAACAAAGTAAAATTAATGTGGTGATAGGTCATGGTCATTTTGAAAAAAGAAATATATTAGAGAGGTATTCATTTATAAATAAAATTTACATTATTCCAAATCCCTATATACAATATTGTTCGAAAGGAATAGGAAAATATGTGGAATCTCATAAGCCCGACATAGAGAATATTATGGTACATTTGGCTGATAAACAATCTTGTGATGCATTGCAGGCGTATTGCAAGGTGAATGAAACGGATGATATAAGATATCTAATGAATAAAGAATTTTGTATAGATGGTATGTTTGGATTTGAAGGATTAAAATTGACTCATTCTGAAAGGTATTTGGACGTAGGAGCGTGGGAAGGGGATACTATTGAATTATTTTTAGAAAAAGTTTCAGAACAGTATCGTCATATTGCAGCAGTAGAACCGGATCCAAATAGTTTTTTTGTACTTAAACAGAAGATGAAGGGGAAAGGCGATATTGAGTTTTATCCATACGGAGTAGGAAAAAAGGAAGGGATTCTTTATTTAGACAGAGAAAGTACTCAGTCGGCATACTTTTCTGAGGAAAAAGATGAACATGGGGAAAAAATAGAGGTTAAAGTGAAGACGTTGGATTCTCTTTTTGTAAATGAAATGTTCAGCTTGATTAAAATTAGTATTCCATTTTTATTTTTAGATGTATTGCAGGGGTGCGAAGAATGTATTAAGAAAAACAAACCGCGCTTAGTTGTAAATGTTGCGGCAGATGATGGCGTAAGGGTATTTGATACAATAAACTGGATTTTTGGTTTAAAGTTAGATTACAAAATAGCACTTCGCTTTGATTTCCCAATGCCTACAAGGTTATATTTATATGCGTATTAACGAAGGAAGGGAATTGATAATAGTTAAAATCAAAATACAGAATTATGGATAAAAAATTAATTGGAAAAAAAATTTTAGTTTTAGGAGGAGCACATCAACATCTTAAACTTGTTGAAACTGCTAAGAAAATGGGGATTATAACTTATGTAACAGATTATCTTAAACATGAATATTCCCCGGCTAAACAGATTGCGGATTATGGGTACATGTATAATGTTACAGATATTGATGAACTTGTTACCTTGTGTGAAAAAGAGAATATAGATGGAATTATTGCATCTTATTTAGATATCACACAAAAGTCATATTGTATCCTATGCGAAAGATTAGGGTTGCCATGTTTTGGTAATAATGAGCAACATAGAATATTGACAGATAAGAGTGTGTTTAAGCAATTTTGTGAAGGGCATGGTGTTGATGTTATCACTTCATATCAAGAAAAAGATATTATAGAGTCAGGAAAAGTGGGAAAAAAAATAGAGTATCCTATTATTATCAAACCATGTGACAGCAGAGGCTCTAGAGGTCAGACAATATGTTGGTCTCATGAAGAGGCTATGAAGGCGATTGGATTTGCAAAGAAAGAAAGCCTCTCAGAAAATATTGTCATTGAAAAATATTTGGGGACTGAAAATGATTTGCAATTAGTATATATGGTCATTGAGGGTGAGCCTATACTCGTAAGAGTCGAAGATAGATATCTGGGTGATGAATATAGTGGACTTGATAAGTTGGCAATAGCATCCATAGAACCGTCTATCCATGAGCAATGGTATAGAGATAAAATAAACGATAAAGTAGTCTCTATGATAAAAGATTTAGGGCTTAAGAACGCACCAGTATTTATTCAAGGACTTATGGATAGAGATACGGTACGTTTTTACGATCCTGGAATTCGTTTGCCTGGAGATGAGTATGATAGAATTTATAAATTCGTTACAGGCATTGATTTGACAGAATTAGTTATTAAGTTTGCGCTAACAGGAGATATGTCTTTAGAGATAGGAAAGAAGATTAAAAATGCAAAAATAGATAAAGCTACGGCAATGATATATTCAGCAGTACGACCGGGAAAGATTGTAAGGATTGATGGATTAGAAGAAATCAAAAAGAATCCTAATGTTTTATTTATGACGCAGATATACAAAGAGGGAGATATTGTTGAAAGATACAATAATGTAAAACAGCGGTTTGGAGAATTCGATATATCATGTGATAATTTTAAACATTTGAAAGAAACAATAGAATGGGTATTTAATACGCTTCATGTATACGATGAAAATGGACAGGATATGGTATATGCAAGGTTTGATACACAAATTCTTGAAAAATATATTAGAGTATAATAGTAAGTAGTGTAAATAAAGGATAGCGTGTTGGGAAAATTCTTAATGGGAGAATATTAATGCTGCATAAAGAAAAAAGAATCGTACATTTTATTGACGGTGTATATCATAATAATTATTTGTGGTTTAGTGCTTTAGAGTGGAATGGATTCTATAGAATTAACATGAAATCAAATGATACGGAGTTTTTGGGAATATTTGATCATGCAGATGTTTTTGCGAGTAAGATATATTATCAAACCCTGTTATATCATAAGTACATATTTTTTATACCGTGGTTTTCGGATTATTTGGCTCGTTTAGATACAGAGACTATGAAAATGAAGTATTGGAAATTGCCTCAAAATATATTAGAATTAGAAGCAAAATTCAGAACAGCTTATTTACAAGGGACAGAAATTATTATGTTTCCAATGTTTGGAAACATTGTAAGTGTATTTGATATTGAAAAAGAGGAATATGTTAATAAAAAGATTGAAATATGCAGGGATCAGAAATTTGGGAAAACCAATGGAGATTTTATGCAAGGATGTCGGATTAAAAGCAAAGTATATTTACCAAGTATGTTTAGAAATTGTATCTTAGAGTATGACTTGAGGATTCATTCTTATAGATGGATTAAGCTTTTGGAAAATAGAGAAACGGTTGCTGGAATTACAAAGTATAGTGAAACAGAATTATTAATTTTATCATGGAAAGGTGATATTTGGAAATATGATTTGTACGGTGATGACAAGAAACTAATTTATACATATTCAGGCGAAAAGGATTGCCCGTATGCATATATAATCTTACATGAAGATAGTTTGTATCTGATTCCTGCTTTTGAAGAAAATGTTGTAATGTTAAAGAAAGATAAAATTAACTTGGTTGTATATCCGGATGATTGGAAGTTACAAACAGTAGATCCTTCAATGGGATGGTTTTTCAGTGGGTATCATAAGTCGGAAGAAGAATTTTTATTATATCCATGTAAAGGAAATATGCTTTTAAAAATGAAGACGAAGCAAAGTGATTTGGAAGGTGTAATTTGCAATGACGATATTCAAAGAGAAATAGTACTATTAGAGAAGGAGAATTTTGAACGCGTACATAGAGATAGATATGAAGAAAGTAAAATAAGTATAAAAATGTTGACTAAACTTTTGAAAAACTTAAACATAGAAAACAAAGATAGATTAAATGAGGGGATCGGGATGAAGATATGGAAAAAAGGTCAGGAGCAATAAAAGTATTTTTGTTTGGGACTGGAAGTATGGCAGACAATATATTAAGACAAGTAAATAATTTCTCGAAAAATATAGAAATTTTAGGATTTATAGATAATGATTCTAAGAAATGGGGAGAATTCTGGGGAAGGAGCGTGTATCCGCCTAGTATTCTGTTAGAAAATAGTTATGACATATTGATAATAATGTCAGATGTATATTTTGACACTATTAAAGACAATTTGGTATATTGGTACGATATAGATAAAAATAAGATAAAAAATCAAAGATATTTATTGAAAATGTTACTAATGGATAAATACAAAAATACAGAAGATTCAGATATAAAACAAATATTGAAATATTTGGAAACGAACGAAATAAGTGTTTATAACCAATATGTGGAGGAAGAGAAAGAAATACATACGGTATATTGGGATCGTGTTGATAATTTGCCATATATTTGGTTTGAAGATAAAAAGATGTATTTCCCTTATGATTATAAGTTTCAAGAATATGAAGGGAAAAAGGTGGTAAAAGATATAAATTGTGAACAGCAGCTTTCTTCACCGCATTTATATATAAAAGATGATATAAAAATAGAGAGGGGAGATGTAATTGTTGATGCTGGCGTTCAAGAAGGTAATTTTTCTTTACGATATATTGAAAAGGTATCGAAAGCGTATTTGTTTGAGTGTAGTGAACGCTGGATAAGACCATTGCAAAAAACGTTTGAAAAGTTTAAAGATAAGGTTATATTATGTGACAGGTTTTTGGGACGAATTAATGGTGGAAAAAATGTGAATTTGGATTCTATTGTAATGGGAAGATTAGATTTTTTGAAAATGGATGTTGAAGGTGCAGAGGTAGAAGCACTTTTAGGAGCAAAAAATGTACTTTTAAATAATGATGTAAAATGTTCTATATGTAGTTATCATAAAAGTGGAGATGAGGAGGCAATTAAAGATATTTTAAGTGTTTATGGATATAGGACGGAGACGTCTTCTGGATATATGTTTTTTTATCTTGATGAAAACATTTATTCAAATCTAGATTTCAGAAGAGGAATTGTATATGCAAAAAAATGGGTAACAGAATGGGTGAAATAAAATGATAATCGTAAAAAAAAACTAAAAATGAAAAAATTTGGGGGGGGGGGGTACTTAAGCATAATATTGACATATTTGATGAAGCCAGAAATATATTTTTTAAAGAAACAGATAAGCGGGGGAAAATTATTCCAGTAGTGAATGAAAAAGGAAATATAATTTATTTTCTGAAATGGGAAATGAATCAGGTTGAATCGCATTGTCATGTGAAAGAGTTTTGGAATTATGATATTAATAATCCGTTAATAGATTACGAATTGTTAAGTCGATGCGAAGTTTATGTGTTTTTTACACTTGAAGAGTATACTTATCAGATTGCACGTATTATACAGAAAAAATATCCCTCAAAGCAATTGTTTTTTCTAGACGAAAATGCAAAAATGTTTTTTCAAGAGACATCACATTTGCATATAATTGATTCTTTGGCAGATTTATACAATAATTATAAAAATTGTATTTCAAATACGATTATGACAATTGATTCAAAAAAAGAATTTTTGCATAATAAAATGCGTTTTATTATTAAAAGATATCGTTCTCTGAGTGTTATGACAAGTCTATTCTGGAGATGTGATGTAGTATCTTTTGGAGATAAAAATCCAGAAAAAACATTTTATGTAATTAAGGATAGTTTGGGTATTAGTGGACTTGGTGATATGATAATGCGTGCTTTGATGAAAGTAGCAATGGTAAAAGAAAAACCAGGAAACATCATTCCGGTTATCGACTTTAGTGTGAGAGGTGATATGAATCAATTCACAGGAGGAAATGGAGAAAATGCATGGACGATGTATTTTGAACAAGTTTGTGATGAATCTATTGAAGAGGTGTATAAAAGCAAAAATGTAATAATTTCATCACATAAAGGGTGGGACTGGTATAATCCATATACATATGAAAAGCAATGCTTTATGGATTGGAAGATGATGTTTTATAAGTACTTAATAATAAAAAATGATGTGAAAACTTATATAGAAAAGCTTTATGAGAAAACAATATGGAATAAAGAAAAAAGAATCTTAGGGGTTGTGGGAAGAGGGACAGATTGGAATTCATCACGGGGTGGTGTACCAAAACCAATGGAACCAAAGACATTTTTAAAAGAGGTTAAAAGAGTTTTTGGAGAATGGGGATGCGATAATATTTTTCTTGCTACAGAAGATCAGCAAATTTACGACATATTTATGACAAGTGATTTGGCAGATAAGATATTATGTGTTGATCAGTATAGAATAGATTATTCGGATGAAAAAAATTATGATTTGTTATTATCTGAGATAAAAATCAGGGAAAATAGAAATGGATATCTTGAAAATTTGAATTATTTAGGCGTGATATATATTTTATCAAAATGTGATTCATTAATTTCTACATGTGATTGCGGAGCGGCTAGATGTGCTGTTGCTTTAAATCGTAAAGGATATCGTAATGTAACAATATTTTAATTATATTGAATGTAATGGGTGACTAAATGAAAAAAATATTACATATATTTAGAGTTGAGAAATTTACTGAGGAATTCATAAATTTTATCAATAATAATTTTTATAAGGAATCACATTTTTTTTGGATTCATGGAGATAAATTTTTAGAAGGAGAATATGGATATTTAAAATATTCTAATGTGGAGTATTTCCCCCAAATAGATATAAAGTTAAGAAAGGAATTTACAAAAGTACAGTTAGATAAATTTGATTTAATTATATATCACTGGGTAATAGACAACTCTGTGATGGAATTTTTTTTTGATAATAAAAAGTATTTAAAAAAATTAGTATTGTATTTTTGGGGAGGAGATAAGAAATTAACTGGAAAATGGATGGATAATATAAAAAAGAGATTTGTAGTAAATAATGCAGTTGGACTTGTTACGATTATTCCGGAAGAAATTAAAGATATTTTGGCGGCATACAGACCAAAAGGGAAATTGCTTTATGCTATGTATGATAATGAAAAGATGCGCAATGCTTTGGTGAATATGGAAGTTTTAAAAAGAGGTGAAAACGATACAATAAATATACAAATTGGGAATTCTGCATATCCAGAGTTTAATCATATTAATATATTGAAATTATTGAGTAAGTATAAAAAAGAAAATATAAAAATATATGTGCCTTTATCTTACGGAATTACAGAATATGCAAAACAAGTGATTGATGTTGGAATAAAGATTTTTGGGGAGAAGTTTGTAGCTTTGCAAGAATTTATCCCTAGCCAAGAGTATTATAGTGTACTCCAAAAGATGGATGTAGTTATAATGGATGTTGAAAAGCAACATGCATTAGGAAATATTTTTGTTTTAATGGAGTTAGGATGCAAGGTATATTTTTGTAAAAATAGTATGTTACATCATTTTTTCTCAAAAGAAATGCAATGTATCGTTTATTCTACTGAGCAAATCAGAGGAATGGTATTTAAAGAGCTTTTTGAGTTTAGTGATGCAAAAAAGCAATATAATAGAAAAAAAATACGCGAAAATTGGAATAAAAATGCATATGTAATTAAATGGCAAGAAATATTTGACATATAATGAAAAAATAAGAGAGAAAAAATAAATGAAAAATTGGGTAGGAAAAAATATTAGTGCATATATATTAGGATTAATATGTGGAGGATGTATAATTAATACGTTTCAAAGCAAAAAAATAATAGCATATTGTCGTGAAAAAGACAAGTATTTAGAAATGTTTCTGCTAATGAATTCTTGGGTGTATAAGTTACGGAGAAGAAAAGTTAGTGATTACTTGAAAGAAAATAGTTTCCATTCAGTAGCTATCTATGGAATGGGTTATATTGGGGAAAATCTATATGAGGATCTATTGTGTGATAATATTGAAATTAAATATCTTATAGATCAAAATGTACGTCAAATTAAAGGTAGATTTACGCAAACGATGGATGAAAATATAGAACCTGTAGATGTAATCATTGTTACTGCGCTTTATGATTATGACAAAATAAAATTGAAGTTACAAAGAAGAAGTAATGCTTGCATTTTATCTTTAGCTGAAATTATTTACACAATGTAAATCATTGTACTATACAGATGTTTTAAGGAGCGTTTCAATATGTTGTGTGTATATGTGTGGGGAGCAGGCTATTATGCTCAACAAGTAATAGATGAGATAGATAAGGAAAATGTTAATATTTTAGGGATTTTCGATCAAGATGAACAAAAATGCGGAACAGATTTATTTTATCCCATTCCAATAATTTTACCTATTGAGATCTCCAGAAAAAAATTTGATTATCTAATAATATCAGTAAAAAAATATCAATCAATTTTAAATGAATGTAAGAGGCTAAATATCCCTTCTGAAAAAATAATAATATATTGGGAAAGAAATGAAAAAAATAATATTTTTGTAGAACGTTCCAAGAGAGTAGAAGAATTGATGTGTGAGAATCGAAAATATCAATATCGATTAGATAGCGCACCATATGAATGGGGAATAAAATTTACACCTAAAATTTTAAACGGACAAAAGTTGCTGAAAAAAATAATTTTAGATAATAGTAGTTTGTGCAGGTTTGGGGATGGAGAGTTTGAAATAATTCGACAGCGAGAAAGACCATGGTTTCAGAAGCCCAATAGTATCTTGGGAAATAGGTTGAAAGAGATATTGGTCTCTAAAACGGATAGAATCAATATAGCTATAGCACAGAATTTTGGGAATTTCGAACAGTATAAAGAAGAAGCGGCAGACATAATTAGAGAGTATATGTTTGGGGATACAAGACGCTATATACTTGAATTAATAGATAAAAATAGAATTTATTATGATACATATGTTACAAGACCATATATTATATATAAAAATAAAAAGAATGCGGATGAAATATTTTTGTTGTTTAAAAAAATATGGGAAAAAAAATCTGTGGTAATTGTAGAAGGAGAATATTCAAGAATAGGTATTGGGAATGATCTAATGGAAGGTACTTCTAATATTTTTCGTATTTTGTGTCCATATAAAAATGCCTGGGATAAATATGAGGATATTTTGGGTATAGTTTTAAAAAAGGTGTCAAAAAACTCATTAGTATGTATTTCGCTTGGACCGACTGCGACTGTCCTTGCGTATGATTTGGCGCAAAGAGGGTATCAAGCTCTTGATATTGGACAATTAGATAACGAATATGAATGGTATTTGCGTGATGTAAGAGAACGAATTTCGATTCCGGGGAAGCTAGTTGCCGAAGTTTCAGAAAAGCAGTCATTTGTAATGGTGGATGAAAGAAAATACTTAAATCAGGTTATTGCAAAGGTTGTTTAAGTACTTTCTATTGGTATACGCATGAAGGAATTATTCAATGAAACGGATATGTATTTATTTAATTTATGATAAACAGAATATAGTAGACGATTATATTGGTTATATACTCCGGGAATTGAATTCTTGTGTTGATTGTTTGATCACGGTATGCAACATGCCGGAGCTTATATGTGGTAAAGATATTTTAAAAGAAAATTCGGATATTATTTTTTTTCGGGAAAATATTGGTTTTGATGCAGGTGGATTTAAAGAAATTCTTTGTAGTTTAGTTGGATGGAATACAATTTTGAGATATGACGAGCTAATATTGATGAATGATTCTTTGTTTGGTCCTTTTATACCAATGAAAGATATATTTTTGAAAATGGAGGATTATTCGGTAGATTTCTGGGGACTGGCTAGTCAGGGCACATATAAATGTGAGGAATCAAGAAGTTTTCCGGAATATATTCAGTCTTATTTCATGGTTATCCGTTCGCCTATGCTTCATAGTAATGAATTTAGAAAATATTGGGAAGAACTGCCATTTTATAATGAATTTTGGGATGTGGTGACTCAGCACGAAGAAAAATTTACGGCATATTTTAGTGGGTTGGGCTATTCATATGATGTTTTGGCAGATATAGGAGTCAATAATTCCGAGATTAATTTGGCAAATAACTATTCGCAATATGCAATGCTATCATACGAACTGATTAAAAAAAGAAATTTCCCATTTTTAAAGAAACAGCAAATTGCTTATAACACATTAGACTATCAGACGCAGGAGAACCTGTTCCAGGCAATTCAGTACATAGATAAGGAAACGGAGTATGATATTGAGTTGATATGGGATAACATCATCCGGACTTTGAATATGTCAGATTTGCAAAGGAGCCTTCATTTTCAATATATAATTACTTCTGAAAAAAGCAGGCAGGCTGAAAGATATAAAAAAATTGGAGAGAAGCGTATAGCGATCGTTATTTTTGCTGCATACATAGAAGCTGTAGAGTATATCGTAGAATATTTGAACAAATTGGGGCATGAGATAAAATATTTCATTTCGGTGGTATCAGAATATGATGATATATTGAGTGAATATCAAAAGTGTGGAATCAATGGCATAAAGTGCCTGGATGAAGCAATTTATAACCTATTTGAATTATCCGATTACGATTATGTATGCGTATTGCATGATACAGATGTGACATCAGACATTAAGCCAAGTTGTACAGGTAAGTCTTATTTTTATTGTATTTGGGAGAATCTCCTTAAAGATGAGGAACATATTGGGGGGATTCTAGAAAAATTTGAAGAAGAGGGACGGCTAGGTTTTCTTGCACCTCCGCAACCGAATTTCGCTGAGTTTTTTGGAGATTTAGGATACGGATGGGAAGGAAACTACGAGATTGTTGAAAGGATTACAAACGAATTACATTTAAAATGCCCGATTTCCAGAGATCTGCCGCCATTTCGAGTAACGAATGATTTCTGGATTCGAGGTAGTATACTGAAGCAGCTTGATAAATTGAAAAAAGAAGACTATCGTTATACACCATATCTTTGGAGTTACTTTGCGCAGGATATGGGTTATTATTCTGGAATTGCAGAAAGCATGGATTATGCATCTATGAATCAGGTAAATTTGTCTTACTATTTGAAAGAAATCATATCTCTGGTCAGGAACGGATATGGAGAGGTTCGAGATTTTCGTGGACTGAAAGAAAAGATTTTGTCAGGAACATTGAAAGACTTCTGCAGTAAATATTCCCGGATTTTGATATATGGTGCAGGCTATTATGCAAAAAAATATATGGATATGCTGTTAAATGTAGAGGCATGTGTAGTATCTGATGGTCAGAGGAAAACAGAGTATTTTGAAGGTCTTCCGGTGATGTACCTGTCAGAGGTCAAAGGGTTGGATCAATGTGGGATTGTGGTGTGTCTAAATCGAAAAAATCAGGAGCAGGTATTACCGATTATAAGAAAATACGGAGTACAAACTTATTTTTGTATACCAGAATAGATATGTGGAATGGACAGAAGGAGGTCAATAAATGAAATATATAATCTACGGGGTAAACCGGGTTGCTAAAGATTTCCTGTATATGTTTGAACAATTAGATATTTTGTATTTTATGGATGATACAATTGAAGCAAAAAGGTTTTGTGGATATGAGATAAAGAGTATCGATGATGCATTACAGGATTGTTTGTATGATCAGATAATTATTTGTGACTTTGAAAAAGAGCAGAAGGAAGGTATTTTGCAGGAAAATGGGTTACAGTATAGACGGGATTATATATATGAACAGGACTTCTTTGGGGAATTAGATTCAATGTCGCTTCCTGTGGACAGGAAAATCTTGGTTTGGGGAACGGGGAAGATGTGTCATTATTTTCTTGGACAGGGGTTAGAGATACCTGTAGCGGGATTTATTGATTCTTATAAAAGAAGTGATATGTTCTGGGGGAAGCCTGTTTTTTCTCCGGACGAAATTACGGATTGGAAAAAGTATTATGTCATTATAGCGGTATATGATGATCAGGAAATTCAAAAACAGCTTTCGGAGTATGGCTGCATAGAGGAGAAAGACTTTGTTGGATATCAGAAAGTCGTTAATTTGCCATCTAACATGTTGAAGAAAACTATATTTGATAAATCCTATTATCATTTGGAATGCAACACAATGTTTAATCACCTAGAGATTCTTGATCAGGGGAATACCAGATGCTGTTGTACGACATTTGTAAGACCTAACCTAGGGAATGTTCTTGATAAAAGGTCTTCAGAAATATGGCATTCAACATTACATAGAGTATTGTGCTTGTCAACTGAGAATCGGACGTTTTCGTTCTGCGATAAAAGTATGTGCCCATTATTTGTTGCAAGAGGGCGTGAGGAAAGCAAGAAGGAAGACAGAGCGTATAAAAAATTAGGAACGGCTCCCGAAGTTATAGCATTAGGATATGATCCTTCCTGTAATCTTGCTTGTAGTACGTGCAGAAAGGAACTTTACTTTGCAAAAGGTAAAGAATTGGAAACAATCAATAAAATTACTGAAATAGTAAAAAGAGAATATCTTCCCCAATGCCGTTTTCTTATTTTAGCCGGAAATGGGGAAGTGTTTGCAAGTCCTGCTTATCGTGAGGCATATGAATGCGAGGGATGCAAACCACAATATATCCGTTTACTGTCGAATGGTATGCTTTTTAATCAGATGAATTGGGAACGTTTTATGAAGGGGCGTACCAGCAGGATTATGTTGACAGTTTCTGTTGATGCCGCAAGTAAAGAGACCTATGAAAGTATTCGGAGAAATGGAAATTTTGATATTTTAAAAAAAAATATGGAATATGCGTCAATACTTCGCAAAACCGGGGAATTAAGTTATTTTCGTATGAATTTTGTCGTACAGAAAGAAAATTATAAGGAAATGATCCCGTTTGTAGAATGGGGACAGGAACTAGGAGTGGATGAGATTTTCTTTACAAAAATTCTGAATTGGGGAACGTATTCGCAGGAGGAATTTGAGCAGATTAGTATGATGGAGCGGGATGGCATTACACCGAAAGCAGAGTTAAAAGAAGTGTTGAAGCATCCGGTTATGAACAGTACGATCGTGGATCTTGGAACTATCCAGTATGCACACAAGGTAGATGAAGCGGATGTGGTAGAGAATTACTATATGTGGGAGTTGGAGAAAAGAGGCGGTCTCCTTTTTGACTGAAGTTCTATAAGTTGGAGAAGAAATTATGGTGAAGTGTAAGAATCTGATAATCGTATTGGGTACTGTATTAGGAAGTGTGGTAACGGCATGTCTGGTAAATTGCAGCCGAAACAAGCAGCTGCAAACGGCTCAATGGAACATCGACCGTTTCCAGGCTCATTACTGGCTTTTAAATCATTGGCTAGAGATCAAAAATGAAGGCAAAAGTGTTGCTTCTTATTTTGAAGATATGGACTGCCATCACATTGCTATCTATGGAATGGCAGAACTCGGGAACAGGCTGATGGAGGACTTACAGGGAAGTTCCATCCAGATTGATTATGGTATAGACAAAGACATATCCTGCTCTATAGCACGAATAGATGAAGTGTATTACCCAGATGATGAATTGCCGGAGACAGAAGCGATCGTGGTGACGCCATACCCTGTATTTGAAGAGATTAAAAACATGTTGGAAAAGAAAGTAAAATGTCCGGTGATTTCTCTGGAAGAGATAGTGTGGAGTGTGTGAAGATGAGGCTGATTGCAATGTATTTGCCGCAATTTCATGAGATCCCTGAGAATAATGATGCGTGGGGAAAAGGATTTACAGAATGGGTTAATGTAAAAAAGGCTAAGCCTTTATTTCTGGGGCATCATCAGCCTAGGGTACCTCAGAATGAAGACTATTATGATCTTCTGGAACATGGTGTAATGGAAAAACAGGTGGACACAGCTAAGAAGGCAGGTATCTATGGCTTCTGTTTCTATCATTACTGGTTCGGGGGTCGCATGGTATTGGAAAAGCCGGCAGAGATGCTTTTGAATAATAAGAGTATGGCTTTTCATTATTGCTTTTCATGGGCGAATGAGCCATGGACAAAGACCTGGCATGGGGCGGGCGGAAACAAAGAGATACTGATTCCGCAGATTTATGGCGGGGAGGAAGAATGGGAAGCACATTATCGATATTTTCGTCCTTATTTTTTGGACAAAAGATATATCAAGGAAGATAATAGACCGGTTTTAATGATTTATCGTTTGCGGAATATTCCGCGCTTTAACGATATGATCCGATATTGGAATGAATGTGCCAGAAAAGACGGCTTCTCAGGTATCTTCATCATATCTATGAACCGGTGTCGCGAAAATGTAGAGAAAAGCCGTTGGGTGAATGCATCGGTTGACTTCGAACCGAATCGGACGAAAGCAGAATTATTAGTCGAGAAGCCGGTTTTACAACCCAGGGAGGTTGGAGGACTTTTATGGAACCGTCTGGCGATGCGCTGCATCGACTATAGAAAATTAAATGAAAAGATGATCGATAAAGAACATGTGAAAAATCATTTCCGAATGGCGTTTGTAGATTTTGATGATTCGCCAAGGAGGAATACCCGGGCAGTCATTATGAAAGGGAGCAGTCCAAGAAGATTCGGAAAATATCTGAAAAAAACGATACAGTTAAGCCTACAGGAGGGAAATGAATATGTATTCCTGAATGCGTGGAACGAGTGGGGAGAAGGCAATTACCTGGAGCCGGATATAAGATATGGATATGGGTATCTAAATCAGATTAAGAAAGTACTAAAGGAATTGCAGGGTATTGAATTGCAGAGTAGGGATTTGTAGAGAGGGAATTGATGGAGCAAGGTCAATGTGCGAAGGAATTAGTCAGCATTATAGTGCCGGTATATAATGTAGCTCCGTATATTAGGAAGTGTATAGAGAGCATACAAAGACAGACGTACCAGAAGATTGAGATTATTGTGGTCGATGACGGTTCTGTAGATTGTTCGGGAGAAATTTGTGAAGATATGGCGATGCATGACAGTAGAATTAAGATGATCAGGCAGGAAAATGCAGGAGTGGTCACTGCAAGATGCAGAGGAGTAGAGGGAGCTGACGGCAAATATATCATGTTTATAGACGGTGACGATTGGATAGAGCCGGCTATGGTAGAAGTGCTTTTGAATGAGATAGTAAGTTCGGATTTGGTTACGTCGGGCGTATACTATCAAGAAGCAATGAACAGAACGGTAGAGAGATACGATGGATTTCGAGAGGGAAGATACCGAGGTGAAGGGCAGATGGATGAACTTCTGAAATCTATGCTCTATGATGCAGATTTAGAATGTGTGCAAAGACTTACACCATGGGGAGTGAATAAGATTTTTAGGAGTGAACTGGTAAGAGAAATCTATAAAGGATTGGACTCAGATATTACCTTTGCAGAAGATTCTGTTTTCTTATACAAATATTTACTTCACTGCCAATCTGTCTCTATCATACATCAATGCTATTACCATTATCGTTACCGTCCAGAATCGGCAATGCATGCGGTGAACCGCCGTATGCTGATGGATATCAATAAGGTTTATCTTGCGTTGGAATCGGATTTTAGAAAACATCGGATGGGAGAAAGCCTGCTTTATCAATTGCAGAGATGGGTAATGATTATGAGCTGCAGGGCAATTAACAGCCATATGGGATTTTGCTCTCAGGCGCATGTGCCGGAATATATAGCGGATGCTGGCGGACTTCAGGATAAGAAGATTATTCTTTATGGCGCGGGGAAGGTCGGACAAGATACGTATAGTCAATTAAGACGATTCCATTATCAGGTCATATTGTGGGTGGATAAGAATTACTGCTTCTATCAGGAAAAAGGCTTGCCGGTAGTTTCACCGGATGAAATATTTGATAAGGACTATGATGCAGTAATGATAGCAGTTAAGGAACAGGAAATGGCGAATACCATAAGAACGGAATTATGTGATAGAGGTATTTCGGACAGTGTTGTGCTATGGAATCAACCCATACGGGTATTTGACTGAGTATACGATAAATTATAATTACGAGGATTTAACTGGATGATGCGGGAGATTTTTTCAGAAAGGCAGATGATGTGTCAGATAAGAGGAAATACACATCTTGTAATCTATGGTGCCGGTATGGTAGGGGAGTTGACTGTAAGCAGGCTTGTTTCTCTTGGTTTTGGTGAGAAAATCATGGGTTTTGCTGTCAGTAACAGGCAGAAAAACCCGAGGATGGGAAATGCGTTATGTGGATTACCTGTCTATGACATTCATGAATTGGTGATGCACAAGAAAGATGCAGTTGTTATTGTGGCAACATTGCCGAATCTTCATGAAGAGATTGGAAAGGTTTTGCTAGAATTGCGGTTTGAAAATATCGTGTTTGTGACGCAGAAACTATATCAGGTTTTTACAAAGAATCATATTGCCGATTATAAAATGCAGCATTCTTTGAAATTCGCAGAAAATGCCAAATATAGGATTCTGTTCATGGCATCGGATAACAATAATATATCTGGAGCTTTCCGGTGTATGGTTGAGCTATGTGATATGTTGCAAAAGAGTAAGGTGGCAGTGGCAGTGGTTCTTCCTCATTACGGGGCGGGAGCGCAGCTGTTGTCTCAGAGAAATATTCCCTATACTTATGTATTGTCACAGGATTGGGGGTATGAGACGGCAAAGGAACGTAATCTGTTGGAGAAGATGAAATTTATGGCGGGTATGTTGCGGAACCAGAGTGCGAAAAAGGAACTGAGGTCAATTATAGAAAATTATTCGGTGGATCTCATACACTGCAATACAACTTATACATATATCGGTGCGTTGGCGGCTAGAGACTGCGGGATCCCGATTGTGTGGCACCTAAGAGAACATATGGAAGATCAGGGATTTCGGATATTTAGTCCACGGTGGGGATGGAGATTAATCAGGCAGTCGGATCACGTAATAACGGTATCAGAATATATCAGAAGTCTTATGCCATTGAAAGGAAAAGAAGATGTCAGTGTGGTATATGATACAGTGGAAATGGAAGGACAGACTTATATAAAACGGGATATTTTACAGCATAAAATCGTTCGGATGATCATAGTAGGCGTAATCATACGGCACAAGAGACAGAAAGAATTGATAGATGCTTGTGTAATCTTGAAGCAGAAAGGGTTCCTTGATTTTCATCTTACAATGGTAGGGAGAGGAACAGAGAAGTATATAAATGAGTTGAAACAGACAGTAACAGAATATGAATTGGGAGAGTTTATTTCATTTTATGGGGTAAGTGATCAGGTATCGGAGCTTTATGCACAGTCGGATATCGCTTTTATGTGTAGTGTTGCGGAACCTTATGGGCGAGTAACGGTGGAAGCGCAGATGTCAGGATGCCTTGTGATAGGTTCGGACTCAGGCGCGACACCTGAGTTGATCCGGGAGGGGGAGACCGGTTACCTTTATGAAGCCGGGAATCCGGAAGCGCTGGCAGATAAAATCATAGAGGCGGTTCGGTTTCCGCAAATTTCCCGTAGAATCGCCAGAGCAGGGCAGGAATATGCGCATAAGACATACACAAAGGAGAGAAATGTCCGTGAAATCATGGATATCTATGAAAATGTATTGGAGCGTAGAGTGCGGTAGCTGTGACAGGGATCATAATTTATAAGAGTAAGGAATTGCAATGTATTATTATGCTAAGAATGTCATAGAAGAATTGAAAAAAAGTGCACAGTTAGTAGTCTTTGGAGCAGGGATTATGGCGTTGGATGTAATCGGATGTCTGTCTGAAAAACCTTACCAGTTACAAATAGAATGTTGTCTGGTATCAGATATAAGTAAGAATCCGTCAGATGTGAAAGGAGTTCCGGTGATGGATTTCACAATGGCTGAGAATGTGATTAGTAAGGACGCAACAGTTTTGGTTGCGGCAATTGAAAAAAATCTGGAATATATGATGGAGTGTCTGTGTGAAAAAGGATATCTGCATCTGATACCGCTTACCTATGAAAGTGATCTGTGGAGTCTTATCAGGGGGAATCACTACAGAGAGTATTGCAGGACACAGCGTCGATCTTATCTGACACTGGAAGAAGAACTGCGATTTGTGAAAGATCAGTCAGAATGTCAGACGAGAAGATTATGTGCAGGTTCCATAAGAAGCGATGGGACAGATTATTTGATGAGTACAGATGTGATTCAAAATCGGGTGAGTGTATATACAACAAGATGTCATATGGACAGGAAACTTCAGGAGGATGTAACAAGGTATTCGTGGGAGATACCAATCCAGGCGGGAGCAGCACTGACGAAGGAGCGAATCTGTAAGGTCTGTGATGATACAGGAGATCATATTTCTTATAAGAACAAGCAATATTGTGAATTAACTGCATTATATTGGATCTGGAAAAATGATAAGTCAGATTATGTTGGGCTTGGTCATTATCGAAGACATTTTGAAGTAACCAGGGAACAGTTGGAGAGATTGGCAGGTTCAGATATTGATGTGGTATTGACGATACCAATATTTGATTACCCCAGTGTAGAAGCTGTGTACCGGAGGGATCATGTGTGGGATGACTGGGAAATAATGTGTGAAGCTGTCAGTAAGATTTCCCCGGAGTATGTGGATACTTTGTCAGAGACGCAGAAAGGGAGATATTATTATGCATATAATATGTTTATCATGCGAAGAAAAATTCTGGAGACATATTGTGAATGGTTGTTTCCGATTTTATTCTATTGTGAGGAACATTGCAAGGAAAAAAAGGATCGTTATCAGAACCGGTATATAGGATTTCTGGCAGAGCATTTGATGTCGGTTTATTTTATGCATCATGAGAAGGAATATAAGATCGTCCATGCAAGAAAACATTTTATTGAAGGATGATGAAGACAGGAAAGCTGAAGGAGCAGTTTAATTCATGTATTACGCAGATAAAATAGTGGAAAAGTTAAAAGAGAGCAGTCAGCTAGTGATATTTGGGGCGGGTCTTGTCGCGGTTCAGGTCGCTAACTGCCTGATGGGCAGGCCGTATCAATTGAAGATTGATTATTGCTTGGTTACGGATTTGAATGAGAATCAGGGTTACATAACAGGGATACCAGTAATCAGCCTGGATGAAGCAGAACAAAAAGTCAATAGAGATGCTCAGATCTTAATAGCGACTATGGAGAGACATCGCGTTTCTATATTAGGGGAATTGCTAGAACGTGGATTTCTCAACAGTATTCCAGTGACTTTTGAAAGTGATCTGTGGAGTGATCTTCAGGGAAATTATTACAGGGAATATGGACTGATGAACGGAAGAATCTATCGCACCATAGAAGAGGAATTAGCAGGAACGGAAGAAAAATATTCAAAGCGTGAAATTATGCCTGACCATAGTTCTGCGGTTCATATTTATACTGTAAGATCGCATATGGACAAGCTGCTATCAGAGGATCACTCCAACTATTCATGGGAAATACCGATACAGGCGGGAGCGGCGCTGACGGAATGGCGGATCTGTGAAGTGAAGGATAATATTGGGGAAAATATTTCGTATAAAAATAAGCAGTACTGCGAGTTAACAGCGCTGTATTGGATCTGGAAAAATGATGATTCAGATTATGCCGGACTTTGCCATTACCGAAGACATTTTCAAATGGATGAAAAAGAACGGAAAGCTTTGGCGTGTTCAGATATTGATGTAGTATTGACGATACCTATCCTGAATTTTCCGAGTGTCAGAGAGGTCTATAGGCATGATCATATAGAGTATGACTGGGAGATTATGCTAGAGGCTGTTAGAAAATTGGCTCCAGAGTATTTGTCGTCGGCTGTTGAGCTGCAGAATGGGAATTTTTATTATGGATACAACATGCTTATCGCAAGAAAAGAAATCTTCAATCGATATTGTGAATGGTTATTTCCGATCCTTGCCTATTGTGAAAGGCATTGTAAGGAGAAGAAGAATGCGTATCAGAAACGATATATCGGATTTCTGGCTGAACGTTTGATGTCAGTTTATTTTTTATATCACGCAGAGGACTATAAAATTGTTCATGCGAGGAAGCATTTTATTGGGTGAGGATTATAGCCATTAGTATAGCGCTATGTAAACAACATGTATGGAGATTGCCGGAATTTATGAAACACAGTATTGAGAAAAGGGAAGAGGAGAAATATGGACTTAGTCATATTTGGCGCTCAAGGCACAGCCCTCGGCGCCTACGAAGCAATACATAATCTCTATCCGATCAGAAACATCCGCTGTTTTCTGGTTACGGAAAGAGGGGATAATGCAGAATATCTGTCCGGTGTTCCGGTCTTGGAGTTAGAGACATTTGCAAATGCTCTGTCGACAGAGGAAAAAGAGGATCTGGAGATCCTGATCGCAACGCCGGAGAATATGATGCCTGAGATTGAGACAAGCCTGGAGAGCCACGGCTTCTTCTGCCATGTGCGTTTGACCTCTTCGAGATGGTCGGAGCTTATGCACTGTTATTGTGCGGGGGAAAAGGATTTTATGCCGCTTCGCGCGCTTCCCGTCGGGTATCACAGAGCCAATATGCATGTATTTATGGCGAAGTTTCATAAGGACAAGCAGTTGTCTGCCCGCTATGGACTGCCGGAATGGATCACACCGATTCAGGTAGGCGCGGTATTAAGCCCCAGGCGTGTCGCCAATATCCTGGACTGCGACGGAGAAAATATTTCTGCAAAGAACGGGAATTATTCGGAACTCACGGCGCTCTACTGGATCTGGAAAAACCGTCTGCGCTGTCCGGCTGACGGAATAGGGGTTCATCCGTCAGACAGAGCGGAGGAGCGTCCGTCAGGCGGTCTGGGAGGCGGCTCATCTGACAGCCAGGGAAGCGCTCCATCCGGCAGTACAGGAAATGAATATTACGGTTTGTCACATTATAGAAGGATTCTGGAATTTACAGAGGATGATGTGCTGCGGCTTGTGGACAATGGCGTGGACGTGGTCCTGCCCTACCCGATGCCATATGAACCGGATATAGAAGAGCATCACAGAAGATACCTGAAGGAAGAGGACTGGAAGGCGGTGCGAAGGGCGGTTTGGGAATTACAGCCCGAATATAGCAAAGCCTTTCCCTCTGTGTTAGAACAAAAGTATCTTTATAACTACAATATCATTCTGGCAAGGAAAGAGGTATTAGCAGAATATTGCGAGTGGCTGTTTCCGATCCTTAGCAGGGTGGAGGAGCTTAGTGTTCCGGGAGGGGCGGACCGGGCGGATCGGTATATCGGATATATAGCAGAGACGTTGGAGACGCTGTATTTCATGTATCATGCGGCGGACAAACCGGCAAAGAACCGGTTGAATATTATGCATGCGGGGTGTAGATTTTTGCTATGATTCTAAAGTAGAGATGCCTCATCCAGATAGAAATGAAACTCCTGAATTGACTGGATCCCGTTATGAAATCCACAGCCTGCATGATGTATTAGATTTTCATTATTCCCCCCAAAAAAATATCAGAAAAATCAGACATTTCACATCCTGCATCATAGTTCGTGATACAAAGGTAATTACCAAATTTATGCTGCCCGGCAGGATGTGGAAGTAATTTCCACGTCCATTGATCTCTGCTTCATACTATCTAGTACACCGAATAATAAGTAACCAGCCATATAACTTGCCTGATTTTCCATCTGCGTCGTTGGTCTACACTCCGTTACGGTCCGTGCTGAACATGTGCCGCTGGCACATAGCACCGTCAATCGGCGTAGCGCCTACTACGCCTCAATCCTCCGCCTTGCATATAAAAAATCATTCTGCGTTATATGGCTAGTACATCATTGTATTAATTCTTGAGTAATAAGCACTTGCTATCCATGCCATCTGCACGCCTTCGAACCTAGATGTAGCCCGCTGCACCGTCGGTTCGTAGACGCACAGCTGACACGAATATCAAGCACTATTACTTCAAGATTAATGCAATGATGTACTAGGAACTTATTTTTCGGTGTACTAGCTGCCATCGTAACAGGATGATCTTTCCTGTCCAGAGACCTGATATGACTATCTATTATCCGACAGACCCCCCTTTATGAACTCGAAATGGATTGAGGTGAATTTAAAAATAGATTATTGTACGATAAGAAAAAGGAAATGATTGAAAGTATGATGAAAATGAGTTAGAATAATACGGTGGCTTAGTAATTGGTACAGTAAAAAGATGTAATTTTGTAAAATCCAGTAAGATCAATGGTTTTAGGGAGGAATTTATAAATATGAAACTAGGCATAGTAGGATTACCCAATGTCGGTAAGAGTACATTATTTAATTCATTGACGAAGGCCGGCGCAGAATCGGCGAATTACCCTTTCTGTACGATCGATCCCAATGTGGGAGTCGTAACCGTACCAGATGAGAGGCTTGACGTGCTTGGCAGGATGTATCAAACGAAGAAGATCATACCGGCGGCGATCGAATTCGTAGATATCGCAGGACTGGTTAAGGGAGCTTCGAAGGGCGAAGGACTTGGCAATCAGTTTCTTGCGAATATCCGGGAAGTGGATGCCATCGTCCATGTAGTGCGGTGTTTTGAGGACGGCAATATCGTGCACGTGGACGGGAGTATCGATCCCCTTAGAGATATAGAAACTATCAATCTTGAATTGATCTTCTCGGATCTGGAGATACTGGAGAGAAGGATCGCCAAGACTTCTAAGTCGGCTAGAAATGACAAGGCGGCGGCGAAGGAGCTTGCGCTTCTTAATAAGATCAAGGCGCATCTGGAAGAGGGCAGGCTTGCGAAGACGTTCGAAGGGGCTGAGGATGAAGAAGAGCAGGCATGGCTCACAGGATATAACCTGCTGACCTATAAGCCGGTGATCTATGCCGCGAACGTGGCGGAGGACGATCTGGCGGACGACGGCGCAGCCAACAGCGGTGTGCAGGCGGTTCGTGAATATGCGCAGGGGGAGCGGAGCGAGGTGTTCGTAGTGTGCGCGCAGATCGAGCAGGAGATCGCGGAGCTTGAGGAAGATGAGAAGAAGATGTTCCTTGAGGATCTGGGATTGTCGGAATCCGGACTCGAGAAGATGATCAAGGCAAGCTACAGACTGCTGGGGCTGATCAGTTATCTGACGGCGGGAGAGCCGGAGGTACGTGCATGGACCATTACAGAAGGTACGAAGGCGCCTCAGGCGGCAGGTAAGATCCATTCGGATTTCGAGCGGGGCTTCATCCGCGCGGAGGTGGTATCCTACGATGACCTGATGGAATGCGGGAGCCATACTGCGGCGAAGGAGAAGGGGCTGATCAGGCTGGAAGGCAAAGACTACATAGTGAAGGACGGAGACATCATGCTGTTCCGTTTTAATGTATAGGGAGGGAGAATGGGATCATGCACAGAATGATAGATTTCCCTCATATCGGGATTCATCTGAAGTCGGTAGGCGATCACATCACAATATTTGGTTTTGACATTGCATATTACGGGATCGTTATAGGGATCGGAATTCTGGCCGGGATCTTTATCGCGGCCATGGAGGCGAAGCGTACCGGGCAGAATCCGGAAGACTACTATGATCTTGCCATATATGCGGTAATATTTTCGATCATCGGGGCAAGGATCTACTATGTGATCTTCTCCTGGGATATGTATAAAAGAGATATCTTAAGTGTCTTCAATATCCGCCAGGGCGGGCTTGCGATATACGGAGGAGTGATCGCGGCGGTCATTACGGTGACAGTGTTTGCCAGGCGGAGGAATCTCTCTGCGCCGCTTCTTATGGATACGGCAGGACTGGGACTTGTGGCGGGGCAGATGATCGGCCGGTGGGGGAATTTCTTTAACAGGGAAGCCTTCGGAGAATATACGGACTGGCTTCTTGCCATGCGGCTTCCGGTAGACGCGGTCAGGGGTTCGGACATTACAGATCTGATGCGCAAGCATATGGAGACGGTGGACGACGTGTCTTTTATCCAGGTGCATCCGACGTTTCTCTATGAATCGCTGTGGTGCCTTCTGATCTTGATCCTTCTGCTGATCTACAGGAAACATAAGCAATTTGACGGAGAGATCTTTCTTCTGTATTTGGCAGGATACGGGTTTGGACGGTTCTGGATCGAAAGGCTGAGGACCGATCAGCTTCTGCTGCCGAACGGATTCCCTGTCTCGCAGCTTCTGGCAGGAATCCTTGTCGTTGGATCGGTGCTGTTTCTGCTGTATAACTGGAGAAGGTTAAGATATTTTGATTAGATATGAACAGAACAGGGCGTGTTTGAATGAATTTCAGACACGCCCTGTTTTTGTGTGCATTTTTATTCCGCATAGATTTCCTGCAAAGTGCAAATACTTTCAGAGATAGAAAGAAGTAACTTGATATTGTGCAATATTACTAAAAAATCATGCCGGATTTTAATCTGAGAACGCTCTGTTTTGAAAATATTGAAAGCACTTTCGGAACGGTTTGAATCTATATGAAAATAAAAGTCTTGCTGATATACTGAGTGGCAGACAGGAACATGCAAGGCATAAGGAACCAAAGAAAAGCGGCAGAAGAGAAGAAAGGAGTAAGAGTATGCAGGAAAATGTGGAAGATCTGGAGGGCAGGCTTGTAGTATCATGCCAGGCGCTGCCCGACGAACCGCTGCATTCTTCATTCATTATGGGAAGAATGGCGCTGGCGGCAAAAGAAGGAGGGGCCGTAGGAATACGCGCCAACACCAAAGAGGATATCCGGGAGATCCAGTCGCAGGTAGACCTGCCTGTGATCGGCATCGTCAAGAGAGATTATGAGAATTGTGAGGTCTATATCACACCGACGATGAAGGAGATCGACGAATTGATGGAGGTAAGGCCGGAGATCATTGCATTGGATGCGACGGACAGGCTGCGGCCGAATGGCCTGACTCTGGATGCGTTTGTCAGCCAGATCAGGGAGAAATATCCGGACCAGCTTCTGATGGCAGATTGCTCGACCATAGAGGAGGCGGTTCATGCGGATGAATTGGGATTCGATTTTATCGGAACAACGCTGGTCGGATATACCAGACAGAGTCAGGGAGACAAGGCAGAGGAGGATGATTTCAGGATCATAAGGGAGATTATAGCCCGGGTGAAGCATAAGGTAATCGCGGAGGGGAATATCGATACTCCAAAGAAGGCGAAGCGTGTCATTGAGCTTGGGGCATATTGCGTGGTAGTAGGTTCGGCAATCACAAGGCCCCAGTTGATCACGAGGGCATTTGCCAGAAGCCTTGAGAAGTAAGGAAAGAACTATCCAGAGAGAAAAGGAGAGGAAACTATGAGAGATCTGAATAAATACAAAGGAGTAATTCCTGCATTTTATGCGTGTTATGACGAGAAGGGGGAGATCAGTCCGGGGGGAGTACAGGCGCTGACCAGATATTTCGCAGACAAAGGGGTCAGAGGCGTCTATGTCAATGGTTCTTCTGGAGAATGCATTTACCAGAGTGTGGAAGATCGGAAGCTCATTCTGGAAAATGTAATGAAGGCGGCCGAGGGCAGGCTTACGGTGATCGCCCATGTTGCATGCAACAATACCAGAGACAGTATGGAGCTGGCCAGACATGCAGAGAGCCTTGGTGTGGATGCGATCGCCGCGATTCCGCCGATCTACTTCCGTCTGCCGGAGCATGCAATTGCAAAATACTGGAACGATATCAGTTCCGCGGCGCCGAATACAGATTTTGTGATCTATAATATCCCCCAGCTTGCAGGCGTGGCGCTGACGATGAATTTATTTGCAGAGATGAGGAAGAATCCCAGGGTGATCGGTGTGAAGAATTCCTCCATGCCGGTGCAGGATATCCAGATGTTCAAGCAGGAAGGCGGGGAGGACTACATTATCTTCAACGGACCGGACGAACAGTTTATCAGCGGCCTGGCGATCGGAGCAGAAGGCGGTATCGGAGGCACCTACGGCGCAATGCCGGAATTATTTCTGACACTGGAAGAATATGTGAAGGCAGGTGAGCTTGAGAAGGCAAGGAAGCTTCAGTACAAGGTCAATGAGATCATCTATAAGCTGTGTTCTGCCCATGGAAATATGTACGGCGTCATCAAGGCTGTACTTAAGATCAACGAAGGGCTTGAACTTGGAGGAGTGAGGGAACCGCTGACGAACCTGATTGAAAGTGATAAGGCGGTCGTCAGGGAAGCGGCGCAGATGATACGGGATACAGTAGACGGACAGAAAGTATAGGGGGATAAGATATGCAGGGATTTACAGTAATTGATCTGGTTATTTTGGTAGTATATCTGGCGGCGGTATTGTTTGCCGGTCTGCATTTTGCGAAGAAAGAGATGAAGGGAAAAGAATATTTCAAAGGTGACGGAACCGTACCGTGGTGGGTAACCTCCGTATCCATATTTGCAACCTTGTTAAGCCCCATATCGTTCCTGTCTCTCGCAGGTAATTCCTATGCCGGAACCTGGATCATGTGGTTCGCCCAGCTTGGCATGCTGCTTGCGATCCCTCTGACGATCCGGTTCTTCCTTCCGATCTACAGCAGGCTGTGTATTGATACGGCATATCATTATCTGGAACTTCGATTCGGAAGCAAAGGGCTCCGTGTGCTGGGAGCGGTGATGTTCATCATTTACCAGGTAGGGCGTATGTCGATCATCATGTATCTTCCATGTATGGTGCTCGGAAGCCTTACCGGCATCAGCGTCAATCTGCTGATCATTATCATGGGTGTGATCGCAATCATCTACTCTTATACCGGCGGTCTGAAATCCGTACTCTGGACGGACTTCATCCAGGGATCGGTGCTGCTGATCGGAGTTACCTTCTCACTGGTGTACCTTCTGGCACATATCGACGGAGGGATCGGGACTATATTTAATGTACTGGGATCAGAGCACAAATTCCTTGCCGCGGACCAGCCTGTATTCAACATCAATATCTTGAAGGACAGTGTATTCATCATGATCGTGGGTGCAGGGTTCAATACGATGGGGTCTTATGTGTCAAGCCAGGATATCGTGCAGCGTTTTACGACGACGACAGATACGAAGAGGCTGAATAAGATGATGCTTACGAACGGAGCGCTGTCTATCTTTATTGCAACCGTATTCTATCTGATCGGAACGGGCTTGTATGTATTCTATAAGCAGAATACACTTCCGCCGGCAGCGGCGCAGGATCAGATCTTCGCGTCTTATATCGCATTCGAGCTTCCGATCGGCGTCACGGGGCTGTTGCTTGCGGCGATCTACGCGGCGTCACAGTCTACCCTGTCAACCGGACTTAATTCTGTGGCGGCGAGCTGGACGCTCGATATCCAGGCCCGTCTCACGAAGAAAGAGCTGAGTTTCGAGCTACAGACAAAGATCGGGCAGTATGTTTCCCTGATCGTCGGTATCTTCTCCATTGTTGTGTCTATGGTACTAGCCAACGGCGGAGTGAAGTCGGCATATGAATGGTTTAACGGATTCATGGGCCTGGTACTTGGGATTCTGATCGGAACCTTCATTCTTGGGGCATTTACGAAATCGGCCAATACCTTTGGGGCGGCGCTGGCATTTATTGCGGCATCCATTGTCATGGTCACTATCAAATATTTTGTTCCTGCGGAGGCGGTGTCGATCTGGTCTTACTCCCTGATATCTATTGCGGTATCTCTGGCTGTGGGGCTTCCGGCAAGCATGATCTACAGGAAAGTAAAGGGAGATACGTCCGTACCGGCTCCATATACGACGATCTACAAGAATTGAGAAGGAGGAGAAGATGATATTCGGAAATATTCAGAATCTGAGAGAATACTTATGTATGGAAGACGGAATATTCGAGTGCTTCAATTATGCGAAGGAGAATAATCTGTCCGCATATGACAGGGGCTGTCATGAGATCGATGCAAAAAGGATCTTCGTAAATATCATGGAATATGAGACGGTCAAGCCGGAGGATCGTTTCTGGGAGGCGCACAGAGAATATCTGGACGTACATCTGATGCTTGAGGGGACAGAGCGGATCGATCTGAATTTCATCCAGAATATGGATGTGAAGGAATATGCAGCGAAAGACGATTTCCTGTCGATGGACGGGGAAAAGAATGCTTCCGTGATCCTTAAGCCGGGGGATTTCCTGGTCTGCTATCCAACCGACGCCCATAGGACGGCGGTTGCAGCGGATAAACAAGAGAACATCAAGAAAGCGATATTCAAAGTAAAGATATAGACAGGTAGTGACTTTTTGTTGTTGGTATCATATAATAAAGGGGTACAGATATGGAAAGATATGTAGGTATAGATATAGGCGGGACAGCGATCAAGTACGGGATATTGAATGATGCCGGAGAGTTTATCTGCCGGAGCGAGATGCGGACCGAGGCGTACAAGGGAGGAACGTCTATCCTGTCCAAGGCAGTCGGCATTGTAGACCGTTATCGAGAGACAGCGAAGATCGACGGCATCTGCATCTCTACGGCGGGTATGGTAGATACCGGGAAGGGGGAGATCTTTCACGCGGCGTCGCTGATTCCGAATTATGCGGGAACCTGTTTCAAAGAGGTGATGGAGAGCAGGTTTGAGATTCCCTGTGAGGTGGAGAATGACGTGAACTGTGCGGGGCTTGCGGAATCGGTGTCGGGAGCGTCAAAAGGGGCCGATCCGTCGCTCATGCTGACGGTCGGAACGGGTATTGGCGGCTGTATCATAGCGGATGGGAAGGTATTTCACGGTTTCAGCAATAGTGCCTGTGAGATCGGATATATGCATATAGCGGGAAGTGATTTCCAGACCTTGGGGGCGGCGAGCATTCTCTCGAGAAAGGTGGCGGAGTGGAAGAACGAGACGGCGGAGGTGTGGAACGGATATCATATATTTGAGGAGGCGAAGAAGGGGGACGAGCTCTGTATCAGGGCGATCGATGAGATGACAGATGTACTTGGACAGGGGATAGCCAATATCTGTTATGTGATCAATCCTGAGGTTGTCGTATTGGGAGGAGGTATCATGGCGCAGGAGGATTATCTTAAGGAGCGGATACAGAAGGCGGTGAAGAGGTATCTGATCCCAAGCGTAGCCTCCGTCACGAGAATCGCATTTGCAAAGCACAGGAATGATGCCGGGATGTTGGGTGCGTTTTATCATTTTAAGGCTGTTGGAAGACATAACAGGTGATCTAAGATGGAATATTATGTAAAATCTGTAGTGCCGATGATAGAATCGAATTATGATAATCTTACGATGGTGGAGAAGACGATCGCCGAGTTCTTCATACGAAATCGAAAGAAAATGGATTTTTCCGCAAAATGTATCTCGGAGCTTCTGTATGTGTCGGAGGCGTCTCTGTCCCGGTTTGCCAAGAAATGCGGCTATCGGGGGTACAGGGAATTCGTATACCAATATGAGGAGACCTTTGTCGAGAAAAAGGAATCTATGACGGGTAATACGCGAATGGTTCTGAACGCATATCAGGAGCTTCTGAACAAGACCTACAATCTGGTGGATGAAGCGCAGGTTGCCAGGATTGGAAGATATCTGAACCAGTCTAAAAGAGTCTTCGTGTGCGGCAGGGGAAGTTCCGGACTTACGGCGGAGGAGATGGAATTCCGTTTTATGAGGATCGGCGTGGATATCGACTCGATCAAAGACGTGGATCTGATGCGGATGCAGGCGGTGTTCCAGGATAAGGAGAGCCTGGTGTTCGGGATCAGTATCAGCGGAGAGAAGGAAGAGGTATTGTACCTGCTCAGGAAAGCTCACAGGAGAGGGGCGAAGACGGTGCTTCTGACAGCGAAGAACAAAGGGATCTTCGAAGAATTCTGCGACGAGATCGTGCTCCTTCCGTCGCTCCGTCATCTGAACCATGGGAATGTGATCTCCCCGCAGTTCCCGGTTCTGGTGATGATCGATATTATCTATTCCTACTTTGTGGAACAGGATAAGTTCGCCAGGGAGATCCTGCACGACAATACCCTGCGTGCACTTGAAGGAGGAGGAAGGCAAATGCGGAGCATTTCTGAAGAAGCCTTCCGACGAGATGCCGCCGAACGAAGGTGAGGCGAAAAGGAGGATGAGAGATGGTAATTAAGAATGTAAAGGTTTATACAGAGAACCAGGAATTTGTCAGCGGGGAGGTCGTCATCCGTGACGGGAGATTCGCGGAGGGCGAAGCGCCGGATGATCCAGAAGAAGTTCTTGATGGGGAAGGGTGCTATGCTATCCCGGGGCTGATCGATCTGCATTTTCATGGATGTAAGGGATATGATTTCTGTGACGGTACCAGGGAATCCATCGCAGGGATTGCAGAGTATGAGGCGTCTGTCGGAGTGACGGCTATCGCGCCGGCAACCATGACGCTTCCGGTAAATGAATTAGAGGAGATCCTGTCAGTTGCGGCAGATTATAAGAAAGAAGCTCAGAAAGCCGGAGCTTTGGGGGCGGATCTGATCGGTGTGAACATGGAGGGGCCGTTCATCAGCGAGGAGAAAAAGGGCGCGCAGGACGCACGGAACATCATTTCCTGCAATGAGGAGATCTGCAGACGCTTCCTTAAGGCGTCCGATGGGCTGGTCCGATTCGTCGGCGTGGCGCCGGAGCGCAGTGAGGATGCGGAAGAATTCATCTGCAGGATGAAGGATCAGGTTCATATCTCTCTTGCCCATACCAACGCAGATTATGATACGGCTATGAAGGCTTTCGCTGCGGGGGCGGACCATGCGGTGCATCTGTATAACGCTATGCCGGCATTCACCCACAGGAATCCAGGGGTGGTTGGCGCAGTGTCAGACAGCGCTCATGTGAACGCAGAGCTAATCTGTGACGGAGTGCATATTCACCCGTCTGTGGTGCGTGCGACCTTCAAGATGCTTGGTGCGGACCGGATCGTCCTGATCAGCGACAGCATGCGTGCTACCGGGATGCCGGATGGAAGGTATACCCTTGGCGGCCTGGATGTGGATGTCAGCGGCAACAGAGCGGTCCTTGCTTCCAATGGCGCTCTGGCAGGATCGGCGACGAACCTGATGGACTGTATGAAGACGGCAGTTCAGAAGATGGGGATTCCACTTGAGACGGCGGTTGCCTGCGCCACGATGAATCCGGCAAAGTGTCTTGGAGTATATGAGGAATATGGTTCTATTGCACCGGGTAAGAAGGGGAATATCGTGCTGCTTGATGAGGAATTGAAGGTGAAGGCAGTGGTGAAGGATGGAGTCCGTCTCTAGTACAGTATTGCATTAATTCTCTAGTATAACCCAATTTAATTACCTTACTGTTTCGGTGTACTGGCCGCATGATGACAGGAAAAGATGTTGAAGTGAAGCGGCGGGGAACTCACAAGAAAATGATACCAGGAGGTTAGAAGATTATGAGAAATGAGGGCGCATGCTTGGTGTGCGGCAAACCGATCGTATATTATGAGAAGGCTGAGAAGATGGAGTGCGTGATGTGCCATGGAGAGTTTGAGAGTCATGCAAGCTGTGAGGACGGCCATTATGTGTGCGACGACTGCCATGCGAAGCGGGGAATACAGGCGATCATGGAAGGATGCAGGACGAGCGGGGAGAAGAATCCGCTTGTCCTTATGCAGTTGTTGATGGAAGATCCCTACATATACATGCATGGACCGGAGCATCATGTAATGGTGGGAGCGGTACTGCTCACGGCGTATAAGAACTGCGGCGGGTTTGAGAACTGCGGCGGGCAGAGTGCATTTGAAGAGGCGCTTGAAGAGATGAAGGCAAGAGGAAGCGAGTATCCGGGCGGCGCCTGCGGTCTGTGGGGATGCTGCGGGGCAGCGGTCAGCACAGGTATATTCATGAGTATTGTCACGAAGGCGACGCCGCTCACAGGGAATTCCTGGAAGCTCTCCAATCAGATGACGTCGCGGGCGCTGGGCGCGCTTGCAGAGCTTGGGGGGCCAAGATGCTGTAAGAGGGATTCATTTACGGCGGTAAAAGAGGCGGTGCATTTTGTGAAAGAGAAGCTGGGTGTGGAGATGGAGCTGCCGGAGAAGATCGCGTGTGATTTCTCCAATGAGAACAGGCAATGCCTGAAGAAGCATTGCCCGTATTATACGATTACTCAATCAGAAAATCAATGATATCCCAGCCGTCGGAGTTCATACGCTTGTATAATTCCGTGTAACCGCAGCGCGTGCAGGTGACGGTGGCGAATTTCTTGTTCTGTATATCAAATACCTTGGCGAAATTCCCGCCGGTTGCCTGAAACTGATCGGTTTCGTAGTGCATATTGCCGCATTTGGGGCATACATATTGTTGTTTTTCCATAATTGTTCTCCTTTTCCTGTTATAGAGTGATGTGCGTAATAGTACATCGAAATGTACTAAGTATCAGTAACGCACGGTTGTGCCAAAGGGCATCAGAGCCAGCTTGGCGAGTTTGAATTGCTGCAGACCGAAGGGAATACCGATAATTGTAATACACAGCAGAACTCCGATCAATGCCGATTCCACGGCGAGCCAGAACCCGGAGACGATCAGCCATATAATGTTCAGCAGTAAAGAACCGGCTCCGCCGCCGTAGACGACTTCTTTGCCAAAGGGAAAGAAGCTAAGCCCGGCCATCTTAAAGCACTGCATTCCTACAGGAATACCGATGACGGTAATGCACCAGAGACATCCGGCAAGCGTCCAGCTAAGTCCGCTTATGAAGCCTCCGAAGATAAACCAAAGTAAATTTCCCAGACAACCCATATCTTTCATCCTCCTTCTTTTAGAATTTGCCAAATGGTCAATACATTAGACTTTCTCTGCCGGCAGATCAGCCAATGTATGTCTGAATATAAAAAAGACCCTTACCATGACCTCCGCCACGATAAAAGTCTTGCACATCTCATTTGATACGGATACCTCTCGGTATCGGGTGACGCTTTCAAATACACTGTTCATGTAGTGTTCGGCTACTCCCCTTTATCTGCTTGCAATAAATATACTACTATGAGAGGGGAATGTCAAGAGAGAATTCAATTCAATCCAGATTTCTGACCGGGAGAACATAAATCAGAAGTACAAAAATCCCATTGCGAAGCGATTTTAAATGGATTTTAGCATATAAAAGGGCAGATTATCTGAATTGTTACAAATTCCACCCAAATTCTCCTTAGAGGGGATAGAAGTTTGCCGAAAGACGGTATACGATAAGGGCGTGCTACAAAACAAAAGGAGGATTTTAAATGGATCAAATTATGATGGGAACTTTTTTAGCAAAGAAACGTAAGGAAAAGAATATGACACAGGCGGCGCTCGCAGAGCGTCTGGGTGTTACAAACAAGACGATCTCAAAATGGGAGACGGGGAAATGCATGCCGGATTACAGTGTGATTGAACTGCTTTGCAAAGAGTTGGAGATAACGGTGGCTGAATTGCTTGACGGAGAAGAAAAAACAGATAAGAGCGTCCGTGTTTATGACGATACCCAGATTCTTGAACTGCTTAAAAGAACCCAGAATCTTGAAAATCAAAGAACATCTTTGTACGGTATGATTCTGATCATTATCGGGCTGGCATTTCTGGCTATTCATTTTAATATCGGCGGGAGCAATATCAGAGACTTTGTATCAGGAGTCCTGTTAGGTCTGTCGATCTTCGAAATGCTGGTAGGGCTGTACATCCTCTCCAGAGGCTTAGGCCGGCAGAAGAAATACTAATAATTACATACCGCATTTCATTACAATAAAACGGCAATTCAATACATAGTTATTGAAATCCCTCAACGGCAAGTTATAATGATATCAAATTAAGAATCAGGAGGGATGGTTTATGTCAGTTTCAGGGATTGGTTTTGCAGATCATGTTCAAAGAAATGATTCTAATACGAACGTGCAGTCTATAGATCAAAAAATCCAGGATTTGAAAAAGCAGATCAAAAAAATTAAAGATAATGATAAGATACCGCCGGAAGAAAAGGAGAAAAGAATTAAGAAGCTGGAAGAGCAGATCAAGAAGCTGGAAGAGCAGAAACGTAAGATGAAGAAGAAAGAGTCCGAAGATCCGGCAAAAGAGAATGAAGCAGATAAGGACATGGATCCGGAAAAGGGTAATAATATCAATATACGGGTATAGTACAGGAAAAGCGCCTTGGAAAGAATAAAAACTTTCCAGGGTGTTTTTTGCTTATTAGGGTATTATTAGTTTATACAGAGTGTAACAATTATATAGGACTGGTATAACCTCTGGCATATTTATTGCTCTTACTATATAATGGAAATGAGAGAATATGATATGGGGAGGGAGAATGATGGAGAAAGATACGTCTAATATGCTCAAAAGGGCAGAACGGTTTCAAATGCTGCTGATCGGGGAAGGAATCGTTGTCGGAGGAATCGCGGGGCTTGTGATCGTTCTGTATCGGATGATTCTTGAATGCGCCGGGCACTGGCTGAACCTGATCCTTGAATTCTGCGGGCATAATCCGCTTAGGATCGCCGGATGGTTTCTGGTGCTGATCTTATTGGCATGGCTTACAGGGAGGCTGGTGAAATATGAGCCAATGATCTCAGGAAGCGGAATTCCGCAGCTTGAAGGAGAGATGACCGGGAAGCTTGACCAGAGATGGTGGCGGGTGCTTCCGGCCAAATTCTTTGGCGGATTCCTGTGCCTTCTCGGAGGAATGGCGCTTGGGCGGGAAGGCCCGTCGATCCAACTGGGAGCTATGGTGGGGAAAGGCGTCTCCAAAGGGCTTGACAGAGGAACGACGGAGGAGAGATTCCTGCTGACCTGCGGTGCAAGCGCCGGGCTTGCGGCAGCGTTCCATGCGCCGCTTGCAGGCGTGATGTTTTCGCTGGAAGAGGTGCATAAGAATTTCTCGGTATCCGTATTGGTATCGGTTATGACAGCTTCTCTGACGGCAGATTTTATGGCGTCTACGGTGATGGGAGTGGAATCTGTGTTCCAGTTTGAGATCATTCGGGCGCTGCCGCAGGAATACTACGGAATGATTCTGGTATTGGGGATCGTGTTGGGAGTACTTGGGGCATTCTATAACTGGTTTACATTAAAGGTGCAGTCCTTGTACCGCCGTGCCAAGGGCCTGGGTGTGACGCAGAAGCTTATGATTCCGTTCTTGTGTGCGGGCATCCTGGGATTTACCATGCCGGAATTACTTGGAAGCGGGCACGCGCTGCTTGACTATCTGACAACGGAGGATGTATTGCTCCAGACGATTTTATTTATCTTTGTGGGAAGGTTTATCTTCTCGGCAGTTTGTTTCGGATCAGGAGCGCCGGGAGGTATCTTCTTCCCGCTGCTGGTGCTGGGAGGCTATATCGGCGGAGCGTTTGCGACGGTGTATGTACAGTATATGGGATTGGACATGATGTATATCAATAACTTTGTCGTGCTGGCAATGGCGGGGTATTTCGCAGCGATCGTGCGGGCGCCGCTGACAGGGATCATACTGATCTTCGAGATGACAGGCTCCATGAGCCAAATGCTGACGCTGTCTATCGTGTCCGTTGTGGCATACATGGTAGCGACTCTGCTCAGGTCGAAGCCGATCTATGAAAGCCTTCTGGAAAGGATACTGGAACAGCAGGGGCGGCAGACAGCCGTGAACCAGGGACAGAAGGTTCTGGCGAATTTCGTGGTGCTTCAGGGCTCCAAGCTTGAAGAAGCGCTGGTCAGTGAGATCGAATGGCCGAGTAACTGTCTGCTGGTGGCGATCCAGCGCGGCTCGGACGAGATCATTCCAAGAGGGAGGACAAGGCTTCAGACTGGAGATGTGCTGGTGGCGATGACGAACGAGAGCGATGTGTCTGCCATGCATGACGAGATGGAACGGCTGTGCCGTGAGATGTATGGGAAGCAGGAGTGAGAGAAAATATTGGAAATTGCTGTGTAATCTGACCCGATATGCATATTTCTGCCAGTTTTTCTACAGACTAAGGGAAAAGGCAGAAAGAAGGCATGGAATTATGGAAGAACAGACAATCACTCTTTTGAAAGAATGTAATTCAGGCTGCAATATGGGAATCCAGTCCGTCAGCGAGTGTATGAACAAGTGCCGGGAGGCATCTCACGCGAGTATATCTATGGCAAAAAAACTGGTAAAATGTGAAGAAAAACTCATGGAAGATGTGAAGAAATTTCTGTAAAAATCACAGAAAATATCCGAAGAAAGAAAAATTTCCTTGAAATTCTAAAAAGAATGTGCTAATATATAAAGCAAATTTTAATCTAGTAAAGCGATGAAAGAGACTCTGTCCTTTGGAACTTGACAGGAATGAGGCGTCACCGACTGAGAGCGCCCCTTGAGGAATAAGGACAATAGGGAACACTCTGGAGCAGACCGGTTGAACAGAGCGGTGAGTCAGGCACACGGGCAGATGATCTGTGTACGGCGAAGTCGTTAAGTAGGTCGGTACGTGGGCGCGCGTTAAGCGTAAGAGGGGAATCCTTATAGTACCGGATGTATCGGTACGGCGGGGTTCAATGCGGGTGGTACCGCGGATTATTGTAAGATATCCGTCCCGGAATACAGTCATGTATTCCGGGACTTTTTATATTCCGAGATGTGCATGGCGACCAGAGAACTTTTGAAGTGAGAAGGAGGATTATCATGGATTATTTGACAGGTGTAAGACCAACAGAGACATTAGAGATCAGCGAGCTGCTCAGTGCAGCGAAGCCCAGGCAGAAGGTGAAGGTCAACGGAGCAGTCCACACGATCCGCAACATGGGAACAGTCGCATTCGTAATCTTGAGAAAGAGAGAAGGGCTGCTGCAATGCGTCTATGAGGAAGGGATCGCAGAGTTTAAGCTGAAAGAGATCAAAGAAGCGGCAGCTATAGAGATAGAAGGCATATTAGAGGCAAATGAGAAGGCGCCGAACGGGATCGAGATCCGTATGGAGAAGCTTAAGATCTTAAGCGAGCCGGCAGATGAAAGGCTGCCCCTTGCGATCTCCAAATGGAAGTTAAAGACATCGTTGGAGGCAAAGCTTAACTATCGTTCCATTTCTCTGAGAAATGTGAGGGAGCGGGCGAAATTCAGAATTCAGGAAGGGCTGACCCGGGCGTTCCGGGATTTCCTCTACAGCCAGGGCTTTACGGAGATCCACACGCCGAAGATTGGGGCTAAGGGAGCCGAGGGCGGAGCAAATATCTTCAAGCTTGATTATTTCCACCGTCCGGCAGTGCTGGCACAGAGCCCGCAGTTCTATAAACAGATGATGGTGGGAGTGTTTGACCGGGTATTTGAGACAGCGCCGGTGTTCCGTGCGGAGAAGCACAACACGAAACGTCACCTGAATGAATATACCAGCCTGGATTTTGAGATGGGATATATTGAAGGATTCGAAGACATTATGGCGATGGAGACCGGATATTTACAATATGCCATGGAGATGTTATCGAAGGATTACGCGAGTGAGCTTAAGATTCTTGGTATCACGCTGCCTAAGGCTGATAAGATCCCGGCAGTGAAGTTCAGTGAGATCAAAGAAGCCGTGTCTGAGAAGTACGGGCATAAGATGAGGAATCCATTTGACCTGGAACCGGAGGAAGAGCAGCTGATCAGTCAGTATGCGAAGGAAGAATGGGGCAGTGATTTCGTATTTGTGACCCATTATCCGTCTAAGAAACGGCCGTTCTATGCGATGGATGATCCGGCGGATGCAAGATACACATTGAGTTTCGATCTTCTGTTCCGGGGAATGGAGATCACGACGGGAGGGCAGAGAATCCATGACTATCAGATGCTCGCAGAGAAGATCGCGGCAAGAGGAATGACGGAAGAGGGCATGGAGGATTATCTCGGTACATTTAAGCATGGAATGCCGCCCCATGGAGGGCTTGGAATCGGTTTGGAACGATTGACGATGAAGCTGGTCGGTGAGGATAATGTAAGAGAGACGACGCTGTTTCCAAGGGATTTGAGCCGGTTGGAACCTTAGTGATATTGAGAATGCGTAAGACGAGGAGGATAGATATGGCTGATAAGATCTCAAATGAAATCATAGAGTATGTAGGAATTCTGGCAAAATTAGAGTTATCCGGCGAAGAGAAAGAGAATGCCAGGGCAGATATGGAGAAAATGCTGGATTATATAGATACGTTAAATGAATTGGACACGGACGGGGTGGAGCCGATGCCGCATGTGTTCCCTGTACACAATGTATTCCGGGAGGATGCGGCAAGCAGTACAGACGGAAGCGGGGATACGCTTGCTAACGCTCCGCTTCAGAAGGACAATTGCTTCAAAGTGCCGAAGACGATCGGATAGGAGGTGCAGGGGATGGATATTACAAGTTTGACAGCGGTAGAGCTGGGGAAAAAGATAAAAGCAAAAGAGTTATCTGTAGCTGATGCGGTGAAGGCTTCTCTGGATCAGATTGACAGGGTCGAGAAGGATGTGCACAGCTTCGTGACCATTGACAGAGAAGGCGCGTTCAGGCGCGCTGATGAAGTGCAGAAGCAGATCGACAGCGGGAGCCTTGACGGACCGCTTGCGGGAGTACCGGTGGCAGTCAAGGACAACATGTGTACGAAAGGGATGCTGACCACTTGCAGTTCGAAGATCCTTGAGAACTTCAAACCAACATATACGGCGGAAGCGGTCAGGAATCTTGAGAAAGCGGGAGCGGTCATCATTGGCAAGACGAACATGGACGAATTCGCAATGGGAAGCACGACAGAGACTTCGTATTACGGAGTGACGAGAAATCCGTGGAATCTTGACCATGTGCCGGGCGGATCCTCCGGCGGATCCTGCGCGGCAGTGGCAGCAGAGGAATGTCCTTATTCACTGGGCTCTGACACGGGCGGTTCCATCCGTCAGCCAAGTTCCTTCTGCGGCGTGGTAGGTATAAAACCGACTTACGGAACGGTGTCGCGGTATGGGCTGATCGCTTATGGTTCTTCTCTGGATCAGATCGGACCGATCGCGAAGGATGTGACAGACTGTGCGGCGGTTCTTACCGTGATCGCTTCCCATGATCCCAAGGACAGCACATCTATTGACCGGAAAAGATATGATTTTACCAGCGCTCTGGTAAATGATGTGACCGGGATGCGGATCGGTATCCCGAAGGATTATTTTACCGAAGGGCTGGATGCAGAGGTCAAAGAGAAGATTCTGGCAGCAGTCAGGGTATTGGAGGAGAGGGGCGCTGTCGTGGAGGAGTTCGACTTAAGCCTGGTCCAGTATGCGATTCCGGCTTATTATGTGATCGCGTCTGCGGAGGCAAGCTCGAACCTGTCCCGGTTTGACGGGGTGAAATACGGGTTCCGCACAGAAGACTACGAGGGACTTCATAATATGTATAAGAAGACACGTTCCGAAGGGTTTGGTGCAGAAGTGAAGCGCCGGATCATATTGGGCTCCTTCGTGTTAAGCTCTGGCTACTATGACGCGTATTATCTGAAAGCCCTTAGGACCAAGGCATTGATCAAGCAGGCGTTTGACAAGGCATTTGCCAGATATGATGTGATCGCCGCACCGGCGTCACCGACAACAGCATTGGAACTTGGGCACAGCTTAAGCGATCCTATGAAAATGTATCTGGGAGATATCTATACGGTCTCTGTGAATCTGGCGGGCTTGCCGGGAATCAGTATTCCGGTAGGAACAGATTCTAAAGGGCTTCCGATCGGAATGCAGCTCATTGGAGATTGTTTTGAGGAGAACAAGATCATCCGGGCGGCATATACGCTGGAACAGACGAGGACCTACGAGAGACCGGCGTTTGTTAAGCATCTGGAAGAGATGGAAGGAGGCAGATAATCATGGGAAAACAGTATGAGACAGTGATCGGGTTGGAAGTACACGTGGAACTTGCGACCAGGACGAAGATCTTCTGCTCCTGCAGTACGGAGTTCGGCAAAGCGCCCAATACCCACACCTGTCCGGTATGTACGGGTATGCCGGGGGCTCTTCCGGTCTTGAATAAACAGGTAGTAGAGTATGCCATGGCGATCGGCCTGGCAACGAATTGTGAGATTACGAAAGTCTGCAAATTCGACCGCAAGAATTATTTCTATCCGGACAATCCGCAGAACTATCAGATCTCACAGCTATATCTTCCAATTGCAAGAAATGGTTATGTAGAGATAGAAACGGGAGGCACGAAGAAGAAAGTCCGCATTCATGAGATGCATATGGAAGAGGATGCGGGGAAATTGATCCATGATGAGTGGGACGATACATCTCTGGTGGATTATAACAGAAGCGGAGTTCCGTTGGTGGAGATCGTCTCAGAGCCGGATATGCGCTCGGCGGATGAAGTGATCGCCTATCTGGAAAAGCTGCGCATGATCATACAATATCTGGGTGCATCAGACTGTAAGCTGCAGGAAGGCTCCATGAGGGCGGACGTCAACCTGTCTGTGCGGGAAGCGGGCGCGGAAGAATTCGGTACAAGGACAGAGATGAAGAACCTGAACTCCTTCAAGGCCATTGCAAGGGCCATCGAGGGAGAGAGGGAGCGTCAGATCGAATTATTAGAAGAAGGAAAGGCGGTCGTCCAGGAGACAAGGCGCTGGGATGACAACAAGGAATCGTCTTATGCCATGCGCTCCAAGGAAGACGCACAGGATTACAGATATTTCCCTGAGCCGGATCTTGTGCCGATCGTGATCAGCGGAGAATGGATTGAACAGATACGCGCCAGGCAGCCGGAACTTCAGACGGAGAAGATGGAAAGATACAAGAAAGAATTCGATATCCCGGAGTATGATGCAAAGATCATCACCAGTTCTAAGCATATGGCGGATATCTTCGAAGCGGCTTCGGCTGTCTGCGGGAAGCCTAAGAAGGTGTCCAACTGGCTGATGGTGGAGACGCTGCGCCTGTTGAAGGACCGGGGGATGGAGCCAGAGGAAATATCATTTTCACCGGAAAATCTGGCGAAGCTTGTGAATCTGACAGAAAGCCGAGCCATCAACAGTTCGGTTGCGAAGGAAGTATTTGAGAAAATATTTGCGCAGGACATCGACCCGGAGATCTATGTAGAAGAGCATGGACTTAAGACGGTCAATGACGAAGGGGCGCTTGAAGAGGTGATAAGGAAGGTGATCGCAGACAATCCAAAGGCTGCAAAAGATTATCACAGCGGTAAGGAAAAGGCGCTCGGCGCACTGGTGGGGCAGACCATGAAGGCGATGAAAGGTAAGGCAGATCCCGGGCTTGTGAACCGGAAGCTTCGGGAGATGATTTAGAGAAATGTTCTGCTTGACAGGAAGAAATCAGGGTAAAGATTTGTCAGTTTTAGGGGTGTCATTTGTCCGGGGATGTGATATGATATTAACGGACATACAAGGAATGTGAATAATCTGTATTGATAAATGATATGACAGATTATTTATTAAGCACAGAAAAGGAGATACTATATGGGAGGATTTTTTGGCGTTGCATCAAAAAGAGATTGTGTTTTAGAGCTTTTTTATGGTGTGGATTATCATTCGCACCTTGGAACGCGGCGAGGAGGAATGGCGACCTATGGGGAGGACGGTTTCAACCGCGCTATCCATAACATTGAGAATTCTCCGTTCCGGACGAAGTTCGACCGGGATGTCGGGGAGATGAAGGGGAATCTTGGAATCGGATGCATCTCTGATTTTGAGCCGCAGCCGCTTTTGATCTGCTCGAAGCTCGGAAGCTTTGCCATTACGACAGTGGGGAAGGTCAATAATTATGATGAGTTGCTGAGGCAGTTGTATGATAATACGCATTCTCATTTTCAGGAGATGACGAACGGACAGGTGAATGTGACGGAATTGATCGCGGCATTGATCTGTGAGAAGGATTCGATCGTAGAAGGGATCGAGTACGTCCAGGATATTGTAGAAGGTTCGATGACGCTGCTCCTCATGACGAAGGACGGCATCTATGCGGCAAGGGACCGTTACGGAAGGACGCCTCTTGTGGTAGGGCACAAGGAAGATGCATATTGTGTATCATTTGAGAGCCATGCTTATATTAATCTGGGCTATACGGATTATAAGGAGCTGGGACCGTCGGAGATTGCCTACATCACTCCGGAGGGTGTTGAGACACTCAAGGCGCCGCGCGAGGAGATGAAGATCTGCTCCTTCTTGTGGGTCTACTATGGATATCCGACTTCATCCTATGAAGGCGTCAACGTAGAAGAGATGCGTTATAAGTGCGGAAGCATGCTGGCTAAACGGGACGGGAACAGCGTTCAACCGGATGTAGTGGCAGGTGTGCCGGATTCGGGTATTGCTCATGCGATCGGTTACGCCAATGAGTCGGGAATCCCGTATGCGAGGCCGTTTATCAAGTATACGCCTACATGGCCTAGGTCATTTATGCCGACCAATCAGAATCAGAGGAGCCTGATTGCGCGTATGAAGCTGATTCCGGTGCAGGCTTTGATCGAGAATAAGAAGCTTCTGCTGATCGACGACTCCATCGTGAGGGGAACTCAGCTTCGTGAGACGACAGAATTCCTGTACAACAGCGGCGCTAAGGAAGTACACGTGCGTCCGGCATGTCCGCCGCTTTTATACGGATGTAAATATCTGAATTTCTCCAGGTCTAAGACGGAGATGGAGCTGATTACGAGGCAGATGATCAAGAAGCGCGAGGGTGAGGAATGTCCGCAGGAAGTGCTGGATGAGTATGCGAATCCATGTTCCTGCAAGTATGCGCAGATGTTGGAGGATATCAGGCAGCAGCAGAATTTTACGACGCTTCGGTATCACAGACTGGATGATCTGCTTGCTTCCATTGGAATAGAACCGTGCAAGGTGTGTACTTATTGCTTTAATGGTAAGGAATAATGTAGTGCATTATGGAACGATAAAAATAATAGATAGATAATAAGAACGAAGGAGGTATGTTTTAATGGGAAGTAACACAAGACTGGAAAGTATGGAGCGTATTGTGACAAATGAATTGGCAGATGCATTTGTTGCGGAGCAGGTAGCCAGGATCCAGGAACAGGTAGGCGATAAGAAGGTGCTGCTTGCCCTTTCGGGGGGAGTAGATTCTTCTGTTGTTGCCGCGCTTCTGATCAAGGCGATCGGGAAGCAGTTGGTCTGTGTGCATGTCAATCATGGACTGCTGCGCAAGGGCGAGCCGGAGCAGGTGGTAGAGGTGTTCCGCAATCAGATGGATGCGAATCTGATCTATGTGGATGCGGTTGACAGATTCTTAGACAAGCTGGCAGGAGTGGCAGAGCCAGAGAAGAAGCGCAAGATCATCGGTGCGGAGTTCATCCGTGTCTTTGAGGAAGAGGCCAGGAAGCAGGAGGGAATCGAATTCCTGGCTCAGGGAACCATTTACCCGGATATCATAGAAAGCGACGGAGTGAAAGCTCATCACAATGTTGGGGGATTGCCGGAAGATCTGCAGTTTGAACTGGTAGAGCCTTTGAAATTCCTCTATAAGGACGAGGTGCGTGTGGTTGGAAAGGCGCTTGGCCTGCCGGATGGCATGGTTTACCGTCAGCCGTTCCCGGGACCGGGACTTGGCGTGCGCTGTCTTGGTGCGATTACGCGGGAGAGGCTTACGATCGTTCGTGAGTCGGATGCGATCCTCCGTGAGGAGTTCGCGAAGAACGGGCTGGAAGGCAAGGTGTGGCAGTATTTTACTGCAGTGCCGGACTTCAGATCGGTCGGAGTATCGGATGGTGCGAGAACCTTCGCTTATCCGGTGATCCTGCGGGCGGTGAATACGGTGGACGCCATGACGGCGACGGTGGAGAATGTTCCGTTTGAGCTGCTTGAACATATTACGGACCGGATTACGCATGAGGTGGAGGGAGTGAATCGGGTGCTCTATGATCTGACTCCGAAGCCGTGTGGGACGATTGAGTGGGAATAAATAGAAATGCTTAACAAATTTATAACGCCCTTAGCTGTGGGTAGGAACTCATGGCTAAGGATGTTTTTGTCGTTTTTTGATTTTTGTTCCAACAGAGAAGGAGTGAACGAACTGCTGAAGAAAAAAGGGCTGAGCAAAAACATTTTGTGCTTGCCTTTGAGCCGATATAAAGGGTGTTTGCTAGATTGCGGTTTTTTCCGCTTAGTTTTTCCACCCTGCACATTTTCATAGTTTTTACAGTGACATTTCGCACCGCTATTTTTATATTTTTCAGATGCAGAGCGTTACGAGAAGATACAGCAAATAAAAAGCCCAGTAAAGAGTGCAAAGCACCACCAATGGTGGCAGGCTCTTGACAAGGCTTTTTTCTTTTCTGTGTTGGGTGATCAAGAGGAAGAAAATGGCTAAGTATTGCATGGAAACATACAATCAGCATTTAACAAGTTAGATTTCTGTTGTAGAGTATATTACATAACAGTATAATTATTTTATACTATCTTAAATGGAGTGATGAAAATGAAACATATTTTAATTGTCGATGATGATGTGTATATAAATCAAATGCTGGAAGAAGTTCTCGCAAGTGCGGGATATAAAGTAACTCATGCTTATTCTGGAACAGAAGCCCTGCTTCTCATACCTAGTATAAAACCAGATTTGATTTTGCTGGATTTAATGTTGCCGGGGTTAAGCGGTGAAGAAATTATAGAGGAAATTTCACATATACCCGTTATTGTAATTAGTGCAAAAATAGATACTAAAAACAAAATATCTTTGTTATTAAATGGTGCAGTAGATTATGTTACAAAACCATTTGATGTAGACGAGTTACTGGCACGGATTGTTGCTCAACTTAGACACAGTCAGACTAATTCTATAAATTCCGTTTTAGAACATGGGGATATTCGATTGGACTTAAACATCCGTACTGTATCTATTAAAAATATAGAAGTTAAATTAACAAAAACAGAATATGCGATATTGAAAATACTAATGGAAAATCCCAAACAAGTTATTACTAAAAATATTTTGCTTGAACGTATAAGCGAAGAGACACCTGATTGTATGGAAAGTTCACTAAGAGTGCATATAAGTAATCTAAGAAAAAAATTAAGGGACATTTCTGATAAAGAATATATTGAAGCAGTATGGGGGATTGGATTTAAAATGGCAGAAGAATAAATCTTTACACTTTCTTAACAATTTCCTTAACAGCTTTCTTAACACTTTTGATTTAGTATTTTGACTATAAAGGAGGCTGAAAAAATGGAATATGTATTGAAAACGAAAGATTTAAAGAAAACATACGGTAATTATAACGCATTAAATGGACTTTCAATGAATGTTCCTAAAGGTTCTATCTACGGTTTGATTGGTAGAAATGGGGTTGGAAAAACAACTTTAATTCGTTTGATCTGTGGATTACAAAAAGCAACGGAGGGGGATTTTTTGCTATACGGAATAAATAATCACTCTAAAGAGATTGTTCGTTCCAGAAAACGAATAGGAGCTGTTGTTGAAACACCGTCTATTTATTTAGATATGAGTGCGGAAGATAATTTAAAACAGCAGTATCGAATATTAGGTATTCCCTCTTACAGCACTATTCCAGATTTATTAAAATTAGTCGGACTTGAAAATACGGGTAAAAAGAAAGCTAGAAATTTTTCTTTAGGTATGCGTCAACGACTAGGAATTGCAATCGCTTTATCGGGTTCTCCAGATTTCCTTATCTTAGATGAGCTGATAAACGGACTTGACCCGCAAGGTATTATTGAAATTAGAGAACTGATTTTAAAACTTAATCACGAACATGATATTACGGTTTTGATTTCCAGCCATATTCTTGATGAGCTTTCTCGCATTGCCACACATTTTGGATTTATAGATAACGGGCAAATGATACAAGAAATAAGTGCTTTGGAATTAAATAAGAAATGTAGGAAATGTGTAAAACTGACCGTTTCAAATATGGAAGTGTTATGTAACGTTCTTACAGAAAAAGGATATGATTATTCTGTCATATCAGATAAAGAAATAGATGTATTTGCCAAATTAGATATAACATCACTTGTTGTAGAACTGGCAAAAAAAGAATGCAATGTGCTTAATATTCAAGAGCAGGATGAAAGCCTAGAGAATTATTATATCAATTTGATTGGAGGAAACCGTAATGAATAACTTACTTTCCGCATATTTTCAACGCTTACTTAAAAGTAGATTGTACTGGTGTTTGCTTGGACTTATGATACTTTCTGGAATAATTATTCCGATATTAGCACACCGCGAAATGATAACTTATGGAACAGATTATACTTTAGAAAGCAGACTGGTATGGCATTTTCTTATAATCGGTTTTATTGTTGCTGTCTTCTGTTCTTGGTTCTTAGGAACAGATTATTCAGACGGAACAATTAGAAATAAAATCATTGCAGGAAATAGTCGTTTAAAAATATATATTTCTGCTTTGCTGATATGTGTGATTGCCAGTGTTATTTTAGTGGTGGCACATCAAATAACAATCATTGGGCTGGGTACTTGGTTAATAGCTCCGTTTAAAACCGATATTCACACTATATCTTTAATTATAGGGATTACTATTCTTGCAACAATAACATTTGCTGGAATAAATACCATGATTGTTATGATAAATCAAAATAAGGCTTCTTCTTCAACCATCTGTTTGGTAGTTAGTTTATTGATGTTTGGAATATCATTTTATGTGTTAAGTGTGTTGTTTTCTTCTGATATGGCTCATTCAGATAGCATTGTGAAACAAATTTATGAATTTTTAAATATCTTTTTACCAACAGGACAGCTTTTAAATTTAATCAATTTGCAAGTTACACAAGCTACGGAAATGATTATTTACAATATACTGATACTTGTAATAAGCACGGGAACAGGTATAATGGTTTTTGAGCAAAAGAATTTAAAATGAATTTGTAGGGAATGATGTTATGTTTTGGAAAATACTGGTGTTTTTCTTGCTGGTAATAATATTTGCTTTACTTTTGAAAATCTTTTATATGAGAAAAGCAATTAGAGAGATAAAAAGAGGGTTTTCAGAAAAATTATATACAGATACGAATACTCCGATTATGCTTTCCTCACATGATAAATTGGTTTCTTCTTTAGCAAATGATATAAATGTAGAGTTGAAAGAATTACAAAAACAAAAGCACCGCTATATACAAGGCGATAAAGAATTAAAAAACGCTATTACGAATATATCACATGACTTACGAACTCCTCTTACAACGATTTGCGGTTACTTAAGCTTATTAGACAAAGAAGAAAAAAGCGAACATATTGCTAGACAATTATCAATCATTAAAAATCGTACTTTTGCATTAAAACAGCTAGTAGAAGAACTATTTAGATATACAACTATTATTTCTGATACCGAAAATAGCGTTTATACAGAAACCGTTATCAACAATGTTTTAGAAGATTGTATTTCGTCCTATTATGCGATGTTTAAGGAAAAAGGCATTACTCCGAATATAAATTTGTGCGAACAAAAAATTGTGCGTTCCGTTGATAAAACTGCCTTACTTCGTATTTTCAATAATGTTATAGATAATGCAATCAAATATAGTGATGGAGATTTAGTAATATCATTATTTGAAAATGGGAAAATTGTATTTTCAAACCACACTTCTGACCTTAACGAAATACAAATTGGGAAATTGTTTGATAGATTTTATACAGTAAATACCGCAAGAAAATCTACGGGGTTAGGTTTATCTATTGCCAAAGCGTTGATTGAAAAAATGGACGGTAATATTTCTGCTGATTATAGCAATAATGTTTTAAGTATTATTATTGAATTGAATGAGGTTTAAAAGAAAGCAGTTTGTCTTAGGATTGACGTAAGTAGGAAATAATCCGTACCTGTTCATAAATCTACGGTAAGTAGGAAATAATCCGTACCTGTTCATAAATCTACGCATTTGGTAAAATATTCCTTAAAGATGAATAGAGATTCATCCGTACTTTGACAAAAAAATCCACCTAACAGTTTCTGCTAAGTGGATGTCCCCTCTGGTCGTTTGGTACGACAGTTTTCCGGTATTGTTTCTGACCAGGGCAATAGTGGAAGAATGTCTTCTTTTGTCGGAAATGGAGCCAAATCTTTCATCTTTTCCAATATGTAGGTCAGATAATTATAGGGCTTGAGTCCGTTCAGGATCGCCGTTTCTGTTATGCTGTATACGGTTGCGCTGGCCTCTGCTCCTTTGATACTCTTAGAAAACAGCCAGTTGCGGCGTCCTACCGCAAAGTTCTTAATGGCTCTCTCAGCGGCCGTATTGTCGATACTCAAATGTCCGTCATCCAAGTATCTTCTTAGGTATTGTTCCTGGTTTATCGTGTACAATACCGCTTCTCCTATTTTCGATGATCTGTCTACTGCATCCTCCAGGGAATGCAGCCACTCAAAGAAGGCATCTAAAAGCGGTTTTGACTGCTTCTGACGCTCGGTATATTTTTCCTCCGGCGATTTGCCTCGGAGCATTTCTTCTATCTTATAGAGCATGCCGATCCGCTCCATTGCCTGATATGCAGTTGTTTCTTTCAGCTGCTCTTTGGTGAAATCCTTTTTCAATGTTGTAAGGGCTTCATCAAAACGCCGCCTTGCATGGGCCATACACCCTGTCACGGTGATCTTCTCCGGGAGACTATGGTACGCCTGGTATCCATCACAGGTAAGATAACCCTCAAATGTATCTCCCAGAAACTCCACCGGGTGGTAGCCGCCCCGGGTTCTCTCATACTGGAAGAGTACCATTCTCGGAGATCCACTATTCTCATCCGTAAGATACACCCACATCCAGTTCTGTGTCGTACCTTTCTGCCCCGGTTCGTCTATGACCTGGATCCGTGTCTCGTCGCTATGGACATACCTGCTGCAAAGGAATTCCTCCTTCATCAGGTCATAGACCGGCTGGAGATACCGCCCGGCACACAGGATGATCCAGTTTGCCATCGTTTTGGTTGACAGATTCAGATCATACCGCGCGAATTCCCGCTCCTGGCGTGCAAGCGGCATCCCATTTACATATTTGGCATTCATGATACCTGCAACCAGGGATGGTGTGGCGACACTCCCTTTCATAAGTGCCTGGGCCTTCTCTGGCCGCTGCATTTTTCCGCATTTTGGACAGCTGTAAATATATGTGACCTCTTCTACGACTTCGAAACGGGCCGGTATAAATTTCAGATATTTTACTTTCTCTGTCGTCACTACTTTGTATTTCGTCCCGCATTCCGGGCAGAACCGTTCTTGCCCTTCCAGCTTATGTTCGATCACCTCTGTCGTCTCAAAAGAAGAAAGATCTTCTTCCTTTTTTCCAGCAGGTTTTTTGCGTTTGTAAGATTTCGGATGGATCTCTTCCATTTCCGGTTCCGCTGCATTCGGATCCGCTTCCTGCTCTGCTTCATTGAACAGATCCATCTGCGTATATCCATCCGCGTACTTTTCACTGGAGGCACCAAACTGTTTCCGCTGGGCAAGCGCCAGCCTGTCAGAAAGCAGCGCATTCATGAACTCCAGCTCCTTCATTTTTTCCGTCAGGAGCTGGATCTTAGTTTCCTGCTTTTGCTGATGCGCCTGCATGGTTGTAAGCAGTGTGATCATATTTTCTTTACTCATTTCCTGTAATTGTTTCTTAGAAAAAAGTGGTTCCATAGTCCGGTGCTCCTGATTGTTTTAAGCTAAGAAAAGAATACCATAAAACCGTGCTGTTTTCGAGGGGAAATGCGTCAGAAAAACAGAGGAAAAATTGCTGAAAATCCTAAGATTTTCAGCTTTTTGCGAATTGACAGACTCCGTTTTTGGCTAGATGACAATCTTGGGATGGTGCTCCTTAAAAGCGCCCTTGGGATCCAGGGATAATCCGTCACACAGCCAGTGTATTTCTTTTAACGTAACTTTTTTCAACTCATCTGGTGTATCCGGCCAGTGAAAGGAATGATGGTCCAGCCGCTTCATTAAGATCCAAAATCCTGACCCGTCCCATTGGAGGATTTTGATTGATGTGCGTCTGCGATTACAGAAGGCAAACATACAACGGGAATACGGATCCAGATGGAATTTTAGTTTTATAATAGCCGCCAATCCCTGGTAGCTCTTTCGTAAGTCCGTGACACCACATGCAAGATACACAGTTGTTCCGCCGGCCAGATCAAGCATAAGCACTCAGTGTATGGATCAAAGAAGCCATAAGTCCGACAGGACACCCGGCACCAATTTCAATCCGGATGCTTCCGGGAAGATAGATCGTTACAGGCACACCGCCGACTGAAAGATCAGATGAGATTTCCTGTTGGGAAGGAAGTTTTGCAAAAACAGGTTCATCTGGCTGTTCTTTTGTTTGCTTCCGGATCCAATAGCTAAAAGTTGATTGTGGAATTTGATGCTCCTGACACCATTCTTTCTGGGATAAACCACTTTCATGAAAGTCCTGGATACGTTTTGTCCAGAGTTCTGTCTTTGTAAGTTCATTTTTATCCATAGGCAATACCTCCATAATTTGAAGTGATTGTATCAGAAATACACATGAATTGACAGATACGGATTATTTCCTACTTACTTTCATTTGGAAAATATGGATTCTGTTGTTATTCTTGCAATGGACGGTAGTAATCTTAATAGTGAACTACAAAAACTTATAGAAACTCATGAATTTGTAATGGGGGTGAAGAAAATGAAGATATTTTTAAGTCATAAAGGTGCAGATAAACCGATGGTTAGAAAGTACAAACAAACTTTAGAGGTGTTAGGATTTGATGTCTGGCTTGATGAAGATGCAATGCCGGCTGGTACAACTTTACATAAAGGAATTTTGCAGGGATTCAAAGATTCATGTGCAGCAATTTTCTTTATCACTCCAAATTATAAAGATGAAGGTTTTTTGGAAACCGAGGTTAATTATGCAATAACAGAAAAAATGCAAAAGGGTGATAGATTTGCTGTTGTAACGCTAGTGTTTAGTGACGATGATGGGAAAACAGGTGAAGTTCCTGAGCTTTTGAAAACGTATGTATGGAAACAACCTTATGATGATTTGGAAGCGGTTCAAGAGATTATTAAGGCATTACCCGTGAAGTTAGGTGACGTTCGTTACAGATAAGTTGCTAATTAATTTGAATGATGTGATATTTAAAAATAATCAAGTGTATTATTTGCTTTTCTAAGCAAAATCGCTTATAATTTAAATCACAATATATAGCTATTATCCGCAGTTGCAGAGCCAGTGTTATCAACAGCGATAACAAAATGATAACATTAGCTCATATAGGCAGGATAATATGGATATATCAAATAATCAAAAGATATACATACTCGACAGAAAATAATTATTAAATAAAATTAGTTAGGAAAGGTCGAGTTCGAGTAGTACAAGAGTATATTATTTATTTTATATGGCAGGTAGTCTATGAGATTGCCTGCTATATTTACATTATATTATTTTTAGAGAAATTAACGTAGTGAATTGTTGCCAGTGAAACTATGTATTTTTATGGATGATTATAGAAAAGATAAGAAAAAACAAGCAAATATATAGCAAAATGCTTTGCAAATGCTGTGACGTGTGATATGCTTGTAATATCAAAAAGGAAGAGGTGATATATAATGGCTCAAATTAGTTTGCGCATAGAGGATGATGTAAAGAAAAAGGCAGAGCAGGCATGTGCCGATATTGGCATGTCTTTATCTACGGCTATAAATATTTATCTTAAAAAACTTGGACGAGAGAAACGGATACCGTTTGAAGTATCTGTTGATCCGTTTTATTCGCAGGAGAATATGACCAGACTTAGGGAATCTGTAGCGCAGATGGAAGCGACAGGTGGTACGATACATGAGGTGAATTTTGATGATTAAGTCATGGTCAGATGCGGCGTGGGAAGATTTTGAATACTGGACAAAGCAGGATAAAAAGACGTTGAGGCGTATCCTTCAGCTATTGAAGGATATTGACCGAAATGGATACGAGGGAATAGGAAAGCCAGAAAGACTAAGTGGTGACTTGGCATCTTATTGGAGCCGACGAATAGATGATGCAAATCGTATCGTTTATCGGATAGAAGATAATATTATAAAGATTGTTCAATGTGGTTCTCATTATAGAGATAAGTAAAATTGGCAACATTTTGGCAACAGAAAATCAGCAAGCCAGAATAAATGGTGTAATTGAAGTAAAAAAAGGCGTGTATTTGCACAAAACTTAAACAGATACAGTTAAGATCAACGAAGAACACGCCGAGTGGGAATAGTACGAGAGTACATTATTTATATTATATGGCAGGTGTTATATAGAATTACCTGCCATATATGTATATGATTTGGATAATAGCATGATTACGTTGTCAATATATTTGGGGGAACTATGAAAGAAGATTATGGAAATTTATTAAAAGAATTCGAGAGGCTTACTCCAAATGAAAGAATGAAATATATGGTTAAACAACAGGAAGAATTTCTAAATGGTATTGATTCGGGGAAACTTATTGAGAAAATTAGGAAATTCAGAACATTAAATATTAAAGATATGAAAATAGAAGAAATTGCGAATGCTATTTCAGAAGTTTTAACATGGAATAGTGTATTTTATTACTTGCTGTAGAAGATAAGAGCAAATGGAAGATACAGATGGCACGGTTCACGAGGTGGATTTTGATGATTAAAGCGTACCGAAATGGATACGAAGGAATAGGAAAGTTAGGGATCATGATTCGCATCTGGATTTGTAAAGTTGAGAGAGGAAATTGTAAGATGAAAACAAATGACAGGCAGATTACTGATTTAATGCAGGCAGTTGATACAGGATTAGCTCAGCTGCCAGATTTTCAGCGTAGCTGGGTATGGGATGACGGAAGGATCAAGTCACTGATTGCAAGTGTCATCCATCGATTCCCGGTGGGGGGCAGCTATGTTTTTGGAGTACGGCAATACCAGTATCCGTTTTAAGTATCGGCCGATAGTTGGCCGTAGTATTGATCTCGACTTGTCGTCGCCGGATAAGGAATATGCAAAGAAATTATTTCCGCTTAATCAGATCCTTGATTTTGCCAAAGTGATGGTTTGGCAAAATGGATATCAGGCGTATCATAATTTCGATGCAAATGCAGCGCAGTTGTTTCTTAAATTCAGTACTGAAGTAATCACTATGGTACAGCGTTATGTTATGCCGGTTATTACACTGGATAAGGGAACTTCAAAAGAAGCTGTTTGCCGTGTGTTTGAAAATGTCAACACCGGCGGTGTCAGCTTGACCGTGTTTGAACTGGTCACGGCAGTTTTCGCAATGGATGACTTTGAACTGCGCAAGGACTGGGAGTTGCGCAAGGAAACTTATTTTAACAGCGATATTCTCTCCGGTGTTACTGCAACCGATTTTTTGACTGCATTAACTCTGTTGGCTTCCTATAAACGGGGAGGCATTGTAAGCTGTAAGAAGAAAGATGTTCTGAATCTTTCTTTGCAGGACTATTTGGCATATTCCGATTCTTTAACCGAAGGTTTTGTTGAAGCTGAGAAGATCCTGCAGGAGGAACGTATTTTTGTAAGCCGTGATCTTCCGTATACAACACAGCTGATTCCTCTGGCGGCTCTTTGTACGGTTCTGCAAGCCGGGAATCAGATCAAAGTGACGAATGTAAAAAGTCAAAGACCCCGCTGCAAGCAACGGGGCATCAAATTTGTAGCGCTGCAGAGCAGCGGGGTATTTGACCCTCGCGGCAGTCGCCAAATGTGCATGCAAGCATGCCCGCTTGGCTCGTTGCTCGCGGGAATAAAATTAAGCAGTGGTATTGGTGCGGCGTGTTCGGCGAACTGTACGGTGCGGCCAATGAGACCCGATATGCCAATGACATTGTGCAGGTGATGGATTGGGTTACAGGCAGTTTTGAGATGCCTAAGACTTGTCAGGAGTCCTATTTCAATCCGCTGCGTCTGCTCACCATGCAATCCAGACTGTCAGCCGCATATAAGGGCGTTATGGCGTTGATCTTGAAGAATCACAGCCGAGACTTTATCAGTGGGCGGGACATGGATTTTACTGTTTATAAGTCGGAAAATGTTGATATACATCATATTTTCCCCAAAGATTATTGCAAAGATAAGGGTCTTCCGAAACAAAAATGGAATAGCATTATAAATAAGACGCCAATCTCTTATAGCACGAACAGAGCGATTGGCGGCGTTGCCCCATCAAAATACCTTTCAAAAATTGAAGCCAGCGGTCAGGTTCTTTCTGTAACGCTGGATCAATATCTGGAATCACACTGGATTGATCATCAATTATGCAGGTCTGATGCTTTTGGGGGAGCGCTGATTTAAGATGTTGTGTAAGAAAGGCGCTAAAACCCGGACATCGGCGTCCCTACTTCGATCAGATTACCGTCCAAATCATAGAATCGGACAACCTTTTGTCCCCAGCTATGTGTCATGAGCCGGTTAACGTATTGAACTGAGGGATATAACCTTTCCAGTTTGCAGACAAATTCTTCGATTTCCGATTCTTCAAAATACAGTTCACAGGAATTACTTTCTGGAGTGATATCTTTTCCAAGGAAATCTCTCCAGATTTTTTCGTCCTGGAGTACAAGACCTTCTGTCAGGATCATATTGCCGTCGTTGTCAAGTATCATATTGAGACCGAACAGATCATGATAAAATTGCTTTGATCTTTCAATATCTTTCACGACAATCAGAATGTTTTTTAACTTCATAGCTTTTATCCCCCATCAAATTGGATTCCTTGTTATTTTTAGTATACATTTTAAATTTCTTTTTAACAAGATTTGATCTGAATTATTTTTATAAATTATTTTCATACTGTGACTAACTCTTTTGCTTCCTCAGTTGTTATATAGATCAGAGTTTCATGAAGATTCTTAAGATACAGGAGGAAAATCAATGGAGAGATGCATGCAGAGAATCGGATATGGCCAGAGAAGCAGATATGGCCAGAGGAGCAGATACCGGCACATGTACAAAAATGTCAGCAAAGTGGTATGTAGAATCGCACTGAGTGTTGTTATAATTATTTCAGGCAGTATGATCCTCAAGACGGGAGGAACGTTCTTAAGACAGAACGCAGGTTTCCTGACAGGGACGGAGAAGGCAGATACTTCACTGGGATGGAATCTGATCCTTGTCAATAAGGACTACGCGATTCCCGGCCATTATGAATTGGAGCTGACGCAGTTATCCAATGGGAAAGAAGTGGATTCCAGAATTTATCCGGCGCTGCAGGAGATGTTTGACGACGCCAGGATGAGCGGCCTGCAATTATATGTAAGAGAGGGATACCGCACCTGGGAGGAACAGCAGGCGATCATGGAGGAAAGGATCGCGGAATATCAGGCGCAGGGATATTCGAAGCAGGAGGCGAAGAAGATGGCAGAAGGGTATGTCTCGATTCCCGGCACCAGCGAACATCAATTGGGTCTGGCGGTTGATGTCAACGCGGATACATCCGTTTCGTCTTCGGATGAGGTCTATGCGTGGCTTGATGCCAATGCTTACAGATACGGATTTATCAAGAGGTATCCTTCGGACAAAACAGAGATTACAGGGGTGAATCATGAACCCTGGCATTATCGTTATGTGGGGAGAGAAGCGGCGGAGGAAATGAAGGAAAATAACTTCTGTCTGGAAGAATATGTGGAATGGAAGGAATCCCGCTAACTTTTTATAAGAATCGGTTGTTATTATGCAGGAAGGGGGGAAGCGGATATGGATTTTCTGTTGGTGAAGAAAGCTAAAAATGGAGACGAACAAGCCGGAGAACAATTGATCAGGAAGTATTATACTGCCATTTATCAATATTGTTTCCTGCATCTTCGTGACCGCGATCTTGCCGAAGATATGACCCAGGAGACGTTTACCCGCTATTTCGAGGCTCTGCAGACCTATACAGACTATGGGAAGCTTAAGAATTATTTATACCGTATCGCCGGGAATATCATCAAGAACTACTACAAAAAGAAGAAAGAGCTTCCAATGGAGGAGATGTCTGATATACCGGGAAGCGATATGAGAGATGAGGAGATCAGAATGGATATCGAGCAGGCGATTGACCGTTTGCCAAAGGAGCTTAAGGAAATAACAATCTTGTTTTTCTTCCAGGACTTAAAACAGAAAGATATTGCAAGACTGCTGGATATCAACCTGTCTCTTGTGAAGTACCGTATCAGCAGGGCGAAGAAACTATTGTCGGAATATCTGGAGGTGAGGAAATGAAGCCATACACAAAAAGAATCAAAGAATATAAGGAATTGATACAAGAAGAATATGTCAGAGACACGGCAGTCCAGAAAACAGTCAGGCGCTGCAGCGATATTATGGCGGTAGGAGAGGATATCAGGCTGTCATATATTGAATTTTTATATAGCCAGATGCAGTTTGTCAAGAAGAAATGGTGGGGCCTGCAGGGGGCGGTATTGCTTCTGCTCTGGATTATCTTAAGGAACTCCGGAAATACAGAGGATATGGGACGGATCCTGGGAATCCTGTCGATCGTGTTTGCTGATTTGATCATACCGGAGATATGGAAGAACCAGAGATACTCGGTCATGGAAGTAGAGGGCGCGGCATTCTATACTCTGAGACAGATATGTGCAGCGAGAATTTTAATGTTCGCAGCCGTCGACCTGCTGATGGTTACGGTATTTTTTGCGGTATCTTTTTATACGGTACAGATGTCGGCATACAGGATGATAATGGATTTCCTGATTCCGTTCAATGTCTCAGGCTGCATCTGCTTTGGGATGTTATATAGCAGAAAGGGAGAGATGGAATATGTGACGCTGCTTTTGAGCGGCATATGGATGGTGATATGGGCTGCCGTCGTCGTGCGCGATGAAATATATCAAAGTATTGCAGAATCGGCATGGATCGGGATCTTGCTGCTGTCTTTTGGGTTTCTTGCCTTTTGTATTAAACGGTCGCAGAAAACTTACGGGAATGGTTGGGAGGAATATATTGATGGAATTAGAGCTTAGAAATGTATCAAAAGAATTTGACGGAGTATCTGCCGTAAGTGGTGTCTCTGTCACGATGAGGAAGGGAGTGTACGGACTTCTTGGAGTGAACGGTGCGGGGAAGACTACGTTGATGAGAATGCTGTGTACGCTGATACGGCCAACGGCGGGGGAGATTCTGTGGGAAGGAAGCGATATTCTGGAAATGGGGGCGGATTACCGCGATATCCTGGGATATTTGCCGCAGGATTTCGGGTATTATCCGGATCTGTCTGTCACCGATTATATGATGTATATTGCATCCATCAAAGGAATCCGGCCCGGGGCGGCAAGAAAAAGGACAGGACAGTTATTGGGACAGGTCGGCATGGCGAAATATGAAAAGCGGAAGATGAAGACCCTGTCCGGCGGGATGGCAAGGCGTGTGGGGATCGCGCAGGCAATGCTGAATAATCCTAAGGTATTGGTGCTGGATGAGCCGACGGCTGGTCTTGATCCCAATGAAAGGATCCGTTTCAGGAATCTGATCAGTGAATTGGCGGAAGATCGCCTGGTACTGCTCTCCACACATATTGTATCAGATGTGGAATTCATTGCGAATCGGATCATGCTGATGAAAAGCGGGAAGATCTTCTATCAGGGAACGACGGAGAAGCTGCTCTCTTCCATGGACGAATCAGTCTGGCATTGTACGGTTCCCAAGAGAGAAGTGAATGACCTTGTGAAGAGATATCTGGTGGGCAATGTGAAGTCTGCGCCGGGCGGGGCAGAGCTTCGGATTCTTGCCAAGGAACCGCCGGCAGAGCAGTCGGTAAGAGAGGAAGCAACACTGGAGGATGCATTTCTGCTGTATTTTGGAGAGAAAGTAGGTGGTACGGATGATACTGAGATATGAATTGAAGAAAGTATTTTCTAAGAAGATAAACCGGATCGTGCTGATCGGAACTATGCTGGCTGCGGTGGCGTTCAGTATGTTTGCGATCGGCGGCGTGCAGTATACCGACGGGAATGGGACGACGCATGCAGGAGTTACGGCATCCAGAAGACTTGCGGATGACAAGAATAGATGGGCAGGGGAGCTTACAGGGGACAGGATCGCCCTAGCGGTGAGCAGCAGGAAGGAGATGAACAGCAGATATTCTTATGATGTGCCGGATGAGGAGTATGGGAAGACGGTACAGGCTTACAGTGATATTATATATTTTGTGATTGATGTACTGACGCCGGATACAGGGTGGGATGAAAATGTCCTGTATCAGTTAGAGGATGAGCAGGCGGAGGATTTATACAATATTTACAGAGAAAATCAGCAGAAGATGGCAGAAGAATACGGGAAGACACCCAGGCAGAGACAATTTCTCAAGGAACAGTATGATAAGATCAATCTGCCGCTTACCTATGAGGCCAAAGACTCGTGGGATACGCTTATGGTATATGTGGAGACCTACGGGATGATTCTGACGATCGTGATCGGCTTCTTAGCTGCCGGCGTGTTCGTTGAAGAGTTCCGCGTCCGGGCGGATGCAGTGTTCTTTGCTTCTAGATACGGGCGCACGAAAGCGGCGGGGAGCAAGGTATTGGCGGGATTGCTGATTGCGACTATCATCTATTGGGCGGGGATGGGAATCCTGCTGCTGATCTCGTTGGGAGTGATGGGGATCAGCGGGGGCGGCACGCTGTATCAGATTGACTTCCCTTATAGTATCTATGTCATGACCTATGGGCAGTATTGCATGCTTGCTGTTCTGGGCGGCTATATCGCAAGCCTGCTTTCGGCGTCTGTGACCATGCTGATCGCGGCGAAGATGCGAAGCGCGAATGTGGCGGTCTGCGTTCCATTCTTCTTATTCTGCGTGATGCAGTTTATCGCGAGGGCGTTGTCTGACTTCCTGACATTTTTCAAGTTTACGCCGGATATGCTGGTCAATGTGATCGGATGTGCGAAAGCTCCTAATATTTTTCAGGCAGGGAATCTTGTATTCCGGCAGATCCCGTGTGTGATGCTGGTTTATTCTGCGCTTGCTGTTATATTGCTGCCGTTTGTGTATAAGAGTTATCACTGTTATAATCTGAAATAAAGGGGGGCGCCGCATATCGCAGCGCCCCTCGCATATATCAACGATCTTTCTTCATCTCTTTCAGGTGCAGCGCCAGCGAATAACCGGCCGGCAGCAGGATCACAGCGATAATCACGCCTGGGATCATCCATCTGAGCTGTATGAAAGCATTGATGATGCACAAGATACCGACGATAGCGTACAGCCGTCCGGCAAATCGGTGTGTGAGATACCAGTTGTTCTCGTCAGCCAGCGTCCAGGGAAGCTTGATCCCCACGGTATAATTCTGGTGACACTTGGGCAGGTAGTTCCCGATCACGAAGAAGAGGATGCCCATCAGCAGATTCATGAAGAATGCCGAGTTCAGCCAGCCGCCCATTGGGAGCGCCAGGGCGTACCCGTAGATGGCGGCGGCGCAGACGATGGAAACCACCGGACAGAGCATCAGGAGCAGGCGGTACATCTTCTGGCTGATATTCTTGTGCTTCGGGTCGATCGCGGTGCCGAAGGTGCATAGTATGTGCGCCCCGAATATGAAGACCGGCAGCCCCAGTACGGCCAGGGGCTTGGAACTCCAGCCGTTGGGCGTTCCGTCCGATCCAAAATGGATCGCTATGGTATCCGGCAGCCGGTTCCAGCACAGGACGCCGATCAATATTGGGACCAGAGTGATAATGCTGGTTACAATGATTAGTGTACGATTCTTCTTGATCATGATTCATTCCCTCCTTTTAAATGTGAAAGCCATGCCATCAGTTCCTCCACCACGGAAGTATTCAGCTCATAGTATATATAGTTCTTGTATTTTGATTCGTGTACCAGGTCTGCTTTCTTCAGAATACTCAGGTGGTAGGAGATCGTGGCTCCTGTCATGTCAAAATGACTCCCGATCTCTCCGGCTGACATGCGGCCGGATCTCAGGAGCGTGAGGATCTCACGCCGGACGGGATCGGATAATGCTTTAAACGTCTGTCCGAAACTCAATAAGCATCCCTCCTTCAAAAGTATTTAGAAATATTTCTAAATAGATAATATCACAGCAAATAGAAAATATCAACACCTATTTAGAAAAAAATCTAAATAGCTATGAAATGTTATATATTAGAGGATGACATTTTCGGCTGAAATATATATAATATCTACTATAAAGACGAGAAAGAAGGAACACATATGAGATTTACGATTGAACACCTATCCAAGCATTTTGAGAACAAAGAGGTACTCCATGACATTGATTTCACATTTGAAAGCGGGAAGATCTACGGTCTTCTGGGCCGTAACGGAGCGGGAAAGACGACGCTTTTTAACTGTCTGAACCGGGATATGAAGGCGGATGGCGGCAGTTTCTGTCTGGAAACCGAAGGGCAGAGGAAGGATATCGTGCCGGAGGATATCGGGTATGTCTTGTCTACGCCGACGGTGCCGGAGTTCCTGACCGGACGGGAATTTCTCCTGTTCTTTTTACAGATCCACGGAGAGAGTATCAAGGATAAGGCAAGCACGGATGCGTATTTTGATTATATGAGCATTGCTTTTGAAGACAGGGACAAGCTGCTCAAGGATTATTCCCACGGTATGAAGAATAAGATGCAGATGTTGGTCAATATCATTGCAAAGCCCAATATTCTGCTGTTAGATGAACCGCTGACCTCACTGGACGTAGTGGTGGCGGAAGAGATGAAGCAGATCCTCCGCGGGCTGAAGAAAGACAGGATCATTATTGTCTCTACACATATCATGGATCTTGCGCTGGATCTCTGTGATGAGATCGTATTGCTGAATCACGGGGTATTGACAGAGGTAGACAAGACAGATATGGACAGCCAGGAATTCAAGGAGAAGATTCTGGCGGCGCTTCGGGATAACGCGGCAGTGTAACGATGTAGAGATTTTCAGCGAGACAATGAGGAGACAGATATGAACAAAACATTTAAGATAGCATTTTCCCTTAGGAATACATACCGTGTCAACACGATCCTGTATTCTCTGAAACAGATTCCCCTGATTAAGCGGCTGCTCCCGCAGGAATTATACCGGGATCCGGACTTTAAGCTTCTTGGAGAGATCTTATCCGGGATCTGGGAGTTCATCAAGGCGTTCCTGGGGAAATTCCTGTATTTTCTGCTGATGGTCACATTGGCAGCGGGACTTTATGAGACTGCGCCGACAGGACAGATATTTCTGCATATCTATGTACTGCTGACTCTGATCGGGGCGCTTCTGAACACCTATATATTCAATCCGACGAAGGACAAATACTACGCGCTGATCCTTCTTCGGATGAATGCCAGAGAGTATGCGCTGGTCACATACGGATATGAGATGGCGAAGGTCTTAGCCGGTTATACAATCTTCGGTATGATCTTCGGGAAAATGTGCGGGCTGATGCTGTGGCAATGCCTGCTGCTTCCGTTTGCGGCGGCAGGTATCAAATCATCGGTGGTCGCCTATTCCCTGCGGGATTATGAGCGGACGGGACGGGCTGTGAGTGAGAACGAGGTGGGCGTGAAAGAATGGCTTGTGATCGCCGGATTCCTGGCGGCGGCTTACGGGCTTCCGGCCATAGGCTGGGTGCTTCCGGCGGCAGTAAGCGCCGGGATCCTGATATGCGGGATCCTGCTTGGCCTTCTGTCGGTTCGCAAGATCTGGACCTTCGGGGAATTCCGGGAGGTCTATCAGCAACTTCTGATACAGTATATGAGCCAGATAGAGCAGGCCAGGAATTCAGTCAAGAAGAAAAGCGAGAAGGCGATACAGATCGGGGATACATCCGGCAGCAACCGTAGAGGGTTCGAGTATCTGAATGAGTTGTTTATCAAACGTCACCGGAAGATACTCTGGAGATCTGCGGAGAGGATCGCGCTGGTCAGCCTGGGCATCGTATGTGTATGCATTCTGGGAATCTTATTCGTGCCGGAGGTCAAGAGCACGATCAATCATCTGGTGATGACCAATCTGCCTTATTTTGTATTTATTATGTATTGGGTAAACAGAGGGACAGGATTTACCAATGTGCTGTTCATGAACTGCGACCACAGTCTCCTGACCTATTCCTTCTATAAGCGGCCGGAATGTATCTTGAAGCTGTTCAGGATACGGCTTCGGGAGATCATGAAGGTGAATCTTCTCCCGGCATCCGTCATCGGGGCGGGGCTTGCCGCCATGCTCTATGTGTCGGGCGGGACCAGCGAACCGCTTAACTATGTGATGCTGATCGTCTCGATCCTGTTTATGAGTATGTTCTTCTCCGTACATTATCTGACGATCTACTATCTCCTGCAGCCTTACAATGCAGGGACGGAGATCAAGAGCGGAACTTACCGGATCGTGGTGCTGGCGACTTATTTTGTCTGCTGCGGCTTTATGCAGGTTCGGATACCGACATTCGCATTTGCCCTGGGAACCATCATCTTCTGCGCTGCTTATTGTATCGCGGCATGCGTGCTGGTCTACCGGTTTGCCCCTAAGACCTTCCGGATTCGGGCGTGATAGCACACCGGCTGTGGATGGAGGATAACAGGGCAGTTTGTCCGAATTGTTACGTTGGAGGAGTGTGAAATGACATTTTTCGAGATTATGTGCGCGAATATTTTGAGTGTGGGGATGACAGCGATTTTCTATCTATGTGCATCGCTTCTGCTTCTGGGGGATATCCCGTATAAGAACAGGAAACATTATTATTCTATTTTTGGCGCAGGGATGCTGTATATTTTCGCACTCTCGCTCGCCGGAACGATTTTTTTCAAAACAGGATTGTTCGCTACGCCCCACAACGGAGGAGAGACGGTATTCGATTATATTACGATCTGCGCAATGATGCTGTTCCTGCGGGTGATGTATGAGAAATCATGGGGGACATATCTGGCGACGTCGGTTTTTCTGCATATAATGTATGACTTTGGATGGAATCTGGCAGATGTATTTGCACCTAATAAGTTTTATCATCTGGAACATATGTCTGACCGAAGGCAATATCTGTTCTATGAGTGGGTCGTGGTTCCGTTCTGTCTCTTCCTGGTGCTCCTGCTCCTGTATAAGACGAGGGCAGGGAAATTATTCGGGCAATGGGAAGAGCAGAAGCTGAAGAATACAGTGTTGGTATTCCTGGGGCTGTATCCGGTGATACAGCAGGCCGTGCAGGAGGCGGTTGAGATCAGTGCAAAGGATATGGGTTATAATCCGGCGACTGCGGTGATATTTCTGCTGATCATATATATGATCTTCATCTATACCGGACGTGAGGAGATGCAGCAGCGGCGGATTGAGGAGCAGAACATAAGCCTTAAGCAGCAGGGAGCGTATATCGAGAGTCTGGAAAGCCTGCAAAGAGAGGTACGGCGGTTCCGGCATGATTTCAAGAATATGATGTCGGGGATGTACCTGCAGGCGGAAGAGGGTAACCTTGAGGCAATCCAGGGTTATATCCAGGAGATGACGGAGGATTTTGACCTGCAGGTAGGCAGCCAGATCCGGCTGATGAACCAGCTCGCCAATATCCGTGTGACGGAAGTGAAGGGATTGTTCCTGGAGAAAATGAAGATCATGCAGGAGGAAGAGATCCGTTGGGAGCTGGAGGTTCTGAGACCTTTTGAAATGACGAGGCTTCGCAGTACAGACCTGTGCCGCTGCCTGGGGATCCTTCTTGATAACGCGATTGAGGAAGTGAAGGGCAGGGAAGACGGGCGGATTCATATTATGATCAGCAGCCAGAATGATTATACGACATTCCGGATAAAGAATACGCTGTATTCGGCGGTAGATTTCCATAAGCTTGGAGATCACGGGTATTCGTCTAAAGGACAGGGCAGGGGAATCGGTCTTAGCAATTATAAGAAGATTCTTGCTAAGTATGAGAGGGCGATGCCTTTTACAACGATCCGTGACGGATATTTTATACAGGAATTGAAGATCCAGGAGGGATAAATTACAGCTGGGGCACCAGAATGTGCTTCTTAGGCAATATCGGGCGGGGACAAAGTAAAAATTGTTACAATATAGTTGTCGATTATTATTAGTTTTAGGAGGAAAAATAATGGGTTCAAGAACAGAAAAACGACAACTTACAATTTTTGCATTGATTGCTTATGGGATCCCGTATTTGCTGGGTATCCTGATGTGGTATGGCTATGGGAAGAAGCTGGATCTCAGTGCATTTCCCAATACACAGATGCTCTATCCGGCGCTGGGAGTGATGCTTGCATTTCTTCTGACACGCCGGGAGGATGCAGATATGCCTAAGGCATTCTATCGCAGTTTTACCGTGGTTACCGTGCTTTCTATCGTGGTTACAGTATGTTCGGTGCTGAAACCGGACGCGGAAATCACTATGCCCGGCGGTACGGTCTCGGTATGGCTTTTAGGCATCCAATATCTGCAGATCATAGGAAGCATTATCTGTCTGATCTGTCTGATCGCGGCAGGGAAGAGAAGGCGGGCGGCTTATGGGCTGCGGGGGAAGAACTGGAAGGCGTCGGCAGCCTGTATTCTTCTGTTTATGGCGCTGTATTTCCTACGTGCGGCAATCTCCTATGCATCTGTGGGTGAACTGGCTTCCTTTGGGGCGATCATGAAGAATCTGCAGTCATGGATGTACATGGGATTTATGCCTGTGAACTTCCTGCTTGCTTATATTGCATTCTTCGGGGAAGAGTACGGATGGAGATATTATCTGCAGCCGATCCTTCAGAAGAAGTTCGGCCTTAGAAAAGGCGTGGTGGTCTTAGGGATCGTGTGGGGATTGTGGCATCTTCCGCTTGATTTCTTCTACTATGTGTCTCCCAAGGATGGCCTGCCAATGACAGTCAGCCAGGTGATCACCTGTGTGTCGCTGGGCATCTTCATGGGATTTGCTTACATGAAGACGGAGAACATATGGGTGCCCGTGGTCATGCATTTCTTGAATAATAATCTGATACTGGTGATCTCCGGGGATATGTCCGTGGAGGTGCTGTCGAACCAGACGGTATCCTGGAGTGATATCCCGCTTGCGCTTCTGGTGAACGGGGTGCTCTTTGGGGTATTTATCTTCGCAAAGGAGTACCGCGGGAAGAGATCGGCAGGGGCAGAGGCCGTTGGTTTACACCGGCCGGTGCAGCCATTGATTGAGTGAAAAAAGGGAGGGATATACCTATGCTTCCGGTATATATATGTGAAGATGAGCCTGAGATACGTGCTGCGCAGAGGGAATATCTGGAGAAATTAATACTGATCGAGGGATATGACATGGAGATCGTTATGTGCAGCGGACATCCAGAGGATATCGTTGAAGCGGTGAAGGAATCTCCCGGACGCGGGATCTATTTCCTGGATATTGAGCTGAGGGGGGAGTCTATGGACGGCTTCGGGCTTGGCAAGGAGATCCGGAAGCTGGATTCGCGGGGATTCCTGATCTATGTGACGGCTTTTCAGGATCTTGCGTTCGAGACTTTCAGGTATCATCTGGAAGCGTTGGATTATATTGTAAAGGGTAATGTCCGGAAGATGCAGGAGGGAATCCGCCGCTGCCTCAAAGTGATCACGGAGCGGATGCGTGAGGAAAAGGGAGAAGAGCGGGAATATTTCTCCGTGAAGGTTATGGATGTCGTCAAGCATATACCGGTGGATGAGATCATTTTCTTCGAGACCTCGGGGCGGACGCATCGGATCGAACTGCACGGACTCCATGACAGAATTGATTTTATCGGGAGTATGCAGGAATTGGAGGAGAAGCTTGGGGAGAGGTTCATGAGGGTCCACAGGGCGTATCTTGTGAATGTGGACCAGATTGCGGAGCTTGATCTTAAGGGCAGGGAGATCCGGATGAAAAATGGGGAGAAGTGTATCTTTTCGAGGAATATGAAGGGGGCTCTGCTTGAGAGGATATGAGAGGGAGCCAGGATTTTAAGAGAAGGAAAATAGGAGATTTAGCATATGGAACAAAACGTATTACTTCAATTGTCGCATATTTCCAAGCGCTATAAGACGGAGCTGGCGCTTAAGGATATTAACATGGAGCTGCATCCGGGAGAGATCCTTGGGTTCCTGGGACCGTCAGGAGCCGGTAAGACCACAACGATCAAGATCATCACAGGACAGCTTCGGCAGACCTCCGGGGAGGCGAGGATCCTGGGGACAGATTCAGCCAATATTGATGCTTCGATCTATGAGAGGATCGGTGTGGTGTCTGATGACAGCGGTATCTATGAGAAGATGACGGTAGGGCAGAACCTGAATATGTTTGCGAAGATCTGGCGCGTGCCGCGGACAAGAGTGGAGGAAGTCTTAAGACAGGTCGATCTGTCTGAACATAGTAAGAAGCAGGCAGGTAAGCTGTCGAAGGGGCAGAAGCAGCGTTTGGTTCTTGCCAGGGCAGTCCTTCATAAGCCGAGGATCCTGTTCCTGGATGAGCCTACAAGCGGCCTGGACCCGACGACGGCGGTTGAGATCCACAAGATGCTGTTGGATCTCAAGAAGGAAGGGATGGCAATATTCCTGACGACCCATAATATGGAAGAAGCAACGAAGCTGTGCGACAATGTTGCGCTTCTATATCAGGGGGAAATCGTAGAATTCGGATCGCCACAGGAACTTTGCCTGAAGTACAATCATGATAAGAGATATCAGATTCTTCTGGATGACAGAAAAGAGATCATATTGGAGCAGTCACCTGAGAATATCAGAAAGATTGCGGAATGGATGGAGAAGGATCAGGTACAGTGTATACATTCATGCGAACCGACGTTGGAAAGTGTATTTCTGCAGGTAACGGGAAAGACATTGAATGCATGGTAGGAAGGAGTGGAAATAATATGGGAAATATGAATAAGCTGGCAGCGGTAGCGCAGATCAAATGGCTCTGTATGAGCCAGAATACAGCAGTCGTGATAGGACCGTTCATGGTGATCGGCATGGTTTGGGGATTCAAGATTCTATACAGCAATTTTGGTCCGAACGGAGAGCTGATACCTATCATGATGGCGATGCTCCTGAACCTTGGCGTCACCATGAATATCTGCATAAATGGTTTCCTGATGGTGGGGACAGCAATTGCAGAAGAAAAGGAGAAGCACACCTTACGTGTACTGATGACTTCCTCTGTCACGGGAATGCAGTATTTTATCGGAAGTATTCTGTATCCGTTCGTTCTTACAGTGGTGATCAATTTTGCCATATTGTGGGTCAGCGGGATTGAGATGGGGCAGGTGTCGGTTCCGGTATTTTTCCTGGTGAGCGTGATCGCTTCGCTGATAAGCTGCGTGATCGGTATGATCGTGGGAATCTGTGCCAGTACCCAGATGAACGCTAATCTGATCGGGTATCCGCTGATGATGGTATTTATGATGGTGCCTATATTGGGGAATCTGTCGGAAGGACTTCGCAGGATATCCGGGTTTCTGTTCACGGGAGTGGTGACGCAGATGACGGATTGCTTCGCCAATGGGGCAGAGTATAAGATGGAAGCGCTAGATATTGCAGTGCTGTTTGGGGAATTGATCATAAGTGTGCTGGTGTTCCTGGTGATGTATCGGAAGAATGGGTATGAGAAGGATTAAGGTGTGGGGGCTTGTGCGGTTGGAATGATTGTTCGAAGGTGACGGCAGTTCGGAGCTGTCCTTCCTCACACAGACCGGGCAACGCGCCAACGAACTAACGCCTAACTGCGACTAAGACATTCGGGAGAGCCCTCATGCCTAAGTCTTCGTAAGGCGTGGATTTCGTTTCTGCTAAAGACGCCCTAGAACGTCTGCTTAGAGGAAGGACAGCTCCGAACTGCCTGTACACTGGAAATGGATTTCCAGCCGTACAGGCGGGAGGTTGTATTTTTTGTGCCGTGTAACGAGTCGGGCGAGAATGTTTATGTGTACATTTGGCAGTTGTTGTGTGACTGAGATCTTAATTATGGTTTTGTTTGGGCGGATACTCGTTTTATGGGGCGGGCGTTGGCGGATCTGGATTGTGAGGGCTTGCGGCGTGCGGGTATTTGTTCTGAGCGTTCAGTTCTCGCCTGTGTTGACTTTGATTTTGAAGCCTGCCGTGCGGGTTTGTCGCGTTCGGTTCTAGAGAGGGCTTGGCCTTGGTCGGTACTTTTGCGGCGTTTGGGGGCGGAGCGTTTTGAATCGGACCGGCGTTCTTCGGCGGAATAGAGTTCGGTGCGGCGGCGTTCTTCGGCGAAATGCCTTGCTTCAGCCCTCCGGCGTTCGGCGGCCCTGAAGCGGGCGAGTTCCCGCCGATCGCGTTCCCGCTCTTCCGCCTGCCGGCGGGCCATCTCCTTCCTTCGCGCCCGTTCTTCCATGCGCTGTGCGACTCGGAAGGGAGCCAGGAAGGTCCAACAGATGACCCGGACGGTTATAATACCGAAAAATGCACCGATACTGTCGATCATAACGTCCTTCTTGGAAGGACCGCGCCCGTCGACGAAGGATTGGTGGTACTCGTCTCCGGCGGCAAAGCCTACGCAGATCAGTCCGGCGACCAGCATCAAAGGGAATCCCCGCAGCCCATATACATAGAACGGGAATGAAACGGCGATCGCCAGACAGAAATACTCTGTCATGTGGGCAAGCTTCCGGACGGGATATTCAATCCGTTTGGCATAATAACCAAGCTGATCATCCGATATCCCAACGTCAAAAGTATCGTTCCCGATCTCAACAATCTTATAGCTTACGGTATAGCTCAAGCTTCCGGAAGCCTCGCCGGATTGCGCCGAGAAGCTGTAGATCACATACATCATACATATGGCAGGCAGAAATGACAGCGGCTTCAGGAAAAATAATATTAACTTCTTCATGAAATGATCCCTCCAAGCTTCTTAAGAAAATCTTCCAAGACATCTTCTACAGAATCCGTGGTATGAACTGCATATTCCTTAATACCGGGCGCTCCGTCGGACATAGCGTAGCTGCATCCGGCAAACTGGAGCATCTCTACATCGTTATACTGGTCACCGAATGCCATGCATTCCTCGGGCCTGATTCCAAGGTGGGCTGCAAGGTCCGCAAGAGCAGTTCCCTTATTGGCGTTCGGCGCGATAAAGTCAATCCAGATCAAACCAGACGTAACGACCTTGATCTCATCGCGGAATAATTCCTGGAAATATGCTTCTATATCATCCGTGCCGGCAAAATCACAGATAGCGACCTTCAGAAAAGGTTCTGTGACATCAGCCAGATCGTCTACGGTTCTTAAGTCGTAGTGCAGGACCTCCTGTATGTGCCGGATGAATGCCGGATCCTTGGAATCCGTATAGCATGCGGATTCGCAGGACAGGAGGCAATGGCATCCGCCGCGTTCCCGGACGGCCCGGAAGATGCGAAGGCCCAGATCCCTGTCGATCAGCCCTCTGGAAATAACCTGGTTATTGCAGATACACAGGGAACCATTCTCCGCTATGTAGAAGATATCATCCTTGACGGGTGCGAAGAGAAGCTTGAGGTTATAGTGCTGCCTTCCGCTTGCCGCCGCGAAGCGTACCCCATGCTCCTTTAGTTTCCTGATAATATCATATATCTTGGGATTAAGCTTCTGGGCGCCGTTTTTCAATAATGTGCCGTCCAGATCGCTTGCGATTAATTTTATCATATTTTCTCCTTAAAAATGGCTGCTTTTCGGTGTTTTGCGCGTCCCCAGGTCAAGTGTTTCATGCCTGCATGAAACACTTGACCTTTTGACGCTTGTATCATATTATAATATAAAAATAAGATGAATGGAAGAGAGGAAATGTATAAATGAAGATTGGAATCGGAAATGATCATGCAGCAGTTGTGATGAAGAATGAGATTGCAGCATATCTTGAAGAATTGGGATATGAAGTTGCAGACTTCGGAACAGACAGCGAGACAAGCTGCTGTTACGCGGAATACGGGGAGAAGGTTGCAAGGGCAGTTGCGGCAAAAGACGTGGATCTGGGGATCTTGATCTGCGGGACAGGTGTTGGGATCTCCCTTGCAGCCAACAAGGTGAAGGGAATCAGGGCGGCGGTGTGTTCGGAGCCGTGTACGGCAAGACTGTCGAGGCAGCATAATAATGCGAATGTTCTTGCGTTTGGTGCGAGGATCATAGGGATCGAGACAGCCAAGGAGATCGTGAAGGCGTGGCTTGACGCGGAGTTTGAAGGCGGAAGGCATCAGACCAGGGTGGATATGATCATGGCGATTGAGGAGAAGTAAGAAGCTTTGTTTTTTCTCTTAGGCAAAGGAAGCCGGGAATCTTTTTAGGTTCCCGGCTTTTTTTGCGCCAGGAAATTGTTGGTAAAAATATGCTAATTTTTTTGTAATAATCCATGGTATTTATAACATATATACAAATTCTGAAGTCGAATTTTGTAGAAAAAGTGAATAGATTACCATAGTGAATTATGCTATATTTTAGATGTAAACTAATTCACTATAATTTACAAAATTAATTCACTATCAGTAATTGATAGGCAAAGGGAGGTCAAAGAATGATGAGAAAAGTTTCCAAGATGGCAACCGTATTTGCAATGATAGCTGCTCTAGGTGTTGGAATGGCAGGCTGTAGTGTGAATACAAAGACGTCCGGCAGTTCGGATGATTCGGCACAGGATAATACGTCTACAGGAGATGAGAAAGTGATCACTATGTGGCATATCCAGACGCAGGATACTGTAGCGAAGACAATTGAGGATTCGATGAAGCGGTTTGAAGAAGCGAATCCGGGTTACAAAGTGGACATAGTTGCCATGGCGAATGACGCTTATAAGACGAAGCTGGTAACGGCTATGGCAGCAGGTGAACTTCCGGATATTTTTATCCATTGGACCGGCGGCCCGATGACATCGTATGTAGATGCAGATGCGCTCTATGATTTGACAGATTTAATGAACGCAGATAATTACAAGGATCAGTTTTTGGATGCATCTATAGCTCAGGCGACTTATCAGGATAAGATATGGGCGGTTCCGGTAGAGAATGTATCCCCGGCACTTTTGTATTATAACAAAGAGATGTTTAAAGAATACGATCTTAATCCGCCGACAACTCTTGATGAGTTTGAACAGGTTTGCGATGCATTGTTGGAGAAAGATGTGATTCCGATAGCGTTGGCGAATAAGACCAAATGGACCGGATCCATTATCTATGGATACATATTAGACAGAATTGCAGGCGCGCAGGCCTTTGAAGACGGGTATAACGGAGAGAAGAGTTTTACAGAAGACGACTATATTAAAGCAGCACAGAAGTTCCAGGAATGGGCAGAAAAAGGATACTTCGGGGATGATTTCAATGCATTAGATTATGATTCCGGACAGGATCGGAACTTGTTATACAATGATGAGGCAGGAATGTATATTATGGGCGGATGGTTCCTCTTTACGGCACAGGGCGAAGCACCGGACTACATTGATAAGATTGGTATCATTCAGTTCCCGGCTGACACGAATGGAAAAGGAAGCGCGGCAGACTATATCGGCACAATCGGAGATAACTTTTATTCTGTAGCAAAGTCATCTAAGGAACCGGAGATGGCATTTGAAGCAATCAAATATCTTTTGGATGATACTGCGGTAGAGGAAAGAATTGCAGAAGGAAAGATCCCGCCGTTAAAGGATATAGAACTGACGGATGATCTTAGCATTGCGATCAGTGATGCGGCGCAGTCTGCCGAGCATATGCAGTTATGGCTGGATCAGTATCTCCCGAATGAACAGGCAGAGGTTCATAAGGATGCATTGCAGCAGCTTTTGGATGGTTCGATCACCCCGGAAGAGTACGGTAAGATGATGGATGATACGATTGCAGATTTGAAGTAGTATTTAACCATGGGACTGCCGGGAAATGGTTTTCAATACAGTATTTCCCGGCGGCCCAATCATTAAAATGGGGGGAAGCATATGAAACGACAAGACTTAGCTTCAAGAAGAAGGCGTGCTGTCAATAGAGTTTCTATTGCGTTTTTACTGCCAACCTGTTTCTTTTTGGTTTTATTTATTTTCCGTTCGGTCATCTTTACGTTTGATATCAGCACTCTTGATTGGAACGGAGTAACGGCTGAGGGGACTTTTATAGGCCTGGAGAATTGGAAAGTATTACTTCATGATACAAAATTCTGGAATGCAGTAAAAAATAATGTGATTATGGTAATCAGTTGTATTGTAATACAGATGCCGATAGCGATGCTTCTGGCGTTTTTGATCGACGGATTGTTACATGGTGCGAAACTGATAAAAGCGGCGTACTTTTTGCCTCTGCTTATGAGTTCTGTAGCGATCGGATTCTTGTTCCGCCAGTTATTTGAGGTTAAATATGGGCTTGCGGGTGTTATAATGCGGCTATTCATGGACAAGCCTTTCAATCTTTTGTCGTCGGGTTCAACAGCGCTTGCGGCGGTGATCTTGGTTATTTCATGGCAGTACGTACCGTTCTATATGTTATATTATTATGCCGGGATCACTACGATTTCAACAGATATTTATGAGGCGGCTGTCATAGACGGCTCTACCAGAACACAATATATATTCAAAGTAGCGATTCCTATGATGTCTGATACGATAAAGAGTGCTGTAATCATGTGTATGGTAGGTTCATTAAAGTATTTCGATCTCATATATGTTATGACAGAAGGCGGACCTTCCGGCAAAACGGAGCTGATGGCCACTTATATGTATAAGAATGCATTCACGAGCATGAAGATGGGTTATGGTTCAGCGATCAATGTCATTTAGTTAAGGGCGAAAGAAATGTGTGCCGCTTTTTCCAAAGGGCCAATGGGCAGGGAAAATGGAAGTGCCAGAAAGAATCCAGGGATATTTTTCATCCTGTATCACTTAGAATGGAATAGAATTGCATGGCAAACAAGCAGATTTACATCTGCCTCATAAAAAGGTATTATAGGTATTAATGGAACTGCTTTATGCTGCCCGGTATATAAAGTACCGTGGTTTTCGGAAGTGTGCTGTCTGAAGGCGTGGGTACCGTCGGTCATTCCGGACAGGGATAAGCTCCTTTTGAAGCAGTGACATTACATCTATAGGGTTTTCCCCCGTGTGCAGACGGAGGGAGACCCTACAAATATGTGCAGCCATACTGAAATTTACTTTATATTCATGTTTGGTCTGGCCATGCCTGATGACCGTAAGGCTGATAAGGGTTTCCGTTATGTTGTATGCAATCAGTTTTGCCCATATTTCCTGTTTGATGTATTCCGGCTTGTATGCGTGGAAATTACTTAAGCCTATGGTATATTTCAGCTTACGGAAGGAGCCTTCTATGGCCCATCTGGAAAAATACAGGAGTTTTATCCGTACCGGCGGGAATTCCTCCCTGGGCAGGTTGGTGACAATGCATTCATAAGAGTCATCGGATATGGGGAACCTTACAATACGGAAGGAGAGGTCGTAAGTATCCAGGGAGCCGTATGCCACATAGTCAAAGGAAGCATTCGCATCCACATAACGTCTGTAAAATCCTTCTTTGACAGGGATCGATTTCTTATGGCTGCGTACAAGTGTAACGTTCACCGTAATGTCAAAGGAATCCGTATCCGGGAAATCAAAATTTCCAACAAGCCCTTTGGAATGGATGTCTTTTGTGCGGAAGAGGAAATACTGTCCTTTTTCCACAACATGCGCCATGTTGTTATAGGAACAGTATCCTCTGTCGCCGATGAAGACATCCCTGGTTCCGGGCCGGGTATCGTGCCGGTCAACCATATCACAGAAAGCCCGGAATTCATCCTTTTGGTGGACGGGCTGGATGAGGGCGTCAGAATAAGTATGTTTCTGCAGGTCATAAAAAGCATTCAGGTGCATGCTGTAGAAGCCTTTTGTGGAATGTCCTTCCGATACAAAGTATTCTGGGGAAGAAAAGGAGGGCCTGCTGAAGAAGGTGAAGGTGGATCCATCTGCGGCAAGGAAACGGAAGCGGGGGTCTGCACCGTCCAGAACAGCAGAGTTGAAACAATGGAAAACGGCTTCCAGGGCTTCAGGTCGGAGTTTGGCGCGCTGCTGGTTAAAGGCGGAGGCAGATGGGGAGTCTGCCTGCAGGCCAAAGAAATCAAGCAGTTCTATCCTGGTGCTGGAAGAACCGCAGGAAACCAGGAAGGAGATGAGTTTATCCGCCCCCATTTTTCTGGAACGGGTAAAATCCCTTTCAGGAGTGACCGTATACCGGGAGATGTCGGATACAACACAGTTAACGGAATCAGTAAAAGCGGCTTTGATTTTTTCGAATGACATAAAATGTACCTCCTTGAAATTGAAATGAAGTTTCTGTTTCCAATTTCAAGGGCCGCGCTCACTACCTCTAAAATTCATCAGTAGTGAGCGCGGCCGCACATTTTAAGCTTTCTGTCAACCCCTTTGAGAGAAATTTTTAAAAAAATAGGTTAGACCCCCATTAGCAGAATCTAACCTAATACTTATCTAAATGACATTGGTTCAGCGATTGCTTCGGCAATGTTCATCATCATAACGGTTATTTCTTTGATGACTTTTAAGACCATGTACTGGAAGGGAGAGGATTAGAAGATGGTAAGAAGTAAGAAGATCACTCCTTTAAGAATTATTTCAAAATTGTTTATACTGTTTTGGGTGTTGATAACGGTGGTGCCGTTTGTGTATATGGTGATTACTTCTCTTAAGGATCAGCAGGAATTGTTCTCGGGATCTGTCTTTAAGCTTCCGAAAGTGCTGATGCTCAGTAACTATATTGAGATTCTTACAGGGAATTATTTTAACTATTTTAAGAACAGTATTGTCGTTTGTGTAGTAGGACTGATATTGATACTTACCTGTGCGGTCATGGCTTCTTACGTATTCGCGAGACTCAATTTCCGATGGGGGAATCTGATATTCAATATTGTGATTGCATGTATGGCGATTCCTATTCATGCCACATTGATCCCGGTATTTCTCTTTACAAAGCAGATGGGACTCTATGATTCTCCAATGGCGTTGATCGGTCCATATGTGGCATTCAATCTGCCGGTTTCTGTATTCATATTGACTGGGTTCATGAAAGGAATACCCAAAGAATTAGAAGAGTCTGCTGAAATCGACGGAGCCGGAAAGGTCAAGATATTTCTGAAGATTATTCTTCCGCTGTCAAAACCAGGGTTGGCAACGCTTGCAATCTATAACGGCATCAATATGTGGAATGAATTCGTATACGCATTGGTTCTTACGTCGTCTGTGTCCAAGAGAACGCTGCCTTTGGCGGTTTGGGAATATCAGGGGCAGTATGGGGTCAATATTCCTATGATCATGACCATTCTGGTGTTAACGGCATTGCCTATGATAATATTGTATATTATTTTCCAGGAGAAACTTGAAAAGGGCATGATGGCAGGAGCGGTTAAGGGATAAGAGAATGAAAAATATAGTGATTGTAGGTGTTACAGGGGGGCTTGGCAGCTGCCTTGCCAAAGAATACCTTGACGAAGGCTGTCAGGTATTTGGATTTGACATAGACGAGGGAGATATTTGCAGTTGCCTGCAAAATGAAAGATTTTCTTTTGGGGTAATGGATATTGCCAGTGATAGCTCGGTCAGTGAGAATGCAGAGAAGCTTTGCAGGAAGATCAGTCACATTGATATTTTGATTCATTGCGCGGGTATTCTCCCGCAGAACAGTGAAAGACAATTGGAAGACTTTGAAGTGAGTGAAGCGTTGGAGGTTTTTAATACGAATGCTTTGGGTCCCCTCCGAGTTACAAAGATGTTGCTGAGACTTGTGAAAGCTTCAGACGCAGGGGTAATCGTTAATATATCATCGGAAGCAGGAAGTATGCAGGCACATGCAGACTATATCATCCGTTATGATTACTGTATGTCAAAAGCGGCATTGAATATACAGAGTATCATACTTCAAAGATACCTGGAAAAGGATAAGATAAGAGTTCTGGCAGTACATCCTGGATGGATGCAGACGAAGATGGGAGGGCAGGAAGCGCCTCTTAAGCCGTCTGATTCGGCAAAACAGATAAAAAGACTGATAACCCGGCATCAATATGACTACCATAACAGGGTGCTTATGGATTATAATGATAAGATAAGGCCCTGGTAATATCTGGAACTTTTGAACAACGGATCTCTATGCCAGCGTGCCTGAATGCGAAAGAAAAGGAAGGTAGCCCAATTATGGAAGGTAAGGAAAGGTTGTTAGTGGAAGTTTCGAAAATGTATTACTATTATGGGTATAGCCAGAAGAAAATTGCTGAGATTATTAATTTATCCCGCGCCTATGTATGTCAGCTTCTGGATGCGGCTCGAAGGGAAGGCATTGTGGAGATAAAGGTGAGGGAGTATTCCATGGATGACGGGCATATGGAATATTGGCTGAAAGAGAAATATGGCTTAAAGAATGTTAAAGTTTTTAAGAACCAAAATTTTCTGGATAAAGATAAGATGATAAAAGCGATGGCGGAGACGGTTAGTCAGTTGTTTGGTGAATTAGTTTCGGATGGAGCGACCATTGCTTTTACATGGGGAAATACTTTGTATCGTATATCCAAAGAGATTGAGGTGGAGAGAGAGTATAAGAACATAAGAGTGATCCCCCTGTCAGGCGGTATGGGTAATATTGAGAAGAATATCTATGTGTCGGAGATCTCTACGAATTTTGCGCAGGCATTCAATGGTACACCCTATGTGATTCCGCTGCCGGTACTTGTGGAGAACAATAAGATAAAGGAATCCATATATTCTGATTCAGTAGTTGCCGGACTTCTGAATATGTGGGAGAAAGTGGACGTTGCAGTCTTTACGGTGGGCGACCTGGGAGAAGACAACGCAATGTTCCGGAATGGCTTTATAGATAAAAATGATTTGAAAAAGCTGAGAAAAAATGGGTTAGCTGGAGATTTTTGTACACATTTTCTGGATAAAGAGGGAGAAGTGTGTGATATGGCGTATGATGACAGGACAATATCCATATCCCTCCAGGATCTCAAGAAGATACCCAACAAAATCTGTGTGGTTTACGATGTATCCAAAGCAATGATTCTGCGCAGTGTTCTGAAAAAGGGATACATAGATCATCTCTTTGTAGATGAAGCAACTGTTCACTTGATGAAGCTTACAGAAGAAAATTAAGGCGGGGTATTTTAAGATGAAAAAGGCGAAGGTAATTATTGATAAGGATTTTACGATTGCTGAGATTGATGAGAAGGTATTCAGCTCCTTTGTGGAGCCTTTGGGAAGATGTATCTATGGAGGCATCTATGAGCCGGGGCATGAAAGCGCGGATGAAGACGGGTTCAGGCAGGATGTTATGGAGTACATTAAGCCGTTGAATCTTACACTGAACCGGTTCCCAGGAGGTAATTTTACTTCGACCTACAGATGGGAAGATGGAATCGGCCCCAAAGAAGAACGTCCCAGAAGGGTTGAGGTTGCCTGGCAGTGTATTGAGACGAATGAATTCGGCCTGGATGAATTCGCAAAGTGGTCGGATAAGAATGGTTCTGACGTTATGATGACAGTCAATCTTGCAACCAGGGGTGTGCTGGAGGCCATGGATTGTGTGGAGTATTGTAATTTTGAGGGCGGTACGCATTGGTCTGAGATGAGAAAAAAGAATGGGTTTGAGAAGCCGTTGAATTATAAGTACTGGTGTCTGTCTAATGAAATTGATGGAATCTGGCAGGTAGGACAGAAGCCCGGCAGGGAATATGGATTGTTGGCAAAGGAAGCTGCCAAAGGAATGAAATTGATTGACAGCGAGATCAAAACAGTGCTTGCAGGATCTTCTTCACCGGGGCAGGATACGTTCCCGGCGTTCGATGTAGAAGCATTAGAGGAATCTTATGATTTTATAGATTACTTGTCTGTGCATCATTATATTGGCAATATGGAGAACGATAGCGCCAACTATCTGGCCAAACCCATGGTTACAGACCGGTATCTGGATAATGTTGCTGCAGCAATTGCATTTGTTAAAGCGAAGAAGCGAAGCGAACATGAGGTATATATTTCTTTTGATGAATTTAATACATGGCATTCGATAGCCCGTGAAGAGCGGTTTGAGAAGAAGTGGCGTGTTGCGCCGCCGCTTTTGGAAGACACGTATACGGCGGAGGATGCGCTTGCTCTGGGCGGTATGTTATTATCCGTTCTCAGACATGCAGACAGTGTTAAGATTGCGTGTGTTTCAGAGCTGGTGAATTGTATTTCACACATACGGACCAGGAATCAAGGAGGATGCTGGGTTCTTCCGCCGTATTATGCTTTTTTGCACTATACGCAGTATGGGAGAGGTACAGCGCTTCTTACGAAGGTTAATTCGGATGTCTATGACAGTAAAGATTATAAAGATGTGCCGTACTTAGATGCGCAGGCGGTTGTAGACGCGCAGGATAATATTACAGTTTTTGCAATCAACAGAAGCCTAGAGGAGCAGCTTGAGATGAGTCTGGAGCTGCGTGGCTTTGAAGGGTACAGTGTTAAGAAGCATATTGTATTAACGGCGGACGATCCGAAGGCCACCAATACAGAAGATACTCCGGATGCAGTTAAGCCTGCCGAGAATGGAAATGCGAGATGCGAAAATGGCTGTGTTAAAGCTGTCTTAGACAAGATGTCGTGGAATGTAATCTGTCTGAGTAAGTAGACGATTAAATGTAGGAGGAAGGATGTCATAGATATGTTTGAAAAAATAGAATCAAAAGATTTTCTGATTAATCCATTTCAAAGTATTGGCCGGGATTGGATGCTGGTAACCGCAGGAGATGAAACAGGAGGAGTGAATACTCTGACTGCCTGTTGGGGAGGTTTGGGTGATTTGTGGCATAAAGATGCGGCATTCATCTTCATACGTCCGAGCAGGTATACCTATGAATTTATTGAAAAGATGGATACTTTTTCACTGAGCTTTTTCCCGGGAGATTGTAAAAGCAAGCTAGGATATCTTGGAAGTCATTCGGGACGTGATGAGGATAAGATCGGCAAGATGGGGCTGCACGTAGAGTATTTTGACGGAACGCCGGGATTTGAAGAAGCAGAGCTTATCATTGTGTGCAGAAAGATGTATCATCTTGACTTTGTGGGCGGGAGAATCCCGGCAAATGAAATTGAAAGATTTTACAGCAATGAAGATGAAAATGATTTTCATAGATTTTATGCCGGGGAAGTAACAGGATTATACAGAAAAAAGCAATAGTTTGACTTGCGAATGGAGGATATGAGATGAAAGCTGTTCTTATGAAAGAGGTTAATCATCTGGAGTTTGTTGATGTTGAAAATCCGCAGCCCAAAGATGATGAAGTCCTCTTGAAGATCATGGCGGTTGGCGTATGTGGTTCAGATATACCCAGGATTTTAAAGTATGGTTCCCATGTATTGCCGATCATCCCGGGACATGAGTTCGCCGGGGAGGTTATCGGTTATGGAAAAGATGTTCATAATTGGAAAATAGGAGATAAGGCTGCCGCCGCGCCCTTGATTCCTTGTGATGAATGTGAGTGGTGCAAAAAGGGAATCTACTCTCTCTGTGAAAAATACAGGTACTATGGTTCCAGGAATAACGGAGCATTTGCTCAATATCTCGCGGTAAAGGAGCATAATCTCATAAAGATTTCCGAGGATACTCCTTTTGAGTGGGGGGCGACGATCGACCCGGCGGCGAACGCACTTCACGCATTTTTCAGGGCAGATGTGAAACAGGAAGATACGATATGTGTATTTGGAATGGGTGCGATCGGGTTGTTTGCTATTCAGTATGCCAAAGCGCTTGGGATCAAGACGATCATTGCAGTTGACGTCAATGATGAGAAGCTTGCAACAGCTAAAGCATGCGGCGCTACTCATATCATACAATCGCTGGAAGAAGATGCTGTAGAGAGGATCTGGCATTATACTGATGGGAAAGGCGTTTCAGTGTCTTTTGATATGTCAGGTGTTCCGATTGCTCAGCAGCAAGCGATACTGGCGGCAGGGAAAATGGGAAGGGTCGTATATCTGGGAATATCCCATGAAGGGCTGAGCCTGCCGGAAAAAGCTGTTGACAATATATTGCGTTATCAGTTGTCCGTAATGGGTAGTTGGAATTCGTTCTCGAATCCATTTCCAGGAAGGGAATGGACGGAAGTTGCAGAATTGATGGCGGACAGGAAACTGGATCCAAGTCTTTTGATCTCACACAAATTAGAATTGGATCAGATGCCGGATGTTTTCAAGAAAATTGAGAAAAAGGAAATTGTTTTTAATAAGATCATGTTTTATCCGAATGGGATAGAACAGGCTTCATAAAGAGGAGGATGTACATGGACAGGATATCAGCTTTTGTTGACCACACATTGTTAAAGCCGCAGGCAACCGGACAGGATATAAAGAAATTATGTGAAGAAGCGGCAAAGTATCAATTTGCATCCGTCTGCGTGAATCCTAAATTTGTCAGATTCGCGAATGAACAGCTGAAGGATACAGGAGTGAAGGTGTGTACGGTTGTCGGATTCCCTTTGGGATCAGGAAAGACAGAGATAAAGGCGATGGAAGCAAAGCTGGCCGCCGAGGACGGCGCCGATGAGATCGATATGGTGATTGATATCGGAGCGGCTAAGGAACATGATTTCCAGAAAGTAAAGGAAGATATTGCGGCGGTAAGAGAGCAAGTGAGAGAAGGCCGTGTCCTGAAAGTGATCATAGAGACCTGCCTGCTTACAGATGAAGAGAAGGTAAAAGTATGCCAGGTTTGCAAAGAAGCGGGGGCAGATTTTGTGAAGACCTCAACTGGGTTCTCCGCAGGAGGAGCAACGGCACAGGATGTGAAATTAATGTTCGAAACAGTTCAGCCGGAAGTGAAGGTGAAAGCGTCGGGAGGAATCCGGACCAGGGAAGATGCGGAATTGATGATAAAAAATGGTGCGTCAAGGCTTGGAACGAGCGCAGGCATTGTGATTGCAGCAGAATAGGTCATACGAGGTGAATAATGAAAGCATATATTATGGACAAGAGCCGTATTTTGAGAATTGCAGATGTCGGGGAACCTGCAAAACATGCAGATAATATCCTTGTAAAGATACGGGCGGCATCTATCTGCGGAACAGATATGCGTACGTTCCTCAAAGGCAGTATGAAGATCGATGCACCCAGAGTGCTGGGGCATGAATTTGCCGGAGATATCATTCATGTAGGAGAGGAACTGAAGGATTATGGATTCGATATAGGAGACAGGGTTACGGCCGCACCGGCGATAGGCTGCGGAGAGTGCTGTTATTGCAAAGAAGGATATACGAATATGTGTGAGAATCTAGAGACGATAGGTTTCCAGTATGACGGAGTCTTTGCGTCTGTAGTTGAGATACCGGCAAAAGCGGTGAAGAACGGCAATCTGCTGCATCTGCCGGACAGCATCTCTTATGATGATGCTACATTGATCGAACCGGCTGCCTGCGCGTGGAATGGTCAGACGTATCTGCAGATTCATGGAGGAGATGTGGTTCTGATCTATGGAAGCGGGATGATAGGGTGTATCCACGCTGAACTGGCATATAGAAAAGGAGCTTCGCAGGTGATCATTGTAGAACCGGTTGAGAAGCGGGGCAAGATTGCGATGGAGAAGGTTCCCGGAATCATATGGATCAATCCATTTACCCAGAATACAGTCGAGGAAGTGAGGAAACTGACCGCAGGAAGAGGGGCGGATGTGGTGATCACTGCAACGTCTGTTCCGTCGGTCCATGAAGAAGCACAGAAGGCGGCGGCGAAGAGAGGAAGGATTTCATTATTTGGAGGGCTGCCCGGTGATGGAAAGGGATATCTGGATTCTAACCTGATTCACTACAAAGAATTACAGATATTTGGGGTCCATGCAACTACACCTCGTTATATGAAAGATATCATGAAAATGATGGAAGACGGGGGACTGGATGCGCAGAAATATATAGAAAAGACGGTAGCCTTGGAAGATGTTGAGAAAGGCTTCTGTTCCATCAGAGATGACAACACAATGAAGGTAGTTATTCATCCATAGGAAACGCGGATTAAAATACTGAGGAGGTAAAGAGATGTTGAATTTAGTAAAACCCAGAATAGGAATTCTGGCATTGATGCAGGGATTGTATGACGAGTCGCAGCCGGAGATTCCAGCTAATCAGACCAGATTCGTTGAAGATGTGATTGAGCAATTGAAGGATACGGCAGAATTTGTATTCCCGGGTCTGTCGAAAGAGAGAGAGCATACAGAGCGTATTGTAAAAGGCTTTAACGATCATGAACTTGACGGTATTATGATCATCAATACGTTATATTCTCCCGGACTTAGGATCGTACAGGCGTTTAAGAAGAATAATCTTCCGGTTATGCTGGCGAATATCCAGCCGCTTCCGAATGTGACAGATGACTGGAATTGGAGTTATCTTACAACAAACCAGGGAATCCATGGGATTCAGGATACGTCTAATATGCTCATGCGCTTAGGCTATCAGCCGGCAATCATCACGGAGGACTGGAAGAGTGATAAGTTTAAGGAGTTTGTGAAGAACTGGGCTATGGCGGCAGGAACGGCGAACGCGTTGCGCAGATGCAGACTGGCATTGATGCAGAAAATGCAGAATATGGGCGATATTCTGGGTGATGAAGTGGCGTTTTTCCAGAAATTTGGAATTGAAGTCCTGCATGAAGGGGTTGGTCAGGTTGTTGCAGAACTTGCCAACGTAACAGAGGAAGAGATTGATAAACAGATAGCAGAAGATCAGAAGAATTTTGAAATACAGGAAGACATGCCGCAATCGAATCACCGCTATGCGGCGAAGCTTCAGATTGCATTTGAGAAATTCCTGCAGAAGAAGAGTTATGATGGATTTTCAGCGAATTTTATGGTATTTGAGGAAGACGGAAGGATTGATCAGTTACCGATTCTGGCGGCATGTAATATGATGGCGAAGGGATATGCTTATGCGGCGGAGGGAGACGTCCATATCATGGCATTGATGGCGGCCGGGCATCTCTTGATCGGCAATCCGCATTTTACAGAGATGTATTCGCTGGATTACGGCAGAGACGCATGTATGTTTGCACATATGGGAGAAGGCAACTGGAAAGTGGCAAGGAAAGACCGGCCGGTAACACTGATTGACAGACCTCTCGATATTGGCAACAGGGATAATCCGCCGACGCCGATATTCGGCGCGGAGCTTGGTACGACGACAGTGGCTTCTTTGGTTCCGATCAGCGGAGATCAGTACCGTCTCGTGGTGATGAAGGGAGAAGTGTTGGATACAGATATCATTCCGGGTATTCCGATGAATCATACATTTTTTAAGCCGGATAACGGAGTAAAAGACGCAATGACGAAATGGCTCCGCTATGGAGGAACACATCATCAGGTATTGTGGACAGGCGATTGGGTAGAACGTCTGGAACTCTTGTGCAATGTTCTGGATATTGAGTTTGTGGATGTTTCAAGATAATCAGTTGGGACTGTTGTAATGCGGCAGTCCCATTTTTAGAAGAAAGGAGAGGTCAGAATGAAGATAAAAGGCGTGGATCATATCACGATCAATATGGTTAATGTTAAAGAATCATTTGACTTTTATGAGAATGTAATTGGATTAGAGAGAATAAAAAATGTTGATATGGGTGACCATGAGTTATATCTGTATGATTTGTCAGATATCAAGTTAGAATTAATAGAATATAAAGAAGAACAGAAGAGAATCCAGGCGGGCAATACGGATGTGGGAGTTTACAGACATTTCGCATTGTGCGTGGATGACTTAGAAGAGTGCAGAAGAAGATGCGAACAGGCAGGATATGGCATCAATATGTATCCGGAATATATTGAACAGATTGGACAGACTGTAATGTTGATCAGAGATCCTAACGGAGTAGAGATTGAGATGATACAGGCATAATCCCATAGATCTTATGAATCGGGAGGTTTATATGAATGAGAATATTTTATTGGCGGTTGATTTAGGGACAAGCTTTATCAAGGTAGGGGCGTATGACGATACGAGCGCATGTGTCGCTCTGGAAATGGAGCCTGTAAAGGACTATCGGCCAGGTCCGGGCATATTTATCCAAAAGGGGGATGAGTTGGTCGATTCTGTTGTGAAATGCCTTTGTAAGGTTGCGGAGAGATTGGGTGACAGGCGTAACGCGGTAGCGGCCATAGCATTTACTGGACAGATGTCGGGATTTATGGGAGTTGATAAGGAGTGGAACGATATCACGACCTGGTCATGTTCTTTGGATAGCCGCTATATGCCATATGCGAAGAAGCAGATGGAAAGTCTTGGAGAGAAATTCTTATGCATCGGCGGTACGAATTTTCCGCAGATGGCTCCCAAATATGAATGGTTTCGTGAGGAATTCCCACAGGAAAGCAAGAAAATTGAAAAGTATCTTATGATCAGCGGTTATGTGATCGGTAAGTTGGGAGATATCTCGGTAGAAGATTCTGTGATGGATAGATCTTATATACAGTGGACTGGCCTGGCAGATGTAAATCATGACAGATGGTCGGAGGAGATCTGCAGAGAAATAGGGTTGGATTTAAAGTACCTGCCTAAGATCGTAAATTCTAATTATGTCTGTGCATGTCTGAATAAGAAGATAGCGGAGTTAACAGGATTAACACAAGGGATTCCATTGGTGTCAGGAGCGGGAGACAAAGCGGCAGGATGTCTGGGAGCGGCAATCGTAGATTATGGAGATACGATTTTTGAAGCCTCTTCTTATGGAGAGATCAGCTGCTGTGTACCGGAGTATCGGGCAGATATTATAGAGAAGCGGTTGGATGTGATCCCGTCGGCGGTGCCTGGAGATTTTTACACTACGCATTTTGTTGCGGGTTCGGGAATTACGCTGGATTGGTTTATTGATCAGTTTGTCAGAGAATCCGGTAAGTCTTCCAAAGAGAGTTTTGCATTGATGGAGGAGAAGATGAGAGACATCGAACCAGGGTGCAGCGGAGTCATGGCGATCGGACTGCTTGGAGGATCGTCTATGCCTTTGGATGGCAGCTTGAGAGGGATGTTCATGGGATTTGACTGGAGTCATGGCCCGGAGCATTTTTATAAAGCATTGCTGGAAAGCTTTACTTATGATTTTTCTTTGGCGTTTGACAGGATAGAACAACTCTATCCGGAGTACGATATCCAGGATGTTAAGATTATAGGCGGCGGCGCGAAATCGCCTGTATGGACACAAATGTGCGCGGATGTACAGAATAAGACCTATTATACATTGGACAGAGAAGATGTCGCCATGTGGGGAGCGGCGATGTTAGCGGGAAATGCAGTGGGGATATTTGAAGATCTGAAAGAGACAGCCAGGAGATATGTAAATAAACGGGATCGGTATACGTCTAATTCTGCGAAAGGAAAGGAATACGGAAAATATAAGCAGATTTATAAAGAATATACGAAAGATCTGCACGATGTATTTGAGAAGCATCAAAGGCTGTAAGATACGGCAGTATAAGGAGGAACATTAAGGTGGAAGGTATGATGAAGGTATCAGTAATGAATGGAATCGGCAAGATGGGATACACCGAGAGACCGATCCCGGTGCCGCGGGAGAATGAGGTGCTGGTGAAGCTTGAGTATGTGGGGATCTGCGGCAGCGACATGCATTATTACGAGACGGGCAGGATCGGAGATTTTGTAGTGGAGCCGCCGTTCGTACTGGGCCATGAGCCGGGCGGAGTCGTTGTAGAAGTGGGAAAGGCGGTGACACACCTCAAAGTTGGAGACCGTGTCGCGTTAGAGCCGGGCAAGACCTGCGGCAAATGTAAGTTCTGCCGTGAAGGCAAATACAATCTCTGTCCGGACGTCGTGTTCTTTGCAACGCCGCCGGTAGACGGAGTGTTCCAGGAATACGTGGCGCATGAGGCGGATCTGTGCTTCAAATTGCCGGAGAATGTAAGTACGCTGGAGGGGGCGCTGATCGAACCTCTGGCAGTTGGTTTCCATGCGGCGAAGCAGGGCGGCGCCCAGGCCGGACAGACGGCGGTCGTATTCGGTGCGGGATGCATCGGTCTGGTGTCCATGATGGCGCTTAAGGCATGCGGTGTTTCCAGAGTCTATGTGGTAGATATCATGGAGAAGCGTCTTGAGAAAGCGCTGGAGCTTGGAGCGGACGGCGTGATCAACGGCAAAGAAGAAGATGTATTGGAGAAGGCGAAGGAATTGACGGATGGTATGGGCTTCGACCTTGCGATCGAGACGGCAGGTACGGAGATCACGACCAATCAGGCGATCCAGGCGGTGAGCAAGGGAGCGGTAATCGTACTGGTAGGCTATGGCAAGACCGGTATGATGAATATCATGGCAAGCATGGCGCTTGATAAGGAGCTTACCATCAAGACAATCTTCCGTTACCGTCATATTTATCCTATGGCAATCGAGGCGGTAGAGCAGGGCAAGGTGAATCTAAAGGGGATTGCGACCCATATTTTTGATTTTGACGATATACAGACAGCAATGGACCGGAGTATCAATGAGAAGGCAGAGATCGTGAAGGCGGTCGTGAAGATTGTGAAATAAGTGGCGGGAAATAGCAAAAGCTTTCTGTTCCAGTAACAGAAGGCTTTTTTTAAATGCTTTTATAAAAGGTTGATAATTGTATCCGATACTATTATAATAGAAATATCTAATGAAAAGGCGGTACCCCTCTATGAAAGCAATTATTTTTGATGTAGACGGCACACTATGGAACTCAACCGGGCAGGTAGCGATCGCATGGACGCAGGCCGTGAAAGACCACACTCAACTTAACCGGATCATTACAAGCGAAGATCTGGTGCGTGAATTCGGCAAGCCGATGGACCAGATTGTTGCAGCGTTGTTCCCGGAGCTGACTTGGCAGGAGCAGGAACAGTTATCGGTGCATCTGTTCCGATATGAGAACAGCAGAGTAGAGACGGCAGCCTGTGAGATCTACAAAGGGGTGCCGGAGACGATCCGCGAGCTGAATAAGAGGTTTACACTGTTGATCGTAAGCAACTGCCAGGGAGGTTATATCGAGGCTTTTCTTAAGAATACAGGACTGTCAGAGTATTTCGCGGATCATCTGTGTCCGGATGATACGGGGAAGCTTAAGGCGGAGAATATCAGGCTTATCATGGAGCGCAACCAGATTACGGAAGCGGTATATGTGGGGGATACCCAGGGAGATGCAGACGCGTGCCGCAAGGCAGGAATTCCGATGATCTATGTGTCATATGGATTTGGCGAGGTCGAGGGAGATTATGTGACGATAGATTCCTTTGATGAACTGCTTTCGTTGGAACTAATATAACTTTTTGTAAATTCGTTAAAAATATGGAAGGAACTGTCAACTGGAACATCCTCAGGCAAGACAGGCGATCAAGGGAGAAATTTTGCCCAGATTGATTTTGTGAAACGGAATCAATGATCGGAAATGAATGTATCAATGTAACAAAACCGGAGGTTGGTCTGGAGCTGTTTTAGGAGTAATTTTAAATTATATAGGGGAGACATGGAAGAAGATTTATATAAAGCGCTGATTTTTGGGAACCAGGGTATTAATCAGGGGATGATTCTGGAAAATATAGTTGCGCAGATGCTTCGGGCGTCAGAGCATGAACTGTACTTTCACGAATATATGTATCAACCGGAAGGCAATACGGTGGAAAAGAAATATGAAATTGATTTTATGACCGTTAAGAAGAGAAAGATATGTCCCATAGAAGTGAAATCATCGAATTATACATCCCATAAGTCATTTGATTATTTGATTAAAAAATATCAGTTTAAGATGGAAGACAGATATATTATATATATGAAGGATTTAAAATGTGAGGAGGGCATTATGTATATACCTGTTTATATGACGATGATGGTATAGCCTGGTGAGATGGGGTGAGACGGATGAGTGCAGATAAGATAGGAGCAAAGGAGATCAAGACAAAGAATAGAAGGAGTATCTACAATTATATCAGAGAGCATGGATCGGCATCCAAGCAGGATATTGTTGTGGATATGCAGTTAAGCCTGCCAACGATCACGACCAATCTTGATTACTTGAAGAAGCAGGGATTGATCGATACATCGGGGAAGATTAAGAATACCGGTGGGCGGAATGCAACTGCATTTACTTATGTTAAGAATGCGAGAGCGGCGATCGGCGTGGATATTACGGCGAATCATATTACCGCGGTGGCGGTGGATCTGTCCGGTGATATTGTCAGCATGGATCGGCAGCGCATAGCCTTCGATCTTGAGGAAGATGCATATCTGCGCAAGATCGGTGAGGTGACAGAATCCGTGAAGAATGATGCGGGTATCCGTGATGAAGAGCTGTTGGGAGTCGGGATCTCTGTACAGTGTCTGATCTCGGATGACGGGGAACGGATCACATATGGAACGGCGCTGAATTTTGCGAAGAAGAAAAGGGAAGAGATTGCGGCGTATATACCGTACCGCAACAGGCTGGTTCATGACTCTTATGCGGCAGGGTACAGGGAGACCTGGACGAACAGGGAGCTTCAGAATGCATTCTACATCAGCTTGAGCAACAGTGTCGGCGGCTCAGTCATCATTGACGATGCGATCTATGAGGGCAATACGCACAAGGGCGGCGAGATCGGGCACATGGCTGTGGTGCAGGAGGGCGGCGAACTCTGCTACTGCGGGAAGAGGGGCTGCTTTGACACGGTATGCCGGGCCGGGAAGCTTGCGGATTATGCGGACGGTAATGTGGAAGCATTCTTTAAGGCGCTGGAAGAAGGAGATGTGACGGCGAAGCGGCTGTGGGATGAATATCTTGGGCATTTGACCGCGGCGATCCACAATGTCAGGATGTTGTTTGACGGGAGAGTGATCCTGGGCGGATATGTGGGCGCTTATGTTGGGAGATATATGGAAGAGATCTGCCGGCGTGTGGATGAGAGGAATCCGTTCGGAGACCGGGCCAGGGATTATCTGGTAGAATGCCGGTATAAGGTGGAGGCGTCTGCGGCGGGGGCGGCGCTGTTCTATATTGATGAATTCCTGGATAATATTTGATCAGCAGTCTGAGTAAAAAGTTATTGAAGTTTCCACAAAAATGTGATACGATATACACAATTAATAAATCACTTAATTAAACCGATTATATAAGTGGAAAGGAGGAGAGATGAGAAGAGGTACGAATAGTTTAGAAGTGAAGAAGCTGAACAGGAACCGGGTATTCCGATACGTGAATAGTTTAAGCGAGACGAGTATGCCGGACATCTCGGCGGCGCTCGATATCAGCGGGCCGACGGTTCTGACGATCGTGAAGGAGCTTAAGGATGCCGGAGTCGTGGCGGAAGTGGGCGAATTGCAGTCTACCGGAGGACGGAAGGCGAAGGCGATCGCTGCGGTGAAGGATGCAAGATGCGCGATCGGAGTCGATATTACGGCCAATCATGTGGGGATAGCTTATACGGATCTGGCAAGGAAGGTCTTGAAGCATGAACGGATCCGCAAGCCGTTTGCCTGTGAGGATGTGTATTTCAGGGAGCTTTCGGAGATATTAAGAAGGTTTGTGGAGGAGAACCGGATACCGGAGACGAAGATGGAAGGAGTCGGAATCTCTCTTCCGGGAATCGTGGACAGGCAGAAGAACATTCTCACGCAGTCACATATATTGAATATTAAGGATCTCTCAAGGGAGAGACTGGCGGATTATATACCGTATCCATGTGAATTGCTGAATGATGCCAATGCAGCGGCGATCACAGAGGGTGTGGATTTTAAGGATCCGGAGAGTAATATGGTCTACCTGTCGCTGAGCAATTCAGTGGGCGGCGCAGTGATCTTCGCGGATGAGATGAAGAGCAACGACGGGATCCGGAGCGATTATGACGGCGGCGCTATGTATATGGGGAATAACTGGCGCAGCGGTGAGTTCGGGCATATGGTAGTCCACCCGGAAGGGAAGACATGCTATTGCGGCAAGAAGGGATGCCTGGACGCTTACTGCAGCGCGCTGAACCTGGCGCAGCTTGAGAATGGAGATCTGAAGGGGTTCTTTCAGAAGCTGGAGTCAGGCACCGGGGAGTACCGGCGTATCTGGGAAGAATATATGTACGATCTTGCCATAGTAGTTGACAATCTGCGGATGTGCTTTGACTGTGAGGTGGTGCTTGGAGGATATGTGGGAAATTATATGGAACCATACATAGAGCAGTTTCGCGCTATCGCTGCCGCGAAGAATATCTTCGGCGGAAGCGGGGCGTATGTCAGGGTCTGCCGTTACAGGGAAGAAGCGTCGGCATTCGGCGCGGCGTTATATCAGATAGAAAAATATATATCTAAAATATAAGGAGGAACAGTAAGATGGAAGGAACAATGAAAGTAGCAGTAATGAATGGAATCGGCAAGATGGGATACACCGAGAGACCGATCCCGGCGCCGCAGGACAACGAGGTGCTGGTGAAGCTTGAGTATGTGGGGATCTGCGGAAGCGACATGCATTATTACGAGACGGGCAGGATCGGAGGCTTTGTAGTGGAGCCGCCGTTCGTACTGGGCCATGAGCCGGGCGGAGTCGTTGTAGAAGTGGGAAAGGCTGTGACCCACCTCAAGGTAGGAGACCGTGTCGCGTTAGAGCCGGGCAAGACCTGCGGCAAATGTAAGTTCTGCCGTGAAGGCAAATACAATCTCTGTCCGGACGTCGTGTTCTTTGCGACGCCTCCGGTAGACGGAGTGTTCCAGGAATACGTGGCGCATGAGGCGGATCTTTGCTTCAAATTGCCGGAGAATGTAAGTACGCTGGAGGGGGCGCTGATCGAGCCTCTGGCAGTTGGTTTTCATGCGGCGAAGCAGGGCGGCGCCCAGGCCGGGCAGACGGCGGTCGTATTCGGCGCGGGCTGTATCGGTCTGGTGTCTATGATGGCGCTTAAGGCATGCGGTGTTTCCAGAGTCTATGTGGTAGATATCATGGAGAAGCGTCTTGAGAAGGCGCTGGAGCTTGGAGCGGACGGCGTGATCAACGGCAAAGAAGAGGATGTATTGGAGAAGGCGAAGGAATTGACGGATGGTATGGGCTTCGACCTTGCGATCGAGACGGCAGGTACGGAGATCACGACCAATCAGGCAATCCAGGCGGTGAGCAAGGGCGCTACGATCGTACTGGTAGGCTACGGCAAGACCGGTATGATGAATATCATGGCAAGCATGGCGCTTGATAAGGAGCTTACCATCAAGACGATCTTCCGCTACCGTCATATTTATCCTATGGCGATCGAGGCGGTAGAGCAGGGCAAGGTGAATCTTAAGGGAATTGCGACCCATATTTTTGATTTTGATGATATACAGACGGCGATGGACCGGAGTGTCAACGAGAAGGCAGAGATCGTGAAGGCTGTAGTGAAGATTGCGAAGTAGATAATGTGAGAATTGCCAAAGGGGGAGACCGGAAAGGGATCCCCCTTTTATCGTGGTTAAAATGAAAAAAAGATGTTAAAAGATGTTGAAATATGGAAGAAAGTGTGATATTATATAAACAATTTAATAAATACTTAATTAAATATATTATTAAAGTGCAATAAAAACAAATGCTTGTGCAATATAGATAAAAAAGACACATCGTTTTTGTATGAAAATACGTCTTGTGTCAAAGGAGGGATAGATATATAATATAAACAACTTTTATTAATCTATTTTACAAAATGAATATATAAAATAGATTATATATTCTTGGAGTAGAGTACATAAGATCAAGGAGGAAGAGAAAATGGGAATTATTGAGAAGATGAGACTGGACGGCAAGGCAATCTATGTGACAGGAGGAGCAAGCGGAATCGGCAAGTCAGTGGCGACAGCACTTGCGGAGGCAGGAGCAGATGTGGCGATCGTGGACATCAATCTCGAAGGAGCGGAGGCTGTGGCGAAGGAGATCGCAGATGCGACAGGTTCTAAGACGATTGCGATCCGGTGTGACGTGACGAACCAGGAGGATGTGGAAGCTATGGTGGCGGAGGTTGCCGGCACCTATGGGAAGCTGGATGCGTGCTTCAACAACGCGGGAATCTGTCTGAATGTTCCGGCGGAGGAGATGACATTCGAGCAGTGGAATAAGGTCATCAACATTAATCTGAACGGCGTGTTCCTCTGTGCGACGGCAGCGGGAAGAGTGATGCTGAAACAGGGATATGGTTCGATCATCAATACGGCTTCTATGTCAGGCCATATCGTGAATGTTCCGCAGCCGCAGTGTGCATACAATGCATCCAAGGCAGGTGTCAGCATGCTGACGAAGTCGCTGGCGATCGAGTGGGCGAAGAAGGGCGTCCGTGTGAACTGCATCAGTCCCGGATATATCGGAACAGACTTGACGCTTAACTCCGAAGCATTGAAGCCGCTCATTGAGCAGTGGAACGCTATGGCGCCGATGGGAAGGCTTGGAAGGCCGGAAGAGCTGCAGTCTATCGTCGTATACTTGGCCGGAGATACCAGCAGCTTTACGACTGGATCAGATATTATCGTAGACGGAGCATTTACCTGTTTTTAAACTTATATCTGCAAGGTTCAGGGAGTCTTGCAGATATTATATAAATATAAAAACTTACTGTCTGAGATAGCTAATAGCGTAGCTATATATTATATAAAATTAAAAGGTATTCCGGCATTGATCGCAACCTTTGCTACACAGACGGCATTTTCAGGTATTGCGCTGATCATCTGCGACGGACAGCCGATCAACGGATTTACAGAATCGTTCAAGGTCTTCGGTCAGGGTAAGATCGGTCCTGTGCCTGTGCCGGTAATTATCATGATCCTCTGTTTTGCACTGGGTGCATTTATCTTGAATAAGACGTATTTCGGACGCTACTTTTATGCTGTAGGCGGGAACATTGAAGCGGCAAGGCTGTCCGGTATCCGTACAGGGAGAGTCAAATACCTGGTATTCGCATTGTCAGGATTCTTTGCGGGGCTTGCGGGGCTTGTACTGCTGTCACGTGTGAATTCCGGTATGGGTAACGCGGGACTTGGATACGAATTCAAGGTTATCACTTGTGTAGTCCTGGGCGGAGTGTCCGTATCCGGAGGATCCGGAAGGATGTCCGGAGTTGTTGCCGGTACATTTATCATCAGTGCGCTTAACAATGGTATGGTACTGATCAATTTAAATAGCTGGGTTCAGAATATCGTATTAGGTATCGTGCTTGTACTCGCCGTTGGTTTCGACTGCTATCAGAAGAAGAGACGGGCGAATTAAGATTAGAATCCAGGCTCGGAATGTATTTTCTTATACTGGACAGGGGCCAGTCCTGTGACGGTCTTGAAGACCCGGCTGAAATAACTGAGGCTGCCGAATCCAAGGTATTCGGCGATCTCATTGATCTGCCGGTCTGAATAGATCAGCATGTTGCAGGCGGCCTCTATCTTCACGTTCCGGATGTATTGTGTGATAGGGATTCCTTCCTGCTTCTTGAATAATTTCAGCATATATTCTTTTGAGATTCCCAGTTGTTCGGCGAGTTCGTCAAGGTCAATATTCTCCAGGCGATGGGCATAGATCGCCTTCTTGCATTTCTCTACATGTATGTTCCGGCTCTGTCTGCGCCGGTTCTCCTTCACTAACTGTGCGAAATGCAGAAGCGCCCTGCGGATAAGGACCTTGATCTCGTTCACATTGCGGCAGTCTTCCAGTTGCTTTAGGAAAATGTCGTTGGCCAGAAGCCCTTCTTTGGAGGTCACTCCGCCCCGGATCGCAGCCCGGGCCGCGAAGGAGATGGAGAGCACCGCCATATATTCTTCGTTCTTATAGAAGTCGCTGAGGATCACAGGATGGGGCAGTTCTAATAGTTCTAAGTTATCGACCAGGTAATCCACGTCTCCCTTCTCCACATAATCATGCAGGATATTCTCTTCATAATAAGTATGGTTCTCCTGGAAGCTTTCCCATTGGCGGATCTCTTCATTTACAAGAAGATGCTGTACGTCGTGATCCTTCTCGGAGATGCTCTCTTCCAGCATGGCGGTCGTGAATAGAGGGTCCAGATATTCGTTGATCAGGAAGACGGAGGCGGCTAAGGCGTCATTCCAGGAGCATTCGACAAAAGGGCTTAAGTGCAGTTTCTTTAACTTATTCTCCATATCCGGTGTCTGGATAGGCCCATAGGCGAAGGGGCCGAGTATGAAGCTGCAGTCGGACCCGCGGCAGCCCATGATACAGACCGGCAACCCGGCTTCGTAAGTCTCATATGCGAAGGGTGCGGTTCTTAGCTTCTGCAATATGTGCTCCACCAGATCTTGCTCGTAGCTGTTCAGGGGATGAGAAAGGGGGTCGAGCCTGTCGGTAAGCCCCGCTGAGTCCTGATATATTGAGATAGGGATATGGCACAGTCCTGCCAGGTTCTTGATGAATAGCTTTTTGTCCATAAATCGCGCGTGATCCTTTCTGCTGTCTTTCTATTCTCAATATAACACAGATATACAAAAAATTCACTAAAACTAGAATTCTCAGAATTGAAAATTTCCCTTTCCCATAATAAAATAAAATCAATATAAGAATCAATATGGATTGCAAGGAGGACGTTATGTTTTTGACAGACAGGAAATTAGAAAGGCGTATCGCAGAACTGGAGCAGTACAGATACAGAGACGTGATCGAACTTAGGAGCTTCGCGGCGGCGGAAGAGACGCAAGGGGTGGTATCTCCAAAGCTTCCAACGGATTTTGGCGGGGATGAGTGGTATACCATGGAGACCGGGGATACATGGAAGGGCCGCGACCGTTTCCTCTGGCTCCACAAGGAGATTCCGATCCCGGACAAGTGGAGAGGGAAGAGAGTGGTCGGAGTATTCGACTTCGGCAATACCGGCGGGGGTAATAACTCCGGGTTTGAGTCCATGGCCTATGTGAACGGACAGATGTATCAGGGTGTGGATGTGAACCACAAGGAGCTGTTCTTCGAAGAAGCCCTCTGCGGAACGGCAGTAGATGTGACCTTCCGCTTATGGTCGGGATTAGAAGGCGGCGGAATCCCTAAGGATCAGGAGCATCGGATCGCGCGGGCAGATCTTGCGTGGCTGGATGAGAAGGTGGACGACTTCTACTATATGGCGTCCATGGTATGGCAGGCGTTGGAAGAGCTGGATAGTTCAGATCCGGTGCAGCATGAACTTCGGGGGGCGCTTGACGGCGCATGCCGCCTGATCGACTGGACGTATCCTGGAAGTGAAGAGTTCTATGAATCCGTGTACCGGGCGGACGAGCTGCTGAACGAGAGAATTGATTCTATGGATAAGAACTCGATTATCAACGTCTACTGTGTGGGGCACACCCATATTGACGTTGCCTGGCTGTGGCGGCTGAAGCATACGAGGGAGAAATGTTCCCGTTCGTTCTCAACCGTATTTCGGCTGATGGAGCTGTTCCCGGAATACGTCTTCCTGCAGACACAGCCGCAGCTATATGAATACATGAAAGAAGAATTCCCGGATATCTACGCAAATATCAAGAAGAGGGTACAGGAGGGACGCTGGGAGGCGGACGGCGCTATGTGGGTGGAGGCCGACTGCAACCTGACGAGCGGAGAATCCCTGACAAGGCAGATCTTGATCGGCAGTAAGTTTATCAAGGATGAGTTCGGCAAAGATGTAGAATTCCTCTGGCTTCCGGATGTGTTCGGTTATTCTTGGGCGCTGCCTCAGATCCTGAAAAAGGCGGGAATCAATACCTTTATGACCACGAAGATCAGTTGGAACCAGTATAACCGTATGCCGCACGATACATTTAAGTGGAAAGGGATCGACGGCAGTGAAGTCCTGACTCATTTTATCACGACGCCAGAGCCGTGGAGGGAGCGGGATTCCTGGTTCTATACCTATAACGGCAGCCTGCTGCCAAGAACGGTCAAGGGGGTGTGGGACGCCTACCGCGATAAGCAGATGAATAAGGATCTTTTGATCTCCTTCGGATATGGGGACGGGGGCGGCGGTGTGAACCGTGATATGCTGGAGTGCAGAAGAAGGCTTGACAAGATTCCGGGACTGCCCCATGTGAAGATGTCCGCTGCAGGCGAATATTTCCGTAAGCTTCATGATACGGTAGAGCACACGGACAGCTATGTACATACCTGGGACGGGGAGCTGTATCTGGAATACCACCGCGGCACCTACACAAGCCAGGCGTATAACAAGCGCATGAATCGTAAGATGGAACTTCTCTACCGCAGAGCAGAGTGGCTGACGGTGATGGAGGCGCTGCTTACGGGGAAGCTTGCGGATGCGAAGCAGGAGGCGCTGACCAGGGGGTGGAAGCACATCCTGACAGACCAGTTCCATGATATTATCCCGGGTTCTTCCATCCATGAGGTATATGAAGATTCCAGGAAGGATTATGCTTATATCGAAGGGATTGCCCGTGAAGTGGAGCAGGAAGCCTATGAAAATGTATTTGAACAGAAGGACGATACATATACGGTGATCAATGCATCCGGGTGGACGTCTGACCAGATAGTCGTGATCCCGGAGAATAGAGACGGAATCTTCAGAGATCAGGAAGGCAATGAATTGACGGCCCAGAAGGGACAGGGCGGGACTTATGTCGAGATGAAGGCGGTTCCGGCGATGGGAATGAAGCTGATCACCTTTGAAGAAGGAGCGGAGGCTGTTCCTGTGACGGAGGCAGATTTCCCATTTCATGTGGATGGCAGACAGATCGAGACGCCGTTCTACCAGATAGCTCTGAATCAGTATGGACAGATTACGAGGCTGTACGATAAGACTTACAGGCGTGAGGTGGTGCCGGCGGGAGAGCGTGCCAATGTACTCCAGGTATTCGAAGACAAGCCGTTGGATTTTGAGGCATGGGATATAGATATCTTTTATCAGGAGAAGATGCGGGAGATCACAGATCTTACAGCGTTTCAGGTTACGGAGACAGGACCGGTCTGCATGAAGGTACATATGGAATGGAATTTTGCACCTTATCAGAGGGCGGCCGGGGCTCATGGGACAGATGCATGCTCTAAGATCAGTCAGGATATGATTCTCTACAGCAATGACCGGAGGATCGACTTTGGCACAGAGGTGGAACTTCATGACCAGCATCAGCTTCTGAAGGCGGCATTCCCGGTGGATGTCCGTTCGACCTATGGAACCTATGACGTACAGTACGGCAATGTGCGGCGTCCGAACCACTGGAATACAAGCTGGGATCAGGCGAAGTTCGAGACGGTAGCCCATCGCTGGGCGGATCTGTCGGAGCGGAACTATGGAGTAAGCATCCTGAACGACTGCAAGTACGGCCATGACATCAAGGATAACGTGCTGCGGATCTCTCTGTTGAGAGCAGGAACCCATCCGGATCATCTGCAGGATCAGGGAACCCATACATTTACCTATGCGCTGCTTCCTCATAAGGGGGACTTTGTTGAAGGAATGGTGGTTCAGGAAGCGTTCGCGTTGAATGAACCGATGCAGGCCGTTAAGGGCAAAAGCGTACTGCCTTATGACAGTTTTATAGCTTTTAGCAATGCGCAGATTGAGCTGGATGCGGTGAAGAAATCAGAAGACGGGAATTACATTGTGATCCGTTTCCATGAGTTTGCGGGAGCGAGGCAGGAGGTGACGGTGAAGCCGGGATTTGCCTGTCAGGAATGGGCGGAATGCGACTTAAGGGAACGTCCGGTTACGGAATTCACACAGGATGAGATCAGCATGAGCCTGCATGCATATGAGATCAAGACGATATTGATGAAAGTATAAGGAGCCGGTGATATGGGAGAATTATTTAACATAGAGAAGGTATTGGGATTCTGCGAGAAGATTTGCTACTTCTTCACGGTGAATCTGTTGTTTATCATTTCCAATATTCCGGTGCTGCTGTTCCTGCTGTTCGTTGGGGCAGGCCAGATCCGGGAGTGCCTTCCTTTGTTCCTCCTGTGTCTGCTGCCGATGGCGCCGGCGCTGTCAGCCGTGATGTATGCGATGAACCGTCTGATTCACGGAACAGAAGGGCGTGCGCTCAGGGATTATAGGAAAGGGTATTGTGCGGACCTCTGGCAGAAGGCAAAGCTTGGTGCGGGACAGTTATTGGTGATCCTGGTATGCTGGACGAACATAGAATTCTTTTCAGTGCAGATAAGGATCCTGCCGCTTGCCGTATTGTTTATCATATTATTCGCGGCGGCGGTCCTTGTCACACCGAATCTCTATCTGCTGATCAGCCGCTATGAGATGAGCAATCTGCAGATTGCACGGACTGCGGTGACTCTTCTGGTGGCGAAGCCTATAGCTGCTCTTGGGAATATCGCGGCGCTTGGCGTTGTCCTCGCGGCGTTCGAGATATCGGCGGGGACAACGGTTCTGTTCATGGGAAGTGTGTATGGATTCCTGGTAATGTTCATGAATCAGAGTGTGATGAGGCAGCTTGAGGAAAGATAGTGTGGAAGGGCGCTGACAATGGAGGTTAAGAGTTCAAAGCAATTATATAATAAACTGTTCTATATCTATACGCTCATCTTGTTATGTGCCATATCCGCGCTGGTCATCTATTTCTACAACAGTACCAGAAACCGTGTCCTTGAGCAGAGCTTAAGCTACACGGAGATGATGAGTGAGTCGGCGCTTATGTATCTTGAGGATACTTCGGATATAGCGGAACATATTCACGAGAATCTGTACAAGTCGAGTATGGAGCTTAATGATGTGCTGCACTATATGACGGACGAACCTGCCGTCTACCAGAAGTATCGCCTGGATACTTATATTGAGAACAAGCTCAGCGGATACAAAGGCATCGAGAAATTTTTCCTGGATGCACTCCAGGCATACACAAGCCTGGATCATATTACTCTGTACAGCTATGAGCGGGATGAGATAACGGAATATACAAGGGATGGGAAGAGCTACAGGAGAGCCGGCGATGATGAATTCAAGCGCCGGCTTGAAGCTGTGGATCTGGTAGGAGAAGACAGTTTTGCCTATCTTAAGGAGATCCGGAATCCGGCGACGATGCAGGTTAAGGGGTGTATGATCCTGGAATTCAAGAGTAAGAGGTTCGAGACGATCCGGCAGTATTATTCCCGTGCGGAGCTGATCGTGTACAATGATGCCGGATCGCCGGTATATGAGTCTTCCGGCAGGCATAAGATCGCCGATATTATGAAGGCCGATAATAAAGGCGCGCTGGAGAGTATGCTGAACGCCTATGTGGAGGAGGCCTGGAAGGGGCAGTACCATGTGATCGGTTATCTTGAGAAGGACCGGGCGGCAGCGGTGCCCTGGTCTGTTGCCGTGATGCTTTTGGCAGTCGGGATCGCGGTGATGATATTGGGTGAAATATTTGTAAAATATCATCTGCAGAAGCTTGCCGGAAGGCTGAACCGTCTCTTGGAGGGAATGACGAAGGTTATGGACGGTAATCTGGATGTACGGATCCCAACGGATAAGAACGGAGATGAGTTGGATGTGATCGCCGGATATTTCAATGAAATGTGTGTGAATCTGGACGAGCATATCAAGAAGCGGTATCTGGCTGAGATTGAGCAGAAGGATGCCGAGATGGCGGCGCTGCAGAGCCAGATCAATCCGCATTTCTTGTATAATACGCTGGAGGCGATCCGTATGAAGGCCATCTGCAACGGAGACCGGGAGGTCGGGAAGATGCTCTACAGTCTGGCTGTTACCTTCCGCGCGCAGATCAAGGAAGCGGATATCATTACACTGGCGCAGGAACTTCACTACAGTAAGAAATATATGGAGCTTTTTGAGTTCCGTTATCCGAATCAGTTCAAGGCCATGGTAGAATGTCCGGAAGAATATCTGCAGGCGCCGATCATTAAGTTCGTGCTGCAGCCTGTGATTGAGAATTATTTTATCCACGGGATACGGATGAAGGAACAGGATAATTATGTGAAAATAGTTGTTGAGAAGGAAGAGACATACGAATGCAGGGATGGACGCTGTCTTACAGAGGGATGTGCAGCAAGTACGGGATTTCGGATAATCGTGGAGGATAACGGAAAAGGAATGGCGGAGGATGAGATCACGGCAAAGAATCAGGAGCTTGAGAATGATGCCATGAAGAAGCAGTCGTCGATTGGTATTGCCAATGTCAACCGAAGGCTTAAGGCTGTCTATGGCAGAGAATATGGGATTCATATAGAATCGAGAAGCGGGGGAGGCCTCCGGGTGATTTTGAGGTTCAAAACAGACGAAGTAGTTCCGGTTGTTCAGGAGGAAGGAATATGATGAAGAAGGTAATGATAGTGGAGGATGAAGAACTGATCTTACAGGGAATTCGGAATATCATAGATTGGGAAGCGCTGGGTCTTGACGTGGTGCATATGGCGCACGACGGCATGGAGGCGCTTGAACTGTGGGAGAAGGAGCCGGTGCACATCGTGGTGACGGATATCAGCATGCCGGAGATGGATGGGCTTATACTTCTACGGAAGATCCGTGAGATGGATGAACAGGTGCGCTTTATCATATTGACCGGATATGATGAGTTCTCCTATGCCAGAGAGGCGGTCCGGCTGGATGTGGAGAATTATATCCTGAAGCCTGTCAATGAGGAGGAACTGGAGCGTCAGCTTCGGGAGACGGTACAGAAGCTTGAGGAGATGGATAAGGAGAAGATCCGTTATATTGATGAGAAGACCGAGTGGATGCATTTCTTAAATGGGAAGCCTGCGGCAGATGAGTTAGGGAAAACGGAACCAGAAGAGAAAGAATACCAAAAGTTTGCAGAAGCGTTGGGAATCATAAAAGCGGGTGCAAACTTCTATGCAGCAGTGATGAGATGGAATATGGACGGCTTAAAAGAGAATAAAATTGCAGATGTGATCGTGGACTTAAAGCAAGAAAATGGGCTTGAGCTTGTACATCTTCCGCCGGACAATCTGTTAATGGTACTGGAAGCCGGTGATATGGGAGAAGAGCAGGTGCAGGAATATTTTCAGGATCTTCAGAATCGGATTGAGAGCAGATACAATCTAATGACATTTGTCTGCGTAGGACCATCCATTCAGAGAATCGAACAGCTTCCGAAGGCTTACAGATCAGCAAAGAAACTTCAAAAATATCTGGTCATTGAAGGATACGGAAGCTGTATCAGCCAAAGGCAGATCCATGACCGGAAAACAGAAGCGATCAGTATGGATGAAGCACGGCTTAGGAAATTCATTCTGAAGAAAGAGAAGGAATCGGCGATCAGATATATAGAAGACTTGCTTATCAACAATATACAAAAAGATGCTGATGCGGGTTCATTGTATCAAATTGCAGTGAAGATCGCAATGTTGCTCCAGGATATGAAAAAAGAATACAAACTTGAATCGTGTAGGTTCCATGATCTCTCGGAACTTATGGAGGCGATTTTTGGTGCAGATGATATTTACGGAATTAAGACGGCATTTGTGTCAGAGATTACAGAGATCATCGAATGTATGCATGAAGAGAATTCTCAGTATACCCCTGTGGTGCGCCAGATCATCGCGGAAGTTCAGAAGAATTACAGAGAAGATATGAACCTCAAGACACTGGCGTATAAGTACCATATGAATGCGTCTTATCTGGGGCAGCTGTTCCAGAAGGAAGTGGGATGTTCCTTTGCACAGTATCTCAGTAACACGAAGAATGGGATTGCGAAAGAGCTGATCCTGAATACCAATATGAAGATCAATGACATTGCGAGGCAGGTGGGATATCCGGATACCAGTTATTTTTACCGGAAGTTTAAGCAGTGTTACGGGGTGTCTCCGGCATCGCTGCGGGAGATGAAAAAGTATTAGACATTTTTCGGCAAAATATGATATAAAATGAAGAAAATAACTGTAATAAAATGGCGAATATGATGTACAAATATTGAAATTTCAATTTATCTGGCTTATATTATATAGAGAACTATTAAAAAGTGAGAAAGATATCATTGAGGTGGATTGTTGGGAGCAAATAAAAGGAATTTGAGTGATGAGCAGAGGGTAATAGCAGATGAATTAGATAAGATTCAAATAGATCAGCTACATAAAGCAACATTGAATTTCAGTAATAATAGTTTGGAAACGAAAAAATTATGTGTCACGGTACAGATCGCGGTATATACGTTGTTGGCAGGTATCTATAAAGAAAGTCCATTGTCCAATCTTGTAATTGCTCTAGAGTTATTAGGGATTCTGATACCGGTTTTGTTTTATGCTGTTGATGTAGTATTATATTTTTATCAGGATAGATTAAGAGAGAATATGAACAAGAGGATGGATGAGATAAAAAAGCGGAATGGATTGCCGGTTCGGTCAGAGAATAGAAGTAAGAGGCGGTTATTCCGATCATTTTTTAATGGATCACAGATTCTATATTTGGGATTAATTATTGTTTCAATTATTGCTCCTTTGTTAATTAAAGTTTGTGTTGAAATATGGGGGAATATTAGTGCGTAATAATAAAATCTTTTTTAGTTATACGTTAAGGGATAGTGAAATTAATATCGATATTCTTCTTAGTATCAAAAATAAATTTCGAGATTACAGTACAGTTGAAACGTATTTTGATATCTTGGATAATTGTTCGCCAGATCATCAGGGGTATGTTTATAAAGTGCTTGAGGAATCTAATATTTTATGTTTAATAAAGTCGTCTGATGTGAATTCTTCTAGTTGGGTAGGAAAGGAATTATATATTGCGAGGCAAAGGAACATACCCATTATAGAAATCAATGAGAAAGATATTAATCAAATTTTGAATTGTAATTCAAGAGATGAATTTATGAAAAATTCAAAAGTTGAAGAAATGATATTTGCAAATATGTAAGTGGACAAAATCGTGAAATGATGGACATATTATTTCACGGTTTTTTTGTGCGTAAAAATAGAAATGATCCTACTAGAATTTGTCCAATGAACCCGAAAGTTTTCAACTTTCCATACAAACTGCACAATGATATAGTTGATACAGAGTAACAGTTCAGACAGGTCTGCGCATTCACTGCGCTGACCGTGCCATAGAGTAGAGCCTGAAAGCGTACGGTCCATCGCGAAGCGATTTTTAATGGCCGGATGCCTATAACAGTGAAGGTATCTGAACTGTTACGATACAGATACAAAACACTGCAGTTTAACGGACCGGTAAGTTGACAGACAGTGCGGACGCCAGATCATACGGTTAGAAATGCAGCTGCAATCCGATGAGAATGTGTCCGGGAAAAGGAGGAGGTTAAGAGTGAAGGCTAATACAAAAAAAGCCGGGAAACCCAAAGGGAATTTCCTTAGCCGGCTTAAGGCAAATAAAGAGCTGCTGATCTTAAGCATGCCGGGAGCAATCTGGTTTCTGTTTTTTGCTTACCTGCCGTTGTTCGGTATTCTGGTGGCATTCAAGAAATTCCGGTTATCCGGAGACGGGTTCTTCTATAACTTATTCACGAGCGAGACCGTGTGGTTTGACAATTTCAAATTCCTGTTCAGCAGCGGCGACGCGTGGATCATTGTGAGAAATACGGTGCTTTATAATCTGACATTTATCATTCTTGGCGTGGCGGTGCCGGTGGTGCTCGCACTGCTTCTGAATGAGATCAAGAACAAGGGAATGATGAAGATCTATCAGAGTTCCATGTTCCTGCCGTACTTCCTGTCATGGGTAGTTGTAAGCTACTGCGTGTTCGCATTCCTGAATCCTGAGAAGGGTTATTTCAACGCGATCATCCAGCAGTTCGGCGGTGAGCCGGTTTCCTGGTATACGGAGACGAAGTTCTGGCCTTTTATCATCATTTTCATGAGCCAGTGGAAGGGAATGGGATACAATACGGTGGTTTATCTTGCTTCGATCTGCGGAATCGACAAGACCTATTATGAGGCGGCGGTGCTTGACGGGGCCAGCAAGTGGCAGCAGATCAAATACATTACTCTGCCGCTTCTGAAGCCGGTCATCACGATCCTACTGATCATGTCTGTCGGCGGAATCTTCAAGGCGGACTTCGGATTGTTCTACCAGCTGCCGAAGAATTCCGGCCCGCTGTACCCGGTAACGAATGTACTTGATACATATATTTTCCGGGCGCTTAAGACCAGCGGCGAGATCGGAATGAGCTCGGCTGCGGCGCTGTTCCAGTCGACGGTCGGATTCGTGCTGATCATGATCGCCAATAAGATCGTATCAAAGGTAGATAATGAGAATGCATTGTTTTAGAAGGGAGGGAAACCTGTGGCAGCACAAGATACGAAAGTAGCAAAAGTTTCCAACAGAAAGCTGCAGAAAAGAATCAAGAAGCTGGAAGCAGAAGAATGTAAATATAATCAGATCAAGACGCCGACGAATGTTCTGTTTAACATAATCTTGGCAGTATTGTCGCTGATCTGCGTCGTACCGTTTATCTTCGTCATCATCATCTCATTTACAGATGAGGCGTCGCTGGCGATGAACGGATACCGGTTCATCCCGGAGAAGCTAAGCTTCTATGCCTATGAATATATCGTAAGCGTCGGGGAAAATATTCTCAAGAGCTATGGGGTGACGATCTTTATCACCATAGTGGGAACGATAATCGGATTATTGCTTACGGGTACCTATGCCTACGCATTGTCCAGGAAAACCTATGCGTTCCGCAAATTCTTCACGACGGTGATCACCATCCCCATGCTGTTCAGCGGCGGTATGATTGCGAATTACCTGATCGTGACCAAGGTACTGATGCTCAAAGACTCTCTGTGGGCGCTGATCTTGCCCCTGTGTCTGAATTCATTTAACATCATCGTGTTACGGACGTTCTTCAAGACGAGTATTCCGGATGCGGTCGTGGAATCGGCGAAGATCGACGGAGCGTCGGAGTGGAGGCTGTTCTTCCAGATCGTCATTCCTATGGCGCTGCCGGGGCTTGCGACTATAGGACTGTTCCTGACGCTTGGTTACTGGAACGACTGGTTCAATGCCATGATGTATATGGATAACAAGGATCTGATCCCGCTCCAATATCTGCTGATCCAGATTGAGAGCTCCATCGACTGGCTGGCCAACAACAAAGCCGCCATGGGTGTCGACGGGATCACGACGGCGGCAAATATGCCGAAAGAGACTATTAAGATGGCGATCGTAGTGATATCTACGTTACCGATTATTTTCGCTTATCCGTTCTTCCAGAGATATTTTGTAAACGGATTGACGGTAGGAGCAGTGAAAGAGTAGAATGAATCAGGAGGGAATAGTGATGAAGTTTAAGATGATAAAGAGATTCGCGGCAGCAGGGCTTGCGGCGGTAATGACGGCAGGACTTCTGGCAGGCTGCGGCGGCAAGACGGCAGAGACGAATTCAAGCGGGGACGAGATCGTGGAATTGACCTGGTGGCAGATCGGTGATGCGCAGAAGGACCAGGATCGGGTGATCGAGAAGGTGAATGAATATATAGGAGAGAGGATCGGTGTGAAATTGAAGATCAATACGGCCGGCTGGGGCGATTATGACCAGAAGATGCAGGTCGTGATCAATACAGGGGATGACTGGGATCTGTGCTTCACCTGCTCCTGGGCCAATAATTATCTCCAGAACGCGAACAAGGGTGCATTCCTCCAGATCGATGATTACATCAAGGATACAGAGATGTACAAGAATATTGACGGGCGTTTCTGGGAAGCGGCAAAGGTACAGGGCAAGACCTACGGCGTTCCGAGCGAGAAAGAGATCGGAAGTATGCCGATGTGGGTATTTACCAAAGAATATGTCGACAAATATGAGATTCCGGTAGACGAGATCCACAGCCTGGAGGATCTGGAACCATGGCTTAAGCTTATCAAGGAGAAGGAACCGGATGTAGTGCCGATGTATCTTACCAGCAGCTATTCCGCGCCGATCTATATGGATCTGATCCAGAATCCGGTGGGTATCGAGTACGGCGACGATACGCTGACGGTCAAGAATGTATTTGAGACTGAGAAGATGAAGTCGACTCTTGAGACTATGAGGAAATATTATCTTGCAGGCTATATAAATAAAGACGCGGCTACGGCCTCCGACGACAAGTCTGTGAAGCGCTTTGTGACGAAGGGAGACGGACAGCCGTATGCAGAGCTGGTATGGGGAAAAGACTTGGGATATGAAGTTGTGGCGACTCCGATCATGGATACTTATGTGACAAATATCTCCGCCCGCGGAGCCCTCACTGCCATCAACGCGCAGACCAAGCATCCGGAGAAGGCGGTAGAGTTCCTGAACCTGGTCAATACGGATGAGTATCTCAGGAATCTGCTGAACTACGGTATTGAAGGCGAACACTGGGATAAGGCTGAGGTTCCGGCCGATGAAGCGGCCGAAGCCAAAGGGAAGCCGTATGTGTATGAGAACAAGATCAAGCTGAACGAGGAGACAAGGAAGAATTATTCTGTATCCTACTGGGTACAGGGCGGATTATTCAACACCTATGTACTGGAGAATGAGCCGGTGGATAAATGGGCGGTCTTCAAGGAATTCAATGATTCGTCTGTTGAGGCTCCGTCCTTTGGATTCGACTTCGATCTGGAACCGGTCAGCACGGAAGTAGCCGGATTCGGCAATGTAATGGATGAATTTGGCAAATCTCTCTACACCGGAAGCGTAGACCCCAAGGAATATCTGCCGAAGCTTCAGGAGAAGTTAGAGGCGACGGGTATCGACAAGGTGATCGAGGAGATGCAGAAACAGATTGACGAGTGGAAGGCATCGAAGTAGAATGAGTAATAGATAGAAAGGCAGCCCTTGTTGTGTGGGAGAGGGCTGCCTTTCTTCAGACGGGAAAAGCGAGGGGGAATGCTTGGTGAATGAAAAGAAAACACTGTTGAGTAAGGTGGGAAGCATGCAGCAGCTTATGTATGTACGCCCGGTCACCTATGAAGAGGGAAGAGCCAGGGGGATGCGTGCTTACGAGGTGAAGAATGGTCCGCTCAGATTCGGCGTGATGGCGGACAAGTGCCTGGATATTACGGATGTTTCGTTCTTGGGCCATAATGTCAGTTTCCTGGCGAAGCCGGGGCTGATGGGGCGCAGCCACTATGATACCAACGGAGCGGAAGCGCAGCGCAGTATCATGGGCGGGATGCTGTTCACCTGCGGGCTTGAGAATATCTGCGCGCCCTGCAGGATCGGCGGCAGGGACTATCCCATGCATGGGCGGATCCGCACGACTCCGGCGGAGCATGTGGGAGCGAAGGCATACTGGGACGGGGATGATTACATCGCCGAGATATCGGGAACCATGCGGGAGGCAGAGCTGTTCGGAGAGAATCTTGTGCTGCGCCGAAGGGTCACGACCCGGTATGGAGAGAACAAGATCTATATCGAGGATGAGATCACGAATGAAGGCTTCCGCAGGGAGCCAATGATGCTGCTGTACCATATGAATGCAGGATACCCGCTTCTGTGTGAGGATTCCGGGATCATCATCCCAACGCGGAAGGTGCTCCCGCGGGATGAGACGGCGGCGCTTCATACAGGGAATTTCAGCCGGATGGAACCGCCAAAGGACAATGAGCCGGAGTATGTGTTCCTCCATGAGATGGCTGCGGATCAGGAAGGGAATACATTTGCTGCGATTATCAATAAAGAACTTGGAATTGGATTGAAAATAGAATATAATTTAAGGGAATTACCGTATTTCATGCAGTGGAAATCTATCGCGCCGGGGGATTATGTCGTGGGGTTAGAACCGGCTAATTCCAGCGTCTATGGGAGACCGTATCATATAGAAGAGAATAGCCTGCATCAGATGGAGCCGTTTGCCGCGGAGCGGAAGCAGATTGTGCTGTCATTCCTGACCGGAAAGGAGCTTGACGGGGTGGAGCAGGAGGCAGAGAATCTGTTGAGAGCCGGCGGCAATGTGTCGGGAAAGACAGAGGCCGAAATATGGTAACAGTTCAGACAGGTCTGCGCATTCACTGCGCTGACCGTGCCATAGAGTAGAGCCTGAAAACATACGGCCCATCGCGAAGCGATTTTTAATGGCCGGATGCCGGTAACAGTGAAGGTATCTGAACTGTTACGGAAGATGTGTGAAAAGAAGACAGGAAGGAGATTATATAAGATGAAACGTTCAAAAATCAATGCAGAGATTAAGTGTATGGAGGAGATGATTGAGGCTCATGGCTTCGAGATCCCGCCGTTTTGCAAGTGGTCTGCGAAGGACTGGGAGAATAAGGGAGCGGAATATGATGAGATCCGGGATAATATGCTTGGGTGGGACATCACGGATTACGGCCTTGGCAGATTCGACGAGGTGGGCTTCTCGCTGATCACGATCCGCAACGGGAATCTGAAGATGGATAAGTACACGAAGACTTATGCGGAGAAGCTTCTCTTCGTGAAGGAAGGGCAGATGGCGCCCATGCATTTCCATTGGAATAAGATGGAAGATATCATCAACAGAGGCGGCGGTAATGTGCTGATCACGGTGTATAATTCCACGAAGGACGGTGAATTTGCAGATACGGATGTGACGGTGAACTGTGACGGGCGAGAGTATACGGTTCCGGCAGGCACGAAGGTTAAGCTGATTCCGGGCGAGAGTATCACGATCTATCCATATATGTATCATGATTTCCATGTGGAGGAAGGAAGCGGCGACGTTCTGTTGGGAGAGGTGTCCATGTGCAATGATGATGAGCATGATAACCGTTTCTACGAGCCGATCGGACGCTTCCCGGAGATCGAGGAGGATGAAGAGCCGTACCGTCTGCTGTGCAATGAGTATCCGAAGGCCAATTAGGAGGAGATATGGTAAAGCAAATATTGAACAAGAATTGGCGGATGCGAAGAACAGGGGAGCCAGATCAGCCTGCGGTTGTCCCCGGGACGGTCTATACGGATCTGCTGCGTAACGGCAATATGGAGGATCCGTTCTGGAGGGACAATGAGATCCGTGCGCTTCCTCTGATGGAAGATGATTATGAATATGAAGTATGCTTTGATGTCGGGGATGAGTTATTGGAGCAGGACAGGGTCCTGCTTCATTTTGACGGATTGGATACGATCGCAGATATATACCTGAATCAGGAGCATCTTGGTAATGCGTATAATATGCACCGGATCTGGGAATATGATGTGACAGAGAGTATTAAGGAGAAGGAGAATGTGCTGCGGGTTGTGCTGCATTCTCCTCTCAAGTACATCCGGGAAGAATTCGCCAAATGCAGGACGCTTGGGTCGGAGGACGCCATGGACGGATTCGTCCATATCCGGAAAGCACACTGCATGTTCGGATGGGACTGGGGAGCACATCTGCCGGATGCGGGGATCTTCCGTCCGGTATCGTTGTTTGGAGTGAAGAAGGCAAGGCTAGGCAGCGTATATATCCGGCAGGAGCATTCTAGGGAGAGGGTGACGCTGCGGTTGGAAGTGGATCCAGAGATGGAGACATTCTGTGATGAGCGGCTTGTAAAGGGAGTTCACTACGAGGTTGAGATTACAGCTCCGGATGGAACCATCCGGAACTATACCGATTCTCCAAAGGAGATTCATATAGAGAATCCCATGCTTTGGTGGCCCAACGGTTACGGCGAACAGCCGTTATATACGGTGAAAGTGACCCTGTATGCAGACGGCGAGCCGGCAGATACCTGGGAACGCCGGATCGGGCTTCGCACTATGACTATGAGGATTGAGAAGGACGAGTGGGGAGAGAGTTTTGCCCATGAAGTGAACGGTGTTGCCATATTTGCCATGGGGGCGGACTATATCCCGGAGGATCATCTGCTTGGAAGGGTGACGCCGGAGACTACGAGGAAGCTCCTTAGCCAGTGCGTTGCTGCGAATTACAATGCGGTCCGCGTATGGGGCGGCGGCTATTATCCGGAAGACTGGTTCTATGACATCTGTGACGAGCTGGGGCTTATTGTCTGGCAGGATTTCATGTTCGCATGCGCCGTATACGAACTGACGCCGGAATTCAAGACGAATATCCGGCAGGAGTTCATCGACAATATCAAGCGTCTCCGCCATCACGCGTCACTGGGATTGTGGTGCGGCAATAATGAGATGGAGATGTTCGTAGATCAGGGAGAATGGGTATCGAAGAAGACAGAAGTGAGGGATTATGTGATCATGTATGAGCAGTTGATCCCGGAGGTGTTGGAACAATACGATCCCCAGACCTTCTACTGGCCGGCAAGCCCGTCGTCGGGAGGGGCGTTTGACGAGCCGAACAGCCCAGACAGGGGAGATGTGCATTACTGGGATGTATGGCATGGGAATAAACCGTTCTCCGATTACCGTAAGTATTACTTCCGTTATGCGTCTGAATTCGGATTCCAGTCCTTCCCAAGCAGGAAGACCATCGAGACCTTCACAGACGATCCGAAGGATATGAATATCTTCTCCTACATCATGGAGAAGCATCAGCGCAACAACGGCGCGAATGGGAAGATCATGAACTATCTGCAGCGGACCTATCTCTATCCGACGGATTTCGGCACGCTCATTTATGCGTCGCAACTTCTGCAGGCAGACGCGATCCGATACGGGGTCGAACATTTCCGAAGGAACAGGGGACGTTGTATGGGTGCGATCGTGTGGCAGTTAAACGACTGCTGGCCGGTGATCTCCTGGTCCTCCGTTGATTACTGCGGAAGATGGAAGGCACTTCACTATGCGGAGAAGCGTTTCTTTGCGCCGCTCATGATCTCCTGTCAGGAAGAGAGCATGATGACGCAGAAGGCCGATATGAACCGGGAGCATTTTACATTTGAGAAGTCGGTCCGGTTAAATGTAGCGAACGAGACCAGAGAAGAGCAGGTGGTAGAGGTATCCTGGGCGCTCCGCAATGCGAAGGCGCAGGTGCTCCGCGACGGCGGTACGAAGGAATTACGGGTTCCGGCGCTTACAAGCGTGTGGCTTGACAAGGTGATGCTGCCGGATGTGGATATCTTCTCGGAGTATGTAAGCTATGAGATAAGACAGGACGGCAGGGTGATATCTGACGGAACGGTCATCTTCTCGTACCCTAAGTATTTCAGGTATGAGGATCCGAAGTTGTCCTTCCGTGTGGAAGGGGATGAGATCGTTGTGGCGGCGGGTGCGTATGCGAAGAGTGTGGAGATACTGAACGAGCAGGAAGACCTGATCCTCTCGGATAATTATTTTGATCTGAACGGGGATGAGAGGCGTGTGAAGATCCTCGCGGGAGAGGCGGAAGGGATCAGGCTTCGGAGTGTTTATGATATCAGGTAAAAAAGTGAGGACTTGCTATGATTGAGATTAAGGATTTAAACCGATATGAAAAAGACCGCTGGGGATTATACGGCGGTTTATCAGGTTCAAAATATGGCATATTGATTGACGGCGCCCGCTGGATGGTAAAATTCCCGGAAAATACAAAACATTTTCCTGGTAAAGATAAACCTAATCATCATATTCCGGCTTATACGACAAGTCCGATCAGTGAATATATAGGATCAAAGGTCTATGAGTCGCTTGATATTCCGGTACATGAAACGATACTGGGATATCGGGATGGAAAGATTGTTGTTGCCTGCCGGGATTTTGATCCGTACCGGGCCATGATTGATTATGGAAAGATTAAGAACGCCGTGACTGAGAATGATGCGAATCTGACAGGAAGCAGCGATCATCATGGAGAGGTATTAGAAGATGTACTTATCGTAATGGATACATCGGATATTTTAAAGGATACCCCAAATGTGAAAGAGCGGTTTTGGGATATGTTTGTGGTGGATGCTTTTATAAGAAATAATGACCGTAATAACGGGAATTGGGGTATATTTATCAATGGAGACGGCTCAATCTCGCTGGCACCGGTATACGATAACGGGAATGCATTATTTAATAAGCGCAATCCATCAGTTGCAGAGCGCAGGCTGTGCAACGAAGCAGATATTATTCAGGATGCATTGGAAACAGGAACTTCGTTTTTTACCGATAAGAGCGGGAGACATCTGCATCCGTTTGCATTTATAGAAAGTATGCAGAATGAGGAGTGTAATACGGCAGTGCTTCGCTTTGCCGATAAGGTGGATATGAGTAAGATCAGGGGGATTGTAGACGATATTCCGGAGACAGCGTTTGGTGTTGAGATCATAACTTCTGCACAGAAGGAGCATTATAAGAGGATGTTTGAGATCATCTGTGAGAAGAGTATCTTCCCAACGGCAGAGAAAATCAGAAACAACAGAATGTCTTAAGGGGGGATGCGAACATGACACGTGAAGAATTATATCAGTCGATCTATACACATGACACCATCTATCTGCCGCCCCATGAGCAGGCGACGGCGGCCTTAGAGGTGTCGCTTGGATGCAGCTGGCACAGATGCACGTTCTGTGATTTTGCCAAAGACACATTTAAGATCCATCCCATGGAGAGGCTTGAGCACGACCTTAAGATCCTGGCCGAGCTTCGTCCCGAGGATACACGTCTCTTCTTCCTTGGGGAAAATGCGTTCTGCATGGATGCAGAGCGTATCCTTAAGATCATAGAGCTTACGCACAGATATATGCCGAAGGTGCGGGAATATGCAATGTATTCCCGTATTGACGATATCCTGCGCAAGACGGATCAGGAATTGGCCAGGCTTGCAGGAGAAGGGGTTCAGGCGCTTCACATCGGAGTGGAGAGCGGGAGTGACTCTATCCTGGAGGCGCGGAATAAGGGGATTACCTCGGCGCAGGTCATAGAGGCGCTGTCAAGGCTTGACCAGGTGGGTATCGATTATTATCTGACCATTATCCCGGGGCTTGGCGGACGTACCTTCTCGCGCCTGCATGCCATTGAGACGGCAAGGATGCTGAATCAGGTGCATCCGCGCAATATCTGGTGCCTGAAATTAAAGCTGTGGGAGGACACGATTCTCTATAAAGAGGCAAAGGCGGGGAATTTTGACGAGATGACGCCGGCGGAGATCTTGAGGGAGGAGAGGCTTCTGCTTGAGAATCTTACGGTTACAGACTGCCTGTTTGAGGACACCACGGTTCTTGACCAGTTTACGATCCAGGGAGTGCTGCCGGGAAAGAAAGGAGAACTGCTTGGGGCGATTGATTATCTGTTGAGTTTGGAGCGGTGATTCCTGCGAGGTCTTTGACTTAAAGGAGTTGTAGAAGGAGGGAAAGAGAATGACCCTGCAGCAGTTAAGATACGCGGTTGAAGTAGCTAACAGGGGTTCGATGAATGAGGCGGCGAAGAAGCTGTATGTCTCCCAGCCAAGTCTGTCAAGCGCGATCAGGGAGTTGGAGAGGGAGATCGGGATATCCATCTTCAACCGGACGAATCAGGGAATCTCGGTATCGGCTGAAGGAAAGGAATTCCTCTGTTATGCACTGCAGATCGTGGAACAGGAGAATCAGCTTAAGGAGCATTATCTTGGAGCTAAACCATCCAAGCAGAAGTTCGGAATCTCCACGCAGCATTATACATTCGCGATCAATGCGTTCGTGAAGCTGCTTAAGGAGATGGATCCAGGAGAATTCGATTTTACGTTCCGGGAGACCACGACGGAGGAAGTGATCAAAGATGTACAGAACCGCAGAAGTGAGATCGGGATTCTCTATATGAATCATTTTAATGCAAGAATGATCCTTAAGAACTTGGAAGAGGCGGGACTTGAGTTTGCAGAACTATTTCAATCGAAATCCTATATTTATGTGACGGATACACATCCGTTAGCCCGGAAAAAAGAGATCAAATTCAGAGATTTGAAGCCGTATACATTTCTGTCTTTTGGAAAAGGAGAATACAATTCTAATTATTTTTCCGAAGAAATATTAAAGATCCTGGAGCATCGAAGGAATATCAAGGTCAGCGACCGAAGTACGCTGTTCTATTTGCTTCGGAAGCTCGGCGGATTTACCATCTGTACGCAGATGGTAAATAAAGAACTTCAAGGGGAGGATATTGTGGCGGTTCCCTTGAATGTAGAAGGAGCGATCAAGGTTGGGTTCGTTCTGTATAAAGATGAATGTCCAGGGGACATTGGAAAACGGTATATGGAGATCGTCAGAGAAGACATTGGTGACTTGTTATAGTTTTTAACTATTGCAAGTCTTTTTTTCGTCTATGGGATTCTGTATTCCTGAATCATGTTCTTACGGTCGGCGAAGCAAATGCGCGGACCTCTTAACTGTTACACGGCAGATTCAATATTTGATGCCGGTGACAGGGGGTCAATGGTTAGAGGAATCCTGTATAACGATACCAGGTCAAAGAATTGAAAAGAGTAAATGGATGAATTAAAATTATATCGTGAAAACATTAACTGCCGGTACAATGTTTTATCAAAAGGTATGGAGGATCTGTTTATGAGTGAAAATAAGAGGAAGGAAAGACCAGAGGAACGGAAAGCAGTTCTGGGTATGTCGCTTCTTGTGCTGGTTCTTTCTGTAGGTGTTCTGATGGCAGGAATTCTGGTACTTAAGTTGTCGCCGCATATTCCGATACTTGTCTGCACATTTATCATGGTGATCTACGGCCTGTATCTTGGGATACCGTGGGCAGAGATGATGAGCAAGGCGATGGAATCTATAGCCAGCAGTCTTGAGGCTATCATTATCGTCATGACCATAGGGATGGTGGTTGGTTCGTGGGTAGCCTGCGGGACGGTGCCTTATGTGATTTGGGGAGGCTTGAAGCTATTTACTCCTGCATTCCTGCTCCCGTTTACCGTGGTGCTCTGTGCGGTTATGAGTACGCTGACCGGAAGCTCGTGGACGACGGTGGGAACTGTGGGAGTCGCGTTCCTTGGGATTGGAGTTTCGATGGGGATCCCGGCGCCGGTCGTTGTAGGTGCGATCTGCTGTGGAGCGTTCTTCGGAGATACACAGTCTCCTATGTCGGACGGCTGTAATTTTGCAACGGCTATTTCAGGAGCGGGCCTGTACAACGGTGTGAAGGGGATGCTCTGTACGAACTGTCCGGCGCTTCTGATCAGCTTTATCGTGTATATTATCATCGGCCTTCGTTATTCTGTCTCGGCAAATGTAAGCTCCGGGGAACAGATTGCGGAGACGCTTGCGGGGTTGGAGCAGGGATTTCATATGACTCCGGCCGTATTGTTGCCGGCAATCGTGTTATTTATCCTTCTTGCGGTCAAGCTGCCGGCAATCCCGACCATGATCCTTGCGGCTGTAAGCGGCGTGGTGGTTGACGTGTTCTGCCAGAAAGATAGTCTGGCAGATGCATTGGGATATCTGATGAACGGGTATGTGGGGAATACGGGTGTAGCTGACGTAGACCGTATCATTACCCGGGGCGGAATGAATAATATGATGAGTACGGTCGCACTGATGATCTTCTCCATGTGGATGGCAGGTGTGCTCCAGCGCGTGGGCATTATATCCGTATTGCTTGAGAAGATTTCAAAAATGGTGACAAAGATTGTGCCGTTGGTATCTCTTACCAATATTCTGACATTTGTATTCAGCTATTTTGCGGCAGATCCGTACCTGGCTATGACGCTGCCGTCCAAGGCGCTGGAGGGCGCTTACGACGATCTGGAGTTAAATAGAAGCGTGTTGTGCAGAAGTGTCGGCAATGCGGTCCTCTTTGCGCCGATGGTGCCATGGGGATCCGGAGGACTCTACGTATCGGCTACTCTGGGAATCGCAGTCTCATCGTATATTCCATATTATTTTATGGGATATTTGGCGCCGTTGCTGTGCATCCTATTTGCAGCGGTTGGAATCGGAAATTATAAAGTAAACAAGGATTAAACAAGGAAGGAGTGCGGTGTATGAGGAAGGACAAGTATATATTTCCTGCGGCGTGTGTAAGCCTGCTGCTTGCAATCGGTGTCCTGATATACGGGGTACTGGTGCTTAAGCAGAACCCTCATATCCCGCTTGTTTTCAGCACTGTTATCATTATGCTGTATGGTGTGATGAATGGTAATACATGGCAAGAAATGCGTGCCGGTATGATAGAGAGTATCTCGGAATCTATCGAGGCGATACTGATCATCTGCCTGATCGGAGTGACCATTGGTACCTGGATGGCAGGCGGAACGGTACCGGCGATCATATATTATGGGTTTCAGGTATTTTCACCCCGGTTTTTCCTGGTGTCGGTGGTGGTCTTATGCAGCGTGATGTCCCTTGTCACAGGTTCGTCTTGGACGACCATCGGAACGATCGGGGTCGCATTTATGGGGATCAGTGCGGGACTTGGAATACCGGCAGGGATGACAGCCGGCGCGATTCTATGCGGCGCTTATTTTGGGGACAAACAGTCACCGCTCAGTGATTCTACGAATTTTGCGGCGGCGGTGGCGAAGACTGATCTGTATGAACACACCCGTTCTATGCTGTATACGACAGGTCCGGCATATTTGATGAGCCTCGTTATCTTCCTGATACTTGGGGTGAAATACGGCGGGAAGAAAGCAGACATCTCCCAGATCCAGACCATAACGGCGGGGCTGAAAGAAGGCTTCTATATAGGACCTGCGCTGCTGTTTCCGCTGTTAGTGCTGTTGATTCTGATCATATGGAGATTTCCGGCGATCCCAACCATGATGATTGCTTCTGCTCTGGGGCTGATCTGCACGGTCTTCGTTCAGGGGGAGAATGTGGAAGACGGAATGCATTATATGTATTCCGGATACGCGGGCACAACAGGGATCGAGGCGGTGGATACGCTGTTGACCAGAGGCGGCCTGACTTCTATGACAGGGACGGTTACACTGATGCTGATGTCGCTTTCTCTGGCCGGTGTGATGCGCTCTACGGGGATCATGAACGCGGTTCTGGAGAAAACAGGCAGACTTACAGAGAACAGTATCGGATTGATCGTCGTGACCTGGGCGCTGACGTTCCTTTTGAGCTTCTTCGCGGCGGACCCTTATCTGGCGATGATACTGCCGGCCAATATTCTGGGGGCAAGGTATGATGCGCTTGGGATACGAAGAAGCGTGATGTCGCGTACCCTGGAAGACGGCGGGACGGTTGTCTGTCCGATGGTGCCATGGGGAACGAACGGAATCTACTGTTCGGAGACACTTGGGTTATCTGTAGGATCGTATGTTTCTTATTATTTTCTGGGAATATTAACGCCTGCGGCTATGCTGTTTAGCGCCGTCACAGGTATCGGAGTGCGAAGGAGAGGAAATATAGATGGAAATACAAGAAAGAGATAGAATAATTCCGGGGAAAACGAATTTTATGAAGAGAAATGGATTCGCTTCGGAGATGGAATATAAAGAGAGAATGGCAGAAGAAGGGAGATTCATGTATCATTTTCACCTGTGCTGCCCGTCTCTTGAGGAATTAAAAATACAGATGGAGGAGCTTGACCGGAAGCTTGCCGAGAAGAACCTCCATCTGGACCGATTTGGAGTCAGTCTGGATTATGCTATGGCGCTTCCGGAAGGTGAGAGGGAGAAATACCGCAGCGGACAGGGACTCTATATGGTGAAACAGACGGATTGGAATATGCTGGGACATTCTGCCCATATGCAGCCGCATCTGGGGGACAATATGATCGGAAGTCCCGCATCTTATGAGAATGTAAGGGCGGCTCTGAAAGCGGGAGTCACAACAATCGGGAATATTTCACAGTTTTTCGGTTGGGATTATCCGGAATATCAGGATGTGGAAATTCGTACAAAGAGTACGGCAGCGGCGATCAGGCTTATGGCAGACTGCCGGGAGTATGGAACGCTGATTCATTCTAACCTGGACGACGGGTACGGTAATGCAGCGGGAGATCTGGGCCTTCTTGCCGGATGCGCGCTACTGGAAAAATATCTTATAGAAGAGCTGCTGCACGCGAAGCTTGCTCATTCCTTCGGTGATATGTTCCATTCGCCGTTCAAAAGACTTGTGTTCCTGTCTGCTCTGAAGAAAATACATAAAGGAACTATGACAGGTTCCATGATATTTACCAACAAACTGGGGCGGAATCATCGGGATAAAGGCCTGAATACGGCACATTTATCAGAATGCCTTCTCTGTGATATGGCAGGGCAGTTCCTTTATCGGACCGGACATGCAATCACTACGATGGCAGACGGAGGCCTGACTGCGGATGTGACTGCAGAAGAGATCGTGCGGACGCTGGAATATGCCAGAGAATTGGAAGCTTATGTGCCTGAGTACGCCAAGATGATCGACCGGGACAGGATAGATGAGACGGCGGATAAGGTTGTAGAACGGGGAGAATTATTCTTAGAACATGTGCTGAAGGCATTGGGCGAACGGATCGATATCCGAGACCCTTATGAGATGATGCTTGAGATCAAGAAGATGGGAATGGAAAGATTGATGGAAGAGTTGGCACCAAAGGATGGAACAGATGTGATCGTAACGGATTATAGGATATATAAGGCGGCGGAAAGGAGTTAGTATGTCAGAAAAAGAGTTGAACGGAAAAGTGGCTGTTGTGACAGGCGGGGCGAGAGGAATCGGGAAATGTATCGCCGAGACTCTTGCAGATAAGGGAGCGGATCTGGTGGTCCTGGATATGAAGGTAAAAGAGGAAGACGAGGTAATCCGGAACTGTACGGCAATGGGTGTGAAGGCATTGGCTGTAGAATGTGATATTACGGAGCTTGGAGACATCTGTACTTCTGTCGGTTATATCATAGAGAAGATGGGAAGGATCGATATCCTGGTGAATAATGCGGGAGTGTATCCGGCGGCGCCGATCCTCGAAGTGGAAGAAAGCACGTTTGATTTTGTCATAGATGTGAATCTCAAAGGGTTATTCTTCCTAACGCAAGAAGTAGTGAAAACTGCTATGCTGCCAAATGGATACGGGAGGATTGTGAATATCTCTTCCTGTGACGGGAAGAATCCGGGAAGAGGTGTTGCGATATACGGAGCGGCGAAGGCGGGTGTGATCAGTCTTACCAAGTCCTTCGCGAGCGAGTTGTCAGGTTCGAATATTAATTCCAACGCCGTTGCGGCAGGATGGGTAGAATCCGCTCAGGTGCTGGCAAATGACAGGTGGAGGGATGCTCTTCCGCTGATTCCGTCAGGACGCCTGGGGAAGCTGAGCGAGATCGCGGAGGCGGTGGCATTCCTGTGTAATGATAAGGTGGCTTATATTAATGGAGAGATCCTGGATGTGAACGGCGGGATCATTATGGATTAAAAAATGATAGTTGTTACGGATAGACATCAGTCAGAGGGGCTGGTGTCTTTTTATGTACAGGGGCGCACAGATGAAATGGATGCTTATATAACGTGCGTCCCACGCGGCGAGTAAGGGGAAAACTTTCCCTGCTCGATGCTGGCATTTTTCGGTGTACTAGAGTGATTTTGACCGGAAAGTGTTGACAAGAAAACTTGACACATATATAATGGAAATGACAAGAAAACTTGACTGTATATAGGAGGTGTCATCCATGGAAAGAGATGAGGTATTGCGCAGAATACAAGATAAGAAGCCAAATGCACTGGATGAGATGGAGCAGGATATTTTGAACAAAGGCTGTAAGGTGGGAGTGATAGCAGGATTTATTGCTTGTATTGCTGCAATGATTGTGAAGATGATAGCAGGACTCCCGTACTATGATGTATATGCGATCTATTGTTTTATAGCGAGCGGTCAATGGTTCTATAAGTGGATCAGGCTCAGAAGGAAATATGATCTGTGTTATGGGATCTTATGGTTCGGAATGGCGGTCGGATTATTCATTGGATACTTGGTGGAAATCTTCTGATGGAGGACATATGGATACGGAACTCATATTAAGAAATAATTTGAAGCAGGCCAGAACAGAGAAGAATTTGTCTCAGAGTGAACTTGCCAGGCTGGCGGGTGTATCCCGCCAGACAATCTGCTCGATAGAGACAGGGGTATTTAATCCGACTGCCAAGCTGGCATTGATCCTATGTATTGCACTGGATAAGAAATTCGAGGAGTTATTCTATTTTTAAAATCTATAATCACTTGATTTTGTTGATTTTATTCCTATTAGGAAGATATACTGTGACTAAAGTATTTTGCAGGAGGCAGAATAATAAAAAAGTGTCGAAGACACTTTTTTACCTTTTTACTTATCGGTACAGAGATATTCGATATATTCTATAGCCAGATCCATCCGCGGAGAATTCTTGATCACGCCAAGATACACGTCGCCGTCAAAACCTGCCCTTTTAAAAAGACCTTTCTGTGACACAAGGAGCCCCATAGGGAATTCATCTGTCACAGCCTGATAAGACAGGGAACGGTCAAACATGATATCGTCTGCATTATCTTCAAGTATGACTGTGTTGGCTGTAACATAAGGTTTACATTCTGCCATGGTCTTGGGATCTAACTCCCGAAGCAGTTCTTCTATATTGCATAGATACCCGTTTTGTGAAAATGCATCGAAGGCTTCCTTATTCATAAGCACGACATCTAACTTCTCATCATCTATGGAAGCAACTGTTTTTATACGGGAAGCATAGGTATACTCATGGTTAGGATCATCAGGGGTGTCCGTGAGATATAATCCGGTATATAATTTCAACTCTTTTTTAGAAGAATCGGCATCCAGGAAATCCAGGAATCCATAACTCAATTCATCGGCAAACGGTTCGCTTGCTGAAACATTCACAAGACCGGCATAAAGCAAGGTTTCTTTTCTGGTAAAATGTCCATATACCGTATAACTGATAATGTATAAGAAGATCAGGCAGATGATTGCCGGCAGTTTATAATAATCCCAGATGTACTGTATTTTTTGTTTTCCGTGAAGATGGTTCAGGCATGTGTTCATATTTTTCACTCTTCCTCGCAGTCTGTATTACTGCAGGTCAGGTACTGTGCCTGCATGGTCTTCGGTCTTTTCCTGACAGAGATTCAGGATATTGGACAGCAGACAGGAGCAAAGCAGTGCGCATAAGCCCTCCCCGAAAATAACTGCCGGGGTGAAGATGCGGACTACGATCAGCAGCATAACGAAGTAAATAACTGCCATCAATGCCGTACAGAACAGGAAACGGACGCCGATAAACAATGCATTTTTGAACATAGCGACGATCGTGTTGTCGAATCTTGCAAGGAGAGGGAAAATGTACATCAGGATAATGGCATAGGCGGCCGCCGCGACGCAGAAGACTGCCGTGCAGAGTGTCCAGAATACATTTTCGAACCGCATGTGATACAGGACGTATCCGTCGATGCCAAGGATAATCCCAAAAGCAAGCAGAATCAGCCATATTACAGTTCCTTGTCTGAGATTCTCTTTAAAAGAGTGAAAGAAAGCCTTCGTAATACTGCCTTCTTCGTTTTTTGATATTTTCAGCGTGACGTAAAAAAGTGCGGTGGTAGACGCGCCGATCGTTACGATCGGAATACTGCAGATGAACCACAGGATGTTTAGATAGACGCTGTATACGATCTTGTTGATGAATTGCAGTACCGGACCGTCAAGATTAAATAAATGATTCATAATATCCTCCTTGTATTGTTGATAGTTAGCGCCGGGAATCCTGCGGTCGGATTAGTTTTCTGTAGATTCCCGATAGATCAGGCTGGTTTCTGTATGCACAGTGCGGTAATTCAAAGAGGGTTCATTGATCCGGGTCATCAATAGATTCACCGCGGAGAACCCCATGATCTGGCTGTGTATGTGAATGGTGGTAAAAGCGGGCGTAACGATCTTAGACTCAGGCGAATCATCAAAACCACACAGCCATACGTCGTCCGGAACAGAATAGCCGGATTTTTTCAATGCCTGAAGAACATCCAGGGCGACAAAGTCATTGGCGCATAAGAATACTTCGGGCAAATGGGAAACTTTCCGGAAGCATTCTGCCAGATATTCCTGATAATCTTCAGAAGACAGTTTGTGCATACCTTCTTTATTTTCGGCGATGCAGTATTCGTCCGGACAGGAAAGCCCCGCAAGATACATGGCATTCCGGTATGCCATATATCGTTCAAAGAAGGATTGGCAATGCATATAATCCCCGATAAATCCAATCTTCGTTTTTCCGCGCCGTGCCATCTCTCCTATAAATAAATAAATCCCGGATTGATTATCCATACACAGCAGGTCTGCTTCCAAGGGATTTTTAAAGCAGGTCACCGGCGCGTCTACAAATAAGATAGGAAGTCCCAGGCCGCAGAGCATCTGATCGTATTCATAATGAAACATCTCGATACAGATAATGCCGGCAGTCCGCTCCTGAGAAAAGGAGGCGGGAAGCTTCATATTATCCAGTTCTTCGGTAAGCAGCCGGTGCATGGTAAGGCTGTAGCCTAATACGGCAAGCTCTTTCTGGAATTTATCCAGCATGACGATTGCAAAATGGTTCCCTCCCACGAAATTGGTGAGAAATACTGCGATCTCCGTCTTCTCTTTTGGTGCGGGAATGGAGAGGACGGAGCTTCCTGGTTTGGCGGCTGTCACATAAGAAAACTGCTTGTAGCCCATCTCCATAGCTTTTTTCAATACTTTATCCCTGGTGGCGTCGGCGAGGACGCCGGTGTTGTTGATCGCTTTTGAGACAGTGTTGCGGGAAATGCCAAGCTCGTCGGCAATGTCCTGGATTGTAACTCTGTTACTCATAAACTCCTCCTTTATATATATATGAGTGATTTGCACATTCAATAAAATTCGTTTGAAAAGCTATTTCTAAATTCTATAACTATTATAATGCACAAATTAAAATGTGTCAAATGTAAAAATTCATAATTTTTAAAATAATTTATAACTTCGGAATACAAAATAATATTGTTCGGAGTGCTGTATGAAAATAAAAATGTAAAAATAAAAGTATACAAACTGTAAAAAAATATTGACTAAATGTAAAATGAGTGATATAAATATATTATACAAATCTCATGTGAATGTAAAATAAAAATTTTACAAATGCACAAATAAGTAAAGAAAGGAGAATCAGAAAAGACATGAGAGAAAACAAGTGTAGAAGATGGAGGGATTTGACAGAAAGGAGGATGTTATGACAATGAATTCAAAAACTGTTTCAAATGTAAAGCAGGGAGGCAAAGGCACGGGACTTCACAATTCCCTGGTGTATATCAGGCAGCATTGGCAGCTTTACGTGATCTTCATGATGCCGGCATTGTTATTGACACTGATTTTCAAGTATGCGCCTATGAGCGGTATCCTGATCGCGTTCCAGGATTACAATCCATTTAAGGGAGTTTCCGGAAGCGAGTGGGTAGGGCTTAAGCATTTTACAAGGTTCTTATCATCCCCGGATTTCATGAGATATCTGGTCAATACATTGAAGCTTAGCGTATACAGCCTGCTGTGGGGCTTCCCGGTTCCGATCATACTGGCGCTTCTGCTGAACCGGATCCAGAGTGCGGGGATCAAGAAGAAGATACAGCTGGTGCTTTATCTTCCCAACTTCGTATCTGTCATCGTACTCTGCGGTATTGTGAGGATCTTCCTCTCTGTGACTGGTCCTGTGAATCTGTTGATGGGAACGGATATTAATTTCATGACTATGCCGGAGGCATTCCGTTCGATCTATATCATCAGCGGTATCTGGCAGGGCGCCGGATGGGCGTCCATCATGTATACGGCATCCCTTTCTAACGCAAGCCAGGAACTCCGTGAGGCGGCGGTCATGGACGGCGCGAATATCTTACAGCAGATCAGGGCGGTGGAATGGCCGGCGATCAAAGATATGGTTGTGATCCAGTTCATCCTGCAGGCAGGAAATATTATGAGCATCGGTTTTGAGAAGGCATATGCCCTGCAGACGGACCTGAACCTTCCGGCGTCAGAGATCATCGCTACCTATGTATACAGAAAAGGTCTGATCGACGGGGATTACAGCTTTTCGACTGCGGTAGGCCTGTTTAATACGGTCATCAATGTCATCCTTCTGATCGTCGTGAATAAGATCGTGGCGAAGATGAATGACGGACAGGGAATATAGGAGGTGCACATAAGATGAATAAGAAAAAAATCACAAGATATTCGGGACAGGATAAGGCGCTTTTGACGATCGGATACATACTGCTTGGATTATTCGTGGTTGCAATTATCGTGCCGATGGTTTATATTATTGTTGCATCCTTCATGGACCCTATTACGCTGCAGAATAAGGGGATTACTTTTGATTTCAGTAAGTGGACGGCGACGGCGTATGAACGTGTCATGACAAATGGCCAGATCTGGATCGGATTTAAAAATGCGGTCATATATTCTGTAGTGTTTACGGTCGTGTCAGTAGTTGTGACGCTTCTGGCGGCTTATCCGTTGTCAAGGGCGGATTTCAGAGGAAAAGGGTTCTTCAATGTCATTTTCATAATTACCATGTTCTTTGGGGGCGGCTTGATTCCTACATATTTGATAGTCAGTAATCTGGGGCTTGTGGACAGTATGTGGGCAGTCATTCTTCCGGGGGCTTTCAGTGTGTGGAATATGACCATCGCAAGAACCTATTACAGGGGAATCCCGCAGGAACTTCGCGAGGCGGCGGATGTAGACGGGGCAAGCGAGCTGACCTTTTTCTTCAAGATCCTGCTTCCTGTCTGTACGCCTGTCATCGCCGTGCTTGTACTGTGGCAGTTTGTCGCCATGTGGAACAGCTACTTTGACGCAATGATCTACTTAAATGATTCTGCAAAACAGCCTCTGCAGCTTGTCCTGCGTTCCATCTTGATTCAGAACCAGCCGGAGTCCGGTATGATCGCGGATATGCAGAGCACGGCGGCGCGGGCGCAGCTTGCAGAGCTTCTGAAATACGCAACCATTATTATTTCCAGTTTACCGCTTCTGGTCATGTATCCGTTCTTCCAGAAATATTTTGACAGCGGAATCATGGCAGGCGCCGTAAAAGGATAAGCGGAATTGCTTGCTTGAATGGTTGCAGACGGTTATAATAAGAAGGAGGCAGACGATGAGAAATAGATTGAGTGACAGATTGGGAAATGGATTCGGATATAAGTCCGGACGCAGGTATGGAAAGCGAACCGCGGCTTTAGCGCTTGCAATGTGCATGTCGGTTTCCCTTGCAGGATGCGGAGGTAAGGTAAAGATTAATGACGGTACGTTCCGGCCGGTGGATGAGGCGGAGTTGGAATTTCCGCTTAAGGAAAAGACGACTCTGACGGGTATGATCAGTTATCCGGCAAATACGGAATCAGAGCCGAATAACCGGACGATTTTTAAGCGTCTGCAGGAGCAGACCAACGTGGAGATTGACTGGACGGCGATACAGTCCGATCAGTGGCCGGATAAGATCTCCTTGAACATGTCGGATCCTAATAAGCTGACGGACTTTATCTTTTCGGCGGATTTTACAGACAGCAATCTGTTGAAATATGCGGATTATGGAGCGATTATCCCGGTGGAGGAATATATTGACGCCTATATGCCGAATCTGAAAGCGGCTTTTGACAAATATCCGGAATACCGGACGATGTGTACGGATGTAAACGGGCATATCTGGGCTTTGCCGTGGATCGAGCAGCTTGGTTCCGGCAAGACGGCAATACAGAGCGTCGGGAACATGAGCTTTATCAATAAGAAATGGCTGGATTTTCTGGAGCTTGAGATTCCGGAGACGGTGGATGAATTCGAAGAGGTATTGATTGCATTTCGGGATAATGCGTCAGAGCTTCAAAAGAAATTCGGGATTGAAGGGAGCATTATTCCCATGTCCTGTATGGTGAATAGCGGTAACGAGGATATGGGGATCCTGATCAATGGTTTCGGTGAAGGATACGGGGATGTTGATAAGGATAAGAATAATGGCAGGCATATTGTGGTGACGGATGATCAGGAAGTGATCTGCTGCGCCACGCAGGAAGGCTATAAAGAAGGAATCGAGTGGCTGCATAAGCTGTACGAGGAAGAGCTGATCGATCCGGAAGCGTTTACACAGGAATGGTCTACCTATGTATCGAAGGGTAAGTCCGGGCGTTACGGCGTATGTTTTAGCTGGGATGTAGGGAACATCGACAACTTGAAGGACTGGGTTCCGCTTCCGGTCCTGACGGCAGATACGCGGAACCTGACGCCTGAGAACGGCTCATTCACCAGCGGATTCAACCGGGGACGCTGCGTGGTAACCTCTGTGGCAGAGAATCCGGCGCTGGTATGCGCATGGCTGGATCAGATGTATGCGCCGCTGCAGTCTCCGCAGAACAACTGGGGAACATATGGTGAGGACGATGATTTTGATATCTTCGAGATGGGCAAGAATGCCGACGGTGAGGATATGTTAAAGCATGCGCCGTTAGGCGACGCGTCCCCGGTAGAGGTAAGAGAGGCGGAAGCAGTAGGAGGTCCGCTTGCCATCCTGGATGAATATTATGACGTGTATGTGACCTGTCCGGACGACGCGCAGTACCGTCTGGACTGGATCAAGGAGTACTATACGCCTGATATGAATAAGGAGTATGTATATCCGAATATTTTCATGAGCCGAGAGGATACGGAGAAGTTCTCGAACTTGCAGGCAGATATCCATAAGGAGATCAAGGCGAAGAAGGCGGATTGGATCATGAATGGCTTTACGGATAAGGATTGGGAAAAATATCTGGATAAGCTCGAGGCATATGGACTCAGTGAATATCTGGAGTTATTCCAAAAGTATCTGGATTCGTATAATGCAAGTATGGCAGGAAATAATAAGTAACCTGAATTGTAATCAGGATTGGAGAAATAATTAAGAGAGGAAGAAAGAGTTATGACAAGTCAGACATTACGTGAAGCAAGAAAATATGAAGAGACTTCCGAGAAATTGATCGGTAAAGAGGAGCGTCCCGATTTCCACCTGACTCCACGTACAGGCTGGATGAATGACCCCAATGGTTTTTCGTATTATAAAGGCAGGTATCATTTGTTTTATCAGTATTATCCTTATGAATCGAAGTGGGGCCCTATGCATTGGGGACATGCGGTAAGCAGCGACTTACTCCATTGGGAATATCTTCCTTGCGCCCTTGCGCCGGACGAGGCGTATGACAGGGACGGAATTTTCTCCGGAAGCGCGGCGGTACTGCCGGACGGGAGGCAGCTGCTGATGTATACCGGCGTGTTAAAGGAGCATCAGGAACGCGATATCTACCGGGAAGTGCAGACACAGTGCATGGCTGTGGGCGACGGGATCGACTATGAGAAATATGAACAGAATCCTGTGCTGGATCAGCGGGATATACCAGAGGGCAGCAGCCGTTTTGATTTCCGTGATCCTAAGATGTGGATGAAAGCCGACGGGACCTATGCCTGTGTCGTAGGGAACCGTCCGGCGGATGGAAGCGGGCAGATTCTGTTGTATGAGAGCGCCGACGGATTTCAGTGGAAGTTTAAAAGCATACTTGTCTCCAATCATGACCGTTTCGGGAAGATGTGGGAGTGTCCGGATTTCTTTGAGCTGGACGGAAAGTGGGTATTGCTTACAAGCCCGCAGGATATGCTCCCGGAAGGGTTCGAATATCACAATGGAAATGGGACGCTCTGCCTGATCGGTGATTATGATGAAGAGAACGGCAGTTTTAAGGAAATGCAGAATCAGTCTGTTGATTATGGGATTGATTTTTATGCGCCGCAGACTGTAGCGGCGCCGGACGGCCGCCGGATTATGATCGGATGGATGCAGAACTGGGATGCATGCGGGATCCGTTCACCGGAAGAGCCGTGGTTTGGCCAGATGAGCCTGCCAAGGGAATTGTCTCTAAAAGACGGCAGGTTATACCAGAGGCCGGTCAGAGAGTTTGACGCTATGCGGCGTAATAAGATAGAATATGCGGATGTAGCGGTTTCAGGAGTGGTGAAGCTTGACGGGATCAAGGGAAGAAAGGTAGATATGGAGCTGACAGTCCGTCCGGAAGGCGGGCAGGAGCTGTATCAGAAATTTGCCGTTCGTTTTGCCCAGGATGATACATATTATACTTCCCTTAGCTTCCGCCCCAGGGAGTCGATCCTTAAGGTAGACCGGAAGTTCTCCGGTTCCAGAAGGGCAATCATCCATCAGCGGCGCAGCCTGGTAAATACTGCGGACGGCGAATTGAAGCTAAGGATTATACTGGATCGTTTCAGCGTAGAAGTCTTCGTAAATGACGGAGAGCAGGTGATGTCGGCTGCTATGTATACCAGACAGGAGGCGGATGGGATATCATTTTTTGCCGATGGAACTGCCAATATAGATGTTGTGAAGTATGAGCTTGAATAGATACTTTAACGGCAAAATTCAAAATTAAAATTGATATTTAAATGGACACGGAGGAAAGATGGCTAACCACAACCATCTTTCCTCCGTTGTATGCTATTGAAGAAAACAGCTAGGCGCTGAAATAATAGAAAAGAGCTATATGGTCAAATTGGGAAGGGAGAGGGTTGCTAATTTTTGTTACTGATGTTAGTATAAGATAATAAAAATATTTTCTGGATGATAAGAGGTGATGACAGGCGGCAGGATGCTTGCATGATACGAAAGGGGATAATACTATGGGATATCAGGATGAATGGCTTCTCTTGGAAGCGGAAGATGATATCGATGAGGTAGAGCACAGACAACCAACAGAAGAATTTTTATTCTATCAGGCAGTAACCAACGGCGACGTGGAAGCAGTCAGGAAGAACTGTAAGCAAGAAAGGTTTCTGGACAGCGACGGAGTTGGCGTGTTATCGAGGAATCCGGTTACGAATTTAAAATATCATTTTGTTATTACAACAGCGATGATAACCCGTCTATGCAAACAAAAAGGCATGGAATTAGAACAGGCTTTCAGAATGAGCGATTTTTATATTCAGAGACTGGATGACATACACACGGTACAAGGGGTACGGAATCTTCATGACTCTATGGTTCTGGATTATACGGAGAAGATGTGTAAGATATGCCATAGTGATACGAATTCCAGGCATATCAGTGTTTGCAAGGAATATATTTATTCTCATATAAAAGAACGTATTACGATTGAAGATTTAGCAGATGAGCTTGGAGTATCTGCGAGCTATCTGTCTCGGTTGTTCAAGAAAGAAACTGGTGATTCGGTCAGCGCTTATATACGCAGACATAAAATTGAGATGGCAAAAAATCTGTTACAGTACAGTGAATATTCAATGATTGATATTGCAAACCGTTTGTCTTTTTCTTCACAGAGCCATTTTATACAACAATTTCGGGAATATGTCGGCATGACTCCGAAGAAATACCGGGATCTAAATCATACGATCCAATGGGATACTGAGTAAAAAACAGAAGATAAAATAAATAAAAGGACGCAGTGTATAGGATGCTGCGTCCTTTATTTGGGTATTCGCTTATATAGGTTAGAGGATCATCTGAATATGATTTCTATCCTTAAGGCAATCGGCCGGGATATAATTACTGTCAAGCTCTGTGCCATTTAGAATAAGCTTTTCGTGACCGGTTTCTCGTTTGTTCGGATTTTCGATAAGGATATGCAGATGTTTTCCGCGAAAATCTTTCTCTATTTCCAAATGTGTCCAGCTTTTTGGAATAGCAGGAGATAGGGTTATACCATTCAGGTCAGGACGGAGCCCCAGGATCCCCTCCACACATCCAACCATCATGGTCGAGGCAGTTCCGGTCAGCCAGTGGACATGAGAACGTCCGTGATGTTTGCTGGCACGTCCTTCTGTAAATTGTCCGTAACAGTAAGGTTCCAAACAACGGAGTTCCGCCTGGTTATTCCAAGCGGCAGGTGCATTTTCTATAAAATAGGTAAAAGCACGTTCTCCATGTCCGCATAGAGCTTCTGCCAGGATCAGCCAGCCCTGAGATTGCGAGAAGATACCGGCATTCTCTTTTGTTCCCTGATTATATATGACGGCAAGAGCGCCGTCGAAGGCATTGGCATGATAGGGCGGATTCATCAGAAGGGCTCCATATTCCGTATTTAATTGTTGATAGACATTTGTAAGCGCTGTATCGGCCTGATCGGCGGCGGCAAGTCCGCTGATGACAGACCAGCTCTGTGGATTCAGCCACAGATTAGCTTCCGGGTCTTTCGCAGCGCCGATCCGATCTCCGGCTTCTGTATATCCGCGAATAAAGCGATCTTGATCCCAGCATAATTTTTGAATTATATCGCCTGTCTCTTCCTGTCTTTTTTCGAGGTATTTTTCATATTCCGTATCCTTCATGTACCCGGCAAATTGCTTTAAAATAGTCATTGCGTAGTAGAACTGCATCGCAACGAATGAGGACTCTCCGTTTGCGCCCAGACGAAGGCAGTCATTCCAGTCCGCATAAAGTCCTGCGGGCATTCCGTGGGGACCAAGGTGATCAAATGAGAATGTAACCGCACGTTTCAAGTGTTCGTAAACAGTGGCTTCCCCTTTATCTGCGAAAGGTATGACTTCATTTAGAAATTCCGTATTTCCGGTCTCGGCAATATATTTGTATACGGTTGGAAAAAGCCACAGCGCGTCATCGGCACGATAGGCAGGGTGGCCGGTTTCCTGCCTGTAGGAAGCGTCGTCCGGCGTATCCTCATGTCCCGGATTGTGTGTGAATTTAACAAGGGGAAGTCCGCCGCCGTTACTTACCTGTGCCGAGAGCATGAAACGGAGCTTCTCTGCTGCCATCTCTGGCGCAAGATGAATGATTCCCTGTATATCCTGTACGGTGTCACGGTAACCATATCCATTGCGAAGACCGCAGTAAATGAAGGAAGCGGCACGGGACCAGATAAATGTCATGAAGCAGTTATAAGCATTCCAAGTATTTATCATCGTGTTAAATTCCGGGCTGGGCGTATTTACCTTCAGGCGGTTTAATTTTTCATTCCAGTAGTTTTTCAGTTCCAGTAATTCCTGATTTATCATTTCTGCCGGATTTATATAAGTGTCAAGAAGAGCGGACGATTCATGAAAGCCGCCTGTTCCAAGCAGAAAAGCAATATCTTTCGTTTCTCCCGGAGCCAGAGTAACGCTGCAGGAAAGAGCACCGCAGGAATTTTCGTTGTAACTGGTTACATTTCCAAGATCGCCTGACAGGATTCCCTGTGGATTGCTATAGCTGTGATATCTGCCAAGGAAATGTTCTTTTTCCCCGCAATAGGAGGATATTGGAGCGCCTGCAAGACCAAAGAAGCGTTCTGTTACATTTTTGTCATCTACTTGCTCGTCTTCTGGCAGGACGTCCAGATTGCCATGAATCTGCTGAATGATCTGGTTCTTTTCAAATAATGTTTTTGTAATGAACAGAGAATACTGTAGATTCACTTGATCCTGCTCATAATTACTATGATTTGTAAATTCGGCATAGCCGCTCAAGGTAAGGCTTCTGGTACGTGCAGAATCATTTGTTACAGAAAGTCCCCACACTTCGTAGGATTTACCCAGAGGAACATAGTAGCGGGCTTCCGAGCTGATCCCGTCATAACTGGAGGTCATCCTGGTATAGCCCATACCGTGACAACATTTACTTTCATAATTGTTAAGGTCTTTGCCCACCGGCTGCCAGGAGGCAGACCAGTAATCCTTAGACTCGTTATCACGGATGTAAAGATATCTGCCGGGCTGGTCAAAGCTGTTGAAAATGTAACGCAGAATCCTTCCATTTGCGCCTGACTTTGCAAAACTGTAACCGCCTGCATTATTGGAAATAATTGCTCCATATTCCGGAGAACCCAGATAGTTTACCCAGGGAGCGGGGGTATCCGGCCGGTCTATAACATATTCCCGTTCTGTGTCGTCAAAATGTCCATATTTCATATTTTTCTTCCTTTCTTTTTAGGAGCTTACCGCAGATTTATGATGATGGTGTGCATGCCGTCTGATAATGCAGTAAGCATATTTCGGGAAAGACTAACAAAAGAATCTTCATTTACTGCAAGTTCATTCCCATCACATGAAGCAGAATCAATAATATAAGCTCCAAAGTCTTTGCCGTTTTTATTTTTATAAATAATAGTAAAATTTTTCCCTGCAAAAGGAATGATAATGGAAGCGGCGGCATTTTCATCAAACTGGCAGGCCAGAAGCTTTGGATACAGGATAAGGTCTCCGGCTTTGCCCCGGACACCGAAGACTTCTGTGATCATCGTCAGCATAAACCAGCTTGCGGCGCCTGTCAGATACTGGTACATTCCCCGTCCGTCAGAACGGAAATATTCCGGAATCCCCGGATAGATATGGCTGGTATTAAAATCCAGGGCTGTATCGGCAAGTGTCTTAAGCGCTTTCCATCCTTCTTTTACAAATCCTCTGTGATACAGGGCGTTGGCATACATAACCGTCATATGGGAGAATACCGCTCCGTTTTCTTTTTCACCATATGCAAATCCAAACATACGCCCCATATCAAATTTCAGTTCATGGAAATCGGTATTCAGGCGGTAACCGCCGATTTCTTTTTGATAAAGATAGTGATCGGCGCTTCTTGTAATCTTTTCAATCTGGCTGTCTTCCGCAGTTCCGCTCATGATAGCAAAGACTTGTCCGGTCAGCATCATGCGCACATGATCTTTGAACAACCCTTCAACGGCGCGGCCATGATTATCATAATAGCTGTTAAACCAGCCTTCTTCACCCGGACCGTCAATCCATTCCTGGAATCTCAGACGCTCCATGAGCCAGTTTGCTTTTTGAATCAGATTTACAGCAAGTGCCGAGAGTGAGATGCTGATACGTTTGCCGCTGACGGTATGTCTGCAGCAATCCATGTAGCCGGCTATTATTTTGTGCTTTTTTCCGATATCGTCAAAGACATTTACATCGTTTTCCAATAAAATCTTTATTTCTTCCAACAATTCTACCGTATGCGTGGAGGAATGGCTGTCTAATAGACGGATCATTGACGCAAGATTCAACAGGTTACCGGCATAGGCACAGGTAAAGGCAACACTTTCGCCGTGTTCTGACGCCATATCCAGTGCATCGTTCCAATCGGCTCCGCGGAGTCGGTAGATGTTATGGTCTCCTACCTCATAAAATGCAGTCAGCTGCTGGATGAGAAGATGCTCTAAAATACTTCCGGTATAGATGTCATTTTGGGCAGTACGTTGTTTGTCTCCCTGCTCTGAATGCCACAGAACATCAACTTCAGTACCGCGCATAGTCTGAGCATCTTTAAAATAGGAAATAGATTTATTTAGTATTTGGACATCTCCTGTTTGGTCTATATAAAGTTTTGTCGTCATTAACGGCCAAAGTGCATGATCCATCCATACCCTGGAGATTCCATTTCGATCTGCAAGGAAATTCCCATCTCCATTTCCGATAATTGTTGCGTTAGTTCCGTCAATGCGGACGCCCCCATAATTCATGGCGATCATATGACTGACGCTTTCAGGTTCTATCAGCAGCAAAGAAAGACAATCCTGCCACAGATCTCTCCATCCACGGCCGCCTCGTCCGTAGTCATGATGCGGAAGGAAAGAACAGCCGAATAATCGGCGGAGGAACGGCTGAAAGCAGATCCATTTCATTAGATGGTCAAAATCTGCTTCCTTCGTATGGAACTTCACGTTTACTTTATTTTGCCAGTAAGATTTTGTATCCGAAAAAGCCTTTTGTACTTTGCCGGCGGTATTATATTTCTCAAACAGGTCAAGAATCTTTTTTTCATTGTCTTCCACGCCAATAAGAAGAATATAATCTGCTTTTTCCCCGGGAGCAAGAGAGACGGTTTCAAAGCGGAAGGCGCCCATTGCTTCCTTCCCGGCCGCATGCCCGGGCGCTGTAACCCCAGGGTGTTTTTCGTATATGGCGCGGGGATGCGTAAAGGTTCCCCCTTCGCCGACGAAATCTTCGACAGTGGGATAGAAACTCTTCGGTGCATTGCCATTACCCATACACCCCATAACATAATAAATATGTTTATTGGGACGGTGCCCTTTTTCATCAAAGGACATGGTGGGGCAGACAAGGACTCCGTTTTTATTCGTATCAATCCTGTGCAGCATGGATGTGACATTCCTGTGGTCGCGGATGTTGTCTGCACTGCGCCCATAGATCGGAATCGCGGCATAAGGAGTTAATTCCTGCGTAACTTCCGATTGATTCTGCACGGTTACATACATAATTTCTACATTGTAATCTTTTGGAATAAAAGAGGTAATCGTAGACTTTAATCGGTGGACTTTGGACGATCTTGCCAGTGTTTGCCACATAAATCCTGCTTTCAGTTCACTTTCATCCTGCATTGCAGTAAATTTGACACTTTCCTGCTTGGCGGACGCTCCAGAAGCTGAATATGCATCTGCACCGTCTTTTAACAGCCAGAAGTTACGGGTGGAACGATTATTATGTAAGTTTTCAGAACTTACTGGCTCTAAAAGGAAGGTTTCCTGATCAATCTTGGCATCGCCCCCAAGATTTGGCGTTACGGCGCTCTTCAGCCCCATTTCCGATGCCAGGGGAAAGTATAAATAACTTGTATTTTCCGGTTGCCTTATTGAAAAGCTGCCGTGCTCATCGATAAATTTTAAATGCTCCAATCTTTATACTCCTTTCATTTATATATTTAGATAGAGAACATCATAGAGGAAAACGCGTATGAAAAAAATAAAAAACATGTGAAAAATATCAGATTCATGACCTAAAATAAACGAGGCAGTCTCCATTGTCTCGCTGAAAATTTAAAATGTGTCATGAATCTGATATTTTGGTAAGAACTCTAATATAACTGAAAAAAATTATATATTATAATCCATCCATCAATAAACGTGAAGCAAATGCTTCACAAATATAAAAGGAGGGTTTTATCAATGAAAAAGAGAGTAGTCAGTATCATGTTAATTGCGGCGATGGCGGCAGGTCTGGCAGCAGGCTGCGGGAAGTCGTCGGGTTCTGATTCTGGAAGCGGTGGCGAGGAAGGAAAGGTTATTAATATTTATAGCTGGAATGACGAATTTCGTAAACGTGTGGAGGCAGTTTATCCGGAAGTAAAGAAAACTTCTAAGGACGGCACGGTAACTGTTTTAAACGACGGTACAGAGATTCACTGGATTATCAATCCCAATCAGGACGGCGTCTATCAGCAAAAGCTTGACGAGGCGCTGATGCAGCAGGCAGACGCCGCAGCAGATGACAAGGTCGATATCTTTTTGTCAGAGACGGATTATGTCAACAAATATACGGATGCAGATGCGGATGCGGCTATACCGCTTAAGGATCTTGGAATTGACCCTGATAAGGATCTGGCAGATCAGTATGATTTTACGAAAGTTACAGCTTCTGATGTAGACGGCGTTCAGAGGGGCTCTACATGGCAGTGCTGTCCGGGACTGTTAGTATATCGCCGTGATATCGCCAAAGAAGTATTTGGAACAGATGATCCGGAAGAAATCGGTCAGAAAGTAAAAGACTGGGATACGATAAAAGCAACGGCAGAAGAGCTAAAAGCAAAAGGATATTATACATTTGCTTCCTATGCAGATACATTCCGCCTGTATGGTAACAGCATTGAAGAATCATGGGTAAATCCTGGTGAAACGACGATTAAAGTTGACCAGAAAATCATGGATTGGGTAAATAGTTCGAAAGAGTGGCTGGATGCAGGTTATCTGGATAAGAATGTAAAAGGCCAATGGAACGATGACTGGAATAAAGCGATGGGTTCTGCTTCCAACGTATTCGCATTCCTGTTCCCGGCATGGGGAATTGATTTTACTTTGACTCCAAACTGGGACGGTGAAGACGGCGTATGGGCTGTTACCAATCCTCCGCAGGAATATAACTGGGGCGGTTCTTATGTACATGCATGTACGGGTACAGATAATCCGGAGCACGTAAAAGATATTATTCTTGCGGTAACGGTAGACAAAGATAATCTGCTGAAAATTTCAAAAAAATATTCGGATTTCACGAATACAACAAGCGGTATGAAAAAAGCGGCAAAAGATGCTTCTTTCGCTTCAGAATTCCTAGGAGGACAGAATGCATTTGAATACTTTGTACCGGTTGCAGAAAATATCAAGATTGCTCCGCTTTCCGCATATGACCAGGGATGTGTGGAATTAATCCAGAATTCGTTCAGTGATTATCTGCAGGGGAAGGTTGACTATGATAAGGCGAAAAAGAATTTTGAGACGGCGATCATAGAGCGTTATCCTGATATTACCGAGATTCAATGGCCGGAATAGATAAAAATGACTGCGGGGCATTGATTGCCCTGCGTCATATGGAGCAGAAAGGAATGATAGTTTATGAAATCAAAACATAAAAAAGTTGACTATTCAAAATGGGGATATATTTTTATTCTTCCATTTTTTGTAAGTTTCTTCATTTTTTCCTTTATTCCTTTGGTGGATACCATTCGGTATAGTTTTTATGAATATTACCGTTCAGGAATTAAAGAGATCGGACCGAATTTTGTCGGAATGGGAAATTATATCAGCCTTCTGGGTTCGGATATGCTGAAATATGCAGCAAATACTCTGATCTTATGGATTATAGGATTTATCCCGCAGATTGTGATCGCGTTGGTACTTGCGGAGTGGTTCGTAGATGCAAGGTTAAAGATTCACGGAACACAGTTTTTTAAGGTTGTTATCTATCTGCCGAACCTGATCATGGCGTCTGCATTTGCGATGTTATTTTTTACGATGTTCTCTACGAACGGACCGGTTAATTCTATTCTTATGTCCATAGGGCTTACCAGTCAGCCCATTGATTTCCTGGGTTCTGCGATGGGAACAAGATCATTGGTTGGGTTTATGAATTTCCTGATGTGGTTTGGAAATTCGACGATTATGTTGATGGCTGCAATTATGGGAATCAGTCCTGATGTATTTGAGGCGTCTGAACTGGACGGATGCAACAGTTTCCAGCGGTTCTTCTACATTACGCTGCCGCAGATACGGCCGATTCTTGCATATACGCTGATCACAGCGATCATTGGCGGCCTGCAGATGTTTGATGTGCCGCAGATCCTGACGAATGGACAGGGTACTCCGGACCGTACCTCCATGACTTTGATCATGTTCTTGAACAGCCATTTGAAGAGCAGAAATTATGGTATGGCAGGTGCGTTGTCTGTCTATCTGTTTATTGTCAGCGGTATTCTGTGCTTCTTTGTATATCGGATGACGAATAATGATGACCCGGACGGTTCGAAGGCAGCAGCGAAAAAAGCGAAAAAACAGCAAAGGAGGGGATAGATTTATGAAATCAAAACAACCAAGTCATTTACGGAGTATAGTAGCGCATATTGTACTGATTATCCTGTCATTCATGTGTTTGTTTTTCTTCTATATCCTGTTCATCAACGCGACACGGTCGCATGCAGACCTGCAGAAAGGGTTTTCTGCATTGCCAGGAAACTATTTGTTAAAAAATCTATCTAATGTCGCCAACGACGGAACCTTTCCGATGTTGAGGGGTATCTTAAACAGTCTGATCGTTTCTGGCTGCTCTGCGGCAATTTGTACATATTTTTCAGCATTAACGGCGTATGGTCTGTATGCATATAACTTTAAACTAAAGAAGGTTGCATTTACATTTATTATGGCGATTCTTGTAATGCCTACACAGGTGACTGCAATGGGATTCCTGCGGTTGATCACGAATATGGGAATGTATGACTCTCTGCTCCCGTTGATCCTGCCTTCGATTGCGTCTCCGGCTGTGTTCTATTTTATGTACAGTTATCTGCAGTCGTCACTTCCGCTGTCACTTGTGGAAGCGTCAAGAATTGACGGCTGCGGAGAGTTCAGGACTTTTAACCAGATTGTACTTCCGATTATGAAACCGGCGGTTGCGGTGCAGGCGATTTTCAGTTTTGTAGGATGTTGGAATAATTACTTCGTTCCGGCTCTGGTTATTCAATCGAAAGACAAGATGACCGTTCCGATTCTGATCGCGACACTTCGAGGCGCTGATTATATGAACTTTGATATGGGTAAGATCTATACAATGATTCTGGTGGCAATTGTGCCGATTATTATCGTATACCTGTGTCTTTCCAAGTTTATCATTGCAGGTGTTACACTTGGCGGTGTAAAGGAATAACATGATTACATATTAAACAAGTTCACAGAAAATTTATATTTTGGGTAAAAAAATGAGGCCGGTAACCTGTTGTTAGATTCCCGGCCTACGGTTTTGTTTTATGCTGTCCGCTCTGCTTTCAATTATGCCCTCTTATAAAGATTCTTTTCTCATATTCTCCATGACTTTGCACGTGATTAGAAAGCCCTCCTAATACAGTATTGCGTATATAATGGTGAATAATGTTAGCATGTTAATCCCATAGCCCAATCTCCTCAGAGGACAGAGCACTGTTCCCGCAGCGGGGACAGATAAGTTCGGCTTTTTCCGGCTGAAGAGTCAGGCTGCCATTGCAGTCCGGGCAAGAAGAGGAGTAAGTTTTCCCGCTCATAGGAAAATAAATAACCGGAACGGGCACCATCTTTTTGCACTGCTGACATATTGCCGGACGATAGTTAAACTCAAAAGAAGATATCTGCTCGTCTGCTGTATCGCAGAGAATGTTCCGGCGGATCTCTGCCGGAAACAACTCCAATACATCTTCTAAAACGGCATGCCCGATACCATGCCCGAGAGCAATCTGCCATGATGCATTGCAGGAAGGACATACAAATCTGTTGATTCTACCCATATATTATCTCCTTTTCATTTCAATAATCCAACTTCTGGCAGACATTATGCGTGCTTATGCACTCAGTAGCTGAAGAACGGACGAAGGCTGTTGATTAGCCTGAGCAAGCATGGCCTGACTGCTCTGGACCAGAATCGAATTACGCACATAACTCATCATGGACTTCGCCATATCCGTGTCACGGATGCGGGATTCCGCCGCAGTCAGATTCTCTATCGTGTTGCTTAAGTTAGAGACCGTGTGCTCTAACCGGTTCTGAAGAGCACCGTAGTAACTCCGTATAGAACTGAGTTCATCGATCGCATTGTTCACCTGCTTGATCGCTTCGCGGGAACTGCCCTGATCCAGTACGTTTGTTCTGGTCAGTCCAAGGGAATCCGAATTCATCCGGAAGAGTTCCACGTTGATGATGCTCGCACTCTCGTTATCACACCCGACCATTAACTGAATACCCCTTGTACTTGCGATTCCCTTACCGGTAGGCTTGGTTGGATTGTCCGTTAAGTAAAATTCCTGGTCGCCCGTTACAGTGCTGCCGATGATATCAGCATCACCGAGGCTGTTTGCAATCACAGAACCGGAACCGCTTTTGGAATTATATGCAAGCTGACGCACGAATGATACCAAATCTGAATTTCCACTGCTGAATAGGGATTCCAAACCGCCCTGGCTGGTAATCTTTCCGCCTGTAGCCGTGGATATTGCACCGAATAAACTGGCCTTATTCTGTGTGATCTCTTGAAACACCTTATTCATTCCGTTCGCAATAGTTGTTCCGTCGACAGCACCTGCGCCGCCTGCTAGATATCCGATATAGGCGCTTGCAAGATAACCGTGTCCGTAAGGACGTCCAGCCACACTATACGATCTTAGATAATTCGCAATTTCCGTATCTTTTGAAGTATCACTTGCACTGCTAAGGGTATTGGCAATGTTTAGAAGCGTATCATTCCAGTGTGTGGGGAATCCGCCGCCTGCAAGCTGCGCGGTTCCTTCCGAGAACCATTCCGGGAATCTCTCAGATCCGCCGCGCCCGCTCATCTGATCGGTCATGGTGTACTGCATTACCGAATGCATGATCTCGTGTGCAAGCGTAGATTCTAATTCCTTTTCAGCAGCACCTGTTATAGATGCATCTGAAAAATCAGAGGAATCTAGCATGATCAGCATATTTCCCGCTTTACCGGTGGCACGAAATGAGAACTTGGCATACGCAAGCATTCCGCCTGAACCGTCGATATTCCCAATCTGAAGCTCCATTCCCACGGTATCCCCGGCTAGTGCCATCTTAAGCGATGGAAATTTATCCAGGATCTGTCTGACAGCATTCGGGAAATATTCTTCAGCTATCTTATCGGCAAGGTTATTAGCGGCTCTTGACACTCCGCCTGCACCGCTTGCAGAAGCGGCGCCTGATTTGTCTATCTGAACAGTACCGTTCTTCAGATCCAAAGTAAGATTGTAAGTAGTCACGGAAGCTTCTTTTGTGCTGAATATGCTTCCGTCCGGAAAGAGATGAATACTGTTAAAGGATGTGGTGTTCCCGACTCTTGTGATCTCGGTTTTTAACTTCTGCACCTCCTGATTCATCATAATGCGTTCTTTCTCAGTATACGTTCCGTTGGCAGACTGTACGGAGAGCTCCATCATGCGGTTGAGCATGGTATGAACCTCAGTCATGGCGCCCTCTGCCGTCTGTACAAGGGATATGCCGTCGTCTGCATTCTGCCAGGCCTGCTCCAAACCGGTAATCTGAGCCCGCATCTTTTCGGAAATGGCAAGACCTGCCGCGTCGTCCCCTGCACGGTTGATCTTATAGCCGGAACTGAGCTTCTCCAGATCCCGGGCTACCGAACGGTTATTCCCAGTCAGATTCCTGTGGACATTCAAGGATGTAATATTATGTTGAATTCTCACCAATTCCACCTCCTTTCTTCTTGCCGGTTTGAACGGCAGATTGATGTTTGCTCCGCATTTCATGCGCCTGTATATCTAAAACACTTCAAATGCGATTATTTTTCACTAAAAACTAAATATCTTCTGAAAGCTTGAAAGATATAAAGTTAACTTTATATCGACCTTAATGGAGGAGTTAATAATACATTATATAGATTCATTTTGATATATATTTATATTATATAGCATTTTTTCAAACATAATCAAAGAAATGGGGAAAACGACGGCGGCCATGATAGGATCTGCTGAACTGGAGGACGCGGATGTGCCGCCCTATACCATTGTGGGCGGTGTTCCTGCAAAACCAATAAAAAACGCTTTTCTGATGAAAAAATAGAACAGTTGTGGACGCATTTCTTTATACACAGACAGCCGTTTGACATTAAAACATGGAACAGTTGAGTTTCTTACCACTTTGCGTTATATAGAAAAATACATACGTCCAGAGAATCTTGTAATTGAAATCGGTGCGGGAACTGGACGTTATTCCCATGCGCTTGCACGTCATGAAAGAATAATGCTCCTTTGTGTGTATGAACATACGGTGCAGTCCGTAATCATTGAGGATCCGGTAGGTGGGGTAATTGTCCATTGCAGAATCCAGGCACATATTCGAGGTGGAAACAGCCGGCATATGTTTTTCCAGTTCATGGAAAGTGACAAGGAAATTGACCGAATCATGACGCTTTGCGCTGGTAAAACGCAGAATAGGTGCTGGACATCCGCACCCAGGTATTTGTGGAGAATTTGTTGAATCGTTCAGTACGGTTTGATATTCTTGCTACTGACAGTACCGGTGCTAAAATAAATGTTGAAATCCAACGAGCCGATAAAGGAGCCGGGAGAAAAAGAGCAAGGTATAATTCCAGCATGATGGACGCGGCTCTTTTGGAGAAAGGTGATGATTTTGACAATCTTCCAGAAACATGGGTAGTATTCATCACGGAAAATGATGTGATAGGAAAAGGGCTGCCCTCTATCCGATTGAGCGCTGCTTTTTAGGAACTGGGGAAAGATTTGAGGATGGTTCACATATACTGTATGTAAACGGTGCTTATCGTGGAGATACACCAATCGGAAAACTCATGCATGATTTTTCATGTACAAATGCATCAGATATGTATTATACGGCACTGGCAGACTTGCCTACGTTATCGAAAATTTCTGATAACCTACGGTACAAAAGTCGAGTTTCAATTTTTCATAATAGGCATTTCTTCACTCTTGATATGTTGAATCTGTTCTAAAAATCAAATATAATTGTTTCAGTGAAGGAGGCATAGTATTATGGAATTTAGAGTTTTGAAATACTTTCTAATGGTTGCCAGAGAAGAAAACATTACTAAGGCAGCAGCGTTATTACATCTTACACAGCCAACACTTTCCCGGCAGCTTATGCAGCTTGAAGCAGAATTAGGAGTAAAACTATTTCACAGAAGCAAACACAGTATCATTTTAACCGAGGATGGTATGCTCTTAAAGCGTCGGGCACAGGAAATCGTTTCATTGTCCGATAAGACGGTTCAGGAACTTTCACATAAGGAAGATGTGCTGTCAGGTGAAATTGCAATCGGCTGTGGTGAAACGAAAAATATGCTCTTTCTTTCGGAGCAGATCAAAAAATTCCGGCAGAAATATCCTCTTGTGCAGTTTAGTATTCACAGTGCAATCGCAGATGATATTAAAGAACGGATTGAAAAGGGGGTTTTAGATATAGGGCTTCTTATGGAACCTGTGGATGTTGGGAAGTATGAATTTATCCGTATGCCGCAGAAAGAAAAATGGGGCATATTGGTAAGAAAAGATTCTGAATTGGCAGTGAAGGAATCTATCAATCCTAAGGATTTAACCAATGTGCCTCTCATCATGGTAAAACGGGAACTGGTAAAAAGTGAACTGGCCAGTTGGTTTGGGGATTATTACGAGGGACTTCAAATTGCGGCTACCTATAATTTGATTTTAAACGCTGCGTCTATGGTAGAACGTGGAGTTGGCGTTGCGCTGTGTTTTGATCTTGGTGCCGCTTTTTATGAGGATTTATGTTTTATTCCGCTTGCTCCAACATTAGAAACAGGTTCGGTTTTAGTCTGGAAAAAGAATCAGACACTTGGATCAGCTACTTCCCAATTTATGAGGTATCTTAAAAATGCTTTTTAGGCATTAAGAGAGATTTGATGTAGGTATTAGACATTTCTTAAAATTAAATTAAAATGTAGGTGTTCAAGGAGGACACCTACATTTTTTATTATTTGTGGAAAGGAGCTTACGAATGACGATTGATGAAGCAAGCACACGTTACAATATTCCCCTTGATATTCTCCGTGAATATGAGAGCTGGGGATTATGCGACGCTGTAAAAAAGGTCATGGGCGCATGGCAGAGGTAATCGGCGTATCGGAGGCGCAGTTGCGTTTTGTAACCAATACGTCAAGCGGTATGGGACTTATGAAGTGCGGAAACGTGGTAATCCCCTTTGACAATACTATTGAAAAAGGGACAGACCTCTACAACCTGTATAATACCAATATCCATGAGAAAATTGCAATGCAGAAGAAAAGGGAAGATGTGCATTTTCCCGGAAGTTCGGATTGACATATTTTCATGTCCGTTGTAATATAATAATAACGACGGGCAACTTGAGTGTCAGTCAAAGCATTGACATAAGGTGTTGCGCCAGAGGGCAGTGCCTTACGAGCTTTGAATGGGTTTGACGTTTACCGCATTCTGGCTAGACTGTATATGCAGTTGAAAGAAAACGTCAGGAAAAGCTCTGCGAAAGCAGGGCTTTTCCTGTTCCAAAAGGGAAAGAGGTAAGTCTGATGCGCAATGTGTATGACTGCGTGGAGGCTTTTGGGAAACTGCTGGATAAAGAATACCATTTAGTGCTGGGAAGAAAAAATAAATCTGTTTCATTACAGATAAATTTTGACAAAAAAGAGTGTTTCCATTTAATGGGACTTCAATATCTGACAGACAGACCGGAGTTAGTCCATGACAGGGGAAAAATATTTGATGCAATAAAGGAACGCCGGATAACGGCAGAACAGATTCAGTCGTCCGACCTGTATTACCGAATTGCGGACAGGGTAGATATGTTCCCGCTTCTGGAAAGCATGATTGACAGCAATGATACGATTTTTAAGTACAACAGGAACTCAATGCTTATTCGGTTATTAAAGCGGATTATATTATGAAAAACAATGCAGAGGGAAGAAATATTTTTTTGTTCCTGACAGGGAACGTAGAGGAAGGAAGATATTTCTGCCGTTCATTTTTCCCGCAGGATAAAATGGATTACACAAAGAATCAGGCATCATGGACTTTGCTTTATAAGAAGAAAGTAACTCTTTCAACAGGAGAAGAAGAAATACTGTATGACAGGTTAAAAAAAGTGGATAAGGGATAGCAGAGATCACAGCATCTAAGCCAATACGGTTTAGGTGCTGTTTTTTTGCCAAAAACGGAGGTGAGGCAGCTTGAACATCAAGAAAGTGGATGACAAGCCAATGGTGATCCACACAAAGGAAAAGCCTAAAGTCCATGTAAAGGGAGCGCCTGAAACAAAAATCAAGGGCAGGAATGTCCTTACCGTGCAGCACGGTCCGAAGATTGCCGGAAGCGTGGCAGCAAACGGGAAGATAAAGTTAAAAAGGAGTTCCGTCCATGTTACGGATAAAAGGAAAACAGTACGGGCAAGAACGGCGACATCCTGCCTTTGGTTTTGGATAGGAGTATGTAAAGATGGGCTTTACAAAGAGTGAGTTAGTTCAGTTTTTCGATGAACTGACAGGGTTAATCAGTGAAGAAAACCAGAGTGAAGCAAATCTCCTGATACGGGGGTTTGTGCTTGACTTTGAGAAAAGCTACAAATATGAAGATGCTGTATTGCAGAAGAACGTGCCATATGTGCCGCCGTTCTATATTCCAGTAATGTCGCAGACCTTTCAGGAAGAGATCAGACTGAAGCTGACCGAAAAACTGACAGAACTGGGCGAGTACAGTCCAGAGAATGTAGAACAGGCGATGCACTCTAAAATCTATGACCTGAGAGAGCTGATCGACATTACAGAGTATGCGAAATGGGCAGATGAAGAAATATACAGGGACTTCGCAAAGAAGCTGGCAGCGAGCAGGTGGTAGGCATGGGGCAGTTTCCCCTTACGGCATAGGTGGTATTCTGAATAATGCTTTTTAGGCATAGTTAAGCAAGACGGAATAAGTATTAGACATTATGCGGTGGTAAGAGTAAAATGAGAGTAGCGAAAGAAACGCATAAATTCCTTATTGGTGGGGGTGTTTTCTGGAAGAATATGATTTTGAAGGCAAGACCATCATTCCGTTCTGTTCTCATGGCGGAGGACGGTTCGGGCAGAGTCTGACGGCGATTACGAAACTGGTTCCTGATGCAGTTATGGGAGAAGCATTGTCAGTTCACTATTCTGGCGGGGCGACCTTGAATGAGGAAATCAGCCAGTGGCTTGACACAAATGGAATTGAACACGAGTAGGAGGCGATGCAATGCAATATATAAAATTTGGAAATTCTGATTTGACTGTTTCCCGCATCTGTATGGGGTGTATGGGATTTGGCGACGCAAATAACGGTCAGCACTCATGGACGATTGACGAGGAACATTCTCGTGAGATCATCCGACGCGGGCTGGACTTGGGTGTTAATTTCTTTGATACGGCAATCGCTTACCAAAGCGGAACCAGTGAGCAGTATCTTGGCAGGGCGCTTTGGGAGTATGCAAAACGTGAGGATGTGGTGGTGGCGACAAAATTTCTTCCCCGCACTCAGGATGACATCCGGGCCGGGATTACCGGACAGCAGCACATTGAACGGATGATAAACCGTAGCCTTGCCAATCTTGGTATAGATTATGTGGATTTATATATTTATCACATGTGGGATTATGAAACGCCGCTCTATGACATTATGGAAGGTCTGAATAACGTGGTAAAAGCTGGAAAAGTCCGCTATATTGGTATTTCTAACTGTTTTGCTTATCAGCTTGCAAAGGCAAATGCACTGGCGGAAAATGAAGGATTTGCAAAGTTTGTATCCGTACAGGGGCACTACAATCTGATTTTCAGGGAAGAAGAACGGGAAATGGCAAAGCTCTGCCGGGAGGACAATATCGCCATGACGCCGTACAGTGCGCTGGCCGGAGGCAGGCTTTCGCGGCTCCCCGGTGAAACCTCTAAGCGTTTGCAGGAGGACAGTTATGCACGGCTGAAATATGACGATGCCGCCGGGCAGGATAGCGTGATTATTGACAGAGTGGTGAAACTTGCGGAGGACAAAGGCGTTTCTATGACGGAGATTGCTCTTGCATGGCTTTTGACCAAAGTAACCTCTCCGGTAGTGGGAGCAACGAAGCTCCATCATATTGAAGGAGCGGCAAAAGCGACAGAACTGGAATTGTCAGCGGAGGAGCTTTCCTATTTGGAGGAGCCTTATGTTCCGCATAAGCTGGTGGGCGTTATGGCGCAGAATACGCAGGCTTCTGCGAAAGAGAGCCATGTATGGTCTGCAGGAAATCAGAAAATATAGCAGGAGGTGCGATATGAGTAAAAAAATGGTAGCATATTTCAGCGCAAGCGGTGTAACGGCAAAAGCTGCAAAAGAATTGGCGGCGGTTTGCGGCGCGGATTTGTACGAGATTAAACCGGAAACTCCATACACCCGTGCAGATTTAGACTGGACAAATAAAGAGAGCCGAAGCAGCTTGGAGAGGAATGATCCGCTTTCCCGCCCAGTGTTGGCAGATTATCTGGCAGATATAGCAGGGCATGATGTGATTTTTGTGGGATTTCCGGTTTGGTGGTACACAGCGCCGGCTATTATCAAGACGTTTCTTGGAGCGTATGATTTCAGTGAAAAAATCATTGTGCCATTTGCTACTTCCGGCGGCAGCGGGCTTGGGAAAACAGCGGAAACTCTGCGGGAAATCGTTCCAATGGCAATAGTTATGGAAGGAAAGCTTTTGAATGGAAAGCAGAAAGCGGAAGAATTGAAAAAATGGGCAGACAGTTTTGAAAAATAGGGAGGATAGGATAATGGTAAAACAAACAGCAGGCAGAGATCAGCTTGGGGATTTTGCCCCTAAATTCGCACAGTTAAATGATGATGTATTATTTGGAGAGGTGTGGAACAGGGAGGAAAAACTTTCCCTGAGAGACCGCTCCCTTGTGACGGTGGTCTCTTTAATGTCGCAAGGGCTGGTGGATTCTTCCTTTCAGTACCATCTGATGAGCGCAAAGAATAACGGGATTACAAAAGAGGAAATTGCGGAGATTTTAACTCACGCAGCGTTTTACGCAGGATGGCCGAAAGCATGGGCTGCTTTTAAGATGGCGAAGGATGTCTGGATGGAAGAATCACTGGAAGGGAACGAGCGGGAAACCCATGAAAGGAACATGCTGTTCCCGGTTGGAGAACCGAACAGCGGCTTTGCGCAGTATTTCACCGGGCAGAGTTACCTTGCGCCGCTTTCCACGGAACAAATGGGGATTTTTAATGTTACGTTTGAACCGGGATGCCGGAACAACTGGCACATCCATCATGCCGCTTCCGGCGGCGGGCAGATTCTGATCTGCGTAGGCGGTCGCGGCTATTATCAGGAATGGGGCAAAGAGGCACAGGAATTAAATCCCGGAGATGTAGTCAATATTCCGGTTGGAGCGAAACATTGGCATGGCGCTGCGCCGGATAGCTGGTTTTCCCATCTGGCGGTTGAAGTCCCCGGTGCAGAGATTTCTAATGAGTGGCTGGAAGCAGTGGATGATGTTTCCTACGGCTGTTTGAAATAAGAGAGGTGGTGGATGGAAATATGAACGGAAAATGGAAATGGGCTGTTGACGCGGCTATGACGGTGGCTCTGCTGTTCCTGATGGGCTATCAATTCTGGGGCGATGCAGCTCACGGATGGGCGGGAGCTGGGATATTTGTTCTGTTTGCCGTCCACCATATATTAAATTGGAGATGGCATAAAAATCTATTTCAGGGTAAATATTCTCCCATGCGTATTTTTCAGGTCTGCATAGATATACTGACATTGTTTTCAATGATTGCCCTCATATACAGCAGTATTGTTTTGTCAAGATATGTATTTGCATTTTTACCGATAGAAGGAGGAATGGCACTGGCAAGACGGCTGCATATCTTAGGTTCTTACTGGGGATTTTTGCTGATGAATATACATCTTGGCCTGCATTGGAACATGGTGATTGGTGTGGTTCAAAAGAGGATGCGGATAAAAAAATCATCAAGGATGCGCTCTGTTTTGCTGTTTTTCATTGGCACGGCAATTTCCATGTATGGAATAACAGTATTTATCCTAAAATCCCGTTCAAATTATACACATGTTTAAGGTGTCAGCCCATATAACTCATATATATCTTTTTGAAATGGCGTAAGTTCCGTTGTGTATTTTTTTCGTGTTCCATTTATACTGACACTACGGACAGTTTTCATTTCACTTATTACTTTTTGAAGATCATGATTTTTATACCATCCGGCTTCATTCATCACCTGCTTTAGACGAGTTGTGATCAGAAGTGCAATAAACTGTATGAAGATTCTGCCTTCCATAGCTGCCGCTGAATGGATACGCAAACGTTTCATATCAAGATCATTTTTGAGATCATCGAAACATTTCTCAACAGCATCCTTGCTCCGGTACACCTCAAGAGCTTTTGTCGTATCCTTAATGTGATTACTTACAAGCACGAACCAGCCGATATGGTTCCTTTTATGCTTGCTAATGGCTTCCTCATTGTAATCCACCCTGATGCCTCTTATAGGAGTTTTATGGATCAAGAAGAACTTATCATAATAAGAGGCATGCTCCTTTACATGCCTGCCGGCCATAAGTTCTTCATAACAGCAGTGCAGGGTATGGTCAAAATTCCGTTCGTCTGACGCCGCCTTGAAAATATCGTGGTAGGAGGAAACACTTGTGGGCATGAAAGAAATCGTGCCGGTGATAAAGGACTTACTGACAAAGGCAATCGTGGAGAACGCTATCCGAAAACTGGAAAAGATACCGGAGCCGGAGTGCAGCCAGTTTGTCGCCGCCACAAAAGCACGGTTCCTTGCAGAACGTGACAATTCCATTTGCCAGCGGCTTGCGGCGGCAAAAGCACAGGAGCCGATTTTGCAGGGGCATGACCTGTCAGGAAAGGAACGGTTCCACCCGGAAACCCGGCACATGATTACGCTGGAAGTACAGAAGCAGTGCTTTGTCGGTTTTAAGGGGGAGCGGTTCCGCATCTTCCTCTCCGATGAAGGCTACCGGAACGCAAAGCGCAGCGAGCAGGAGAGGGAAATCAAGATAAAGAGCCATGCCGCCGTTGTCGCCGGGAAGCTCTATCCTGACAAAAAGCCCAGACAGCAAGAACGGTAAAAACGGAGTTAAAACTTTCGGAAAAAGAATTTACAGAACTGTATACACATTTATCGTAAAACCTCAAAATATGTATTCTTTCTGCCTTTATGAAAGTTCATAACATGAGGGAAAAGGATAAAATGATAGTCCATCAAAAAACTGAATATCTCGCCGCCCATCAGCGGCACATCCAAGCAGGAAATCTGAAAAGGTATCCTGCTATTTTTTTGCCCGGAATCCGGGAGAAAGGAGGACACACTTGCCTTGCCCGCATTGTAAAATCACAATCATCAAACGGGGCGAAAACGAATCCGCCGTTTCTGCCGCTGCCTATCAGAGTGGCGAAAAGCTGTCTTGCATATCCATTTGGCGACTGCTGCGACAACGACAGTTATGGAGGACAACTGCCTATGGCGAATAAAAAAATAAATGTTGATGAAAAAAGATATTCAGATATTCCGGTCTGGCGCAGGTATACGCTGCCTATTGAAGAAGCAGCCGGATATTATCATATCGGGGAAGGAAAGCTGCGAATGCTCATTGACACACATCCCAATGAAGATTTCTATGTGATGAATGGAAACAGGGTTCTGATTAAGCGTGAGAGATTTGAACGGTATCTGGACCACGCAACTGCTATATAAGAATATCTGAAAAAGAGAACAGCAGATTGCCTGTATCCCATGATAAAGCTGTACGGAGAGTCAAATTTGTGATATGATAATTTTGCAAGTCTGACTCTCCTTTTTTGAAAGGAGAGGTTTGATGAGTGAGAAAAGAAGAGATAACCGTAATCGTATTTTACGTGAGGGCGAGTATCAGCGCACAGATGGGAGGTATCGGTTCCGTTATATTGACGAGGACGGAAAAGAGAAAAATGTTTACAGTTGGCGTTTGGATAAGAATGATCCAATGCCGAAAGGTAAGAAGCGGGAACTTTCATTGAGAGAGAAAGAAAAGCAGATTGAAGCAGATTTGTTTGACCACATCGTAACGAATGGCGGCAATTACACGGTGCTGGAGTTGGTGGAGAAGTATGTATCTCTGAAAACAGGAGTCCGGCACAACACGGTTGCCGGATATAAGACAGTCATTATTGAGCCTATGGTAGATGGTTATATTCGTTTTCTGTGTCTGGATAAGAATGATATGCCAAAAGTTGCCCTTCACTGGGAGAAGTATCTGGAGCATATCATTGAGAAATACAATAAGATTTACCGCATCCAGATGCCAAAAGTAACCCCTCATGTATGCAGGCATACCTTTTGCTCCAATATGGCGAAGCCGGGAATGAATCCGAAGACCTTACAGTATATCATGGGTCATGCGGATATCAGTGTAACATTGAACACCTACACCCATGTGAATTTCGATGATGCGAAGGAAGAACTGCAACGAGTGGCGAACTCTTAAAAAAGCCCATTGGTAAAGCCGCTTACTTTACCAACGTATTTACCAATTTTGCAGGGACAAATATGAGAAAGTATGAAACGATTTGAGAAAATGCTTTGGAAACATAGAATTTCGGAATAGTCTGAAAACCCAGCAAAATCAAGCATTTGAGAAGAAATACAGGATATGTAAGGAGTTATAGAAAAATGATTAAAATACTTTTTGTCTGCCACGGCAGTATCTTGAAATGTTCCGGAAAAGCCTGTAGAATCAATGATTTCACGCTTCAATAAGGTACTTACTACACCACTACTACACCATTTTCGAAAGAGCCTTGACATGACAATCAGAAAATTAAAATAGATTTTATGAGGATATAGTATTTTGTAGAAGATTTTGTTATGATATGAATTGGGTAGATGTTATCTACCCAATTTGACTTGGAGGTGCTTTCATGGCAGAGAGTCAGAATATTGAATGGAAAGAATCATGGCGGGATGAATATCTCAAATGGATATGCGGTTTTGCCAATGCGCAGGGTGGAAAGATTTATGTCGGCACAAATGATGATGGTACTGTCATTGGTATCCAAGACAGTAAGAAGCTTATGGAAGATATTCCCAATAAAGTAAGGGATATTCTGGGAATTATCGTAGATGTGAATTTGTTATCTGAAGACGGAAAAGAATACATTGAAATTTGTGTCAGTTCAAATACTTATCCTGTGAATTACAGGGGAGAGTATCATTATCGGAGCGGAAGCACAAAACAGTTGCTTAAAGGACAGGCATTGAATCAGTTCCTCTTAAAAAAGACTGGCATTACCTGGGATAGTGTTCCCATACAGGATGTTGCAGTAAGGGATTTGCGGAATGATAGTTTTGATATTTTTCGTGAACAGGCCGTTCTTAGCAAAAGAATGGACAAAAAAGATGTCGATTCTTCCAATGAGCAATTGCTGGATAGTTTAAATCTGCTTGACCATGGTATGCTCAAGCGGGCGGCGATTTTACTATTTCATCATAATCCGGAGAAATGGATACCAGGTTCTTATGTAAAAATTGGCTATTTTGAAACAGATTCAGAATTGCGGTACCAGGATGAAATACATGGGTCACTGATTTCACAGGCTGATAGAGTTGTGGATTTGATTTTTACCAAATACCTGAAAGCAGAAATCTCTTATCAGGGAGTTACAAGGGTAGAAACTTATCCTTTTCCAAAGGAGGCGATTAGAGAAGCCGTTTTTAATGCCATCGCCCACAAATTCTATGGAACTTTGATACCGATTCAAATCAGGGTATATGCGGATAAAATCATGATTGCAAACGATTGCGTGTTTCCTGATGACTGGACAGTTGATGATTTGATGGGAAGTCATCGTTCCAGACCATATAATCCGCTCATTGCGAATACTTTCTTTCGTGCAGGCTTTATCGAAGCATGGGGTCGGGGAATTGAGAAAATTAAGGACAGCTGTGCGCAGGCCGGGAATCCCATGCCAGAGTATATGGTGAAAAAAGAGGACATTATGGTGACGTTTAAAGGTTTGATGACTGACACTACCCAAGATACTACCCAAGCTGTTACCCAAGGTACTACCCAAGTTGGTTTTCAGAATATTGGAAATTCGATTCCTATGCGGATTATAAAAGTTATCAAAGATAATCCAGCATTATCCCAAAGCCAGATTGCAGAAATGCTTGGTGAAAAACATGATACGATTAAATATCATATGCGGAAAATGCGTTTGTCTGGTGTGATTGAAAGGGAAGGAAGCAGTCAAAAGGGAAAGTGGATTATAAAATAAAGTGTTGTTACCTTAATCAAGTGTTAATAGAACATTAAAAATGATATGAGTGGAATCGTACAAAACCGAAGGAGGAAAGTGAGATCAGTACAGCTTCACTGGCGAAGCTTGGCAAGAATGCCAATATCACGACAGATGTTTGGGTGAAGATCTTCAATGCTTTGGAATGCGATTTTTCTGACATCATGGAGATGGTTCCAGTAGAAGAAAAGGCTGATTTTCCCAAAAAGCGCGGAAGATTGAAGTGTAAGTATAAATTTAAGCGTCAGAGCTGAGTTTCATAAAATATGCTATCTTTTCGATAAGCAATAAAGTATAATGAAGTCAGTAATAAATTTAGAAATTGAGGTAAAGTTATGGCATCCAGCAAAGAATATTTAGAATTTATTTTAGGTCAGTTATCTGGCTTGAATGAAATTACCTATCGAGCTATGATGGGCGAATTTGTCATTTATTATCGTGGTAAGATTGTAGGCGGTATCTATGATGATAGATTACTTGTTAAACCAGTAAAATCAGCAATAAGTTATATGCCAACGATTTCGTATGAGTTACCTTACGAGGGAGCAAAAGAAATGTTGTTGGTAGATGAAGTTGATAATAAAGAGTTTTTGACAGGATTGTTTAATGCTATGTATGAGGAATTGCCTACCCCTAAATCGAAAAAGAAGAAATAATAAAATAATAATTTGAGAGGAAGTGTTACTGATGGAAAAGTTTAAGCCGTTTATTATACCTGTGGCATTATTGGTTTTAATTGACCAGACGGTTAAAATAGTAATTTCAAAAGTATTTATGAAATGCGAATTTGATATAATAGCCAAAGTTTTAAGATTTAATCCAGAACTAAATACTCGTTTATCTTATGCTGGAAATTTCTTCGAATTATTATCAAGTCCGTTTGTTACCATTTTATTGAATGTGTTTGTTTTGTTCCTCTTTTTTTCAGGATATATGCTATATCAGGCAAAAAGAGCACATATAAGTTTTTGGGTAAAAATAATAATGATTTGTGGCATATCGGGATGTTTATGTAGCTTGATTGATAAGCTGTTTTGGGGTGGAAGTTTAGATTTTTTGCAGATACCTACCCTTTTTATTTTTGATTTGAAAGACTGCTATCTTACAGTTGCAGAAGTTATATTTGTTGCTATTGGAATTTTGAATAGCAAAGAAATATCGGTTAAAGAGTATTTACATTTTTGTTGTAACAAATTTAGCTTGTAAACTTCTGGTTTATTATTTCTTATACATCGGGTCAACTTGCCCCGAACTTTTACAACTAAATACCCGCCGCCCACACAGCGGCACACCGAGCAGGAAATCTGAAAAGGTCTCCTGCTTTTTTTCTGCCCTCTGCCCCAAATGAGGTGGTAAAACGCCACCCCATCCACCAATTACCGAAAGGAGGGACACGAAATGCCCTGTCCACACAACGAAATCACGATTGTTCAGCGCAGCCAGCGACAGTCTGCGGTTGCCGCCGCTGCTTACCAGAGTGGCGAAAAGCTGTTCTGTGAATACGACCAGCAAGTGAAGCACTACCCAGAAAAGCGTGGTATCGTCCACAATGAAATCCTGCTCCCGGCAAATGCCCCACAGGAATATGCAGACCGCAATACCTTATGGAACGCCGCCGAAGCGGTGGAGAAGCAATGGAACTCCCAGCTTGCAAGGCGGTGGGTGCTTACCATCCCCAGAGAAATACCGCCAGACCAGTACGCTGTCCTTGTCCGGGAGTTTTGCCAGAAGCAGTTTGTTTCCAAAGGCATGATTGCTGATTTTGCTATCCATGACCCCCATCCGCCGGGACATAATCCCCACGCCCATGTCCTGCTCACTATGAGGGCAATGGACGAACATGGAAAATGGCTTCCCAAGAGCCGCAAGGTTTATGACCTTGATGAAAACGGGGAACGGATAAAGCTGCCGTCCGGCAGGTGGAAAAGCCATAAAGAAGATACGGTTGACTGGAACGACCAGAAGTATTGTGAAATCTGGCGGCATGAATGGGAGGTCATCCAGAACCGCTATCTGGAAGCCAATGACCGCCCGGAGCGTGTGGACTTGCGTTCCTATGCCAGACAGGGGCTTGATGTTGTCCCTACTGTCCATGAGGGGGCTGCTGTCCGGCAGATGGAAAAGCGTGGTATCCAGACGAATATCGGCAACCTGAACCGGGAAATCAGAGCCGCCAACAGTCTGATGAAGTCCATCCGGCAGCTTATCCAAAACCTCAAAGGCTGGATTACCGAGCTGGGCGAAAAACGGAAAGAGCTGCTTGCACAAAAAGCGGCGGAGGAAGCGACACTTCTTCCCAATCTGCTGATGAAGTATATGGAGATACGCAAGGAAGAACGGAAGGACTGGACAAGGGCTGGACAGAACCGGGGGACTTCACAGGACTTAAAGGCAGTCAGCGAAGCCCTGTCCTATCTCCGGCAAAAGGGGCTTTCCACTGTGGAGGACTTAGAAGCATTTCTGGAATCTTCCGGGAAATCAGCCGCAGATTACCGCAATCAGATGAAGCCAAAGGAAGCCCGAAGCAAAGTGATTGACGGGATTCTTTCCAGCCGGACAGACTGCAAGGAATGCAAGCCTGTTTATGAGAAGTACCGGAAGATGTTTTTTAAGAAAACAAAGGAGAAATTCAAACAGGAACACCCGGAGGTTGCCCGGTATGAGAAAGCCGCCACCTACCTTGCCAAGTACCCGGATGATAAGGACAGCACCCAAAAGGAACTGCAACAGGAGCAGGAAACGCTTCTGGAAGAAATCGCAGAGCAGGAAGTACCGCTGACCGAGGTGCAGGCTGATTTGAAAAAGCTGCGAGACATCCGCTACTGGGTACGGAAAGCCACACCCGGCACAGAGGAAAGCAAAGAGCCGCCCAAGAAGCAGCCCATCAAAGAAGTCTTGCAGGATAAGGCGGACGAGAAAAAAGCACAAAGAACCGCCCCGGCACAGAAGAAACACAAACAACAGGATATGGAACTTTAACAGGCACTTGCCATTTTCAATCAGAGAATGTCAGGTGCTTTTCTTATTTTCAAGGAGGGATAGATTTGAATGTATTTGAAGCTGTGAAGCAGTCCGTCACAACAAGACAGGCTGCGGAGCATTATGGAATCCATGTAGGTCGGAACGGGATGGCTTGCTGCCCGTTCCATCACGATAAAACCCCAAGTATGAAGCTGGATCAGCGTTACCACTGCTTCGGCTGCGGTGCAGATGGGGATGTGATTGATTTTACCGCCGCCCTGTATGGGCTGGGAAAGAAAGAAGCCGCCGTACAACTGGCACAGGACTTTGGGCTTTCCTATGAGGACTGGAAGCCGCCGGGAAAGGCAAAAAAGCCCAAGCCCCGGCAGAAATCCCCGGAGGAACAGTTTCAGGAGGCAAAGAACCGATGTTTCCGTATCCTTGCCGATTATCTTCACTTGCTTATGGCATGGAGAACGGACTACGCCCCGCACTCCCCGGAGGAAGCCTTTCATCCCCGGTTTGTGGAAGCCTTACAGAAGCAAGACCAAGTGGAATATCTGCTGGATATATTGCTGTTCGGGGAGACAGAGGAAAAAGCGGCTTTGATTACGGACTACGGAAAGGATGTGATACAGCTTGAACAGCGAATGGCAGAGCTTGCAGCCGCAGACGCAGCAAGAACTAAAAAACACCATGAACGCCATGCAGCCGTCCCAGAGCATTGAGGAAATCAAGGCGGGGCTGGAAACCACCGAGAAAGGCGGTGTCCGTCAGAGCATACGGAACTGCCTGACCGTATTCCAGCGTGACCCTCTGCTTTCCGGGGCTATCGCATACAACATCCTGACCGACCGCAAGGACATCATAAAGCCCATCGGTTTTCACAGAGAAAGCACCGCCCTGAACGATACGGACATGAAGTATCTGCTTCTTTATCTGGAAGAAACCTATGGGCTTACCAATGAGAAAAAGATTGATAATGCCATCGGGATTGTGGCGAATGAAAACAAGTACCATCCCATCCGGGACTATCTCAATACCCTTGTGTGGGACGGGACAGAACGAATCCGTTTCTGCCTACGACACTTTCTGGGGGCTGACGCAGACGATTACACCTATGAAGCGTTGAAGCTGTTCCTGCTGGGTGCAATCTCACGAGCCTTTCAGCCGGGGTGCAAATTTGAAATCATGCTCTGTCTGGTAGGCGGTCAGGGGGCTGGCAAGTCCACTTTCTTCCGTCTGCTGGCAGTCCGGGACGAGTGGTTCTCCGATGATTTGCGGAAGCTGGACGATGACAATGTGTACCGCAAGCTGCAAGGTCACTGGATTATCGAAATGTCGGAAATGATGGCAACCGCCAATGCCAAGAGCATTGAGGAAATCAAGTCATTTTTAAGCCGACAGAAAGAGGTTTACAAGATACCCTATGAAACCCATCCGGCAGACCGCCCCCGTCAGTGCGTGTTTGGCGGCACTTCCAATGCCCTTGACTTCCTGCCCCTTGACCGTTCCGGCAACCGCCGCTTTATCCCCGTCATGGTGTACCCGGAGCAAGCCGAGGTTCACATTTTGGAGGACGAAGCTGCTTCCAGAGCCTATATCGAGCAGATGTGGGCGGAAGCGATGGAGATTTACCGAAGCGGCAGGTTCAAGCTGGCTTTCAGCCCCGCCATGCAGCGGTATCTCAAAGAACACCAGCGGGATTTTATGCCGGAGGACACCAAAGCCGGGATGATACAGGCGTATCTTGATAAGTACACCGGGAGCATGGTCTGTTCCAAGCAGCTCTACAAGGAAGCCTTGAACCATGCCTTTGACGAACCGAAGCAATGGGAAATCCGGGAAATCAACGAGATAATGAACCAGTGCATTTCCGGCTGGCGGTACTTCCCGAATCCAAGAATGTTTTCCGAATACGGCAGACAAAAGGGCTGGGAGCGTGAAAACCCGGCAACGGACTCCGGCAACCCGTCTGAAAAAACGATGGACGGTTTTGTGGAGGTCACAGAACAGATGGAGCTTCCATTCTGAAAATGACAGCCCGTTGCACCCCCTGTTGCTATCCCGTTGCCGAGCCGGTTGCCGGGGAAAACCCCTTATTTCCGGGCTTTTCTCCCTTATAACAACCAAAACAACAGAAAAATAAAAGAAAAGTATAAATAGTAACCATCGCCAGATTGAGATTGTTTGCAAGGTCTTTTGAAGCCCGTTGCCGGACTTCGTTGCCGACACCCTCTGTCTGGCTATTTTCATGTGCGCAGGCGATGAGCCAAGCGGATACGCTTGCGTATCCATTTGGCGAATGCTGCGACAATGATAGTTATGGAGGATAACTGCCTATGGCGAATAATAAGATGAATATTGAAGGAAAAAATTACTCGGATATTCCGGTGTGGCGTAGATATACGCTTACCATTGAGGAAGCAGCCAGATATTATCATATCGGCGAAGGAAAATTGAGAACGCTTATTGACACACATCCCAATGAGGATTTTTATGTGATGAACGGCAATCGTGCCCTCATTAAGCGTGAGAAATTTGAGAGGTATCTGGATCAGGCTACTGCTGTGTAAACAGAGCTGACAGATTTACCGATTTCACATGATATAACTATGCGGAGAGCTGGATTTGTGCTATGATAAGAGTGCAAGTCTGGCTCTCTTTTTTTGAAAGGAGAGTTCACGATGAGTGAGAAAAGACGAGATAACCGTAATCGGATTTTGCGAGAGGGCGAGTACCAGCGTAAAGATGGGAGGTATCGGTTCCGCTATATTGATGAGGACGGAAAAGAGAAAAATGTATACAGTTGGCGTTTAGACAAGAATGACCCAATGCCAAAGGGGAAGAAGCGGGAGCCTTCCCTTCGTGAGAAAGAAAAACAGATTGAAGCGAATTTGTTTGACCGTATCGTAACAAACGGTGGCAACTATACTGTTTTGGAACTGGTAGAAAAGTATGTTTCATTGAAAACAGGAGTTCGTCACAATACGGTTGCCGGATATAAAACGGTCATCAATATGCTGAAAAAAGAGAGTTTTGGGAATCTGCGAATTGATAAGGTGCGTTTGTCAGACGCAAAGGCATGGTTGATTAAGCTCCAACAGATTGATGGACGGGGATACAGTTCTATTCATTCTATCCGGGGAGTCCTCAGACCAGCATTTCAGATGGCGGTAGACGATGATTTGCTTCGTAAAAATCCATTTGAATTTGAGCTTGCATCCGTCATTGTCAATGATTCTGTTACCAGAGAAGCGATTACCCGAAAGCAGCAGAGAGATTTGCTGAAGTTTATTCAGGAAGATAAACATTTTAGCAGATACTATGATGCAATCTATATTCTTTTTCACACAGGGCTTCGTATCTCAGAGTTCTGTGGACTGACGGTTTCAGAAATCGAGTTTGGAGAAATGCGTATCAAGGTAGACCATCAGTTACAGCGTACTGCACAGATGCAGTATGTAATTGAAGAACCAAAAACTGACAAAGGCATCCGCTATGTGCCGATGACGGAAGCTGTCGCAGCGTGTTTTCGCAGAATCATTGCCAACCGCAAGACACCAAAAGTTGAACCGATGGTGGAAGGATATGCAGGATTTTTGTTTCTGGATAAAAACGATATGCCGATGGTTGCCCTTCACTGGGAAAAGTATCTGGAGCATATCATTCAGAAATACAACAGGATTTACCGTATCCAGATGCCGAAAGTTACCCCTCATGTATGCAGGCACACCTTTTGCTCTAATATGGCAAAATCCGGGATGAATCCGAAAACCTTGCAGTATATCATGGGTCACGCAGACATCAGTGTAACCTTGAACACTTACACCCATGTGAATTTTGATGATGCAAAGGAAGAAGTATATCGGATAGCGAATAGTTAAAAAAGTCCGTTGGTAAGGACGCTTGCTTTACCAACGGATTTACCAAGATTGCAGGGAAAAACATAAGAAAATACGAGAAGATTTGAGAAGATACCTTGAAAATAAAGGAAAACTCAAAAGTCGGAAAACCCTGAAATATCAAGCGTTTGAGAAGAAATACTGGACTTAAATGGAGATATAAAAAGATGATTAAAGTACTATTTATTTGCCATGGCAATATCTGCCGTTCCCCCATGGCGGAATTCTTATTCCGCGACATAGTACAAAAAAGAGGCCTGTCAGCCCAGTTCTACATCGCCTCTGCCGCCACTAGCAGCGAAGAACTAGGCAATCCGGTTCACTATGGAACCGCTAGCAAATTAATGCAGTATGGCATCAGCACCCAGGGCAAATACGCGGTTCAGCTAAGAAGAAAGGATTATAAGGAATATGATTATATTTTAGGAATGGAATACCGGAACATCAGGAACATTGACCGGATCATCGGCTCAGACCCCGAACACAAGGTATATAAGCTTCTGGATTTCAGCGAGAACCCAAGAGATATCGCCGACCCATGGTATACAGGCAATTTTGACAGAACCTACGATGATATTCTGGAAGGGTGCGAAGGATTCTTGAATTATCTGATCAGCGAAGGAGAAGTAACGCTTTAGTACAGCATTGCATTAATCTTGAAGTAATATGCACCTGCCTTTTGCGCCATCGCTTCGTTGTTGTCAGTCAACAATGCCACCGCATTGCCTCCTTCCTCCGCCTTGCGCTGACACAAAATTCAGTCACCTATTACTTCGGAATTAATGCAATGCTGTACTAGTTCGCTGTCTGTGCCGGATGTATGTCTCAATGCCAAACGGAGTCCGCTGCGGTTCAAGTGCCGGAGGCGTTTATTCCCGCGAGCAACGAGCCAAGCGGGCATGCTTGCATGCACATTTGGCGACTGCCGCGAGGGTCAAAGACCCCGCTGCTCTGCAGCGCTACCAATTTGATGCCCCGTTGCTTGCAGCGGGGTCTTTGACTCATTTTACAAAACCGAAGCGCGGTGCAGAACGTTGGAACATAGACGCACATCCGGCACGGGCACAGAAGCATTCCATTACCGGACAAGCTGCGGATATTTCTCTTTATTCCGGCGTTTGCATTCGTACATGATCTCATCAGCTTTGTGGAGAATATCGTCGTAAGACAAGTCGTTGTTGGCGCCGTCGATCCCTACGATACCGTAGCTGAAGCTGCATTGGTATTCGGCATAGCCTCCCGTCTGGAAGTCTTTTAAGATCTCCGCCATTTTAAGATCTATGAGTTCTTTGATACTGCCGCTTAACACAAGGCAGAACTCATCCCCGCCGATTCTGGCAAATGTATCCTCGCTTCGGAAATTCGCCTTGATCAGCTCTACAAAGTTCTGGATATAGATATCGCCTTCCAGATGGCCGAAAGTATCGTTTACATATTTAAGTCCGTCCAGATCGAGGTAGCATAGAGTAGTATCCTGTTCCTCCCGGAGGATCATCTCCATATATTCCTCGAAAAACAGGCGGTTTTTGATCCCGGTTCCCGGGTCATGATAAGCCTTGCTTGCAAGGTTTTGCGCAGCCCGTTTCTCGTCCGTGATATCGACGATGATATGGACGTGAGAATCATGTTCCTTCCATTGGATCGGGAAGGAAGTGATACGGTAGTGGGTGTCGGCGTCACCGTCCATTTCCCATACTTTATATTGTTCGTCGCAGTTCCATTTCAAGAGCTCATGCTGAAATGGAAGACGCTTTTTGCAGTCGCGGCAGAAGCTTGCATCCACAGCGCCGCCGTGATGCTTTTTGTTGCAGTAGAGGATTTCTTTCGTGTTCGTATCCACGACAAGAAGCCATTCCTTCCGTTTGCTGAGCATTTCGACCATAAGCTCATTATAGCCCTCGATCATCTCGGCATGGTTCTGGACTCTGAGCGCTTCCTGGCGCAGGCGTTCTTCGCGTTCCCTTAACTGCTTGGTCATCTCGTTAAATGCCTCGGAAAAATCCCCAAGATAAGCTACCTGCTGTGAATAATCGCCCTTGGCTACCTGCTGGGCCTGCCAGGTGAGGTGGTTCAGGTTCGCATGAAGATTTTTCAGATTCTCACACAGGAAATTACTCTTGCCTGGGAATGGGACAGACAGATTCCCTTTGGAAAGCTCTGCCGTATATGCTGTTAATTCTTCTATTTCGCTTTGCAGAGAGTGAAGCTCCTGCTTCGAATCATGGTAAGGTTCGCTCAACTCCTGTACATGGAACGAATCCTTGACTTCTGCCTGAAAACGGCATACGCGGTCTCCGGTTGCCCAGCAGTCGATCTCAACCGCAGTGTACGGGCTGCCGGTATAAGCGGTGAGGATTCCTGATATGAGGCCCTCATCGTAATTGCATACCGTTTCTCCAAGTGTGGGGAGACCGGAACAGTCGGCGTCTTCCGAGACTGTGAGGATGATCTTGCCTGTATCTTCATTTATTTTTTCGATTCGTAGAACCCCCATTTTGAATCTCTCCAACTGCTTTTGAAGCTGGGCGGCAAATTCAGAGAACGGCAGTGACAGATCCAAATGCTGTTTTGCAAAATATTGTCCTGCCCGGTAACCTGCATTACGGAAAATGCGGATCTGGTCATTTCGTCCGAATTGTTCGGTCAGTTCTTCGCGGAGGGAATATTCCAATAGCCGGTAAACTGCTACAGGTATCTCTTCACCCAGATTTTCGCGGCCGTTAGCTGATGTATGTAAGTAATCTGCAAGTTTCAGATTGGTCTGTTCTGTTATTAATGTATTATCTTCCACAATTATTTCCCCTCTCTGTAAATTTTGTTTACGATGCTTTTTTAACCTTTATATAAATGCCCACAAAGCAAGTATACGGTTTGATGATTGTTTCAAAATGCTGCTTATCATTTTGCGCAAATCTATTATTTACCGCAAGCCAATCATCCCATGCTTTGCTGAAGCAATCCATTTCCCATGTTGTCACCGACTCAATTCTATCGCCGCTGCCGATCAGTTCCCTCCAGTGTTTCGGGCTTTTGAACATATAAGCGTCGTCTCCAAGCCAATCGGAGAGAAGCTCTTTGGCACGGCCTGTATATTCATCCTTGAGACCGGGGATTCCAATTAGGACCGTGCCGTTATCTTTTACAAATGGTAAAATCTTTTCCTGAAAAAATCCCTTGAATCCTGCAAAGTAATGATAAGAATCAATGCTGATCAGAGCACGGAACTGCTTTTTTTCAAAATGAAGATGATTCGCATCTTCGCACATAGGTGTTACCTGGTCTTTGACGCCCCATTTGGCAAACCGTTTTCCATTATCTTCTGCGCTGATCCACAGATCATTTGCAATAACTTTTGCTTTTGTTTCTTTTGCAATGACAAGACTTGTCAGTCCTGTTCCGCATCCCAGATCGAGGATTATATCATCAGGAACGAATTGTAAAGGATATTTATCGACCAGCTCAGCCAATATCCTTATGCTATTAGGTCCCATCATCGTTTCAGACGAAATATATGTCTTATAGTTGCTTATATCCATATGGAATACCTCCTCCAGGCTATGTATCAGTGTCTCTCAATTTAACATTGGCTACATTATACTGCAATAACTTTTCGGATGGAATAGATTTTATGAAAGTTTATCATAAATAAAAGTACCATATGCCATGTGGCAGCGTCAAAAGACATTGACACAAGTGAGCCGAGATATTATATTGATAAATATGAGTGTACCGACCGCTTATCCTGCAGGCTTTAGATTCGCGCTGTGTGATCGGCGCAGGCGGTAAGGGCTCAGTACAGGAGTTTAGGAGGAAAGCCAATGTCAATTAAGATCAATCATGAGCTGCCGCTGCCGGAGGTATTGAAGGCAGAGTATCCGGTTTCTGACAGGATCAGAGAGATAAAGCAAAAGAGAGATGAAGAGATCAGAGATATATTTACGGGAAAGAAGGACAAGTTCATAGTCCTGGTAGGGCCGTGTTCCGCGGATAACGAAGAATCCGTGTGCGAATATACGAGAAGGCTTAAGAAGGTGTCCGATCAGGTGGCGGACAGGGTGTTGGTGATACCCAGAGTCTATACCAACAAACCGCGGACGACCGGCGACGGATATAAGGGGATGCTGCATCAGCCGGACCCGGAGAAGGAACCGGATCTGCTGGCAGGGATCATCGCGATTCGTAAGATGCACATCCGTGTGATGGAGGAGACAGGGCTTTCTACGGCGGACGAGATGCTGTATCCCGAGAACCGGAGTTATCTGGACGACGTGCTGTCATACGAGGCTATAGGAGCGCGGTCTGTGGAGAATCAGCAGCACCGCCTGACAGCCAGCGGTATGGATATCCCGGTCGGGATGAAGAATCCGACCAGCGGAGATCTGTCGGTTATGCTGAATTCCGTCACCGCGGCTCAGCATCCTCATCGTTTCATTTATCGCGGGAACGACGTGGAGACCAGCGGAAACGAACTGGCGCACACCATCCTGCGGGGCGGTGTGGACAAGTACGGGAAGAATATACCCAACTACCATTATGAGGATCTTGCGCGTCTTGCGGAAATGTATGAGAAGTGGAATCTGAAGAATCCGGCTGTGATCGTAGATGTGAACCACTCTAATTCCAGTAAGCAGTATAAGGAGCAGATCCGTATCGTAAGCGAAGTGTTGCACAGCAGGAATTATAACCCGGAGCTGAAGCGGTTGGTGAAGGGGGTTATGATAGAGAGCTATCTTGTGGAAGGAAGGCAGGATATCGCGGAGAACCTGGTATACGGACAGTCTATTACGGACCCGTGTATCGGGTGGGAGGATACGCAGAGGTTGATTTACGATATCGCTGAGAAATGCTGATATGCGTGAGGTAAGAATGATATCGCAGAGAAATGCTGATATGCGTAAGGCAAGATACGGCAGATCGTACTATATCTTGCCTCTATTCCTGAGAAGCAGCGGGCCGTTTAAGCGGCTTACGGCCTTAGTTGACAGAATCGATCCCGATATTTCCACTGTCGCAGGATACGGATATCTTTTTCTTCCCGTCTCCGGCGGCCTTATAACGAATGTCGCCGTCGTCGTCCGTGAAGGTTCCCTGGCTCTTGTCATCTATGAAGATATCTCCGTACTCTGTGTACAGATCGAATCCGTAGGAGGAGATATTGCCCGCAACCCCAAGCTGAACGTCCCCGAACTCATTCGTGATCGTCACATCGGAGAGGTCTGCGCGTCCGATCTGGCAATTACCGGAGTCCAGCTTAACGTTCAGTTTGCCTCCCGATACGTCAGAGAGAGTGACTTCCCCGTATTCATTCTGGATCTCGGTTCGGTCTGCTTTTAGGGTATCGATGAAGAGATTGCCGCTGTCCATGCGGATATTCAGGTCTGTACCAGTATATTTATCCAGCCGGATATTCCCGTATTCGCTCTTAATGTCCAGTCTGTCTGCCTTTAATGCAGATATTTCAAGCTCTCCGCTGTCCAATTCCAGGGAGACGTCGGATAATTTTGTGTTTTTGGGAATCTCTACCCTTACATAATACCTTGGATCGCTTACAGACAAGCCCAAATTGCCCGTAGAGAATCCCAGATGAAACATTTTAAACGATTCGGGCTCTCTAAAGATCAGCCGGTTATTCCTGACCTCGCAGACCGGGCTGCCGTATTCGCCCGCGATACAATACTCAATTGCAAATCTGTCAGAAGCTGCAAGCTCTACGTCTGCATAATCGACCATCAGCTCTATGCTGTTAAATGGATCCAATTCCTTGCTGCCTTCCGAAGGCTCTGTGATATTCGGGTCGCCGGCAGAGTGCAGGCCTCTTCCGTCAATATAGAATCCTGCATGTCCGCCCATCATCCGTCCTGCCGTCAGGACGACGGTGCCGAATATGACCGAGATGAATGCCGCTGTTATCCATATCTTTTTATTTCTCATGTTTTCTGCCTCCTTTCGCGATCCTGCCGAACAGCCGGGTCACCATACGCAATAACCCCTTCCCCAGTCCGATGCTGCCAATTATCAGCAGGATGCCGATACCAAGTCCTATGAATCCGGCGCCCAGCGTAGCAACACCGTCTGCAAATGAAGTGAACAGCATCCATACGCCGATAATGATGCATGGAATTGCGGACACAGCGACAGAGATAGTCACTATAAATACGCAGAGGATCAGTGTGAAGATGAGTATGACCAGCGTCAGTACCATGACGCCGAGCATCAATGCGAAGGGTAATCCGATCGGGGCGGCGAAGACGGCCAGGATTCCGATCCATACAGCCGAGAACCCATGCCGTACATCCCTGGCAGGCTCTCTGGCATTCTCGACCGCGAAGTCCCGGATGATCTGATCCGCCGCCAGTTCAGGCGTTCCCAGGTCTTCGATCGCCTGGGCTTCATTATCCGGCCCGGCTTCCTCGAAATATTCTGTAAAATAAGAAATTGCCTTGTCGTATTCTTCTTTGGGCAGCCGCCTGAGCCGGTATTTCAGATGGCTGATATATTCGTCTCTACTCATGCTGTACTCCTCCTGTTTTCACGATCTGATCTACCGTATCACGGTAAGTATTCCACTCTTCTGACAGTGTCCGGCAGTGTTGGCGGCCGGATTCGGTGATTCTGTAATACCGCCGGTTCCGTCCCTGATAGGCCTGGTCATAGACAGTCAGGAAACCCTGTTCCTGCAGCCGCTTAAGGACAGGGTAGAGTGTGGAGTCCTTCGTATGGGATACTCTCTTGATGATCTGGCTCAGTTGATAGCCGTAGGCATCCGTTTTCGCAGTGACCGACAGGACAAGCAGGTCAAACATCGGTGCGTTCATTGGAAATATCATAGTGATTCTCCTTAATATACTTAGAATAAGTATATTATATTTTATATAATATATGTTGTCAAGTAATATATATAGTTAATATATATTATCGTGCGCAGACCTGTTTGAATGGTTACGTCTGCACTAAAAAATAATATTTTGATATTCAAAATACTTGACAAGCAAAACAAAATGAGATATACTTTGAAAATCAAAATAATTTAAATTCAAAACAAATCAGAGGAATTCATATGACAGCGACAATATGCGGGACGGGTTCATACATACCGTCATATACAATGGATAATAATGATATTGCCCGGCTGGTGGAGACCAGCGATGAATGGATCCGGGAGAGGACCGGGGTCGCAAGAAGGCACATCGCGAAGGATGAGACGACGGTTTCCATGGCGGCAGAGGCGGCGGGAAGGGCGCTTGCGGATGCAGGCATACCGCCGGAAGAGGTGGATCTGATCCTGGTATCGACCATTTCTTCTGATGTGATCCTTCCCTGCGCGGCGTGCGAGGTTCAGAAGGAGATCGGCGCGCTGCATGCAACCTGCTTCGACTTAAGCGCGGCGTGTACAGGATTCGTCCTTGCCTATAATACGGCGTTGGCTTACTTAAGCCAGGGCGTCTATCGGACGGCGTTGGTGATCGGCAGCGAGAGCCTTTCGAATCTGACGAACTGGAAGGACAGAGGAACCTGTATCCTGTTCGGAGACGGAGCGGGGGCGGCGGTGCTCCGGGCTGTAGATCCGGAGAAGAGAGCGTATCTTCCGGTGACCCATTCTGACGGGAGCAAGGGGGCGGCGTTAAGTTGTAAGAGCCGGCACGATTATAACGGGCTGATCGGGAAGATTCGGCCGGAGGCGATGCTGGACGAATCGCATTACATGCAGATGGACGGCCAGGCAGTATTCAAGTTTGCCGTGAAGAGAGTGCCGGAGGTGATTGGAGAGGTGCTGAAGCTGAATCGGCTCGATACTGATGAGATCGCTTACTATATCCTGCATCAGGCGAATAAGAGGATCGTAGAGGCTGTAGCGAAGCGCCTGAATGAACCGATGGAGAAGTTTCCCATGAATCTGCAGGAGTATGGCAATACTTCTTCTGCAAGTATTCCGATCCTGCTCGATGAGATGAACCGGGAGGGCAGGCTTGCCGCGGGACAGAAGCTTGTGCTGGCAGGCTTTGGAGCAGGGCTTACCTGGGGAGCGGCGGTCATAGAGTGGAGATAGAATAAGGCTGTAAACTGAGGACCGCGGCACAGATGTGACAGATTGTATTTGGAGCTGGTCCGCCAGTTTATATATAAACAAGAATATAAAAATCAAAGGAGAATGAATCATGTTAGAGAGAATCAAAGAAATCGTATCAGAGAATTTGGGAGTTGACAGTGCACAGATTACAGAAGGATCTTCTTTCAAGGATGATCTGGGAGCAGATTCCCTTGATCTGTTCGAGATGGTGATGGCGCTGGAGGACGAATACGAGATTGAGATTCCGACGGAAGATTTGGAACAGATCGCAACGGTCGGGGATGTTATCAATTATATCAACGAGCATAAAGAGTAAGGAATTTTGTAATTTAAGAAGAAGTGGGGTTAGTAGAATGCAGACAGAAGTAACCAGTTTATTAGGAATTGAATATCCGATCATCCAGGGCGGTATGGCCTGGGTTGCAGAATACCATTTGGCGTCAGCCGTGTCGAATGCGGGGGGACTTGGGCTTATTGGAGCTGCAAGCGCTCCTGCCGAGTGGGTAAGAGAGCAGATTCAGGAAGCGAAGAAGTTAACAGACCGGCCGTTTGGAGTCAATATCATGCTGATGAGCCCTTACGCAGACGAGGTGGCGAAGATCGTTGCCGAGGAGGGGGTCAAAGTGGTGACTACCGGTGCGGGAAATCCTGAGAAATACATGAAGATGTGGAAGGAAGCAGGCGTGAAGGTGATTCCTGTGGTTGCTTCTGTCGCGTTGGCGAAGCGTATGGAGCGCTGCGGCGCAGATGCGGTAGTTGCGGAAGGCTGTGAAGCCGGAGGACATATCGGAGAGAATACGACGATGGTGCTGGTTCCGCAGATCGCAGATGCGGTGAAGATACCGGTGATTGCAGCAGGAGGTATCGCAGACGGAAGAGGAATAGCGGCGGCATTTATGCTGGGCGCGAAGGGAGTACAGATGGGTACTCATTTTGTTGTGACAGAGGAGTCACAGGTTCATGAGAACTATAAGGACAGGATCATAGCTGCGAAGGACATTGATTCAAGAGTAACAGGGAGAACCACAGGACATCCGGTTCGCGCCCTTCGCAATGATATGACGAAGAAATACATTGAATTGGAAAATAAAGGGGCAGGTTTCGAAGAGTTGGAGCAGCTTACGCTTGGCGGGCTTCGCAAGGCTGTCGTGGACGGCGACGTGAAGAACGGAAGCGTGATGGCAGGTCAGATCGCCGGAATGGTGAAGGAGAAGATGACCTGTAAGGAGCTGATCGATAAGCTGGTAAGAGAAACAGATGCGTTGATAAAAGGAGCGGGATTTTATGTCTAAGACTGCATTTATTTATCCGGGACAGGGAGCCCAGAAGGCAGGCATGGGAGCGGATTTCTATGAGAGAAGCGAGACTGCAAGGGCGATCTTCGACCAGGCGGGCGAGAAGCTTGGGCTTGATATGAAGGCGCTTTGTTTTGAGGAGAATGAGAAGCTTGACCTTACTGAATATACACAGGCGGCGCTGGTTACGACTTGTCTTGCTATGACAAGGGTTGCAAAGGAGAGAGGACTTAAGCCGGATATCACGGCGGGCTTAAGCCTTGGAGAATACAGCGCTATTGCTGCGGCAGGCGGAATGGATGATCTGGATGCCGTTCGTCTGGTGCGGAAGAGAGGAATCCTGATGCAGAACACGGTGCCTGCAGGCGAAGGCGGCATGTGTGCGGTGATGGGAATGGAAGCTTCTAAGATTGAAGAGGTACTTGAGGAGATGGATGGTGAGGAGGCAGGCAATGTGACGGTCGCTAACTACAATTGTCCGGGCCAGATCGTCATCACCGGGAAGACGTCGGCGGTAGAGGCAGCGGCAGAAAGGCTGAAAGCGGCAGGCGCGAAGCGTGCCATGATGCTGAATGTCAGCGGACCCTTCCATTCACCGCTTCTTGTGCCCGCAGGCGAAGAGCTTGCGAAGGAGCTTGAAACGGTGACCCTTCACCCTCTTGATATCCCGTATGTTACGAATGTGACGGCAGAGAAAGTGGAAGATATCGGGGTGACCAGGGAACTCCTTACGAAGCAGGTAAGTTCTCCGGTCCGCTGGATGCAGAGTATGGAAGCCATGATCCGGGAGGGCGTGGATATCTTCGTGGAGATCGGACCGGGAAAGACTCTGGCAGGATTCATGAAGAAGATCAGCCGGGATGTGAAGGTATATAATATCGCGGTCTGGGAAGATGTAGAGAAAGTGGCACAAGAGCTGCAGTGACAGGGAAGGGACAAGGAATATGTTGGATGGAAAAGTAGCAGTCATAACCGGAGCGTCAAGAGGGATCGGCAGAGCTGTCGCGATGAAGCTGGCTTCCTTAGGCGCGGTTGTGGTGATTAATTATAACGGGTCTAAGGAGAGAGCCGAAGAAGTGAAGCGGGAGATCGAAGCGGGCGGCGGCAGCGCGGACATATACCAGTGCGACGTGTCCGACTATGGGAAATGCGAGACATTTATCCAGGATGTGATCAGAGAGCATGGACACATTGATATTCTGGTCAACAATGCAGGGGTAACCAGAGACGGGCTTCTGATGAAGATGAGTGAGGAAGCGTTCGACCAGGTGATCAGTACGAATCTTAAAGGGGCATTTAACACGATCCGGTTTGCGAGCCGTCAGATGCTGAAGCAAAGAAGCGGACGTATCATCAATATGTCCTCCGTAGTGGGAGTGACAGGCAATGCAGGGCAGGCCAATTATGCTGCGTCGAAGGCGGGCGTCATCGGGCTTACCAAGGCGGCGGCCAGGGAGCTTGCATCCCGCGGGGTTACGGTCAATGCGATTGCCCCGGGATTTATCGAGACGGATATGACCAGCGTGCTGTCTGAGAAGGTGAGAGAGGCGACGGCTGTGCAGATTCCTCTTGGGACCTTTGGGAAGCCGGAACAGGTGGCGGCTGCTGCGGCGTTTCTGGCATCGGAGGACGCAGGATATATTACCGGGCAGGTGCTGCATGTAGACGGCGGTATGGCGATGTAACAGAACAGCTTGTCTGAAATGTTGCAGATATTAGAAGGAGATAAGGAATCATATGAAAAGAAGAGTTGTAGTGACCGGACTTGGTGCTGTGACACCGATCGGGAATACGGTAGAAGAGTTCTGGAGCAGCGTGAAGGAAGGAAAAGTAGGGATTGGTGAGATCACCAAGTTTGATACTTCAGATTATAAGGTAAAAGTTGCTGCAGAGGTGAAGGGCTTTGCGGCGAAGGAGCATATGGATTTCAAGGCGGCAAAGCGCATGGAGCCATTCTCCCAGTATGCGGTGGCAGCCGCGATAGAGGCGTATGAGGATGCAGGTCTTGACATGGAGAAGGAAGACCCGTTCCGTGCCGGTGTGATCGTCGGATCAGGAATCGGAAGTTTGCAGGTTGTGGAACGTGAGTATGAGAAGATCCTGACCAAAGGACCCGGCAGAGTGAATCCGTTGATGGTGCCGCTGATGATCTCTAATATGGCGGCAGGCAATATCTCTATTCAGTTGGGGCTTAAAGGAAAATGCACGAATGTGGTAACGGCATGTGCTTCTGGTACGAACTGTATCGGAGACGCGTTGCGTGCCATCCAGTATGACGATGCGGATATCATGCTGGCAGGCGGAACAGAGAGCTGCATCTGCCCCACCGGAGTGGCTGGATTTACCAGTCTGACGGCGTTGTCCGCGTCCCAGGATCCTATGCGTGCATCGATCCCATTTGACAAGGACAGGGACGGATTCGTATTGGGCGAAGGCGCCGGAGTGGTAGTCTTAGAGGAGCTTGAGCATGCGAAGGCGAGGGGCGCTAAGATCTATGCGGAGGTTACAGGATACGGCGCGACCGGGGACGCTTATCACATCACTTCACCGGCAGAGGACGGAAGCGGCGCGGCGAAGGCGATGGAGCTCGCTATGAAAGAAGGCGGCGTCTCCCCCAGGCAGGTGGATTACATCAATGCCCATGGAACCGGAACTCATCACAATGATCTGTTTGAGACGCGCGCCATCAAGCTGGCGTTTGGCGAGGCGGCAAAGGGTGTGGTCATCAACTCGACCAAATCCATGATCGGGCATCTGCTTGGCGCGGCAGGCGGAGTGGAATTCATTACCTGCGTGAAGACGATTCAGGACGGATTCATCCACCAGACCATGGGAACGAAGGAAACAGACGCAGAATGTGATTTGAACTATGCTATCGGCGCACCGGTAGAGCGGGAAGTCAATTATGTCCTCACCAACTCTCTTGGCTTCGGCGGGCATAATGCCACATTGCTGCTGCAGAAATACGAAGGGTAGGAGGTGTATGGAAGTATGGAGATTGAGAACCTTATCAGATTGATTGAGACGGTATCCGCGTCTGAACTGACTGGATTAAAGTACGAAGAAAATGGTGTGAAGCTTCACCTGACGAAGAAGAAGGGCCAGGTACAGGTGGTAGCGGCTCCGGAGATAAGTACGGGTATGGAAGGGGCTGTGGCTGCGATAGCTGCGGAAGCTCCTGTGGTTACGGCAGACAGCGCCCCGTCAGGAGGGAAGCTTGTGGAGTCTCCGTTAGTCGGAACCTTCTATGCCGCTCCTGCCGAGGATGCGGCGCCGTTCGTAGCCGTGGGAGACACGGTGAAGAAGGGGCAGACGTTGGCGATCGTGGAGGCGATGAAGCTGATGAATGAGATCGAGAGTGAGTTCGACGGGATCGTGGAAGAGATACTGGTTGAGAACGGGCAGGCAGTAGAGTATGGACAGCCGTTGTTTCGGATTAAGTAGATTGGGTACGCCAAATGAAGGAGAGTAAGCATGAAACTAGACATTAATCAGATCAAGGAGATCATCCCCCACCGCCATCCATTCTTGCTTCTTGACTATATCGAAGATTATGAGCCGGGCAAATACGCCGTTGGGTACAAATGCGTGACCTACCGCGAGGATTTCTTCGCGGGGCATTTCCCGCAGGAACCGGTGATGCCGGGAGTATTGACAGTGGAGGCGCTGGCGCAGGCAGGCGCGGTGGCGATCTTAAGCGTAGAAGAGAATAAGGGCAAGACGGCATATTTCGGAGGCATCAATAAGTGCAAGTTCAAGGGTAAGATCGTGCCGGGAGATAAGGTGCGTCTGGAGACGCGCATCATCAAACAGAAGGGCCCGGTAGGAGTCGGCGAAGCGGTCGCCAGTGTGGAAGGTAAGACGGTTGTCACGGCAGAATTGACATTTATGATTGGATAGGTGGTATACATGATCAAGAAAGTATTAATCGCCAATCGGGGCGAGATCGCAGTGCGTATTATCCGTGCCTGCAGGGAGATGGGAATCGAGACGGTGGCGGTCTATTCGGAGGCTGACAGAGAGGCTCTTCACACGAAGCTTGCAGATGAAGCAGTCTGTATCGGTCCTGCGGCATCTTCGGAGAGTTATCTGAGCATGGACCGTATCATCAGCGCTACCATCGTGACAGGAGCCGACGCGATCCATCCGGGCTTTGGGTTCCTGTCGGAGAACAGCAGGTTCGCGGAATTGTGCGAGCAGTGCAATATTACATTTATCGGACCGGATTCCGAAGTTATCGCGAAGCTTGGGAACAAGCAGGAGGCAAGGAATACCATGGTTGCGGCGGGCGTGCCGGTCATCCCTGGAAGCACGGAACCCATCTATGATGCCGGAACAGGCGCGGCCATAGCGGAAGAGATCGGATACCCGGTTATCGTGAAGGCAGCGCTTGGCGGCGGCGGCAAAGGCATGCGTATTGCCGATTCGCCGGAGGAATTCGAGCGGAGTTTCCAGACCGCTCAGAAGGAGACGCAGCTGGCGTTCGGCGATAACACCATGTATATCGAACACTTTGTGCAGCATCCAAGGCACATCGAGTTCCAGATCCTTGCGGATCAATATGGCAATGTGGTCCATCTGGGGGAACGGGATTGTTCTATCCAGCGGAACCACCAGAAGATGATCGAGGAATCCCCTTCCGTCGCCCTGTCTGAGGAACTGAGGGAGCGGATGGGGGAAGCGGCGGTGAAGGCGGCGAAGGCGGCAGGCTATCAGAATGCCGGAACCATAGAATTCCTGCTGGAGAAGAACGGTAATTTTTATTTTATGGAAATGAATACCCGGATCCAGGTGGAGCATCCGGTCACGGAGTGGGTGACGGGGATCGACCTGATAAAGGAACAGATACGGATCGCGTCCGGAAGGAAGCTTGCATTTACCCAGGAAGATATTCATCTCAGGGGGCATGCCATCGAGTGCAGGATCAATGCCGAGAACCCGGGCAAGGGCTTCAGACCGTCTCCTGGGACCATCACGGATATGTATTTGCCGGGGGGCAAGGGAATACGGATCGATTCTGCCATTTACAGCGGTTATACCATACCGCCGTACTATGATTCCATGGTTGCAAAGCTCATCGTATGGGCGAAGAACCGCGGCGAGGCCATACGGAAGATGCAGAGCGCGCTGGGAGAGGTCATCATAGAGGGGATCGACACGAACGTGGATTACCAGTATGAGATCCTTGGCCGTCCGGATTACCTGTCGGGAGACATTGATATCGAATTTATTGCGGAAAATGAAGAGGCGCTTCACAAGGCCCTGTACAGTTAAACAGAATGGGAATGTAAAGGTGACATGATATGAAGCTGGATAATGTGTTTAAGAAGACCAGGCTTGCGTCTGGAAGAAAAGGTTATATTGCGTTGAATTCCTCAAGGCCGGAGGTGCCGGAAGGACTCTTGCGGAAATGTAATAAATGCGGCAGTGCGATCATCGCAGAGGATGTGAAGAGCGACTATTATATCTGTCCGAAATGCGGAGGGTATTTCCGCGTACATGCGTACCGCCGTATCGAGATGGTGGCGGACGAGGGTACTTTCGAAGAATGGGATCTGGAGCTTAAGACTCCCAATCCGTTGAATTACAAGGGATATGAAGAGAAGCTTGGCGTATTGCAGGAGAAAACCGGCCTTGCAGAAGCGATTGTCACGGGAAAGGCGCGGATCGGCGGAACAGAAGCAGTCCTGGGAGTCTGTGACGGACGATTCTTGATGGCGAGCATGGGAGAAGTGGTAGGAGAGAAGATCGCAAGGGCGGTAGAGCGGGCGACCAGGGAACGGCTGCCGGTGATCTTATTTGCCTGCTCGGGCGGCGCCAGGATGCAGGAAGGGATCGTATCTCTGATGCAGATGGCGAAGACTTCGGCGGCGCTCAAGCGTCACAGTGATGCGGGGCTTCTATATATCAGTGTGCTGACGGATCCGACCACGGGCGGTGTGACAGCAAGCTTTGCCATGCTGGGGGATGTGATCCTGGCAGAACCCAGGGCGCTGATTGGTTTTGCCGGTCCAAGAGTGATCGAGCAGACCATCGGGCAGAAGCTTCCCAAGGGCTTCCAGCGTTCCGAATTCCTTCTGGAACACGGATTTATCGACGGGATCGTGGAGCGGCCGCAGCTTAAAGAGACATTATCACAGATTCTGATGCTGCATGTGAAAGGGGATAAAGCCGAGGGTTCGGAAGCCTGCTTGTCTGCAGGAAGCAGCCTTCCCAGAGAACTTAGGGTCAGCAACCGCCTTGCCGAAGCCTGGGACCGTGTTCAACTCTCGCGTATGAATGACCGCCCGGTGGGAAGTGATTATATCCGGGAGCTATTTACGGACTTCATAGAACTTCACGGAGACAGGTATTTCGCCGACGACAAGGCGATCATCGGCGGTATTGCAAGATTCCGGGGAATGCCGGTGACTGTGATCGCCCAGGCGAAGGGGACGAATACCAAGGAGAATATCGAGCGCAACTTCGGCATGCCGTCTCCGGACGGATACCGCAAATCTCTGCGTCTGATGAAGCAGGCGGAGAAGTTTGGCCGTCCTGTGATCTGCTTCGTAGATACTCCGGGAGCTTTCTGCGGGCTTGAGGCAGAAGAACGGGGACAGGGAGAAGCGATCGCCAGAAATATCTACGAGATGTCCGGTCTTAAGGTTCCGGTGCTGTCTATCATCATCGGAGAAGGCGGGAGCGGGGGTGCCCTCGCCATGGCTGTGGCAGACGAGGTGTGGATGTTGGAGAACTCTGTCTATTCCATCCTCTCCCCAGAGGGATTCGCAAGTATTCTGTGGAAGGACAGCTCGAAAGCGAAGGATGCGGCAGGCGTGATGCGCCTCACAGCGGAGGATCTCTATCATATGGGGATCGTTGAGCAGGTATTTGCAGAACCGTCGGGATACACTGCGGAGAATCTGCGGGAAGTCACACAGCCGATCGCGAGTAAGATCGAGCAGTTCCTGCTCCGGTACGAGCAGATGTCCGGCGAGGAGCTTGCGGGGCGCCGTTATGACAGGTTCCGCAGGTTGTAACAGCTAATTGTTTAAAACAACAGGAGAATGACAATGAATGTTCATCCATTGAAGATAGGAAATATAGAAGCAGGTGTTCCAGTTATACAGGGCGGAATGGGAGTGGGTATCAGCCTTGGTAATCTCGCCGGAGCAGTTGCGAAAGAGGGCGGCATAGGAGTGATCTCTGCCGCCCAGATTGGTTTTCGGGAGCCGGATTTTGACACGGATACGGAGGCAGCCAACTTAAGGGCGATCGGGAAGGAGTACAGGAAGGCAAGGGAGATTGCGCCGAAGGGGATCATAGGATTCAACCTGATGGTGGCCATGCGGCATTACGAGGAATATGTCAGGGCGGCGATCGACGCGGGCGCGGACATTATTATATCCGGCGCAGGCCTTCCCATGGATCTTCCGAAGATTGCCGTGGATTCTGAGGTGAAGCTTGCGCCCATCGTATCTACGGAGAAATCAGCCAAGGTCATCTTGAGATACTGGGGCAAGAAATATAGTAGGATGCCGGACTTGCTGGTAATCGAGGGACCAAAGGCGGGAGGACATCTGGGATTTACCAGGGAGCAGCTTAAAGAATACCGGGCGGAGGAACACGGCGCGGACTGCAATGCGGTATACGATGCTGAAGTTAGGAAGATCCTGGATACGGTGAAACAGTATGAGGAACAATATCACTGTAAGATTCCTGCGGCGCTTGGCGGCGGTATCGAGAACCGGCAGCAGGCAGAGCATGCATTTGCCCTTGGCGCGGATGCCGTTCAGGTTGCGACCAGATTCGTGACGACCTGGGAATGCGACGCAGATATCCGTTACAAAGAGGCATATCTTATGGCGGGAGAAGAGGATATCGCTATCGTGAAGAGTCCGGTCGGGATGCCGGGACGGGCGATCATGAATCCATTTATGAAGAAGGTGATGGAGGGGGAGCAGATTCCCCACAGCCCATGCCACAGATGCCTGCATAGCTGCAGCCCGGCCGAGATCCCATACTGCATCACGGACGCGCTGATCCATGCGGCGAAGGGCGAGGTGGACGATGCCTTGTTATTCTGCGGGGCGTATGCATATAAAGCGGAACATCTGGAAACCGTAAAAGAAGTTATTGATTCTCTGATGGCAGAAAGAGTATAATAGAGGATGAGTAATACGGCAACGGAGTTAACGGATCAAAGGAGGTGAATGGGAATGGAACAGGCATATATGACGATCAACAATATCCTGGTGAATCTGATCAACGAGATCTGGGAGCTTGAGGAGAAAGCGATCATTACGGATGAATTCAGGGATCTGACGAACAATGATATGCATGTAATAGAGGCGGTCGGTACAGGTGACGGCAGGAATATGTCTTCCATTGCCAGGAAACTGAATATTACAGTCGGTTCTCTCACAACTGCCATGAACAGCCTTGTGAATAAGAAGTATGTAGAGCGCCGCAGAAGCGAGGAGGACCGAAGAGTGGTGTTTGTGAGGCTGACGGCGAAAGGCGTCAGGGCATACAGGCATCATGAGGATTACCACAGGCAGATGACCCAGGCCGTGCTCGATAAGCTGGATGAGGCAGAGGTACCGGTATTGCTTAAGATGTTGGATGCATTGACGGACTTTTTTGCCGGGTACAGTAAGAAGAAGGAGTCATGACTTATGGTGAAGGGTGTAATATTTGATATGGACGGGCTGATGTTCGATACAGAGAGGCTGTCGACCATTTTTTGGAGACAGACGGGAGAGGAGTTCGGAGTAGATGTTCCGGAGGAGTTCACGTACTGTTTCCGCGGGAGGAATCCGGCGGCTATCCGGGAAGCATTTCTTGAGAGATACGGCGCGGATTTCGATTATGAACGGTTCAGAGAGATAAGAACCCGGCTTCAGTATGACTATATCAGGGAGAAGGGAGTTCCTCTTAAGAAGGGACTGATCGAACTGCTGGAGTATCTGCAAAAGAAGGGGATCAGGGCGGCGGTGGCAACATCCACGGACCGGAAACTTGCCGATACCATGATTGAGAGGGCAGGGGTCAGAGGATATTTTGACGCATTTGCCTATGGAGATATGGTGGAAAGAAGCAAGCCGCATCCGGATGTGTTTCTTAGAGCTGCAAAAGAACTGGGGATTCTTGTCGAGGAATGCCTGGTGCTTGAGGACAGTATTGCCGGGGTGGAGGCAGGAAAGGCTGCAGGCGGCTATATCATCCATATCCCGGATCTTATCGTGGTGCCGGAGGAAGTGAAGGAAGGGATCACGGCGCAGTATGACAGTCTGGACGAAGTGATCGGTTGGTTAGAAGGAGGGGGATCTCATGTATGAGGAAGAGGCAAGGAAGCTTCAAGAGATCATTGACGACAGCAGTGATATCGTATTTTTTGGAGGAGCAGGGGTATCTACGGAGAGCAACATCCCGGATTTCAGGAGTGCGGACGGGTTATATCAGCAGGAATACCGTTATTCACCGGAGCAGATCGTAAGCCACAGTTTCTTCATGCAGAACCCGGAAGGCTTCTATGAATTCTACAAGGAGAAGATGATGTTCCTTGACGCAAGGCCGAACCCGGCGCATCAGAAGCTTGCAGAGCTTGAAGCCGCGGGGAAGTTATCTGCGGTGATCACCCAGAATATCGACGGGCTTCATCAAGCGGCCGGCAGCAGGAACGTGCTGGAGCTGCATGGAAGCATTCACCGCAATTACTGCCAGAAGTGCGGCAAGCTCTACGACGCGGCGTATGTGAAGAGCTCGGACGGGATTCCAAAGTGCGGCTGCGGCGGCCGCATCAAGCCGGACGTGGTGCTCTATGAAGAAGGGCTTGATTCTGATGTGATCCAGAACAGCATCCGGGCGATCAGCCGGGCGGATACCCTGATCATCGGGGGTACGTCGCTGGTGGTCTATCCGGCGGCGGGATTCATAGATTATTTCCGCGGGAAGCATCTGGCGGTGGTCAATAAGAGTGCGACGGCAAGGGAGGTCCGGGCGGAACTTACCATTGCGGCGCCGATCGGGGCGGTATTCGCACAGATCCATGTATGAGTATATTTTAAGGTACCTGACCCTGGGGTTGGGTACTTTTTGTCAAAATTTGTCGAATGGTTATATCTTGTGGAAGCGGCAGAATTGTGGTATTATTTGGTCAAATCAATATCTGTCCATCTATGTACAGTAATGTACTCTTCTGACAGTCTTTCGATTTCGTGATAAGTTTCATTATTATTATTTCAAGCTATATTAAAGTTTTCCTGATACAGCATTGCTGTATTGGTATGAATCTAATTCTGGTTTCTATTACCTCTGTATTGGCCTCAAAGCCGTTGGCGGCCGGCAAGGAGAGGTATCATCAGGTGTCTGCACACCGATTATCCCTTAGTTTTAGTGATCTATATGAAGCTGACGACAGGTAAAATGCCTGGTATTCGTAAGTCTTGCAGAAATCAAAAGTTCCTTACGGGCAGAAGTGATTGAAAACCATGTAAACGAAAGGAGCAATGAAAGGTATGAAAAAAACGAAGAGAGGTTTATCGAGTATTCTTGTACTTGTAATGTGTCTGTCTTTTGCGCTGCAGCGTACAGGGGCCGTATCTGCTTCGGAGGTAGCGGCGGACGGGAATGAGGCAGGGAAGGCGGGACATTCCGTGACATTAGAAGAGGCCGCAGGCGGGAAGCTTCGGTTTGGAGAAGAACAGGAGAGGACGAGAGCTTATAATGAAGGGGATCTTGTATCCTTCCAGGCGGAGCCGGAGGAAATGTTTGTATTGGAGAAGTTAATAGTTATGGATGCAGCGACGGAAGAAGAGATGCCCGGACCGGAGCGGACGGAGGAAGGAGTCTGTACCTTCCTTATGCCGGGGCGCGATGTGATCGTCAGGGGGACATTTGTCCGAAGGGAGGAATCGGATAAGAATGGAGCGGCAGATGAGACGGCCGGAGCAGAAGATACAGCAGAAGACGGCGCAGACATAGCGGAACCAGTGCAGATAAATGCTGCAAGGGCTTATGCGGCGGTAAGGGCAGGGGGCACCTCAAGCCAGCTTCGTGCCAAGATCGGGCGGATCCGGGTATATAACGACAACAGCGAACAGATCAAGACGTATAACGAGGGGATGCTGGGAGTAGACGGGAAAGCTGCCTTCTGTCTGAATCCGCTTACGAATTTTGCCGGCGGTAATGTCACTGCAGTGAATCTGCTGGAGTATGGGATCAAGCAGTCGGACATCACGGCGTGCGCGTTGTATATCAAATATGCTTACGAGCATAACGAGCTGACGGAGAACCAGAAGTACCTGGCGGCGCAATGTCTGGTCTGGCGGCACCTCAACGGTCCTTTCAGCTGGAACTGCGGCAATATCCATGTGGACGGCTCGGATTTTGACCTTGAGCTGCAGAACCAGGTATATGCGGATGCCATCAGCAAAGTTGCGGCGAATATGGGTAAATACGTGGGTGGGGGGACTGCTTATCTGAATGGTGCTTCTCAGCCTTTGGCACATTTTACACTCCGCGAGATTCCGGAACAGCCGGATATTCCGGATGTTCCAGAAGTGCCGGAAGAGCCGCCCAAAGGATTCGCAAGATTGGTGAAGGAATCGGCGAATACGGAGATTACGGAGAATAACTCCTGCTATTCCCTGGGCGGCGCCCAGTATGGCGTATATCAGAACAGAGCGTGTACACAGCTTGAGACGACACTGATCACGGATACCAGAGGGCGGTCCGATACCGTGGAGCTTGAGACGGGTACCTATTATGTGAAGGAGAAACAGGCGCCTAAGGGATATATTCTGGATACCCAGGTGCATACCGTGAAGCTCAGCGAAGGAAAGACGTCTGTCATCCGTGTGAGCGATGAGCCGGTTCATGATATGGCGGCCATCGAGTTGTACAAGATCGACCGGGGAACCAGGATGCCGGGAGCAGAAGGGGCGGCGTCCCTTGAAAATGCCAGATTCCGGGTGAATTTCTACCAGGGCTATTATGATAAGGAGCATCTTCCAGGTAAGCCGGCAAGAAGCTGGGTGCTGAAAGCAAGGACCGGAGAGCCGGCAGACCAGGCTGCAAGGAGCGGCAGACTCTTAGAAGAGACTGAGAAGGTATCGGGGGATGAATTCTACAAGGTCGGCAATACCATCACGCTGCCTCTTGGAACTATCAGTGTCGAGGAGGTACAGCCGCCGGCAGGTTACCTTCTGAACCCGTTATATTTGCAGGCGGGAAGCGGGGCAGAGAGAGGCGAGGGTATCTATGTCTCACAGATTCTGCAGAACGGAACACAGGCGTCGCTTAACGGCGGGAATGAGTACAAAGTAGCAGACGGTGTATTTCGGGGAGATTTTGAATTAACCAAGATCGACAAGAATACCCAGGAGCCTATGGAAGGAGTGCAGTTTCGGCTCACATCTAACACGACGGGAGAAGTACATGTATTTACCACGGATGCGAACGGTCATTATTCTTCTAACTCTGCGTATGCGCCGCACAGCCACAATACCAATGGAGGCGGAATCGGGGACGGAATATGGTTCGGACTGAATGCGGACGGACAGACAGCGGCGGTAGACGACACGGTAGGCGCGCTGCCCTATGATACTTATACTCTGGAAGAGTTAAAGTGTGCCGCGAATGAAGGGAAATATCTCTATAAGGGATCTATTTCCATCACGCGGGACAGCTATACGGTGAACCTTGGCAACATTGAGAATGCGGACATCCGTATCGGCACTTCTGCGAAGGATGAAACGACAGGCACCCATTATGCGAAGGCAGACAGTGATACGACCATCATAGATACGGTCGACTATATCGGACTTAGAAAAGGGGAAAGCTTCAGGATGGTCGGAACTCTGATGAACCGGACGACGGGGGATCAGGTAACAGGCGAGGACGGAAATCCGGTTATGGTGACGAAGGAATTTACGCCGAAGGATTCCAACGGTACAGTTGAGATGGAATTCTTCTTTGATGCGTCTGCGCTTCGGGGCATGGATGTGGTCGTATTTGAAGAACTGTACAAAGGCGGCGAGAAGCTGGCGGAGCATAAGGATATCAATGACGCTTCCCAGACCATTCATTTCCCGGATATTGCCACTCAGGCCGTTGACCGGGAGACGGACAGCAACCTCTCCAAAGCGGATGAAGAGATCGTTATCGTGGATACGGTGTCTTATGAGAATCTTCGGGTAGGACGTAAATATACCGTAACGGGAATCCTGATGGACAAAGAAACGAAAAAAGCGGCGTTAGACCAGAAGGGGAATAAGATCGAGGCTCAGACAGAATTCACAGCAGAGACGGCAAACGGTACGGTGGAAGTGATCTTCCGGTTTAACGGCAGGGGGATGGGCGGCAGAACGCTTGTCGCATTTGAAACGCTGGAGCGAGACCACCGGGAGTATGCGGTGCATAAGGATATCGGTGATGAAGCCCAGACTATCTATATCCCGAAGATCGGGACGGTGATCCATGATGATGATACGAAGCAGCATTTGTCTCGTGCAGACGCGGATGTAACACTGGTGGACGTGGTCAAATACGAGAATCTTGTGCCGGGAAGGGGCTATGTCTTAAAGGGGATGCTGATTGATACGAAGACGAAGAAGCCGGCATTGGATGCGGAAGGGAATGAGATCACGGCCCAGGCTTCTTTTACACCGGATCAGAAGAACGGCAGTGTGGAAATGGTATTTAAGTTCGACGGCTCTAAGCTTGCGGGAGAGACCCTGACGGCCTATGAAGAGCTGTTCTATAACGGCAAATCCGCGGCAGAGCACAAGGATGCTGAAGATGCAGACCAGACCGTTTATTTTCCGAAGATCGGGACAGAAGCATCCGATGAGAAGACTGACCTTCGGATGTCCTATGCGGATGAAGAGGTGACCATTAAGGATGTGGTACGTTATGAGAATCTGATCCCGGGGAAGAAGTATACCATGCAGGGTGCGCTGAAGGATAAAGTAAGCGGTCAGCCCTTGAAGGATGCCGACGGTAAGGAGATCACGGCGGAGACGGAATTTACGGCGAAGAAAGCGAACGGCGAAGCAGAAGTGATCTTCCGGTTTGACGGCCGTCTGCTTGCAGGGAAGGTTACGGTCGCTTTCGAGGAATTATTGATAGAGAAGAAAAGTATTGCCGTTCACGCAGACCTGAATGATGAGCCGCAGACTGTTAAGTTCCCGAAGCTTCGAACGACAGCCCTTGATAAGGAGACGGGGGTCAATCTGACGATGGCGGCAGAGGAGATTACCATAACAGATACCGTAGAATATCAGCATCTGGTGACCGATCATCAGTATCGGCTGGAAGGTGTGCTGATGGATCAGGAGACAGGAGAACCGGCCCTGGATGCCGATGGCAAAGAGATCCGCGCGAAGGCAACCTTCGTGCCGGAGGAATCTGACGGAACCGCAGAGATGACCTTCCGTTTCCCGGGAGAAGGACTTGACGGACATTCCTTCGTTGTGTTCGAGGAATTATATCTTAAGAAGTCGTGGTTTCAGAAGGTACTGATTGCGGTACATAAGGACATAGAGGACGAAGCTCAGACTATCCATATTCCGAAGATAGGAACGACGGTGCAGGATGACGAGACCAGGACGCATCAGGCCAAAGCAGACGGAGAGGTCAGACTTACAGACACCGTATCTTATACCAATGTTCTGGCGGGCTGTGAATATACCCTGAGCGGGATCCTGATGGATCGGGAGACCGGGGAGCCGATCAAGGATACCGACGGAAAGAAAGTGACTGGAGAGACGATCTTCACGGCAGAGGAACCGGATGGAGAGGCTGAGGTTGTATTTGAATTCGACGGAAGCGCTCTCGCGGGAAAGACGGCGGTGGTCTTCGAGACACTTACCTATGAGAAGAAACCGGTAGCAAAGCATGAGGATATCGAAGATGAGAAGCAGAGCATCTATTTCCCGTCCATCAGAACAACCGCGAAGGGCAAAGAAGGCGAAAAAGAAATCCTCCTGCAGGATGTGATCACCATTACGGACCAGGTAGAATATAAGAATCTGCTCACCCAAAAAGAATACAAGATCGTCGGAACCGTGATGGATAAGCACAGCGGATCTGCGCTGATCGCGGACGGCCGTCCGGTCACAGCTGAAGCCGTATTTACCGCCGAGAAACCGACAGGAAGTGTGAACGTGGACTTTACCTTCAAGAATCAGGGATTAGGAGAGCTGGAACTGGTAGTCTTCGAGAAGCTCTATATGACAGAGAATGACAAAGAAGCCGCCGTTCACGAAAACTTGGAAGATAAGGACCAGACAGTGAAGCTGACTAAGAAGCCGATTCCTCCGGCATCACCAAAAACCGGGGATTCCGCTATGCGGCAGGCAGGAATCTATCTGTCCGTGCTGCTGCTCAGCGGATGTTTCGCAATACACATGAGCAGACAGAGAGTATTCCGGAAGAGACGCAGAAAAATGCGGAAAAAGTAAAATGTTATACTGGACACAAAGCCGATCTTCAAGTACAATAGTGAATGTGTAAATAAAAACAGAGTTCACTCGGTATTAAGAAAACAAATTAAACAGGGCATGTATGCAGTCCTTTAAAGGGACTGCATACATATCAGAATACGCAGAAAGGATAAAGAGAAGATGAGTAACCTTACAGAGATCAGATGGCACGGCCGCGGCGGCCAGGGTGCCAAGACTGCCGCATTGCTCCTTGCAGACGTGGCATTTCAGACAGGCAAATACGTCCAGGGCTTCCCGGAGTACGGTCCAGAGCGTATGGGAGCGCCGATCACGGCTTATAACAGGATCAGCGATACACAGATCCGAGTACATTCCAATATCTATGATCCGCAGTATGTGGTAGTTGTAGATGAATCCTTATTAGAGGCGGTCGATGTGACCAGCGGGCTTAAGAAGGACGGGGCGATCCTCGTGAATACGCAGCGCGCGAAGGAAGAGATCATTCCTCATCTGAAAGGATACGAAGGAAAGGTCTATACCATTGACGCCCATAAGGTATCTATGGCGGCCATGGGCAGGTATTTCCCCAATACTCCGCTTCTTGCCGCGATCGTGAAGGTGGCGGGGATCATGGATGAGGAGACATTCTTAAGAGAGATGAAGGCGTCGTTTTCCCATAAGTTTGCCAGCAAGCCGGAAGTGATAGAAGGCAATATGGCAGCGCTTAAGATGGCGCTTGAGGAGGTGCGGTAATGGCAGCAGATATCACGAAATTAGGTGTAAAAGCAGCGTGGAAGGACCTGACAGAGGGTATGATCATCGCCGGGGCAGGTACGTCGAAGGAATTCAATACGGGTGAATGGTCTACGGATAAGCCGGTATTTATAGAAGAAAAGTGTAAACAATGCTTACTCTGCACGCCGGTCTGCCCGGACAGCTGTATTCCGGTGAAGGACGGCAAGAGAGGCGAATTCGATTATGATCACTGTAAGGGGTGCGGTATCTGTGTGAAATCATGCCCGTTCGGTGCAATTACGATGGAAGGGGTGTAAGTAAGATGGCAAAAAGAGACCGTTTATCAGGAAATGAAGCGATTGCGATCGCGTTAAGACAGATCAACCCGGATGTATTTCCGGCGTTCCCCATCACCCCGTCCACAGAGATCCCGCAGTATTTTGCGTCCTTTGTTGCAAATGGACAGGTAGATACGGAGTTTATTCCGGTGGAGAGCGAACACAGCTCCATGAGCGCGGCGATCGGGGCGTCCGCGGCAGGCGCGCGGAGCCTTACCGCGACGTCGTCCTGCGGGCTTGCGTATATGTGGGAAGAATTATACATAGCCGCGTCTAACCGTTTGCCGCTGGCGCTGGCGCTTGTGAACCGCGCCTTGTCAGGGCCAATCAACATCAACTGCGACCACTCCGACAGTATGGGCGCAAGGGACGCCGGATGGATCCAGATCTACGCGGAGAATAATCAGGAAGCTTATGATAATATGGTGCAGGCTTACCGTATCGCGGAGCATGAGAGCGTCAGGCTGCCGATCATGATCTGCCAGGACGGATTTATCACCAGCCATGCGGTAGAGAATATGGAATTGTTAGAAGACGAGGAGGTTAAGAAGTTCGTCGGCGAATATCAGCCGGAGAATTATCTGCTGAACCCCGAATGCCCCATGGCAGTGGGTCCGTATTCCATCACAGATTATTATATGGAAGCAAAACGCAGCCAGGCGGAAGGTATGAGGCACGTAGAAGAAGTCGTGTTAAATGTCGCGAAGGAATTTGCCGGGATCTCTGGCAGAGAGTACGGCCTGTTTGAAGCGTATCGCATGGAAGATGCCGAATACGCGGTGGTTATGATCGGATCGGCGGCAGGTACGACAAAAGACGCCATAGATAAGTTAAGAGAGCAGGGAGAGAAGGTGGGTCTCCTTAAGATCCGCCTCTACCGTCCGTTCCCGGCCGAAGCGATCGCCCAGGCTTTGAAAGGAGTCAAGGCAGTTGCGGTCATGGACCGGGCAGAGGGTTATACGAATCACGGAGGCCCTTTGGGCGCGGATGTGATGGCGGCGCTGTACCGGGCGAGATCACAGGCTCTTGCTGTGAATTATATCTATGGACTCGGCGGGCGAGATGTGCGCGTAGAGGACATGGAAGGTATATTTGCAACCCTGAAACAGATAGCAGCCGACGGCGATGCAGGCGAGACGTATCGTTATCTGGGAATCAGAGAATAAGGGGGGACAAAAGATGAGTTATAATTTCAAAGAGACTATGAGCAAACCGGAACGTCTGGCGCCGGGACACAGAATGTGCGCAGGCTGCGGCGGAACCATAGCGGTAAGGAATGTGCTGCGCGGACTCCATGAGGGAGATAAGGCAGTCATCGGCAACGCCACGGGATGTCTGGAGGTGTCTACCTTTACTTACCCATATACGGCATGGGAGGACAGCTACATCCACAATGCCTTTGAGAATGCGGGAGCAACCTTAAGCGGCGTGGAAGGTGCGTACAGGGCGCTTAAGAGAAAAGGGAAATTAGACGAGACCTATAAGTTCATCACATTCGGCGGCGACGGCGGAACCTATGATATCGGGTTCCAGTCATTGTCCGGTGCAATGGAGAGGAACACGGATATGGTATATGTCTGCTATGACAACGGCGCATATATGAACACGGGTATCCAACGGTCTTCCGCGACTCCCATGTATGCGGACACGACGACGACTCCGGTAGGGAGTGCGAGCAACGGGAAACCGCAGAACAGAAAGGACTTGGCGGCGATCATAGCGGCGCATGACGTTCCTTATGTGGCACAGACCACATTTATCGGCAACTTCAAGGACCTGCATGTGAAGTCTGAGAAGGCGATCTATACGCCGGGCGCGGCCTTTTTAAATATTATGGCTCCGTGCCCGAGAGGATGGAGATACAATACGCCGGATATCATGGAGATCTGCAAGTTGGGTGTGGAGACCTGCTATTGGCCGTTATTTGAAGTGGAGGAAGGCAAGTGGATCCTGAATTATGAGCCGAAGAAGAAGCTGCCGATCGAAGATTTCCTGAAGCCGCAGGGAAGATTCAAACATTTATTCAAGAAAGGGAACGAATATCTGATCGAAGAATTCCAGAAGGAAGTAGACCGAAGATGGGAAGAGCTGCAGTTCAGATGTTCCAGGGGATAGAGTAGAGTGAAGAGAGAAAAGTTTGGTTCGCGTCTGGGATTTATTCTGGTATCTGCCGGATGCGCGATAGGAATCGGGAATGTATGGAAGTTCCCTTATATGTGCGGAGAGTTTGGAGGAGCGGCGTTTATCCTCATCTATCTGATATTTCTTCTGATCCTGGGTATTCCGGTTATGATCTGTGAGTTTGCGGTAGGAAGAGGAAGCCGGCTAAGCGTTGCGGCAAGTTTTGAAAAGTTAGAACCGGAGGGGACTCGGTGGCATGTGATGAAGTGGATCGGTGTGATCGGATGTTATCTGCTTATGATGTTCTATACAACCGTCGGCGGCTGGATGATGTATTACTGTTACCGCAGTATCAAGGGAGAATTCGTCGGCGCATCGTCGGATACGGTGGCGGAAGGATTCACGGATATGTTAGGCAATGTTCCGGTTATGACATTCTGGACGGTGCTGATCTGTGTTGTAGGCTTTGCCGTCTGCTATTTTGGAATTCAGAAGGGGATCGAGCGTGTATCTAAGGTCATGATGTCCGCGCTTCTGCTGATCATGGTGGTGTTGGTGATCCATTCCATATTTCTGGAGGGAGCAGAAGACGGTATCCGCTTCTATTTGGTGCCGGATTTTGCCAGGATGAAGGAGATTGGAATCGGGAACGTGATCTTCGGGGCAATGAGCCAGGCATTCTTTACCTTGTCCATCGGAATCGGTGCGATGCTGATCTTCGGAAGCTATATCGGACAGGAAAGAAGCCTTTCAGGCGAGGCGGCCAGTATTACGCTGCTGGATACCTTTGTTGCGCTGATGGCCGGCTTCATTATCATTCCATCCTGCTTCGCGTTTGGCATTGAACCGGGGGCAGGACCGAGCCTGATCTTCATTACGATACCGAATATATTTGCTCAGATGCCGGGCGGCCGGATCTGGGGAGCGCTGTTCTTCCTGTTCCTGACCTTTGCTGCGTTTACGACCATCGTGGCGGTGTTTGAGAATATTATCTCGTTTGCGATCGATCTGCTTGGATGGTCCAGGAAGAAGAGTGTTCTGGTGAATGTGGTGATGCTTGTTATCTTAAGTATGCCTTGCGTGCTTGGGTTTAATGTTCTTGCCGGATTTGAACCGTTGGGAGCGGGGACGAATATCATGGATCTGGAGGATTTCATCGTGTCCAATAACCTGCTCCCCCTTGGAAGTCTGGGGTATGTGCTGTTCTGTATCAGGAAGAACGGATGGGGATGGGAGAATTTCCTCAGTGAAGTTAATGCCGGGGAGGGCGTTCATTTCCCGCGCGGGCTTAAGGGATATGTATCTTATGTGCTTCCGCTGATCATTATCGTTATCTATCTGAAAGGGTATTATGATATGTTTGCGGGACGCGGGACGGCGGTGCTTGTTGGATGGATGGCAGCGGCGGTGCTGTTCATGGGATTCGTGCTGTTCTGTGCGGCAGGAGCCGGGAAGAGTAAGGATAAGCAGAATACTTAAGAGAATATAGGGGCATGGGATGACGTCAGGTTCATTCCATGCCTCATATCTTTTTCAGGAATTGATGATCCTAAACCATGGCAGAATGATAAATTCGCTTGTAACAATGTATGAGGTCTTATATAATGGAGAAAAGATGCTTAGGGGTGAATCGGGATTATGGGATTATTTTTAAATAGTATTGCTCCATATGATAAATACAAGATGATTTCACAGGATCCATATTTTGTGGATAAGTCAGCGATGATAGAGGAATTGATTCCGGCTCTTGGACGAGAACAGCGTTTCTTCTGTATTGTCAGGCCGCGGCGTTTTGGAAAGACTGTGGCGGCGAATATGATCGGTGCTTTTTTCGGGAAGGCGAGAGACAGCAAGGATGTGTTTGAACATTTGGCAATTGCCGAATCGAAGAAATGTCTGGAGCATTTGAACAGGCATGAAGTAATCTATCTGGACTGCAGTGAGATTCCGAAAGAATGCCGTGATTACAGGAGCTATATTTCAAGAATCGAGGATGGGATTTATCAGGATCTTGTACAGGCTTATCCAGATCTCAAATTAGATCAGAGCAAGGCGGTATGGGATCTGCTGTCCCTTATATTCGAGGAAAAGGAGCAGAAGTTTCTCTTTGTGATTGATGAGTGGGATGCATTGTTCCATATGACATTTATAACAGAAGAGAATAAACGGGAATATCTTTTGTTTTTAAAATCATTGCTTAAGGGGAAGAGTTATGTTGAATTTGCCTATATGACAGGCGTCCTTCCGATTGCAAAATATTCAGAAGGTTCGGAGCTGAATATGTTTTTGGAGTATGATATGGCTACAAAGATTCGATTTGGAGAGTATTTTGGTTTCTTGAATTCGGAGGTTGATCATCTCTATGAGGTGTATAAGGCAGAGACCATAGACCGGCGTATCACCAGAGCGGAATTAGATGAGTGGTATGACGGTTATCATACAGCGGGGGGAGAACATCTGTATAATCCGCGTTCAGTGGTCAGTGCGCTGGCTAATAATCAATTGGCGAATTACTGGACCAGTTCGGGGACATATGATTCTGTGTTTTATTATGTCAGAAATAATGTAGAAGAGGTCAGAGATGATATTGCATTGATGGTAGCGGGAGAGCATGTAGAAGCAAGGATGCAGGAATATGCGGCAACCGCCAGGGAATTAGTTACGAAGGATCAGATTTATTCAGCGATGGTAATATATGGATTGCTTACCTATGAAGATGGGGAGGTATTTGTGCCTAATAAAGAACTGATGCTGAAATATGAAGAATTGTTGTTGAACAAAGAGTTTTTCTCTGGCAGTAGGAATTGGATATGACAGGAAGACAAAGAAGCATTCTTGTAAAGTGGAAATACTTAGATAATAATGATAGGAATGTTGTATCAGCAAAAAAGGAATAAGATTGGGAGGAACGAATGATGTTACTGTTATCAAAAGAAGATATTAGAAAAGTATTTACGATGAAGGATGCTATTGAGGCGGACAAGCGGGCTTTCCGATTATTGGCGGAGGGGAAATCACAGGAGATATCGGGAATGTGGTCAAGGGTGAATTAGCCGGGAGAGAGAACGATGATGAGATCATCGTGTTCAAGTCGGTAGGAGTTGCCGCGCAGGATTTGGTTACAGCGAAGGTGATCTATGACAGGGCAGTCGCGGCCGGAGCCGGGATGGAATGGAATTAAAGCTTTACACCCTAAATTCGTATTGATATAATGAAGGTATCGAAGAACAAGATAGGCAGGAGGTATATAACTATGAGATATGAGATTCTAGGCGAGACTCTTCCGGTAGTGATTTGTCAGCTTGAAGGCGGAGAGAAGATGATCACAGAGGGCGGCGGCATGTCATGGATGTCACCGAATATGCTGATGGAGACGACAACGAACGGCGGTCTTGGGAAAGCATTCGGAAGGATGTTCTCAGGAGAGAAGATGTTCCAGAACGTCTATACTGCGCAGGGCGGCAATGGTATGATCGCATTTGCATCCAGTTTCCCTGGATCGATCAAGGCGTATGAGATCGCTCCGGGGCAGGAGATGGTATTCCAGAAGAGTGCGTTCCTTGCAGGAGAGGCAGGAGTAGAGCTGTCCGTATTCTTCAATAAGAAGTTCAGCTCAGGCCTGTTCGGCGGAGAGGGCTTTATCATGCAGAAGATCAGCGGGCATGGAACCGTATTCGCGGAATTTGACGGGCATGTAGTGGAGTATGAGCTGCAGCCGGGACAGCAGATCGTGGTGGATACCGGACATCTTGCGGCGATGACAGCTACCTGTCAGATGGAAATCAAGAGTGTGCCTGGAGTGAAGAATATGCTGTTTGGCGGAGAAGGGCTGTTTAACACTGTGATCAGCGGACCGGGGAAGGTGTGGCTGCAGACGATGCCGATCAGTAATGTGGCGGGAATATTGAGGCCTTATATGCCGTCAGGTTCATAAGATTAGATAGAGACAGCCTTCAAAGGAGGTGCGAGCATATGTCAGTCAGGCTGCCGATCGGAATCGAGTGGTTCAGGGAGATCAGGGAAAAAGGAAGTTACTATGTGGATAAAACAGGAATGATCAAGGAACTCTTTGATGAGGATTTTAAGATCAGCCTTATTACCCGTCCCCGCCGTTTTGGAAAGACGCTGTTCATGGACACGCTGAGAGAATTTTTTGATATACGGAGGGACAGCAGGGAACTGTTCGAGGGATTGGAGATCTCGAAGTATCAAGAGCTATGTGATAAATGGATGAACCAATATCCGGTTCTGTTCCTGACGTTGAAGGATGTCGCAGGGGGAGATTTTCCCAGTGCTTATGAGATGCTGCAGTTCGTGATATCTTCGCTATGCAGAGACCATACTTATTTAATGGAAAGTGAGCAGGTGCTAAGAGGAGATAAAGAGATTTTTGAACGTTTGTCTTATCAAAAAGGAACGAGAGGAGATATACAAGGTGCACTGGTTACGCTGATGCGGATGATGGCGGCGCATTTTGGAAAACCGGTCATTCTTCTGATGGACGAGTATGACGTGCCTCTGGCCAAGGCCAGCGACCGAGGATATTACAGGGAGATGTTGGATGTGATCCGGGGATTTCTGGGAATGTCGTGGAAGAGTAATCCCTGTATGGAATTTGCTGTGGTTACGGGATGTCTGCGTATTGCGAAGGAGAGTATCTTTACCGGTGCGAATAACTTCGTATCTAACTCTGTATCGAACAGGCGGTTCGACCGTTATTTTGGATTTACAGAAGAAGAGGTTAAGGGATTGTTGGAAGCGACAGGATTGACAGAGCATCTTGCAAAGATGAAGCACTGGTATGACGGGTATCTGTTTGGGGAAATTGAAGTTTATTGTCCCTGGGATGTGGTGAATCATGTAAGTATGCTGAAACTTGATCCGCAGTCGAAACCGGCAAATTATTGGAAGGATACCAGTCATAATGAGATTATCCGAAGCTTCATTGACCTGCCGGGTATGGATGTAAGAGGCAAATTCGAGACACTTCTGGCAGGGGGCGTGATTCAGGAGAGAATCGTAGAAGATATGACTTATGACCTTGCGAATTCCTCTGAGGAGAATCTGTGGAGTATCCTGTATCTGACAGGATATTTGACTCGGGTAAGAGAGGGGAAGTACCCGGAAGGATTTCAGAGGGAGGAGGGAACAACTGTTCTTCGCATCCCGAATGAGGAGGTCAAGACCATATTTGAGGATACTATCGCGAAGTGGTTCCGGGATACGGTCACCGGGATGGATAGAAGAGAACTGCTGGAAGCATGGTGGAGCGGAGACGATCGGAAGCTGACAGAATTGGTGACGGATATCTTGTTTGATACGATCAGTTATTATGATTATAAGGAAGATTATTACCATGCGTTTACAGCGGGATTATTCGTAGGGGCGGGATATGCCGTGTCGTCTAATAAGGAACAGGGAACCGGACGCGCGGACATTGTGGTCAAAGACAGGAGTAACCGCCGGGCGCTGATCATAGAAGCCAAGCACTCTAAGAAAGAGAGCGATATGGAGCGGGATTGTCAGGAAGCAATAGAACAGATCAGCCGAAAGGGATATGTGCGGACAGATCTGAAGGGATATCGGACGATCCTGTGTTATGGAGCGGCATTTTTTGAGAAGGATTGCCTGGTCAGGAAATGTTGATCTGGCAGGGCGGCGATTAAGAGAGTCTACACTTCGCCCATATGCTCCCTCCGATACTTGCTGGGCGAGCATCCCATATACCGCTTAAAGATCTGCCCATAGTAGGCCGGGGTGGAGAACCCGGTCATGCTTGCGATCTTCGTGACGCTCTCTCCTTCCCTCAGAAGCGGCAGACTGTTCTGAACCCGCAGAAACAGGATGTACTCGAAGATGGTCATCTTCATATATTTCTTGAAGAACCTGCAGCATTCGCTCTTGCAGATATTCACATGCTCGGCGATCTCATCCAGCGTAAGCTCCTGGGCATAGTGCTCCTGAACGAAGGAGAGGATATCCTTCAGCCGTGCCAGATGCTTCTTGGGCCGGTATCCGCTGACGGGAAGGGAGATATAGTACAGGTAGAGCCTCTGCCAGATTCCGGCCAGGATAAGATGTACCTTGAGCTCGTAGTCCGGCGGCGGCGTCTTTGACATCTGGTAAATGTTCTGAATCTGTCCGATGATATCCTGATGCCAGGCAGTTTCGGTTTCAAGCATCAGAGAGTGCCAGGATTCATTGGAAGTGATAAAGTCAACATATTTCGTCTGGAGAAGGCTGTTCTCGTATCCATATATGAACCTGGGATGGAAGGTGACGGACAGATAATTGCAGTCTCTTCCGTCCTTCATATATCCAGAGTGAAGAGCGTTGCTGTTGCAGAACAATCCTTCGCCCTCTTTTAACAGATACTTCTTATCATTCACAAAATATTCGATCTGTCCAGACATGATCCAGGTCAGTTCGATCTCCGGGTGCCAGTGCCAGGGAAATGAATCCTGCTCGTAGGATTGTATTTTCTCAAGGCTTAAATGGACGGGGAATTCATAGTTACCGTGTTTCTTGATCTCTTTTTGGTCTTTTTCAATGTGAAGCTGCATAGCTGATCTCCATTTCCTCAATATACTGATAATATTATCGAATATTCTTATTGTATCCTCTGCTCAATCTCATTATAATTATAAATCAGATAAGGTAAATGCGCAAGAGAAGCGCCAGGAAGATTAAGAAAAATAAAGAATGCCGCAGGGAAGCTTAGCTGAACTGCCGCGGAAAGAATGGAGGACATAAGTATGAAGGAGAAATTAATTCAGCAATTTCAAGAACTGTACAAAGGCGAAGGGGAGATCCGTTCTTATTTTGCGCCGGGCCGTGTGAATCTGATCGGGGAACATACGGATTATAACGGCGGCCACGTATTCCCGTGTGCATTGACTCTTGGAACCTATGGAATCGTAAGGAGCAGATCAGACAGGAAGCTTCGGTTCTATTCTGCCAATTTTGAGAGGCTGGGAGTGATCGAGACAAGCCTGGATGAACTGGTTCCAGACCCGAAGGCGAACTGGACGAACTATCCGAAGGGCGTGATGTGGGCGTTTGAGAAGAGAGGATATAAGCTGACTCACGGTCTTGATATTCTGATCTACGGCAATATCCCGAATGGCTCAGGGCTGTCATCTTCCGCATCGCTGGAAGTTCTGACAGGTGTGATCCTGAAGGATACATATGGATTCGATGTATCTATGGTGGATATCGCGCTGATCGGCCAGGATTCGGAGAATAATTTCAACGGCTGCAACTGTGGAATCATGGATCAGTTTGCAAGCGCGATGGGCAAGAAGGATCATGCGATCTTCCTTGATACCAATACGCTGCATTATGAGTATGCTCCGGTCGTATTAGAGGATGCGAAGATCGTGATCACCAACAGTAAGGTGAAACACAGTCTCGTAGATTCTGCTTACAATGACAGGAGGAATGAATGCGAGACTGCGCTTAAGGAGCTTAAGACTGCGGTTAAGATCGAATCGCTGGGAGAATTGACAGAGGAAGAATACGAGGCGCATAAGGATGTCATTAAGGATGCCGTAAGGCAAAAACGCGCGAAGCATGCCGTATACGAGAACCAGAGAACGATCCGTGCAGTAGAGGCTTTGAAGAACCAGGATGTTGAACTGTTCGGGAAGCTGATGAACGCATCTCATGAATCCTTAAGGTATGATTATGAAGTTTCCTGCGAAGAGATCGATATTCTGGTTGATCTTGCACAGGCGATGCCGGGTGTGTTAGGCTCCCGTATCACCGGCGGCGGATTCGGCGGGTGCACGGTCAGCATCGTGAAGAATGACGCGGTAGATACATTTATCAGCGAGATCGGCAAGACCTATCAGGAGAAGGTCGGACATGAGGCTGAATTCTATGTAGTAGATATCGGCGACGGCGCCGGTGTTATATAAGAGGCTGTTTTTCGGATGGGGAAGGAGAATGAGAAGATGTTAAATGAGAATATCAAGAAATTAGTAGAATACGGTATTCAGACTGGTTTGATTCCTGAGACGGAGCGTGTCTATACGACAAACCTTCTGTTAGATATGTTCCGCGAAGATGATTATGAGGATGTTCCGGTCGATGCGGATGACATTGAATTGGAATCAGTTTTAAAAGAACTGCTTGACGAAGCGGTGAAGCGCGGCATCATCGAGGACAGTATCGGTTACAGAGACTTATTCGACACGAAGCTGATGAACTGCCTGGTTCCAAGACCGGCCCAGGTGCAGGAGACATTTGCGAAGAAATACGAGAATTCTCCGAAGGAAGCAACCGATTATTACTACAAGCTCAGTCAGGACAGCGACTATATCCGCCGTTACCGCGTGAAGAAGGATATGAAGTGGAAGGTGGATTCTCCTTACGGTGAGATTGATATTACGATCAATCTGTCTAAGCCGGAGAAGGATCCTAAGGCGATCGCGGCGGCGAAGAATGCGAAGGCAAGCAGTTATCCCAAGTGCCTGCTCTGTATGGAGAATGAAGGATACGCGGGACGTCTGAACCATCCGGCAAGGGAGAACCACAGGATCATCCCGATCACTATTAATGACAGCAATTGGGGATTCCAGTATTCTCCGTATGTATATTACAATGAGCACTGTATTGTATTCAACGGACAGCATGTTCCGATGAAGATCGAGAAGGCTGCATTTATCAAGTTATTCGACTTTATCAAGCTGTTCCCGCACTATTTCCTGGGATCCAACGCGGATCTTCCGATCGTTGGCGGATCTATCCTGAGCCATGACCATTTCCAGGGCGGCAACTATACATTTGCCATGGCAAAAGCGCCGATTGAAAAGTCCGTGACGATACCGGGGTATGAGGACGTGGAAGCGGGAATTGTCAAATGGCCTCTGTCTGTTCTCCGTATCAGGCATAAGGATGAGAAGCGCCTGATTGAACTGGCAGATCATGTTCTGGCTGCGTGGAGAGGATATACGGATGAAGCTGCATTTATCTATGCAGAGACAGACGGAGAACCGCACAATACGATCACGCCGATCGCAAGGAAGGTGGGAGACGTCTTCGAGCTGGATCTGACCTTGAGGAACAATATCACTACAGAGGAGCATCCGCTTGGAGTTTATCATCCGCATGCGCAGTATCATAACATCAAGAAGGAGAATATCGGACTGATCGAGGTTATGGGACTTGCTGTGCTGCCGTCCAGATTGAAAGATGAGATGGAGACTCTTGCGGATTATCTGGCAGAGGGCAAGGATATCCGAAGCAATGAGAAGCTTGTGAAGCACGCCCAGTGGGTGGAAGCATTCCTGCCGAAGTATGACAGCATCACCAGGGAGAATGTGATGGATGTACTGAAGGAAGAGATCGGCATCACATTCACGCATGTGCTGGAGGATGCGGGTGTGTATAAGTGTACGGAAGAAGGACGCGAAGCCTTTATGAGATTTATCCGTACATTATAAAATGGAACAACTATTTAGGGTTGCCGGGAAACATTTCCGACAGCCCTTTTTACATCAGATACGGAGCAGCCATCTCACAGACGAATACGACGGCGCAGCATAACGCGGCGATCCCCATCATATTAAGACCCTTCCAGGCGGCGGCAACGCCTGCGGTAAGGGCCAGAATGCCTGCAAGAGGAAGCGTGGGCGCAGTGATAATCGCGGGAAATGTCATTACCGACAGCGTCACATATGGAACGTAGTAGAGGAATGACCGTATAAAAGGATTCTTGATCTTTCTTCGTATGAGAGTCAGCGGGAGGACACGGATCAGGAAGGATACGGCTGCGGCCACAAGTATGTACAGGTAGATATTGTGCGTCATATTCTGCTGCCTCCTTCCTCTCTGTTATCAGTATCAAAGCCGCCGTCGTCCTTTGACGGGAATAAGGCGGCGGCAGCTCCAGCGATGATCACGGTGAGAAGGCTGATCTTCATACTGTCAGACATCCGGTCGAGCTGCGGGATCTTAGATACGGCGAAGCTTGCAAGAAAGCTTGCGATCACCACGCCTCCTACGATCTTATCCGTTCTGGATGCAGGGATGATGATGGCGATAAACATACCGTATAGCGCTACGCTTAAGGCGCTGACGATAGATGCGGGCAGGATGTTGCCTGCGACGATCCCCAAAGCGGTGCCGAGCGACCAGCCAGGGAGGGCGATCGCCATCGCACCGTAGTTGTAATAGGGGTTCAGTGCGCCGATCCTTCCGATGCTGATCCCGAAGATCTCGTCTGTGATTCCGAAGCCTACCAGCAATCGGTGTACGTTAGAGGTGCCCGGGTCAAACCGCTGGCTCAGCGCACAGCTCATCAGCATATAGCGAATATTGGTGATCAGAATGACAAATGCCATCTCGATATAAGGTGCATTTGCCATGATAACGGTAAATTCAGCATATTCTCCGGCGGATGCATGGTTTAACAGGCTGGATAAGAATCCCTGAACAGGATTCAGTCCGGCCTTTTTTGCTACGATTCCCAGAGAAAATGCTACGGCAAAGTAGCCAAGGGCAATCGGAATCCCGTCTCGGATTCCATTGATAAATGCGTTCTTATTTTTATTCATATATTACTCCATTTGATAATTTTATCGTATGCTTACAGTGAATGAAGATGATGTGAAGGATTCATGTGAAAATGTCTGTAAACATCTCCGTCCAGAGTCTTCCATGTGAAAAGCCCGTCCTCTAACATCATATAGCCGTGAGAGCTGTTCTCCTTTGGAATGGAGACGGAGCCTGGATTTAAGTAATATCTGCCGTCAAAATCTTCGGCTGCCGGGATGTGCGTATGTCCGTGAAGCAGGATATCGCCGGACTTAAGCATAGGAGGATTAGACGTATTGCAGTGATGTCCGTGTGTTGCGAAGATCATATGTCCCTGCTCGTACAGAATGCAGTAATCCGCAAGAATAGGGAACTTAAGTACCATCTGGTCAACCTCCGTATCACAGTTGCCGCGGACACAGAGAATCTCTTCTTTTATATTGTTGAGAAGTTCTATGGCTTCTTTGGGTGCATAGCCTTTGGGAAGATCGTTTCTCGGACCATGGTAGAGAAGATCTCCAAGGAGAAGCAGCTTGTCGGGCTGCTCTGCAGTATAGCGTTCCAGAAGCCTTTTCAGGTAAAAAGAACTTCCGTGTATATCAGATGCGATCATTATCCTCATAATAAAACCCTCTTTATATCTAAAATAATATACGGATATTAGTATAACTTGTCTGACGGATAGATTCAAGCGTTAGACGTTTTTTTGAGTTTTTTGTATAATTCTATTGACATTTTTCAATATGTATGGTTATATACTTATATAGTTAATTACTCGAGTAACTAACTATATAAGTAACCAGTACACCGAAAGATAATATTATCCGATGCACTGGAAGAAGGAGGAACGATATGAAACTTGACCTTGATCAGGAAAAGCCTATTTTTATCCAGATCGCCGAGGGCATTGAAGACGGGATATTAACAGGCGCTTTTCCCGAAGAAAGCCAGATTCCTTCGATTACAGAATTTTCTGTTAATTATAAGATCAATCCTGCCACGGCGCTTAAGGGTATTAATCTGCTGGTGGATGAAGAGATCGTATTTAAGAAGAGGGGGGTCGGCATGTTTGTAGCGAAGGGAGCCGTAAGCAAGCTTCAGAAGAAGAGACAGAATCAGTTCTATGACAATTATGTGAGCAGGCTGGTGGAGGAAGCGAAGAGACTGGGAATTACCAGCGATGAGATCATTGCTATGATAGAAAGGGGATTTGTACAATGAGCAGAATTGAAGTAAGAGATGTATCCAAAGAATTCAAGGATACGAAGGCCTTGTCCCATGTGAATCTTCTGATTGAAGAGAATACCATCTATGGGCTGTTGGGAAGGAACGGAGCCGGGAAGTCCACGCTTTTGAATATTATTAATAACCGTCTGTTCCCGGGCGGAGGTACGGTACTGATGGGGGATGAGACACTGACGGAGAATACTGCGCTGTTATCGAAGTGCTTTCTTGCAAATGAGACAAATCTGTACCCGGAAGGTATGAAGGTGAAGGACGCGTTCCGGTGGACCCGAGAGTTCTACCCGGATTTTGATGCGGATTATGCAGGGGAGCTTAGCAGGCTTTTTGAGCTTCCGGTGAAGAAGAAGATCAAGAGTTTGTCGACAGGGTATCAATCCATTTTCAGGAATATTACGGCTCTATCGGTGAATGTTCCGTTTGTATTCTTAGACGAGCCGGTTCTCGGGCTTGACGCCTGTCACCGCGAGCTGTTTTATAAGCTTTTGATTGAGAAATATGCCAGAGATCCGTTTACAGCCGTTGTATCGACACATCTGATCGAAGAAGCGGCCAACATTATAGAACAGGTTATCGTGATCGACAAGGGGCAGATCATTCGGAATGAACCGACGGAGAGTCTTCTTAACAGCGGTTACTGTATCAGCGGACCGGCCGGGACGGTGGATGCCTATATTAAGGCAAGGGAAGTGATCGGTACGGATATACTGGGAGGGCTGAAGAGCGCTTATGTCATAGGAGAACCGGAATATCCGCTTCCGTCAGGGCTTTCGGTATCTAAGATGGATCTGCAGAAGCTGTTTATTAAGCTGACAGATAATCTTCACAGCAGATAGAAAAGGAGTGGTATTATATGAAGAAGATATTAAGGTTTCAGTTAAAAGATTTGACTTACTCGTGTTTGGCATACGCATTGGTGATGCTGCTGCTCTATTGTGTTCCGCTTGTGATCAGCATTACATTCGGCGATATAGATGTTGGTATTAATGGAAATGGCTTGCCGGGCGCTGTTTTTTGTCTTGTATTTGGGATCGCTGTATATAAGGAGCATTTACTGATGGCGGTTCAGAATGGTATATCAAGAAAGTGTTATTTCCAGAGTGTTCTGTGTGTGTTGGTCATTGCAGGCTGTGCATGCGCATTGATCGATTTGCTTACCCTCTTCCTTGGTGTCCGGTTGGGAGCAGGCTTTTCAGGAAACAGCAATTTTAGAGCTATTGATGTTTGGAAAATGTGTTACCCAGGGTTTTATGACAGGGCAGGAAGCGTGTCAGGCGCGGCCGTAAGCTTTGTGCTGTCGGCGTTCGTTAATTTTCTTCTATTTGCTTCCGGGCTTGTGACCGCAGGAGTATACTGCCGGATGGCGAAGAAGTTCCGTACTTTTTATTGTGTGGGGCTTCCGCTCTTCATGTTTGGCGTGCTGCCTGTGATCGGGGCATATTTTCATAGAGAAGTATTCAAATTGGTGAATGGATTCATGAATATTATGGGATTCAGAAGCAATAATCCATTCCTGGGAGTTCTGACAATGACAGTGCTCATCCTGGCTATCCTGTTCATTTGTTACAGGCTTTTAAGGAGGACGGAGATCAGTTAAGACTTGATATCTTCATGGGCGGTCCGTATAATGAATGTCAGAAGCATATAGAGTAGTCATGGAGAAGAACAATGGTGGAATCTAAGATATTATTGATAGAGGATGACCAGGCGATCGTTGAGAACCTGTCGGCATTCTTGAAGGAAGAGGGATTCGAGGTCACGGCCGCGGACGGACAGACAAAAGCGATGGAGATTCTGGAGTCAGGACGGCCGGATCTGATCCTTCTGGATGTGACGCTGGCGGAGGGGAACGGATACAGCGCATGCACGGCGATCAAGATGAAGTATGATATCCCGGTAATATTTCTGACTGCACTGGGAGACGAATTCTCTGTAGTCACAGGACTTGATATGGGGGCGGACGACTATATCAGCAAGCCGTTCAGGCCCAGAGAGCTGGTCTCCCGGATGCGTTCCGTGTTAAGAAGGGCGGGAAGAAGCGGGGGCGCGGTGTATGTCGGCGATCTTAAGGTAGATACGGAGAAGGGCGCCGTGATGCGCGGGGGAGAGGAATTATTCCTCTCAGCCCTGGAGTACCGCCTGTTCCTTGTCTTCTTGAACCACCGCGGCAAGGTTCTGTCACGGGGGCATCTGTTAGAAGAGATATGGGACGTTGCGGGCGAGTATGTCAACGACAATACGCTGACCGTCTACATCAAAAGGCTTCGGGATAAGATCGAGCGTGATCCGCAGAATCCAGAGATCATCAAGACTGTCCGGGGGCTTGGATACCGGCTGGAAGCGTAACCGGATGGAAAGGAAGCTATGGGATTATGTGGAGATTTCGCAATAGGGATTTTACGATGCAGACCGTCATATCTGCTGCGGGAACGGCGCTGGCCGTATTGGCTGCGAGGCTGGTATGGGGGCGGGAGGCTGCGCTTGCGGCGTTATTGTGCAGTATATTCTGGTGTGTCTTCTATTTTATCTGGGCGAGCAGGCGGTATCGGGAAATACGGACGCTTGCGGGACAGATCGACGAACTCCTGCATGGGAGCGAGGTGCCGGAATTCAAGCATTTCCGGGAAGGAGATCTGGAGATCCTCCGGGACGAGATCAATAAGCTGACGATACGGCTGCGGGAACAGGCGGCGCTGTTACAGAAGGACAAATCTTCTCTTGCAGACGCGCTTGCGGACATTTCCCATCAGATACGGACGCCGCTTACGTCTCTTAACATTTTGCTGGAGCGTATGAAGAGCCGGGAGATCGACTCAGATACAGGGCGGTATCTGCTGCGGGAGTCAGGGAGGATGCTTTCGAAGATCGAATGGCTGGTAACGGCGCTTCTTAAGATGTCCAAGCTGGAAGCCGGGAGCATCGTGCTGCAAAAGGAGACCATCTGTATGGACAGGTTCTTAAGAGAGGCGATCCTGCCCTTCGAGATCGCCATGGAGGTGCATGACAAGAGATTGTATGTCACCGGAGCAGAAGGCAAGAGATTCACTGGAGACTATGCATGGACGCTGGAGGCAGTCCAGAATGTGATCAAGAACGGGTTAGAGTATACGCCGGACGGAGGAAGCCTGTCTATTGGCTGTGATGAGAATCCGCTCTATACGGAGATAGTGATCACGGACTCGGGACCGGGGATCCCCAAGGAAGACCTGCCTCATCTGTTCGAGCGGTTCTATCGGGGAGAGAATGCCGGAACAGACAGCTTCGGAATCGGGCTTGCGCTGGCTCAGATGATACTTGCGCGGGAGAATGCGGTGATCCAGGCACAGAATGCGGCAAAAGGCGGCGGGCAGTTTCGGATACGCTTTTATAAGACATAGGATGATCTGACTGCCTGAGATATTTCATAAAATATAATAAAATATTTTAACAAAAATCTGTCTTGACAAAGTTTGATAAATGCGGTAGGATTCTATTCAAACATATATCGCATATGTGAAAAGGCTTTGAAAAGAAAAAGTAGTGATCTATACACCCATACAGAAAGCCGCCGGCTGATGAGAGGCGCATGAAGGAATGGATCATGAATACATCTTGGAGCTGCACACCGAAAGCGTGCGCCGGGGATTAGAAGACGGAAGCAAGCGAGTAGGCTGTGACGTAGGGCATACGTTAACATGCAGGGCCGTGATCTGCGGCTTACTAAGACCGGTGATGCGAGTGACCGGTGAATCAAGGTGGTACCACGGGAATGATCCGTCCTTATCTTATGATAAGGGCGTTTTTTTTATTCCCGCGAGCAACGAGCCAAGCGGGCATGCTTGCATGCGCATTTGGCGACTGCCGCGGGGTCTTTGACTCCAATTCGGCTCGTTGTTACGTGAAAGTAAAAGAGAGGAGATACATGGATTATGGGAATTTATGAAGAATTACAGGCAAGAGGTCTGATCGCGCAGGTGACAGACGAGGAGGAGATCAGAGAGCTGATCAATAACGGCAAGGCAACCTTCTACATCGGATTTGATCCGACGGCAGACAGCCTTCATGTGGGGCACTTTATGGCATTGTGCCTGATGAAGCGTCTTCAGGAGGCGGGGAATAAACCGATCGCCCTGATCGGAGGCGGGACGGCGATGATCGGGGATCCTTCCGGCAGAACGGATATGCGCCAGATGATGACGGAGGAGACGATACAGCATAACTGCGACTGCTTCAAGAAGCAGATGAGCCGTTTTATTGATTTGTCAGAAGGAAAAGCGCTGATGGTCAACAATGCGGACTGGCTTAAGGATCTGAATTACATCGAGGTGCTGCGGGAGGTAGGCGCGCATTTCAGCGTGAACAGGATGCTGACGGCAGAGTGCTACAAGCAGAGAATGGAGAAGGGACTTAGCTTCCTTGAATTCAATTACATGATCATGCAGAGCTACGACTTCTATGCATTGTTCCAGAAATACGGCTGTAACCTGCAGTTTGGCGGCGACGATCAGTGGAGCAATATGTTAGGGGGAACAGAGCTGATCCGCCGTAAGCTTGGCAAGAACGCAAGCGCAATGACGATCACGCTGCTGCTGAATTCCGAAGGGAAGAAGATGGGGAAGACCCAGAAGGGCGCGGTATGGCTTGATCCGGAGAAGACGACTCCGTTCGAGTTCTATCAGTATTGGAGAAATGTTGCAGATGCAGACGTACTGAAATGTATCCGTATGCTGACATTCCTTCCGCTTGAGGAGATCGATAAGATGGATTCTTGGGAAGGGGCGCAGCTCAACACAGCCAAAGAGATCCTTGCATTCGAGTTGACCAAGATGGTTCACGGCGAGGAAGAGGCCAAGAAAGCGCTCGCTGCAGCGAAGGCGCTGTTCAGCCAGGGGGCGGCGGTGGATATGCCTTGCGTTGAACTGACGGCAGCGGACCTTACGGACGGTAAGATCGATATCCTGACGATGCTGGTGAAGGCGGGCTTAGTTCCAAGCAAATCCGAGGCGCGTCGTGCGGTCACCCAGGGAGGCGTATCGGCAGACGGGGAGAAGCTTACGGATATCTATACAGAATTCACAGGCGACAGGCTTGGCGGCGAAGGAATCGTGCTGAAGAAGGGAAAGAAGAATTTTAAGAAAATAGTCATGAAATAATAAAAGGGGCTGCCGAATGACGATATCATCGTTAAATCGGCGGCCCTATTGATAACCGTTACATTACTTTTAAGTATTGTACGCTGTAGGCAGGCAGTTCCAGACTTCCGTTCATGGTTACTTTCTCTTCGGTCAGCAGATCCAGCGCATTGCCGTTAAGATCCTGATGGCGCGCCGTGTAAGGAGAATCTGACGCGTTGATCGCGATCATGACGCATTCATCGTTAGAGCGGCGTTCAAATACCAACTGATGGTTCTGGATCACCACATTCCTGTATGAACCGTTGCAGATGGCGTCGCTCTTCTGACGGACGGTGATCAGAAGCCTGATATAGTCGGTAAGTTCATTAGGCTTGGGTTCCTCGAAGCACGGCCTTAAGGCGTAATCGTTGTCCGGCGCCTTCTCGCCGGTCTCACCCCATTCGCTTCCATAATATAAGCACGGGATACCGGGCATACCAAGCAAGAGACCATATGCCAGCGGGATGTGCTTCTTATTGGTCAGGATACTTGCAAGCCTGGTAACGTCATGGTTATCGACGAAGGTCATCAGATGCTTGCCCCGGTAAATGCACCACTGGTCCGCGCCAAACTGACGATGCAGGGAGTGGGCGATCTCAAACAGATTCATAGAATTAAAGCTGGAATAGATGCCCTTGTAGCATTCGTAGTTAGTGCAGCTATGCAGCATCTCATCATTGACGATCAGATTATAATCCCCGAACAAGACCTCGCCGATCAATACGAAATCACTCTTTAGCTCCTGTACATAGGAACGCAGTCTCTTCATGAAATGATGGTCAAGGCTGTAGGCGACATCCAGACGCAGTCCGTCGATGTCAAATGTATCTACCCAGAATTTCACACATTCCAGAAGGTAATCGGTGACAGCGGGATTATGAAGGTTCAGCTTGACCAGTTCAAAATGTCCCTCCCAGCCCTCGTACCAGAAGCCGTCGTTGTAGCTGTTGTTGCCGTCGAAGTTGATATGGAACCAGTCTTTGTAAGGGGAGTCATACTTCTTCTCCTGTACATCCTTAAACGCCCAGAATCCGCGTCCCACATGGTTGAATACACCGTCCAGCACGATCTTCACACCGTGCTTGTGGAGACTCTTGCAGACGTCGGCAAAGTCTTCGTTGGTACCGAGACGGCAGTCGATCTGCTTGAAATCCCGCGTGTCATAGCCGTGGTTGTCCGATTCGAAGATCGGGTTGAGCAGGATGGAATCGACGCCAAGATTCCCCAGATATTCTGACCAGTCTAATAATTTGCGGATTCTAGGGACGCATTCGCCGTCGTTGTGTACGGGCGCCCCGCAGAATCCGATCGGATATATTTGGTAAAATACTCCATTGTAAGCCCACATGATAATACCTCTCTTTCCACGCCGGGCCGTCCCCAGAGCGGCTCTGGAACAGTGCGGCGAACTTGATTGAAGTTGTGCAGTGAGTGCACTTCGGAATTATTATAGCAAAAACAGCGATAATATGCTATAGTCAATGAAACAAATTGTGAATGAGGTATTGGATTTATGGAAAGATATTTGTTGAGAAAAACGATGGATTATGAGTCAATGGTAGATCTGTTCGTTCGGTCCGGGCTTGAGATCAGTCCGGAAGATCCAAGGCCGGAAGGCTTGATCACTTGTTTTGAACTGGTAGATGTACAGGAGAATAAGAGGATCGGGGCATCCGGCTTATGTTGTGCTGCGAATGAATATATCCTTCGCTGTGTTGCCGTGGAGGAGGAGTTCCAGGGAATGGGATATGGACGGAAACTTGTGGAAGCGGTGACGGCGGAAGCCGGACGGCTTGGAGCAAAGCGGATTTGGCTTACGGCGAAGGTGCCGGAATTCTATAAGAAGTTCCAGTTTCAGGTGGCGCCAAGGGAGGAGGCCCCGTTCGTGAGCAAATGCGGAGAATGTCCGCAATATCACAATGGATGTGAGTCGGAGGTCATGGTATACTATTTCTGAAAAATGTGGTGAAAAAGTAGCCAAAAGTAGAAGAAAATGGTTGACACACACGGATGCGTATAATATAATTTAACAGTATGACAAAAAGAGAAATGATAAGGAACCAAAGCCCCGGAGCCTTGTTGTTTTCAATACAACCCTATACGGAGGGCCTGTAAGTATCAGGATTTCCGTATATAATTATCATGAATATGTTAATGACTCATTGCAGGAGGTAAACCGATGAAAACTTATATGGCGAATCCAGATAAGATTGAGAGAAAGTGGTATGTAGTTGATGCTGCGGGATGTACATTAGGCCGTTTGACATCAGAAGTAGCTAAGATCTTAAGAGGTAAGAATAAGCCGGAATTCACACCGCATGTTGATACCGGTGATTATGTGATTATTGTGAATGCCGAGAAGGTGAAAGTCACAGGCAAGAAGATGGAGCAGAAGATTTATTATCATCATTCAGACTATGTAGGCGGTATGAAAGAGACCACGTTGGCAGAGATGATGGACAAGAAGCCTGAGAAGGTAATTGAACTTGCTGTCAAGGGTATGCTTCCGAAGGGACCTTTGGGAAGATCCATGATCAAGAAATTGCACGTATATGCTGGACCAGAGCATCAGCAGCAGGCTCAGAAGCCAGTTGAACTGAAGTTTTAGGAAAGTCTGAAAGGAGGATATTAAGATGGCTAATGCAAGATTCTACGGAACAGGAAGAAGAAAAAAATCAATCGCAAGAGTATATTTAGTACCAGGAACAGGTAAAGTTACAATAAATAAAAGAGATATCGACGAGTATCTCGGTCTGGAGACATTGAAGGTTGTTGTTCGTCAGCCGTTGGTGGCGACTGAGACAGAAGGCAAGTTCGATGTGATCGTCAATGTAAAAGGCGGCGGATACACAGGACAGGCAGGAGCGATCCGTCACGGCATCGCAAGAGCGCTTCTTCAGGCAGACGAGGAGTACAGACCTGTGCTTAAGAAAGCAGGTTTCCTGACACGTGATCCACGTATGAAAGAACGTAAGAAGTACGGCCTCAAGGCGGCCCGCCGCGCTCCGCAGTTCAGCAAGCGTTAAGGAATTGTTTATATGCAATGTAAAACCCCAGAAAATTTGTTTTTCAGGGGTTTTATTATATTTTTATTGATTTTATATCATAATTGCATATAATAAAAACAGATAGGAGACTGTCTTTGGAGAGTTCCTGCCAGATAGTGGGAGATATTAAACTTATAGGGAGCAGCAATGCTCCCTCTTTTTTTACTTTATAGGGTGCGCCCAGCTAAGGGCTTGGAATTCGGTGGGTGAAAGTCCTACAAGTCTGCTTTCAATACAAAACAGACGCAGAGATGTTCTATGAATATTTAAAGCGCAGAATGATGCACTTTGGACTGGAAATGGAGGAGGAAAAGACGAGGCTGATAGAATTCGGCCGATTTGCAGAAAGGAACCGGAAAGAACGTGGAGACGGGAAACCGGAGACCTTTACATTCCTCGGATTCACGCATTACTGTTCGCATGGAAGAACGGGAAAGCTGCACGTCCGGTTCTGAGAGGGGTAAGCCCCGTAAGGGACTTACCTACTTACCAACTTGTTTGCTATGTTTGTTCCTGCCATTTTAATATTTGTACGAACTGGCATATCAGTAAAAAGATCATTGGAAATGATACAGTTTTGGGGAATGGCAGCATCAGTATGCAAATGTCAATTATGGCTTGTTGGGCGAGACTATAGAAGCAGTCAGTGGAGTTAGTTATTCTGAGTATATGAATAAAAAAATTTATCTGCCGCTACATATGGAACACACGGCGGCGACACTTGAACAAGGAAGTGAATGTTTTGAAGAAGATTCTAATTGTAGAGGACGATCAGCTTTTGAATCGGACATTGGCATATAATCTGACCTCTGATGGATATGAGGTCATTTCAGTTTTTAATTTTGACACCGCGGTAAGAAAATTGCGGGAGAGTGAATTTGATGTGGCACTGTTGGACATTAACCTGCCCGATGGCAGCGGACTGGATCTGTGTGAAGAAATCCGGAATCGCGGTCAGCATACCTATATCATCTTTATCACAGCCAATGATAAGGAGAGTGATATGCTCAAGGGTTATGAAGTTGGCGGAGCGGATTATGTGACCAAGCCATTTTCTGTGACGGTGCTTTGCAAAAAAGTGGCGGCGGTTTTTGCGAATCTGGAGCTGCGGACACCTCAGCATGATCTGTTTGATGATGGTTTCCTGAAAATCGACTTCTCCGAACAAAGTGCGTCCCTTGCTGGAGAATCCCTGGACTTTACACCGAAGGAATACCGCACCCTGTTTCTATTCGTAAAGAATCCCCGTATCATTCTGACCAAGCGGCAGATTTTAGAGAAGCTGTGGGACGTTGATGGAGATTTTGTGGACGATCATACTCTGACGACGCTCATCAGCCGTATCCGTAAAAAAATCGAGACAGACGAGCGGAAATATATTAAGACAGCTTACGGTATTGGCTATCAGTGGATCGGCGGTGAGTCTCGATGAAGCTGCAAAATTTATCCGTCAGGGCATTTTTGAGAAAAATTATAGCGGGGACTCTGCTCACTGCCGCTTTGCTGCTGTTGATTTTTTCCCTGGTGACGAAAGATGTGTGTGTTGTCATCTGCTGCATTATTTTGACAGTTGCGTTTTATATTTGGGGCATAGTTTTCCTGCACTACTTTCAAAAGAAACTTTCTCTGTTCACCGATGATTTGTGCCAGACATTGGATCACATGATGGATAGTACAGACCGGCCCCAGGTAGATTATGAAGCGGAAACGCTGCTGTCCCGGATCAGCCACCGTCTGGAACGGCTCTACAATGTGATGCAGAAAACCAGACATATGGCGGAGGGAGAAAAGGAAGAGCTGCAATCCCTGGTATCGGATATTTCCCACCAGACTAAAACCCCCATCGCAAATTTGAAGCTAATCAACGATACGATGCTGACACGGCCATTGACAGAAGAAAAGCGCAAGGAGCTTTTGCAGGCCACAGGCACGCAGATGGATAAATTGGATTTCCTCATTCAGGGAATGGTGAAAACCTCCCGTCTGGAAACGGGTGTCATTACGCTGGAGAAACTGGATGCTGTGATCGGGGATACGTTGGTGAGCGCCATCAATGGTGTTTTGGCACCGATGGAACAAAAAGAGATCAGCTTGTCGGTGGACTGCCCATCTGATCTGACAATATCCCATGACGGCCGATGGACTTCCGAAGCATTGTTTAACATTCTGGATAATGCGGTAAAGTACACCTCTGCCGGCGGCAGCATCCAGGTGAAGGTACAGGATTGGGAAATGTATTTGAGGATAGATGTGACGGATACAGGCAGAGGCATCCCGGAGCATTCTCAGGGCACGATCTTCAAACGCTTCTATCGGGATGAAGCGGTGCGTGATATAGATGGGGTCGGAATCGGCTTATACCTTGCCCGTGAGATCATTACCATGCAGGGGGGCTATATTACCGTCGAGTCTAAAGTTGGGAAAGGATCAACTTTTTCCGTGTTCCTGCCCATAAAATAATTCTGAGGCAGCCTGTTTTGGCAGGCTGCCTTTTTTGAAAAATTTTTAGAGGACAATGGATTTTAGGACAATTCTGCAACATTTGCCCTTTATCCTATACTCGACAAATCAAGAAAGGCAGGTAATTGTTATGAAAATTTTGCAGACAACTGATCTTAAAAAATACTACGGCACAGAGCCGAATATTACCCGCGCCCTGGATGGCGTGAGTTTCTCTGTGGAGGAGGGGGAATTTGTGGCGGTGGTCGGTACTTCCGGCTCCGGTAAGTCCACCCTGCTTCACATGATGGGCGGCCTGGATACCCCCACCTCCGGCAGCGTGATGGTGCGGGATAAGGAACCGGCGGAGATGAACGACGAGCAGCTTACCATATTCCGCCGCCGCAATATCGGCTTTATCTTTCAGAACTACAATCTGGTGCCGATCCTGAATGTGTATGAGAACATCGTCTTGCCCGTGGAACTGGACGGGGATACGGTGGATCAGAAATTCATGGCGGATGTGGTGTCCATGCTGGGACTGGAGGATAAGCTGAAGAATATGCCAAACAACCTCTCCGGCGGTCAGCAGCAGCGTGTGGCTATCGCCCGCGCTCTGGTGTCAAAGCCCGCTATCGTCCTGGCCGATGAACCCACCGGAAACCTGGACAGCAGGACCAGCGCCGATGTGCTGGGGCTTTTGCAGAGAACGAGCCGTGAATTTAACCAGACGCTGGTGATGATTACACATAACGATGCCATTGCCCAGCTTGCAGACCGTATTGTGCGGATCGAGGATGGTAAAATCGTTGGATAAAGAAGGAAAGGAGATAATCAAAATGACAGTACCATTTGAGAATGATACAGGAAATATTGTCAGGAAGCTGGCAAGAAAAAGCTTGAAAAGTGAGAAACGCCGGAATCTGATGGTGGTGATCGCCGTGGCGCTGGCAGCCTGCCTGATCTGTTTTTCAATCGTGATGGCTTTGTCTACCCGGCAGATAGAGAAAAATCATGTGGAGGATACCTATGAGGCGGTCTATACCAAGATTACCGAGGAAGATGTGTCCACCCTGAAGGAGCTTGATGACTTCTCAAGGGTAGGAGAGTATTATATGCTGGCTGTGGAACCTGCGGAGCAGGGGTACAACGCCTCTTACATTTATTGTGATGAGGAAACGATGTATATTGCCCGTGACCAGATGAAGCTGCTGGAGGGATGCCTGCCCCAGAAGGAGGATGAAGTGGCGGTGAGCCGTTATTTCCTTTCAAACTACGGTGCAGACGCCGGGATTGGCGAAAAGGTTGTACTAAGCAGCGAGTGTTTTCACGGAGAATATACGGTGACGGGCATTCTGGAAGGCTATAAGGAAAAAGAGGTAAATGGATCTTCCATCCTTCTTTCAAAAGAAGCCCTGAAAGGATGGAGCGGCTACGACCCTTCTGATTATCGCGTCTATGTGCATTTTAAGAATGAGCAGCAAATGGATGAAACCCAGCTGACTTCCCGCAGCCGGGAGATCGCCAAGGAATATCAGCTGGAAATGCCAATCATGAACCTCAGCTATATGAAGTTCTATAAAGAACCGGTGGATGTCAGTATGTTGGCGCTGGTTGCCGGAATTGCAGTTCTGGTCGTTCTCGGAGGGTATGTTGTGATACAAAGTATCTTCCGAATCTCTATCAATGACAAAATCCAAAGCTACGGACAACTGCGGACCATCGGCACAACGGCAAAGCAGATCCGCCGTATTGTAAAAAAGGAAGGCCGCTGCTTAGGATGGGCCGGCATTGGAATCGGTATTTTGATGGGATGTGCTGCTGGGTTTGCTCTGTTTTCCCGTGGGTTTAATCTGCCGTTTTATGCAGCTGCGATTGTTTTGACTGCACTGCTTGGCTGGTTTATGGTATCCATTGCGATCCGCAGACCGGTAAAGATTGCGGCAGGTATCTCTCCTATTGAAGCAGTCCGCTTTACTGGCAGTCAGAGCGGAAAGTCCCGCACGCATAAGAAGAATATGCGGCTAAATCCGCTCTCCATGGGAATTGCAAATTTCAGGCGTGACCGTAAAAAGACTGTCAGCATCGTGGCTTCCCTGAGTCTGGGCGGGGTGCTCCTTTTGGTGACGGCCTCTATTCTTTTGGTTCGTTCGCCGGATCGGATCGCAAGACAGTTTTTCACGGATGGGGATTATAAAATCTATATACATTCTGAAAAAACAGAATATGAGGTGATGTCGGAAGGAAATCCTTTGAGTGAAGCGCTTCGGCAGGAAGTGCTGGCCGTAGACGGCGTAACAGATGTGATAGAGAATCGTCAGGCGGTTCATGTGCGGTTTGAAAATGAGGAAAGTTCTTCCGGTGGAATGTGCGATCTGTTGAGTGACCGAAACAGGGATAAGATGAAAGCGGCGCTTGTGTCGGGGACTTTACCTCAAGATTCCCATAGTATTGCGCTTGATATGAAATATGCAGAAGACATGATCAGTGTAGATGTGGGATCGGTTATAGAACTTACCATAGGGGATCGGGTGATGCCTGTCACTGTTTCAGGTCTGATTACGAACGATAAGCTGCAAAATGGTCACGGCGCTCTGGCCTTGGACAGCACCTGCATGATCGCAGCAAAAGAGTTGTTTCAGGAAGCAATGCCTATGATCGATTGTTTTGATTATTCCTGGAGCATTGTCGGCGATCCTAAAAAGGCGGAGCAGATTGAAAACAGTCTGAGTGCAATCATTTCTCCCGATCCGGACCTTGAATTGGATACCATTGAGATACATAGGGATTATGAGGAAATGGAAAACCGGGTTATTTTTGGAGGGTTTCAGGCGCTATCGTGGCTGGTATTCCTCTTTGGCGTGGTCAACCTCATCAATACCACCCTCTCCAACCAGATGTCCAGACAGAGGGAAAACAGTGTCTTTCGCGCTGTTGGTCTGACCAGAAAACAGCTTTGCCAAATGACCATCTATGAGGGAATTTGCTATGCGTTTTCTGCTGCGCTGGCAACTCTGGCAGTCGGACTTCCGATTGCAGTGATAGCTGCCCGAAAATTAAGCGAACTGACTTTCCATGGAGCAATTATGCCATATTCCTTCCCTTTCCTGCAAATGGGGCTGTTCGTTCTGGCACTGTTTGGTCTGGAGGTTATTCTGTCCTTCTGGACAATGCGCAGACAGAAAAATCAATCTCTTGTGGAAAAAATGCGGGCGATGGAATAACCGTATAGGAAGATAGTACAAAAGTAAAAGAAATTTTCATAAATCCCCGCCTGTTCCGGCTTGTGCGGTTTTGTAAGGAATGGTCACAAGATCTCAAAGTGCTTCTGGCACAGGGCATTGCGTCCCATTTCCGCACTTGTATTCGCCGAGCAAATGAAATATAATAAGGTGGATTGTCGGAGGTGTGGATATGGATTATATAACGCTCGGAGAGGCAAGTGAAAAATGGGGTATTTCCACCCGTAGAAGCGAGAAGGTGATAAGCAATGAGGATTTTAGTCATAGAAGATGATCTGGCCTTAAGTGCCGGACTGTGTTTTGAATTGGATAGTAACGGCTATCTGACGGTGGCAGCATATAACTGCCGGAAAGCCAGACAGCTTTTGCAGGAGGACCAATTTGACCTTGCGATCATGGATGTGAATTTGCCGGATGGCAATGGTTTTGATCTCTGTAGAGAAGTGAAAGCGATCAAACCGGAACTCCCTGTGATTTTTTTGACAGCAAATGATTTAGAACAGGATGTACTGAACGGATTCAATCTGGGCGCAGAGGATTATATTACAAAGCCTTTCAATATGCAGATTTTTCTGCGGCGGGTAGAGGTAGCCGTCAGGAGAGGAAATAAAGTTACTGCGGCCTCTGCAGACCGCTGGACTGACGGATTTCTCTTGCTTGATTTTGGCGCACTGACTGCCGTGCGGAGCGGTGAAAAGCTGTCGATCACGCCTAACGAATATAAGCTGCTGAAAGCACTGACAGAGAATGCGGGTAACATCATTACCCGACAGCTTTTGCTGGAACGGTTGTGGGATTGTGACGGGAATTTCGTTGATGACCACACACTTACTGTGACGATGAACCGGCTTCGGGCGAAGATTGAGAATGACGATCATACCTATATCAAGACCATCCGGGGTATGGGGTATATCTGGACGGGAGGCAAACAATGAAGAAGCACGCAAAAGTTTTGAGGATTTTGATGGTTTTGGCAGCTGCGGTGCTTTTTTCTTTGCTGTGCTGGCTGTTGTGGGCATTTGTTCCCCGTTCCAGTGTTCGTTACAGCCTGTTGGCTGTGACAGGTGGTATTTTTGTATTAGCCGGCCTGTGGATATGGTTTCAGCAGAGACAGATCTTTCACTTTGCAGACGAAATATGTGATACACTGGATGCCTTGATTTCCGGGAGACAGCCGGAGGTGGAGCGGCCTTATGAGGATAGCATAACAGCCAAGGTACAGGGAAAGCTCCTGCAATACTATGACATCATGAACGAGGGCAAATTGCAGAGCCAGCGGGATAAACAGACCATTCAGGAGCTGGTCAGTGATATATCTCATCAAGTGAAAACTCCGATTGCTAATATTCAGATGTTTACCGGCATCCTCCGGCAGCATCAGCTGACGGAGGAAAAGCGGGCCGAGTTTCTGGAAACTATGGCGTCGCAGATCAATAAATTGGATTTTCTGATGCAGTCTTTAATTAAAATGTCTCGGCTGGAAACAGGAACCTTTGTCCTGCACATGGAAGAAGCGCCTCTTGATAAGACCATTGCTCAGGCGATCAGCAGCGTATGGGCGAAAGCGGATCAAAAAAATATCCAGTTGTCGGCGGACTGCGCGCCATCAGTTACTGTGCAGCATGACTCCAAGTGGACAGCGGAGGCCCTGGGCAATATCCTGGACAACGGGGTTAAATACACCCCGGAAGGCGGCAGCATTTCTGTATCTGTTCGCCCATGGCAATTCTATACGCGAATTGATATTTCTGATACTGGTATAGGCATCCATGAGGAGCATTATCACGATGTTTTTCAGCGTTTTTATCGGGCTCAGGAAACAGCTGCCGAAGAAGGCGTTGGCTTGGGGCTGTATCTTGCCAACGGGATCATTACGCGGCAAAAAGGCTATATCAGCGTAAAATCAAATTACGGAGAAGGAACCACCTTCTCTGTCTATTTGCTGAGTTGAGCAAATAGCTTATATGAAAAAGAGAGAGAGGAAGTTTGAAACTATGGAAAGCGTATCTGTACACCAATTAAAGAAATATTTTGGAAAGGGAGAGACGCAAGTCAAAGCCTTGGATGGCATCGACCTTTCCATTGAAAAAGGCAAGTTTACCGCCATTATTGGTGCATCCGGCTCCGGCAAAACCACTTTGTTGAACATGATTGGCGGGCTGGATATCCCTGATGAGGGGGAAGTGATCGTAGATGGTGTAAATCTGTCCGGCTTGAAGGAAAAAGAGCTGGCTGTGTTTCGCCGCAACAAAGTGGGTTTTGTGTATCAGAATTTTAATCTGGTTCCAACACTGACCATAAAAGAAAATATTCTGTTCCCCCTTAGTCTGGCTGGCAGTACGCCTGATCAGCGTTTTTTTGTAGATGTCGTGCAGCAGCTTCGGTTGGAGGAACGGCTGAATGCCTATCCCCATGAGCTTTCCGGCGGCGGGCAGCAGCGGGCAGCTATTGCCAGGGCGCTGATTGCAAAGCCAGCCATTATTCTTGCCGACGAACCTACCGGAAATTTGGATGTAAAAAGTGGGCAAAATGTGCTGGGACTTTTGAAAATGTCCGTTGAGACCTATCACCAGACGCTCATTATGATCACTCACAACCTTGAGATCGCACAGATGGCTGACCGTGTGCTTCGCATGGAAGATGGCCGCCTGAAGGCGTAAGGAGGTTGTCATGCTTGCAAATAATAATCTAAAAATATGTCACACACTTGCATGGCGGGATTTCAAATTTCATAAAGCAAAAAATTTACTGTTGGCTTTTGCTGTGGTTTTGATCACAGGACTGTATGCCTTCACTTTTCTTCTGGGAAGCTCAGTAGAAAATGCGTTTCTGCTCAATTATGAGTATCGATACGGTTCAACCAGTCACATCCTCTACCATGGATTGACTGCACATCAGGCGGATAAATTGGCGCAGCATCCCAATGTAAAAAGTACGGTCCGGATCAGCGCTTTGGGGCAGCTCTCTGATGAGATGATAGGTGTTCGCAGTGTTGAGCTGGCGGTAATCAATCAGGACTATGCCGAGAGCATCCTATCTGTTCCTACAACGGGGCGCTTGCCGGAGAAACCGGGAGAAATCGCTCTGGATGAATTTACTATGGACTCTCTGGGAGTTCTTCATGAGCTGGGCGCCCCGGTGTCTGTTCAATGGACAGATAGCAAGGGAGAACAGCACAATACTGACTTTACCCTCTGTGGATGGTGGGCAAGCCCCACAAACTTCACAGAAGCCTGTGCCTGGGTAACAGCGGAGTGTGCTGTCAGACTTCTGAGCGGATACCCGGATACGGTATCCGTTACGTTGGGGGTTGATCTCCATCAGCCAAAGGAATTGGAACAGCAGGCGCAGCAGATCATGACAGATCAGGGCGTAAATCAGGTTGCCTACACCACCAATCTGGCCTATAACGAAGCCAGGATGGAAATGGCAAGTAAACAGGCAACACCGTTTTACATTCCTGCATTGGTTGTGCTTTTGTGCGGTTTTTTGATGATTTACAGCATCATTCATGTGGCTATGGATCAGGATTCCCACTTTTTTGCGGGGCTGAAAACATTGGGCATGACACCGCGGCAGATCAGATGGGTCCTGTTGGAAAAGGCCGTGATGCTCTCTCTTTTTGGGCTGTTCCCCGGCTGGATGATGGGATTTGGTATCCACTATTTGGTTACACCTCGGATCGTGACTGGTATGGAGCAAAACCCGGCGATCTATTTCCTGTCCTGGGAGCCGTTCGCTCTGGCAGCGCTCAGCACCTTCGGAACAGTTTTTCTGGCGTACTTTCTGCCTGCTGCCCGGACAGGCGAAATGATGCCGACGCAGATGCTGCGGAATTTGGATGAACGGATGCCAAAAGGACAGGGGCGCAGCAGTACAGGGCAAGTCAGTATTTTTCGTCTGGCCCTTCGCTCCCTCTGGAGAAATAAAAGGCGTACAATTCTTTCATTGCTGTCTTTACTGTTCTCCCTTCTGCTGCTCTGTTCTACCTGGATTCGTTACACCAGCTACGACGAAGAACTGTACTTAAACGGGATGTCTCCGTGGGACTACACCATTGAAGACGGCTCTGCGGTTTCCGACGTACAGCGGTATAACCCCAATAACCGGGCTATCACGGAACAGATCGTCAGTGATCTGCGTGGACGCAGTGAGGTTTTGGAAGTAAGCATCCTGAAATCCAAGGAGGTGAAACTGACGGCTTCTGACGAGCTTCGCCAGAGGATCGTGGACTTTTACAACGAACCTTATGATGAAACCATGACCCGCAGAGAAAGTCAGGCGGCCTATCCTGATTGGTGTGCCGGTTTGGACCGCTTGGAACGGACGGGTAACTATTATGGTATAGTTATTGCGCTGGAGGACGCCTACCTGCGGTATGTGTTGGATAACTGTCCGGTTACCAGCGGTGATTTTGATGCAGAACAGTTTGCTGATGGACAGTATGTTGTGGCCGCAGGCGCTTATGCTGAGGGCGTGTCCTCGCCTGCCGCCGGAGAAACGGTGGAGCTTGGCGGAGAGCAGATTCCTGTGCTGGCTTCAGTTATGGAGGATACATCATTTTTAAGTGGAAGTAACAGTTCGGAATCCAGCTTTCATCTGGCTTATTTTGTACCAATGTCCTTATTTGAGCAGCTGTTCCCTGATGAGGGTATCCGTCAGCTGGCAGTCAACATTGACCATAATGGACAGGCGGAATTTGAACGCTATCTCAGCTCGTATAAGCAGGGACTGAATCGCGGGATCGGTGTTTGGATGCGCAGCGACTGTCAAGAAGCTTTTCAAAACGCCAGGCTGAATGAATGCCTGCCGCGGCTGATCGTCGGGATCGTATTGATGATCATTGGTCTGCTGAATTTTGCCAATATGTTGATTACAAAAACGATGGTCCGAAAAAAAGAATTTGCGGTCTATCAGAGCCTTGGTATGACAAGCAGACAGCTACAATGGCTTTTGCTGACAGAGGGCTTGCTTCATGCGGCTCTTTTGACAGTGGTTTTGCTGCCGGTAACCTTCCTGGTAACCTGGTTTGGGATGCCGGCAGTTTTTTCACAGCTTAACACTTGGTGTATGACCTATCACTATACGCTGGCTCCCCTATGGGCAGCCTTGCCGCTCATGCTGTTGCTGGCAATGGCAGTTCCTCTGATGTGCTGCAGCTTTATTGAGAAAGGAAGCATTACAGAGCGTTTGCGGATTGTTCCCTAGAAACAACATAGTAAGGCGGCTTCGCTTGCAAAGGCGGAGCCGCCTTTTTTTAAAAGGTACAAAACTGTACCTTTGCTGTACCTTTCCTGTGACATTGAACTGGTAAAATATAGTCAGAAAAGGGAAACGGATTCCCGGTCACAAGGAGGAGATACTTATGGAAGCAATTTTGAAGGTTACCGGCCTTAGAAAATATTACGGTAAGGGTGAAGCTTTGGTCAAGGCATTGGATGGTATAGATCTGGAGATCGAGCGTGGTAAGTTTACTGCGATCATTGGCACCTCTGGATCTGGAAAATCTACGCTGCTGAATATGCTGGGTGGACTGGATACTCCCAGCGAGGGCAGTATTCAAATTGGAAATATGGAACTGGCAAAGCTGAATAGCGAACAGGCTACCATTTTCCGGCGCAATCATATCGGCTTTATTTTTCAGAATTATAACCTGGTGCCGGTACTCAGTGTTTGGGAAAATATTGTTTTCCCTATCTCTCTGGATGGCCATAAGCCTGATGAGAAGTTTATCATGGAAATCGTTTGTTTGCTTGGTTTGGAGAAGAAACTGGATAGTCTGCCGAACAATCTTTCCGGCGGGCAGCAGCAGAGGGTGGCGATTGCCCGTGCGCTGGCTTCTAAGCCTGCGATTATATTGGCTGACGAACCCACCGGTAATCTGGATTCAAAAACCAGTGATGATGTAATTGGTTTGCTGAAATTGACCAGCAAAGAATTTAACCAGACAATTGTGATGATTACTCATAACCCGGACATTGCACAGATGGCGGATCGTATTGTCCGAATTGAGGACGGCCGCATCGTGTCTCAGAGAGGGAGGGATGCGCGATGAAAACAGTATTCAAACCAATTCAAACGCTGAATCAGCGTACTTTCAAGAAAAATAAAGGCCGGAATCTGGTGGCGGTCATTGCCATTTTAATGACTACGATCATGTTCACCACCTTGTTTACCTTGACACAGAGTATGAGCAAAAACATGGTGGAAATGACCTTCCGGCAGACTGGTTATGATGGTCAGGCATCTTTTAAGAGCATCACCGCAGAGCAGTTTTCTTTGATCGCTAATCACCCTGATGTTGCAGAAGCCGGAGAAAGCCTTATTCTTGGTCTCGCACAAAACAAAAAGCTGGGTGGCAAACAGGTTGAGATCCGTTGGAGCAGTGACATCAACGCCGAGCATTCCTTTGCTATGCCTACCACTGGAACAATGCCAACGGCAGCAGATGAGATTGCTCTGGACACCCTGATCCTTGATCGGCTGGGTATTCCACATCAACTGGGAGAGAATGTAACGCTGGAATGGCGCAAGGATCTCGCAAAGGATGAGGTGACCACTTCCACTTTTACCCTCTGTGGTTTCTGGGAGGGCAACGAATCTGTCTATGCAAGTATGGCTTGGGTAAGCCGGGAATTTGCGGATGAGATGATCGGTGACCATATTGCTGATGGGAAAACAAGTATTTTAGGCCTGCATACCGCGCAAGTGATCCTGCATAGTGACCGCAATATTGAGGCCGCCATGGAGAATATTTTGGCGGACACCGGGCTGACGGAGTTGGAATTTGGCGTAAATCTGGCATATTCACCGGAGATGAACGCTACCGCAGCGCAGGAAAGCCTTCCTATGTATTTGGGTATGGCGCTGGTGTTCCTCGCCGGCTATCTGATTATTTATAATATCTTTCAGATCAGCGTTACTGCCGACATTCAGTTCTATGGCAAGTTGAAAACACTGGGCACTACCACAAAGCAGATCAAGAAACTCATTTATGGTCAGGCAAACCGGCTGTGCGTGATCGGTATCCCGCTGGGCCTTCTTCTGGGCTGGCTGTTGGGCATGGTGCTGGTTCCTGTATTGATGGGGCAGTTGGAGGGCAATGCTGTGGTTTCCGCAAATCCCATGATTTTCCTTGGATCTGCCCTTTTTGCATGGCTGACGGTTACCATCTCCTGCCTGCGTCCGGCAAGGCTGGCTGGAAAGGTTTCTCCTATTGAAGCTCTGCGGATGAGTGATGCCGCCATCACAAGCAAGAAGAAAAGCAAACGCACCCGGAATGGCGCTTCCATTACTGGTATGGCCTGGGCGAATCTGGGGCGGAACAAAAAACGGACAGTAACGGTCATCTGCTCTCTGACCTTGGGACTGGTCCTGCTCAGCTGTTTCTACGCTAAGAATGCTGCTTTTGATATGGAGAAGTATCTATCTGAGCTGGCAATCAGTGACTTCCAGTTGGATGATGCCAGCAGTGAGAACTATATCGGAGGTTATGATCCCAGGGGAACCACACTGAACGCTGATTTGGTCACAGCGGTTGAGGAATTAGACGGATTGGAGTCCACTGGTCATCAATATTCTCATCAATTTGAACTAACACTGAATGATGAGACTGTGCAAAATATCGACGCCTTCTATACGCAGGAAATGTTGGATTATTGGGCAACTTACGATCCGTCTGGTCCGGCTCAGATAAAAAACGCCATGGAAACCCGTAAAGCAATCGGTGTACTGTACGGAATGGATGGTATCCCTCTGGATGCGGTCGCACAGGAACAGCATTTGTTCTCCGGCAGCTATGATGCAGAGAAATTTGCCAGCGGCAACTATGTGCTGGTCATCGGTCCTGCCTTAGACTTAGCAGACACAGATAGCTATGCTGCATTGCCTGTGCCTTCTGTTGGAAGCAATATTACGATTGAAAATCGCACCTATCAGGTGATGGCTGTTGTAGATCCGCTTCTGGCAGTGGATGAAGGCTCTTATGAAGGCGGTGTACAGGATCAGCTTTGTATGAGTTTTATTATTCCTACTGTGGCATTCCAGCAGCAGTGGCCGGAGAATACACTGCGGAGACTGTTCTTCAATGTGGCCGATGAGCATATTCCCGCAGCACAAGAGATGATCGATGCGTATACCAAAACCGTTGACACCAGCCTGCCTGTGACATCCCGCAAAACTATGGCGGAGCAGTATGAGGCAGAAACACGGGCGTCGGCAGTCATAGGAAATACCATCAGCGTTATCATAGCCCTGGTGGGTGTGCTTAACTTTATCAATTCTATGGTTACGGCTATTGTTTCCCGCAAAAAAGAGTTTGCCATGATCCAGTCTGTGGGCATGACCAAGCGCCAGCTGCGGAAGATGCTGATTTGTGAAGGACTGGATTATGCGGCTGTCACGCTGATTGTTTCTTATATTGTCAGCGCTCTAGTTGTTGGAATCGGTGTCCGTGCCATGACAGCCAATGAGTTCAGCACTTTCCATTTTACTCTGATGCCACTGATGATTTGTACTCCTATCCTCTTGGCTTTTGCGGTGCTTATCCCGTTTTTCTGTTTCAAGAATTTAGAAAAGCAGAGCATTGTTGAGCGATTGAGAACAGAATAAATAGAATGATCTGCCGGACGACGGCAAGCTCCCATTGGCTGCATTTTATAGACAAAGGGGCAGTAGCACTTAGGCTATTGCCCCTTGATTATCTAGCAAATGAAAATCAGTTGTTCTGTCTATTAGTAAAACTCTTTGCCCAAATAACTATAACGATTGCGGTTGCAACAAAAAACTCTGCAAAAATTATAGGTTTCCCCCACACTTCCCATTCTAAGGAGAAATAGAAGTAATGTCCTACAAAGAATGCCGCAAGGAATATTAAATAAATTGCAGCCGAATATAGAATGTTTTTGAAAATTTTTGTGCGTGTCTGTTCCCTGTTTAACAGTTGCTTTTGCCGCTGTTCCAACATATCTGTCTTAACTGATAATTCGTCTATTTCTGACGGTTTCAACAGATAATCCAGAGTAACATTAAATGCTTTGCTCAATTCAATAATCTTCTCCACTTCTGGTATAACTTGCCCGCTTTCCCATTTGGAGATAGACTGTCTGGAAACATTTAACTGCTCGGCTAATTGTTCCTGCGTCAAATCTCTGCCTTTACGCAACGTTATAAGTTTTTCTGAAAATTCCATGTGTGTTCCTCCTTTTGATTTTGTAACTCAATCATATCAAAAATCGCATTTGCACGCTATCAATCTCGCTTTACATTTACAAAACAAACTGTGGAATTGCGATACAGCGATAGGAGTATATCCCCCGTGATCTCTGCCGGTGCTCCGGGCTGTACGGGAGGGGCGGAAGTTGGGCTATATATCCATGCTTGACTATTATCTGAGAGTTGCGTGAAAACTATTGAACCGCTGTATACCGAACAGTACGTACAGTGGTGTTATTCCGAATTCGGAATAATTATTGTTTTACTTTAAGCAGTAGAGCCTCCTACCCGATATAAACTAAGCTTGGCTTTCTTATTAACATTTTCGGATATTTGGGTTATAATAATAAGCAAGTAGATGAAAGGAAACTCTTTCGGTTATTTTCCTGACGGCTTCCGGGGACGAAGCAAGTGTCGTTACCGGACTGAATATGGGTGCGGACGATTATATCACCAAGCCGTTCTGCCCGATCATTACCCGTCAGAGCGGAACGGTCAGCGCAGGGAATCATCCGCAGGGCGGCGCAATGTTTTATATACGTTTTCCCAAGTGACGGACTTATTACTTATTCGAAGAGCAAAAAGGAGATGACAGTATGGTGAAGAGGAGGCGTCCGATCAGAAATATCATATGCGTTCTGCTGATCGTGCTGCTGTACGCGGCGGCGGCATCCGTTATTGTAATCGGGGTAAAGGGTTACCGGATGTATGAGGATGCCATATCGCAGATGCCGATTCAGGAACGAGTCGAGTTGATTCGTGAGGGAGAAGACTTTACGCATTACTCGGAACTGACGGAATTCTATATTAAGGCGGTCGTCTCAGTGGAAGACCACCGTTTTATGAATCATTCCGGTCTCGATCCGATTGCGATCTGCCGTGCTGCATTGAGAGATATCATGGCGGGATCTTTCAAAGAAGGAGGCAGCACCATAACGCAGCAGCTTGCCAAGAACCTGCTGTTTACGCAGGAGAAGAAGATGGAACGGAAGGTAGCGGAGATCTTCGCGGTGTTTGATATTGAAGAGGAATACAGCAAGGAAGAGATCTTTGAGCTATATGTGAATACGTCTAATTTCGGCAGCGGTTACAACGGGGTTTATGCAGCTTCTAAGGGATATTTTGATAAATTGCCTTCTGAGCTTACGGATTATGAATCAGCCTTGTTAGCGGGGGTTCCCAATGCTCCTTCGCTGTATTCGCCGGATGTAAACCTTAAGCTTGCTTCGCAGCGTGTCGGAGAGGTGCTGCAGAGTATGGTCAGGGAGAGTGTTCTGACACAGGAAGAGGCGGAAGATATACAGGGGAATATTGAGATACAGAGAGCGGATGAGTAGGGATTTCATCCGCTCATATATTGTTCAAATGTTGTGATAAAATGTTGTATAGAAAAATGTTGACAACTATGGATTAGTTCACTATAATACCTCTGCCCAAGTTCAGAACAGAACGGATTAACCAAAAAGAAAATCGGGAGGGCCTTGCAATGATTATAGACAAGATCGAGGAAAATGGTATCGAGGTCATGTTCTCTTATTTCCCGGCCTGGGAAATGTTTTTCTCTATGCATGTGCTTGCACAGCCGGATCATCATATGGGCAGGAGAAAATGGAGTCGGGCGGTGGAGGAGAAGAACCCGCGGCTGACAGAAGAGATCAGGGATCTGCAGGATCTTACAGGCGGCTGGACGATTCTGATCGATATACCTGCCTGGGATACGTTTCGCCAGATGGAGATTCCAGAATTGCTTGTATGTCTGCGCAGGAAGAACATTTACGAATGGAACGAGATGATCCTGCCGTTTGGCAGGAAGATGGATATCAGGGAGAGAGACAGGATCCTTGACGCGGCAAGAGAATACTATCAGCTTGTTTTTGAGAGGGAGGAGATGCTCTTAAGGCCCTATATCAGGCGTATTCTTAAGGAAGAGAGAGAATATTGCGCCGGGAAGGGGCTCTGGAACTGGTGCCGCAGGATTCATCCAAGACTGGTCGTTAGAGAGGATTATTTGACGTATCTTAAGAACAGGGAGTATACCTTCAGGAAGAAAGAGATACAGAGGATCTATGCGTCGGTCAGCACCTTTGTTGTGCCGCATCTGTGGCTGTATAAAGAAGGACAGGCGCTTGATATTGTAAAAGGTATTCAGGTGGAACAGCCGGAAGATGGGATACCGGAAGATATGGTGAGGATTTTTAAGGCGCTGGCGAACCCGACCAGGCTTAAGGTTGTGAAATTATTGCTTAAGGACGTCCATACGATACAGGAATTGTCAGGTTATCTGTCCATCAGTGAGGCGGGAGTATTTAAGCATCTGAAAGCTCTTGACGACGCGGGATTGGTTAAGAAGAAGAGACGGGGCGCTTATGTGGAATATCATTTCCAGACAGAGATCATTGACTTTATACCGTATACATTCTATGAGATCATGGGGTAGGATTATGTGGAGAGTTATTATTTCAACGTACAGGAAGAACAGAATAGGAATTTTAAGAGCTGTACCGTGGTCATTTATGGTCTCAAGAATCGTTACAGGGGTGACTCAGATTGTATTTCCGTATTTTATGTATCACTATTATATACATGGGAATCTGAACAGTGAGTTTCACGAATATGCCAACGGAGCAGATTATATGACATATGTTGTGCTGGGTTCTGCGCTGAATGTACTGGCGGTGTCTACGCTTATGAATATCGGAAGGGCGCTGATTACGGAATTAAGAGAGGGAACGCTTGAAACACTTTTGATGACGCCGATGCCAAGGTATGCATATTTTTGCGGGTGTCTGCTGGAACAGACGGCAAGGGCCCTGCTGGAATTCGGTGCAGTGACGGCGGTTGGAGCATTGGTTGGAGCGGATTTGGGATATTTGTTCTCGGTTCGGGCGGCTGCCGTGATCTTATTGGCAGTTTTTAGCTTTTTCTGCATGGGAATCGCGCTGTCGTCGCTGATGCTGTATACCAGGGACACCTATCTGACGCAGAATACATTATTCATAACTATGAATCTGGTATGCGGTATCATGTATCCGATCCAATATCTTCCGGCAGGGCTTCAATATGCGGCACAGATATTCCCGCTGACACCGGCTGTCAGTCTGTTTCGGAATGTAATGATAGAGAATCAAAGCCTGTCGGGGAATCAGCTTCTGATTTGGCAGATAGTATTGCTGTCCGGGGTGTATCTGCTGATCGGTACGGTCTGGTATAAGAAGATGGAGCTTAAGCTGGTGGAAAGTATATTCGGGTAAAGGAGAGCGTGTGATGTACGGTGCAGTCAAGGGACGTCCAGAGGATCAGAATGCAAGAAAAATTATTGCTCAGCATTTGGTAAAAGATTATATTCTAAAAGAAAAAATAAAGGAAAAGAGCGGATTATTCGGCCGTAAGCAAAAAAGAGTCATACATGCGGTAAAAGACATATCGTTAGAAATCCCACAAGAGAAAATCATCGGAGTCCTGGGGATTAATGGAGCGGGAAAGACGACGACTATCCGTATGCTGGCGTCCATCATAGCCCCGACGTCGGGCAGTCTGACTATGAATGGAGTTGACGCTGTGAAAAATCATCTGTGGATAAAAGAAAGGATTAATGTAATCTCGGGCGGAGAGAGAAATCTCTATTGGCGATTGACTGCTAAGGAGAATCTCAGATATTTCGGAAGCCTGTACGGATTGAGCGGAGATGATCTGGATAAAAGGATTGCATACTTATTAAGAACAGTTGGATTAGAAGAGGCGGCAAACGTTCCTGTCGAGAGATATTCGAAGGGGATGAAGCAGCGCTTACAGATCGCGCGGGGACTTATCAATGATCCGATATACCTTTTTATGGATGAACCTACGCTCGGACTTGATATCGTGATAGCAAAGGAGATAAGAAATCTGGTATCTGATCTGGCACACAAAGAAGGAAGGGGAATTCTGCTGACGACTCACTATATCAGTGAGGCAGAGGAATTGTGTGATTATATCTATATATTAGATAAAGGCAGGATTATTGCGGAGGGAACGAAGGAGCAGCTTAAGGGGCTTTTGGCCTATGAACCGAAAGTCGTCACCAGCGTACAGGAGCCAAGTCTGGAGGAAGCCCTTATTGAGATCATCAACCGCTGCAATTCATAATCAGTCTGGTAAATGAGTACGCATACAGGAGGGGCGCATGAAGAAATTTTTAATCGTAATGAAGGCTGAGATCACGAAGCAGCAGCAACATGATTATCACTCGGCATATGTATATTTTTCACTTTTAATCTGGCCGATTCTTGGTTTTTTTGAGGTATACTATGCGTACAAGCCGTTTGAGCTTACAGACTATATGGGGATTGAGGATGGCAAGACTTTGCTGGCCTTCCTTGGAACCGGATTCATGGCATATACCTGCTTTTGGTCTATGGTTCAGAATGCCTGGTCCATGGCGAATCAGGAGCGGAGAGGGGGAACACTGGAGATCGCCTTCCTGACGCCGGCAAGCCGCCTTGCTATGAGCTATGGAAGAGCGCTGGGGGCGCTGATTCAGGAAGTGTGGATGTTCGTCTGTTTCTGCGGGTTCCTTTTGATGTATACTAAGACAATTCGGTGGGATAATCTGTTCCTGCTTCCGGCGGTGTTGCTGCTGCTCATTATTTCTTCAACTGTCTGGGGCGGGATGCTGAACGCGGTGTTTCTGTTCTCCAGAGATGCATCGATCGTGATGGATGTGTTCGATATGCCTATGACCTTATTTTCCGGGACGAGGGTGCCGGTGGACAGTTTCCCGTGCTGGGCGAAAATTGTATCCATGGTATTTCCGTTGACATACTGTATTAATATCATACGCTTTGCATTGCACATACAAAAAAGCAGCCGCGGGTGGCGGGCAGAAATTCTGGGACTGCTGATCTGCCTGGGCGTAATGACAGCGGTCACGGTGTTCCTGATCGGCAGGGCAGAGCGCCATAACAGGGAGACCGGGGAGCTGCAGTTTTATTAAATCAAAAATCAGAAGTATTAATGCTGAAAGACAGGGCTGCCTGGCTGAACTTGCTTACATACCGGAGGTCGAAACCAACGGCGCTGGTGCAGTAATTGTATCCAAGATTGAAGCATACCTGGATCATATCCAGCGCTTCCTGAAAAGGGGTGTTGTTGCGTTCGCCGTGTCAAACTAGTACAGCATTGCATTAATTTTCGAGTAATATGCACCTGCCTTTTGCGCCATCGCTTCGTTGTTGTCAGTCAACAATGCCACCGCATTGCCTCCTTCCTCCGCCTTGCGCTGACACAAAATTCAGTCACCTATTACTTCGAAATTAATGCAATGCTGTACTAGCAATAAAAGCAAGAAATTGTTGACAAATGTATATCCAAGTGCTAATATGAAATAAATTTCATGTGAAGTTTATTTCATGCAAAGGAAGCAAAATTTGAAAAGAGAAGTTCCTACACTACTATCGAATAATGTAAGAGAATACCGAATGGAGAAACAGCTTACCCAACAGCAACTTGCTGATTTAGTAAAAGTTTCTTCAAGAACTATCATTTCACTGGAAAAAGGGCAATATAATCCGTCTGTTTTGCTGGCACATGAGTTAGCTAAAATATTTGGATTGAAGATTGAAGAATTATTTAATTTTGAGGAGGATTGACATGAGAAAGAGTAAGAAAATTTTTGCGTGTTTATTTATTGGTATTGGTATTTTGCTCTTACCTTTTGGTCTTATAAAGGGATTTCCTGCTGCTTTTATTGTCTCTGCTGGCTGCGCACTAATAGCTTATGGCATTGTAGATTTTCTATTTGAACATTTTATCCATAAGATTGGACGTGCTAAAATCATGGATGAGGACGAAAGAAACGTGCTTATTAACGGCAAAGCATACACCCTTGTATCTGAATTTGCAAATACTGGTTTTATTGTCTTTGCTTTGTATTCCGCTATCTGCAAGGCAGATATGGTAGGTTGCATGATTGCTGTAGGTATCTTTTTATTAAGCCATATAGTTTATGCAGTGTGTTTTAAATATTTTGATTTCTATGCGGAGAAACACACGAAGCAGATGAAGCAAAGTTAGTATCTTTAAAATGGGTTTTTGATTTAGATAACTCTGTTAGTACCTTAAAGGATATGCCTTGCGGTTACTATGCAGAACGGAAAACCCAAGATGACGAGTGGATTATCAGAAAGCGATAACTTCCAGTTTCGCGGAAAGTCAAGTATAAAAAGAACTCGGAATTTCATGATTTTTATTCCCGCGAGCAACGAGCCAAGCGGGCATGCTTGCATGCACATTTGACTTGAAATTAAATAGGTAAGCGATGAATAATCTAACGTTTTTTCAAGTCCTGAAATCTGTGCGGTAATCTCTTTGACTAGTACAGCGAATATTAAGTAATTGGCAGTTTGACTTGCCTGTTTTCTTGATAGCGCTAATCCCCAAGCCTCGACGTAGCCACCGCTACGCCTGCGTTTGTGAAGCAGCGCTATCAGAAAAACATTCGCGTCAAACTATCCAAAACTTAATTTTCACTATACTAGCCAAAAAGATTATCCCACAGATTTTAGAATATGTAAAACCGGCAGGTTATTCATCGCTTACTTTTTTGATACGGGTATCCATACCTCATATTGTGCGTTCTGTGGGTCTGGATTTAAGTAAACTTCAATATCCGGGGCGTTGGCATACTCATATCCAGAGGTCGGAAGCCACTCGGTTATAATCCGCTGCTCCAATTCCTGTATGGACTGGTTTGTACCTGTTCCAGAAAAGATTGCCCAAGTAGACGCAGGCACGGTATATTCTTCAAACTCATCGCTTGCTTTTGTACTGGAAACGGCAATAAAATATTTCCATTGTTCTTGATCATTGCAGGCACTCACGCCAAAAAGTCCCATTGGCGGCGTATCCATCATTCCTGCCAATTTCTGTATTGTTCCATTTTCGGCGGCGTCCTGCCACATCTTAGGCACAACCATAAAGTTATTTTCGATTTCCTTGTCAAGCGGTGCGGATATGCCGATAATGCGGAAGGCTTCTTTTGTTTCAATTCTATAATTCATTTCTGTTGCTCCTTTTACAGCAATTCTAAACATAATGGGGGAAAAAGATTTCACGGATACTCCCGCGTCTTTCACGGACGATGGGGCTATCCCGTGAAAAGACTGGAACGCTCTGTTAAATGCAGTCGGAGAACGGTAGCCGTACTTCTCCGCTATATCAATAATCTTTGCATTCCCACCCTGCAAGTCCACCGCCGCTAACGACATTTTTCTTCTTCGGATATACTCTGCCAGAGTGATACCCGCCATATAGGTAAACATTCTCTGATAATGATATGTGGAGCAGCAGGCAATCCGCCCAAGCTGCTCATAGTCAATTTCATCTGTCAAATGTTCCTCAATATAATTCATACTTTGGTTTAATTTTTCAGCCCATTCCATGAGATACCTCCTTATCCGCACATATTGTGCTTTATGGACATAAATTCGCCTTTATTATTATAAGGCTTATTCTTTTATTTTTCCTCTCTATCCTTGCACAAAAAAGAGAGATGGTTATTCAATAATTGATATTTGCTTTTCGAGCTTGGCTACATAAATCATGGGTAGATAAAGTATAGATTTTTCCATCCTTGATAAAATATGTCCCACACTGACGAAACTCAAAATGTACTTTGCGGGCGATACATTGCTCCCGTATGGAAAGCACCCACGCATAGTCAAGTGGTCTGGCATTTCTGTCTGATTCGCCGCCGACTACGACTAATTCAACATTATCAAGATAGTCTGTAAGGTTTATTTCCTCAATCAACGGCTGGCAGATAATATTTTTATGTTTAACAGGTAATTTATTGAAAATGGAAAGCCTGTAATCAGCCCTGTCTTGATTTTCTACCGTACAACCAACCGTAATATTCTCGTATCCATCGTTCCAGTCCTCTGGGATGCAATCCATAAAACGTTCAATACGCTTTGTTAAAAAAAGAAAGTGCAGGTCTGAACGCTCCCGTATCATCTGCCAACATTCAGAACGCCATTCATCGGCGTCCTCAACCAGAAAATCCGTAGAAAAACAAAGATAAACGGTCTGCCCCGATTTAATTTTGTATGCTCCCGATTTATTTTTAGCGATAGGGGCGTAGAAATTATCCGTTTTTACAATTTTGTTTGTATCAATCCCACGCTTGAAATCGCCCTTATGAATGTAACAATACCTACACCCTTCACTATGTTTGTGGCAGCCACGCCACGGATTCCACATTGCCATGTTTATAACCTCACATTCCCGCTGACAGGACAGCGTATCCAGATTTGAATAGCCATAAAAATCTATCACCCTTTGTGTTTCAATTTTTCTTGTCGTATAGCGTATTGCCGTTCTTTTTCGACTTTGAGTATGGTCTCAGTGTTGACATCTTCTATCTCTTGGAGTTCCTGAACTGTAGCGGTGTGGTATAAGAGGATAGAGCCAAGGCTGCTTGAGAGCGTGTCTGGGTAGAAAGGGCGTAAACTTATTGAGATCTGCCAGAAGCTTTACATCCTTATTAGTGAGCTATTCTTTTATCTTGTCTATTTCTTGCAGATTAACACCTGCAGCTGTCAGAATAACTTTTAATTCTTTATAGCGGTAATCGTGAAAGTTTCACCTCACTTTTTAAGCAGCGTTTACTTGGTGATTTCATTATATCAATAGTTGATTTAGTGTAAAGCTTAAAAGATGATAATAGATTTTTTAATAGACTGCTTTAAAATACTCTTATCAAAACATCTCTTTAAGCCGGATTACCATCCTAATTCTGAACTTAAGTTAGGATTGATGAAAAAAGAGTAGACAAAGGACAGGGTAATTGCATCCCTGCATTCTACTCTGTCCTTTACAAATATCACAAATCTCCTCTTTTTCACTCTCCCTGAGTTCTTCCATAATCGCCGGATATTTCTTATCCAGCTCGTACAGGCTCAGCGTTATGATCAGCATACTTCCCAGATTCACGGATCCCATAGATCTCTTCCACACTATATGGCAGATTGGGCAAAGCCTTATAGCTAAGAGCGTCACCATTCAGGCTGGCATACCGGACGATCCGTATCTCCCCCTGTGCTTCTCTTGCGAGGGCCTGCCTGTAACCATCATCCGTCAGAAAGCTTCTGTGGTATCTGCTCTTCCTTGCCGGACTGTTTTTCTCTTCCAAAGAAGAAAATTCGATCATGTGGGCAGTCTGTTCATCATATCTTTTGCCGCACATGATCCCGTCGCCGTCTACATAATCGATCCCTTGGATCTCTCTGGCCGCTGCCAAAAGTTCAAATACGCTTACTTCCATCTCTGTCACCCCCAATCACTGAGTCTGCTAACAACATCCTATCCAATATATCCTGATTCAGATGCCGTTATACCTTTGATAGTATTTTTCGGTAAAATATGCAAAAACATAAGATATTTTTTCTGAATTTTTTATTAAAGTATTCTTCAGCGCTACACATGGTTATACATCAGCAGAATATCGAAAACCGGATAGAGAGTCATATACAAATATTGCTGATGAAATATCAATAGAAACATTGAAAGAAAATATCCGATTAGTTTTTGTAGGTTTTATGAGGATTTCACGTAACAGTTCAGACAGGTCTGCGCATTCACTGCGCTGACCGTACCACAGAGTAGAGCCTGAGAGCATCCGGCCCATCGCGAAGCGATTTTTAATGGCCGGATGCCTGTAACAGTGAAGGTATCTGAACTGTTACGATTTCACAGAGTTGTGTAAGAATGTTTCAAGAATCTGCTCTTGACATATGGTGAAATGTGGAATATACTAATACCAACCTAAATGGTAGGTATTGGAAAGTGAAAGGAGACACCATTATGCCTGATTACAGATTTGAAACTTTACAACTCCATGTAGGCCAGGAGAATCCTGACCCGGCAACTGACGCCCGCGCAGTGCCGATTTACGCGACTACTTCCTATGTATTCAAAGACTCGGCACATGCGGCGGCCCGTTTTGGCCTTGCCGATGCCGGCAATATCTACGGAAGACTGACAAACTCCACGCAGGATGTGCTGGAACAGCGTGTGGCGGCTCTGGAAGGCGGAGCGGCGGCTCTGGCTCTTGCCTCCGGAGCGGCGGCGATTACATATACGCTGGAAGCCCTGGGGCAGAGCGGCGGTCATTTTGTTGCACAGAAGACCATATACGGAGGCAGCTACAATCTGCTGGCGCACACGCTTCCGGTGTTCGGAATTACAGCCAGCTTCGTTAACATTCATGATCTTGATGAGGTGGAAGCAGCCATTCAGGATCACACAAGAGCGATTTACATAGAGACGCTTGGCAATCCGAACAGTGATATTCCGGATATTGACGCGCTTGCAGAGCTTGCGCATAAGCATGGCCTGCCTTTGGTCGTAGACAATACTTTTGGTACGCCTTATTTGATCCGTCCTATTGAGCATGGTGCAGATATCGTCGTACATTCGGCAACGAAGTTCCTTGGAGGCCACGGTACGACTCTTGGGGGTATCATCGTTGATTCGGGCAGGTTTGACTGGAGCGCTTCGGGAAGATATCCGGCGATTGCCGAACCCAATCCGAGCTATCACGGTGTATCCTTTGTGAAAGCGGCGGGGCCGGCGGCATTTGTGACCTATATCCGTGCGATTCTGCTCCGTGATACCGGCGCGGCGATTTCTCCCTTCGCGGCATTCCTGCTTCTGCAGGGGATAGAGACATTATCCCTGCGGTTGGAACGGCATGCGGCTAATACGGCGAAGGTTGTGGAATTTCTTGCGGCGCATCCGCAGGTCGAGAAGGTGAATCATCCCTCTCTTAAGGATCATCCGGATCATGAGCTGTATCAGAGATATTTCCCTGATGGAGGCGGCTCGATCTTTACATTTGAGATCGTGGGCGGCGTGGAGGAAGCTCACAAGTTTATTGACAGTCTGAAGATCTTCTCGCTGCTTGCTAATGTTGCCGATGTGAAGAGCCTGGTTATCCACCCGGCGACCACGACTCACAGTCAGCTTACGAAGGAAGAACTTGCGGATCAGGGGATTAAGCCGAATACGATCCGGCTGTCTGTCGGTACGGAGCACATAGATGATATCATAGCCGATCTGCAGGGCGGTTTCGATGCAGTAAAGTAATAAGGATTCGTTGAATAGGAGGGAATGTTATGTCCAATATATATACATCCGTCGATCAGCTGATCGGCAGAACGCCGCTTCTGGAACTGACTCGCATAGAAGAAGCCTATCATCTGAAGGCAAGAATTCTTGCGAAGCTTGAATACCTGAATCCGGCGGGCTCCGTCAAGGACCGTGTGGCGAAGATGATGATCGAGGAAGCGGAAAGAACAGGGAGATTAGGGCCGGGTTCGGTCATTATCGAACCGACCTCCGGCAATACGGGGATTGGCCTTGCCGCCGTTGCCGCCGCGCGGGGGTACAGGATCATCATTGTCATGCCTGAGACGATGTCCGTGGAACGGCGTCAGCTTATGAAAGCCTACGGCGCCGAACTGGTACTGACCGAAGGCTCGGGGGGGATGAAGGGCGCCATTGCTAAAGCGGAGGAACTGGCTGCTGAGATCCCAAGAAGCTTTCTTCCCGGGCAGTTCGTGAATCCTGCCAATCCAAAAGCGCACAGGACGGGCACAGGTCCGGAGATCTACGAGGATACGGACGGGGAAGTGGATATCTTTGTCGCGGGTGCGGGAACCGGCGGAACCATAACCGGCGTCGGCGAGTATCTCAAATCAAAGAAGCCTTCTGTCAGGATTGTTGCTGTAGAGCCGGCTTCCTCTGCCGTACTCTCCGGCGGGGAGGCGGGACCTCATAAGATTCAGGGGATTGGCGCGGGATTTGTTCCCGAAGTCCTGAATACGGCGGTCTATGACGAGATCATGCCGGTCTCCGATGAAGACGCATTTGCGGCAGGAAGGCTTGTCGGCAGGAGAGAAGGCGTGCTTGTAGGCATCTCTTCCGGCGCGGCGGTTTTCGCGGCAGTGGAGCAGGCGAAGCGTCCTGAGAATGAGGGGAAAACAATCGTTGTGCTTCTGCCTGATACAGGGGACAGATATCTGTCAACGCCTCTGTTCGCAGAGTAAGAGCAGCGGCAGTGCCTGTAGTTTGCAGGAATAGTCTTTTAGGAGAGGTGATCGGGATGATGATTTCAACGAAAGGCAGATATGCGCTTCGAGTGATGATCGATCTGGCAGAGAATTATGGAAAAGGTTATGCCCCCATGAAAGAGGTAGCAAAAAGGCAGGAGATTTCTTTGAAATATCTGGAGCGCATTCTTCCTGTACTGACGAAGAATAAGATGATTGAAGGACTTCAGGGGAAGGGCGGCGGTTACCGCCTGGCGGTCCGGCCGTCAGACATCCGTGTCGGGGACATCTTACGCCTTACGGAAGGGGATCTTGCGCCGGTGGCATGTCTTGGCTGTGAGGCAGATATCTGTGAGCGTGCCGAGGGCTGCAGGACATTACCGATGTGGACGGAGTTCTACAGGCTTACCAATGCCTATTTTGATGGAATTACATTGGCGGATCTGATGAAGCCTGTATGTTGATCCGAAAAAGTATCTTTATAAAGGGCTGCGTCGTATGGCAGCCCTTTTCCTGCGGCGATTTATTTCAAAAACAGATGTATCAATCGCTCATTCCATTTCTTATAAGGCTGATACCGCATCGGCAGATCCAGCCAGGTCTTTTTATCTACAATACTCTTATAATGTGTAAATGTGTCAAAACCATCCTTCCCGTGATAAGAACCCATACCGCTTGGGCCAAATCCGCCGAAGCCCATCTCGCTGGTAGCAAGGTGTATGATGGTATCGTTGATGCATCCCCCGCCGTAACCGCACTGGGAGGTCAATTTCCCTGCCGCCGCCTTGTCACTGGTAAAGATATAGAGGGCGAGCGGATGGGGCATGGAATTGATATTGCGGATCGCTTCATCTAGGGAATCATAGGTAAGGACCGGCATCACAGGCCCGAAGATCTCTTCCTGCATTACGGCGTCTCCGAAGGTAACCTTGTCCAGGACAGTCGGTTCAATCTGGAGGGCGCTTCGGTTCGCCTTGCCGCCCCAGACTACCTTATTCTCATCGATCAGGTTAAAGATCCGGTCGAAATGCTTCTGATTAATGATCTTGCCGTAATCGTTCCGCTCAAGAGGCTGCTTGCCGTACTGCTTCTGGATCTGTTTCTTGATCTCCTTTACCAGACGTTCCTTAACAGAACGGTCACAGTAGACATAATCCGGCGCGACGCAGGTCTGGCCGCAGTTCAGGTATTTGCCGAAGACGATCCGTCTGGCGGCAAGTTTTAGGTTGGCGGTCTTCTCAACGATGCAGGGGCTCTTCCCTCCTAACTCCAGAGTGACAGGGGTAAGATGTACGGAGGCATGTCTCATGACTTCCCTGCCGACAGCCTGGCTTCCGGTAAAGAAGATATAATCAAAATGCTCATTCAGCAGGCAGGTGTTCTCTGACCGTCCGCCGGTAACGACGGTGACAAAGCGCTCGTCAAAACAGTCGCAGATAATCCTTCTTACGATCTCACTGGTATAAGGAGAATATGCGCTGGGCTTAAGGACAGCCGTATTCCCGGCGGCAATCGCGTCGACAAGAGGATCGAGAGTCAGCAGGAACGGATAATTCCACGGGCTCATGATCAGTACGACGCCGTAAGGGGACGGCTTCTTATAGCTTCTGGAATGGAACTGGGCAAGAGGCGTCCTGACAGTCTTCTCCCTGGCAAAGGAATGGATGTGCTTCAGCATATAACTGATCTCACTGAGCACAAGCCCGGTCTCGCACATGTAGCTCTCGAAATTGCTCTTTCCAAGATCCTGCTTCAGCGCCTCGTTGATCTCCGGCTCATGCTTGATGATGCTGTCTTTTAGCTTCTTCAGCGCGCTGACCCTTGCATTGATATCAAGAGTAGCGCCTGAAAGGAAATATTTTCGTTGATTAGATACAATATTTTTGATTTCGTATTCGTTCATGAGGAATTGCTCCTTTTCCGGTATCCAACAATATATGAAAGAGTTATATAGTTACAGATTCATCAGAATCCATCAGAGTTACATAGAATTGTTCCAGATCTTCTGCATCCATAAGGACGGGTACCGGGTACAATGGATTGGCTTCCTTATCCGCATAGTGGGAGAGCTTCGGGATGTCTGCTTCCTGGATTTCCTTTACCGTATCCCCGATATCAAACCGTTTCTTCATAGCCTTAATGGCTTCGATGAATTCGCCTGCCGCCGCATCGTAAGGGGTATCCTTTGCGGAAATGCCCGCCGCTACGGCCAGATGGTGCAGTTTCTTATGGATACATGGTCCGTACGCTTCTAATACGAAGGGGAGCAGTATGGCGTTGGCAAGCCCATGTGGTACATTATACTCTCCGCCCAGGGAATGTGCAACCGCATGTATATAGCCTACATAGGATTTGGTAAATGCACATCCGGCATAGAAAGAGGCGTGCAGCATATTCCTCCGCGCGTCGATATCGCTGCCGTTCGTATATGCTTTGTCTATATTTTCAAAAATGAGCTTGACTGCCAGAAGCGCATCTTTTCTGGTGCCATAAGTGGTGGATTTTCCGATATATGCCTCTACCGCATGGGTCAGGGCGTCCATTCCGGTCGTAGCCGTGATGAACGGCGGGAGACTTAAGGTGACCTTGGGATCCAGCACTGCATATCTTGGGATCAGCGGGAAATCATTGATGGCATATTTGTGCCTGGTCTCGGCATCCGTGATTACTGCCGCAAGGGTAGTCTCGCTTCCGGTTCCGGCCGTGGTGGGAATGGCGATCAGAAGAGGAAGTTTCTTATGGATTTTAAGGATGCCCTTCATCTTGGCCAGGGATTGCTTCGGCTTCGCGATGCGGGCTCCGACTGCCTTGGCACAGTCCATACTGGAGCCGCCTCCGAAGCCGATGATGGCGTCGCAGCCGTTGGACAGATACATTTCCAGAGCTTCTGCCACGTTGGCCGTGGTGGGATTGGCAACCGTCTTGTCGTAGATACAGAAGGGGATACCGTCCTTGGTCAGGACGTTTTCCAGGCGTTTCGTGAGTCCAAGATTCCGGATGCCTGTATCGGTGATGATCAGTGCATGGCTGCACTTGCGTTTCTTAAGAATGTCGGGAATGGTCTTTACACTGCCTATGACTTCCGGTTTACGGTACGGGAGAAATGGGAGCGCTATTTTTAATCCCGTCTGGAAAGTACGGCAGTAGAGTTTTTTCGCTTTGTTCATGGCAGATCTTATCCTTTCTGACTAAATTTTGTGGCGGTCTATGCCCTGTTCCTGGGAATGTTCCAGTTCCTCGCAGAAATGTTCCAGGTTATCTGATATCAGGAATAATACACGGTAGAAAATATCTCGCTCCCCGGCAGTAATATCCTTCCCTCCCTCTAAGGTTGCACGAAGGATCAGACGGTTGACCTTCTTGGCCTGCTGCATCCCCGTATCGGTGAGAACGGCTTTGGAACGGTACTTCTTCTTCTCCTGAGGATGCGCATATTGGATGAAACCGCGGTTCTCCAGATCCGACAGGATTCGTGAGATGCCCGCCTTGTTCTCCTTGCACAGGTTACAGAGGTCGGCTGCAGTAAGCCCCTCTGAATGTGAATACAGGAAATACAGACACATAACATGTGTGCCCTTTAAGCCGAGAGAGCGCATTTCCAGCTTCTTGATCCTCTGGATATTCTTGTAGATCTGCGATACACCGGTTGTAAGCTGTTCAAATCTGTGGATCATATATAACTCACTTTCTTATATGAATGAAAATATACCTTATCGGACGAAGTCCGCCCGCCAGGGGCATGCATATTAAAGTTGAGAAATCAACTTCTTGGTCATATAGACTATACCAATAAGAAGTTGAGATGTCAACAATTTTATAAGGAAAACGAAAGGGTTTTCAGACAGCGTGATTTCTGGTGAAGTGTTAACATATGGAGTGAAAAAGTTGACAATTATGAGGCGCTTGATATATAGTAGTCATATCGATGTAAATGCTTTAAGTACAGCACACTGGAAGGAGTAAGGATATGGGATTAGCAGAGCAGTTGAAGCAGAAGATTTTAGAGGGATACCAGATGACAAAGGAGGAAGCTCTGGAGCTGTATGATGAGCCGTTAGTGGAAATATGCCGGGCGGCGGATGAGATCCGGCAGTTTTTCTGCGGAAACCGGTTTGACATCTGCACGATCGTCAATGGTAAGAGCGGAAAATGCTCGGAGAATTGTAAGTATTGTGCGCAGTCGGCGTATTATCATACTTCGGCAGAGGAATACCCGCTGTTAGATACGGAGGAGATCGTCCGGCAGGCAAGATACAATGCGGACTGTGGAGTGCTGAGGTATTCCATCGTGACTTCCGGGCGATGCCTGAATGATGACGAGATCCGGCAGATGTGTGAAGCGATCCGGGAGATCAAGGAGAAGGTTGATATAGAAGTGTGCGTATCCTTCGGGCTTCTGACAGAAGAACAGTTTCGCAGGATCAAAGAAGCGGGAGCGTCCCGGGTACATAATAATCTGGAGACATCCAGGCGCAATTTCCCCAATGTCTGTACGACCCATACATTTGACGATAAGGTCCGTGCGATCCGTGCGGCGATGGCGGCCGGTTTGGAGGTCTGCAGCGGCGGTATCATGGGGCTTGGAGAGTCTGCAGAGGATCGGATCGATATGGCGCTTACCTTGCGGGAGCTTGGAATAAAGAGCGTTCCGGTGAATATGCTGAATCCGATTCCGGGAACTCCCTATGAGAAGAATGAGAGGCTGGGAGTTAACGATATGAGAAGGATAGTGGCAGTCTGCCGTTATCTCCTTCCGGACGCGGCGATCCGGCTCGCGGGCGGCCGGGGGCTGATGGAGGATAAGGGGGAAGGGTGCTTCTGTTCCGGCGCCAATGCCGCCATATCCGGCGATATGCTGACAACCGCCGGATATACGGTAGAGACGGATCTTAAGATGATAGACAGGCTTGGATACAAGGTATATCTGTCATAAGATGGCGGAATTGTGAAGCAGCTCGTCTCGTTTCCTTATAATCTCATGAAAGTCTGCTTTCGTAAGTTCGAGCTTAGACGGATCCCGCAGGATTGCCGAAGGATGATATACGGCGGTCAGTGCGCAGTCCTTGCGGTGGGTCCATGTTCCGTGCTGCCGGGTGATCTTAAAATCCGGAGAAATGATACGCTGTGCGGCGACGCGGCCAAGACAGACGATGATCTTAGGCTTCAGCAGGAAGGTCTCGTATTTCAGATAGGGGAAGCAGGCTTCTTTTTCTTCATCCCTGGGATCACGGTTTCCCGGAGGATGGCATTTCAGAATATTGGTAATATAGATCTCTACTCTCGTCAGTGAACAGTCAGTCAACAGCTCATCCAGTATTTTCCCGGAACGTCCGACAAAGGGAAGCCCTTCAAGGTCTTCCTGACTGCCGGGAGCTTCCGCGATCAGCATGATATCGGCGTTATGGCTTCCCCGTCCCATGACGGGCAGATGCCGGGTCTGGCTTAACGGGCAGTGGGTACAGGCGTTGATATGCTGTTCGATTTCATCCCATGTATGCATATGTTTCTCCTTTGAGGCAGTCTTTTTCGCTCTTGTATTATATTATAACGATATAAAACAAAAAGTAAAGTATCCTGCCCATTCAAACTGCTGTTTACTGACGAGGGTCTGAATTACGATATAAGAATAATATTTAATGATTATCATTAAATATTATTGCGGTAAATTTGTAGGTGTGATAAAATATTGGCAAACGAAAGTGGAGATACGGCACAAAGAGGGTTACTGCGGGCGTCGTAGGTGTGAACGGTAAAGAAAAGGGAGGACAGGTATGGAGACATACAGGAGTTATGAAAAGAAGGGATTATCATATAGCCGTATATGCCGGTTATTTCTGGCTGGTGCGTTGCTGGTGTGGCTGATCAGGTTCGCGGTGGCGGCTGTAACAATCATATGGTTATGCGGTCAGCCGGAATCGGCAATTCAATTGACAGAGACAGAAAATGCGTACCGTTTTGATATGATTTTGGGATATGCTCAATGCGGATGGGAGCATCTTCCGGGTGGAGCAGAGATTGTAAGCAGCAAAAGATTCTGTATTGTCTTTGTGTTTTTTTCTTCGATAACGAGAGAATTGCCTGTATTACTGTTGTTAGGATATCTGAGGAGAATCTTGAATGTTATAAGGGACTCTCATTCGCCGTTTGTCAGCCAGACGGCGGAATATACCGGGAAGATCGGATGGCTCCTGGTTTTGACGGGAGTCTTTGGGAAATGGATCTTCCAGATGGGAATGGGGCTTCTGGTATATCATCAGCCGTATTTTGTTAATCCGCTGGAATTCTCCTGGATATTTGCAGGAGTGATCGTATTGCTGACGAGCGATATATTAAGATGGGGATGTGAGCTTCAGGAATTCTCGGATGAGACGTTGTAGCGGCGGCATCCGGTCATTGCGGCAGGCAGCCAAAAATAATGGGAGGTGTGACAATATATGGCGATCATATTAAGGCTTGACAGGGTGATGGCGGATCGCAAGATGTCCTTGAATGAGTTATCGGAGAAGGTGGGGATATCGAATGTAAACCTGTCCAATCTGAAGACCGGGAAGGTAAGGGCAGTTCGCTTCTCTACATTGAATGCGATCTGTGAAGTGCTGGATTGTCAGCCCGGGGATATCCTGGAGTATCGGCGTGAGGACGGGAAAGCCTTGTAAACAGGAGGATGCAACTGCTGGTTGACAAATTTCCAAGTGCCGTTTTCTTGTGTTTTTACGGGATGAGAGGTAAAGTGTCAGTATACAGCAGACTCTTAGAAAGCGGTTTTCCAACAGTCTGCAGGACAGGAATCAGAAAGGCAGGTATGGAGAATGAATCTGGCAGAAAAACTTACAATACAGAGAAAGAAATCAGGGATGTCCCAGGAGCAGCTTGCAGAGAGGCTTGGGATTACCCGCCAGTCGGTCAGTAAATGGGAAGCCGGGAGCAGCATTCCTGAGATATCGAAACTGGTCGCAATGTCGGAAATATTCCGGGTCAGTCTGGATTATCTTCTGAAGGATTATCTGGATGAGGAGAAGAATAGCGGAATAGCGGCGGGCGGCTGTCGGAACGAACCGTATGGAGAGAAGCGATCAGAGGCAAATCAGCAGATGGATGAGGATAATTCAAGACTCGAGAAGAAAGTGGACGACCTTGCAAGATATATCAAGGGATATCAGTATACCAGTAAGACGAAGATCGCGGGGATCCCGCTGGTATCCATCCGTTTTTCCAGACAATTGGGCAGAGACGGTATTGCCAAGGGAATTATTGCGATCGGGAATGTCGCGATCGGCGTGATCAGCCTGGGCGCCTGTTCGTTTGGTATTATCAGTTTTGGTTCGATCGCGGTAGGATTATTGGCGATCGGTGCGCTTGCTTTCGGGCTTGCCGCATGGGGAGCGGTGGCAATCGGAGTCGTTGCGTTCGGTGCGTCAGCGATGGGGATCTATAGCGCCGGCGCGTCAGCATGGGGGCAAGAGGTGGCAGTGGGTGTGTCCGCCATGGGCAAGACGGCGATCGGAGAGACAGTGAAGGGAACCCATTGTCTGACTATTGAACAAGGGGTGACTACAGGAGCACAGATCGAGCATTTCCTCGAAGATACGAATCCGAATCTGTGGAAACCACTCAGGGATATGTTGACGGCATTTGCGGCGCATTTATAAAAACTATTCCATCTGGAAAGGCATTGCGGTATAATGGAGTCATGAGTCATTGACAAATCGGTGGTTGTAGTGCAGAAGTCATTGGAAGAATGGAGTGTGACAAGATGAATAAGAACTCTTTTTCATTCGTTATTTATATGATTCATGCGTGTGCCAATGCATGGAATAAGAGACCGTCAGAAGTTTATCATATACTTCAAAGTAAGGGGTGCATTGATGGCTTTTTAGTGCCAAATTACGATGTTTTACACACGCAGGGCACAATGTATATAGTTGAAGATATACAAGAATATCTTAAGGTTAGGGGGAGTATGGTATTAGAGTATATCAAGGTGGCAAATGACAAAGCATTTAGGGTGGTGGATATGTATCATTCCGGAATATGGGATAAAGAACGTGCTATTAATGAAATCAGAGTTTATAAGACATATGATCAGATTGCATTTATTACACAAAGGGCGATAGACCAATTGCTGAGGATGGAATTCTTTTATGAGGTATAATTATGGATGGAAATAAATTGGAAAGTGTTTATAAGGAGAATCTTGAAGAGGGAATCATGTTGTATTTGACCGAAACTGAAGATATTTCTTATGAGGAATCAATGGAAATATATTATGGAAGCAAGTTGGCTGAGAAGATTCAAGAGCGGAGAGAAGGAATACAATATTTGGATTACAAGGTGCTTGCAGATATTTTAAAAGAAACGGAACAGGAGTTGTTCCGATAAAAATGCACCGAAAATAGGCGAGGAGGCAGAATTGTGGGAGAACAGTTGACACAGAGCGATGTACAGAAGATAAAGGAAGAGATTGAGTATAGGAAATTAGTGGTACGCAAAAGGGAATTGGAGGCGGTCAAGGAGGCCCGGGCGCAGGGAGACTTAAGCGAGAATTTCGAGTATAAGGCGGCAAAGCAGGATAAGAACCGCAATGAGAGCCGTATCCGGTATCTGGAGAAGATGCTTAAAAATGCACGGATCGTATCGGATATTTCTCGGGACGACGAGGTGGGAATCAATAATACGGTCGAAATTTATTATGAGGAGGATGATGAGACAGAGGTCTATCGGCTGGTGACGAGTGTACGCGGGAATTCCCTGCAGGGGCTTATCAGTATAGAATCACCGCTTGGGAAAGCAATCAGAGGACATAAAGTGGGAGACCGCGTCAAGGTGAAGACGAACGGTGAGGATGGATATTTTGTTGAAATCAGGAAGATCGATAAGACTACGGACGATTCTAATGATACGCTGCGGAAGTATTGATGGAGGGGTTGTCGTTACTGACTGGATGCGTTACAGTTGGCGGGCGGCCAGACTGTGAATTATAACGGTTTGTCAAAACGTGTCGAAAAGTTTCGATTGTATTCGACAGATATTTGTGATAATCTATTAGTGACAAAAAGAGATGCCCCTTCATAAGAGCGGGTGGATTTCATTGCACAGTGGAGGTGTAGCGATATGGAACATGTAGAATTATTATCGGCTATATCTGTGATGTTGGATGAAAAGCTTGAACCGGTTAAGAATGATACGGCCGGGATAAAAGCTGAAGTGAAAGAACTTAAAGAGGAAACGAGTGCTGTAAGAGACGAGGTAAGAGAGGTCAAAGAAGACGTGAAGGTCTTGAAGACTGAGATGAAAGAAGTCAAAGAAGATGTGAGCATCTTAAAGACCGAGATGAAAGAAGTCAAAGAAGATGTGAAGATCTTGAAGACTGATGTGAGCGTCTTAAAGACCGAGATGAAAGAAGTCAAAGAAGATGTGAGCATCTTAAAGACCGAGATGAAAGAAGTCAAAGAAGATGTGAAGATCTTGAAGACTGATGTGAGCGTCTTAAAGACCGAGATGAAAGAAGTCAAAGAAGATGTGAGCATCTTAAAGACTGAGATGAAAGAAGTCAAAGAAGACGTGAAGATCTTGAAGACTGATGTGAGCGTCTTAAAGACCGAGATGAAAGAGGTCAGAGAAGATGTGAGCATTCTGAAGACTGAGGTAAAAGAACTCAAAGACAATGTAGATGTTTTGAATATTGAGGTAAAAGATCTGAAAGACAATGTAACTGTCTTGAATACTGAGGTAAAGGATTTGAAAGATAATGTAATTGTCTTGAATACTGAGGTAAAAGATCTGAAAGACAATGTAACTGTCTTGAATACTGAGGTAAAGGATTTGAAAGATAATGTAATTGTCTTGAATACTGAGGTAAAAGATCTGAAAGACAATGTAACTGTCTTGAATACTGAGGTAAAAGATCTGAAAGACAATGTAATCGTCTTAAATACCGAGGTAAAGAATTTGAAAGATAATGTCAAGCTTACGAATATTCAAATGGAGAATGACATTTTACCGCGGATTCAGACGATTGAAAGTTGTTATTTGTCTACATATAAGAGATATCAGACAGGCGGTGATCGGATGGATGAGATGCGGATCGATATTGACGTTTTAAAGCTGGCGGTTGCGGATCATACCAAGCAGATACAACGTTTGCAGAAGCTACAGCAGTTAGCATAAGCTGGGAGGTGAAAAGATGAAGAGATTTTCTTGCTAATTACAGATGTAACTGCATAACAAGAGTTAACAGGATTCCCCTGTCTTTTTGTTGTGCCGATAGCAGGAAAGTCTTTTGATTCATCATCCGGGAATAGTGCAGGCAATATCTCTTTGATCTGGGGGACGATTGTGTGTATTTCATGAGGCTGTAAGGAGACTTTCTTGCAGTCTTTTTGTTTTAGGAGGTACACATATGTCAATGATAGATGTCGTGAATTTAAGTTTTTCTTATGAGGGTAATTATGAAGAGATCTTCCAGAATGTATCATTTCGGATCGATACGGATTGGAAATTAGGATTTGTAGGAAGGAACGGACGCGGCAAGACTACGTTTTTGAATCTTCTGCTGGGCAGATATAAATACCAGGGAAGTATATCATCCAATGTGGAATTCGCTTATTTTCCCTATGAAGTGACGGATGTGAGCAGGATGGTGTATGAGATTCTGGAAGAACTGAATCCGCAGACAGAAGAATGGGAGATCTTCCGGGAATTGAATCTTCTGGATGTAGATGCGGAAGTTTTATATCGGCCGTTCTCAACCTTGAGCTGCGGGGAACGGACAAAGGTGCTGCTTGCGATGCTGTTCCTCGGGGAGAATCGTTTCCTTCTGATCGATGAGCCGACGAATCATCTGGATACGGAGGCCAGGCAGCGGATTGCCGGGTATTTGTCCCGGAAGAAGGGATTTATACTGGTATCTCACGACCGGCATTTTCTGGATTCCTGTGTGGATCATATACTTTCCATTAATAAGATGGATATTGAAGTGCGGAAGGGGAATTTTAGTTCCTGGTACGCCGACAAAGAGGCACGGGACAGACTTGAGGAGGCGCAGAACCAGAAGCTTGAGACGGAGGTTAAGCGGCTTAGGAAGGCGGCAAGACAGTCCTCGGACTGGTCGGCGAAGGTGGAGAAGAGTAAGAAGGGGCAGAGAGTGGCGGGCTTACGGCCGGACAGAGGGCATATCGGCCGTCAGGCGGCCAAGATGATGAAGCGTGCGAAGGTGCTGGAGAGCCGGCAGCAGCATGCGATCAAGGAGAAGTCAAAGCTTCTGAAGAACGTTGAGACGATGGATGTCCTCCAGATCCATCCGCTGACATATCACACGGATAAACTGGCAGAGATTCAGGATATTACAGTCTGTTATGACGGCAGGCCGGTATGCTCCGGGATCAGCTTCGATATCCGCAGAGGAGAACGAGTCTGCCTCTCCGGGAAGAACGGATGCGGCAAATCCAGTATTCTGAAACTGTTGAACGGCGAAGATCTGGAATATAAAGGGAAGCTTTTGATAAGCGCCGGGCTTAAGATCTCGTATGTGTCCCAGGATACCTCTTATCTTCGGGGGGATCTGAGAGAGCTGTCCGAGGAGTATGGTCTGGATGAAAGTCTTTTTAAGGCGGTGCTCCGTAAGCTTGATCTGGAGAGGGGGCAGTTTGAGAAGGACGTAAGCCAGTACAGCGCCGGACAGAAGAAGAAGGTGTTGCTGGCGAAGAGTTTGTGCGAGCAGGCGCATCTGTATATATGGGATGAACCGTTGAACTACATTGATGTGCTGTCGAGAGTCCAGATCGAGGAGCTGCTGCTTAAGTATAAGCCTGCGGTTATTTTCGTGGAGCATGACAGGGCTTTTCGGGAGAATGTGGCGACGAAAGTAGTAGAGATGTAGGCGATATCATTTAAGATACACGAGGAGAGATAGTATGGAGCAGATGACGTTATTTGACGACAGAAAGCAGACGGCGCCCCTGGCAAGCCGTCTGCGTCCTGCAACGCTTAAGGATTTCGCGGGGCAGGAGCATTTGTTGGGAGAAGGGAAGATGCTTCGGCAGTTGATTGAGCGGGACCAGATATCCTCGATGATATTCTGGGGACCGCCGGGAGTGGGGAAGACGACTCTTGCCAGTATCATTGCCAGCCGGACGAAGGCGGATTTCATTAATTTCAGCGCAGTCACCAGCGGGATCAAGGAGATCAAGGAAGTGATGAACCAGGCGGAGAACAGCCGCAGGATGGGGATTCGGACGGTCTTGTTCGTGGATGAGATCCACCGGTTCAACAAGGCGCAGCAGGATGCGTTTCTGCCTTTTGTGGAGAAGGGCAGCATCGTGCTGATCGGTGCGACGACGGAGAACCCCTCCTTCGAGGTCAATGCGGCGCTTCTGTCCAGATGCCGGGTGTTCGTGCTGAAGGCGCTTGAAGAGGCAGACCTTGTCAAGGTTATCTGGCATGCATTGACAAGCCCGGCCGGGTTTGGCCCGCAGAATGTACAGATCACGGACAGGCAGGTGGCGGCGATCGCGGCATTTGCCAACGGGGATGCGAGGACTGCGCTCAATACTCTGGAGATGGCAGTGACGAACGGAGAGATCAGCGCTGATGGGCTGCTGGTAACGGATGAGGGCCTGGAACAGTGTATCAGCAGGAAATCCCTTCTCTACGATAAGAGCGGGGAGGAGCATTACAATCTGATCTCTGCGCTTCACAAATCCATGCGCAACAGTGACCCGGACGCGGCGATCTACTGGATGTGCAGGATGTTGGAGGGCGGCGAGAATCCGCTGTATATCGCCAGAAGGCTGATCCGGTTTGCCAGCGAAGATGTGGGTATGGCGGACAGCCATGCGCTGCAGGTAGCAGTGGCGGCGTACCAGGCGTGTCATTTCCTGGGGATGCCGGAATGCGACGTGCATCTGACCCATGCGGTCACCTATCTTGCCATGGCGCCGAAGTCCAACGCCCTCTACACCGCGTGTGAGATGTGCAAGCAGGATGTGAAGAATATGCGGGCGGAGCCGGTTCCGCTTAATCTACGCAACGCGCCTACGAAGCTTATGAAAGATCTGGAATATGGCAAAGGATATGAATATGCTCACGATACGGTGGAGAAACTGACTCATATGCAGTGCATGCCGGAATCCTTAAGCGGCCGGGTGTATTATCATCCTACCGTTCAGGGAGAGGAGAGAGCGGTTAAGGACAGGCTTGATGAGATAAAAGCATGGAAGTCGGACAGGAGATGATAGTTATGGAGGAAAAGAATTCTTTTGAGAAGATCTATGATGTGATCCGCCAGATTCCAAAAGGGCAGGTGGCTTCTTATGGACAGATCGCGGCGCTTGCGGGCAACCGCCGCTGGGCGAGAGTGGTCGGCTATGCGCTCCATGCGGTTCCGTGTAACAGTGATCTGCCGTGCCATCGTGTGGTGACCAAGGACGGCCGGATGTCCTGTGCGTTCGGAAGCGGAAGATGCAATCGGCAGACAGAGCTTCTGCGAGCAGAAGGGGTGGAATTCCAGGATGACAAGGTAGATATGAAGAGATATCAATGGAAGAAGATGATCATCTGAATTCTCCGGATGCACAGGTCAAAAAACGCAGCCCGCTGCGCCTGCGTTTTTTGACCTGCTCATTTGAAGCGGCATCCTGCGCAATCTGTATCAGTTATTTTGCTTCAATTCTTTAAGGTATCATAAGGATCGTTGTTGCCAGAGCGGTCAATTCGGAGTTCTCATTACCCGCGTCGAGCAGTGAGGAGGCATTGATGGAGACGGTTACCGTCGTTTCCTCGTCAAATGTAGGGGCAGCGGCGTATTTCTCCATAGCCGTTATAAGTCCGGCAGAGACCTCCTCGATGGAGTAATAGGTTCCGCCCTCGAACTCGTTGTAGGCATTAAGGAAGCTGGTGTTCGGTGAGGTCTTGATCTCAACCACATAGCTGTAGACGCCGTCTTCCTTCTTCGGAATGCCGACAGAATATTTGCACTGCTTCATCATGGACTCAAGAGCCGCCTGATATCTGGGAATGTAAGCCTGAGTCAGATCGGAAGGCGGGTCGAATACATCCTCCTTGTACCAGGCAAGCGATTCTTCTTCCGTGCGGTCTGTATGCAGCGCGAAACGGGCTACGTCGCCTTTGAAGGATGCGTCCAGGTAAGCTTTGACGAAGTCATAGCAGTCTAAGACATCGCAGACCATATTGTATGGCTCCATATATCCATGAAGTGTCTGGGCGAGGAAGGAGTTAAGGCTTTCCTCGGAGATAGCATAGGACTCTCCTTCTTTGGATACTTCAAGTGTAGAGATGATCTCCGCGTCGAAGGAGGGAGACACCTTTAATGCGTCGGTATCTGTCTCAAGGATGGAAGAGACGGCTTCGGTAAGGTCCGTACTCTCCAGAGAATCCATGAATTCAGAGTTGGCTTTCTCCAGAGTATTCTTAATATTGATCGGAGTGTAGGTAACTTGGACGGAGAGGGTTCCGTCTTTCATCTTGGATGGTTTGGCAACCTCGAACTGGATCGTCTTGAAGGAGTCCTTCATGAATTCCAGATAAGGCGTCTTTAGTTCTTCGGGGAACTGCAGAACGTAGGATTCATTGCTCTCTGTAATCCCTTCCTCTAAAAGTTCGGTAAATTTTTCAGAGCCGTTCTCCTTGATGGAAGTAATCTGTTCCCCGACATACTTGTCCGCATTCTCCTTGCTGCAGCCTGTCATCAGGGCAAGGGCGAACAGGCAGGGAATAAGAAATGTTCGTTTGCGCATGAAACATGTCCTCCTGTCTCTTTTTCTATTTCTTCATTGTAACATCCCAAAAACCTGTCTTCAATAGTAAATACTACTGGAAAAAGAGAAGCATTTTATATATAATAAACTAACAGGACAAAATTCAACAAAAAAGGAGAATTTTTATGGAAATGATATCAATTGAGAAGGAATTAAGGGAGAACTCGTATCCGGGACGCGGCATCATTATCGGGAAGAGCGCGGATGGAACGAAGGCGGTGACGGCGTATTTTATCATGGGGAGAAGTGTGAACAGCCGCAACCGCATTTTCGTGGAAGAAGGAGATGGAATCAGGACGCAGGCGTTTGATCCGGCGCTGCTTACCGATCCAAGCCTGGTGATCTATGCGCCGGTGCGGGTGCTGGGGAACAAGACCATCGTGACCAACGGCGACCAGACCGATACCATCTATGAGGGAATGGACAGCCAGATGACGTTCGAGCAGTCTTTGCGAAGCCGTGAGTTTGAGCCGGACGGCCCGAACTACACGCCCAGGATCTCAGGGATCATGCATATCGAGAATGGAAGCTATAATTACGCGATGTCCATCCTTAAGAGCAACAACGGCAGCCCGGACAGTTGTAACCGTTATACCTTCGCGTATGAGAATCCGGCGGCAGGGGAGGGACATTTCATCCATACTTACCGCTGCGACGGCAATCCGCTGCCGAGCTTTGAGGGAGAGCCGAAACTGATCGGGATCCCGGATGATATGGAAGCGTTTACCGATATGCTGTGGAGCAGCTTGAACGAGGAGAACAAGGTGTCTCTGTTCGTGCGGTACATTGACATTGCAACAGGAACTTACGAGACGAAGATCGTGAACAAGAATCAGTAAATGTAACAGGATACGAGGAGGAACGAACATGAAGGAATTAGAATTAAAATATGGCTGCAATCCCAATCAGAAGCCATCCAGGATCTATATGGCGGACGGCGGCGAACTTCCGATCCAGGTGTTGAACGGCAGGCCGGGATACATTAATTTCCTGGATGCATTTAACGGGTGGCAGTTGGTGAGTGAACTTAAGAAGGCGACCGGACTTCCGGCGGCGACGTCCTTCAAGCATGTGTCCCCGGCGGGGGCTGCAGTAGGGATGCCGCTTACAGAGACTCTTGCGAAGATCTACTGGGTGGATGATCTGGGAGAGCTGTCGCCGTTAGCGTCTGCCTATGCCCGGGCAAGAGGGGCGGACCGGATGTCTTCTTTCGGAGACTTTATCTCTCTGTCGGATGTCTGTGACGTGGATACGGCAAGGCTTATCAAGCGTGAAGTATCAGACGGTGTGATTGCGCCGGGATATGAGCCGGAGGCGCTTGACATCCTGAAGGCGAAGAAGAACGGCAATTATAATGTGATACAGATCGATCCGGAGTATGTACCGGAGCCGCTTGAGCACAAGGATGTGTTCGGGATCACGTTCGAACAGGGAAGGAATGAGTTGAAGATCGACGACGAGTTCTTTGCCAATGTGGTAACGGAGAATAAGGAGCTGACAGAGCAGGCGAAGATCGATCTTGCCATCTCCATGATCACCCTGAAATACACGCAGTCCAATTCCGTGTGCTTCGTGAAGGACGGACAGGCTATCGGTATCGGCGCGGGGCAGCAGTCCAGGATCCACTGCACCAGGCTTGCGGGCCAGAAGGCGGACAACTGGTGGTTAAGACAGTCTCCCCAGGTGATGAATCTTCCGTTCGTTGATTCGATCCGCCGCGCGGACAGGGATAACGCGATCGACCTGTACATCGGCGAGGATTATATGGATGTGCTTGCGGACGGAGCATGGCAGGCAATCTTCAAGGAGAAGCCGGAGGTATTCACAAGAGAAGCCAAGAGGGAATGGCTTGACAAGCTTGAGAATGTTGCGCTTGGGTCAGACGCGTTCTTCCCGTTCGGGGATAATATCGAGCGTGCACACAGAAGCGGAGTGAAGTATATCGCGCAGCCGGGCGGGTCTGTGAGAGACGACAATGTGATCGATACCTGCAATAAGTATGGTATGGCGATGGCATTTACCGGGCTCCGGCTGTTCCATCATTAGAAATAATAGTTGTATATTTGCTCAAAACCTTATATAATAGTAAAGATGTTTGCGATGATCGTGCAAAGAATGCGGTAAATATGGCAAATGAAGCGAATGAAATGAAGGAGCTGACAGTTATGGGTAAATATTTTGGAACAGATGGTTTCCGTGGTGAAGCGAATGAGGTACTGACGGTGGAACATGCATTCAAGGTAGGGCGGTTCCTGGGCTGGTACTACGGACAGGATCACAAGGCGAAGGTTGTGATCGGTAAGGATACAAGAAGAAGCAGTTATATGTTCGAGTATGCGCTGGCGGCAGGTATCACGGCGTCGGGTGCGAATGCATATCTTCTACACGTAACGACGACGCCGAGTGTTTCCTATGTGACAAGGACAGATAATTTTGACTGCGGGATCATGATTTCAGCAAGTCATAATCCTTACTATGACAACGGGATCAAGGTGATCAGCGGGAAGGGACATAAGCTGGAAGCCGAGGTCGAGGAGAAGATCGAGGCTTATATCGACGGAGAGATGGGCGAACTGCCGCTGGCGAAGAAGGAAGACATCGGACGTACCGTCGATTATGCGGCAGGAAGGAATCGGTATATCGGTTATCTGATCTCACTGGCTACCCGTTCCTTCGAGGATATCAGGGTAGGGCTTGACTGTTCCAACGGAAGCGCATTTGCCATCGCAAAGAGCGTGTATGACGCGCTGGGCGCCAAGACCTATGTGATCAACTGTGAACCGGATGGAACGAATATCAATACCAACTGCGGTTCCACGCATATCGAAGTGCTTCAGAATTACGTGAAGGAGAAGAAGCTTGACGTGGGCTTCGCGTATGACGGCGACGCGGACAGATGTATCGCGGTGGATGAACACGGCAACGTGGTAGACGGAGATCTGATCCTCTATATCTGCGGCAAATATATGAAGGAGAACGGACGCCTGAACGGAGATACCATCGTGACGACGATCATGTCCAACCTGGGGCTTTACAAGGCCTGTGACAAGGCGGGGCTTAAGTATGAGAAGACTGCCGTGGGCGATAAGTATGTATATGAGAATATGGTGCGCAATAATTTCTCCCTTGGCGGGGAGCAGTCCGGCCATATTATTTTCAGCAAGCACGCGACAACAGGAGACGGAATACTTACGTCTCTGATGGTGATGGAGGTCATGCTGGAGAAGAAGATGAGCCTGGCGAAGCTTGCAGAGCCGGTGAAGATCTACCCGCAGCTTCTTAAGAATGTCCGTGTGGCAGACAAGAAGACGGCGAGAGAGAATGCGGCGGTTACGAAGGCGGTAGACGCAGTTGCCGAGGCGCTTGGCGACGACGGACGCATCCTGGTAAGGGAGAGCGGTACGGAGCCTGTGATCCGCGTAATGGTGGAGGCAGCTACGGATGAACTGTGCGAGAAATACGTGAACCAGGTGATTGATGTGATCAAGAAAGAAGGCCTTATGGTCGGTTAGAGTTATAGAATGTTAAGAAAAAGGTCCCCAGGCGGGGGCCTTTTTGTATGGTAATATGTCTGCGGTTATACAGAGTGGAATCCCTTACCGATGATTTCGCTGGTATTCGAGATCAGCAGGAAGGCGTCGGGAGAATTCTCCTTAATATAGTTCCTGAGGCGTATCGCTTCTATACGGTTCAGTACCGTGAAGATGATATATTTGTCTTCACCACTGAATGCACCTTTGGCCAGAACGATGGTGGCGCTTCGGTGCAGGTCTTCCTTGATATAAGAGCATATAGGCTGCGGATTGCTGCATACAACGTTAAAGTATTTGGACAGATTCAGACTCTCGATGAATCCGTCGATCATGAAAGAGCGAAGCGCAAGACCAAGGAAGGAATACAATCCGGTCTCAATGTCGAATACGAAGCATCCGGCAAGTGTAATGAAGAAATCCGTGACCAGCAAGGCGTTGCCGATGTTGAAGCTGGTATATTTCTTCATGATCATGGCAACCACGTCGGTGCCGCCGCTTGATGCGCCGATATTGAACAGCACTGCGGAGCCGATGGAGGGCAGCGCAATGGCGAATGCCAGCTCAAGCATGGGCTGGTCTGTCAGGGGATGGCTCATAGGATAGATTCGTTCCAGCGCCGATAAGGTGACAGACAGAAGGATGCTGCTGTAAGCGGTCTTGGCGGCGAATTTCTTCCCCAGTACAAAGAAACCGATCACGAGCAGGATCATGTTGGCGACGAAGGAAAAATCACTGGCGGAGATGACGCCAGACTTGGCGACAAGGACGGCAAGGCCTGTGATCCCTCCAAAGGTAAAGTTGTTGGTAAACTTGAAGAAGTAGATACCGGCAGCCATAATAAGCGTACTGACCGTAAGGTAAGTAAAGTTTTTAAATTGTGATTTCATGACAATTTCCTCTGCAAAATGTAATATTTAAAAAAGTGTTCATCGACACCACACCGATTGTAACGCCGGAACAGAGAAAAGTCAATGATATTTTACATCTGTATTAGAATAGGAAAATCAGTACATAATACCTTCTATAAAGGAGGAAATGAGATGCATAAGTATTTACCGATTACGGATGTATACGCAAGAGAAATCTTAGATTCCCGCGGGAATCCTACCATAGAAGTAGAAGTGCTGGCAGGAGAGACTCATCTTGGAAGGGCAAGTGTTCCGTCGGGTGCGTCTACCGGCCAGTATGAAGCACTGGAATTGCGGGATAAGGAGGCGCGGTACGGCGGTCTTGGAGTGGAACTTGCGGTTGATCATGTGAATGCGAAGATCGCGCCGGCGATTATAGGGGTCAATGTGTTCGATCAGCCCATGATAGACCGGATCATGCAGAAGCTTGACGGAACGGGGAACAAATCGAATCTCGGAGCCAATGCCATGTTGGGCGTCTCCATGGCCGCCGCCCGTGCTGCCGCCCGCGCACTTCGTATTCCTCTGTACTCTTATCTCGGGGGAACGAATGCGAAGCGCCTGCCGGTGCCGATGATGAACATCATGAACGGAGGCAGACATGCGGACAACACCATAGATATCCAGGAATTTATGATCATGCCGGTGGGAGCGTGCTGCTTCAAAGAAGGTCTTCGGATGTGTGCGGAGATCTACCATGAGCTGAAGCGCCTGCTGAAGAAGCACGGATATAGCACAGCCGTAGGTGACGAAGGAGGATTTGCCCCGAATCTCTCGGATGCGAAGGAGGCGCTGCGCTTCATCATGGAGGCGGTGCAGGGCGCGGGCTACAGGCCGGGAAAGGATATCCGGGCTGCCTTGGATGTGGCTGCGACGGAATTGTACGATCATAAATCCAGGAAATATATTTTCGAGGGTGAGAGCAGGATGCATGGTCATCAGGTGGTACGCTCGGCGGAAGAATTGATCGATTATTATGAAGAACTGGCAGAGGAATTCCCGATTGCATCCATTGAGGATCCGCTGGATGAGGAGGACTGGGAAGGCTGGGAGATCCTGACAACACGGCTTGGAGTGAATCATCAACTGGTGGGAGACGATCTCTTTGTCACCAACGCAGAGAGGCTGAAAAAGGGAATTGAGAGGGGAGTAGCGAATGCGATCCTTATCAAAGTCAATCAGATCGGAACCCTGACGGAAGCATTTAACGCAATCGAGATGGCTAAGAATGCCGGGTATCGGACGATTGTATCCCATCGTTCCGGGGAGACGGCAGATCCCATAATTGCGGATATCGCGGTGGCATTCAATTCCGGTCAGATCAAGACCGGGGCGCCGTGCCGTTCCGAACGGGTAGAAAAGTATAACCAGCTTCTGAGGATCGAAGAGAAACTAGGGGATGTGGCGGAGTATGGCAATCCATTCTTATGATGGGGGATATCACATTTCTCAATTCGGGACGCAGTAAAATTGAAAAATACTGCGTCCCCCTTCTTGCTATTTTGGGTATCTTGTGCTAGAATGATAGAGGTTCAGTTGCAGGAGGTGTAGAAGGTGGAGATTTTAAAAATTGTTTTAATGATCATATTTGCAATAGACTGTATTGCACTTACAGCTATCGTTCTGATGCAGGAGGGTAAGTCTGCAGGACTTGGCACGATCAGCGGTATGGCAGACACTTACTGGGGACAGAACAAGGGCCGTTCCATGGAGGGTGCGCTTGTGAAGTCTACGAAGTTCCTTGCAGTCCTGTTTATTGTATTGGCAGCAGTGTTGAATTTGAAGGTGTTTGCATAAGATTAGGTATATTTTTGTGAGACGATGGGACACTCCTGTGTAGGAGTGTCTATTTGTATATAGGGGATTTGTGAGGAGAGGTATAGAAGATGGAGCAGGGTTTTGAGAAGCGAAGGAAGGTAGTCTATGATCTGATGTGTGACAGCCTGTATGTGCCTATGAAGTTTAAGGAGCTGGCGATGCTCCTGCAGGTTCCAAAGGAGCAGAGGGATGAGCTTAAGAAAGTGCTGGAGTCATTGGAGGCGGACGGTAAGATATATCTGTCGAAGAGAGGGAAATACTGCCGCGGCGAGGCGAAGCGCCTGACAGGCGTTTTCCGTGCCAATGTAAGAGGATTTGGGTTTGTCATCACTGAGGATGAGAACGCGGATGTATATATCAGAGAAGAAGATACGAACGGTGCGTTTGACGGAGATCAGGTGGAGTTCGTACTTACACGGGAAGCGAAGGGAAGAAGCCGTGAAGGCAAGATCGTGAGGATCATCGCCAGGGGAGTGACCCGGATAGTCGGCCTGTATCAGCGCAGAGATCCGCAGAATTATGGATTCGTGATACCGGATAATCAGAAGTTCGCCCGGGATGTTTTTATCCCCATTGAGAAGTCGAAGGGTGCGGTGGACGGCCACAAGGTTGTAGCGGAACTTACTTCTTACGGGGAGGAAGGTAAGAAGCCGGAAGGCAGGGTGACGGAGATTATCGGACATATCAATGATCCGGGCACGGATATCATGTCGATCGTCAAGGGTTATGGACTTCCGGTGGAATTCTCAGAGAAGATCCTGAATCAGGCGGAGCGGGCGGCCAAGGATGTCAGTGAGGCAGATATGGCCGGAAGGAAGGATCTGAGAGGCTGGCAGATGGTGACCATCGACGGGGAGGATGCCAAGGATCTGGATGATGCAGTCTCGGTGACCAGAGAAGGGGACAACTATATCCTGGGAGTTCACATTGCGGATGTGACCAATTATGTTCAGGAGAACAGCGCGATCGACCGGGAAGCCAGGGAGAGGGGGACGAGCGTCTACCTTGTGGACCGGGTTATCCCGATGTTACCCCATAAGCTGTCTAACGGGATTTGTTCTCTGAATGCCGGGACAGACCGTCTGGCGTTAAGCTGCATTATGACGGTGAATCCCAAAGGGGTCGTGATCGGGCATGAGATCGCGGAGACGGTGATACATGTAGATGAGAGGATGACTTATACCAGTGTGAAGAAGATCCTGGAAGATAGGGATCCGGAAGAGACGGCAAGATACCGGGAGTTGGTCCCTATGTTCGAACGAATGTATGAGCTGTCTCGGATCGTCCGCGGGCGCAGACAGCGGCGGGGCTCCATTGATTTTGATTTCCCGGAGTCGAAGCTTGTGCTCGATGAGGATGGGAGACCGCTGGAGATCAGGCCTTATGACCGCAATACTGCGACGAAGATTATTGAGGATTTCATGCTTCTGGCCAATGAGACGGTAGCGGAAGATTATTATTGGCAGGAGCTTCCGTTTGTATATCGTACCCATGAGGTGCCGGACGAGGAGAAGATACGGGCGCTTGCGACATTTATCAATAATTTCGGTTATTCCATGCATATCGGAGTCAATGAGATCCGGCCCAAGGAGATCCAGAAGCTTCTTGCCAGGGTGGAGAATACTCCGGAGGAAGCGCTGATCTGCCGTTTGGCGCTTCGCTCTATGAAGCAGGCGAGATATATGCCGGAGAATATCGGGCATTTCGGACTGGCGGCCAATTACTATACTCATTTTACCTCACCGATCCGAAGATATCCGGATCTTCAGATCCACAGGATCATCAAGGATAATTTAAGAGGGCGGATGGATGAGAAGAAGATCGCGCATTATCAGGGAATCCTTCAGGAGATAACGAAGCATTCCAGTGAGATGGAACGTAGAGCCGACGAAGCGGAACGAGAGACGGTCAAGCTTAAGAAGGCAGAATACATGCGGCAGCATATCGGGGAAGAATTTGACGGAGTGATCTCCGGTATGACCAAATGGGGCATGTATGTGGAGCTGCCGAATACGGTAGAAGGTCTGGTGCATGTGACGAATATGACGGATGATCATTACGATTACTATGAAGACAGATATGAGATGGCGGGGAGCCATACCCGCAGATCATACAAATTAGGTCAGCAGATACGCGTGAGGGTCCTTGGTGTGGACCGGCTGATGCGCACGATAGACTTTGAAGTGGTGGGAAATGCACCGGGGAGGGGGAAGACAGATGGCGAAGACGAATGGCAAGATGATCGCGAACAATAAGAAGGCGTATCATGATTATTTTATACTGGATACCTACGAAGCGGGGATCGCTCTTCACGGAACGGAAGTGAAATCCCTCAGAATGGGCAAATGCAGCATCAAAGAATCATTTATCCGGGTGGAGAACGGCGAGGTCTACATCTACGGCATGCATATCAGCCCGTATGAGAAGGGGAATATATTCAATAAGGATCCGTTAAGGATCCGCAAGCTCCTTCTTCACAAGTCGGAGATCAATAAATTGTTGGGCAAGACGAAGGAAAAGGGGGTGGCGGTCGTCCCCCTTAAGGTATATTTTAAAGGCAGTCTGGTGAAGATCGAGATCGGTCTTGCGAAGGGGAAGAAGCTGTATGACAAGCGTCAGGACATAGCGAAGAAGGACCAGCAGAGAGAGGCACAGAGAGACTTTAAGATACGGAATTTCAGTTGAGTTTTGTTAAGGAGGCAAAAGAAGATGGTACCGACGAAGAAAGATGATCTGAGGAAGCTGGTGACGCAGACGACGATAGAGACCTATGAAGAACTGACGCCGCAGCTCGTCAGGCTGATCGAGCAGACGAAGCAGGATCATTCGCTTAGCGAGGCGCAGAAGCAGGATGAGATATCCCTGCATATGCTTGGGTATGTGAAATCCTGTACCAATGAGATCATTGTCGAAGTGTTGGCGGAGATCCTGGGGCTTGACGACTGAGGAATAGATGAAAAAATGATTGCGTTAACGGCGGATTAGGAATACAATAGTATCAGAACATACAGTGAAAGGAAGAAGAGATATGGCATATTGTGTAAAATGTGGTGCAAAGGTGGACGACGGAACCATGTCATGCCCGCAGTGCGGCGCGCCGATACCGGAGCTTGCCGGGGGACGTTCGGACAGCCGGACAGCCGGGAGTACGGCTGATTACAGTCAGTCGGGCGGACAGGAATATACGTATGGGCAAGGATATACATATAACCAGAGCAATGGTTCAGGGACGGCAGGGTATGCACAGGAGCCGTATGGTTCATATGGATATGGTTCATATGGATATGGTTCGCAGGCGTATTTTGACCGGAGCGAAGTGAGCCGCAACAAAGCGATGGGCGTACTGTCTTACATCGGGATATTGGTGCTGATACCGCTGATCGCGGGAGATAAGCAGTCGCAGTATGTCAAACAGCATGTGAACCAGGGGTTGATACTATATATTCTATCCAAGATCATTGATTTTATAGAGGGCGACTGGTTCTGGGGAATACATTCGTTCTTCCATTTTGGTGGGAACCTATTCTCCTGGGCGTTTGATATCATAGACCTTGCCCTGCTGATCCTCCTGATCATGGGGATTGTAACGGCGTGCAGAGGTGAGAGAAGAGGGCTGCCGTTTATTGGTAAGATTAAGTTATTCAAATAAGAAGTTATTAAAGACAAGGCATCGTGCCTGCGGATCATCCGTAGGTACGATGCCTTTCTCATATGTCTTCTCGAAGCCCGACCGGCGCTGTGCCTGCCGCTTACTCGATTGTGATCAGTCTCGGCTGTTCTTCCTGCTTCTGGATCTCCTTAGGGAAAGTCAGGTGAAGAACACCGTCCTTGAACGCTGCTCTGATGTCATCCTGAGTCAGCGCGTCGCCCACATAGAAGCTTCTGTTGCAGGTGCCGGTGTAGCGTTCCTTGTGGATACAGTTGCCCTTGGCATCCTTCTCCTCCTTCGTCATATCCTTATGGGCGGAGATTGTGAGGTATCCGTCCTTAAGATCAGCCTTGATGTCTTCCTTGGTATATCCCGGAAGCTCCATCTCTACCATATAATTGCCGTCCTTCTCATGAATATCCGTCTTCATGATCTGGGCAGATGTATGATCGTAGGAACGGCTAAAGAACGGATCGTTGAACATATCATCGAATAAATTGTTGAAACTTCTGTTTGCTAATAACATAAATCATTCCTCCTTGAAAATCTTCTTATGGTTTATTATATCCCATAAGATATGAAAATTATTTATTGTTTTGTTTGCTATATATATTATATAACACATATTGTTAGCAGAGTCAATAGGTGAGTGCTAAAAAGTTGAAAAAAATAACAATGAGATCAGGAGGCAGGTGAATGATTCACATGCCTCCTGCGCGTGTCTAATTATTCAGTTCTTCGTCTTGTAGTTCCAGTAAGTGAAGATGTTTGAGCAGATCTTCCTGGGAGCGTGTAGACAGACGGTAATATCTTACCAGCAGATTTTGTGCGTCAATGGAATCTGCGCGGGATTCATCCAGAGATATGGAATCGGAATGCGTACCATCCAGAAGATAATCAACAGGTACATGAAAGAGGTTGGAGAATGCTACCAGCTTCTCATGGGAGGGCTGCCGGTTCTTCGTCTCATAACCGGCAATGGTAGAACGTGCAACATTGATGCGTTGTGCAACAAACTCCTGTGACATGTTATTTTTCTGACGCAGAGCTTTTAGTTTTTCGGCGAATGCCATGGTAAGAATTCCTCCTTTGTACATTATGGAATATTTTACCAATTGTGGCAGAAAAGAACATACAATGTGCCGTAAGTAAACTGAAAGTGCCGAAAAGCAACATATATGCGCCCAGAGGACGGCAGACAGATGCTTGCGATACCGCTGACAGCCTTTGACGGAAGAGACGGGAAGATTGTAATGGATTGACAGAACAAGCTTGAATTCCGATATTAAATCATATATACTAAAAAAATAAAACTAATTAAAGAAAGAGAAATATGGATGATGTCAGCAAAAGATAAGCAGAGATCGGCGATTAATTTCTTATTCACCCCGGAGGGATTTACTCCGGACATATCGTCGCTCGAATCAGAAAAGGACCAGCAGGAAGCTGTAAAGTGGATAGCAGAAGGCGGATATGCCGCCCTCTATCAGTTTGGACTGGGGGGAAGACCTGCAGAACCTACACCTTCGGAAAGTTTTTTGTATCAGGTGGCGGATACATTTTTTAAACAGCTTACGGATCTGCCGGAGCTTGAACTGGTGCGCCAGAAAGCGAAGGTAACGTTAGGGGAAGAGACGGCCGAGGAGCTTCTCTGGGCGGTTCCGTTTGTGATCGGCGCCGAGTATATCTCGAAGAAGTGGCTTAAGAATGCATTCAAGAAGCTCCAGGCGATCTTCGCCAGAGAGATTGCGGCTTATGACGGCACGGTGGAGATGTATCTGACGGAGAAGAACCAGGAACTTCGGGTGCCGGAGAGGGTATTCTTCCATCTGGTAGAGAACCCTAAGGATGATTGTCCGTTCGCGTTCCTGGCTACCTATGCGACGAAGGGAACGGACGGGAAGGTGAAGCATGTTCCTCTGAAATATGCGCTGACAGAGTTCAGCAGCGACAGGGGGAAGCTGCTTTCTCTGTTGGCGTGCCTGAACCGTGCGGCAGAGGTATCGGAGCTGATCGCCGGTTTTATGGACAGCGGCGAACTATTTCATCCGCTGAAGCTGACAGCGGATGAAGCATATACGATACTGAAGCAGGTAGAAGAGATCGAGAAGACCGGGATCCTGTGCCGGATTCCCAACTGGTGGAAGAAGAAAGCAGCGTCAGTGTCCATGGCTGTGAAGCTGGGCGACGAGAAGCCGTCCATGCTCGGTTTTGACGCGCTGGTATCCATGAAGCCGCAGTTGATGGTAGACGGCGTGGAACTGACGGAAGAAGATGTGCAGATTCTTCTTGCGCAGACGGAAGGGCTTGCCCTCCTGAAAGGCAAATGGATCGAGGTAGACCATGCCCGGTTAAAGCAGCTCCTGGAAGAGATGGAAGGGCAGACGAGAGAGGTCACCCTGATGGACGCATTGAAGATGGAGATGGGGACGAAGAGGAGTGAAGAGGCGCCGGATGTAGGGCCGCTGATCACCAATGGGAAATGGCTGTCATCTCTCCTTGCGAATCTGCGCAAGCCGGAGAAGATCCGTAAGACAGCGGTTCCGGGGACGGTACAGGCAACGCTGCGTCCGTATCAGAGGAACGGGTATGCATGGCTTAGCTATATGGATCAGCTTGGATTTGGCGCATGTCTGGCAGATGATATGGGACTTGGCAAGACCCTGCAGGTGTTGACTTATTTGGAGAGATTACGGAAGCAGGAGAGGAATGCCCGGGTGCTGTTGGTGGTACCGGCGTCTTTGCTTGGGAACTGGCAGAAGGAAGCAGAGAAATTCGTACCAGAGATGGATCTGTCCGTTCTCCATGGGGGAGGAGCTGCAACTCTTGGAAAGAAGGTTAAGGCAGAGCCGGTATTTTTGAATATCACAACCTATGGAATGGCGTCAAGGATCAAGGAACTGCGGGAGATTGAATGGTCCTGCATCATATTAGATGAAGCGCAGGCGATCAAGAATCCCGGTACGAAGCAGACCAAAGAGATTAAGCAGCTGAATGGGCGGATGAAGATTGCTATGACGGGTACGCCGATCGAGAATGATCTGACGAATCTCTGGTCATTATTTGATTTCCTGAATAAGGGGCTTATGGGTACGTCCATGGAGTTCAGGGAATTCTGCAGACGTCTTAAGGATAACCCGGAGGACTACGGGAAATTGAAGTCCATGGTAGCGCCGTTCATGCTGCGGAGACTTAAGACGGACAAGCGCATTATCAAGGATCTGCCAGAGAAGCTGGAGACCATTGATTATGCCGGATTATCGAAGAAACAGGTGGTATTGTACCGGGAAGTCGTGGATGATATGGAGAAGCGTGTCGAGGATGCCGATGGTATTGAGCGGTGCGGGATCGTGCTGTCAACTATCGTGAAGTTGAAGCAGATCTGCAATCATCCGGATCAGTATTTGGGACAGAGTACATTTTCAGAGGAAGACAGCGGCAAATTCGCGATGCTCCGTGAGATCTGTGAAACCATCTACGAGAAGAGGGAACGTGTACTGGTGTTTACCCAGTTCAGGGAGATCATCGATCAGTTGGCAGCGTTCTTGCGGGAGATATTCCATGCGGACGGATATGTGCTCCATGGCGGTACGCCGGTGGCAAGCCGGGGACAGATTGTGGAGGCATTCCAGGGTGAGGCGTATGTTCCGTTTATCGTATTATCTGTTAAGGCAGGAGGGACAGGACTGAATCTGACGAAGGCGAACCATGTGATCCATTTCGACCGCTGGTGGAATCCGGCGGTGGAGAACCAGGCAACGGACCGTGCATTCCGCATCGGGCAGAAGAAGAATGTGATGGTGCACAAGCTGGTATGCCAGAAGACCGTGGAAGAGAGGATCGACCGTATTATCGAATCGAAGAAGGAACTGGCGGCGAATGTGATCGGCTCCGGCGGTGAGAGCTGGATCACGGAACTTGGCAACGATGAGCTGATGTCCTTGCTGAGGCTGGGATAATATCTGTTAATTAAGGAGATGTGAGCATATGAGCAGTAAATATTGGACCGATATCCCGCAGTACAGTCAGCCGAACGCGTCAGAGCTGCGTCAGAAATCGGCGGCGAGCAGGAAGAAGGAGAAAGCAAAGGGCAAGATATTAGAGCCGGTCACCGCCAAAGGGAGAATGATTGTCAATGAGTGGTGGGGCAAGGCATGGTGCGATAACCTGGAGAGATATGCGGACTATGAGAGCCGCTTAGACCGCGGGAAGCGCTATATCCGTACCGGCGCGGTGATCGATCTTAAGATCCAGAAGGGGAAGATCCTTGCCAGGGTACAGGGAACGCGCAAGACACCCTATAAGGTAGAGATCAGGATCAGTCCGCTGTCGGAGGAGAAGTGTCAGGCGATCATCCAGAGATGCGGCAGGAAATTAGAGAATCTGGAAGCGCTTCTTGCAGGTGATTTTCCGGAAGAGATGAAAGAACTGTTCCAGAGTAAGGAGGGGCTGTTCCCGTCACCCAATGAGATCAGCTTTAGCTGCAGCTGCCCGGACTGGGCGCTGTTGTGTAAGCACGTGGCTGCGGCTCTCTATGGAGTAGGCGTGCGTCTGGACGAGAATCCGCTGTTGTTCTTTGAGCTCAGGGGAATCGAAGTGGGAAGGTTCATCGACGTGACTCTTGCGAACAGGGTGGAGGCAATGCTTGCCAATGCCGGGAATAAGACCGGAAGGATGTTGGATGAGGGAGAGATAGGCGGGTTGTTTGGAGTGATCTGAGATTGATATAGAATAAGGGGGACGCGGTACGATCCGATTGTACTGCGTCCCCCTTTATCTTAGGTTACTCTTACCGATAATCCTTCATATAATCACCGTGTGCCTCGATCAGTTCGTCGCACATGGCCTTAATATCCTTGATACTCAGCTCTGCGGCGGTATGCGGATCCATCATGGCCGCCTGGTAGATCTTCTTGCGGTCCTTGGTTACAGCGGCCTCGATCGTTAGAAGCTGTGCGCTGATGTTAGCGGAATTCATTGCTGCCAATTGTGTCGGAAGCTTGCCTACGGTTGTCGGATGTACGCCGGTTTTGTCAATGTAGCATGGTACCTCCACGCAGGCGTCCGCCGGAAGATTCGTGATATACCCGTTATTGATCACATTACCGCCGATCTTGTACGGCTGATCGGTTACGACAGCTTCCATGATGTAGGAGGCATATTCGCGGCTTCTCTCATGGGTGATCTTACCGTCATTCAGGATATCCTCTTTTTCTTTGTTCCATTTCTCGATCTGTTCGATACAGCGTCTTGGATATTCATCCAGAGGAATGTTGAATTCATCGATCAGCTCAGGATATCTGGATTTAATGTAGAATGGATTATATTCTGCATTGTGCTCGCTGGACTCTGTACAGTAATATCCAAGATCGCGGATATATTCCAGACGAACCATATCGTTGTGCTTCTCGCCGGAGGTATTCTTCTCCTCCGCGCGTCTTCGGATCTCAGGATACAGGTCGTTGCCGTCCTTATCCCGGATATCCAGGAGCCATCCCATATGGTTGATTCCGGCGATCAGCTCCGTTCTGCCCTCAAGCTTATCCTCCATTCCCAATTCTTCGAGAAGAGTCTTCGAGCAGATCTGTACGCTGTGGCAGAGACCGACCGTACGAACCTTCGTAAACCGCTGTAAATACCCGGTCAGCATCGCCATCGGGTTAGAATAATTCAAGAATAAAGCATTTGGACACACTTCCTCGATATCCCTTGCGAATTCCTCAAGAACAGGGATTGTGCGCAGGGCGCGCATGATTCCGCCGATTCCAAGAGTATCTGCGATAGTCTGTCTCAGGCCGTATTTCTTCGGAATCTCAAAATCAGCGATGGTACAAGGATCATAACCGCCTACCTGGATCGCGTTTACTACAAAATCCGCGTCCTTTAATGCAGCCTTGCGGTTCTCTACGCCCAGATAGGACTTGATACAGGCTCTATCCTGATTGACATTATGATTGATGGCGCTTAAGATAATCTGAGAATCTTCAAGACGCTGTGCATCAATATCATACAGTGCGATCTCGCTGCTGCATAACGCCGGGGAACACATACAATCCCCCAGTACGTTCCGTGCAAATACTGTGCTTCCTGCTCCCATAAATGTAATTTTAGCCATAATTCATTACCTCCTTAAGTATGGAAATTATCTAATTAGCCTTTTTGATGACAAATATCAGCGATGCAAAATCCATGCTCTTTCTCTTCAAAGTATCCCGGTCGATCGGGATTCCGGCATACATAAGCTCTGTCCCATATGCCTGATAGGTCTTTACCGGGTTCTTGTCCGATCTGATGCCATAAGCCGCTTCCAGTCTGGAATCCACAGGGGTGTCGGGCGTCGTATCGTAGCTGACCTCATACAGTGTATCCTCGCACAATCCCTGAAGCTTCAGGCGGCACCAGGAGCCATTCACTCTGTTCAGACATTGGTAATATCCGGCAATAGCAGTCTGCTTATCCTGAGAAACGACCATCCATGCGGTCTCATTCCCGGCAAACGGGCTTAACAGACGATAGAAATCACCGTCCATCTGGATCAGTTCGCGGTATTCCTTCATGAATCGGATCTGCTCCTTTACCTGCGCAATCTCGCGGTCTTCCAACAGGTTCAGGTCCAGCTCATAGCCAAAGGTTCCGAAGTAAGCCACATTGGCACGGGTAGCCAGAGAAGTATCTCTGTGAAGCTGATGATTCGGAACGGCAGAAACATGAGAGCCCATGCTGACGATCGGGTATACCATGGAAGTGCCGTACTGGATCTTCGTTCTCTCATTGGCGTCGGTATCATCGCTTGTCCAGGTCTGCGGAGCAAAATACAGCATACCCGGGTCAAACCTGGCTCCGCCGCTTGCACAGGATTCAAACAGGATGTCCGGGAACTCGGTTGTGAGACGCGTATACAGGTCATATACACCCAGCATATATCTGTGCATCACCATTCCCTGCTCAGAAGGAGCGGCGCCTCTGCTGTATGGTTCCGTCATATACCGGTTCATATCCCACTTGATATAGGAAATAGAAGATTCCCGGATCACCTTCGAGATCATCTCATGGATATAATCTACAACCTCTTTCCTCGAGAAATCAAGAACATGCTGGTGGCGCGCATGACTTTCAAATCTATCCGGAACGCCGATCAGCCAGTCAGGATGAGCACGGTAAAGATCGCTGTCCTTGTTCACCATCTCAAGCTCTACCCACAGACCGAACTTCAATCCCAGTTCTTCCACCTTCCGGGACAATCCAGAGATCCCGTCAGGTAATTTATCAAGGTTCACATACCAGTCGCCCAGACCCCTGTAATCATCGTTGCGCGCCCCAAACCATCCGTCGTCCAGAACGAACAGCTCTACGCCGACTTCCTTCGCTTTTCGGGCGATGTTCAGTATCTTTTCCTCGTTAAAGTCAAAATAAGTCGCCTCCCAGTTATTGAGAAGGATCGGGCGCGCCAGATCTCTCCATTTGCCGCGCATCAGACGTGTACGATAGAGTCTGTGATATACCTGGCTCATCTTATTAAGGCCCTGGTCGCTGTACACCATTACCACTTCCGGCGTCTGGAAAGATTCGCCCTGCTTTAATTCCCAGGCAAATCCTTCGGGATTGATACCCATGAGGATCCTTGTCATATCGAAGGTAGTTACCTCGGCCTGTGCAAGGAAATTGCCGCTGTATACGAAGCTGAATCCATACACTTCTCCCTGGAATTCTGTCGTATCAGGACGCTTGAGGGCAAGGAACGGATTGAACTCTGCGCCGCAGCAGGTTCCGTTAAGGCCCTGGACTCCCTGAATGCCCGTCTCCAGCTTCTTAGTCTTAACATAACGCTCTCTTGACCATGCCCCGGAAAGATGCATCAGTTCGTAGTCCATATCGATGAATTCTACGCTGGCGCTTAACGCGCGTTCCAGAACGATCTTCTCAGACCCCTTCTGTAAGAAACGGGCGCTTCTGGTAATTACCGGATGGTTCTCATAGATTGTATAAGAGAGTATAAGGTCCGTATTTGTAACCTGATCATGCAGAGTGATCTCCAGAGTAGAGGCTTCTTCGTCACTCTCAACGTAGGTTGCCGGAAGAGGTTCTAAGCTCTTCTTGCCTGCAAATACACTGTGTGCAGCGTAAACATAGTTCGAGATCCGGCTGCCGTTCTCCTGAAGAACGGTAAATGCAGGACTCCGATAGTCGCCTGTTCCGTATGAAGGGTATTCCTGTCTGGTATAATGCATGGACAGAAGACCTGGTTCCGGCACATTAATGGACATCTGGGAACGCATTCCCTCCTCGTGCATGTAAGAGAAGTCTTCCCGGTCCTTCAGTGCTTTCCCGTAATACAGATTCTCTAATTGACCGTTTTCCATGATTCTGATCAGGTAACTTACATCCTTATTAGTCAAATGAAATATGTTTGTCTTTTCGTGAAATACGATTGCCATCTTATGCCTCCTGATTTTAATGTTGAAAATCCCCTTGTTATCGCGTATAATAGTATTATATGTCTGTATGTGCAAATGTCAATACGCATATATGTAAATAAAAAGGGGGCTGTTATATGGAATTTGAAGTAGGTTTTACTAATTCCGTACGATACAAATGCCTGGAAGATCTTCAGAGACGCGCTGTAGATCTTTACCTGAGCTATTGTGGTATGGAAGATGTGGAATGCGGTCACCATTTTGGCCCACATGTCCGCACAGAATATGTGATTCATCTGGTTACCAAGGGCAAAGGTACATTCCGTTGTGAGGATAGTCACTACGAACTGAAAGAGAACATGGCATTTCTGATCTATCCCGGTATGGACACGGAATATGAAGCTGATCTTGAATGCCCATGGTCTTATGCCTGGGTCGGGTTTAACGGCGGAAAAGCACATACATGTGTGACCAACGCCGGATTCATGCCCGAGAAACCGGTCATACCTATCCGCAATATGGACGTGCTCCTGAGCTGTATCCAGCATATGCTGGAAGCCCATCAGCTTACATATGCCAATGAATTGAAGCGGAGCAGCGAACTGATGCGTTTCTTCAGCACATTGTTAGAGGATTATTCCGAAGAGAATCCGTCTCCCGGCCGAAGCGGCTACGACTATCCTTGTGCCGTATACGTCGAACAGGCAATTGATTATATGCAGAAGAATTACGACCAGAAGATCAAGGTTAACGATCTGGCGGATTATATCGGAATCAACCGCAGTTATCTCACCAATTCCTTTCGGAAGATCATGAACATGTCTCCGCAGAAGTTTCTGATCACTCTCAGGCTTGACAAAGCTATATCATTGCTCAGGGAGACGGCTCTTCCGATCCATACGATCTCTGCACAGGTCGGGTATGATGACCCGCTTGCTTTCTCGAAGATGTTCAAGCAGAATTACGGTATCAGTCCGACAAGCTTCCGGGAAGCGCCGGAGAAACTGATCAAGTATGAGAACAAGAACGAGTATATGAGATCTCTGTCTATTTAAAATTCAGGAGTAGTCTTTAAAAGGCTACCCCGTTATTTTGCGCTGGTATACGAAAAACGATCGAAACATGTTTTTCGTTATTTATTCATTTTATATCGTAGTTTTTATAATTTTCCGCCGCTTGTAGCGATACCTTCGATAAACTGTTTCTGGAAGATAACGTAGATCACGATCATCGGAATACATGCGATCAGTGATGCAGCCATCAGTTCCGGGAACTTGGATACATACTGTCCCTGCATCTTTGCCAGAGCAGAAGAGAGAACCAGCATATCTTTGTCTGTGTTAACGATCATTGGCCACATCAGGTCTTTGAATGCGAACACTGCGGTGAAGATACCAAGTGCTACCATACTGGACCTTGTCAGCGGAGCCATGATGTAGAGGAAGGTCTGGCCGATATTACAGCCATCCAGTCTCGCAGCTTCCTCCAGATCGTTCGGGAGTCCCATATAACCCTGACGAAGAAGGAAGGTACCAAAAGCGGTAACCATACCTGGGAATACCAGAGCGAAGATCGTATTCAGCATTCCGACTTTACTGATCATTAAGTACTGAGGAATGATGAAGATCTGTGCCGGTACCATCATCTGGAACAGAACCAGTGAGAAACAGGCGTCTCTTCCTTTGAAATGAAGACGTCCAAAAGCATAACCTGCCATTGTTGCTGTCAATACCGCACATACTACACGGAAGAAGATCAGAAGCAGCGTGTTCTTATACAGCATCAGGAAATTCATGTTCTGCATTACGGCAGTGAAGGAATCCTTTCTCCATACTGTAGGGAAGATTACAAACGGGTCAACCGATGTTGCTTCTGTTACTGACTTGAACGCGGTAAGGATCATCCAGATAAAAGGAATCAGCATCGTGATCGATACAAGGATCAATACAATATGTATAACGGCAGTAACGATTTTTCTATTTCTTTCCATACTATCCATTCTGATTGCCCTCCTTTAGTTGTAGAATACCCATTTCTTCTGGCTGATCATCTGGAATACCGTAACGATCATGGTGATGATAAGCAGGAGAACTACGATAGTTGAACCGTAACCCATGTTCTTGTTGATGAACGCGTACTTATAGAATAAGTAAACTAAGGACTGTGTCTTGTCCAGAGCCGGGTTTGATTTGTCCATTACCATGTACATCAGGTCGAATACCTGAAGGGCGCCGATTACACGTGTTACCAATACGAAGAAGATCGTAGGGGACAAGAGCGGAATCGTGATGTGGAAGAAGCTCTTGATACCGGTCGCGCCGTCGATGGATGCCGCCTCATAATAGTCTCCCGGAATCTCCTGAAGACCGGATAAGAACAGTACCATGTTGTATCCAAGAATGGACCATACACCGATTACTGCAACGGCGAAAACAGCGATCTTAGGATCGGATACCCATTTCACATGTACGTGGAATACGTTGTTGATCAGACCGAAATCTGAGTTGAATAACCATCTCCAAACCATGGCAACTGCCGCAGGAGCCGCAACCATAGGAAGGAAGATAATCGTTCTGTATACGGAACGTCCCTTCATCTTTCTGTTCAGCAGAACTGCCAGAACAAGGGCGATCGCGATGGAAAACGGAACTTCAACAACTGCATATTTCAATGTGTTGATCAGAGACTGCCATACTTCAGAGTCTCCGAAAACCTTAGAATAATTTTCAAAACCTACGAAAATATTTCCCTTTCCGAAATCACCGGTCTTAAAAAAGCTCTGATAGATTGTCTGGAAAATAGGGATGATATTCAATATGATCAAACCGATGACTGTTGGAAGTATAAACAGCCAACCCCAAAGAAACTCACTCTTTTCCCTGCCTGTTTTTGCAGGTTTTCCGCTATTAGTCATTTGACTCACTCCTTTTTTATACGGGCAGATGCGAAGATCTGCCCGCGGTGTCTGTGTCATAATATTTTAGAAAAGCTATCAATGACAGTTTTGGATGCTATTGCATCAATATCCCCCAATATATGTGACTATTCCTCTGCTAATTTCTCATTCATCTGGTCAGCCATCTCCTTGCAGGCGTCAGCCATACTCTTGTCGCCTGTGTAGACTTCCTTCAGAATCTCATTGTCTTCATTCTCCCATGTTACTGTAGACTTGGAGTATGGACGGATTACCATGTCGTCCATCATGTTCAGGTATGCTTCCAGATTGAAGTCTGCGGAATCAGCCCATGCATCAGATGTTCCTGTGTATGCGGACATCGTAACGCCAAGCTCTGCCTGCTTCTTCTGAGCTGCCTCTGAACCTAAGTACTCGATCAGCTTCCATGCGTTCTCGGTGTTGCTTCCGCTTGCAGATGCAGCCCATCCAAGACCGTTGTAGATGGAAACTCTTCTGTCTGTTGTAGCACTCTTAGGAAGCTCTACACAATCACAGTTCTCAGCAGTATATTCGTTGTCTCTGTAAGCTGCCAGCATCCAGGATCCCTGAAGAACCATTGCAACCTTGCCTGACTGGAAGAGTACGTCTTCACCGTTCTCAGACATTGTCTCCATAGAAGGCATAACTCCTGCTTTGATGAATTCTTCAACCTGCTCCATAGCTTCGATCGTCTTAGGATCATCCCATCCGGACTCTGTCTTGTCGTCGTTGATAACGAATCCGCCGTTATCATAGATCATGTTGTAGTAACCAGCCTGGTTGTTGTCGTTCCTGAGTGCAAGTCCGTACTGGCTTCCGTCATCCTTCGTCAGCTTCTTAGCTGCTTCGAACATGTCGTCCCAGGTCCAGTCTGCAGTCGGATATTCCATCTCTGCCTCGTCGAACATGGTCTTGTTGTACCACAGAGCGATCGTATCTACGTCCTTAGGTACTGCATAATACTTATCTTCGTGTGTGTAAAGTCCCCAGATATCTTCTGGATAATTCGCAGGATCGATAACATCGCTCTCAGCGATCTTATCTGTTAAGTCAAGAAGCATGTCGTTGGACATATATCTTTCACTTTCGTTGGAGTGCATCCAGAATACATCCGGAAGGGAACCGCCCTGTGCGCCTGCTTCCAACATCGTCCAATACTCGTCCCACTTAACAACAGTAAGTTTTGTCTTGATTCCGGTCTCTTCTGTAAAATCTGCAAGGATCTCATTGATACCAGGCTCCTGGTTCGTATCCCAAATAGATATAGAAAGCTCGCCGCCCTCAGAACTGCCAGAGTCTCCGTCTCCGCCTGAGCTGCCGGAGTCTCCGCTCCCGCCTCCGCACGCTGCTGTAGAAAGTACCATTGCTCCAGCCAAACATAATGCTGTTAACTTCTTTAACTTCATAATTTCTCCTCCTTTAAATTGGTTTCGTCAATTTGACATGTTTTTTACCAGCGCTGTCATGCTATTTATTATATATGTACATGGAATAATGTTAAATGGTATCATGTTTTGAATATATGGAAAAATGTTATTTATTTGTATGGTTTTGTTATTTTTTTAACCTTTTTTGGGGATAATATACGAATTTCGCACAAAAGAATCAATGAAAATATAAGAAAACATATTGCACTTTGTATGTTTCTTTCGACATTTTCTGTCTTTCATCCAACGTTATTCTATTTCGCCCGAACATTTTTCCATGTTTCGACAATATATTTATCTATTCGCAATACGCTCCATTTTCCTTTACAAGGCAGCGCTTTCAATGCTACAATAGCTTTCAGTGATATTTATACATAAGGAGGAGTAGCTTTATGAATTTGCTGAACCAAGATAATATTGTCCACGAATTTCTGAATAATGTCGGGGATATTGTGATTGCTAACATTCTGTTTATCTTCTGTTCCATCCCCTTAGTTACCATCGGTCCGTCCCTGACAGCCCTCTATCACTGTTCGTTAAGGTCTGTGAAGGGGAACAGTTACGGGACGGTCAAGACCTTTTTCCGTGCGTTCAAAGAGAATTTTGTCCAGTCGCTCGTGATCTGGCTTGGAATTGCGGCGGCAGGTTTTATCCTGATCACCAACATCCGTTTCCTGGGGACAGAGACAGGGCAGACGGGGCATATGCTTATGATATTATCAGAAGGGCTTCTGGTGCTCCTGGTGATCTTCGCGCTGTATGTGTTCCCTGTGATCGCGGCATTTACCAGCAGTACCGCGGGACAGATCAAGAATGCGGTGATCTTCGCGTTCATGCGCTTCCCATATACGATACTGATCGTGATCATCTCGGTATTTCCGATGTATATGACTTATCAGGATTATAAACTAATGCCGCTTTGGGCCTGCTGTTGGTTCTTCTTTGGATTCGGGCTTACGGCTTACCTGAATTCACTGATGCTGTACAGGCTGTTCAGGCCTTATCTTGAGAAGGAGGAAGACCGCAGCCAGGAAGAGGCTTGTATAACGGATGAGAAGGAGGAATAGATGCACTACACGAATATCCGCCGGGGAACGTTCATAGACCGCCCCAACCGGTTTATTGCGCATATTAATATAAAAGGAAGCGCTGAGACAGTCCATGTTAAGAATACGGGCCGCTGTGCGGAGCTGCTGGTGCCGGGCGCTGTGGTCTATGTCCAGGAATCAGACAAGCCGGACCGGAAGACGAAGTGGGATCTGATCGCGGTTAAGAAGGGCAGCCGTATGGTGAATATGGATTCTCAGATTCCCAATCATCTGGTGAAAGAGTGGTTAGAAGAGGGAAACCTTTTTAAAGACATAACCCGGATACGCCCGGAATACACTTATGGCAGTTCTCGTTTTGACCTGTATGTGGAAGCGGACGGCAAGAAGATATTCATTGAGGTAAAGGGCGTTACCCTTGAGGAGGACGGGGTGGTGCGATTTCCCGATGCGCCGAGCGACCGTGCGGTTAAGCACGTGGAGGAGCTTAAGTTGGCTGTGAAGGAAGGCTATGAGGCATATGTGTTTTTCGTGGTACAGATGAAAGACGTCCGGTATTTTACGCCGAACATGGACACGCATCCGGCATTTGGCGAGGCGCTTATGGATGCGGCGAGAGCTGGCGTCCACATTCTTTCGTATGACTGTGACGTGAGGAAGGATGATATTCATATTGCGGATGAGGTACCGGTTGTATTCGATCAATTCGATCAGCGGGCGGACAACGAGGCATGTGCGGATGAAGCTGTTAAGCGCTCTGATTCGGATCTTGCAGATGTTGTGGAACCTGTCATAGCCTGGTATCGGGAGCACAAAAGGGATCTTCCTTGGCGCAGAGAAGCTGACGCCTACCGGGTCTGGGTATCGGAGATCATGCTGCAGCAGACCAGGGTAGAGGCGGTGAAGCCGTATTATGAGCGTTTCCTAAGAGAACTGCCTACGGTAAAGAAACTGGCAGAGGCGCAGGAAGATATGCTGCTTAAACTATGGGAAGGCTTGGGATACTACAACCGCGTGCGGAATATGCAGAAGGCGGCGCAGCAGATTATGGCAGACTACAATGGGGAGTTTCCGAATACCTATGAGGAGATTCGCTTGCTGAAAGGAATCGGCAATTATACGGCGGGCGCGATCAGTGCGTTTGCCTACGGGATTCCCAAGCCTGCGGTGGACGGCAATGTATTACGAGTCATATCCAGGATCACAGGGAGCCGTGAGGATATCGGGAAGCAGAGCGTGCGTAAGAAGATAGAGGAATTGTTAGAGCCGGTGATTCCGCGGGATGCGGCCGGTGATTTCAATCAGGGATTGATCGAGCTTGGAGCCCTTGTCTGTGTACCCAATGGGGAGCCTAAGTGCGGCGAATGTCCGGCCGCTGGTTTTTGCGCGGCAAGGGAGCAGGGAGCGGCAGCAGAGATTCCGGTGAAGAGCAAGGGCAAGGCGAGGAGGATAGAGGATCGGACCGTATTCCTGTTCAGGGACGGGAGAAAGCTTGCGATCCGCAAGCGTCCTTCTAAGGGGCTGCTTGCAGGCCTGTACGAGTTCCCGGGCGTATCCGGGCATCTGTCTCTTAATGAAGCGGCGGTTTACAGTAAGAAGATCGGTCTGATGCCGGTCAGGATCAAAGCGTTGGGGGAGGCAAAGCACATTTTCAGCCATATCGAATGGCATATGGCAGGATATGAGATCCTTGTGGATGAATTGGAGAGAACGAACGAGAAGGGATTCCTCTTCATTTCCCCGGAGAAGCTAGAGAAGGAATATCCCATTCCGTCGGCATATGAATACTATACAAGATATGCAGGGATCAGAGAGTAGCTTGAAGACGAAAGTAAATAGGGATGCCGTGAAACAGTAATTGCTTCGCGGTATCCCTATTAATTATGTAACCATATGACAATGGTTACAGTCTTTCGTTGTTCTCTTTCATGAACTTGTATTCGGCAACAGATCTGTCAAAGCCTTCGATATGTGTATAGAACCACTTGATCACGTTCTCCTGGACCTTCTCTACGAAAGCATTGGACGGACCTTCTTCTTCTACCAACATCTCTTCAAGCTCTTTGATGGTGTTCTTGAAGGCTTCATGCTGAGCCTTGTGCTGTTCGTATCCCGGATAGTCGATATCCTTCTGAAGCTGCTCTTCTGCGGAGAAATGGAAATCCGTGTAATCTGCAAGATAGTCCATCATCTTGATCGCGGCGGTCTTCTCATTGCTCTGTTCGCAACTGTCTAATAATTTGTTGATACGGTCGATCAGCTCCTTGTGGTGAGAATCGATCATCTCGTTGCCTGTTACCAGGTTGTCACTAAATTCTGCATACATAGTCTGCATCCTCCTCTTATGATAAATATTTTAAATTGGCTGGTGTGAAAGCTTAGGCGCTTTCTTCGCCTGAGCGGCATATACAAATGGATAGATCACACATGCCAAAGCAAATGCTGCGATCACGTCTGTCACGGAATGCTGTTTCAGGAACATGGTGGACAGAATGATCAAGACCGCCAGCAGATAAGAAGCATACTGGATCTTCCTGTGTTTCTTCAAGGCGTCGCTGTGCCAGATGGCGATACAGACTCCGATGGAGTTGAATACGTGGATGCTCGGCAGCACGTTCGTCGGCGTATCGGTTCTGTAAATGTGTCTTACCAGGTCTACGAATACATTCTCCCGTTCAAATGTAACCGGGCGCAGATTCAGCCCGTTTGGGAAAACCGTGCACAAAAGCAGAAAGAATGTCATCCCGGCGATAAGGAACGCACATAAGCGGTAATAGCCTCTCTTGTCGGTGAAGAAAAAATATCCGGCCGCTGCGGCGACAAATACAAACCACAGCAGATAAGGTACGATGAAATATTCGACAAAGGGGATATAGTCGTCGATCGGGGAATGAATCAGAAAATAATGGACATCTGTCCGTCTTTCCAGATAAACAAACCATGGCATATAAATCAGGCCATACAATAATACCCATGCATGGCGGTAGTCTTTGATAAATTTCTTAACCCTCTCGATGGCTTTCATAATAATTACCCCTTCATAAGCCTGAAAATCAATATATAATACAGCATATTCACAGTTCAGCTTAAATTATAACATGAAAAAAAGGAATCAACAACAATGTTCACCGTTTGTTAATAATTTTCATGTTGTCTTTCGAATATCTGCATATCATAATGCTGTCTTCCTCTTTCTAGCATATCCGGAGTATTGAGTGTCCATACAGCGACCGGCACATGTAATATATGTTTGAGTATCCATACATTTACAATCGGAAGGTCATTTAAGCCATATGAGATAAAATCAGGCCTTCCCAGGAAATTTGAGAATAAATGCTTGACCATAAAACGGAGGATCCAGGCTTCCTTATGGTCTTCACGCGTCAGGTCAGACGAGAGCTGGCCTCTCAGAATATGCGGCGCATGGAGCCGGAACCACCGGATACCAATGGTATTAAAGGACTGAATCAGGAAAGGACCCTGATAATGGTCAAGCTGCGCCAGCGTTTCCCGGCAGATCTGTTCGGAGGAATCAGGGATCTTAAGCTCGATCAGCAGCGGAACCTTGCCGTTTACCAGAGATAATACGTCATGAAAAGAGGGAATTATCTCAGAGGTGCCGCTAAGACGGCAGGTCTTTAATTCCTCGAAGGTCATATCTTCTATTGTATCCGGCTGTCCGCAGATACGTTCCAGTGTATCGTCGTGGAAGACTGCGAGCTGTCCGTCCCTGGTCAGGTGCAGATCGATCTCTATACCATAGCCTTTTTCTATGGCGGCGCGGAATGCAGCCATTGAATTCTCCGGTATGCCCCGCTCGATACAATGATAGCCCCGGTGGGCGAACATAGTCTGCCGGTAGACGAACATCTCCTTTCTCCTGGAGAACCGGGGGAGGATTGCGAATACATATAATATAACGATGGTTATGAACAAGTTAAGTATAAGGATCATCTTGATGGACCTCTTTCTTTTGGAAGATAAGGGAGGCTGCGGCGGATGTCTACGGCATGGCGATGACGCGTAATTTCTCCTGTTCCAGGGACAGGGTGAGTTGTGTCTGCTTATAGATGGGTTCCCCGTCTGTGTGGACAGGAAGGGGAGCGGCGCTTATGAATTCCGCCTTTCTACAGGTGTAGGTATAGACTCCCTTAAAACGTGTATGCCATCCCTTGTAGGCAGTTGGCAGCAGGGTAAGGATCTTGAGCTTAGACAGGTTGGAGATAACGATGATGTCCAAGAGTCCGTCGCAGCAGTCTGCATCTGGACAGAACTTGAATCCGCCCCCTTCGTATTTGAAATTCATGGCAGTCGCGAAATATGCCCTGTCAAAGCTTATCCTGCGGCTGTCATCCAGGGTCACAGTGACCCGGCAGGGAGTAAGCGTAAGGAGCTGGCGGAGCGCGATCCCCACATAGGTAAGCTTTCCAAGGCGGAGCTTGTTGAGCAGAACTTTCACGTGCGAGATCATAGCCTCATGGCAGATACCGGCGTCGAAGCCCATCCCCGTGCTAACGGCAAAACGTCGTTTCTTAACACCGTTCTTATTGTTATATGTAAGAATACCAATATTGACAGACAGATAACGGGACGGCCGGAGGATGTTGTCAAGAGCCGTCAGCGGATCAGTGGGCATGCAAAGGCTGCGTGCGAAATCGTTGCTTGACCCTGTGGGAATGTAACCGAGCGTGGTCTTAGACAGGTCTGCGATGCCGTTGACCACTTCGTTGACCGTTCCGTCCCCGCCAAGTACGATAATGGTATGTGCCTGACCGTCGGAAGTGATCTCGCGGACGAGTTTAACAGCATGGCGCTGATATTTCGTGAAAAATACGCGGTATCGGATATTGCGTTCGTTTAAAACGGGTTCTACGGTGTTCCATATCCGCGATCCCATCCCGGAACGGGAATTGGGATTGACAATAAAAATATACATAGAGCCTCCTCATAGATAATATCTATAAATAGAAAAGTTATATTATAATTAGTGATTGGATTTATTTGCAGGTCAGAGTTATAATACAGTTACAAGATATTATTGTTAAATGGTTTCACTACCATATTCCCTTCTAGAAATCCTTTGAGTCCGCTTGCTCGAAGGATTTTTCGCATTAGCGCTCCTTGGAACCGCCGGCGGCTGTTCCAAGGAGCTTCCATTAAAAACACCCATCCAAATAGATCTCCAAAGAACGCCGCATATTTCCTTCAAAGTCAGCCTCGCCGTTCTTAAGGCACCATTCAAAGACATTACCGATCACGATCATGCGGATATCCGTTGTGATGTCCTCAAGGTCAGCAGACAAGGATACGATACCGGCATCAATTGCTTTCCTGAGATAATCAGCTACAGTAACGATGGGATAGGGGCGTTCTGTACGGGTCAGCGGATTCAGCGATTGGTTCTTGGGGGTATAATAGTTTGCCATGAATTCGACCCCAAGCTTCTGGCAATAATGTACATAATTCAGGTATACATAGATGATGGCCTGCTTCGCTTCCTTGGGATTCTTCGGCATGTCCAGAAGATCGGGATTGATGTTGGGCTGCTCTTCTATGTAGTAAGAGAGAAGATCGTCCTTGGTCTTAAAATGGTGATAAAAGCTCCCGTTAGAGACGCCGGCTTCTTCGCAGATATTCTTGATGGAGAGCTGCTCGTAGCCCTTTTTCTGCAGGATGCTCTTGGCGGCGCGGAAGATCTTCCCTTTTGTCTCCTGAGATTTTAATTGCTGCTTGGATAATTCCTGTGTTTCCTGATTCATTATGATAAAACTCCTTGAGTGATTTTGTCCAAAGACGATTATAGCATAGCGGCCTTTGATTTTCAATAAACAGAGTGAACTCGGTATTAAGTATTCCATTGCACAATCCATGGAATTCCGATATAATAAAAACCGGAATGTTTTTAGCATAGAAAGGAATATTTTATGGACATTAATCAGAAGATCACAGAAGAACTTGGTGTGAAGAAGTGGCAGGTGGATGCGGCGGTCAAGCTGATCGACGAGGGCAATACCATACCGTTTATCGCTCGATATAGAAAAGAAGCAACGGGAACCCTGGATGACGAGCAGCTTCGTAAGCTGCATGAGAGACTGACGTACCTGCGCAATCTGGAGGACAAGAAGGAGCAGGTACTGACCAGTATAGAGGAACAGGGGAAGCTTACGGAAGAGCTTAAGAAGCAGATTCTTGCGGCGGAGACGTTAGTTGTGGTAGAAGATCTGTACCGTCCATATCGGCCGAAGAGGAGGACCAGGGCGACCATTGCGAAGGAGAAGGGATTAGAACCATTAGCAGCGGTTATCATGCTGCAGAAGACGAAGCAGCCGGTAGAAGAACTGGCGGCAGAATATTTGAATCCGGAGAAAGAGGTCAATACAGTAGAAGATGCGATCGCAGGGGCGAAGGATATCATCGCAGAGAGCATATCCGACGAAGCGGATTACCGTAGCTGGATCAGGAAGATCACGGCGCAGAAAGGGCGCGTCATCTCGGCTGCGAAGGATGAGAAGGCAGAGTCCGTATACGAGATGTATTATGATTTTGAAGAACCGGTGAACCGTCTTGCGGGACACAGGGTTCTGGCGCTCAACCGAGGGGAGAAGGAGAAGTTCCTGACGGTCAAGATCGAGGCGCCGGAAGAAGATATCATCCGTTATCTGGAGAAGAAGACGCTCCATGGCGATAACCCGTATACGACACCGATATTGAAGGCTGTGGCGGAAGACAGCTACAAGCGTCTGATCGCGCCGGCAATCGAGAGGGAGATCCGCAATGACCTGACGGAGAAGGCGGAGGACGGAGCCATCGAGGTATTCAAGAAGAACCTGGAGCAGCTTCTGATGCAGCCTCCGATTGTGGGACAGACGGTCCTTGGATGGGACCCGGCGTTCCGTACAGGATGTAAGCTGGCGGTTGTCGATCCCACCGGCAAGGTGATCGGAACGACGGTCATCTACCCGACGGCGCCGACTACGCCGCAGAAGATTAAGGCTTCGAAGGATGTGCTTAAGAAGATTATCGCGAAGTATAATATCACGCTGATTTCCGTGGGGAATGGTACGGCATCCCGGGAGTCGGAGATGTTTATCGTAGAACTGCTTAAGGAGATTCCCCAGAAGGTGCAGTATGTGATCGTCAATGAAGCGGGCGCTTCCGTGTATTCAGCGAGCAAGCTGGCATCAGAGGAATTCCCGAAGTTTGATGTAGGACAGCGAAGTGCGACCTCTATCGCCAGGCGTCTCCAGGATCCGCTGGCAGAGCTTGTTAAGATCGACCCGAAGTCCATCGGAGTAGGACAGTATCAGCATGATATGAATCAGAAGAAATTAAGCGGGGCATTGTCAGGAGTCGTTGAGGACTGCGTGAACCGGGTCGGTGTGGACCTCAATACTGCGTCGGCGCCGCTGCTTTCCTATATATCCGGTATCTCAGGGACGATTGCGAAGAATATCGTGTCATACCGTGAAGAGAACGGTAGATTCGTGAGCCGCAAGCAGCTTCTCAAGGTCGCCAAGCTTGGCCCCAAGGCCTTCGAGCAGTGCGCTGGATTCATGCGGATCCAGGGCGGGGATAATCCGTTAGACGGGACGAGCGTGCATCCGGAGACCTATGAGGCGGCAGAGAAGCTTCTTAAGAAGCAGGGCTTCTCCGTGGAAGATCTAAGCGGCGGGAAACTTGTGGGATTGTCTCTTACGGTCAAGGATTATAAGAAGCTGGCAGAAGAGCTGGGAATCGGTGAGATTACTTTGAGGGATATCGTCAAAGAGCTGGAGAAGCCGGCAAGAGATCCGCGTGATGAGATGCCCAAGCCAATCCTGCGCACGGATGTGTTGGAGATGAAGGACCTGACAGAAGGCATGATCCTCAAAGGCACGGTGAGAAATGTGATTGACTTCGGGGTATTCGTGGATATCGGAGTTCATCAGGACGGACTGGTACATATCTCGGAGATCACAGACAAGAAATTCATCAAGCATCCGCTGGAGGTCGTGAGCGTAGGGGATATCGTCGATGTCAAAGTATTGAGCGTGGATATGAAGAAGAAGCGTATTGCGCTGACTATGAAAGGAATCTCATAAAAGTCAGGGAATATTGGTGGAGAGAGGTCGTAGGATAAGATGAAGAAGAACTGGAAGAAGAGTATGGAGACATTGGTCTGTGTTCTGCTTGGGAACGCCGTCCTGGCATTTACCGTTGCGGCGTTTCTCGTGCCGCAGGGGATCATCATGGGCGGCGCGACGGGGATCGGTCTTACGATCGGACATTTTATTGCATTAGACCTGTCAGCCATTATATTTTTGGTAAATATTGTTCTGTTCGTGTTGGGTACGATCGTATTGGGCAAAAAATTCGCATTGACGACATTGATCAGTACATTTGTGTATCCGGTCTTTCTGTCGGTCATGAGGAGTATCCCGGGGATCACGGAGCTTACGGATAACATCATGCTTGCAGCACTGTACGGCGGCGCTCTGCTGGGATTGGGGATCGGCCTGGTGGTGCGTGTAGGCGCGTCTACGGGCGGAACAGATATCCTTGCGCTGGTGCTGCACAAATGGTTCCATATATCTCTGGCAGTGTTCGTATATGTCGTAGATTTTACCGTACTGCTGTGCCAGGCTCTTTTCTCGAATTCAGAGCAGATCTTGTACGGTATCCTGGTGCTGATCGTGTCTACGATGGCGCTGAACCGGGTGATGCTGATGGGACAGGCACAGATCCAGCTATTTATCATTACCGAGAAATATGAAGAAGTGAAGGAGAAGGTGTTAAAGGAGATGGATGCGGGGGTTACCATGGTCCATATTGAGACCGGGTACGGCGCGAAGCAGCAGAAAGGCGTGCTGTGTGTGATACCGAACCGGAAGCTGTATTCTATCAACCAGATGGTTCAGATGATCGATCCCCAGGCATTTATTACGATCACGCAGATCAATGAGGTGCGGGGGAGAGGATTTACGATAGAGAGAGGGCAGTAGCGTTTAAAGCATAATAATAGACTCATGAGTAGGTAACTTATGAGTCTATTATTTTTTTACGAGGTATTTGGCTCAGATTATAGAGAATCCTTCCCATCCCACACGATAGATTTATATCTGCCCGGATCGGTATCTCCTTCTGTGGAGAATAATAATACCTTGGAATTTTCGTTAAGCTTCAACTGGTCGCGCAGTTCCTTATACTCTTCATTCTTCATCAGATTATAGAGCAGTCCCATGGTCACCGCGCCGGATTCGCCGGCAGTCACCGGAGTATCGCCCTTTATCGGAGCGGACAGAAGACGCATTCCCTTTGCTGTTACCCAGTCAGGGCAGGAGACGAAGGTATCTACGTGGTTGCGCAGGATATCCCAGGAAATGGTACTTGGTTCTCCGCATGCCAGACCATTCATCAGTGTCAGCATATCACCGTCCACAATATGCGGTTTACCGTCGCATGCAACCGCGCTCTTATAGAGGCATGCGGCAACGTCAGCTTCTACGATAACGACCGTAGGCTCGTTACCGGCATATCGGTTTGCAAAATATCCCTGTACGGCTCCGGCGAGAGATCCCACGCCTGCCTGGATGAAGATATGTGTCGGGCGGTCGCAGCCGTATTCGCCCAACTGTTCGTCTGCCTCATAAGCCATGGTCCCGTATCCCTGCATGATCCAGGTCGGAATCTCCTCATAGCCTTCCCAGGCAGTATCCTGGATGATCACTCCGTTTGGAGTTTCATCTGCTTCGGCGGCAGCCTTACGGACACAGTCGTCGTAGTTCAGATTCTCGATGGTTGCCTTGGCATTCTCATTCAATATGTGGTTCAAGCGGGTCTGGGTGGTTCCAATCGGCATGTAGATGACACATTTCTGGTTTAATTTGTTTGCAGCCCATGCAACCCCGCGGCCGTGATTGCCGTCGGTGGCAGTGAAGAAGGTTGCCTGTCCGAATTCCTCTCTGAGTTTCTCGGAGGTCAGAACGGAGTAAGGAACTTCGCTGACATCGCGGCCTAATTTCTGTGCGATATATTTGGCGATCGCGTAAGAGCCTCCTAATACCTTGAATGCATTCAGGTCGAAGCGGTAAGATTCGTCCTTGATGAATATGTTCCCAAGTCCCAGATGTTTAGCCATTTGATCCAGCTTCACAAGAGGTGTCTTGGTGTACTGCGGGAAGCTCTCGTGAAAAGCACGGACCTTTTTAGATTCCTCGGGAGACAGATATTTGAGGTTCTGATCCTCTGTTTTCGGAAGTGAATTTTTGATCCATTTGATTTGATTCATGTTGTTCTCCTTTCTTTTGTATCCTGCCGGGATAGAATATATACGATATTCAGTGTAAAAAATAAGAGCTTATCGGCCTTTTCAAAAAAGGTCGACAAACTCTCTTATGCTATTATTAATGTACACAAGAATCTTTTTTTTGTCAATAGTTATTTTCATTCCAAAGTATGGTGCAAAACAAGAAAGTTTTGAATAGAATTGATATTTAGATTAAAGTTGGGTATAATAGATTCAGAACTTGGGTGAAATGCATCGTATTTCTGAATGAATAGCGAGGAGGGTGAATATGGGAAATAATTCTGCATTTAAACCATATGGCAGTTATGGGAGATCTGGTGACTGTATTAAGAGGGACAGTTATCTGGAGCAGCTTATTAACCGGAGAGAGAATGGGCTAATTAAAGTTATTACGGGTATTCGTCGATGCGGTAAGAGTTTTCTGCTGTTTAACCTGTTCTACGATTACCTGTTGGGAGATGGGATTCCAAGAGACCATATCATAACTATTGCTCTGGATGATGATCTGAATATAACTTATCGTGACCCGGCGAAATTATCCGAATACATCCGCTCTCAGATTACAGGACAGGAAGGCATATTTTATATCTTTATCGACGAAGTGCAGTATGCGATTTCTCGAGAGGAGCTTAAGGATCCGGAAAGTATCCGTCTTTACAATGTTCTGAATGGATTGCTGCGGCTTCGCAATGTAGATATATATGTAACTGGAAGCAATTCTAAAATGCTATCCAAAGATGTGATGACTGCTTTTCGAGGCCGCGGCGATTCTGTTGAAGTCCACCCGCTTTCTTTCAAAGAGTATTTTGACTATGTAGGCGGAGACAGAGCTGAGGCTTATGAGGAATATGCTTTGTATGGCGGCATGCCTCTGGTGCTGTTCAGGAAGACAGAGGAAGATAAATTCAAATATCTGTTCTCCCTTTTCGAGGAAGTATATTTTAAAGACATCATTGAACGGTATCAGATTGGCCTTCCAGAAGTTTTGAGTGAGTTGACAGATGATCTGTGTTCATCTGTAGGATCTCTGACGAATGCCAGAAAAATTGCGAATACGTTACAGACGGTAAAAGGAATCAAAGTGGATAGCGGTACGATTGCCAGCTATCTGACATATCTGTCCGAGGCCTTTTTGTTCCGTCAGGCAAAACGGTATGATATAAAGGGGAAGAAGTATTTTTCTTATCCATCAAAGTATTATTGCAGTGATATAGGACTCAGGAATGTTCGGCTGAATATGAGACAGCAGGAGGAGACGCACATTATGGAGAATATCATGTACAATGAACTGATTGGCAGAGGATATTCGGTTGATGTAGGTGTTGTTGAGATTTTTGAGACGGATGCGGCAGGAAAAAGGAAGAAGGTTAGCTGTGAAATTGATTTTGTCATCAATAAAGGAGCCAAAAAATATTACATCCAATCTGCATTGACCACAAGTGACGCACAGAAGGAAAAGACGGAGCTTCGGCCGCTTTTGGGAGTCAAAGATTTCTTCCGAAAGATTATTGTCGTGAAGAGTGGGATGAAGCCGTGGATTGACGAAGATGGGATCCTTCATCTGGGACTCTATGAATTCCTGCTGAATCCTTCCGCGCTGGATTTGTAATGGGTTTTTTATTATTGGCAAAGCAAACGTAATATATTATAATATGATCGGTAGACTATATTTACTAAGAAAGGGAAGCATGATGGAAGACAACATTTTTTTGAAGAACAGAAAGGAACTTTCTCTTGCAGATTACATGAAGGCGCAGGAAAACGGCAGAGAGAATTTGGGGACGGAGCTTCCGGTTGCGGTATACAGGCTCTTGGAGTATTCTCTCCGCGAAGAATTGAGTGCGAGGTTTGGAAAGGAAGAGCAGATAGATATATTTCGGAGCGCCGGGTTCCGTGCCGGAACGTATTTTGCAGAAAAGTATCTGGATTCATCTCTGGAACTGTCAGAATTTACGTCACAGCTTCAGAAGCGTCTGGAAGAATTTAAGATGGGGGTCCTCCGGATTGAGAAGTTTGATGAAGAGACGGGTAAGATGGTACTTACGGTATCCGAGGATGCCGATTGTTCCGGACTGCCTCTTCTTGGGGAAACAGTATGCAACTATGACGAGGGCTTTTTGGCAGGAATTCTTACTTCGTATACAGGTAGAGTTTATAATGCGACGGAGGTGAATTGTTGGGCGACCGGAGACAGGGTATGCCGGTTCCGGGCGGATATAGAGGAATAAGGAGGATGTGGAATGGGAACAGATGCGAATAAGAATTGTGAGCTTTTGTTTGAATATTTGAGAGGGATATTATACGATTCGTGGATAGAACAGCTTGAAGTCGGTGAACTCAGCGAACCTTACCGGGATCTGGGACGCGGACTGCAGTACATGCAGAATGCAGTAAATGAGTTGGTCACATATTCTGCGGAACTTTCAAAAGGGAATCTGTCGGTAGAATTTCCGAAAGAATATAATTTCTTGTGTGAGAATCTTAAGAACCTGCATGCGAACCTGAATCATCTCACATGGCAGGCGCAGCAGGTCACGAAGGGAGATTATTCTCAGCACGTAGCTTTCCTGGGAGAATTCTCCGATGCGTTTAACGAGATGACGAGGCAGCTTAAGGATCGGGAGGAACAGCTTAAGGAAGCGGCGGAGAAGGCGGAGCGCCGGGCGGAGATGATCGAGGGTTACAACGAACTCCTGGTGGAGATGCTGAGCAAACGCAAGGAATGGCTGCTTGTTGTGGACAGAGATACCAGCGAGATCATATACTGCAATAAGAAAAAGCAGGTGGGAGTCATAGAAGATACCTTCTGTCAGACCTGCAAGAGGCGTCTTTCTTTCCAGTCGGAGCTTCTGAATTGGAGAAGCCATGAGCAGTATCAGGTGTGGGAGATGGAAGGTGAAGCGGATACATTTTACCGTGTGACGTCTTTCCAGATGGAGTGGAAGGAACGGTCTTCCTACGTGCATGTTGTGGTAGATATCACGGATGAGAAGCGCAACGCCCGTAATATGACCAGCAAGGCTTACCATGATCCGCTGACGGGGACAAAGAACCGTCTGTTCTTTGAAGAATATATGGGGATCGTTCTGCGTGACGAGTTGGAGGCGACGCTCTGCTATCTGCAGTTAGACGGGTTGGAATATGTGAATGAGACGTTCGGCCATGATGTGGGAGATGAATATATCCAGAAGTTCGTGGAGATCGTCAAGAAGAATTTCCGAGGCGGCGATACATTTACACGAATTGACGGAGATGAATTCTGCGTGATTCTTTCCGGTAATATGGCTGAGCTGATTAACCGTAAGCTTGCCGAGATCATGAGGGAATTCCAGGAGGAGGTCTACGCGAAATATCAGTGCAGCTTCAGCTATGGCGTCCTGGAGGTTAAGGGCAAGGAGAATAAGATGACGGTGGCAGATATCCTTGAGATGGCGGATGATGTGCTATATGAGTGCCGGAATAAGAATCGTGTCAAGTATCCTGCCATATTCTCTGAACATTAGGAGGGATTGCAGGAAGCGCAGATACAGCGGATGTGCCAATTGCCCGTCGGATATTTTCGGCAATATTTCCTGAGAAGTTATAAAGTAAAAGATAATATTATAAAAATTTTACAAAAATATATTGACAAATATAAAACAATGATATAATATATAGAAAAAGTTAATAAAGAACGAACTCACAGAGAAGTTTGCCGACCTTTCACAAAGGCCGGAAGCCTTCTCTTTTTTTCATCAATTTTTGACAAGAAAAGTCAGAGCTATAAAGTCAGGCACTCGAAGAAGAGTTTGGCAACCTTTCACAAAGGTTGCTGGGCTCTTTTTTTTTCAAAGAAAAAGCTAACAGAAAGATCTATTTGTTAAGAAAGGAGAAAGAAGATGTCTGCAACAGTGATCAAAGGTGCATTTTTAATGACCCAAGAAGGGCTTAAGAAGGACTATGGATTGAGAATGGAGGAGGGCAGGATCGTACAGATCGCCGAGAGTGGCAGGCTTCTGGTAAATGAAGCGGATGAATTGATAGATTTACCGGACCAGATCATCCTGCCGGGGTTCGTCAACGGACACAACCACATGTACGGCTTCCTCTCCCATGGGATCACGGCGGAAGCGATGGTAACAGAGTTTGAAAGCTTCCTGGATGATTTCTGGTGGCCTTATGTAGAGGACCGGCTGAACCACGAGTTAGTGGAAGCGACGTCCAGGTGGGCGTGTGCGGAAATGATCGACAGCGGCGTGACTTCATTTGTGGATATCCTGGAAGGACCCAATGCGATCCCGGGAGCGTTGGAGGTAGAGAAGAAGGTCGTGGAAGAAGCCGGGCTTCGGGGGCGCTTATCCTTTGAGGCATGTGAGAGAAAAAGCAAAGAAAACGGACAGGAAGGCTTGCGTGAGAATATAGAATTTGTGAAGAAGTATAACCGGGAGGGCGGACTGGTACAGGGAATCAACAGTATACATACTCTGTTTACCTGCTCCAAGGAATTTGTAAAGCAGGCGAAGGAATTATCGCAGGAGAACCACTGTATGATCCATATGCACTTAAGCGAGAGCGTATTCGAACCGGAGTGGTGCCGGAAAGAATACGGCAAGACGCCGGTTGAGATCTATGAGGAACTCGGATATCTGGATGAGAATGTTCTGGCCTCCCAGGTAGTGCAGGCAACAGACGCGGAGCTCGATATTCTGGCGAAGCATCAGGTAAAAGCAGTGTCCATGCCGCTGTCCAACTGCGAGGTCGGAGGAGGGTTCGCACCGGTAACGAAGATGCTTGACAGAGGAATGACGGTAGGGCTTGGTACGGACGGTTACGTTAATAACTTCTTCGAAGTCATGCGGGGCGCGTTCCTGATGCACAAGGCGAACCAGCAGGATCCCCAGGTGATGCCGGCGAAGACAGTGTACGAGATGGCGACGTCCATGGGTGCGCAGGCGATCGGCCTTACAGACGCGGGAGTATTGAAGGAAGGCAATCTTGCGGATGTGATCACCGTTAGTCTGGAACAGCCGACTCCGGTAAATGAGAAGAATGTGTACGACCAGTTGGTGTTATTTACCAATCCGCAGAATGTGAAGAATGTATTCGTCGGCGGAAGGCAGCTTAAGAAAGACGGTATGATGCTGACGGTCGACGCGGCTGCGGCAAAAGAAAAACTGAGGGAAGTGACCCGGCAATTTTGGCAGGTGAATGAAAGGAAATAGTCATGAATCAGGTGAAGGAAGAGAATTATAATGTGATCCGCAGATCCAAGCCAAGGATCGACGGTGTGGAAAAGGTATCAGGAAGAGCGCTCTATGCGGCTGATCTGTATATGGAAGGGATGCTCTATGCGGGAGTGTTAAGAAGCCCATATTCCAGTGCGAGGGTGACAAGGATCAATACAGATAAGGCGAAGGCGATAGAAGGCGTCGAGGCGGTGGTGACATTCGCCGATCTTCGCAAGACAAAGAGCTGGGCAGGGTACATGTACCTGACAGACCGTATCCGCTATGCCGGAGACTGTGTGGCAATGGTGGCGGCAAAGAGCAAATCGCTGGTAGAGGATGCTCTGGAAGCGATCGAAGTAGAATACGAGGAACTCCCGGGAGTGTATACCATCGACGACGCATTGGAAGAGGGAGCGCCGCTGGTGCACGAGGAGTATGAGAAGAACATCTTCAAGGATTCTCTGTTTCACATCCGCAAGGGTGATATAGAGAAAGGCTTTGAACAGGCGGACGTGATACTCGAGCGGGAATACAGGACCCAGTATATCGAGCATTCTTACATAGAGCCGGAAGCGGTGCTTGCATACATGGATCCCAACAGCGGGCTGATGACGGTGCAGGCGTCGGCGCAGAATCCGTTCTTTACCAGACGGTATGTGTCTGACATTCTTGGGATCCCGCTGAATAAGGTCCGTATGATACAGGCAATCTTAGGAGGGACCTTCGGAGGCAAGGAGGAAGGAATCGGTCTTGTGACGGCAAGGGCGGCATATCTCGCCTATCAGACGAAGAGACCGGTCAAGTTCGTATTTTCAAGAGAGGATTCGTTCCTGGAGAGCTCCAAGCGGCATCCGTTCCGTCTGCGCTATAAGATCGGAGCTACCAAAGAGGGCAGGATCGTGGCGTTTGAAGGAGAGCAGGTAGACAACTGCGGCGCATATAATAATCAGACACAGTTCATGAACTGGCGTGCCAATGTACATTCCTCAGGCCCTTACGAGATCGAGAATATCAAGACGGATACATACGGTGTATTTACGAATAACATCCACTCCGGCGCCATGAGAGGGTACAGCTCTCCGTCGCTGATCTTCGGACAGGAGCAGCTGATCGAAGAGCTTGCCGAGGAGCTTGGCATGGATGAAGTGGAGCTTAGAAGGATCAACTGCTTAAAGGACGGTTCCGTAACGGCTACGGGTATTCCGGTAGAGTATGTCATCCTCCAGGACGTGATGGACGATACGGTAGAGCGGACAGATTATATCAGGAAGCATGCGGAATATAAGCAGCAGCCGGATACCAGGTTCCGCAAGGGAATCGGACTTGCAATCTGCTACCGCGGCTGCGGGCTTGGTGCAGAGTCCCCGGATGCGTCGGGCTGTATGATGATCGTCAACGAGGACGGCAGCGTCAGCATCGCCTCCGGTCTTGCGGAGAACGGACAGGGGCTTAAGACGGCGTATGCTCAGATCGCAGCGGAGGCGCTGGGAGTTCATTACGAGGATATCCAGTTCCCGCAGCTTGATTCTTTCGCGATCGCGGACAGCGGTATGACGGTTGCGTCGAGAGGGACGGTCATGGGCGCTCAGTCTGTGCGGAAGGCAGGGGAGAAGCTTAAGAAGGTCATGATAAAGAATGCATTGGAGCTTCGGTCATTCTCTCTGGAAGGCACGGATCTTACCTATGAGCAGCTCACAGAGGAAGATATAGATCTGAAGGACGCGGTGTTCTTCCTGAAAGATCATCCCGAGATCACGGTTCCGTTCACGTCTGTGACGGGCGCATGTATCTGGACGGGCAAGCAGATGGCGGCTTATGAGTGGTTTATGCCGGAAGATCTGCCGCAGGATCACGAGACCGGGCAGGGTAAGGCGTTCCCGACCTTCGCATACGGATGTGTGATCGCAGAGGTCGAAGTGGATATGAGGACCGGATATGTGGATCTTAAGAAGGTGACGGCAAGCCATGATGTAGGCAGAGCCATCAATCCTGCGCTGATCAAGGGACAGATCTACGGCGGTATCGTGATGGGCCAGGGCTACGGAATCATGGAGGATGTTGCTCCGAAGAACGGCCGGGTGAAGAACCGGAACTTTGATTCCTATATCCTGCCTACATCAATGGATGCGCCCGAGATGGATGTACAGATCTTCGAGTCAGGCGATCCGGCAGGAACTTACGGGGCGAAGAGTATCGGAGAGCCGGCGACGGAAGCGGTTGCGGCAGCGATCGCCAACGCGGTTTACAATGCGACGGGCAGACGGATCCGGGAGAATCCCTGTGATCTGGAGACGGTACTGTTAGGGAAGAAGCTTAGATAGAAAGGAAAACGCATATGTTTAAATATGATTATTATAGAGCGGAAACGCCAGATGAGGTGTGTGAGGTGCTTGCCAGATATCAGGGAAAAGCGCGTATTGTAGCCGGCGGTACGGATATCATGGTACAGATTCGAGAGAAAGATAAGCGATGGAAAGAATTGGAATGTCTCCTGGATCTGTCTTTTCTCGAAGATGAGCTTCGGTATATCAGGGAAGAGGGAGATCAGATCCATATCGGGGCGCTTACGACCCATACGGACCTGGAGCGGTCAGAAGTGATAAAAAGATGGATCCCATTTCTCGGGAAAGCGGCGTCTACCGTAGGTTCTCCGCAGATTCGGAACCGCGGAACCATCGGAGGAAGTATCTGCAATGCGTCCCCGGCGGCGGATCCGCTGACGCCTCTGATCGCACTGGACGCTTGGACGGTGATCAGAGGAAGAGACGGGGAGCGTGTGGTCACGCTTAAGGATTTCTACACAGGACAGGGCAAGGTCGGCCTCAAAGAAGATGAGTTCGTGAAAGAATTTACCATCAGGAAGCTTCCTGAGGGTACGGTCACAGGATTCGCCAAGCTTGGAAGAAGGAAGGCTCTCGCGATATCCAGACTGAATGTTTCAGCGGCGTTAAGGCTTGACGAAGAGGGAAGGATAGACTTCGCACGGATCGCTCCGGGCTGTATATTCAGCACGCCGGACCGGGTAGAGACGGCAGAGAATATATTAATAGGAAGAAAACCGTCAGAAGAACTGTGGAGGGAAGCAGGGAAGGCGGTATCGGAAGAGATGATCAGGCGCACCGGAATCCGCTGGTCTACGGAATACAAGCAGCCGGCGGTGGAGGCCATCGTAGAGGACGCGCTTACAGAGTGTTGCGGCAGCCAATTTGCATAAGAAACTTGCATAAGAAACTGACCATATAATCGGAGGATCAAGATGAAGAAAATAGAAGTGAATTTCATCATAAATAAAAAACCGGTAACGGTAGAGGCATATCCGAACGAAAGGCTTCTGGATGTGCTCAGGGATACTCTTAAGCTTACAGGAACCAAGGAAGGCTGCGCCGTTGGAGAATGCGGGGCCTGTACGGTCATCCTGGACGGGAAGGCAGTAACTTCCTGTCTGGTGCCGATCGGTTCCGTGGAAGGAAGAGAAGTCATAACGATTGAAGGCGTGGGAGCAGACGGGAAGCTGGATCCGATCCAGGAAGCGATCCTTGAAAATCATGCGCTGCAATGCGGATTCTGCACACCGGGATTCGTGATGAGCGCCAAGGCGTTGTTAGACGAGAACCCGGATGCCACCAAAGAAGAGATCCGAAGGGCGATCTCAGGGAATCTGTGCCGGTGTACGGGCTATGAGCAGCTTACCGTTGCGATCTATGAGGCGGCGCAGCAGTTGAAGGAAGCACACAGAGAACAGATTTAAAATATAAGCAGATTACATGCAGAGAATAGAAAGGAGAAACGAGCATGTTTGAGAAAGAGAAAGTGACAGGGGCAGATATCGGAATAGAATTCTGCGGTTATAAGCTTCAGAGTCCATATATCCTGTCATCAGGACCGCTTACTTACGGAGCGGAGGGTATGATCAAGGGCTTCAAGGCAGGCTGCGGAGCGGTGGTTACGAAGACCATCCGCAAGTCAGCGGCGATCAATCCGGTCCATCACATGGGAACGGTAAATAATGACTCCCTGATCAACTGTGAGAAATGGGCGGACAGCGACAGGCAGCAGTGGTATGAGAAGGAGATCCCGGAGACGGTGAAGGCGGGAGCAATCGTGATCGCAAGCGTCGGCCATACGCTTGAAGAGGCGCAGGAGATCGTCGGCGAGGTAGAGAAGGCGGGAGCGCACATCATTGAGCTAGTATCCTATACGGAGGATACGCTGATCCCTATGCTGGATTACACGAAGGCGCATGTGAAGATCCCGGTGATCTGCAAGCTGAGCGGCAACTGGCCTGACCCGGTGGGAACGGCGAAGAAGTGCCTGGAGCACGGAGCAGACGGCTTATGTGCCATCGACTCCATCGGGCCGACGCTTAAGATCGACATCGAGAAGGCACGCCCGGAGATGATGAGCGCAGACGGCTACGGCTGGATGACGGGAGCGGCTATGAGGCCCATCTCCATGCGCATCAATGCCGAGATCGCCCGCAATCATCCAGAGCTTAAGAACCTGTACGCATCCGGCGGCGTGATGAGCGCGGACAATGCCATTGAATACATGATGGCGGGAGCCATGGGCGCGGGCATCTGTACGGTAGGAATCCTTAAGGGAGTCGAGTATGTGGAGAAGCTGTGCTATGACCTCTCGAAGAGACTGGCAGAGCTTGGCTATCACTCCATCGAAGAAGTGAACCGTGCGGCGCTTCCGAATTTCCCGAAGAAGGAGTATGTGAGCAAGTTAGATTTTGCATTTGAGCCATATAAAGAGGATGGGAAGAAGAAATGTATCTCCTGCGGCAAATGTGTGGCTGCATGCTGTTATGATGCCAGAACCTTATCCTTCCCTGAGATGCATGTGGATCTTGAGAAATGCCGTTTCTGCGGATTGTGTCTGGATGTCTGTCCGACAGGAGCGCTCACGGGGAAACGTGCCGCGCAGACAGAGGAAGATCTGGAGCTTGAGAGGAAATCAATCGAATTCTACAATTCATTTAACTAATGATACATAAAGTAAGGAGGAAATCAATATGCTTAGCAAGGAAAGAGAAGAGAAGCTGGTCGCATTTTGCCAAAAGATGATCCAGGCAAAGAGCTACAGCGGCCACGAAAACAAGGTGGTAGAGGAGATGAAGCAGTTCTGTGACCAGGAAGGCTTCACAGACGTACATGTGGATAAGTATGGGAACTGTATCTGCCATATCAAGGGCAAACAGCCCGGACCGAAGATCCTGTTCGACGGACACATGGACACCGTTCCGGTACCGGATGAGAGTGCATGGGAGCACGATCCGTTCGGGGCAGAGATCATAGACGGGAAGATGTACGGAAGAGGAACTTCTGATATGAAGGGAGCTCTGTCCTCCATGATGGCAGCGGCAATCTACTATGCGAAGGACTGTGATTATAATTTCCCCGGTGATATCTATGTGGCAGGCGTTGTACACGAGGAGTGCTTCGAGGGAGTTGCGGCAAGAGAGATCAGCGCTTATGTGAAGCCGGATTACGTGGTAATTGGAGAGGCTTCTCAGTTAAATATCAAGATCGGCCAGAGAGGCCGCGGGGAGCTTAAGGTTGAGACCTTCGGCGTGCCGGCGCATTCTGCCAACCCGGAGAAGGGCGTGAATGCCGTATACAAGATGTGCAAGGTGATCGAGGCGATCCAGGGGCTTAAGCCGACCAATCATCCGGTACTTGGAGACGGGATCTTAGAGCTTGTGGATATCAAGTCCTCACCGTATCCGGGGGCTTCCGTAGTGCCGGATTACTGCCGGGCAACCTATGACAGACGCCTTCTGGTAGGAGAGACGAAGGAGAGCGTGCTTGCACCGATCCAGGAGCTGCTGGATCAGATGATGAAGGAAGATTCCGCGCTAAAGGCGAAGGTGTCCTTCGTGGAGATGGAAGAAGAGTGCTATACCGGCAATAAGATCAGCAGCGAGAGATTCTTCCCGGGCTGGTTGTATGATGAGAACGAGCCGTTTGTGCAGGATGTGTATAAGGAGATGAAAGCGCTTGGGCTGAATCCGACGATCACGAATTATAACTTCTGTACGAACGGAAGCCACTATGCGGGCGAGGCAGGAATCAAGACGCTTGGTATCGGGCCTTCTAAGGAGAATCTTGCGCATACCATCAATGAATATATTGAGATTGAGCAGCTTGTGAAGGTGACAGAGAGCTATTACGGAGTGATGAAGGCGCTGCTTAAGTAGGTATATTTGGGCGTTCGGGTGGAAGAGGGTTGCAATGGGGACGGCCGTTCGGAGATGTCCGTCCTCACGCGGACTGGGCAACGCTTCGCTGAACTAACAGCTAACTTCGACTAAGGCATTCAGGAAAGCCTTCATGCCTAAGTCTCCGTAAGCCGTGGATTTCATCTGCGCTAAAGACGCCCTGGAATGTCCGCTTAGAGGACGGACATCTCCGAACGGCCTGTATATTACAAATGGATTCCAGCCGAACGGGCATAAATGTTTATATTATTGAAAAGGGGTGGTAGTTTGCAGCTTTTTGATTTGCATTGTGATTCGATCGTTAACTATAAGAAAGAACAATCTGATTTCTTGTGTGAGAAAACGCAGTTTTCGCTGAAGGAGCTTGATAAGTTTAGGAGGCTGTGTCAGACGATGGCGGTTTTCATTCCTGATGATGTCAGGGGTGAAGAGGCGGTTCAGTATTTCCGTGATCATAAGGAATATCTGGATATGCTTCTTAGGAAGCAGAGTGAGATGGCGGAGTTGGTATGTACGCCGGGGGATATTGAACGGATCACTGCGGAAGGCAGATGTGCGGTGATACTGGCGGTTGAGAGCGGCGCGGCTCTTGCGGGATCTCTTGATAATGTGGACTATCTTGCGGCAAACGGCGTTAAGATGATGACGCTTGTGTGGAACGGGCCGAATGAGCTTGGCAGCGGGCAGAAGACCGATCAGGGGCTTACTCCTTTTGGGCGGCAGGCTGTGAAGCGGATGGAAGAGGCGGGGATCATCGTAGATGTCTCCCACCTGAATGACAGAGGGTTCGGGGAACTGTGCGAAATCGCCGGGAAGCCGTTTATCGCGACCCACTCCAATCTTCGTTCCGTATGTTCTCATAAGAGGAATCTGACGGAGGAGCAGTTCAAGGAGATGATTAACCGCAAGGGACTGGTAGGCGTGAATCTGTATGAGCAGTTCTTGGCGGACGACCATAAGGGAGACTTAGACAGCATATACCGGCATGTAAGCCGGATGCTGGAGCTTGGCGGCGAAGATATTATCGCCTGCGGAAGTGATTTTGACGGTGCGGATATAGACGAGACACTGGATACCCCGGTCAAATTCGCCCGCTCTGCAGAGTATCTTCTCACAAGGGGAATCTCTGAGAGAATCATAGATAAGATGTTTTTTGAGAATGCATTGGATTTCTTTAAAAAGAACTTGAGGTAGCAAAATGCTGATTAAGAATGGGATCATTGTAACAGAAGACGGACGCTTTGAAGGCGGCTTGCGTATAAGAGACGGGAAGATCACGGCAGTCGGGACAGAATTAGAACCGGAAGGAGAAGAAGAAGTCCTGGATGCAGAAGGGGCCTATATCCTGCCGGGAGGCGTGGATGTGCATACGCATATTGATATGCCTGCCGGAGAATGTATGACGTCGGATGATTATCTGACCGGGACGCGGGCTGCTGTTATGGGAGGAACCACGACCGTTATGGACTTTCCGGAGTATGACGAGGGGGAGACTCTAATGGACGGCCTGAATTGCTGGCGTAAGAAATCAGAAGGACGGGCATACTGTGATTATGGGTTCCATATGACCGTGTCAGGATGGGACGAAGGCATGAAGGAGCAGCTTGTCCGCATGAAGGAGCAGGGTATTACTTCTTTCAAAGCCTATACGGCATATCAGGACGGTATCGGAGTGTATGACGAACAGCTCTTTGGGATTCTTCAGGAGATGAAGGAACTGGATACATTGCTGTGCGTGCACTGTGAGAACGGTGATGTGTTAAGGCGCCTGCAGCGGCAGTTAAGAGAAGAGAACGCATCCGATATCAGGAATCATCCCAAGTCCCGGCCGAATCTGACGGAGAAGGAAGCAGTATCGAGGGTGATCGACTTCGCAGCTATGGCGGACGTACCGGTCTATATCGTGCATGTCAGCACGAAGGAAGCGGCTGAGGTCATTAGGCAGGCCAAACAAAGAGGTCAGAGAGTTTATGCCGAGACCTGTCCGCAATATCTGCTCCTGGACGAGAGCCTATACGATCTGCCCGGATTCGAGAGCGCCAAATATGTGCTCTCACCGCCGCTTCGGACGAAAGCCGATCAGGAGGCGCTCTGGAAGGCGCTTGCGGATGGTACGATCGACGCAGTCTCCACGGATCATTGTTCCTTCCGGTTTCATGGGCAGAAGGACCTGGGGAAAGAGGATTTCACAAGGATTCCAAACGGAACCCCGGGAATAGAGACACGTATGGAACTGATGCTGGAATACGGAAGCAGGAGAGGGATACCTCTGGAGAAATTAGTAAGTCTTCTGTGTACAGAACCGGCAAGGCTCTTCGGTCTTCATCCTGTAAAAGGGACGATAAGGGCGGGAGGCGATGCGGATCTGGTCATCGTGAGGGGAGATGCACCTCACAGGATCAGTGCCGGAACGCTGTGTCAGGATGTAGATTATACGCCGTTTGAAGGATTTGAGGTTACTTATCAGATACAGGATGTATTTGTGAAGGGTATACAGGCTAAGAGAAAAGGAGAGTGGGTAATGGAGAAGCCGGAGGGAAGATTCTTATTCTGCCGGTAAGAGACGAAAAAGACGAAAAGAGAAGATATGAAGAGTTCGGCATGAGGGCATGGCCCCTTGTGAGGCGGTTGGCTTTCACTGACTTTAGTCAACCACTTAAGCATGTGTTCCGAACGGGAGGGAAGATGCATTCTCTACATGTACGCAGGATATTAATATTTGTATTGTGACATTAGAAGATATTAGAACCGGATGCCGTGCGGGTATCCTGCGGGGCACTACGAAGTCAGTCGTTGGAGACTGTCCGAAAGCAGTTTCGAGCAGTCTTAAGAACGGGAAGAAGCCCCCGTTCGGACAAAATGGAAGGGTAAAAATGAAAACGAATACTTCAGAAAGTACTTCAAGAAGCACCGCTATTTATGAATTGGATGGCAGACCGCCTATTACGCAGGCATTTCCGCTGGGATTGCAGCAATTGCTTGCGATGTTTGTGGGAAATATCGTTCCCATGCTACTGGTATCAGGGACAGCAGGACTTTCAACGGCCGAATCAACCCTGTTGTTGCAATGTTCACTTTTAGGTGCGGGTGTAGCAACCCTGATCCAGGCATTTCCGATCAAATTCGGGAAGGTTCAGATCGGTTCGGGTCTGCCGGTTATGATGGGATTAACGTATACGTTTCTTCCTATCTGTATTTCAGTATCGGTCAATTACGGGCTGGCAGCTCTGTTCGGAGCACAGTTGATCGGAGGATTGGTGTCGATCATCATAGGATTCGCGCTTCCGAAGGTGCGCAGGTTCTTCCCGCCGATCGTGACGGGTACGATCATCGTATCCATCGGTGTCTCCTGTTTCCCGACAGCGGCGTATAATCTGGCGGGAGGCCAGGGATCGCCGGATACGGGTCTGGCATATAACTGGATCATCGGCGGGATCGTTATCGTGGCGATCATGCTTTGCTCTGGATTCGGTAAAGGCCTTGTAAACGCGGCGGCGATCCTGATCGGTATGGTGGCAGGTTATCTGGTCTCTGTTGTGTGGGGGATCGTGGATTTTACTCCTGTGGCGGAGGCGGCATGGTTCTCTCTTCCGAAGCCGATGGCGTTCGGATTGGAATTCCATATGGATTTCGCTGTTGTATTCATACTGCTGTTCTTCATCAACGCGGTAGAGATGACGGGAGATTTTACAGTATCGGCGACAGGCGGACTGAACAGACAGCCTAAGAATTCCGAGCTGCAGGGAGGTATCATAGGGAATTCGGTTGCCTGCATCTTCTCATCTTTCTTCAATTGTTTTGCAACCGGAACCTACAGCCAGTGCTCAGGAATCGTGGCTCTGACCAAGGTGTGCAGCAGATTCGTCATGGGATGCGCGGCGGTGACCCTTGTGGTTGCGGCATTCTGCCCGAAGCTGTCGGCGCTGTTGTCTACCATACCAAACTGCGTGATCGGCGGAGCGACGATCGTGGTATTCTCTATGATCGCACTGTCCGGCATGAGCCTTGTATCAAGGAGCAGATTCACAAGCCGCAGCATGCTGCTGTGCGGAACATCACTGGCGCTTGGCCTTGGGATCTCCTTTGCAAAGGATACATTGGCAGGCGCGGGAGAATATGTGCAGATGTTCTTCGGTGAGTCCAGTATCATCCTGGTAGCCGGAACAGCGCTTATATTGAACATTCTGCTTCCGAAGGACGGAGTGGATAAAGTAGTAGAAGAGGAGATGCTTGCGGAGATCAGGCAGGCAGCAGATTAAGAAATAGATAATAAAAACGGAGGATATACGAATGATTGATCATTTACTGAAAAACGGAATTATTGTAACTGTAAATAAGGAAAGAGAGATCTTATATCATGGAGCGATCGCGATCCAGGGAAATAAGATCGTAGATATCGGAGACAGCGACGCGCTGGAGAAGAAATACACGGATGTGGCAGAGGTTACAGATCTTGACGGCAAGGTAGTGTTCCCGGGATTCATCAATACGCACAACCATCTGTTCCAGACACTCCTTAAGGGGCTTGGAGATGATATGGTATTGAAGGACTGGCTGGCAACTATGACCTTCCCGGCAGCGACAAATCTCACAAGAGAGGATTGTTATCTCGGCGCAATGCTTGGTTGTATGGAAGGGCTTCACAGCGGTATCACCACAATGGTAGATTACATGTATCCGCATAACCGTGCAGGACTGTGCGACGGTATCATCGATGCATACAAGGAACTTGGAATCCGCGGTATCCTGGGAAGAGGATGTATGGATTCAGCAGAGAACTTCGGCGTGCATCCGGGAATCATGCAGCAGAAGGATGTTGTGGAGGAGGATGTAAGAAGGTTGTTCGAGACCTACCACAATTCCGAGGACGGAAGGATCAAGATCTGGGTGGCTCCGGCCGCTATGTGGTCCAATTCCAGGGAAATGCTTGAGATGCTGTGGAAGGTGACGAATGAATACAAGTCCGGTTTCACAGTACATATCTCAGAGACAGAGTTCGACAGAGAGGCTACCAAGGCGCTCCATGGATTATACGACGCACCGCTCTTAGAGGAGCTTGGCATCGTAGGTCCGAACGTACTGATGGTACATTGCTGTTATCTGACCGACGAAGATATGGATATGGCGCAGAAATACGACATCAAGGTTTCTCACAACGTATGCTCCAATCAGTATTTGTCTTCCGGAGTAGCGCGGGTACCGGAGATGCTGGAGAGAGGCATCAATGTGAGCCTTGGCGTAGACGGCGCGGCGAGCAACAACGCTCAGGATATGGTAGAGCTGATGAAGTTCACAGCGCTGCAGCATAAGGTTGCGACGAAGAATCCGCTGGCGATCTCCGCAGAGAAGGTCCTGGAGCTTGCAACCATCGACGGAGCGCGTGCAGTAGGCCTTGAAAATGAGATCGGCTCTCTGGAGACAGGCAAGAAGGCAGACCTGGTGATCTTCGATCCGTTGGAATGCCCGAAGGCGATCCCGATGCACAATCCGGTATCTACGCTGGTATATTCTTCTTCGCTTAAGAACATTACAGGCGTGATGGTAGACGGACAGGTGATCGTAAAAGACGGAATCATCGTCCGCGTGAAGGATGAGAAGGAAGTATACCGTTCCGTACAGAGATGCGCGGAAGACCTGTGCGTGCGCGGCAATATCACGAACCGCAGAGAAGGACATAAGTGGAACAGCGTATATTAATATGATACATCTGTGCAGCGGTAATTTTGAGCAGCCCTTTTAGCCGCTGCACATTCAGAGAGGAATACTCCCGCAGTCTGAGTACGGAGACTGACAGGTGCATGGCAGCAAAGATCTGCGGGAGAAAAGAGGAGAAATAATATGGCAAATAATATAAATACAGATAATTCCTTATTTACATATGAAGGAAAGCCGTCTGTTGCGAGAATCATCCCAATCTCGCTTCAGCATGTTATGGCAATGTTCGTCGGTACGGTCACAGTGCCGATGGTGGTGGCAAATGCATGCGGAGTTTCAGATGCCGAGCGTCAGCTTCTTATTCAGTTCGCGCTCTTAATGGCGGGGATCAGTACCTTGATTCAATTGTATCCGATCAAGATGTTTGGTGCAAGAGTACCCACCGTATTCAGCGTAGGCTTCACGTTCGTGCCTACCCTTACAGCCATCGGTGCGCAGTACGGATTATCCGGTGTGTTCGGGGCACAGATCATAGCGGGGATCGTGACCTTGATCATGGGATTCGGAATCAAGTATATCAGGAAGTTCTTCCCGCCGTTTGTGACAGGGACGATCATCCTTGCGATCGGACTGTCCCTCTACCCGATCGCCATTAAGTATATGGCAGGCGGGGAAGGAAGCGAAGGCTTTGGTTCACTCCAGAACTGGATCATTGCAGGCGTAACGTTGATAACGGTTATTATCTGTAATATGTGCTGTACAGGATATGTTCAGCTTGCGGGAATCGTGATCGGTGTAGTGGTAGGATATGCGGTATCTCTGTTTATGGGAAATATTGATTTCAGCGGTATTGTGGACGCCGGCTGGCTTACCATTCCGGTACCGTTCCGGTTCGGGATCAGCTTCTCGCCGACAGCGGTAGTCGCAATTGTCCTTCTTACGGTGGTCAATGTCATGCAGACCGTAGGCGATATCACAGGAACGACTGTGGGAGGCTATGGCCGCGAGCCTAAGAGCGAGGAACTCTCAGGCGGTATCCTGGCATCCGGCGTGGTTACTCTGTTGGGGGCCTGCTTCGGAGGACTGCCGGTATCTACATACAGCCAGAATGTGGGAATCGTATCTATGACGAAGGTGGTAAACCGCAGAGTGATCGGAGCAGCAGCAGGATTCATGCTGATCCTTGGACTGGTTCCGAAGTTCAGCGCGCTGATGTCTACAATGCCAAAGGCAGTGATCGGAGGAGCGACGGTTATCGTATTCGGTATGATCACCATTACCGGAGTCCGTCTTATGAAGGAGGACCTGTCATTCCGGAACGGAACCATCGCCGGCTTGTCCCTTGCCCTTGGACTTGGGGCTTCTATGGCGCCGGCGGCGATAAGCGGATTCCCGGAGGGAATGCACATGTTCCTGACAGAGCCGATCCTGGTATCAGGACTTATGGCTCTTGTATTGAATCTTGTGGTTCCTAAGGATCCAGAGGATGAAGCGCAGGCAGATATGGAAGCACAGACTGAATAAATATTGAGAAGTTAAAGGATAGAAGCGATGAAAAATATAAAATTTGAAATAAATGGAGAATGGAAACAACTGGAAATCCAGGAATCATGGTCGCTGCTATATATTATTCGTGAGGTGCTGGGGCTTACAGGGACCAAATGCGGCTGCCAGGACAGTTGTCTGGACGGCGGCTGCGGCGCCTGTGTCGTGATCGTAGACGGCGAGGCGAAGCGTTCCTGCAGGATCAAGGGATGTACGCTTGAAGGAGCCAGGGTTTTGACGATCGAGGGTGTGGCGGACGGAGAGAGGCTGCACCCGATACAGCAGGCATTTATTGATGCGGGAGCCGTGCAGTGCGGCTTCTGCACCCCCGGAATGGTCATGAGGGCGAAGGCGCTCCTGGATAAGAATTTATCGCCGACCGAAGAAGAGGTACGCCAGGCGCTTTCCGGGCATATCTGCCGGTGCGGAGGTTTTCAGAAGATCGTGGACGCGATTATTTTAGCGGCGGAAAGAATGCGGGGTGAATCAGATGAAAGGTAATGAGTTCAGAGAGATCGGGAAGAGAGTTCCCATCCGTGACGCTGCATCGAAGGTTACCGGAAGGAAAATATATGTGGGTGATATGAAGCTTCCGGGCATGCTGTATGCGAAAGTCTTGTTCAGTCCCAAGGCACATGCGCGAATCAAGAGTATCGATACCAGCCGGGCAGAGAGTCTGCCGGGCGTACGTGCAGTTGCGACCTATAAGAATACGCCGCAGACCAGGTTCAACAGCGCGCTGCGGTTTATTGAGCATAAGATTCCGAATACGGAGAGAATCTTCGACGATACGGTTCGTTTTGTCGGGGACCGTGTGGCGGCGGTAGCGGCGGATACCCTGGAGATCGCCCAGGAAGCGGTGAAGCTGATCCAGGTGGAATACGAAGAGCTTCCGGTCATGATGACGGTGGAGGAGGCGATCAAGGAGGATGCATATCCGATCCACGAGGGCGGCAACATCGTAGGACAGGCACATGTAGAAACCGGGGATGTGGATAAGGCATTGGAGGAGTGCGACTATGTATTTGAGGATCGTTTTACCACACAGCCGATCCACCACGCGGCGGTCGAGCCTCATGTGGCGATCGCAGACTGGAGCTATGACGACAAGCTGACGATCTACAGCCCGTCCCAGAATACATTCGGATTCCGGGTGATCTTAAGCCAGATATTCAATCTCCCGTATAACCGGATCCGTATGTCGGCGCCTGCCATCGGAGGCGCATTCGGGGGCAAGCTTGAGATGACGGTGGAACCGGTGGCGGCAGTGCTCTCTAAGATGACGCGCCGTCCGGTAAAGCTTGAATATACCCGAAGGGAGTGTATCTTCGGAACCCGTGTACGCCACGGTTCTATTGCCTGCATTAAGACAGGATTCATGAAAGACGGCAGAATCCATGCGGTAGATATGAAGTTCTACAATGATACCGGCGCTTACGCCACCAGTGCGCTGAACGTATCCGGCGCAATGTCCCATAAGGTATTCAAGGCCTATAAGATTGAAAATATGCGTTTTCATGTGAATCCGGTGTATACCAATACGATTGTAGCGGGAGCGATGCGGGGATATGGTTCGCCTCAGGCGTATTTCGGCCTGGAGCGTCAGATCAACAAGATCGCGAACTTCCTTCATATGGATCCGGCATGGCTTCAGGAGATCAATATGGTAGATCCAGACAGTCTGGATCCCTGCTTCCATAAGCCGCACGGCAACCCGAGACCGAAGGATTGCTTAAGAAGAGCCAAAGAGCTTATCCATTATGAGGATATCTGTAAGGAACAGGAAGAATCCAGGGACGGACGCTATCGGATCGGCGTAGGGGTAGCGCTGGGTGTCCACGGCAATAACTGCTTCGGCGCGCACCGCGACGTCACGACACTGATGCTGAAGATGAACGAAGACGGAACCTGTATCCTGTACAGCGGTTCCCATGATATGGGAAATGATAACGTGGGGATGCAGAAACAGGTGGTGTCCGAAGTGCTGGGAATCCCGCTTGATAAGATCGATACGGTAGAGGCAGATACGGACGCCTGTCTGTGGCATCTGGGCGACTATGCCAGCCGCGGTACATACGTGGTCGGAATGGCTGCCAAGAAGGCAGCGGAATCCATGAAGAAGGAGCTTCAGAAGGAAGCTTCAGACCTTCTTGAGATAGACCCTGAGCAGGTAGAACTGTATGACGACAGGGCGTGGGACAGCACGCAGGAAGGAAGATCTGTATCCATCGCTGAGGTGATGCTTCACTGTCAGAGAGACAGTATGCGGGAACTGTGCTGCTCGGAGACTCATCCGGCGCCGAGAGGCCCAAGCTCTTACGGAGTCCATATCGCGAAGGTGCAGGTGGACACAGAGACGGGCAAGACCAAAGTCTTAGAATACTCTGCGGTACAGGATGTGGGAAGAGTGATCAATCCCCTGGCGTTGGAAGGACAGCTTGCAGGAGCGATCCATATGGGGCTTGGTTATGGTCTGTCAGAGAACATCACCTATGATGCAGAAGGGAATCCGCAGGAGACATGCTTTAAGCAGTATCATCTTTTGAACGCATGCGATATGCCGAAGCTCTATATGGACTTTGTTGCGGAAGGCGAAGGAGAGCCGGGAGGTCCGTACGGGGCCAAGAGCCTTGGCGAGTGTCCGGTAGTACCGTGCGCTCCGGCAGTTGTCAATGCCATCTGCAATGCGATCGGCGCTGAGATCGACTCTCTGCCGGCGGACCCGGAGGCAGTGTTGCATGCTCTGGGTAGGACAACCGACTGATTAGCGAAGTGCAGATTGAGAACCGGTTCTCCGAGTGGGAGACATTGACATATGAAGAAAATATACATATGAACAAAATGGAGGAATAACCATGGTTAAGATATTAGGAATATGCGGAAGTCCCAGAAGAAAATCTTCTTATACAGCCCTTAGTGCAGCGCTTAAGGAGGCGGAAGCCCAGGGTGATGTGCAGACAGAACTGGTGGAGCTTCGTGCCAGAAAGATGCAGCCCTGTGTTCACTGCAACAAATGTCTGCGTGACGAATCAGACCGCTGTACGGTATTTACAGATGACATGACAGAGTTATATGACAAATTCTACGAGGCGGACGGTATCATTATTGCCTCACCGGTATATGAGATGAGCGTTACCGCACAGTTATCCACATTCTTCAGCAGATTCCGCTCCGCATGGATGATCAGTGTGAAGGATCCGTATTTCTTTACGAAGAAGGTGGGAGCTGCTATCGCGGTAGGCGGAACCAGGAACGGAGGACAGGAATTCACACTCCAGACGATCGTTAATTTCTATAACACGCAGGGAATGACGATCTGCAACGGCGGTTCCGGTGTCTATTCCGGCGCGGCTCTGTGGAGCCCGGGGGACGGGTCTCAGACGATGGAAGATGAGATCGGTATGGAAAATGCGGGAAACCTTGGCAAGAAGATGGCGGTCATGACGAAGATCATGAAATATACGGATGTGATCTGATATAACGGAAATAAAAGCTTTACACCACATTTGCCGGTTGATATAATGAAAGCATCAAAGTAAACGGCACTTATAAAAAGGTGGTGAAGTTATGACTGAAAAAGAGATGATGAAAATATCAGTAGAAGAATTTGCAAGAGTCCAAAAATATATGCTTTTAATTGATAATAAGGATTCAGCAGTTTATAAAGAAATCCGGGGACGCTATATTGAGTTAAAAGTTATTCTGACGGCGTCAGGAATTAATCTTGCTGAACTTGATGTGATTAAAGAATAATGATTATAAGGTGCAAAGTCTCTATCTCAGTATGGGCTTTACACCTTTTCTTTTTGCCGTGAGAGCTGCTGTAAAAACTGAAAAATATAATTAAAATAATAAATATACATACAACAAAAGAAAAATTGACAAAATTACAAAAAATATATTGACAAATAAAGACAAGTGTGATATTTTATATTTAACAAATAACAAAACTGCATTACAAGACAGACGCGAGCTGTAAGTAATGAATTGTTATTTACCATCAGCACAAGTGTTGAGAGAAGATTCCTGAGAGAAGGCGCTGAATATCAGGAGTCGAAGAGTTTATGAAAAGGAGGTACGGACCGCCAAGAACTTAAACTTTTTCACAAAATACCAGTATCGGGCAGTGAATTGGTAGAGCATCAAGGAACTGGAACCGAAGAAGAAAGAGGTAAAAAAAGAATGATTGAAGGATCAGAGTAAAGGCGGATATCAATGAAGAGATTGGTATCCGTCTTTACATGTTGTTTATAGATAATTCATAGTTTTAACATAGCGTTCAAGAAGTTCGTCTGTGTCTGTAATTCCTTGTTCCAGTACGGCGCGGTAAACGTAACAGTTCAGATACCTTCACTGTTACAGGCATCCGGCCATTAAAAATCGCTTCGCGATGGGCCGTATGCTTTCAGGCTCTACTCTATGACACGGTCAGCGCAGTGAATGCGCAGACCTGTCTGAACTGTTACCGGTAAACATCCATACTGGAATATTGATAGAAGCCATACAGCCCGCGTTTTAAGAGCTCCTGTTTTATACCTATGATAAATCTGCCGATTGACATAGCATGGTTTTCGATATCAATGTCGAGATCATTCCATGCCATCATATCCATAGAATAACTGCCAATAATGTAAGGTGTGCCTATCTGGTATAGCTGTGCCATAGTCCCATCCCGTATAATATTTTACAAATAGACTTGTGATTTCTTTTTGCCTATCGGTAAATAATATGGTATAATTTTTTTGTTGCTCACCGACACCCGCAACAGGGAGGAGGTGTCAATGTTGGAATTTCTTACATCTTTTTTACTCGCCGTTCTGGGCGGTGTAGCTTGCCACTACATCATCAAATGGTTAGACGGTGACGACAAGGGCAACAGTTAGCCTAGTGGGTGCTTTGCCACTATAAAAGAAAAGAAGAATCCTTCGACTGTATTGCAGTACGGTCGAGGGATTCATTTCTTCGTCAACGTGGACTTCTTACATCTTTTTGCCTATAGGCATTATAGCATATGCAGAAATCTTTTTCAATATACTTTTGATGCTCTAAAAATTTATCATTATCTGGCATCAAACAAGATACATATTCTTATCTGATATCAATCAATATCGACAAAAACATAAGATATATTAAGCACTGATCGCATTCCCGGTATACAATTGATAATATTTCCCTTTCTCTTCGATCAACTGTTCATGCGTTCCCCTCTCAATGATCCGTCCCTGTTCCAGCACCATGATACAATCTGAATTGCGCACTGTCGACAGCCTATGGGCGATCACAAAGGTAGTCCTGCCATTCATCAGCTTATCCATACCGTCCTGTACGATCCGTTCGGTTCTGGTATCGATAGAGCTTGTCGCTTCATCCAGGATCAGCACCGGTGGATCAGCTACCGCGGCGCGGGCGATCGCAAGAAGCTGTCTCTGTCCCTGGCTTAGGTTTGCTCCGTCACCGGTCAGCATGGTGTCATACCCATTGGGAAGCCTTCGGATGAATCCGTCCGCATTGGCAAGCTTTGCCGCTGCGATCACTTCCTCGTCCGTCGCATCTAATTTGCCGAAACGGATATTTTCCATCACGGTTCCGGTGAACAGATGGGTATCCTGGAGTACGATACCAAGAGAACGGCGCAGGTCGGATTTTCTGATCTTGTTGATGTTGATGCCGTCGTAGCGGATCTTCCCGTCTTGAATATCGTAGAATCGGTTGATCAGGTTCGTGATCGTTGTCTTGCCGGCGCCGGTAGAGCCGACGAATGCGATCTTCTGTCCCGGTTCGGCGAAGAGTTTCACGTCATGGAGTACGATCTTGTCGTTGTTATAACCAAAATCTACTCCGTTGAATACCACATCACCCCGTACTTCTACATAGTCGATACTGCCGTCCGCCTGGTGGGTATGCTTCCAAGCCCATCTTCCGGTTCGCGTGTCGCTCTCTGTCAAATGTCCGTTCTCCTCAACAGCATTGACCAGCGTCACATATCCCTGATCCTGCTCTGCCTCCTCATCCAACATCTCAAAGACACGCTGCGCCCCGGCCATCGCCATCACCACCGCATTCAACTGCTGGCTTACCTGATTGATCGGCATGCTGAAGCTCTTATTGAAGGTCAGGAAGCTTGCAAGCCCGCCAAGGGTGAATCCGCCCACATGGTTCAGGGCAAGCGCTCCGCCTACGATCGCACAGACTACATAGCTGATATTGCCGAGCTGTGCGGTGATCGGCCCTAAGAGATTGGCATAGGTATTGGCGCGGTCTGCACTGACATACAGACGGTCGTTCAGTTCCTTGAAGGATTTCTTGTTCTCTTCTTCGTGGCAGAATACCTTCACCACCTTCTGGCCGTTCATCATCTCTTCGATATATCCATTGACTGCTCCTAAGTTCGCCTGCTGTTCTAAGAAGTATTTGCCGCTTCGTCCGGCGGCAGCCTTGGAGCTTAAGATCATAACGGCAACCATCAGAAGTGTTACTGCTGTCAGCGGTATATTTAAGATCAGCATACTGATGAACACGCTGACGATAGTGATGGCGCTGCTGACTACCTGCGGAATACTCTGGCTGATCATCTGGCGCAGGGTATCTATATCGTTGGTATAGACAGACATAATATCCCCATGGGCATGGGTGTCAAAATACTTGATGGGAAGCCGTTCCATATGCGCAAACAGATCATCCCGAAGGGATCTTAATGTCCCCTGAGTCACATTTACCATGATCCGGTTGTACGCATAAGTAGCGATGATCCCTACACCGTAGAATGCTGCGACCCTTGCGATCGCACGGGTCAGCGGTGTGAAATCCGGCGTATCCGTCAGAAGAAACGGTGTAATATAATCGTCGATCAGATTCTTCATAAACATAGTGCCCTGTACACTTGCGATCACGCTTATGAATATCAGCGCGATCACAGCTATGTAATGAAGCTTATAATACTGGAACACATAGCCCATCAGTCTTTTAAATATCTTCATGGGGTTTTTCACCTGAGGCTTTACTCCTCTCGGCCCCCTGTTCATTGGTCCCGGCATATCTATTCACCTGCCTTCTCATCAAAATCTCCGCCGCCGTTGGTCTGCGATTCATAGACCTCGCGGTAAATGGCATTTTCCGCAAGTAGCTCTTCATGGGTTCCGAAACCGTCCACACAGCCTTCTTCCATCACGATAATGCGGTCGGCATCCTTGACGCTTGTGATCCGCTGGGCAATAATAAGCTTTGTCGTGTCCGGGATCTCTTCGCAAAAGGCCTTGCGGATCTTTGCGTCCGTAGCCGTATCCACCGCGCTGGTACTGTCGTCTAAGATCAGGATCTTCGGCTTTTTAAGGAGCGCTCTTGCAATACAGAGCCGTTGTCTCTGGCCGCCGGATACATTGCTTCCGCCCTGTTCGATGTAGGTTTCATACCCGTTTGGAAGCTGCCGGATGAATTCATCCGCACACGCCTGGCGGCATGCTTCCCGGCACATTTCCTCCGTGGCATTTTCGTCGCCCCATCTGAGATTATCAAGAATAGAGCCGGAGAACAGTACATTGTTCTGAAGCACTACAGACACCTGATTTCGCAAAGCCTCCATGTCATATTCCTTTACATTGCGTCCTCCGACAAGAATCTCTCCGTCCGTCACATCGTAGAGACGGCTGATCAGGTTCACAAGACTGGTCTTGGCGCTTCCGGTCCCGCCGATGATTCCGATCACTTCCCCGGAGCAGATCTTAAGATTGATATCCTTAAGGACCGGCCGCTCACTGTCCTTGCGGTATGCAAAATCCACGTGGCGAAATTCGATACTTCCGTCTGTCACTTCATAGATCGGTTCGGACGGATTCTTAATATCACTGGTCTCGCCGAGTACCTCTGAGATACGCCTGATACTCGCCGTACTCATGGATATCATAACGAACACCATAGACAGCATCATCAGACTCATGAGGATGTTCATACAGTAGGCAAGCAGGCTCATCAGCTCTCCCGTGGTCAGCGAAGAGGATACGATCATCTTCGCTCCGATCCAACTGATCAGAAGGATACAGCTATAGACTGTGAACTGCATAAGCGGCGCGTTATATACCAGATTGCATTCTGCCTTCATGAATATCCGGTAAATGTTCTCGCTTGCCTTCTTGAACTTGCCGGTCTCCTGTTCTTCACGGACATATGCCTTGACTACGCGGATCGCAGAGACATTCTCCTGGACAGATGCGTTCAGGTCGTCGTATTTGGGAAATGCCTGCTGAAAATACTGAGTCGCATGGCGCATGATCAGCATCAGCAGAATTCCAAGGATCACTACGGCTGCAAGATAGATATTGGACAGCCGTGCGTTGATGCGGAACGCCATGATCATGGCGCACAGAAGGCTTGCCGGCGCCCGGGTAAACATGCGCAGGGTCATCTGGTAAGCATTCTGTACATTGGTCACATCCGTTGTGAGACGCGTTACCAGGCCTGCCGTGCTGTACTTATCGATGTTGGCAAATGAAAATGTCTGGATGTGGTTGAACATCGTCTCGCGAAGGTTCTTCGCCAGTCCGGCGGAAGCCTTCGCGCCGTATCGCCCTCCCGCGATTCCGGCAAGCAGCCCGATAGCAGCCGCCGCAACCATGATGCCGCCGACCTTGTAGATATGTCCAAGGTCCCCTGCGTTAACGCCGTCGTCTATGATCGAAGCCATCAGAAAAGGGATCGTCATCTCCATCAGTACCTCCAGTATCATGAACAGCGGCGTCGCAATCGAAGCTCTCTTATATTCTTTTACTTCACTCAATAAAGTTCGGATCATCAAATTCCTCCTTTCTGCCGTCAGAGCATATCTGTTTCGTAAGATTCCTCTTTAATTTCTCAATCACAGAGTAGAATACGTATAACTCCTCGTCTGTGATCCCGTCCACCAGCCTGGTATCAAGACTCTCGACCAGATCTTCAAGCATCTCCTGATTGCGGATTCCCTTTTCCGTCAATACCACTTTCTTAAGCCTGGCGTCGTGTTCTACGGATTCCCGGGCGATATATCCCTTTCGCTCCATCAACTGTATAATGTTCGTGACGGTAGACCTGCCAATGGAAAAATACTGCTCGATATCCTTCTGAAATACATCCTTGTCTTGATTGGTATACAGGTAACGGATGATCCATCCGTGCATCAGCGTGACCTCGTCGATTCCCGCCGCCCTTACATGGGCCTGCATATTCCTGCCCAGCATGTGGTCAAGTCTCCGTATCTCAAAACCTATCTTTTCTTCCCGCCTTTTCATATGGCCTCCTAATGTTCGAATGCGAATTGTTCTCTGTAAAACTGTTCGATACAAAACATATTTTAGCGGAATAAAATGGAAGTGTCAAGAGTGATTTGAAAAAAGGGGAACATGTATTTTTGCAAAGAGATAGCTATGGCTATTTTTAGTGCCTAAGAGAGAAAAGTCAAAATTGGTAGCTTTTAATTATTTTGAAATGTAGATTGTAAACAGTTGAAAATTTTTTTGAATTTTCATATAATAAAGAAAAATGTCGAAAAGGCCAGAGGAGGAGCATTGTGCAAAAATCAGATGAAAAGTACCAGGCGTATGTTCAGATTTTAGAGGAGGAGCTGGTTCCGGCCATGGGGTGTACGGAGCCGATCGCCCTGGCTTATGCGGCGGCGAAGGCCAGGGAAGTCTTAGGATGCATTCCGGATAAGGTGAGTATCGGGGCGAGCGGAAGCATCATTAAGAATGTCAAGAGCGTGATCGTTCCTAATACCAACCATCTGAAAGGGATACCGGCGGCAGCGGCGGCGGGGATCATTGCCGGGAAACCGGAGCGGGAGCTGGAAGTGATCGCAGAAGTTTCCCAGGAACAGACCAGACAGATGGTGGAATTCCTTGAGAAGGTACCGGTCAGTGTGGATCATATTGATAACAGTATCACATTTGACATTATCGTGATCGTATTCAAGGGAGACTCTTATGTGAAGGTGCGCATCGCCAACTATCATACGAATATCGTACTGATCGAAAAGGACGGCGAGAAGCTTATGTCGGTTCCTGTAGAGGGCGAGAGTGAGGAAGGGCTGACAGACAGGAGTCTCCTGGATATGGAGAGTATCTGGGATTTTGCCAATACCGTGGATATTCAGGATGTAAAGGAAGTGATCGACCGTCAGATCGAGTATAATACGGCCATTGCCAAGGAAGGTCTGCGCGGCGATTACGGTGCGAACATCGGAAGTGTGCTGCTGGATACTTATGGGACGGATGTAAGGACGAGGGCCAAGGCTATGGCGGCAGCGGGATCGGATGCCCGTATGAACGGCTGCGAGCTTCCGGTTATCATCAACGCGGGAAGCGGGAACCAGGGGATGACCTGTTCACTGCCGGTCCTGGAATATGCGAAGGAGAAGGAATGTGGGCAGGAGAAGGCATACCGTGCGCTGGTACTGTCGAATCTTGTAGCGATTCACCAGAAGACCGGGATCGGGAGGCTGTCTGCGTACTGCGGAGCCGTCAGCGCGGGAGCTGCGGCAGGAGCCGGAATTGCTTATCTGTGCGGAGGAGGTTATGAAGAGGCGGTACATACGGTGGTCAATGCACTGGCGATCGTATCCGGTATGGTGTGCGACGGGGCGAAGGCGTCCTGTGCAGCCAAGATCGCCGCGTCTGTAGATGCCGGGATCTTAGGGTACAATATGTACTTAAGAGGGCAGCAGTTCTACGCGGGAGACGGGATCGTGACAGACGGTGTGGAGGCTACGATTACGAATATCGGACGTCTCGGGAAGGAAGGCATGAGGGAGACCAATGAAGAGATCATTAAGATGATGATCGGAGAATAAGATTCCGGGCAGAATAAATATCATGTTGGAGGTTAGAGATGTATCATTTTGATGAAGGTATTGAGCGAAGAGGAACGAATTGTGTGAAATGGGATGTGCCGTTTGTAACATCGGATGTAACGCCGATGTGGATCGCCGATATGGATTTTGAAGTTGCCCCGGCAATCACGGAGAGCCTGCAGAGAATAGCCGGACAGGGAGCCTTCGGATATCAGTTTTTATCAGATCGGTATTATGAATCGATCATAAACTGGATGAAGAGGAGACACGGATTGGAGTTAAAGAAAGAGGAAATCTGCTATGTGCCTAATGTTGTGATGGGATTGTCCTTCGCGGTGCAGGCGGTCTCGGAAGCAGGTGACGAGATTATCATCATGACGCCGGTATACGGTCCGTTCTTTAAGGTCGTAAATGATAATGACCGCGTTCTGGTAGAAAGCCCGATGAAAAATGATGACGGTTATTATACCATGGACTTGGATGATTTTGAGAGCCGGATCACCGGGAAGACGAAGGCCGTGATCTTCTGCAATCCGCACAATCCGTCGGGACGTGTATGGAGAAGAGAAGAATTACAGGCATTTGCAGATATTTGCATAAAACATGATCTGTACATAATCTCAGACGATATCCACAGTGAATTGATCTCGGAAGGGTATGAGCATACATTTATCTCTTCCTTGTCAGAAGAGATTCGGAACAGGTGTATTGTCTGCACATCTCCGTCCAAGGCATTTAATCTGGCAAGTATCCATGTGGCCAACTGCTTTATTTTCAATGAAGCATTGAGGGAGAAGTATCAGGCGATCGCAGAGCGGTCCCATGCGGCCGAGAATAATGCGTTCGCAGAGGCGGCTCTTGTGGCGGCGTACAATGATTCCGAGGAATGGCTGACAGAGCTGAACTGCTATATTGACGGGAATCTGGAGTATTTTACAGACTATGTGAAACGCGAGATTCCTTCTCTGACTGTGTGCAAGCCGGAAGGGACCTATCTGGTGTGGGTGGATTTCCGTAAGACAGGGATGCCTTCGGAGAAGCTTCACGATTATCTGCTGAAGGAATGCCATATCGCGTCAAATGACGGGAACTTCTTCGGGAAGCTTGGAGACGGGTTCGCAAGGTTCAATCTGGCTTGTCCGAGGTCAACGGTTGTGAAAGCGCTGGAAGAGTTGAAAGCAAAATTTGCATAATCATAAAAAGAGCGGAAAAATTCAACATTTTCTGCTCTTTTTTTGCATTCCGTGCGGTAAATGTGATATGATTAAAGAAAACATAAGCTGTAATCAGGGTTGAATGAGCCTGATTTATGCGGCAACGCGCAAAAGAGCAGGAGGACTATGGAACAATATACATATTTTGATATCGTTAAGATCAGGGAATCTCTGCATTTTAAAATGGATGCAGTGAAAAGAGGAAAAGAGCTTCTGGCACAGAAGCAAGTTGTGCTTAAGAGCATAGATACCGGCTATATCAACGGTTATGAGGAGACGATGGGAGTTATAGAATGCGAAGTTAAGGACAGGGAGAAGGGGGCGGGTAAGAGATTCAAGGTTCACATTATTTTTTCCAGGGATCAGGCGATATCTGCAGAATGCAGCTGCAGCATGTTTGGAGGGAATTTTTACAGATATTATACGCAGATGGATAATTGCGAGCATGTGGCTGCAGCGCTGCAGATGTTGTCGGCATATTTAGAGCAGAACCGCCTTGGAGATGCGACGGACATATGGGGGAGTGAGATTCTCTTCTTATTCCAGAAGGATCACGCCAACCAGACGATCTCAGGGGCTATGGGGGATGATGAGAGTATTCGGCTTGTACCGCGTCTGGTTCAGAAAGACGGCAAGCTGATGGTTTCATTTAAGATCGGGCAGAAGAAGATGCTGCTCGTGAAAGATCTGTTTAAATTAGATGAAGATGTAAGAAATTCCGCGATGGGGAGCTATGGTACCAGCCTGGAGCTTAATCACCGGCTGGAGAATTTTACTGAGAAGGGGAGACAGTGGATTGCCTTTATAAGAAATCTTGTGCTGGAAGAAGGAGAGTTTGAAAATCGTCTGATGGAATCCGGGCCGTATTTCAGGAAGGTGGCAGCCAAGAAGAATGAAATGCATCTCTTTGGATGGCGCCTGGATCAATTCTATGAGATCGCGTCGGGGGAACCGGTAGCCTATGAGAATCGGGATGCGGACAGCCGGGAGCGCTGTGAACTGACCTGCCGGGAGAGGAATCCCAGGGTTTTTATGTCAATTAATAAGAATCTATTAGGTAAAAGCAAGACATTTCACGGAATCAATGTGGAGTGTGAATTTCCTGATATGTTTTACGGAGTGAAGACGGCTTATTATATTGAGGGAGACGGCTTATACAGGATGGAGGAAGGCTTCTTGCAGCGTATCCGGCCATTGACAGAGCAGTGTGACGGCGGAAGCCTGTCATTTCAGATCGGGAGAAATAACCTGGGTGAGTTCTATTATTCCGTACTGCCGCAGATTCGGGATATTGTAGATATCGCGGAAGAAAATGAGGAAGAGATCGAAGAGTATCTGCCGCCGGAAGCGGAATTCATATTCTATCTGGATGCAGAGGATCATAATATTGCCTGCAAACCGGGCGTGCGTTACGGAGATACAGAATTTCCGCTTATTAAACCTGAGAGCGAAGGGGTTAAGTGGAACGGGAATATCGTGCGGGAAGAACACAGGGAACGGGAGATCCTCTTCCTGGCAAGGCAGTGGTTCCCTCAGTTGGATAGGGAGAAGCAGGAGCTTCACTGCGGAAAAGATGAGGAATGCATGTACCAGGTGTTGGCGAAGGGGTTAGACGCATTGTTCGGCCTGGGGGAGGTTCAGTGTACCAAGCGTTTTTCAAACCTTAAGGTAACGAAGAAGATGAAAATGTCCGTGGGAGTATCGATCAAGAGCGGACTTCTGAATCTGGATATTGCGACGGAAGATCTTCCGGCGGAGGAACTCTTGGATATTCTTAACAGTTACCGCAGCAAGAAGAAGTATCACCGTTTGAAAAGCGGAGATTTTGTGGATCTTACAGACAATTCCTATGAGATGCTTGACGAGATGATGAATTCGCTCCATCTGTCGGTGAAAGATTTCCTCAAAGGGAATATTGAGCTTCCCATGTACCGGACCTTGTATCTTGATAAGATGCTGGAAGAAAATGAAAATGTCTACAGCGAGCGCGACAGCCATTTCCGCAATCTGGTCAGAGATTTTAAGACGGTAAATGATTCTGATTTTCAACTGCCTAAGGAGCTTGAAAGGGTGCTCCGAAACTATCAAAAGAACGGATACCGATGGCTGCGTACCCTGGAAGCCTTCAAGTTTGGAGGAATCCTGGCGGACGATATGGGGCTGGGGAAGACATTACAGGTGATCGCAGTGCTTCTTGCGGCAAAACAGGAAGGAAGAGAAGGGGTATCCTTGGTGGTAGCTCCGGCATCCCTGGTCTTCAACTGGGGCGAGGAGCTTCGCAGGTTTGCACCGGAGCTTAAGTTTGTCCTGGTTACAGGCACACAGGGAGAGCGCAGGAACAAATTAGAAGCTTACCGGGAGGCCGACGTGCTGGTAACGTCTTATGATCTGCTGAAACGTGATACAGAGTTATACGAGGGCAAAGAGTTCTTGTATCAGATCATAGATGAGGCGCAGTATATTAAGAACCATCAGACGGTGGCGGCGAAGGCGGTGAAGGTGATCAACAGCCAGATCAGATATGCATTGACAGGCACGCCTATCGAGAACAGGCTCAGTGAGATCTGGAGTATCTTTGATTATCTGATGCCGGGCTTTCTATACAAATACGAAGTGTTCAGGCGGGATTTTGAGGCTCCGATCATCAAGAATCAGGATGAAGCGGCGATGGAGAGGCTTAAGAAGATGACGTCCCCATTTATCCTGCGGCGTTTGAAACGGGACGTATTGAAGGACCTTCCAGATAAGATCGAGAAGATCCATTATGTCAAATTCGAGAAAAAGCAGCAGGAGTTATATGATGCGCAGGTCGTTCATATGCGCCAGCAGATCGCCGGGCAGGATAAAGCGGAATTCCAGAAGAATAAGATTCAGATCTTGGCGGAGCTGACAAGACTAAGACAGGTCTGCTGCGACCCGTCGCTGTGTTTTGAGAATTATAAAGGAGGATCCGCTAAGCTGGAAGCGTGTATTGAACTGGTTGAGCGGGCGGCAGAGGGCGGACATAAGATCCTGTTGTTCTCTCAGTTTGTCTCTATGCTGGAGATCATCAGGCAGGAGCTTGCAAAGAGAGAACTGTCATTCTACATGATCTCCGGGGAGACATCCAAGGAGAAGCGGCTGAAGCTGGTGAAGAAGTTCAATGAGGATGATACAAGAGTATTTCTGATATCCCTGAAGGCCGGAGGCGTGGGGTTGAACCTGACCGGGGCGGACGTCGTGATCCATTATGATCCATGGTGGAATCTTGCAGTACAGAATCAGGCAACCGATCGTGCACACCGGATCGGACAGGATAAGAAGGTCACGGTCTATCAGCTTATTGCTAAGGGATCGGTGGAGGAGAAGATCCGTAAGATCCAGGAATCGAAGAAGGAGCTGTTAGAAGAGATAGTCGGAGGCGCCGCGGGTCAGTTGGGCAATATGAGCAGAGAGGATTTCCTGGAGTTATTAGAGTGAAAAATCTCATTGCAAAGCGATTTTAAATGGATTATTGTATGCAGCAGGGAGGCTTGTCTGAACGGTTACAAAAGCGGTTACAAAAAAATACGAATAAAATACGAATAATAGCGAAAAACATGAAAAAAAGTGTTGCAAATTGATGTGAATTGTGGTAATATAAATCTCGGTCACCACAAGAGAAGTGTGTGGCCGAGGTTATGGCTCCATGGTCAAGCGGTTAAGACATCGCCCTTTCACGGCGGTAACACGGGTTCGATTCCCGTTGGAGTCATTGATGGATTACCGGGGAGGTATATTCATTATTGATGCCGATGTGGCTCAATTGGCAGAGCAGCTGATTTGTAATCAGCAGGTTATCGGTTCGAGTCCGATCATCGGCTTAGTCCTATAAGGGACTTATATTTTATGGACCTTTAGCTCAGTTGGTTAGAGCAATCGGCTCATAACCGATCGGTCCTGGGTTCGAGTCCCCGAAGGTCCATTTTATCTCACCTGGTAAGCTCGTGAAAAACCTCGCTAACGGCGGTGAGATGTATCGCACGTAAGCGTCTAAAGGACAGACGCTAAGTGCTCATAACGAGGCCCAGTGGCTCAGTTGGTTAGAGCGCCGCCCTGTCACGGCGGAGGTCGAGAGTTCGAGTCTCTTCTGGGTCGTTAACATTGTATACCGGTATAGGGGCAATGTTATACGCAATTTAATAAGCGGGATCTTAGCTCAGCTGGGAGAGCATCTGCCTTACAAGCAGAGGGTCATAGGTTCGAGCCCTATAGGTCCCATTTATGATGTGAGAACATCATAAGGAATGCCGCAGTGGCGGAACTGGCAGACGCACAGGACTTAAAATCCTGCGGGACTAATCTCCCGTACCGGTTCGATTCCGGTCTGCGGCATATTTAAACCGACGTATTTACGTCGGTTTTTCTATTCTATGTGATATTTCGTGCTGCATAGTTCAGAGAAAAGTTCATTTGCTTTCTGATTCATTTTCTTCATTGAATAATGCCCGAGTTCGTGGAAGCGTATCAGCTTTAGATTATTCTTTGTCAGGACGATCCTAAAATGCTGACTGACGTATCTTGGTTTTATTCGGTTTCTCATCTTAGCTCTAAGAATATACTCCAAACAATTTTTCCAGACCCCTTTGTCCTTATAACTTAATATCATATGGTAAATGCCATTACAGAGATGAAATGCTGGAATTACGTTATAGAAAAGAAGTGATGCTTCGCGAGGTTGAAAGGTGTTTCATTTCCCAACAATTGGGGCAGTGGGATGAGAGATAAAAGACACTATGAACGAAATCGGGGACAGAATAGGATAACCTTCTTGTTAAACTGCTGATTTTGTTGTAAAAATAAAGTAATCTAATTGTAAAATTTTTATAAAAGGAGATTGATGAGATGGGAACAAAAAAGATGAAGAAGACTGCGGCAGTTATCATTGCAACAGCAACCGTATGTGGAATGACGGCGGGATGTACGCCGAAAGAAGAAAAAATTGAAGTGAATGCCTCCACTTCTCCATACGAAGATATGGTGGATTATTTTGAGCAGGAAGGATTCATTTTGGAGGACTGCGAACCGGTTGATATCAATGAAACAACAGGATATCTCACAGACAATACAAATGGAGAGTTTACTGAGACGAAAGTGGCGGATAAAGCATATGATTATGATGGACTCTGGCTGTTCTGGTGGGATCAGGAAAACAAGACGGATTTATATGGCAACTATGAGTCTATGGCTGCTAACAAGGGAACGATAGTCCTTGCCGGAGGCGCCGCGGTTCTTGAGACGGAAGCGGCAAACGGAGCTTATGCGATTGCATTTTCAGAGGACTATGAAAAGAAACAGGACGCGGCCAAAGCGTTCGAAACGCTGGAAAACGAATAGCAGCTTCAATATAACTGTGAAAGTACAAAAGCAGATGCTCTGAAATTAAGAAAAGGCAGGGAAACAATATGGAACGGGTTTTTGGAAAAGACAGGGGCAGCATGGGAAGCTTTTTTCGCATGCTGCAGAAGGCAAGACTTCCTTATCTGTGGATTCTTGCATATATTGCCATTACAGCTCTTCTTACCAACGTAGGAATCAGCGTAACGGAATACACGGCCGAACTGTTTGCCGGAAATGTGAATTTTGGCACCGTGGTTCTTCCGTTTTTGGCTTTTACATTACTATCCCAGCTGATCAGTTCGGTCAGTAAGATTATGAGTAACTTGTGTGTTGCTCGAATTGACCGTAATATCAGGAAAATGATCTGGAGTAAGACCGTCAGGCTGCCGCTCCGATATTACGAAAAAAATAAGCCCAAAGAAATGATTTCCCGTATTACAACGGATATCACGGCTATCAGTCAGCTAATCATGCAAGTATTTGTTGCTATTCTCACTTCCGCGTACACGCTGGTCATTACGCTTGGAAAAATCGGCTCCTACGACCAGAAGCTGATGATTGCTCTGATCGCGGTACTTCCGCTGAATTTAGTCATTGCATTTGTTATGGGAAAGATGAAGTTCGGAGTGTTGGATCTGGTAAATCAAAAAAATGCAGAGCTGACACAGACGATTGCAGAAAAAACCAATAATCTTCTTCTCATCAAATCTTACGGAAAAGAAGAAAAGGAGCTTCAGACAGGGCAGGAGAAGATGAAAGGGTTCTATAAGAGTTCGATTCTGAATGCGTGGCTGGGATTCGCAACTCCGATGTATGCATTGGTGGGCGCTATGCAGTTTATTGTGATCGTGATGGTAGGCCGAAGCTTTTATTCATCCGGCGCGTTAACCCTCACCCAATGGATCGCCTATTATGGATTCGCGGTGAACATCGTTAATCAGCTCAGCGCGTACTGTGTATATTGGACAACCTTCAAGGGTTCCCAGGGAGCAACCAGAAGGGTAGCCCAGATTATGGAAGAAATGGAAGAAGATATAGAGAACGGCGAGCATGTGGAGCATCTTTGCGGCGATATTGAATTAAGAGAGGTTGATTTCTCTTATGAGGATAAACTCCTGTTCGACAAACTCAATCTGAAGATTCCGGCAGGACGCGTGACGGCGCTTATCGGACCGTCAGGGAGCGGAAAGACGACGCTTCTGAACCTGGTGGAGCGTATGTATCCGGTTTCGGGAGGTAAGATTTTATTTGGGGGCGAAGATACCGCGCGGTATTCGCTCAAGAGCTTCCGAAGCGAGATCTCATACGTAACGCAGGAAAGTACATTGTTTGCAGGAACGATCCGCGACAATATCCTGTTCGGAATTAAGAGAGAAGTCACGGATGAAGAACTGGAAAAAGTATGTACGGACGCGGAAATTATGGATTTTATCAGGGAACAGCCGGAGGGATTCCTGGCGGATGTAGGCGAGCAGGGAGAGAAGCTTTCCGGCGGACAGAAACAGCGGATTGCTTTTGCGAGGGCGCTTCTAAAACAATCGGATTATCTGTTTATGGATGAGGCGACCGCGGCTATGGACATCCGGGGAAAAGATCAGGTATGGAAGAGTGTGAAACGGCATATGGAAGGTAAAACCGTGCTTATGGTTGCCCACGACAGACAGACCGTACAGAAAGCAGATTATATCATAGTAATGCATAACGGAAAGATTATCTGTCAGGGAGAACCGGCGGAAGTATATGCCGAGAATACATATTACCGAGAATTAATAGGAAGTGAGGGACAGGGCAGATGAAAAACAACAAACATGTAATATCGTTTTTTCTGAGCTTTTACAGAAGGCTTTCAATTCCCTGGTGGCTCTACCTGATCGCATTCGGAAGCGGCGTGGTTTATGCCGAGGTCGGAATGAGAGTATCGGAGTATCTGGTCCGTGTGAACAAGGGGGAACTATATAATTCTGTTATTTTAGGTTATGTCTTTTTTACGATTTTTAATGCATTGCTGGGATTTTTGCGGCCGCTTGTGGAAGAGTATGCCAATCAAAAAGTGATCCTGCGGGTAAGGTTTTCGATGTGGAGGAAGATCCTGCATCTTCCGATGGATCAGTTCGGAAAGGAACAGCCGTCTTCGCTGGTGTCGGCCGTTACGAACGACGTAACTCAGGCGACTCTGGTGATCAGCGGAATATTCTCAGGAGCTGCGTCGCTGTTCGGATTTGTCCGCGCCTGTATGATCTTGTATCAATACAATTCGCCTCTCGCAGCATACCTTTTGCTCTGCATACCGGTTGCGGTGGCAATGTTTGTCATCGTCGGCAAGCTGCAGTTTACCATAATGAAAAAGCGCTATGCGGCGTTGAATGAAATGACCACCTTTTTCTCCGAACACCTGTCGGCCGGGAAATATGTAAAAGCGCAGGTAATGGAAGAGAAAGAGCTGGAAAGCGGATATGCGGCAATCGATTCACGGTATAAGGCAGATATATACTATGCTTTCATGGAGCAGATTCAGGTTCTGACCAATTCCCTCTACTCCCTTCTTACGACTGTCGTAATGGCAGTGGGCGGTTCCAGATTGATTAACGCCGGGAAAATGGAAGCGACAGGGATTAATATGTTCAGCACCTATATGACGCAGGTGAATCTCTATATGGCGGAGCTTTTGACGGTGTGGCAGAATGTGATGGGCTCGAAAGGCGCGCTTGTCCATGTCGGGGATATTCTTGATATGGAAGAGGAGCATACGGAAAAAGGCAATTCCTGGACAGAATCCGAGAACAGAGACATTGTGTTCAAAAACGTGAACTTTGGATATGGGAGCGAAAAAGAAATCCTTCATGACTTTTCCGTTTGCATTCCGGGAGGAAAGACGACGGCGGTGATCGGTGATAACGGTTCCGGAAAATCTACGGTCATGAAACTGATACAGGGATTCTACCAGCCTGATTCGGGAGAAATATGGGTTGGAGGAAACAAGATAAGCGAAACGAGTCCCCGGGAATGTCATAAAAAATTTGGCTATGTACTTCAGAACAATCCGCTGATGTCAGGTACGATCCGGGATAATATTCTGTATGGCACAGAAGGAGAGACACCGGAGGAAGAGATGAAAAAAGCGGCAGGAGAAGCCAGGGCGGATTCTTTTATAGATGCGCTTCCCAACGGATATGATACGACTCTTGGAGAGGCGGGGAATCGTTTGTCAAGCGGTCAGAAACAGAGGATAGCCATTGCCAGGGCATTGATTGCGAAGCCGGATTATCTGATACTCGACGAGGCGGGGGCGAGTCTGGACCATGACACATATATGAAGATCTATCATGGTATCAGGAAGAAGATGGAAGGCAATACTATTGTTTTCATCGCCCATGATATGCGCGAGATTGCAGAAGCAGACTATCTGGTCGTTATGCATCACGGACGTCTTGAAGCCTGCGGAACCCATGAAGAAGTATTTGCCGTAAGCAGGACTTATCAAGAATATCTGCAGTCCACTGAGGCGTCTTAAAAGAAAGAAGGAATGATTATGAAGAAATTTACGATTGTGTCTTCCCTGCTTTTCGTGTTACTGTTTTGTGGGATGGTGGGATATGTGGCGTCGTCCGAAGACTTTACGCCTCCAAAGGAGGAGGAAGAAGCGGCCGTGCCTGAAGAAGAAGACAGGGAAGCGCCTGTCTGGAATAAGACGGTGGATGAACTCGTCTCATTTCTGGAGGAGAAGGGGCTGATCCATGCAGACAGTAAAGTGACGCTCAGTGCGGAAGGTCTGTGTACGCTTGCGCTAAAGTATGACGGAGCCGAAATATACTGGTGGGATCTGGAGAATCTGGATCCGGAATCTGGCGAGTATCAGGCATATGAGAGTCTCAGGACGAAAGGCGAGATTGATTTATATGGAGCCGGTACGATTATTATGCCGAAGAAAAACGGTCCTTTTGCACTTTTATTAACCTATTATGAAGGCGATGTGCAGGCGTTAGAAAAAGCGTTTGGAGAATTTGGTCAGGAGAATTGATTGATGAAAATGAAGCTTGTTCTGGTAGAAAAAGATGAAACATTGTGTACAGAGCTGAAAGAATTACTGGCGTTTTATAATGTATTTGACATTGTGCATACCTTTGACGGAATCAATGAAGCCAATAAATATATCTGCCTGAACGAGGTGGACGCGGTATTTATCAATATCAAAACAGGGAATCCAAGATACAGCGGGGACGGCTCCTTTCTGGCATACAATCTGTCCCAGATAAAGCCGGACGTCTTGGTGGCGCTGTATTCGGAAGAAAAGTTAGAGGCGGGGCTGGTATTTGACTGCTGCTGCGATGAATACTTTCGGCTTCCGTTTGATAACCGTGTGCTTCAGCGGGTGGTTAAGCGGCTGCAGTATTTGTTTGAGCTGCTCCAATACAAACGGTTATCCGTGAACCGTTCTATGATGATCAAGACGAGAAACGGATATCAGCTTGTGGATATTGATAAGGTTCTCTTTATCGAACGGGCGGACCGCAAGAACAAGATGGTGATGGTGGACGGAAAGGAAATGCTCCTTTCCGGATATTCTATGAACGAATTGGAACAGATTCTGGAAGGTTATAATTTTTACCGGTGCTACCAGTCTTTTATCGTGAATCTTTCCAAAGTATCTTATGTCCGGGCGGATAACGAAGCGAAAAATTTTGCTCTGATTTTCGACGGATATGCGGGGGAAGTCATGGTGAGCCGCGAGAAATATACGGAAGTGCTCCAGCTTTTAAAAAGTAAATATGCGAAGCTTACGCTTTAGGAGGAGAAAGATGAAGTCAAAAGTTTTATCGTTTGCCGAGTATGATCAGGTGGATATCAGTATGTACAAGAAAGTATTCAAGCTTGACGAGAAGGCGTACAAGAAAGAAATAGATTTTATAAAGAACAAGAACAGCACATGGGAAGAAGCGGGGGAAGTTACGGACGGAGCGCTTATTGTATGCGACATGGAATCGGCAAATCCGTTTTTTAGCAGAGAGGACCTGAAAATCATGGTAGGACAGGGGTTCTTTCACAAGAAGCTGGAAGCGATGTGCGTCGGGCTGAAAAAAGGGCCGGCCGGCGTGTTGGACGTCGACGGGGAGAAAGTGACCGTAACGGTTCGTTCCATTCGGCAAAAAAAGATTCCTGTGATCACGGACGAGATGATAGAAGCTCTTGGAATTGAAGGGGTGAGCGATGTAGAACAATATGAGGATCATTTGATTCGGGAGCAGAAAAAAAAGATTGCGGAGAACGAGGGATACGAAGCCGTTCAGTATGTGATGGACAAAGTATTTGAGGCCAGTACGTTCGATCTTAAGAAGGCTGACTGGAAAGAAATGACAGATCATGAAATTAAGAGATTGAAGGCAATCGCCAGAGAACAGGGGTTGAATCTGGAAACCATGACGCCAGAGGACTTTGAAGGGAAGATGCCGTTCTCAAGCTATCATGAATTATTCTCAAGCGTGCAGAACGATTCATGGGACAGGCTCTGCGGCTATCTTCTGGGGCGGGAATACGCAGAAAAAGACGGCGTCGGATATACGATGGAGCAATACCGGGACGATATGGAAGAGTACGTGAAATTCTGGCATGAAACGAAAGAAAATGCAGAAAAGATCAATACTTATGAATATTCGGAAATTATGTTTTATGTAAATTATTATTACAATAAGGTAAAAGAATACGTGACAGAGAATTTTTTTAAGGAGGAAAAGTAGATGGCAATTCAATATGCGGATGATGAGAGTTTTAAGGAGCAGATTAAGGAAGGGTTTGTGATCGTGGATTTCTTTTCCGCAACATGCGTACCGTGTAAAGCCTTTTCCCGTATTTTGGAAGAGCTAGACGCGGAGCTTCCGTTTATCAATATCGTGAAAGTGAACACCACAGATTATCCGAAGCTTGGCAAAGAGAATCGTATTTTTGCGGTTCCAACCGTTCAATTCTACAAAGACGGTGAAAAGAAGTTTGAGAACGTAGGCGTGATGGAAGTTGAGGAAATAAAAGAGAAGATTACAGAATTCATGTATTAAGAGGGAACGGATATGGAAATCGGGGAAAAAATCTATGGATTTGAAGTTAAAGAAAAGAAGTATGTGCGGGAGGTCGAAGGAGATATTATTCAGATGGAGCACCTGTCAACCGGAGCGCAGGTCGTCGTCATAGACAATCAGGACGTTAAAAAGAGCTTTCTGGTTGGATTTCGGACCATACCAAAGGACAGCACGGGAGTTTTCCATATTCTGGAGCATTCTGTGCTGAACGGTTCCCGCAGATATCCGGATAAAACGATGTTCGTCAATCTGATGAAACATTCCATGGCAGAATTTGTCAATGCAATTACATATCCGGATCATACGGTATATCCCTTTTGTACAGAGAATGAGAAGGATTTTATGAATCTGACGGACGTTTACCTAAACGCGGTATTTTGTCCGAATGTTCTTACGGATAAAGAGATCTTCGAACAGGAGGGCTGGCATTTTCAGTACGAAGACGGAAAAGCTCCGGAGATTAACGGCGTTGTCTATAATGAGATGAAGGGAGTTTTCTCGTCCCTGGACAGTATATTAGAGGATGAAATGTCTAAGGCAATGTTTCCGGAAACGGCTTATCGTTTTGTTTCAGGAGGATTCCCGGATACGATTCCCGCGCTATCTTATGAGGAATTTCTGGAATATTACAGGACATTTTATAATGCTTCCAACTGCTGTATTGTTCTATATGGGAAAATGAATACGGAACAACTGTTTGAGTATATTGACAAAGTTTATCTGGGAAAAATGAAACGCTCAGAACCTGCGAAGCCGGTTATGCTGCAGAAACCCGTAAAGGGAATCCGAAATAAGCTGTATGATAAGGAGAAGTTCGGCGATCAGGGTGTGTTTGCGTCATGCACCTATAGTCTGGGTGATTTTGACAACCGGGAACGTATGAATGCAGTCTATATCCTTATGCAGGCGATTATGGGGGAAGACGAGGCGCCGATGAAGAAGGGGCTTATTCAGAGCCTGGGAATCCCGGAGATTCAGTATTTTATCATGGATGGTATCAGACAGCCCTATCTTGCCGTTAAAATAAAGAATACGGACAAAGAAACTGCCGGCCGGTTGAAAACGGTTATCACAGAACAGGCGGACAGACTTTGCAGAGAAGGAATCGGAGAAGAGCTATTGGTTTCGGCGATCAACCGTCTGGAATTTTGGATGAGGGAAAAAGGCGGGGGCCAGCCGGAGGGAATTGAATATGTACTGGATATTGCCGGCGGATGGGCGCAAGGGACCGGACCTTGCGAAATGATAGAATTTGAAGAAACATATAGGAAAATGAGAACCCTTGTAAAGGAAGGATACTTTGAATCACTTCTGAGGGAAATCCTCCTGGAAAATGATCATGAGGCAGAGGTTTCCCTGGAACCTCTTGAAAAGGCTGAAGAGAAGAGGCGGACAGAAGAAGAGACAGAAGACCTGCCGGGTCTGTCTGCGGATGATCTGCTTCCTAAGAAGGAGGAGCCGCTCACAAGGGCGGAGGAAGAATCCGGTATTACATATTTGAAACAAGAGATCCCTTCAAAAGGAGTGGCATATCAAAGCTGCTATTTTGATATCAGTGATCTGGAGCCGGAGAAAGTTCCTTATGCGAAGCTGTTTTCCGAACTTCTGGGAAGTCTTCCTACGAGAACGCACAGCCTGGAAGAATTAGTGATTGAGAAGAATATGTGGCTTGGAAATATAAGGGCTTATCTGGAAGCGTACACCAATACAGATGATATCCGGCATGTCAGGCTTAAATTTGTGATGGATATCAGCTGTCTGGAACAGAATCTTATGAGAGCGGTAAAACTGGGGGAAGAGCTGCTGTATGATACCATTCTGGAGCATCCGGAGATTATTCTGAAAAGGATCAGGCAGAGCCGGATGGAACTGGAAAGGGGATTTGTTACCAGTGGGAACAGCTATGCGTCCGGACGTGCGGCCGCACACTATATGCCGGAAGGAGCGGCAAGAGAACGCTATAACGGAATTCACTATTATCAGTTCTTAGGAAAGCTCCTGAAGAACTTTGACGCGGACCAGGGGCAGATGATCCGGGAACTTAAGGAAATTCAGGAGAAGCTTTGCCGTAAATCTAATCTGGTGATGAGTTTTACAGGCACAGAGAAAGCTTACGGCGATTTCCGCCAGTTGATCGCAGCTTCCGGGTTCTGCGGCAGTGCAAGGGAAAGGGAACCCGGATGGTATCAGGATAAATTGCTTCCCGGGAAATCAGAGGCATTTATCATTCCGTCGGAGGTATCCTATGTTGCGCTTGGAGGAATCGGGGAATATACCGGTGAGGATTATCTTCTTGGCAGAATGGTGAGCTTCGATTATCTGTGGGCAAAGATCCGCGCTGAAGGAGGGGCTTACGGCTGCCAGATGTCTGTACTCCCAAATCAAAGCTGGGCCATGAGCTCCTATCGAGATCCGAACGTAAAAAGGACGATAGAAGCCTTCCGCAGCGCTTCAAGTTGGCTGAAAGATCTTGAATTAGGAGAGCAGGAGCTTCTGAATTATAAGATTGGCGCAGTTGCCGGATATGACCGGACTCCCAAAACATATGTACAGGCAAAACGAATGGATTCCTGGTATCTGCGGCAGGAAGAACCGCAGGTCAGGGCAAAGGTCAGAGAAGGGTTGTTAAAGGCGTCGGAAGAAGACTTGAAAAACAGGCGTCAGGCGATGGAGAGCTTTGCAGGAGAGGGAACCGTCTGCGTTCTTGGAAACAGAGCGAAGATCGAAGAGGCGGCCGGCCAATTCGACAATGTAACGGTACTGATGGAGTAAATATACGGAGATGTGAGAATGAAAAGAGAGGATAATATTTATCAGATATATGTGCAGATTCTGAAAGAAGAACTGGTTACAGCCATGGGATGCACGGAACCCATCGCGATTTCTTATGCGGCCGCAAGAGCAAGGGCGGTATTAGGGGAATTGCCGGAAAAGATTGTAGTGAAGGCAAGCGGAAGCATTATTAAAAACGTAAAAAGCGTTGTTGTTCCCAATACCGGCGGTTTAAGAGGAATAGAGGCCGCAGCCGCGGCCGGCGTTGTCTGTGGAAATGAGAACAAAAAACTGGAAGTTCTTTCGGAGATAGAGTCGGAGGACATAGAGCGTATTAAAGGTTATTTGGGACAGGCAGATATCAAAGTTGAATATCAGGAGACAGGGCGTACATTTGATTTGTCCGTATGTGTTTATAAGGAACATTCCCAGGCAAGCGTCAGGATTACAGATTATCATACCAATATTGTTCAGATAGAAAAAAACTGGGAATTCATCCGTGACGATTTGAAAGATGAGAAAATAGAAAAAGCGAACAGGGACGTTCTTTCCATGGAGAATATATGGGAATTTGTCCGATGTGCAGATATTGAAGATGTGAAAGAAACCCTGGATAAACAGATAGAATGCAATATGAAGATTGCCAGAGAAGGTATACGCGGAAATTATGGGGCAAATATCGGAAGTATATTGCTTAAAATGGAAGGCGATGCTGTGCAGGTACGCGCAAAAGCGATGGCTGCAGCCGGTTCTGATGCAAGGATGAACGGCTGCGGACTGCCGGTCGTGATCAATTCAGGAAGCGGCAATCAAGGCATTACCTGTTCTGTTCCGATATTGGTTTATGGAGAAAGTCTGAATTGTGATATCGAGAAGATTTATCGGGCATTATTGTTGTCTAATCTTACGGCTATTTATATAAAAGCAGGAATCGGGACATTATCTGCATATTGCGGGGCGGTCAGCGCAGGCGCCGCCGCAGGAGCGGGAATCGCTTATCTGCATGGAGGCGGGTATGAGGAAATCAAGCATACGGTCGTGAATGCGCTTGCAATCGTATCCGGCATAGTCTGTGACGGCGCAAAAGCGTCTTGCGCAGCGAAAATCGCATCATCTGTAGAAGCAGGAATTGTCGGGTATTATATGTATCTGAATGAACAGGAATTCTGCGCGGGGGAAGGGATTGTGGCGGAAGGAATTGATCGGACGATTGAAAATATAGGAATACTCGGCAAGGAAGGAATGAAAGAAACGAATAAGAAGATTATAGAGATGATGATAAAATGAAAAAGAGCACCAGCGAAAAATTAATGAATTTATTGGGCGTTGCAGCCGGGAATGCAATATTGGCGCTTGCCGTGGTTGCTTTTATTGTTCCGGCAGGGATTCCTATGGGAGGAGCTACCGGCTTGGGAATTGCCGGGAATCATTTTTGGGGAATTCGGACTTCAATCATCGTCTTTAGCTTGAACAGTATATTGCTTATCATAGCATGGTTTATTCTGGGAAAAGGATTCGTTAAGAAAACTCTATTGAGTACATTTATCTATCCCTTATTTCTTGAACTGTTACAGAAAATTCCAGGAATCACAACTATGACAGACAATATACTGTTGTCTGCCATTTTTGGAGGACTTCTTGTAGGCGTTAGCATGGGGATTGTGGTAAGAGTCGGAGGATCGACGGGGGGAACGGATATTATTGCCCTGATAGCAAACAAAAAAACTTCCCTTTCAGTCGGCGTCACGGTGTATATGGTAGATTTTGTGGTTTTAGGCATACAGGCTTCTTTCTCTGATATGGAGCAAATACTTTATGGGATTATACTGACTCTTCTGGCAACGGTTGTGATTGATAAAGTTGTTCCGAATGGAAAGGTTTCTATGCAGGTGATGATTATTTCAAGAGAGTATAAAAAGATTCAGGGAAAAATATTGCAGGACATAGAAGCCGGAGTGACGCTTTTTCACATACAGACGGGATATAGCGGTGAAGAACAGAAAGGAGTTATGTGTGTGATTCCAAGACACAAACTATTTGCTTTGAAAGAGATGGTCTGTGAAACAGATCCGTTTGCGTTTCTTACCATTAATCAGATTAACGAGGTGAATGGTCAGGGATTTACCAGAGAACGTATTGCATATGAAGAACTCAAAAAGGAAAGAATATAAACTATTTATTGCGCCTGCCTTTTTCAAAAATATAATGTGGCCGCTTACGGTTTTGTATGGTGTTTTATACGGGAGGCGGCAGAATGGCTGCATATTGTTATCATCGGACGAGTACACGGGATCAACGATGAATGGTATCTGGCATGACTGCCCCGGATGAATCTTGACGGACTGATTGTGCGGATGTAAGAAAGGTGGCCAGGTATTTGTGAGCTGGACGCTCAGGGATGAAGGATGTTATGTACCGCTGCATTGGCATAAGGATATTGAATTGAACCTGATTTTGCTTGGAAATGCTGAATTCACTGTGAATGGAAAGAAGAACCGTGTAATGGCCGGAGAGTTGATGGTAATCAACAGTGGTGATATTCATATGGGGGCACCGCCGGCGGGAGTACCGGGATTTAAACCCAAAGTGGAGCTTATTACGATTGCTTCGGTTTGATCTGGGTTGTGATTCATAGATCAGAAAGGAACTCAGGGATAAGATTATTCAGATCGGGATATGCTTGAAACTGTGTTTGCTAAAAAAGGAATATGAAAATAAACCTCTGCATACATTGTAAAAACAATGAGTGCAGGGGTTTATAAATGAAGGATTATATCGAGGAAAGGGCAGTAGAGATTGCATATTATATCATTGAGAATAAGGCAACGGTGAGGCAGACGGCGAAAGCGTTTGGGGTTAGCAAGAGTACCATAGATATGGTTATAACAAAATAGAACGGTTGATATGGGGAATCAAATAGATATCATGAGCCAGCTCTGGGAATACGGAAGGTATTCTCAGAGCTGGCTTTGCTTATGAGCAATGGAAACGGATTGTGAAACAGCAAGAGATAGGGTATAATATGGAAAACAGCATTATAACGGAGGGATGATGAAGAAGAAACCATTACCGATAGGTGTTGATAACTTTGAAAAAGTAATAAAAGATGGTTATTGCTATATAGATAAGACTATGTTTATCAAAGAGTTGCTGGATTTAAAGGGAGAAGTAAATTTGTTTACTCGTCCAAGAAGATTTGGAAAGACACTGAATCTAAGTATGCTCCGTTATTTTTTGAGGATACAGGGGATGCGAAGAAAAATGAGGAGAATCAATCGCTCTTTCAAGGCTTAAAGATTATGGAACAAGGTGAAGAATATGTGGAACATATGGGAGAGTATCCGGTCATTAATCTGACGCTTAAATCAGCAAAGTAACCAACTTTTGAATCAGCATATGGTAAGATGAGGAATGCAATCGCAGACGAGTTCCAGAGACATCAGTATATATTGACGAGCGAGAAAATTAGTGGAGAGGATAAGAAACTGTTTGAGAAAATTGCCGACCGGAAGGCAGAATATGATGATTATTCCGGAGCGTTAGTATTTTTATGTAAATGTCTTTATCTGGCGACGGATAAAAAAACAGTTGTCTTGATAGATGAATATGATGTTCCGCTTGAGAACGCTTATTTTCGAGGATTCTATGAAGAAATGGTAAATTTTATCCGCTCATTGTTTGAGTCTGCGTTAAAGACAAACCAGCATTTTGGGTTTACGGAGGAAGAAGTTCACCGGATGATGTTTTATTATGAAGTGGAAAGCCGTTTTTCGACAATGAAAGAATGGTATGATGGATATTTATTTGGTGATATGGAAGTTTATAACCCGTGGAGCGTGATTAAGTTTTTATACGATCTATATTCAGATGTAGGAGCATTTCCACATCCGTATTGGATTAATACCAGTTCTAACGACATTATAAAAGAGTTGATAATCAGAGCTGACCGTGAAACAAAAGGGCAGATTGAAAGGCTCTTAGAAGGAGGAACTTTAGACATCCGGGTTCATGAAGAAGTTACCTATGAGGATATGTATAGTAACGGAGAGAACTTGTGGAATTTTCTCTATTTTACAGGGTATCTTACAAAAGAGAGTGAGTATTTTAAAGAATCTTCTATCTTTTTACGGGCGCGTATACCGAATATAGAAGTAAAAACGATTTATCAGAATACGATTCTGAATTGGCTGAAAGCTGTTATAAAGAAAGAAGATTTTCATGATCTGTATCTGGCAATGGAAGAGGGGGACGCCCAGAAGATGACGGATATATTAAATGGTCAGCTCTTTCATACCATTAGTTTTTATGATAGTGTGGAAAACTTGCCCACAGGGAAAGCGACCACTAAGAGTTCTAAAAGACAGAACTCAAGTGTCTGCTTTTATCATGATTTCCTGACAGGAATATTGAGCCAGAGTGAGAATTATCTGGTGAAATCGTATCGTGAATCGGGGAATGGGCGTTCTGATATTATGGTGAAAAGCCCGTCTCTTAGAGGGAGATCATTCGTTTTAGAATTGAAAGTATCTGGTTCGATCGCTGATTTGGAAAATGACGCAGAAAAGGCGCTGCAGCAAATATATGATAAAAGATATGTGGAAGAACTGCGTGCGGAAGGATATCGGATGATTGATTGTTATGGGATATCATTTTTCCGAAAGGATTGCGAGGTACGGTTTGGGAAAGGACAAGATTAGAACAAAATAGCAGACGAGCACTCTCGGAAACTCAATAGAGAATAAGCAGGAAAGGGTTGATTTTCAGAAATGAGAGGGATAAGGGATGGATGATTATGGGGCTTGAGCAGTCCAGAGAGCATAAAGAATAAAAATGTGCATGACTTTAAAACCTGTCGGAAAACAGGCCTGAAAGAATCCAGAAGCAGGAAACTTGGTTTATGCCGCTGCCTGCACCTGCTGTTTATAGCGGGCATCCAGATGGATGCAGATTCCAATCATGGTCGTCATGAAAGAATAATGCTCCTTTGTGTGTATGAACATACGGTGCAGTCCGTAATCATTGAGGATGCGGTTGTTGATACGTTCCGTGGCGGTGCGTTGATTATAAATCTTCTTATAAGCATCTGTGCCGCGGGGGACGTCGGTGTAAAGCCGGATATCCCATTCGGGCCGGGTCTTGACGACTCTCCCATATTTGGAATCGGTGCAGGAGTTTTTACATTTGGAACAGTGATCTTTCCCATAGGGGCAGCGCCACATGAGGTAACCGCTGGATTTGTCATAACCGTTAGGCTTCATGCGCAGTTTTTCCTGACATAAGGGCGTTCCATCTTTGTCAATGGTGATGGTATCAGGAATTGTTTTTGGCCGGCCGCATTTGTCGTTCAGGTCGATGAAGGCCCGTATTCCCCTGTTTTTAAGGATCCGGTAGGTGGGGTAATTGTCCATTGCAGAATCCAGGCACATATTCGAGGTGGAAACAGCCGGCATATGTTTTTCTAGTTCATGGAAAGCGACAAGGAAATTGACCGAATCATGACGCTTTGCACTGGTAAAACGCAGAAGCAGGGGGAGATCTGTCCTGAGTTCACTGTTATAGCAGGATAATTGGAACAAAGTGTAGCCGAAGTAATATTTTTCCAGGTCGCTGTCCCAGCCCCAGGAAGCATCGGGGTCGGGGAAATGCCGCAGGTTTTCCGGTGCGCCAACCCTGTGGTGCCCGCGTGGGCAGGCATGGGTATGCACGGCGGTGCCGTCTCCGGAAACCGTAAGGTGTTCCCTTGGTATGAGACCGGATTCCATGGAAGGCAGGACAGCCACGTGATAGAAGAAGTGCTGCAGCCGCCCTTCAAAGTTAAAAGGGATATCCATCCCGCTCATGAGCCGTTTTTCGATAGATTCTGTGATTTTGGGCTTTGCCTCCTGTGCTTTCTGTTTTTTACCTTTGGGCTTATCCGGCTTTTTGGTGTTCCAGGAAGCCGGAAGCAGTTTGTCCCGCGTATATAAGTCCGTTGTCGGTGCAGTCCAGAGCCTGTCCATGAAGTCAAAATAAGAACCGAGGGGCGGCAGGGAATCCGTAGTGCAGCCGATGAGAGCGGCAAGGAGGCGGTCATGTTTGAGCCTGTCGACCCAAAGGGTAAGGGATAGCTTGGCCAAACCTTCTGAAAATAGAAGAAAGAAAAGGATAAAAGACCTTAAGATTTGCGGCTGGTTCTTAGCGGGCCTGCCAGTGTTGGAGTAAAAGGGCAGAAGGAACTCCATGGCCTTATCGGTATCGAAAAGGCGGAGTTTCTGCCATGGTTTCCAAAGCTCCGTATGGAGCCGGACTCTTTCAGAGGAATCGAAATGGACTTTGGATTCGTTGAGAAAGTACTTGTAATCTTGCATGGACTGCCAGTACTTGATCATAAAGTGCACCTCCTAGTAGTTTAGTTTAATGCTGTGCGTGTGGCACAGACGCTTCTTAACTACAAGGGGCGCGTTTGGTGACTGGCGTATATGGTCACCAAACGCGCCGCACATTTTGACTTATATGTCAATACTTTTTTGAAAATTTAACAAAAATGTTTTCCGGGATATGGAGGAAAGCAAAAAAGAAGAACATGAAAAAAGAGCGGAAATTCGGGCTTAAAGAGTTTCCGAGACCGCTCTAGACGAGCACTCTCGGAAACTCAATAGAGAATAAGCAGGAAAGGGTTGATTTTCAGAAATGAGAGGGATAAGGGATGGATGATTATGGGGCTTGAGCAGTCCAGAGGGCATAAAGAATAAAAATGTGCATGACTTTAAAACCTGTCGGAAAACAGGCCTGAAAGAATCCAGAAGCAGGAAACTTGGTTTATGCCACTGCCTGCACCTGCTGTTTATAGCGGGCATCCAGATGGATGCAGATTCCAATCATGGTTGTCATGAAAGAATAATGCTCCTTTGTGTGTATGAACATACGGTGCAGTCCGTAATCATTGAGGATGCGGTTGTTGATACGTTCCGTGGCGGTGCGTTGATTATAAATCTTCTTATAAGCATCTGTGCCGCGGGGGACGTCGGTGTAAAGCCGGATATCCCATTCGGGCCGGGTTTTGACGACTCTCCCATATTTGGAATCGGTGCAGGAGTTTTTACATTTGGAACAGTGATCTTTCCCATAGGGGCAGCGCCACATGAGGTAACCGCTGGATTTGTCATAACCGTTAGGCTTCATGCGCAGTTTTTCCTGACATAAGGGCGTTCCATCTTTGTCAATGGTGATGGTATCAGGAATTGTTTTTGGCCGGCCGCATTTGTCGTTCAGGTCGATGAAGGCCCGTATTCCCCTGTTTTTAAGGATCCGGTAGGTGGGGTAATTGTCCATTGCAGAATCCAGGCACATATTCGAGGTGGAAACAGCCGGCATATGTTTTTCTAGTTCATGGAAAGCGACAAGGAAATTGACCGAATCATGACGCTTTGCACTGGTAAAACGCAGAAGCAGGGGGAGATCTGTCCTGAGTTCACTGTTATAGCAGGATAATTGGAACAAAGTGTAGCCGAAGTAATATTTTTCCAGGTCGCTGTCCCAGCCCCAGGAAGCATCGGGGTCGGGGAAATGCCGCAGGTTTTCCGGTGCGCCAACCCTGTGGTGCCCGCGTGGGCAGGCATGGGTATGCACGGCGGTGCCGTCTCCGGAAACCGTAAGGTGTTCCCTTGGTATGAGACCGGATTCCATGGAAGGCAGGACAGCCACGTGATAGAAGAAGCGCTGCAGCCGCCCTTCAAAGTTAAAAGGGATATCCTTCCCGCTCATGAGCCGTTTTTCGATAGATTCTGTGATTTTGGGCTTTGCCTCCTGTGCTTTCTGTTTTTTGCCTTTGGGCTTATCCGGCTTTTTGGTGTTCCAGGAAGCCGGAAGCAGTTTGTCCCGCGCATATAAGTCCGTTGGCGGTGCAGTCCAGAGCCTGTCCATGAAGTCAAAATAAGAACCGAGGGGCGGCAGGGAATCCGTAGTGCAGCCGATGAGAGCGGCAAGGAGGCGGTCATGTTTGAGCCTGTCGACCCAAAGGGTAAGGGATAGCTTGGCCAAACCTTCTGAAAATAGAAGAAAGAAAAGGATAAAAGACCTTAAGATTTGTGGCTGGTTCTTAGCGGGCCTGCCAGTGTTGGAGTAAAAGGGCAGAAGGAACTCCATGGCCTTATCGGTATCGAAAAGGCGGAGTTTCTGCCAAGGTTTCCAAAGCTCCGTATGGAGCCGGACTCTTTCAGAGGAATCGAAATGGACTTTGGATTCGTTGAGAAAGTACTTGTAATCTTGCATGGACTGCCAGTACTTGATCATAAAGTGCACCTCCTAGTAGTTTAGTTTAATGCTGTGCGTGTGGCACAGACGCTTCTTAACTACAAGGGGCGCGTTTGGTGACTGGCGTATATGGTCACCAAACGCGCCGCACATTTTGACTTATATGTCAATACTTTTTTGAAAATTTAACAAAAATGTTTTCCGGGATATGGAGGAAAGCAAAAAAGAAGAACATGAAAAAAGAGCGGAAATTCGGGCTTAAAGAGTTTCCGAGACTGCTCTAGACATAGTATGGAGGATAATAGAATGGCGGAGCAGGAAAACAGTAAAGATTTGATTAGCGTATTATGGAGCGGAGCAGATATATTACGTTCAAAAATGGATGCAAATGAATATAAAGACTATCTTTTAGGGATTGTTTTTTATAAGTATTTATCAGATTCTTTTTTAATAAAGGTCTATGATTTGATTTGTGATGAAAAACCAGAAACATTGAAAATTGCTTTGAATGTATATATTGATGCTTTAGAAGATGAAAGTGCAGAAGAATTGAAGGATGAAATAAAATCATCTTGCCATTATGTGATTGAGCCGGAATTAACTTACACAAATTTTGCGGAGGCAGCGCGGAATAATTCTTTTAACCGTGAGCAATTACAGAAGGCATTTAATAATATCGAACAAAGTGATCCATTGTTTGCGGATCTATTTACAGATATTGATTTGTATTCTAATCGCTTGGGAACGGGTGATCAAAAGCAAAGTGACACAATTGCCAGTCTGTTGAAAGAAATTGACAAAGCAGATTTATTGAATACAGATACAGATGTTTTAGGAAATGCTTATGAGTATTTGATTGGCCAATTTGCGTCTGAAACTGGAAAAAAAGCTGGGGAATTCTACACACCGCAGGCTGTTTCCAAAATATTGACCAGAATTGCTATTTCCGGACAGGAGAACAAAAAAGGTCTGTCCGTTTATGATCCGTGTATGGGTTCGGGTTCTCTTCTATTGAATGCTAAAAAATATGCAAAAGAGTCAATTTATATTAAATATTACGGACAAGAATTGATGACATCTACATATAATCTGGCACGCATGAACATGTTTTTGCATGGTATAGCACCGGAAAATCAAAGGCTGAGAAATGGTGATACTTTAGACAGTGACTGGCCAACGGAAGAAGAAACGGATTTTAATATGGTATTGATGAATCCGCCATATTCAGCAAAATGGAGTGCAGCCGCTGGTTTTCTGCAAGATGAACGCTTTAGTGATTATGGAGTTCTGGCGCCGAAGTCAAAAGCTGATTATGCTTTCCTGTTACATGGTCTGTATCATCTGAAAAATAATGGAACAATGTCAATTGTATTACCGCATGGTGTGTTATTCAGAGGAGCGGCAGAAGGAAAAATTCGAGAAAAATTATTACGTTCTGGAAATATTTATGCGATAATTGGATTGCCGGCAAATTTATTTTATAATACATCAATTCCAACTTGTATCGTTGTTTTAAAGAAACACAGAGATGGAAGAGATGTCCTGTTTATAGACGCTTCGAAAAAATTTGATAAGGGTAAAAAACAAAATACAATGACTGACGAGCATATAGATGCCATTGTAGATTTGTATCACAAACGAGAAACAATAGACAAGGAATCATATCTTGCCAGCTTTGAAGATATTGAGAAGAACGATTTCAACCTTAATATTCCAAGGTATGTGGATAATTTTGAAAAAGAAGAAGAGATTAATTTAAATGAACTTTTGACAGAAATGAAACAGACGGATGATGAGATAAAAAAGACACAGAATGAAGTGTTATCTTGCTTAAAGGATTTAACATCTTCTGATCAGGATATTATGTTGTCTATAAACTGTCTTGTGGAAATGATTGAGGGGTGATAAATATGGGAAAACCAAAAATTCGCTTTAAAGGATTTACTGAAGAGTGGGAACAGCGTAAGTTAGGAGATTATTCTGAATTGATTACTAAGGGAACAACTCCCTCCTGTTTTTGTGAGGATGGAGATGTAACTTTTGTAAAGATAGAAGCATTAAGAGAAAAAAGAGTTGTAAAAGAATTATGTTCTGCCATTTCTGAGGAAATTCACAAGAGAGAATTAGCTCGATCTATTCTTAAAGAAGATGATATTGTATTTGCAATTGCAGGAGCAACGGTGGGTAAATGTGCCGTAATTACTGGAAATATCTTGCCTGCAAACACTAACCAGGCATTGGCGATAATTAGATTGAAAACAAATATAAATAGAGATTTTGTTTATTTTTCATTAACATCCAAGCAAATGGAAATATATATAAATCAAAGCAAAAGTATTGGGGCACAACCTAATCTTAGCCTTGCACAGATGAATGCCTTTGAATTTTTATGTCCATGTCAAAAAGAGGAGCAACAGAAAATAGGCGATTATTTCTCGGCCTTAGATCATCTCATCACCCTTCACCAGCGTAAGTGTGATGAGACTAAAAAATTAAAAAAATATATGCTTCAAAAAATGTTTCCACAAAATGGGATGAAAGTTCCAGAAATTCGATTTGAAGGATTTACTGGCGATTGGGAACAGCGTAAGCTGGGGGAAACACTTTATAGTTTGCGGAATAATACCCTATCAAGAGCGGAGCTATCTTTGGAAAATGGTGTTGCGAAGAATGTTCATTACGGAGATATTTTGGTTAAATTTGGTGAAATTTTAGATGTGAAGAAGGAACTTCTCCCCATGATAGTAGACGAGTTGGTCTTGGCAAAGTACAGAGACTCATTTTTACAAAATGGAGATATCGTTATTGCAGACACCGCCGAGGACGAAACAGTCGGAAAATGCAGTGAAATAGCGGGGGTGAGTGATGAAAAAATTATCGCTGGGCTGCATACTATCCCCTGCCGACCGCTGTTTAACTTTGCCTCTGGATATCTCGGATACTATCTGAACTCGGATGATTATCACAGACAGCTTCTGCCACTTATGCAGGGTATAAAGGTGACTTCGATTTCAAAATCAGCCTTACAGGATACGAAAATTCAGTACCCTAAATCATTGGAGGAGCAGGAGCAAATCGGCACCTACTTACGTTGGCTCGGCCACCTCATCACCCTTCACCAACGTAAGCGTGATGAATTAGTGAAAATTAAGAAATATATGTTGCAAAATATGTTTGTTTAAATTATCAACAAGATTTTGAAGAAAAATTAGACTGGCAAAAGAATAAATTATACGCAGTGTGATGATATAAAAATGGTTTGGCTTACGATGTGTTTCAGTATACTTTAAATGGATGTGAATAGCAACAAAGAATAGAAAGCGGGAGGTTTTGAATGAGTGAACAGAAAAAAAAGATTGGTTTTACCGTTGCGTGTGTAAATGAATTTGCTCAACAGCATAATCTCAGTATACAAGAATCATTCCGTTATCTTTTTCAATTTAAAGGCATTGCTTTTATAAAAGAAAATTATGAAGTGGAACACACATTAGATTTTGGAACAATAGTGGAAGATTTGGGAATATTATGCCGTAAAAACGGAGGTGTGATATGAGATTATACCATGGAAGTAATGTTGTGATAGAAAGTATCAATTTAGCAATGTGCAGACCTTATAAAGATTTTGGAAAAGGCTTTTATTTAACAGATATAGAAGAACAAGCAAAACAGATGGCGAAAAGAGTGGCTAGAATTTATGGAGGTTCTCCAGTCGTAAATACGTTTGAAATACAAGATGACTTCAGAAAAATGTCAGATATCAAAATTAAGGATTTTGGAATACAAACAACAGAAGAATGGGCAAAATTTGTGATGAGTAATAGGAATAGAGCATTTACAGATGAAGTTAACACTCTGTGTAACAGAGATAATAAATACGATATTGTTATCGGTCCTGTCGCAGATGATAATATGGCATTACTATTTCGTCAGTATGAAAATGAAATTATTGATTTTGAGACATTACTGAGAGGAATGATATATAAGAAAACATCTTCACAATATTCTTTTCACACGGAAAAGGGGATTAGGCTTTTGCGAAAGGCGGATGATTAGTATGAGTAAACAAGACCAATTAATAGAATATATAGTTCAGGATATTGTTGATATGCTTGCCACAGATCAGAATATTGAATACGATGAAGCAATGAATAAATTTTATAATTCGGAAGTATTTGAAAAGTTGCAAGATAAGGAAACAGGTTTGTATTCGGAAAGTTCAGAATATATATATGATCTTTTCAAAGATGAGATGAATTTTGGGCATATTATTCAGGCAGAGATATAGTGTAAGGGGTTATAGCTCCTTATCAAAAGATGTTTGTTTAGAAATATTTATATCATCTGATGTATTTTCTGACAAAAGACTGTGAATTTATCATAAGCGGGAGGTCAGTAACATGACGATTGAAGAAATTGTCCATGGAGAGTCTAAAAATGTAGAATTTAAGGTAACGATTCCAAAAGATTCGGAAAAATATACAAAGTCTATTGTTGCATTTGCCAATACGCAAGGCGGCAAGCTGATTTTTGGTGTAGATGATGAGACGAGAAAAGTTGTCGGAATAGATGAAGACGAGCTTTTTAGAATGATGGATAGTATTTCTAATGCCGTATCGGATTCCTGTGTGCCGCAGATCGTTCCGAATATTGAGCCCCAGACGGTAGATGGGAAAACGGTAATTGTAGTGACTGTCACTCCGGGGGCGAATAGACCATATTATCTGGGGGCAAAAGGGAAAGACGCAGGCACATTTATCCGGGTTGCCGGAACATCCAGACCTGCTCATCCGGAGAAGATCAAAGAATTGGAGATGGAGGGTGCAAGGATTTGCTGGGATGAGTTGACTTGTGTAGGATATGAGGTTACAGAAGAAGCTGTGAAGAAGCTGTGCAGTGATATTGTAAAGTTCAGAGAAGAGGTGGGACTGCCTAAGCAGGATGTGGCAATTACTCAGCTTATTAGCTGGAAGCTTTTAAAAAGAGAAAATGATTCTCTGATGGCATCCAATGCTTTTGTGCTATTGACATCAGATTATTTTCCATTTTCCAAAACACAGTGTGCCGTATTTAAGGGAACAGAACGAACAGTATTTCTTGATAAGCGGGAATATTCAGGTCCGATTTATGAGCAGATTGTACAGGCAACAGATTTTGTACTGCGAAATATTCGTCTTGGTGTGACGATTGATGGATTGGTTAGGAAGGAGTCTTATGAACTTCCATTGGAGGCTATCCGCGAAATGATTATAAATGCCCATTGTCATCGTAATCTGATAGACGATTCCTGTGTTCAGGTAGCGATTTATGATGATAGATTGGAAGTGTCCTCGCCGGGAGGACTTTACAATGGTCTTACTTATGAAGAACTTATGAATGGACACTCCAAGATTCGTAATAAGACGATTGCCAATGTATTTAGCAAGATGGGATTTGTGGAATCCTGGGGAACCGGTGTAAAAAGGATTCTTAGTGCAGCCAAAAGTTATGGACTTTCCGTGCCGAGTTTCCAAGTATTTGATGATATGTTTCGAGTGAATCTTTTTCGAAGTGTTTCTCCGATGGAAGAACAAGAATACATCGGAGAAGCATCGGAGAAGCATCGGAGAAGCATCGGAGAAGCATCGGAGAAGTATCGGGTGAATATCAGAGAAACATCGGGGAAGCGCCGAAATAATTTAGAAAATAATTTGAACAGTACACAGACCCAGATACTTGAATTGTTGTCACGGAATGCACAGCTTTCGGCAAAGAAAATGGCAGAAACAATAGGTATTTCCAGTAGGAATGTTGAAGCTAATATTAAAAAGCTTAAAAAATGCGGCATTCTGATTCGGCATGGTTCTCCGAAGAGCGGATATTGGGAGATAAAGTGATTTGGGAGATGTGTAAATCCGACTATTTGTGGTAAAATCCGGCTATTCATAAAGCAAAATCAACTATTTAAAGCAAAAAGTTAGTTGTGACATTGGAGGAACGCTTGGGAACAGCGTAAGCTGGGGGAGATTGTTGAGAGGATAACTAGGAAAAATCAAGATTTAGTATCTACATTACCTCTAACAATTTCAGCACAATATGGGCTGATTGATCAAAATGAATTTTTTGATAAGCGAGTAGCCAGTAAAGATGTGAGTGGTTATTATCTAGTGAAAAAGGGTGAGTTTGCATACAACAAGAGCACATCGTCAGATGCGCCGTGGGGTGCAGTAAAGAGGCTTGACAGATACGAAAATGGCGTTTTATCAACACTTTATATCGTGTTTGCTATAAATGAAAATGCAGAGATTGATTCAGATTATTTGGTGACATACTATGATACAGATTTGTGGCACAGGGGTATTCGAGAGATTGCATCAGAGGGAGCGAGAAATCATGGATTACTCAATATAGCTCCGGCAGATTTTTTTGAAACAAGTTTATCAGTGCCACAAGATATTGAGGAGCAAAAAGCCATTGGAAAATACTTTACCGAACTAAATGCCCTCATCACCCTTCACCAGCGGAAGCTATTTTATGGAAAAAATACAGTATATCATATGAAATTTCACTAATTGAAACAAAGGAGGAAAATATTATGCCAGAATTAGAGGCGATAATAGAGCAAAAATTGATTGAGGAGTTGGTTTATGGAGATTCTCAATGGATATATAGAGAAGATTTGAAAACAGAAGAAGATTTATGGGGAAATTTCAGGTATATTTTGGAGCAAAATAATAAAGAACGTTTAAATGGAGAAAATTTATCTGATGCAGAATTTGAACAGGTAAAAAACCAGTTGCAGTTTTCATCATTTTATAAAGCGGGGGAATGGCTGGTTGGAGAAAATGGAAAGGTTCAGGTTCATGTACAGCGTGATACTGAGCGGCTGCATCTTGTAGTAATGAATCATGAACATATTGCCGGCGGCAGTAGTGTTTATGAAGTAATCAATCAATATAGCGCATTGAAGTCAGATGATGACAAAGCAATTCCGAGAAGGGATAGACGATTCGATGTGACATTGCTGATCAATGGTCTTCCGATGATTCATATAGAATTGAAAAATAAGCAGCACTCATATATGGATGGGTTCTGGCAGATTAAAAAATATATTGGAGAAGGTAAATTTACCGGAATTTTTTCATCGGTGCAGATGTTTGTAATCAGCAATGGTGTGGACACAAAATATTTTTCAGCCGCTGGTGATACAGAATTAAATTCCAAGTTCATTAGTGGATGGCTGGACCGTGAGAATAAACCAGTTTCGAATTATCTTGATTTTGCAAAGAGTGTACTCCGTATTCCAGAAGCACATGAGATGATTTCGAGATATACAGTATTAGACGAAGATGCAAAGCGTTTAATATTGCTGCGCCCATATCAGATTCATGCAATCGAGGCAATCAGAGAAGCATCTAAACAGGGAAAATCAGGATACGTATGGCATACGACAGGCTCTGGGAAAACATTGACATCTTATAAATCAACCAGAAATCTGCTGATGGATATTCCGTCCATTGACAAAGCGATTTTCCTGATAGACCGCAAAGATTTGGACACGCAGACGACCATGGCATTTCGGGCTTATGCAAATAATGATTTGATAGTTGTAGACGAAACGGATAATGTAAATGATTTAAAGAAAAAATTAAAATCTGATGACAGACAGGTGATCGTTACTACCATTCAGAAACTACATATTCTAATTACGAAGAAATTAAAAGAGGATACACCAGAATATCGAAAAATTAAGAATCTCAGAATTGCATTTGTTGTGGATGAGTGCCATCGTGCGGTTAGTCCGGGAACAAAAAGAGAGTTGGAGCGGTTTTTTAACCGGTCTTTATGGTATGGATTTACGGGTACACCAAGATTTGCAGAAAATCCATATCCGCAAAAGGGAGACCTGCCAAGAACGACAGACGATTTGTATGGGGAACGTCTGCACAAATATACGATTCAAAATGCAATTCATGATAAGGCAGTGCTGGGATTTCAGGTAGAGCATAATGGACCGAAAGATGTGGAAGATGAAACGGACAGCAGTGTATATGACAGCGAAACACATATGTTAAAAGTATTGGATATCATTTTGAATAAGTCTTATCACAAACTAGGTTTTCAAAATGGAAAAGGACAGACTTACGAGGGATTGCTTACCACAAGTTCGATTCAGAGAGCACAGCAGTATTACGAATTATTGACGAGGGTAAAAAATGGAGAAACATCTCTTACAATTGATGAGCGAATCAAGCAGGTCCTGCCGGATTTCCCGAAGTTTGCAATTACCTATTCTGTAACAGAAAATGAAGAAGGTTCTCTGGTTAATCAGGAGAAAATGCAAAACTCTTTGGATGACTATAATGGAATGTTTGGCATGACATATGAATTGTCTCAGATACAGGGATATAATGGAAACTTAAATAAGCGTCTTGCAAGAAAAGAGTCCAAATATAAAAGCAGAAATGAACAGTTGGATTTAGTGATCGTGGTAGATCGCTTACTGACAGGATTCGATGCTCCGTGTATGTCTGCGATTTTTATGGACAGACAGCCGATGGGCCCGCATGACCTGATCCAGGCATTTTCAAGAACAAATCGAATCTTTGATAAGAATAAAACATATGGACAGATCGTTACATTTCAGGCGCCGGTTCTTTTTAAGGAAGCGGTTGATAATGCAGTTAAATTATATTCTGCCGGAGGAACAAAAGAGGCGCTTATGGCAGAATGGAATGAAGTGGAACCCGCTTTCAGGAAAGCGCTTGCAGCGCTTCGTGTCTCTGCTGAAAAACCGGAAGTAATTCCAACCCTGTCTTTGAATGAGAAGAAAATATTTGCAAAAATGTTTCAGGAGTTTGACTCTTTGTTTGCACAGTTAAAGTCGTTTACTACATATGATGACAGCATGTTAAAAGAATATGGAGTTTCTGAAGAAGAATATGATGACTATGTAGGACATTATAAAAATGTTGTACAGGAAATCAAAGATGCAAAGGGAGAAGAACCTGATGGTCTGGATGGGAAAGATGGCGGAGATGATATAGAAATTGATCAAGACTACGAGCTGATGGCATACAGCACTACAAAGATTGATTATGAGTATATTATTAACCTGATTCAGAATATCGTTACATCTTATGATGAAATGGAAGAAGTTACGCCAAAAGAACGTCAGAAAAAAATTGATGAAGTGAAACAATATGTAGGGGATTTGCGAAAAGAGAATCCAAAAGTCGCAGATATTATGTCGAATCTGATTGCAGAAATTGAAATGGATGATACAAAATACAGGGGTCAGTCCATTCTTCATATTGTGGAGAATATGAAACAGGATTGTATCGAGCGTGTGATTTCTGATTTTTGTATTACCTGGTGTGCATCTAAGGATGATGTGATGTATGCGGCAACACACTATCAAAACGGAGAAATTCCAAACGAAAGCGCAATTAAAATGACTGTGGATTATACAAGCTATAAATCATCTCAGGAAAAAGCACTTCCAAAGTTTAAATATTATGCAAAAATGATGGCGGAGTTAAGAAAACTTCTGGATGAAGAAATAAAACCGCTTTTAATGGTTGTATAATTTGAAAGTTGCTTGAAGGACTGCTTTCAAGAGATCCGACCAGAAAGGCAATTATTAAGGGAAAAACACCAAAAACAAAGAAAATCAAATATCTAAATCAGTTCGAATTACATACATTGATTGCGGATCTTGACATTAAAGATACACCAAATTGGGATTGGTTCATTCTTTTGGTTGCAAAAACAGGGATGCGTTTCTCGGAGGCATTGGCAATTACTCCGGAAGATTTCGATTTTGCCAGGCAGACTTTGTCTATCAGTAAAACATGGGATTATAAAGGAGACGGGGGTTTTTTGCCGACAAAAAATAAATCATCGGTTAGGAAAATTCAAATTGACTGGCAGATTGTAGTAAAATTTTCAGTTTTGACCAGGGATCTTGCGCCGGATAGGCCCATTTTTGTTGGTGAATCAAAAATATACAATTCAACAGTAAATGATGTGCTTACCAGACATTGCAAAGCATGTGGAATTTCTGAAATTTCAATTCATGGTTTACGGCACACGTATGTCAAGCCCACGACAAAAAATTTATAACTTTTTTTGAAGTTTTTCGGGCAGCTTCATAGCTGCCCATAGCTGTTTCAAATGGGTGTTCACGGTTATACCTCCTTTTCGGATTCCTTAGTTTCTAAGAAATCCTGTGTTGCATATTCAATCTCAATCCGATCTCCTGGAAAGACGTAAACTTTGTTGATAAGCCGGTCAATCAGAGCTTTCGTCAGCATGTTGGCGTTTCCGACTTCCTGCACAATTTCCTGTTGTTTCAGCTTAATCTCATAATCACTTTTCCTATAAATTCACAGCTGATTAGGAAAAAAGAGTCGATAACACAAGGGGTCTTGTGTGCTATCGGCTCTGCGTCTGTGCGTCTGGCTCTTTGATAACAGTAACTTCTAAATGTTTGATATTTACAAGAAATTCCTTTTTGCATTTCGGGCAAAACAATGGAAAATTCTCTAAAACTGAATCTGTTCTGATTTTTGTACGGGTTTTACTCTGACATATTGGACACAGCACCCAATGTTCAAGCTGCATGGCATATCTCTTTTCCATAGGCAGTTACTTTGTAACAATGGGTTTTCCATCTTTATCAATTAAAGGACAGATACCAGCACCCGCACCAAACTTTGCAACAAGATAATTGACACCGGTTTCTTTATCTACCACCACATAAAACCCCTTTACACTTCCAGCGGTTTCGGTAATTTCAAATCTCTTATTTTCCATATAGATACCTCCTAACTATTCAAAAAAATCAAATTTCTTGCTTTGCAAAAATACGATAACTGATTTGATACATCACATAGCACCACGCTAATGCCAAAAGCGGAGAGCAACAGAGAAGAATAAACACAAGCTGATCGGTCAGCGTAACTCCTAATGTAGCAAGAAGCTGATATACTCCAAAACAAATCCCTGCCGGAATAAGGAAAGATACCAACAGCAGGACGCGGCCTCTTTCTGCTCCAAACTTGAATACAAGAGGAATTGACATACTACCAAAAATCAGAGCAATTACCCATGAAATCAAGGTCAAAAATAAAAGTTCTCCAATCCCTATAAGGTCAAGCGTGATTTTATTTGAGATAAGGCCGCCGATAGAACCAACAACCAGTCCAAAGAGGCTGCCAACAGCGCAGAAGATAGCCAGTACAATAAATTTTCCGCCCACCAATTCTTTCTTGGAAACTGGCATAATCATGGCATATCGTGTCCACTTAGAATTATCGTCAAAAGAGAAAGTTGTTACAATCATCATGCTACACAGAATGGCGCACACAAAGATATAACCTTCAACACCAGAAAACGGGATAAGGGCAATAGCAAAAACCAAAAGGATGAACAACATAGATTTGGCATTATGACCGATATTCAATAAATCTTTCAAAACAAGGCTTTTCATTTAGCTTGATCTCCTTTCACATACAGCAGCAGAATATCATCAATCGTTGCATCATCCACTACGGCATTTTTATATTTTCTTTTGGCCTTTTCCTTATCAGCTACCAGAACATTCCATTGGTAATCGTCTTTACGGTAGGCCAGAATTTCGTCTTTGTCCAACTGATCGAACAGAGCTGCCCCACAGCGAATAATACCGTAGTTATAACGGAGTTCATCTTTCGTTTTGCAGAAAAGGACTTTTCCTTGATGAATAAAAGTAATATAGTCTGCAACTTTTTCTAAATCCGTTGTGATATGCGAGGACATCAAAATAGAATGTGTTTCATCCTGCACAAAGTCGAGGAACACCTCAAGAATATCATCCCGCATTACAGGATCAAGTCCACTGGTGGCTTCATCTAAAATAAGCATCTTCGGTTTATGTGAGAGTGCGAAGGCAATGCACAGCTTCATTTTCATACCTTTGGATAAAGTTTTGATTTCTTTATCCAAAGGGAGCTGAAAGCGTTTCAGATATTCCTGATATAAATGTGCATCCCACTGTTTGTAGGCCGTTCTACCGATTTTTCCGACTTTGGCAGGGGTGAGAGTTTCATAGAAGTTAATTCCATCGAACACCACTCCAATATCCTCTTTGAGCTGTTTCGATCCCGATAACTCCTGCCCCCAAAAAGTGACAGTTCCCTCGTCCTTATGGATTAAATCAAGAATGGCATTGATAGTCGTACTTTTTCCAGCTCCATTTTCACCAATCAACCCCATAATTGCTCCTTTTGGAACCGAAAACGAAACATGATCTAATTTGAAGCCATCGTATTGTTTTGTTAGGTTATTAACCTGCAAAATAGAGTCCATAGTTAATCCTCCTCTTGATAAAACATCGTCAGTAATTCAACCAATTTTTCTAACGATATTCCACTTGTTCGGCCAATATCAGCCGCTTCCTGCAAATGTTCTTCAGCCAATCTCTGCTGTTCTTCTTGATAAAAGTCTTTGTTCTGTGCCGACACAAAACTGCCTCGACCAACTGTTGTTTCTATAAACCCGTCCCGCTGCAAATCTTCATACGCCTTTTGGACGGTAATGACACTCACATGAATGGATTTTGCCAGTGCCCGCATAGAGGGAATCGGGTCGCCAGTTTTCAGTTCACCACTCATAATCATGGCTTTTATCTGCGAAGTTATTTGCTCATAGATTGGCTTGCTGGTATTGCTACTTATTATAATTTCCACTACGCCCCTCCTTTGTTTTATAGTGTGCTTATTGAATAAGTACATTATACACAAGTTGGGTGGCGTTGTCAACAAAAGTATGTCAATAAATGAGGATAAACTACTGGCAAGCAATGCAATCTTCCGTAAGATTGCGTATTTTGGCAGGAATCCCTTTCCGGTATTCCTGCCAAAATGCTTGTTGGTGACATATCCCCAAACCCCTGAGATCATCACCTGCGGTAATGGCTGCGCGTTCCGTTAGAACGCTGAAAAACAAAAGAGAGCTGTTTTAAGTTGAACACCTTCGCCCAGCGTTCATACCCCGGACCTTTGCCGGAACGGATCGCCGCCTCAATATCCACCAGCAGCCCGACTTTGGAAACCGGCTTTTGTGGGGAGGTACGGCGGGGCTCCGCCGTCCGCGTGCCGGCGATCCGTTCTTTCAGCACCCCAGGCTCATGGAACTGCAGGTAAGCAAACAGGTCCGCCTCCCTCGCCGCCTGAATCTGCTCTTTGCTTACGCCGGGCATAGTGCCGGCACAGAATTTCTTTTCATCGTGCCCCGCCTCCTTTCTGTGATGAAAAAAGACGCCCGAAGGCGCCTAACAGCCGTATAGGTCGTGATTGACCTCGGCACGGTAATAACTGTCCATTGTTGCCGGGGCATTATACAGCGCTGCCAGCAGGTATGCCTTGATATTTCCGACTTTTGTGGTGTTCTTGTCAATACAGTCAAAGACATACTCCAGGTGGCCGGAATTGATCTTCAGGAAACGGCCCTTTACCACCTCCCTGGGAAAATCATCCCCGGCAATACGGATATATGGCCGCTTGGACAAAACAACTTCAAGCATAAACTCCATAGTCTCGTCTAAGCGTTCTTTCCCATAACGGGAAACCATACAGTCATACTCAATATTTTCTTTAATGATCTCGCGGTAGGCGTCTGTCAGCTCTATCCGATCCATCCTATCCGGGCGGCCTGCCGCCTCCGGCTCTGCCGGATAGATTGATTGATGGGTCCTTGATATATCCGTTTTTGATTTTTTAGTCCTTAGTGGATTAGTATTTAATTGTGTGGGATTTTCCTGTCCAGGTTCGGCCTGTTCAGGTTTTGCCTGTCCTGGATTTACCTGTCTTGGATTTTCCCGTTTAGGTGAATACTCCCGTTTTTCAGCATTTACAGGCTTTTCATGGATCGTATACTCAATGTCTCCGAGCTGTCCGTTCCCATAGCGGAGGCGCTGCCTGGTGAGATACCCGTGCCGCTCCAGCTCTTTCAGGGCGGTAGTGATCGAATCCACGCCATCCTTACAGATATGGGCGAGCCCCTTTGTGGTATAATCCCAATCTTCCGGCAGCGACAGCATGAGCGAGAGGAGCCCCTTTGCCTTTAAGGACAGTTCCGTATTGCGCAGGTGGTGGTTGCACATGATCGTGAAGTCCTTTGTTTTTTCTACCCGGAATACAGCCATAACAAAAACCTCCTTCCTTTTCCTCCGGGTTACAAGGCGCGGTCCCTGCGGTCATAGTGCAGATGGCCGCCCGGTGCAACCTTCGCATGGTTTTTCAGTCTGACCTCGCCCCGTTCCTGGCTGTCTAAAAATTTCTGGTAGCCGGCATCCGTAAGGAACAGGCGCATCTTGTCGCCTTTATCCCCGACAGGGGCATTACCTGAAAGCACGTCAAAGACAATCATGTGCTTTACTTCCGGGTCAAAGCGCTCCAGAGCCATGATGTCATGCCCCTTCAATTTCTCCGCGCCGGATTTCTGCCTGGCCTCTGCCAGTAGTTCCCCCATCGTCTTAGGTCCTGCCGGAATCCGGTAGTTTTTCCGAATATCCTGAATGAGCGCCAGACAGTCTTTTTCCGGCATGGCGTCCAGCTTTCGCATAAGCTCCTCCGCCGTTTTCCTCTTTACCGGGTCCGGTATATAGGGGAGGCACATGCGCAGCTCATAAGTGACATCTGATTTCCCATAGCTTTCCGTCTGGAAGATCAGGCGCTTTTCCATTTCGTTCAGTTCCATGTGAATCTCCTTTCTCCTGAAAATGGATATGAAAAAAGGGCGTCCACCTATAAAAGTGAAACGCCCACGGCAATCAGCGACCAGGCAATACACCGGACCGCTGGCGTTATTAAATTTTGTCGTTAATGAAACAGCCTCCTTTTTTCGATATTTTTCTCGTCAGATTTCAACTTGGAAAAGGAATTGAATAAATGACGGCAAACGCTCAAACCCCTTGAAAATAAAGGCTTTTTCCGTTTGTCGTTATTATACCGTAATGGCATACACATGCTTCATTGCTATTGTTTGCAGGAGTATCGATTGCAAGCGTGGCCAGAAGGCTTGGACATGCGAGTATGACAACCACGCAGAAAACATATTTGCATATTATCCAGGAACTTGAAAATAAAGATGTAGATCTGGTCATGAGAACATTGTCAGGATTATAGAAATTAAAGTGTAATAGAAATACTTACGTTGATTATGGTTTCATGAGGACAAGATTCACTTTTCATGCTGGTATCGGTGAGAGCTTACTGAACGATGTGCTTTTTAATATGTAATCGATGTTTGAGCTGGTTTAGTGAAAAAAGGAATTTGAAAAAGTACCTCTGCATACATTGTAAAAACAATGAGTGCAGGGGTTCATATATGAAGATTATATTGAGGAGCGGGCAGTAGAGATCGCATATTATATCATTGAAAATAAGGCGACATGCCCTGGATCCATCAAAGCTCCAGCTGCTTCAGCTCTTGCTTTGCTGCTTCGTACAAATAGACCTTGTTAGACAGGGTTTCTGACGGATCAAAGGTTTTGTTCATCTGCTTGATCCGCATAAGTATATTCCGTGGTTGTATCGTGCCTTTTTTATGGAGCCTTGCCTCGCTGGTGCCTGTGAAGGCTATATAATAATCGTCTCCGAAAAGCTCGGCTATACGCTTCATTACTCCGGGATAGAACATGGCAATCGCGCCGTTTATCTGCGCTGTCGTTGTCACAGTCGGAACTGCAAGCGGTGAAAGTGAAGTTATATCACTGTTCAACGCCATAAACGCACCTTTGTGATAAGGTGGATTTGCTAAGTCCGCCGGATTTAAGTATATACGCGGCGGCGCCATAATGTATGTATTGCTCATCGCATTCTCCCACACTTCTTCTTCATCTATCTCCCATGCCTGCATGGAGGATCTAGGTACCTTAACAGACAATACGTCATGCCTTTTGCCGTCATTTTCATCACTTGCAAGAATATAGAGAACCAGCACCATATCACCGATGCATTTGTAAATATGGTTTTTCAGTTCATATCGGTGGTCTTTGAAATTCAGAGGGCGGATGAAAAGCTTGTCTTTTAGCAGATCATACTCATTTTTTTCAATCAGATCTATGATACCCAGTTCCATGAATTTTCTGCTGGAGTCGATCGAAGAAAGAATCGGTTCCCACACAGCCGCCCAACTGCCTTTTTCATATTCCTGGTACAACTGCATGCAGTTAAATCTGCACATCTGTTCTCGCTTGTCCTTATACTGGTACAGGATGATATAATCGCCAATTAGTACATCTGACTCCTTTTTTTGATACTTGATGTTTGTTTCACGTATAATAGAAAGCTCTTTCGCATCAGTCGATGTGGATCCATCTTCGAAGAAGGCAATTTTGCCATAGCTCAGTTCCTGTTTCTTTTCCTCAAGCTTTTTTTGCAGTTCGTTGATAAATTCCTTATATTCCATTTTCATACCTCCGTTTATTATAAGTTGCTCAGTTAAAACAGTTCTACATCATGAAGCAGGAAGACGATCAGATTGCAGTGGAAAAATCCGTTATCGCCATAATAGTTGTGCGGAATATCCATACGGATCACGATTTTCTTAAAGAAGTCTCCTGTGAGTTTGAGAGACCGGAGTTCCGCATCTTTCTTTTCATTATAGATAATGTTCTTCATGATGTGACCGGGATCATATTGTCTGTAATTAAGACGTGCATTACGCAGCCCAAGATCTGTGTAGTAATATTTGTTCGGATAGTTAAAATAGGTTTTGCCCTTTACATCGTACCGTCTGGCACGTTCGATCAGAAAAGCGTCCAAAATATGTGTGAGATATGCCGAAACAAGTGGATTATTAATAGTGAAGTGCTATAATATCGTATGTCAAACAGTAAGACGGGTTTCCCGCAGCGGCAGATTCCGGTGATCACTTTTATTTCTTCATTCCACATATAGTGGATCAGGCGATTCAGGTAATAATCTCGCTTGATCATAATTCTCACCTCCAACTTTTGCCGTATGCGTCATAAGATTTAGATAAGTATAGCACAATGCGTTTGGGACTTCAATGGGATATCTCTAACTTATGCCGTGGGTGGCTTAACTTTATTTGGCGTATATTAGGTCATGTTAAGTATCTGAGGGTGGTTCTTTTGTCTTTATGATTTTGAGAATAATTGATGAGAGAAGAACTGATTGTGGAATAAAAAAAGATAGGGTATAATATGAAAAACAGAGTCAGATGGAGGTGGCATGATGAAAAAAGCATTGCCAGTTGGCGTGGAAAATTTTGAAGATCTGGTAAAATCGGAATATTACTATGTAGATAAAACAATGTTTATAAAAGAAATGCTGGATTTGAAGGGAAAGGTGAACTTATTCACCAGACCCAGGCGTTTCGGAAAAACACTGAATTTAAGTATGCTTCGGTACTTTTTTGAGGATACAGGAGACAAAGTAAAAAATGAGCAGAATAAAGAACTCTTCCAGGGGATGAAGATTATGGATGCCGGAGAAAAATATACAGGACAGATAGGAATGTACCCTGTAATAAATCTGACATTAAAATCAGCCAAACAGGAAGATTTTGAAAATGCTTATTATACGCTGCAGGTTGAAATAGCATCTGAGTTTGACAGACATAGAAGTGTGGTTGAAACAGGCAGAGAAAAACTTACTCAAAAAGAATATGAACAGTATATACGAATTGCAGACGAAGAAGCGGATGAAAAACAGGTCAGAGGTTCGTTAAAATTATTTAGCAGATGTATGTATAAAATTACAGGCAGGAATACGGTCATTCTAATTGACGAGTATGATGTGCCTTTGGAGAATGCTTATTTCCGGGGCTTTTATGATGAGATGGTGGATTTTATCCGGTCGTTATTTGAAGCTGCGTTAAAGACGAATGACTATCTGCAGTTTGCCGTTATTACCGGGTGTCTGAGGATTTCAAAGGAGAGCATATTTACCGGGCTGAATCATCTGAAAATTATATCTATACTTGACCAGAGATATAGTGAACATTTTGGTTTCACAGAAGCGGAAGTGCGGCAGATGATGGCTTACTATGGCGCAGAGAGTCGTTTCCCGACGATGAAAGAATGGTATGATGGATACGCATTTGGCGGCACAGAGGTCTATAATCCATGGAGTGTAATCAATTTTATGTATGATTTATATGCGGATGTCAATGCATTTCCCCATCCATATTGGATTAACACCAGTTCCAATGACATTATAAAGGATTTGATAGCTAGGGCAGACAGGGAAACGAAAGGACAGATAGAAACACTTTTAGTTGGCGGCATTTTAGATATTCAGGTTCATGAAGAAGTTACCTATGGGGATATGCACAGTAATGGGGAGAACTTATGGAATTTTCTTTATTTTACAGGGTATCTTACAAAAGAGAGTGAGTATTTTAAGGAATCCGCTATCTTTTTACGGGCGCGTATACCGAATATAGAAGTAAAGACAATTTATCAGAATACGATTTTGAACTGGATGAAAGCCGCTATAAAGAAAGAAGATTTTCAAGATTTGTACCGTGCAATGGAGGAGGGAAATGCCCAGAGGATGACGGATATATTAAATGGTCAGCTTTTCCGAACCATTAGTTTTTATGACAGTGCAGAAAACTTCTATCATGGTTTTCTGACAGGTATATTGAGCCAGAGCGAGAATTATCTGGTGCAATCTAACCGTGAAACCGGGAATGGGCGTTCAGACATAATGGTGAAAAGCCCGTCGCTGCGGGGAAGGTCGTTTATTGTGGAAGTGAAGGTTTCGGATTCTGTGGACGATTTGGAAAATGACGCAAAAAAGGCTCTGCAGCAAATATACGATAAAAGATATATGGAAGAACTGCGTACAGAAGGGTATCGTAAGATTGATTGTTATGGAATAGCGTTCTATCGGAAGGATAGTGAGGTTCGGTTTGGGAAGGGCAGAGACAAAATCTTATAAATGCTATGGGTAATCTGGAAAATGAGGTATAGCTCCGGTCAGGTAGTAAGATGAGACTATGAAGCAGTGAAAAAAGGAATATGAAAATAAACTTCTGCATACATTGTAAAAACAATGAGTGCAGGGGTTTATAAATGAAGGATTATATCGAGGAAAGGGCAGTAGAGATTGCATATTATATCATTGAGAATAAGGCAACGGTGAGGCAGACGGCGAAAGCGTTTGGAGTTAGCAAGAGTACCATACATATGGTTGTAACAAAATAGAACGGTTGATATGGAGAATCAAATAGATATCATAAGCCATCTCTGGGAATACGGAAGGTATTCTTAGAGGTGGCTTTGCTGCTGTTCAATGGAAATTAATTGTGAAACAGAGGGAGATAGGGTATAATATGTGAAACAGTATCGGAAGGAGGCAGAGCAATGAAAAAAGCGTTACCGATTGGGGTAGAAAACTTTAAGGATATCATGGAATCTGGTTATTACTATATAGATAAATCATTGTTTATAAAAGAATTATTGGATATGAAAGGAAAAGTGAACTTATTTATCCGTCCAAGGCGTTTTGGAAAGACGCTAAATCTTAGTATGCTTAGATACTTTTATGAGGATACGGGAGATATGAAGAAAAATGAAGAGCACAAATCACTTTTCCATGGCTTGAAGATTATGGAACAAGGTGAAACATATACGGAACATATGGGAAACTATCCGGTTATTAACCTGACACTGAAATCAGCGAAGCAGCCTAGTTTTGAATCCGCATATAGTAAGCTTAGGAAAGCAATCGCAGACGAATTCCAAAGACATCAATATATACTGGCGAACGGAAAAATAAATGAAGAAGATAAGAAGCTATATCAAAAGATTGCTGACCGGAAGGCGGAATATGATGATTATTCAGGGGCGTTGGAGTTTTTGAGTAAATGTCTTTATCAGGCGACGGAGAAAAAGACGGTTATCTTGATAGACGAGTATGACGTGCCGCTGGAAAGCTCTTATTTTCGAGGATTTTATGAGGAGATGGTAGATTTCATCCGGTCATTATTTGAATCTGCGTTAAAGACGAATGATTATCTGCAGTTTGCAGTTATTACAGGATGTCTGAGGATTTCAAAGGAGAGTATATTTACCGGGCTGAATCATCTGAAAATTGTATCTATACTTGACCAGAGATATAGCGAACATTTTGGTTTCACAGAAGCGGAAGTGCGGCAGATGATGGCTTACTATGGCGTAGAGAGTCGTTTCCCGACGATGAAAGAATGGTATGATGGGTATGCATTTGGCGACACAGAGGTTTATAATCCATGGAGTGTCATTAATTTTATGTATGATTTATATGCGGATGTCAATGCTTTCCCACACCCATATTGGATTAACACCAGTTCCAATGACATTATAAAGGATTTAATAGCCAGAGCAGACAGGGAAACGAAAAGACAGATTGAAACATTGTTAGACGGTGGGACTTTAGACATTCAGGTTCATGAAGAAGTTACCTATGGGGATATGCACAGTAATGGGGAGAATCTGTGGAATTTTCTTTATTTTACGGGATATCTGACGAAAGAGAGTGAATATTTTAAAGGAAAGTATATATTTTTAAAGGTTCGTATTCCCAATATAGAAGTAATGACTATCTATGAGAGCACAATTTTAAATTGGCTGAAAGATATGATAAAGAAAGAGGATTTTCATGATTTGTACCGTGCAATGGAGGATGGAAATGCCCAGAGGATGACGGATATATTAAATGGCCAACTTTTCCGGACGATTAGTTTTTATGACAGTGCAGAAAACTTCTATCATGGTTTTTTGACAGGAATCTTGAGCCAGAGTGAGAATTATCTGGTGAAATCGAATCGTGAATCAGGGAATGGGCGTTCCGACATAATGGTGAAAAGCCCATCGCTGCGGGGCAGGTCATTTATCGTGGAAGTGAAGGTTTCGGATTCGATAGATGATTTGGAAAATGACGCCCAAAAGGCGTTGCAGCAAATATATGATAAAAGATATATGGAAGAACTGCGTACAGAAGGGTATCGGAAGATTGATTGTTATGGGATATCATTTTTCCGTAAGGATTGCGAGGTTCGGTTTGGGGAAGGGCAGAAGTAAAGAGTTCTGAATTAGATGGAGGGATGATAATGAAGAAACCATTGCCAATCGGTGTTGATAATTTTGAAAAAATAATAAAAGAAGGTTACTGCTATATAGATAAGACTATGTTTATCAAGGAACTGCTGGATTTGAAAGGAGAAGTAAATCTGTTTCTTCGTCCAAGAAGATTTGGAAAGACATTGAATTTGAGTATGCTCCGATATTTTTTTGAAGATACTGGGCATGAAAAAAGAAATGAACAGAATAAAAGTCTGTTTCAGGGAATGAAGATTATAGAAGCAGGAGAAAATTATACAAGTCAGATGGGAATGTATCCTGTATTTGAACTGACATTGAAGTCAGCAAAGCAGGAAGACTATGATATGGCATATTATATGATTGAGAATGCGGTTATCATGGAATTTGAACGGCACAGAGACACGATAGAAAGGGGAAAAGAACGTCTGACATCCAGAGAATATGAATGGTATACTGCTATTGCAGATGGAAAGGCAGAGGAAAAAAATATAAGAAATTCGCTGCAGCTTTTCTGTCAATGTATGTATAAGATTACAGGAAAGAATACAGTTATTTTAATTGATGAGTATGATGTGCCTTTAGAAAATGCATATTTTAGAGGTTTTTATGAAAAGATGGTGGGATTTATCCGTTCATTGTTTGAGGCTGCGCTGAAAACGAATGATTATCTGCAGTTTGCAGTAATTACGGGGTGTCTGAGGATTTCAAAGGAGAGTATATTTACCGGATTGAATCATCTCAATATTATATCTGTACTTGACCAGAGATATAGTGAACATTTTGGTTTTACAGAAGCGGAAGTGCGGCAAATGATGGCTTACTATGGTGTAGAGAGCCGTTTCCCGGTTATGAAAGAATGGTATGACGGATACACATTTGGCGGCACGGCGGTCTATAACCCGTGGAGTGTCATTAATTTTCTGTATGATTTATATGCAGATGTCAATGCCTTCCCACACTCATATTGGATTAATACTAGTTCTAATGATATTATAAAGGATTTAATTGCCAGGGCAGACCGGGAAACAAAAGGGCAGATTGAAACACTTTTAGGCGGTGGAACTTTAGACGTTCAGGTTCATGAAGAAGTTACCTATGGGGATATGTACAGTAATGGGGAGAACCTGTGGAATTTTCTCTATTTTACAGGGTATCTGACGAAAGATAGTGAATACTTTAGAGGGAAGTATATATTTTTAAAGGTGCGTATCCCTAACACAGAAGTTATGACCATCTATGAAAATACGATTCTGAACTGGATGAAAGCCGCTATAAAGAAGGAGGATTTTCATGACTTGTACCGTGCAATGGAGGAGGGGGACGCCCAGAGGATGACGGATATATTAAACGGCCAGCTTTTCCGGACCATTAGTTTTTATGACAGCGCGGAAAACTTTTATCATGGTTTTCTGACAGGGATATTGAGCCAGAGTGAGAATTATCTGGTGAAATCGAATCGTGAATCGGGGAATGGGCGTTTAGACATAATGGTGAAAAGCCCGTCGCTGCGGGGCAGGTCGTTTATTGTGGAAGTGAAGGTTTCGGATTCTGTGGACGAGTTGGAAAATGACGCCCAAAAGGCGTTGCAGCAAATATATGATAAAAGATATATGGAAGAATTGCGTACAGAAGGGTATCGGAAGATTGATTGTTACGGAATAGCGTTCTATCGGAAGGATTGTGAGGTTCGGTTTGGGAAGGGCAGAGACAAAACCTACTAAATGCTATTGGTAATTTGGAAAATGAAGTATAGATTTGGTCAGGTAGTAAGATGAGGCTATGAAGCAGTGAAAAAAGGAATATGAAAATAGACCTCTGCATACATTGTAAAAACAATGAGTGCAGGGGTTTATAAATGAAGGATTATATTGAGGAAAGGGCAGTAGAGATTGCGTATTATATTATTGAAAATAAGGCGACGGTGAGGCAGACGGCGAAGGCGTTTGGAGTTAGTAAGAGTACTATACATATGGTAGTAACAAAATAGAACGGTTAATATGGAGAATCAAATAGATATCATGAGCCAGCTCTGGGAATACGGAAGGTATTCTTAGAGCTGGCTTTATTGCTGTTCAATGAAACGGATTGTGAAATGTAAAGGGATAGGTTATAATATGAAAAATAGTATCAGATGGGGGTGGCAGTGATGAAGAAGGCATTACCTGTTGGCGTTGAAAATTTTGAAGATATAGTAAAATCAGAATATTACTATGTAGATAAGACAATGTTTATAAAAGACTTACTGGACTTAAAGGGGAAAGTAAATTTGTTTACGCGTCCAAGAAGATTTGGAAAGACATTGAACCTAAGTATGCTTCGATATTTTTTTGAAGATACCGGGCATGAAAAAATAAATGAGAAGAATAAAAGTCTGTTTCAGGGAATGAAGATTATAGAAGCAGGAGAAAACTATACAAATCATATGGGTTTGTACCCTGTGCTTGAACTGACATTGAAGTCAGCAAAGCAGGAAGATTACGATACGGCTTATTACATGATACAAAATGCAGTCAGCATGGAATTTGAACGGCACAGAGGTATTGTAGAAAGCAAGAAAGAAATGCTTTCGTTCAAAGAATATAAACAGTATACCGCTATTGCGGAAGGAGAGGCAGAGGATAAAATTGTAAGAAATTCGCTGCAGCTTTTCTGCCAATGTATGTATAAGATTACAGGAAAGAATACAGTTATTTTAATTGATGAGTATGATGTGCCTTTAGAAAATGCATATTTTAGAGGTTTTTATGAAAAGATGGTTGGATTTATCCGTTCATTGTTTGAAGCGGCGTTAAAGACGAACCAGTATCTACAATTTGCGGTTATTACGGGGTGTCTGAGGATTTCAAAGGAGAGCATATTTACCGGATTGAATCATCTCAATATTATATCGGTGCTTGATAAAAAATACAGTGAGCATTTTGGCTTTACAGAGCAAGAAGTTCTTCAGATGATGTCTTACTATGAAGTGGAAAGTCGTTTTTCGACAATGAAAGAATGGTATGACGGGTATTTGTTTGGAGATACGGAAGTTTATAACCCTTGGAGTGTGATTAAATTTTTATATGATTTATATTCAGATGTAGAAGCATATCCGCACCCATATTGGATTAACACCAGTTCCAATGACATTATAAAGGATTTGATAGCCAGGGCAGACAGGGAAACGAAAGGACAGATAGAAACACTTTTAGTTGGCGGCATTTTAGATATTCAGGTTCATGAAGAAGTTACCTATGGGGATATGCATAGTAATGGTGAGAACTTATGGAATTTTCTTTATTTTACAGGGTATCTTACAAAAGAGAGTGAGTATTTTAAGGAATCTTCTATCTTTTTACGAGCGCGTATACCGAATATAGAAGTAAAAACAATTTATCAGAATACGATTCTGAATTGGACGAAAGCTGTTATAAAGAAAGAAGATTTTCATGATCTGTATCTGGCAATGGAAGAGGGGGATGCCCAGAAGATGGCGGATATATTAAATGGTCAGCTCTTTCGTACCATTAGTTTTTATGATAGTGCGGAAAATTTTTATCATGGATTTCTGACAGGAATATTAAGCCAGAGCGAGAATTATCTGGTGAAATCGAATCGTGAATCGGGGAATGGGCGTTCTGATATTATGGTGAAAAGCCCGTCTCTTAGAGGAAGATCATTCGTTTTAGAATTGAAAGTATCTGGTTCGATCGCTGATTTGGAAAATAATGCAGAAAAGGCGTTGCAGCAAATATATGATAAAAGATATATGGAAGAACTGCGTGCGGAAGGATATCGTAAGATTGATTGTTATGGGATATCATTTTTCCGAAAGGATTGCGAGGTGCGGTTTGGGAAAGGACAAGATTAGAACAAAATAGTAGACATAGTATGGAGGATAATAGAATGGCGGAGCAGGAAAACAGTAAAGATTTGATTAGCGTATTATGGAGCGGAGCAGATATATTACGTATAAAGACTATCTTTTAGGGATTGTTTTTTATAAGTATTTATCAGATTCTTTTTTAATAAAGGTCAATGATTTGATTTATGATGAAAAACCAGAAACATTAAAAATTGCTTTAAAACCGCTTTTAATGGTTGTATAATTTGAAAGTTGCTTTTTAATCTGTTATCGCTGTTTGGGCTGTTTTAGTGAAAAAAGGAATATGAAAATCAACCTCTGCATACATTGTAAAAACAATGAGTGCAGGGGTAAATAAATGAAGGATTATATCGAGGAAAGGGCAGTAGAGATTGCGTATTATATCATTGAAAATAAGGCGACGGTGAGACAGACTGCGAAGGCGTTTGGGGTAAGTAAGAGTATGATACATACGGTTGTAACAAAATAGAACGGTTAATATGGAGAATCAAATAGATATCATAAGCCATCTCTGGGGATACAGCAGTATTCAGGAGATGGCTTTGTTGCTGTTCAATGGAAACGGATTGTGAAACAGAGGGAGATAGGGTATAATGTGGAAAAGGGCATATGATGTTGGAGGGATGATGATGAAGAAACCATTGCCGGTGGGTGTAGATAACTTTGAGAAGATTGTAAAAGAGAATTATTACTATATAGATAAGACTATGCTTGTCAAGGAGTTATTGGATTTAAAAGGGGAGGTGAATCTGTTCACCAGACCCAGGCGTTTTGGAAAAACACTGAATTTAAGCATGCTCCGATATTTTTTTGAGGATACAGGAGACAAAGTAAAAAATGAGCAGAATAAAGAACTCTTCCAGGGGATGAAGATTATGGATGCCGGAGAAAAATATACAGGACAGATAGGAATGTACCCTGTAATAAATCTGACATTAAAATCGGCCAAACAGGAAGATTTTGAAAATGCTTATTATACGCTGCAGGTTGAAATAGCATCTGAGTTTGACAGACATAGAAGTGTGGTTGAAACAGGAAAAGATAAGCTTACTCAAAAGGAATATGAACAATATATACGAATTGCAGACGAAGAAGCGGATGAAAAACAGGTCAGAGGTTCGTTAAAATTATTTAGCAGATGTATGTATAAAATTACAGGCAGGAATACCGTCATTCTAATTGACGAGTATGATGTGCCTTTAGAAAATGCATATTTTAGAGGTTTTTATGAAAAGATGGTTGGATTTATCCGTTCATTGTTTGAAGCGGCGTTAAAGACGAACCAGTATCTACAATTTGCGGTTATTACGGGGTGTCTGAGGATTTCAAAGGAGAGCATATTTACCGGATTGAATCATCTCAATATTATATCGGTGCTTGATAAAAAATACAGTGAGCATTTTGGCTTTACAGAGCAAGAAGTTCTTCAGATGATGTCTTACTATGAAGTGGAAAGTCGTTTTTCGACAATGAAAGAATGGTATGACGGGTATTTGTTTGGAGATACGGAAGTTTATAACCCTTGGAGTGTGATTAAATTTTTATATGATTTATATTCAGATGTAGAAGCATATCCGCACCCATATTGGATTAACACCAGTTCCAATGACATTATAAAGGATTTGATAGCCAGGGCAGACAGGGAAACGAAAGGACAGATAGAAACACTTTTAGTTGGCGGCATTTTAGATATTCAGGTTCATGAAGAAGTTACCTATGGGGATATGCATAGTAATGGTGAGAACTTATGGAATTTTCTTTATTTTACAGGGTATCTTACAAAAGAGAGTGAGTATTTTAAGGAATCTTCTATCTTTTTACGAGCGCGTATACCGAATATAGAAGTAAAAACAATTTATCAGAATACGATTTTGAACTGGATGAAAGCCGCTATAAAGAAAGAGGATTTTCATGATCTGTATCTGGCAATGGAGGAGGGAAATGCCCAGAGGATGACAGATATATTAAATGGTCAGCTTTTCCGAACCATTAGTTTTTATGACAGTGCAGAAAACTTCTATCATGGTTTTCTGACAGGTATATTGAGCCAGAGCGAGAATTATCTGGTGCAATCTAACCGTGAAACCGGGAATGGGCGTTCAGACATAATGGTGAAAAGCCCGTCCCTGCGGGGGAGGTCATTTATTGTGGAAGTGAAGGTTTCGGATTCTGTGGACGATTTGGAAAATGACGCAAAAAAGGCGCTGCAGCAAATATACGATAAAAGATATATGGAAGAACTGCGTACAGAAGGGTATCGTAAGATTGATTGTTATGGGATATCATTTTTCCGTAAGGATTGCGAGGTTCGGTTTGGGGAAAGGTAAGATTTATCAAGTATTACCATATGATTTATACGGAGTAATATCAGTTTGTCTACGCATGAAGATGGGAATTGGATGTTTATATATGTTTATGAAGAATTCTCGATTTTCACAGAAGAAAGCAGAAAAGTTAGCAGATAAATATAATAAAAAGTGCAGTAGATAATTGATTGTGAAATGGATGGGTATTTTTTTGAGCAAAACTAAGTTGGAATAGTTTGATAACTTTTCCCGACGATGAAAACCATTGAGAAATAATATGCCGTTTTTATGCGGTTTAGAGTGTTTTTTAAGTGGAAAAAAGTGTACCATTGTACCAATTTTGTACCATTTAGAGACAAAAATATGAAGAAAAATGTAGAGTTATGTAAAAGGAATCCTCAGAAGCGGTATGTCTCTGAGGATTTTTGATTCAATTTGATTGGGTATATAAAGGTATGTCAGATTATTTTTATTGACTAATACCTTGTCATTAAATAAGTCCAGACTGTTCATAAATAAACTGCTCTACGGCAACCTTGCTTATTTTCCAGATTGAGCCAATCCGGAAACCTTTGATAGCCCCGGTATTCAAGAGTTCATATGCTCTGTTCCTTCCTATACCTAAATATTCCGCCAATTCATTAACGGTCATTAATGCCGGTTCTGCTTCATTATCTGTAGAGAAATATGGTTTTAAGATACCTGTCATTGTTAAAGTCTCCTTCTTGATTAGATATTTTATTATGATGTTCCAATGGACTATTTTTATAGCTTTGAATTGATGATGTGTAGAGTTGAGAGTTCATTATAGTCAGGGAAAGTTCGAGGTAGTTAGGGATAGTTTAAGAATGGGAATATTATTTTAATCAGAAATAAAAAAAAATAAAAGAGATAACAATTAAATAAAGGGTTACCACGGTAACGGACAATAACAGACAAAAATGTCTGACAGTCCGTTACCTGGTCAAAGATGTCAGATAACGAAGGAGGAAACAGAACAATGGCCAGAGGGACAGGAACAAAGGGCAAAAAAGTGACAGTCAGATTAACAGAAGATGAGTACGACAGACTTAACAGTGAAGCAAACAATAATCATATAAGTATCAGTGAGCATATCAGGAAAAAATTAGAAAATAAAATTCAAAATACAGAGCTATTAGTACAACTGTGCAATTATTCGACATCATTAAACAAGATTCTTAATAAATATGATATTGCACAAGAAGATAAAGATTTTTTGAATCAGGAGGCACGCTTGGTATGGCAGCATTTGAAATAGGGATTCCCAAAGGTGATTATAAAAATAAAGATGCGGTAAGTAGGGTAATTGACTATATCTGTAGGCTGGATAAGCCTGAACAGGTAGGAGGCATGGGAGTATTTCCGCTGTATGTGGAAGATATGGTAAACCAGTTTTTGGCCGTAAAGCGGATATACCATAAAGAAGAAGGAAAGCAGGTATTCCACATTTTTATATCCTTTGAAAAAAGCCTGGGCTTTACGGTTGATGAAGTAATGGAAATGGGGTATGAGATAGCAGCATATTGGGGATATGACAGGCAGGTCATGTTTGCCGTACATGATGATACGCAAAATATACATATCCATATGGCGATTAACACAGTTGCATATACGAATGGTGAATACAAGGCTTATTATCCTATCGAAGATATCACAGAGTATGTAAAGCCTATTGTAAAGAGGAAAATCTCAAGTAAATGGTTTGGGAAATAGCCGATACTAAAGAGAAGGTAGGGTAATGTGTGATTGTAATGATTGGGAATATCCCGGTTGGCGGGATATTCCTTGCTTTATGCGGCATATTGTAATTGTTATGGTTGGGGACTTTAATTGCATATTATTCTAATGATATCAATAAAAGGGCTGGACTGGGATGTCCAGTATTTTTGTGCTTATCGTAGTAACTTTATTATTCTATTTTAAATTTATTATCGGAGGTAGAAAAGATGGCGAAAAACCAAGAAAGGATGAATCGGGCACAAGATAGGGCGTTAGAGAGGCTGGATTATGTCATGGATTGCTATGAGGCGCCGGATTTTGTGGAAGTGACAGGCAGTATGGGTGGAGACGTGATTACATACAGAATCTTTGATGATGGCAGGATGTATGTGAAATAGGAGAATGATATTAGAAAAAAGTTAGGGCAGAGAATGTTCTGGCTTTTTGTCTATGTGCCGCCAGAAAAGATAGAGAGGGAGGAATTCAGATTATGAAAAAGCCTATGACAACGGAAGAATTATTCCGTAAGATTCTTGATATTTTAAAAGACAAGGGCAGGCTGCCGGAGATTCTGGATTACAGCCTTGCGGATGGGAACCCGGTTCCAATCACAACTTATGAATTTGAGTTGAGAAGCAATCTGAATTATGGAGGCAGTGAGGGGATTTATCTGAATTTATGGATTGAGTATTTTAACAAAGGGGAAAAATGCCAGCATGGTCTCGGTACATTTAAGACGTTATATGAGGATGAAAAAGCCATGCACAAGATGGCTGGGCTTCTGGCGGATTTTGTGGTGGAAGAACATGCTTACGTCAATGGGAATCTGGATGATTTCACATGGGAAGGGGCGGATGTTTATGTGTTAGATGATGAAGGCAAGAGGCTTCCCTGGGGATATTCCTGCGGCAGTATGGAGAGAGCCTTGAAAAGAAAAGACAAAATGCTGGAAAAGTATCATCAGGTAGTGGTAAGGGACAATGTGACACGGAAGGAGAAGCGGTTTCAAAAACCGAAGAAAAAGCCAAGGTGCAAGGATGAATGACAGATATCTATGGATTAGGGTGTCCGAATCGGACACAATTTTTTAGTAGGAAGGATAAAAATATTACAATTGGATTTCTATCAGAATGTTGATAGATGGATTTGGAACATAGGATATTGAATAATAGATATTTTAGGGGAATTGTGAGTACATTCCCTCTTGATGTTGTTTTAGAATCTTTGAGAGTTGATTCCAAATGCCTATGTCATAGTATCATGCACAAAATCAGTCAAAGTATTGGATTGTAATGGTATATGATTCGTCCATAAAGATATGAAAACCGATAATTGAAACCCCAAATAAAGTATGGTAGTATAAAGAGAAAGGAAAGGCAGGTGCAGGACAATGGAGAAGGAGAACCGGGAACACAAGGACAGTGTTTTTGTTGACCTCTTTTACCAGGATGAAACGGCAAAGAAGAATCTGCTGAGTTTATATAATGCGTTGCATGATACAAATTATGAGGATGAAACGATCATTCGGAAGGTAAAGATTGATGATGTCTTATATAAGAACTTCAAGAATGACATTTCTTGTGAGGTGAATGGGCAGGTGCTTGTTTTCGGAGAACATATGAGTACAATCAATAGAAACATGCCCTTGCGCTGCCTGATGTATGTGGGAAGGGCATATGAGCAGTTGGTAGACAGCAAGGCACGCTACAGGATGACATTGGTGAAGATACCGACCCCAGAGTTTTATGTATTTTACAATGGCGAGAAGGAACAGCCGTTAGAACGGGTATTATCTTTGTCAGACGCATTTATGAATCCGGCAAGAGAAAATTCCGTAGAATTAAAGGTCAAGGTCATTAACATCAATTCCGATAAAGCGCATGAGATTCTGGATAAATGTGGGATACTAAAGGAATATAGCCAGTTTATCAGTACCGTAAGAAAGTATTCGTATGAAGAAAGCGCCATTAAAAAGGCAATCAAGGAATGTATTGAACAGGGGATTCTGGCAGATTATTTAAAGAGGAAAGGAAGCGAGGTGGAAAATATGTTGATTGCGGAGTATAGCTATGAGGAAGATATACAGGTGAAGCAAGAAGAAGCAATGCAACAAGGAATGATTTTATCGGGAGAGATTTTCCAGAAAGTAAAAAAGAATCCAAAGTTTACCAATAGGCAGATTGCTGAGGAAGTCGGCTGTAGCGAGAAGGATGTTAGAAATGTGAAGAAGATATTTGGCATATAATTTTATATTTACTTTTAACGCTATCGGAGTAAGTCTGATAGCGTTTTTTAATGTGCAGATTTTCTAAAAGTAAAATTTAAGCAAAATAAATCAAGGATGGTGAGAAATGGTATGAAAACAATCAGTTTGCTAAATTTAAAGGGAGGGGTTGCGAAAAGCTTTACTTCAGTAAATATGGCTTATGAATTGTGGCGTAGGGGAAACCGGGTCTTATTGTGGGATAACGACAAGCAGGGGAACCTGAGCAAGGCATTTGAACAGTATGAGGCAGAACAGGCCGCACCTGCCGCAAGGATACTCAGTGGTGATTGGCAGAATCCGGAGGAAATGATACAGGCGACAGATTATGAAGGGATAGATATTATCACGTCGAATTTGTCATTGTTTGGCGCTGCCTGGAATCTGGTGCGAGATGGCGGGGGTGATATGACAGGGAGATACCGGAGCTTTGTAAAAGCCAGTATCAACAATCAGACAGAAGATTGCATTTGTGAAAGATATGATTACTGTATCATAGATAATCCTCCAGATATCGGGATCAATGTGGTCAATGCCCTTGGGATGACGGATGAGGTGATTGTTCCTGTGAAGATTGATGAAAACTCCTTAGAAGGGCTGGATATTGTAGCAGGTCAGATTGAGGACGCAAAGGCTCTGAATCCATCTTTGACATTAAAAGGTGTGCTGATAACGATTTACCAGAATACGGACGGGGAAGCGGCAGGGTTAGAATGGCTCAGGCAGGAATGGGATAATGCAGAAAGCAGGCATTACAGGCAGTATAAGGTTCTTGGCAGGATTCGGTATTCTGCAAAGGTGGCAGAAAATTCTTTTGTGAAGAAACCAATCTACGAGTACAGCCCATGCTGTGGTGCGGCGCAGGATTATAAGCATTTTGTAACCAGTTATACGGGGATAGGGAGATGATGGGGTATGGCGAAATTTGGGATTAACGATTTGATAGACATTATAAAAAAGGAGTCCGGTTCAGAGACAGTGAATGCGTACAAGGAGATATGGCTGAACCCCAGGGATGTGAAGCCTTCGGAGAGTAATTTTTATTCGCAGGAAAATATAGAAGAGCTTGCAGACAGCTTTCTTGCGGTGGGCCAGCAGCAGCCGACGGTCTTGGCGAGAGTGAATGGGGAGTTCCGTATCGTGAGTGGACACAGGCGGAACCTTGCGAATATCAAGAACCTTGAACGGGGCTATCAGGAGTATGGGAAGGTGAGATATCTGTACCGGGATATGACGCCGGCTATGTTGGAATTGTCCCTTCTGATGGGAAATGCGTACAACAGGGAACTCACCGGATGGGAGAAAAGCCAACAGGCGAAGCGGCTCAAGGAGGCTCTGATACGGGCGAAGAAGGAAGATGGCTTGAAGATACCCGGAAAGCTGCGGGATGTGGTGGCGGAACTGATGAATGAGAGCAGTACGAATATTGCGAGGATGGAATGTATCAGCAACCATGCGGCTTCGGAGATTGACGAGGAATTTAAGAAGGGAAATATAGGGATTTCTGCCGCATATGAGGCGGCAAAACTGCCGCTGGATGAACAGAGGGAGATTGCAAGGCAGGCGTCAGAAAAAGGCGGTATTCAGGCGAAGGAGGTAACGGAGAGGGTAATGAAGAAACAGAATGGAAAGGATAATCGAAAAGAGAAAGGATTTTCGGTGGTGGAAAAGCAGGAAATGAAATCTCTGCCGCAGGATGGGAAACAAATTCCAGAGGATGATTTGATAAGTAAAAGGGAGACAAAGGAAACGAAACAGGCTGTAGGAGGCGGAAACATAAGGCAGTTCAAGAAATTAAACCGCCATCAGGAGATACTGCGTGAGTGGGGCAGGGAAAGGGTAAGCCTGACAGTCATTCCGCAAACGGTGGCGGACGCAAAGCAAAAGGTGTCCGAATCGGACACCTCGAAAGAAGAATGGACGGATGTTGAATGGGCGGTGTTTCTTACAAGGGCGATTATGAATCAGGCGGATTGTGTAAGTGAGGAAGATTTGTATCTGCTTCACGATATTATGATACGCTGCCAGGGAGAAGAGTAATTTACGCATGGATGTATGCCGGATCGTGTGTGGATGTTATAAAAGAAGCATACTTAATGTGCGGTGTTTCGTTAGAATATCGGATAGAACTGGAAATTGTAAGAAGATTCATAGTATTGGTGTCTGATTCGGACACCTTATAATATTAGGAAGAAACAGATAGTGAGATTAAGAAATGGCAAAGCCGGGGCAGAAATGTCCCGGTTTTTGCTGTTTGGGAAGGGAGAAGGAAATACAGATGAAAAATATGCGTACATTGACAGAGAAACAGAAGATATTTGCAGAACAGCACCATATGCTGGTGGAACGGTTTCTATGGAAGAATCATTTGGAACGGGCTGAGTTTTACGACGTGGTAATCTTTGGATATCTGGAAGCAGTCCAGGAGTATCTGGAAAATCCGGAACTGTCCAAATACAAATTTTCATCCATTGCGTGGAGAAAGATGAAATATTGTATGATTAATGAATATATTTACCGGAACTGCCCGAAGCGAAATGCCCCTATGGGAACCTATCATGAAGATTATGACCATGTGTTTTCAAGAGAGCAGGTTTCAGAGCAGATGAATTGCGTTGCGAGGGATTTGGAACATCGGGTGCAGTTACAGCAGTTGATGTCCCATATGACGGCAAAGGAGAAGGAGGTTGTCTGCATGAGGGCGGCAGGATATACTTATCGGGAGATTGCAGAGCATTGCAACATTACCATGCGGGGAGTTTCTGCAAGGCTGATTCGGATGAGAAAAAGGTTTCGGGCATTGGCGTTGATTTAGATGGAATTGTGTGAGATAGGAGGAAACAAAAATGAGATATCAAGCAGATGAACTTCGCTATGAACAGGTTACAGTATTGGGGAGGGAGGCTATTTCACAGACCTGAGAGTTTCAAGGGATTCCGTACCGAAAGGGTTTTCCTGTTATGAGGTTAGGCATGACGATGAGGGCTGGGGAAATCCGGTAGAGATTGCTAAGGGAATCCTGGTTAATTTTTATGGAACCTTACTGGTCCAGGGGAATCTGGAACAAGTGGAGAAGGAGGGGTACTGTTTTCTTGAAGAAAATGACTGGAACTATAGCGGAGAAAGAAATTTTACGTTAGAAGAATATATGGAGGTCAGGGGGATTGGATAGTGGGAAAAGCAGAAGTGAAAAATTACGTGCCGTTTGTAAGGGTAAGGATGGTTCGGGAAAGAGAGCTTCCGTATGCGATGGAAGAAATTAACGGGCCGGAGAAAGTTGCGGCATTTACAAGGAAGTTTCTGGCAGAGGCAGACAGGGAGTATTTGCTGGTGCTGTCTATGGATAACGCAGGAAAGCTGACGGCAATCGAGGTGGTGTCCATTGGGACGGTGAATGCGGCGCTGGCAGAGCCGAGGGAAATCTTCAAACATGCGATTCTGGCAAATGCAGCGGGGATTGTGATGGTGCATAACCATACGTCGGGAAGATGTGTGCCAAGTAGTGAAGATATGGAGATATCGAAAAGGATAGAAAAGGCGGGAAAAATCCTTGGGATACCGTTGATGGACCATATCATTGTAGGGGACGGATATTTTAGTTTTCAGACAGAGGGATTGCTGGCAGAGGGAAAAGAGGTATGAGTCATATTGTGCCGGATGATTCCATATTATATCTTTTTGACGAAAAGTTACTATCTTTGTCGTTTTTCGTCGGATATGCCGTAATTACTTTATAATGTGTTTAGCAGAACATAAAAGAGCTTTTGGTACGAGGAGGAGATAGCGTGAAGGAACAGGAAGAATGGATAGGAAATTTAGAACATGATATGTATCAAGAAATCGTGAGGGTGACGCAATCCTTTCCGGTAAAAGAACAGCGGGCAATTCAAAAGGCATTGGCGGATATGATAGCCAAGGCGCAGGATAAGGCGTTTATGAGGGGATATGAGTATGCCATAGAAGTGTTGGAAAATGGGCGTGCGAAAAAATAACCGCTTATATCCCCTTGATATCATCAATAATCTGGCGAACATGGGCTAACTGTACATCGGTAAGGCCGGTCACTTCAATGTAACTCCGGCTGTCCAGTTCCAGCAGGTAGTCGGTACTTACGGAAAAGAACTGTGAAATCTTGACCAGCATTTCTATGGAAGGGAGAATATTATTATTCTCCCAGTTGGAAACCGTCTGTTTTGAGACGTTGAGCGAAACCGCAAGCTGGACTTGGTTGAGGCTTCGGGACTGCCGTAAATTTTTAATCATATCACCAAACATAAGAAAGCTCCTTTTTCATAGGCTACTCTAAAGGAAGTATATTTACAAAATACTAAAGTATTGATATAATGGACAATGCAAGATGTCAAAATATGTAAAAAATTGGCAGTCAAGTGGAAGGGGAGATGTGAAAAGGTGGGAAGGGTGTGAGAAACGGAAGGAAAAGAGAAGAGAAGTAGTGCAGGTATTAACTACAGGGAAAGAATGTATCATGATGGAAATGAAAAGGAGCAGATAGCGAATGAAAAGGAAATTAATAAAAGGAGTTCTAACTTTTACGCTGTTGTTAGCTATGTTGGCTACAATGGCGAATCCTGTTTCTGTCTATGCAGAAGAATTGACGACGGACGATAAAAAGACAGAAGTTGTCGAAAGTACAGATACTAATCAGGATTTAGATGAGGAAAAAGGGACACAAGAGTCAGAAGAAGCAACAGGAACAGCAGGTAATGAGCAGTATGATACGACGAAGCCTGTCATTGAAAAAGTTGAGTTTCCTCAGCAGGGAACAACTGTAAAGGCGGATGAAACCATTCGGCTTTATGTGTATGCATATGATACGGAGACAGAAGAAGGAGAATTGAAAGTATCTGCGAGCATCGTATCTGAAAGTTTTTTAGGTAATATTGTGCCCATGGAAAGTTCGTATGATGCAGAAAAAGGATGCTATGTATGTGAATATGCGCTACCAAATACGAGTGCACAAGAAATAAGAATATTTTCTATCGGCGTGACAGATAAAGCAGGCAATTATACAGATTATTCATGTTATGAGGAGGGGGATTATAAATATTGGGTTTCTGTAGAACAGCAAGAATCACAGGAAATTCATATAAAAAAGTTTGAGTTAAAGCAAAATGGACAAACGCTTGACGAAAATGGTGTACTAGAGATGACATTGGAAACGGAAGAGGAGATAGAAGGGTCTATATATGCAAGTTTCCAATGTAAAAATACTACATATACAAGCACCAGAGAGTTTTATTTCTCTTCGGTTAATCCGAATAATAAAAAAGGGTTCAAAAGCAACAATACTGTTGGATCTAATTACAGTGACGGAACATGGACTCTACAGGGTATTTATGTAAAGAAAGATTCGTTAGGGAAGAAAGAATCCCTTAATATAGATGATATAGGAGAGTGCAAGTATATCGTAAAAAAGACCGAATCTAATGTAACAAAGTCAAAACCTGTCATTACGTCAGTTTCGTTAGACAAAAACGGGGAAATGCTTTCTGCTGGAGATAAAGTAAATATTACAATAGGGGCTGTTAGCGACGAAGGTAAGTTGAATGAATATGGATATGTGAATTTCCAGGCTGTTTCACATATTGCAAATTCATCAAAAAAGGTAGATGTGCATTATGATGAGGAGAAAGGGGTTTATGAAGGCGTTCTTGAAGTTACAAAGGATACATATCCATGTGAATGGTATGTAGAAAGCATTTGGATTAAGGATACGGAAAATAACAGTGCAGATAGCTATGCATTTACCAGAGAAGCAGATTATCCGTATTATATTCAAGTGACGAATGGTAATACGTTTGTAAATCCAACCTATGATATTAACATTAGCTTTAGAGCATTAAATGAGAGTGGAGAGTGGGAAACTGTACAGGAGGTTCAAAAAAAAGTTGAACGTCGTCAGACATTGAAGGAGATTGGCATAACATTCCCAGAAATGAAATCAAAATATCCAGGATTTACGCAGATTGGATGGACAGAGTATAATGGCGATCCTATCACAGAAGATACACAGATTTTGGGAAATTCCAGTCACATGTCTATTCGGGCAAAATATGATAAAAGACTTGTTCCTGTATATTACCAATACCGCAAAGCAGATGGGAATGTGTCCTATCAGAAGCAGAAAATAGAAGTTACAGAAGATATGACATGTGGAGAAGTAAGAGAAATGGTTGAAGGTGTAGCTGCGCCGAAAGAATCATATAAAGGGATGGTGTTCCAAAAGTGGCAAATGCGCTGGCGCTGTAATTGTACGGATGAAAGTCTTTTCAATACAAATCATAATTCAGATTATGTTTTTATAGATGCTGTTTATGATAAGGCTTGTATGACAGTAGAATATACCTATGCTGATACCGAGGGTAATTGGAGCAGGAAAGCTGTGCCATTAGTTTTTGGAAAAGAAGAAAATGATGACACTATAATGAAAAGGGCACAAGAATATATCCCTGAAGATATTACAAAGGAATATAAGTTTGAACAATGGGAGAAAATTTCATTTGGCAGTATTGCTGATTACGCTGACCTCAATCTTCGTGCAAAATTTTCAGGCAAGATAGTATTGGAAGTAGAGTATAGAGATTGCTTTGACAAAAAAGGTAATGAATATCCACTAAGAGGTTTGTTTGTAGATGAAGGAACAACTGGCAAAGATGTGATTAAAACTCTCAACGAGAATAAATTACCAGAATTTTACCCAGGGTTAATTTTTAAAGAATGGGAAATTACAGGTATTAGGGATAATGCTATAGTGACCCAAGGGAAACATATTGATGTGAAAGCAATATATGAAAATTGCTTAGTGCGTTATATAATAGACCCAGCCATGAGTCTCCCCGCATGGGATGGGGATGAGTATTATGAATATGAAACCATTATCTGCCAAGTGGTGGAAAAAGGCGAGACAGTTACATGTAGGAAGTCCTTTGATGGTTATGAAAACGTGGTATGGACTGCCTCTGCTCCGCCGGGTGATACGTTTACGGTAGAAGAGTGTATGACGTTCTGTGGATATGGAACGAAGGCTTCCGAAGAACCAGATCAGCCGACACAGCCAAGCCAGCCGGAGAATCCGAGTCAGCCAGAGAATCCGAGCCAGCCAGAGAATCCAAGTCAGCCAGAGAATCCGAGCCAGCCGAGCAATCCGTCAATTTCGATGCCGGGAGTAACCATTTCGCAAGATACGATTGATGATACTATAAAGATTATTAAATCAATAGAATCCGGCGGTTCTGTCAGCATAGATATGGATGGTGCGACCGTGATTTCAAAAGAGATACTGGAAGCCGCTAAAGGAAGGGATGTAGATATCCAGTTAAATATGGGCGGATATACCTGGACGATTAACGGTAAGGATATTCAAGCAAATAGTTTGAAAGATATTAATCTTCAAGTAATAGTGGATACCAAGAATATCCCAAGCAAGACATTACAGGCACTTGCAGGAGACAACCCGGTCAGACAGCTTTCCTTAGCGCATGAGGGAGACTTTGGATTTAAGGCTTCATTGACTCTGAACATGGGGAATGAACATTCAGGACAGTTCGGCAATCTGTATTACCATGACAGCGACGGAAAGATGGTATTTATCAACGCCGGAAAGATTCAGCCGGATGGAAATGTAAGTCTGGAATTTTCCCATGCTTCCGATTACGTGATTGTGATGTCAGATAAAGAGATGTCCCAGTCAGATGTTCCGGCAGAGATTTCACCGACACAGAAGAAAGAGCAGAGCGTGAGTCCGAAACAGAGTCCAAAGACAGGAGATGGGGCAAATATCGCATATTGGATGGTACTTGGGATGATTGCGTTAGGTGTATGCGGATTATTTGGCAGGAAGAAATTTTATAGAGGATAATACGAATCTGTGAAGTATCAAATGAGTTTAGGTTTATGAAGAACGGCAGGGAGATTATCTTCCTGCCATTTCTTTCCTGGTATTTTAGAAATGTTTGTATTTGATGGGGAATCATAGTATAATAAATCCAGAAATGAAAAGCAAGCAAATTCGGAAGGAGTGCATTTGAAATGACCCAGATTAGGCAGGAGGCAGTAAAATTATTAGAACAGATTCCAGAAGATAAGGTTATTTTTATTATACAGATTATGCAGGGATTGAAAGGTCTTTATGCGGATGATGATATGGGACAGAGTGAGGACGCATTTTTACAGTTAGAGAAAATGCGAAAAAAAGTGCCGGATTTGGATTATGAGAACGAATTGGCGGAGTATCGGGAGGAGAGATATGGGAGTGCGAATCTTGGTTGATACGAATATTATTCTGGATTATTTGTTAGAACGTGAGCCGTATGGAGAGCAGGCAAGGACAATTATAAAATCATGCCAGCAAAGGATAATCGCCGGTTGTATTGCAGCTCATTCAGTCACAAATATTTTTTATATATTGCGGAAGGATTTCACCATAAAAGAACGCAGAGAGATTTTGTTGAATATTTGTAAAATATTTTATGTGGAAGGAATTGATAACCATAAATTACGAAATGCCCTTATAAATGATAATTTTGCAGATTTTGAGGATTGCCTGCAAATGGAATGTGCAAAGAATTTTCATGCAGATTATATTGTGAGTAGAAATTTGTCGGATTTTAAGAATAGCGATATCCCATGTATTGGGCCGGAGAAATTATGTAGAATGATAGAAAACGGTGAAAAAGATTGAAGGTATATTGAAAGGGTTACCAAATTGGACACCCTATTTCTGTTAGTGGTAGTTTTCAGAAGTATCAGTAAAAGTAGCAAGGTTCAGTTATATATTATTATCATGAAACCATTCAGAGAAGTGGCAGGAGGAAATCATCTTCCTGCCATTTGTTATGCCCAGACAGGAGGAATGGCATATCTGGGAGATTATCATTATAGTAAAGAACATTGGCAGGGGCAATCGTTAGGATGGTTCTGCGGTGTTGGGGAAAGGAGGCAGAAGGATGAAAGGCATTGAGATTGCATTATTTATTATTGGGTGCGGCGTCAAGCTGGCAGAGATTATAGCGGAAGAAGATTAATGAGAAGCACAGTCTGAAAGTTGCCGGAAACTGGCGACAGTCAAATTTAATGGGACTGGACTACTGCCAGAACCGGCAAGAGGTAGAAAAGAATACAAAAAACAAAGGTTGATTGAGAAAGGAGATTCCGATTATGGCGGCAAATATTGAGAGTATGTTTTATGTAAGGGAAACCCCATGGCATGGGTTAGGGACGAAGGTATTAGAAGCCCCTGCTTCCAAGGACGCATTGCAGTTGGCAGGACTTAACTGGCGTGTTATGCAGGAACCGATTTATACAGCTATGGAAGAACTGGTTGACGGCTACAAGGCGAATGTGCGGGATTCTGACCGCAAGGTGCTTGGCGTTGTCACAGACCGTTACCGGGTGATTCAGAATGACGAAGCCTTTGCGTTTACGGACGAATTATTAGGGGCGGGCGTGAAATACGAGACAGCCGGGAGCTTGCAGGGTGGCAGGAAAGTATGGCTGCTTGCCCATATGCCCCATGAGTACATCATATCCGGCGAGAGAATCAGCCCCTATCTTTTGTTTTCCAACACTCACGATGGCTCTGGTGCGATTAAGGTTGCGCTGACACCGATTCGGGTGGTGTGCCAGAACACTTTAAATCTGGCGTTGGCAAGAGCGAAACGTTCATGGTCTATGATCCACACCGGGGATATCAGGGAGAAAATGCAGGAGGCAAAGGATACCCTTTTCCTGGCAGAAAAATATATGGACGAACTGGGGAAAGAGTTTGAAGCGCTCCGCATGAGGAAGCTGACGGACAAGCAGGTCATGGAATATATTGAGATCTTACTGCCGATTGAGGATGGTTCCACGCCTCAGCAGGAGAAGAATATGAAGCGTTTACGGGAGGATATGAAAATCCGCTATTTTGATGCCCCGGATTTACAGGAGGTAGGGAAAAATGCCTACCGCTTTGTCAATGCGGTATCTGATTTTGCTACCCATGCGGAACCGCTGCGCAGGACGGCGAATTATAAGGAGAACCTGTTTTCCCGCACCGTAGATGGGAATCCGATGATTGACAAGGCGTACCAGATGGTAAGCGCGGCGTAACAGGATTGGGAGAAGCAGAGAAAGATATGTACAGGAAACAGTTGGAACAAGCCTTCTGCTTGAAACTTAGCGGGGAATTAGCAATCTTCCGGTATGAGATTCTTAAGAAGGAAAAGGAAGCCATCTATGAAGCGGCTTATCAGATTGACAGCATTATCAGCATTTATGAGCTGTTGGCAGAAATGAGCGGCAGGTTATCAGCCGAAACATTAGAGGCGGCGTTGATGATTCCGGATATCCTGACCTTCCTTTACGGGGAGTGGCTGAAGTATGAGGATTCCTACACCGCCGATATCCGATATTGCTTAGATAAGGAACTGGCAAAACTCAGGAGAGATTACAGGGATATGAAGGAGGAGAACATCGTATGAAGAAATTAGTATCCACATTGAATATGGAGAAAACGGAATGGTTAAAGTACCGGAAACAGGGGATTGGAGGTTCTGACGCAGGGGCGGTATGCGGGTTCAACCCCTACCGCACAGCCCTCCAGGTGTATCAGGATAAGACCACGGATGAAACCGAAGAAATCGACAATGAAGCAATGCGCCAAGGGCGGGAATTTGAGGATTATGTAGCAAGGAGATTCACAGAGGCAACGGGAAAGAAGGTACGCAGAGCCAACGCAATGTTTTACGATGAAGAAAATCCCTTTATGCTTGCGGATGTAGACCGGATGGTGGTTGGGGAGAACGCAGGGCTGGAATGTAAGACGGCAAGCCCGTATATGGAGGATAAATGGAAGGATGGCAGGATTCCGCTGTCTTACCAGATTCAGTGTTGTCACTATATGTCCGTTTGCAATGCTAAGGCTTGGTATATCGCTGTCCTGATATATGGAAGGGATTTTAAGTTTTACCGTTTGGAGAGGGATGAAAAAATGCTTGCCGATTTGGTAAAGATTGAGAAGGACTTCTGGGAGAACCATGTATTGAAGCGAGTATTACCCAGTCCTGATGGTTCTAAACTGGCAGACAGCGTGATTGCGGAATACTTCAAGAGATCCATAGATAAGACTATCCCGTTAAACGGCTTCAATGAGAAATTAGAACGCCGGCAGGAATTAGCGGAAATCATGGCAGAGATGGAGACGGAGAAGAAGCGGATCGAGCAGGAATTGAAGCTATATCTTGGGGAGGCGGAATTAGCGGAGAACGAGAAGTACCGGGTATCATGGAAGGCGGTAGACAGCCAGAGGATCGACGAGAAGCGTCTGAAAGCAGAGAAGCCGGAGGTCTATGCAGAGTACCAGAAAACGATTCATAGCCGGAGGCTTACGGTGAAGGCGGCATAATCAGCCAGATAGGAATGATTATACGTGGCGTAAAGAGGAGAAAGCTGTCAATATTTTGGAAACGAATATAGAGAATACCGAGAAAGGCAATATACAAGGAATAAAAAATAGGTTATAATCATATTACAGCGATAAACGGAACTATAAAGGCAGAGGTGAAAATCATGTTGGCAGTAAAGGGAACGATACAAGGCAATACTGTAGTTATCAAAGATGAAGATATAAAAAAATATGATGGAAAAGACGTGATTGTAACGATTCTTGATTTCCAGTTTGAACAGCAGAAGAAACAGGTTGACTTAAAGAAATACATGGGGAGGGGAGAAAAACTTTTCCAGTCAGACGCACAGGAAGCGATAAGGGAGTTACGGGATTATGACAGGTTATAGAAAAGTATTTTTAGATACAGCACCAATCATTTATTTCCTCGATAATGATGTGAATTTTGGAGAAAAAGCCAAAAGCATTCTGGAAGAAATATTAGGGAATGGAAAAGGGCTGGCAACCTCTGTCATTACTTGTATGGAATATCTTACCTTCCCATATAGGAATAACAACTATGAAAAGGCAGAGGCTTTTTTTGAATTTGTGTCGGATTGTGATATCCCGTTGTATTCCGTCAATATGGAAATTGCGAAAAAGGCTTCCATGATTAGGGCTGAGTATGGATATTTTAAAGCGATGGACGCATTACAGCTTGCAAGTGCATGTATCCAAGGGTGTGATATCTTCTTGACGAATGATAAGCAGTTAAAGCAGTTCAAAGAAATACGCTGCGTGACGGTGGAAGAATGGAGATTATAAAAATTTATTGCAGACTGTGCAGATGTGCAGGGGTTAGCCTGTGAAGATACTTATGTTAGAAGAATGTGGCAAGTAAACATTTTTTGAATACAGCATGTTAGGGAGAGGATGAAAATGCCTCTCCTTTTTGAATGTCAGAATACCATAGGGAAGATGCTGCAGTTGTGGAGGTAAGAAATGTCAGATATTAAGGAAGAATTAGCAAAGAGAGCGTCAAGTCTCAGAAAGAAGGAGTCTGGGAATGAGATGGGACAGAAAGAAGCAGTTGACAAGTTAGGCTGTGAGAAAGCCTTTGTCCGTTTACTAAGGGCGGATGAGATTGAATGTCGGGTATCAACCATCAATGAGAGGGGCTTGAGCCTTCTCTTATTTAAGGACGCCCGTGTAGACCAGAAGATTCTGGATGAGACGTTTACGCCCTTTGGATGGAAACGGACTCATCAGATCATAGACGGGAACCTATACTGCACCGTGGAAATCTGGGACAGTGAGAAATGCCAGTGGATCTCCAAGCAGGACGTAGGAACCACCAGTTATTCGGAGAAGGAGAAAGGGCAGGCTTCGGATTCCTTTAAACGTGCCTGCTTTAACTGGGGCGTGGGAAGGGAATTATATACTGCGCCGTTTATCTGGATTGGGGCGGGACATGCTACGATTCAGAAGAAAGACAACAAGTTTACAACGAGCGACCGATTTTCGGTGCAGTCTATTTCTTACAATGAGCAGAGGGAAATCAACGCCCTTGTGATTGTAAATGGAAAAGGCTTCAAAGTGTTTGAAATGAAGCCGAAACAGAAAAACAGGCAGGATACAGGAAACCAGCAGAATACCGGAGGTAAGCCAGATGAAGGACAAGAAGCGGAATACAAGGAGAAGCCCAGCCGGGAGACGGGAAGTTCGAAGAAATTCGGTCAGGAATTGGGGAGCCTGCAGAAAGCTGGTCAGAAGTCAGAGGAAAACAGGATTACGGATATGCAGAAAGCTATTTTAGAGCAGGAGTTAAAACGCACAGGAGTTCCGATTGAGAATGTATTAGCCAGATATAAGATCCATAAGCTGGAACAGATGACGCCGGAGATTTATACGAAGGCGTTAAGCGGGCTGAAAAAATCAAAAACCAAAGAAGCAGCATAACCTGACAGCAGAAATAGGGAGACAAGTATTCACAGAGGAAAGGAGTAAGCAATGCTGATCGGAGATATCTATAATAAAATATTTGCGGAAACAAAAGAGATGGAGAAGAACGATCATGAGATAAGCAGTGAACTGACGACCTTGTTCAAGGATGTGGATTTCCAAAAGGTTACATATGAGGAATTTACGAATCTGATGTGTCAGGCATGTGCCATCGGGGAGCGTCAGGGATTTGTATCAGGATTCCGCGTTTTTGCAAAAATTATGTGCGAAGCGTTAACTTAGGGACTACAGAAATGATTATGGATGATGGAGTGAAAAGAATGGAGAAAAAACAGATGGAGTATATGCAGTTTAAAGAGAGATTAAAAGAGGCTCTGCAGGAGCATTTCCTTGGAAGGGGAGAGGTATATTATGACAAAGGGAAAAAAACGAATGACACAGACAAAGAGGCGGTTATTGTGCGGCCGTTCAGGACAATGGTACAAGCGACGATTTATACGGAGGATATGTATGAAGGATATAAATATACGAGAGATTTTGAAAAATGCATGAAAGAAGTAATCCGGGCATGTGAGACGGTTCCATTCGTTGATGAGCGTTATATCCCGAAAACCTGGGAATCTGCAAAGGGCAGGCTTCATATGCGGGTAATCAATAAGAACTGGAATAAGGAAGGATTGAAGCGGATGCCTTATAGGGAATATTTGGACTTGGCAATCGTATTTTATGTTTTTATAAAAGAGGAAAGAGGACTGATGGCGACGCTGCCAGTCAGCAGGGAATGTATGAAATTGTGGGGCGTAGATGTAAAGACTTTGTGGGAAGCATCCAGGAAGAATCTGGAAGAAGAAATATTTCGGATAGAGACGATAGAGGCTGCCATAGAAAATACGCTGGCGGAAATGAAGGATGCTGAGATTGAAGAGATGTTCCATAATGATATGAAAGGGATGGAAATGGAAGGAATCGGGAAGATATATGTCGTTACAAATCCGTGCCGGAATTACGGGGCAAGGGCAATCCTGCGGAAGGATTTATTGCAGAGATTGGCGAAAGAGCAGGGCGGAGGTTTTTATATCCTGCCCTGTTCCGTTCATGAAATTTTAATACTAAAGGGAAATGATATGGTTACGGCAGAAAATTTAAAAAGTATGGTTTACGAGATCAATCATTGCTCTGGTACGATAGAGCCGGAAGAATGTCTGTCGGATTCAGTTTATTATTATAATAAGGATAAAGATAGAGTTGAGGTTGCAGCATAGCAGGATAGCAGCTAAAAAGAATAAGAGTAATAGGAAGGGAAAAGTTATGCAGAGAGTATTTGGATATGCCAGGGTCAGTTCAAAAGAACAGAATCTTGACCGTCAGATTGACCGTTTGAAGCAGTTTGTTTTACCGGAGAATATCTTGATGGACAAGGCAAGCGGAAGGGACTTGGAACGTTCGGCATATCAGGCGTTGAAAGGAACATTGGGATTACGTGCAGGAGATACGCTTATTATTACATCTTTAGACCGCCTGAGCAGAAGCAAGGCGGATATACGGAGAGAATTACAGTGGTTTCAAGATCATGGGATACGGTTAAAGGTTTTGGATTTGCCCACGTCACTGGTGGAAGTGCCGGAAGGGCAGGAGTGGATTGTGGAGATGATAAATCATATACTCATCGAAGTGCTTGCGTCTATGGCAGAACAGGAAAGGCTTTTGATTAAAAAGAGACAGCGTGAGGGAATCGAGGCGGCGCAGAAAAAGGGGAAACATCTTGGAAGACCAAGACTGCAGGTGCCGGAGGAGTTCCCGGAGGTCTATGCCAGATGGAGAGCGGGGCAGATTAGCGCGAAATCTGCCATGAAAATGCTTCGGATGGCAAAAACCAGTTTTTATCGGCTGGTGAACCAGTATGAAGAATGTGCTGTTCCAAAAGGTGTAGAATGACAGGGATATGTTCCAAAAATAGAAATGGACTTTTAGGGAGGTCAATCCGAGGCTGGGTTGACCAGTCCCTAAAGGTAGAGGTTTTGGGATGGATATTTTAGTTTTATACCCTTCTATTTTTCCAAAATTTATGATAATCTAAGATATAATTAGAATCAGTTGCATTAGAAATATAGACTCGGCATTATCGTAATGGAAGAAGCAATTCAATGTGAAAAGGATAGATTATAAGGGAGAGTGAATGAAGTGATAAGAGATGATAATCCATTCTATATATTGGCAAAAAGTTTGATGAAGAAGGATGTATTGCATATAAATGTAAAAATATGAATGAAGCAAGAAATATCCCGAATACATTGGAAGCCCTCAGAGAATTTATGAATCAGGCTGGAAATTTGAATCTGGTAGTATAGTCGGTTATATTGACAGAGGTTTAAGTAGTTAGATGAAGTATATTTTGGAAAAATACTCCAATAAAAAAAATTAGCGTGGATAAGCTTTAAAATAGCTGTTATAATTGATAGGTGATAGATGATTTTTTTAAAAGTGGAGTATTTGGTATTTACGAAAGAAGGCTAATGAAATGGAACGGTATTGTATTGTAGAGAAAGAATTGAGCGATAGTAAACCAAACTTCTGCCCATATATTAGAATATTTCCATTTAAGGCACTTGAGTATGCAGAGAATCATGTGTTATCTGATTCCGTAAAAAATGAAGAAACAGAGGATGACAAGTCTCCGGAAGATTTAAAATGTAGTGTGGGTATAAATTATGAACCCACAGAGCAAAGTTTATATAATGGTTTTGTAGAAGGTAAAGAATCAGAGAAAGAAATGTTATTTACATTTCCAGAATGTGAAGCTGAAATTCAGAAGTTGCTTTTTAATGTAGATAATAGAGAGTATGCAGAATTAGAGAGTGACATGTATTTTGATATTTTGGATCATAGTTTTTCATCAAAATTAGTAAACTTAGATATATATTTACATATTTATTATTCATTGCTATATAAACAGAATAAGGAGAGTTATATAGCGTTGACGGAAAAGGAGTGGACATCAGAGCAGAAAGTTGAAATACGTGAAAAAAGAAAAGAATGCAAAAAATATCTTAAAGGAAAACCAGACAAGGTTAAACCTTTTGTGATTAGAGAAAAGATAAATGAGAAAAAAATAGTGAAGGGAAAGCATATTATGATGTGACAGGAATACAAAATTTTGCTCCCAATGTTTCAAGATTATATTATTTATCCCGTGAAGTTCGGCAAATTTTTACAAAGGTAAAAAAAATTAATACTGAAAAATATAGTTACAACAAAATGAAATCACTTTTTGATTCAGATTATGTTTCGATTAATAGAATAGAAGAAATTTGGTTATGTGAATATTTATTTGGACTAAATCTTGCAATAATGTTTTATTCTTTTTTTGAACCAATTTTGAAAGATATATGTTTTGAGGATATCAAGAGGGAGTATTATGAAATAATAAAAAAAATCATTTTGGAAGTTATGAAAGTAAAGGGCATATATACTCGCTGTTTATTGATTCAGAAAATGAAAATGATATATGAGTTAAAATTTGCGAACAGTAAATTGGGGTGTGGAGAACGATTATATTATTTATACAGAGAAATATTGAATAAGAGAATGCCTGTATATGTGGAGACGATGGGATGGTTAAAGAAGAATGTGTTGGAGCAAGGAGATGATGAGAAAAGGAAGAAAATTTTTATAAAGGAGGTTGAAGAAAACTGTAAAGTATTGATAGCAGAGTATTTGTTTTGTTCGGAAGGATATTATTTATTGAAAGATTTACCCCAGAATATTGAAAATGATAATATCTATGAGTTAATTCAAAAGATTATTTTATGTGAAAGAGAAGAAGGGGTGCCGTCCTGTTAGGACGGCACTTTTCCTATGTTCAGACAAATAATATTTGATACGAAAGACTGAATAAATGATGTTATCTAACTCTTATAGGACGGGCTGTTTATTTGGGGCAGACTGGGGGAGGGGGAAAAAATAATTTGTCATATCAAAAGCTCCTCATTTTCGTCATTTTTTATCTGCGGTATAATACGTACATAAAATGAAGGAGGAAATAAGCATATGAAATCATGTTTTGACGGATTAGCGAATCAGAATGATATGGCAATGATTGCGCAGGGGATTCAAGAGGGAAACATGCTGGTGGCAAATTCATTACAAGCGTTGAATGTGCGTATTGACCAAGAAATTGGCAAGAATAGAAAGCGGCGTCGAAAAGTGTTGAATTCGTTTATCGTTGCTCAAAATGACCGGTTTGGAGTCGTAAAGAATTTTGATGATGGTACACAAGAGATTGTGGATTTGACATTGAATCTATTTCCGGATTTTGTTGTAAATAAAATTAAGTTTCGAGGTCTGGATGAAAAACCCAAGCACATCGGAATTTATTTTAAAACCGACGATTTCTGGATTATTGGAAGAAAGGGAAAGGTAAATGGTTCCGTCATCTTTGATGGAATGCTCAAAAATGGCGTAGTGTTCAACACCAAATTTAGGAGTGCCAGGGTTAAGGAATTATTGAATGATTTTTTTACGCCGTTAATTGCACAAAGCAAAAAAACGATGGAAATTCCTGCATTGGGGGGATGGTGGAACGGAAGGTTTTTGTCGGCGGAAAGATTTATGTTTCGAGAGGAAGAAGGGATTCCAGAACTGCCGGTACAGAAAAAAATTTATTGGAATATGCAAGCGAGGATTTTGACACCAGCTTATATTTTGCAAAAATTCGGCAAATTAAGGATTGGAGGTATCGTCTGCTATTCATGCTTTATCCGATTCATGGAATCTTGAGCAGTATAATGAAAAAGAATGGATGCACTCAAGAATATTATTTGTCTGTCGTCTTTTTAGATGATATCAAATCGAGGGATTTATGTGATTTTTTGCAAGTATTTGGGCGTAATAAGCTTAAAGCCTATGAACCAAGAGAGGAAGAAATCCTTACGGCGAAGGATGAAGTGTTGATTCTTGACGCACGTTCAGATGGAGTTCGTTCAGATTATATGCAAAAAAATCTTGAACGAAAATGCCGTAGCTTTGCTGAACGCATTGTGAAGCGGGAAATTATCACGGAAGATGGTTTTGAAGTTAGTGTTCCGGTAGTTGTTTTTTCCGGACAGTTATCACGGAGCCGCTATGCCGTTAATTTATTTTTGGACAAGAATTCGCTGAAATTATCTGCACTAGATCCTGAGGTGGATATCATTGGCGCTATGATTTATATTTTTGTGAAATATTGTGAGCGAAATCTTGAGCGTGTAAAAGAGATATTGGATATGGTTAAGCAGACTGGTGCGGAGTACACATGGCTTCAAGGTGCTTTCGAAGTTTTTGAGGATTTTTGGTCCTCATATGGCGTTGATTTGAAATCATCAGCAGATATCCCCAAAGAAATAGATTGGGAAAAGCTTTTACAGGAAATGTTGATATTGAACGACGATATTATTGACGATTTTGTGACAGTAATACGGCAGGGAATCTCAGATTTTCCGGTTAAAGAAAAACGTCGGGGGGAGAATTTTGAGGGGTTCATTGGCTACACGGATGAGGATATATGGATACCGACCAAGATATTTGACCAGATTCTAAACAGATATGGTTTGCAGAAGGAGAGGAATCGATTGCTTGCAGATTTACGCAGGAAAGAATTTTTGATTACAGACGATAACCGAAGTTATTCACGGCAAATTAAAAGTGGCGAGAAGCGTATGGAAGTGTTACAAATCAAACGCAAAATCTTCGAGCGACAAGGGATGGCAGATATCATTGACTTAGGAAAGGAGGAAAAAGGCGATGATTAAGGATAAGGAGGGGCATGAGGTTCATTTGATAGGGGAAGCGAATGGCCACAAATTGGTTTATGGTAATTCTGGTCAAGGGAAGACCTTCTTCCTTATGCGGGAGTTGGAAGGCTATTGTGAACAAGAGAAGAAAATCTTGATTCTGGATTATTCCGGAAGTTTTACGGAGAAAGAATTGGTGGAGAAGAAATTTTTATATCCCGCTAAGGTCAAACGCTTGAACTTAGCCGAGGAACTGTTTCAATGGACATTTTGCGCCGACAGCATAGAATTGTGCATAAAAAATGTCGCAGACGCTTTGGGGGAAGTTTTGAATTGCGGCAGTTATTATCAGAAAAAGTTACTGGAAGAAGCTGTTAGGCGTACTTTGGAATCTGAAAACGATATTTGTATTTCGCGTTTGCTGAGGATTATCGAGGAAATGCTTCTGGAAGAACAAATAAATGAAAACACTGGCAGAATAGCGGAGAATCTACAGCATTTGTTGACGAGATTGTTTCCCTATGAAGATATCGACAACTTTGTAATAAGAAATCAAGAGGCGCAAATAGATATGGATGAACCCCTTACTATCATTGATATTAGTTGTTATCCTGAAGGTCAGAGACGGTTTTTGACAAGATTAATAGTATCGCTGTTATGGAGAGAAGCATATCGCCCCAAAGCAAAAAGTCGGTATGAGATTCTGGTGCTTGATGAAATGCAGTTTTTATCTGTGAAAGAAGGCAGCACACTGAATTCCATGCTGCATGAAGGCAGGAAAAAAGGATTGTCCCTTGTTCTCAGCACACAATATATCAGCCATTATGGTGAGGATGAGAAAAGTGCGCTTCATCAGGCAGGTACGAAGATTATCTTCCGTCCGACTCCGGAGGACCGCAGATATTCGGCAAGGCTGATTGCTCCAATGAATCCTCGGATATGGGAAAGGGAGCTGGCGGGATTAAAAAAAGGAGAGGCGCTATTAAAGGGGCATTACCGCTTGGATAACCGAAACAGGGTTCTGGATACACCGCTCATAATTAAGGCATTTCCATAAAACAGTGCTAAAAAGCCATGAGATGGCATAGGTTAGAGAAACCAGTTGAAAGAGATAGCAAGGGAGGCGGAGACAATCAGTAAAAAAAATAAATTAAATTTTAGATTCCACAATCCAAACACCCCAGAGGCGACGGCAGATTACATAGTGCAGATTTTCGTTGCTGCTAACACGGGGAGAGTGGAGCAGGTTTTAAATCAAAGTGCCTCCAAGGGAGACAAGGAAAAAGAAGAAGGAGAAGGAGAGAACCGCTGCGTAAGCTAGCGGTTCTCTTGCTTGCATGGAAAAAGCAAAGGTATCAGAAAATAGCTTGTCTTTTTTTTCGCTACATTATATAATGGGGTCGTAACAGAACGCTATTATTTAATTGGAAAGGTCTGAGTTATGAATATTGCTGCTTATTGCCGTGTTTCTACAGATAAATCCGACCAGCTTAATAGCTTGGAAGCACAAAAGAAATTTTTCACTGAATATACGCAGAAAAATGGTCATGACCTTGTAAAACTATATGCAGATGAAGGAATTTCCGGTACAAAGATTAAAAACCGCAAAGAATTTCTCCAGCTTATGAGGGATGCAAAACAGGGATTGTTTGATATGGTGGTTGTAAAAGACATATCCCGTTTTGCGCGTAATACGGTAGACCTTTTACAGAGTATCAGGACTTTGAAAGCGTTGGGTATTGAAACCACGTTCCTGACGGCGAATATGACTGTCTTAGGACAATCGGAGTTCGTTCTGACAATCTTTGGCGCACTTGCACAGGAAGAAAGTGCGAATACTTCTAAACGTGTGAAGTTCGGAAAAAAGATGAATGCAGAGAAAGGGCGGGTACCGAATATTGTATACGGCTATGATAAGACAAACGGCGACTATTTTAATTTGGGAATTAATAAAGAAGAAGCAAAAATTATCCGTCAGATATTTACATGGTATATTGAGGAAGGATATGGAGCGGCTAAGATTGCGAATATGCTTAATGAAAGAGGCTGTAAGACGAAGCGGGGCTATAGCTTTAGCCAGAATGCAATCTGCCGCATCTTAACGAATGAACTGTATACCGGAAAGATTATTAATGGGAAAGAAGAAGTAACGGATTTCCTGACTGGCACAAGGGCAGAAAAAGACCAGTCTGAATGGCTGGTAACAGACCGTCCGGATTTGAGGATTATTGAGCCGGAGCAATTTGATCAAGCACAGGAAGTATTGGCGGGACGCCATGGAGCATTTAATATGAAGCGAGAGAGACAAAGCAATAAATATCTTTTTAGTACACTGATAAAATGTAAGGAGTGCGGATGGTCGTTCCGAAGGACAGTCCGTACTTATAAGAACACATATATCCGTTGGGTATGTTCCGGGCATAATGGAAAAGGGGCGGATAATTGTCCGAATGCAGTTACGGTTGATGAAGAAGAATTAATTCAGGCATTGGAAGAATATTTTGCAGAAATGCTGAAATCAAAAAAGAATGTCATTGCCCATGTGGTAAAAGAATTTGTTAAGATTTACAAAGCAAAAGACGAAAATGAGAATTATGAGAAGGAATTAAATGATAGCCTTGCGAGAATGAAAAAGACCCGGCAAAAATATATGGATATGTATACGGATGATTTGATCAGCAGAGAGGAACTGAATGAGAAGATTGGAGGGATGAAGGCAGAGATTGAGAAGTTGGAAAATAATCTGAAACTGGTCCAGTATAATCTGAACAAAGGCGACCAGTTAGAAGATGTGATAAGAATGACCTTCAAGCGTATAGAGGATATCGTGTCTGTCAGGGATATGACGAATGAGCAGTTGAAACAGATTATCCAAAAGATAGAAGTAGACAAAGAAGGAAATGTAGATATTTACCTGCGTTTGTTCGGGGATTTAGGATTGAATGAAACCGTTCTAATTTGCGACAACCATACATAAAGACGTAACAGAACGTCTCCTCCAAGTCAACCCGTCTCTTGCAGCAGAGGCAAGAAAGATATTAGATCTCAATAAGTCAGAGCGCCACATACGCGGTGGACTTGCTACCCGGGAGAAATATCTTCATCAACATGCATAATCGCACAAGAGGATGACTATCGATGAGAGCAGATAAGGCATGCAGGGAATGCAGCAGGAAGATAATAGGAGTGTACACAGAGCTTTATCAGGCGTCAGCGGAAAAGAAGGAAGAGATCATCGGACGGGCGGAAAGGTATCTGGACGAGACTCCAATGAATCTGTCTGCCCCGCGTATCGTGGCAGGGGTGTTGGATGTCTTGAAAGAAGAAACAGGGTTCACAGATCCATATGAGAAGATCAAGAAGGACTATGAACTGCTTCCGCTTGGTATGGAGAAGCAGATATACGAGAATATCCGAAGCTCGAAGGATTCGTTTATAGTTGCTTTTCAACCTCGATTCAGAGAAGACGGCGAATCTGCAGGGAGGTCTGGTTCTGAATGATGCAACTGGAGGGGATGCGAGACTGTTCGGCCTTGATCGGATTACTTCAATCGTACCGAATGGAACAAGCATCCCCAGAACAGAGTATGATCAGATATTGGAGGAAGCCAGAGCGTGTATAGATAGAGCGGTTTCAGGCAGGCAGGCAGACTGTCTGTCCCCGGCATTGACGAATGAACAGCGCTAATGGCAAAGCTTCCGCTTCCCAAACTTCACAGAGAATGTAGTTCCCCCGCCCTTCGTATCCTCCACATGAAGATCGAGGTTCTGTATCCCGGCAAGGGCGGCGGCGATCGACAGGCCAAGGCCGAAGTGTTCTTTCTTACTTCTGGAGCGGTCATTTCGGTAGAACCGGTCGAAGATCCTGGTCTTCTCTTCGTCAGGAATCCCCGGGCCGTGATCGATCACACGGACAATGAGGCAGCCGGAGGAGACTTCCGCCTGCAGGATGATCTGGCGTTTATTCTGCGTGCAGGCGCAAGCGTCCTCATTGGCATGACTCTCGTCCGTCAAAGCATAAGCGATGGCATTATCTAATAAAATAGTAAATATCTGTTGGCACAAATCAGGATCCGCAGATACCGGGGGAAGAGGAGCATCCGGCAGCAGAAGCGACAGTGTCCCACCCTTGGAGAATAAAATCGGCTCATACATTTCCAGCAGATTCAACAGCAGTTCATCAATCTCGAATTTCCGTTCCCTTACGGCCCACTCCTTCTGGTCTGTCATTACCAGCAGCAGGAGATTCTTGATCAGGGCGCTTCCGCGGTGGCATTCCTTCTGAATGACGGACAAGCCATGGCTGTATTCCAGAGGGTTAGAGATGGAGGCATCGGCAGTTGTCTGGATCACCGCGAAGGGGGAACGCAGCTCGTGGGAGACAGCGGCGACGAATTCTTGCTGCTTCTGATAAGTCTCTTCCAAAGGCTTAAGAGAGCGGCCGACGAACCATCGTCCGGACAGGAAGAGCAGCAGGATCCCGCCCAAGTTTATCAGCAGATAGACACAGCCTGTCTCCAGAAGTTTCTTCTGACTGTCGGAAATATCCTGAAGCAGAATTAGTTTCTTATATCCGGAGGTGGTCTGAAGAATCAGGACATTTCCAAGATAAGTGTCCCGTTCTTCTCCGTCGATCCGAAATACAGAGGATTGCAGCAGATTCGAGGAAATGGGGTGGGAATCGTCGTAAATGTTCTCTTTTCTCGCGGCGTCTTCCGCACGGGAGAAGAGAATGTCGCGTTTGGTACGGGATTTATAGGCTCCGGGGAAGAAAAAGGGAGTATCATTTTCTTCTATATAAATGAGGAGCCGGTTGTTCTTCTCCATTTGTACCAGGAAGGAATCAGCAAATCGGGAATCTGTCTGAAGCTGGGCCGTCAGCGTGAAGAGTAATTCCTGGAAGGCCGATTGATGCCGGTTCTCCTGGGAAGAGACATAGAATAAAAAGGCAGCGGACAGGACGATAGTCATGATCAGTCCGGTGCTCAGAGTATACAGAATGACGAATTTTCTTCGAAGTCTAGGAAACATGATTTCCCTCCAGCCGATATCCCATGCCGTGCACAGTCTGAATACATGCCCGGCTCTTCAGTGTCAACAGATGCTTTCTCAGGAAATAGATATAGGTATCCAGATTCCCATCTTCCACAGTTCCGTCAGGTCCCCAGACCCGGGAGTAGATCTGCTCTCTTGTCAGGGTCTTGTCCGGATTGCGCATGAAGAATTCCATAAGAAGAGCTTTTCTCTTAGAGAGAAGCTCTTCCTTATCCCGGCATGTTATAGTCCGGGTATCCGGGTCAAATCGGATATCCAGATAAGAAAGGCAGGTATGGTCTGAGAAATCCTTGGGACGCCGTGACAGCGCGCGGATACGCGCCAGCAGTTCTTCAATGGCGTAGGGCTTTACCAGATAATCGTCGGCGCCGCAGTCCAGTCCCTTGATGCGGTCGTCCAGGGAACCAAGGGCGGTGGTCAGGATCACAGGGGCGCTGATATGATTCTGGCGGATGGAGCGCAGGATGGACAGCCCGTCGATCTCCGGCAGCATACGATCCAGGAGAATCAGGTCATAAGCTCCGGACATAGCGTGATAGAGCGCTTCGCTTCCGGTGTGGCAGCAGTCTGCAGTGTGATTCCTTGAGAGAAGCTGTGATTTCAGGGCATCGCATAAATCCCGGTCGTCTTCAATGATCAAAATGTGCATCTTCTATATGAAACCTCCTTTCCCTCAAGAATTATAGCATGAAATCTCAAAATAATCTTTAAAAATTTATGATGATTTTCAAAGATTTTTTGAGATAAAATGTGTATAGTATCAGATAGTACGAAGAAAGGAGACGAATTTCAATGAAGAGATTCAACCATGTGAAACGTCTGGCTGCAATCCTCTTAGCGGCAGTGCTTACCATCGGAGTATTGTCAGGCTGCGGCAGGGGAGAGGCTGGCAAAGGCAAGGAGGATTCTGTAAAAGGGCGTTATATAGAGGAGGATGTAGAGCTTCCATTACAGGGAGAGGAGAAGATTTTAAACATATCGAAGTCAGAAGATGGGAATCTGATATTGTATTCACAAGCGGGAGGAGCGCAGGTATATCGGTATGAGTACAGGGACGGCGAATGGGTACAGACAGCGCTTGACTGGATCGCCCCGCTTTTTGAAGGGAAGAACATATACTTGCAGGAGATATGGGAATCCGGAGACGGAATCCAGGTAGCGTTAGGTATGGGGGAAGACATGGCTGCGTACATCGTGAGGAGCAAAGATGGACAGACAGGGGAAGAACTGGAGCTTCCGTATCTGAGGCAGGAGGGAGAGTATGGATATCCTGCGATTACCAATCTGCAGATCGACAGTGAGGGGAATTACTGGATGAATGATTTCTATCAGGCTAAAGTGATAGCAGTCGACCCGGATTCATTGGAGATCTTGCAGGAGTTTGGCACTGCCAGGGGATTCTCTAATGGACAGCGAATGGTCATCGGCACTTCGGAGGGAGATATGGCGGTGAATACGGAGGAAGGTGTCTTCACCGTCTATGGATCGGACCTGAAGGAGAAGGAGAGCTTCAAGATTAATCAGGAGGAACTGCCCTGGATATGTGATGACGGAGAAAACTGGTATCTGCTTGCAGAAAATGGGATTACACGTGTGAAACCAGGCAATGAGACCAGCGAGGTGATCGTGGACGGCAGCATGGGTGAGATGAGTTCATCATTGAATTATACGGCGGGATTTGTCGCAGGGCAGAAGGATGACTTTTATGCGCTCTATCGTCAGGAGAAAGCAGGTACCTTCAGCCTGGTTCACTATGCATATGATGCCGAAGCTCTGGCAGTGCCGGAGAATATCCTGAGAGTATTCGGGTTGTCGGAGAATACGACGATTCAAGATGCGATCCTTAGTTTCCAGAAATCACATCCTGACGTGAAGGTAGAATATACGGCTTCAGGAAAGGAAGACGGGATCACCATGGATGATATCCGCACGCTGAACACGGAGCTTCTCAGTGGAAACGGCGCAGATATACTCCTGCTTGACGGGCTGTCGGCAAAGACCTATATCGAGAAGGGGATTCTGTCTGACTTGTCCGGGATTGCCGAGGAGCTTCTGTCACAGGGATCCTACCTGGAGCCGATCATGAAAAATGTGGCGCAGCAAGAGGGCAAGGTCTATGCTATGCCGGTGAGATTCAGCGTGCCGATCATTTTCGGAGACGAGAATGCGAAAGAAGCAATCCTCTCCCTTGATAAGCTGACCGCATACGTGGATGCACATCCGGACGAGAGTATTCTGGGTATTGCGGAGAAGAGTTATATTAGAGATTTTCTGTTCCAGATGTACCAGGACGAGATTATCGGGCCGGATGGAAGAGTCGATCAGGAGAAGCTTGCGGCATTGCTTGAGACAGAGACGAAGCTCGCAGTCAGTTCGAAGTCGGAAGTATTTGAAGAGGCCAAGATGAATGAGGTGGGGATGGATACGATGACAAGGGTTTTCCGGCAGGGAATGTTCAGCGGAGCAGGAAGCGAGGCGATCCTGAACCATCCCAATAGTATTTCCACGGATCGGATCATTGGCATAACGAATATGATGATTCCGTATACGGTCATGCGGCAGTTGAATCTGTCGCCGGATACATTGAAAGAGTTCTATGTACCGACAGGGATCGTGGGGATCAATAAGAATACACAGCAGAAAGAACTGGCGGAAGAATTTGTCAAATATCTGTTCTCCCAGGAGATACAGGAGAAACAGTCAGACGACGGGCTGCCGGTACTGGAGACGGCGCTGGATAAGATAAAGGATGAGGTCAATACGGAACATGCGCAGAATTATACGATAATGTCAAGCTGGAATATCGACGGGGAAGAGCCGATCGAGATCGAAGCAGGATATCCTACACTGGAAGAAGTGGAAGATCTGATCGCGAAATGCCATACGCTTAGCAGGCCGGCCGTGCAGGACTATGTGATCTGGAATATCTATCAGACGGAGGCGGACGCCTGCATTGGAGGAAGTACAGATGCGAAGACGGCGGCGAAGAATATCGCACAGAAGGTGGACACCTATCTTGCTGAGTAAGAGAAGAACGCGGATGCGGGGATATATGTTCCTGCTTCCAAGTCTAATAGGAACGGGAGGATTCGTTCTGATTCCGTTCCTGGATGTAGTAAGGAGATCTTTTCTGCAGGCGGTGGGAAATGGCTTCGTAGGATTAGAGAATTACCGGACGGTGCTTGAGAACAAGGCATTTCGGCTTGCGGCGGGAAATACGGTCAGATTCATGTTCACCTGTCTTCCGCTTCTGATGATATTGTCTCTGTTCCTGGCAGTCCTGGTAAGGAGAGCAGTCAGGTTTCAGAGATGGATGAAGACAGGATTCCTGCTTCCAATGGCGATCCCGGCAGCATCCGTTGTGATATTTTTCAAACTGGTCTTTGACGAGAAGGGCTGGCTTGGGCGGCTGACAGGGGCATTGGGGATGGAAGCTGTGGACTGGCTGGCGTCGGACTGGGCGTTCCTGGTGTTGGTCGCCTGTTATATCTGGAAGAACCTTGGTTATGATATAATCCTCTGGCTTGCAGGGCTTGGGGCAATTCCCGGAGAGCAGTATGAGGCGGCAAGGGTACAGGGAGCAGGTGAATGGGCGTGTTTCTGGTATATCACACTGCCGCAGCTAAAAGAAACGGTATTTGTGACAGGGCTCTTGTCATTCGTCAATGCATTCCGGGTATTCCGGGAGGCGTATCTGTTGGCAGGGGATTACCCGCATGAGAGCATCTATATGCTGCAGCATTTGTTCAATAACTGGTTCGTGAATCTGGATATCCAGAAGATGACGGCTGCGGCGGTTATGCTGGTGATTGTTACGGGAGCGGCGATCGTGCCCTTAAGCATAAGAAAAGGAGAGATGGATGAGAAATCATAGCTTTCGCCAGTGGGTGATTAGGGGGATCCTGTTGGCAGTATTTAGCATTATGGTATTTCCGTTGCTCATGCTGTTTGCCAATTCACTGATGGGGAAGCAGGAGCTTCTGGAAACCTTCGGTGCGGTACTGGCGGATTCAGGAGAATATGCCGGGATGCGTATCTTCCCGGCATACCCTACACTGCGGGCTTACGTCAGGCTGCTGTTGGATTCGCCGGAATATTTCACGGCATTCTGGAATTCTATGATTCAGACGGTCGGTGTGGTATTCGGCCAGATTTTGGCGGCGGTGCCGGCAGCATGGGCGTTCGCACAATTTCATTTCCCGGGGAAACGTATACTTTGGCTTGTATATATGATCTTGATGATACTGCCCTTTCAGGTTACGATGGTCTCAGGGTATCTGGTTTTAAATGCGGCGGGGCTTATGGATACCCGCGCGGCAGTGATCTTGCCCGGAATCTTTTCTACGCTGCCGGTATTCATCCTGCGGAAAACATTTGCAGGAATCCCGGGAGAGATTCTGGAGGCTGCGAGGATCGACGGAGCAGGGGATCTGCGCATTTTCTTTGGAATCGGGATTCCCCTTGGAGTTCCGGGGATCTTCTCTGTTATGATCCTGAGCTTCCTGGAATACTGGAATGCAATCGAACAGCCAATGACATACCTGAAAACCAAGTCCTTATGGCCGCTGTCGTTGTATCTGCCGCAGATGGTAGGCTCAGAGGCAGCGGCGGCATTTGCGGCATCCATCGTAACATTGCTGCCTGCAGTCCTTCTGTTCTTCTGGGGGCAGGATTATCTGGAACAGGGGATTGTGGCATCCGGAAGACTGTAGTAAGGAGGTACTGAGTAATGAATCAGAATCGAAAATGGATACTTCGGATCTTCGGCGGGTTTCTGGCGGTCATGGCATTAGGAACGGTGATTTCCCGGGCCGCTGCGTCGGCGCTGGTAGCACAGGTGGAAACGGAGAAGGCAAAGCGGGGAAAATTATCTTATTCTTACGAGGGAGAGGGAACCGTGGTCCCGGTTCAGGAGGAACAGATCTTCCTCTGGCCGGAGCAGCAGGTGGAATGGACGGCGAAACAGGGCAGTACAGTCAAGGCGGGCGAATGTCTGGTGCAATTCCGTATGGAATACTTAAATCAATCGGTGGAGAAAAAACAGGCGGAGTTGACGCAGTTAGAGCTTCAGGCATCACAGCAGCAGATATCGGCAAGAGAGCAGGCAAGAGTGCCTGCGACCACGGGGGCAGGGCAGACCCTTGCACAGGCACAGCAGCAATTGGAGCTTGCGACACAGAAAGAGGCGGCGGCACAGGCGGCTTACGAGCAGTTTCTTCAGTCGGCAGCTGCAGAAGAGACGGATCCATGGATGGAGCAAAAGCAGGAATTGGAAGCGGCGGTTCAGGAGGCGCAGACCGGTGTGGAAGCGGCATCGCAGGCCCTTGCACAGGCGGAGAATGGATATGAGCTTGCCAGACAGGAGGATGCAGCCTGGGACATCAATGCGGCAAATGCGTCCAGGGCGGCGATGCTTGGGGCAGAGGCGGCAAGTGTCCAGATTGAAGCGGAGAGAAAAGAGCTTCAGAGACTTCAGTCGTATCAGGCAGCGGGAGGGAAGATCTGCGCAGAACGGGATTGTACGGTGCTGCAGGCAGGAGTGCAGGCGGGAGCGGTCACCAGCGGGAGCGAGGTATTCGTGACGGGCAGCGGCGGATTCAGACTGAAGGGCTGGGCGAAGCCAACGGATAGAGAGAAACTGAGAACAGGTCTGGAAACAGAGATTCAGCTTGGAGCCGGGAAGAAGAAAACCGTGAAGATCGAATCCATAGAAACGGATACGGGAGGCACCGGCACCGGCAGCGGAGCCGGAGAAAATGCAGGAGATCCGGCATCCCAATCTCAGATCTATTGGACCTCACCGCTGCCGGAGAATGTGAAGGTGCAAAATGGAGACAGCTTCACCTGGAGCATTGAGGCTCCGTCAGAGAAGGAATATGAACAGATCATTCCGCTTGAGGCGCTCAGAGAGGATATGAATGAGGCTTATTGTCTGGTTCTTGCAGAAGAAGAGCAGATGCTTGGCACCGTACAGGTTGCCAGGAGGGTTCCGGTTACAGTACTGGAGAAGGATGCCAGGAGTGCGGCGGTCACTTCGGCGTTGACGTCAGACGATCAAGTGATCGCGTCATCGGAGAAATATGTGTCGGAGGGCGATCGGGTGCGATTAAGAGAATAATGACAAAGGAGACAGGAATTGAGAAAAATGCTGGTGAAACGCCAAAAGGTCTGGATGATATGCTTTGCTTTTCTGTATCTTGGAATAAATATCTGGATTCTGTGCAGGCTGAGGCTGCTGGAAGAATATACCGATCTCATCGCTTTATCCTGTCCGGCGGGAAGTATCACCGAATCAGCATTTGATCAGTGGAGGGAACATGCGGACAGCGGGAGATATTCTGAGGCGGCTGTGTGGAGGAAGACGGAAGAGCTTGAGGTCGTGGCGGAGGATACCGGGCGCAGCCGGAAGATGTTCTGTTACAGGATCAAAGGACAGCCGGGCGCGGTGTTCGGAAGAGGACTTACGGAAGGAAGATATTTTATAGAAGGAGAGACAGGCATATGTCTGTTGGAACAGGGAACGGCACGGCAGTTATTCGGAGCGGATCAGGTGTCAGGATTGACGGTGCAGATAGATGGAAATGATTACCGTATTGCAGGTATTTTACAGGGAAATGAGCCGATCTGTATAATCCCGGCAGAAGAAGGAGAGACATTTGACGGGATAGCGGTACGAAAGAAAGATGCAGGTCAGTCTTCGAACAAGGCAGTCAGCTCCTTAGAGTCGGCGCTGGGATGTACCGGAGGACAAGAGATTGACGGGAAGCTCTTCTATGTAACGGCCTGGCTTCTATATGCAGGGCTTGCAGCGGCTGCACTGTTTCTTATGGGAAATGCAGCGGTGTCTCAGGCCGGGAGCCGCCTGGCAGACCGGATACCGCCTGAGCAAATGAAAACGGCGGCCAGAACTGTCATCATGATTCTGGCAATTGGAGTTCTGGTATCAGGAGTAATGACAGCAGATCCGGGCAGTGATTATCTCCCCACGTACTGGTCGGATTTTGAATTCTTTGCACGGCTGTTTCATGATAAAGAAGAGCAGATAAGAAGTCTGTCTATGCATCTGGAATTCGCTTCTTGGATAAGTATGATCAAGGCCTGGAGACAGGCGGCAGCGGCAGGATTGTTGGCGGGCAGCATGGCTTTGGCGCTGTTTTTATCTGCAAGATGGAGGCAGAATATACATTCGACCTATGAATTGGAAGATATGGAATAAATTTCTTGTTCAGATTGTATATTTCTATTTTTGGAAAATTATGATATTATCATTCCGAAAAGGAGAGGTTGTTATGAGCAAAATAATTGTAGTATTTCAGAGTCCAGATGACATCCTGGAGTTTGTCCAGAAGGTCGAAAAGTATCCGTACAACATGGATATGAAACGCGGCAAGTATGTGGTAGATGCGAAATCTCTGCTGGGGCTGATGAATCTTGGCTTCCATCGTGAGATCGAGCTTGAAGTCCACGAGGAAGAATGTGAAGATCTTCGGAAGGATATTGAAGAATTTATAGCTGCGTAAAATGATACTTGTATAATGAGACTCCTCGTCGTATAATAAATGCGGTGAGGAGTCTTTCGTATGAATAAAAGAATAAAAATAGACAGGAGCGGTTATTTATTTGATAACAAGGCTCTTGTAACACTGATCATTCCGCTCATCGTCGAGCAGCTTCTTGCAGTGCTGGTCGGTATGGCGGATTCTATTATGATCGCAAGCGTCGGCGAGGCGGCGGTATCCGGCGTGTCGTTGGTAGATCAGGTCATGGTCCTGCTCATCAATATCTTTGCGGCTCTTGCGACAGGGGGAGCGGTTGTAGCCGGACAATATCTAGGGCACAGGAGAAGGGAAGCTGCGTGCGAATCGGCAACACAGCTTGTCTGGTTTATCACGGTCTGTGCGGTCGTGATCACCGTGGTTGTCTACGCAGGGAAATCCGTGATCCTTCATGGGGTGTTCGGGAAGATTGAGCCGGATGTTATGCGTCATGCAGACATTTACCTGATGATCGTAACCATGGCGATCCCGTTCATGGCGTTGTATAATTCGGGGGCGGCTATATTCCGTGCAATGGGGAATTCCAAGATCTCTATGCAGGTATCTATTATTATGAATATCATCAATGTGGCCGGCAACGCGATCCTGATTTACGGTTTCCACAGAGGAACAGAAGGTGTGGCGATTCCAACACTGGTGTCAAGGATTGTAGCTGCGGTGATCATCATTGTACTTCTATGTGATGAGAAGCAGACCTTACATATCAGGCGTACCTGGCGGTATCGTGTGGACTGGTCTCATGTGAAGAAGATACTGAGCGTGGGTGTTCCAAACGGTCTGGAGAACAGCATGTTTCAGCTTGGGAAGATATTGGTGCTGAGTCTGGTATCTACCTTTGGTACGTACGCAATCGCGGCAAATGCGGTCAGCAATGCGATCGCATTGTTCCAGATCCTTCCGGGAATGGCAATCAATCTTGCGGTTACAACGGTGATTGCAAGGTGTGTTGGCGCCGGAGATTACGATCAGGTAAGATACTATAATAAGAGGCTTCTGATCATCACGCACATTGGTGTGGCAGTCATGGTGTTCGGTGTGTTTGCCATACTTCCGCTGATACTTAAGGCATATCATCTGTCGGATGTCACGGCGGAGGTGACACGCCAGATCATATATTTCCATGGGCTTAGTGCGATCGTGATATGGCCGGCGTCATTTACCCTTCCATCGACCTTCCGGGCTTCGGGAGACGCGAAAGCGTGTATGATCATATCCATGGTATCTATGTGGATATTCCGGATCGTATTCAGTTATATCCTTGGGAAATATCTGGGCCTGGGAGTGTTCGGTATCTGGGTGGCGATGGTTGTCGACTGGGCGTTTCGCGCGTTGTGTTTTATTATACGGTATTTCAGAGGCGGATGGAAGAAACAGGCGTTGGTATAACGTTGGAGGGACCATTGGAAGAAGCAGATATTGGTATGAGGGCAGAAAGGAAGGCTTATGAAGAGAGAATTAGTGATTGTATTGGATTTTGGCGGGCAGTATAACCAGCTCGTGGCAAGGCGCGTCCGTGAATGTAATGTATATTGTGAGATTTATTCATATAAGACGGATATCGAGAAGATTAAGGAAATGAATCCCAAGGGGATCATCCTGACCGGCGGACCGAACAGTTGTTATGCGCCGGACGCACCGATATACTCCAGAGAGTTGTTCGGGCTTGGGATACCGGTGTTGGGGCTCTGCTACGGCGCACAGCTCATGATGTTCGTGCTTGGCGGCAGTGTGGCTCGTGCAGAGGTCGGAGAGTACGGCAAGACAGTGGTATTGGTTGATAAGAGGGATTCTAAGATATTCGAGAATATTTCTGCTGAGACGGTCTGTTGGATGAGTCATGCTGATTCTATCGTAAAGGCGGCTCCTGGATTCGAGATTACCGCACATACGGTGGATTGCCCGGTGGCAGCGGCGGAGAATGCGGATGCCGGACTGTATGCGGTCCAATACCATCCGGAGGTGCTTCACACAGAAGAAGGTGCGAAGCTGTTGTCGAATTTCGTCCGGAATGTGTGCGGATGTGCCGGCGATTGGAGGATGGATTCTTTTGTAGAGGAATCCATTAGACAGATTAGAGAGAAAGTGGGAAACGGCAGAGTGTTGTGTGCGTTGTCCGGCGGAGTGGATTCTTCCGTGGCAGCAGTCTTACTCTCGAAAGCTGTCGGCGGCCAGCTCACCTGCGTGTTTGTAGATCACGGTCTTCTGCGCAAGGATGAAGGGGATGAAGTCGAGGCGGTATTCGGCCCCGACGGCTCATATGACCTTAATTTCATCCGGGTGAATGCTCAGCAGAGATTCTATGATAGGTTGGCGGGGGTGTCTGAGCCTGAGAAGAAGCGCAAGATTATCGGAGAAGAGTTTATCCGTGTATTCGAGGAAGAGGCGAAGAAGATCGGCGCCGTAGACTTTCTGGTACAGGGAACTATTTATCCGGATGTGGTGGAGAGCGGTCTTGGCGGGGAGTCTGCCGTGATCAAATCCCATCATAATGTGGGCGGTCTGCCGGATTATGTGGACTTTAAAGAGATTATTGAGCCGCTCCGGGATTTGTTTAAGGATGAAGTCAGAAGAGCCGGACTGGAACTTGGGATACCGGAGTATCTGGTATTCCGTCAGCCGTTCCCGGGACCGGGGCTTGGTGTAAGAATTGTCGGTGAGGTTACGGAGGAGAAGGTGCGGATTGTGCAGGACGCGGATGCGATTTATCGGGAGGAGATTGAGAATGCGGGGATTGCACAGGAGATTGGACAGTATTTTGCGGCGCTTACGAATATGCAGAGTGTTGGGGTGATGGGGGATGAACGGACCTATGATTATGCGGTGGCGCTTCGGGCTGTGAATACGATAGACTTTATGACGGCGGAAACGGCGGAGATACCATATGAGGTGCTTAAGAAGGTTATGGGGAGGATAATTAATGAGGTTAAGGGGGTTAATCGGGTGATGTATGATCTGACAAGTAAGCCACCGGGGACGATTGAGTTCGAATAGTCGGAGCTAAGCCGCAAAGCCCGTAAACACTAGGGTTTGGCGGCTTTTTCTCTTTCTCATTGCATTATGATTGCATTTTTCTATTCAACCTCTCTGTGATAGATTGCGGTGTGCTGATTGCTTGTGTAATCTGCAATGCTGTGTGAAGCGGGTGTGTATGTCAGCACGCCCGTTAATTTATTGGCAACTTCAAGATTGCTGTTAGGGTACAAATGCCCGTATGTTCCTAAAGTGGTCTGTATCTTCTCATGCCCTAGACGCTCTTTAATCAAAAGCGGGTTTTCTCCCATGCTGATTAAGAGGGAAGCGTGGGAATGTCGTAACGCATGGATTTTGATACGGTGTACGCCTGCAAGCCCGGCAAGTTTCTCTAAGGCTCTTGGAAGCGTGTGCTTACTGGTCGGAATACTGTTGTAGCTCAACACCAGATTGCAGCCTTTCAGTACCTTTTGCTGAACCTCACGCCACGCCTGCAACTCTCTTATGGTGTCCGTGTCGATATAGATTGTGCGGACGCTTGCCTGCGTCTTTGGCTCAACAAACTTGTAATCGTCCATTGATTTATAGTACAGGGTTTTTGTAATGCTTAAAAGCCCCGTTTCAAAATCAATGTCAGACCATTGCAGGGCGGCGGCTTCGCCTATCCTCATGCCCGTCATAAACAGCAGCCAAAAGGAAATGAAAAGGTAGTGTTCGTAATAATCGCCTTTGTAGAGCAGGGAAATCACTTTCTGAAATTCCTCCAACGTCCAGAAGTCAACCTTTGTCTTTTTGCTCTTGATGTTCCCTATCATGCGTGACGGGTTTTTCTTTGCAATCCCTAAAACGATAGCCCGGTCAAATGCGATAGAGAGCATACCCTGTACGATACGGATATAGTTAGGGCTGAACTCCTTTGCAAGTTCCAGTTGCCAGTTCTGCACGTTGATAGGCTCTATCTCGTCCGTTGCCATTTTGTAGAAGTATGCAAAATGTTTCTGAATGGTGGAACGGCGGTTTAAGTAGGTGCTTTCCTTTACCTGCGTTTTATACCACGGCAGGTAGGTTTCTTCAATGAACGTCTGAAAAGAAATCGTTTCTTTTTTGGCAGTCAGTTCTTCGGTGGAAGTGAGGACAAGTTTTGAATATTCCTCCCGTGCTTCCTTTTTTGTCTTAAAGCCGCTTCGGTATTTCTGGATTTGTTTACCTGTTATCGGATTGTAGCCTAAGTTTGCTCTAAAATAATAAGTTCCGTTATCTGCTTTCTTGATTGGGTCTTTCGCCATAATCTCACTCCTTACATAGATGTGCAAGAAGTACATTCAGCCTGCCCGTCTTGAAATCTGATACCCAACAATTCCTCCACGGCTTCCCTCGGTACACGGTCTAATTTCCGGGACTGGTAGTATGTATGCCCTTTGGAAATCATAAGTTTCTTCGCTTCCCTTATAATGTCAGCCGCAAAAGAAGTACCATAACCCAGAGCAATTAAATCTTTTTTGGTTACGGTTATCATAGCCCTCCTTTCCTAGACCAGATAATGAAACCTCAATATCTTGTCTACCATGATAACAGATTTTTGGCAAAAATGCTCGTTAAATTTTATTATTTTTCAAAAAAGTTGAGTAAAATGGGCGAAACGGACGGCTTGGCAGCTCCACGGGACTTGCACCCCTCTCATTCCTATGAGTAGCCGTGTCATACGGGTGTATCATTATGCCAATGTGCGGGTCATGGCGGCGGCAGTTTCCACTTTGCCGCCTGCGGTTCACTGATAGTATCGCTCGCCTCTTGCCGGGGGTCTTGGCGTATCAGTCCGCAGGCTCGCCGCACATTGAACGTGTCCGTTTGCCCTATGCTGCGCCTTGCGCTTTCTTTGTCAAAGTTCCGGGGGCTTGTCAGCCCGCAAAGACACACCATGCAGATGCGCTTTTGCGGAATGGCAAGAAGCGGCGGGCGGTCAGCCCGCCCGTGCTTTCATGCTTCCAGTGGGAAAGGGGGTTTCGGTTACGCTACTTTAAAGGTCGGGATTTTTGCTATCAGCTTGGTTTCCAGTCGGCGGCGTAATTCTTCGTCAATGTAGACAACGGGCTTTCCCTGCTCGTCATACATGGTTCTGGTTGACAGTGCGGAGATAAAGCCTGCAAAGTGTTCCAGTACCACGTTGATAGCGTCCACGTTGCCGGAAACAGCCGACACAATGACGGGATAGGGCAGCAAGCCGCCCGGCGTTTTTTTCCTGCTCTTATTCATCAGCAAAGCCCTCCATGATTTTTTTCAGTTTCCGCAGGGCGTTTTTCCTGCGGTGTGTTACCGTCCTGCGGATAAGGTTCAAATGCCCCGCTATCTCCTTGTCGGTCATATCCGCAAAATAAGATAACAGGATAATTTCAAGCCTGTCCTGCGGCAAGGCTTTCAGTGCTTCGGCTAACAGTTCATCAGCAACGGCAATCTCAAAGCCCATAATCTCAAAAAGGTATGTATCTTGGAAATATTTATCCCACATGGCGAACCGTTCTACGGTGTGCGGCGGCAGTTCGCAAAATAAAACTTCACGCTCCCCCTGTTGGTTCAGCTCCCTGTGGTAGTCGTTCTTTTCATTCTTCAATATCTGCTTGCAGAAATATTCAAATGTTTGCTGCTTGTGTTCGTCCTGTGAATGGGGCTTCATGTTTCCACCTCCCTCTTGCCCTTGCCAGAGCCGGGAAATTTTACCCCTCTATTACTAACTACGGGAAAAATGAAAATTTTGGCAATGTTTTTGAAAAAAACTTTAAAAAATTTTTTCAAGGCATAAAAAAGCCCGGCTGTGGTCTGTGTTCAGTCGGGTGTGCATTGGGTTCTTTTTTCGTTGGTGTTCTGCGTGTTCTCCCGCCGTGGCGGTCGGCGTATTGGGCGGGAAAAATCTTTCTGTGGCTTGTCCCTTTCCAGTAAAAAATGTTACAGTTGCAATATCACGTTTCTATCAGCTTTCTATCACGATTGCATTAAGGATTTCTGCAAAGAAAGACATTTTCCGCATAGAGGAAATGGAAAAACTGTTGTCATGGGGAAGCTGTCAGACGGCAGCGTGTAGCAGAAACAGGCGGCAGCCGCAAGGGTAAAATGTACGGGCAGAAAACGCCCGCCCTTGCACCCGCCGCCCGTTCCTGCTTATGGGTCAGTCAAGAGGGAAAGCCATAAAAAATCGGCTTCCCTCTTTTATTTTGATTATTTTCAAAAACTTTCCTAAAAGGTTGCCATTTTTTGATTTTTTCCCGTAGTAAGTTATAGGGGGAAGAATAGCAAGCATAGGGATTGAGTACCCAATCCCGTAAAATTCCCACTTGCCGCCCTGCGGGACTTGTGGGGATTTTGCTTGTTGGGAAGTGTCCCAAACCCTCTTGATTGTAGAGGGTTTTGCCCTCTGAAAAAACGGAAAGGAAGCGGAGCTATGGCAGAGAGAAAGCGGGCTATCCAGTTAAAATTTTATGTGACGGAACAGGAGCGCACATTGATTGAGGAAAAAATGAAGCTGCTGCAAACGGACAACTTGGGGGCGTACCTGCGGAAAATGGCGATTGACGGCTATATTATCCAGTTGGACTATACGGCGGTCAAGGAGCAGACGGCAGAAATACAGAAAGTCGGCGTAAACGTCAACCAGATAGCAAGGCGGGTCAACTCCACCGGGAACGCCTACAAAGAGGACTTAGAGGAAATCAAGGGGGCATTGGAAAAGATATGGCAGTTACAAAGATACACCCTATCAAAACTACGCTGAATAAGGCGATAGATTATATCTGCAATCCCGACAAGACGGACAATCAGATTTTGATTTCCTCCTATGGCTGCTCGTATCAGACGGCAGATATAGAGTTTGGCTTTACGCTGTCAAAAGCAAGGGACAAAGGGGACAATCTCGGACACCATTTGATACAGTCCTTTGCGCCGGGGGAAGTGGGCTATGAGGAAGCCCACCGCATAGGAAAGGAGCTTGCGGACAAGGTTCTTGGCGGCAGATATGAATATGTGTTGACTACCCACATAGACAAGGGGCATATCCATAACCACATCATATTTTGTGCGGTGGATTTCACGACACACCGCAAGTATATTTCCAACAAGAAAAGCTATTACCAGATACGGAATGAGAGTGACAGGCTGTGCAAGGAACACGGGCTGTCAGTCGTCACGCCGGGGCAGGACAAGGGAAAGAAGTATGCGGAATGGGACGCTGAACGCAGGGGGACAAGTTGGAAAGCAAAGCTGAAAGCCGTGATTGACGATACAATCCCCAAAGCAAAAGATTTTGATGATTTCCTGCGGCTCATGGAAGCGGCAGGCTATGAGATAAAGCGGGGGAAATTCGTTTCGTTCCGTGCGCCGGGGCAGGAACGCTTCACACGCTCTAAGACGCTTGGGGAAGCTTACACCGTGGAAGGCATAACGGAGAGGATTGCCGGGACATACCGGGCGAAGCCGAAAGCGTTAAGGCAGGAAAAAGCGGGCGTTTCCATGCTCATAGACATTCAGAACAGTATCAAGGCAGCGGAAAGCAAAGGCTATGAACAGTGGGCGAAGATACACAACTTGAAGCAGGCGGCAAAGACTTTGAATTTCCTTACGGAGCATGATATTTCAGAGTATGAGCAGTTGCAGGCGGTTCTTGATGAAGTGCATACGGAAAGCGAAAATACCGCCGCTACGCTGAAAGGCTTGGAAAAGAGATTGTCCGACATATCCCTTTTGATGAAAAACATATCCGCATACCAACAGACAAAGGCGGTCTATATGCAGTACAAAAAGGCAAAGGACAAAGAAAAGTTCCTGCGGGGCAATGAGAGCAGCATTATCATTCACGAAGCCGCCGCTAAGACGTTGCAGGCGGCGAAGAACGGCGGGAAGCTGCCCGATTTCAAAAAGCTGCATACGGAGTATAAGGAGCTAACGGAGAAAAAAGACAAGTTATATCAAGAGTACGGGAAGTTGAAAAAGAAAGTAAAGCAGTATGACACAATCAAGCATAATGTAGACAGTATTTTGCGGCAGGCGAAGCAGCCAGAACGGGAGAAACAGACAGAGAGGTAATGCGGACAGTTAGGGCAGGCGTGTAAGACGTTTTAAGGGCGTTTCCGGGGCGTTATGGAGCATAGCAGGGAAATACCCATTAACGCCCGGAAAAGGGCTTCTAAGCGTCCACAAGGGCAGAAAAAGACACCGGGGAATGACAGTCTTTCAATCATCATTCCCCGGCATTTACCCATTGAATTTATAGCCGACACCTAAAACGGTTTTAATATAGACCGGGTTCTTGCTGTCCGGCTCTATCTTTTTCCGCAGGTTGCAAATCACGTTGACAACGCTTGAATGGCAGCTATCGCTATCCATGTTCCAAACAGCTTCAAAAATCTGTGTCTGTGTAAGGACAATGCCGGGATTGGAAGCAAGGAATACAAGGGTGCTGTATTCAAGGCGGGTAAGGTTGACTTCTTTCCCGTCTTGAATTACTCTGTGTTGGCTTTGCCTTATTTCCAGTCCCGGAAAAAACATTCCCGAAACAGGAACAGGAATAGTCTGTACGGTTTCAAGTGAAATATGGTCAGCTATTGCCGATATGATTTTGTCAATCGCTTTTTCTTCCTGTTCATCTAGTGTCAGCACTAGTATTTTCCCATAGGATCACCTCGGTTTAATAAAATAATATGTATTTTTAAAAATCACTTTTTTGATGTAAGTTTAATAACAAAGATTAAAATAAATCGAAATTGTTAATATATTATTTTTGTAACTAATTTCCTCTATACCACCATCTATTTTGTTTAATAACTCTTTTACAATGTATAACCCTAAACCTGTATTTCCATTTGAACGTGATGTATCTACTGTATAAAATTTTTGAAAGAGCATATTAATATCAATATTATTTAATTCTGATGTAGTATTTTTCACTGTAAAAATACCATTTGCGTCTATCACAATTTCTACATAATCATTTGAATATCGTATTGCGTTTGTGATTAGATTTTCAATAATTCTTTTGCAGGCAACCGTGTTTCCAGTTATCCATACAGGGGCATTTTCTGTTTTAACAGTAGGTGTCAGTTTTTTCAGTTCACTATATTTATCAATTAGACAGTCAGTTACAATTCTATTTATATCCAATTTTTCAACTTCTAAAATATAATCCTCACTATCTATCAATGACAAATCATAAAATATTTGTAATAGTTCGGTTAAATAGTCTGCCTTTGCTTGAATGATAGAAAAATAGTGTTCTTGTTCTTCTTTATTTTCACAACTTTTTAAAAGTACTAAATATCCCTGTATTGATGTTAAAGGTGTTCTTAAATCATGGCTGATATTTGCAATAGATTGTTTTAACTGTTCTTTTTCCTGCAAAATCTGTAATTTTGCTCTCCGTTCCAAATAGTTTTTTTCGTTGATTATACCTGCTAATTTCTCTATATGCTTATTTGACAAGGAAATTCGTAGTTTTCTGTTTTCGCTAATCTGTTTTGTTATTTCACAAATTTGGCGTTTCCATGAAAAAAGAGAAAACATCAATATTATATTTAATAAAACCAATAATAAATAAATCATTAATATTCTCTCCTTCGGTAAATTTTAAAATATTTCCAATAAGTTAGCAGTTTCAGAATAATTATTTAAACTCCTGTTTTTTAATAAATATAACAGACAGGGGTAGCAAAAATAGTAAACCGAAAACAAAATATACAATTATTTCATTGACTAGTCCATATTCAAGTCGAAAAGTTCCCATATTCATCCAATAGTATAATGGATTGAGCCAGACTAAATATTTTAGTATTATGTGGCTGTGAAAATTCTGCCATATTCCAGTATAAATTACTGCACCACCTAAAGTGAATAAACACATGACCGTTGCGATGATACCAGTATTTTTCAAACAGATACATATATTAATGCAAAGTAAAATGAAGGAAATCATTACTAAAAAATTCAATCCGATATAACCTAAATATTGTGTCAGTTCAGTTATATTGGGGGTATATCCAATCTGTATGCAAGTAAAACATAGCGTAATAACATTGAATAGAAAATAGCAGATTGCATTATATAAAACTATAACAATAACTTTCGCAAAGTAAACTTTTACTCTGCTTATTCCATGAGCAATGGGCAGCTTAATTGTGCCAACAGAGTAATCATAACAGAAAAATTGTATGGTTAAAATGAGGGCAACAATCCAGAGAAACACATTGCAGGATAGACAGGATTGCATAATTTCGCAAAATTTAGGAGTATCAATGTTTTCAAATGTAAATGCAAAAAAACCAATAATGCCTTGTATGGCAGCATTTGTTTCTTCATCGCCCTCTGAAACAAATAGCTGTGTTCCCCCTGCGGACAGGCTAAAACTTCCGTATAAAATCAATCCTGCAAAAAGAAGAAGCGGGACTGCTATAAACAACTTGGAATATTTCAATTTGAGAAATTCAGACTTTAACTGGTTAAACATATTTTTTACCTCCTATTAGATTTTCAAAATACGTTTCTAATTCTTCTCCCTGTACAGATATTTCTTCAACTACAATCCCATTAGAAGAAAGTGCTTTTGAAATCGTATGTGTTTCGTCCAGTTTCTCATATACCCTTATAAAATTGTCTGGATATATAGAAAAGGTTTTGATTTTTAGTTGTTCTTCCAAGACAGTGACGGTTTTTTTTGTATCATCTGTTTTCAGCTTGATATGCCGCTTGCATTCCTCGCTTAACTCAGTTGCCGTAATTTGTTTGAGCAGTTTTCCATGATGTAAAAAACCATAGCAAGTTGCCAGTTGGTTTAACTCACTCAAAATATGGCTTGAAATTAAAATTGTCACATGATTTTCTTTTGCTAATTTTTTGAGCAATTCCCTAAGCTCAATAATTCCTGTTGGATCTAAGCCATTGACAGGTTCATCTAATATTAAAAATTCCGGCTCGCCCAATAGGGCAATAGCTAATGCTAATCGCTGTTTCATTCCCAAAGAAAAGTCATTTACTTTCTTCTTTTTTGTATTGTTGAGTCCCACAAGTTCTAATGTCTTGGAAATACATTTTTTTTCTGGTATTCCTCGCTGTACCCGCTGTATTTCTAAATTTTGCTTCGCAGTCATATCTTTGTACAATGCAGGCATTTCAACAGTGCAACCAATTTTGGCACGTTCATATCGTAGATTCTCTGTTTTTCCGAACAAAGAAACCACACCACTGCTTTGAAAAGCTAATCCTGTTAATATACGAATTAGGGTAGATTTTCCCGCCCCGTTTTCACCAATCAGTCCGTATATTTCGCCACGGTTGATAGAGAGGTTTACATTTTGCAATACATGGAAATTTTTGTAATTTTTACAAAGTTCTGTTGTCTGACATATAATTTCTGACATTTTATCAACTCCTTTCCATGTTAGTTTATATTACAAATCTAAAAAAAATCTAAAGGAATGAAAATTAATTCAATTTATATCCAATTCCCCACACTGTTTCTATATAATCTGTATCAGTAAACTTTTTTATTTTTTTACGGATATTACTAATATGCGTGTTAATTGTATCATTATCATAGGCATATTCTTCCTGCCAGATAGATTCATAAAGATTTTGCTTTGAAAAAATCTTTTGTGAGTGCTGTAACAAAAGTATTAAAATTGCTAATTCTGTTGATGTAAATTGCACAATAGTTCCTTTTATATATACAGTACAGTTTTCAATTTCAATCTCCTTGTATTTTAAATGAATATCTTCTTTTGAGGAAGCAGGTACACTTCTTTTTAAATTAGCCTCAATTCTTGCAAGTAACTCAAAGAGGTTAAAAGGTTTTGTCATATAGTCATCTGCACCTAAACGTAGCAACTCTATTTTGGATTGTACCATCGTTTTTGCAGACACAACAATGATAGGAATATCTGTGAATGTTCTTAATTGTTTTATTACATTATCGCCGCTTAAAATTGGAAGCATTAAGTCTAAAATGATAAGGTCTGGAAAAAAATTTTGGCATAAGTCTACTCCCTCTTTGCCATTAGTGGCAGAACATACTTCGTAACTGTGGTCTGACAGAAATTTTGTTATCATATTACAAATATCTGTATCATCTTCTATAATTACTATTTTTTTCAATTTTTGTATCCTCCAATAAAACATAATTTATTTAAAATTTGGTTACTTATTAGTACATTTTTGATTATACGGCATAATAGAAATGACCTCAAGTTACAAATATGGTATATCAAAAAATTTGTTTTCAAGATTGATTAGGAAAATATAAAAGTGCCGGGGAATAGCACTGTATAAGCTGCCATTCCCCGGCGTTCCATTATTCCATATCTTCAGCAGGCAAAAACACAAGCCCGGCAAATTCGTCCTCGGTCAGTTTCTTCAGCTTTTCCGCTGTGCGTCCTACAAGCTCCTGTATCTCCGTTTCCATGTAGGGAAGGGCGGCGGTCATTGCCGCCACCGTATCAGCCCTTGTTTTCCTCCTGTAACAGCAGATAAGGTTAGTTTCCTCAAAGTTGAATTGTCCCATGCTCCTATACCTCCAATCCCTTGTTTTTGCTTCTTGCCGCCTGCTTTTTCGGGGCGGCGTTTACGGTTTTTTTGTCCTGTGCAAGCTGCGCCCGCAAGGACGGCTTTTTCTCTTTCCCCTTGCCGGACAGTTTTTCGATATGTTCTTTAATGTTACCACAAGCGGAGTGTTCCCGGCTATCCTTTTCGTCCCGGAGAACGCTTTGCAGGGCGGCGGGGTCTTTGGGCTGTTCCTCAAAGGTTAGGAATTTCCCTAAGTCCGGGTCAGCGTCCCCGGTAATGCGCTTCCCGGCTTCCTGCGTCCGTTCCCCGTTCTCGTAAATCAGCTTGGTATCTCCGGCAGGTACGGAAGCGTCCTTGACGTGTTTGTAGTGCTTCTGGTAGTCCAGTTCGTAAAGGCTGCCTGTTACCCTGCCTTTTTCAATCCCGGTCAGCTCCACGGCATAGGCAAGTATTTTGTCCCGTGTCTGCTCGGCGTAGAAACAGAACGTGTTATGCTCCCGTGTGTCCTTGATGAATGTGTCACGCTCCCGCAAGCACCATGTTCCGGCAGGGCGGCATATCCATAAATATTTTTTGTCCTCCGGGTTCGGGCTTTTTGCCGCCTGCTTCAAAATCTTTATGTCTATGTCAAAATCAGACTGAAAGTGTTCCGTGTGGGTCTGCATGACTGCTTTGAGGGATTTTAATATATCCACGTTTTCAAATTTCTGCATGGTTCAGCTCCTTTCTAAATCCTGCTTTTTGGTCTTTTCCGCTGCTTTTTTCGGGGCGTTTTTCAACGCTTCCTTGTCCTGTGCAAGCTGCGCCCGGATAGAGGGTTTTTTCTCGGTCTTGGCGGCTGTGCGGGCTTCTTTCTGTATCTCCACGGGGCTTTTCCCGGATAAAGGTTTTATGCAGGATAGACGGTCAGCGGCATAGATAGCGTTGTCGTTGAGCTGCCTTTGCCACGCCCCGGCTTTGGGCGACCAACGGAAGCCGCTTTCCTTTAAGGTTTCACGGGTTTGTTCGTCCGGCTTTTCTTCAAAGAAGATTTGCAGGCGGTTGTTCTCCCGGTTCATTTCCACTGTGCCGCCGTCAAACTCCCACCCGGCGTAGGCGGTTTCCTGTTTTTTTGTCAGCTCCGCAATGCGCCCTTTTACCCGGCGTATCTCTGCGCTGTTGTTGGATAAAGCCCATGAGGGGTAGGGCTTATCCTGTATGTGCCACTGTGAGGACATTTCCGCTTTCATGGCTTCGATACGTTCAGCGGAGAGGGCAGGGCAGCCGTCAAGGGTCTTGTGCTTGCGGTAGTAGGCGTTTACCGCTTTCATGGTGTCCTGCGCCGATTGCAGCTTTTCCAGTTTGGCTTCCAATTTCTGTATTGCCTGCGGGTCGTCTGCGCTGATACCGCCCATGCCAGTGCTGCGTATCTTGTCAAGCAAGCCCTGTATCTCGTTCCAGTCCTCCATATTTCTGTCACGGGCGGCGTTCTGCTTTTCCTTTTTGCGTACCGGGAAATTAGAGCCGCCCGCAATGAGGATAGAGGGTACACGGGCTTCAATGGAAAAACTGCTGTTCATGTTCTCGGCAAGTTTCCGGGCGTAGGTGTCAACAAGGCTGTCAATCTTTTCATGGTACATGGGGTCTACCCGCTTTTTCTGGTGTTCCCCAATCTCCACGGCTTTATCTACCATTTGCCTGTATTCTGCGGTTGCGCTGCCGGGCTTGTAGTCGTAAAAGCTGTTTGCGTCATTGGCACGGCGGGCAGCCCCCTCATTGATTGTGTAATAAATGGTCTTGGCTTCCGGGGCTGCCTGCTCCGGCGTATCTGCTTGCAGGGAAAAAGGCTTCCCGTCAAAACAGAACTCTTTTTCCGGGGTAAATCCTGCCTGCGCCAAAAAGTCCGTTATGCGTGAAAATTCCTCGTAGTCCTCTTTTGTGTAAATGCCCTGTTTCAATGCTTCGTCCTGTGAATGTATGCAGCCCTCGCTTGTAAGGAATGTAAAGGCGGCTTGGCAGTCGGAAACGTAGAGTAGGGAATTGTCGGCGTTGTCATAATGCCCCTTGTTGTCGTAGTTTTCGCTTTTCCCGATATGGATTTTGTCGTCCATAGTAAAGAGGGCAACCATGCCGTCATAGCGGCTTTTTGAAGCGGCTGTGATACGGGCGGTGTCCGGCTCTGCGGGCTTTTGGGCTTCGTCCTGCTTTAGCGTTTCGGCGTACTGTTCAAGAGAAATCTGCTCCCCGGCGGTGGCTTCCAGTCCGTCAGCGGCGGGGGTGTTGTTGATGATACCGTCAATCATGTTTGCGTTCTGCTCGGTGGACTGTTCGGCGGCTTTCAAGTGGTTTTCGGGCTGTTCCGCTGCAATGGCAAACGCCCTTGTCCCGTTCCCCATAATCAGATATTTTTCGTTGTCTGATTGATGATGAAAGCCATATCCGGCTGCTTCCATTTGCTCCCGGCTCATGGCGGTTACAGAAAAGCTCCCCCTCGGCGTTGTGATTTTCTCGCCAGTCGTCAGCTCGTCCGGGGTAAGCTGTTTCTGTTCCCGTAAAAACTCTGGTACTTGCGTGAAACCGATACTGTCAACATAATGCGCCGTGTTCTCCCCGTTCTGATGAAACACCACTATATCCGACACGGAAAGGCTGTGTCCCTTAAAATCTTCGGGGCGGTCGATGTTGAAGCGGGTATAAATATCTTCAAGGGAAGTACCCGGCGTAAGCTCTGCGGTATAGACAAGGTTATAGTTCGTTGCTTCCACGGAAAGCCCCGCCGCTTGCAGGCGGTCATAAGGCTCAAAATGGTAGTTCTGCATACCCGCCCCGTCCTTTAGCTGATAAATGCCGAAAGCGTCCCCTTTCCCGTAGAGCAGGCGCATTTCTTTTTCCGGCGCACTTGCCGCCAGTTCCTCTTTCATGGTACGGTACTCCGTGAGGGCGTTCCAGTCCTCCTTGTGTACGCCGAAAATGCCGCCTTTCTCTGCATGGGTTTTTATATCCTCCGCATTGCCGGGTATGCTCTCGCTTCCGTCCGCATGGAGTAGGAAAATCTGCATATCCTCTTTTTCGTAAAGGTGCAGGGCGGCTTCTTCCTTTAGGGGCAGCATACCGTCCCATGAGTAGCCGTATTCCTGCATATCTTTTACACTGATAGACGGGTCGGGCAGTTCTGTATTGTATGGCTCGTAGCCATTGGCGGCGTATTCCTCCACGGTCATTCCTGCGGCTGCGGCTTCCTGTGCGATTTCCTCCTTGACGTGTTCCTTGTAGGCTTCAAGCTCCGTGTCAAAGTCTTTAAGCTGCGGGACGGGTGGCAGGCTGTAATCTCCGCTGTTTACCATTGCCCGGCATTTGGAAACATACTCTTTCATGGCGGTGTGGTAGGCGGTTTCGGTGGCGGTCATGCCGCTGTTTTCTTCCAGTGCCTTTGTTGCAGCCTGTTCCATTTTGGAGAGGTTATTGTGCAGTTTCAGATAGGGGACAAACTCATGCAAGAGCATTTCCCGCTGTGCCTTGTCTGCTTCCAGTGCTTCCGTGCCGCCGTATTTCAAAACGTGGTTATCCCATTGCTCGTTATTCTCATAATAGGCATGGTAGCTTTCGATATGGTCTATGAGTGTGCCGTCCCCGTCCCCTAAGTCCTGCCGCCCAACGTAATAGTCGGGCTGTCCGTCCATTACAAAGTCAATGCGGAACTTGGTTTTATAGTAGCCGTCCTCGGAAACGGTGGCTTCGTCAAGGCTTCCGATAAGGGCGTTTGCTTCGGAAAGGCTCATGGTTTCGCCGTCATGGAAGCGGCTGTGTTCGCTCCAAAGGATTGTTACAACCGGCTCTGCGTTGGGTTCGGGCGTGGGGAAAGTATCTTCGGTCTGCTCCGTCTGTGCGTCCTCTTTTGCGGGTTCTTCCGTGGCTGCCTTTTCCTCCTGCGGCGGCTCTGCCGTGGGTTCTGTTTTTTCCTCCTGCGGTGTGTCCTGCTCCGGCTGTGTTTGCTCCGGCGTGGGTTCTTCTGCCTGCGCTTCCTGTGCCTGCGTCTGCTCCTTATCCTTTGTCAGCTCTGCAAAGTTTTTATCTATGTCCTTAATCAGCTCGGAAGCGGTGTTTCGGATTGTTTCAAGGGACGCTTTCAGCTCGGCAAGTTCCCGCCCGCTGCTCCATTGTGCCACATAGGAAAAGGAATAGTCGGAAGTGTCAAGCCCGTAGTGTTGGCACACGGCGTAGGCAATGCTTTCCGCCTGTACCTCACGGGTGCGGCGGTCTGGTCGGTCTGCCTGTTCTTCTGCGGGTGCGTTAAGGTCTATGTCGTGCAGCTTGGCGTGTGCAATCTCATGTATCAGCGTTTTAAGGTTCTGCAACTCGCTCATGCCCTCGTTAATGGCAATGCGTTTTTCGGTCTGTGAGTAGTAGCCCTTTGCGCCGCTTTCTATCTTTTCAAAACCAACAGGGGCGGGGCTTGCCTGCTCGGTTGCTTTGAAGAAATCGGCGTACTGTGCCACGTCCCCGGTCAGCTCGTCAACGCCGATAGAGGGAAGCTCCTTTCCCTCGGTCTGGGACACGTCAAAGACGGAAACAACTTTAAACGCCGGGACGGTTACTTCCGTTTCCTCTTTGACGGGCTTCCCGTTCTTGTCGGTCACGGGTTTTTGGGTCTTGGGGTCGATTTTGTCAACTTCCTTTTTCACTTTGTACGGGGACGGGGCAATCACTTTGATACCCTTTGCGCCCCTTGATACCTGCCGCCCGAACAGGTTTTTCCATGAATTGTAGCCTGCTATCAAGGTTGCGTCCGGCTTCTGCATGGCGATTAAGAGGGTGTTGTTAAAGCTGTAATTATGGAACTTTGACATTACCTGCAAATACTCTTTGAAACGGTCGCTCTCAAATAAATCCTGTATGCCCTGTTCCAGTCTGTCCGTAATCTCTTTCATCTTCTCGGCGGGCTTCTGCGCCGTCAGTTCGATAGGGCGTGAGGGGTTGGCGGCGGCTATGTCGGGCGGTGCTACGTCCGCTTCCGGGGCGGCTTCCTTTTCGCCCTGCTCCGGGGCGGTGCGCCCCGCTTCGGGGTAACTCATAATGCGGTATCTGTCCGGCGTTTCCTGCCCGGTGTAAAGCTCTTTCCATTCCGTCCCGCTTCTTGCGATATAGCCGTAGTCGGTCAGCTTGCCGTCCTCATGGAGTGCGGCGTTAAAGCCGAAATCCTCCTTGTCAATCCCGGCTTTCCATTCCTCCGGCATTTGCACTTTGCCGCTGTCATTGAGGAAATAGTCGCCCAATTCCTTATAGCTGAAAATGCCCGGAATATAAGAATAAAAATCTGAATTGTAGGTGTGGTCTATCAGCTTGTCAAGGCTTTCCGGCTTGAAATCGCTGTGCATAACTGCGTCCAGTTTTTCAAGCTGCTCTGTTGTCATTTCTTCAAGCCTTGAAGCAAGGAAATTTATCTTGTCAAGGTCGCCGTCCCTTATCCAGTCAAAGGGTATCTCAATGCGCCTGTTCTCGTCCGTGGAATAGCCGTTCAAGAAAAAGTCCTGCGGGTTGCCCGCCGTGATGTTCAGTGCTTTCATGGCTTCGTGGAGTTCTTCTTTTGTGGCGGGCAGGGAGAGGAACACGCCCGCCGGGTTGCCCTTTTCAAACTCGGTGCGGTTCTGTATCAGCACGGAAAAATCGTCTTTCATTGGCATAGCTCCTTTCATTGTTTTTGTTTTTTTCAGAGGGTTTGGGACACTTCCCAACAAGCAAAATCCCCACAAGTCCGCAGGACGGAAAAGTGGGGGTTTTACGGGATTGGGTACTCAATCCCTATGCTTGCTATTCTTCTGTGAGTTACTTCTTGGGTTTTGGCTTCTTGGTCTTTTTCAGCTCAATCTTGTAATTAACGTACTTGCCGCCCGTGTCCGCAAGCAGCACGTCAGCGTCATAGGTCTTGCCCGTTTTTTCGGAATACAAGCCTTTCATGGCTGCCCTGCCTTTGCTAAGTAAAGCGGCGGCAACGGTGGCTGTCAGCTCCTTTTTCTTGCCCGTGAAAAATCGGTCATTCTTCCACATGGAAAATTGGCAGTCCCGGTTGTCGCAATAAAAATTTTTCTTCCCCTCATAGACGGGAGAGCCGCAGCGGGGACACTTGCCGATTTCCTTTTTTTCCGGGGCAAACAGCTTTTTCTTTTCCTCCGGGACGGCGGCATATTCTTTCACAAGCCCCGCCGCCATTGCTTCAATGCCACGCATGAAGCTGTCCGGGTCGGCGTTCCCTTTGGCAATCTCCGTCAATGCGTTTTCCCATTCGGCGGTCAGCTTCGGGCTTGTGAGGGTGTCGGGCAGGACGGCGACAAGGTTCTTGCCGCCTTTGGTGGGGATAAGCTGCTTTTTCTTCCGTTCCACAAAGCCCGCCTGCACAAGTTTTTCCAGTACCGCCGCACGGGTGGCGGGAGTGCCTAACCCTTTTCGCTCTGCGTCCTCGGAAATGTCCCTGCTTCCCGCCCGTTCCATAGCGGATAATAAAGTATCTTCCGTATAGGCTTTCGGGGGCGTTGTGTCATGCTCGGTCATGGCTGCCTTTACCGTGATTTCCTGTCCCTCGGTCAGCTCCGGCAGCGGGGTTTCTTTCGTGGCGTTCCCGTCCTCCGGCTTGGTTTTCAAGGTGGCACGGAAGCGGCGTTCCAGTTCCTTAAAGCCCTCGCATTTGACGGTCTTTCCCTTTGCCGTAAAGGTCACGCCGCCGCAGGAGAGGGAAGCGGTCACGGCTTCGTATCGGCGGGGCTGCGCCGTTGCGGATAACAGTTTCATGGAGAGTAAAAGCAGAATATTTCTTTCACTTTCGGGCAGGCTGCTCTTATCTGTTTTTACTGCTTCGGCGGTGGGAATGATTGCGTGGTGGTCGGTTACTTTTTTGCTGTTCAGTATGCGGGAGTAGTCCGGGGAGAGGCGGGCGTCTTTTGCAAAGTCCAGTGTGCCGAAAAGCCCGGACACGATAGTTTCAGCGGTGGGGAGCATATCGTTTGTGAGATATTGGCTGTCCGTCCGGGGGTAGGTGCATAGCTTCTTTTCATAAAGCGACTGGGTGTAGTCAAGGGTCTGTTTGGCGGTGTAGCCGTAAAGCCTGTTTACTTCCCGCTGCAAAGTTGTTAAGTCGTAAAGGCGGGGCGGGTTCTCGGTCTTTTCCTCCCGGACAAGCAAAGTGCAGACGGCGGCTTTCCCGTCACAATCTTTGCGGAGTTTTTCGGCTTCGTCTTTCTCTGTGTAGGGCGGGCTTGCCGCTTCAAAAGTGCCGTTCCCGATATGAACCACATAATATTTTTTCTTCTGGAAATTCTGGATTGCGCTGTCCCGTTCCACAAGCAGGGAGAGGGTCGGTGTCTGTACCCGCCCCACGTTCAAGGTGTGGTTGTAGAGGACGGAGAAAAGGCGGGTCGCATTGATACCGATTAGCCAGTCAGCCTTTGCCCGGCATAGTGCGGAATGATATAACGGGTCGTAGTCGTGTCCGTCCCGCAAATCGTCAAAGCCTTTCTTGATTGCGCTTTCCTCCATGCTGCTTATCCACAAGCGGTAGAACGGTTTTTTACACCCGGCTTTCTCATAGACAAAGCGGAAAATGAGTTCCCCCTCACGCCCTGCGTCCGTGGCGCATATAAGGGTTTCCACGTCTTTTCTGTGCATGAGGTTTTTTAAGGTTTCAAACTGTTCTTCCTTATCCGGGGATATGACGGTTTCCCACGTCTGGGGCAGGATTGGTAAATCTTCATAACGCCATTTTTTATAGTCCCCGTAATGGGTAGCGTCTGCCAGTCCCGCAAGGTGTCCCACACACCAACTAACAAGGTAGCCGCCGCCCTCCATGTAGCCGTCTTTTCTTTCGCCTGCGCCGATTACGGCGGCGATTGCCATTGCAACGCTTGGTTTTTCTGCGATTACAAGTTTATGCTGCATAAAAATTTCTCCTTTCAGCGTTCCGGCTCGGTGCATTTCTTTGCCTGCAACTTCTTGATACAGTACCCAATACAAGGGGATAGCCCCTTGTGATAAGGGCAGCCAGTACAAGCCGGGGAACGGGGGACGGGCGGCGTGTCGTCCCCGTGCCGCCCGTGTCCCGGTTTCTGTGTCATCATCTTTTCAAAAGGGCTGTCTGTGAACCACGTCATAAGCCGCCCTCCGTATCATCTTCAAGCTCTGTTTCGCCGTCCGTTTCGGTGTCGTCTGCGCCGTCCTCTGCGTCCTCCGTGCCGTCCCCGTAGCCGTCAAGGTCGGTGTCGTCCTCGTAGCCGCTTTCTTCGTCCTCGTCAAACTCAAAATCGGAAAAATCCGGGCTGCCCTTTGCGGTGTCCTTTGGCTTGATATACTTGAAATAATAGAACGCCCCGCCGCCTGCAAATAGCGTCAGCAGAAAGAGCAGGAGCAGGCTTTTTGTGCCTTTATTGTCCTTTGGCTGTTCCGGCTCGGCTTCGGCTTCCGGCTCGGTTTCTTTCTCTGTGCCAGTGCAGGAATTACGGTTGTTTAGGCACACGGGGCAGCCCTCGTTGACCGCCCCGGCTTCGCATTTCTCCTTGCAGGTGCAGGTCTGCGGCATGACGGTTGTTTCCTCTTTCTCCCCGTCCTCAATCAGTGCCATAAGGTCGGCTTCGTCCACCATGTTAAGGAAATGCACGGTGTTTTCCCCCTCGGCGGCTCGGTCTATGAGGATATAAAAATAATTGCCGTTCTTGGTGGTTACTGTGATGAGCTGCTTGTTCTCGCCCCAAATATCATCAACAAGGGTTGCGTTCCCCTCCGGGGTCAGCGGGTCGCTTGGGGTCGCTGTTTCCTCCGGCTCTGGTGCGGGCGTGGGTTCTTCCGTTTCGTATTCCTCCCCGCCGCCTGCGTAGGCGGTCATGGAAAAGCCGCCCGTAAGGATAAGGGCGGCGGCAAGTGCAAATAAGGTATGTAAGATTTTTTTACTCATTTTCGGTGTCCTCCTGTCTTGAAAAAAGGCTGCTGTTTGCGGCTGCTGTGGTAGTGGCTGCGGCGTTGTCCGGCTTGCCGTGTAAAAAGGTGGAAAGCTCTGCCGGGGTCATGCGTAACGCCCTTACCATTTGTACGATTTGCAGGTTTTCAACCTCGGTTTTCTGCGCTTCCAGTTCCCTAAGTTTTGCCTGCTGTTTGGAGATTGTGTCTTTTGTTTTCTCAATCTCCGCAATGATACGTTCCAGTTTCATCATAGAAAAATATCCCTCCTGTTTGCAGAATTATCAAACTTAATTGTCACTAAATATTTTTTTATGGAAGTCTGCCGTAGGAATAAAAATGCGACTGCCAGTAAGGGGTGTTGACGGAAGCGTAGGAGATAGGGTTGCCGCAATGTATCATCATGCCGTTTCCTGCATAAATCCCCACATGGCTAACCGCCGAACCGCTGTCATACGTCCCCGTGAAAAAGATAATGTCCCCCGGCTTGGCTTCGCCCGGTGCGATTGGCGTTGTGTAATTAAATATGCCCTGCGCCGTTGTCCTGCCGACACTCCCAACGCCGGATTGGTTGATTACCCAACACACAAAGCCCGAACAGTCAAAGGACGTTGACGGGGAGCTGCCGCCCCATACATAGGGATAGCCTAAGTATTTTTCCGCTTCCGCAATCATGGCGGCAAAGCGTTCATCAGAGAGGGCTTCCGGGGGTATTTCGTAGTCGGTGTATTCCCCGCTGCCCGGCGTTCCTGTTGCGTAGTCCTCCCCGAACACGTCCGGCTTGTTGCCTTTAGTTTCCATGTAAACGTCAAACATTTCTTTCTGCTCAGGGGTAAGGAGTTCCCCGGCAAGGGTTTCAATGTTCTTGTTTGTCAGCGTCACATGGAGAATGTAATAGTCATAGGGGATTTCCTCGGTGGTGGTTTCCCCGGTTTCCGGGTCGGTGGTGGTTTCCGTGCGGTAGCGTGTCTGTATTTCTTCCCGCAGGGTAAGGGTGTACTGTTTTTCAAACAATGCCTGTATCTCTGCCCTCGCTTCCTCCCTTGTGTAGTCGTAGAGCTTGGCGGTAAGGTAGGACGCAAGGGCAAAGGGGTTATGCCCGATTTCGTCTAAATGGTACTGGTATTCGTCATAGTCCGGGCAGTCCGTTTCTATGTCTGCGATTTCCTCACGCAAGCCCCTTTCCAGTTCCTTGTAGTCGGCTTCCACTTCCCGGATTGCTTCGTCCTCGGCGGTGTAGGAAGTGCCAACGATTGAGGAAACGCCGCCCTGTATGATTGCGGCGCAGGAAGATAGCCCGGTAAATATCATCACGATTAAGAGCAGGAACACGCCCACGGTCAGTATGCCTTTCCAGTGGCGGGCGATAAAGTCCGTTGTCTTTTTCGTGGCTTCCCCTGCCTTGCCTGCGGCTTTGCGGGCGTTCTTGGCTGCGCCTGCTGTTTTTCCTGCTGTTTTCCCGGCTTTCTGCGCCGCCCTTAAATCTTTTGCGTACTGCCGTTTTATCTGCTGTTTCTGGTGGAAACGGGAGAGGGGATTGCTTGCAAGCTCCGGGTTCTCCTTTAGCGTTTTATGGTACAGATAATTGGTGTCCGCTTTCTTTGACGCTGCTTCCGCTTTGGCGGCTTTTCGGTAGGGCTTTAGCTTGTGGCTTCGGTAGCCCTCTTTCAGCTTCCGGCTTGCGTAGCCGCCCGCCCTTTCCGCAAGTTTCTCCGATTTGTGCGCCCCCTCAACGCCGGAATTGTCTTTCTCAACCTCGCCCACTTTCCCATGCACATAATTCTTGATTTCCCGCACGGGGCGGTCAGCCGGGTTGTGGTGCAGCTTCCCGTTTGGCGGCTTGTCGGTCTTTTCAAAGTAAAGGCGGGTCTTTGCCCGCCCGGTGGCTTCGTCAAATTCCCTCGCCGCCTTAATGCGTTTCTGCTTGGGTATCTTTTCCCTTGCCGCTTCCAGTTTATCAGCGGCTTTTTCGGATTTCTTCACATACTTTGCAAGCTCCGGGTCGGTGCGTTCTTCCTCCTTGAATTGCAGGCGGGAAGCCTGCGGCTGTTCTGCCGTCTTTGCCGCCTGCTTTGCGTCTTTTTTTGCCTTTCTGCGGCGTTTCTTTGCCTTGTGACGTTGCCTTTCGGTGGCGGCACGGTTTAGGGCTTTCCCGGTCACATTTTCCGCTGTGTCGCCGGAAAAATCGTCTGTTTCCCGGTTGCTTTTGCGGGTCTGCTCCCCGGTTGCCTTATTGGTTTCCACAACGCCGTCACGGGTCATTTTCTGCGTGGTCTTTGCCTTTGCCTTAAATTCCTGCAAGCCCTGTTACCTCCTTTCTGCCTGCCCATATTTTTACGGTAGTCGTAATGGTGTCGCCCAGCAAACTAAAGTTCCTATCTCCCGCACAAAAACATCGAATTAAAATCTCATCTTCTTAATACTGTCTATCAGAGCGCGCTGTAGGAAACGGCGCATTTTCCTCTTGACCATTCCTGCCTGTTCCGATATAGTTTTTTTGGAACAAAAAAAAGAGAAAGAACACCAACCTCCTACAGTTTGTTCTTTCTCTCACACCAGCGTGCCTGCCATATACGGGATCATGTCCCACTCGTGAGGCTTTGGCACTACCGACATATACTATGATAAGAGAAAACTCCCTATTTTGCAAGCTGATCCGTATAAAAACTTCATCAAAAGCACTATTTGAGTCTTTCATGGTTGGATTCCGTCCCCAGCTGCAGACCTGTCCCTTCTGCGGGGCAGCAGGCAGCTGCAAGATCCATGCCTATTATGACCGTTCCCTGGTGGATTTCATAGATGGCGCCCCTGTCCGACACAGCCTCTGCATCCTTCGCCTCATCTGCACCTGCGGCCATACCCATGCCATCCTCCCGGATTTCATCATCCCCTATTCCGGCTACGGCCTGTTCTTCATCCTCCGTGTCCTGGCAGAGTATTTCCTGCACCTCTCTACTATAGAGGGCCTCTGCAGGCGTTTCTCCATCACCCTTTCCCAACTGCACCGTTTTCTGGAACTCTTCCTGGTGCAGAAGGAAGAATGGCTCGGGGCACTTTCCTCTATGGAAGTCTCTTCCCTCTCCTTCCTGAAGACACTGTTCTCCCAGCCCTCCTATTCTGATTTTGCTTCCGCCTTTGTCCGCCGTTTTGCAAAATCCTTCCTCCAGTCCCATAAAAATCCGGCGTCTTACTGCCAACAAGTGTTCGGTCCCTGAACTGCTTTTCCACGACCACACGACCAGGCATGGTCTCCCTGAGGGAACTCCTTTATAATGGCAGAAAACCATTTAAGGAGGATATTTTTATGGACAACAAACAAAAGAACCTTTCGGACGCTGCCGCCATGGCACAGTTCCGGCTTGCCCTCATCGCACCGGTCATCCATGGCCTTTATCCTGATGCGTCCAGAAATGCCTATTACCAACGCATCACCGAGAACCCGCTCACCCTGCCTGATGGTTCCGCCTTCCGCTACAGCCCCAAGACTATCAGCAAGTGGGTGTCTCTCTACCAGAACGGCGGCATCGATGCACTTATGCCCCGGGAACGCTCCGACAAGGGCGGCACACGGGTCCTGACGGATACAGCCATCGAGGAGATCTACCGGCTTAAGGAAGCTTTCCCAAGGCTTAACTCCACGCAGATCCACCGCCACCTTGTGGAAGAGGCGTTCATCCCTGCCTCTGTCAGCGTGTGTGCTGTCCAGCGTTTTGTAAAGAAACATGACCTGAAATCGGCACGTAACCCGAACATGCGGGACAGGAAGGCTTTTGAAGAGGACGCCTTTGGGAAAATGTGGCAGGCTGATACCTGTTACCTTCCATATATCACAGAAGACGGCCTGCGCAGGCGGGTCTACTGCATCCTGATCATCGATGACCATTCCCGGTTCCTGGTGGGCGGCGGGCTCTTCTATAACGACTCAGCTTATAACTTCCAGAAAGTGCTTAAGGATGCTGTGGCTGCACATGGAATCCCTTCTAAGCTCTATGTCGATAACGGTTCCAGCTACTCGAACGGGCAGCTTTCCCTCATCTGCGGCTCCATCGGAACGGTCCTTTTACATACAAAAATCCGGGATGGCGCATCCAAGGCTAAGATAGAACGCCAGTTCCGGACACTCAAGGAAACCTGGCTCTATACCCTGGATCTGGATTCCTTAAGCTCCCTGGCACAGTTCAATGGACTCCTTAAGGATTACATGCGCTCCTATAATACTTCCCTCCATTCCGGCATCGGCACTACACCCCTTTCCCGTTACCAGCAGACCCGCGCTTCCATACGGACACCTGCGTCCAGGGAATGGCTGGAGGAATGTTTCCTGAACCGCATTACAAGGAAAGTGAATAAGGATTCTACCGTCTCCATCGACAAGGTATCCTATGACGTCCCTATGCAGTTTATCTCATCAAAAGTGGAGATCCGCTTCCTCCCGGATGACATGTCCTCCGCCTTCATCCTTTACGAAGGGGTGCATTATCCCATCCGCCCTACGGATAAGAATGAGAACTGCAGGACGAAGCGCAACAATACACCTGGCATCGACTACTCAAAGTTAGGGGGTGGCTGTTGATGTTCCGTTCTTACTATGGATTGTCTTTCAATCCTTTTGACAAACAGATGGCCCGGGAAAAAGACCGTTTCCTTTCCAGGGACATCTCTGAGATGCTCTCCCGGCTGGATTACCTCAAGGATACCAGGGGCATTGGTCTGTTCACGGCACGCCCGGGCATGGGGAAGTCTTTTGGACTCCGCTGTTTTGCAAAGGGGCTCAACCCGAACCTTTACCATATGGAGTACATCTGTCTTTCCACCGTAAGCGTCATGGAGTTCTACCGCCAGCTCTGCTCTGTACTGGGAGTAGAGCCTAGAGGCGGCAAACCCGGGATGTTCCGGGCCATACAGGAGCAGATCCTCTACCTTTACCGGGAAAAGAAGCAGCCCCTTCTTCTGGCCGTTGACGAGGCCCAGTACCTCTCCACAGGCATCCTGGAGGACATTAAGATGCTCATGAACTACGGCTATGACTCCCTGAACTGCTTTACGCTCATCCTGTGCGGGGAACCGCACCTGAACAATACCCTGCGCAAGCCTGTCCACGAAGCCCTGCGCCAGAGGATCACCGTGCATTACAACTTTACCGGGCTCACAGATTCAGAAGTGGCGCAGTATGTACTCCACAAGATCTCCTGTGCGGGAGGCTCTGCCTCCATCATAGAGCAGGCCGCCCTTTCCGCTGTCCACAGCCATTCCCAGGGGAATCCGCGTCTGGTGGATAACCTGATGACAAATGCCCTTACCCTTGGCGCACAGATGGAGAAGAAAGCAATTGACACGGAAGTCATACTTGCCTCCGTCAGCAGCCAGAATCTTGGATAGGGGGTGTTGTTTTTGGAATACAGATGTTTTTTCAGGGATGGTTCCCGCATAGAAACCTGGACAGGGGAGATTATCCTGCTGCGATGGCGGCCTGGATGGTATGAAGCTGAGATGAATGGACGGGGGACATACTTCCACATCCTGGCCGGAGTGCATAAATACGGAAACTACCTGTGCATCCCGAACCATGATGTGGGATGTGAACTATCCGATTTTTCTGATATTTTCTGGAATGAGGGGCGGATCAGCAATCTAATGCGGAAGGTAGATGCCGTAACTGTTGCTGCCGGTTTGGCTTATCTGCCGACTCTGGCTGACAAACAATAAAAAATCCAAATACATCATGTGGCTATGGATCTCATAATGGGATTCATGGCCTTTCGATTTCGAAAGAAAAGCTATACCAACAGCGTGCTGCATTTTCGGCGGTATTATGCATTTGTAGACAGCACTGCGCAGTCAATGCGAAAAAGGTTGGAAAAATAATTTGCCGTTTATGTCTCCCTCAATTCGCCGTCCAACAGTAATGGAACGTTTACCAATCATGTTTTTGAACATAAAAAGACCACCATGAATGGTGGTCTTTATGTATCATTATTCATTTGTTGCATGAGCATTTAATTCACAAAAATCCATAATAGATAGATTAGTACCGTTTTTTTTGTTATATGTATCCAATTTGTTAGTTAATATATCGTTAAATTCGATATTAGATTCAACGAAAAACTGTAATTGTTGGATAAATTGCTGCGAAATGTTATAGAAGTAATCAGCAACAGGATCAATGAAAAATCGTTCTACTCTTGGCATTTTGATAAATTTATCCTCCAATATGCCTTTTTTAATTAGAAAATTTTCTGCTTTTTTATATCCTCCCCAAAAATTTTCTTCAAAAGTATTATTATTCCAATATGCGCTTACTTCATAAGAACTTATTTCTTTGGCATGAGCTAAAACATTTCTTAATTGAAATAAAACTTGTATAGATTCTAATAAAGGCTTAAATGAATCTTGTTGTTTAAATGATTTACCTAATAGTAAGTTAAATAATTTATCGTAGTTATCTATTCCCGTTCCTTGCGATATTCTCTGGTAAATATCAGCTTCAATTCGTGTAAAATATTTATTCATTGGTTTTCTAAGTTCAAATTCAGGTATGTTTACAGCATTATATACAAGTCTGAAATATCCCAAAGCACATTTGGCTGTTTTTTCCATATACCCCTCAACATAACATGCTGATGATAATATTATGTTTAGATTAAGGGCATTTTTAATGTGTGTATTTTCGGTATTACTGCGAGATGTCAAAGAAAATTCCACCAGCTCTTTATAGTATTCTAAAACTTGTTCTCTATAAAAAATATAAGTTGCCATTTTAAAATCCTCCTTTCTCCATATTATATCAAGAAATCGTACCTTTTTCTATTACAAGTTCCTCCGGGCGGGTCGTCATTATGCGGTAAAGCTCGGTGTCTGCCGGGAAGCGGTCTACAAAGGGGAGTATCACGTTGCCGTAGAAGATAAGCCCCTGCCCGGCTTCGGAGTGGGTCACATAGGAAAGCTGCTTATTGGAAATGCCTAACTGCTTCGCCAAAATCTGCCTGTCGCCGCCTGCTTGGTTCAGCATATAAATAAAATCGCTGTTTTCAAAAATGTTTTCGATTTCCCGGCTTGCAAGCAAATCTTTGACGTTCTGTGTTATGCCCGTGGGTATGCCGCCCCATTTTCTGAAACGCTTCCAGATTTCCACGCTGTAAGCCGCTGTCTGTTCCTCTTTCAGCAGCAAGTGAAATTCATCTGAATAGTACCATGTGTTAGCGTGGCGTTCCCGGTTCTCGGTCACACGCCCCCAAACTTGGTCTTGTATGATAAGCATACCTAACTTTTTGAGCTGCTTCCCCAACTCCTTAATGTCAAAGCAGACAAGGCGGTTATGTATGTCTATGTTGGTGCGGTGGTTGAACACGTTAAGGCTTCCATGCACATAGAGTTCAAGGGCTGCGGCTACCCGTGCGGCTTCCGCTTCCGGCTGCGCCTTTAGTGCGTTGTATAAATCTTCCAGTATCGGCATTTTCGCCGGGTCGGGGTCGGCAAGGTATTCCCGGTAAACCTCCCGCACGGCTCGGTCAATCACGGTCTTTTCGATAGGCTCTAAGCCGCTTTTGCCGCCTACGACAAGCTCGCAAAGGGAAAGGATAAAATCGCTTTTCAGCGATAAGGGGCTTTCGTCCTCGGAATAATTGAGGTTCAAGTCCATAGGGTTCACAAAATCCCGGCTTGTGGGAGAGATTTTCACTACCTGCCCGCCTAACCGGTTGACAAGGGGTGCGTACTCTGCTTCGGGGTCGCATATCAAGATACAGTCCTTTTTGTCCGCAACAAGGAATACGTTTGTGATTTCACGCTTTGCGGAAAAACTCTTGCCGCTGCCCGGTGTCCCTAAAATCAAGCCGTTAGGGTTTTTGAGCTTCTTCCTGTCCGCAAGTATCATGTTGTTAGAAAGTGCGTTCAAGCCGTAGTAGAGGGCTTCCCCGTTCTGAAAAAGCTCCTGCGTGGTAAACGGCACGAAAATAGCCGTGCTTGACGTGGTAAGCCCCCGCTGTATGGGGATTTCGTTCAGTCCCAAAGGCAGGGACGACACAAGCCCGGCTTCCTGCTGATAGTCAAGGCGCACAAGGGAGCAGTTCGCTTTCTGCGCCACGCCCGCCGTCTGGAATATCTGGTTGTCAAGCTGCTGCTTATTGTCCGCAAGGTTTACCACAAGCAGGGTAAGGAGAAACATTCGCTCGTTGCGGCTCTGCAAGTCCCGTAACAGGTCTTTTGCGTCCCCGCCGTAGGTGGCAAGGTCGGACGGTATTATATCCATGTCATACCCGCTGCGTACCGCCTTTTTCTGCTCGGCTATCTTCATAGCGTCTAAATCTGTTATCTTGCGTTTTATGGTCTTTATGGCTTCGCTCTGGTCGATACTGCGGATATGCAGGTTTACCAATAAATGCCCGTCTACGTTCAAAAGGTCGGCAAGCAGGCGGTCATTCAGTTCCGGCGCAAGTATCTGTAAGAACGATACCGCCCCGGTCTTGTCGCCCATGCTGAAAAGCCGCCCGTTCTTGAAAGCGAATGAGGGCGGCGCAATGAAATCTTTCGTGGAAAGCCCGGACGGTACAAGCTATTTCCAGTTGAATAAAAATTTTCTGTCCCCGTCCGGGTGGAAAATGCCGTGCAGCACTTCAAGCCGTTCTTTCCCGTCAAGGGGTCGGTTCGCCGCCCCTAAGATTTTGAGGTGGTTTAATATGTCCGTTTCCAGTCGGGAAAGCCGGGACTTTGCATTTTTAAGGCTGTCGGCTTCCAGTGTGAATGTGAGGTATTTGTGCTTCACAAGCCCGTTATTGCCCTTTGCAAGCTGTTCTTTCAGCATGGCGGCGTATTCCTCCCGCACATCATCGAAGCCGTCCTGCTGCGGCGGTATGGCGATACTCTTTGAGAAGTCCCCCTGCCCGGCTATGCGGTTCACAAAGGTAAGCTGCAAGCCTACGGAGCTGTCAAGGGAGTTGTAGAAGTCGCAAAGGGCTTCAAAGGTGGCTGTCTTGTCGTCCGGCTGTGCAAGCTGATAGTTGATGTCGGAAAACTCAACGCTCTTTGAGAAAAGATTGTCCTTTACCCGGCATATCCCGTCCGGGTACATCTGCAAGTAGGGGATTGTCTGCTGTGCGGTGCGCTTTTTCCCGTCCCCCTTTGCCTGCCGCATGAGGGCGGCTATCTGCTTTTTTTCTGCCCGTGTGAGCCGGATTTTCTCTTTTGCCTGCTGATTTTGCGGTCTGTCTTTGATAGCTTTTTTTCGCAATGGCTGTTACCTCCTTGTTAAGTTTCCGTTGCTTCGCTAAGACGGCGTAATAGTTTTCCGTCTGGTAGGGTCGTTCCTTTGGCGTGAGGAAAAACACTTTTATGATGTTGCCTAACACTTTTTCAAGGGGCTGTCCGTGCTTTTCGTACATGGCGAACAGGAAAAACGGGAGCATGGCAAGAACCATGAGAAAGGTCGCTGCTGTCTGCGGGACGCTGCCTTTTAGGAGAAAGAACAGGGGAACGCCCACGGCTGCCGCCATGCTGAAACACACAAGCTGCCGCTTGGTAAGGTTCAGCGCAACTTTGGTCTTGACTTTCGTAAGGTCTTTGGGTACTGTGACATACGCCATTTGTTACCTCCTTTCTGCCCGCATGGGGCGTTGTCTGAAATCTAATGTGCGTGGAAAATGCTCTTTGCAAGGCTTCCCGTCTTAAAGAGGGAAAAGCAGAGTATCACGGTGTAGGCGGCTATGCTGAAAATGGCACTGTGCAGGTTGGAAGCGATAACCATTTCATTCACAAGCACGGCATAAATCCCAACGCATACCATGATAAAAAAGCCCTGTACGCCCAATGCGAACAAGCCTTTGAGGTAGTTGTTCCCAATGCTTCCCCATTCCCTGTTAGTCATGGTGGCAAAGGGGATAGGGGCAACGGAGCAGGTCAAATATATCTCAATCATTCTTCCGTAAAGGATAACCGTAATCAGTACGGACATAATCTTCATGCACATACTAACAAGGGCGGTTTCCATTACAAGCAAAAGCAGTTCGGGGACTTCCATTGTTTCCATGTTGGCGGTCATGGCGGCAAGGGTGCTTTCCACGTCAATAGCGGTGTCGGAGCTTATCACGCCCGCCGCACTGTTGACTAAATGCTGCCCCACGTCAAAGACCGCCATAGTAATGTCAAAGACGTGGGTAACAAGGTAGACGGCTACCCACGCTTTGAACACATATTTGAAGAACATGAAAGTGTCAATGTCATGCAGGCTGTTCTTGTCCGTAACCATGCTGATTAGTTCCACGCATAGCACATAAGTAATGACAAGCCCCGCAATGGGGAGAATGACGGTCTGTGAAAGGTTCTGTATCATGGAAAACACGCCGCCATTCCACCCCTGCGGGGTCTGCCCTGCCTGCGCCGCTATCGTGCCGACTTTCTCGTTCACGTCCCCGAACATATTTGACAGGTTTCCGTTAATCGCCCCGATTAAAAGCTCCTTTAGCCATTCGTTAATGGCTTCAAATATGCTCTCCATAAGCGGCTACCTCCCCGGATTATCCGAACAGCCCGGAAAGCAGCGGGATTAAGGTTGTGCCGATAAGCGCAACGCCGCCGCCCGCCATAAGCTGCTTCATGCCTTGACTTTTCGCCCCCGGATTGTCGTTGCCGTAACCCTCTAAGAGATTGATAACGCCCCATACGCCCAGACCTGCGCCCAATGCGATAACAAGTGTCTGCAATACGTTTACTGCGCTGTTAAAAAATGCCATATAGCCCTCGCTTTCTGCCGCTTCCTGCGGCTTGGAAAAATAATTGTTTTGGTTTTTGGGTATGAAAAAAGCCGCCCTTTTCTTGGCGGCTGTCCCCACGCTGCGTAGGTGCTGCGGCGTGGCGGTATTCAGTTGTAAAGGGGTGGTGCGCCCCTCTGGTGGGCGCACGAACCATGTACCCGGTGTTTACGTTTTTGATGATATGTACCTCCGTTTTTATAAATAAATGAATGGGGGAGAGGGGGAGTTTCAGCAGCCGCCCGGCGTTGTGGGAATGTGTATAACTGCCTTGCTCATGGAGTTGTGGGAAACGCTGTTTGCAGGACGTGGGAAAGCTGCACTTTGCTTTTCCATGTGCTGTGAATGGCGTTTTCCATGACGGAATAGGCTGTTATGCACATTTCCATGACGCAAAGCCCTTTTCCCTGCGCCTTTTCCCCTGCCCCCATATCCTCCCGGCTGCTATGCAAAAGGGCGGCTTATCTGCCGTCACTGTTGCGGGATAAGCCCCCGGCGTGTGACATATTCCGTTGCATAAATGCGGTTCTCTGCGTCCCGTTCCTCCCAGTATTCCCGCAATGCGTTTTCTGCGGTTTCCGCAACATTCATCAGAAATCTTTCAATGTCATTTTCTTTTGTCTTTGTGTTACGTCTGCTCATGGTCTGTTTCCTCCTGCAAATCTGCCCCGTCAATCTCGTAGAGGTCAAAGGGTTCTTCCGGCTTGATAACTGCCGGGCGGCGTTTTAGATACTTCTCAATGTCAAATTCATTCTTCTTGTCAAAATCGGAGAGGAATTTATATCTTGGGTGCTTGGTTATATCGAACTTGTCACTGAAAAAGGGTCGTGCGCCCCTTACCTGCAAGATACATTTGCCGCCGTCCATGACGGCTATTTCATCTTGGCTCATAAGCTCCTTTCCCAATTTCTGATAGTTCAGCCCGTAGGTCTTTTCCTTTCCCCGGTTCTCGGAAGTGTTGTATAAATCTATGGTTTCCCGTCCCAAAAGCTCCGACATTTCCTTGAGCGTGGTTTTCTCCTTGCCGCCTAAGAAAAGGGTCGTGTCGCAATTCCCTGTGATTGTGTCGGCGTTGTCCTTGTAAATGGCTTTTAACTGGCTCTGCGCCTGCAAGATAAGGCAGGCGGATATTTCCCGGCTTCGTATGGTGGCAATCAGTTTTTCCAGTTTGGGTATCTGCCCGATATTCGCCACTTCATCAAGCAGGCAGCGGACGTGTACGGGAAGCCTGCCGCCGTACACATCATCTGCCTTGTCGCACAAGAGGTTGAAAAGCTGCGTATACATCATGGCGACAATGAAATTGAATGTGTCGTCCGTGTCGGAGATAATGACAAAGAGGGCGGTTTTCCTGTCCCCCAACGTGTCAAGCTCCAAATCGTCCGTTTCCATAAGCTCCCGCAGCTCCTTAATGTCAAAGGGGGAAAGCCTTGCGCCGCAGCTAATTAAAATCGACTTCGCTGTTTTGCCCGCCGCTAATTTATATTTGCGGTACTGCTTTACGGCAAAGTGTTCCGGGTCTTTTTCTTCCAGACGGTCAAACATCAAATCCACGGGGTTCTTAAAGTCCTCGTCGTCCTCCCTCGCTTCACTTGCGTTTATCATGTCAAGCAGGGTCGTAAAGTTCTTTTCTTCCTCCGGGGCTTCGTAGTAGATGTAGCCGATTAGTGCGGTGTAATAGAGCTTTTCCGCTTTCGTCCAGAAGTCCTCGGACGACTTTTCGCCCTCGCCTTTGGTGTTTACCATGATTGTGTTGACAAGTTTCAATATGTCTTTCTCGCTGTGCAGGTACGCAAAGGGGTTGTAGTGCATGGACTTCTTGAAATTGATAGTATTTAGCACTTTTATCTTATAGCCGCCCTTGTATAGCAGCTTCCCGCACTCTATGAGGATTGTGCCTTTTGGGTCAGTGACGCAATATGAACTGTGCATTTGCATTAAGTTCGGCTTGACGAAAAAGCGGGTCTTGCCGCTGCCCGAACCGCCTATCACAAGCACGTTTTTATTCCTTGCGTACTTGGGGCTTTTGGGGCGGCTGTTCATGGTAAGCCGTTCCGTCTGCGTCAGCAGGACGTTGTTGTAAAAGTCCGGGTCAATGTAGGGTTCAATGTCCTTTGCGTTCCCCCAACGTGCAGAGCCGTACTCAACGCCCTTGCGGTACTTCTTGGCGTTTTTGCCTTTCATGTAGACGGCAATCCGCAGGATAACCGCCCCGGCAACGCCGATTAGAAAATCCTGCCCGTTAAGGCTTGGCAATGGCTTTTCAAAAGCGGCTGCCACGCCCTCCATGATGTGTAACAGCTTCCCGGAGAGGTCAGCCCCCGGAGAGAGCCGGAACGCTTCGCCCGCTTTCATAAAGAGCCATACAAAGAGCAGGTACGGCACATTGAGGATAAGCAGCTTTTTGATGTTCGGTTTCATAATTCCCGCCCCCTGTCCTTGTTTTTTACTTTCTCCCTGTTCTGGTTTATCTGTTTTGCCTTTTCCTTAAAGGCGGCTAACGCCTTGCGGATAGACGGCTTTTTCTCCCGGTTTAGCTTCTTGGCGGCAAACTCCTTAAAGGCTTCCGTCATAACGTCCACGTCCCGCCCCTTGAAAAAGACAAGATACCGGGGCGGTTCTTCGCCCTTGACTTTCTTTAGGCTGTAATCAATCCCGTATTTCTTGGCAACAGGTTCAAACGCCTTAATATTAGCGTCCGTGATTTCCATACTGGAAACGCCTGTGTTCTGCTTCATAAGGTGCTTTAGGGTCTGCTTGCCCCTGTATTCCTTTGGTGCTTTGTGCTTCCTTGCGTCAAGCAGCTTTTTGACGGCTTTCTGCAAGACTTCGGCGGTCAGCTTCGCCGTCTTGATTGAGATAGCAACGGTCTTTTCGTTGATTTGTTCCTGCATGGGCGGTCAATCCCTCCTTTCTTGGGTTGGTGTGGTGCGGCATGGGAAAAGGGCAGCCGCCCTTTACCTGTGGAGCTTGCTCCTTACCTGCAATCCGTCCAGTACGTCCGTCTTGATACCGACTAAGTACCATTTCTGGTGCAGGTTCATTTCAATGCGGGTCGCCCGCCACTGTTCCCCGTCAAAGACTTCAAAGGTCTGCCCGCAATGCAAGCCCCCGTAATATTCATCAAGCCCGGAGCGAATGTCATAGCGTCCGCTTGCCTTGTCGTAAACAAGTGCGCCCTGTTTCATGCTCATAATGTGTCGTCCTCCTTGTCCTGTGATAAAAATACGCCGCCTGCCATATCGTGTGCGACAAGGGCGGTGTAATAGCTGTCAATGGTGTTTGGTGCGTTGAAAAGAACCGCAAGCAGGTACTTCTTGATGTTGCGTATCTTGGTAGTGTTCTGGTGCATACAGTCAATCACAAACTGGATATGGCTGCTGTTCAGTTTCATAAACTTAGACTTCACAAGCTCTGCCGGGTAGTCGTCCCCGGCAATCCGTACCACTTTGCGGCGGGTGCAGACGGTTTCAAGCATGAGTGCCACGATTTCATCAAGCATACCCCTGTCTATGTTTTTGTCCTGTATCAGATAGGCGTACTCGATATTGTCCTTTATGACTTCCTCATAAGCCCGTACTGCGTCCATGTTTGTATATCCGTTTCCTTTCCGTTCCGGCGCAGCCGTCCCCTCTGGTAAGGGAGTGGAAAGGATAGGAATGGAATGGGTATTTAATAAATCCGTATTTGATAATTCTTTACTTGATAGTTCTTTATTTAATTGCGTTGGATTTTCCTGCATAGGGTTTTCCAATGTTGGATTTTCCGATACAGGCTTATCCAGTGTTGGATTTTTCAATATAGGTTTAGGCGGCACTGGAAATTCATGTATCACATAATCAGCCGCCCCTAGCTGCCCTTTTTCGTTCCGCACTCTGGTACGGGTCACATAGCCCGCCCGTTCCAGTTCCCGCACGGCTTCCCGGATAGCGTCTATTCCCTCACGGTTGATTTGTGAAAGCCCTTTTAGGGTGTAGTCCCATTCTTCGGGCAGGGATAACATTTGTGAAAGAAGCCCCTTTGATTTTAGGGACAGGTCAGCATTGCGTAGGTGGTGGTTTGACATAACCGTGTAATTCTGGTTTTTCTCTACCCGGAATACTGCCACGTTATCAGCCCCTTTCGTCTGAATTTAAGGTAAAAAAATAGACGCTCATGTTTGAACGTCTATCTAAAAATGATATTGAGGTCTTAGGTATTTGGGGTTGTTATTTGAACAAATCTGAATGTACTCCATTGCATTTTTATTGCATTATTTTTCTTTTTTATAGTGGTTTATAGGTTCTAATCTTTTTTGAAAATGCCTTAAAATCAACGATTTTTGCTTATAACCGTTACTGTCGGTCTGGAGTTCGAATAAACAAAAATGCTTAGTAAACCCAGTGTTTATGCTGGTTTGCGGGCTTTGGAAAGGTCTTTTGATAACAAATTGATAACAGTCGTTTGAGTGCGATTATTCTTACTGTCAAGTGGTTTGTTGGTGGGGAATGATTGAGAAGTGGCTTGGATGGCTGGTATAAATCCATATTAGAAACGCCCTTAGCTGTGGGTAGAAACTCATGGCTAAGGGCGTTTTTTGTCGTGCTTGTCAATCGGTTTTTAGTTTGTCCTTGAACGCTTCGACTAATGTATCCTAAAATCCCGTTCAAATTATACACATGTTTAAGGTGTCAGCCCATATAACTCATATATGTCTTTTTGAAATGGCGTAAGTTCCGTTGTGTATTTTTTTCGTGTTCCATTTATACTGACACTACGGACAGTTTTCATTTCACTTATTACTTTTTGAAGATCATGATTTTTATACCATCCGGCTTCATTCATCACCTGCTTTAGACGAGTTGTGATCAGAAGTGCAATAAACTGTATGAAGATTCTGCCTTCCATAGCTGCCGCTGAATGGATACGCAAACGTTTCATATCAAGATCATTTTTGAGATCATCGAAACATTTCTCAACAGCATCCTTGCTCCGGTACACCTCAAGAGCTTTTGTCGTATCCTTAATGTGATTACTTACAAGCACGAACCAGCCGATATGGTTCCTTTTATGCTTGCTAATGGCTTCCTCATTGTAATCCACCCTGATGCCTCTTATAGGAGTTTTATGGATCAAGAAGAACTTATCATAATAAGAGGCATGCTCCTTTACATGCCTGCCGGCCATAAGTTCTTCATAACAGCAGTGCAGGGTATGGTCAAAATTCCGTTCGTCTGACGCCGCCTTGAAAATATCGTGGTAGATGTGGATATAGAACCGATGCCCTTTCCAATTGGAAGATTCCGTGACCGCATACAGTCCATCCCCAAAGACTGTACAGTAATTATGATGGGAACGGATGCTGTCTCTGTGGTGTTCCACTGCCTTGCAGGCAAAACCGACAGTAAAAGGTACTCCAATCAGGAACTTTTTATGGCTGGCATACATTGCGTCAAGGTTCGGTTCACTATAAAAGCCTTTGTCCATGACAAAATGGCATGTTGGGCTCTCCAGAACGGATATATTAGCTATGCTGTCTTCCAGAGCGTTCACATCTTTAATGCTGCCGGGAATGATCCTGTAATACAGCGGCATATGGGAAGTGACACCAGTGAGCATAAGGAGGTTGATCTGTGGCAGTTTTTCCCCGTCACGGTTGTATCCCCAGCGGATAAAGTCGATCAGTTCGCTATAGGAAGATACACTGGTGATATCCATTGCATAGACTGTCGCCCAGCAAACTAAAGTTCCTATCTCCCGCACAAAAACATCGAATTAAAATCTCATCTTCTTAATACTGTCTATCAGAGCGTGCTGTAGGAAACGGCGCATTTTCCTCTTGACCATTCCTGCCTGTTCCGATATAGTTTTTTTGGAACAAAAAAAAGAGAAAGAACACCAACCTCCTACAGTTTGTTCTTTCTCTCACACCAGCGTGCCTGCCATATACGGGATCATGTCCCACTCGTGAGGCTTTGGCACTACCGACATATACTATGATAAGAGAAAACTCCCTATTTTGCAAGCTGATCCATATAAAAACTTCATCAAAAGCACTATTTGAGTCTTTCATGGTTGGATTCCGTCCCCAGCTGCAGACCTGTCCCTTCTGTGGGGCAGCAGGCAGCTGCAAGATCCATGCCTATTATGACCGTTCCCTGGTGGATTTCATAGATGGCGCCCCTGTCCGACACAGCCTCTGCATCCTTCGCCTCATCTGCACCTGCGGCCATACCCATGCCATCCTCCCGGATTTCATCATCCCCTATTCCGGCTACGGCCTGTTCTTCATCCTCCGTGTCCTGGCAGAGTATTTCCTGCACCTCTCTACTATAGAGGGCCTCTGCAGGCGTTTCTCCATCACCCTTTCCCAACTGCACCGTTTTCTGGAACTCTTCCTGGTGCAGAAGGAAGAATGGCTCGGGGCACTTTCCTCTATGGAAGTCTCTTCCCTCTCCTTCCTGAAGACACTGTTCTCCCAGCCCTCCTATTCTGATTTTGCTTCCGCCTTTGTCCGCCGTTTTGCAAAATCCTTCCTCCAGTCCCATAAAAATCCGGCGTCTTACTGCCAACAAGTGTTCGGTCCCTGAACTGCTTTTCCACGACCACACGACCAGGCATGGTCTCCCTGAGGGAACTCCTTTATAATGGCAGAAAACCATTTAAGGAGGATATTTTTATGGACAACAAACAAAAGAACCTTTCGGACGCTGCCGCCATGGCACAGTTCCGGCTTGCCCTCATCGCACCGGTCATCCATGGCCTTTATCCTGATGCGTCCAGAAATGCCTATTACCAACGCATCACCGAGAACCCGCTCACCCTGCCTGATGGTTCCGCCTTCCGCTACAGCCCCAAGACTATCAGCAAGTGGGTGTCTCTCTACCAGAACGGCGGCATCGATGCACTTATGCCCCGGGAACGCTCCGACAAGGGCGGCACACGGGTCCTGACGGATACAGCCATCGAGGAGATCTACCGGCTTAAGGAAGCTTTCCCAAGGCTTAACTCCACGCAGATCCACCGCCACCTTGTGGAAGAGGCGTTCATCCCTGCCTCTGTCAGCGTGTGTGCTGTCCAGCGTTTTGTAAAGAAACATGACCTGAAATCGGCACGTAACCCGAACATGCGGGACAGGAAGGCTTTTGAAGAGGACGCCTTTGGGAAAATGTGGCAGGCTGATACCTGTTACCTTCCATATATCACAGAAGACGGCCTGCGCAGGCGGGTCTACTGCATCCTGATCATCGATGACCATTCCCGGTTCCTGGTGGGCGGCGGGCTCTTCTATAACGACTCAGCTTATAACTTCCAGAAAGTGCTTAAGGATGCTGTGGCTGCACATGGAATCCCTTCTAAGCTCTATGTCGATAACGGTTCCAGCTACTCGAACGGGCAGCTTTCCCTCATCTGCGGCTCCATCGGAACGGTCCTTTTACATACAAAAATCCGGGATGGCGCATCCAAGGCTAAGATAGAACGCCAGTTCCGGACACTCAAGGAAACCTGGCTCTATACCCTGGATCTGGATTCCTTAAGCTCCCTGGCACAGTTCAATGGACTCCTTAAGGATTACATGCGCTCCTATAATACTTCCCTCCATTCCGGCATCGGCACTACACCCCTTTCCCGTTACCAGCAGACCCGCGCTTCCATACGGACACCTGCGTCCAGGGAATGGCTGGAGGAATGTTTCCTGAACCGCATTACAAGGAAAGTGAATAAGGATTCTACCGTCTCCATCGACAAGGTATCCTATGACGTCCCTATGCAGTTTATCTCATCAAAAGTGGAGATCCGCTTCCTCCCGGATGACATGTCCTCCGCCTTCATCCTTTACGAAGGGGTGCATTATCCCATCCGCCCTACGGATAAGAATGAGAACTGCAGGACGAAGCGCAACAATACACCTGGCATCGACTACTCAAAGTTAGGGGGTGGCTGTTGATGTTCCGTTCTTACTATGGATTGTCTTTCAATCCTTTTGACAAACAGATGGCCCGGGAAAAAGACCGTTTCCTTTCCAGGGACATCTCTGAGATGCTCTCCCGGCTGGATTACCTCAAGGATACCAGGGGCATTGGTCTGTTCACGGCACGCCCGGGCATGGGGAAGTCTTTTGGACTCCGCTGTTTTGCAAAGGGGCTCAACCCGAACCTTTACCATATGGAGTACATCTGTCTTTCCACCGTAAGCGTCATGGAGTTCTACCGCCAGCTCTGCTCTGTACTGGGAGTAGAGCCTAGAGGCGGCAAACCCGGGATGTTCCGGGCCATACAGGAGCAGATCCTCTACCTTTACCGGGAAAAGAAGCAGCCCCTTCTTCTGGCCGTTGACGAGGCCCAGTACCTCTCCACAGGCATCCTGGAGGACATTAAGATGCTCATGAACTACGGCTATGACTCCCTGAACTGCTTTACGCTCATCCTGTGCGGGGAACCGCACCTGAACAATACCCTGCGCAAGCCTGTCCACGAAGCCCTGCGCCAGAGGATCACCGTGCATTACAACTTTACCGGGCTCACAGATTCAGAAGTGGCGCAGTATGTACTCCACAAGATCTCCTGTGCGGGAGGCTCTGCCTCCATCATAGAGCAGGCCGCCCTTTCCGCTGTCCACAGCCATTCCCAGGGGAATCCGCGTCTGGTGGATAACCTGATGACAAATGCCCTTACCCTTGGCGCACAGATGGAGAAGAAAGCAATTGACACGGAAGTCATACTTGCCTCCGTCAGCAGCCAGAATCTTGGATAGGGGGTGTTGTTTTTGGAATACAGATGTTTTTTCAGGGATGGTTCCCGCATAGAAACCTGGACAGGGGAGATTATCCTGCTGCGATGGCGGCCTGGATGGTATGAAGCTGAGATGAATGGACGGGGGACATACTTCCACATCCTGGCCGGAGTGCATAAATACGGAAACTACCTGTGCATCCCGAACCATGATGTGGGATGTGAACTATCCGATTTTTCTGATATTTTCTGGAATGAGGGGCGGATCAGCAATCTAATGCGGAAGGTAGATGCCGTAACTGTTGCTGCCGGTTTGGCTTATCTGCCGACTCTGGCTGACAAACAATAAAAAATCCAACTACATCATGTGGCTATGGATCTCATAATGGGATTCATGGCCTTTCGATTTCGAAAGAAAAGCTATACCAACAGCGTGCTGCATTTTCGGCGGTATTATGCATTTGTAGACAGCACTGCGCAGTCAATGCGAAAAAGGTTGGAAAAATAATTTGCCGTTTATGTCTCCCTCAATTCGCCGTCCAACAATAGACATCCTTCTGGCTGTTTACATCAATCCACCTGCTGAAAAAGTCCTGTTGCAGTGTGGGCGTAATCCTTACAAGGAGTTCGCTCACCCGCTGGCTTGCAAGCAGGGAACGGCACGGTGATGGATACATCCGCTGCCACTGGTCAACGTGGCGCAATGCCCCGCCTTCGCTGACAAGGTAATACGCACATGTCAGTATGCATCTCCAGTCATCCGGAAAGACTGTACTGAGCGGTTCCATCAGCCCTATGTCTGAAACAGCTTTATCCAAAAGGGACTGTATGCCGGTATTTTTCACAACACAGCGGCCAGCAGGTTCTTCCGTTTGAGCCCTTTTACGGGCAGCATCGCCTTTCCTGCGGTTGGGAACCACTTCACCTGTTACTGGATCCAGATGCCCAATGCTCTTGCGGATATGTTTGACTTTTTTAGTTTCCTTATCATAAATTGAAGTGTTGCTGTAAACATAGGTTTTACCATTTGGATTTTTGACGTAAACAAGTGATGACATGCCGTTGCTCCTTTAAATATGTGTATAATATTTTCACTTATATTATAAAACTTATACACATATTTGTAAAGAGGGAGCGCCTAAAAACCCCGTATTTTCAATGGATTCATACTATCATACAGTCAATCTGTGTATAATTTTTTCGGGAGATTAGGATGTATTGCTCAATTCATCAGAGGGAGATTTCGCCCAATGCTGCGTGGTGTCAAACTTCGGATAATTGTACCGCCACTGGTCGTAATCTTCCCTGCTGATTTCCTCTACAGAGAGTTTGTCCGCCTGCTCTTTCCAAGCGCAGAGCATTTTCAGCAGTTCGGCGGCATCCTTATTTTTGTCTTTGCTGACTTTTAAGCAGATTTCACCGTCTGATTCACTGACGGTAAGACCGTAAATGTCCTCAAGGGTAAATAAGGTGTGCATAAGCCCGATGTAGCTGTCAATGTCGGGTATGTCCAAAGCCTGCGGCGCAACGCCCAGAGCCTGTGCCAGTGCAGCCGTTAAGTCTGCCTTTGGCTTGCGTGAGCCAGTTTCGTACTGTGCCAGACGCACATCTGCCGATTTTTCGGGAAATCCGACAAGCATACCAAGATATTTCTGTGTCATGCCCCGCATGATACGGAAAAAATGTATTCTTTCGCCAATCGCCATAATGTTTCACTCCTTGTTCGTATGTTTATAAGGAGTATAGCATATATGTTTAGAACAAGTCAATAAAAATAAAACAAAAAAGTTTAATATTTTTTGCAAACCTATTGACAGTAGCAAAAATGTTTAGTATTATGAGTTAAGCAAAAATGCTTAGAAAGAGAAAGGAGAGGTTGTATGGACAACAAATTTATACGTGTGGACGAGGTGGCGCAAGAGCTTTCCGTATCGAAGCCTTACGCTTACAAGCTCATCAAGAAATTGAATGACGAGCTGAAGGAGCAGGGATTTATCACGATTGCAGGGAGAGTAAACCGCCAGTATTTTCAAGAAAGGCTCTATGGGGCAGGAAAGGGGATGGAGTAAATGCCAGTATTTAAGAATGAGGGCAACGGCACATGGTATGTGATGGCTCGGTATGTGAACTGGAAAGGGGAACGGAAACAGAAGTGTAAGCGTGGATTTGCCACAAAGCGTGAAGCGCAGGAGTGGGAGCGCAAGTTCCAGCTACAAAATTCTGCTGACCTTGACATGGACTTTGAAGCCTTTACGGAGCTTTATGCGAATGATGTCAAGAACCGACTGAAAGAAAACACTTGGCTGACAAAGGAGCATATCATTCGGACGAAGATTCTTCCTTACTTTGGTAAGATGAAGATTAGCGAGATTGGCACAAAGGAAATTATTGCATGGCAAAATGAACTGCTTGCCTACCGTGATGAAAAACGCAATCCCTATTCGCAAACGTATCTGAAAACAGTTCACAACCAGCTTTCAGCAATATTTAACCATGCAGTGCGCTATTATGACCTCCGCTCCAACCCTGCGGCAAAGGCGGGGAACATGGGGAGCGAGGAACACAAAGAAATGCTGTTCTGGACAAAAGAGGAATATAAGAGGTTTGCGGATGAAATGATGGACAAGCCAGTTTCCTTTTACGCCTTTGAAATGCTCTACTGGTGCGGGATCCGAGAGGGAGAATTATTAGCCTTGACCGCCGCTGATTTCAATTTTGATAAGGAAACGGTCACGATTAACAAATCTTACCAACGCCTGCATGGGGAGGACGTGATTACCTCTCCGAAAACGAAAAAGAGCAACCGCACAATCAAGATGCCAAAGTTTCTCTGCGAGGAAATGCAGGAGTATGTCGGTATGCTGTATGGCTTAAAGAAGAAAGACCGCATTTTCACGGTAACAAAGAGCTATCTCCATCACGAGATGGACAGGGGCGCAAAAGCCGCAGGGGTAAAGCGCATACGGATTCACGATTTGCGCCACAGCCACATCAGCTTATTGATTGACATGGGATTCTCGGCGGTGGCGATTGCTGACCGAGTAGGGCATGAGAGCATTGAAATCACTTACCGTTATGCACATTTATTTCCGTCAAAGCAGGCGGAAATGGCGGACAGGCTTGATGATTTGGGAAAGGGGGATTTTTGATATGTCGGCAAAGAATTTAGACAACTGCAACCGTTGGAGGAACAAGACCGTCGCCTTTCGGGTATCTCCCGAAGAAAATGAGCAGATTGACAAAGTGGTGCGGCTTTCGGGGCTTACCAAGCAGGACTATATCACAAGGCGGCTTTTGTGCCAAGACGTGGTGGTGCAGGGCAATCCGAGGGTATATAAGGCACTCCGCAATGAACTTGCCGCCGTCCTTGCAGAATTACAGAGGATTGAAGCGGGCGGGGGCGTAAATGAAGAACTGCTTGACACAATCGAACTGATTGCTGTTATTCTCGGCGGTCTGAAAGGAGAAAGTGAAGATGGCGAATAAAAAAGAAACGGCTGCCCCGAATGTATCTGTTGGCGCAGATACGGAACAACCGCCTAATGTAAACAATAACAGTATAACCAATTACCCGCCGAAAAACAATAGCGAAGCTCTTGAAACTGTATCTATGGCTGAATTGTATGATTCTGTATATCCGAGCAAGCCGCCTTTGATTGACGGTCTGCTCTACCCTGGCACTTATCTTTTCGCAGGCGCGCCAAAAGTCGGCAAGAGCTTTCTTATAGCGCAGATTGCGTACCATACCAGTATGGGAGTGCCGCTGTGGGAATATCCCGTCCGAAAAGGAACGGTCTTGTACCTTGCCCTTGAAGATGATTACCGCCGCCTGCAGGAAAGGCTGTACCGTATGTTTGGCACGGACGGGGCAGACAATTTATTCTTTTCTGTTTCGGCGGGGAATCTTGGCAATGGTTTGGATGAACAGTTGCAGGAATTTATGAAACAGCATACAGACACAAGACTGATTATCATTGACACCCTCCAAAAGGTGCGTGAAGTCGGCGGGGACAATTACAGTTACGCAAATGACTATGAGGTTATTACAAGGCTGAAACAGTTTGCAGACAGCTATGGCATCTGTATCTTGATTGTCCATCATACCAGAAAGCAGGGTTCTGATGATAAGTTCGATATGATTTCGGGAACTACTGGCTTGCTCGGTGCGGCTGACGGTGCGTTCCTGCTGCAGAAAGAAAAACGCATCGGCAACGCCGCCACGCTTGAAGTGTCGGGCAGAGACCAGCAAGAGCAGAAACTCTATCTTCTCCGCAATCCCGAAACATTGTTATGGGATTTTCAAAAGGCAGAAACAGAACCTTGGAAAGAGCCGCCAGAGCCTTTACTTGAGGAAATAGATAAAAGAATTACTGTCGATTGCTCCTTGTGGAAGGGGACGGCGACGGAGCTTGCGGCTTGGCTGGAAACAGGGTTACAGCCGAATAGCCTTGCACGGAAACTGAATGTCCTGTCGGGACGTTTACTCAACGAATACGGCATCTTCTATAAACGTGAACGGTGTCACGAGGGGCGTATGATAAAGCTGTACCGTGGGGAGCGTGACGATATGTGACGGTGTGACGGTATTTTTAGGAGTGGGGTGCGGTACGGAAATAACCGTCACATCGACGCAAACCGTCACGGATAAAGTTTTTGCGGGGTGCAGGGGGCTTTTTACAAAAAGCCGCCCTGTCTCGTCTGCCGACTCGGTCGGTTCGCAGCTTGTGTGCCACTGGCACACGCTCACCCCTCGGAGAGCGCAAAACCTGCTTGCAGGTTGCATTTTTGTTGGCGAAGCCGACAAAAGTGCTTTTGCGTTACTTTCGGGAAAGTAACAAAGCCTACCAGCCGAAAAGAAAGGGTGTGATTTTATAAGACGGACGATTAGCGCAATGGTGGGGAAAGGCTCGGTCAACCATAACAGCCGTAAATTCAAGGCTGAAAATGTGGATGCTGAACGCTCCCACCTCAATGTAGATTACTGTAATGAGAATATCAAGAAAGTATATCATAAGCTATTTGATGAAGCATTACAGAGATATAACGAGAAACAGACAAGGGCAGACCGCCGCATTGCCGATTATTACGAGAAGATACGGAACTCAAAGCAGGAAAAGCCGTTCCATGAGCTGATTTTGCAGATTGGGGATAAGGAAAATATGGGCGCAGGAAGTGAAAACGGACAGCTTGCAAGGCAGATTTTAGATGAATATTATCATGGATTCCAAGAGCGAAACCCTAATCTTTATGTATTTTCCGCTCATATCCATATGGATGAAGCAACGCCGCATTTACACATTGACTTTGTTCCGTTCACGACTGGCAGTAAGCGTGGGCTTGATACAAGGGTATCTTTGAAACAGGCGTTGGCGGCGCAGGGATTCAAAGGCGGTTCCCGTGGCGATACGGAGTGGAGCCAGTGGGTACAGTCCGAAAAAGAGAGCCTTGCCGCTGTGATGGGGCGGCATGGCATTGAATGGGAGCATAAAGGGACACATGAGAAACATTTGTCTGTCCTTGATTATAAAAAGCAGGAGCGGGAAAAAGAGGTCGTCCAGCTTGAGGGGCAGATTTCGGAGAAAAAAGAGGAATTCCAAGTATTGTCGGACAGGGTGGCGAATTACGACAAAGGAATGGAAAACCTAAAAACTCTGGAACAGGCGCTTGACACTTCTCCAGAGTACCAGTTGGCAGAGCCGCAGGGATTCATGTCTGCGAAGTCATATAGAAACAAAGTGGCAGAGCCTTTGGTGCAAAAGCTGAAATCACTTGTTAGAACGGCTCTTATAAGGTGCTTTGAAGCGTGGGACGGCTACTATCGGCTGAATGCCACAAATAGCAATCTCCACCGTGAAAATGAAGGGTTAAGGAAAACCAATGAGAAACTGGCAGGGGAAAATGAAAACCTCCGTGCGGAAAACAAAGATTATAAGCTGCTCCGTAAGACATTTGGGAGTAAGCAGATAGACAGCCTTTTAGAGCAGGCAAAAGCAGCACAAAAATCAAAACAGCGTGAAAAACGCTTTAAAAACAGCAAAGAAGAAAGGTAGGAAACACTATGGAAAATAGGATTTATGACGAAAATAACGGTCTCTGGTATGCAAGGCAAGACGACTATTACCTCCCAGAGCTTGCATTACCTCCCGAAGAAGAAAAGCTGATTGGTATTTGGGGACAGCGGCATTTACGGTATCTTAAAGAGCATAAACAGTTCGTTTATCTCAATCTGCTGACAAGCGGCAGGCTGAATGAATACCTTGCAAGCATAGATGAACAGGCAGAGGATATGTTTTTTCGGCTGGTAAAGGAGTATGCCGGCAAGCATGGAGTAACGGAGCAATTAAAGGCAGAAAACCAGCTTTTATGGGTTCAAAAAATGAATAATATTCGGGTTTGTGTGAGGGAAGTTGTGGAGAGCGAGTTTATCTATTCGTAGTGATAAGCGGCACTCCTGCAATATGTGGGAGTGCCGTTCAATTAAGCAAAAATAGTTCGGGGAATTGAAAAATCTTACAAATTCGTGTATACTTAAAATAATTAGAATGAGAAATTAGAATTTGCGAGGAAAAAGTAATGATACTAAAATATAGAAACGCAACTCCAAATGATATTGAAGAAATATACAGTATAATTCGCACTGCTATAGATGCTATGGAGCGAGATAATATTTTTCAATGGGATGATTTGTATCCTACTAAAGAAGATTTTCAGGAAGATGTTGATAAAAGTCAACTCTATGTTGGTTCAGTGAATGGTCAAATAGCGGTTGTATATACCTTAAACCAAAAATGTGATAAAGAATATGAAAACGGCAAGTGGAAATATAAAGATAAGCCATTTTATATCGTACATAGACTTTGTGTGAATCCGACTTTTCAGAATAGAGGAATTGCTAAATCTACGCTATTATATATTGAAAAGCAATTAACGGAAATGGGTATTCATGTTATTCGATTAGATGTATTCTCTAATAATCCATTTGCATTAAGGCTATATAATTCTTTAGGTTATTCGGAAGTTGGCTATGTTGACTGGCGAAAAGGAAAATTCTTTTTGATGGAAAAGTGTTTTTAGCTACAAGTTACGTTTTTTCATACTGGGAAACCGGGAATTATGGAGGAAAAGAAAATAGTATTTAAGTTAGATGGCGTTGTACCTTGGGGCAGAAATATGGAAGAATACAAATTGATGTTCCGTTTAGATGATAATGATATGTCAAAAAAAATTGCAGGGTTTGGCGATGGTCCAGCCTGTTTTAATTATGAGATGACTGAAAGAAATGGAAGTGTTATTTCGTTTGATTTGATATATCAGTTTTCGAAAGAAGATATAGAAAAACGTATTGGGGAAGTCCGAACTACAATAATGCAGCAAATGCGGGAAAATATGGATAACTATGTGTGGAAGAACATTAAAAGTTTAGAAGAACTTGAAAGTACCCGTATGTCTGCTATGAGAAAATTTTTGTCTGATTATGAGAAGGGAAAAGCAGAGAGACGTTATGTATTCCATGAACTGCCTGATAAATTACCCTATGGAGCAGATTACTTTGATATTGGGTTGAGTTCTCACTTCCTGCTAATGTATACATCATTAGGATATAATTTTCATATAGCATCAATGACAGAAATGCTTAGAGTATGCAAAGAAATTAGAATTTTCCCGATTGTAGATTTGGATGCAAATAAGACAGACTTAATTAAAAACGTAATAGATTACTTCCAAAGGGATTATAATGTGGAAATTGTTAAGACAGAATATGAGTTCCAAAAGGGAGATAATAAATTATTGATTATAAGAAATAGAGATGTGATTTAGGAATAATGAGGTTTTAAAAAGATATGGATTATAAAATTCGGGAAATTAGAAAAAATGAATATCCAATATTATCTGATTTTTTGTATGAAGCAATTTTTATTCCAGAGGGCATGGATAAGCCGCTAAAATCTATTATCAAACAGCCAGAGTTACAAGCATATATTAAAGATTTTGGAAAAGCAGACGATTGGTGCTTGGTTGTGGAAACAAAAGAGCAGATTGTGGGTGCAGTATGGGTGCGTATTATGAACGATTACGGGCATATTGATGACAAAACGCCCTCATTTGCCATATCACTGTATGAGGAATACAGAAATTTGGGTATTGGTACAGCACTTATGGGAGCTATGTTGCAACTTCTAAAAGTGAAAGGATATAAGCAGACATCTCTATCTGTGCAGAAAGCGAATTATGCAGTCAAAATGTATAGAAAAGCAGGATTTGAAGTGGTTGACGAGAACAAAGAAGAATACATAATGATTTGCAAATTATGATAAAGTAGTGGTTTTTGACTATTGCATTTCTTAACAAAATCGCTTATAATCTAAGCCATAGCATATAGCTATTATCCGCAGTTACAGAGTTGGTGTTATCAACACCGATAACAAAATGATAACATTAGCTCATATAGGCAGGATAATATGGACATATCAAATAATCAAAAGATTTACATACTCGACAGAGAATAAATCCTAAGCAAAATTAGTTAGGAAAAGTCGAGTTCGAGTAGCGGATAAAATCCCGGAAATGCTGATAAAATGGGCGTTTCCGGGATTGCTTTTTACTTGTTGGCTCTAAAATGGCTCTAATTATTTGATGAATACTGGATTTCGGGCGGGTATCGTGATACCTGCAAACAAATTTAAAGAACTAATTGCCATTCATATATCTTCGTGTTACAATACATCTACGGAAAGTACCCATGACAGGGTGGTAGCCTCCCGAGTTTATGAAAACCGGCGTGCCGGAATACATAGGAAGGGAGGTGGCGCCGATGACAGCTTTTGAAATCATTTCGATTTTCATTGGAATATTAGCATTGCTGATGTCCTTTGGTAGCTTAATTGTTGCGTTGCTTGCCTTTCTCGATAAGAGAAACAACAAGCGAAAATAAAAATGCCTACCCTGTCTGATCCACAGGATAGGCGGTGTCCGTAAGGACAATCATTAACCTAAACTCGGAGCATCCACTTTGGAGTGGGTGCTTTCCCTTTGTATTGTTATAATACCATTGAATGTGAAATGTTTCAAGGGATTTCTGCTAAAATCTGTAGATATTGTTCAGTAAATTTTGATTTCCCCCTCATAATTATCGGCTCTTTCCAATAGAGGACCGGTTGCACCCATTGTAAAAGCTATATCACTGCTTCGGATAGACAATAGTTCCATTCCAATCTTTAGATTAAGGAAGTCCAATATTTGCTGATTAAGCTGAATGATACCATTCTCGGAGATCCGCTGTTCTCATCCGTAAGATATACCCACATCCAATTCTGCGTCGTACCTTTCTGCCCCGGTTCGTCTATGACCTGGATCCGTGTCTCATCGCTATGGACATACCTACTGCAAAGGAATTCCTCCTTCATCAGGTCATAGACCGGCTGGAGATACCGCCCGGCACACAGGATGATCCAGTTTGCCATCGTTTTGGTTGACAGATTCAGATCATACCGCGCGAATTCCCGCTCCTGGCGTGCAAGCGGCATCCCATTTACATATTTGGCATTCATGATACCTGCAACCAGGGATGGTGTGGCGACACTCCCTTTCATAAGTGCCTGGGCCTTCTCTGGCCGCTGCATTTTTCCGCATTTTGGACAGCTGTAAATATATGTGACCTCTTCTACGACTTCGAAACGGGCCGGTATAAATTTCAGATATTTTACTTTCTCTGTCGTCACTACTTTGTATTTCGTCCCGCATTCCGGGCAGAACCGTTCTTGCCCTTCCAGCTTATGTTCGATCACCTCTGTCGTCTCAAAAGAAGAAAGATCTTCTTCCTTTTTTCCAGCAGGTTTTTTGCGTTTGTAAGATTTCGGATGGATCTCTTCCATTTCCGGTTCCGCTGCATTCGGATCCGCTTCCTGCTCTGCTTCATTGAACAGATCCATCTGCGTATATCCATCCGCGTACTTTTCACTGGAGGCACCAAACTGTTTCCGCTGGGCAAGCGCCAGCCTGTCAGAAAGCAGCGCATTCATGAACTCCAGCTCCTTCATTCCCGCGAGCAACGAGCCAAGCGGGCATGCTTGCATGCACATTTGGCGACTGCAGCGGGGTCTTTGACTTTTTCCGTCAGGAGCTGGATCTTAGTTTCCTGCTTTTGCTGATGCGCCTGCATGGTTGTAAGCAATGTGATCATATTTTCTTTACTCATTTCCTGTAATTGTTTCTTAGAAAAAAGTGGTTCCATAGTCCGGTGCTCCTGATTGTTTTAAGCTAAGAAAAGAATACCATAAAACCGTGCTGTTTTCGAGGGGAAATGCGTCAGAAAAACAGAGGAAAATTGCTGAAAATCCTAAGATTTTCAGCTTTTTGCGAATTGACAGACTCCGTTTTTGGCTAGATGACAATCTTGGGATGGTGCTCCTTAAAAGCTCCCTTGGGCTCCAGGGATAATCCGTCACACAGCCAGTGTATTTCTTTTAACGTAACTTTTTTCAACTCATCTGGCAACATTTTGGCAACAGAAAATCAGCAAGCCATAATAAATGATGTAATTGATGTAAAAACAGGTGTGTATTTGCATAAATATTAAACAAATACAGTTAATAGCAGGGCTTTGCGGAAAAAACAGGTACATTTTACAGGTGGGATATATCAGAAAACTGCCGCATAGACGAAGATGGAAAATACTGTGTGGACAAAAGCGGAGTATTCTTTCTTTTCTGTGGAAGGACTGCTGGAAAACTGATTGCGTTTCGGCTGCCATATGGGTATAATATGAATAAGGAAAGGAAGATGCATATGCAGAAAAAGACACCGGATTATGACAATGTATTTAAGACGATGAAGATGAAACACAAAAGATTGTTCGTCTCCGTCATCAATGATGTGTTCGGTAGGAATTACCCCAAAGATGTAAAAGTGGAGATTTTACCCTCGGAGGGTTATTTGACGGAAAACGAAACGGTGGACGGCAGCAAGGAAATAGAGGAACAGGTTTCAGATTTCCTAATCAGAATAGGTAGCGAAATTTATCTTCTGGAATGCCAAAGCTATGATGACGGCTCTATGGCGATCAGGATTGCGGAGTATGCTTTTATCGTAGCCAGACAGTTTGCAACATGGGATATTGGTCATGCAACAATTCCAATGCCGAGATTTTCAGTTATTTATGTCAAGAGGACGGACAGGACGCCGAAAACAACAACGATTACCTTTACCTTTCCAGACGGGCAGACAGTGGACTATCAAACAGACAATGTAATCTTAGAGGATTTTACAAAAGAAAAGATTGTTGAAAAGCGGTTGTTTCCTTACATCCCATTTTACATTGCGAGATATGAGAAAGAAATTGCATCAGAAGGTGACATTGAAAAAGTGGTAGAGGAGCTGACATATTTCAGGGATGAAATGGTGAGTCTGCATCAGGCGGGGGAATTATCAGATGATGAACTGATAGACCTGAAAGGATTTGTAAACACTATCATTACACATATCACGAATGGCAATAAAAATGAAGAAAGGCTGGTGAATATTATGGGTGGAACCATTATTGAAACGGAATCTGATAAGATTAAGATAAGGACGATTATTGAAATGGGGCAGGAAGTTGGTCTTGATGATTCAGAAATTTTGAAAAAGCTGCAAGAAAAAATCATTGGGCTGCCTTTAAAGCGGGCACAGGCGTATTTGGAACAGTATGGAAAGCAGCTTGTATAAGTTAATGAATTTGATGTAACAATAAAAAGTTTTTAAGCAGAGGGAAGTATTTCCGTAAAAGATGGAGATACTTCCCTTTTTGCGTGGAAAATTTTATCTAAAAGGAGAATTTCAATGTTGAAAAAACCAATGACAACGAAAGAACTGTTTGACAAGATTAAGGGTATCCTGAAAGAAAAAGGCAAGTTGCCGGATATTTTAGATTATGGATTGGGAGCCTACCGCCCGGTTCCGATTAAAACCTATGAATTGACCTGAAAAGTAATCTTGCCTATGGAGGCAGCGAGGGGATTCATCTGGATCTGTGGATAGAATATTTTGAGGATGATAAAAAGCGTACAAGCAGTATCGGCACATTTAAAACGCTTCACGAAAACGAGGAAGCTATGCACATTATGGCTGCTTTGCTGGCAGATTTCATCCTTGAAGAAAGAGCTTATGTCAATGCAAATCTTGATGATTTTACTTGGGAGGGTGCAGACGTTTATCCGCTTGATGAATCGGGGAACAGGCTGAAATGGGGGTATTCCTGCAGCAATATGTAAGCGATGAATAATCTAGTACATCATTGCATTAATTCTTGAGTAATAAGCGCTTGCTATCCATGCCATCTGCACGCCTACGAACCTAGATGTAGCCCGCTACACCGTCGGTTCGTAGACGCACAGCTGACACGAATATCAAGCACTATTACTTCAAGATTAATGCAATGATGTACTAGCGTTTTTACAAGTCTCGAAATCTGTGCGATAATCTCTTTAACTGGAGAAGCATTTCCCCATTTCCCGGTTTTTGCATCAGGGCATGTTGACTATCAAATCATTCGATTGCTCTATGCACGCTTACTCCAAATAGATTAGGAAGAGGTGAGCTTTCATGGCTCAGAAATGTATCAAACGTACAGATCAGGAATGCTATTCTTTGAAATTCAGTATATAGAAAAGTCTTGGCACTTGTGTTAAGATAGTGATATTAAATCAAGAGTAATGGAGACTGTTTCTATGAAGATACGGATAGGCTGATGCCTGCCCGGTTATTCCGATTGTGGAGCATTTGGCAGAGAAATATGGAATACGTCAAGGTGATTGGAACCGGTGCAGATGCCGCGGATTTTGCACTGGTTGGCCTATGTCAGAAGGGAGATCTGGCGGTGACGCAGGATTATAGGGTGGCTGCCATGACTTTGGGAAAAGGTGCATATGGAATCCATCAGAGCGGAAAATGGTACACGGATGGGAATATCGACCGCATGCTGATGGAACGGAAGATGAAAAGACACAAGGAATTTGATGATTGATTAAATGGAAGGAATTCTTTGCAGACGGCTGTTGAAAACGGTATCCGGACGATTGCATTTCCGTCCATTTCCACAGGCATTTACAGCTATCCCGTAGACCAGGCGGCAGCGATAGCTGTAAAGACGGTGAAAGAGTTCTGTATCCGGCATCCGGATGATATGGATATTGTACGTTTCGTACTGTTTGACGCGGATACGCACCGTGCCTATGACCACGTAATTTACGAAGCCAAAGCCTCCACAGCAAACTGACGAGGCTTTGGTCTACACTCCGTTCCGGTCGTTGCTGAACAAGTGCCGCTGGCACTTAGCAACTCTCGCGGCAGTCGCCAAATGTGCATACAAGCATGCCCGCTTGGCTCGTTGCCCGCGGAAGTAAATCAGGAATAAGGCCTTTTCTATATGGATGACAGCCTAAACTAAAGGAGAACACTATGGAACACCTGCGATGCGTAGTTGAAAGGATTACTTATACGAATACAGAAAATGGTTACACCGTATTAAAGGTGGCGGCTAAGAATTATAACGACCTGGTCACTGTTGTCGGAATCATGCCAGATACACATGTTGGCTCCGTTCTTTCTCTGGAGGGGTTCTGGAAGATGGATGCCAAATACGGCAGGCAGTTTTCCGTAGAGAAGTTTGAAGAGACTCTCCCAGCGACGGTCTATGGAATTGAGAAATACTTAGGTTCCGGATTAATTAAAGGCGTCGGACCGAAGTTTGCAAAGCGGATCGTCCAGAAGTTCGGAAAGGATACGCTGGATGTGATTGAGGATACGCCGGATGAACTCATTACGGTGGAAGGGATAGGGAAGATCCGCGTAGAACGGATTAAGAAGAGCTGGCAGGAGCAGAAGGAGATCAAGAATATCATGCTCTTTCTGCAGAGCCATGAGGTGAATACTACCCATGCCACAAAGATTTTTAAAACCTACGGAAGCGACAGTATCAGCGTGGTACAGGAGAATCCTTACCGCCTGGCAGACGACATCTGGGGAATCGGATTTAAGACTGCGGATATGATCGCCGAAAAACTGGGGATTGAAAAGGGACGCTTTATCCGGTTGCGGAGCGGACTGTTCTATACATTAAACAAGCTGGCAGAAGACGGGCACTGTTATGGGGACAGGGAACAGCTGATTAAAAAGGCGGTGGAACTTTTGGAAGTGGATCCCCCGGAGCTTACGATCACACTGGATGAAATGCTCCGCACCGAGGATGTGATCAGGGATGAAGAAGCCATTTATCTGCCGCCCTTTTTCTTTTCTGAGACCGGGTGTGCCAAGAGGCTGGTCAAACTGTTGATTTCCGAACGCAGGATGAAAATGGATGTGCAGGCAGTTATATCCGAGGTTCGCAGGCAATCGGATATTACATATGATGAGATCCAGCTGGAAGCGATCCGTACAGCGGTTTCATCAAAAGTAATGGTTCTGACCGGCGGTCCGGGAACCGGGAAGACGACGACAACTATGGGGATTATTTCCGCCTACCGGATGGCCGGATGCAGGATCATTCTGGCGGCGCCTACCGGAAGAGCGGCGAAACGGATGTCTGAAACAACCGGGATGGAAGCGAAAACGATTCACCGGCTGTTGGAATATAAACCTCCGGAAGGATATCAGAAGAATGAAGAAAATCCTCTGGAGGGTGATGTCCTGATACTGGACGAGTGTTCTATGATTGATGTGATGCTTATGTACAATCTCCTTAAAGCGCTTCCGGAACATATGACATTGATTATGGTGGGCGATACGGACCAGCTTCCAAGCGTGGGGGCGGGAAATGTCCTGAAGGATATCATCGCCTCGGACCGGATTCCGGTTGTACGGCTGGCCAGGATATTCAGGCAGGCGCAGGGAAGCAGGATCATCATGAATGCCCATCGGATCAACAGGGGTGAACCCATTGATATGCGCGGCGGAAAGGATTCGGATTTCTTTTTTGCCGGGAGAGAGACCAATGAGGAAGTGGTGGATACGCTGATTAAGTTCTGTACGGAGAATCTGCCACGCTATTATCATGTGGACGCCTTTCGGGATATCCAGGTGCTTACGCCGATGCAGAGGGGGATCTGCGGGGCGGCTAATTTAAACCAGGTGCTGCAGGAAACCATGAATCCGTCCAAAATCTTCCTCCGCAGGGGCGGCACGCAGTACCGGCTCCATGATAAGGTCATGCAGATCCGTAACAATTACGATAAAGAAGTTTTTAACGGCGATATCGGAACCATTTGTAAAGTTGACATGGAGGAACGGGAGCTGACGGTAGATTATGAAGGCCGGGAGGTTCTCTATGATGTCAGCGAGCTGGATGAACTGGTACTGGCCTATGCGACCACGATCCATAAGGCGCAGGGAAGCGAGTATCCGATTGTGGTGATGCCTTTTACCATGAGCCATTTTGTGATGCTGCAGAGAAATCTGCTGTACACAGGGGTCACTAGGGCAAAGAAGATCCTGGTGCTGATCGGGGAGAAAAAGGCGGTCAGCTACGCCATAAAAAATGAGACTACCGCCGCAAGAAATACGAAGCTTGCCAAACGTCTGATGGATGGAAGCACAGAGTCAAAGACTGCAGAGGCAGATATTTTGAGGCGGCAGTTAAATGGTGAAAATGAAAGTCAGCTGGAAAAGAAACCAAAGACGATGATCTATAAGAACCATGTGCAGCCAATGAGAATTGCGGAGGAACCAGCCGGTTATGGGGGCGATCTATTCGAACGGCTGGCATGTTCCAGGTTTCGGAGCAGTTTTTCCTTAAATGCCAATGACAGGGCATATATTGCTGACAAGGGAATGGATACCATACGTCGCCATGCACACGATTTCGTAGAAAAGCGGCTGGCTCCTTCTGAACCGCAGAATGATGGAAAGCAGACGCCGATGAGAGGACATCCGGTGTTTGTTGCCCAGCATGCGACAGCTACCTGTTGCAGAGGATGTCTGGAGAAATGGCACAATATCCCTAAAGGCAGGGAATTGACCGCACAGGAGCAGGATTATGTAGTAGATGTTATTTTACAGTGGATAGACAGGCAGAGGGCGCAATAAAAATATTTGTCGATCTGATGCCCTCAGTAAGAGTATAATGTCAATATATACTGCATCTATTTTATGGCGTAAACGAGATGTTTATCGGTATAAACGGAATGAGGCAACACCTTGCGGCTGTCAAAAAATTGTTAACATGCTCCATCAATGTAAATTGGACGCAGCAACATATGGTCAGCTTCAAGGCGATAATAATCCAAGCGTTGTTATTTCCCTCTATACTTTTGGCCGGAAGTTCGGTCAGGCAGTCAGTTCTGTTGTCGCTTCCGGACTGCTTGCTTTGTTTCATTATACTGGAGGGCAGGAACCAACTCCGGCTGTATTGAAGCTCTTTTATGCAGAGAGCGTCCTTTTCCCTGCCGTAGTTGCATTGGCAGTGCTTTTTGTGTCCTTCATCCTTTCCCGCATGGAAAAAGAGTTAGTGAATAAACTCACTGTAGCGAATACAGCACGCGCTTAAGCCTACATTTCGGTAGCCTATATTTGGGGGCACAGTGAAAAACAGGTGGAAATGCAAAATAGTTTACAAGTTACACAAGCTATCCCCTATTGTGGCAGAGGATAGCTTTTTCCTGCCTATTTACGGTTGTTGTGATTATCTATGTAAGTCGTTCATAACCTGTCCAGATATTTTAAAAATTCTTTTGTGGCTGCAGAAATTCTCTTTTTGTCCAACATGGCAAGACCAATTTTCCGATATGTTGGTATTTCCAGTCTTTTAATCTCGATATGGTAAGGAATCCTTTGGAGAACAAGATTTGGAAGAATACTGATACCAAGCCCCGCTTCAACCATGGACATAATGGCATAATCATCCCATGTTGTAAATCTTATATCTGGTTCCAGATGATTATTTCTGAAAATGTCGGAGACAACAATATTCTTATCCTTTTCTATAAAGCCCTGGCGCAGCTTAAGATTCCCTATGAGCGGGTAGAGACAGATGAAGCAGTTACTATGGATGACTGCGTATTGATTGACCAGAAACTAAATATGAAGATGGTAAAAACTTTATTTTTATGCAACCGTAAGAAAACGATTTTCTATCTATTTATTACTGCAGGGAGAAAGGTCTTTGACACTAAGTATTTCAGCAGTGCACTGGGGATTTCCAGAGTATCATTTGCTCCTGCAGAAATGATGGAGGAGATGCTGGGGAATAAGATTGGTGCGGCAACGGTATTTGGAACATTGCTGGATCAGGATAGGGATGTGCAGGTAATTATAGATAAAGAGGCGGCAGATGAAGAATTCTATGGATGCAGTGATGGAACAACAACCTGTTACATGAAAATTAGGACTGAGGATATCATTGAGAGATTTCTGTCGTTTGCAAAACATAAGCCGGTAATTGTTGATATATAATGATATTATTTATAAATAGGGTGCAAAAGGTATATTGTGAAAAAGCCATGCAGAATTTAGAGATCTGGCTTCATACCGGAAGTCTGACAATAAAAATACATCCTTTTTTGGCCTGGCTCTGTACAGAGACTTCTCCTCTGTGTAATTCTAATATTTTCTTTACAAGGGGCAGGCCAAGTCCGTTGCCTTCTATATTGTGTGATGTGTCGCCTTGATAGAATTTATCAAAGATAAATTTTATCGTCTTATCATCTATGCCTTCCCCCTGATCCTTTACAGTGAAAACTGCGTTTCCGATATTTAAACGCAGAGTTATAGTGATGCGTCCCTCGGCAGGGGAGAACTTGACTGCGTTGTCCAGCAGATTCATCCAGACTTGTTTCAGGAGCGGTTCGTTAGCCGTGATCATGACTTCTTCCATATCAATGTCAAAATTAATCTGTTTTTTCGACCATTTACTCTCCAGAAGCAGGATGGATTCCCGGATCTGTTCGCTTAAGGAATAGACGGTCTTGTCGGTCAGAAGGGTAAGGCTTTCCACCTTTGAGAGATTTAACACAGTTGCGGACAGATCGGAGAGCCGCCGGGATTCCTCTATGATAATGTCCAGATATTCCCGGCTCTGGCAACCGTCCGGCACCTGGCTTCGAAGCAGCCTTGCGAAGCCAAGGATAGAGACGATCGGCGTCTTAAATTCATGGGAAAAATTATTAATAAAATCAGAGCGGAACATCTCTGTTCCGGCCAGCTCAGCCGTCATCTGGTTAAAACATTCTGAAAGCTCCTGGAATTCCCTCGGATGCTCCAGATGGATCTTCACGTCATAATTCCCAACAGAAACTTCATGTATTGCCTGAATCAGCGTATGAAGAGGGCGCAGGGGAAGGCGGCTCATAAAAAGGGAAATGGCTGTGCCGATAATAATGCTGATGATTCCGCTCTGGAACAGGAAAGGTATTATGGACTGCTCTGGTCTGGCCGTGATCCATCCATGTTTTATGGCAAAGATTATAATAGCGTTGCTGGCAAACATGGTCAGAACCAGTAAGATAAAAACGAAACCTGTCGTTAATAAAGTGATCTTGATACGGACGCCCGCACGTTTTTTCATACCAATTCCTCCTCTACCTGCGCTTTATATCCAAGCCCCCTGATCGTGACGATCGAGAAATCAGTACAGGCTTCAAAGCGTTTTCTAAGACGGTTAATGTGGACGCTGACCGTAGCGTCCGTGGAATCGGAGGCAGGGCCCCAGATATCCTCCATAAGCTGTATTCGGGTAAATATTTTATTCGGATAGGACAGAAGCTTGTATAAGAGCTGAAATTCTTTCTGGGGAAGCAGTTGACAGATCTCTTTGTTTTTAACCGTCAGCGTATCATAATCTAAAATGGTTGAACCGACCGTAAGTCTGCGGTCGGAGATAATCTTAGCCCTTCTGAGCAAAGCTCTGATTCGTAGAAGCATAACGTCTTCGTCTACAGGCTTGGTCATATAGTCGTCGGTTCCTGACAGGAATCCCTTCTTTATATCTTCTGGAAGCTGCTTTGCAGAGAGCATCAGGATAGGGATATCATTGTTACAGTCCCGCAGAAGTTCTGTAAAAGCGCAGCCGTCCATATCCGGCATCATGATATCCAGTACAATCAGGTCAATCCTAGTATTCTCCATAATATCCAACGCTTGTTGGGCGCAGTCCGCACTGGAAATGGAATATCCGGCATCTGATAAAACAGCCCCCAGATAACGGCGTATATTCTTATCATCATCTACGATTAAGATCTGCAGCATAGAAATTCTCCTTCATTTTCTATTCGGGACATCACCGATTGTCCAGTAGAGAAATTGTAGCATAGAAAGTTAAACTGGAATTAAAAAATCAGGTTATTTCACATATTTTTCACATTTTGAAGCGGGGAGTTTAGATATAGTTTAACATGTGTTTTTAAAATGAAGACCGGAAAAAGGTATTTAATTGGAGATTGAAAGGAGAATTATAGATGGGAAATGATCAAATTGCAAGTCCTTCGCTGGATATCAGGAAGACAAAATTTACAATGCTGAAAGATCAGCAATGTTCCCTTAATATGCAGATCCGTCTGGCAATGCAGCTCCATGATATGCAGACGCAGGCGGATCTGGAGAAGAATGGGAAAGGAGAATTTGCTATGCGTATTTTAATTGCAGAGGATGAAGTACAGCTTGCCGAGGGACTGAAATATTTACTGGATACTATGATGCTGGGGGTTAACGGCATAAAGGTATTGGAGACGATCCGATCAGAGAGATCAGGCATTCCGGTCATGATGCTTACCGCGAAGGCTGAGATTGAAGAACGGGTGGCGGGCTTGGGGGCAGGAGCGGACGAGTGCCTGCCGAAGCCTTTTTCTACGAGAGAATTCATTGAAAGGGTGCGGGCCCTTGTCCGCAGAAATGACAATTATACGGACCGCATACTTTCCTTTGGAAATATACGTCTTGACTGAAAACCGAAATTATTTATGCAGGAGGGTTGCTATGATAACAGTTGAGCATCTGACGAAGTGCTACGGCGATTTTACGGCGGTGAGCGATCTGTCTTTTGAAATTGACGAGGGGCATGTATACGGATTTCTGGGGCCTAACGGAGCCGGGAAATCTACCACGATGAATATTATGACGGGCTGCCTGTCGGCGACGGAAGGCTGTGTACGGATCAACGGGCATGATATCTTTGAGGAGCCGGAGCAGGCGAAAAGAGCGATCGGATATCTGCCGGAACAGCCGCCGCTCTATATGAATGAAACGCCTGCGGAATATCTGAGATTTGTAGGCGAGGCGAAAGGTCTTAAGGGCCGGGAGCTTCAAAGACAGATTGAAGAGGTATTGAGGCAGGCTAAGATCGGGCATGTGAAGGACAGACTGATTTCTGCCTTGTCAAAAGGATACCGGCAGAGAGTGGGGATCGCGCAGGCGTTGCTTGGGAACCCTGAGGTGATTATACTTGATGAGCCTACAGTTGGGCTTGATCCGATTCAGATCATAGAGATCCGTGACCTGATCAGGCAGCTTGGAGAAAATCATACGGTGATATTAAGCTCCCATATCTTATCGGAGGTTCAGGCGATCTGCAAGAAGGTCCTGATTATCTCGCAGGGGAAGCTGGTTGCCTTTGACAGGCCGGAGAATTTGGAGAAGCTTCTGCTGGCATCGAACGGTATTTCCTTTATGGCGGAAGCTTCGGAGGAAGAGATCGGCAAAGTGCTCGGCGGTATCAGCCATATAGCGGAATGGGAGATTCAGGTACAGGAAGACGGAGGAACTAAGGTATTTGCAAGGACGGAGTCTGAGAATGTAAAAGATATCTGCAGAGAGCTCTTTTTTGCTTTTGCGGACAGGAAAAAGGCTATTTTAGAGATATCTTCCAGAAAGGCAAATTTAGAAGACGTATTTATTGAATTGACTGAAGGGGAAAGCGGGGTGACTGAAGAATGATCGCAGTACTTAAGCATGAACTGTCCGGGTATTTCCATTCGCTGACAGCGTATATTTTCTCGGCGTTTCTGTTGGCATTCGTGGGAATCGGGGCATTGATCTATAATATACAGTCGGCGGTAGCCAATTTTGAGTATGTATTAGGCTATGTATGCCTTGGCTTCGCGGTTATCATACCCATATTAACGATGCGTGTGATCGCGGAAGAGCGGAAACAGAAAACGGACCAGCTTCTATACTCGCTCCCCATACGGACGTCGCAGATCGTGATGGGGAAATACTTCGCGCTTCTTACCGTCTATCTGGTTCCGTTGTGCATAGTCGCCGTCTATCCGCTTATATTTGCGCAGTTCGGCGAGGTGTATCTGCCCACGTCCTATGGTTCGCTGTTTGCGTTTTTTATGATGGGAGCGGCAATGATCGCTGCGGGGACGTTTATTTCTTCTCTGACGGAGAATCAGGGATTTGCTGCCGGAATTGCCGTCCCTGTTATCCTGCTTAACTATTACAGTGTTACGCTGGCGGAATATGTATCGGCGACTGCATCCGGTTCTGCAGCCGCGCTTATTGTGACCGCGGTCTTGCTTGGATTTGTCATCCGTCATCTGACGAAGAACCAGAATCTTGCGTATGGGATCAGTATTTTGATCATGCTTGCCGTTGTGATCATATATTTCGCGGACAGTTCCAGGTTTGAAGGGCTGGTGCCGGATATCATGACAAAATTATCTCTGTTCGAGAGGTTCTATACATTTGTAAACGGTGTATTTGACCTGACGGCGATCATCTATTACATAACTGTGATCATATTCTTTTTATTCCTTTCCGTACAGTCCCTTGAAAAAAGGAGGTACAACTAATGAAGCAAAAATATAATCAGATTGCGCTTAAGGGCGGTTCGTATTCTCTGGCAATGACAGGAATCGTATTGGCTATCCTTGTGGTCGTGAATATATTTGCATCCATACTTCCGGCTGCAATGACGCAGTATGACATCAGCTCTGCGAAGCTCTATTCAATTACAAGCAATACGAAGGCCGTCGTAAATGCACTCAAAAAGGATGTGACGATCTACTGGATCGTTCAGGCTGACAAGGAAGATGATGTGATTGAGAATCTTCTGGAAAAATATGAAAGCCTGTCAGAGCATATTAAGATCGTGAAAAAGAATCCGGATGTGTATCCGACCTTTGCAGACCAGTATACTTCCGAGGAAGTGCCGAACAACAGCCTGATCGTGGAATGCGGCGAACGCAGCCGTTATATCAGTTACAGTGACATTTATCTGACAGAGGAAAATATGTCTTCATATTCTTATGATACATCCTTTGACGGAGAAGGTGCGATCACCTCGGCCATCGACTATGCGGTGAGCGAAGAACTGCCGAAGCTCTATATACTGGAAGGTCATGGAGAAGCGGAGCTGTCTTTGGTGTTCAGCGAGCAGATAGAAAGGGAGAATATAGAAACGGCTGCATTTTCACTTCTGAATGAAGACTCCGTACCGGAAGAGGCGGACTGTGTTCTGATCTATGGGCCTGCCAGTGATATTTCCGCGGAAGAAAAAGATATATTATCGGAGTATGTGAAGGGCGGCGGTAAGCTTATGGTTCTGGCGGGGCCGTCAAAAGAAGGACAGCTTGAGAATCTTGGCAGTCTTCTGGAGGACTATAACGTGGAAGCGGCGGATGGGGTCGTGGTAGAGTCCGACCGTGAGCACTATGCATTCCAGGCGCCGTATATTCTGCTTCCTGATATTTGTGAAAGCGAGATTACCAGGCCGTTGATCGATGAGAATTATTACGCCGTCATGCCGATCGCACAGGGGTTAAAGGTGTCGGATACTTCCGGCGCGGTGACAGAGCTTCTGACGGCGTCGGAGACGTCATACAGCAAGAAGGCGGGTTATGACATTTCTACCTATGAAAAGGAAGAGGGAGATATTGATGGCCCCTTTGCGTTGGCTGTATCTGTAGACTGCGGAAATGAAGGACAGATCGTATGGTTTGCATCCTCGAATCTGTTTGACGATACCTACAATTCCTATTCATCGGGGGCTAATCTGGATCTGGGAATGAATGCCCTGTCATCTCTTATGGGAGAACGGGAGGCGGTATCGGTCCGCAGCAAATCGTTAAGTTATAATTATCTTACCATCAGCGAATCGACAGCCTCATTGCTCAAAGTGCTCATGATCGGAGGATTCCCTCTGGCATTTCTCGGAACAGGGATTTGTATAATGATAAGCAGAAGGAGGCGGCAGAATGAACAGGACTAAAAGATTATACGTGCTTCTTGGAGTATTGATGATTTGCTGTGTGCTGACACTGGGAGTCAGTAAATACGAAGAACGCAAGGAGAAGATCAGAAACAGCGATGAGATCATCATGGAACTTAAGAGCGAAGACGTAACCTCTGTTTCGTGGGAATGCGGATCGGGAACATTTGCTTTCCATAAGGATGAGACATGGCTGTATGATGATGACGAGAATTTTCCGGTAAATGAGGAGAAGATCGGCGGGCTGTTGGAGAATTTTGAGTCTCTCGGCGTCTCGTTTATCATTGAAGATGCCGAAAACTTAAGCCAGTATGGTCTTGATGATCCTCTGTGCAAGATCAAGATCGCTGCGGGAGAGGAGAACTATGAGATATCTCTGGGCAATTACAGCGAAATGGATGAGGAACGGTATGTATCTGTGGGAGACGGCAATGTGTACCTGGTACAGGAGGATCCGCTGAATGCATTTGATATTGAGCTTAGCGAGATGATACAGCATGATGAGATACCAAAGTTTGATTCTGTTACAGAGATAGAGTTTGCTGGCAGCGAGAATTATAAAGCCGTATATAAAGAAGACAATAAGATTACTTATAGTGAGGAAGACGTATTTTTTGCGGAGGAAGACGGAGAAGAAATTCCGCTTGATACGGAAAATGTTGACAGATATATGGAGGTTATCAGCGAACTGAATCTGACCGATTATGTGTCCTATAATGTAACGGATGATGAACTTAAAGCTTACGGACTGGATAAACCGGATCTGGATGTGTCCTTTAAATACCGCGTGTCGGATGATGAGGGCGGGGAAGAGCAAGAAGGGACGGCCACGCTTCATATTTCCCGCGGCCCAAAAGAGAAAGAGGAAGATACAGACCAGGAAGAAGAGATAACTGCATATGCCCGGATCGGTGAATCGAAGATCATATATAAGATCAGTGGATTGGATTATGAAGACCTGATGGAAGCATCCTGCAGCGATCTGCGTCACCAGGAGGTGATATGGGCGGATTTCGATGATATCATTAAGGCGGAGATAACCCTGGAAGACAAAGAGTACGAGCTGACAGTAAAAGAAGAGGGGAAGGAGAACGTCTGGTATTATCAGGAGAAAGAAATCAACACGGATGAACTGCGGGACGCCCTTAATTCTTTATCCGCGGCTGAATTTACAGAGAAGGAGCCGGCAGGGAAGGAGGAGATCAGTCTGACCCTGCAGATCGATAATGAGAATCAGCCGGAAGTTCGGATCGAACTGTACCGGTATGATGGGAATAACTGTCTTGCGGTCGTTGACGGGAATCCGCTGTCGCTGGTGAACAGAAGCTATGCCGTCGATCTTATCGAAGCTGTCAACGCGATTGTGCTGAATTAATATTATAGGTATAACGATCGGCGTTGTTGGAAATGAGAGGGGCATTTTTTGTTGACAAATACTGATCCTTTCGTGATAATGATATCAGACAGGAAATGTCCCCGGTACAGCCGGAAGTCTTTGGTTTGCTTAGGTAAGGCGGCAGCCGTAAGGAGCGCAGTATGTTAAAGATATATATTTGTGAAGATATAGAAGTGCAAAGAAATAAAATACAGCAGGTTATCGAAAATATAGTTCTTATGGAAGAACTTGATATGGAACTTTGGTGTGTTTCTGAAGATCCGCATGTGATCCTCGAAAAAGTGAAGGAAACAGAAGATGTTGGAATATATTTTCTGGATATTGCCCTGGGTGCGGATATGACAGGATTGACCCTGGCGCAGGAAATCAGGAAATATGATCCAAGAGGATTTATTGTTTTTGTTACAACCCACTCGGAGATGAGTTACATGACGTTCATATACAAATTAGAGGCGTTGGACTTCATCTTGAAGGATGTACCGGAGGATCTTGAGAAAAGAATATACGAGTGTATTCTTGAGGCGAATCAACGATTCGCGTCCGCTAATAATAAAGTGCATGCGAATTTTTCTGTGAAAATAAATGAGAAGGTATTTACGGTAGATTATGACGATATTCTCTTTTTTGAGACGTCTCCGAATGTACACAAGATTATACTTCATTGCAGAAACCGTCAGATGGAATTTTTAGGGAAGATCAAAGAGATCGAAAGACAGGTGGACGGGCGTTTTTACCGCTGTCATCGCTCGTTTTTGGTGAACAAAGATAATATCAAGGAGATTGATTTTCAGAACCGGGTCATTCATATGGTCAATGGAGATGAATGCCTGATCTCTTCCCGCATGATGAGAGGATTAAAATAATACGCGGGGATGGATACAGGCATGCTTTCCTGAAGTGCATGTGTAAAAGCCTCAGCGCAGTCTATTGCCAGTCTTTGGCGCCTTCCCATAAGAACACGTGGCCTTTGACAAGGCGGTTATTGCAGTCAAGCGCTGCTATAGCAGCCATCTCTTCTTGTGTCAGAAAATGTGTGAAGAAGCTGAAAAAATAATGACAGAGCGATTTGGAAAAGATATGGTAATCGCGCTGGCGACAGCGGAAAAGGGAGTTCCTTATGTACGGTATGTAAATGCCTGTTATGAGAATGGAGCGTTTTATGTTATTACCTATGCGCTTTCAAATAAAATAAAACATTTAGAAAACAATCCTGTGATTGCAATAGCTGGTGAGTGGTTTACCGCACATGGCAGGGGGATAAATTTAGGTTATTTTGGAAAGGAAGAAAACCATAGGATTGCAAAGAGATTGAAAGAAGTGTTCTCTGAATGGATTGATAACGGGCATACTGATTTTGGGGATGAGAACACGGTTATTTTATGTGTGGAATTGACAGATGGGCTGCTGATTTCACATGGGACAAGGTACGAGTTTTAGGCTTTCAATTTCCGGAGGGATTTTATATATGAAATTTCAAAGAACAGATGGCAAAAATAAAGATTTTATAGAAAACTGCAGGCTTCTTGATATGGAGCTGGACAGACGTGTCGGGAAAAAGATAGAAAGAGACAAATACAAAAAATATAACCAGTTGGATGAAATTAAGGAAGCAATCGTTGTGTATGAAGGGAACCGGGTAATTGGCGGTGGGGCTATCAGAAGATATGATGATGAAACGATAGAATTGAAGCGGGTGTTTGTACATACGGAATATCAGGGACAGGGCATAGGCAGTAGGCTTGTTTCCCTGTTGATGGAATGGGCCGTAGAACTGGGATATAAGAAAATGGTTCTGGAAACCGGGGAGTTATTGGCTGAATCCTGTGCCGTATATAAAAAGCTGGGTTTTCAGGTGATTCCGAATTATGGCCCGTATGAGGATATGCCGGAATCATTGTGTATGGCAAAGGATTTGAAAAGCTGGAGGCAGGCAGATGCAGGATAAAGATTTTGGTATGCGGCTAAAGCGGGCGGAATGTCCGGTGAAGGTGGCGGAGATTGTGGAGAAGACAATAAGGGCCGTCTATCCCCATTATTATCCTTCTGGGGCAGTACAGTTTTTTCTGGACCTGCATAACGAACGGAGGATAAGGGAAGCACTTGCCAGGGAAGATATTTATTTTGCGGAGGTGCAGGGGGAAATTGTGGGAACCGGGAGCATCCGGGGGAATGAGATCTGCAGGCTGTTTATCTTACCGGAACACCAGGCAAAGGGTTATGGAAACAGGCTGATGGATTTCCTGGAAGATATGGTTTTCAGAAAATATCAGGCAGTACATATTGATGCGTCTTTTCCGGCGGAAAATATGTATTTGAAACGGGGATACTGGATAAAAACCTATGAGAAAATTGAGACAGGGGGCGGGGATTATCTCTGTTACCATACAATGGAAAAGGCGGCAGATGGAAAGGGATAAAGATTTTCAGGAGGGAACAGATGGATAAATGGTTTACGGTTGACAGGATAGACGAGGATACTTATATCATCAGCGAATACCGGCATTGGGAGGAAACACATTGTTATCTGCTGAATGGTTCCGGGCGGAGCCTGCTGATCGATACGGGGCTTGGGATCTGTAATATTTATGACGAGGTGGTGAAGCTGACAGACCAGCCAGTTACGGCTGTTGCCACGCATATCCATTGGGATCATATCGGAGGGCATAAATATTTTCCAGATTTCTATGCCCATGAGGAGGAACTGGGGTGGCTGTCGGGCGGATTTCCTTTGCCTATGGAAACGGTCAGGGGCATGGTAGTTGATCGTTGTGAACTGCCGGAAGGTTATGATGTGGGCTGCTATGAGATGTTCCAGGGGAGGCCGTCCATGATTCTGCACGGCGGGGAAGAGATCGACATTGGCGGGAGGATGATAAAGGTGTTTCATACGCCGGGACATTCACCGGGGCATATGTGCTTTTGGGAACCGGAGCGAGGATATCTTTTTACAGGGGATCTGATCTACAAGGATACCTTGTTTGCGTATTATCCATCTACAGATCCGGGAGCTTATCTTTCCTCACTGGAAAAGATGGCGCTTCTTCCTGTGGAAAGGGTGTTTCCGGCGCACCATTCCCTGGATATCCAGCCGGAGATCATCGGTCGTATGAGGGATGCTTTCCAGGGATTGAAGGAGAGCGGGAAACTGCGTCATGGGAGCGGAACTTTTGATTACGGAGACTGGGCGGTCTGGCTATGATGGGGGTGTTTATGAGGGATGAAGGCAGGATGGAGACAGAAGATATTATTCTAGGAAAGGCAAAATATGAGGATTGGAGATCGATATACCGGAATGTGTGGTCAAGGCCGGAAACAGCAGAATATATGGTATGGAAAGTGACGGCTGATGAGGATGGGGCCAGGGAGAGGATACAGAGGACGATCGCGTGGCAGGAAACCCATGATGCGTGGCTGGTCTATGAGAGGGGCAGCGGGCAGGCCATTGGTTTTGCCGGAGTGGAGGAAACAGAGCCTCATATTTTTCATGAGACTGGTATTGCCCTGGGGCCAGAGTATGTGGGAAGGGGATATGGGAAACAGATATTGCGTTTATTGATGGAATACTGTATTTCTTTAGACGGGCAGGAATTTTATTATTCTACACGGGCAGGGAATCTTGCTTCGAGGGCACTGGCCTTATCCTGTGGATTGACTTATCAGTATTCGGAGCGGAGGACAGACCAGCGCAGTGGGAAAACTTATGAATTGGAGATTTATAAAAAGAATCTGGAAAGTATAGGGGTGGGATATGAAGTCGGATGAGATATTGAAGTATTGCCTGGAGAATCTGGAGGGCAGCGTCCTTGTGGAGAGTTGGGGAGAAAAGGGGATTTTTTATAATCCCGGACGTGTGCTGAAAAGGGGCGTGTACATATTGACGGTCAAGGAGAAGGACGGGGATAATGATAAAGGCTCAAGGCTTAACAGGCCGGGGGTTTACCGGGTGAACCTGGGTGTCCGTAAGGATACGTTTGTGAAGCTGTTCGGGGCTGTGCCAAAACGTCCGGGGGCAGGCGGGGTTGTGGAAATGGATTATGATTTTTCTGCGGCTGACTGTTTTTTGCCACATCCGGTCTATGCGTGGATGGGGTGGATGTGTGTGCTGAACCCATCGGAAGAGACTTTTGAAGATTTAAAGCCATACATCCGGGAATCCTATGAATACGCAAAAGAGAAATTTGCCAAAAGAAAATGAAATGTGTGGGGAAACAAAAAGGGAGGAGCTGGGGTTTCACTTCCCACATCGATTCCGATAATCAAAGTTTTTTCAGTTATGGATGCAATTTTTGCGTTTTGTGTGTTACAATTCATTTTCAATGTCATTTACTTAACTTCTAATAATAATGTGATCTGTTGTTTTCGACCAGATTTTCTATCAACTTAAGAAAAAGAGGGGGGATTTCTATTCCCAAATGCAGATGGAATGCTGTAAAATGGGGAGTACTCCCGATTTTGTGGTGCAATGTATGGATTTATGGCAATAGAAAGACATAACAACAAGACGAATTTATGAAATTAAAAAAATCATTTTCATTCGTCTCATTTTGAGGTATATTTAGTATGTTTAGCTCTGTTTTTGTTAGTTTCGATAACAGAAGCTGATTGGAAGTTTGAACCTTGCTTGGCGTGCGAAGGTTCGCCCGGGCCTGACCGGTAGGATATTCTGAGCGATCAGGCCCTCCACGTCTAATGTTGTTGTCCCATCATGTATTCTCAAAAAGTCCCGGCATGTTTTGATTGCTTCCGAATAGTTAACCTGATATACATGTTTCGTCTTTTTTTCAGGGAGCTCTACTGCCATAGCTATTTCCGAGCAAAAATTATACAGGATTGCCCTTGCCCATACTTCCTGTACAATGTATTCATATTTTTTGGAATGAAATGCTTTGAGACACAATGGGTATTTCAGGTCACGGAAAGAAGTTTCCTCATTCCATCTTAGGTGGTACAAGTCCTTGAAATCATCGATATCGAAATCAAGATCCGGAAGATTTGTGATCAGATTTTCGTAACAGCCCTCCGATAATTCAATCCTGATGATGCGCAGGGACAGTCTGTATTCGGGATGGTCCTGTGTAATATAATCCATAGGGACATCCTGGCACACAAACCGGTATTGTTCTTCCAGTTCAGGATGAAGCCGTTTTTTCTTAGAATGTGATCTGGATAAAATACGGTCCACATGATAATCAAGCTGCCTGACGCCATTTAAAGGAACCCCCAGAATTTTTTCCGTCTTGGCATCGGTACAGCGTATGAGAAAGAACTGCCCATTTTCAATTACATGTGCAAAAGCGTTATAAGAGGCATAGCCTCTGTCACACAAATAAATGACAGGGGTATCTGCTTCGGAACGGTCAACCATCTGGCAGAATGCGCTGTATTCATTGCGTTTCCGGGAAGGCTGGATGAAGAGATCCGTAAACTTTTTGTCCAGAACAGAAAAGAAAGCATTGATATGGATTTGGTTAAATCCTCTGGTGGACTTTCCATTTGGTTCAAAGAAAGTATCCGGATCATCCGGATTCCTGAAAATATCGGCCGCAGAACCATCACAAGCGACTAAGGAATATTTGCCTTTAAACAACTTCTTTTTACACTTTTGAGTAAAAGAAACGAGAAGGCTTCTAAAGGCATCATTTTTAATCTTTTTGCGTTGTTTATAAAAGGCAGCTTTTGAAGGAGCATCCGTAGAACGTCCAAAAAAGCGGTAAAGTTCTTCCTTAATACAGTCAGCTTCCATAGTCAGGAGCATAAGGAGAAGATGTTTGAATCCCAGTTTTCGATTACGCGAAAAGTCTTTACCGGGATGAAGAGCATAATTTTGGGGATTGGCAGCAAGCTCATGGATGGAAGCGAGCAGCATTGCTTTGACAACATCAGCGTATTTCATAAAAGTACCTCCTTAATCAGGTGAAAGTAAATAATGAATAAACAGTTCCTGATTAATTGGCCTTTTTCTGAGTAATCAGAAAAAGGCCGCACATTTTGAGGTACTTGTCAAGTAATAATTAAAAAATTTGGGTTACTGGTAGAAAAAAAGAATTCGGACATAATATCCGAATTCTCGTTAAGTAAATGACATTGATTCATTTTAGATACCTCTCTGTTTAATAAGATTTTTACAAACCTCCAAAGTCAGTAATCTTATTTTACTCTGAGGTATTTTTTTCTCAACCCTCTTTCTTGGAATTCCCAATATTTGAATTATACAGGAAGCTCCTTTGTATGATTAAAATATAATTTGAATACCTCTCCTTTCTGCAAGCTGTACTATAACTTTGCATTATTTTAGAAATAAAGTCAAGAATTTATTCCCGCGAGTAACGAGCCAAGCGGGCATGCTTGCATGCACATTTGGCGACTGCTGCGAGGATGCGAGAGATTAAGAAGGATTGCGCAGGCCGCGTATGCGGAAGGGAGGATGCCTTAATCTTGCGATCAGCAGAGGAGTACCGGGAGACTTCCCGGATTCGGGAGCATCTGGAGAGGAGAAGGGGATGGGAAAAGGGTGATGGGATCTTTGAGTGAGAGAGAAGGTGAAGACGATGGGTGAGGACAGGCTGGAAGCGGTCTGGAAATTCGGGGACGTTTATGAAAAGATTTTGGGTGAAACGCAGTGAGGATATGATATAATTAGGATGTATGCTTAGCTTTGCTGATGTGGATTAGAGATATGAATGAAATAATGATATGGGGAGGGTAAAGAAACATGAGAAAAATCAGTTTATTTATTGCGATGAGCCTTGACGGATATATTGCAGATAGCACGGGAAGCGTGGATTGGCTGCAGGGGCAGGGAGATGGGGAGGATATTGATACCTATTCGGAGTTTATAAGAGATGTTGATACTATTTTGATGGGATGGAATACTTATCATCAAATCGTTACCGAGCTTTCCCCGGATGAGTGGATATACCGTGATTTTATATCTTATGTTATTACACATAACGAGCGTACTTCCTCTGAAAAAATTCGTTTCGTTAACAGGGATCCTGTCGATTTGTTGAAATCTTTAAAAAAGGAAAATGGCAGGAACATTTGGATATGCGGAGGGGCTAACCTTGTTCGGCAGCTAGTAAATCAGGATTTTATTGACTGCTATCACATTACAGTTGTTCCTACGCTTTTAGGTTCCGGTGTTCGGCTCTTTGAAAATGCAAAACAAGAGATTAAGCTGAAATTACTTAATATACGTTCATATAACGGAATGACAGAGTTAAATTATGTGCGGAGATAATAAATAGTAGGGAGAAGAATATATGATCGTATTGATAACGGGCGCCTCGCACACGGGTAAAACGGCCCTTGCTCAAAAATTGCTTGAAAAATATAAATACCCATATCTATCAATAGACCATTTGAAAATGGGTTTGATCCGAAGCGGTTATACGAAGCTTACACCCGAAGACGATAACGAACTTACAGGGTATTTGTGGCCTATTATTCGTGAAATGATTAAAACCGCCGTAGAAAATAAGCAGAATCTCATAATTGAAGGGTGCTATATTCCTTTTGAATGGTCAAAGGGATTTGAAAAGGAATACCTTGAACATATAAAGTATTACTGCCTTGTAATGAGCAGAGATTATATAAAAAAACATTTTACAAGCATAAAAAGATATGCAAGCGTTATAGAAAAGCGTCTGGATGATGAAGGATGTACAATGGAAAGTGTTTTAGAAGATAATGCATTGTTTTTAGAACTTGCTCAGAAGTATGGCGTAAATTATGTGCTGATTGATGATAAGTACGAAATAGATATTGATTTGGAGAAGCCGTGATCAGTTCAATAATTAAATCGGCGAAGGCCGTTACATAAAATATGTATAGAAAGCGGAGGGTTAAATGATTACAGGTGAATTAAAAAATAAAATTGATAGTTTAAATTGAGCAGATTACATATCTGATGTTTATTCATGATTTGGATGATTCGGACAATACAAGAGCAAAAGAAAGTGCAATGCTTGGGCTTCCATATCAGAGTATTTTTTCAGACGAAGTGAAGATTGGAGAAAGAGCGATTGATGGTTCACAGCTTAAATGGTCTGTCTTTCATGATTTTCCTGCCGATAGAATGTATTCTGCAATACAGGAGTGGGTATTTCCATTTATAAAAACATTACACAGTGATAAGAATAGCGCTTATTCAAAATATATGGATGATGCAATTTTCAAATTACCCACACCGCTTGTTCTATCAAAGGTAGTAGATTCATTAGATGAAATATATAAGATGATGAATGAAATTCAGACTGCGGATGTACGAGGAGACGTGTATGAGTACCTTTTGTCAAAGATTGCACAATCCGGGCGTAATGGTCAGTTTAGAACCCCGAGGCACATTATTCATATGATGGTGGAAATGATGGAACCTTCCAGTGATGAGGTGATCTGTGATCCGGCTTGCGGAACGTCGGGATTCTTGGTTGCGGCAGGAGAATACTTGAAAGAAAAGAAGAAAGAAGAAATTTTCTTTGATAATCAGAAGAAAGATCATTATATGAATCACATGTTTCATGGATATGATATGGATAGAACTATGCTCCGTATTGGGGCAATGAACATGATGACTCATGGAATTGACAATCCATTTATTGAATATAGAGATAGCTTGTCTGATCAGAATCCAGATAAGGATAAGTATTCATTAGTACTTGCAAATCCGCCATTTAAGGGAAGTCTTGATGCGGAGTCCGTATCAGGGGATTTCGTATGCTAAAGATAGGCGGAAGATGTGCCTGTATCGTTCCCGACGGTGTATTGTTTGGCTCATCAAAGGCACATAAAGACATCAGAAGAGAACTTGTTGAGAATCAAAGATTAGAGGCGGTTATCTCCATGCCTTCCGGTGTGTTTAAACCATATGCAGGAGTATCAACAGCTATTCTTGTATTCACAAAAACGGAATATGGCGGAACGGATCGTGTGTGGTTTTATGATATGACGGCAGATGGTTTTAGCTTAGACGATAAGAGAACTCCGAGTGCAGAAAATGATATTTCGGATATTATTGAACGATTTAAGAATTTAGATAAAGAAGCAGAAAGAAAACGTACAGATAAATCCTTTATGGTGCCTAAGCAGGATATTGTTGACAATGGATATGATCTCAGCATTAATAAATACAAAGAGGTTGAATATGTAGCTGTTGAATATCCTCCGACGTCTGAAATTATGGCTGAAATTCGTGAAATTGAGATGGAGATTGGTAAGGAAATGGATGAGTTGGAAAAGTTGTTGAATTTGTAAGGAAGGGTATACAAAGTTGATAAATTCGGATTTGTGGGGATGATTAAATGAAAGTGTTATTGGGAGATGTTTGTGAACGTGGTTCGTCGAACTTAAAACAGTCAGATGTTATTAGTTGTATAGGTGATTATCCTATTTATGGAGCAGCAGGCTATATAGGAAATGTTGATTTTTATCAACAAGATAAAGAGTATATTGCTGTTGTTAAAGATGGAGCAGGAATTGGGCGTGTTATGTTACTTCCAGAAAATTCTTCGGTCATAGGCACAATGCAATACTTGTTACCTAAAGAAAATGTGTTGCCCAAATATTTGTATTATGTTGTTCGGCATATGCATTTGGAAAAATATTATACAGGAGCAACGATTCCGCACATTTATTTTAAAGATTATAAAAATGAAGAATTTAATCTTTCATCTATGGAAGAGCAAAAAAGGATTGTTGCGATTCTTCAATTGATTGAGAATATAATTGATGCAAGAAAGCAACAGTTAATCAAATTAGAAGACTTAATCAAAGCCCGATTTGTCGAGATGTTTGGAGATATATTATGTAATGACAAAGGATGGCCTATATATGCATTAGATGCCATAAGTTCATCAAGACTTGGAAAAATGCTTGATGCAAAACGGAATACTGAAAAAAATTCATTTCCGTATTTGGCAAATTTTAATGTTCAGTGGTTTGAATTTGATTTATCTGCACTACATGAAATGGATTTCACTGACGCTGAACGTGAAGAATTTTCTTTAAAAGACGGTGATTTGCTAATTACAGAGGGCGGTGAAGTTGGCAGATGCGCGAGGCGTTGCTAAAGGTTTATAACTCATTTATCAGCAGTAAAATTGATGATTATAACAGCAGTATGTATTATGAAAATCCATCGTATTTGTTAGAATGTTATTTGGAAAATAAGTGATATAATAGATTGAAGGTACGACCTCAGAAAAGAGAGTGCATTAATGCAGATAGATTGTAAGGATTATTTGTGGGGAGGTGTTCTATGATAACTAATTTTGACTACTTAAAACATGAATCAAAATTTTCTAGCTTTGCAGATGTTGCTATATCGGCGGAGAAGATTATTCTTATGGATCCGGAGGCTAGTATTATCAATAGCCGCCGAGCGATGGAGTTTGCAATTAAATGGATGTATTCTGTGGATGCTGAACTTGAAAAACCGTATCAAGATAATCTGCAAAGTCTTATGAATGCAGAGGAATACAGGCAGATTGTGGGACTGGATTTGTGGAAACGCATGGATTATATAAGGAGAAGTGGGAACAATGCAACTCACAATAATAAGAAACTGGGAAGAGACGAGGCAATGCTTTGTCTTGAGAATCTGTTTATATATCTGGACTTCATTTCGTATTGCTATTCGGATCAGTATGAAGAACATTCATTTGATAAAACAATAATTACTTCTCGAATTGAGAAAGCGAAGGAATCGAAAGAGGCGGCTAATGCTGCAAAAGCAGAATTAGCAAGAGAACAGGAGAAGTCTGCAAAACAAGAGCTTGATTTACAGAAATTGATTGCAGAAAATGCTTCATTGAAGGAGGAATTGTCTGCCCGCAGGCAGGAACAACAGCAGACTTATGTTCCCAAGCCGCTTGATTTATCTGAATATAAAACCAGAAAACTATATATCGATTCTATGCTTATGGACGCGGGTTGGATGGAAGGGAAGGACTGGATGAATGAAGTAGAACTTCCTGGAATGCCCAATAAATCAGAATTTGCAGATGAAATATTTGAACTTTCCTTATTTTTCAAGGCTTTTAGAACCTCATATAGTGAAATGATATCTATTTTCCCTTGTTTTTGCCCTTATGGGCAGTTTACAAGGGAAAGTTTTTTCTGAATGTATCTAATCGTTGCCTGTCACCTTATCCAAGAGCCTTGCGGAAGTCCGCTTTGCCTCCCTTGTGGCATGGGCATACACATTCATTGTGGTACTTACGTCAGAGTGTCCCAAGAGTTCCTGCACGTCTTTTGGCGCTGCACCGTTTGACAGCAGATTGCTTGTGTAAGTATGCCGGAGCTGGTGGAAGTGAAAGCCCTCAAACCCGTCCAGTTTCTTTGCAAGCGTCCTGCATACGATACTCAATGTACTCGGCGTTTCAAGGCAGCCGTCCGGTCTTAAACATACAAATGAGATTTCGTTGTAATAAAACTTTCCCAATTTACCGGACTATAGAATAGCCCCGCAAACTCACCCAAAACTATATAATACATTCAAAAACTAGTTGATTAAAAGCAATAATCCCTAAAAATGGCCATTTTTAACCGCGCTACACCTGTTAATCCATTTAGATTTTTGTAAAATTGTGTATAAAACTCTATTATATATAGTCCCAATGTGTTATAACAGGACTATATAAAGGAGTGATTTTTATGCCCGTACCTGCTGATATCAGAGCAGTTCCAAGACCGGTTAATACCATAGTGGATGACAACGGCCGGGATGGCCCCAAACGTTATGCTGTCAGGCAACGTTCCTCTTCTAAATATGTTCCCGGTGGCAATCCCCAGCCGCGAAACGGCAAGGTGGTCGGTCACATCATTGATCATAAATATGTTCCAATCCACGAGTCGAAAGCAGGAACTTCTGCAGAACCGGATATGCTGTCCTATGGCGCTTCCGCACTTGTTAAGTCTGTCACGAAAGACCTTGTGTCAGATCTCCTTGCTGTGTACGATCCATCGGATGCTTATGCAATGATGTCTATTGCGACCCTTAAAGTGATCAAGCCGGCTGTTACCGCAAACCGGATGGCAACACATTACCATAGGACATTCGTCTGCAAAGATTATCCCGGAGCAGCAATGTCCCCGAATTCTATTGGAAACCTTCTGCAAAGGATTGGGATGGAGGGTTCCAGGCGCAAACAGTTCTACCAGTTACGTATTCAATCGACTTCCGCCGACCATCATGTGGCGATTGATGGCACGCTGAAACAGGATAACAGCAAGGTCAATGATCTTTCTGCCTATTCCCGTAAGGCAAGAGTAAGGGGCTGCAGTGAAGTATCTGTCTTATACGCTTATGACATCGAGCGGATGGAACCGGTTTGTGCCGAAGTATTTCCGGGAAACAGTATTGATGCCAGTTCCTATCCGGCGTTTATCCGTGATAATGACATTCGCAAAGGGATCATTGTTGCTGACAAAGGATTCCCTCCAAGCAAAATCAAAGCAGAATTGCAGGAGCGTCCGGATCTTCATTTCCTTACGCCGATCAAACGGAATGATGCCCGCATATCGGATAATGATATGCTTTCCTTCGAAGGAGTACTGACTGGCATTGCCGCTCATATAGTTTATAAGAAGAAACAGATCAAGGGCGGCCGATACCTATATGCATTCAAGGATACGAAAAAAGCATCAGCTGAAGAAGCAGCCTATCTTGCGAACGCTCAGAAGAAAAATACCTTTCTCCCAGAGAAATACGCAAAGAAACAAGCTGTTTTTGGTGTAATCGTTCTTGAATCCGACCAGGACTTAGATGCGAAAACGGCATACTTTTGTTATGAGGACCGCTGGCTTCTGGAACTGGTATTTAATCGGTATAAAAGCGATGAATGCCTGGATCATACCGATGTACAGAATGATTATTCCGTCATCGGCGGTGAGTTTGTCAACTTCCTGTCTACAGTTGCCACCTGCCGTATCATACGAAAGGCGCGGACGGCAGGATTATTTGACCATATGTCCTATGGAGAACTGATGGATGACCTATCATCAGCCTGGCGTAGAACAGATGCCCCGGAAGAACCGGCAACAGATGATGGATACTGGGTTCACACACTGCAGATTGTATTTGAGGAACTTGAGACCTTGGGTCTGTCAAAACCGATACCAAAGCCAGCACCCAAGAAACGTGGCCGTAAACCCAAGCTCAAAGATCAGTATGAGCAGAAGCCAAAGCGCCCACGTGGCCGCCCTAGAAAGAATTCATCCCAGTCTGTCAGTACTCTATAGTCCGGCAGATTGGGAAAGTATTATTGTAATCTGCCGGAATATCCTGCGTATTTTCCAAACGATAATACTCATAGTATACCCTGTTTTTGTCCTGCACTTCCTTGTAGTAATTGCGGTGGTACAGTTCCCCATACTGCATTTGGTTTTTAAGCTGTTCTTTCCTTGCTTTTTTCAGTATAGTGGTAAGCGTGTCCCCAAAATCAACCGTCCGCACTTTCTTACGTTTTGTCGGTCCGATAATCGTTTTGTGCTTTGCACCGTCATAGCGGACACTCCGTTTTACCGTTAAATACTGTTCCTCAAGGTTAATGTCCTGCCAGGTCAGCCCGCATACTTCGCCAATCCTAAGACCTGCATAGTAAGCTATCTGTATCGGCAGAACCGCAGGGGGATTTTTCTTTTCAAGATAAGCGATAAGTTTCTCATAGTCATCATGGGAAATTGGCTGTGTGCCTGACTGTCCCATATCTTCCTCTGAAAACAAATCCACTTCCTCTGCCTTTCGTTTCAGTTTGATGTACTGCATTGGATTGAACGTAATCAGTTGCTTCGGGAATACCGCAAAACGGAACGACTGCTGTAAAACTGCCGAGAACGAGTGGATATAGTCTTTGCTCAATCCCTTCTTCACTTTTCCATCGGGATAAGTCCCTCCGAAAGTAAGCAGGTCAAGGAATGTCTGCAAATGTTCCGCCGTTACGGTTCTTAACTTGCGGTCAGCAACAGGGTGTTTCTTAATGCACCGTATCGCACCGAGATAATTTTCCACCGTACCATTGCTAAGAGTGCCGACCGTTAATTCCTCCTCCGCCCAAATATCGAGCAGTTCCCCAAGCGTGATGTTGTCAGCCTTTGCAATGAATTTCTTTTCCTCGTAATCCTCCATTGCCAGCCTTAACAGCTTTTCCGTCTCGCTCTTGCTTTCCGTTCCCGTAAACTCTTTCTGTACCAAATTGCCGCTTGCGTCCTCCACATAGAAGCGGTAGTACCATTTCTTTCCTTTTTTTCTTACAGAACCTTTTGCCATAATCCGTTCTCCTTTCGATAACGAGCAATCGGAACTGATGAAATGCTTTCTGCGTGTAAGTATATCATAACTCCGATTGTTCCGCTATACCGATTCGGATTCTTCCCCCGATACCATAGAAAGAAGATTTGCAAGCCTTGTCGTGGCTGTTTCGGGATTTTTGGAATAGAGTCTCACAATGTCGCCCATATCATTAAACATATTTACGGTGTGGGTAATTTCCCGAAGGAACATAATCTCGTTATATTCCTTATTCGATTTAAACCCCATTGTTTGTGCGAGCGCGGCATTTTCCGCATTGTCCTTGAAATTCTTACAGGCAAACTGAAACGAATCCACGAACAATTCATATTCCCTTAACATCAGCAGCAGTAAATCCTTTGTAAAGTCTGACTCTGCCTGTTCCATGTCAAAAGGTAACTTTGAGAGAATGGAGGACATCACATCACGAATGTATAATTCCCTTTTATCCGTAATGTCCGTTTCATACTCCTCTGTTTCCCCTTTCAGCCACTCCACTGACACATGAAGTGTTTCTGACAGACCTTCCAAGACCAGCTTCTTTGTGTTGTCGATTGTCCCTGCCTCATAACGCACGATTGTGGAAGTGGCTACTCCCATCTTCTCTGCGACATAAGGCTGGTTTAATCCCAACTCAACCCTCCGCTGTTTTGCCCTGCTACCGATCAGCTTGCGCAATTCTTTGTCTTTCATGTTGATACGCCTCCTTTGTCGGTATGTTCATACTATACCACACAAAAAGTAATAATGCAATATGCAATATAAAAATAATTTTTGCATTATCATAATGCTTGACAAGGAAATATAAAAGCGGTATAGTATCAGTATACGCAAAATTGCGTAATGCAATTCAAAAGGAGGGAAGTTGATGACAGAAACGAAGATTGCAATGACAATCGAGGAAGCGTCTGAGTATACGGGAATCGGCAGGAACACCATGAGAAACCTTGTGGAATGGGGAAAACTGCCAGTCTTAAAAGTCGGGCGAAAGATACTTATCAAAAGCGATATTCTTGAAAAGTTCATGGAAGTGAACGAGGGAAAGAACCTGCGGGATAAGGGCGATGTAAAAGCGGTAACACGAAAATCAGCAGTATAAAAGGCGGCTTCTTACGAAACCGCCTCAGGTATGTATCAGACCGAAGCCATGATATACCTACACGCAAATAGATTATATCATGTGCTTCCTTTTGGTACAAGCGGAAATTTGGGGGAATGGCAAAAACAAGTTGAAAAAATAAGTTCATTTTGGAAAACCAACTTAAAAAATCAACTGATTTTGGTATGTTCAGTTGAAAAAGTCAACTGATGTTTCGGGAGGTATTTTCAATGTGATGTAAGATGGCTGCAAAAAGTCAACTGATATTTCTGATTGCACTTTCTACTATCATGGTTGTACTTTTTACTATCATAAGCGACAGCACTTTTTGCTATCATAGTGACATCATTTTGGGCATGATGATAGTATTTTTTTGCTATCATAGAGGCTGATTTTACCGGCATAATCCGAACAGTTTCAAGGGAGATTCTCTTCTCTTAAAGCCCTCGGCGTTTGAGAGCGAAATACACCCATTGCACAAACTGCGTTTATGCAATGGGGATTTCGCCCTTGCAGGGGGCAAATTCACGCTAGCGTGAATTACAAATGCTGACGCATTTGTGATTACCGCTATAAGGCGGATATGTTCGCAAATGTGCCGCCTATGCTGCCGCTCACAATCTGTCATGCCGACACTGCTGCTATCCCCGTTGCCATTTGCAGGAGGGAGGACAAAGCACAATACAGAGACATTCATTTATCCGCATGAGCAAGCTGCCCGATGTCAGGGGCAGGATCACTTATATATCCAGCCATGCAAAGCAGGAAAACCTGTATGCGGTCTATGAAACGACAGACCGACGCTACTGGACGGAGCTTGCAAAATGCAATCAGCAGGAATTTCTAAAAAGCGGCACAGAGGGAAAATGTATAGAGGCGAGGGAATTTATCATTGCCCTGCCCGAATCATTTCCAAACCTTTATGAGCCGGATAAGCTGTTACAGATTTTCACAGACCGTTTTAAAGAAAAGTATGGCGTGGAGTGTGTATCAGCACTGCACCATAACAAGCGAAAGACGAATTATCATATCCACCTTATTTTTTCGGAACGGGAACTGTTATCCGAACCCATAGAAAAAACTGCTACACGCAATATGTTCTATGACGAAAACAGGAAACACGTCCGCACGAAAAAAGAGATACTTGACGAAAACGGAGACGTCCGCAAAGGCTGTAAGATTGTGAAAAAAGGCGAAGTCTGTGAGCGCATTCTCTTTACCGCCAAAAATAAACTGTTCAAGCATAAGGATTTTGTTGACGGGGTAAAGCATTTCTATACTGACCTTATCAATCTTCTTGTAAAAGATGACAAAGAAAAACTCCATGTATTTGACAGCAGCGGATTATATCTTACCACCAAAAAAATAGGGAAGAATAACCCGAAAGCGGAACAGATACAGACCGATAACGAAATGCGTATGCGCTGGAATTGTGAAGTAGACAGGGCGATTGTCAGCGGTGTTTCTGAAATGGAGATACAACAGATAAAGAAAAAATATATCACTGACCGCATCAGAGAATCCGTTGATATATTTGGCAGCCAGCCGGAACGTCTGGAAAGTATTATTATGACTGCTGTTATGGTACTGGCGTTGCTGATTTCTAAAGTATTGGATAAGGCGAGGGAATTGTCTGCAAAGCTTTTTGAGAAAGAATCGTTACAGCTGATTGCCAAACCAAGCGAGGAAAGAACAACACAAATAATACCGCAAACGGATAAAACACCAAAGCAGGAAAAAATCACCCATAAAGAATCGACTGACGATTTATCAATACAACAACGAGTGTTGAAGTCCAAAACACAGACAGCACAGCCGGAAACACCACAGATACCGCTCAAGCCTGTTATGTCCGCTGAAGCTGCAGAATATCCAAGACTGCTAAAGATTTATAAGGAACTAAACCGCCAAAACGGGATTATTTTTAACGCAGAGAGGGAACGCAATGAGTTGGAACTGGAGCGTGACAGCCTAAAAGGACTCGCAAAACTGACAAAGAAAGGGGAACTGCAAAGCAGGATTGACCGCAAAAACGAGGAAATAGACCTTCTGAAAGTCGGTTTGTCGGGGATAGTCAAACGATATGGATTCCAAACGGTGCATGATTTCTACAAAGTTTTTGCAGTTTCTAAAACAGCTAATGCCGATTATCGGGTCAAAGCGGATCAATGGGAAGAACAATACGGGGAAAAAGCACAAAATCAGGAAGAAAGCATATCCAAACGGTTACAGAATTATCAAAGGGAAAATGCAGACACACAAACAAAACAGATTTCAAAAAGTAGAAACAGAGGGGCAATATGACATGCCCCTCTAAAATTTTATTAAGACATTTTTGGCTTGTAAAAACTTTACATCAATTTTACAATGCCGCGATATTGGATTTGATTTTTGTCCTGTATGGTATAGCTGTAAACTTCAAGAAAAACAAAAAGCAAAGGAGATTCAAAAAATGAAAACATCAAAAAAATACTTGGCATTTGCCCTTATGAGTGTTCTAATGCTGTCTGCATTAACGGGGTGCAGTAATAAGAACGAGGGCGATTCAGCCAAATTTGACACAGCAAGAGAGATCAATGTACTTACCCGCGAAGATGGCTCGGGGACACGCGGCGCGTTCATAGAGCTGTTTGGAATCGAGCAGAAAAATGAAGCGGGAGAAAAAATCGACTATACAGCAGACACCGCCGCCGTTACAAATTCTACGTCTGTTATGATGACAACGGTTGCCGGGGATTTATACTCTATCGGATATATTTCTCTTGGCTCCATGAATGATACTGTAAAGGCGATTCAGATCGACGGCTGCGAAGCAACGATTGAAAATATCAAAAATGGTACATATAAGATTGCGCGTCCCTTTAACATTGCGACAAAGGACGGTTTAAGTGACACAGCGCAGGATTTTATCGACTTCATTATGAGTGCGGACGGTCAAGCAGTGATTGAAGAAAATGGATATATTTCTGTATCTGACGCGGGAAGTTACAGCGGGGAAATGGATTCGGGCAAAATTATTGTAGCGGGTTCCAGCTCTGTCACCCCGGTTATGGAAAAACTCAAAGAAGCCTATCTTGAGAGAAATCCGGGCGTTACGATTGAGATACAGCAAAGTGATTCTTCTACTGGTATGTCTGACACAATAGACGGAACCTGCGATATAGGCATGGCTTCCCGTGAGCTGAAAGATTCCGAAATGGAAAAAGGACTGACCGCTACCGTAATTGCAATGGACGGTATTACAGTGATTGTTAATAATGACTGTCCCATAAATAACCTTACAAGTGAACAGGTAAAAGATATTTTTATGGGTAATGCGGTTCGTTGGAGTGAAATATCACAGTAGGATTTTAAGGGGCTGCGGTAAGAAAGCCGCCGCCCCTTTTCAATAAGGAGCATGATTATGAAGAATATAAAAGAAAAAGTGATGAAACTGCTTTTTTTCTTGACAGCCCTTGTTTCCATAGCAGCGGTAATTCTAATCTGCATATTCCTGTTTGCAAGCGGTATCCCTGCAATAAAAGAAATAGGCGTTTTCAAATTTTTGCTGGGTACAAGCTGGAAACCCGCAAATAATCTCTATGGGATTCTCCCTATGATCGTCGGCTCTTTCTATGTAACTGCCGGAGCATTGATTATTGGCGTACCGATTGGAATATTGACAGCGGTATTCATGGCAAGATTTGCTCCGAGAAGTATCTATGCGCCTTTGAAAGCTGCTGTTAATCTAATGGCGGGGATTCCGTCGGTTGTGTACGGTTTTTTTGGATTGGTAGTCTTAGTGCCTTTTATTCGGGAAGCCTTTGGCGGGCGCGGTATGAGTGTACTTACTGCTTCTGTCCTGCTGGGGCTGATGATTTTACCTACCATTATCAGCGTTTCGGAAACTTCAATCCGGGCTGTCCCGGAAAGTTACTATGAGGGAGGGCTTGCTCTTGGAGCTTCCCATGAAAGAAGTGTATTTTTTACGGTTCTTCCCGCAGCAAAGAGCGGTATTTTTGCAGGGGTTGTATTAGGGTTTGGGCGGGCAGTCGGTGAAACAATGGCGGTTATGATGGTTGCCGGAAATCAAGCGGTTATCCCGGACAGTATGCTTTCCGGCGTTCGGACACTGACCACAAACATTGTATTGGAAATGGGATATTCTACGGATTTACACCGTGAAGCGTTAATTGGTACGGCTGTTGTCCTGTTTGTTTTCATTCTCATTATCAATCTGTCCCTCTCCCTGTTCAAAAGGAGGGTGAAATAAATGGTTGGAAAATTGAAACGGAAATGGTGCGCATACAGACGCGACCCTAAATCTTTTGTTCTCTTTCTTTCTGTATGCCTTGCAGCATTGATTACAATGCTTGCGCTTATTTTTATTATTGCATACATATTGATAAAAGGGATTCCAAATTTAACGCTGGATTTATTTGACAGCAAATATACAACAGAAAATGTGTCCCTGCTTCCAGCACTTATCAATACACTGTTCATTATGCTGCTTTCCCTGCTGTTTGCGGTTCCCGTAGGAATTGGTGCTGCAATTTATCTGACAGAATACGCAAGACGGGGAAATAAGCTGGTTCATATCGTAGGTATTACCGCTGAAACATTGTCCGGGATTCCGTCAATCGTTTATGGGCTGTTCGGTTCCCTTTTCTTCGTGAAATATCTTGGGCTGGGGTTGTCTTTGCTGTCCGGGGCTTTGACATTAAGCATTATGATTTTGCCGCTTATTATGCGGACAACAGAAGAAGCCTTGCGAAGCGTTCCCGACAGTTACCGCGAGGGCAGCTTCGGGCTTGGAGCCGGAAAGCTACGAACCGTATTCTCTATTGTCCTGCCCTGCGCCGTTCCGGGTATCTTGTCCGGCGTTATTCTTGGAATCGGGCGTATCGTCGGGGAATCGGCGGCACTGATCTTTACTTCCGGAACCGTTGCAGAAATAGCAACAAGTATTTTTTCGTCGGCAAGAACTTTATCCGTCCATATGTATTCTATTTCGGGTGAGGGACTGTATATCAAGCAGACTTACGCAACTGCGGTTGTATTATTGGTTGTTGTCATTCTGATAAATGCACTTTCTGGGTTTGTGGCAAAAAAGATAGGAGGTAAAAACACAGATGGATAAAATCGTGGTTGAGGATTTGGATTTATTCTACGGAAACTTTCAAGCCTTGAAAAAAATAAATGTGGCGTTTAAGGAACACGAAATTACCGCGCTGATCGGACCGTCGGGCTGCGGTAAATCGACATTATTAAAAACATTGAACCGAATGAATGACTTGGTGGAGGGCTGTCACATCAAAGGGACTATCCGTTTAGACGGTGAAGATATTTATGGAAATATGGATATTAACCTACTGCGTAAACGTGTGGGAATGGTATTTCAAAAACCGAATCCGTTCCCTATGAGCATTTATGACAATGTTGCCTTTGGAGCAAGGACGCATGGTATCCGTTCTAAAGCTGCGCTGGACGAAATTGTAGAGCGTTCCTTAAAAGGGGCGGCAATTTGGGACGAGGTAAAAGACAGGCTGAAAAAATCTGCGCTTGGTATGTCGGGCGGTCAACAGCAGCGTCTTTGCATTGCCCGCGCTTTGGCAGTGGAGCCGGAAGTTTTGTTGATGGACGAACCGACCAGCGCACTTGACCCTATTTCTACGGCAAAGGTAGAGGAACTTGCCGCAGAATTAAAAAAGGACTATACCATTGTCATTGTGACACATAATATGCAGCAAGCACTCCGAATTTCCGACAGGACAGCGTTTTTCCTGCTCGGGGAAATGGTGGAGTTTGGAGAAACAGAAAAATTATTCTCCATGCCGCAGGACAAGCGGACAGAGGATTATATTACGGGGAGGTTTGGATAATGCGCCTAAAATTTGATGAACAGTTAGATTTATTAAATAAAGAGTTGATTACAATGGGGGCTTTTTGTGAAAATGCGATTGCTATGTCCGCAAAAGCTCTGACAGAGGGGAATCCCGCGCTTGCAAAGGCTGTTCCCGATCTCTCTGTTCAGATAGACCACAAGGAGCGCGAAATTGAAACTATGTGTCTAAAGCTACTCTTACAGCAGCAGCCCGTGGCAAAAGATTTGAGGGTTGTATCGTCCGCGCTGAAAATGGTGACAGATATGGCAAGAATCGGAGATCAATCCGCAGACATAGCGGAAATTATCACATTAGCCAATATCCACGCCACCGACGACACACAAGTTATCCATGATATGTCGGTTGCTGTCATTAAAATGGTAACGGACAGTATTGACGCTTTTGTGAAAAAGGATATGCAGATGGCGAAAGCCGTGATAGATTATGATGATGTGGTGGATTCCTTTTTCGATAAGGTGAAGAAAATGCTGATTGAACTTTTCAGCAAGCCCGAAACAGACGGTGAGTATGCCATAGACCTGTTAATGATTGCAAAATATTTTGAACGTATCGGAGATCATGCGGTCAATATTGCAAAATGGGTTCTGTTCTCAATCACAGGGAACAAAGAGGGGTGAACATACCGCCATTGATGAAATATAGGTAATATGGTATGATTGAGTTCGGAATATTGCCACAGGAAAGAAAGGAGCAGATTTACATGATTTATTGTGTTGAGGACGACAGCTCTATCCGTGATCTGATGATATACACATTAAATTCTGCCGGATTTGAAGCAAAAGGTTTTGACGGCGCGGACACCCTTTTTGACGCTTTGCAGACAGAAAAACCCCAGCTTATTATGCTTGATATAATGCTTCCCGGCGAAGATGGCATTTCCATATTGAAAAAGCTGCGTATGCAGGGGACGACAGAGGATATTCCTGTTATTATGGAGACAGCCAAAGGAACCGAATACGACAAAGTAACCGGGCTTGATTTGGGAGCTGATGATTACCTTGCAAAGCCGTTTGGCATGATGGAAATGATTTCCCGTGTGAAAGCGGTATTGCGCCGTACAAGTCCGAAAGAAGAAACTAAAAAGCTAAAATTTGGTAATTTAGAATTGAATTTGGAAACATATATTGTACTTGTAAACAACGAACGGGTTCAGTTGACACTGAAAGAACATAAGCTGCTCCATACTTTTATGGAAAACCCCGGACGGGTGTTTACACGCGATCAGCTTCTTGAAATGATATGGGGCATTGACTACATAGGAGAAACCCGAACCGTAGATGTTCACATTGGAACACTCCGAACAAAATTAGGCGAATGTGGGAGCTATATTGAAACGGTACGGGGAGTTGGGTATCGAATGGAGGGGGAAGTATGACGAAACGAATTTTTCGTTCAATCTGCCTTGTCGCATTGACTGTTTTTCTTGCGTCTGTTGTCCTGTTCATGGGTGTTCTGTATGAATACTTTTCAAATGTTGAACAGACACAGCTAAAAATGCAGACAATCCTTGCCGCACAGGGCGTTACAAATGAGGGCATTGATTATTTCCATGATTTGAAAGTGAAAAATTATCGTATATCATGGATTGATACAGAGGGAAATGTTATTTTTGATAGTGCGTCTGATACTGCGGAAATGGAAAATCATTTAGAGCGGGAAGAAGTGCGGGAAGCCCTTTCTTCGGGCTATGGTGAAAGTAAACGGTATTCTGCTACTTTGATGGAGCGTTCGTTTTATTCCGCGCAGAAACTTGATGATGGCACTGTATTACGGCTTTCCATATCTCAAAATTCTATTTTGACGCTCCTTTTAGGTATGACACAGCCGATTTGCATTATATTTGTGATCGCGCTGATTCTTTCCATTGTTTTAGCTATTCAAGTTTCAAAAAAAATAGTAAAGCCATTAAATGAAATTGATCTTGATAATCCGTTGTCAAATGAGGGCTATGATGAGCTTTCCCCTTTTTTACGGCGTATTGACAGCCAGCAAAGACAGCTACGGGGGCAGAAAGCCGAGCTTCTCCAAAAAGAGAATGAATTAAATACGATTATCGGCAGCATGAATGAGGGCATGATTCTCCTAAATCAAAAAGGGAAAATTATCAGTATAAACCCTGCGGCAAGAAAACTGTTGGACGCTGGCACAGACTGTATCGGTTCTGATATGCTGTCCTTATGCCGTAATCTTGAATTGCAGGAAATCCTTACGAAAGCCTTGCACGGAGAACGGGGCGAAAACATTATCCGGCTACATGGAGAAAGCTATCAAATTGACGCTGACCCGATCACTTCTGAAAACATTGTGAAAGGAGCCGCGCTTTTCTTTTTCAATGTGACAGAAAAAGAAAAAGCGGAACAGATACGGCGCGAATTTACCGCTAATGTGTCCCATGAATTAAAAACCCCGCTTCACTCCATTTCCGGGTATGCGGAGCTTTTGAAAAACGATATGGTAAAGGAGAATGATAAAATACCCTTTGCCGGAAAGATTTATGATGAAGCCGGACGAATGATACGGCTTGTGGAGGACATTATCAGTCTTTCGCACCTTGACGAAGGTGCGGACGATATGCAGAGAGAAAATATCGACCTATACACATTGGCAGAAAAGGCGGTACAGAGCTTAGAGCCAGAGGCAGATACCGTATGTGTTGCATTGGAGCTTTCCGGCGTTCCGGCTCCCCTTAACGGTATACCCCAGCTTTTATACAGTGTGATTTATAATCTTTGTGACAATGCGATTAAGTATAATCACGAAAACGGAAAAGTAATGGTGAACATACAGAATGAAAACGGCATGGTAGTTTTATCAGTGGAGGATACAGGGATAGGAATTGCCCCCGAACATCAAGAGCGGATTTTTGAGCGTTTCTATCGTGTTGATAAGAGCCATTCTAAGGCAGTAGGGGGAACCGGGCTTGGGCTTTCTATTGTGAAACACGCTGCTAAAATCCATAATGCCAAAGTTGATGTAAAAAGCCATGCTGGAAAAGGCACGACGGTTATTGTAACATTTCCCCAATAAAAAATTTGAACTGTTTTTACTATCTTTTGTCATAAGAATGTATTAGAAAAAGCTGAACCGATAACATGCATAATCAGCAGTTATCGGTTCGGTTAATCCGCTTCAAATTGTTAATTAAACAGCTACACTATACAAATATTGAGCATATCAAAACAATTATTATAGACATTACCATAATTCCAATGAATCCTCCGCATCCATCCACATTTGCATATTCCCTTCAAGATACAGTCTTGCGTATTCAAGCGGCTCATCTATTGCCAGAGCATTTAAGGCACATTTAGAGCAGGGAGTAGTTTTCAATCCTTCTTCCGCTTTATTACAGTCTATCCGCAAGAAATAACCTGCATAAGTGTATACGTCAATGCTGTTATGGAGGATATTGTATGTTGCACAAATCATATTCATATTTAATCTGTCCTCTTTTCATTGATTTTTTGAATGCATTTCAATCAGTTTACCAATTCCCGTATATTTTGTGTTATAATGTTTTATGTGATTTTGTTTCCCTTATTTTTTCCCTTATCAGGGTTCGTAATGCCCTGTGGGAAGATATAATACAAGGGAAACAATAAGGGAAAGCTCATCTGCGATAAACTTAGTATTTTCAAGGGTTAGCCGAGATTTTAATAACAAAATATAACAGCTAATATTTCCCTTAAAAAACATCAAATCACAATCAGGAGTTGGTTTTGCTGATTATGTCCTTTATGATGATATGCATCGTCCATTGGCGGTTATTGAAGCTAAGAGAACCTGTGTGGATGTTTCGAAGGGAAGACAGCAGGCGAAGCTTTATGCGGATTTACTGGAACAAAAATATAAAAGAAGACCAGTCATTTTCCTTACAAATGGATTTGAAACACATATTATTGACGGGCAATATCCTGAGAGAAAATGTTCGGTTATTTATTCAAAAAGAGACTTGGAGAAATGGTTCAATTTATTGACTATGAGGACAAGTCTTAAGCATGTTGCTGTGGATAAGAACATTGCCGGACGATATTATCAGGAATCTGCTGTAAAAGCGGTATGTGATAGTTTAGATGAGAAGAACCGCAGGAAAGCCCTGCTTGTTATGGTAACCGGCTCTGGAAAGACAAGAACGGTGATCGCATTGTGCGATTGCTTGTTGAAAGCCGGCTGGATAAAGAATATTCTGTTTCTTGCCGATCGGAATTCACTTGTCACACAGGCGAAAAGAAGTTTTGTGAATATGCTGCCGAATTTATCGTGTACAAATCTTGTTGAAGAAAAGGATCACTATAATGCACACTGTGTTTTCTCGACTTATCAGACGATGATGAATTGTATTGATACGGTAAGCGATAGTGAAGGAAAACTATTTACATGCGGACATTTTGACCTTGTGATATGCGACGAGGCGCATAGATCTATTTATAACAAGTACAAAGATATTTTTTCCTATTTTGATGCGCCGTTGATTGGTCTTACCGCTACGCCGAAGGATGAAATCGACAAGAATACATATGAGATCTTTGAATTAGAGAACGGTGTTCCCACATTTGGATATGATTTGGCGCAGGCTGTGAAAGACGGATATCTTGTTGACTATGTTTCTGTTGAATCGAAGCTTAAGTTTATAGAGCAGGGAATTGTGTATGATGAATTATCAGAAGAAGATAAGAGGGCATATGAGGAAACTTTTGAGGATGAACATGGGGACTTGCCCGATTCTATAGGTTCGTCTGCTCTTAACACGTGGATATTCAATGAGGACACGATAAAACAAGTTTTAAATATATTGATGACCGAGGGCATTAAGATTGATTATGGACAGAAGCTTGGTAAGACAATTATTTTTGCAAAGAATCATGATCATGCTGAGAAGATACTGGAAGTTTACAACAAAGAGTATCCTCGTCTCCCGGATTATGCGAAAGTAATAGATAATTATATGACTTACGCGCAGAGCGCCATTGATGAGTTTTCTGATCCAAAGAAGATGCCTCAGATTGCAATTTCTGTAGACATGTTAGATACGGGTATTGATGTGCCGGAAGTTTTGAACTTAGTATTTTTTAAAAAGGTGATGAGTAAAGCAAAATTCTGGCAGATGATTGGACGGGGTACAAGGCTTTGTTCTGGTTTGCTTGACGGCGAAGATAAGCAGAGATTTTATATTTTTGATTTCTACGGAAACTTTGAATTTTTCCGAATGAATAAAGGAAAGGCTGCAGCTAACAGGATTGCACTTCAAGGGGCTATTTTTAATTTGAAATTGAATTACAAGGCGAAGGCAGAATATTATATCAAGCAACATCAGGATAATATTGCAATTGCCAAATTAAAGACAAATCAACCTCTGACGCCGGCAGATGTTGCGGCGTTAGAAGAAGTTCTATGATGTGAAGTAGGCACGAAGCAGGATTATGAACAGGAATTTGGCACTAAACCGCTTGGTGAGTTTGTCCGTGAGATTGTGGGATTGGACATGAATGCTGCCAAGGAAGCATTCTCGGAGTATCTGACAAATACAAGTCTTGACAGCAGACAGATTTATTTTGTGAATCAGATCGTGGAATATATTGTTCATAATGGAATGATGAAAGATTTTACTGTTCTCCAGGAACCGCCATTTACGGATCGGGGAAGTGTGGTTGAGATATTCACTGATTTGAACGTGTGGATGGGAATTCGGAAGGTTATAGATACAATAAATGCCAATGCGGCAGCGTAGAAGGAAATATGAACTTAACGAATGTATGTGCTCGAAGATGATTACATGGTTTGATCAAAAAAGAGGTAGTGATAGAACATGGCATATAAAAAGCAATTAAGTGGGGAGAGCTAAATAAATTATTTCTAAAAATACTTCAATAGAATCTGAATTTCTTGATTCGGGAAGACTCAAATTAATGTAATTAGCAGCAAAGTTATACTTTTTCGTTATGTCAGCGTATAATGGAGTTAGTGTACTGATATTCGTGAAATCGAGAGGAAGACTGGTAAGGAAATAGATGAGTTGGAAAAGTTGTTGAATTTGTAAAGAAGGGTATACAAAGTTGATAAATTCAGAGTTGTAGTATAGAGGAGATAATGATAATGAATGGAAAAAAAGTGCGTGTAGGTGTGAGTTTACTGGTTGGTAACATAGATAACATGGTCCGGTTTTATAGAGATATACTGGGCTTTCAAACTCAATGGAATGGCGGTTCGTTTGCAGATTTTGAAACGGCAAGCGGTGACTTTTGAGATTGCCCTCTAGCTGCCTAGTTTCTCTGATGTGGATCCGGAATATGAACGCCTGTTGAAGTTGAATGTGCAATTTCCGACAGGAGAGCCCATCACTTACCCTTTCGGGGTTCGTAATTTTTATGTATCAGATCCAGAGGGAAATCTGCCGGTGAGCTACATATAAGATAAATCAGTTTTTCAGCGTTAATGTAAATGCCTATGATTTGATTACAGCTTACTGTGCGGATGATTCTTATTTTGATTACGCAGAGACATTCCTTAACGATGGTATTTCTGTAGAACAGCTTGCTTTATTGACATTGTGGATTCAAAAATAAAGGAGTATTTTTCTGAAACCAATTTAAAACGTATTCGCACAGCATACGGAGTCACTCAGGCAGAGTTATCGGAACGTTCCGGTGTCAGCCTTCGTTCGATTCAAATGTATGAACAGCGAAACAAAAACATCAACAAAGCAAGTGTAGATAAAGTATATAGCCTTGCTAAGGTTTTAGGCTGCACAATGGAAGATTTGATTGAGCATGTTGTACTATAATGAAGCCATCCCGCACCAGAGAGCAGAAAATATCGGGAAAGTTTTAGTATTCAGTTGTACAATATAATCACAGCGGAACGGGAAGGAGAATACTGCTCATGAACAGTTGGAATGACGGTATACGCAATGCAATTTGTTACATTGAAGATCATCTGACCGAGGATATTGATGTAAATGAAATCGCAAGCAAAGCATTTGTGTCAAGCTTTTACTTTCAAAAAATATTTCATGTATTATGTGGATTTACAGTTGGGGAGTACATTAAAAATCGCCGTCTGACACTGGCTGCTCAGGAACTTTGTTCAACCGATATCAGGGTACTTGATGCTGCACTGAAGTATGGGTACAGTTCGCCTGACAGCTTTGCAAAAGCATTCACTAAGTTTCATGGGGTAACGCCTTCACAGGCAAGAGAAAAGAACCGCAGTCTGAATTCTGTTGCTCCGCTGAAAATAAAACTTACATTGGAGGGTGGTACTATGTTAGAGTACAAAATTGCGGAAAAAGAACAGTTCACGGTTATGGGAGTTTCCCGTAAATTCAATTCAGAGACTTCATATCAAAAAATACCTGAGTTTTGGCAGGAGCATATGAAAAGCGAGAATGGGAAGATCATATGCGGAAGGTATGGAATCTGCATGGACAGTGAGGGGCAGAACTTTGAGTATCTGATAGCTGATAATTACAGTCCAGAAAGCGAAGTTCCTGAGGGATTAGAAATAAGAGTAATTCCAGCCGGGACATGGGCAGTATTTCCTTGTCATGGAACATTGCCGAAATCTTTACAGGATGTGAACACAAGAATATGGAGCGAGTGGCTGCCATCCTGTAAGACATACAGGCTTGCAGGTAATTATAATATTGAGATGTATACGAAAGATATGAATTACAGCGAAATCTGGATACCTATAGAAAAGAATTGATAAATTGAGTGTTGATTCCCCTTAGAAATTAAAGGCAAATAGTAATATGGCCGGGAACTTCCTCTGCTTTGATCGGCGCAGAGGAAGCTCCCCTTTCCCCTGCGCAGCTGTCATCTACCCCTTTGTGGGCTTGACGGTTATCTGTTTTATAGATTATACCGTAATATCTAAAGATGGCCTCGGGCTTAATGAAAATTCGCTGTTGCCTTTTACAATGCGATTTTCTACATCTTCGCGGGTAATGTTGCGCACAATGCTTGTATCAAATGGCTGCCCAAGCTGCCAGTTTGGGTCTGCTTCTCTTACAGCTTCGAAAAATGCTTTTGTATACATTCGCTCATATTGCCCAAGCGTCCATGTACCGCTTAACCGATCGGATTTTTCAACGCTTAACTGATAGCGCGTAAAAACTTCAGTACGTTTTGTTGTATCGCCATTGGCGATTCCTTTTTCTAGTATGAAATGGCGCTTTGTCTCATCAAACATGTCTTGCCGGGCAGTTTCGGAAACATCTATTATTTTGTGGAATTCGGACGGATCTTTACCTGTAATGTCCATTCCCGCTACACCATAAGGATTTACGAAATCACCGTCCTCATCAAAAAGTCCCATATAATTACGAATAAATGTTTCTTCGTCTGCTTCAAGTGGATTTTTAAATTTAAAATCAAGATCATCATCCTTTAGTCCAAGCATCTGCTTAAGCATTTTCAGGTCTTGCAGATCTTTTTCAGCCTTAACTTTCGCAGCAGATTTAGGTGCTTCTCCGTTGGGATTCCCTTCGTCATACATTGCTTTGGCACGTTTGTATCGCACGCTGTTTGTATTAATTGCACCTGTGTAAGGCTTATAACCTACAACCATTGACATAACGCAATCCTCCTTAAATATAAATTCTTTTTGTCTATGCACTTTATTATTACATCGGCAATTTAGCAGAATATTTTAAGAAAATTTTGGGAAATTGATCCATTTCTATCTCATCCAACGACAGGCATATATTTGTCGAGATATTCCTCTATTGTTTTCATGTTGTAAAAAAGCATAATATATTTATATCTTGAAAACAAGAAAGATTGATATTTACACCGATTTTATGTATTTCTTTAGTGGAAATCTGGTTGACTTTGCGCTATACTTTTGTATGTAAAATCAAAAGTTATGGAGGTAAATATGAAAAAGGGATTTGTATTTTTTGTTGCAGCAATAATGGCTTTCGGATTGGCTGCTTGTGGTAAAGATACGAAAGATACGAAAAATGTCGCTATTGACTATGGCAAATCTGACATCTACTCAAAGTCAGATATGGATGCGGCAATAGAACTTATTGAAAAAGAGTTTTCCACTTGGGAAGGATGTGAACTACATAGTATCAGCTATACGGCAGATGAATGTAATAGTGAAAAAAATATAGAATGGATGAACAACCTTGGAGATGAAAACATTGAATTTACTCAGTGTATAGAGTTTGTCAGTGATTTTCATTCGCCAAAAGACGGTGGTGATGCATGGGACGCAGATTCAGAATATACGAATTGGGAGTGGTGGCTTGCCCGTGCTGACAGCGGGGAGTGGAATCTAATGACCTGGGGCTACTGATGCTGTATTTCAAGATTGTTGGGAAACGTGGACCTGATACCCGCCGTTAGGGAGTAGTTAATGACAATAATAGAAAATAATCTGTTCATAAATGGATACTCCTTGGTTTTTTATATCTATTATGCGTATCCAGCTATGAAATGCCGATTACTTTATTCTTCGGGGGAAAATTCGTTTAGTATCTCAGTATCATTATCCAACTGGCCGTTTCGATCAAGTTTTGATGTAAATAATGGATGATTTTTTATGGGTTGTCTTGTATAATGAAAAGAAAGTCCTCTGTCAATTGAAGAATGGAGATATTATAAGAGATGAAGAGAATGATACGAGAATTATTTGTAATGACAATTGCTACTTTGATTATTGCGGCAGCAGTATTTTTCTTCCTGATCCCAAGTCACGCGGCGGTCAGTTCGGTGTCGGGTTTGGCGATCGTATTGTCGAATTTTATACCGTTGACCGTATCAGCGATCACGATGATCTTGAATGTAGTCTTGCTGATAGCCGGTTTCTTACTTTGCGGGCATGAATTTGGATTCAAGACAGTATACACATCCATTCTGCTTCCTGTGTTTATCGGTATTTTTGAGATTCTGTTACCGAATAATGGATCACTGTCCGGGGATGCTGTGCTTGATGTGGCCTGCTATATCTTTACGGTGAGTATCGGTCTTAGTATTCTGTTTAACATGAATGCTTCCTCTGGGGGATTGGATATCGTGGCAAAGATCTTGAACAGATATCTGCATATAGATCTTGGTAAGGCGATGAGTTTAAGCGGTATGCTGGTGGCGCTTAGTTCAGCGTTGGTGTATGATTCGAAGACGGTGGTGCTGAGTGTTCTGGGAACATATCTGAATGGTATGGTGCTGGATCATTTTATATTCGGGCAGAATATTAAGAGAAGAGTCTGTATTATTTCTAAGGATAAGGAGAAGCAGATCCGTGATTGGATATTGTATACCTTGAAGAGCGGGGCGACGATCTATCAGGCAGAGGGGGCATATGGCGGAACAACCCAGACGGAGATCATCACAATCGTTGATAAGAATGAATACCAGAAATTGATGCAGTATGTGATCAAGGAGGATCCGTCGGCATTCATTACGGTCTATAATGTAAGTGATATGCGTTATATTCCTAAGAATAGCAGAAGTTAAAACGAAGGCATTAGCGGAGGGACACGGAATGGGAAGAGGAATATTAGAGCATGCTTACAAGGAAATATTTCCTTTCTGGGATAGAATACCGGAAGCAGACAGAGAATATATCTGCCAGAATTCTTACATGGTTACATATCCCAAAGGGAAGAATATTCATGACGGCAGTGAATGTTCCGGTGTGATCATTGTCCGGTCAGGAAGCATCAGACTTTACATGATGTCGGATGAGGGGAAGGAGATCACGCTTTACCGGCTGCACAGCGGGGATATGTGTATGTTGTCTGCTTCTTGTGTATTAGAGGCGATTACTTTTGAAGTGTTCCTGGATGTTGAAGAGGACAGTGAATGTTATGTGATCAGCGGGCCTGCGTTTGCGGCGGTTGCGAAGCGCAATCCGGATATTAAGATATTTGCCCTGGAGACTGCTGTCGGGCGGTTCTCGGATGTGATGTGGGTGATGCAGCAGATCCTTTTTATGAGTATGGATAAAAGGCTTGCTATTTTCCTTTCTGATGAATCCTCAAGGACGGGTTCAGATACGATCAGGTTGACTCACGGGCAGATCGCCCTCTATATGGGATCTGCCCGTGAAGTCGTGTCAAGAATGCTGAAATATTTCGCCAATGAAGGGATTGTAGAGGTTTCCCGGGGCGGTATCAGGATTCTTGATAAGAAGCGTCTGCGTAAATTGACGTTCTGATGAGGAAACCACGACGCCGTTAAAAATTTATGGCGGCATGCTGAATGAGATGTAAGGGAGAAAAATGGGTGATGAATGTAATGCCGATTTCAGATTTGATTGTTAAGGTTGAGACGATATGTAAGGCAAATGGAGTGAAGAGACTGGATTTGTTTGGTTCCTTTGCAACAGGAACAGCGACACCGACGAGTGATATTGATTTCGTTGTTTACGGGTGCAAGGATATATTTCATTTGGAGAAAGATATATTGCAGATTGATACACTCCGAAAGATAGATATCTTTGATTATGATAGTATTAACAATGAATTTTTGTTGGAGGATATAAAAAAATATGGAAAACAGATATATTAATCGGTACAATACATTTTGTAAAAGTCTAAAAAATTTGGAGAAAAGTCTGAATGCTGATCCGAAAGCGGATTTTGTATTGGAAGGAACCGTTTTAAACTATAACCTTACTTTTGATATATCCTGGAAAGTGATGAAGGATATATTGATAAAAAAACTGGAGATTCTTGGTTTCGCAATTGGATCACCGCGTGAGACATTGCAGCAGGCTTTTACGAATGGTATTATTGATAATGATCAGTGGATGCAGATGCTTCGGGTAAGAAATCAGTTGGCGCATGATTATGACGGAACTTTTGCTGCGGAGAAGTTTCAGGATATTATTCAAGTATATTATCCGTTATTTGTAAGATTGAAGGGCAATGTAGAGAAATATTATTCCTGATACTTCGCATTTCATGATTCCGATCATTTTTATGATAATATTGATTAAGTTAATAAAAAGTGCTATCATCATATATAAAAATGAGGAGGATCGAAACGGATGAAGATTTATATTTCTGTAGACATGGAGGGGATGGCAGGCATATGCAGTACGAGACAGGAGACGGATGATAATGTACGTTTTCGCAAAGCCTATGAACAACAAGTAGAATGGGTGATCGAGGGAATTCAGCAAAGTGGGCGCAATGGGGAGATTGAAGAGATCACCATCTCAGATTCACATGGATATGGAAGGAATCTAAGCTATGATCTCACTGAGATGGATGAGAGGATCACGCTTATCAGCGGTTCGCCGCGTCCGCATTATATGATGTGCGGATTGGATGAGAGTTATGACATTGTATTTTTGGTAGGGTATCATTGCGGGATTGGGGATCCGGCCGGGAATATGGAGCATACGGTGAATGGGTATACTTATTATAATGTAACGATCAATGATGTTTACATGAATGAGAGTACATTGAGTGCGGCATATGCGGGATATTATCATGTGCCGGTGGGACTTGTGATCGGAGATACCGGTTTGAAAAAGCAGTTGCATGGAGATAAGATGCTGCCGCACGTGGAGTATGTGACGACAAAAGAATCAATCAGCAGAATGGCGGCAAAATATAAAGCTAAGTCGTTGGTAAGAAGAGAAACGATCGAGGGAGTTAAGAAGGTACTGGAGAAGGATATCTCAAAGATACCGGTATATTGTATTCAAGGACCCTATCGTCTGGAAGTTGATTTTACATATCGGCCGATGGCAGATGCTTCGGCAGGAATGCCGGGTGTAACACAGCAGGGCAGGAATGTAGTGATGGAATTGGATAATTATGTAGAAGTTTATGATGCGCTCTTTTCTATAGGAACGATTGCGATGGCGCAGTATCCGTTTGACAAGTGCTAAAAATGTATTTAAATAGTTGGAAAATAAAACAGGCAGAGGTTAGCTGCCTGTTTTATTAGTTGTTCTATGTAATACTCCTCTTTTGGCCATGATCTGGCGTCCGCAGTTAATGTATGAAGGCATTACCCGGAAAAAGATATCCAGCTCTTCTTTGGAATGCAGCGCAGAAAGACTGTCTATCAGAGTCGAATAGTATTTCCTGTCGAATTCCTGGTGTAAACGGTCACATTCCAATCCTAACTCTGTAGGAATCAAATATAGATTTTTCAGATTCCCATCTTCCTTTTCCTTTTTAATCAATCCCTTTACATGAAGGTTTGAGACGATCTTCGAGGCGGCACAAAGTGTGAATCCCCAGTAATCTGCAATATCTGAGACAATAAGACCAGGATGTTCGATAATATATTGAAGTGTGTGTGCTTCGGTAAAATTCATTACGTGTCCATTTCCGTAGTCGTGCTGTCCTTTATTCCATGGAGAGCATGTAATAGTGTAATCATCTAACATACGGTATGCTTTGATGTAATCAGTATAATCTTCAGGATTGTTCATGTTTTCTCCTATTTAGACGTTACAAATGAGATGATATATATTGTACTATAAAGAATATAAAGTATCAATAAGCCTATATAGAAAATTCTTATATAAGTTCAGATATATATAAAAAAACTATTAACTTAATTAACAATAAAATGTTGATTAAGTTAATAAAATAGAGTATCCTATTTAAAAGATATATGTACGAGGAGGAAATGAAAGTAATGAAACGAAAAATTGCAGCAGTAATCTGTATGCTGGCAATGACGGGCAGTATGCTTGCCGGATGCGGGGGGAACAGTACAGACGAGAGCAAAGGTACAGATGGAGTTATAGGAACAGAGACGGCTGGGGAGACAACTTATAAAGATACGATCGTGTATTCACTCGATGCAACACCGACCGGTAATTTTGTACCGGTGCTGTCTGAGAGTGATTATAATACATCAGTAATGGATGTTGTTCATGCATCATTATTGATTCCAGATGCAGAGGGGAATCTGGAGGATTATCTGGCAGAGAGTCATGAAGTATCAGAGGATGGTACGGTGATTACATTCCATCTGCATGACAATGCCTATTTTAGTGACGGGGAGAAGGTTACGGCAGATGATGTTGCGTTTACGTTTACATATATGAGCGATCCGACGGATGAGAGATGGACAGACCAGACCACGATGATCAAGGGCGCGGATGAGTATCGGGAAGGGAAAGCAGATTCGATTGAAGGTGTCAAGGTCATTGATGAGAACACGATCGAATTCACATTAACAAAGTATTTCCCTAAAGCATTATCTTTTATCGGAGAGACAGGGATTGCTCCGGAACATATCTGGAAAGATGTTCCTTATGCGGAAATAGAGAACACGAGAGAACTTTTGGGTGAGAATACGGTAGGATGCGGTCCATATCATGTGATTGAACTTGTAGAAGATCAATATGTGAAGCTGGAAGCAAGTGATAATTTCTTCTTGGGCGATGTGGCAACCAAGTATTTCATTTTCCGTGTTACGAATGCAGATTCCATTACAACGGAGCTTAAGACGGGCAATGTTGATATTGCAGCAGTTACCAATCTTCTGCAGGCAGAATTAGATCAGATTGATAATGAGGGTTTTGATATCAAATATTTCCCATATGATCTCGTTCAGGCGATTGTCTTCAGTGCATCAGAGGATGGCGGGACACCGGAAGCTGTAAAACAGGCAATCCGCTATGGAATGGATGTGAAGGGATTCATTGAGAATTATATGGAAGGAAGAGCGGATCCGGCTCCGATTCTGATCAGTTCAGGAAGTTGGGCATTCCCAAAGGATGTAGAATATCCGGATGCAGATATCGATGCAGCGAAAAAAGCATTGGAAGACGGCGGATATAAGGATGTGAATGATGATGGATTCGTGGAGGATCCGGATGGGAATCCATATACATTCCGGTTGGTCTATCCGACGGGTCTTACATGTAGAGAACAGTTTGCGGTAGTATTACAGGAAGAAGCGAAAGAATTCGGACTTAATATTGAACTGACGGGTACAGATTTCCCAAGTTTGATGAAGATCATGAAGGATCCGGCTGCTTATGAGGCGTATTTGATGGGAAATGGTGTTGACAGTGTTGATCCGGATTTGTATGCGTTTGGATATATCGATTCATTTGCGGAGTCACAGGAAGCCTATGATCTGATTGCCGAAGCAGCGGAAGAGCTTGATCAGGACAAACGGTGTGAGTTATATAAGGAGGCGGCAGAATATTTGGTGACAGCTCCGACAACGCGCATGTCTCTGTTTTGTCAGGAGAAAGCATATGCATACAGAGATACAATAGAAAATTATGGAGCAGGATCCTTTAACAATTTCTACCATATTCATGAGTGGAAGATGGCAGAATAGATAATCGGATATTTGGGAAGGTGATGTGGGAATAAAGCATCACCTTCTTTTTCCATATCAGCTTTCATGACAAAGGAGAACGGACAAAACATATGAGACGTTATATATGTAAGAGATTAGGCGTATACGCTGCGATCTTTGTAGGGGTTACGATATTGATATTTGGGATGATGATGGCGATGCCGGGCGATCCGTTTTCCGGTCTGATGCTGGATCCCAGCATTCCGCCGGAGTATATTGAACAGCAGCAGGAGAAGCTGGGCCTTAATGATCCGGTACCGATCCAGTATATTAAGTGGGTATCCCGGATCTTAAGGGGAGATATGGGATTCACCTCGGACGGCAGACCGGCGGCGCCTCAAGTATGGGCAGCGATGAAGAATACATTTCTGATCACGATCCCTTCTTTTTTATTCAGTACATTGATCGCGGTACTGTTTGGAATTTATTCAGCGATCCATGTGAATCGTTTTTTTGATAAGGCTGTAACACTTTTGACTTTTTTAGAAGTATCGATTCCCACGTTTTTTCTTGCTCTGACCTGTGTGAAATTCTTTGGGTATGATCTTCAGCTGCTTCCGGTTTCGGGACTGCATTCCCTGACCGGCAATCTGACAGGATGGGCATGTATCCAAGATTCTATTCTGCATATGATACTTCCGGTCTCTATTCTGACGCTGACTCAGACATCCAGTATGCTGCGTTACACAAGATCGTCCTTGCTGGAAGTCATAGGCCAGGATTATGTGCGGACGGCAAGGGCAAAAGGGCTTACCAGGAAACAGGCAATACTGCGGCACGGGGTTAAGAATGCGCTTCTTCCGATGATCACGATATTCTGCATGAGGCTTCCGGTGATTGTATCTGGTGCGTTGTTTACAGAGACCGTATTCGTGTGGCCGGGAATCGGGATGCTGAATTACAACTCTATTATGGGAAGAGAATATTCCATTATTATTGCCATCGCAGCTATGCTGGCTATTATTATTCTGATGACGAACCTGCTGGCAGATATCTTATATATGGTTGCTGACCCGCGGATTCGTTTGGGAGGTGTAAAACAGTCATGAAAAAGTTATGGATGCGTTTGTGCCAAATGCACGGCCGCAAAGAGCTATCAGCGGAGCATCTGTCATTTGGCCAATTGACTATAAAGAGATTTTGCAGGGATAGATGGGCGGTGTTTGGGTGTATTGTCATTCTGGCAGTCCTATGTATTGTCTTGGCGGCGCCTGTTATCTGTGAGTATAAGCCGGAAACGATTGATAAAAGTATGATCCGCAAGGCGCCCGGAGAAGGGCATATCCTGGGAACTGACGATTATGGCAGGGATGTGTTCAGCAGGCTGGTATACGGTGGGCGTGTTTCGATGGCGGTTGCGGTCTGTGCAACGGCGTTGCAGTTGTTTTTCGGAATTGTACTGGGGTCTTTTGCAGGGTATTTTGGGAAATGGGTTGATTCATTTATTATGCGTGTCGCGGATGTATTCATGTGTTTTCCATTTTATATTATAGCGGTATGTCTGGCAGCGATTTTAGGTCCCGGGCTTCGCAATACGATCATTATACTTGGGTTTCTTGGATGGCCAAGCCTGTGCCGGATGGTGCGTGCAGAGATTCTGTCTATTAAGGAAAATGATTTTATTATGGCGGCAAAGTCACTTGGGCTTAGTTCTGGTGAGATTATGTTTCGGCATATTCTGCCGAATGTCATCTCGCCGATCATCGTCTCGGCAACACTGTCTGTGGCAGGGGCGATTATGTCAGAGGCATCCTTAAGCTTCCTGAATCTGGGAGTGAAGATTCCGCAGCCAAGCTGGGGCAATATGCTCTCGTCAGCTCAGAGTATGAATACTCTTATCAACGAATGGTGGAGATGGGTTCCGCCGGGACTTTGTATCATTATCGTGATCCTATCTATCAATTATATAGGCGAAGGCCTTCGCAAAGCAATGACTCCAAAGGCAGGTGAATAGAAGATGGGAAAGATATTAGAAGTAAATCATTTGACCGTAGAATTTCAGACGGTGCAGGGGATTGCATCTGCCGTAAGAGACTTGAGTTTTGATATAAATGAAGGGGAGATCATCGGTATCGTAGGGGAATCCGGGAGCGGGAAGAGTGTTACGTCTCTTGCGGTCATGGGGCTTCTAGATGAGAATACTGCGCGTATTCCCAATGGGGAGATTCTGTTCCGGGGGAAAGATCTGCTGAAATTATCAGAGAAAGAACTTTGTAAGCTTCGTGGTGCAGAGATTACGATGGTATTTCAGGAGCCGGCTATGGCGCTGAATCCTGTTATGAGAGTAGAGAAGCAGCTTCAAGAGGTATATCGGATACATGCGCGTTCCCGAGCTAAGAACTGCCGTGGAGAGCTTACTGCGCTGTTAGAGGAGCTTCGAGTTCCGGATGCCGGACAGGTTTTGAAAAAATATCCATTTGAATTGAGCGGCGGAATGAAACAGCGGATCATGATCGCGATGGCAATGCTCAGTAAACCGCAGCTTATGATTGCAGACGAACCGACAACGGCTCTAGATGTTACAACACAGGCGGAAATTCTGGAGCTTATAAAGATGATGCAGAAGGAGACGGGATGTGCGGTAATTCTGATCACCCATGATCTTGGTGTTATCGCGGAGATGGCAGACAGAGTTCTGGTCATGTATCGCGGACAGTTGGTGGAACAAAGAGAGATCGGAGAATTCTACCGCGGGGCGCGTCATCCTTATTCCAAAGACCTTTTAAGATCCAGGCCGGAGGGATTTGACAGAAGATTCTGGTCGATCCCCGGAACGATTCCAAATGCGTATACACCTCTTACGGGATGCGGATATTGCGGCAGATGCCGCCAGGCGGAAGAAAGATGTCAGGACACCCCGCCGCAACTTACTATTTTCCCGGACGGGAGTCAGGTACGGTGTCACAAATGTCGGGGAGGGATGGAAAATGAGCAATGAAAATCCGCTAATTGAGATAAATCATCTGAAAAAATATTATTCAGTTTCTAATGGGATTTTTACCAATAAGAAAGCTTCTCTGAAAGCAGTCGATGACGTCAGCCTCACTGTCTGGAAGAAACACAGCTTAGGGATCGTAGGGGAATCCGGATGCGGGAAATCGACGATGGGGAAGACGATACTGCGGTTGATCGAACCAAGTGGCGGCAGTGTCGTATTCGGCGGGAAAGAGTTATTTCATGTAGAAGAGAAACGATTTATGGATCAGAAACAGCTTCGTTCTCTTAGGAAGGAGATGGCAATGGTGTTTCAGGATCCATACGGTTCCCTAAATCCGCACATGACAATAGGAGATGCCGTTAAGGCGGGGGTGCTGCGGCATAAGATCGTGCCCAGGGAAGAGGTTGTGGAGTATTGCATTGAGATGCTTTGTGCCTGTGGTTTGGAAAAAGAAGCATATGCTTCTTATCCCAACGAGTTCAGCGGCGGGCAGAGACAGAGAGCAGTTATTGCGAGGGCATTGGCGCTAAGACCAAGGTTTGTAGTTTGTGATGAACCGACTGCGGCGCTGGACGTGTCGATTCAGTCCCAGGTGTTGAACATGATGTTGGACATGCAGGAACAGATGGAGTTTACCTATCTTTTTATTTCACATAATCTGCAGGTGACAAGGGCGTTCTGCGATGAAATAGCGGTTATGTATCTTGGGAAGATTGTTGAGAAAGGAAAAGCGGACGAGGTATATTATCACAGTATCCATCCATATACAAAGGCATTGATCGCATCGCTTCCGGTCAGTGAGCCAGGCCGGAAAAAGGGAGAACGTAAGATTATAAACAGTATTCCGAGTATGATGGACGTACCGCAAGGGTGTCGTTTTCATACAAGATGTCCCTATGCAGATGAGAAATGCAGGACAGAGGAGCCAGAGCTTAGGCAGATCGAGGACGGTCATGCTGCGGCATGCCATAGGGCATAGCATAGAGAGAATAGGAGAGAAGAATAGGAGAGAAGAATATGAACCAGGATATTTCAAGAGATGATTTAAAGCAATGGGAAGATAATTTCAGATCAGGGAAGTCAAATACGTTCTTGCAGAATTCTCTGGTACGGCATGATTTAAAAGAAGTATATGCGGACAGGCATTTGATGCAGGCAGCTCAGATGTGTTTTCCGGAGGAACCCAAGATTGGAGATGTGATGGCACAGAAGCAGTCTGGGCGGTGTTGGATATTTGCCGCACTTAATGTCCTGAGAAGCCGTGTGATTGATCATAAGGGAATGGATTCCAGTTTCCGTTTTTCGGTTCCGTATCTGTATTTTTATGACAAATTGGAACGGGCTAATTTTTTCCTGGAGAGGATTCTGCGGGACAGAGGAATGGATAAGGAAGGGAAGATAGATCGTTCATTATTCTATTATCCGGTCGGTGAAGGCGGGCAGTGGTATATGGTAAAGGATCTGGTTGAGAAATATGGTCTTGTGCCGGAAATAAGTATGCCGGAGACATACCATAGTGAGAATACACAGCAGTTTTGCTCTGTGATTAATAAAATTGTCCGCAACGGTGCCGTTCAGCTGATTCATATGATGGATGAAGAAAAAGCCGAAAAAGAACTGAACGAAAAGAAAGCAGAGATCATGTATTCTGTTTATAAATTATTGTGCAGCTGTCTTGGAACCCCGCCCTCTGAATTTACCTATGAATATAAGGATGCAAAGGGAGAATATCATGTATTAAGAATGACACCCAGGCAATTTGCCGACGAATTCTGCGAGTGTCGGCTGGGTGATTATGTTTATGTGGTTGATACACCCGGGAAAAACAGACCATACCATACCGCAGCCTACGGCTGCAATCAAACCAAAAAGCAAAAAGAATCATCCTATTCGTAGATGCACGTGCTATAATGCACATATACGGTATCTTGTACCAAATCCATCGGGAACTAAATTCCCCTGCAAGCATTCATACGAAAGGATGATCCTATGAACACTATATTAGAACAATTCCAGAAAAAAATCAATGGTACTTTTGCGTTTTTTGACCGCATGATTATAAAAGGTTACCTTTTCCCCTTCTTTTCCGTATCGGGTAGAATGTATTTTTTGTCACAGATGAACCTCCTTCTCAAAGACTTTTCTGCCTATGCAAACCAAATGACCAATGACCTTGTCTCTTATGTTGAGAAAATGGCCGCCAAAGAAGGCCGGCCTTTGGTCTACCTCTCTTCCTCACAAATATCAAAAGAGGAAAACGCTCGAAAAATCCTTCTCGAAAATCCTGTTGAGCAAGGACTGATCTGTATCTTATCTGTTGTGGAAGGATGCCAGACGCTCCAACCAGTAAAGAACTCCTCCGGGCTCCTGGAACTGCGCAGCGTTACCCGCAAATGTAAATACTATTACTTCTATTACCTCGATAAAGAGTTTGGATTCATGCATGTAAAACTCCAAACATGGTTCCCATTTCTGATCCAGGTGTACATCAACGGCAGGGAGATGATGAAGCATGTGTTTGATAAAAACGGGATCACCTACCGTATGTATGATAATTCTTTTTCAGAAATCAGTGACATTCCAAAAGCACAGGAACTGGCAGATCAATTTGACTCAAAAAAACTCTGCCGCCAGCTCGATTTCTTTGCGCATAAAGTAAACCCTTATCTTGATATGCTGGAAACCATCTTCCATCAGGGTTACCACTGGTCTGTTGACCAATGCGAGTTCGCAACCGATGTGATGTTTGAGAGCCGTGAAGCTCTGGAGGATCTTTATCCCTCCCTGGTTGGGCACGCATTCTATGACTTCAAATGCACAGATGTATTTTCCTTTCTGGGACGTAAACTAAATGCAAAGTTTCTGGGAGAAGCAGTCTCCGATTACCGAAAACGCCCAGTAGGCTGGAGGATTAAATTCAAGCTGAAGTCCAACAGTATCAAGATGTATGATAAATTTAACTGCCTGCGGATAGAAATGACGATCAATGACCCAAAGGAATTTAAGGTTTATAAGGAGGTCCATCATAAGGACGGAACGGCTTCCAGGCAGTGGGTTCCCATGGGGAAATCCATTGCTAACCTCTATCGGTACGCAGAGATTTCAAAAACCGCAAACAAACGGTTTTTAGATTCCATGTGCCATGTGATTCCTCAAAAAAGCGTGGAAGAGGAAATCAATCATGTCTGCCAGAAAAAGAAAGTAAAGGGAAAAACTTACAGTGGATATAATGTATGGTCCCCTGAAACCTTCCATCTTTTCGAAACGATTTGTGATGGCAGCTATCTGATCCGTGGATTTACCAACCGCGATATCCGACAAAGTCTCTATAAAAAAGGGGCTGAATCTGCAAAAAGTCGTGGGAAAATGAGCCGGGAGTTTTCAAAACTCAGGGGCCATGGATTGATCCGGAAAATCCCACACTCCAGAAGATATCTGGTCAGCGATAAAGGGAGGCGGGTTATGGGAGCCCTGATTGAAACCAAACGGAAAATCTATCCGGAACTAGCAGCACAATAAACATCCAGCCTGTTAATACTTTTTCTCAAGTCTGCCAAATCGTCAGGCTCAATGTTTATGCCCAAAATCAAAATACATCGTTCTATTTTTATGTTTTGAGAAAGCAATAACATAGAATGTTCACGTTGAAAGATTGCGGAAGTGTGTGGGGGAAAAGAGGAACTTATTATAATCTGCCGATGGAGGAGATCAAACCGCTGCTTCGTGCCCAACTGGCTGCAGGAGAAACAATCTGGTTTGGCTGTGATTGTGCAAATGACATGGATCGTGCTTCAGGCATTATGATGGACAGGCTATATGATTATCAAGGACTTTTTGAAGTAGACTATGAGTTGTCGAAGGAGGAGATGCTGGATTATTGTGAGAGCGGATCGAATCATGATATGGTAATCGCGGCTGTAAAAGAGACAGAGCCGGGACATTATGTATGGAAGGTCGAGAATAGCTGGGGCACCGAGGTCGGCATGCAGGGACGATATTTGATGGATGACAGTTACCTTGAGCGATATGCTTTCCAGTTCGTCATTCATAAAAAATATCTGAACGAAAAACAGCTTAGTGAACTTGAACAGGACCCGGTCGCTTTGCCGGCAAACGATCCGATGGGAATCTGATGAAAAATAAGGTCAGGCTCTGCGAATCCAGAGCCTTGACCTTATTATCATATAAATGCATCGCAGTATCTATTTACGCCGCAGATCATAGGTAAGACATTCCTTAAGGAGCAAGCCCCTTGCACTCGTACAATGAGATACAACCGACTCTTTTGAATGTATACGGTCAAAGGGCAGTATCTATTCTGTCACGCAGCCGACTCCGGCGATAGAAATAATAGATTATGAGCAAGACCGCAGTGGCTATCCATGACATAGGATAGCTTACAAGTATTGTGGACAGTTCATGGTGTCTTGGAACCACCAGAAGGATCCAGGGAAGGCGCACGAAGCATACGCCGCCCAGCGTAATCAGGGTGGGAAACAACACGTCCCCGATACCGCGCAGAGCGCCGGAGAGTATCTCAATAAATACGAAGACGATATAGCTGGGCGTGATATAGCGCAGCATATAGACTCCGATCTTAACGACATTGATATCTGTCGTAAAGATGTGATACAGAGGGCGGCAGAAGACCATGAGGAAGACCAGAAGTGTTCCGCATATGCCGAGAGACATAGCGAGACAGATTCGGACACTTCTGAATATACGGTCGTACCGCCTTGCGCCGTAATTCTGGCCGGAAAATGTTGTGATCGCGATGCCGAATGCCCCGCATACGGTCCAGAATATAGCGTCCAGCTTGCCGTATGCCGCCCATGCTGCGGCAGGGTCCGTGCCGAAGCCGTTCACGGCCGCCTGTATGATGATATTGGTAATCCCGTACATGCAGGATTGAAGCCCGCTTGGGAAACCGATGCGAAGCTCTGCCCTCAGCATAGCCGGCGCGATGCGGATGGAGGCAGGTATCAGTTTCAGCAGATCATAGCTTCGCATCAGCGCCCGTATGACCAGAATCGCGCTGACGGACTGTGAGATGACGGTTGCGACCGCAACGCCTGCAATGCCCAGATGGAAGACCAGTACCATTATGATATCCAGCACGATATTCAGAAGGCAGCAGACGATCAGATAGTATAGGGGACGTCTGGAGTCCCCTATGGCGCGCATGACTCCGGATCCCATGTTGAAGATAAGGACTGATATCATGCCAAGGAAATAGATCCTCAGATACAGGATGGAATCCGTCAGTACGTCTGCCGGGGTCTTCATAGCGGTAAGAAGCCAGGGAGTCAGGAACCATCCGAGAACTGCGATCACTATGCTTGCGATGATGGAAAATGCATAGGCCGTGTGAAGGCTCTCATGAAGGCGTCTTGTGTTCCTCGCACCATAATGCTGTGAGATGATCACTGTGGCTCCGGCAGAAAGCCCGGTAAAGAATCCAATAATAAGGTTGGACAATACGGCTGCCGAGCCGCCGACGCTTGCGAGAGCCTGTTTTCCTACGAATCGGCCCACGATGACGGCGTCTACCGTGTTATAAAGCTGCTGAAACAAAGTACCGATCATGATCGGGAAGAAGAAGATTAATAGCTGGCGCCAGATCACGCCCTCGGTAATCTGGTTCTGAGTTACGTTCTCTTTGGTCATGACATACCTATTCCTTTCTTGTTTTTGCCGTACTAAAAAGGACGATGATTCCCATCGAATCATCATCCCTTCGTAGAACCGCGTGTTATAGCTTAGAAGAAGATATTCCCGCCCACATTGATTCCGGATACTCCGGTGGACGCGGAGCGGAACTGATAGCAGTTAAGGACCGCAGAATGTCTTGCTCCGCCCAAAGCAGCCTGTGCGACGGAATAAGCGGTGGAAGAAGGCCCTCTTGACAGAACCTTCTCGAGGCTTCCGTTCCATGTAGGGGAGAACTGTCCGGATTGATAGACAACTCCGCTTATGGTATTGGGATAGCTGGGGCTTGCAACCCTGTTCATGATGACGGTCGCAACTGCAAGCATAGGATCGTATCCTCCGGCTTCACATTCCAGGATCGCAGCAAACAGTGCCGTATCGCTTACCGTAGCGGGAGTAGAGCCTACATTCGTCGTACCGGAGGGCGTTATGGTCGGGTTATCGTTCGCCGGCGGGGTATTAGGCTGGGCAGCCTGTCCGTTATTAGCCTGCTGATTGTTCGCAGTCTGTCCGTTCGGCGGTGTCACAGGACCTGACACTTCATTGTTCTGAGCATTCCTCAGAGCTTCTTCCGCGGCACGCGCACGTTCCAACTGTGCGGAATAATCCTCCAACCGGCTGGAAGTGGAAGTGATCTTTGAATTCAAGGCCTCCCTCTTCGTGGTAAGGTCGCTGTGCATCGCGGTCAGTTCGTTCTGCTTGTCCTCGAGCTCTTTTTGCTTTTCTTCTACGCTGACGCGGACGTTGCTTAATTCTTCCAGCATTGCCCGGTCATATGTACTTATGGTTGTAACATATTCAGCTTTGTTAAGGAAATCAGCCATGTTCTCCGACGAGAATAGAATCTGGAGCAGGGAGAGATTCCCTCCCTCATACATGAACTTGATCCTGTCTTTCATGGCGTCATATTGCGCCGCTTCATTCAACTGCGCTGCCGCCAGGTCGAGCTTGGCCTTTTCTACTTCGGCGGATAATTCTTCAATCTGGGCCGAAGCGGCATCTAAATCAGCACTCAAAGATGACAACTGGCTATTCAGGTCATTCAAGTCATTCCTCAGGCCGGAAGTGGTGATCTCCAGTTCCTTCGCTGAGGGTGCACAATAAGCCGGAATAGTCACAGAAGCAATTGTTACGGCAGAGACGGCAACAGCCAGAATTGACCGTAATATACGTTTCTTTTCTTGGGTTATCATATAAGTATCCTTTCTATCATTATCGTGTGCTCAATATATTATACAACAAATTGCTTTATAAAGCAAACTTTGTTATTATAGATTTAAAATAAAGATTGCGAGGAACGGCCGAATATGAGAAAATATGAAGAAAACCGGTATATTCTGGAGGAAATAAAGGATCAGATCTACCCATGGGTGAAGGGGGAGCTTGCGGATACCAAGGCGTTGAACGGAAAATATATTTCAGAAAAAGATACCCCTGTTGTGTCATTTATCAGTGGTCTTCGGATTATATTTGTTATAAAGTGGGGCGAGGATGTGTATGAGGTGCTGAAGGATAACATGCTCCCGCCGGATTGTGATGTGGAGGCGCTGTACTATACGGCCTGCGAGAATCTGGTCAGAGACGTGGAATTCGTGATTGCCAATACCTGGTATGGAGGATTTGCGATCCTGGCGGACGGATGGCACGAGGCAAGCTCGCTCTGTTTCAAGCATATCTGGCAGGTATGTGTGGATAAGCTGAAGGACGATCTGGTGATCATGGCGCCGACCAGGGAGACGGTCTTATTTGCCCCGGCATCGAATGAGAAGGCTGTTGCGAAGCTTAAAGAGCATGGGGAACAGACCTTTGAGCAGACGAAGGACCGGATCAGCACAAGGCTTATGTTATTTACAAAAGACAGAAAGGAACTGACAGAATATGAAGATTAAGGTGAGGCTGATCGGAGTAGATCTGGACGGGACATTGCTGACGGAGCAGAAGAAGCTGACGCCATATACAAGGAGCGTCCTTCGGCGGGCAGTAGAAGCGGGTATTATTGTTTTGCCTGCAACAGGCAGGCCGTTTAGCGGCTTGCCGAAGGAATTGGCAGATTTCCCGGGAATCCGGTATGCGGTTACAGCTAATGGCGGAAGGATCGTGGAGGTGAAGACGGGCAGAGCGCTCTATGAGTCCCTTGTGCCGTTTGAGACGGCGGGAATGGTTCTTGATGTGTTCGAGCGCTATGATACCCTGCGGGAGATCTATTATAACGGGATCGGTTATGCCCAGGAGGACGAACTCCGGTCGGTCGGCCGTTATATCAGTTCACCGCAGATGGCAGATTATATTACGGCAACCCGCATCCCTGTGCCGGATGTCAGGGCGAAGTTCGAGGCCGAGCGTCGAAGCCTGGATAAGGTACAGGGATTGTTTGCAACGGTTGCGGACCGGGATGCGGCGCGGGAAGAATTAAAAGCGGTTGCAGGGATTGAGGTTACCGGCGCCCTGGATAAGAATATAGAAGTGAATGCAGAAGGCGTCGACAAGGGCAAGGCGCTCATATGGCTTGGTAAGCATCTGGGAATCAGGAAGGAAGAGATCATGGCATTCGGCGACAGCTCGAACGATCTGAAGATGATGAAAGGAGTCGGGATCGGGGTTGCCATGGCGAATGCACGGGAAGATGTAAAAGAGGCGGCAGACTATATCACTGCTTCCAATGATGAGGATGGAGTAGCGCATTTTATTGAAGAATGTGTATTATAATGAAGGAAGGAGAAAGAGATGTTAGACGTATTGAAGGTAATTATACTGGGAATTGTGGAGGGAATCACAGAGTGGCTCCCAGTCAGCAGCACGGGGCATTTGATCCTCGTAGGGGATATACTGAAGCCGGGGCTCAGCGACGAGTTCATGGAGATGTTCAATGTGGTGATCCAGTTGGGGGCGATCATGGCGGTGGTTGTGCTGTATTTCCATAAGCTGAATCCGTTCTCCCCAACGAAGACGAAGAAACAGAAGATGCTGACCTGGCAGATGTGGGTCAAGGTAGTGATCGCCTCGGTGCCGGCGGCGCTCATTGGACTTCCATTCAACGATATCCTGGATGAATTGTTCTATAAGCCGCTGCCTGTGGCGGTGATGCTGATCGTCTACGGGGTGCTCTTTATAATAGTAGAGAACCGGAATGCGGGTAGCAGGCCGTCGGTCAAGAGAATCTCGGAACTGACCGTTCCGATGCTTCTGATCATCGGGGCCTTCCAGATGCTTGCGCTGATCCCCGGCACCTCCAGATCGGGAGCGACCATTGTAGGCGCGCTTTTGATCGGTATATCAAGAGAAGTAGCGGCAGAATTCACCTTCTTTCTTGCAATCCCGGCGATGTGCGGGGCAAGCCTTATTAAGCTTGTGAAGTTCGGGTTTCATTTTACCGGCAAGGAGTTCGGGCTTCTGATGCTTGGATGCGCGGTATCCTTTGCGCTGTCTATCGCTGCGATCCGTTTCCTGATGGGATATATCAAGAAGAATGACTTTAAGGTATTCGGGTATTACCGCATCATTCTGGGAGGAATTATAGTCATTACTGCGGTAGCTCAGATGCTTCTTGCATAAAGAATAAGAACGTGGTAGAATATCTACTAGCTTGTATTTTTATGCAAAATAATTAATAAATTCAATATGGAGGTTATGGAAAATGAAATTTAAAAAGTTAATAAGTGTACTGCTGACCGCGGCTTGTGTGTTCGCACTTGCCGCATGCGGATCCAAGGATGATTCAGGAAGCAGCTCAGACAGCTCTTCTGACGAAGGGAATGGCAGTGATTCAGCGGCGGTGACGGCGAAAGTCATTGACATCGACCTGACTGATGAAGAGTATGCATTCGGTGTGGACAAGACCCAGCCGGAGCTTTTGGACCAGGTGAATGCATTTGTAGGCAAGATCAAGGAAGACGGTACATTAGAGGCGATCTGTGACAAATATTTCGGCGACGGCGAGCCGGAGGCAGTTGAGTCTGCTGAGCTTGATGATTCCAAGGATCAGCTTGTGGTAGCCACCAATGCCGCGTTTGAGCCGTTTGAGTATACGAAGGGTGAGAGCTATTACGGGATCGATATGGAGATCGCATCCCTGCTTGCCAAGGAGCTTAACAAGGAACTGGTGATCCAGAACATGGATTTTGACGCGGTATGTCTGTCCGTCAGCCAGCAGAAATGTGATGTCGCGATGGCGGGCCTTACCATCAACGAGGAGAGAGAAGAATATGTAACATTTACAGATGCTTACTATGAGGCGTCACAGAGGCTGATCGTTCCAAGCAGCGATACGTCATATGACGACTGTGCAGATGCGGATGCAGTGGCGGCTGCTCTTGGAGAGTTAAGCGATGCAGATTCTATCGGCGTACAGGCGGGAACCACAGGCCAGTATTATGTAGAAGGCGATGCAGACTGGGGATTTGACGGTCTTCCGGCCAAATGTGTTACCTGAATCCGTGAACTTCGTTTAAAGTAATACTTTGGCATGCTTCTAAAATTCAATATCTTGATATATATCGGCCAAGATATGGTGCTCACCGAATAGGTGGATAATTATTGCCTTTTTTCCGCTGTCGGTGTATAATGATATCATCATCTTATACACACGGAGGCCAACTAAAATGAGCATGAAAGAACATGTTATGTTTGCATATAACACCATAAAGTATACATTCAGCAATTCCAGGATTACACCCTATGGCGGTCTGCTGATTCCAGGACAGATGTTAAAAGCTGTTGATTTTGACACGAAAATTGACAAATATTCTTCGCCATCCAAGGAATATAAGAACAGTGATGTACTAAAGGCCATGCTTATCGGTATACTCTGTGGGAACGCTGACTTCGAATCCATCCATGAAACCGATGATGACCCTGAGTTTTTCTGCAATGCTTTCCATATGCGCCATATCCCATCGGAGCCAACCATGCGGCAGCGTATGGACGAAATCGGCGCCAGTATGCAGGGTGCGCTGCGTCAGATCAATGTGGATCTGTTCAAAAAGTTTGGCGTGGAACCGTCTGCATTGGAAAATGGCTATATACCAATCGACATCGACGTGAGCCCTTTCCTTGATGAGAAATGCAATAAGGAAGGCATTTCGAGAACTTATAAAAAGAAGGATGGCTATGCGCCTATCTTCGCCTACATTGGGACAGAAGGATACCTTATTGCATGCGAACTACGGGAGGGAAAACAGCACTGCCAGAAAGGGACACCAAACTTTCTGGTCGAAGTATTAAAACTTGCCCGTCAGATTACGGACAAACCACTCTTGATTCGTCTCGACTCCGGAAACGATTCTGCGGATAATATCGGCATTTTCATGGAAGAGTGTTTCCGGGGGGACAGGGTGCATTTCATCATTAAGCGCAACATCCGCAAGGAGAATCCGCAGGAGTGGCTGGACAAAGTAGGCGGTGTATGCACAAATGTAAAGTCTTCACGGGAAGGGAAAAAGGAATACATTGGGCAGACATTCCGGGACGTATCTTATAATGTACCTGATGCCAGTTCAAAATCCGGCCATAGCAGGAAGACCGTTGGAATCCGAACCATTTACGATATAACAGAGCGTGCCTGTGACCATGATGGGCAGTACTATATCAGCCCTAAAATTGACTGTGATATGTACTCCGTCAATGTAGATTTTTCGGACGAAGACATCATAGAGCTTTACCATAAACATGGAGAAATGGAACAGTACCACAGTGAAATCAAGACGGACTTATGTGCAGAGCAGTTTCCATCTGGAAAGTTCGAAACAAACGAACTTGTCCTGGAACTGATCCAGCTGGCCTACAATCTCCTGCGGATGATTGGACAGGCATCACTTAGGATCAGCGATATCCCCATGAAAAGACCCGTAAACCGCCGGAGGCTACGCACGGTAGTTGAACGGATCATCATGACCCCCGGGGTTGTGACAAAGCATGCAAGGCAGGTGAGACTTGATCTGGGGCGGAGTAATCCCTGGAGGAACGCAGCTTCACAAATAAGCAGGATATTCCAAGCTGCAAAATAAACGAAAGATATCCTACATTTTCCTTGCCATTGGAATGGTTCGATGAGCCTTAGTTAAGGTATGGCAATTTTAGAGAAATTTTACCTAAGTGGCTGGATAGTAGTTTGATTCAAAGTGTATGATTATCGAAAACAATATTTTATTGGCATGAAATTGGTACAAAGAGTGCCTCATATTTCTTATTTACCGATTTCATTTTATTTTTAGGTTAGGTTCACGGATTCAGGTGTTACTTATAAGAGCGGGTCTCTTGCCGTACAGGATATGCTCAATGGCAATATCAAATACGTGATCATTGACGCGGCGCCGGCGGCAGCTATCACAGAAGCGATCAACGAGATGCAGTAGAAGGAAAGCTATGGGTAATTTTGAGCAGAAAGTAAATAAATTTATAGAGATATTCCTGGAACAGGGCGGCTATGTCAAGGTGATAGAAGGCTTAAGGAATACGCTTACGATCGCCGTGGCAGGTCTGATCATCGGTATTCTGATCGGAACCGTTATCGCCACAGTGCGCGTGCTTCCCAAGTACAAGGTCCTGCCGCGTGTGATGAATGGGATATGCAGCTTCTATGTTGCGCTGTTTAGGGGAACGCCGATGGTGGTTCAGCTGCTGGTATTCTATTATGTATTGTTGCCGATCATCGGATGGAGGATTACCGGAGTTCAGGTTGCCATGTTAGTATTCGGGCTGAACAGCGGAGCATACATATCTGAGATTATGCGAAGCGGGATCCAGTCTGTGGATTCCGGACAGATGGAGGCTGGGCGTGCGGTAGGGCTTAGTTTCGGCGTAAGTATGGTTAAGATCGTGATTCCGCAGGCTGTCAAGAACATCCTTCCGACTCTGGGCAACGAGTTCATCTCGCTGATCAAGGAGACTTCGGTTGTAAGCTTCGTGGGAGCGGCGGACTTGTATGTGGCGTTTAACTATATCGGAAGCAACAGCTATGAGTTCATGGTTCCTTATCTGGTGATGGCGCTGATCTACATCGTTCTCGTGCTGTTGATCTCACTGCTTGTGAAACTGATGGAAAGGAGCCTGAAGAAGAGTGATAGACGTAATTAATCTCAGGAAGAGCTTCGGAGATACGGAGGTCTTAAAAGGAATTGACATAACCATCAACAAAGGCGACATCGTAGCAGTGATCGGTCCGTCCGGATCGGGGAAGAGTACCTTCCTCAGGTGTCTGAACTGTATGGAGGATCCAAGCGGGGGGAATATCATATTCAACGGCGTCGATATCGCGGATATGAGTGTGGATATCAATGTGCACCGCCGTCATATGGGAATGGTGTTCCAGCATTTTAACCTCTTCAACAATAAGACGGTGCTGCAGAATATCATGATGGCGCCGGTATATCTAAGGTGTCAGGATCTTAAGAAGGCGAAGAGGAAGAACAGCAGGACCCGGTTTGGGAATCTGTTTCGCGGCGGCAATGCCAAAGAACTGCTTCCGGTTACCCAGACCAACGAGCAGATCAAGAGTGAGGTAAGGGAACAGGCGATGGAGCTTCTGAGAAGGATCGGCCTGGAAGATAAGGCGGATGTCTATCCGTCTACCCTGTCCGGCGGGCAGAAGCAGAGGATTGCGATCGTACGGTCCCTTGCTATGGATCCGGACGTGATACTCTTCGATGAGCCGACTTCGGCGCTGGACCCGGAGATGGTAGGCGAGGTGTTGGAGCTGATGAAGCAGCTTGCCGGAGACGGAATGACGATGGTGGTCGTAACCCATGAGATGGGATTCGCCAGAGAGGTGGCGAACCGGGTTGTGTTCATGGATGAAGGGCAGATCAAGGAGGAAGGAGATCCGGAGGAGTTCTTCGGGAATCCCAGGGAGCCAAGACTTAGAGAGTTCTTGTCGAAGATCCTTTGATAATGAATATAGCTTGAATACAGAAGGGTATCTCTGATAATGGGATGCCCTTTTTGATATCTATAATATCTATAAATATCATAGAAATTATCAATTAGGCTATGCGTTGTGTTTGTGGTACGATTAAGAAAACAGGTATAGGAGAGATTATATCTGCTTGAGATTGGAAGAAATGCGAAAGAGAGGAAACAAAAGATGAAGATAGAAGAATTAATGGAACGGATCCGCCTGCCCGGGGAAGCAAGAGAGCCGGTGCAAAAGGAGCGGATCGCCGAGGAGGAATACGAGGTCTGGAAGGATAAGTTTTACCAGGATATCCGGCAGTTTATCGGAGAATGGAAGAAAATGGACGGCAAGTATGTGTGGGCGCTGGAATTCTATCTGAAGCTGGCAATGGATACCTACGAGGAATATCAGGAGAGGGGATACACGGACCAGGTGTTTGATGAGACCTTCTATGACATTACGATCTGGTGCCGGGAATGTTATCGGAAGCATGGCGTCTATGGCCTGGATGAGTTATGGTGGCTCGGACAGTCGGTGAAGCTTAAGCTGTTCCGGCTTGGGCGGCTGCAGTTTGAACCGATCCTTGTTAAGAAGGATATGAAGGGCAGGGAACAGACCATCCAGGCGGGGACGAAGGCGCTGAACGTACACATTCCTGAGGGAGAACCTTTGAAAATGGAAGCGTGCCGGGAGTCATTTGGGCGTGCAGAGGAATTCTTTGGGCGGGAGTATCAGGTGTACGTCTGTGATTCCTGGCTGCTGTCGCCCCATCTTGAGGAGGTGCTTCCCAATACCAGTAATATCATCCGCTTCCAGAAGCTTTTTGAAGTGACGGATGTAGGGTACCAATACCCACAGGCAGAACAGAGGATATTCGGAGAGATACTGGAGGATAAGCGGCAGTACCCGGAGAATACGACGCTTCAGAAGCGTGCCAAAGAATACGTTCTCTCAGGGAGGGATCTGGGGATCGGAGTGGGATTCTTTACAGCTTCGGCTGCTATAGAATATAGATAAATCCTATAAATAGAAATATATATAATCTCTTTCTATGATTATAACCCGGCAAATTCCCAGAATCCATTTATAGGTTTGGAGAATTACAGACGTCTGATCCATGATGAAGTATTCTGGCTGGCTGTTAAGAATACTATTGTCTATTGTCTGGCGGCAGTGACGGCGAATATTGTGATTACGCTGTTTTTGGCAGAGCTCATCTCTGTACTTCCGTCGAAGTGGATGAAGACTATGTTTCGGACGATCCTTTTTATTCCCTGTATCGCGCCTATGGTAGGGACCTCTACGGTGTGGAAATATGGTATATTAGGTACGGACGGAGGATTATTGAACAAGATCGCCGGGATATTCGGGATTGCGCCGAAGAATTGGTTCCTGACTACATGGCAAATGCTGCTGCTGATCATCATATTTACTTTGTGGGCGGATATCGGGTACAATGTGGTGCTCTTTACGGCAGGGCTTGAAGGAGTTCCCAGGGAATTTGACGAGGCGGCGGCGATTGACGGAGCGGGGCCGGTGAAGAGATTCCTGTGGATCAAGCTGCCTCTGATCGGGCGGACATTCGCATTTGTGGCAATCATGACGATGGCGAATTATTTCCAGATGTTTGCGTAGTTCAGAGTATTCGCGGCTAATGGGGGAAGGAATAATACAGCGATGGTTTTGACGAACTATGTGTTTAAGATGAGTTTTGACAGCTTCGATATGGGTTATGCGTCTGCGGTTGCGGCGGCATTGTTCGTGCTTGTATTCATGGTTGCGATGGTTCAAAATAAGCTTATGCGTTCAGATTGGAGTTATGAATGATGAAGAAGAGGTCGAAATATAAGAAATATCACTATGTAATTATCGCCTTTCTGGCGGTTTTATCGGCGATCATGATGTATCCCATGGTATGGATGTTCCTGACATCTTTTAAGAGCAATGCAGAGATCCGTACTTACCGGACCAAAGTCCTGCCGGTCGAGTGGACGCTCGAAAGGTACCGAAGTGCGTTCGAGAGGGCGCCGGTGGCAGGCTGGTTTGCGAACAGTATGTTTATTACCATCTGTGTGACAGCGGCGGTGATCCTGACGAGTACGCTGATCGGCTATGTATTTGCCAAGTACGAATTCCGGGGGAAGAAGCTTCTGTTCGTGCTTCTTCTGGCAACGATGATGGTTCCGCCTCAGGTCACGATGATTCCCAGGTATCTGATGATTCAGAAGATGCATCTTTTTAATACGCGGTGGGCGCTGATCGTGCCGGGGCTTGTCAGTGCATTTTCCATCTATCTGGCGAGGCAGTTTATCGGTGATATTCCAGACAGTCTGTGTGAGGCGGCTAAGATCGACGGAGCGGGACCGATTCGGATCTACTGGCATGTGATCCTTCCAAATATTAAGCCGGCTATCGGTTCCATCGGCATATTTACGGCTATGATGCACTGGAATGACTATCTGAATCCATTGCTGATGCTGAATGATATGGAGAAGATGACACTGCCTCTCGGCCTTGTGATCTTCGACAGCCAGAGAACTTCGGATCTGTCTGCGACGATGGCGGCGGCGTCTATGATCATGATTCCGATGATCGTGATCTTCCTGGTCTTCCAGAAGCAGTTCATCAAGGGAATGACAATGAGCGGGATCAAGTGATGGGTTGCGCCTTGCAGACTGAAAATTTATCCTGCGCTAGAGTGTATCGGTAATTACGCAATGCTGTACTAGTACACCGAATAATAAGTAACCAGCCATATAACTTGCTTGATTTTCCATCTGCGTCGTTGTTGTCAATCGGCGTAGCGCCCACTACGCCTCATTCCTCCGCCTTGCATATGAAAAATCATTCTGCGTTATATGGCTAGTACATCATTGCATTAATCTTGAAGTAATAGTGCTTGATATTCGTGTCAGCTGTGCGTCTACGAACCGACGGTGTAGCGGGCTACATCTAGGTTCGAAGGCGTGCAGATGGCATGGGTAGCAAGTGCTTATTACTCAAGAATTAATACAATGATGTACTAGGAACTTATTTTTCGGTGTACTAGAAGGATAAGAGAAAAATGAGAAAGGTAGTGCAATATGTTTGAACAAAAAGAGATTAAGTATGAGATGAAGCTTTTAAGTTCCCTGGCGAAGGTATTCCAGGATGAAACGCCGGTCTATCAGCCGGAGTGCTTAAAACTCAGCGCTCTGTGGGGGGAGACGGTGTCTTTCCAGGCGGCATATACCGGGGACTTCTTCATGCGCGAGCGTCTGGATGTCAGGGTAGTATCGCCGATCGAAAGCCGGGTCCGGGTTAGGACAGTCGAGCAGGTGCCGGTGGGGCGTGCGACGAACCGTATCGTGGATGATAATTATCTGAAGACCACCTCCGGCCTGTATCCGGATCTTCTGCGGGAGTTGAAGGACGGGAAAGCGATCGTGTGTTCCAACCAGTGGCGGAGTCTCTGGATCGATGTGGATGTGACGGATGAGATCGAGGCCGGGGATTATGAGATCGAGATCCAGTTGGTGAAGGAGGGCGGGCCGGTATGCTCTGCGGTGATGAAGCTTACGGTGATCGGTGCAGCATTGCCGAAGCTTTCGATCATGCATACGGAGTGGATGCATGCGGACTGTCTGGCGGATTATTACCAGGTGGAGGTATTTTCTGAAGAGCACTGGAATCTTCTTGAGAATTATTTCCATGAATATGTGGAGAGAGGCTGTAATATGATGCTGACCCCGCTCTTTACCTCACCGCTTGATACGGCGGTGGGTCTGGAACGGACGACGACACAGTTGATCGATGTGGAAGTGAAGGACGGAGCGTACAGCTTTGGGTTCGACAAGCTGAAACGCTGGGTCGACCTGTGCAGATCCTGCGGTATCGAGTATTTTGAGATGTCGCATCTGTTCTCCCAGTGGGGGGCGAAGTATGCGCCGAAGGTGGTGGCGACGGTAGACGGCAGGGAAGAGAAGATCTTCGGGTGGCACACGCCTGCGGTGGGAGAGTACACGAAGTTCCTTCACAGCTTCCTGCCGCAGCTTACCGGGAAGCTGCGTGAGTGGGGGATCGCAGAGGTGACCTACTTCCATATCTCTGACGAGCCAAGGGAGGAGCACCTGGAGAGCTTCAGAGCGGCGAAAGAATCGTTAGGGGATCTGTTAGAAGGCTTCCATACCTTTGATGCGCTCTCAAGCTATGAGTTCTACCGGCACGGACTGATCGACAAGCCGATCCCGGGAAATAATGAGATCGAAGAGTTCCTTGCGCATGGACTCACGGATATGTGGACTTATTATTGTACAGGGCAATTCTATGAGGTGAGCAACCGGTTCATGTCTATGCCGTCGGCGCGGAACCGTATCTATGGGGTACAGCTGTTCAAATATGATATCGCGGGGATCCTGCACTGGGGGTATAATTTCTACAACAGCCAGTTCTCGATCGAGCATATCAATCCTTACGAGGTGACGGACGCGGACAATGCATTCCCGTCCGGCGACCCGTTCCTGGTGTATCCGGGAGCGGACGGGCATCCGGAAGAGTCGATCCGTATGATGGTACACTATGAGGCGCTTACGGATCTGAGGGCGCTTAGGCTGCTGGAATCACTGACGGACAAGGAGTATGTGATGGAGTTAGTTGAGGGAGAGCTTGCCGAGCCGTTGACATTTAAGCGATATCCGAAGTCGGATATGTACCTGATCACGCTCAGGAACCGGGTGAACCGGGAGATCGCACGGAGGATGAGCGGGACGGATGAAAGTTGAAACGCCTGATCGCCGCATTGCGGGGGTAGGAATGATATGATGAAGGAGAAGGATATGTCTGAGACGAAGATTGTGAAAACTACATGCTCCACTTGCGGGCCGTGCTGTGAAGTGGATGCGTATGTGAAGGACGGAAAGCTCATTTCCGTAGAAGGATCGCGCAATACGCCCATGCAGTCCGGCGGACTGTGTGCCAAGGGAGTTGCAGCGACACAGTATGTATATAATAAAGAACGGATCTTATATCCGATGAAACGAGCCGGCAGGAAAGGTGAAGGGAAGTTTGAGCGGATCTCGTGGGATGAGGCTTATGCGATGATTGCCGAAGAGCTTCTTAGGATCCGAGGCGAGTATGGGGCGAGATCGACAGTGTTCTATGCAGGTTATGCCAAATGGTACCGTCCTGCTCTTTTGCGGCTTGCCAATGCTTATGGATCGCCGAATTTCTGTACGGAGTCCAGTACCTGTTTCCAGGCGGCCGCCCTTGCCTGGCGTTCGGTATACGGGAACAGGATCTGCGGGCCGGATCTTAAGAACGCGAAGACACTGATGCTCTGGAGTTCTAACCTGTATCATAGCAACACACCTATGAGTAAGGCGTTTCAGGGGTTTAAGAAGCGAGGCGGCAAGGTTATAGATGTGGATCCGCGCCGTTCGGTGACGGCCCATGACGCGGACATTCATCTGCAGTTGATCCCGGGAACGGACGGCGCTCTGGCGCTGTCCATGGCGCAGGTGATCATAGAGGAGGATCTGTACGACAAGGAATTCGTGGAGCAATATGTCTATGGATTTGAGGAGTACCGGGAGTATGTACAGCAATTCACACCCGAGAAGGCAGAGAGGATCACGGGTGTTCCAAAAGAACTGATCCGGGAAGCGGCGCGGACCTATGCCGGAAACGGTCCGGCAGGCCTGATGTTCTCTGCTTCGCCTGTGGTACACCACATCAACGGAGTACAGAATTACCGCGCGGTCTTCTCATTGATCGCCCTCACCGGCAATTATGATGTGGAGGGCGGCAACCGGACGCAGCCGGGACCATTTTCCACGGCAAATGAATTCGGACAGATCAGGCGTTTTGACGGGGAGGAAGCCATCGGTCAGAAGGAATTCCCGGTATGGTTCGACCTGTCCTGCGATGAGGCGCAGTGCACCCTGCTTGCGGATTACATATCCAACGAGAAGCCGTATCCCATCAAGGCATTATTTGCCATGGGACTGAACCATCGTATGTGGCCGCAGCCGGAATATCTTAAGAAGTCGCTTGAAAAGTTGGAATTCTATGTCAATGCAGAGCTGTTCATGTCAGAATCATCCAGGGCGGCAGACCTGATCCTCCCGGCATGTACGTCCTATGAGAGGGAGCAGGTACACGCCGGAATGGGCGGCAGGTTCTTCTTCTCGAATCAGGCGATCGAGCCGGTAGGAGAGAGCCGCAATGACATCGAGATCATTATGGAAGTGTTCCGCAGAATGAAGCTTAAGGATCCAGCGATCTGCGATGAAGTATTAGGAGACGGATATCAGGCTTATATGGAGCATATCTTAAGACCGTCCGGGCTTACGCTTGAGGAATTAAAGAGCCGTCCGGAAGGGATGATGGGTAAGAACCTGTTCCCGCCGGCGGTGAAGACCTATGAGAATGAAAAGTTCCATACGCCGTCCGGCAAGGTAGAGTTTAAATCTCTTGTGTTGGAGCGTTATAAGGACAGCCATGGGTATGAAGGGCTGCCGGTGTATCATGATTTCCGTGAGAATGGGGCGGTAGACAGACAGAAGTTTCCGCTGATCCTGAATACCGGGAGCCGGAAGCCGCAGTTATTCCATTCCAGGCTGTATCGGATGTCGTGGCTTAATAATATAGAAGCCGTGCCTATGGTGGAGATCCACCCGGAGGATGGCAGGGTCTTTGGTGTGGGTGACGGAGACTTCGTCCAGGTGACTTCGCCGTCTGGCAGGATTACGGGAACGGCTGTATACAATGTCCAGGGGAATCCTGGAGTTGTGTATATCTATCATGGTAATTCCAAGGGAGATGCCAATGAGCTGATCGGAAAGGATTATGTAGATCCGATCTCCGGATTCCCGGGATTCAAAGGATATTTCTGCAGGGTGGAGAAGACAGAAGATAAGGGGTGTATAATAGGATGAAATTAAGGTTTGACGAAGATAAATGCATAGGATGCTATGCATGTTATACGGCATGTATTGCGGCGCATCATTCTCCGGAAGAGGAGGATGCGAACAGCCACAGAGTCATACGGACGGTGAAGGAAGAGGATTTTCAGAAGAATATCTGCGTAGGATGCGTGCATTGCGGGCTGTGCATGAAACAGTGCCCCAAAGGCGCCATTTACCGAGAGGAAGAGTATGGCCTGATCCTGGCAGACTGGGAGAAGTGTACCGGGTGCAGAACATGTGCGTCTGTCTGTCCGAAGGGTGTGATTCATTATGATGCGGACGGGAAGATGGAGAAATGCGATGGCTGTATCGATCGTCTGCGTGAAGGCAGAGAGCCGGCATGCGTGCGGGTGTGCTGTGTGGGGGCGGTGTACTAGTACATCATTGCATTAATTCTTGAGTAATAAGCACTTGCTATCCATGCCATCTGCATGCCTTCGAACCTAGATGTAGCCCGCTACACCGTCGGTTCGTAGACGCACAGCTGACACGAATATCAAGCACTATTACTTCAAGATTAACGCAATGATGTACTAGATAGATTGCCTTACGGCTTAAGTAAGAATTATTTATCGAAGTTCCTGAGAAAATAGGCTCTTGACTTTTGGTGAATATGGAATTATCCTGTATATGTAACAGGGGCGCTTGAATGGCTGAGATGTATGTATAGCATACAGACCCTCAAAACTTGATCCGGGTAATGCCGGCGTAAGGAAAGGAGAATTTCATAATGTCACAGACCAATTCTATCACAGGCAGGAGTGCGTCTTCTGCCGTCAAAAGGCTTGTTTTTTCTGCCATGGGAATCGCACTGGCAATAGTTACCTCTTACATAAAAGTGTGGGAGATGCCGATGGGCGGTTCGGTCACGTTGTTATCCATGTTATTTATTTGTTTGATCGGGTACTGGTTCGGAGCGGGGTACGGGATTCTTGCCGGAGCTGCATATGGGATCCTGCAATTTATTATTGATCCATATATGGTGTCTGTTCTGCAGGTATTATTCGATTATCCCTTAGCATTTGGAGCACTTGGGCTGTCAGGTTTTTTTCATAACCGGAGGTACGGCCTGCAGATGGGATATGTTGCTGGCGTGTTGGGAAGATTCGTTTTCTCTACGTTATCCGGAGTGGTCTTTTTTGCGGCGTACGCACCGGAAGGGATGAATCCGTGGGTATATTCTGCCTTATATCAGGGAAGCTATCTTGGAGCGGAAGGAATCGTTACGTTGGTGATCATCTCGATTCCGCCGGTAGCGAAGGCGCTGGAAACAGTGAAGAGACAGGCGGCGGTCTGATCGTATCATTTTCGGATTTTTTCGGATTTTGAATGTGGAACGCCAACGGCGTTGAGAGGACAATATGCAGTTAATTTATCTGGCGGCTGGAAACAGCCGCCGTTTCGGTGGAAATAAACTATTATATGAATTGGACGGAAAGCCGCTCTATCGGCATCTTCTGGATCGGCTGATCCGGATATGCAGGCGCCATGAGTCCTGGGAGATTCTGGTGGTAACACAGTATGATGAGATCTATGATGTGGTTGGAAGGATGGGAGCGTCCGGGATGCCAGTGCATCCGGTGTTCTCGCCGGACAGCAGGAAAGGAGCGTCTTATTCTGTCCGTGCAGGCATTGAGGCGGCGTCCGGGGAGACGGAAGGGTATGCTTTCTTTGTGGGGGATCAGCCTTTTTTGACGGAGAGGAGTGCGGAAAGATTCCTGGAAGAGATGCAAAGAAAGCAGGCTGAGCTTGGAAGTGTCAGGTGCAAAGATCTGGTTGGGAATCCAACATGGTTCTCACGGGAGTACCGCAGAGAGCTTCTTGCCCTTGAAGGGGACAGAGGGGGCAGAAAGCTCCTTAAGAAATACTCGGATAGGGTAGTATATTACGAGATTGAGAATGCAGGGGAACTTGAGGATATGGATGAGTTGCCGGTGTAGCTATCCGATCAAAACCTTTTTTCCTTAAAGTATACTTGTATCTTATTTATCATATAATCCTTTACAGCTTTTCTTATGGCAGGCGATTCCAAACTTGTGAATTACCTGCATCCCTTCCTGGTGCAAAGCAGAAACATACCCGCTATCCTCAATCTGCGTCATTGCCTTCTTACATGCAGTATCAAACGAACCGCCCGCTGCATACTTCACTTCCATGATACATCCAATCTTTTCAGAAGGAACCTTAATCATAATGTCTGTATATCCAATACCGGAAGGTAAGTATTTGCTGTAAAATTAGACATAAGGAATCTCCTTCTTTTTTGTTTAGTAAGATCTTTGTCTGGTAGCTTAATTTTACATCAAAAAGGGAATGAGATTCCTTATATTTTAGGTATTTTTGAAAATTTTTTATAATAAGGCTGAAGAAATTAGGGTTAAAATGTCTTGACAAAAGCAGTCTTAGTCCATATAATAAAGTAACATACCAACAAAGGAAGACAGTCTGCAGCCAGTGTTACAGCATAAACTCAGGGCTTGTACTGGTTTCGACGGGGGTCTGGAAGTTGGAGAAGCCATCCGTAGCGGGACACTACGTTAAAAGTTCCAATTAAATATAAACGCAGACAATAGAGAATTAGCGTACGCTGCTTAATTTAAGCGGCAGTCGGCCTTAAGTCATCCGCTGCTTAAGTCACCGGCTTCAACGAGGCGGAGCACTTCGTTTCCGAAGCTTTGAGGGAATGGAAGAACTTATGAAGCTACTGAAACCAAAAGCCTGTCATTAGGCGTCTGGCGGAGGGAATGATAAAGTAATGACTGTGATGGGAGATGCTCTGGTGGATGGGCTTTCGGACGCGGGTTCAACTCCCGCCAGGTCCACTTGTAAAACGCCGTGTTTACGGCGTTTTTTCTATTCGTGTTGTATTTTGTGTTGCATACTTTCAAAATGAGAATTAATTTGATCCGTAAATTTCTTCTGCTCATCGGATATTATATTTCTATACACTGCCTTCAGAACCTTATCACTTTTCCAACCACCCCTTTCCATAATATATTGATCCGGAATGCCGATAGCGTGCATGATGGATGCCGAGTAGTGTCTCAGATCGTGGAAGCGAAAATGTGGGAGTCCGGCATCTTTTAGTATTTTGCCAAAGTTTTTTGAGATGTCTTCAGGATACATATTTACAAGACGCCCTTCGATGCCTTCAAATTTCTTTATTACAAAGTCCGGATACACAATCTCACGATAACTGGAGGTTGTCTTTGGCGTTTTAATGACAAATCCCCCGTTATTGGATCGTACCATTGATTTGTTTATTATAATTGTGTTGCCGGAGATATCTTTGTCAGTCAGCGCGCAAATTTCCCCACGACGCAGGGTACCGAAAGCAGACAGAAGAACCGCCTTTTCCAATTCAGTACCTTTAATGTGTTTCAAGAGCGTTGTAATATCGTTATCTGAGGGAGTGTAAATATCTCTTTGTTTTGCCTGTGGCAATTTGGTTCTTAAGCGTAGGGATGGCTCATATACGGATAGGACAGACACGAGAAGGCCGTGCGCATTACTTACCGTTTTGGGAGAATGATTCAGTGTGTATTCATTCGCCCACTTCTGTACCATTTCTTGATTGATCCGTTTTGTTTTAATATCTAGTAGGGAAGGATATGCATTGCGGAGCAACGTTTCATATCCACGGATTGAAGTGGGAGATAGGATATTCCTCTTGGAATCTATGTATTTTTCTAAGGCCTCCTTGAAAGTTAGATCACTACGTTCGATTCTATCTTTATTAAGCGCAAATTCAGCGGCCATCGCTTCAGCTTTCTTTTTACCACTTTTTGAGGGATCATCACTGGTAAAGGATTCATAAATTCGCTTTTTCTTAATAGTTCCGTCTGTTTTTTTCTCATATTCATAATGGCTGAATACCTGGCATCTCCAAGATCCGGAAGGTAATTTCTTTGCTGTTGGCATAATAGTCCTCCTAAAAAAGGGTATAAAAAATAACCCTCGTAAATTGTGGAGGATTATGGTATAATCTACTTGCTGAAGGTAGATGATATACCGTAATCCTCTGGTTTGCGAGTTACATCTATGTGAAACCGTCTCTGTTGGTGCAGGGGCGGTTTTTCTATAATAAGTCAGAGATCGTGATAGTTAGGCCGTCAAAAAGATAAACCGGGATTTCATCTTCGAAGAGATATACATCCGATTCTTCTATACCTTCAAAAACATATGTCTGTACAACCTTTTTCATCGGGTTTACTATCCAGTATTCCCGGACGCCCGCAGTACGGTATTTGAATAATTTGATAGTATAGTCATTCTTAGGATTAGCGGGAGAAACAATCTCTATGATCCAGTCTGGGGCACCTTCACATCCGCGGTCTGACAACTTGTTTTTATCACAGATAACGGAGATATCCGGTTCTACCCATACCCTATCATTTGCCGCAAGATTTACAGCAAACGGGGCAGGGTAAACTTCGCAAGAACCAGATTTATTCTTTATGTGGTTATGGATTACGGATGTCAGTTCCATGATAAGTTTTTGGTGTATCCGGTTCGGCGGAGCCATAGCATACAGCTTCCCGTCGATCAGCTCCGCGCGCTGTCCTTCCGGGAGGTTCCAGTAGTCTTCTGATGTGTAAGTGCGTTCCTGTGGTATTGGCATGTTGTCACGTCCTTTCTTAAGGTTGATTATTACTAATAATTATGCTAATATTAATCTTAGAAATTATACCAATCGTCTTATTGCGGAGACAATGGAGGAAGTATTCCAACGAACCATTTCAGTTGCATTAGAAGTGACATATTGAGGGGCATTTGTTTGTCCCCAGGGATATATACCAATAATAGGTTTTCCCATGCGGACAGATTCGTCAATTTCATATTGCATCCAATTACTATAAGCTCCATACATCCCCGATAAAACCAAAGTGATTTGAGCGGGCCGTATTTTTGCAGTGATTTTGTCTGCAATTTCAATACTTGTGTAAGGTGTTCCAGGTGGAAAAAGTGGTTTTTCCTTTGGCGCAGAGTAATCATAATAAGAAAAAAGAGGGGCTGCATTAAGTAATTGAATTAAACCACTGTAGGTACTATCATATTTCCATGCATGGCTAATAAATAAGCGATAATCTTTCAAATATGGCATAATATTTCCTTTCTCTCATAGGAGGTTAAAATGAATAAGGTTAAAAAGTTTCGTAAAAAACCAGTAGTAATAGAGGCATATCAGACAGACAAGGTAATGGTGATTCACACCCTGGAAGGCGATATGACTGCACAAATCGGAGATTGGATCATCACCGGATTAAGGGGTGAACAGTATCCTTGTAAGCCCGATATCTTTGAAAAAAGCTATGAATTGGTGGAGGATTGATTTTCTGATTTATGACTTTCCTCATTTGCAACATTTATAGCTTTCCACTGATTATTTTCGGATGAGATAATATCTTCAATATTTTGTACAAAAATATTTTCAACAGTTTCTTCGGAATCATTGTATGGATGGGTATGTGTTAAATACAAGTGTTTATGATATTTAAGTAGTTCACATGTAGTTCTATACTGAATCCAGTTTTCATGATATTTATTTAGTTTTGTTATGGATTCTATAATTGCTATAGCGACACCAAGAAGCCCGATTACAAAAGGGATAATTGTACATTTTGTAACATAACCAGATAGTAACGGTATTAGTGAGGCCATGACAATCTCAGCTGTTTGAAAGTTTTTGTAATTCTTTTGTGCACGCTGAGATTTTTCACTATACCATTTTATCTGCCCGTCCACCCTGTTTTCTATATATTCTCTGATTTCCAAATAATTTATCTACCTCTCTTTCTCTTTATTACATTTGAGAAACCTATATAAACGCCGAAGCGGTTATATCATTTTTATCACCGCGAGATTGGGGATAAAGTAAATTATATAGTTGTCAGTACTTTTCATTTCTCCATATATATCCCGATAGCATTCTATACATTCCAACAGATATTCTTCTGTTACATTTAAAAATTCTGCAATTTTATGCTGATCTTGGCATCCAGCTTCGTATGCCCTAACAATACCAATCAGACCGATCATGCGATTGTATCCGTTCAGCCTTGCCTGGCGTTCCTGCTTCCGGTTCCATGGGTCGGACATATCAATGATATCGCCAACCGTAGTTTCATAATGACCGAGTTCCTCTGCCAAGACACAGGCTTTTTCTGTAGTAGTCATGTCTTTGCGGACGGCAATTCGATTCCCCATTATTCGTCCATTATTTCTTGCTAAACTCTTTTCTTTTACCAAAAGTCCATTTTTATTAGCAGTATCTAACAGTTCGTCGTATGTCAATGAAATCACTCCCATTCACTATCATCGTTCATAATTGCATCGTCATGAGCCTGATCTTCATCGGTAGGTTCAATGTCCGTACGGGCATGTGCGGCGTTTACTCTGAGATAATCTTCTTCATTTTTCTTTGTGTACTGTGGAATATATGTAAGTTCCTCGACACGCTTTGTTGCTTCATGTTTTCCTATGTCATTGAGAGTTTCATAGTATTGAAGGATTTTGGGAATCTTCTGTGACGGGAGTTCCATATCGTCAGATTTTCCAACAATCCATGCTGGATTAACATTTAATGCTATTGCAATTGCATCAACTACCGGAATTTTTATAGCAGAAATCTTTCCGGCTTCATAACGTTGTATCGTGGATTTTGTAACTCCTACTTTTTTAGCGATATCTTCCAACGTAGCGTCTTTTAAGTCACGAGCATATTTTATTCTACTTCCTATTTCTGCATTTGTCATATTCAATCACCTCTCTATGAGTAGCATTATAATACATAATATTGCACAATGCAATAGAAAAGGAAAAATAATTAAAAAAAAGTTGCATAGAGCTATTGACATATTAGTTGCACAGTGCTACTATTGAGAAGACGAAAGGAGGAAATTAATTTGATTAACACAAACAAAATCAAAGGTAGAATGGCAGAATTGCAGATAACCCAGAAAGACGTTGCTAATTCATTAGGACTTGCACAACCCACTGTTAATCAGAAAATAAACAATATTCGTCCTATGGATTTGAATGAGGCCGAAAAGCTTTCAGATTTATTACATATTAAACCTGAGGATTTTGCTGTTTATTTTTTTTATAGGGGAAGTTGCGTAGTGCAAAACATCGAGAAGGATGTGGTGTGAGGAAGTGATAGCATATACAGTATCGATATTATTTCTGGCATTAAGTGCATTTCTATTAGCAATTAGCCAGATGATGATTATCAAGAGACAAAAGGAATTATACAAACAATTGCAGAGATTACAGCGGCGATTGCAGCAACTAGAGTGATGAAAAAATTAATCCAATAGCGTCTTTTATTGATTTTTGACTCTTTTTCAGAATCTTCCTGCATTTTACGGAGGGCGTCGTGAGTTTCAAAAATACAGTTTTCAAGCTGTCCTTTGTATTCCTGCTCAGTAATGATTTTGGATGCGGTTCGGTCGTGCATTTCATCAACGGTGTCATTGATTCTATCCGCGATTTGTGAGCAGTCAAGATCGTTAAGATTCATAGCTTTCTTCCTTTCATTATTTGATAGGAAAATTATACCAGATATTGGAAATGAGGACAAGAAGAGAGGGATGTGGTGTGCGGAATGGCATTGAAGAGTAAACCATTTGAATCTTTGCATATCGACGTAAAAAAGGGTGAGTATATAGCATTTTGTGATGATATTACAGTTGAACTGATAACATCGCAATGGGATAAATAACGGAAGTAGAAATGAAGAAGAAAATTTTAGCAGTATTGCTGTCGGTACCATTAGTGTTTATGCTGTCTGGATGCAGCGAAGCTTCTAAGGTTTCTCATAATCTTTCATTAGAAGCAGATAACTTTAATGATGTCCGCCAAGTTACAGTAATTAATTGTCTACAAGGAGATGTACTTTTCCAGATGACAGGAAAGATGTCCATTACGGCAGATACATCTGATAATCAACTGGAAGTTGTTGTGGAAGATGAAAAAGGAGAGTATAAAAAGCATTTTATTGGTCTTAGTGACGACGTAACTTATGTTGTTGAGGATATTACCGCTGGAGATGTCAGTAAGTATAAATGTACTTTGAATTTCAATCCTGAAATGTGGATTCCTGTGGAAACAGATGTAATTGATTAGTAAAACATTTGCCAATGAGAGGAGGTGAGATAGATGCCCAAGATCACATTAAGTACTCAAAAATTAGATGATAATTTCCGTAAGATCATGAAGCATATAATGATTGATACCCCGCGGGACAAGTTATGCAAGGTGCTTGGCGTCAGCGAAAGCTGTTTGTACAAGCACATAAGACAGCCAGAGCTTGTTAAGCTTGGAGAACTTCGGGCTTTGAGGAAAACTGGGAGAATCACAGATGAGCAGATCTTAGCAATGGTAAGAGAAGAGCGATAGAAGCAAGTGAAAGCAGGAGTAGAGATATGAAGCTGAAGAATTTCAAGAGAAGGAGGAAATTATGCCCAATCTTGCAGAGGAGGGCGAAAGACCTCATCCGGATTGGGATGCTCTGGGCAGTATGGATGTCCTTAAGTATCTTGTTTGGGATGTCTCCGGCCCGGCATGCGGGATGGGTACTGGCAGGCGTAGTCACTGTAACGATAGGCTATGTGCTCGGGCGTACTGTCAGATATCTGGAGAAGCGGGGCATGTTTTTTCGCAGGATAACAAAAAAGAGCGCTTGTAAAAGGCGGCAACCTTAAGCGCTCCAATGAGTAACTACCGCTATTATAGCGGATAAAATGGAGGTTGTAAATGATAAAAGTAAAAGATTTTGGAATGTCCTTCGAGATTGATGGAATCCCAGAACAGATAGCTATGGAGCTTACAGTTGCCGCAAGGGCAGTAAGAGAGTCTTTTTGTGAGAGCCTGGGGGAAGAGCAGGGGAATGAGTATTATGAATTCATCCTCGACACTGCAAAGAAAACAGATTCGGAGGTGAATGAGGCAGTTGAATGTTTAATGAGGGAAAATCCAGAGCTTGTGGAGGAAATTGAACATTCGCCAGTGGCGCAATGGTTAAGGAATTGTTTAGGTGAAGCATAGAAGATGATGAAGGAGGAGAACAGAAAATGGAAGATGCAAAGATTTTGCAGATGCAGCAGGAAATAGAGCAGCTAAAGGAAATGAATCAGTTGTTACGGGATAAGAATCAACGGTTAGAAGAATCTGTGAAGTTTGATGAGCAACACATGGATATGGCTGTAAAGCTGAAAGCGGTCGAATATATCATCAAGACGGAAAGCTATTCGGTTAAGACAGATGCTCTTGCGTCTGTTTTGGGGATTCCGATGCCGAAGGAGGATGACGATTGATGTACGGATATATCTGTCCTGACTGCGGTGACCATCTGGATCCCGGTGAGCGGTGTGGATGCAGGGATGAAGAAAAAGAGTGTAAGGGTATCAAAGAAGAAGCGCCCAGGCATTGTGATCGGTGTGGATGTGACTTGTATATGGATAGCCGTCTTGTAACCATGGAGGGTGAAGTCATATGCAAGGACTGTCTGAATGCCGAGATGGGAGGGCATCATGACATCTGAGGAACGGGAATATTTTTCATCCAGGAAGAGCCTTCGTGAGAGGCTGAAAGATAATTATAGAGAATACGAGGAGGAATTGATACATGAACAATACAGTAGCAGTAATCACACAGGAAAGTGCGAAGATATCCTGTAACTTCGATCAGGTGGAGCAGGCGATCAAGGGAACGCTTGCAGAGTTTGAGGGTGTTGTTTTTACTGAAGACAGTAAGACATATGCAAAGAAGCAGGTAGCAAGCCTTCGGAAACAGAAAAAGGAGTTTCAAGAGAATCTTCGAGATGCAAAGAATGAGTATATGGCGCCATGGAACGAGTTTGAGACACAGGCTAAAAACCTGATTGCTTTGTATGATAAGCCGATTAACTCTATCAATGGCCAGGTGCAGGCATTTGAAGAGAAGCGTGTAAGGGAGAAGAAAGCAGAGATTGAAGCCGCGTACAATGAACTGGTACCGGATGACCTGCAGGACTACATACCTCTTGAATGCATCTATGGCGCGAAATGGGACAACGCCACGACGAATATGAAGACAGTCAGGAAAGAGATTTCTGAGGCTGTAACCAAGACGCAGAGCGAGATTTCTGTCATTTCTTCTATGGGATCTGATAAGGTACAGGAAGCGCTTGACTTGTATATGGCGAATCGTAATCTTGCCGCTGCTGTGAAATATATCAGTGACTATGAAGCAAGAAAGAAGGAGATCCTAGCGCAGCAGGAAATGCGAGAGGCTGAGAGGGCGGAAGCGCTGCGAAGAGAAGAGATTGAAAAGATCCGAAGGGAAGAAAGAGCCCGTATTGCAGAGGAAGAGCGGATCAGGAATGAAGCAAAAAGAGAGGCCGTAGAGGAGATCAAGACAGTGGATGAAGCTGCTGCAGCATCGCTTACTGAGAAACATTCTATGAAGGTTTTATATGTGGTTGTTGGAACGATGGAAGAACTTCAGGAGGTCGAAATGGCATTCAATAGTTGGGGACTCTATTATGAAAGGAAAGATGTTTGATGGCGGTACATGAGAAGCTTTTGAAGATCCAGTCATCCATAAGTGTACCGAAGAACCAGCACAATAAGTTTGGTAATTATGATTACCGGAGCTGTGAGGATATCTTATCTGCATTGAAACCGATTTTACAGACGCATAAATGTACAGTGACAGTCAATGACGATCTGATATTTATTGGTAACCGGTATTATATCAAAGCTACCGCAACACTGGTTGATTGTGAGAGCGGTGAATCTGTCTCGAACCAATCTTTTGCAAGGGAAGAGGACTCCAAGAAAGGTATGGACTCCTCACAGATCACAGGGACCGCCTCCTCTTATGCCCGGAAGTATGCGTTGAATGGGCTGCTTCTTCTGGATGATGTGAAGGACGCGGATACCAATGAGAATCAGCAGCAGAGTCAGAATGCAAAGGCTGATAAGAATCAACAGCGGAGTCGAAATGCAGGCGCAAATAAGAATCAACAGCAGAGCCAGAATGCAGCGGGTTCAAACAGGGATCCCCAAAGCAGCACTCAGAAGAAATTGATTGATAAAAAGACATTGGAGGCTCTAAGAAAACGTTTCAAGGACAATGGGGTTGATGAAGCGAAGGTATGCAACGCGTACAAGGTTTCAGATTTATCCCAATTGTCGGTGTCACAGCATGAAAATATCACTCAGCATTTTGAACAGGTAAAGGAGAAGTGTGCAGCCTAATGAAGTTTACCGGGAAACTGAAACAGCCGATCATTGATTTTATGACGCACCGCCTGACGATTCTGTTTGAGCCGAATGAAGATTTCGGACAGGCGTATGAAGAGTTGAAGGACTGCGATAAGCTGAGTCTGGAGATTAAGCCGTATAAGCGCAAGAGAAGCCTGGATGCCAATGCGTATTACTGGGTGCTTCTGACGAAGCTGGCGAAGATCTTAAGGATCTCCAATGCGGAACTTCACAACGTTCTTCTATCTAAGTATGGATTTATGGATATCGTTGATGGAAGGACAATTAAGGTTGTTCTTCCTGATACAGATGAAGCGAATAAGAAGGTTATGGAATCTCAGGTGTATCATTTACGGCCTACATCGGATGCAAGGATGGGAAATGATGGGATGATGTACAGGACCTATGTCATGATCCGTGGAAGCAGTACCTATGATACGGCGGAAATGTCCCGGTTGATTGATGGACTTGTGAGCGATTGCAGGGATGTGGGGATGGCGGATGCAGAAATCGCATCGCCGGAAGAACGAAGGATTCTGAAGGAGAAGTATGGGATAGATTTTTAAGCAGTTAAGTGGAAATTTTGGTTGGTCAGAGCGTAGGGAAGAATGCTTTTATCAATAGTATGGAAGAAAGGAAGGATAGGATATGAGACACGTGAATCTTGAAACACTGGCAAATGGCGCGTTCAGTGCACAAGTAAACCGGGCATTTAAGGAAGTGACGGAGAACATCCAGGATCCCAATACGGATGCCCTGGCAAAGCGGAAAGTTACGGTGACGATTACGTTTAAGCCAAACAAAGACAGGAATTTTGCTCCAATAGACATTCAGACTAAGACAGCCTTAGCGCCGGCTGCTGGAACGGATACTGCCCTTAGTATGGGAAAGGACCTCCGTACTGGAGAGGTGGATGTTGCAGAGGTTACGACGGGTCAGATTCCTGGGCAGATGTCTATAGAGGATGCACAGGCAGCACAGGTATCTGCAGATGGCCGGCCGTTTGATGCGGATACGGGCGAGATCCTGGAGCCTGCAGGAGAGAAGCCTTCAGGAGAGAGAATTGTTGATATGAGAAGAAAAGCATAGCATAGGAGGAGAAGAAAGATGATGGAAGGATTAAGGGAAGCATTACAGTACGTTGTAGGATTGAAGGTTGATGGGATGGATCCCAAGATCGTAGAGATCGATGGGAAGACATATTGTGATAAGGATCTGAGACGCTACCATTCTTTTGATATGGCGGATGAGATCAGGGCGAATACATTGACGGCAGTCGTGGACTATATCAAAGGGAAGTCAGAGGAACTGAGGGAGACCATGCTCCTGCATGTGGTGAGCCCGACGGAGGTGAGATTGTATTCTGGCCTGATCGACGAAAGGGACCGGGAATATCTGTTGAAGTCTTCTGCAATTGTGAATGAATTCCAGTTTGATCATTACTATGACCAGGAAAGATTCTTGATCGAGCTGCAGTCGAATTTTATTCCAACGGAAGATCTGGAGAGCATTATGAAGGTTGCCGGGACTATCCAGGCAGGGACTACGACAAATTATAAGGATGACGGGATCAGCCAGAAGACGACGATTAAGAGCGGTATCGCGAATAATACGGATGTGATCGTTCCGAACCCTGTAAGGCTCAGACCATACAGGACATTTGGAGAGATCGAGCAACCTGAGAGCGCTTATGTATTCCGGATCAAGGACAGTGAGAGGGGCCCGGCGTTTAAATTGGTGGAAGCGGATGGCGGACTTTGGAAGAATGCGGCCATGAAGCGGATCAAGGGATATCTGGAATCTGGGCTTGCTGAAGAACTGGAGAAATATCATATTACAGTGATCGCATAATTATAGGCATTCTCCCTTTTGGGGATTGTATCACGAGGAAACTATTAAATTAGGATTCATCCGCACAAATGTAACTGTACAATATGTAGCGTTTGTCGGCTTGCTGGCAGAGTGCGGACTGCCAGCGGAAAGGAGATACCGTGGAATATTTGCTGACGATCCCCGGTACGCTCAACAATCTGAACGACTATATCTTAGCAGATCGTACGAACCGCCACAAAGGCGCGAAGATGAAAGCAAACAACGGAGATATCGTTGCCATAGCAATCAAGCAGTGCATGAGGGGTGTGAGGATTGAGAAACCGGTATTCATGGAATATCTGTGGGTGGAGCCGAATAAGCGCCGGGATAAGGACAATATAAGCTCTTTTGGGCGTAAAGTGATCCAGGATGCGCTTGTGCAGTGCGGCGTGCTGAAGGATGACGGATGGAAGTATGTTGTCGGGTTTTCTGACAAGTTTGATGTGGATAAAAAGAATCCACGGATTGAAGTTTTGATAAGAGAGGCGGACGGATAGTATGGCACGTCCTAAACAGGACGGATTGCTCTATTTTTCATTTGATACGGATTTCTTTTATGCGGATAAGCGGATCAAACGGCTTCATTCCAGATATGGAAATGACGGAATAATATTTTACATCTATCTGCTGACAGAGATCTATCGTAACGGATATTACATAAGGTGGGATGCTGAGAGTATGGATGATGCCATGGATGATCTGCATCTTACGGAAGGGTTTATTGAACAGGTAATGACATTCTTGGTTAGCCGGTCACTACTCGTAAAGAGAACACTTACTAATCCGGACACTATCATTACCATACAAAAAGAAGGGGATAACAGACCACAATGCGAGTTAGCCGATGGCGGCAACGGACAGGAGAGGGCAGAGGTTATCACCTCACCGGGAATACAGAAACGTTATCAGGAGGCAGTTAAAGGACGTAAAAGGCAGTTTGAAGTGAATGCTGAAATCTGGCTTTTAGATGAAGAGGAAACTGCATCTTGTATTAAAGTCGCGAATAACAAGAGTTTTTCCAAGAAAAACCCGGATAATTCCGAGAAAAATATGAGTAAATCCAAGAAAAACACCGCAAAGGAAAGTAAAGTAAATAAAAGTAAAGGAAAGGAAATTCCGCGGATAACGCGCTTTGATGATTTTTGGTCTGTCTTTCCCAATAAGCAGAGACGATATCTGGCAGAGATGGCTTACAGTGAGTTGGTTCTGTCTGGAAGTGTTACGGAAGATCAATTGATCTTATCTGCGACGAATTATGCAGAGTATATCAAAGATTCCGGTGACAAGATGTTCCTGCCGAACAATTTCCTGGAAAAATGTGTGTTTGAGGACTATTTGGAAGTGAAACATCCAGAAGCGCCGAAGGCAGAAGAGACGGATCCGAATCCAGATCCAGAAGAGGAGCTGATCGGTGAAGACGAAGAATGGTGGAAGTACGGTCCTAATGGCTGGGAGGAATAGGCATGTATGAGTTCAAAGAACAGGATGCGTATGATTTTGCAAGACATATTCATGCGCAGACAAGGGAACACAATGGAGAGCTGTTCTTCCGGCTATGCCCTTATTGTAATCCGAAGCCTTCCAGAGGTGATCTCAACACCTTCTCAATCAATCTGAAGACTGGCCAGTTTAAATGTTTTCGTTCAACCTGCGGAGTATCTGGAAACATGCTGACGCTTTCCAGGGATTTTGATTTTTCTCTTGGAAATGAGGTGGATGAGTATTACCGTCCAAGGCGGCAGTTCCGAAAGATGAAGACGCCGAAAGAGCCGATCAGGCCGAAGCCGGAGGCAGTAAAGTACCTGACTGAAAGAGGGATTTCGGAGGAGGTCATAAAGAGATATCAGATCACTGTGCAGACGGAGCACCCGAACATTCTGGTTTTCCCGTTTTTAGATGCTGCCGGGCGGATGCAGTTTGTGAAGTACCGGAAGACGGATTTTGACCGGGAGAAGGATAAGAACAAAGAATGGTGTGAGGCGAACTGTAAGCCGATCCTGTTTGGAATGGCACAGTGCAATGACAAATTTGACAGGCTGATTATCACAGAAGGACAGATCGACAGTCTTTCAGTAGCAGCGGCCGGGATTGAGAATGCCGTGTCGGTGCCGACAGGAGCCAGGGGATTTACCTGGGTTCCGTATTGCTGGGACTGGATTAACCGGTTTGAGGAAGTGATTGTTTTTGGAGACCATGAGAAAGACAGGATCACGCTGCTTGACGAATTGTCGAAGCGTTTGAGATGTACCGTGAAGCATGTGCGGGAAGAAGATTACAAGGAATGCAAGGACGCTAATGAGATCCTGCAGAAATATGGGACAGATCAGGTCAGGAAATGTGTGGAGAATGCGGTAATAGTTCCGATTAAGAGTGTGATCGACCTGGCGGAGGTGGAGAATGTTGATATATTTAAGCTTCCGAAGCTTCAGACAGGGATCCGGCAGTTAGACCGGCTGCTCTATGGTGGAATTCCCTTCGGTGGAGTAGCGCTGATATCGGGGAAACCTGGTGAAGGGAAGTCTACGCTTGCAAGCCAGATCCTGGTAAATGCGATTTATCAGGGACACAAAGGTTTCGCCTACAGCGGAGAGCTGCCGAATTACCTTTTCCGGTCATGGATTGATTTCCAGCTTGCCGGAGGGGACCATATCACGGAATATCGAAATAAGTGGGGGGATAGGAATTACAAAGTATCGGATACAAACCGACAGCTTATTGCGGACTGGTACCGCGGGAAATGTTTCCTGTATGATAACCGGATCGTGGAGGGTGATGAAAAAGAGAGCCTTCTGGCTATTACGGAAAATGTGATCCTGCAGTATGGCGTGGATGTGATTCTTTTGGACAACCTCATGACGGCGTTGGATCTGGAGCAGGGGACCGCTTTTGATAAATATGACAGGCAAAGTCTTTTTGTAAAGAAGCTGTCTAGGATAGCGCTGAAATATAATGTGCTGATCCTTCTGGTGGCGCATAAGAGGAAAAATAATTTTACTGCGAATGAGAACGATGAGATCAGTGGAAGCGGGGATATCTCGAATCTTGCGACGATCACGATTGCTTATGAAAAGGGGAAGGACCTGCATCCGGGACAGAGGTTGCTGAAGGTATCGAAGAACCGTTTGTTTGGAAAGACGGAGACGAAAGGCTTTGTGTTGGATTACGATGAAAAGTCTAAGCGGATCTATGGTGATGGTGATGAGCTGGGAGTTGATTATGGATGGGATAAGAATAACGATAGTTGGGTTGAATGGGAGTTCGAGACGCCATTTACATAGTACCCGGGCATCGCGGGCAGAAGGTTCGTTGGGGAGGTTGGTGTGCAGGATAAAATTAAACGGGTGAAAGATATGTATAATGCATGTGCGAAGAATTTCAGCCAGTATCTTACGGATCACAATATGGATGAATATAATAACCGGTCAATGAAGATCGAGTCAGAATATGGAAATAGGGCGGACATTGTTGATCTTCTCTTGTGGTTCGCTCCGCAGGTGCAGACGATACATGATTTATGGGAGAAGGAAAAAGGTGAGGATTAGACGTAATGATAGAAAAAGTGAGGATTGATTATGGAAGGTTATGCGCTGAGATCGCGAGGAATGGAAAGACGAAGGAGGGGTTCAGCCTGGAACTTGGAAGGAGCAGGTCTTATATCAGCAATCTGGCCAAGACGCGGGAGCAGCCGAAAAGCGTGGAGCAGGTGATGTGTATCCTTCTGGGATTGGAACCGGGAAGCCTTATAGAAGCGGATTCTACCATATCGCCGGCAGAGGTCAAGGTAATCGAAAATATTTTTCATAAGCTTGGTGCGATCGAAGAGCTGTTGGATATGCTGGCGGGGAGTACCGAGAAATTACTTGCGAAGGCGAATGCAAACACGGTACAGATAGAGAAGATAAAGGACTGTCTAAAGGATCTGGGGAGATCGGATCACGAGAAAGCCTGTGAATTTTTGAAAAGTATGCTTGCCGGAGGCCGTATGAATTCTGAAGAGGTGATCCTAAAGAGTGAAGCGAATGGGATTAAGCGTGCGGATCTGATGAAGGCGAAGAGGGATCTGCAGGTAGATCAATCAACGACAGGATATGGGAAGAATCAGAAAACCTGGTGGTTTATTCCGAGCTGAGTGAATCGATGGGAGCGGAGGAAATGCTATCGGTATGGATGCGGGTATTAATAAATGAGTGATATTAGAACAGGACGCAGCGTATTTGACCCTTACTACTCACGGATCCAGGAGCTTTTATTTTCTGGTATGTCTATAAAAGCAACGTATGATTATGTGGAGAAGTATTTCAGGGTGTACAGCAGCTACAAAGTGTTTTGGGGATATGTGAAACGGCGGAAGCTAGATTGGTTTATGCCGGGGAAGGTGTGAAGAAGGTGGATGATTGAATCGTGTTTTGAAATATCCGGGGAGTAAATGGAGGATTGCAGATAAGCTTGTGGAACTGATACCGGATCATCATACCTACTTGGAACCGTATTTCGGCAGCGGGGCAATGTTCTTCAGAAAAGCCCCGTCAGACATAGAGACGGTCAATGATCTGGACTGGGATGTGGTGAATCTCTTCCAGTGCATTCAAACGGATCCGGAGAAGCTGGCGCGGCTGGTGATGACAACGCCGTACAGCCGGCAGATGTATGATGATGCGTTTAAGAGTGATCCGATTATGGAAGTGTTGTCGGAAGGAAATAGATTTCTCAAGGCTTGTCAGTTCCTTGTCCGGTGCTGGCAGGGGCATGGATTTCGATCGAATGGCTATAAGGTCGGTTGGAAGAATGACGTGCAGGGACGGGAGCGGATGTATGCGCTGTGGAACTGGTACCGTCTGCCGGAATGGGTGATCGAGATCGCGGAGCGGCTGCGAAGGGTGCAGATCGAATGTTCCCCGGCGTTGGAGCTGATCGTAAGATATGATTATGAAAATGTGTTTATGTATCTGGATCCGCCGTATCTTCTGGGGACCAGATGCGGGAAACAGAAGCAGTATAAGCATGAAATGTCGGACGATGAACATGAGGAGATGCTTCAGAAAGCGCTCATCAGCAAAGCGAAGATCATGATCTCGGGATATGCATCAGAGATGTATGACGATATGCTTGCTGGATGGAGAAGGAAAGAATTCAGGTCTCATGCGGAGATGGGGAGTAGGCGGACGGAAGTTGTTTGGATGAATTATGAATCTGGCCAGATAGAGTTGAGGTTGGATTGACTGAAAGTTAATGGCGAGGAGTGAAATTAAATATGTATTATGATGATTATTATGACGAGGACTATGAGCCTACGTCGGAAGAAATGGAGGAACAGGACGGCATGAATAATACGGAAGTAAAGATGGAGAGAGAAAATCTGAAAATAGAGTTCAACACGGAAAATTTTGCGGCTGGAATAATGCGGGCTGTAGCGTTAGAGGTCAAGGAGAATCTCTATGGTGAAATTGTGAGTGAGATCAAAAGCGAGGTTCTGGAGGATATTAAGAAGAAGATTCAGTGTGCAACCGGCGATATCATTAAGGACATTGTGCAGGATTTCATGGTTAATGAGAAAATCTGTATTGGTGGCTCCAATGTCTGGGATGATGAACCGAAAGAAGAGCTTACATTGCTCCAGTATGCGAAGCGCTGCGTAAAGGATTGTATCGAAAATAACAGGTTCCGGATTATCAAGAGCTTTGAGAAGGACAGGTACAATAAGGGACGATACAGAGCAGAAACGAAGGAATATACGTTTGAAGAGTATCTTCTGCAGCATCTTGGCATTGATGATGAAGTAAAAAGCTATCTGGATAAGCAGGTGGATGAAGTTCGCCAACAAGTAAATCGTGATGTGAAGACGGCGTTTGACGAAAGTACGAAGACGATGCTGTCCAATACAGTATTGCAAGTTCTTATGGCGAATGATACTTATAAAAAGATTGAAGGTAATATTTCCTGCATAGCGGACAGGCCACAAGGGTAAGGAGAAAATATGGCAAATGTATGTTGTACAAGTAATGTTTCTTTTTCTGTTAATGAAGATGAAAAAGAGGTATTACAGAGGGCACATGACATCATAGAAGAAATTAGGCATGATTGGTTTGTTAAAGACGATGATGCATGGGATAATGAAGATTATTGGGGAATTGATAATGCTGTCAAAATATTAGAAACACTATTTGAGTGTAAAAAAATGTGAACGTTAAATTGGTAAGCGTATGGGCGATGGAATATATGCCGATGGCGGAATATGTAGACGCAAAATATACATGCCTGAATCCCGGAGCAGTTAAGACATGTAAGATTTGGAAAAGCGGTGGCAACCTGGGCAGTAATGTCATTTATCGACGTCGGATCAACAGACGGCAAACCCTGCATATAAAGGTTGGAATACCTCATGTGTGGTGAAAATCCACACTCGGCATAAAAATAGTATAAACAGTCTGGAGTTGTAGAGACGGCTTTAGAAGAGTAAGACATAGAAAGGAGCCAGCCTCCGGCCGGGGTGACGTGTACACGGGCTTCTTTGGAAAAATGAAAGAAACTTATAAAAGTAAAGTTTATACGGAAAGACCTGATTATGCAGATTTTGATGCACCGGCAAAATTCCAGGCAATTGAAAGTATTATTGCTAAACGTCTGCGGGAACATCCGAAGGCAATATGTTCATATTCCGGTGGATCTGACAGCGATATCTTAATTGATCTCATTGAAAGAGTCAGGATGATATTTAGCCTTCCGTCTGTCGAATATGCGTTTTTCAACACAGGTTTGGAGATGAGGGCTACAAAGAACCATGTAAAAGAGATAGCAAAGAAATACGGGGTAAAAATTGAAGCACATCGGCCAAAGACAGGTATTGTGACAGCATCCAGAAAATACGGGATACCATTTGTTTCAAAGATTATGTCTGCAGGATTAGAGGAGTGGCAGAAGAAAGGGATTCCGTTATCCATTTCAAAGGAGTATGAAGAGGCGAAGGACAAAGCGGCAAAGAGGCAGGAGTTAAAAGAGCGATATCCGAAGTGTGAAAGCGTGATCAATTTCTTATGCTGCTGTAATTCCGAAGGAGAGCCAAGACCCAATATTCAACTCGTGATCAACAGTTCTAAGTACATGCGTGATTTTATTGATGAGTATCCGCCGGATTTTCAGATCAGCGCGAAATGCTGTGATTATTGCAAAAAGCAGGTTGCGCACGATGTACAAAAAGACTTTGATATGATCATTACTGGAGAACGCAGAGATGAGGGAGGCATGAGGTCTGTGCCGCGTAAGGATAACACAGCGCTATGCTTCACAGAAACCAGTGAAGGACAATACCGTTTGCGCCCGCTGTATTATGTATCGGACGCAGACAAGGCTTGGTATAAAGAATACTACGGGATCAGGTATTCTGACGCATATGAAGTATACGGACTTACAAGGACTGGGTGCTGTGGTTGCCCGATATCATATAAGGCGGTAGGGGATCTGGAAATGATACGTCCGCATGAACCGAACCTTGTAAAAGCTGCATGGAACATATTTGGAAAAAGCTATGAATATCGTGCGAAATATAACAGGTATAAGGCTGATCGTTTTATGGCTGAGCGAGAAAGAAAGAGGAATGTAGATGGACAGATGTCTTTTGCGGATTTCCCGGAGGTGTTACCATAAAAGAAGATTTGCATAGAGAAAGGAGAACGGTATGAAAGCAGAGAAAATGATTGTTGAAATTGAGAGGACAGGAAACCAGCGGCAGGGAAGCAGATTGAGCGCTTATCGGGATAAGTTAAGAGAAGCGTGCAAAGATGCTGCACCCGAAGAGGGAAAGACAGGTGATATAGATGAGCAAGGGAGAGAATAAGGAGTACAGTGACCGGGTGATCAATGAAGTTTTGGAGCGTTGGGACAGGGATGTGTGCAAAACGACGAATCAGGAAGGAGACAGGGAAGATGAGGTTGATTAATGCAGAGAAGCTGATAGAAGATATGCGAAAAAATATGGGGATCCTTGAAGAGGTGGAAGAAGTGATCAATGCGCAGCCGACAGCCTATGATCTGGACAAGGTAATAGAAGAGCTGGACAAATTTGCCCACAGTGATATCTGCCACCGAAACCACTGCAGATATATTAATGCAGATGATATCGACTGTGAGAATTGCGGCGCTCTTTGCGCACTGGAGATCGTAAAGCGGGGAGTGACAGCGTGAGGAAGCAGCATAAGGACCGTCATACTCTCAGCCTGGAACACAGGAACCGTCTGGCAGAGATGGCAGCAACAAAGCCGGATGCCAAGGCGGCGAAGGCTTTCATCAGAAAAGCATACGAGTGCTGTGACGTGTTGGGATACATGGCTAAAAAGTACGACATAAAAGGGGAGATCGGGATTGGACAGGAAAGCATCGGATCAGATAAAGGCATTCCTTGATTTTGCGGAGGAATGCCGGGAGCTTAACGCTATGGCGCGTAGCGGAGTAGCGGAAGAGGACAAACGGCATCAGGATCTTATTCATGCGATTGAATTTGAGGAAAACCCGGATAGGATCGCGCAGATCGGTATGAGGATCCACCAGAACAGGGTGGAGCGCCGGGTGTACAAGGATCTGTTTGAGGTTACGGATCCGGTCGTGCAGTTTACCCAGGATTCCCAGAATAAGAAAGCCTTAGACCAGATGCGGCAGCTTCTCGGGAAGGTGCGCAAGGTGGAAAAGTATCATGAAAACCGGGTGTACATCCCGAGGATTAAGGAGGGGAACAGCCATGGACAAGAAGATTCTGTATGATTACATAGATGCCTGCAGGCTGATCAAGGAGACGGAAGCGGATATCTGCTGGTTGAAAAAGAAACGGAAGACCGTGATCCAGACCAATGTGAAGGGCAGCAACCCGCGGTTCCCCTATCAAGAGCAGCATTTCAAAGTCCAGGGCACGGCTTTTACTTATCAGGATGACGGGAATCTCCGCCTGGAAGAGATGCTTCTGGAACAGCGTAGGGAGAATGCGGAGAAGATCAAGAGACAGGTGGAGGAATGGATGCTGACGATCCCGATCAGGATGCAGAGGATCATCAGATATAAGATCTTTGAAGAGATGACGTGGGAGCAGACGGCGGCGAAGATCGGGCGGAAAGCTACGGGTGATAGTGTCAGGATGGAATTTGAGCGTTTTATGAGGGATTTATAAAGTTTGTTCGTTTTGTTCACATTGTTCGGTTTTAAAATGTTATAGTATATGCTGAGATCAGTGGATGAGTGCTATCTGATTCCTCCCACACATAGAAAGGGCGCTTTGCTTCGGCGGGGCGTTCTTTTTCGTGCATTAAACCGGGATCCATAGCTCAGCAGGCAGAGCATCCGGCTCATAACCGGAAAGTTACTGGTTCGACCCCAGCAGGATCCATTCATAACTACAGAGAATTGAGAGGTGGTGGTATGCCAAGAGCCAGAAGCCCGAAGCGGGACGAGGCATATAAGATATGGCTTGACTCGGGCGGAAAGAAGAAGTTAAAAGACATCGCTTCTGATCTCGGAGTATCAGAGACCCAGATCAGGAAGTGGAAGAATTTAGATCAATGGAATGGTAACGTTACTAATCAGTCGAAAGGTAACGTTACCAAACGGAAAAGGGGCGGACAGCCGGGTAATCACAATGCCACAGGTCCGCCTGGGAATAAGAATGCAGAAAAATACGGTTTCTTCTCGAAGTATCTTCCAGAAGAGACCGTTTCTATTATCCAGGAGATGCCGACAGATCCGTTGGATATCCTATGGCATGAGATACAGATCGCTTATGCCGCTATTATCCGGGCGCAGCAGATCATGTATGTCAAGGATAAAAGCGATAAGACCATTGAGAAGGTGGAGAAAAAGGATGGCAATGTAATTGGGGAGAAGTGGGAAGTACAGCAGGCCTGGGATAAGCATGCGAACTTCCTGAAAGCTCAGGCAAGGGCAATGTCGGACCTGCGCGGGAGTATCCGGCAGTATGATGAACTGCTGCACAAGCGTTGGGATCTTGCCACAGATGAACAGAAGGCGCGGATCGAGCAGATGAAAGCCAACACAGATCGTCTTAAGAGGGACTCTTCTGAGGCTGAGGAGGATGGAGTTGAGATCATTAATGACGCAGCGGAAAAAGAAGCAGGTGAGAATATCGGAGATCATCATCCCGAAGTACCTGGGGATCTTTAACAATAAATCATATAAGCATATCATTCTGACTTCCGGCCGTGCTGGTACGAAGTCCAGTTATGCGGCAATCCGGGCGGATTATCAGATTGTGTCGGATGCCCATGGATCTGTGGTGGTTCTCAGGAAGCATCATAACAAGCTTCGGAAGACGGTGTATAAGGAGATGCTTAGAGGGATCAACCGGCTTAAGATCCCGAAGAATAGATTCAACATTACGAAATCACCGATGGAGATCACATATAAGAAGTATGGAACCACAATCTATTTTTCAGGTTCGGATGGCATTGACGATACCAAAGGTATCATTGACGAGGATAAGCCAATCAAGCTGGTTATCCTGGATGAGCTGACAGAATTTTTCGATGATGGTGAGGGAGAGGATGAGCTGACCAATATCGAGGCTACCTTCGTCCGCGGGAATAGCAGCGGGTTTCAAATGATCTATCTGTACAACCCGCCGAAGAATCCGAATGCACCGATTAACCAGTGGTGTAAGAAGATGGAAAAGCGTTCTGACTGCATCCATATCCATACGGATTACCGAGATGTGCCGGTGGGATGGCTTGGACGGGATCTGATCGACACTGCTGAAGAAATGATGCAGGCGGATCCGAAGATGTATCGTTGGGTGTGGCTTGGGGAAAGTACCGGTATTGATGACGCGGTCTACTACATGTTCAGCCAGAGCCATATCAGGGAACCGGAAGAGGGGCAGCGATTTTCGATTATCGGGATCGGCGGTGATTATGGACAGCAGAATGCGACCACGTTTCAGGCTGCGGGGCTGGATATGGCGAATAGGCGGTTGAAGGGACTGGCGGAGTATTATCACAGCGGACGGGAATCGGGACATCAGAAGAGCCCGTCGGAGTATGCGGGGGATTTTGTTGATTTTGCAATGGGATTGGGAGAAAAGTACGGAGGGGGAAATGTCCGTTTCTATTTGTTCCTGGATCCTTCGGCGCAGGGGCTCCAGGAAGAGATCAAGCGTGCCTGCAGGGGTGCGAATGTCCCTGTGGTCATCCGTAATGCGGAAAATGATGTGAAACTGGGGATCAGCCGTGTTCAAAAGCTGCTGACGTTCCATCTGCTGGATGTATCAGCCGGGCAGAACAGAGCCATAAATGAGTTCCAGACGTATGAGTATGACAAGGACTCCATAGAGAAGGGGAAGGAAGAGCCGGTCAAGATTGGGGATCATTGTATGGATGCAATCCGTTATCTGGTGATGGGAATGTGGACGAAGGTGAAGCATTGGCTGCCGGTATCTGAAAGAGAGGATTGAGGATGGATATATTTGCTTATTTTAAGGAGAAGGGGATTGACACGGTTGATCGGACGTTTTACAGGCAGATCGAGGTGTGGCGTAGTTGGTACAATTCCAATGTGCGGAAGTTCCATAAGTATAAGGTATACAGAGGGAATGGCACTTCTGTCAATTGTACCCGTTATGCGCTTGGGATGGCGAAAAAGGTGTGTGAAGATATGGCTGATCTGCTGCTGAATGAACGTGTCACGATTACGATCGCAGATGAAACTACGGATGCATTTGTGAAAGAAGTTCTTGCCGATAACACCTGGGAAGAGCTGGGAAATGAGTATCAGGAATGGAAATCTGCGCTTGGAACGGTTGCTTATGTGGTGTATGTCAAGGATGCGGTGGTGGATGAAGCCGGGAATATGAAGGGTGGGAACGTCGGGATCAACTATGTGGAAGCTGCCAATATTTATCCGACTTCCTGGAAGAATAAGATTGTTACGGAATGTATCTTTACATTCCCGACAACCTGTAAGCGGAAGAAGTATATCCAGTTCCAGTATCATAAGCTGGAGGATGTACCAGGGGAGAACCGGAAGCAGTATGTGATCGAGAATTGTGTGGTGGAGAATACGACCGGAGCAGGGAAGGAGCTGACGCCGGAGCAGTGGGAGGAGATTCCTGCATTCAGCGGACTGGCAGCCCGGATTGAAACAGGTTCTGCCCAGCCTCTTTTTGTGATCGACCGTCTGAATCTGGTCAATAACGCGGATGAGGACACCACGAATCCCATGGGTGTTTCCTTGTTTGCGAATGCGGTTGATACGGTCAGGAAACTGGATCTGGAGTACGACAGCTATGCGAATGAGTTCTCGCTGGGGCGTAAGCGTATCTTTGTAGCGCCGGAGCTGCTTACTGCGCAGAATGGAGAGGCGGTCTTTGATCCGGATGATACAGTGTTCTATGAATTGCCGGAGGATTATTTTAAGGATACGAAGGAAGCGATGCACGAGGTTAATATGGATCTTAGGATTGAGGAGCACAGCAGAGCCATTAATGATGATCTGAACTGGCTGTCTTTGAAATGCGGCTTTGGAACGGACCGTTATAAGTTTGAGGACGGCGGGGTGAAGACGGCTACGGAGGTGATCAGTGAGAATTCGGATATGTACCGGTCATTGGTGAAGCATGAGCTTGTGCTTGACCGGGTTCTGACTCAGTTGATCCAGACGATCATCCGTGCCGGTGTCAGTATTGGGATTCCAGGATTGCAGGAAAATGCAACGGTCACGATTGCCTTTGATGATTCGATTATTGAGGATAAAACAACGGAGCGGCAGAGCGACCGGCAGGATGTGTCTATGGGGGTGATGCCCTTGTGGGAGTACCGGGCAAAATGGTATGGAGAGACACCGGAAGAGGCGCAGAGGAATCTTCCGGAACAAGCTAATGTGATAGTGGAGTAGAGAGGTGTGGATTATGAAAAAGAAGAAAGTTCCCTGGCATTTTGATCTCATACCTGTTGGTAAAGAAGAGTCAGATAGAATAAGAGAACAGATAAAGAATGGAATTCCTTCTAATATGTTTGTTATAAGGGAAAATAAAATCTACTGCGGAGGTGATTGAATCATGATGCAGGGCGGACTGGAGGGAATACCGATCCCGTTAGAGAGAACGATGTCTGAGCTGGAGATGCGTATCATGGCTGACATTGTCCGTTCGATTCGGGTTAACGGGTTTTCTACGGCGAAGGCTGACTGGCAGATGCAGCGTATGATTCAGCTTGGCGAGTCTGAGGAGAATATTAAGCAATGGATCCGGGAGGCGCTTGAAGCTACGGATGAGGAGATTGACCATATTTTCTCGGATACGGTGTATGAGCAGTATTATGGGTATCAGAGGGCTTATGGGGAAGTTGGAAGGAAGCAGATCCCGTTCGCGGAGAATCTGGAGCTTCAGGTTCTTCTGGAATCGGTGAAGGTGCAGACGAAGGCGGAATTCAGGAATCTCACGAATTCGTTAGGGTTCGTGATACGCAATCCGGGTACGGGGAAGATCTGTTATCATCCGTTGATGCAGTTTTACCGGGAGACGCTGGATGGTGCGGTGATGGACATCGTGTCTGGTGCGGTGAGTTATGATGTTGCAATCGGCCGTGCGATCAATGCCATGACAAACAGCGGGCTTCGGACGGTGTATTATGATTCGGGGCATAGTAACCGGGTGGAGGTCGCGGCAAGGAGGGCTGTTATGACTGGATTCCGGCAGGTTCAGGGGAAGATCAATGAGCAGGCGGCGAGGAATCTGGGAACGGATGTCTATGAGGTTACGTATCATGTGGGTGCAAGGCCGGAGCATCAGGTATGGCAGGGGAAGGTGTATACTTATGAGCAGTTGCAGAGTGTATGTGGTCTTGGTTCGGTAACGGGGCTTCATGGGGCGAACTGTTATCATGATTATCATCCGTTTATACCGGGGGTATCTGTCAGGAACTATACCGATGAAGAGCTTGATGAAATGATGGAAGAGGAGAATACGCCTAAGGAGTACCAGGGGAAGGAGTATACGGCATATCAGGCGTTGCAGAAGCAACGCCTGATGGAGAGGGGGATGCGTAAGACCCGGCAGGATATCAAACTGCTTTTGGAAGGGGATGCGGATGAGGATAGTATAATTCTTAAGAAGGCGCGGTATCAGGGGGAGATGCAGAAGTACAAGGCATTCTCCAAAGCGATGAAGCTTCCGGAACAGATGCCCAGGGTGTACCAAGACGGGCTGGGGCAGGTATCGGCAGGCGGTATACATATGAAACTCAGCGATACCACGGATAAGTGGGCAAAAGCAGCAAGAGAAGAAATTCTTAAATCTGAAAAAAGTATCAGAAATAGAAAGCATGAAACAATGGAAGTATATAGTGCATCCGGAAAATATATTATGACAAAACGAGGAGATTCAAATAGTGTTAGGATGTCAATTCTTGATTACAAGAAGTTAAAAGATGCAGTTGTGACACATAATCATCCGTCTGGAGGATCATTTTCAAGTGATGATATAAAGTTCCTTAAGACTATGCCTATATCTGAATTGAGAGTTTCTACGGATGAAGGTACTTACTTTATTAGAAAACCTAAAAATTGGCCAAAGGAGATTAATACTAGAAAGAAAATAGAAGAAGTTATATCAGATATAAAAAACGAATTGAAACCTAAATACCAAAAGATGTATAATAGAGGAGAAATTAATAGAAGGCAACGTCATCAGATGCTTATTAACGAGGTGAATCAAGTGTTTGCAGAAAGGTATGGTTTGGAGTATGGACGAGAAACTTATGGATAGAATCTTGAAGGAAAGAAAAGTAAAATTTGATGAAATACCGGAAGGGTTTGATATTGAAAGTTTGCCGGAAGATATTGAGATTATTTTTGAAGAACATTTTCCGGAATTAGAAGACAGTTTTTGGGAAGATGAGGATTAAGTACCGCGCGTTCTACGGAGTGCGTGGTATTTTTATACCCATTTTTAGGAGGTGAGACAGTTGATTGATGTTGCGGTAAACTTGAATGGGATCCATGTATCAGGTCATGCGGATATCGCGCCGAGAGGGTTTGATATTGTATGTGCCGCGGTTTCTGCCCTGACACTGACTTTGATCCGGGGACTTAGGGAGATTGCCCTTGTGGAGATCACGGAGGAGGTAGGGCAGGGGAATATCTGTATTGAGTGGCAGAAGATGAATGATACAGGCAAGGCGTTGGTTGATACGTGGTTTCTGGGTATCTGTGGAGTGGCTGCGGAATACCGGGGTATTAATTTTATAAGTAATGAGTGATGCATCCTATAGCGGAGTGCTTTTTTCACGCCTGACGGGGCGGTAAATACGGGATTATCACAGGAAAGTGAGGAGAGAAGATGAGAAGATATTATTTTGATCTGCAGATCTTCGCGGACGGCGGCGGAGATGGTGCCGGCAGCGGCGGTACAGGTGCGGGAACGGCCGGGAATGGAACAGGCAACGGCAGCCAGGGGAATGCCGGGGGAGCGCCTGGAAGGGCGACGTATAGTTATGAGCAGGCGGAGCAGATCGCGGAGGCGAGGGCGGACCGGGCAACGAAGGCGGCTCTTGCGGATTATTTCAAGCGACAGGGCATGAGTGAAGAGGAGGTCACGGCAGCGATCGCGGATTACAGGACGAAGAAGGCTGCCAGCCAGCCGAATGTGTCAGCCGTGGAGAAGGAGCGGGATGACGCGCTTGCGCAGGTGGAGGAGATGAAGAATACGAATTACCTGCGGGATAAGGGTGTGAAGTCTGATGATCTGGACTATGTTTTGTTTAAAGTCGGCAAGCAGGTGGATGACAAGACGGATTTTAAGAAGGCGGCAGACGCGTTCTTGAAAGAGAACCCGCGTTTTACGGGGCAGGGTTATAAGGTGGTTTCCACGGGGAAACCGGACGGCGGATCTGGCACAAGCCAGACGACACATGATTCAATCAATGCTTCCATCCGGTCGGCGTTTGGAAGGTAAGGGAAGGAGAATGAGATATGAACAGGAACAGAAAGATTTTTGATTTGCAGTTATTTGCCGGTGAAGGTTCTTCTATCACTAGGTCGGATGCGGAAGCGCTGATCCCGGTGCAGGAGAGCCATGAGATCGTCCAGGGCGTGGTAGAGCAGTCGGCCGCACTGCAGCGCGGCAAAAGGCTTGCGAATATGACGGCTGCGCAGTACAAGATGCCGGTGCTTGATTTGCTGCCGGTGGCGTATTTTGTGAATGGCGAAGGCGGTTCGGCGAAGAAGAAGATGACGAACATGGCATGGGATAAGAAAGTGATCTACGCGGAAGAGATTGCTGTCATTGTGCCGATTTCTGAGGCGGTCCTGGATGATGCGGACTATGATATCTGGGGCGAGGTAAGGCCGAGGCTGGTGGAGGCGTTCGGGCAGAAGATTGACGGCGCTATTTTATTTGATGTTGATAAGCCGCAGACTTGGCGCGACGGTGTTGTGACTACGGCCACGAAGGCGGGCGCGGTTACGACGCTTGGATCGGATCTGTATGATTCTATTTTGGGTGAGAATGGTGTGATCGCAAAGGTTGAGGAGAGCGGCTATTTTGTCAACGGGCATATGGCGGACATTACGATGCGGGCGAAGCTCAGGGGATTGAAGGATTCTACCGGGCAGCCGGTGTTTAAGTCTGATATGCAGACCGGGACGGCTTATTCCTTGGATGGTTCTCCGATGAACTTCCCGCGTAACGGTGCGTTTGACCGGAGCAAGGCGCTGATGATCTCCGGTGATTTCTCTCAGTTGGCTTATAGTATCCGGCAGGATATTACTTTTAAGCTGTTTGACCAGGGTATTATCCAGGATCCGGCAACGGGGGATATCATGTACAACCTGATGCAGAATGATATGGTTGCCCTTCGTGCCGTGATGCGTCTTGGCTGGGAGATCCCGAATCCGATTAATGCGATGGCGAAGGATAAGGCGAAGCGCTGTCCGTTTGCCATCATGAAGAATAGTGCATCTGCAGGGGCGTAAAATGGGGTGAGACAGGATGTTGGTTTATGTGGATTTGGAATTCTATAAGAACCAGTATCTTCTTGGCCGTGCACCGAAGATCCCGGATGCGGATTTCCCTTATTGGGCGATGCTTGCATCCGGGGAGATCCGGCAGCGGACGTTTCAGCGGGTGGAGGCCTTAGAAGTGATTCCCGAGGAAGTGAGGATGTGCTGCTGTGAGCTGGCAGAGAAGCTGTATTCGGTGGATGCCGCAAAGGATGAGAATGGGATGATCCTGCAGAGCTACGGCAATGACGGGGAGACGGGTACTTATAAGACGGATGAATTGTCGGAAGCGGGGATCCGCCGCAGTGTAGCGGGGATTGTCCGGAAGTGGCTTGTGAATACTGGGCTGATGTATTGCGGGGTGAGGAGATGAATCCGAATTATAACCAGACGGTCACGGTCTATAACTGTCTCAGGGCAGCTGATCATCCTGATGGGAAAAAGGATGTCTGGCAGAGGACGGTGATTCATAACTGTTTCTACAAGAACGTGATCGGGCGCTTGGAGTATGCGGAGAAGGAGCCGAGGATGGACAGTGTTTATACGGTCCGGATCCCTGTCTCTGGGAAATATAAACCTTACCATGAATGGATTCGGCTTCCGGATAAGGAGCGTAGGGAGTATTTCACTTGCAGGCAGAAGGATATCGTGGTCAAGGGGGAATGCGGGGATGAGATCACGGGTGTTTCTCCGGATACGGCGTCTCAGGTATTGGCCAGGTATAAGCCGGATGCGTTCGTGGTTACTGCGTTTTCTGACAATACGTCGCATCGGATGGCGAAGCATTACCGGTTAGGAGGTTAGACGGATGGACGTTGATTTCAGATGGAACAAGCCGATCCCGCAGATCGCGAAGGAAGCTCTGGGCGGCGACCGGACATTGTTGTTCATGGCGAATGAGGCGAAACGGTTGATGGATCCTTATGTCCCACAGCTTAACAGGGGGCTGGCGGAGGAGGTGGAAACTTATGTGGAAGGTGACCATGGTGTTGTGCACTATATTTCTACTTATGCGAATTATCAGCATAAAGGGATCCTGATGGTGTCCAGGATCACGGGGAGTGCATGGGCGCGGATGGGCGAGAGTAAGGTCACGACGGGCAGGAAGTTAAAGTATAACAAGTCCCGGCATCCGTTGGCCACGTCTGAATGGGATAAGGCGATGAAGGCGGCAAGGATGGGGGATCTTACGGGCGCGGTGCAGCGGTTTGTGAATGGAGGGGGAGCATGACAAAGCATGAGATCATGAAGGCGTATGTGGAAGAGAAGGTTTCGGAGCTTATGGGTTCGTTGACTTCTTTTAATTTTGCTAATGATTCTCCGGATTCGGTGTCGTTTTTGACGAATTATTCCGGTAAGACCGTGAAGAAGTTCCTGCGTGCTGCGGATAAGGAGTATGCATTTTCTATTGTGCTCACCTGGCATTATTCTACGGAGACGGATGACCTGAATATGCAGGCTATGAATCTTGCGCAGAATTTTATGGACTGGATCGAGGAGCAGAACCGAAAGAGGAATTTTCCGGATTTTGGGAGGAGATGCCAGGTTAAGAAGATTGAAAACTTACAGAACATGCCGAACCTTGCAACGGTGGATTGGGAGAATATGACTGCCCAGTATGTGATCCCGTGCAGGGTTCTTTATTTTGAGAAGGAGTGAAAGATTATGAAGGTTAGTGAATTGATGAAGGGTTATACTATCAATCCGGATTATGAAGGATGGGTAACGAATGATGATTATGTGTTTGCGATCGATGTTGCGCCTGGCGGGGATGCGGTTACGCCGGACGGGGATTTTGAGGTTGTGGAGATGGGGATCGCGGGTCTTGACTCTCAGATGAATCCGGTCACGCAGGATAAGCAGTATATCCGTTCCGGGCAGAATACGATGAAGACGGGGACACAGCGGTCTTTTGCGGTTACCGGCGACAGGTATGTGGGGGATCCGGCGCAGGATTACTGTCTGTCTCACAAGATGAAGTATGGCACTGGGAATAGTGTTGTGACGAACTATGTTTATTTCAATATCCTGAATGGAAAGGGCGAGAAGGGGAAGGTTTCTATTATCGTGAATTCGGATGGTTCCGGGAATGCGGGGGAATCTTCTGCGGTAGATATTGAGTTTAAGAAGATTGGGTCTAACCCGACGGAGTATACCTATGCGGCGAGTGGTGTACAGCCAACGAATAATATGCAGGATGACGCGGGGATGGAGTAGGAGTGCGGCAGATTGAAGCAAGGAGGATGAGTGACTATGAGATTAATAGAGATTGAGGTCTTGGGGGTGAAGCTTCAGGCGGGGCTTCTGAATCCAAAGGTTGCAAGGAAGTATGAAGAGGGCCTGGAGAAGGTCCTTAGGACGGTTGAGGATGCGCAAAGCTGTGGCAATGGGGCAGAGGGCATTGAGATGATGTGCGGCGCTGTGGTTGATTTTGTTGATGAGGTCTTTGGTGCGGGGAGTGCTGAGATGGTGCTGGGGGAGGAAACAGATCTTCTGACTTGCCTGGATGCGTGGGAGGAGCTGACGGAATTGTATGAGAAGCAGGTGCATCCGATCTTGGAGGAGCGTAACAGGATTGCCATGGAGAAGGCTTGGAAGAAGATGGTGGTATAGGGTGAAGGAGGATTTTATTACCGGGAAGCTTCCTGAGACTGTGACGATTGACGGGGCTGCATATCCGATCCGGAGTGATTTCCGGGTCGGGATGCAGTTTGACCGGATCTGGGGGAGTGGGATGGATGAGAGGGATAAGGTCATTCAGTTGCTTGGGATGTATTATCCGAGGATTCCGGCGAATGTCCCGGAGGCGGTCAGCCGGATGTTATGGTTCTACCGGTGCGGGGAACCAGAAAAGAGGGAAGAGGATGGAAACGGCGGGAGGCAAAGATACCAGCGCAGGACTTCTAAGGAGCCTGCGTATTCTTTTGCCCAGGATGCGCCGTATATCTATGCTGCTTTTAAGGAGCAGTATGGGATTGACCTGACGGATGCAAGGATGCATTGGTGGAAGTTCATGGCTTTGTTTGAGTCTTTGAATGAGGATACGAAGATGAGCAGGATCATGTATTACCGAAAGGTGAGCACGGCGGGTCTGCCAAGGGAGAAGCGGGCGTTCCTGAATGAGATGAAGAAGCTCTACCGGATCACGGATGCTTCGGCTGCCGGGCATAAGTTGTCTCTGGAAGCCCGTAACAGGAAATGGAGAGCGTATGTGTGCGGAAGACAGAAGGAAGTTCATTCTGCAATGCAGTGCTAGGGTGGTGAGATAATGGCGAAAGACGGTACGATCAAGATCAATACGGAATTGGACAGCTCAAAGGCTCAGAGCGCCATGGCGAAGTTCTCCGGTACGGCGAAGAGTGCGCTGAAAGGGATCACGGTTGCAGCGGGGGCTGCCGGTACGGCGATCACGGCGATGGCAGGCTATGCGGTCAAGGTGGGTTCTGATTTTGAAGCGGGGATGTCGAAGGTGTCGGCGATCTCGGGCGCAGCGGGGGCGGACTTTGAGAAGCTGTCGGATAAGGCGAAGGAGATGGGGGCGAAGACGAAGTTCAGCGCCACGGAAGCCGCCAGTGCGTTTGAGTATATGGCGATGGCCGGCTGGAAGACGGAGGATATGCTTTCTGGCATTGAGGGCGTTATGGATCTGGCTGCGGCGTCTGGCGAGAGTTTGGCGGTCACTTCGGATATCGTGACGGATGCGTTGACGGCATTTGGGATGTCGGCAAAGGAGTCGGGGCATTTTGCGGATGTTCTGGCTGCGGCTTCTTCGAATGCCAATACGAATGTAAGCATGATGGGGGAGACGTTTAAGTATGTGGCTCCTGTGGCGGGCGCGCTTGGTTTTTCGGCGGAGGATACGGCGGTAGCGATCGGGCTGATGGCGAATTCCGGGATCAAGGCCGGGCAGGCAGGGACGTCTCTTCGGTCTATTATGACGAGGCTTGCCAAGCCAACGGATGAAGTGGCAATTGCGATGGATGAGCTAGGGATTTCGATCACGAACAGTGACGGCTCCATGAAATCTTTAAATGAGATCATGGGGGATCTGCGCAGTGGTTTTGCGGGCTTGAGTGAAGCGGAAAAAACGAATATGGCGGCTACGATCGGCGGGCAGGAGGCGATGTCTGGGCTGCTTGCCATTGTGAATGCATCGGACGGGGATTTTCGTAAACTGCAGACGTCAATCTATAGTTGTGACGGTGCGGCGAAGGGTATGGCGGAAACCATGCAGAATAATCTGAAGGGGAGTCTTACGATCCTTGGATCTGCGGCGGAAGGTTTTGGGATCAAGGTCTATGAGAAGATGCAGGTTCCGCTTAGGAAGGCTGTCGACGCCGGAACGGAAGGTGTCAACCGGCTGTCAAAAGCGTTTGATTCGGGTGGTTTGAAGGGTGTGGTATCGGAAGCGGGGAAGGTGTTCCATGAATTCGCGGATGAGATAGAGGGGAGCAGTAAGTCAGCAGGTAAGATTGTCCCTCCGCTCAGGAATATCGCAAACGTAGGATTGAGTCTTGGAAAGACAGTGATCCCTCCGGCTGCTAAGGCTTTTAAACTTCTGGCGGAAAACTTGGATAAGGCAGTTCCGCTGCTTGTAACTGGTGTCACAGCGGTCAAGGCTTATACTGTCGCAACATCGGCAGCGAGCGTAGTTAAAAAATTGTCAACCGCATATACGGCCAGTGCCATGGCATTAGATTTGTTTATTGCGGCTAACGGGACGTCCGCAGTTGCTACAGCAGCATCTACGGGAGCGGTCACTCTGAAACAGATTGCAGTGGGAGTATTGAGTAAGCAGTTGGGCATTGCAACGGCGGCACATGCAGCATTTAACGCCATAATAGCCACCAATCCAATTGGGCTGGCGGTGACAGCGGTCGCGGCGCTTACTGCGGGGTTGGTGGCGTATACAGTTATCTCTGATGATGCAAAGAGAAAATCGTATGAGTTGTCTGACAGTGAGAAAAAGCTTTTGGATACCTGTAATGAGCTGACGGATTCTTTGAACAGCCAGAGGACGGCGAGGGAGAAGTCGGTACAGGCGATTGATATGGAGTATGACGGTTATCGGTCCTTGCTATCGGAGTTACAGTCCATCACGGATGAAAACGGCAGGGTTAAGGCTGGTTATGAGGAGCGGGCGAGGGTGATCACCGGGGAGTTGTCGGATGCTTTGGGAACGGAGATCGCACTGACGGACGGTGTGATCCAGAATTATCAGGAGACGGTAGCTGCCCTGGATGAGGTGATCGCAAAGAAGAAGGCGGAGGCATTGTGTTCGGCTCTTCAGGAGGAAATGGCAGTTGCGTATAAGAACAGCCAGGAGGCGTTGCTTGCTTATAAGGATGCAGTGGCAGTTGCAAAGGAGAAAGAGGATGCCCTTGCAGAAGCGCAGCGCAATCTGAATGAGGTAACGGACCAATACGGTAATGATACCAGTCCGAAGGCTATGGCGGCTATGATAGAGGCAAAGAATGCGGTAAAAGAAGCGCAGACTGCGTTTGATGAAGCATCAGAATCCGTGGACGGTGCAAGAACATCTTTGAATGAACTGTCTGCTGAGGTCAATAATTATGATGCTCTTGTGGAAGCGATGCAGAGTGGAACTGTGGAAGAGATTGAATCTGCAATGAATTCTCTGGTAAGCGGGTATCAGGAGTATACGAAGGAAATGCTGGCTTCTTCTCAGACAGCGCGAGATGAAATGATAGCCCAGGCACAAGAGACAACCAGCGCCCTGTCTGTATTGGTGGAAGAGGGCGGTCAGATGTACCAGGCTTTTGGAGATGATGCTGCAGATGCGGCTGCTAAAGCGGTATCTGAGTTTCAGAAGTTGCCTGGGGGAATTAAAACTGCGGTCAAAGAGATTGGCACGGATGGCGCTGCGGCTATGGTGGCCGCTCTTGCGCAGGCTGATTTTGATGGGAAATTGAGTGAGGAATCGATTGCTTCCTATGAGGCATTTTTGTCAGGGCTTGCCAATCTTCCGGAAGGAACGCGGCAGGCTCTTTCGGATGCGGTCGAAGGCGCTATGATAGGAATGGATGGTTTTGACCGGATATCGAAGAAGGCAGAGGAAGAGGGGATCTCTTTTCTGGATGCTCTTAGGGCGGCGTTGGATGAGCATTCGCCGTCTAAGGCTACGGAAGAGATCTTCCGTCTGGCGATGGAGGGCGCGGCGCTTGGAGTGGATGCCGGGAAGGAAGGCGTGTTGTCGAGGGCCGGAGAGTTTATCGCGGCTTTCCTGGGTGTATTTACGGAATCTGATCTGGGTACAACGCTGCAGAATCTGGGGTCTCGGTTTATGTCTTTCTTTGGGATCGGCCTGTCTTCTCAGCAAGGTGCGTCAAGAAATGCCGGCAAGGTAAATGCGGATGCCGCGAATGCCGGGGCGGGGTCTGTGAATCCGAACGCTACGGGATCGCGGTTTGGTATGATGCTGGGGACCGGAGTGGCGGGAATGGCAGGTGCATTGTTCCAGAAGGGGAAAGGGATCGCTGACCGGGCGAAGTCTGGGGCGGGTACGGTGAACCCGACGGACACGGGCGGGAGATTTGGCTCTCAGTATGCTTCGGGTGTGGGCAGTAAGGCCGGTGAAGCGAATGCAAAAGGACGTGCATTGGCCAGTAATGCGGATTCTGGCGCAGGATCGAAAACGGGTTATCATTCTGGTTCTAACTTTGGAGCTGGTTTTGTCAGTGGGATCGGTGCGTGGCTTGGGCGTGCTGCTTCGGCGGCAGCCAATCTTGCGATGTCGGCGTACAATGCGCTGCGCGGCGCCCTGGCGGAGCGGTCTCCATCCAGGAAGGCGAAGAAGTCTGGTAAGAATTTTGACCTTGGGTTTGGGATCGGTATTGAGGAGAATGCAAAGGCTGCAGTTGATTCTGCCAAGGAAATGGCGGAAGGTGCGTTGGATGCCATTGATGTAGATGCGCTTTCTGAGAAGATGAGGAGTATGGATGTGCCGGATCTGATCGCGCGGATGGATCTGGCTGTGGAGGATAGGCAGTCCAAGGTAGTGGATAAAGTAGTTGGTGCTGTTATTGCGAAGGAGAAGAGCGGACTTGTGGATGAGGGTCGCGGCGGTAAGCTGGAGATTGATTATAAGCGTCTTGGACGGGAGCTTTCGAAGCGTCCGGTCATTGTGTCTGTGGAAATGGATAAAAGGGAGTTTATTCGGGTTACGGCTGCGGAGATGGAGCGGCAGATCGAGGAGAATATTTTCCTGAAGGAGATGCTGAAGGGGAAGAGGTGACGGTGTATATGGGGTTGTCGGTTAAATTTAACGGGTATGAGTTGAATCAATATATTGATGTGTTGATCGGGTTCACTCCGTTCTCTGGTGCTGAATGGTCTCCGGAGCTTCTGGGGGATGCCGGATTAAAGCGGGGTGCAGATTTCTCTTATACGACTTATAAGCAGAAGCAGATCCCGATGCCTTATACGGTGCTGGAGGATCTGGGGGAGAAGCATGATGAGCTTGCCCGTATCCTGAATGTTGACGAGCCGAAGGAGCTGGTGTTTGGAAATGCCCCGGACAGGGTGTTCTATGCGGTTCCGATGGGGGATCTTGATTTTGATGATTATGAATGTCTGGGGGAAGGTGTGATCACCTGGCTGGTCCCGGACGGCCTGGCTCATTCTACGGTGGAAAAGACGTTCCCGGCTTCGCTTAATGCAGACGGGATCCTGGAAGCTACGATTGTGAACCGGGGCACGGAGTCTGTCCCGGTGAGCTATGAGATCGTTCATAAGCATGAGAACGGGTATCTGGGTATTGTGTCGCAGTATGGCGTGATGCAGTATGGATGTGTGGAGGAGACGGACTGGGAGAATTATAAGCAGAATGAGAAGCTTGTGAGGCTGTCGGATCTGTCTGCCCTGCCGGATGATCCTGGAACGAACTATATGCATCCGAATCATGTGATGGGCGGTTCCCTGGTGACGGAGACTATCGGCGGGAAACCCTGCCTGCGGCTTCGGTCGACGGGGGCGGTCAGTGCGGGGAAGTGGATCGGGGCCATGAAGACGCTGACGGTCCCGGCGGACTCGGAGGGGCATGCGGGGGCAAAGAACTTCTATTGTTATCTGAATCATTGGTTTGAGACGGGCCTGATGGGGCAGACGGCGGAGCAGTCCATTGCGTTCCTGACGGGGGATAATAAGGTGATCTGCGGGTACAGCCTGTTTAAGTCGGATATGACGGGGAATACAGCGTGTCTGGAGTTCTGGCTGAATGGGAAGATCGTGCGGTCAATCTCGTTTGCTCCTTCTAGTTCGGACAATGCAAACCCGTTCAATAACGGTAGGGGGCACAATGACATCCGTAAGGAAGGGGATAAGGTGACCTTCTATTGGTTCGGGAATTATCCGAGTTACCGGTCTTCTGCCATCCGGAACATGGAGTGTAAGAAGATCCAGGTTGCGTTTACCCAGTTTGATTCCCGGGGGCTTGGGAATAAGTATGTGACCCGGAATTATCTGCGGTCTCTGGAGTTCCAGAAGATGGGCGTGGAGAAGTGGAGGGATGTGCCGAACCGTTACCAGGAGGGGGATGTGGTGAGTATCGACGGGGAGGCGGCGCGGGTCTATGTGAATGGGATGGCGAATACGGGGGATGAGATGATAGGGACCAAGTATTTTCATGTGCCGCCTGGGGAGACGAAGGTGCAGTTTTATTATTCGAGTTTCTGTAACCCGGCTCCGGTGGTGACGGCGAGGATTAAGGAGGCGTTTTTGTAATGGAGAATGTAAGGATCGCGGTGTTGAGCGCGTATGATAAGGTGTGTGCGTTTCTGGATAACGGGGCGCCGTCTGCGCTGCATTATTATGGGGATGAGCTGCATTCCTATAGGGAGGGTTCTGCCTGTACTTATGGGTTTAAGGCTTCGGCCAGGCATGGGGATGCCCAGTATCTTGTAGAGGGGAATAAGCTGGCGTTCCGGTATGGGGGCAGGGATTATTATTTTAATATCATGAAGGTGGTGAAGACGGAGTATGTGGTGGAGGTTGTTGCGTATTCTATGATGTTTGAGCTGCTGAATGAGGATGCGGGGGAATATAAGTCGCCGAAGGCTATGAGTTTTCAGGAGTATCTGGATGTGTTTGATCCGGAGCATACGTTGGAACTTGGGGTGAATGAGGTGGAGGATAAGACGGTCAGCCATGAGTGGACGGGATCGTCGACGATCCTTGCGAGGATCTTTTCTCTTGCGAATGTGTTTGGCGCGGAGGCGGAGTTTGTGCCGGTGCTTGCGGATGATTACTCTTTGGAACGGCTTGTGATGAATGTGTACCGGGAGCATGACGGGGAGAATCAGGGGATCGGTAAGGACAGGCGGGATATGACGCTCCGGTATGGGGTGAATGTGAAGGGGATCCGGAAGTCTTCGGACATCACGGGGCTGTATACGGCGATCCTGCCGGTGGGGACGGATAATCTGATGATCTCGGCGCTTGATAAGACGGAGCTTGACGCGGACGGAAGGGTGGAATACCGGTCTGCGCCTGGGGATGGGTGTATCCGTGCGGTGCAGGCGATGGAGCGTTTTCCGTCGAATCTTAAGACGGATGACCGGTATATATTGAAGCGGTGGTCTTATGATACGGCCAATGTGAATGTGCTGTATGGGCAGGCTCTTGCTGAGCTTAAGAAGGTGTGTGTGCCGCAGGTGAGTTATGAGGTGGACGGCTTTTTTGATACGGAGATGGGGGACACGGTGGTGGTGACGGATGAGGAGTTTGTACCGGCGCTGTATCTGGAGGCGCGGGTGACGGAGCAGGTCAGGAGTCTTACGGATCCGGCGCAGAATAAGACGACGTTTGATAATTTCCATGAGTTGAAGTCTCAGGTGGATACATCGCTTCTGGATAAGATGAATCAGCTGATCCGGGAGTATAAGGTCTATGCCTGTATGATCTCTACGGATAACGGTGTGGTGTTCCGGAATGGGGAGGGGTCTACGACGCTTACGGCGAATGTGAGGGATGCCGGGGCGGATGTGGCGGATATGTTTACGATCGTGTGGATGAAGGACGGTGTGGAGCTTGCGGTCGGGAAGAGTATTGTGGTGAATGCGGGAGATGTTTCTGGGAAGGCGGTCTATGGGTTTGAAGCCAGGGATGCCGGCGGGGGTGTCCGGGGATCGTATGAGGTTACGGTGAGTAATGTAGTGGATGGTGCTGCCGGGGAGAAGGGCGATCCGGGTGATAAAGGAGATAAGGGAGACAAAGGGGATAAGGGGGACCAGGGAGCTACCGGTGCGACAGGTCCGCAGGGGCCAACGGGTGCAACGGGTCCGCAGGGTCCGGTTGGTCCGACAGGGCCTAAAGGTCCGGCCGGACCCAATGGAGCGGATGGTCAGATGTTGTATGCGACCTGCGGCACGGCTGCAGGTACGGCTGCGAAGGCGGCGACGCTGAAAGCGGGGACACTGGTGCTGAAAGCGGGCGCTACGGTTTCGGTGCAGTTTACTTATGCGAATACGGCGGCGTCTCCGACGCTGAATATCAACGGTACGGGGGCGAAGGCGGTCTATACGCAGGGTGTGAGGTATGCGTATTGGGCTGCGGGTGCTACGGTGGTGTTTACTTATGACGGGGCGAACTGGAGGGTTGCTTCGGAGCCGGTGTATGCCAGTACGGCTACGATTGGCAATCCGGCTGGTAAGAATGTGTATATTGATGGTGATGGGGTAAATATTAGAAATATATCTGAGATATTGACTTCGTTTAAAGCGAATCTGATTAATCTGGGCAGATCAATAAAAAGTGCCGGCGCTGGGGCGACTGCATCTATTAGTTTATTTGGCGGTGCAGGAATCATAAAGACGACAATAGGCAGTACGAGGGATACTATGGAGTTACGTGCAGGAGAGCTTTTATTGCAAGGGTATGATTCTAATATTCTATTAGGTAATATAGTGAATATGATTGCATCGGATTTGGTTCTTTCGGCGGGAGGCAGAAATGTCAGTCTGGCGAAGCTTAACAGTGGTTTTGTCTCAAAAACTTTCTCTAACGTATCACTTGCTTCTGGAAGTTACCGATATGAGACTGTGACTACGGTTAGTCAGAGCGGAGTTTATCTGATCTGCTGCAGCTCGGTTACGCAATCGACGTCTACGAAGGGTACTGCAAAAGTTGGCGTCCGGATCAATGGCTCGGCTTCCCATACGGTTGGGGCAAGCCCGATCAGGGGAGATTACCCGGAGATTTATGGGGTGAAGATTCTTTCTCTAAGTGCGGGAAGTTCAGTGCAGTATTGGAATTACCAGAACGGAGGGTACGGGGAGACGATATCTTCCAGGGCGATCCAGATGATTATGCTGTGTCAAGCGTAGAACGGAGGGCGAGATGATAGAAATCAGGGCGAGACCGTAGAGCGGTCTTATTTTGTTTGTGAAAACGATATAGTGAGGTGTTATGTTATGCAGGATACGATTGTGGTTGCTATCCTGTCCCTGATCGGGACGCTGGCGGGGAGCTTCGGCGGTACGCAGTTGATCAAGTACAGGATAGAGCAGTTGGAAAAGAAGGTTGAGAAGCATAATTCGGTGGTGGAAAGGACCTTTCTTTTGGAAGAGAAGATGAAGGTGGCGAACCATCGGATTGAGGATCTGGAAGGGAAGGTGGAATAATATGGATCTTACATACTTATTTGAATATGTGAACCTGTTGACCTTGGGAATCTGCCTGTGCGTAGGCTACGCCCTTAAGACGGCGTTTGTCTGGTTCCCGAACAAGTATATCCCGTTGGCGGCGTTAACGATGGGACTCATTGTCAATGTCCTGATCAATTTGGAGACCGGGATCAATGCAATGGTCGTACTTGGCGGTATGATCTCTGGTCTGGCCAGTACGGGATTGTATGAGATGCTGCGGAATCTGTTGGATAAGGATGGGAGTTTACCGGGAAAGAAATGATGTTGAGGACGTGTAACGGCGTCCTCTTTTTGCGCCGGCGCAAGAGCCCGGCAGGAAGGAGTAGAATATGAACATTCAGAAACCAAGTTTACAATTTAGAAATTCGTTGTCAGTAAGGAAGAGTACCAGATGTATTGTCCTGCATCATGCGGATGCGGAGAAATTCAGTGTATATCAATGTCATGCATGCCACTTAAATAATGGGTGGGCCGGTATCGGATACCATTATTACATTACAAAGGATGGTACGATCTGGGAAGGCCGGCCGGATAACACTGTCGGGGCTCATGCATCTGGCGGAAATTCGGATTCTATAGGAATCTGTTTTGAGGGTGATTATGATGTGGAGCGGACGATGCCGGATGCCCAGAAGAAAGCAGGTAAGGAACTGGTCGCGCATCTGAAAGCCAAGTACGGCATATCGACCGTAAAGAAACACAAGGACGTCACGCCGACCACCTGTCCCGGCAGTTTTTTCCCATTTGATGAGATCGCTGGTGTTAAAGCGAACGGCGTAATACATGTGACGGCGGTCAGCGATAAAGTACCAGTCCAGGCTCCTGGATCTATCGCAGAGCTTCAGGCGGAATGCAATCGCCAGGGATTTAGTGCACAGAAGGTCGATAATATTGCAGGGCCGATCACGCTGGCAGGATGCCCGATGATCAAGAAGGGAGCTTCTGGAAATATCACCAGATGGCTGCAGCGCAAATTGAACTCTCTTGGTTTTGACTGCGGGAATGTTGACGGTGATTTTGGAGTTAAGACTAAGGCGGCAGTTATGGCATACCAGAAGGCAAAAGGTCTTGTTGCAGACGGCATTGTGGGTCCGAAGACGTGGAGTAAACTGCTCGGGTTGTCATAGAAAGAGAGAAGCGGCTGTTATGCCAGTCCGGGAGAGCATAACGGTCGTTTCTTCTGTTCAGAACCCCACTTACATAGTATAGGAGATGTCCTGTGGAGATGCTAAGAATATTGAACATCAAATTTCGATATCGACAATTTGAAGTATTTATAGTAAAATATCCGTGTTGCATTTCGTGTTGCATAGTTCTGTTTTTGGATGCAAAAATGTGTGTGAAGTTGTGATTTATTGTACATAGAAACAATGAAAAAGCCTGGATTTAAGCCGTTTTCGAATATTCATTGAAAATACGCCGTTTCCGTAAAATTATGTTTATCTGGTTCAACTCCCGCCAGGTCCACTTATAAAACGCCGTGTTTACGGCGTTTTTTCTATTACGGCGCATTTATAAATCTAAGTCGGTTGTCACAATTCCGAATGATTCAAGTTTTGCTTTCAATATCTTTAGTTGATAATCAATTTCTTTTTCGGCATCATCTGAGTTTTTTATGCGCTGTAAACTGGTATAACTATCAATTAAGTGATTGATCATCTCTTTATCACTTGGCATATGCTCACCTGCTTTCTGGAAATGAAGTTGATGTTTATGTGATGTCTTTATTATATCAACTGGTAATTTAGATGTAAAGAACGGACCCACATATTTTTTATCGTTAAAGCATACATTAAGAAAAGGTTAGTGGACAAGAGGGTACAAGTCAATTGAAAGGATATATTAAAAAGAAATTGTATAAAAGACAAAGTTATATGGGATATCATGCCAGATATGAGAAATATTTCTTCTATGGAATGCTGATCCTTATCTGTCTTCTGATCATAGGCGGGCTTCTGGCGGCGCTTACACACCGGGAAGAAGGGCTGATCGGAAGGATGCGCCGGGAGGAGGAGCAGAAGAACGCAGATGAGGGGGAGAAAGCCCCCGAGGAGGAAAAAGCTCCTGAGATCGTGATCAATAATCCGAACATCCGAGTATTGATCATGACGAATGGGTATGCTAATATTGTCCATCCGTCTGTGGAAATGTCATCGGCCAGTGGATTCTGTATTACATTCGGCGATCAGACCCAAGAAGCAGGGCCGGAGCAGCCATTGACATTCGCTCCGGATGACCCCAGATTCCAGAGCGGGCAGATCAGGGTCAGCGCCAAGGACGGAGGAGAGATCGCCCTTAACAGCATCCAGAGAGGCTGCGGGACGCCTTCTTATGCCGGAGTGATAGAGCTTCGGACAACTGCCGAAGGGATCGCAGTCATCAATGAACTTCCGGTGGAAACGTATCTGTGCAGGGTAGTTCCAAGCGAGATGCCCTATACCTATGAGCTTGAGGCGCTGAAAGCGCAGGCGGTATGCGCCAGAAGCTATGCCTATCAGCAGATGCAGAGCTTCGCTTACCCGGAGTACGAGGCGCATGTGAACGACAGTACGGATTATCAGGTGTACGGCAATTCTCTGCCCCAGGAGGCGACTAATCAGGCAGTGGCGGAGACGGGAGGGCAGGTGGTCCGCTACCAGGACCGGCTTGTTACGACCTATTATTATTCGACCTCCTGCGGCAAGACGGCAGGCGTGGAGGCTTGGGGCACGGCTCCCAATGCGGAGAATCAATATCTGCAGTCTGTGGAAGTCAAGGACGAACAGGGGGACTACGAAGCGGGACTGCCCTGGTATCGGTGGGAGGCGAAGATACCGGCAGGAACATTGTCCGCCCTGATCAGCCAGAATACAGGAACGAATGTGGGAACACTGCAGAGCGTCGAGGTTACAAAATCAGGAGCCGGGGGCGTGGCGCTTCAGATCTGTGCGACGGGAGATGCCGGTTCGGTGACGGTAGATACGGAGAATAAGATCCGAAGGGCTCTTGGCGGCAGCGGTTATGAGATTGTCAATCAGGCTGGGACAGCGGCGGCGAGTACGGCGCTGCTCCCAAGCGCATTTTTTACGATCCGGAGAGAGGGGGATGTATTTATCATATCCGGCGGCGGGTTCGGGCACGGTATCGGAATGAGTCAAAACGGAGCCAATGAGATGGCGAAAAAGGGGAAGAATTACATAGACATACTGACCATGTTTTTCCGAGAGGTATCGGTAGGCGGATAAGTTAAGATAGACAAATCTGGAAAAATCGGGTAAAATAAAGGGCAAATATGTGGGAGAATGTTATGAAGAGAATAAAGGATATCTATCAGAAGATTATGAACATTACTGCAGATATCGCTGCAGACCATGTAGGAGCCTATGCCGCACAGTCGGCGTATTTTTTCATGCTGTGTCTGATTCCGATCATTTTGCTTCTGATCACCATGGTGCAGTATACGCCAGTGACGAAGGCAGATGTGATGACAGCCGTGATCCAGGTGTTTCCGGCGTCGGTAGAGAATCTGATCACGTCCATTGTGAACCAGGTCTATAATCAATCCATGGGGATCATTCCGGTTACTATCATCGTTGCCATGTGGTCTGCGGGAAAAGGTGTTCTTGCGATGGCGTCGGGGCTGAACTGCATCTATAGCTGCAGGGAGACCCGCAATTACATTGTCCTTCGGATCAGATCGACGGTCTATACGCTGTTGTTTATTGTGGTGATCATCCTTCTGCTAGTGCTGTCTGTATTCGGTAATACGCTGAACCTGTTTATAGCAAGGCATATACCTTTTCTTAAGAGAATAGCGGACTGGCTGATCGAGACGAGGGCGGTCATCACGCCGACGGTGCTGGTAATATTTTCCCTGATGCTTTATAAATTCCTCCCCAACAGGAGAGGGCGGTTTCGGGATCAGCTTCCGGGCGCTATGTTTGCCGCTGTGGGATGGATGGTCATATCCTGGGTATTTTCTATTTATCTGGACGTATTCAAGGGATTTTCGAGTATGTACGGCAGCCTGACGACCATAGTTCTGATCATGCTGTGGATGTATTTCTGCATGTACTGTATCTTGCTTGGCGGAGAGATGAATGTGCTCATGGAGGGAAAGATATTTGAAAAGAAATAAATAAGCGCGGAATAATGTCTTGACATCATCCGCACTTATGCTATAATTTTAGAGAATATAGTAAGTAAAAGCTATGACCGTGTAGTAGAGATCCATTTTCCGACAGAGAGGGAAGATCGATGGGCTGGAAGTTTTCCCGGGTTCAGATGGTGATTGAATTTCCCACGCGAGCTGCATTTTTGAAATCCTAACATGTTGTTATATTAGTAATTGTTACATTAGTGATAGTAGGAGATGCCGTTAGGAGCTGCGCAGATATGTCGGCCGGTTCCAGGATGCACGTTACGCATGATTGAGTGCCCGCAGATTGAGGATTATGAAGGATCCGAAGCGGGAATCAGGGTGGTACCACGGGTAATTGCTCGTCCCTTTTTCGGGGATGAGTTTTTTTATGTCAAAAATCTTGTAAAAGAGCAGGAAAGGAAGAGAAGCGATGAAAGAAAAGCTGCAGAGCATCAAGGATGAAGCGTTAAAAGCAATTGAAGCCGCTGATATGCCGGAGAAGTTAAATGACGTGCGTGTAAAATTCCTTGGCAAGAAGGGAGAACTTACCGCAGTATTAAAAGGAATGAAGGATGTTGCGCCCGAAGACCGGCCCAAGGTCGGTCAGTTGGTCAATGAGACGAGGACGGCGATCGAGAACATCTTAGAAGAGAGCAAAGCGAAGATGGAGCGGATTATCCGCGAGGAGAAGATGAAGCAGGAAGTGATTGATGTCACTCTCCCGTCTAAGAAGAACATGGTCGGACACCGTCATCCTAATACGATCGCCTTAGAGGAAGTCGAGAGGATATTTATCGGGATGGGTTATGAAGTGGTAGAAGGCCCTGAGGTTGAGTATGATCTGTATAACTTCGAGAAACTGAATATTCCGGACGGGCATCCGGCGAAGGATGAGCAGGATACCTTCTACATTAATAAAGAGATCGTCCTGCGTACCCAGACCTCTCCGGTGCAGGCGCGTGTGATGGAGCAGGGAAAGCTTCCGATCCGAATGATCGCGCCGGGACGTGTATTCCGTTCCGACGAAGTGGATGCGACCCATTCACCGTCCTTCCATCAGATTGAAGGGCTGGTAATCGACAAGAATATTTCCTTTGCAGACCTGAAAGGAACATTGGAAGTATTTGCCAAGGAGCTGTTCGGACCGGAGACGAAGACGAAGTTTAGGCCCCATCATTTCCCATTTACCGAACCGAGCGCGGAGGTGGATGTAACATGTTTCAAATGCGGAGGGAAAGGCTGCCGTTTCTGCAAAGGCTCAGGCTGGATCGAGATTCTTGGATGCGGTATGGTGCATCCGCATGTATTGGAGATGTGCGGGATCGACCCCAATGAATATACGGGATTTGCGTTTGGCGTTGGATTGGAGCGTATCGCACTGTTGAAGTATGAGATTGATGATATGAGATTGTTGTATGAGAATGATATCAGATTTTTGAAACAGTTTTAGAGAGGAGTTAAGGGATGAATACATCATTATCATGGATAAAAGCGTATGTTCCGGAGCTTGATGTCACCGCGCAGGAATACACAGACGCAATGACATTATCCGGAACGAAGGTAGAAGGATATGAGGTTTTGGATGCGGATCTTGACAAGATCGTGATCGGTCAGATCGATAAGATCGAGAAGCATCCGGACGCAGACAAATTGATCGTCTGCCAGGTGAATGTTGGAAGTGAGTCCGTACAGATCGTGACAGGAGCCAATAATGTGCATGAAGGCGACAAGGTTCCGGTGGTGCTTGACGGCGGACGCGTGGCAGGAGGGCACGAACCGGGAAGCCGTGTGGCCGGCGGAATCAAGATCAAGAAGGGTAAGCTTCGCGGGATCGAGAGCCGGGGTATGATGTGCTCGATAGAGGAATTGGGTTCTAACAGGGATATGTATCCGGAGGCGCCGGAGGAAGGAATCTATATCTTCCCTGCGGACGCAGAGGTGGGAACCAGCGCGGTAGAGGCATTGGGATTGAATGATGTGGTATTCGAGTACGAGATCACATCGAACCGTGTCGACTGCTTCAGTGTGGTTGGAATCGCAAGAGAGGCTGCCGCGACCTTCCGGAAGGAATTCCGTCCGCCGGTTGTGACGGAGACCGGCAATGACGAGGACGTCAATAATTATATCAAGGTAACGGTGCAAGACAATGACCTGTGCCCAAGGTATTGTGCCAGGGTAGTTAAGAATATTAAGATCGGCCCGTCCCCGAAATGGATGCAGAGACGCCTGGCATCAGTGGGTATCCGCCCGATCAACAATCTGGTGGATATCACGAACTATGTGATGGAAGAGTATGGGCAGCCGATGCATGCCTACGACCTGGATACGATAGCGGAGCGTGAGATCATCGTGCGCACGGCGGCGAAGGGAGAGAAGTTCACAACCCTCGACGGTCAGGAGCGCGAGATGGATGAATCTGTACTGATGATCTGTGACGGCAGGAAATCCATCGGTATCGCTGGAATCATGGGCGGTGAAAATTCCATGATCACGGATGATGTAAGTACCATGCTCTTTGAGGCGGCTTGCTTTGACGGAACCAATATCCGCAGATCCAGCAAGAAGATCGGGCTTCGTACAGATGCTTCCGGGAAGTTTGAGAAAGGTCTGGATCCAAACAATGCTCAGGCTGCGATCGATCGTGCCTGCCAGTTGGTAGAGGAATTGGGAGCCGGTGAAGTAGTAGGCGGTATGGCAGATGTGTACGGCAAGAAGAAGGAGCCGGTAAGAGTTCCGTTTGACGCAGATGAGATCAACAGCCTTCTTGGAACCAATATTTCCAAAGAAGAGATGTTAGGATATTTTGAGATGATCGGCCTTTCCTACGACGAGGCGGCCAATGAGGTGATCGCGCCGACTTTCCGTCATGATCTGTTCCGTATTGCCGATCTGGCGGAAGAGGTGGCAAGATTCTATGGCTATGACAATATCCCGACTACGCTTCCAAGGGGCGAGGCCACAACTGGCAAATTATCCTTCAAGCTCCGTGTGGAGGAGGTTGCCCGTGATATTGCGGAATTCTGCGGATTCAGCCAGGGCATGACTTATTCCTTCGAGAGCCCGAAGGTGTTCGATAAGCTTAAGCTTCCCGAGGATTCACCGCTTCGAAGGACCGTGGAGATCATGAATCCGTTAGGTGAGGATTACAGTATAATGCGTACCACATCCCTGAATGGTATGCTGACTTCACTGGCAACTAATTATAATAGAAGAAATAAGAACGTAAGGCTGTATGAGCTGGGAAATATTTATCTTCCAGGGACGCTGCCGCTTACCGAGCTTCCAGAGGAGAGGATGCAGTTCACGCTTGGAATGTATGGAGAAGGAGATTTCTTCAGCATGAAAGGTGTGATAGAAGAATTCTTTGAGAAGATCGGAATGCATAAGAAAGAAACTTACGATCCAAATGCCGGGAAACCATATCTTCATCCGGGCCGTCAGGCGAATATCATCTATGATGGAACGGTTGTCGGATACTTAGGAGAGGTGCACCCGGACGTTGCAGATATCTATGGGATCGGGACTAAGGCCTATGTGGCAGTGCTTGATATGCCTGAGATCACAGAGAGAGCGTCATTTGACAGGAAATACACTGGAATCGCAAGATTCCCGGCAGTAACACGCGATATCAGTATGGTGATGCCCAAAGAGATTCTGGCGGGCCAGGTAGAAGAGGTGATTGAGAAGAAGGGCGGCGCATATCTGGAGAGTTATGCACTATTTGACATCTATGAAGGCTCTCAGATCAAGGACGGATATAAGTCTGTGGCGTATTCTATCGTGTTCCGCGCGAAGGATAAGACACTTGAGGATGCCGAGGTAACAGAGGCCATGGGCCGGATATTGAAGGCATTAGAGGGCATGGGTATTGAACTGCGTAAATAGGTCTATAAGAAATGGAGATAGGTCATGAATAAAAAACAGATAGGCGGGCTGATCATAGCTGCCGTGTTATTTATTGCCGTAGGAGTGTCCAGTGTACTGACGAATACATTTTCGGAAAGGATGCTGGCAGACAGTATGGAGCAGATCCTGACAGACAGTGTTGGGTTCGACCCTCCGAGTGATGATTATATCGCGGTCGTAAGGGTGGAAGGAACGATTCAGGAACAGACGGCGGCGGGAATGTTCGATGTGCCGGTGGGATATCAGCACATTACGACGCTGGATTATATTGATAATCTCATGGGCGACGGTAATAACCGGGGAATCCTGCTGTATGTGGATTCTCCCGGCGGAACAGTGTATGAATCAGAAGAATTGTATCTGAAGCTTAAGGAATATAAGGAGCAGACCGGCCGTCCGGTCTGGGATTATATGGCGCATTATGCGGCGTCCGGCGGATATTTGATCTCCATGGCGGCAGATAAGATCTATGCAAATCCGAATACCACGACCGGTTCCATCGGCGTTATCATGTCGGGATTTGATATGACCGGCTTGTATGAGAAGCTGGGTATTCGTTATGTCAGCATCACCAGCGGAGATTTCAAAGACAGTTCTAAGATGACGGATGAGCAGATTGCGGTCTATCAGGAACAGGTGGATGAGTATTATAACAAATTTGTCGGAATCGTGGCAGAAGGACGCGGTATGGCCGAGGAAGATGTGAAGACTCTTGCGGATGGGCGTGTCTACACAGCGAATCAGGCTTTGGAAAATGGATTGGTGGACGAGATCAGCCTGTACGAGGATATGACGGCGGCTATGAGCAGCGAGCTTGGGGCTTATGAATTCTATGAGCCGGAAAGTGAGATTTCCTTTTTCTCATCTTTGTTTGCGAAGGTGGAGAGCGTGATTCCAAAGTCAGAGGCTCAGATCTTGACAGAGACCGCGGCAGATATGGAAAGCGGGGTGCCGATGTACTATGCAGAACAATTTCGTTAACCGCGGCAGGCAGGAGATCGAATATGCAGGCTTCTGGGTGCGTCTTGCGGCATACTGTATCGACAGCGCGATTGTCTGGGCAGGTCTGTTGTTTGTAAAGCTTGCAATGGGGATATTCTCCGTATCGGGCGTCGGTATACTTGAAGCGCATCTGCTTTTCCGGTATTCCGCAAGGGATATCATCTTGTATGTGTTTGAGGTGTTGTATTTTATCCTGCTTACCTATGGAACAGGGACGACTCCGGGGAAGAGGCTTCTGAATCTCCGTGTGGTCAATGCGGATCTAAGTCCCGGGCTGTCCCTGGTCGATGTAGTGTACCGGGAGACGGTGGGAAGATTCTTATGTGGCCTGTCTGTCGGGATCGGATATATCATGGCGGGCGTTGACCGTGAGAAAAGAGGGCTTCATGATATGATCTGTGATACGAGGGTCGTCTATGCGAAGAAGATCAAGGTGGTGCCGAAGTATGAGCCGCCAAGATATGTGCCGCCGGTTCCGGGGCCGGGACCAGGACCGGTACCGATGCCTCCGTACGGCAGACCGCCGCAGGGCGGAGCGCCGGGGCCGGAGGGAAGGTATGCAGTCCCGCCGCAGGGCGGAGCTCTGGACTCGGACGGAAGGTATGCAGGTCCCCCGCAGGCAGGCCCTCAGGAGAAGGCCGGAATGCAGGATCAGAGCGGCGTCTGGGAGGACAAATCAGAATTGAAAGATTAGAGAAGGGATTCATATAATGAGACGACAGGATTTTTATTATGAATTGCCGGAAGAACTGATCGCACAGGATCCGTTAGAGGATCGTTCCAGCTCCAGACTTCTTGTACTTGACAAGGAGTCTGGAGTTGTTTCACATCATGTGTTCAGGGAGATTACCGGGTATCTGACGGAAGGCGACTGTCTGGTCATCAATGATACGAAGGTTCTGCCGGCAAGACTGATTGGGGCCAAAGAAGGAACCAATGCGAAGATAGAGATACTTTTGCTGAAACGCAGAGAGAATAGTATATGGGAGACATTAGTAAAACCGGGGAAAAAGGCGAAGATCGGAACGAAGATCCATTTCGGGGACGGCATTCTCACAGGAGAAGTTGTTGACGTTGTAGAAGAGGGGAATCGTCTGATTCAATTTACGTATGAGGGAATTTTTGAGGAAATATTGGATCAGCTTGGCCAGATGCCGCTGCCGCCGTATATTACACATCAATTGGAGGACAAGAACCGTTATCAGACCGTCTATGCGGCGCATACAGGTTCGGCGGCGGCGCCGACGGCGGGGCTTCATTTTACACCGGAATTACTTAAGAATATTGAAGAGCGGGGAGTAGATATTGCGAAGGTGACGCTCCATGTGGGGCTTGGGACGTTTCGGCCGGTCAAGGTAGATGAGATCACGGATCATCATATGCACTCGGAATTCTATCAGATAGATGAAGAGGCAGCAGTTAAGATCAACCGTGCGAAAGAGAATGGGAAACGGGTGATCTGTGTCGGGACGACGAGCTGCCGGACGGTTGAATCTGCGGCGGATGAGAAGGGGAGACTTCGGGCATGCAGCGGGTGGACGGAGATCTTCATCTATCCAGGATATCGGTTCAAGGTATTAGATTGCCTGATTACTAATTTTCATCTGCCGGAATCGACGCTGATCATGCTGGTATCCGCGCTGGCAGGCCGTGAGAATGTACTGGCGGCTTACGAGGAAGCGGTGAAGGAACGGTATCGGTTCTTCTCGTTTGGGGATGCGATGCTTGTGATTTAATACCGTTAAAAGAAAGGAAAAGAATTAAAAAGTATTGTCAACGGGAATCAAGTAGTGTATAATTTAACGGATTAGCAAATAAACGATTATTTTTGAGAGAAGTGATCGCTATTGGATGACACAAGAATGAGAATTATTTCGGCAGCGATGAAGGCCGTGCGGCAGTACGGCTTGGAAGGTGTGCGGATTCAGAACATAAGTAAGTTGGCAGGAGTGTCTCCAGGGGCGTTGTATCGCTACTTCGACAGTAAAGAACAGTTGATGATGGAATGCTTCACCTATGTAGACAAGCAGGCGGCCGGGATTTTTGACTGCATGAAGTTTGATCCCCGGAATATGCTTACAGATCCGATGGAAGCAGTGAGGAGCCTGTGGGTGCCATATTTTCGTTTTTGGCTGGCAAGACCGGATGAGACGGTCTTTTATCATCGGTTCCGGGACAGCGCTTTTTTTCCGGCATACGATAAGAGCCGGGATGCCAGTTATTTTGATAGATTCGTTGGAATGGTACAGGTATTTTGGGAGGCATTTCCTAATTTGAGACAGATTAACCAGGATTTACTGTGGCTTCATGTGCTTACCAGTACGGTGATGTATGCCAAGTATGTGGTGGAAGGAGTGCTTCCGGATAATCAGGAGACTGAGGACACGATCTTCCGATTTTTGACAGAGGGGCTGAGCGGCTACCTGATTTCCGACAAGGATAAGAACAGGAAATTACAGTCCCGGAATACAGAGTAACATTGTTTTGGCCCTTTGCCATTATGGCGGAGGGCTTTTTGATGTATTTATACATTGATTATTGAAGTGTTTCTGGTTAAAATATAAGGAAATGGGAGGGGATAAGATGAAGTACATAAGTAAGAAATGGGCGCTTTTGCTGGTTTGGCTCTGCTGCCTGTATTGTACGGCGTGCGCAGGATTTTTGCCTGTCACAGATCTGCAGGACGTATCGGATCGGCAGGAGACGGTATCGCTTGCAGAGATACCGGAGTATGCAGGGGAGCCTTATGTTATAATCAACGGGAATGAGCCGGATTTTACAGAGGAGGAATGGTCTGAAGACTCGTTTGAGATGTACAGCGAACAGGATTCTCTTGGAAGATGCGGTACGGCGTACGCCTGTGTGGGGAGAGACCTGATGCCAACAGAAGAACGCGGGAGCATCGGACAGGTGAAGCCGACAGGATGGCATACCATCAAATATGACAGCGTGGACGGGAAATATCTGTACAACCGCTGCCATCTGATCGGCTACCAGTTATCCGGAGAAAATGACAATGAACAGAACCTGATTACCGGTACCCGGTATATGAATGTGGAGGGTATGCTTCCCTTCGAGAACATGGTGGCGGACTATGTGGAGGAGACCGGCAATCATGTGCTGTACCGGGTGACACCGATCTTCGAAGGGGAGAATCTGTTGGCAAGCGGTGTGCAGATGGAAGCATTCTCTGTAGAGGATGAAGGAGAAGGGATCTTGTTTCATGTATTCGTCTACAATGCCCAACCGGGGATCTCTATTGATTATGCGACGGGGGAGAGCGCCTTATCTGGGGAGGAAAAGGTGCCTGCGAAGGCGCAGGCGGGCGAGATACGCGGCAATTCCAGGTCTAAGATCTACCACTGCCCGGGGCAGGCGGCTTATGAGGAGATGGCGGGTTCTAAGAACCTGGTGATATTTGAGACGGAACAGGAGGCAGAAGCAGCAGGCTACCGCAAGGCGAAGCGGTAAGCGGGATCAGGTTATCAGGCAGCAGAAGCGGCCGCCGCGTCTATTTTGCTTTCAATAGTATTGCTGCCTTGAAGAGCTGATTCTGATATTCGAATTTTGATACTCCATTATATTGTTCAATAATATTAAGGACTGAGGAGATTCCGATCCCCTTACGTCCTTTTTTCTTTGAAGAAATGAAGACATTCCCGGATCTCAGGATCTCTCCCTCATAGCTGTTTTCGATAATAATGGTCAGTAGGAAATTAGTGGTTGCTGATATTTTTACATTGATAAATCGGTCTTGTGACTTCATCCGTGTGCAGGCTTCGACGGCATTTTCCAGAAGGTTGGAGATGACGGCGCACAAGTCTATTTCGGGGAGGAGCGGTTCTTTTGGGAGCGATATGGAGACGTTGAAGGCAGAGTCCCGATCCTCTGCAAGCTCCTTATAATACCCGATCAGGGAGTTCAGGGCGAGGTTATCGCAGAATATATCTGCCGGAGAAGCTAGGGAGGAGAGATATTCTTTTACATAATCATTCAATCCCTGAATATCTTCTGCCTTAATATAGCTGCTGATCACCAGAAGGTGGTGGCGCATATCGTGGCGCTGTCTGCCGGTCTGTTCAATCTGGCGCTGGAGAGTCTCTGCCTGCTTGTGCTGAGAGTCAGAGACAGTCTCGGAGATATGCAGCTTCTCAGAAAGATTCGCATTTTCACTGATGACAATGACCATCCGCATGATCAGGACATAGGTGGCGAAGGTAAGGATCACCCAGAGCGGCGGGATGAAGTAGAAGAATCTGTCCGGCACAGACCCCGGGGCAGAGATATTCTGAGAAAATAGAAGATTATAGAGGAGGTTGTTGCAGATCGGGATGATCCATACCTGATTCCATATGGAAAAGGAGGCAGTATAGTCCAGGGCAGGGCGTAAGAATTTCCGGAAAAAACGGTAAATGAGAGGGAATGTGATAACCGTCAGAGCAATCCTGATTACGAACGAATCAAAGGTGTTGAAGGAGGGAAGGTGGCCGTTCAGCAGGAAAAAGGTATACATGGAAAGGAGTGTGACATGTTCAGCATAGCATTTTGCGACAGCAACGATAAAGATACCATGACCGAAACGGTAGTCGGCAGCCATGTCGAAGATGACCGCGCCAAGGATAATGGTGGACAGACCGATGACAAGGTATTTAAGCGGAAGCGAGGCGTAGCTTGCATATGTGCCGGAGCCGTAAAAGGTAACCACAAGGTACGAAAGGATAGCTCCGGCTAAATGCAGAAACACAGGGGTGTGCAGGCGGTTTCTGAATGTGAGGAGCAAGAGGGCGAAGCAGGGAAAGATAAAGCAAAGTGTATTGATGATATGTGCGGCTGTCATAATATCATACCTCCATTTACATAATCAAAAATATAGTTGGCATATGCCTGGATGATCTCTCTTTTCTTGGATTTGGATATGGGCAGGTGCTCACCGTTTTTCAGGATAAAATCATCGCCCTCCCAGGTGTCTATATAGTCCATATTGACCATACAGTTTCGGTAACACCACAGAAATTGCCTGTATGGGGTGAGCATCGGGGAAAAGTCGCCGAAGAACATGTAAGAACGGACGACCTTTGAGGGGGTGTGTACCTGAATATAATGGTTGTGATAGTCCACATACATGATATCAGTGACCAGGATCCGCGTCATTAGGTATCCTTCTTTCAACTCTATATAATGGGCGAATTTTTGTATGGTATTTTCAAAACGATTCAGGGCGTCTTCGAGCCGTGCGTAAGTGTACGGTTTCAGAAGGTAATCCAGGGCATGGAGCTGGAACGCTTTGACGGCGTGTTCTTTGCTGGAGGTTGAGAAGATGATCTGGCACTTGGGATTGATTCTCTTAAGCCTCTTCGCAATCAACATACCATTTGAATTCTGCATGAAAATATCGAGAAAAACAAGGTCGCAGCGCTCCTTGTCCAGTGTGTTCTCGAAATCTTTTTCGTGAATGAATTGTCTGATCGATACATGGATCTTGTGTTCATTGCAGTAGCGGCAGATATATTCAGATAAAAGCGCAAGGTCCTGCGGGCAGTCGTCAATAAGTGCGATAGTCATAACATCCTCCGTAATAGCATAATCAAGGCAAAACCTTTTGCCAGAGCGTATCTGAGCCAGATTCGCTCTGGCGCATTCATATTAACATATTGTAGGGTTTATTAGAACTAAAAAAATGGTAAAGTTTTATTTAATACGGTAAAAGATTTGTTTTATGTAGCAATAGGATGTATAAAGATGTGAGCGATACTAAAGTAAAGGGGGGAACAAACGAATGAGAAAGATGTTAAAAAAATTATTGATACTGTAGATCATACTTGGTATTTTATGTGCTGTTGTCGGGATTGCCGCTCTGATAGTGGGAAACCTTATGGACAGCCTTGCAGAGCTTCTGGAGATGATTTCTGTCTTCGTGTTCAGGAGCAGGAGACGAGCAGATAATTGCCATGATCTGAATAATAGCCAGGGTGACCGGCGCAAAATGCGGTAATAGGAGGATTTGGGAGTGAGAGCATTGAAGAAATTAATGATTAAGATGTTTTTATGTATGGCGCTTCTTAGTATGTTCATCACAGGGTGTGAGAAGAAGGCAGGAGATGAGAAGGAAGCAGAAAAACCGGAAGTAAAAACCGGCGAAGTGGAAGGCGTTCTGTTGGAATTCACCGGAGGTGAGATTGCACTGGAGAACGCCAAAGGAAAATATATTTTTGATGTGTCGCAGGCATTGATCAAGACAACGAATATGCGTTCCGGCGATGAATTGATCGTTTCTTACGAGGGAGAGCTTACGGGAACGGACACCTCCGGGGTAAAAGTGACGGCTGTGCAGGACTTGGGCAATAATAATGCGGATAAAGAAGAAAAAGAAGCGGTAGGGACACTGGTAGAGGCCTCGATGAATACGATCACGATCAAGCAGAATGACGGAACGCTGCTGACATTCCTCTCCAATAATTGTGAGCATGATATAAGGAATGGGCTTCGTGAAGGGAACTGGATCGTAGTTACATATGTCGGTGAGATCAAAGGGGATAATACGCAAAATGTTGCTGTGGTGAAGATAACGGATCATGATGAGAATAAAATCGAGCAGACACAAAAGAGTATGAATATCAAGGCGGTTGACGAGACTGTATATGCAACGGCGGGCGTTCATATCCGTGCTTCGTATTCTACTGTATCTGAGACAGTAGGTTCGTTGGCCAAAGGCGGATCCATCAGGCGTACCGGGATCTGTGACAATGGATGGTCGCGTGTTATTTATAACAACCATGACGCGTACATTTATGGAGATTATCTGACAACGGCCGCGCCTGCACCGGAAGCAAAGCCCGCGAAGACAGACGGTTCGGCACCGGCGACTTTGCAGCAGGGAACACAGCCGGCGCCGGCGAGGACACCGGGCAGCTATCAGCCGAAACAGCAGCAGACGGCAAGCGGTACAGTGGTCGATGCAACCATGAATACGCTGACCGTGGATGTAGGCGGGCAGGTCTATACGGTCAATATTATGGATGCCGCACATGAGTATGCGAACGGGATACAGACGGGAAATATTGTGACGATCACATATGAGGGTAATCTGGCGGACCCGAATGTGATGGTGTTCAAAGTACAGGATCAGGATCCGAATACAGCGGCAGAAAATTCGCTCTATACAGGGGCGATTCAGGACGCAACTATGAATACGGTCACGATATTGACGGATGACGGCGCGGTGCTTACATTTGACAAAAGCAATGCCAATGAGCAGGCGGAAGATATTCAGATTGGAATGAAGGTGGATATTACTGTTGATATGACGGCATCTGCACCGCAGGAGAATATATTGGTCGCTAAAGAAATCAAGCTGCACGCCTGAGATATGAAGAGCCTGCCTCTGGCAATGATTTTCCAAAATATAATGAGGGTAGGGGTATTTGAAAAATATACATGAAAACATATGAGAAAAAATACAAGAGACAAAAGCAATATGTAACAGGTATTGATGGATTAAGAGCAATTGCAGTTCTGATGGTATTTGCTTACCATCTCAGGCTGCCGTTTGCCAGAGGCGGGCTTCTGGGCGTTACTGTATTTTTTGTTATATCGGGATTCCTGATCACGCGGATCCTTGTATCGGAACTGGAGAGTACCGGTACGATTGATATGAAGAAGTTCTGGATCAGGCGGATCAGGAGGCTGCTTCCGGCAGTTTTGGCGATGGAGGCGGTGTTGATATTCGTAAGCGCTGTATTTAACAGGGTGTTGTTTACGAAGGCGTGTGAAGATCTGCTGTCCGTGATTTTCTGTTATAATAACTGGCGGCAGATATTCAACCAGATTTCTTATTTTGAGAACGCAGGCGTGCCGTCGCCTCTGACACATTGCTGGTCTTTGGCGATTGAAACGCAGTTTTATATGATATATCCGCTGCTGCTTATATTCATTAAGAAATATAAGAACTGGAAGAAGGCGGCTTCCCGGGTAACGGCGCTTCTGGCGGTCGTTTCCATGGGAGTTATGTGGATCCTGTTCGATCCTTCCAAGGATCCCAGCAGGGTATATTACGGAACGGATACGAGGTTTTTTTCGTTGTTGTTTGGGGCATTTTTGGTATTTAAGACAACGGGCGGCAGGGTGAGGAAGGTGATATCCCCGGTAACGAGCCGTGTAATAGGGGGAGTGGCATTTGCGGGGCTTATCTGTATGATGGCCAGGGTTGACGGATACAGCAGTTTCCTGTACAGAGGCGGTCAGGGAATTGCTTCTGCCTGTACCGTTTTGGTGATCTTTTCGCTTCTGAATGGAGACAGTATCTTAAACAGGCTGCTGAGTATACGGTTCTTGAAATGGATCGGGGACCGTTCTTATGGAATCTATCTATGGCATTATCCGGTTATCATCCTGTTGAGCAAGGGCCAACAAACTTCCTGGTGGGTTAACATCGTTGAGTTCTTGCTGGTTATTATCATATCAGATCTGTCATACCGTTATATAGAAATGCCCATACGCAGCGGGGCTATAGGAAGAAGCATCGCTGTCATCAGAAAAAGGCCCGGAACGAGGCAGGAACGAAAGAGACAGCTTAAAACGATCAGAAGGAGTATCAGGGCGGGAGCGCTGACACTTGCCGCAGCATTGGGTGTGTTGCTGTGCGTTGCGTTCGTGCCGCGGGAAAATACACTGGCCAATGCCGGGGATATGGAGAAGAAGGCTGAAAAAGCGCAGAAGATCGCGAACCAGAAAGCAATGCGGCTCAATGAGACGATCGGACAGGATGCCTGGCAGGACAGCCGCAAGAAGCTTCAGTCGAATGAAGAAATGCTGAGCAGCCTGAATCTCTTGCTGATCGGTGATTCTATCGCATTGGGGGCGATAGATCAGTTCTATGCAGAGTTCCCGGCAAGTATCAGTGATACGGCCGTCAGCAGGCAGACAACGGCAGGCGTCGGAGTCTACAATTCCTACGTCAGTGAAAAAGGATGGAACGGAGACGGTGTGATCTTCGCCCTTGGTGCAAACGGACTGCTTCATGATTCTCTTGAGAAGATGAAGGGGCTGATCGGGGAGGATAAGCCGTTATTCGTGATCACAGTCAGGGCGCCTTATGTAAACTGGGAAGGAACGAACAACCAGAAGATCTATGAGTTCACGGAGGATGTAGACAATGCTTATCTGATCGACTGGTATACGATCAGCGAGGGGCATGGAGAGTTCTTCGTGGAGGACGGGACACATTTGTCATCGGAAGGAATCCGGGCTTATGTGGAAGGAATCAAAGAGGCAGTTCTTAAGGTATACAGTGAACAGATTTGACCCTTTGCCGTTATGGCGGAGGGTTTTTTCAGGTTTTTCAGTGTATTTTTACGTTGATTATTGCGGTGTTTGTGGTTAAAATAGATAAGAAATGGGGAATAGCGAAAAGGAGATTGGTATGATAGAATACTATGAACAACTGACCCAGGAGGAGCAGGAGGCAGTTACGGAAGTGATCCGGACACTGTACCGCCAGACTTATCTGTTGGAGCGCAAATACGACCGCCGCACCGGGCGGATGCAGTATATGAAGGAATACCGTGTGTGCAGCAAGCATCTGGAGTTCCTTAAGGAATATTTCACTGTTGCGGGGATGACCTTACAGGAGAATGTACATATGGGTGTGATTTACATTCAGGGCGGACCTAACTGGGGCGAGAAGCTTCCGAGACTTGCGACTGTCTATCTTCTTGTGCTGAAGCTCATTTACGACGAACAGATGGCATCGGTGTCGTCAAGCAGCCATATCGTGACGACTATGGGGGCGGTTAACGGCAAAGCCGGTGAATTCCGGGTTCTAAAGAGCCTGCCGTCTGTCACGGAGATGCGGCGTACCATCGCCCTTCTGAAGAAATACCAGATCATAGAGCCGCTTGAGGTGTTGGAGGAGATGAACGAGGAGACGAGGATGATTATCTATCCGTGTATCCAGGCGGTACTGATGGGGGAAGGGATCAAGGAACTGTTGGCAGAATTCGGGGAGGAGGACAATCTTGGAGACGAGACAGCCATTCAAAGCACTATCGAGGATATGTCTGAATAACTGGCATTACATAGATAAGAAGGTACTGACCTTAAGCGAAGGGATCAATTTTTTCACCGGACATTCAGGGAGCGGGAAGTCTACTGTGATCGATGCGCTCCAGATCGTGCTGTACGCAAGCACGGACGGAAGAGGGTTCTTCAATAAAGCGGCGGCGGACGATTCGGACCGTTCGCTGATCGAGTACCTGAGAGGCATGGTGAATATCAGCGAGAACAATGAGGCGCAATATCTGAGGAATCAGAATTTCTCAAGTACGATTGTATTGGAGCTTACGCAGACGAATACGGGGGAGAAGCAGTGCGTGGGCGTAGTGTTTGATGTGGAGACGGCGTCGAACGAGATTGGCAGGCTGTTTTTCTGGCATGCGGGTGAGTTCCTTGAGGGAAATTACCGGATCGGGAAGCGAACCATGACGACGCTGGAACTTAGGGAATATATGCAGAGGACATTTCCGGCGGAGAGATTCTACTGCGGACCAAGTAATGAGCGGTTTCGGCGGCAGCTCTATGACATCTACCTCGGCGGGCTGGATATGGAGAAGTTTCCGAGGCTTTTTAAGCGGGCGATTCCGTTTCGCATGAATATCAAGCTTGAGGAATTTGTGAAGGAATACATCTGTATGGAGCAGGACATCCATATTGAAGATCTGCAGGAGAGTGTGATGCAGTATGGAAGGATGCGGGGAAAGATCGAGGAGACCTTAGAAGAGATTCGAAGATTGGAACAGATCGGGGAATGCTACCGGGATTATGACGGGAAACGGGAGACGGCGAAGCTGTGCGCTTATCAGATTGAACGTCTGGAGATGTTAAGGCTTGAATCTCAGGTGCAGGAATGCCGGGATAAGATCGAGGACCGTAAGGAAGAGATCGCTTCCGGCAAGCAGAGGCAGACAAGGCTTGAAGAAGAGCAGAGCGGGCTTATGAAGGAATATGAAGAGATCATTCTTCAGATCGCGGACAGTGGATATTCCGGGATGGAGGCGGAGCTTGGGGCTGTAAGCGAGACTCTTACACGCCTTGAGGACAGCCGGACCCGATGGCAGCAGACGGCAGAGCGCCTCAGGGAATGGAAGGAGAAGGATATCACACCGAACCAGGTAATCTGGGATATCGATCAGTTTGCCAAGGAGATGATATCAGAGGAGGAACTTCAGAGGCTAAAGGACAGCCTTGGAGATATTCAGGAGGAATTAGAAGGCCAGCGGCAGGAGGCAGACGCGAAGCTTCGCCAGATCAAGAAGGAGGAACGAGAGGCGAGAGAGGAATTGAAGGCCTTGAAGCAGGGGAAGAAAGCTTATCCGCGGGAGCTTGAGGAGGCGAAGTTCGAGCTTAGGGGACGTCTGCATGAGCGCTGCGGCAAGTTCATCAACGTACAGATATTGGCGGATCTTCTGGATCTTAAGGACGAACGCTGGCAGAATGCGGTGGAAGGATATATGGGGAATAATAAGCTGCTCCTGATCGTGGAGCCGGCTTATGCGAAGACTGCCATGGACATTTACCAGGAGATGGATAAGAAGAAGTTCTTCCGTGCGTCGGTGCTGGATACGGAGAGGGTGATGCAGGAAGCGCATCCGGTCCGCAAGGGCGCTCTGGCGGAAGAGGTCAGGGCGAAGGAGCCGTATGTGCAGGCGTATATTGATTTCTTCCTGGGAAATGTAATGAAATGTGAGACGGTAGAGGAGTTAAGGGACTGCAGGATCGGTATTACACCGGACTGTGTATTGTATCATAGCTTCCGCCTGCAGCATATTAAGCCGGAGAACTATACCAGATGTGCGTATATCGGTGAGGTCAGTATGCGTCAGCGGATCCTACGGTTGGAGGAGCAATGTCAGAGCCTGCAGGAAGAGCGTCTCCCCTGCCAGGAGGAGTTAGAGGCGATCCGCCGGATGATGCAGATGGAGCTGTTAAACCAACCGGCAGAGGACTATCTTGGATGGCTTACGGATATACGGGAGATATCCGGGAAGAAGCGCAGGAAAAATCAGCTTGAAGAGAAGATGAGCAAGCTTAAAAGTGAGTCAGTAGATGCCTGGGAAGCACAGAAAAAGGAGCTGCAGAACCGTCAGGATGAGAAGAAGGCTCAGATCGCCAGGGTTCAGGAGACGATCTGGAATGATCAGAAGGAGATTGAGAAGCTGCGGGAAGATCTGTTGGAGGCAGAATCCGGGATCGCGGAGCAGAGACGGAAGCTTGCGAGGGAGTTCAGCAGAGCGGAGACAGAGTCAAAAGACGGCGGCGGGGAGCAGAGCGAGGACGGGATCGCGGCTGCCGAAAGAGTCGGCGTCATAGAGACGTCAGTCAGATATGAAGAAGAATTTCAGCGGTATCTGTCGGGTAGGAAGTCAGTGAATTATGATTATCTCAAGCGCCAGCGATTGTCTGACCTTTATCCCCTGCGGGAAGCGGAAGAGGTGAGTTATCAGAAGCTTGTGGAGGAGAGGAGCAGCTATGTTAGAAGCTATCCGAACCGGACATTTTCTACGGCAATTAAGGAGAATACCTGTTATGATGAACTGTTAGAATCTCTTTCCTGCGACGACTTGGAAGCGTTCCGGGAGTCGGCAAAGGAGCAGGCGCGCTCTGCGGTGGAGCATTTCAAGGACGACTTTATCTTCAAGATCCGAAGCGCGATCCGGGAGGCCTATCAGCGGAAGGATGAATTGAATCGGATTATCAGCGGGCTGGATTTCGGGAAGGATAAGTATCAGTTTGTCATCACGAAGAATAAGGGAGCCGATGGGAGATTCTATAAGATGTTCATGGACGATGCGCTGCAGATCCATCCGTCCCAGTTGACGGATTCCATGGAGAATCAGCTCAATATGTTTACCATAGAGCATGAGGATCAGTATGCAGAGTTGATGAATGAACTGATCAATATATTCATTCCACCGGAGAATGCGACGCAGGAGGAACTGAACGAGGCGAAGAAGAATATGGACAAATATGCGGATTACCGGACATACCTGTCCTTCGATATGCAGCAGATCGTCCATGGAAGGAAGGATATGGCAATCGGTCTTGGCAGGATGATCAAGAAGAATTCCGGCGGTGAGGGGCAGAATCCGCTGTATGTGGCGCTGCTTGCAAGCTTCGCCCAGGTATATAAGATCAATACCCCGGCGAAGCTTAGGCGCAATCCGACTATACGCCTGGTCATACTGGATGAAGCATTCTCCAAGATGGATGCGGAGAAGGTGGCAAGCTGTATCTCCTTGATCCGGGGGCTTGGATTTCAGGCAGTTATCAGCGCCACCAACGATAAGATCCAGAATTATCTGGAGAATGTGGATAAGACCTTCGTGTACGCGAACCCGGATAAGCGGCATATCTCAATACAGGAGTTCGAGAAGAAGGATTTTGGGGAATTAATATTAGTTTGACAGGGGTAACAGTATATCCGCCCCGAATCCCCCATTCGTATTCTGGTATATCCTTACGCTGCCTCCGTGGGATGCAGCGATCTGGCGGACAATCAGAAGCCCTAAGCCGTGTCGTTGCCGGATATTACTGTCGCACATCATATAATGAGGCGTGCCGTTTAGCTTCTCAAGCTGTTCCGGCGATATGCCAAGTCCGTCATCCTCTACCCGGATGATGCAGCGCCCGCCGTCTGCCTGTACGGAGAGATATATGGTACATCCGTCGGCATTGTGGTTGATGCAGTTCTGGATCAGGTTGGATACGGCGCGCTTCAGAAGATCCCGGTCCGCGTCGATCAGGCAGGCAGTAAGCTTCGGATCGGTCTGCCATTCGATGGGATACTTCCCGTCGATATCCATATTGATATAATCTACGGCAGTCTGTCTTACTATGGCGACTGCATTTTCTTTGGTTCTATGGAGCGGCTGCATGTCATATTCAAGCTTTGAGGCGAGATTCAGATCGCCTATGAGGCTGCGTATCCGTTCGCACTGTCTTACAATGACGGCTGCCTGCTTGTGTTCGTCTTCCGTGAGACGGGGATTGCAGGAAAGTTGTCCGGCGTATCCCATCGCCATGGACAAAGGCGTGCGGATATCGTGAGAGATGCCGGCGATCCAGTTTGCCCGTGCAGTCTCTTTTTTCTTAAGCTGATAATTCTGCGACCGGAGAAGCTCGGCAGTCTGGTTGATGCTTGCGGCAAGTTCGGACAGTAATCCCCTTTCTTTCACATAGACAGGCTCTTTGGCGGGTAATGCCTGTATTCCTTCTACAATCGGCTTTACTGACCGGAGAAGCTTCATGTTGGCAGTAAAGTAGATCAGAAATATGAATATGGCGTTCACAAGCAGTGTGTTCAGCATATATCGGGGCAGGTTCTCGATAAAATGATAGTCCCAGTTTGGATACATATGTTTCCAGTAGCGGTTCTTAGGATAGCCAAGGACAACCAGCCCGTCTGCGGCCCCTCCGGTAAAGGTGGGATAATCCATGAGATATCCGCGGGTAAGAGAAGCGATCTCTGCCAGTGAATAGCTAAGGGGGATCTCGGCGGGCAGATCATTCGTGTGCCAGACAACCTGATGAGTGGTGTTATCGATCAGGATGCCCCAGGCATGTTCTCGTGCCAGTTCTGCTGAGACTTCTTCCGGCAGAATGTATTCGCTGCCCTTGCCCGTCTTCTGTAATGCCGCGCCGGTTTCCAGAGCAGTGGTCCAGGGCGACGCCCCGGGAGTCTGCCTGGAAGCCAGGATGAAGAGCACAAGGATATTCAGGGCGAAGAGCAGGATTGTGCCAAGTAATAAGATGATAAGGAAACGCCGGATTAATTTGGGAACGCTTTTCATGCTGTTTTCCTCCGTCGGATTATTATTGTACGATCAATTTATAGCCTAAACCCTTTACCGTGATCAGAGATTCCGGTTTGGACGGATTCTCTTCGATCTTCTCCCGGATCCGGCGGATATGCGCCATCAGGGAATTCTCATATCCGTAGGGGTTATCGCCCCAGGCGGCTTCGCACAGAGCATCTATGGTCACGATGCGCCCGGCGTTGCGGCAGAGAGTAAGAAGGATCGCATGCTCCTTGGCTGTCAGGGGGATGGGTTCCTTAGGCTCAGTTTCTCTCAGCGCTTCGGCGCGCTCGAAATCAATCTTGCAATATTTCAAGGATACCACCGGAGCTTCGCTTTTGTAGGTCCTGCGAAGGATCGCCGTGATGCGGAAGATCAGCTCTTTTGGGAGAAAGGGTTTGACCATGTAATCGTCTGCACCAAGTCCAAAGCCTTTGAATTTGTCTTCCTCTTCACCGCGGGCGGTCAGGAACAGGACCGGATAGTCTCCGTCTTTTCGAAGTACTTCCATCAGGGAGAATCCGTCGCCGTCGGGAAGCATCACGTCAAGGATTGCCAGTTCTGGGCGGAATGTACCGGCAGCGGTCAGGGCCTCCCGGACACTTCCGGCGGTTCTTACTTGTGTGAAGCCTTCGTTTTGCAGGATGGAGGCGACCATATCCTGCAGACCGGGTTCATCGTCTACGAGCAGTATTCGTTTATTCTTCAGATATTCTAAGTTCATGAATCATTTTCCTTTCTGCGGTACGGTATATGGATTGTTACTGTTACTATCATATCACAGATAGAGTGTTTTTTAATGTATTTGTGGCAAATGTAAGGTAGATGTAAGGTTAAGAGAATGTGGATGTAAGGATGTTCGTTTAGAATATAAGCATACCAACAGCAAAGGAGTAATGAAGGATGAATATTATCGAGACAAAGAATCTGACCAAATCATATGCAGGCTTCACGGCAGTTTCCGGTGTGAACCTCCACATTCCAAAGGGAATGGTCTATGGCTTCCTTGGCCCCAACGGCGCAGGCAAATCCACAACGATGAAGATGTTCTTAGGGCTGACAAAGCCTACGGACGGAGATTTTGTGATAGACGGGAAACGATATCCGGCGGATCGGATTCCGATCCTCAAGGAGGTTGGTTCCTTCATAGAGGCGCCTGCGTTCTATGGGAATCTTACCGGTGAAGAGAATCTGGATATTGTCAGGAGGATCTTAGGACTTCCGAAATCTGCGGTGGATGATGCGCTGAGATTAACAGGGCTTTCACAGTGGAGGAAGCGTCAGGCAAGAAAATATTCTCTTGGTATGAAGCAGAGGCTTGGACTTGCAAGCGCCCTGATCGGACGGCCGCCCATCCTGATCCTCGACGAACCGACCAATGGGCTGGATCCGGTGGGAATCCATGAGATCCGCTCCCTGATCCGTTCCCTTCCGGAGAAACTGGGCTGTACGGTTCTGGTATCTTCGCATTTGTTGTCGGAGATAGAGTTGATGGCTGACCAGGTGGGAATTCTGAATCATGGACGGCTCTTATTCGAAGGAACGCTTGAGGAATTGAAGCGGGGAGCGCAGGAGCGGGGATATCCGACGGATAACCTGGAAGAGACCTTTCTCGCGATGATCGAGGAGGATAACCTTCGAAGAGGCAGCAGGGCGTATACCGCATGACGGAAGGAGGGATGAAACATGGGTATAGCATTAGAGTATAAGAAAATAAAAAGGACAGGAATCATACCGGGATGCCTTGCAGGCGGGTTCCTGGCGGCTCTTATCCCGGTCCTGGAGCTTGCGGTACGGTCCGAACAATATACCGGGCTTATGCAGCCGCCGCTTCGGACGATCTTCCAGGCAGACTGGCAGATGATGTCGATGCTGAATATGCTGATCGTCATCACGGCAGCATGCATGATGTACCACACGGAGTATGCGGATAATGCAATCCAGCGGATCATAACATTGCCCATGAGGGAAGAGACAGTATATTTCCTGAAAGCCCTCCTGCTATCCGGGATGTGCCTGGGTTTCTTGGCAATGGAGATGCTATCTGTAAGTGTGTGTATTCTTCACTGGTTTGGCGGAGAGGGCGGGGCGTTCTCGGCGTACTATGGCGCGTCTTTTCCCGAAGCATATCTGGAATTGATCCAAGATCTGCTTTGGAATCTTGGGTATTGCTTCTGTATGCTGCTCCCGGTAGTATTCCTGTCTCTTCTGATCGCGTCTGCATGTAAGAACATGTGGATTTCCCTTGGGGTTGACGTGGTCTGCGTATTTATGGCGACCATGATCCCGGTAAAATACTTTGCATTGGCAATTTTCCCGTTCGCACTGCCGTTTCAGATATCAGAAGGGGCAGGAACGGGGCAGACAGCAGGTTTTCTGGCAGCCGGGATCATAGAGGTGCTTGTGATCGGGGCGGCGGAAATCCTGTTCTTGAGAGTAAGGAGGTCGTTGGCATGAATTTCTTATCGTTACTTGCAGTGGAATGGAAGAAGCTGCGTCGTTCCAGGATTCTGCTGATCCTGGGGACCGCAACGGTGATGTTATGGATCCCGTCGGTTTTGAATGCGGATCTGAACTTCGGAATGCAGGCAGAAGGAATCTCGCCGGAGCATAATTTCCTGATACAGGGATTTATGGGGATGGCATGGTTCATGTTTCCGGCAAGCATGGTAGTGGGCACGGTATTGCTTGCGCAGACAGAGCGGACGAACCATGGAATCTTGAGGATGCTTGCCCTTCCTATAAGCGCGGGGAAGCTGTGCCTGGCAAAATACATGATCTTGCTGGGGCTTGCGGCGATCCAGGTCTTGATGATGACGGGAATGTATTATATAAGCGCTGCAATTGCGTCACAGATGCAGGATTATGAATTCTTACTGCCGCCGTTGTTCGTACTTGCGCAGGCGGGAAAGCTGTATGTCTCGTCATTGCCGATGATCGCGTTCTTCTGGATGCTGTCTGTATGCATTCAGACGCCCATCTTCTCGGTGGGGATCGGGCTTGCATCTATCGTGCCGTCGGTCCTGATGATCAACACGAAGGCGTGGTTCCTGTATCCGATGGATTATCCGTTCTATGTCATTACGGCCGAATATGGGGAGCTGGCTTTGAATCTGTCTGAGACGGAGATAGAGTTGCTTCCCTGGATTCCGGCGGCGGTCGTATTTACAGGGATCTGTCTGGCGGTTTCCTGTATGTGCTTTGGGAAAAACGAGAGAAAGTAGAAGGAAGGAGATTGAGAAAATGAAACAGAGTATGAGAGGTGTATTAACTGCTATTTCAAGTGTAATGATGTTCTTGCCGTGGACGATATTCATTGTGAGGGAGAATGCATGGGCGCTGGAATCCCCGGCGGCAGAGATTGTGATTGGAAGTTATGCGGCATATATGATATTTGCGGGTGTATTTACATTTGGCGTCTACATGAAGGGAAGGGTGCAGAATTCTCTTATGAAGATCTGCCTGGTGGTCAATGAGCTCTATGCCGTTGCGGGAGTGATGGCGCTGGTGATGATGACGGTCGGGAAGGTTATGTAACGGATGTAACGGTCTTTTGTAAATAGCATTTGACGGAAAATATATTTACTGCTAGAATAATTAAAAAGTGTGTGGTCAAGGTGATTGGTATGCAAAAAAAGTTTAATGTAAACGGAGTCTGTTATCCGGACCGGCATTATATGGTAGATCTGAATGGACGGCTTAAGAAGATCAGGCGGCTGGTAGATAACGGAGATTATTTTGTGATCAACCGTGCCAGACAGTATGGGAAAACGACAATACTGCGGGCATTAAAAGATTTTCTTCAGCAGGATTATATCGTCATTCTCATGAGTTTTCAGAAAATGAGTTCTGCCAAATTCAAAGATGAAGCTTCATTTGCACGGGCATTTGCGCGTGATTTTATCAAGAAGGCAGCTGCAGATACAGAGAATGGGAGGATGGATGAGGCTTCTATCCTGGAATTAGAGGAGCGGTGCCGGGATGATTTTGATCTGGTAGAGCTATTCGAGATGCTCAGCAGTATATGTGCATCGGCATCTGAGCGGATCGTCCTGATGATCGATGAGGTGGATCAGGTTTCCAATCACCAGGTGTTTCTGGATTTCCTGGGGCAGATGCGGGAGTACTATATGAACAGGGAAGAGACGATGACTTTCCATTCGGTTATTCTGGCCGGAGTTTATGATATCAAGAATCTCCGACTGAAGATCAGACCAGATGAGGTTCACCGATATAATAGCCCATGGAATATTACGGCTGATTTTGATGTGGATATGAGCTTCTCGCCAGAGGATATCGTAACGATGCTGCGGACATATGAGGCAGATCATCATACGGGTATGAATATCGGGAGAATGGCAGAAGAACTCTATGGCTACACAGGAGGCTATCCATACCTGGTAAGCTGTCTTTGCCGGAAAATAGATGAAAAGTGTATGGGTTGGGATACGGCAGACCTTCGGATGGCAGTCCGGGATCTGCTCAAAGAACGAAACACACTGTTTGAGGATGTGATCAAAAATATCAGGAGTAATCAGGAGTTTTCCAATCTGGCAGAACAGCTTCTGCTCAACGGGGCGAATGTGGTTTTCGAGCGCAGTAATCCGATTATTGACTTGGGGGAAATGTTCGGGATATTGGCAGAGAAGGACGGAAAGGCAGCTATTTCTAATGTGATATTTGAGACACTGATCTTGAATTATTTTACATCTGTGCGTGCGACCAAAGCATTGATCAATTCAGAATATATTGAGAAATCACGGTATATACGTGAGGGCAGACTGGATATGGAAAAGGTGATCAGAAAGTTTGCCGTTTTCCTGAAATCAGAATATCGCCGGGAGGACGGAGCGTTCATCGAGCAGCAGGGAAGGCTTTTGTTTCTTGGATTCTTACGTCCGATTATCAATGGAACAGGACATTATGCGGTGGAACCGCAGACCAGGAAAAATGCAAGGATGGATATTCAGATTTTCTATGGAAACGAGGAATTTATCGTAGAGTTAAAGTGTTGGAGAGGAGAGGCCTATGAACGGAAAGGGTATGACCAGCTTGCTGAGTATCTGGAAGCAAGAGGTCAGCAGCAGGGATATCTGATCAGTTTCAGCAGAAATAAAAAGAAGCCGAAGGAAGATCAGTGGATCAGGCACAAAGGGCATGATATTTTTGAAGTGATCGTGGAGTGTTGATTTAACGCTGTAATATTATAAAGGGAGGGATCAGTATTGATGCGGTATTTTAATACTGAGGGGGGTGTGCAGGCCGGATGAGCATTACATGGTACGGCTGGATGACAGACTGGATAAGATAAAAGACTGTATGTAGACCGCAGGAAATATTTTGTTATCAATAGGGGCAGGCAGTATGGTAAGACGACGACGCTCAGGGCATTAAAAGAATATTTGAAAGACGAGTATTTTGTTGTGTCTATGGACTTTCAGGGAATCGGTACAGAAGAGTTTACGTGAGTTATTTGTCCGTTTGAGCCAGATATGTGCAGCGGCGGACAGACCGATCGTATTATTGATTGATGAAGTAGACAGTGCATCGAATAATCGGGTTTTGTGCGGCCCAATATTACGGCGATCTCCATGGGAATCAGATGCTTCTTGGGGAATGTATCAGGCGTATCTCTTTTACGGAGATGTTATAGTTGGACAGAACATGGTTCGGGCAATGATCTGTGAAATTAGGAGCTGTAGAAAGATAACTACGCAAGCTGCATCAGTTATTTTCTACAGCTCCTTACTATCGTATCTCGTATGTCAATATATAGTCGTCCATCACGAATCCATTCCCGATATCTGCTACCTGTTCATCAGTGATCACGAATCCCAGGTGGTCATAGACTTTAAGTGTGTGTGCATTGTATTTATTGCAGGTGAGCCAGATCTTCTTAAGTCCGCGCTCTTCGCATAACCGAATCAGGAAATTCAGAGCTTCTGTCGCGAGATGCTGTCCGCGGCAGTCCTTTTTAATATAGAGCTTGCTTAAGAACAGGGCGTCTTCCTCCTGGTGGATACCGATGTACCCGGCGAAGGTGTGGGAGATGTGGATCTGATAGTATTCATAGCCGTCCTGCTTGATCTGTGATCTGAGAGCCGGATAGGACTGGAATTTGTCTACCATATAGTTGACTTGTGCTTCCCCGATGATGGGGGTAAAATGCTGATGCCAGATCTCATCGGCAAGAGCAGCGATCTCGTGGATTTCTGCATCTGTTTTTGCAGGCAGTATGTTTACAGTATTCATATGATGCCTCCGTCTTTAGAATAGTTTAATAATTATAGATTTCTCTTATAGCATTATACGTGATATAATAGCTTCGTACAAGAAGAAAATTTAATTGGATCTGATTGTAGAGAAAGAAGGTGTATTTTTGAAGAAATTTAATAATTACGATCTGCACTTTCGTTTTGAGACGAAAGAAGGCGTTCACTTTGAGAATGCACAATATATCCATCCATTGAAGCAGAAGCTTGTGCAGAGTTATGTCGGCTGTTTTGACCAGGATTATAATGTAAAAGCTGCGATTATATTCGGAAGCAGTGTGGAATTTGGCTGTCATAGCTTTAGCGATTTAGATATCTGTATCGAACGATATGATTATGAAAGAGGATTCCGAAACTATCCGGAAGAATATGTGGAAGAAACAGATCTTGTATATTATGACGCGATTGGACCGCGTCTGAAGAGTGAGATTGAGAAGAAGGGAATCGTTGTGTTTGACAGGGAGGGGCTTTATGTGTGATATTCGTTTGTTTAGATCTGCTTATACAGAGTTTGAACTTGCCAGAGAGATTTTTCAAATTCCCCGGAATGATGAAGCGTTCCTGAATGGGATTGCATATCATTTGCAACAGTCAGTGGAGAAGCTTTTAAAGGCATTTCTTGAATGTAAGGGAGTGACTGTGCCTAATACCCACGATATATACAAATTAGTCCGAATGTCCCGGCAGAATGGTTCGAATATTGTTCTGACTTCCTGGCTTGAAGACCGGGCAGATACGCTGACACGCTGGGAGACGGACACACGGTATAATATGGATTATTCCGTTGAGGCTCAAAAGGTGCAGGAGGGGCTTGAGGAGATTCGGAATCTTTTTGAGATGAATGGAATCAAAGAAGAACTTTGCACGGAACTTAAGGATGAAGGCGTCAAAAGGAGACTTTGTTCTTTTTTTCCGAAGGATTTCAGTCCGGCAGATGATTTTGAATGGAATTGTTATTATCAGATCTACAGAAAGCAGTTGGAAAAAGAATAAAATGATCTACGATACGGAGGAACTATATGGACGGATTTGTCACACTTAAGGACGTTAAGAAGAGATACCGCATGGGCGAAGTGGAGATCATGGCGGCTGACGGGATCGATTTCCGGATCAGCAAGGGTGAGTTCGCAGTTGTAGTAGGCCCAAGCGGCGCGGGCAAGACGACGGTTCTTAATATCCTTGGCGGTATGGATACGGCGTCAGAGGGGAAGGTGATCGTGGACGGACAGGACATCACGTCTTATTCCCAGAAGCAGCTTACCGCCTACCGGAGAGATGATATCGGCTTCGTATTCCAGTTCTATAACCTGATCCCCAACCTGACCGCGCTTGAGAACGTGGAGCTGGCGCTTCAGATCTGCAAGGATCCCATGGATGCAAGGGAAGTGATGGAAGAGGTGGGCTTAGGGGCGCGTCTTGATAACTTCCCGGCGCAGCTATCCGGCGGGGAACAGCAGCGGGTATCCATAGCCAGGGCGCTGGCGAAGAATCCGAAGATTTTGTTATGCGACGAGCCGACGGGGGCGCTTGACTACAACACGGGTAAGGCGATCCTGAGGCTCCTGCAGGATACCTGCAGGGTCAAGGGCATGACGGTCATCCTGATCACGCATAACTCGGCGATAGCGCCCATGGCGGACCGCGTGATCAAGATCAAGAACGGGCGGGTGGCAGAAGTGGCAAGGAATCCGTATCCGGTGCCGGTTGAGACGATAGAGTGGTAGGATTGGCAGATGAAGAGGACGAAGAAAGCTACTAGGAAAGATTTCTATATGGAGATTAGGAAGAGTCGGGGGAGATTCCTGTCGATTCTTTTTATCGTGACGCTGGGAGTGGCATTTTTCTCCGGCATCCGTGCATCTGAGCCGGATATGAGGCTGACCGGAGACGCGTATTTTGATGAGGCTGAGTTAATGGATATCAAGGCGATCTGTACTTATGGAGTCACAGAGGATGACGTAGAGGCCATGGAAGCGGAAGAAGGAGTGGCGTGTGCAGAAGGGGCGTACAGCGCGGATTTTCTCTACAGCACAAAGGATGCACAGCAGGTGCTCCATGTGATGTCGCTGCAGGAGAAGATGAACCAGATCACGGTAAGTAAGGGCAGAATGCCGGAGAGTGCGGGAGAGTGTCTTGCGGATGATAATTCTTCGTTTGCAGTCGGGGATCAAATCAGGCTTGAGTCTGGAACGGAGGATGAAGTGACGGATACCCTCAAGACGGATACCCTTGAGGTCGTAGGGCTTGGCAACAGTCCTTGTTATCTGTCCTACGGGAGAGGAAGCTCGACGGTAGGCGACGGAAGTATTCGGGCGTTTCTGATAGTGCCGGAGGATACCTTCGATATGGAGGTCTACTCGGAGGTCTACATGCAGGTGACAGGCGCGAAGGAACTGCTGGCATTTACCGATGCGTATGATGGCCGGGTCGAAGAAGTGCTTAAGCGGATCGAGGCGCTGGCGGACGACCGGGCGGTAGTTCGTAAGGACAGCCTTAAGGACGAGGCGAACGAGAAGCTTGAAGAAGCCAGAGAGGAGTTAGAAGACGGCAGAAAAGAAGCTAAGAAGAAGCTTGATAATGCGGCAAAAGAGATCGCAGACGCGGAGAAGAAGCTTGCGGACGCGAGAAAACAGATCGAAGACGGAAGGGCGCAGATCGCAGATGCGAAGATGACCTTAAGTTCTAAGCAAAAGGAGTTGGATGCGGCGCGGGTCCAGTATCAGGACGGGGTAGCGCAGCTGAATGACGGGAAAGCGGCGTATGAGGAAGGGCTTTTGCAGTATGAGGAGGCAAGAGCTGAGGCAGATGTGCAGCTTCAGACCGGCCGGCAGCTTTTGGACGGGCTGCAGGCACAGATCAATGCGGACGAGGAGCGTTATTATGCCCTGCTTGCGCAGATTGAAGACCTGCGGGAACAGGCGGACGTATCAGAGGACAGCTTGGATGATACCGGAGAATCTGCGGGAGAGCCGGATACGGGACCAGACCAGCAGATCGCCGCGCTTGAAGCGCAGGCGCAGGCTGTTGCGGCAAGGCTTGAGGGAGAGCGGCAGGCATACACGTTAGGTCAGGCCGGGATAGAAGTGGTGCACCGGGAGATGGATAGCGTCCAGGCGGAGCTTACGGCGGCAAAGAGCCAGATCGACGCGGCAGAGGCGGAGCTTGCGGCGGCGCCGGCGAAGCTTTCCTCTGGACAGGCGCAGATCAACAGCGGTTGGAATGAGTTAAGGTCGCAGGAGCAGAAGCTCGTGGACGGTGAGGCAGAGATCGTTTCGAATGAGGCGAAGCTTGTGGATGCGAAGAAGGAATACGAGGAAGGCAAGGCCGAAGCCGAGGCCGAGATCGCTGACGGCGAGAAGAAGATAGCCGAAGCCGAGGCTGATATCGAGGATATCGAGTTGCCCAAATGGTATGTCTATGACCGGAGCACGCTCATCGAGTACAGCGGATTCGGGGAGAATGCCCAGAGGCTGGGAGCCATCGGCCGGGTTTTCCCGGTATTATTCTTCCTTGTGGCAGCGCTGATCAGCCTGACAAGCATGACGCGTATGGTAGAGGAACAGAGGACATCCATCGGCACGATGAAAGCTCTGGGATACAGTAAGGGTGCGATTGCTTCCAAATATATCGAATATGCGCTTCTTGCCACGGCGGGCGGAAGCGTGATCGGGGTCTTGATCGGAGAGAAGATCCTCCCGTATATTATCGTGTATGCCTATGGAATCCTGTATCAGCATTTGCCCAAGATCCTGGTACCCTATGATTGGGGATATGCGGCTATGGCGTCCGGCGCGGCAGTATTCTGTACGCTGTTCGCCACCGTCATGGCATGTTATAAGGAATTGGAGGCCCAGCCTGCCGTACTGATGAGGCCGCCGGCGCCCAAGAATGGCCGCAGAGTATTCCTGGAGAGGATCGGCGTCGTCTGGAGACATCTGAATTTTACCTGGAAATCTACTATTCGGAATCTGATGCGTTATAAGAAACGTTTCTTCATGACCATATTTGGGATCGGCGGCTGTATGGCGCTGATGCTGGTCGGATTCGGCTTGAAGGATTCCTGTTATGAGATTGCCAAGCTTCAGTTCGCCGAGATTCAATTCTACGACGGAAGCATCTATCTGGAAGAAGATATTACAGAAGAGCAGCAGGACGAGTTAGAAGCGGCGCTTAAGAGTGAAGAGCAGATCAGCCGGTATATGAAGGCGAACATGCAGAATATCACCTTGGTCAACGGCAAGAAGGAGTGCGCGGCTTACGAATGTGTATTTGGTTCGGTTGAGGATATCCCGTGGTTCGTGGATTTCCATGACAGGAGATCTAAGGAGCGGTATGAGCTTACGGACGACGGGGGCATCATTAGTGAGAAGACGGCGAAGCTTCTGGATGTAAAGCAGGGCGATACGATAGAGATCAAGGATGAGGAGAAGGGGAACAAGCAGGTGAAGGTCACACAGATCTGTGAGAACTACATGGGGCATTACATCTATTTTACTCCTGCCTGTTATGAGGAGGTATACGGAGAAGAACCAGAATACAACAGCATTCTGTTCGAGGTGGAAGATTCGGATGTGAATGCGGATTTGGAGAAGATCGGAAGGAATCTGCTGAAACAGGATGGGGCGCTTAGCGTAAGCTATACGCATGATATCGAGAAGCAGCTTGACGATATGCTTCGCAGTTTGAATCTGGTCATTGTGGTCCTGATCATCTCGGCAGGTATGCTTGCGTTCGTGGTGCTCTATAACCTGAATACGGTGAATATCGCGGAACGTAAAAGAGAGCTGGCGACACTTAAGGTGCTGGGCTTCTATAATATGGAAGTGGCGGAATATGTGTACCGGGAGAATATTCTCCTGACATTTTTGGGGGCGGTTGTAGGAGCCGTACTTGGAAGATTCCTACATTTGTTCATTATCGAGACAGTGGAAGTGGATTCAGCTATGTTTGGAAGGAATATCAATATGCCGAGTTACATATACAGCTTGATTCTTACGGTGACATTTTCTATGCTGATCAATGGAGTGATGTATTTTAAACTTAAGAAGATAGATATGGTAGAGTCGCTTAAGAGTATTGAGTAGACGGTCAGGAAGACTTGATTTTATTTCTGTCATGTTTTAAAATAGGTATTAAAATAAGTTAGGTAATCTTAGAGTGTAAAATAGGAGGCGGCAATATGCAGAAACGTATTTTAGTGGTGGATGATGACTCAATGAATCTGGTAAGGACGAAGATGATCTTAGGGAAGCAGTATGACGTGGTTCTTGCGGAGTCGGGCGAGGCAGCGCTTAATAAGCTTAAGACTGAGAATATAGATCTTGTACTTCTCGATATTGAGATGCCAGATATGAATGGTATAGAGACCTTTGAGCGGATGAAAGAGCTGCCGGTCAAGGTTCCGGTGATCTTCCTGACTGCATCGGGCTATGAGGATGACGTGATGAGCGCGATCAGGCTTGGAGCGGTGAATTACCTGAAGAAGCCTTTTTATCCGGAGGAGCTGATGAAACGGGTAGCAAAGGAGTTTGAGAAATAATGGGAACGGATGGACAGACAGGCAGACATTTGCTTCTGGCCGGCATCATCACTGCGTTCAGTGTGATATTGATAATGATCACGATGGTGATGTCGTGGGAGCTATGGATGGTTCCGCTGTTTATGATGAGCAATTTGAGTGTGTGGTTTCTACATATTGCAAGGCTTGGCTCAGGAGGGTTTTATGAGAACCTGTGCGCCGGACTGCTGATGACAGAGTTCTTCTTTTTCGGAGTGCATGAAAGCAGCCTTTTTGATATGCCGGGGGTGGCATGTATCATGGTCCTTGCTTTATTTATGCTGGATAAAAAGTGGATGCTGTATATGATAGAGACTCTTTATGGATTTGCGGTGCTGTATCATTTCCTGATTCTGCATACGATCTCTCATAATATGGAGATTTGGGAGATAATCCGTCTGGGGCTTGGTATTGTAGTGACAACAGGCGCGGTATTGCTCGCAAAGTTCTGGATCAACAGACGGAGGGAGCAGCGGAAGTACTACGACATTGCTTTTGCCAAGATGGAGACGGCCGGACGGCAGAACGCCGATTTTCTCTCGAATGTCTCCCATGAGCTCCGAACTCCGATCAACATGGTGATCGGACTCAGCGAGGTTACGCTGGGGAAGGATATTTCCCCGGAGATTCGGACAGATATGCAGTCCATACAGTTGGCAGGTAAGCGTCTCTCCAACCAGATTAACGATATGCTTGACTATACGGAGATCGTGGAAGGTACGCTGACTCCGGTGAAGGAAAAATATATGATCACTTCGGTGCTGAATGATGTGATCACCATGACGGGGATGCAGAGCGGAAGGCACCAGTTTGAGTTGGTGTTTGATATCAATCCGAAGGTGCCGGCGGTTCTGGTGGGAGATGCCGAGAAGATCTCCCATGTACTTAAGATCCTGGTGGAGAATGCGATCAAGTTCACTGAACAAGGCGGTATCAACGTCTGTATTGACTATCGGCAGGAGAGCTATGGAATCAATCTGATCATAGACATTTATGATACAGGAATCGGCATGACAGAATCCCAGCTTACGCAGATGTATGATGCATTTTACCAGGCAGATACAGGAAGCAGCCGTTTCGCAGGAGGATTAGGGCTAGGTCTTCCCATTGCGAGAGGGATTCTGAATGCGATGGGAGGCTTTGTCCATTTTGACAGTGAACGGCAGCACGGACTGCATGCTCATATAGCTGTCCCGCAGGGAGTGGCGGACGTGTCTCCGTGCATCGTGCTTCCCAATGCGGATCAGTTCTGTATTGGCTGCTATTTCAGACCGGAAAAATATTCCTGCGATGATGTCAAAGGCTATTATGATAGATTGATTCTGCATATGGTGGAGGGGCTTGGTGTCGAGGGATATCAGGTTCATAATTTTGAAGGACTGAAAAAATTGCAGCGCAGCTATAAGCTGACTCATGTATTTATTGCACAGGCCGAATATGAAGAGTATCAGGATTATTATGAGAAGCTGGCGGATACGCTTCGGGTGGTCGTGATCTCGGAACGGGGATATACCTTAAGCAGGGGAAGCAGGCTGTCAGTGATCCACAAGCCGTTTTCGGCGCTGTCGGTTGTGAACCTGTTAAGCGGAGCCGGAAGAGGGGATGGATTCGAAGATGCGCAGGCTGTGGGCAGAATGCCGTTTACTTGTGAGGGAGTCCGGGCGCTGGCTGTGGATGATGAGGAGATGAATCTGGTGGTTGCCAAAGGTGTCTTAGGCAGTTATGAGATGGAGGTAGATATCTGCCAGAGTGGAAGAGAAGCAATCGAACGCTGCAGCAGGATTCCTTATGAAGTCGTCTTTCTGGATCATATGATGCCGGGCTTTGACGGTGTAGAGACATTGAAACAGCTTCGTGAGATCAATAACGGAATGTATCAGGATGTGCCAGTGATCGCATTGACTGCCAATACCGTCAGCGGCGCGCGGGAGATGTTCCGAAATGAGGGATTTACAGAATTTATCCCCAAGCCGATCGAACGTTCCGTTCTGGAACGGGTGTTGCGCCGGGTGCTGCCTGAGGAATGTATACAATATAAGACCGAGAATAGTTTTAAGGATACGTCCGCCGAAGAAATAAGCCAGGATATCAAGGCTGATTCTTTGGAAGACATCTCTGCAGATGAAGAGACAGAACAGGCAGGCGATGCGGCGGATACTGCTGCAGAGGAAGCGGAGACACTGGTATCCTCCCTTCCGAAAGAGCAGCTTGTGCAGGCTGGAGTCAATGTGAAGATGGGACTTGGCTACTGTTGTGGAGAGGAAGAATTCTATCTGGAGATGCTGCGGATGTTCTGCGCTCAGAGTGAAGAGAAGAGAGAAGAGCTGATTGCACTGTATGAATCCGAGAACTGGGCGGATTATGCGGTCAAAGCTCACGCGTTGAAGAGTACGTCTCTGACGATTGGGGCAGAGACGCTGTCTGCGCATGCGAAGACATTGGAACTTGCAGGCAAAAGCGGGGATATAGAATATATTCGGGAGAATCACTCCATATTGCTGCGTATGTATGAAGAAGTCTGCGGGAATATCCATGACTACATAACACTATGATATCAGGAGGAAGCATTGCGTGATAAAAAAATGGTTTGAAATCATCTTCGACCACAGGGTCAGTCTGCAGGAACGTATGTTTCGTATTGTCACAGGCATTTCTATGTTGGCGTTGATGTTCATACTGCTCATGGGCAGGAGTGTTGTGAATCTGTTAATACTGGCGGTAAGCCTTGTGGTCATGTCGCTGATTGTGAAGATGAGTATCCGTAAGGACCGCATCCATACAGGAGCAACGGCCATATCGGTGCTGCTGCTTCTTCTGTTCCCAGTCAGCTTCTTTTCGGCGGGCGGATTCTTCAGCGGGATGCCGGAATGGTTCGTACTGTGTTTTATCTATATCTGCATAACTCTGGAAGGAAGGCGAATGATCACATTTTTCATTCTGTGCTTGTCAGAGATACTGGGTTGCTATTATACGGCTTTTAATTTCCCGGAGTTTGTTGCCAGGAATACACAGGAGAGGTCCTTTTTTGATTCCTCGTTGTCTGTTATACTGGTGGGAATGCTGACAAGCGTGCTGCTGATGTTTCTGAACAGGCTCTATGTGAAAGAGAATGAGCTTGCTTTACAGCAGAAGAAAGAGATCGAAGAGCTAAATGAGGCGGAGAATCATTTCTTCTCCAGCATGAGTCATGAGATCCGTACGCCGATCAATACGATCATCGGATTGAACGAGATTATCCTGCGCGGAGATATTTCGGAAGATGTTGCGGAAAACGCAAGAAATATCCAGGGTGCAAGCAAGATGCTGCTCACATTGATCAATGATATACTGGATCTGTCCAAGATCAAATCAGGGAAGATGGAGATTGTGAATGTTTCCTATGAGACAGGGAAGCTCTTCTCGGAGATCGTCAATATGATATGGATAAAGGCGAAGGAGAAAGGACTGGAATTCAAGCTCCATGTGGATCCGTCGATTCCCAGCATGCTCTGCGGAGATGAGGTGCGGATTAAGCAGGTCCTGATCAATCTGCTCAACAATGCCGTAAAATATACCAGCGAGGGTTCCGTTACGCTTTCTATTCGGTGTGAGCGTCTGACGCTCAACCGGGTGCGTGTCTGGTATTCTGTGGAGGATACTGGGCAGGGAGTCAAGAAGGAGAATATTCCTTATATCTTCAATGCATTCCGCAGGGTGGATGAGGAGAAGAACCGCCATATTGAAGGAACGGGGCTGGGACTTAGTATCGTCCAGCAGCTAGTGGAACTGATGGGCGGCGAGATCAGCGTCAACAGCGTATATACCAAGGGGTCGACATTTATCATCATGCTGGAGCAGGATATTATAGATGATAAGGAGCTGGGAACATTTACCCTTACTTCCCGGTCCCATGCCCATGAGGGGGAACGTTACAGACAGAGCTTCGAGGCGCCGGATGCACATATTCTTGTGGTAGATGACAACGATATGAACCTGGAGGTTGTGCGTAAGCTGCTTGCGGCGACAAAGATCCATATAGATACGGCTTCAAGCGGCGCCGAATGCCTGAAGCTGACACAGAATCAGTATTATGACGGTATTCTGATGGACCATATGATGCCCGAGATGGACGGAATAGAATGTTTCCATGCGCTGCGTACACAGCCGGGAGGGCTGTGTCAGACTGTGCCGGTAATCGCCCTGACAGCCAATGCGGGAAGCGATAATCAGCTTCTCTACCGCAAGGAAGGCTTCAGCGGGTACCTGGCCAAGCCGGTCAGCGGTGCACTGCTTGAGGCAGGCGTCTTAAGCATCCTTCCTAAGGAACTGGTACACTTGAACGAAGAGACGAAACAGGTAGATATTGAGAAGGATGTTCTGATCTTTGAGCATGCCAAAAGGCTTTCTGTAATGGTTACGACAGATAGTGTATGTGATCTTCCTGAATCGTTCAAGAAGAAATACCGGATCTCTGTGTGCCCTTACTATGTGCGAACAGACGAGGGACGTTTTCTGGATGAGATAGAGATTAAGGCGGATGAATTGCTGATGCATATGTCGAAAGGGCATAACGGCAGTTCGGAGCCTCCGGAGGTGGAAGACTATGAGAGATTCTTTGCGGAGAAGCTGACGGAAGCGCAGAATATCATCCATATCACTATGGCAAGTCATGTCAGCGAAGGGTATCGGAATGCGGTGGAAGCTGCGAAGTCTTTCGAGAATGTTACAGTGTTGGATTGCGGGCATCTTTCCAGCAGTATGGGACTTGCAGTATTATGTGCAGTTTCCATGGCGGAGAATCATGCATCAAAGAATGAGATCGTGGACGCGGTAAGGAGACTCAGATATTATATTTCTTCTGATTTCATCATCGACAGCACGCATATGATGTGCCGGTCGGGGCGGATCTCCAAGCGGATACAGGTTCTCTGCGACGCGCTGCTTCTGCATCCGGTTATTGTGCTCAGGAAGAGCAAGATGTCCGTCGGCAGTATGGAGATGGGGAATTTTGAACATGTGGCGAAACGCTATATCAGGAAGGTACTCCGGGATACAAGGAATATCGACAGGCGTATTTTATTTATCACATATGCCGGAATGGATGAGAAAAGGCTCGACTATATCCAATATCTGGTACGGCAGTACTGTCCGTTTGAAAGGGTGTATCTGCAAAAAGCTTCCTCTGCGATTGCAAGCAATTGCGGTCCAGGTTCCTTTGGTCTGCTGTTCATGAGCAATGTCATTTACTTAACGAGAATTCGGATATTATGTCCGAATTCTTTTTTTCTACCAGTAACCCAAATTTTTTAATTATTACTTGACAAGTACCTCAAAATGTGCGGCCTTTTTCTGATTACTCAGAAAAAGGCCAATTAATCAGGAACTGTTTATTCATTATTTACTTTCACCTGATTAAGGAGGTACTTTTATGAAATACGCTGATGTTGTCAAAGCAATGCTGCTCGCTTCCATCCATGAGCTTGCTGCCAATCCCCAAAATTATGCTCTTCATCCCGGTAAAGACTTTTCGCGTAATCGAAAACTGGGATTCAAACATCTTCTCCTTATGCTCCTGACTATGGAAGCTGACTGTATTAAGGAAGAACTTTACCGCTTTTTTGGACGTTCTACGGATGCTCCTTCAAAAGCTGCCTTTTATAAACAACGCAAAAAGATTAAAAATGATGCCTTTAGAAGCCTTCTCGTTTCTTTTACTCAAAAGTGTAAAAAGAAGTTGTTTAAAGGCAAATATTCCTTAGTCGCTTGTGATGGTTCTGCGGCCGATATTTTCAGGAATCCGGATGATCCGGATACTTTCTTTGAACCAAATGGAAAGTCCACCAGAGGATTTAACCAAATCCATATCAATGCTTTCTTTTCTGTTCTGGACAAAAAGTTTACGGATCTCTTCATCCAGCCTTCCCGGAAACGCAATGAATACAGCGCATTCTGCCAGATGGTTGACCGTTCCGAAGCAGATACCCCTGTCATTTATTTGTGTGACAGAGGCTATGCCTCTTATAACGCTTTTGCACATGTAATTGAAAATGGGCAGTTCTTTCTCATACGCTGTACCGATGCCAAGACGGAAAAAATTCTGGGGGTTCCTTTAAATGGCGTCAGGCAGCTTGATTATCATGTGGACCGTATTTTATCCAGATCACATTCTAAGAAAAAACGGCTTCATCCTGAACTGGAAGAACAATACCGGTTTGTGTGCCAGGATGTCCCTATGGATTATATTACACAGGACCATCCCGAATACAGACTGTCCCTGCGCATCATCAGGATTGAATTATCGGAGGGCTGTTACGAAAATCTGATCACAAATCTTCCGGATCTTGATTTCGATATCGATGATTTCAAGGACTTGTACCACCTAAGATGGAATGAGGAAACTTCTTTCCGTGACCTGAAATACCCATTGTGTCTCAAAGCATTTCATTCCAAAAAATATGAATACATTGTACAGGAAGTATGGGCAAGGGCAATCCTGTATAATTTTTGCTCGGAAATAGCTATGGCAGTAGAGCTCCCTGAAAAAAAGACGAAACATGTATATCAGGTTAACTATTCGGAAGCAATCAAAACATGCCGGGACTTTTTGAGAATACATGATGGGACAACAACATTAGACGTGGAGGGCCTGATCGCTCAGAATATCCTACCGGTCAGGCCCGGGCGAACCTTCGCACGCCAAGCAAGGTTCAAACTTCCAATCAGCTTCTGTTATCGAAACTAACAAAAACAGAGCTAAACATACTAAATATACCTCAAAATGAGACGAATGAAAATGATTTTTTTAATTTCATAAATTCGTCTTGTTGTTATGTCTTTCTATTGCCATAAATCCATACATTGCACCACAAAATCGGGAGTACTCCCCATTTTACAGCATTCCATCTGCATTTGGGAATAGAAATCCCCCCTCTTTTTCTTAAGTTGATAGAAAATCTGGTCGAAAACAACAGATCACATTATTATTAGAAGTTAAGTAAATGACATTGGTTCATGAGAAAAAATGATATCATATAGCATGTATTTAATATAAATTTTATATTTTTAAGAAATTTGTTAGCACTCACTAAAAAAGAGTGCTAATTTTCTATTGACTTTTAAAACCTGCCGTATTATCATATCTGTTAGGTTATTGAAGAATATTTATAAAATGAGGTAGGAGTGATAAAGATGGCAGCAAAAAAAGGTAATTTATCAATCAGCAGTGAGAATATATTCCCGATCATCAAGAAGTGGGTATATTCCGACCATGATATTTTCGCACGTGAAATGGTATCTAACGGATGCGATGCGATCACGAAGTTAAAGAAACTGGATATGATGGGAGAATATCAGTTGCCGGATGATTACAAACCGTCTATCAAGATAGAAGTGAATCCGGAAGAGAAGACGTTGAAGTTCACCGACAACGGACTTGGTATGACGGCCGAAGAGGTGGAAGAGTATATCACGCAGATCGCATTCTCCGGTGCGACAGAGTTTCTTGAGAAATACAAAGACAAGACGACAGAAGACGACATGATCGGTCATTTCGGACTTGGTTTCTATTCTGCGTTCATGGTGGCAGATGAGGTCCATATCGATACGCTTTCTTATAGAGAAGGAGCGAAGCCGGTACACTGGGTAAGCGACGGCGGCACCGAGTATGAGATGGATGAAGGCAATAAGGAAGGCGTGGGAACAGAGATCACCCTGTTCCTGAACGACGACAGTTTGGAGTTCTCTAACGAATACCGCGTTAGAGAGGTCATTGAGAAATACTGTTCATTCATGCCGGTAGAGATTTTCCTCTCCAAGGCGAATGCAGAGCAGGAGTATGAGACCATCGACGAGGCAGACTTGAAGGATGATGATGTGGTTGTCGAGCATATCCATGAGGAAGCCAAGATGGAGGAGAAGGAGAATGAAGACGGCGAAAAAGAGATGGTTGAGGTAGAACCTGCCAAAGAGAAGGTGAAGATCAATAAGCGTCCGGTCTCCTTAAGTGATATCCATCCGCTGTGGACCAAGCACCCCAACGACTGTTCTGACGAGGATTATCAGGAGTTCTACCGCAAGGTATTCTTAGATTACAAGGAGCCGTTGTTCTGGATCCATCTGAACATGGATTATCCGTTTAATTTGAAGGGAATTTTATATTTCCCGAGAATCAATACGGAGTATGATTCGATCGAAGGAACCATTAAGCTATACAACAACCAGGTATTTATCGCCGATAATATCAAGGAAGTCATTCCGGAATTCCTGATGGTGTTAAAGGGTGTGATCGATTGTCCGGACTTGCCGCTGAATGTATCGAGAAGTGCGCTGCAGAATGACGGATTCGTCAATAAGATCGCCGATTACATTTCCAAGAAGGTGGCTGACAAGCTTTCCGGAATGTGCAAGACGAAGAGAGAGGATTACGAAAAATACTGGGATGATATCAGCCCATTTATCAAGTTTGGCTGCTTGAAGGATGAGAAGTTCTGTGACAAGATGAAGGATGCGATCCTGTTCAAGAATATTGACAGCAAGTATCTGACGCTTAAGGACTGCATTGAGGAGAACGGCGGCGAGGTCGTTGAGCCGAACGATAAGAAGGATGAAGCCGAAGGCAGCGGTGATGAGAATACAGATGAGAACAAAGTAGAAGAGATCAAGACGACCATCTACTATGTGACGGATGAGATCCAGCAGAGCCAGTATATCAACATGTTCAGGAATCAGGGACAGGATGCGGTGATCTTAAGCCACAATATTGATTCTCCGTTTATCACACAGTTAGAACAGAAGAATCCGACCATCCGTTTCCAGAGGATTGATGCGGATGTGACGGAGAATGTGAAGGAAGAGGTTGCAGAAGAGGATAAAGAAGCCTTCAAGGCGACGGCTGACAGCCTGATCGGGATCTTCCGCAAAGAGCTTGGCAATGACAAGTTAGATGTGAAAATAGAGAAGCTCAAAGACGAGAAGGTGGCGTCCATGATCACTCTGTCCGAGCAGAGCCGCCGTATGCAAGAGATGATGAAGATGTACGGCATGGGTAATATGGGCGGCATGGATATGGGAGGCGACTGTACCTTGATTCTGAATGCGAACCATCCTCTGGTAAAGTTTGTAGTTGACAACAAGGAACATGAGAATGTATCCATTATCTGCAAGCAGTTGTACGATCTGGCGATGCTGGCGCATAAGCCGCTGAACCCGGAGGAGATGACGGCGTTCGTTCAGAGAAGTAATGAAGTTATGATGCTCCTGACAAAATAAATAATGCAAAATGAAATGGCGGGGAACGCGAACCGGAGTGAATCCAGGGTGTTGTGCTCCCCGCTTCTATATGCTTGTTTTTAAGGGTATATTGGTCCAGGTACCGTCTGTTGCTATGTAGTAATAATCATCCCCGGTGGAAGGATTCATGTTCTTACCGTGAAGCTGGCGGTAGGCGCGCGGGCTGATCCCGTAATATTTCTCGAAGGTGCTTCCGAAATGCTGACGGCTGTTGTAACCGGATTGGAACGCCACATCCGTGATGGAGAGCGAGCTGTTGACCAGGAGGAAGACGGAATGCTCCAACCGTTTGCGGTTAATGTAATCTGTGATAGTACAGTCCATATACTTGGTGAACAAGGACTGCAGGTATGATTTGTTGATACCGGCGTGTTCTGCAAGCGCGGGGATCCGTATCTCCTCTGTCAAGTGAGAGGCGATGTAATCACGGGCTTTTTTCAGGTAGAGCATACCGGTATTCTTGCTGTGGTCCAGCACACATTTGGAGAGCTCCAGCATCATTCGGAAGAACAGTAGCCGGATCAGGCATTTCTGGTCGGGACTGTAGTGATCCGACAGATCCTGCACATCATTCTTGAAAGGGGTGTTAGTTCTCAATTGATTGATCAGGTCTTTCAGAGAATATCCCAGATGGCCTGTATCATTTCCGGCGAAATATTCTCCGGGGCGGCTAATGAACCTTGAAAAGGAAGGACTCTCGTCGGCTAATCCGGTTAAGCAGATGTCTGTCTCTGAACGAAGGCAAGAGAATTCCAGGTTCAGGATCGAACAGGGCCGGCCCTTAGGGATGGACAATTGGTGCAGGACATCGGCATTCAGGAAGATGAACTGCCGCTCCCTCAGACAGAATTCCTGTCCGTCTGCATAGATCAGGCAGCTTCCCTTCGTTACATACATGATCTCGCAGCGGTGATGGCTGTGTGGGTACATACTGTACTCGGGCAGGTTCAGTGCGTAGAAAGCGGTGACGGTGATATATGGATTGCGGATGTCAAATAAGCTCATGGCAGACCCTCCTTTATCTGATCTCTTATCAGTATAACATACCGCAGCCTACGGCTGCAATCAAACCAAAAAGCAAAAAGAATCATCCTATTCGTAGATGCACGTGCTATAATGCACATATACGGTATCTTGTACCAAATCCATCGGGAACTAAATTCCCCTGCAAGCATTCATACGAAAGGATGATCCTATGAACACTATATTAGAACAATTCCAGAAAAAAATCAATGGTACTTTTGCGTTTTTTGACCGCATGATTATAAAAGGTTACCTTTTCCCCTTCTTTTCCGTATCGGGTAGAATGTATTTTTTGTCACAGATGAACCTCCTTCTCAAAGACTTTTCTGCCTATGCAAACCAAATGACCAATGACCTTGTCTCTTATGTTGAGAAAATGGCCGCCAAAGAAGGCCGGCCTTTGGTCTACCTCTCTTCCTCACAAATATCAAAAGAGGAAAACGCTCGAAAAATCCTTCTCGAAAATCCTGTTGAGCAAGGACTGATCTGTATCTTATCTGTTGTGGAAGGATGCCAGACGCTCCAACCAGTAAAGAACTCCTCCGGGCTCCTGGAACTGCGCAGCGTTACCCGCAAATGTAAATACTATTACTTCTATTACCTCGATAAAGAGTTTGGATTCATGCATGTAAAACTCCAAACATGGTTCCCATTTCTGATCCAGGTGTACATCAACGGCAGGGAGATGATGAAGCATGTGTTTGATAAAAACGGGATCACCTACCGTATGTATGATAATTCTTTTTCAGAAATCAGTGACATTCCAAAAGCACAGGAACTGGCAGATCAATTTGACTCAAAAAAACTCTGCCGCCAGCTCGATTTCTTTGCGCATAAAGTAAACCCTTATCTTGATATGCTGGAAACCATCTTCCATCAGGGTTACCACTGGTCTGTTGACCAATGCGAGTTCGCAACCGATGTGATGTTTGAGAGCCGTGAAGCTCTGGAGGATCTTTATCCCTCCCTGGTTGGGCACGCATTCTATGACTTCAAATGCACAGATGTATTTTCCTTTCTGGGACGTAAACTAAATGCAAAGTTTCTGGGAGAAGCAGTCTCCGATTACCGAAAACGCCCAGTAGGCTGGAGGATTAAATTCAAGCTGAAGTCCAACAGTATCAAGATGTATGATAAATTTAACTGCCTGCGGATAGAAATGACGATCAATGACCCAAAGGAATTTAAGGTTTATAAGGAGGTCCATCATAAGGACGGAACGGCTTCCAGGCAGTGGGTTCCCATGGGGAAATCCATTGCTAACCTCTATCGGTACGCAGAGATTTCAAAAACCGCAAACAAACGGTTTTTAGATTCCATGTGCCATGTGATTCCTCAAAAAAGCGTGGAAGAGGAAATCAATCATGTCTGCCAGAAAAAGAAAGTAAAGGGAAAAACTTACAGTGGATATAATGTATGGTCCCCTGAAACCTTCCATCTTTTCGAAACGATTTGTGATGGCAGCTATCTGATCCGTGGATTTACCAACCGCGATATCCGACAAAGTCTCTATAAAAAAGGGGCTGAATCTGCAAAAAGTCGTGGGAAAATGAGCCGGGAGTTTTCAAAACTCAGGGGCCATGGATTGATCCGGAAAATCCCACACTCCAGAAGATATCTGGTCAGCGATAAAGGGAGGCGGGTTATGGGAGCCCTGATTGAAACCAAACGGAAAATCTATCCGGAACTAGCAGCACAATAAACATCCAGCCTGTTAATACTTTTTCTCAAGTCTGCCAAATCGTCAGGCTCAATGTTTATGCCCAAAATCAAAATACATCGTTCTATTTTTATGTTTTGAGAAAGCAATAACATATTCGGCGCCTGCATAGCTTACAATTTACCTTGTAAGCTTTCTGTAATTATGTTATAGTATGCCTATAACATAGAAATAGAGTGAATGCTTGATAAATAGGCACTCACTCTATTTTTTGATACTCTTTTGATACTATAATTTGACAGTTTCCAATTTTTCAATAATTTCTTTCTCATGAGACTTGAAAAGATGTGAATATGTATTCATGGTCATTTTCACGTCTTCGTGTCCCAGGCGTTCGGCGATCATCAGAGGATTCGCGCCCAGATCAATCAGCATGCTTGCGTGGGAGTGCCGTTACGGTATAATAACGACAAACGGAAAAAGCCTTGATTTTCAAGGGGTTTGAGCGTTTGCCGTCATTTATTCAATTCCTTTTCCAAGTTGAAATCTGACGAGAAAAATATCGAAAAAAGGAGGCTGTTTCATTAACGACAAAATTTAATAGCGCCAGCGGTCCGGTGTATTGCCTGGCCGCTGATTGCCGTGGGCGTTTCACTTTTATAGGTGGGCGTCCTTTTTTTGTACTCATTTTCAGGAGAAAGGAGATTCACATGGAACTGAACGAAATGGAAAAGCGCCTGATATTCCAGACGGAGGGCTATGGGAAATCAGATGTCACATATGAGCTGCGCATGTGCCTCCCCTATATACCGGACCCGGTAAGGAGGAAAACGGCGGCGGAGCTTGTGCGAAAGCTGGATGCCATGCCGGAAAAAGACTGCCTGGCTCTTATTCAGGATATTCGGAAAAACTACCGGATTCCGGCAGGGCCTAAGACGATGGGGGAACTACTGGCGGAGGCCAGGCAGAAATCCGGTGCGGAGAAATTGAAGGGGCATGACATCATGGCCCTGGAACGCTTCGACCCGGAAGTAAAGCACATGATCGTCTTTGACGTGCTTTCAGGTAATGCCCCTGTCGGGGATAAAGGAGATAAGATGCGCCTGTTCCTTACGGATGCCGGCTACCAGAAATTCATAGACAGCCAGGAACGGGGCGAAGTCAAATTGAAAAACCATGCGAAGGTTGCGCCGGGCGGCCATCTGCACTATGACCGCAAGGACCGCGCCTTGTAGCCCGGAGGGAAAGGAAGGAGGTTTTTGTTATGGCTGTATTCCGGGTAGAAAAAACAAAGGACTTCACGATCATGTGCAACCACCACCTGCGCAATACGGAACTGTCCTTAAAGGCAAAGGGGCTTCTCTCGCTCATGCTGTCGCTTCCGGAAGATTGGGACTATACCACAAAGGGGCTCGCCCATATCTGCAAGGACGGCGTGGATTCAATCACTACCGCCCTGAAAGAGCTGGAGCGGCACGGGTACCTCACCAGGCAGCGCCTCCGCTATGAGAACGGGCAGCTCGGAGACATCGAGTATACGATCCATGAAAAGCCTGTAAATGCTGAAAAACAGGGGGATTCACCTAAACGGGAAAATCCAAGACAGGCAAATCCAGGACAGGCAAAACCTGAACAGGGGGAACCTGGACAGGGAAATCCCGCACAATTAAATACTAATCCATTAAAAACTAAAAAATCAAAAACGGATATATCAAGGACCCATCCATCAATCTATCCGTCAGGGCCGGAGGCGGCAGGCCGTTCGGATGGGATGGATCGGATAGAGCTGGCAGACGCTTACCGTGAAATCCTGAAAGAAAATATTGAGTATGGCTGTATGGTTTCCCGGTATGGGAAAGAACGCTTAGACGAGACGGTGGAGCTTATGCTTGAAGTGGTTTTATCCAAACGTCCATATATCCGTATCGCCGGGGATGATTTTCCCAGGGAGGTGGTAAAGGGCCGCTTCCTGAAAATCAATTCCGGCCACCTGGAGTATGTCTTTGACTGCATTGACAGGAACACCACGAAAGTCGGGAACATCAAGGCATACCTGCTGGCGGCGCTCTATAATGCCCCGGCAACAATGGACAGCTATTACCGCGCCGAGGTCAACCATGACCTGTACGGCTGTTAGGCGCCTTATGGCGTCTTTTTTCATCACAGAAAGGAGGCGGGGCACGATGAAAAGAATCCCTGTGCCGGTGTCATGCCCGGCGTAACAAAGGAGCAGATTCAGGCGGCGCGTGAGGCGGACCTGTTTGCCTACCTGCAGTTCCATGAGCCTGGGGTGCTGAAACGGGACGGCCCGAATTACCGCCACAAGGAGCATGACAGCCTGGTCTATGTGACCGGGAAAAGGTACTGGTACTGGAACAGCCGGGGCCGGAGTATCAACGCCCTGGATTACCTGATCCAGATACGGGGCTACGGGCTGGTGGATGCGGTCCATACGCTGGTCGGCGGGGAAATCCAGCAGACGCCGGCCTATCGGAGCATGGCAGCGGCAGGGCGTGTGCATAAGGAACCGGAGAAGAAAGCATTTTCCCTCCCCTGGGCCAGACGGTGCGCCACTTCTGCCGTTTCTTATTTGCAGCGGCGCGGGATCAGCCCGGATGTGATCAGCCGGTGTTTCCGGGACGGGCTGTTCTATGAGGCGCGGCATCATGGCGAGCCGGTCTGTGTGTTTGTGGGAAAGGATGAAGCCGGCAAAGCAAAGTTTGCCTGTATGCGGAGCATTGCCGGCAGCCTTAGGAAAGATGTCTACGGCAGCGACAAGGAATACAGCTTCTGCTATCCACCCAGGAATCCGGACAGCCGGCATGTGGCGGTATTTGAGGCGCCCATTGACGCCCTCTCCCATGCCACGCTGCAGGAATTAAAAGGCTGGAAATGGGACGGCTACCGTCTGTCTTTGGGCGGCACTTCCCATGTGGCGCTGACCGCATTTCTGAAACGACACCCGGAAATCCGGCGCGTCAGCCTCTACATGGACAACGACCTCGGCGGCCTTAAAAATGCCAGGAGGATCAAGGCAATGCTCCATGAAGATCAGCGGTTCCGGCATATCCGTGTGGGCGTCAACCCACCCCGTACAGGAAAGGACTACAACGAAATGCTGCTCCACGTTATAGGGCAGATGAAAGACCAACAACGGCAATGCCGCCAAAAACAGGCGGCTATTTCAATTTGACAGGAGGATTTCAGAAATGACGAACACAGAGAACACGGCTTTACAGATGATTGCCGAAGCTGCCCGGTGCCCGGACTACGGCCCCGATATGGTTAAGGCCCTGATGAAAAAGCTGGATATGAACGAGAAAGGCTTTGCGCTTCTGATGAATGTCGCCCCTTCCACGGTCCGGCTCTGGACCAGCGGCGCCGCTCAGCCAAGCGGAACGGCCAGGCGGCTCATGCAGATTTACGAGACCGGTCCGGAGATTGTCGGCAAGATTGCCGGGGAGCCCTCCGCAGACAGGAGGGATTCATAGATGGCAGATATGGAACTTCTGGCAGCGGAACCAGTTGCGCTGCAGGCAGCCCAGGACGTGCTTGCAGACGAAAATGAGCAGGTGAAGGCGCTGATCGTCCTGCTGATGGGGAATGACCCCGCGGGCGGCAGGGAGCTTGAAGAACTGGCCGGCCAGGTGGCGTCCATGGAGCGGAGGCTTGATGCTGCACTGGAGGAACTGGGGGAGATGCGCCAGAAGATACAGGAGGTGCAGGACCGCTCCCTGAAAGCCTTGCTGCAGAAGAACAGTAAGGCTCTGGAGGGGAATGTGGACGCCATGCGCCAGCGCATCCTGGAGCTGAAAGGGCAGGTCGTGGAAGGATGCAAGAATATCCTTAAGGATTTCGCCGACCGCGGCGCCGTGGCCCTGAACGGCGTCTCCCGGTTCCTGCGCCTTGGGCCAGCGCTGGAGGCGGTGCAGGCAGCGGCGGAAAGGATCGTGCAGTCCAGTGACCGTGCGGTCTCCAGGATCGATGCGTTCAGCACGGAATTCCATGAGGCAGGCCGGCACCTGAAGAACATGGGGCGCTCCATCCAGGGGAAACCCGCACAGGCGGAGGCGAAGGAAAACGGCAGGGTCGCAGATGCCTTCAAGGGGGCTTTCAGGATAGAGCGCGCTTTTGCGTCTGCCATCGGCGAGAATGTAGGGCTTTCCCTGAATGCCCTTGCAAGGCTGGAACAGCGGGCACAGCGCCGGCCCTCCGTCCTGGAGGCCATGCGGGAGCAGGCGGCGAAGGCAGCGCCGGCAAAGCACCAGCCGGAGGCGTCCCATGACAGGGGCAGCCGGTGATAAAAACAGAACGAAGGGAGGAAATGAACTTGAAACAGGAACCACTTCCGCAGATTCACTTAGTCCGCGATACGGATTTAGGCGTATTTGCCTATGAGCTCCATATCCTGGCCGGGGATTTCCTGCGGGACAGCGAATATAACCTGCGCACGCTTGCCACGAATACCGGGGCGGATTCCATTGCCGTCATGGGGAAGAATCACATGTGGCTTTCGGACGCGCTGCTTGCCTACTGCCCTTCGGCGGAGCTTTACCGGACAGCTGCCATGACGGAATATCCCGGCGCAAGGGCCTTCCTGTTCCACACGGAGCGCAAAGAGGACGGACGGCTGTACGGGGATGTCCTGATGATGGGCCTTGACACGCTGTGGCAGGATATAGAAAGGAATACCCTCTACCCTTACGGCGTCAGCATGGAATACCGGGACGGCACGAAGGCGGAGGCAGCTATTGAAAAATGGGAGTCAATGGAGCTGTGCGAAAAGGACGCCCTGAAAACCTGGCGCTACCTCTATGCGCCGGAGCAGGTGACGGAATGGCAGTACCGCTATTCTAACCGGTTCAGCCAGTGGAAGGAGCAGGCATTTTCCTATATGCCCCAGGATTTGGAGGAACGGCTGAATGTGGAGTATATGGAGGAGGCGCAGAACCCGGACACAGATATGTACCGCATACCCCTGGGGACAGCGAAGCAGATGCTCCTTGACGGCGGTCCGGTCTACCGCCTTTTTCCCGGAGGGCCGGAAAAGCTACTGCCGATTGCGGCGGTCACGGGGCTCTGGTATGAGAATTACCGGGAGTTTGCCGTTACCCCGGAGGATTTGGGTGCGCTTGACCGGCTGGTCCGCAGGGAGACGGACCGGATCATGGGAATACGCCCGCAGCATGATAAATTACAGGAACGCCGCCCTTCCCCGGAGCGGTGATTTTTTATGACAGACTGGAGGTGATAATGATTGGCGGATAACATGCAGCATGAAGATTTCGGGGAAAAGATCGGCGGCGCAAAAAAAGATCTATGGAAGGACCGGGGGCTCTATGTGAATGACCTGGATGCCATGAATGAGCGCGAGGCCGAGAAATTCGTAAAAAAGGATAATATCTGGAAGAAACCGGACTATGGGGCCATGCTGGAGGACGGGGTTCCCCTCGGCGTGGTCTATTTCATCAAAAAGGCGCGGGACGGGTTAAATGCCTCCCCGCAGTATTACCGCAAGGACGACACGCCGGAGAAGCGCCTTGCAAGACAGAAAGAATATATCCAGACGGTACGGGAGCTGCAGAGCGTGGTCTCGGAAGTCCGCACCGTGGAGGATGCCATGAAAGCCTATGACCGTTTCTTTGTGAAAAACGGGTATCTGGAACAGGTGCAGGGCTGGGGCGGCGGCATCCATTACCAGGCGACGGAGAAGGGCCGGGAGAACCCGGCCATTACAAACAAGCTGTCCAATGCCCTGATGGTCCACTCTGCCGCGCATTTTGAGCGGAACTTCACACAGAAAGCGCAGAAGGAACAGTTTGGCGTTTCCAAAGACCAGAAGGTGCCGAAGGGCTATGCGATCCATTTCAACGACGGGAAGAATACTTATTCCAAAAATAATGACTGGAAACCTGACACCTATTATGTGACGAAGGGCTATTCCATCTTGCAGACAAACTTTGAATCGCGGGAGGCCGCCCTGAAATGGGTGCAGGCGTTGGCAAAAGGGCGCAGCAAAAGCGGAAAGACGCGGTTTGTGCCTCCCCAGCTCTCCCATGTGCGGCGCACCGGGCCGGATTACAGAAACGGCATGGAGATCACCGGGCAGCACTACCTTGACGCCTTCGGGTTCCGCGGCGGTGAATTTGGGAACTGGATGAACCAGAATGACCGGCAGGCTTCCCTCAACATGGGATTTGAGGCGCTGAAGGATCTGGCGTCGGCCTTGCAGATCAGTGATAAAGATATTGCCTATCAGGGAACGCTTGCCATTGCTTTCGGCGCCAGGGGCAGCGGCAACGCGGCGGCCCATTATGAACCGCTGCGGAAGGTCATCAACCTTACGAAGATGCACGGGGCCGGCTCTTTAGCCCATGAATGGTGGCACGGGTTTGACGATTACCTGGGTACGAAGATGGGCGCGAATGGGATGCTCTCGGAACAGCCCCGCCTCTATGCGCCGTTCCAGAAGCTGATTGATACCATGAAATATAAGCCGGAGACGCCGGAGCAGGCTGCGGCCCGCACCGAAGCGCAGACAGAACGAACCCGGAAAAATGCGGCAGGATGGCTGGATTCGGCGGTGCTCGGTTCCCTGAAACGGCATGGCAATGAGGAACAGATGAAAACCTACGCGGTTCTTAAAGAGTCGTTTCTATCCGGCGAGGCCGGTTCCGTGGAGCAGATCAGCGCTTTCAAGAAGTCTGTCACCGGGCGGGTGATCCCCAAAAGTGAGCGGGAACGGCTGGAAATATTCGAGCACATGCTGTCCGGGATGCAGGCACAGGAGGCGCCGCAGATCGGGCGGGTGGAAACCGATTTTTACCGGAATTCCGTGCGCATGGGTAAGGAGTGCGAAAAGGACGGCGGCTATTGGGACAGCAACACGGAGATGACCGCCAGGGCCTTTGCCTGTTACATCAAGGATAAGCTGCCTTACAGCTCTGATTATCTGGCGGGACATGCGGATTGTGCCGTTACTTTCGCGACAGATAAAAGCGGGGAAATGGCAGTCCTGAAAGCCTTCCCGGAGGGTGCGGAACGGAAAGCCATCAATGCGGTATTTGACGAGATCGTGGCAGACCTGAAACGGGAGCAGATACTGACCCATTCGGACGAAACGCTGCCCCTTCCGGCGCAGCCGCTGGCGGAGAATGAACAGATTTCCATATTTACGTCGGACCGGCCTTCGGTCATGGCGCAGCTTGCAGCGGTGAAACCGGCAGAAAAAACCACCCCGGCACAGGCGGCACCGAAAAAGAGCCATGCGCCGGAGATATAGGAGGTGTTGGACATATTAGAAGAAAATAAAGACTATAAGGTCTACCGTTTTGATTATCTGACGGAAGGCAGCAATCTTAAATTTGAGCATAGCGTATATTGTGAGGATGTGGATATTTCTTCTTTCATTGCGCAGGGTGAGGAAAAAATACAGGCCATGCGCCAGGACAGCATGGATGGAGAAAAGAAAGCCTTTGATATTGTACTTGCGGCAACGAAGCAATGGGAGCAGCAGGCAGCGGTCACACAGAAACTAAATCGGGCGCTGGAATACCTTCATACGCAGGAAGTAAAGCATACCGCAAATGAATGGCGCAAAACCGACAACTGGAAGAACGACGAGGAAATCAGCAACCGCGTCTACCGTATGACCGGCGGTATTTGGGAAGATACCAAATATGACCGGGAGACCAAACAGAGCGTGCCGGTTGCCTGGTATGTGACCTGGGATGTCTATGTGAACTCCCCAAAGGAGGGCTATGGCGAAAAGATTGCCGGGCAGAATCAGAAACGCTACACAGATAAAGCCGCTGCGGAAAAGTACCTGGAAGGACGGAAAAAAGCCTATTCCCATTTATTCACGGAAATTTCCCCGCAGATACCCAAACAGTATGAACACCATTTTACCGTGTATGGAGCTCTCCTGCCGGGGTACACAGTGGAGGGCCAGGAGCCGGTAAAAACAGACCATACCGCCGCCGATGTTTCGGAGGGCGGCATTTCTATGCCTGAAAAGCCGGAAAAACCTTCTGTGCTGGGAAAGCTGTCTGCGGCGAAGGAACGGGAAAAGGCTGCGGCAGAACCGAAGGCGCCAATTAAAAAGAAGGAGGATATGCAGATTTGAAAGTGTTGATGATAGAGCCGGGGAAAGCGCCTTATGAGGCCGAGCTGGACGGGAGCCTTGAATCCATGCAGGAGGCAGTCGGGGGAGGCATAGAGGGCTACTACCCTTATGCGGAGCCTGTCGCGATTGTCTGCAATGATGAAGGAAAAATAAACGGGCTGCCCCTGAACCGGGCGATCTACAACCAGGACGGCGAGATGATTGAGATCATGGCAGGCACCTTTTTCATAGCCGGTCTCGGTGAGGAAAGTTTTGCCGACCTTCCCGATTATTTCATGGAGCAGTATAAGGAACAGTTCAGATACCCGGAAAAATTTGTCCGGCTGGCGGGTGAGATCGTTGCGGTGAAGCAGCCCCTCCCGCCAGAGGAAAAACAGCAGCCGGCACCTGCCATGGAGGAACCGGGCGGGGATGATATAAGGCTTGACGAATCCACGGACCTGGCTTTCGACCTGGATGAATTTTTCAGGCAGAACAGCGGGGCCTATGCAGACCTGTACCCGGATTTCCATGCAGAAAAGGAGCGCATGGCGGACGAGCTGCTTTCAGGAGATACCGGGAAAATCCGCATGAGGCTGGCGGCATTTGAACATGAGGAACACATGGAGGGAGAAACGGCGCCGCTTCTGGAGCGTATTTCTTCCTATGAAAAAGAGTATGGGATCAGCGCTTATTCCATTTACCAGCTTGACTTATCGGACAATACAGACAACCTCCGTTTTATGTCCCTGGACTGGCTGGAAAGCAAGGGGCTCTCCGTGAGCCGGGACAATTACCGGATGGTCTATGCCATGCAGCGGGAACCGGGCGAAACGCTGGAGGATATTTACAGGCGCTTCAATATCGACCACCCGGAAGATTTCAAGGGCCATTCCCTTTCCGTTTCTGATGTGGTAGTCCTGCATGGGAATGGCGCAGACACCGCTTATTATGTGGACAGTATCGGCTTTCAGGAGCTGCCGGGCTTCTTCGGCGCAGGGGCGCCGGAGGCGAAGCGGGATGTTTCCGTGCGGGAACAGCTTGACAATGCAAGGAAACAGGCGGCGCAGGCAGAGCCGAAAGCGCCGGATAAAAAGCCCAGGGAACCGGAAAGGAGTTGATGGCTTATGCTGATGGCAGTTGACGGTCCATATGCGCTGATGGTGCAGCCGGACGACATTTTAATCTCTCCCCGTGAGGTAGACGAACATTTTGGGACGATGGCCTGTTTCCATTCCCGCTATGCGCTGGGCGACAGCCACAATTACATGGATAAAGACGATTTCCTGCGGGAGATGTATTTAGATACCGTGGGGCATGATGAAGCGGGTCTGAAACGCTATGAACACATGGTAAACATTGTGAGCAGCCGGTTCCGGCACGGGCCAAAGACGGAGGAACGGGCGGTTGATGACGCCATGCTGAAGGTGATCTCCGAAAAATACATTACGCTGCCCCTCTATCTGATGGACCACAGCGGCCTTGCCATGCAGACCACAAGTTTCAATGACCCCTGGGACAGCGGGCAGGTCGGATGGATTTATGTTGCCAAAGAGGATGCGCTAAAGGAGTTTGGCGGGGAAAAAATGACCGGCGCCGTCCGGAAAAAGGCGGAGGACCTGATGCGCAGCGAAGTGGCCGCTTATGATTCCTACCTGCGGGGCGAGTGCTACGGCTTTGAGCTTTACAAAAACGGCGAGCTGTCGGATAGCTGCTGGGGATTCATGGGCGGCCTGGAGGATGTCTGTAAGGATATGGCTGCATATCTCCCGGAGGGCTGCAGGGATATGGTGGCGCATTTAGAGGAACAGGACCACCCGGCGACTATCATTAAGACGCTCCTGAAACATGCGAAAATCCAGGCAGACCAGGCGGCAAAAGCCTTTGAGCACGCACCCCGCCAGCAGGTGATCGGGGACGCCCGGTAAGGCAGTTGTTTCCCATTTATAATTACAGATTTTATCAGGAAGGAGGATGCTTATGCAGGAAGATTTGGAACAGCGGACCGTATCAGTTTCCATCCAGGCAGCGAAGCTGTCCGGGCGGGTGCTGCGCTCTGCCATTGCCGCCGTGCTCCAGAAGATGGAGCAGGAACGCACGACCCCGAAAGTCGGCAGGAACAGCATGAAACGGCTGACCTGTAAGGACCCAGGAGCCAACACTATTGAAGTGTCCGGCAGAATCCGCTCCTTTGAGCGGTACGCCAGGAAACACCAGGTCCGCTACCATATTGAAAAAGAGCTGGGGACTGACCCGCCTAAATGGACGGTCTATTTCAAAGCGAACCAGGCGGACGCGCTGACGGCAGCTTTTAAGGAATATACCCAGAAAGACCTTGCCCGGAGCGCCAGGCCGTCGCTGCTCTCCCAGCTCCATAAATTCAAGGAGCTGGCGCAGGCTCTTGGCCGTGACCGGGTGAAGAACAAGGAACACGGAGGGCCGGAACGATGAAGATAGACACGGATGCCTTAAAAAAGCAGGTGATCCTCCACCTGCCCTATCTTTTGTTCCTTCTGGTATTTGCGAAGCTGGGCGAGGCGGTGCGCCTTGCCCCCGGAACGGACGCCTCACAGAAATTGTTAGGATTGTCCGAAGGTTTCTCGCTGGCATTTCAAAGCATGTGGCCGGGTGCGGCACTGGACTGGCTGGCGGGATTATGCGGGGCGGCTATCGTGCGGCTGGCGGTATATGTGAAGGGAAAAAATGCAAAAAAGTACCGCAAAGATGTGGAGTACGGCTCTGCACGGTGGGGGAACAAAACAGACATTGCCCCTTTTATGGACCCGAAACCGGAAAACAACATTATCCTGACGCAGACCGAGGGGCTTATGATGTCCGGCAGGCCGAAGAATCCGGCCCATGCCCGCAATAAAAATGTGCTGGTAGTCGGCGGTTCCGGTTCCGGCAAGACGAGATTTTTTATAAAACCCAACCTCATGCAGCTCCATAGTTCGTATGTCGTCACCGATCCGAAAGGTACGGTCCTGATCGAAGTGGGAAAGCTGCTAAGCCGCGGCATGCCGAAACTGGACAAGGATGGAAAACCGGTCAAGGGAAAGAATGGAAAAACTGTGTATGAGCCTTATAAGATTAAGGTATTCAATACGATCAATTTTTCAAAAAGTATGCACTACAACCCTTTTGCCTACATTCACAATGAGAAAGACATTCTGAAACTGGTAACGGTGCTGATTGCCAATACCAAAGGGGAAGGAAAATCCGGCGACGATTTTTGGGTCAAGGCCGAGACCCTGCTGTATACGGCGCTGATCGGCTATATCTATTATGAGGCCCCGACAAACGAGCAGAATTTTTCCACTCTGGTAGAAATGATAAACGCTATGGAGGTCCGGGAAGATGACGAAAGTTTCAAAAATGCCGTTGACCTTCTCTTTGACGCGCTGGAGCAGAAAGACCCGGACCACTTCGCCCTCCGCCAGTATAAGAAATATAAATTAGCGGCGGGCAAGACCGCCAAAAGCATACTTATTAGCTGCGGCGCCAGACTGGCGCCATTCGATATTAAGGAGGTCCGGGAGATCACCATGTATGACGAGCTGGAGCTTGACCTGGTCGGGGACAGGAAAACAGCGCTGTTCTTTATCATCAGTGATACGGATGCGACGTTCAATTTCCTTGTCAGCATGGCCTATACGCAGCTGTTCAATCTGCTGTGCGAGCGTGCCGATGACAAGTATGGCGGCAGGCTGCCGGTACATGTGCGGTGCCTGATCGACGAGGCCGCCAATATCGGGCAGATTCCGAACCTGGAAAAGCTGATGGCGACGATCCGTTCCAGGGAGATTTCAGCCTGCCTGGTATTGCAGGCGCAGAGCCAGCTAAAGGCGCTCTATAAGGACAACATGGACACCATCATCGGGAATTGTGACGCTTCCCTTTTCCTGGGAGGCAAGGAGGAAACCACGCTGAAAAGCTGGAATTCCCTGCTGGGAAAAGAGACCATCGACATGTATAACACCAGCGTCACCAAAGGCAGCCAGGAATCCCACGGACAGAATTTTCAGAAATTGGGAAAGGATTTGATGTCGGTGGACGAGCTGGCCGTGATGGACGGCGGGAAATGCCTCCTGCAGATTAGGGGCGTCCGGCCCTTCCTCTCCCGCAAGTACGATATTACGAAACACCCGAACTATAAATACCTGTCGGATTATGCCCCTAAAAATGCGTTTGACATTGAAAGATTCCTCTCAACCAGGTTGCCCGTCAGCCCTGGGGAGCTGTACCGCAATTATGAGGTCACGGCGGAGGATTTGGAGGCGCCGGCTGTATGATGATGTAGCTGCCTGTTAAAGTCTCTGGCTTTGGCGGGCTTTTTCTTTTCACCGGAAGGAGGTTCTATTGAGGATTCGCGCCCCTCCCTGACAACTGTATACCTTTCCAGGATGATCCTGGACTATGCCGCCCCTGTGCTTTATGCAGATTTTCTTAAAGCACAGGGGCGTTTTTTCGTTTCCGGCCAGATACGGCCATACCACAAAACCAATATATTTCAAATTAAAGGAGGACTTCTTTATGGCTTTTTTTGCAAGTGCGATTGATACCCTGAAAATTCTGGTGATTGCTCTGGGTGCCGGCCTCGGCGCATGGGGTGTCATCAACCTTCTGGAGGGTTATGGCAATGACAATCCCGGAGCCAAGTCGCAGGGGTAAGCTACGCCCTCCACGGACAAGTAATTGCCGTGCAGCGTATGGTGGAAGTCCATACGGCAACAGGCTGAATTGCTGGGAACCCCTAAAGCCGTGCGTACCAAAACATGGGGATGAAACATGCCCGGATGTGACGGTGGCGAAAGCGGAAAAAAACGCACGGATGGCGCAGGGTGCGAACCTAAACGCCGGGACAATGGGCGATCAGCAGCCAAGCCCCGAACAGGGGAAGGTTCAACGACTATCCTTTGCAGGAGTAGGGCCGAGCGGCCCGAAGCAGCCTGCCCCGCTCCATGCGGGTGAAGATATAGTCTGCGCCCATGTGAAAGCATGGGGTGTCCGCTTCTTTTGAAGTGGGGCCGCACCGGGGCAGCGACCCGGTGTGAACAAAAACGGATGAAACAGCTTATGGCTGGCGGAGGTATTGCGCTGGTGGGTGCCACGCTGATCCCGCTGCTCTCCGGCCTGTTCGGTTAATAGCCGATGGGCAGTCTGTTTGAATGGATAACAGACTGGATTAAAGAGGGCTTGATTGAAGCGATCACAGGACAATACACCGGTATCTTTGAGTCCGTCAACAGCCAGGTCTCGGATGTGGCCTCACAGGTAGGCCAGACACCGCAGGGATGGAATGGCGGCGTGTTCAGCATGATCCAGAATCTTTCTGAAACCGTCGTCATTCCCATTGCGGGAATCATCCTGACTTTTGTTCTTGTCTATGAACTGATCCAGATGATCCTGGAAAAGAACAACATGCACGATTTTGATACGTTCAACATCTTCAAGTGGATTTTCAAAACCTTTGTTGCCACATACCTGCTCACCAACTGTTTTACCATCGTCATGGCGGTGTTTGACGTCGCCCAGCATGTGGTGAATCAAAGTTCCGGCGTGATAAACGGGAGCATGGATGTTACCGCCGCGCTGGCCGACCTGGAAACGCAGCTTGAAGCAATGGGGATGTGGGAACTGATCGGCCTGTGGCTGGAGACCAACATTATCAACCTGTGCATGTGGGTGTTGTCCATCGTGATCTTTGTCATTGTGTATGGCCGCATGATTGAAATATATCTCACGGTCAGCCTGGCACCCATACCGTTTTCCACAATGGCAAACCGTGAATGGGGGCAGATGGGGACGAATTACCTGCGTTCCCTGTTTGCTTTAGGTTTCCAGGGGTTTTTGATTATGGTCTGCGTCGCGATCTATGCGGCGCTGGTCCAGTCAATCCCTTCTTCCGGCGACATCCACGGCGCGATCTGGGGCACGGCAGGCTATACGGTCCTGCTGGCCTTTGCCCTGTTTAAGACAGGCTCGCTATCCAAAAGTATTTTTAACTCGCATTAGTGTGTAACCGACCTATTTTAACAAGAAGGAGGATTTTTCTATATGAGTAAGACCAACCATGAAACCATGCAGCCGGAGGCCCAGGCGGGCGAGGGCTTGAAGCTGGATGTAACGGTACGCCCGATTGCCCCGATGGGGAACCTTCTGGCTTTCGCCAATGTGACGATTGGGGACTGTTTCAAGATCGACGGCTTCCGTATCTGCTCCGGCGAGAACGGCCTGTACGTCAATATGCCCTCCACCCAGGATAAGCAGGGAAAATGGAGGGATGTCTGCTGGCCGGTGACGGCGGATTTCCGCAGGCAGCTTAATGACGCCCTGATCGGAGGGTACGGCCAGGCGATTGAAAACCTGCAGGCCACCCTTGAAGCGACAAAGGGAGCGGCGGAGAAGCCTTCCCTGGCCGGCGCCCTGAAAGAAAATGCCGGCAAGGTCAAGACGCCCCCGGCAAAATCCGCCCCGGCCAAGAATGAGCAGGCCCGGTAATGGCGGAGGCCGGAAAATATGGCATCGTGTACGCGGACCCGCCCTGGCGCTATGATATGAAACGCGGAAATGGGGTGGCCGAAAAGCACTACCCCACCATGAGCATGGAAGAAATATGCGCGCTGCCGGTTGCAGACCTTGCGGCCAAAGACAGTGCGCTTTTCCTATGGGCCACCTTCCCACAGCTTAATGAGGCGTTCCGGGTGATCGAAGCATGGGGGTTCAAATATAAGACGCTGGCCTTCCTCTGGCTCAAACAGAACCGGAAAGCAGATTCCTGGTTTTACGGGATGGGGTTCTGGACCCGCTCTAATGCGGAGGTATGCCTTCTGGCGACACGCGGGCGCCCGAAACGCCAGTGCGCGGGAATCCACCAGTTTGTAATCTCCCATATTGAGCAGCACAGCAAGAAGCCGGACGAGGTACGGGATAAGATTGTGAAGCTCATGGGCGACCAGCCCAGGATAGAGCTTTTTGCAAGGCAGCAGACCCCCGGCTGGGATGTGTGGGGCAATGAGGTGGAATCCACGGTCACGATGCAGGAACAAAACCAGTGAGATACAGCATGAATGGAGGTGAATTTACATGCCTTATGTACCCGTACCCAAAGACTTAACGAAAGTCAAGACCAAGCTGGCGTTCAACCTGACGAAGCGCCAGCTTATCTGTTTCAGCCTGGCCGCATTGGTCGGGCTGCCGGTATACTTCCTTACCCGCGGCGCTGTCGGTAACTCGGCGGCGGTGCTAATGATGATCGGGCTTATGATGCCCTTTTTCTTTTTCGCCATGTATGAGCGGGATGGGCAGTCGGCGGAGAAACTTCTGAAAAACAGGCTCCGCTATAAGCTCTGGCCGAAGAAACGGCCATACCGGACGGAAAATTTGTATAAATCCATGTCAGAGAAGGAGGTTATGAGGATTGCCAAAAACCAGACAGCAGGAGGCCCAGGAAAAGCGCCTGCAAAGAAACATCAGGCAGGCAAAAAAGGCCAGGGCAGACGCAAAAACAGGCGGGCGTAATGCTTCCCGCATAAAGCCGTCCAGGAAAGGCGGCTTTTTCAGTGGGCTTAAATCGGACGCCCCGCAGACGGTCCAGCAGAGCATTCCCTATAAGGAAATGTACCGGGATGGGATCTGCCGGCTGACGGATAAGCTCTACACCAAGACGGTGCAGTTTTTTGACATTAACTACCAGCTCGCACAGGCGGATGACAAGGCGCAGATTTTTGAGGGCTACTGTGATTTCCTCAATTATTTTGACGCTTCGATCCATGTGCAGCTTACCTTCATCAACCAGCGTGCAAATATGCAGGATTTCGCCCGCAGTATCGACATCCCCATCCGCGGCGACGAATATGACGGAATCCGCAGGGAGTATGGGGATATGTTAAAGGGCCAGCTCCAAAAAGGCAACAACGGCCTTACCAAGCGGAAATATATCACTTTCGGCATTGAGGCCGACGACCTTCGCACCGCGAAGATGCGCCTGGAGCGGATCGAGGCCGATGTGCTGGCGAATTTCAAAGCCCTGGGAGCGCATGCAAAGCCACTTAATGGGCTGGAACGCCTGGAGGTTCTTCACAGCCAGCTCCACCCGGACGGGCAGGAAAAGTTTCATTTTGTCTGGGCGGACCTGCCGAAAACCGGGCTTTCCACAAAGGATTTTATTTCGCCCTCCGGCCTGTCGTTCTCAAATGACGGAAAGACTTTCCGGGTAGCCGACCATTCCGGGGCGGTGTCTTTTTTGCAGATTTTAGCGCCGGAGCTGACGGACCGACTGCTGGCGGAGCTCCTTGACCTGGACGACGCCGTGACGGTGAACCTGCATATCCAGTCCATCGACCAGGCCCAGGCGATCAAGAACATCAAGCGCAAAATGTCCGATTTGCAGAAAATGACCATTGAGGAACAGAAGAAAGCGGTCCGCGCCGGGTATGACATGGACATCATACCTACCGACCTTGCCACCTATGGCGAAGAAGCAAAAAATCTCTTACAGGATTTGCAGAGCCGGAATGAGCGGATGTTTTTAGTCACGGTACTGGTGGAGAACATCGCGCCGAAACGCCAGAAGCTGCTGAACGATATTCTGTCTGCCTCCGGCATTGCGCAGAAATATAACTGTGCCCTGAAACGTCTGGACTTCCAGCAGGAGCAGGGCCTTATGTCCTCCCTTGCATTAGGGCTGAACCAGGTTGAGATTGAGCGGGGGCTTACGACCAGCAGCACCGCCATTTTCGTGCCGTTCACGACCTGCGAGCTGTTCCAGGAGGGCGAGGCGCTTTATTATGGCCTGAACGCTTTAAGCAACAACCTGATCATGGCGAACCGCAAGAACTTAAAGAACCCCAACGGCCTGTTCTTAGGCACGCCGGGCAGCGGCAAGTCTTTCTCGGCAAAGCGTGAGATCGTCAATGTGTTCCTTTTAACGGAGGATGACATCATCATTGCAGACCCGGAAAATGAGTACGGGCCTTTAGTACAGCAGTTCGGCGCCCAGGGGCAGGTCATTGATATTTCCCCGACTTCCACCAACTACATCAACCCGATGGACATTAACCTGGACTATTCGGACGATGAAAACCCCATTACGCTGAAAAGCGATTTTATCCTGTCGCTGTGTGACCTTATTATCGGCGGCAAGGAAGGGCTTTCCCCGATTGAGAGGACCATTATTGACCGCTGCACGAGGCTGGTGTACCGGGATTACCTGCAGGACCCCCGCCCGGAGAATATGCCGATCCTGGGAGACCTGTATGAGCTGCTTTTGAAGCAGGCTGAACCGGAGGCACAGAATATCGCTACGGCTTTGGAAATCTATGTCAATGGTTCCCTGAATGTGTTCAATCACCGTTCCAACATTGACATGAACAACCACCGGGTACTCTGCTTCCAGTTAAAGTCTCTGGGGAAAGCACTGAAAGAGATCGGCCTTCTCATTATGCAGGATGCCGTGTGGAACCGTGTCACGGCCAACCGTTCCAAGCATAAGACGACCTGGTTCTATATTGATGAATTCCATCTCCTTTTGAAAGGACAGACCGGAAGTTTCAGCGTGGAAATCTGGAAACGGTTCAGGAAATGGGGCGGCATACCGAGCGGCCTGACGCAGAACGTGAAGGACCTGCTGGCCTCCCGTGAGATCGAGAATATCTTTGAGAACTCGGATTTTATCTACATGCTGAACCAGGCCCAGGGGGACCGGCAGATTCTGGCGAAGCAGCTGGGGATTTCCCCGCACCAGCTTTCCTATGTGACCCATTCCGGCCCCGGCGAGGGGCTTCTGTTCTTCGGGAATGTGATTATCCCCTTTGTCGATCATTTTCCGAAGGATACCCTGCTGTACAGCGTACTTACAACACGGCCTGATGAAGTGGCGGGGACGAAGGCATGAGGAAACAAAAATACCCTGAAAGCGATTGGAGGTGAGGGCAATGGCGCGTGACAGGAATTTTCAGAGGAAACAGAAAGATGCCCGGATGCCGGCGCGGGATTCCCACGGGGAGGACCGCATGGCGGCCCGGCAGGGAGAGCCGGATTATGACCTGCGCCGGGCAAGGGACGCCCCTTCTTCCGGCACTTCAAGGAACCGCAGGCAGGCGGCGCCGGTGCAGACGGAAACTTATGGATCAGATATATTTGCCGGTTGCGAAAACAGTGATACGGCAGCACAGGATTCCCCTACCCAGGTTTTTCCCGGACAGGAACCAACTGGATCAGAACCATATGTGCCAGAAACCAGGCGGGGCAGCCAAGGACAGGGCAATGCTGCTTACAGGGATTCCAGGCAGGAGGATTTCAGCCAGGGGAGCCCAGGGAGGCGCAATGCCGCTTACCAGAATTTCAAGCAGGAAGAACCCAGACAAGCAGATTTCAGCCAGGAGAGCCCAGGGAGGCGCAATGTCGCTTACCAGAATTTCAGGCAGGAAGAACCCAGGCGGGCGGATTCCAGCCAGGAGAGCCCAGGGAGGCGCAATGCCGCTTACCAGAATTTCAGGCAGGAAGAACCCAGGCAGGCGGATTCCGGCCAGGAAAATCCCGGACAGACAGCTTTTGCAGAACACGGTCCGAAAGGTACGGATTCCCGGTATGGGAAACTATTTCAGGAAGGAGCCGGGGCACAGAAAGGGGAAGAAAAATCCGGCCAGGCAGGACACTGGAACCGGACACGGCAGCATGGTAATAAATACCAACAGCGCTTTCAGGAGGCGGCAAAAGCCGGGGAACCTCAGGAGAAACCGCCGGAGGCAGCCGAAGGAGAACCAAAACGGCCTTCCAAGCTGGAATTTACCGCTGACGAACTCCCACCGGAAACAGCGGATAAGAAGCTCACGAAAGCCCGACGGAAGGCAGAACGGACAGCGGAAAAACTGGAACAGGCGGAAAACCGCCTTCCTGCCCGCCGTAAGTTGCGGATGGAAACATCTTCTGATCCCGATACGGGCAAGGCCAAAAAGCGCCTGAAATTTGAAAAGGAGGTGAAATCCCAGCGGGCCCATGTCAAGGGTCCCGTTCCGATGCGCCCGGTAAAGGCCGGCGCAAATATGGCGGTGGGTTACGCCCATAAAAAGATTTACCAGGCAGAGAATGAAAATGTCGGCATTAAAGCGGCCCACCGCACCGAGCTTGTAAGCGAATCGGGGCTGCGTATGGCATATCACAGGCATAAGACGGCGCCGTACCGCAGGGTGGCAAAATTACAGCAGAGATCAGCCAGGGCCAATGCCCGGCTTGCCTACCGGCAGACCCTGCATGACAGCCCGGAACTGAAGAAAAACCTTCTTGCCCGGATGTGGCAGAAACAAAAGATAAAACGCCAGTATGCCAAAGCAGCCAGAGAAGCGAAAAAAGCGGGAAAGCGTGCAAAGAACACCGCCGTTACCACGGAAAAGATCGCTGCCGGCGTGGTCCATGCCGTCAGGCGCCACCCGGTCATATGCGGGATCGTGCTCCTGCTCCTTTTGGTATTTTTCCTGATCGCGTCCCTGATTTCTTCCTTTTCCAACCTGGGGGCCGGAGGGCTGGGCAGCCTTGCAGCCTCTACCTATCTGGCGGACGATGCGGACATCAACAATGCGGAGCTTGCTTATACCGAGTGGGAAACGGACCTGCAGATGCAGATTAACCGTGTGGAATCGGACCGGCCCGGCTATGACGAGTACCGCTATAATATCGGCCCCATTGAGCATGATCCCTATGTCTTAATGGGGTACCTCACTTCTGCCTATCAGAATTTTACCTATGCGCAGATCGAGGGTGTCCTCCGGGAGCTGTTTAACGGGCAGTATTCCCTGTCTTTTTCAGAAGAAACGGAAACCCGCTACCGGACAGAAACCAGCGTTGACCCGGAGACCGGCGAGGAAACAGAGGAAGAAGTGCCTTATGAGTGGCACATCCTGAATGTAACGCTTACTTCTACGCCGCTTGAAAACCTGGTTGTTTCACGCATGAACCCAGACCAGAAGGAAATCTGCGAGATTCTGTTGCAGACCAAAGGCAACCGGCAGTATGTGAAAAATGTATTTGGCACGAACTGGCTGCCCTATGTCACCAGCTACTACGGCTACCGGGTACACCCGATCAGCGGGGGAAAGAACTACCATACCGGCGTTGACATCGGGATGCCCCAGGGCACGGAGATTTTAGCCGGGCATGACGGCACGGTCACGCTGGCCGGTGAAGCCGGCGGATACGGCCTGTGCGTTGCCATTGAGGGCGAGGCTTATGAGGGGCGCTCCCTTACCACCAAATACGGCCACTGTTCACAGATTTTTGTATCTGCCGGACAGGAGGTAAAGGCCGGGGATGTGATCGCGAAGGTCGGCAGCACCGGAAATTCCACCGGGCCGCACCTGCACCTGGAGGTGCTGGTTGACGGCCAGTATATGAACCCGTTGTATTTTGCCGATACCGGCGATACCAGCGAGCGGCATTTACCGGAGGCAGGCGCAGGCGGCGGAGGGAACTATTTTGACTATGACGTCCCGCCGGAGGCCCTTGCAGATGAAAAATTTGCCGCCATGCTCGCGGAGGCCGAAAAGTATTTAGGCTATCCGTATGTATGGGGAGGCGCAAGCCCTTCCACTTCCTTTGACTGTTCCGGCTATGTTTCCTGGGTAGTCAACCATTGCGGCGTGGGCTGGAACTTCGGACGGCTTACCGCAGACGGGCTTTTAGGCGTGTGCACGCCTGTATCAAGCGCGGATGCAAGGCCCGGCGACCTGATATTCTTCCAGGGCACCTACAATACCAGCGGCGCAAGCCATGTGGGAATCTATGTGGGCAACGGGATGATGATCCACTGCGGGGACCCGATCTCCTACGCAAATATCAACACAAGCTACTGGCAGCAGCATTTTTATACATTCGGGCGTCTGCCCTGACAGATTGGTGTCCAGTGACAATTAAGTTTGATAATTTTGCAATAAAGATTGATAATTTACAACTTTGTTTGATAAAAACGGCTTCACAAAGGAATTAACAATTATGATTGATAAAACTCAAAGAAAATGACAATTAAAGTTGATAAAAACGGAGATTTCGTGGCACTTAAAGGAGCATGGTTCTTATTTTGCTTCTTTATTTTTCTGCAACATGGCTTCGTGATATTAAGTTTTGGAGTAAATTATCAAACTTAATTGTAATTATGGAGCTTATTATTATCAAACTGTTTTGCAAAAAGACAGATTGGAGGTAATAAATTGAACCCTAAGATTGAGAAACTGGAGAAAGAGATCGACAAGACAAAAACAAAGATTGCGGAGATGCAGGCCAAGCTCCGCGACCTGGAAAAGCAGAAAACGGAGCTGGAGAATACCGATTATGTGGCGATTGCCCGCAGCTTCCATCTGACACCCCAGCAGCTGGCCGAATTTCTGAAATCGCAGCAGTCCGCCCCGTCCGGGGATGGCCCGCTGCAGAAACAGGAGGATAAGAATGAGGACTAAAAAAATCTCTCTGCTACTGGCGCTTATGCTTGTCATAAGCGCCATATCTTTGCCCCTGACGGCTTATGCAGCCGGGGACAAAGATACCACGCCGCCCGAACTTACGGCTTCCCTGGACGGCGACACGCTGAAAATAGAAAGCAGCGACGATAATTCCGGCGTGGAGGCGGTCTTTGTGGACGGGAACCGTATCAATTCCCTAACCAATGGGGCGGCTTCCGTCACCTTAAAGGATTATGCCGGCACGGAAAAGCAGGTAAGCGTGTACGCCCAGGACTATGCCGGGAACCGCTCAAAGACCGTGAAGTTTGAGAATCCCTATTATGAGGAACCGGCGCCCACGGAAAAACCTGCGGCTGCAACACAGCAGAACCAGGGCGGCACGGCGGCAAAACCTGTGCAGGCCCAGGCTGCTTCCCCTGGCAGCACAAACAGCAATGCCGGGAACAGCAATTCCGGGAACGGTTCTAATACAGGTACGAATACGGGCGCCAATGGCGGCGGTAATACAGCCTCCGGCACAAACGGCGGCAGCCCCGATTCCCAGGAGGAAACGGAATCCGCTTCCGCTATCCCGGACGGCGCGTTTACCCCGGAGGGCACCGGCACGGTGTTAGATACGGCCACCGGGGAAGATGGGGATAAACAGTTTTACACCATCACCTCCGAGGACGGGAATGTGTTCTATCTGATTATTGACGGAAAGCGGGACGGCAACAACGTCTACTTCCTGAACGGCGTTACCGAGGCTGACCTGATGGCGCTGGCGGAAAAGAGCGAGGACACCATGAGTGCGATCCCGGCAGAGGATGTCTGCACCTGTACGGAGAAATGCGCAGCCGGGGAAGTTGATACCGCCTGCCCGGTCTGCAAGAATGACCTGAAAGGCTGTGCCGGGAAGGAAAAACCTGCGGAAACGGAGGAACCCGCGCAGGCCGAGCAGCCAAAAAAAGACAAGGGCAGCGCCGGCACGATCATTTTTATTATCATTGCCCTGCTTGCAGCAGGAGGCGTTGGCTATTATGTGAAGATCGTCCGTCCGAAACAACAGGCAGAGGATGACGAAGATTTCGAGGATGACGGGTACGGCGAAGGCTTTGACCCGGATGAGGCTTACGGCGAGACGGAATTTCTCTCCGAGGACGATTTTGACGACAGGGACAGCGAATAAAGCTGTCCTTTACTATTTTAAGAAAGCGAGGATATTACATGGAGAAAACAACAATCCATCACCGTAGCGGCCTAAAGCGGCTGCTGGCATTTCTTCTCTGCGCAGTATGCGTCTTTGGGCTGATCCCTACTCAGGCGTTTGCGTTTTCGCCGGGACAGAAAGCAAGCTCCTGGCTGGGCGATCAATATGTGGGGTCTGACGGGCAGCATTATTATGCGCCGGCGCCTTACACCTACCTTGTCTACAATTCTGACGGGACGATGGATGTGCGCAGCAGTCCCGGGGGCAACGCTTACCGGCATTATATGCTGACAGCTTCGGACGGGAGCAGCCAGCAGGTCTATTGTGTGGAGAGCGGCATTGCCTATAACACTTCTGACAATACCTATACATCGGAAAGCGGCACGAACAGCAATTACTTGAACCTCCTTCCGGCAGAAGCACGCCGGGGCATTACCCTGACGGCGATCTACGGCTGGAAACCCGGCGCTTCCCTCCCTGTGTCCGGCATTAACGAGGATGATTATAAAATGGCGACGCAGATCATCCTCTGGGAATACCAGCAGCAGCTCCGCAGCGACCCTTACAGCCGGCATGGGAACGGCCAGGCAAATGCAGACCAGTATTTCAGCGTGATTGCCGGACGTCCTGCGGAAAAAGCCTACAACTGGATTCTTTCACAGGTCGCCTCCCATTCCACGGTCCCCTCCTTTACTTCCACGAAGAAAAGTGAAGCCCCGGAGCTGGAGCTGAAATGGGACACGGAGAAAAAAGTCTATACCCTGACCGTCACGGACACCAATAACCTGAAAATCGATCTGGAGACCCTGAAAGGCAGCGGCGTTTCCGCCACAAGGAGCGGGAACAAGTACACGTTCACCAGCAAGAACATGATCATGGACCCTGTCACCTTTGAATTCCGAAAGGATATTCCGGTTGCTAACGACATGCTGATCTGGGGGAGGCCGGGTTACCAGACCATGATGACCGGCGCCAGCGACCCGGTCTCCTTCTTTGTAAAGATCAAGACCGAGACCTACGGCACCGCAAAGATTGTCAAGACCAGCGAGGACGGCATTGTGTCCGGGATTCCTTTCCAAATCTCCGGCACGGACATCCTGGGGAACAAGGTGGATGAAACCGTCACTACCGGGGAAAACGGGCAGATCAAGGAAAAGCTGCTGCCCGGCACCTATCTGGTGAAGGAGCTGCCGGTGGACCGCTATGTGACCCCTTCCGCGCAGTATGTCACCATTGAAAGCGGCCAGACCGCCACGGTGCATTTCAGCAATATCCTGAAAAAATTCCGTGCCCATGTGGTAAAGAGTGACGCAGATACCGGCGCCGCCCAGGGCGACGCCACCCTTGCAGGGGCAGTTTACGGGATTTATAGCAACGGCGAGCTGGTAGACACCTACACTACCGGGCCGGACGGCAGCTTTATGACCCGGTACTATGTCTGCGGCGATAACTGGACCGTGCGGGAGATCGAGCCGAGCACCGGCTACCTCTTAAACGATACGGTCTATGAGGTGGGCGCTTCCCCCACGCTTTATGAAGTGGAGCTGAACACCACCGAGAACCAGGTCACGGAAACGGTCATTTACGGAAACATCCAGCTTGTGAAGCATACGGAGGACCTGGACCCGGATGTGTCCGGGGATGAAAATACGGACGAGCCCAATGAGGGCGTCATTGAGCGCCCGGAGGCCGGCGCAGTTTTTGAGGTCTATCTGAAAGCGGCTGGCAGCTATGACGCAGCGAAGGAAAGCGAGCGTGACCTGCTCACCACGGACGGGGACGGCTTCGCTTCCTCCAAAATGCTCCCCTACGGACATTACACGGTGCATCAGGTTTCCGGCGAGGAAGGGAAGGCATTTATCCCGGATTTTACGGTCTTTGTTTCCTCCAACGGACAGACTTACAGCTATATCCTGAATAACCGTACCATTACCGCAAGGCTGCGTGTGGAGAAATGCGATGCGGAGACCGGCAATATTATCCCGATGACGGGCACCGGCTTCCAGATCAGGGATTTGTCCACCGGGGAACTTGTCACCCAGGAAATCTACTACCCGAACCCGGAAACCCTTGATACCTTCTATGTTTCGGATGAAGGCTGGCTGATGCTGCCGGAGCCTCTGCACACCGGAGATTATGAATTGTATGAGGTGGCGGCGCCCTACGGTTATGTGCTTTCCAGTGAGCCGGTGCCGTTTACCATTGACGGCAGCGAGTCGGTTGTCACGGTCACACAGCACAATATGCCGCAGAAGGGGCAGCTTACCATTACCAAGACCGGCGAGGTATTCGCTTCCGTCCAGGAGAACGGCGGCCTGTACCAGCCGGTGTATGAGGTCATGGGGCTTCCGGGCGCAGTCTATGACGTGATCGCGGATGAAGATATTTATACCGGCGACGGTACGCTCAGGGCGGCAAAGGATGCCGTCGTGGAGACCCTTACCACCGGGGAGGATGGAACGGCACAGAGCGGGCTTTTGTACCTGGGCCGTTACCGTCTGGAGGAACGCCAGGCGCCGGAGGGGATGGTCTTAAACACCCAGCCGGAATACGCGGAGCTTACTTATGCGGGGGAAACCGTGGAAGTGACACATGCCGCAGCCGGCCTCTATGACGAGCGCCAGAAGGTGGCGGTAAGCCTGTCTAAAGCGCTGGAAACGGACGAGCTTTTCGGGCTCGGCATGAACGAGGAATACAAAGACATTTCTTTCGGGCTGTATGCTTCCGCTGATCTGACGGCCCTTGACGGCAGCGTGATCCCGGCAGGCGGGCTTCTGGAGGTGGTTTCCATTGACCCGAATGAGGCGGGCGGCTATGGCGCTTCCTTTGCCTCCGACCTGCCTTTTGGCAGCTACTATGTGAAGGAGCGTACCACAAACAGCGCTTATATCCTCCCTGATACGGAATATCCGGTTGTTTTTGAATATGCCGGCCAGGAGGCGGCGCTGGTGCAGGTTCTTGTAAATGAGGGCGGGGCGGTTCCCAATGACCTGCTGCGCGGGCGTGTGGACGGCGTGAAAACCGGCGAAAACCCGGATGGCGGCGAGGATGTGAAGCTGGCCGGCGCGGTCATGGGATTATTTAAGCCTGATACCGAGGAATTTACCGGGGAAAATGCGCTGCTTACCGTTACTACTGGCGAGGATGGCAGCTTTGTCTTTGAGAATATCCCTTACGGCCACTGGATCGTAAAGGAAATTTCCTCTCCGGCGCTTTATACGGTAAGCCCCGAACAGCACCATATCTATATCGGTGTGGATGGCCAGAGCATAAAGATTAAGGTGGAAAACACCCTGATCCGGGGCAGCGTGCAGGTGATGAAAACCGAAGCGGTAGACGAGCCTTCTTCCGTGGAGAAAAAGGACAAGGATAACAACACCTTCCTGCGTTTCCTCTCCGGCGCGGTGTTCGATCTGTATGAGGACGCCAACGGCAATAAGGAATTTGATTCCGAAGATACGAAGATCGGCACACTGAAAGAATCGGATGCGGGCTACCATACGGCGGAGAACCTTCTGGCAAAGGGCTATTTTGTGAAGGAAAGCAAGGCGCCGGAGGGCTACCAGATGGATGAAAACGCCTACTATTTTGAGATCACCGAGGACGGCCAGGTGGCCGTTGTGGAAAACAGCGAGGCCGGGTGCGGCTTTACCAATGAGGCGTACCGCGGGAACCTGAAGATCACGAAGGATTCCAGTGACGGGCGCAAGGATGGGTTTGCTTTTGAGGTCAAGAATGCGGACGGCTCCTATTGTGAGACCTTTACCTCCCCGAAATCCGGCGTGATCGAAGTCAAGGGGCTGCGTGTCGGCATTTATACCGTAACGGAAATCTCCAACCGGGCAAGCAGGGACTATATCATCCCCGACGCTGCCACGGTGGAGGTCAAGGCGGACGAAACCGCAATGGTCCAGTTCTTCAATGAAAAACCGGAGAAACCGGAAACGCCGGACAGCCCGGACAATCCGAAAACACCGTCCAACCCATCCACTCCGTCCACACCGTCCAATCCGGGCAAAGCGGTACCGCAGACCGGGGACGATAATTTTATCTTCCTGTATGGCGGGCTCCTGGCGCTGTCTGTGATCGGCGGCGGGCTGTCTGCTGCGGCCTATTTCAAAAAGGGAAAGCACGGCAGAAATACCGCCAGGACAAAGGCTGCCGGCATTGCGGTACTTTCCCTCTGCGGGTTGCTGGCTCTTGGCAGCGGTTTCCTGATCGTCCGCGACCTCAGCCAGTATGCCGAGAGCGCCGGAACTTATGACGGGCTGGCGGAACATGTGGAAGTGCCGGAGCAGGCCGGGGAGCCGGAAGAACCGGGGGCAGAGGAAGAAACAGGCAGGGAGGATTCCAGTGCGGTCCTCCCTGTTGTTGACTTTGAAGCCCTCAGGGAAAACGGGCCGGACATCATCGGGTGGCTCAGCCTTCCCGATACGGCCATCAACTACCCGGTAACGCAGACAGACAATAACGAGTATTACCTGCACCATCTGTATGACGGCACCTATAACAAGGTGGGCTGCCTGTTTGCAGACTATGAGAATCAGGCGGATTTTTCAGACCGCAATACCATTATCTACGGCCACAACATGCGGGACGGCTCCATGTTCGCCGCGCTGAATGAATATGGCGGACAGGGCTATTATGACGGGCACCCGCAGATGTACCTTGTCACCCCTGACGGCGGTTATGTGATGGAGGTTTTCTCTGCATTTGAGGCGAAACCGGCGGAATCCGGCAGCGACACCTCCCCCTGGAGGCTTAGCTGGAAGGATGACGGGGCCTACACCACATGGCTTTCTGAAATGGCAGGCCGCTCCGTCATTGAGACCGATGTTACGGTGACTTCCAGTGACAAGGTGCTGACCCTTTCCACCTGTACGCCCGGAGGTAAGAGCCGCTTTATCGTCATTGGAAAGCTGGCGGCTGTAAACGATTAACAGGAATATTGGAAATCGGTGCGGGGGCTGTCTGCTCCCGCACCTGCTATATAGGAGGATTTTTCTATGGTGAATACCATTGTTTCGATACCCGGCTACGTCCATCTGTACCGCTCCCTTCTGCGGTTCTATGATATGCCGGAGAATGAGGTCCGGGAAATGCTCTATCTTCTGAACACGGCAAACCTGGACTGCTACGAGTATTACCACCCGGAACGTGACGTGATCCAGAGCGGGCCGGTGGCCTTTAGCGGCTGGCTGGAGCATGAGGATTACCGCCCTTACCGGACGGAGGTACAGCTTTATAAATCCCTGCTGTTCTTAAAGCGCAGCATTGACCGGGACCTGATCGTGACCTCACAGCGGGAGGCGCTGCAGACGCTGCGGTGTATCATTTCCAACCTGGAATACCGCTTCTACAAGGCGTATGGCATGGAAATCGAGGACAAGCGGACCGTGTACGGGGAATGTACCTACCACCTGGTCCCCAGGGAGGACGAACCCAGCGTGTGCCTGATGCACGACTGGATTTATCTGCCGAGCGCCTGAAATGCAGCGGATAAGAAATATAATGCGCATTTTGTTTCAAGTAAAACTGTCCCGGCTTCTATACAGTATTCGGGACAATCCATTTTTCAAAGGAGGGATGCCATATCACACAACAGGAAGTCAATGCCGTATTTGACGAGCAGGTGCGGCTCTGTGCCGACACATTGCAAAAGAAAACGAAGGAATATACCGGGGACGATACAGACCGGCTGGGGGCTTTTAAGGCGGCGGCAGCCTTGCAGCACACCACGCCGGAGCGCGCCCTTGCCGGGATGCTGGCGAAGCATATCGTTTCCCTGTATGACATGTGCTTTGACAATGATACGGATTACGGGATAAGTACATGGGATGAAAAGATCACAGACAGCCTCAACTATCTGTTCTTACTGAAAGCCATTGTAAAGGAGGGACATACCGATCAGACGGATTGAAGTAAAAATATTAAACTGCCAGGCGGCCAGGGAGGCCGAGAAAAACATGGTCTTTGCCGCCCGGCTCACCCAGAGGGGCCACCGGATTGCCACAATGGACGATCTGATGGCCCTTTATGAAAAATCGTTCAGTGATGATACTGTGGCGGCCATCAGCGCCCTTCCCCACCCGACGGTCCAGAAATTTGCGGTAATTACCATTGCCGTTGTAGGGGCAAGCAGGCGGTTCCTTTCGCAGATCACCCGGCACCAGAACGAAGTAAAGTTTATGAGCGCGTCTTTGCAGTACAGCAATTATGCAGGGCAGGCGGATTTTGCCATACCCTACGAAGTATTGGCTGCGCCTGCTTCTGTCCGGGCACTCTACCTGGAAAGCTGTCACAAGGGCATGGATTGCTATGAGCAGCTATGTAATGTCGGCGTCGGCCATGACGCGGCGGGATATGCCACACCCCAGGGGCTTCGGAATGTGCTGGTTATCAGCGCCACGCCCTATCAGTGGAAACACATCATCGGCCAGCGGGTATGCCAGCGCAATACGGACGAGACCCGGATCGTGCTCCTGAAAATCTGGCAGGAGCTTTATACTTTAAGCCCGGTGCTGTTTGCCCCTGATCTCACAGGCCCTTTCTGCCAACAGGACAAATGCCTGGAGGGGAAAATGACCTGCGGCAGAAAAATAGACGCGGATATGACGCCGGAGGATATTCTGAAAACGGACTATCCGGCGCTTTTGGAAGGAGGCGGCGCATGAAGATCAAATTGATCGACTTTGGCGTGCCGGAGGACCGCCGCCCTTTCCGTCCGCATGGGAACGATGCCGGCGCGGATGTTTACATGCCCTATGACTGTACTTTGCAGCCGGGCGAGATCGCAAAGGTCCCTCTTGGATTTGGGATTGAAGTGCCGGACGGATATGCAGGCTATGTATTCCCGCGCACCAGCATGGCGGTAAAAGGGCTGGTCTGTGAGCTGCCGCCGGTGGATTCCGGCTACCGTGGGGAGATTCACGCGATCATCAGCAATGTAAGCAGCCAGACCCAGGAGCTTTCCAAAGGCTCCCGCGTGGGCCAGCTTGTAATTACTCCGGTTGTGATCGCAGATTTTGTTACAGAGCTTGGCGAGCAGCGCGGCACAGATGGGTTTGGAAGTACAGGAAAATAAAAAAGTGACATTCCGGGAGTGATTCTTGGCTTATCGCCGGTAGTGGGATTGGGCATATCGGGGGGATTGCAGGATAAAATAAAAGAAAGGCAGCAAAAAGCGGCCAGCACCGTGGCCGCTTATTTTCTGCTATTGAGTTCTTTCATAATCCCTAGGATATAAGAAAGTGACCTGGAATCCAGTTTTTTTGCCTCTGCAATAAATTCCTGCAAGGCTTGCGGGGCCGGGTTCCCCTCGTCAAAAAATTCCTGGGGCGTCACGCCCAGATATTCACAGATGTAAAGGAAGGACTGCATGGAGGGAAGGGACTTTTTGTTTTCAATGTTGTTAATGTAGTTATTTGCCTGTCCCAATGACAATGACATATCGCGTGCAGACACGCCTTTTTGAGTCCGCAGCTTTGCCAGCCGTTCCGGGACGAAATTTTCATACATTGCCTTTACCTCCTATTCCGTAATAGATTGTACCTTACACCCTGTCCTTATTCGCAAAATAAAAAAGGGTATTTGCGTTGAAACGCTAAAATAAATCTATTATAATTTGAGAAATAAAGAATAATAACTATCGGATGGAGGAAAAGAAGATGGAAGGAAAGACATGCTGTGTCACCGGGCACAGGAATTTACCGCAGAAAGAGATTAACCATGTAAAAGCGGCCCTGCGGCGTGAAATTGATTCTGCCGTTGCGGACGGGTTTACCCGCTTTATGAGCGGCTTTGCGGACGGCGTGGACCAGTATTTTGCAGAGATCGTACTGGAAAAGAAAAAGACGAATCCGGCGCTGGAGCTGATCGCGGTTGTTCCCTACCAAAAGCGCCTGGACAACCTGATGGAGAAAGGGCGGACCTATGAAATGCTGGAGGCATGTGCGGATGTTGTCGTCATGCAGGAGAAATGCCACCCCAGCGTTTATTCCCACCGGAACCGCTACATGGTTGAGCACTCGGACCGGGTGATCGCCGTGTATGACGGGAGGGAAAAAGGCGGCACGGTCAGGACGATCCGGTTTGCGCACCAGATGAAAAAAGAGCTGCGTGAAATCCCGGTCGGGGAGATACATTTACTTTAGCACCGAGATTGATGGATAAATCTCTGTATTCGTGCTATAATTTTATAATGTGAAAGAAAAATTGAAAGTTGTGGAGATGCATGATGAAGAATAAAGACATTGTAAAATATTTCTATGAAGTAATTGTTTCAGAAAATTTACTTGATGAACTTTCTAAATACATATCAGAGGATTGCGTGCAGAGAGCTGGCGAAAAAGAAATTTTCATAGGAATAGACGGAATGAAGCAACATCTTGTAGCACTTAAAAAAACGTATCCCGATTACACCATGAAAATTATTCGCCAATATGCAGCAGATGATTATGTTATTTCAGAATTTATTATGAGGGGAACGCACAAAGGAAAATTTATTGGAATAACACCTACGAATAAGGTTTTGGAAATTACAGGGGTGGATATTGATAAAGTCATAGACGGAAAAATCGTTGAACATGGCGGTGCTACGAATACCTTTGAAACCTTTTTTGAACATCATTTGATTAAACCTGTATAAATACAAATTCCAGTTGTAGAATTGAACAAACCGGAATTTGCAGAGGAGAGTGACTATGCTTTTGGTAATAGAATGTATGATTACTTGTATAATTTTTGCAGTAATTGTATTGTCTACACAGTATAAAGACCCAGTTAAATATATTATGTCTTACCCTCCAGAAATTAGAAAAAGAGTAGAGTCTTTGCCAGAATATAAAAATTCTATAAAAAGGACTGAAAAAAAACACATATTAAAGAAACTCATTGCTGTCTTTGTATGTATTACACTTTTTTCAGCAGTCGCCTATTTTTCAGGAGCTAAAACTTTTCAAAGAGCGTTTTTACATGTGTTTATCTTATTCCTTGCGGTTAATCTCTTTGATGTAATTGTGCTTGATATTGGCGTGTTCTGTCATAGTAAAAAATTAAGAATAGCTGGAACAGAAGATATGGATAAAGAATACAAAAATTATTTATTCCATGTTAAAGGCGGTATTAAGGGAATTATACTGGGAGTTGTGATTTCTCTTTTATCTTCGTGCATTATTTACATCGTATCTATTATATAAATCGGAATTTTTTGTAGAGGTGATATTATGAAAAAAGTAATTTTATATATTCACGGAAAAGGTGGAAGCCATTTGGAAGCTGAACAGTACAAGAAAAATTGTTTGGGTTCTGATATGATTGGCATAGAGTACAATGACTATCTTCCGTGGATTGTGCAAAATCAAATTCAATCGGTTTATGACAAGGTTTGCGAAAGATATGACTGTATTTATTTGATTGCAAACAGTATAGGCGCTTATTTTGCAATGCACACATTGCAAGATTGTGATATTGCAAAGGCTTTATTTATATCGCCTGTACTTGACATGGAACGTCTTATACTTGACATGATGAGTTGGGCAAATGTATCAGAGAAGGATTTGCGTGAGAAGGGAGAAATCCCTACGGATTTTGGGGAAACATTATCGTGGAAATATTTATGCTTTGTTAGGGAAAATCCTATAATATGGAATGTTCCCACAGAAATTCTATATGCAGAAAATGATAACCTCATATCTCGCCAAACAGTAAATGAATTTATTAGTAATCACAATACACATCTTACTGTAATGGAAAATGGGGAGCATTGGTTTCATACAGATGAACAACTTGCCTTTTTAGATAGTTGGATGAAAAAGGCAATAGGATAAATTCCAGTTTATGGCATTGATGGTATTGTTGATTTTGCCGTAAACATATAATTTACTTAAATAATTGAATATCTGAAATTAAGAGCGAAGGCTATAAATGTCCTCGCTCTTTTTTATACCAAAAAGGAGGCGATTTTTATGTGGAACATGATTACACACTTTCTTACATTCACAGGAGGGATGTCTGCCGGCGTTGTGCTGATGTGCCTTTTGCAGACGGGAAAGCAGGCGGACGAAGAATTTGAGGAAATGCAAAGGAGGTCTGGACATTGAAGTTAGTAATTGCAGAAAAGCCCTCCGTCGCCATATCGCTGGCGGCGGTCCTGGGCGCGAATGAGAAAAAAGACGGCTACATGGAGGGCGGCGGTTATCTGGTAAGCTGGTGCGTGGGGCACCTTCTGGAGCTTGCGCAGCCGGAGGCTTACGGAGAACAGTATGCCAGATGGCGTTATGGCGATCTGCCGATCCTGCCGGAAGAATGGAAATACGGAGTGCCGAAGGATAAGAAAAAGCAGCTTGACCTTCTGTGCCGGCTGATGAAAGACAAACGGGTGGATTCTGTGGTGTGTGGTACCGATGCCGGACGTGAGGGCGAGCTGATCTTCCGTCTTGTCTATCAATATGCCGGATGCAGCAAACCAATGGAACGCCTCTGGATTTCCAGTATGGAGGATGCGGCAATCCGGGACGGCTTTGAACACTTGCGCCCTGGCAGCGACTACGATAAGCTCTATGACGCGGCGGTCTGCCGGGCCGGGGCTGACTGGCTGATCGGCATTAACGCCACCCGGCTTTTCTCCGTCCTGTATGGCACGACGCTGAATGTGGGGCGGGTAATGTCGCCAACGCTGGCGCTTTTGGTACGGCGGGAGGCGGATATTCAGGCATTTACAAGCAGCCCCTTTTATGTGCCGGAAATCACCTGCGGCGGCTTTACTGCCTCCGGCGAAAAGCTGCCGGATAAGGCGGGGGCTGAAAAAATCCGTATGGAAAGTGACGGGCAGGCTGCTTCGGTGCTGTCCGTGGAAAAGCAGGCCAAGACGGTACAGCCGCCCCGCCTGTACGATCTGACAACCTTACAGCGGGAATGTAACCGCATTTATGGTTATACGGCTCAGCAGACCCTTGACTATGTGCAGTCGCTTTATGAGAAAAAACTGGCGACCTATCCCCGGACAGACAGCCAGTATCTGACGGAGGATATGCAGGCAACCGCCGCTTCCCTGGTCCTCTGGCTGCGGGGCAATATGCCCTTTGGGAAGGGCTGTGCCGGGGAACCGGATATTGGCCGTGTGACGGATGGCAGCAAAGTGACCGACCATCACGCGATTATCCCTACGGTGGAGATTGCCCGGACGGATTTATCGGAGCTTCCTTCCGGGGAGCGGGATGTACTGACGCTGATCGCCGCAAGGCTCCTTTCTGCCACGGCCCAGGTCCACCGGTTTGAGGCGGTAACGGCGGTTCTGGACTGCCGGGGCCATTCCTTCACGGCAAAGGGAAAAGCCGTGCTGCAGACAGGATGGAAGGAAGTGGAACGCCTTCACCGCATGGGCCTGAAACAGTCTAAGACGGAAGAAAAAGAAAGTGAAGATGCTGCCCTGCCTCCGCTGCAGGAGAGCCAGACCTTTGAAAAGGTGTCTGCCGGCGTCCGGGAAGGCAAGACCTCCCCGCCGAAGCACTATACGGAGGATTCCCTTCTGGCGGCTATGGAAACGGCGGGCGCCGGGGATATGCCGGAGGATGCCGAGCGCAAAGGTTTAGGTACGCCGGCTACCCGTGCCGCCACGCTGGAAAAGCTGGTATCTGCCGGTTTTGTGCAGCGGAAGAAAAAGCAGCTTATCCCCACGGAAAAAGGCACGAACCTGATTTTGGTCCTGCCGGATAACATCAAATCGCCCATGCTCACCGCAGAATGGGAATCCATGCTGAAACAGGTGGAGCGCGGCGGGGTCCCGGCAAAAGACTTCATGGATGGGATTGCAGATATGATCCGGGCGCTCGTCAGAGAACATGCCGCGCCGGAGGAACGGTTTGCCGGGCTGTTCCCGGATGCGAAAGAAAACGGGCGTGAAGCTGTCGGCACCTGTCCCCGCTGCGGCGGCACTGTGTATGAGGGCAAAAAAGGATTCTTCTGTGATAACCGGGACTGCTCCTTTGCGCTGTGGAAAGAAAATAAGTTCTTTTCCGGCAAGAAAAAAACCATAACAAAGCCTGTGGCGGCGGCCCTTCTGAAAGAGGGCCGCGTTTCCGTGTCCGGGCTTTACAGCGAAAAGACGGGAAATACCTATGACGCGGTGGTGCTGCTGGATGATACAGGGGGAAAATATGTGAATTTCAGGCTGGAATTTCCGGCGAAGAAAGGCAGGGGGAAATGAGCGGGCCGCCCTCACGGGAATTAACCAGACAGGAACGTGCGGCAATCCGAAGGCTGGTAACAGACCTTTGCGCGAACTATGACAGCCAGGATAAGCTCTGCCGTTCTTTGGACTGTCCCTGTTATATGCTGCATAAATGGTGGACCGGCTCTTTCTGCCGCTACTTTCGGGAGGCGGTGCTGCCGACGGACCCGGCGCTGGAATCTGCCATTACCGGCGAGGACACTTCCCTGAAACAGAAAACCTGCCCGGTCTGCGGCAGGGCATATCTTCCCACCACCAGCCAGGCATATTGTTCGGATTCCTGCCGCGCCTTTGCCAGACGGAAATCCGAGCGGGAACGCAAGCGCCGGATCAGGCAGAACCAGAGGTAATATGTCCGCAACTTAACCAAAAAGAGGCTTGATTTTCAAGGATTTCAGAACCCGGTTTGAGGGGCGGCTGAATAAGAATACTCCGGCGCCCTGAAGCAGCCCTAAGTTGCGGACAGACAGAAAAATCGGGAGGGATGTTTATCGAGAAAATAAAAATACCGGTCGTACCGGAAATTATGCGGATCGACACATGGACGCAGGCCATTGACATACAGCAGATTGACAACCGGCGCTTCATGTATAACCCGGACACAGGGCTATTGGTCTTAGGCCGGCAGTATGCAGTGACAAGTCTGTTGGATTCCAGCCATGCCGGTGAGCTTGCGGCTGCCGGCATTACAAAGGATTATGACGCGTTTGTCCGGGGCTGGGTCGGTACCGGAGGGGATTACCCTGTAGGAGTGATCCATTTTGCGCCCAGCGTGGATGCAAGGAATATAGAATTATTTGACCGGGCATTTGACACTTTGAAAATGTTTGCGGATAACGGGATCATGTACGGGACTGTGATCCGTGGATTCGGGAAGGAATGGGAACAGCCGGCCTCTGCCATTTTAACGGATATGTGGCAGCCGGCAGTAAAGCCTTCCGTCCGTAAGCAGCTAAAAAAACAGCCGGAGGCCAAAGCCATCCGGCAGAAAACCAACCATCAACAGGAACGATAGGAGGCGGTTTTATGAATATCAACACGATCACAACCGATGACCTGCGGGGCATGGAGGGCAAAGACGGCCTGATCCTGCAGGGCTGCGGCGGGGATTTGAAGGAATGGGTGGACGGGATCAATGATATGTTCACCGAGGCGGGCATTTTGAAGGACGGCAGTAAATTTGAGGACGTTTCAGCTTTCCAGTATGGGGAGCTTACCTGCCTGCTCTACCCTTTCGAGGATGTAAAGCTGGACATCGGGAAACTTGCCATCTGGCGGTTACAGACCCATGCGGATTTCGGGGGTACCTGGCTATCCGATTTTGTACCGAACCGTCTGGGCGGCTTTATCAGTGAGCCTTCGCCGGAGCCGGAGAAACCGGACTGCGCGTTGATCGGCCAGAACGGGAATGTTTTCAACCTGGTAGGGATTGCGGCCCGCACCCTCCGCAGGAATGATATGGCGGACCAGGCAAAAGAAATGTCGGACCGGGTGTTTGCTTCCGGCAGCTACCATGAGGCGCTGAACATCATCGGCGAGTATGTCAATATCACGGATTCCGAAAGGGAGCCGGAGCACAGGGCCTCGGTCCGGCAGCAGATAAAAGAAACAAAGACGGCGGAACCGGACAAAAAGCAGAAAACGCCGAAACAGCAGGAACGGTAAGGAGGATCAGGATGGGAAAAGAAAAAGTATACGGCGTGTGGGCGGTCCGCAGCGGCTCTTCCATTTTTGGACGTGCGGAGGGCTGGTGCAAAGAGGACGGAAAGCCTCTGGAATTTGATTCTGAAAAAGCCGCCCAGGATTACGCGGACGAGGCCGACCGCCATGCCACGGCGAATGTCCGCTACTATGTGGAGGAAAAAGAGCCGGAACCGGGCGCAATTAAAAAACGTGCGGCACAGCCGGATTTGGATGCCCGCGCCCATGAGGAAGTGGCGCCGAGAAATGACGCAGCGGAAAAGCGCAATGAGATTCCCGGCAGGCAGATCATGCCGGAGGCGGACCCATTGGTGGGAATCCGCTCTGCGGTCCACAGCAACTATGCGGGCATGGTCGCCATGCTGGGCGCAGATAACCGGGTGTACCTGGGACGTGAGGAACGCTGCCACTATCAGGATATGCAGGCATCTTATTATGACAACCAGGACGGCTCCCTGTGCTTTGTCTGCGACCAGCCGGATATGTACTATTTTCTCTATGGGGAGGGCTGGGCGCATACCCAGGCGGAAATGCTGGAGCGCGGCCTTACCCTGGGCCAGTATGAAGAATTTGCAAGGCTCCGGGACGGCGTGCTCTCACAGTTTACGCCCCACAGGGAGATCATGTTTGCCGGACAGCCCTTCCAGGCACCGGAGAGCTATCTGCGTAATGCGGAGCTTTACGAGGAAGGACAGACCGGCAATTACAATATGCTGGACGGACGCCTCAACAACGAACCGCCGGAGCGCCCCGACCTGACGGACGGGCAGACTTACGAGGAAATCCGGGAGCTTGCCCCGGAGACGCTGCCGGAGGAAACGGCAGAGAAACCTTCCCTGATGGAACGGCTGAAGGCAGACCACCCGGAGCATGAAGCAAGGCAGGCAGCGCCACTGATGGCAGAGAGGGAACGCTGATGGGCGCGGTAAGGTTTGAGGGCGTAGATATACTGGACAGCCTGGGGCAGATCATGGAGCTGCACACGCAGCACTACAAGGATGATTTTGACCTGGATAAAGAACTGATCCCAAAGCTGGCTCTATCGGGAGAACCGGAGGACCGGCGCCTTCTCTGGCTGTCACGGCCCTGCGGCACCTATACCCTGCGGGAATGGGAGGTCTATCTGGAGGGCAGCCACGCAAATAAAGTGTGGGAGTTTTACCATGAACAGACGAAAGACCCGGTCCTTGCCTATGCCCTCTCGATCAAAGACGTGCAGGACGGAAAAGTGGTCGGCAATATATATCCGCTTGATTATGGGTCGCATGTGGAGCGGGTGAAGCTGCTGGCCTGCCCCATTGGAAAAGTAGCCGTTGTGTTTGAGGACGGAGCCAATATCACGATCCCTTATCGGGACCGGAGGCAGCTTATGAATGAGCTGGCGCCGGTACATGGGAGCCCAAAGTCGATAACCGATCTGCCGGAGAATGAACGGGAACTTGCCGTAATCCTGAAACGGGAACGGCTCAAACGCTCCTGCCATGCCACAAACGGCGACATAAAAGAATATATTGACAGCCTGAAAAAGAATACCTTACGCGGAAAACTCAAAAAGTCCCGGACAGCCGCCGCTCCCGCCCATAAACCGCCTTCCACGAAAAAGGAGCCGGAACGATGAAAGCCGGGCATAACAAAAAATCCGTCCGGGTGGAATTCGTCATGTCCGAGCAGGATGCGGAGCTGGTAAAGGGGCGCATGGCGGAGCTCGGCATTACCAACCTGTCCGCATATCTGCGCAAGATGGCGGTTGACGGCTATATCATTCATCTGGATATGAGCGACATCCAGGAAATGATACGGCTCCTTCGTATCTGCTCCAATAACTTAAACCAGTATGCCAGACGTGCCAATGAGACCGGGAGTATTTACGCTGCCGACGTGGACGACCTTCGCACCCGTCTGGACAGTCTGTGGGATGGCATGGATAAGCTGCTGCGGGGATTTGCGAACATTTCGTAAACAGGCAGAAATGCCATTGATTTCCTCAGGCCGGCACGGTAAGATTCTAATAGAGGGGTAAATATGCTTCTCTTTGAAATACCCTTCGGGCATACCTGGATGTCCTGAAAAAACGGATATGGAATTAGGAAAGGAGGCGGACGTATGCGTCTGATTGGTAAACTGCTGGCACTTCCATTTGTAATAGTTACAGGGATTCTTTATCTGTTCTGCAAATTTCTTGTTGTGGTTTCCGGCGCTGTGCTGGGGATTCTGTCAGGGATTGTTCTTCTGGCAGCGCTGGCGCTGTTCTTCGCTGCCGGGTTCTGGCCGGGAATGTCCTGGCTGGTGATTGCGTTCCTTATCAGCCCATACGGCCTGCCGATGGCGGCGGCCTGGCTGGTCGGCATGATCGGCGGCGTAAATGGCGCCCTGAAAGATTTTATATTTGGTTAAACAGTTTCGGCGGGGCGCATTGGCAGCCCCGCCCTTTTTCTATAATTATGGCTGTCTGTTACGGCAGCTTTTTGATTGGAGGGATTTCATTGAAAGATACAACGCCAATTTATTTTCATTCTGCCACCTATGCGCATGAGCATGGGGAACTGGATCAGTACCACGCTTCCCACAAAGCAAACATTGCGTGCAGGGAGGCAATCGAACAGGCCATTGCGGACAACTACCGGGATAACCGTTTAGGCCCGGCATGTGTGCAGCAGGTATTACAGCAGTTTGATTATGGCCGGATTTTTTATGTCCTTGCCAACACGGTCCGGCAGAAAGATCACGACGGGCGCATTTCACGGGACAACAAGGCATGGGCGCAGACGGTCCCGGTCTGTGAAGATAAGGACGGTTTCGGATATGACCGGAATGTTTACTTTGTTGTAGACCGCTGCAATCCCGGACTTACCGACCTGTTTCTCTCCCAGGCCAGACGGGAATGTACGCCGGTCCAGGAACAGAAACCGTCCGTGCGTGACAGCCTGAATAAAAACGCCGGACAGCAGGCAGCGCACAGTAATAAAACAAAAGTGAATAAAGAACAGGCACGGTAACACAGCCAATTTTTCATTAAGGGGGTGAAGGGATGGCAACTACCCGGCTCATGCCGCTGCATGTTGGAAAAGGCCGGGATATTTCCACGGCCATAGCGGACATCATTGACTATGTAAAGAATCCGCAGAAAACCGATTTTGGGAAATTCATTTATGGTTATGAGTGCGACACCCGGACCGCTGATGCGGAGTTCCTTTTATCCAAACGGCAGTATGCGAACCTGACCGGAAGAAGCCGGGGCGCGGATGATGTGATTGCCTACCATCTCCGGCAGGCATTTAAGCCGGGTGAGGTCACGCCGGAAGAAGCCAACCAGATCGGGCGGGAGCTGGCATTGAAACTGACGAAGGGAAACCATGCTTTTGTTGTCTGCACCCATGTGGATAAACACCATGTCCATAACCACATCATCATAAATTCTACCACGCTGGACTGCCAGAAAAAATTCCGCAACTTCTGGGGCTCTACATGGGCGATCCGGCGCATGAATGACAAGCTGTGCCTGGAGCATGGGCTTTCCATTGTAGAGAATCCGAAACCCAGCCGGGACCATTATGGCACATGGATGGGAAGTCAGAAACAGCCTTCCCACCAGGAGCAGCTACGACAGGCTATCGACGCAGCCCTGGAAGAAAAGCCGAAGGACTTTGAAGAACTTTTGAAAAAGCTGGAGGCGGCTGGGATTGAAGTCAACCGGGAGCGAAAGCACCTTCGTTTTCGCCTGTCACCTGATGATAGATATACCCGGTGTGACACACTGAAAGGCGACTATACCGAGCAGGCCATCAAAGAACGGATCGCCGGCACACGGACGGCAAAGCCGCGCCGTACTTCTCCCCAAAAGCCGGTTTCCAAAGTCGGGCTGCTGGTGGATATTGAGGCGGCAATCCGTTCCGGCAAAGGTCCGGGATATGAACGCTGGGCGAAGGTGTTCAACTTAAAACAGCTCTCCCAGGCGGTGATCTGGCTCAAAGAGCATGGCGATATGAACTATGAGGATTTGCAGAAAAAATCAGATATTGCTACTGCTAATTTTAATGCTCTGTCGGTACAGATCAAGGAGCTGGAATCGCAGATGGCCGCCAACGGGGAGCTGCAGAAACAGATCGTCAATTATGTCAAGACGCGGGCGGTCTATGTGGAATACCGGAAAGCTGGGTACAGCAAAAAATTCCGTGCGGCGCATGAGACGGAAATCCTTCTGCATCAGGCGGCGAAGAAACACTTTGATGGGCTGGGGATCACAAAGCTGCCTTCCGTCAAATCTCTGCGGGAGGAATATGCCGGACTTATGGAGCAGAAACGGAAAGCCTATTCTGCCTATAAGCAGGCCAGGGCGGATATGAAGGAGCTTTATAATGTCCGGGCGAACGTGGAGCACCTGCTGGATATTCCCACTGGGCGGGAATCGCAGAGAGACACGCAGAAGTTACGGCAATAGGTTTCCTTCCGCTTTCGGTTTTCAGCGTTCCAACGGAACGCGCAGCCATCACCGCAGGTGATGATCTCAGGGGTTTGGGGACATGTCACCAACAAGCATTTAGCAGGAATTCCGGAAACGGAAATCCTGCTAAATACGCAATCTTACGTAAGATTGCATTGCTTGCCGGTAGTTGAATCTGTTTACAGTTGCCGCATTGATAAACCTTTGATAACTGCCTATAATAGAGTTATTATTTTGAACTGCTATAACAGAGAAATGCAAAAATTAAATTTTTTGTCCGCTGTAACATTTCGCGGACATTTGCCTGTTATACTATCTGCAAAAAGCAAAGGAAGTGAGGATATGAAGCAGATTTTAATTGTCGAGGACGACAGTTTTTTGAATAAGATGTTGGCCTATAACCTGACCGCAGACGGGTACGGCGTGACTTCTGCCCTGAATGCCAGGACCGCAGCTGATGTCCTGCGCCAGCGGGAATTTGATTTAGTGCTGCTGGACATCAACCTGCCGGATGGGAATGGTTTTGAACTGTGCAGGCTGATAAAGCCCCAGCACCCGGACACCATTGTAATCTTCCTGACCGCCAACGATCAGGAGAGCGACCAGATACGGGGCTATGAAGTGGGCGCGGTGGATTACATCACAAAGCCCTTTGTGATCGGGGCCTTGCAGCGGAAAATCAAAGCCATGTTCGCCATGCTGGAACACCACAAACCGGCCAGGGATATTTACAACGACGGGCGGCTGTTTCTGGACTTCTCGGAGCAGACAGCTTCCTTAAACGGCAAGCCCCTGACACTATCCCCGATGGAATACAAAATGCTGAACCTGTTCCGTAAAAATCCCCGGCAAGTGCTGACCCGTGGGCAGCTTCTGGAAAAGCTGTGGGATATAGACGAGAAGTTTGTGGATGAACACACCCTGACAACCTCCATCAGCCGGATTCGCAGCAAGATCGAATCCGACGGCGGCACGCCCTACATCAAGACCGTTTACGGCATGGGCTATCAGTGGACGGGAGGCGAGGCGAAATGAAGTTTCAAAACCTATCTGTAAAGCGGCTGTTTGGCCGGGTGGCAATAGGGCTTGTCCTCTCTATGTCCGGGATTACCATAGCCCTGTTTTTTGTGACAAAACAAACGGCGGCGCTGCTGACTGGCGGGGCGCTGCTGCTGTGCGCCCTTGTGGGGATTTTTGTACTGACGCAGGTGTTTGGAAAGCGGCTGTCGCAGTTTACCGCTGACCTATGCCAGACCTTAGACCACATGATCGCCGGAAATGAAGCGCCCCAGCGCCCGGAGGACAGCGAAACCCAGCTTGCCAGAATCGGACACCGGCTGGCAAGGCTTTATCAGATTATGCAGGAGAACCGCCGTCTTGTGGACGAGGAACGGCAGGAGTTACAGGCCCTTGTATCGGATATTTCCCATCAGGTGAAAACGCCGGTAAGCAACCTGAAAATGGCGGCGGACACCCTACTGGAAAAGCCTATGACCGAGGCGGAGCGTACTGACTTTATCCGGGGAATCCGCAGCCAGACGGATAAGCTGGATTTTCTCTTTCAGGCCCTTGTGAAAACCTCCCGGCTGGAAACGGGCGTGATCCAGTTGGATAAGAAACCGGGCCGCCTTTTTGATACCGTGGCGCAGGCTATGAGTGGGATTGTGTATGCAGCGGAGAAAAAGGAAATCACCGTGTCCGTGGACTGCCCGGAGGATTTGGCCGTTTCCCATGACAGCAAGTGGACATCCGAAGCCCTCTTTAACTTGCTGGACAATGCGGTGAAGTACACCCTGGCAGGCGGGAAAATCGCTGTGTCGATGGTACTGTGGGAAATGTATGTGGAGATCAAAGTGACTGACACCGGCAAGGGCATTTCTGAAAGCAATCAGGCCGCCATCTTCCGGCGCTTTTATCGTGAGGAAGAAGTACACGAACAGCAGGGCGTTGGCATTGGCCTGTATCTGGCCCGCAAGATCATAACGCGGCAGGGCGGCTATATCAGAGTTGTTTCGGAGCCGGGCAGGGGTTCGGAATTTTCCATTATGCTGCCTACAAAATGAAAGTAAATGAGCGAGGTGTTTCTATTATGAATGAACGAGAAAAAACGATCCGACTGTGGTTTGATATGTGGCTTTATCAGAAAGATATGGGCATTGATGATATTTTTACAGAAGATGTCCTCTATACAGAAAGTTGGTGTCCCCAGTATAGCAATCGTAAAACCGTAAAGCATTGGTTTCAGGAGTGGAATACCCGTGGAAAGGTGGTAATTTGGGAAATCAGGCAATTCTTCCATAAAGAAAATCAAACGATTGTAGAATGGTATTTCAAAAATGAAATGAACAATGGGGATATAGAGGAATTTGACGGCATTTCTTTGGTTGAATGGACAGAGGACAATAAAATAAAAGCATTAAAAGAGTTTGGGTGTAACCGCAATACTTATAATCCCTATCAAGAAAGCGACATCCCTCAATTTAGAAATCAAAAGGCGAATTGGTTTTAGAAGTGTATGAAGTTCTATACAATTCGGAGAGGCTTGTGTTTTCTTAAAAAGTTTAAAAATGAAAAGGAGAATGAATATGGAAATGAGCTATACAAAAATTGATTTGAATGAGTGGAGCAGAGGAAAGCTATTTAAGAGCTACATTGAAAATATGCGTATTGTTATGAGCTTAACTGTGGAGATTGATGTGACAAATCTAATAGAATTTTCAAAGAGAAATAATCTAAAATTTTATCCGTCTATGATATGGATTGTATCAAAAGTTGTTAATACACATGATGAGTTTAAATATAGCTGGAACGATACTGGTGATCTAATAAAATGGAATTTTATTAGTCCGTCATATACAGAATTTCATAAAGAAGATGAAAATTTCACAAAATTAGTCACGGAATTTTCTGATGATATATTTGAATTTTCTGAGCGTTTCATGGCTGACAAAGAAAAACATGAAGCGGATCGAGCTTTTGTGGAAAACCAGCCCTTGAACTTTTTTGATGTATCTTGTTTACCATGGGTAAAATACAGCCACTTTGATGTTCATGTTTTTGATGAGGGTAAATTTCTTGCACCAGTCATTACCTGGGGAAAATATGAAATGTCACATGGCAGGTACATGATGCCGCTTACTATGAACATTCATCATGCTGTGGCAGATGGGTTTCATTTGTGTAGATTTTTTAATGAGGTACAAGAACTGATAAATACACTTGACGGAGGTAATAAAGATGTATAATGCAAAATAGAAGAAATGGAAAAGCAAAGTTATCGGCTTGTCACAATGTCATTTTGGGGAACAGAAAGAGCTGTATTAGTTTTCAAAAAGGGGCTGAAAGGCAGCTTGTTTTGAACTGCTGCTGTCTTTCAATTTTAGTAAAATAGAACGTGGCGGACGGCCATTCCCGGCTGCCCGCCGCAAATTTTTTTGAAATGTCCGAGCGTTGTAACATTTCACCCCGATTTTCAATGAAATTTTTTGGCTGCTGTAACATTTCGCGGACATTTGGGTTTTACAATAGCCTTATCAAATATGGAGGTGATACAACTATGACATGGCCTTTTGAAAACGATACAAGCGCCATTACAAAAAAGTTGGCAAAACGAAACTTAAAAGCAGATAAAAGCAGAAACATCCTCATTATCATTACGATTGCCTTAGCTACCTGTTTGATAATGACAACGACCTTGTATTTTTTTGCTTCGCAGCGAAAATCATTAAATGATGCGGCTGGGCGTTATCAAGCAATCATCAATGAAGTCGATAATGATACCATTACGAAATTAGTAAATGACGATAGGGTTCAAGTGGGTGTAAGTCATTTGTTGGGTTTAGTATCTTATGGGGACTACAAATTAACCGTTCGTTCAATGGACGAAACGCTGATGAAATTAGCAAAATATCCTGATTTAGAGGGAGAATTGCCCAAATCTACAAATGAAATTGCTATCACAAAGGCGTTTCTTGATAGAGCTGGATTGTCCAAATCCATAGGCGATACTATATCGTTAAATCTGGGAGATGGAGAAAAAGATTATACCTTATGTGGTATTTTGCCTGTCGAAAATTCAAATTATTCCGTATTCGTGCCGCAGTCCTATATTGAAAACAAGATCAGCGAACCGGCATACTCCGCTTATATCCGTTTGAATGAATCTGATGGTTGGTCTAAGGCCGCTATACAAGCTGAATTATCAACATTGTGCAGAGAATTGGAAATACAGCCGGAGCAAATGCAGTTTTCAACATATTATTTTTCTCTCATTGAACAGAGAAGCAGTCAATATATCGCTGTAATAGCATTTATCAGTTTTATTATCGCTTTGGCTTGTACCCTTGTTATTTACAGTCTGTTCTATGTGTCCATAGCCAGAAAAACAAAAGAATATGGGAAACTGCGGACAATAGGGGCAACTGGAAAACAGATGAAAAAAATCGTTTTTAGAGAGGGATTCCATCTTTCCAGAATTGGTATTCCGATTGGAATATTAGCCGGTGCAATAGCGGGGTATGTCCTTGTCCCACAAGGCTGGAACACTTTAATGGTATTTGTAATTGCCGCTGTCACAGCTCTGTTTGTGTATCTATGCGTTATGATTGCTGTAATTAAGCCAGCCAAAACTGCTGCTCATGTTACGCCTATTGAAGCAGTCCGTTATATGGCGGGCAATAATGATGTAATGTCCAACAGTACAAAAGTGTTGCATCGTTCTCTATCCGCGAAAAATTTAGCTTTCCTTAATTTTGCAAGGAACAGAAAGAAAACCGCTTTAACGATCCTGTCGTTAGGGGTATGTGGAATTTTGCTGATGGCAAGCTCTGCATATTTTAATTCCATTGATCCTTTAGCGATGGCGCGCAGGAGTTTTCCTTACGGAGAAATTCGCCTTGAATTAGGCGATTACGGGCCGCAGGCACATAACAGCGAACAATATTCAGAACTCCAAAAATCAAATCTGCTCACAGAAGATTTTAGAGAATCCATTTTGGACATAGATGGTGTGGAAGAAATAAAAGAATACCAGGGCACCGTTTTGAATGTCCGTATGCCAACGGGAGATATTGAACCGGTTGTTTCAGACGCATATATGCCAAGCTCTCAAAAATTGCTTGAAGAATATTTGATTGATGGTACAGCAGATTTGCAAGCACTACTCAATAATAATGGCATTATTATTGAAAATGGCCCACAGTGGAAAGAAACTTTTGGGTGGGATGCAGCGATTGGGGACGAAATTCTGATTGAAGTTGGCGGACAAACATTGGAAGTAAAAGTAATGGGAATTGTGGACGCTGATATCCCGTATGGCGGATATGATACGCTATTTATTCCTTTAGAAATGCTGTCAAAGATCGTTCCTGTTGAAAACCTCAATTATCAATTTATTGTAGATACAGATGACAGTAAATGGGCAGCTGCAAAAGATGAAATCCAAAAGATAATTCCACCGGCTTCCAGCGTCTATGTTAGTACCTTGAATGATTGGGTAGAGGCATACAACGAAAAACTATTGAATTATCGTATGCCAGTTTACATTTTTGTTATGTTTATCGGGGTTTTTGGCATTATCAATCTGCTAAACACACTGATAACAAACATCTTGACACGGAAGCGAGAATTAGGTGTTTTGCAAGCGGTTGGTTTGAGCAGTAAGCAGCTTTCAAAAATGTTATTGATAGAGGGCTTGTTCTATACATTAGGGGTGCTGCTTCTTTCCATATCATGCGGAACTCTTATCGGGTATCTTCTCTGCACCGTCTTTAGTGCAATGAGTATTTTTGGAAAAGTAAGCTATCATTTTCCGACAGTTGAAATGTTCAGTTATTTTATACTGATGCTTGCCGTCCAAATGCTTTTCTCGTATTTGGCAATCCGGCAGATAAAAAAACAATCTCTGGTAGATCAAATACGGGAATTATCATAGAAATTTTTGAAATGTCCGAGCGTTGTAACATTTCACCCCGGTTTTCAATAAAGTTTTTTGGCCGCTGTAACATTTCGCGGACATTTGGGTTTTACAATACCCTTATCAACAGGCAGAAAGCCTTGAAAGGAGTTTTGAATATGAGCATTTTACAGACGATTGACCTAAAAAAGCATTACGGTGCAGAGCCGAACATTACCCGCGCCCTTGACGGCGTGAACTTCTCCGTAGACGAGGGCGAATTTGTGGCCGTTGTGGGAACCTCCGGCAGCGGCAAGTCCACCCTGCTTCACATGATGGGCGGGCTGGACACTCCCACCAGCGGAACCGTGATTGTCCGAGGCGAAGAACTGGCAAAGAAGAACGACGAACAGCTTACCATCTTCCGCCGCCGCAACATCGGCTTTATCTTCCAGAACTATAACCTTGTTCCCATCCTGAATGTGTATGAGAACATCGTCCTGCCGGTGGAGCTGGACGGGGACACGGTGGACCAGAAGTTTTTGGACGAAATCGTTCACCTGCTGGGGCTGGAAGATAAACTGAAAAATATGCCGAACAATCTCTCCGGCGGCCAGCAGCAGCGTGTGGCGATTGCCCGCGCCCTGATTACCAAACCGGCTATCGTGCTGGCCGACGAGCCGACCGGCAACCTTGACAGCAAGACCAGCGCCGAGGTGCTGGGGCTTATCAAACGCACCAGTGCGGAGTTCCGGCAAACCGTAGTGATGATTACCCACAATGACGATATAGCCCGCCTTGCAGATCGGATTGTCCGCATTGAGGACGGAAAGATTGTGGAATAAGGAGGTGGCAGGCTATGACATGGCCTTTTGAGAATGATACCAGCGCCATTACAAAGAAGCTGGCAAAGAAAAGTTTACAAAGCGAGAAGCGCCGGAATCTGATGGTGGTGATCGCCGTTGCGCTGGCGGCGTTTCTGATCTGCTTTACGGGAATTGTGTCTACTTCCCTGACACAAATGCAGCGCAATCAGGTTGTCGATACTTATGAGGCGGTCTGGCTGGGCGTGGAGGAAAACGACATTGAAACCCTGAAAGGACTGCCGGAGTTTGAGCGCGTAGGCGGCTACTATATGCTGGGTGAGGAACTTTCGGAACAAGGCTATCATGCGTCCTATGTGTATTGCGACGCGCAAATGATGGAGATTACCAAGGCACAGATGAAGTTGTTAGAGGGCCGGGTTCCTGAAAAAGCAAATGAAGTTGTCGTAAGCGAATACTTTCTTTCCACCTATGGAAACAATGCCAAGATCGGGGACACTGTGACCTTCGATACCGAGAGTTTTCATGGTGATTATGTCGTTACCGGCATTATGGACAGTGTAAATGAAAAAGAAGCGAATACCTGCGCTATCATTCTTTCCAACGCTGCCCTGACAGAATGGAAAGGGTTTGACCCGACTGGCTATCGCGCCTATGTCCATTTCAAAAACAGCGACCAGTTAGGCGAAGAACTGATAACCTCTTATTGCAGGGAGATTACAGAGGAATATCAGCTTCCTAATCTCCGCATGAACAACAGGTATTTTACTTATGTTTCTAAGTCCTTTAATTTTGCACTGATGGCTGGCGTGATTGCCATTGTGCTGATCGGCGGCTATATTGTGATCCAGAGTATCTTCCGTATCTCCATCAATGACAAAATCAGGAGCTACGGGCAGCTACGGACGATTGGTGCAACGCCAAAACAAATCAAGCGGATTGTAAAGCGGGAGGGACGCAAACTCGGCAGTATCGGAATTTTGATTGGTACAGTGCTGGGCGTATGCGCTGGTTTTCTCCTGTTTTCCAAGGGATTTAACGCTGTTTCCTATGTGATTATGATTTCCCTGACACTCATAAGCTGCTGGTTTATGGTGTCTATTTCCATCCGTAAGCCAGTAAAGATTGCGGCAGGAATTTCCCCTATTGAAGCCGTCCGTTTTACCCCGGTGCAAAAGGACATCCGCAGCCGGAAAAAGAATATCAAGCTCAATCCTGTTTCAATGGGAATTGCGAATTTTAAGCGTGACCGAAAAAAGACCGTTGCTATTGTAACCTCATTGAGTTTGGGCGGAATTATTCTGCTTGTGGTATCTTCCATTGTTTTGCTGCGCTCCCCAGAGGCGCTTGCAAGACAAGAGTTCCCGGATGGTGACTATAAGGTTTATCTGGATTCAAAGTTGTCAGAACAAGAAGTCATGGCAGCAGGAAATCCACTGAATGAGGAACTCAAACAGGAAATTTTGTCTATTGACGGTGTAACCGATGTGATTGCAAAAAGGCAAAGCCTTCATATAAATTATAACGTCAACGGAATTGAATATGGTGGTATGTGTGATATACTGACTGATCAAAATTATTCTAAGGTTGAAGCTTCATTGATAGAGGGCACTATGCCGACGGATACACACAGCATCCTAATTGATTCGGCAACAAGTAACCGTGAACATATAGGTGTCGGAGAAACAGCTGAACTTATCTCCGGGAAATCAACCATTCCGGTTACTATATCCGGGGTGTTTAACAATAATCTGGATAATGGACATGGAACACATCACTTTGACGGTGTATTGGAATTTGCACCGGAAGCATTGTTCCATGAACTGCACCCGGAAATCACCTCTTTCGATTATTCATGGAGCATTGTAAGTGATCCCCAAAAAGCGGATCATGTGAGGGATGAATTAAAAAATATTATATCCGCTCATACGGATATTGCATTAGATGATATTAACACTGTAATTGAGTATGAAAAAAATATAAATTCTTTTGTATTTGGCAGTATGGAGGTACTTTCTTGGCTGGTATTCCTCTTTGGCGTTATCAACCTAATTAACACGACCCTCTCTAATCAAATGTCCAGAAAACAGGAAAACAGTGTTTTGCGTTCCATCGGACTGACCCAAAAGCAGCTATGTAAAATGAATATCTGCGAGGGGCTGTGCTATGCATTCTTTGCAACATTGGCGACGCTGATCGTTGGGCTTCCGGCTTCCATCTTTGCTTGCAGCAAATTTAGTGTAGGAGCTTTTGCCGGAAAAGTAGTGCCTTACAAATTCCCGGTTTTGGAAATGGGTCTGTTCATTCTGGTATTGTTCGGAATGGAGCTGATTTTGTCTGTATGGACAGTCCGCAGACAGAAAAAACAATCTCTGATTGAACAAATGCGGGCGATGGAATAGGAACAAATTGTGGAATAAGGAGGTGGCAGACTATGACATGGCCTTTTGAAAATGATACCAGTGGCATAGTAAAGCGCATATCAAACCGCAGTATATCAGCAAATCGAAAAAGAAATATCTTTATTGTTTTGACGATTGCACTTGCCAGCGCATTGCTGTCTGCTATTGTCCTCTATGGCTTTGGGGTTATGCAGGAAACGCAGAACCGCAACCAAAAAACAGCGCAGATTATGTATCATGCGATTTCTGAACAACAGGGACAGGAACTATACAAGCAAGAAGAAATTGCGTGGGTTGGGGAATTTTTTAACGCATTTTCTGAACAGGTAAACCATTCAACCGTGAATTTTACTTATGCAAATGCAGATATGCTAATATCCCAAAGTATGCCCTATTCGGGAGATTTACCAGCTTCGGAGGATGAAATTGTAGTACAGGAATCCTTTTTGGATAGTTTGGGCTATTCAAATGAATTGGGACAGACAATTCAAATCCCCTTTTCTGACGGCACTACCCATGATTTCAAATTGACGGGAATCTTAAATGTGAAAACCGGCGATATTGGACGCTATACAGCTATTATATCGAAAGAATTAGTAAGACAGCAGTATGGCGACGAGGGCATGATTGATTTTTACATTGGGCTGAAAGACGCTCAAAATATGAGCGAGGAAGAAGCCGCCAACTATGCAAATACTTTGGCACAGCAATTAGAAATTTCCGATGATAATGTGATTGTCCGTTCCACTTATTTCAACTTAAAGGACGAAAATCGTGGAAGTGATATGCTGTTCTACTTCTTGGTCGGTTTTATAACTTTCATTGGTTCCGGCATTGTGATCTATTCGATTTTTTATATTTCAGTAGCAAGCAGTATCCGTAACTATGGACAGCTTCGCACAATCGGAACAACAAAACGACAGATCAAAAAGATGGTTTACCGCGAGGGAAAATTACTTGCTGCCATTGCTATCCCGATTGGTCTGGTTATTGGAAATGTGATTGGGTATTTTCTGGTTCCTGCCGGTTGGTACTGGCTGACTGCTTTATGTGTGACGGTCGGGGTTGGCCTTTTTGCATTTATTATTGTGATGATTGCTATTCATACTCCTGTAAAAAGAGCTGCGGCAGTATCTCCGCTGGAAGCATTGCGATATTCCGATTATCAGGGGAAAATGAAAGAAAGTTCCGTGTTGCACCGTAAAATAACGCCTGCTTCACTTGCTAAAATGAATCTGTCCAGACAAAAGGCAAAGTCCACTTTAACAATACTTTCTCTTTCACTCGGCGGAGTATTGGTTGTATTGATTTCGACAATGTTAGTTTCCTATGATGGCGTTGCAGAGGCAAGAGGCAGGGTGTTCCCTGTCGGTGAATTTAACATCCAGCTCAACGCAAATCAATCGTGGGACACTGCCGGTATTTCTTTGTCTGGATTGCAGCAAAAGAATTTTCTAAATGCCGATTTTGTAAATGCAGTAGAATCTATTGATGGCGTTACAGGAATCAAGCGCTGGTATTACACAGACGCAGAATATCTTGTAAATGGCAATTCTGGAAAATGGATTCAGGGCTTTTGCCGGGATGAGCAGCAGAATTTGGAGAAAGAGCGAATTGCGGGAACGATTGATTATGATGAACTGGTGGCAGGCAATGGAATTGTCTTGCTTCAAGAGCGTGCCGATCTCTATGATATTGAGGCTTCGTTGGGTGATACCGTCGAAGTGGACTATAAAACCGAATCCGGGCAAATTCACACAAAGACCTATACAGTCATGGGCATTGTAAACGAATATTCTTACTCCGGCTTCTCAAAGTGCTTTACGCTTCCAGAGCAGCTTATGAATGAAGCGACCGGGATAGATTGCACAGGTACGATTTCCGTAATTACCGATATGGAAAAATTTGATACGGTTGAAGCCGCATTAAATCAACGGATAGACGGAAATAGCGATTTGGTTATGGAAACCATAAAAGAAAGTATCACTTATTATAGCGGGCTTCAACAACTTTCTTTCGGGGTATTGTTGATCGTGGCTGTTATTGTTGTGTGCTTTTCTTTAATCAACCTTGTCAATACGACAATCACCAACTTCTTATCCCGTAGGCAGGAAATTGGAATGTTACAGGCGATTGGTTTGAGTAAAAAGCAGCTTATCAAAATGCTGTGCTATGAGGGGCTAATGTATTCAGTTTTTGCTACGCTGGTAACATTGGTTTTGGGGACTGGACTGGGCTTCCTATCCGTACAGGTAGTTGTGAAAACGATGAATCCATACTTTTACTATTCATTTCCGTGGCTGATCGTATTGATATATTTAGCAATCCTGCTGATTGTGCAATTCACCTTGATTTCTTACACAACTGGAAATCTGAAAAAGCAATCTCTTGTTGAGCAAATCAGGACGATGGAATAACCATATGAGATCGGCGGGGCGGCGTATGCTGCCCCGCTTTTTTCGCAATTTCTCAAAAATTTTTTTGAAATGTCCGAGCTTTGTAACAATTCAGCCTGTTTTTCTGCCGAAATCAAAGGCACCTCGGACATTTGTGTAACATTTGTAGTGTATGCTTGTGGTAAATCAATATTGGGGGTGAAGATATATGAAAAAGATACTGCTGATCGACGACAGCGACACCTATACATGGTGTCTGCAAAAATACTTACAGCACCGGGGCTACCCGGTGAAAACGGCTTGTACACTGAAAGAAGCGCGGGCCGCCATCCAAGAGGAAATGCCGCTGGTGGTCTGCTGTAATCTCGATCTGCCGGATGGTTCCGGCATGGACTTTCTGAACGAGGTGCGGGCCGCAGATAAGGAGCTGCCTTTTATTCTGGCGTCCTGCCATGACAAGGACGACTACGAACAAGAGGCTATGCGCCGGGGCGCGACGCTGTGCATGGACAAAATGAAAGGACTGCTGCTGCAAGATAAGCTGGTGGAATACGCCTACCGGCAGTTATCCGGCGAACCAGATTCAACTTTTCATAAGCTGCTCTTTGTCCATGCGGAAGATACCAGCGCCGGAGTACTGCGGGCTGCTATGCTGCAAAAGGGCCTTGACCTGATTCTGGTTTCCTCGATAGCAGACGCCAAGTGTCGGATTTTTGAGGATGAAGAAATAGAACTGATCTTGTGCGATCTGGAACTGCCGGACGGCACAGCAATGGAGCTGTTTCATACGCTGCGACGGGTGGCAGGGATGTTCCAAATGAAGAATCCCCCTGTCCGGCTTCTGCCGTTCTTTATCCTTACCGAGAACAGCGACCCTGCCACGGAATATGAATACCGGCATGAGGGTATCAATGACTATTTCATGTCCCCGGTCAATATTCCGGAGCTGATACGGAGAATTATGTATTTTGTTGAAGATTCAAAATAATGGTAAAAATCTTGAAATAAAGTTGATTTGAAGGAGGTGGTGACATGGGAAATTAGCCGTATTGGATATATCTGAATCCGGCAGACAAATTGGAGAAAAATTGTTTGCTTTGCTTGATACAGAGCAGCAGAAAGATTTATTGCAGTATATTCTTAATAGAGAAAATCTGAGTGATTTTCCCGATATTTTCCTATGTACTGTTTCTAAATGTCACGGTTTCCAGAATGGTTCAGTTCAACCATTATTGGAAATCCGGGAAGGTGATCTGTATTTTTGCCTGGAAGAAAGAACGGTGTGTGTCGGCAGTCAGGAGATAGAATTAACAGCTAAAGAATTCGATGCACTCCACTTACTGATTGTCAACAAGAAACGGGTATTGACCTTTGAGACCATAGCTTACCATGTTTGGGGCGAAGAATATATTGACGTTACACCAAAAACAATCCATAATCTGTTGAGCCGCCTTCGCCAGAAACTTCAAATTGCACCTGAAGCACCTGAATATGTTATCAGTGTGCGAGGCGTCGGTTATAAATTCGATGCTGGAATATGACAGATAAATTTAGGGCATTTTTAGGACATTACCGGGAAAGGCTGGCGATAAAAAGCGAATATGCCCCTGTATAATATCCCCCATGTAACAGGTTGGGGGATATATCAAAGTATAGTGACAAATCCATTTATACTCCCCCAGATATGGGGGCAGACATGCACATTAGAAAAGTCCTATATTTTCACAGGAAACGACAAAAAAATAGCCAAATATATTTTAGTGCCGCAGTTCAAAAAGCTGCGGCACTTTTTGTATCGACATATTTTTATTTTTTCTCCCAGCAATCAGCAAAATGTTCCATTAAGCGCGCGCCTGTAACAAAACGGGTACGCGCTCTTTTCTTATCTACAAAACAGACAAACTTTCCTGCTGCCTCTGTTGCAGGTGATAGTCCGGGGTGTCGCTCTCCACCTTCTGATTTCGATTTTGCCTATCAACTAAAAAAATCGAAATTGGAGGAATTACCCATGAAAGAAATTAACTTGCGGGACTATTACCCGTTTTATACGAAAGATACTGTTGTTGAAGTGCCGGACGAGGTGGCCGACCTGCTCCGGGAATATAAATTAAGCGAGGCGGCCCATTTCCTGCGTACATATCGGCATAAGGCATATTTTTCTCTGGACTATGACAAGAATGTTGAACGGGACGCCCTTGTGATTATGCTGGCACCGGAAGATGTCTTGGTCCAGGAGGAAGAACATGCGAGGCTCTACCGGGCTATTTCCCTGTTGCCTGAAAAGCAGCGAAACCGGATATGCTCGCACTATCTGCTTGGCATGAGCCTTTCGGAAATTGCCAAAAGCGAACACTCGGCGGTAAGCTCCGTGCATGAAGGAATCCAGCGCGGGCTCCGACGCCTGAAAAAAATTCTGGAAGAAATTTAATCCTGCCCCCGAAAATAACCCTCAAAAATGAAATGAATAATAGAGGGACATATTTATCCGGCGGGACAAGCCTGGCGGGTGTGGCCGTACAGCATATGCTCCGGCCCGCCCCAACTGAAAAACTGTCATAACTGCCACGCCCCTCGCTTGCTCCTTGACAACCGAATACACGCTGTTACAGGTACTTCATTCTGTGTTCCGAGCGGCAGATGGGGCGGCGCGGTGACAGGCGGCCTAAGGAGGTGATGAATCCAGGCTGTCCGAGCGGTAAACGCAACCCACGAAACCGGCTGTGGCAGGCCGGACGCGACAACGGCACAGATCATAATGGTACTTCCTCACGGCTCCCTAAAGACTTGGGGAGAGTTCCTGCGGCGTGCGCCTGCTCTGGCAAAGCGGCGGCGTATGCGGGGCTATGATGCGGCAACGCTATCCGCAGCCTGTAACAGCCCTGCCCTGTTCGTTCAGGGCCTGCCGGGGGGCGTGGCAAATACGGCAGCTGATCGAAATCAGATACAATGGGCCGGGTCTGTGAGTGTATGAGCGCAGGCCCGACTTATTCATGTGGTTTCGATAGCCAGAAATTTTCAGGAAGGAGTTGGTATTATGGAAAATACGGTTGTTGCCGGCAGAACCGGCGCACTGGTGGACATCCGGGAGGTTGCCGTTGATAAGGAGCTTTCCCGTGAGGAACGGATCGCCGAATTTGTACGGCAGATCAAAGACCCTTACCGCTTCAAATGCGGGCGGTTCACCGTACAGGCCAGCTTTGCCGCAGGCGGCGCCACCCTGGAAGAATGTATCAAGGGAATCTTACGGTGAGCCGGATTATTTTAGGAAAAGGGCTGACTTTCCCGCAGGGTCGTGGTACAATAGAAATTGGAAAAGGAATTGAATACGGCACAGCCACACTTCTTGGATTGCGGGGATTTTTCTGCGCAACGAAAGGAGTGTTTTTTTATGCAGGTTTACAAAGCCATTAAGTACATCCGTCTTTCTTATACCGATGATAAGACGGTGGAAAGCGACAGCGTCGCCAACCAGCGGCGGCTGATCGATGATTACATTGCCCGGCACCCGGAGATTGAAGTCGTGGCGGAAAAGATTGACGACGGTTACAGCGGGGTTCTCTTTGACCGCCCGGCATTCCAGGAAATGATGCGGATGATCGAGCAGGGTGAGGCCAACTGTGTGATCGTCAAGGACCTCTCCCGCCTGGGGCGTGAGTACATAGAGACCGGACGCTATATGCGCCGGGTATTTCCCGCCTACGGCGTCCGCTTTATCGCCATCAATGATAACGTGGACACAGAGAATGACGCTGCCGACGATCTCACGGTTTCGGTAAAAAACATTATGAACGAGGCATACAGCCGGGACATTTCCGTTAAGACCCGGAGCGCCCTGGATGTGAAACGGCGCAGCGGTGATTTTGTGGGTGCGTTTCCCATCTACGGATATATAAAAGCCGGTGATAAGCACAAGAGCCTGGAAATTGACGAATACGCCGCTAACGTGGTGCGGGATATTTTCAGAAAGCGGCTGGAGGGGTTCAGCGCTTCCCATATTGCGGACGAACTGAACCGCATGGGCATTCTCTCACCGCTGGCTTATAAGCGCAACAATGGGATGCCCCACGCCAAAGGCGGCTATACGGACCGTAAAGATTGTAAATGGTCTGCCACAACGATCATCCGCATTTTGCAGGATGAAACCTATACCGGAACGCTGGTACAGGGAAAACAGACCACGCCCCACTTCAAGCTGAAAGAACGTGAGGACAGACCTTCCTCTGAATGGGTCCGTGTAGAGGGTACCCATGAGGCGATCATCCAGAAACATGATTTTGACCTAGTGCAGCGCCTCCGCAGGATTGATACCCGGACATCTCCAAAATCGGATAAAGTCTACCTGTTCTCCGGCATTTTGATCTGCGGCTGCTGCGGCTGCCGTATGACGCGCAAGACCAACCGCTATAAGGATAAGGAATACCACTACTACTATTGTCCTACCGGCAAAAAGAACGGGTGTAAATCTTCTGTCATGTTGAAAGAGTCCGACCTGATCGAGTGCGTGCAGGGCAGCCTGAAAGGGCATATTGAAAATGTGGCTTCCCTGGATGCGCTGCTGTCCAGTATCAGCCAGGAGCGGATCAACCGGGAACTGGCCCAGGAATACGCCGGGCAGATCAAAGCAAATGAGAAACGTATGGCGCAGGTTGAGGGTTTCAAGGCAAAACTCTATGAAAACCTGGTGAGCGGGATTCTCACCAAAGAAGAATTCCTCTCCTATAAGCGGAAATACAATGCAGATATTGAACTGCTGCAGAAAGCGGTTGCCGAGTGGAACGAAAAGCTGACGGACGTACTGGAGAACCGCAGCGAGCGGAACCGCTGGATCAACCACTTTATGCAATTCTCCACAATGGAGGAAATTGACCGGAGGGCGGTCATGCAGCTTATCCGCAGCATACGGGTAATGGGGAAAGACGAGCTGCACATTGAATTTAATTACCAGGATGAATACCAGAAAGCGGTTTCCCTGGCGGAACAGATTGCCGTACAAGGCAAAGAAAGGAAGGTGGGCTAAATGGCAAGAAAGAGCAGGAAACAGAGGTTGGCTCCCATGCCGGCGCCGTCCTTATATGTGCATGTGGCGCTCTATATCCGCCTTTCTGTGGAGGATAATAAAAAGCGGGGCTGTTCGGTGGAAAACCAAAAGCTGGTGCTGAATGATTTCCTTGCGGACAAACCGGATTTCGTTGTCTATGATACCTATATCGACAATGGAGCGACAGGTACAAACTTCCACCGCCCCGGTTTCCAACAGATGCTTTCCGATATTGAGGCGGGCCATATTGACTGTGTGATTGTCAAGGACCTCTCCCGGTTGGGGCGGAATTCCATTGATACCGGTTATTATATCGAACAGTATTTCCATACCCACAATGTCCGTTTTATTGCGGTCACGGACCAGTTTGACACGGCAGACCCCGGCAGCCTCCACAGCGGTATTATGCTTCCCCTGAAAAATATGATAAACGAGGCTTACGCATTGGACATTGGCAGGAAGATCAAGGCCCAGGCAAGGCAGGCCATGAAAGACGGCGATTATATCGGCGCACGGGCGCCCTACGGCTACCGCAAAGACCCGGACAACTGCCATAAACTGCTGATCGATGAAGATACCGCCCCTGTTGTGAGGCAGATTTTTGAGTGGGCGCATGGGCATGTGGCGCTGAACCGTATCGTCCGCAACCTGAATGAAATGGGGATCACAGCGCCCAGCCATTACAAAAAATCCACCGGAGAGATCACCAGCCCTGGCCTGATCGGGAGCGGGAAATGGCAGACACGCACCGTAATGAAGATTCTGGAAAGCGAGGTCTACACCGGCGATCTGGTACAGGGAAAGACAAAGATCGTGGACCATCAGCAGGTTAAGGCCGGGGAGGACAACCTGATTATTGCAAGACGCACCCATGAACCAATCATCAGTTATGAGCTCTTTACAGCGGTGCAGGAATACCGGAAACAAATCTGTGAGGAAAGCCGGGCGGTCCCAAAGCGGCCCTACACCCCAAACATTTTCAAGGGGAAGGTGTTCTGTGCCGACTGCGGCAGGAGCCTCCACCGGCAGCGCGCCGAGCGCAAGAAAGGGCCGGACGTATACTGGTTCCACTGCCTCACCAACAGCCGTGTGGCAAAGGATAGCTGTAAAGGCGTGATGATGCAGGAAACGGAGCTTATCGCCACGGTCACAGCTATTCTGGAAAAAGAGCTGTCTGTTGCCCTGGGAATGTCCCTCCCCCTCTTTCAGCTGGAGGCAAAACAGAAAAAGGACAAAGACAGGCTGAAAACCCAGATGTCGGCCAGGCGGCAGGAAACCGAAAAGAAACGCCGGCTGATCCGCGGACTGTATGAGAACTTCGTCCAGGGTATCTTAACAAACGAGGAATACTTTGAGCTGAAAGCGGATTATGAGGAATCCATCCGTACACTGTCCGGCGAGATTGAGGCGCTTGAAAAAGATATGGACGCCCTGGACAGCCGGCTTGTGCGCTACCGGGCAATGGAAAAGGATGCGAAATCGCTGACACAAGACCATGCGCTTACGGCAGAACTGATTGACCGGCTGATTGAGCGGATCGAAATCGACCATGAGCGGAATATCCATGTAACTTTCCGCTTCAAGAGTGAATTCCAGGGAAAGGCGGTGGAACCATGCACAAAAAATATGTGATCGCCCTTTATATCCGTCTGTCCGTGGAGGACTTTAAGACCGAGAGTTTGAGTATTCCCAACCAAAAGCTGATCCTCCGGGAAAAGGCCATGTCGCTGCCGGAATGGGATAACGGCGAAGTGCTGGAATTTGTTGATAACGGCCATACGGGTACGAATTTTGAGCGCCCTGCGGTACAGGAGCTTTTGACGATGGTCCAGGCCGGGAAGATCGACTGTATCATCGTAAAAGACCTCTCCCGGTTTGGCCGTAACAGCATTGAGACCGGCTATTTCATTGAGCGGGTGTTCCCGCTCTACCATACCCGGTTTATCTCAGTCAGTGATGATTTTGACACCGCCAATTTCAAAGGAGATACCGGAGGGATTGACGTTGCCTTTAAGTATCTTATCAGCGAATGTTACAGCCGGGATATGTCCATGAAAACGAAAAGCGCCAAATATGCAAAGATGCGCCGGGGCGAGTACCAAAGCGTTATCTGTCCCTATGGCTACCGCAAGAGCGCAGACGGGCGCATGGAGCCGGACGAGGACGTTGCAGGGATTGTACGGCAGATATTTGAATGGGCGGCTGACGGCAATACGGCAGCCGAGATCACGCGGAAACTGTATGCCATGAATATCCCCACCCCTGGGGAATACCGGAGGGATAAAGGGAAAGACCATTATAATGTGTCCAGGACACACGGCGTCTGGAGCAGCTCAACGGTCCTGCGGATGCTGGAGGACCAGCGGTATATCGGCACATATGTGATCGGCAAGCGTAAGGTACAGGAAATCGGCAGCCGCCGCATGAAGCTAAAGGATGAAAGCGAATGGTTCAAAATACCGGACCACCACCCGGCAATCGTAAGCATGGAGCTGTTTGAGAAAGCCAACGCTTCGATCAGGCGTTTCTCCCTTCCGAATAAAAAACGGCGCGACTACCTTCTCCGTGGGAAAGTATTCTGCGGCTGCTGCGACCATGCTATGTCACTTAGAAATGGAACGTGGTTTTACTGCCGTCACTCCGAAGTGGCAGAAACCCTTCCCTGCCATGGGGTAAGGGTGAAAATGGCTGATCTGGAGCAGGCGGTCCTTGAAACAATCCGGGCACAGATGTGTCCGGCGCTGGGGATTGACAGCAGCAAGGATAAGCTGAATTTGCAGACGGTCCAGCAGGCCGAGCACGAAGAAAAGCTGCGCTCTATCCAAGACAGCAAACGGCAGCTTTATGAACAATATGCACTTGGAGAGATTGACCTGGAAACCTACCAGGAGCGCAAGGCGGTATATGATGCGGAACTGGTGCAGGCAAGGAATGTCCATGCCGCCATTACCACACAGACCAAGCAGATACAGCGCGATTATGAAGCAAAGCTGAAACAGCGTGAGATAGTTCAGGAAGTAGGCAGCGCCGACACACTGACGCAAGCCCTGATTGACAGGCTTATCAGTAAGGTCTATATCTTTCCGGGAGACCGGATCGAGATTGAATATGTGACACAGGATTTCTTAGGAATAAGCGAACCAGGAAAGGAGGCGTGAGCCATGAATACCGTATTAAGTAGCTACGGGCAGCTATGCGGCTGCCCGGAAATCCTCAAAAAAAGTTGTAAATTTTTTTGTCGTGGGCTTGACATACGGGTGCCGAAGATCGTGAATCCTGATCGGCTTCAAGTCTATCCTGCTACAGATGTTTTTTAACGAAATACCGAGCCATTCAAGAGATTTGTGAAAAAGTCGATGGCCAGGATTCAACCCGTATATTTTTTCTGAATACGTTTGGATCTCATTTAAAAGAAATTCAGGAACTTCTATAGTGCGACGGCTCTTTGGTGTCTTGGGCGGTTGTGTGGTATACTCACCATTTACATAGACCAGTGTCTTATTGATGTCTATTGTCTTTTGGTCGAAATCTATATCATTGAGAGTAAGAGCCAGAAGCTCGCCCTTGCGCATGCCAGTATAAAAGAGTATTTCGAAAGCAGTATAAAGTTCAATGCGATCTTGAATATAGTCTGAGAATACTTTATATTCGTCAGGCGTCCAAAAGTCTACCTTGCTCTTCTCGGACTTGCATATCTGTGATTTAACAGGACTTTGAGATAGTCCGAGATAATCTATAGCATACTTAAAAATCATCTTCAAATAAATATTTATCTGCCGTGTGTGAGATGCTGACAGGTTCTTATTCAATAGTTCGTTCTGCCATTCTACAATATCAGCCGGCGTGATCTCCGATACAATCTTATCTCTAAAAAAGGGCAGTATATGAGATTCTATAACAACACGCTGAATCTTTAAAGTCGAAGCCCTGACACGGTTCTCTTTAAATTTCAGATATTTACTGTACAGTGCATCAAAGGTAATATCCGGACTCTTTGCGAATTGCTCTAAGAATAGCCGTTCCCATTCCTTCGCTTCGCGCTGCAGCTTAAAGCCGCGCTTGAGCTTCTGCCGCTTCTGTCCCTGCCAGTCTGTGTAGTAAAATTTGCAGTACCATGTATTCGTCTTTTCGTCCTTATATGCCGGCATTCTATCATCTTCCTTTCATCTGTGCGCGTGGTGGCGGTTTTGAAATGAAAGGATAGTATTTGACATATTTGAAGAGATTGACTATAATATACTTAACAAGGGAGCCGATGACTAGAACACACCTAGCCGCCGGTAAAAGAATTTACTACAGATTGTAGCGCCTTAGTTTACCAGACGGGGGCGCTACTTTTTGCGTATGCAATAAATAACAAGGGTTATTACAGCGCAAAGCATAATTACAAACTGGATTAAATCAGAGTATGTAACCATAGCATCAGCCTCCTTCCTTAAGTGTCCGGCGGCTGGCATAATCACCCCATCGGTTCCCTGGGTAAGCATATTATGTTGTCAATGTGCATTCGTCCTGCAGGACGGCCGGAACTGACACCCATTTGGGGGTGAGTGGTTTTCGTCTCTTGGTACGAATTGCGCCGGCGCAAATGGCCAGGGACAAATGGCCCTCAATAACCACGCCCAAATGGGTTTGGTTGCCCCCGATCGGAGTGGCCCACGCTGCCGATTGGGCTGAGGGGAATCTTCCCCCGTGGGGGATTTCGCCTTTTGGGGCGAATACTATTCAATATCGTTTCTTTTGCTCTTTAGAAAATCAGCAAAGTTTTTTATTTCTGTTAATTCTGATTCAGAAAATTCGGAACTATCAAAATAAATTGATGATTTTTTAGGTCTGGGACTATGAAAATCAACAGTATTAATTTTATCTTCAATTACAGATTGTTTTGAAATAAGGTCTTGCATCTCTTTTACAATGTCTGAAACTTCTCGATGTTCAGTGATATTACTAAAGCGATCTATAAGCTTGTCAATTTCAGTTTCAATTTCCAAGTCTTCATCACGCCACCCCATTAGGTAAGAGGGTAGAACCTCAAATATATCAGACAATTTTTCTATAATATCTGAATTTGGTTCGCGTTTACCATTCTCCCAATTATAAACCGCATTTTGTGAAACGTTTAAAAGATCAGCGAGTTTTTTTTGAGTCATGTTATTTTGAATTCTTAATTCTTTGATTTTTTGTGCGACATTTGCCACGATAACACCCCCATGCCCCTATAATAGCAAAATGGTGTATTTTTTTCAATTCGATATTGACATAATAGCATAACGGTGTTAAGATTGCAATATAAAACACCGAAATGGTGTTATGTGGAGGTGAGACAATGACAATCAACGACAACAAGTTTGATATCGCACTTGCCAATAGTGGTTTATCAATCAGTGAAGCTGCTGAGCGTGCGAATATCAGTAGACAACGTTTCTGTATGATTCTTAACCAGAAGCGAGTTACCCCACAGGCGGCGGGGAAAATAGCCAAGGCTCTTGGCGTAGACGTAACTGAAATTATTGAATAAGATCGTGTGGTGGCGGTTTTGAGATGGAAGGAGGCTTTTACATGTCACAGGAAGAATTTAAGTCAATGATGGATGAGTTAGTAGCACAGGAAGAGGAACGCCTGGGAGTGGGAAGCGAGGACTTCCTGAAACGTCACCGGGAGATCATGGAGCTGATCGGCGCCGCTGAGAGGTATCAGGAAGAAAGGAGGCAGAGAGTGGAGAGGCAATTCATAGGAGCGAAGGAGGTAGCGGAGATTTTAGGAGTATCAGAAAGTAAAGCATATTCTGTAATTAGAGATCTTAACAAGGAGCTGAAGGAGAGAGGCTACATAACCGTCCAAGGGAAAGTCAGCAGGGTATTCTTCCAAGAACGGTGCTACGGGGTGGAGGTGAGCCGTTGACAGAGAGTATGAAAGATTGGGCGCTGCAGTATGCCGGTATGGGTTTTGCGGTATTCCCGATCAAGCCAAGGGATAAGACCCCGCTTACAAGCCATGGTTTTAAAGACGCAACAACCAATAAGGATATGATTTCTTCTTGGTGGGACAAGTACCCGGACGCAAATATAGCGGTTGCCACGGGCAGCAGATCGGGCGGCCTGGTAGTGATTGATCTAGATAGGAGGGAAGACAAGGGAATTGACGGATATGAAACGCTGATAGACTGGCAGAAGGAGCACGGCAATTTACCGGATACATGGCAAAGCATTACAGGCGGTGGCGGATATCATTTATTCTATAGAGATTCTGCAATCAATCGGAGCAGGGCAAAGCTATATCCTGGTGTGGATGTCCGTGGTGAAGATGGTTATGTGGTTGTGCCGCCGAGTATACATAGCAGCGGAAACTGTTATACCTGGGAGATCGGCCCCGGTGACGGCGTAGGGATTACCCAGGCAGATAATACAGTAATGGATTTTCTGATGGGTTCCGTTCCAGAGGAAAAAGAGCAGCATCGTTTTAAGATGGCAAATACCATACCAGAAGGAGAGCGGCATAAGGCATTGATCGCCCTGATTGGTTCGGAGAAGGCTAGAGGGATAGGAAATGATGCAATCAGGCAGACAGTGCGCTCAGAAAATCAAGAGAAATGTATACCGCCATTGACAGATATTGAACTGGAAAAGGAGATTTTCCCGGCATTAACCAGAGATTGGAAGGTTGAGTCGCCATATTATAAAAAAGATAAAGCTGTATTAGACAACGGGAAGACGCGAACGCTTAAAGAAACGCCGGGACTAGCTGTTATATGTCTGTCTGACATAGAGGAAAAAGAAATAGAGTGGATATGGAAGCCCCGGATCCCCAAGGCTAAAATAATCCTTATTCAAGGTGCACCTGGATGCAGTAAAACGACTCTTGTTTGTAGGTTTATTGCAGATCTGACGCAAGGGAAGCCGATTCTAGGGCTAGATGATGGTAATGAAAACCCATTCAGACCGAGACAACCGCTTAATGTGTTATATCAAATTACGGAGGATGATTTTGCGGATACAATTATAAAACGGTTGAGGGTAGCCGGTGCGGATATGAGCAGGGTATTTAATATTGATGAGCGGGAGAACCCGCTTACATTTGATGATCCGAGGATAGAGCAGGCTATAAAGGAATGGAATATAGACGTTGCGGTATTTGATCCGGTTATGTCTTATGTCGGGAAAGACACTCAATTAAATATGGGAAATTCAGTTAGGGCAATCATGAACCCGATCATAACATTAGGGCAAGAAACCGGATGTACATTTATAGTTGTAGCACATACATCTAAGCAGACCAGCGCAGAAGCAATAAACAGGCTGATAGGTTCTATTGATTTCATATCTTCGGCAAGAAGTGTCTTGACGGTCGGGAGAAATCCGAACTGTGAAGAACAGAAAGCACTTGCACATACAAAGGCAAATGCGGGACCGCTTGCACAGACCATACTATATACGCTTGATTATGATGATGGGTTAGTGAAGTTTGCAGGGTATAGCGATCTTACAGATAATGAAATCATTGCACCGAAAGAGCCAAAGAAGCGCGCAACGCCTGCAGCCGATGAAGCGAAAGATTTCTTACTGGATATTTTAAAAGATGGTTATGCCACATCCAAGGAAGTAAATGAAGCTGCAAAAGCAGCAGGTATAAGTATAGGCACGTTGCAAAAGGCAAAAGACGCATTGAAAATCAGAACCAAGCATTATAAAGGTGATCCCAGGCTTTTGTATTGGTGGCTATTACCAGGCAGAGAAGTACCTGAGCGCCTGAGACAATATGGAGAGACTGAAAAGGTGGAAAGAAGTGAGTAAATATCTATATATTTTAACCTTTTCACAATATTGAAAAGGTGTGTATTTGGTTGAAAAGGTAAAAAAGAGTTGAAGTACCTTTTCCGTATCGGTTTTACCTTTTCAAAGTTTGAAAAGGTGTACAAGCCTTGAAAATAAAGGATTTCTTTCACCTTTTCAATGTTACCAGATTATATCAAGAAGAAAGGAGAATAAAATTGAGAAGATTATTTATAGTTGATTACAGAGAGAACGGAGTCTCGAAGCACCAGTGTTTCGAGACAAGTGTAGTAGGACCCGCGACAGATGCGGCGATCGTGACGGCTTGCCACGTTCATGTAGGTATGCATAACGATCTGGATAGTGTAACTAAGGTCTTTGCGGATATGAGTGCGAAGGAGTTGGAAGAGATTGCACTTACACCGAAGATCCTCTTTCTGCCGAGTCGTCACCTGTACGTGAATGTCGAAGAAGTAAAGCGTTGCGCACAATTATTAAGGGAGGCATAGAAGATCATGATAGCAGGACAAGGACAGGTATTAGTCGATGATATGAACCGGATCGCTGACGCTCTGGAGCGGGTCGCGGACAATCTGGAAGCATTAACTGAGTGTGTCGGGTTCCAAACACCGACACCGTACATGAAGGAAGGATATCACTTCTTGCGCATTGATGGATATGTTGAAACTGATAACTAAAAGAAAAGCCCCATAGGTACGCCAATACCTACAGGGCAGCACACAGCCGGAGCCATGCCAAAAACCACTTACATAGTAGCATGAAGTTCCGGCAGAAGGGAAGAGATTTTATGAAGAAAAAGAAAACTTTAAACGGGGATATTCACATATTGACTCATGGTGCGTGTGGGTGTGATATTCCCTTTGATCAGATCCGCTGTATCACGGATGCGGTAAAGGGATATTATCATCAGAGTGCACCGGATTTCTGGATGTGGAAGATGTTTCAATTTGGTTATGCTTACGGTAAACGTGAAGAGCGTGCCAGGAGAAAACCTCATGAGCGTTAAGATCAGGATCTCATTCACTGAGGATGAAGAGCTTGCCGGAGTGATCCGGCTTCTCTCTCCGGCGCTAAAGTCCTGTAAGGTGTCCAGGAAGAAGGAAGGGAAGCACCGGAACGCTTACGCCGATCTACACCAAGGGTTCCAAAACGACGAATCAGGAGAGGGTGCAGAATGAGGGCGCAGGGGCGCGCCTGGGATACTCGGAAATACTCGGATTTATTGTAGTACATATACTAAGAAATACTAAGGTAAAAACCTTGTATTCATCAGCTTAAAACGCAGTAAGCCGGGCAATTTAAAGGTAACGTTACTAATCATTGAATGGTAACGTTACCTTTCCGTTTGGGGGCTTCTGAATCCTTAGAAAAAGTAGTTGCTGCCTATTGTTCTATCTGATATAATAGCTATAGAGTAAATAGATCATGAGTACCGCACCGGTTTTCTCCTACTGTCGCCGGTGTAAGCCTTCCGAGGCGTGGGAATGATTACAGACGGATTAGTCTGCAGTTGTTCCCGCGCCTTTTTCTATTTGCTCTCAGATAAGCCGACCGGGCGCAAAACGGGGAAAGGAATCAGATATGGAGAGTAACCAGAACATGACAACGACAACCCAACAGGAAGGAACGCAGCAGACTGCGGGGACAGCTCAGCAGGCCGATCAGGGGCAGCAGTCAGAAAAGCTATTTACCCAGGCAGATGTTGACCGGATTGTTGGAAACCGCTTAGCACGCATGAAACAAGACCTGGAAACTTCCGACACTTACAGGCGGGAGCGTGACGAAGCACGGCGGGAACTGGAAAATTATAAAAATAGCGCTTTCCTGAAAGAAAAAGGCGTAAAGGCTGATGATATGGATTATGTCAGCTTCAAGGCTTCACAATTGATAGACGATAAGACAGACTTTAGACAGGCAGCGGAGAAGTTCCTGAAGGATAACCCGCGCTTTACTGGTGTAGGCTATAGGGTAATCTCAACAGGGAAAGCTGACGGCGGATCCGGCAATAGCGGAGCTGAAGACGCAGCGATCAGGAAAGCCATGGGATTGAAAGGATGATTAATACATGGCGATTGAATTAGCTGAAAAATATTTACCTTATGTGGATGAGATTTTCACCACAGAAAGCAAGAAGCACTTAGTGACGAATCAAGACTTTTCTTTTGAGGGCGCGCATAGCGTCAAGGTCTATAAGATAAGCACCGGGAAGATGAATAACTATGGTCGTAATTATTTTACGGATCCACAGAATAAAAGATGGTCTCACTATGGTGAGATTGAAACATTGAACGCTACTACAGAAAGATTTGCCCTTAGCCGGGATAGGTCTTTCACATTTGAGATTGACGCACTGGACGAAGATGAAACGGTGGGCAACCTTGAGGCATCCAGCGCATTAGCGCGGCAAGTCCGTGAAGTGGTAATTCCGGAGGTTGATACGCATGTATACGGGAAGATGTGCGCGGGTGCAGGTATCAAACCGGATGCGATCGAGCTGACCGAAACGAATATCTATGATGAGATCATCAAGGCTGGCAAGGAGTTGGATAATGCGGAAGTGCCTGAGACAGGGCGCGTTCTGGTAATCACGCCGGATACTTATTACCTGATGAAGAAGTGCAAAGATATCGTAATGGAGACTGACATAGGCGAGAACATGAGGTTAAAAGGAGTGATTGCGAACCTGGACGGTGCGAACGTGCAGAGGATTCCGGCTAACAGGCTGCCGGAGGGCTTCGGGTTTATGCTTGTGCATCCATGTGCAACAGTAGCGCCTACCAAATTAGCAAATTATAAGATTCATGATAATCCCCCTGGAATCAGCGGATCATTGGTAGAGGGGCGCATTGTGTATGATGCGTTCGTCCTAGAGAATAAAGCGAAAGCTATCTATTACCAGGCAACCACACCGGCAGCAGAATAGAGCAGCAATTAACCAGTAATTTGATAAAGTGTCCCGGGATTTCATTCCTCCGATTGTCCGGGGCATTTTGAATAGGGGGGGAGGCGGTCAGATGGATAATGAACAGTTGGTTGCGCGGATCCGGGCCGGTGAGGATGTGTCGAAGCATATGCTTCAGCTCTACAACCAGAACAAAGGTTTTCTTGCGAAGATGGCGAAGCGGTACCAGGGATTTGCCGAGATGGAGGACTTGCTTCAGGAGGGCTATATAGGCCTGTCTGAGGCTGTCAGCCACTATGACGCCGATCAGGGTTCATCCTTCCTCCATTATGCTGCCTTCTGGATCCGGCAGAGTATGAGCCGGTATGTAGACAACTGCGGCAGTGTGGTCCGTATCCCGGTACAGGCCAGGGGCGAGATCCGCGAGTATAACAGAGTGGTCAGGGAATACCGGAAGTATTACGGTGAATGGCCGTCAGATTGCGCCCTGTGCCGTTTTCTAGGCGTTACCCGGGAGAAACTACAGGAGATCAGGAAAAGTGTCCAGATCGGGCAGATGCGAAGCCTGAGCGAGGTGTTAGGCGGGGACGGGGAGGAGTTCACGCTTGAAGATAGCATAGCATCAGATCAAGACCTGGAAGGGGACGCGATCAGGGAGGCGGATACTGCTGCCATGAAGCGTGAATTATGGATTGCTGTTGACCGTCTGCCGGGGAATCTTCCGGAAGTGATTAAGAAGCGGTTTTTGGATGGCCGGACATTAAAAGAGATTAGTCAGGAATGGGGCGTCACTTATAGCAAAGTCCATGATATACAGAATAAGGCGCTGAGAACGCTCAGACAGCCGGGAATCTCACGGAAGTACCGCAGATACTATGAAGAGTATATATCTGCAGAATGCTGCTATCATGTAGGCGTAGAGTCATTCCAAAGAACATGGACAAGTGAAGTAGAACGGGAGGTGTTAGGATGGATCCAATGAAGAATCACGAAGGGTACCACGACCCGACAGCCTGCAGAGCGGTCCGGAACGCTGCCAGAAGGACCAGGAGAGGGAAGGACAGAGCGTCACAATCCCTTACTTACAGATTGGGAGAGATCCGGATGTTTCAGGAATGTGCACAGGAGTGTGCACAGCGCCAGTTGTGATACTAAAATGATACTAAAATAGTATACAGTGTAAGTAATGTGGATAGAATTAAACGAATATCACTATGGAAAAGACAGAAAAAACCTGTTATAATGGTAAGAAATCTAGGTGTGATAGTATGCCTATAACATAAGATTCAAGATTAGAAAAGGTGATACGAATGCTGATAGAGATTGATTTTAACAGCGATGAGGCGATCTATGTCCAGCTTCAGAACCAGATCATCATGGGCATAGCCATGAATCTGATCCGGGAGGGAGATTCCCTGCCGTCGGTGAGACAGCTTGCCGATACGGTCGGCATTAATATGCATACGGTCAACAAGGCATACGCGATACTTAAGCAGGAAGGGTTTATTCAGCTTGACAGAAGAAGGGGTGCGGTGATCGCCATTGATATGGATAAGGCGAGGGCGCTCCTGGAGATGAGAGAGCAGCTTCAGGTGCTGCTGGCGAGAGGCAGATGTAAGAACATTTCCAAAGAAGAAGTTCACGCTCTGGTGGACGAGATATATGAAGAGTATAGATAATAACAGACAGGAAAGGAAACTACATTCATGAAGTATACGGAACAGGCAAATGAAGTAATCAAGATTGCAAGGAGCACTGCAAGGAAGCTTAAGCATCCTTATGTAGGGACGGAGCATCTGCTTCTAGGATTGCGGGAGGTCTATACCGGTGTCGCGGGACAGGTGCTGGGGATGAACGGCGTCAATGAAGAGAGTATCCGCAAGGTAGTGGATGAACTGGTATCGCCCCTTGGAACCGTCGAGGTGGCGCATCAGCCGGAGACCAGCCCAAGGCTTGAATACATTCTGGAAGAAAGTAAGACAGAGGCGCTTCATTTCCGTTCAGACAGGATCGGGACAGAACACATGCTTCTGGCTCTCCTGCGGGATGCGGACTGTGTGGCGACCCGTATATTGCTGACACTTAATATCAATGTTCAGAAGTTATATCAGGATATTTTCGCGGTTCTTGGAGGAGATCCCAAGGATTATCAGGAGGAGATCCTGCAGGGCGGAGGAAGGCGCAGAGAAGGCGGCGTGCTGGAGCAGTACGGCACAGATCTGACGGCTCAGGCGGAAGAGGGCAGGCTTGATCCAGTCATTGGAAGAGAGGCCGAGATCAACCGGTTGATCCAGGTATTAAGCCGCAGGACGAAGAACAATCCGTGTTTGGTGGGAGAGCCGGGCGTTGGGAAGACGGCGGTGATAGAGGGGCTGGCGGCTCAGATAGCGGCAGGCATTGTTCCGGATGGGATGAAGGATAAGCGTATCCTGACCCTTGATCTGGCGGGGATGATCGCCGGTTCGAAGTACAGGGGCGAGTTTGAGGAGAGGATGAAGCGGATGATCCAGGAGGTGAAGTCTGCGGGGAATGTGATCTTATTCCTGGACGAGGTGCACACCATCATCGGCGCGGGAGGCGCGGAAGGCGCCATCAACGCCTCTAACATTCTGAAGCCATCCCTGGCAAGAGGCGAGATGCAGCTGATCGGTGCGACGACGATCGGGGAATACCGCAAGTATCTGGAGAAGGATGCGGCATTGGAGCGCAGGTTCCAGCCGATCACGGTGGAGGAGCCGACAGAGGAGCATTGTCTGGATATCCTGCAGGGACTTAAGAAGCGGTATGAGGACCATCATCATGTAGAGATCGAGGAAGAAGCGCTGGAGGCTGCCGTTAAGCTGGCAAGCCGTTATGTGAACGACCGTTTCCTGCCGGATAAGGCCATCGATGTGCTGGATGAGGCCTGTTCGAAGGTCAGTCTCCGGGGATTCAAGGTTCCGGAGAGCGTGATGGAGTTTGAGAAGACGATCGCCGAACTTACGGATGAATTAGAAGATGCGATCCGGGAAGGCGACATTCCGGAGGCGTCCAGGATCCGCAAGGAACAGGAGGCTGTGGAGAAGCGGCTGGAGCAGGTGCGGAAGCGTTTTGAACGGAAGAACGCAGACCGGAAGGTGGCGGTAATAGAAGAAGATATCGCAGAGGTAGTGTCGCAGTGGACGAAGATACCGGTCCAGAAGCTGGCAGAGTCGGAGAGTGCAAGGCTTAATAAGCTTGAGAAGGTGCTGCACCAGAGGGTGATCGGCCAGGAAGAAGCGGTTACTGCGGTGGCGAAGGCGATCAAGAGGGGACGGGTAGGTCTTAAGGACCCCAAGCGCCCGATCGGGTCATTTCTGTTCCTTGGACCTACCGGTGTGGGTAAGACAGAGCTGTCCAAGGCTCTGGCGGAGGCTCTCTTTGGCAATGAAGAGTCCATGATCCGGGTAGATATGTCCGAGTATATGGAGAAGCACAGCGTTGCCAAGATGATCGGGGCGCCTCCGGGATATATCGGCCATGACGACGGCGGACAGTTAAGTGAGCGAGTGCGGCGCAGACCTTATTCGGTCGTGTTGTTTGACGAGATAGAGAAGGCGCATCCGGATGTGTTCAATATCCTGCTCCAGGTATTGGATGACGGGCATATCACGGATTCCCAGGGGCGGAAGGTGGATTTTCGCAATACGGTGATCATTATGACCTCCAACGCAGGGGCGCAGACCATCATTGATCCAAAGAAGTTAGGCTTCAATGTCAAGGAGGATGCGGCAGGCGATTATAAACGGATGAAGGGGAATGTAATGAAGGAGATCCGTCTGATCTTCCGTCCGGAGTTCCTGAACAGAATAGACGAGATCCTGGTATTCCATCCGCTGAATGCGGATCAGATGAAGCGGATCGTAGGCCTGTTATGCAGAGAATTTGAGAAGCGTGCAGAAGATCAGCTTGGAATACGTCTTACGATCAGGGATTCTGTGAAGAAGCACATCGTAGAGACAGGGACGGATCAGAAGTACGGTGCGCGTCCGCTAAGGAGAGCGGTCCAGAATCAACTGGAGGACGGACTTGCGGAGGCGATCTTAAGCGGCGAGGTCACGAGAGATTCAGAAGTAGTTATCGGGCTGTCTAAAAAAGAAATAAAATTTACCCCAAAGACTACAAATTAGACAGAATATGAGATATAATAGGGGTACAAAAGAAGAACCTCAGGAGGAGAGATCAATATGGCAGCAGTGAAAGAATTATTAAAAACTGAAGCAGATGGAACCCTTAGTTTTGGCGATTATACTCTTGGAAGCAAGACAAAACTTGACGGATTCGAATTTCAGGGAGATATATATAAGGTGAAGACTTTTGCTGAGATTACGAAGCTTGAGAAGAACGGCATGTTCGTATATGAGTCTGTTCCAGGTACCGCTGTTGAGAATTTCAAGGCAGATGAAGACACCGTGTCGTTCAAGGTGTCCGGTACGAAGGATGCACAGTTTACCCTGGAGCTTGAGGCGGACAGCGAGTACAAGGTGTATATGGACGATGTGAATGTTGGGGATATGAAGACGAACTTGAGTGGGAAGCTGAGTGTCAGCGCGGAGCTTGAGGGGGACCGGAGCGTAGCGGTCAGAGTAGTTAGAAAATAATCTGGATGTAGAAAGAGGGGCTGCATGAGCGGCCTCTTTTTATGCCGAATAGGAGGATAAGCATGGCAAAATCAAAGAAAAGCGTATATTTCTGCCAGAATTGCGGGCATGAAGAGAGCAAGTGGCTGGGTCAGTGTCCGGCGTGTAAGGAGTGGAATACATTCGTGGAGGAGAAGGCGGCGCCCGCCGCGTCCAGATCAGTCAAAGAACGGCGGGAGGTCCAGGTCGTAACCCTCTCAAGTGTGGAGACGGATGAAGACGACCGGATGCTCACCGGGATCGAAGAGTTGGACAGGGTGCTTGGAGGCGGGATCGTGAAGGGATCCCTGGTACTGGTCGGCGGCGACCCGGGGATCGGCAAGTCCACATTGCTTCTGCAGGTCTGCCAACGTCTGTCGGCAGCCGGAAGGAAGCTTCTATATATATCCGGAGAGGAGTCGTTAAAGCAGATCAAGCTTCGCGCCAACCGTATGGGCGAGTTCACGGAGAATCTGTATCTCTTATGTGAGACGAGCCTTGATGTCATCAGGGGGATCATCGAGCAGCAGAAGCCGGATATGGTGGTGATCGATTCCATCCAGACGATGTACAACGAAGAAGTCGCCTCTGCGCCGGGAAGCGTGACCCAGGTACGGGAGTCTACGAATATATTTATGCAGCTTGCCAAGGGCTTCAATATCTCTATCTTTATCGTCGGACATGTAACCAAGGAAGGAACGGTGGCAGGCCCAAGAGTCTTAGAGCATATGGTGGATACGGTGCTGTATTTTGAAGGGGACCGCCATGCTTCCTACCGGATCTTGCGGGGGGTGAAGAACCGTTTCGGTTCAACCAATGAGATCGGAGTATTTGAGATGCGCAAAGAAGGACTTGCAGAGGTGAAGAACCCGTCGGAATTCATGCTGAGCGGCAAGCCGGAGCACGCATCCGGTTCCGTGGTCGCCTGTGCGATGGAGGGTACCAGGCCGATGCTCATGGAGATCCAGGCGCTGGTCTGCAAGAGTAACTTCGGGATGCCGAGAAGAACGGCGGCGGGGCTTGACTATAACAGGGTCAATCTCCTGATGGCGGTGCTGGAGAAGCGCTTAGGGCTGCCCCTGTCAAGCTATGACGCCTATGTGAATATCGCCGGCGGGATCCGCCTTAATGAACCGGCGGCGGATCTTGGGATCGTGATGGCGATTGCTTCCAGCTACAAGAACCGGCCGATCGCGGAGGATGTGATCGTATTTGGCGAGGTGGGCTTAAGCGGCGAGGTGCGTGCCGTCACCATGCCGGAGCAGCGGGTAGCGGAGGCAAAGAAGCTGGGATTCAAGACCTGCGTGCTCCCCGAGGTGTCGGTAAAGGCGGTGGGGAAGGTTGACGGAGTTACGGTTATCGGCGTGAAAAGCGTCGGAGAAGCGATCAGCGCCGGTCTATAAACTGAGCGTCAGATTACATCGGCCGTGAGTATAATAATAAATAACAATGGAGATAAGAAATGATACATATAGCAATCTGCGATGATGAGCGTTCGTTTGTCGATTCACTGACAGAATTGATCAGACAGTATGCTCTGGAGAAGAGTGAAGAGATCAAGATTACAACATATTACGACGGACTGGAGCTGGTTGAAAAATACGATGCCACCATCGACTTGATCTTCCTGGATATCCAGATGAAGCTGGTAGACGGCTTAAGGACGGCGAAGCGGCTCCGCGAGCTGGATGAGAAGGTGGGGATTATCTTCCTTACCACACTGACTCAGCACGGTCTGGAAGGATATAAGTACCAGGCCTTGGATTATATTATCAAACCGATCCGGTACGCGAGGCTTAGATCGGAGCTTGACAGATTCCTTTCCCGCCGCAGCAGGGAAGAGAGTCCGTATATCGTGGTGAATAATGATTCGGGGAAGTACAAGATCATGCTGAACAGTCTCCGCTATGTAGAGACATTCAACCGGAATCTGTTGTTTCATACGGAGCAGGAGAATATCATCTGTTACAGGAGCATGAAGAAGGCGGCGCAGGAACTAATTCCCCATGGATTCGTGCGGTGCCACAGCAGTTATCTGGTCAACCTGTTCTATGTGAAAGGTGTCAGGAAGCTTGAGATCACGCTGGTCACCGGAGAAGTTCTTCCAATCAGCCAGCCCAAACGCAAGGAAGTCATGGAGCAATTGACGGATTACTGGGGGGATATGCTATGATACGATTGTTGGATGGGATATCGTTTCTGCTGAACTGGGGCAATGCATTCGTGGTCTTCCTGATGCTCCGGGATTTCCTGCCGCCCCGGGGCCGGACACGGATGCCGTGATTTCCGCGAATCCGGTCATCTTTATTGGTTCGGCGCTGTTCGCATTTATGACGGTAATGATATCCTGTCTGCTTCCGGCGCGTCTGGCGGGGAAGGTATCGCCCATAGAGGCGCTCAGATATACAGATGTTGATTCCGGTATCAGACGAAAGGATAAGAAGAGTGAGAAGGGCGCGTCTCTGACCGGAATGGCATGGTCGAACCTGTGGCGGAACAGGAAGAGGACCATACTGGTGATTCTGTCCCTGACCTTAGGGTTGGTGCTGATGAGTTTCTTTTATGCGAAGAACGTGAGCTTTGATATGGAGAAATATCTGTTAGAGCTTGCAGCGGCGGATTATCAGATTGATGATGCGACGAATGAACGTGTCGGCGGTTATGACCCGAACAGCCGGACGATCAGTGACGGTCTGATTAGGGATATCTCGGCGCTTGAAGGGCTTAAGGGAACCGGACGGCTGTACTCCAGAGAAGTGAGTATGCCGCTGAGCGTTCAGGCATGTGAGAATTACCAGGTATTTTACACGGAGGAAGAATTGGAGAACTACGCTTCCTTTGACCCCACATTTCCCAAATGGAAGGAAAACTTCGACCATGTGATGAACGGCGGGGAAGCGATTCATACCGTCTACGGGGCGGACGGCATGATCCTTGAAGCGGCAGCCGGCAAGGATTATATTCTGGCGGGAGAGTATGATGCAGAAAGATTCGCAGGCGGAGACTATGTCCTTGCCATCGGACCTTCGCTCGAAGCGCCGGAAGAGGTTCTTCCGACGTATTCCGTCGGAGAGAAGATTCAGATTGAGAACCGGGAATTCACAGTTATGGCGGTACTGAATCCGCTGCAGCCGATGGTGGAGGGATCGCACCCGATATTTGAGGTTCCTTTGGTTATGCCGGCAAAGGTCTTCACAGAGCTCTGGCCGGGAAGCAATCTGAGAAAATTTTATTTTGACGTGGATGACGGCAACATGGAGAATGCGGCAGAGCTTCTGCAGGCATATCAGCAGACGGAGAGCGCCGATATGAATATTGTATCGCGGAAAACGATGGAGGAACAGTATGAGGCAGAGACGAGATCGAAGGCTGTGATGGGCTATTCCGTCAGTATCGTGATTGCACTGGTGGGGATCCTGAATTATATCAACAGCATGGTGACGGCGATCATTTCACGGAAAAAGGAATTCGCCATGATCCAGAGTGTGGGTATGACGAAACGGCAGCTTCGAAGGATGTTAGCCTTTGAAGGACTCTATTATGTCGTGCTCACGCTGCTCATCGCATATATCCTGAGCACAGTGACCGTAGGTGTGCTCGTGCGTGCGCTGGTCGCCGGCGGATACGCAACCTTCCGGTTTACGCTGATGCCGCTTGTGGGATGTACGCCGGTGTTGATCTTGCTTGCATTTGTGATTCCGTATATCTGTTTCCGGAAGCTTGAGAAGCAGAGTGTTGTGGAGAGGCTTCGGACAGCGGAATAGATTATGACGACAGGAGGTTGACCAGACCTATGAATATCGTATTTGATGTAGATGATACCATGTACGATCTGATGGAGCCGTTCAGGATGGCTCATGAGAGATACTTTGCAGACCGGACTATGGCAGATTGTGCCGGACTTTTTGATCAGTCCAGAATATATTCGGATGTGATTCTGGAACAGGAGAGGCAGGGCATTGTCAGAAGTGAAGATGCTTTCTTCCGAAGGATACAGAGGACTTATCAGGATGCAGGAATCGATGTTACCCGGGAAGAAAGTGACAGATTTGAACAGGAATACCGGTATTGGCAGAGCAGGATCCGTATGTTCGGTTTTATGAAGGATATTCTGGATTATTGCAGGAAGGAGCGGATTCCAATGGCGGTCCTGACCAATGGGAACAGTGAAGGGCAGCGCAAGAAGACCAGCGCCTTGGGATTGAACCGCTGGATAGAAGAGGACAGGATCTTTGTTAGGGGAGAGATTGGGTATCATAAACCCGATATCCGTGCATTCCGTGCAGTAGAAGAGAGGACCGGATTTGGGCCGAGGGATACCTGGTATGTAGGGGACAGCTATGAATCTGACGTGGAGGGTGCCAGCCGTGCAGGCTGGCACACCGTATGGCTGAACCACAGGAAGCGTCCTTGTCCGTCTCCGAACAGTCTGGCAGAGGTCGAAGTAAAGGAGGGGAGGGAGCTTTTAGGAAGGTTACGCGGCAGATTTTAGATGGTATTTCAGTCCCCGAAAATATATTCGGGGATTGTATGTATAAAGAGGATGTGCTATACTTCGAACTAAGAATTCTAAGAGACGTTCGTCTTTTATATTCTGACCGGCAATTCGCCGGAGAGTTATCCAAGGTTATGAATGAATGCAGAGTTATTACAGAATTAACTGCAGGTTGAGTTATATTGCTCAAGATACTACCTTTTATAGAAGTCTGTTTCATGGTATGATGATAAGCAGCAAGGGGAATTCTTCTCAATCTGATACTGTAATACTGTGCAGAAGAAAGGAGAATTTCTATGATGAAAACAATGATTTACACACCAAATGAAACGCAGACGGAATACAATCTGGCAGGTTCATTGTCCGGCATAAATGAAGTACAGCCGCAGGAAGATTTTATAATGCATCCTACAATTGATGTATGTTTTGCCGGCTTGATGGATAATCCTACTGTGCGGAAGGGCTTTTGCGCCGCCGTGATGCGGGTGAAGCCAGAAGAGATTGAAGAGACAGAGCTTCTTCCCACACATCTTCACCGTGAATATGCAGATGATAAGCTTGGTATCCTGGATGTGCGGGTACGTTTAAAGAACGGAATACAGATCAACATGGAGATGCAGGTGAAGAAGTATCCGTTCTGGGATGAACGCGCATTATTCTATCTAAGCAAGATGTTTACGGAGCAGCTGAGGGAAGGAGAAGCTTACGGCAGACTGAAAAAGTCTATCCAGGTCAGTATACTGGATTTCATTCTGTTTCCGGATGATGCCAGGTATTACCGCACGATGCATTTTCGGGATGATGAGACAGGAAAGCTCTATAATGATAAGATGGAATTACAGATTCTTGAGCTTAAGAAACTGCCGGGAGAGATTCAGGCAGGAGAGGATATCGCGAACTGGATGCGTTTCTTTAATGGGAAGAACCGAAAGGAGTTTGAGGATATGGCACGAGTAGATGAATATCTGGACGAGGCATATGAGGCATTAAAGAGATTGAGCGCAGATGATGAGAAGCGGTTGGAATATGAGGCGCGGGCAAAGGTCCTGAGAGATCATATCAACATGCTGGAGGGCATTAAAGAGGAAGGGTTGGAAGAAGGGAGAAAAGAGGGGTTAGAAGAAGGGAGAAAAGAAGGGAGAAAAGAAGGGTTGGAAGAAGGGAGAAAAGAAGGAATTCAAATGGTTGTTCGGGCAGTCGGCTTACATGTACAAGGTATGACGGATGAGGAGATTGCTCGTCAATGTAATATATCCAAGGAAGAAGTAAAGGGAATCTTAGCTTTATACAAGATACAAGGCGACTTCTTTTGATTTTATTGAATATGGCTCAAAGGGTACTTACTGCATGAAATTGCGCATTGTCCGGTTTCCCATTGCTGATGGGGTTTACGAATGCGTTGTCACAAACTTGCCAAGAGATGAATTCCCGCTGGAACGCATCCAGAAGCTGTATTTTTCCCGCTGGGGGATTGAAACATCCTTTCGTAAGTTGAAATATACGGTCGGTCTCAGTAATTTCCATACCTATAAGTCGGAATATGTGAAACAGGAAATCTGGGCAAGAATGGTTACATACAACCTCACGGAGACTCTGGTGAACCATACAGTGATTGAAAAGCGGGAAACCAAGCACAGCTATAAAATAAATTTCAGCTCCGCAGTTCATATCTGTAGATCGTTCCTCCGTCCGGCAACGGAAGAAAACCAATCAATGTGACAGCCCTGCTGCAAAAAGAGTTGATACCCATACGGAACGGGCGGCAATATCCAAGATTGAAAACCGCACATTTCCGAAGACCCCGATATTTTATATACCGGGCAGCTTAAGATAACTGTCACAATAACATAATACACTATTTTCAGACAGATTACATCTGTCTTAGAGTCATACTCTAAAATATTCTAATTATATCATTTTGTCCGATAATGTCAGAAATCTCCCATAAATCATAGAAATGATAACTTCACATGTCAAATGCCGGGGTGATTCAAGGCTACTAACTAAATGACATTGGGGTGTGAATCAATGTCATTTACTTAACTTCTAATAATAATGTGATCTGTTGTTTTCGACCAGATTTTCTATCAACTTAAGAAAAAGAGGGGGGATTTCTATTCCCAAATGCAGATGGAATGCTGTAAAATGGGGAGTACTCCCGATTTTGTGGTGCAATGTATGGATTTATGGCAATAGAAAGACATAACAACAAGACGAATTTATGAAATTAAAAAAATCATTTTCATTCGTCTCATTTTGAGGTATATTTAGTATGTTTAGCTCTGTTTTTGTTAGTTTCGATAACAGAAGCTGATTGGAAGTTTGAACCTTGCTTGGCGTGCGAAGGTTCGCCCGGGCCTGACCGGTAGGATATTCTGAGCGATCAGGCCCTCCACGTCTAATGTTGTTGTCCCATCATGTATTCTCAAAAAGTCCCGGCATGTTTTGATTGCTTCCGAATAGTTAACCTGATATACATGTTTCGTCTTTTTTTCAGGGAGCTCTACTGCCATAGCTATTTCCGAGCAAAAATTATACAGGATTGCCCTTGCCCATACTTCCTGTACAATGTATTCATATTTTTTGGAATGAAATGCTTTGAGACACAATGGGTATTTCAGGTCACGGAAAGAAGTTTCCTCATTCCATCTTAGGTGGTACAAGTCCTTGAAATCATCGATATCGAAATCAAGATCCGGAAGATTTGTGATCAGATTTTCGTAACAGCCCTCCGATAATTCAATCCTGATGATGCGCAGGGACAGTCTGTATTCGGGATGGTCCTGTGTAATATAATCCATAGGGACATCCTGGCACACAAACCGGTATTGTTCTTCCAGTTCAGGATGAAGCCGTTTTTTCTTAGAATGTGATCTGGATAAAATACGGTCCACATGATAATCAAGCTGCCTGACGCCATTTAAAGGAACCCCCAGAATTTTTTCCGTCTTGGCATCGGTACAGCGTATGAGAAAGAACTGCCCATTTTCAATTACATGTGCAAAAGCGTTATAAGAGGCATAGCCTCTGTCACACAAATAAATGACAGGGGTATCTGCTTCGGAACGGTCAACCATCTGGCAGAATGCGCTGTATTCATTGCGTTTCCGGGAAGGCTGGATGAAGAGATCCGTAAACTTTTTGTCCAGAACAGAAAAGAAAGCATTGATATGGATTTGGTTAAATCCTCTGGTGGACTTTCCATTTGGTTCAAAGAAAGTATCCGGATCATCCGGATTCCTGAAAATATCGGCCGCAGAACCATCACAAGCGACTAAG